>DEQW01000009.1:16896-17294 GCA_002360635.1 Flavobacteriaceae bacterium UBA3356 | reverse complement strand
GAGATCAACTACACGTTCACAGTGACCAACGAAGGAAACGTAAGCTTGGCCTCAGTAAGTGTGACCGACCCATTGATCGCAACGATCAACGGCCCAACAGGTGACACGGACGGTGACGGAGAGCTGGATGTAACTGAAGAGTGGGAATATACCGGAGTGTATGTGATCACGCAGGATGATATCGATGCCGGCGAGGTGAACAACCAAGCAACGGCTGAAGGTACTGCACCAGATGGTACCGTAGTGGACGATGAATCGGGAAGCACTGTAGGGACAGATGATGAAACTACAACGACATTATGCCAGACCCCGGCGATAGCGATCGTAAAAGAGAGCAGCTATGACGACGGCGGTGACTGTTCACAGCCTGGTGAGGAGATCAACTACACGTTCACAGT
>DEQW01000009.1:0-16641 GCA_002360635.1 Flavobacteriaceae bacterium UBA3356 | reverse complement strand
ACTGCACCAGATGGTACCGTAGTAACTGACTTGTCTGGTCTAACAATAACTGACAATGACATAACAATAACAGTACTATGTCAAGATCCAGCAATAGCAATTGTAAAAACTGGAACATTAAATGATGAAGACCAAGACGGTTGTAGTAATGTAGGTGAGACAATAGATTACACCTTTACTGTAACAAATCTAGGTAATGTAAGTTTATCATTTGTTTCTGTGACTGATCCATTGATTGCAACTATTAGTGGTCCAACAGGAGATACAGATGGTGATGGTGAGCTGGACGTAACTGAAACATGGGAATATACTGGAACGTATGCTATTACTCAAGCTGATATTGATACGGGAGAAGTAGTGAATCAAGCTACTGCAAAAGGTGAATCACCATCAGGTGAAACAGTTACGGATGATTCTGGAGCTACTGTTAGTGATGATGACCCAACAATTACAGCTTTATGTCAAAACCCAGCGATAGCTATAGTGAAAACGGGAATCTTTAATGATGAAGATCAAGATGGTTGTAGTAATGTAGGTGAGACAATCAGTTATACCTTTACAGTGACTAATCAAGGTAATGTTAGTTTAGCATCAGTAAGTGTGACCGACCCATTGATTGCAACAATCAACGGCCCAACCGGAGATACGGACGGAGATAGTGAATTGGATTTAAATGAAACTTGGACATATACTGGAGATTACGCCATTACACAAGCTGATATCAACGCTGGCCAAGTTGTAAATCAAGCATTAGCTGAAGGTACTGCACCAGATGGAAGTATAGTAAACGATGATTCTGGAGCTACCATTAACGATGATGATCCAACTGTAACTACATTATGTCAAAATGGATCAATAGCCTTAGTAAAAATTGGAACTCTTTCCGACGAGAATGGAGATGGATGTACTCAAGTAGGTGAAACAATAGTATATGACTTTATTGTGACTAACACTGGTATTGTTGATTTAACCAATGTAACTGTAACCGACCCACTTGTAACAGTAACCGGCGGACCAATAAACTTAGTTTCAGGTGATACTGATAGCTCAACGTTTACCGCAATATATACTGTGACCCAAGCTGATATTGATGCAGGACAAGTAGTAAACCAAGCAACAGCTGAAGGTACTACACCAGATGGAGGTATTGTAAGAGATGATTCTGGAGAGACAATTAATGATGATGACCCAACAATTACGGTATTGTGTCAAGTTTCATCTATGTCCTTAGAAAAATCAGGTGTCTTTAATGATGAAAATGGTGATGGTATTCCACAAGAAGGAGAAACTGTAAGTTATACCTTCAGTGTGACAAATACTGGAACTGTAACCCTTTATAACATTACAATAGACGATCCTTTACCAGGAATAGATATTCAAGGAGGGCCAATTGCCTCTCTTGATCCAGGAGTAACTGATGATACAACATTCACTGCTATTTATGCTATTAACGATGCAGATATAGAGGCTGGTGAAGTTATAAACCAAGCTATTGTAACAGGGGAAGACGATGAAGGTACAATTGTGACCGATGAGTCTGATGATCCAAACAATGATGATGATGTTGATAACAATGGAGATGGAGAACCAGATGATCCTACTGTAACTGTATTGCCTAACGTAGACCCTGAAGGAGATTTCGAGATATTCAACGGTATAACACCTAACGGAGACAACTTGAACGATTACTTTGTAATAGCAGGTATCCAAGATTATTCACAGAATAATGTGAAGATATACAACAGATGGGGAGTATTAGTATGGGAGACTGATGGATATGGAGGTTCCAATGGTATGGAAAATGTATTTGAAGGAGAATCTAATGCAAGGGCAACTATACGTGCCAATGAAGAATTACCAACAGGAACGTATTTCTATATACTTAGCTTCCCGTCAGATAACCCTGGCAAAGCTAGTTATTCAGGATACTTATATATAAACAGATAGAAAGTCAAAAACCTCCCGGAGGTAATGCTCCGGGGGTATAAAAATATGTAACGATGAAACACAGTTATTTAGCCATTATAGTTTTGATTTTACTTGGGAGTTTTTCAAGCAATGCCCAGCAAGATCCGCAGTACACACAGTATATGTACAATACACAAATTGTGAACCCTGCTTACGCAGGCTCGCGAGATGCATTAAGCTTTGGCCTACTGCTTCGAACGCAATGGGTAGGCTTAGAAGGAGCCCCTAAAACGGGTACCTTTACGGTTAATTCACCAATTGGTGTATTAGACAATATGGGCTTGGGCTTATCTATAGTACGTGATGAAATAGGACCGGCAGTAGAATCAAATGTAAATATTGATTATTCGTATACTATCAACACGTCAGATGAAGCAGAGCTTTCCTTTGGACTTAAAGCGGGTTTAGATCTTTTAGATGTTAACTTTAATAGGTTAAACATTTTTGACCAAGGAGATATTTTTGAAGATAATATTGATAATAAGCTACAACCACAAATTGGAGCGGGAGTATATTATAACACTGATCGTTTTTATGCAGGGTTGTCCGTCCCCAACTTTTTAACAACAAAACATTTTGACGAATCAACACTAGAAGATTTCAATTTTGATAATGATGTTGCGCCAGCAGAACGTCTGCACTACTTTTTAATAGCAGGTTATGTGTTTGATATTAATGAAAATTTAAAATTTAAACCAGCAACATTGGTTAAAGCTGTAAGTGGTTCACCTTTACAATGGGATGCATCGGCCAACTTTTTAATTTATGATAAATTGACTTTAGGGGCTTCATATCGATGGAGTGCAGCTTTAAGTGCAATGGCAGGTTTTCAAGTAAGCGACCAAATATTCATAGGTTTTGGTTACGATTACCAAACAACCGATATCGAAGAATTTAGTGACGGATCCTATGAAGTGTTTTTACGCTTTGACCTATTTAATAAACCAGAACGTGTGTTGACCCCAAGATTCTTTTAATAAAACTATTCGTTATGAAACCTATACTTAATAAACCACTTTTATTCATTTTCCTCTTTTTTATTGTTGGAGTTTCTTTTTCACAACGTAAGGAGATTAAAAAGGCCGATAAGGACTTTGATAAGTTTGCTTATATAGATGCCCGTGAAATCTATTTGAAAGTAGTTAAGGACGGGTATAAATCAGCCGAAATATTTAAAAAACTTGGTGACACATACTATTGGAACAGTGATTATGACAATGCAGCTAAATGGTACTCAAGGTTGGTTAACGAGTATCCTAATGAAGCCGAAGCAGAATATTATTATCGTGCTGCCCAATCTTTAAAAAGTTTAGGAAAATATAAAGAGTCAGATGAATTGATGATTCAATTTGCCGCTCACGGAGGCAATGGTCTTATAGTACGAAATTTTGAGAGTGACCCAAACTATTTAAATAGTATAGCAAAAGAATCGCGAGAATTTGTTTTAGAAAAAGTTTCTACAAATAGTAATGTATCAGATTTTGGTCCCTCCTTTTATGGTAACAATATAGTATATGCTACTGCAAGAGCTAGTTCAGAAGGAGGTAAGATTTCAGAATGGAATGCTCAGCCTTTTTTAGATTTGTACATGGCAAATATCGATGATGATGGTAACTTATCTAATGCGCAAGCACTTCCAGGGGATATAAACACAAAATATCATGAGTCTACTCCTACATTTAGTAAAGATGGCTCTACAATGTACTTTACCAGAAACAATTACTTAGATGGAAAAGAAGGTAAAGACCGAAAAAAAACAATTAGATTAAAACTTTACAAAGCAACCAAAACAGGTGAGTTTTATTGGACCGATGTAGTGGAGCTTCCTTTTAACAGTGATAAATATTCTGTAGCACACCCAACGTTAAGCAATGATGGTAAGCGACTATATTTTTCTTCAGATATGCCAGGAACAGTTGGTATGTCAGACTTATGGTACGTTGATATACTTGGGAAAAACAAGTATGGGGAACCTGTAAATTTAGGTGAAGAAATTAATACCGAAGCTAGAGAGTCTTTTCCTTTCATTAGTGAAGAAAACAATCTTTACTTTTCAAGTGATGGACGTGCTGGACTTGGTGGGTTTGATATATATGTAACCCCATTAAGCGATAATGGAAAACCAGGTGCAGTAAAAAATTTAGGAGAGCCAGCTAATAGCAGTCAAGATGATTTTGGCTTTATTATAAAAGAAACCAAACGAAAAGGATACTTAACATCAAATAGAGATGGAGCCCGTGGAAGTGTAGATGATGAAATATATCTACTGAAAGAAAAATGCCAAATAACCATTACTGGTTTAGTAACAGATGTAGAGAGCGGAGAATTATTGCCTGGAGCAGCAGTAACACTGTTAGATTCCAATAATAAAGAAATTACAAGCGTAATAGTTGGTGACGATGCTAGATATACCTTAATTGCAGAATGTGATAGTAAATATGCAGTACGTGGTACAAAAGAAAGTTATGCTCCTAATGAAAAGTTAGTAGCCACACCAACAAAAACAGGAACTGTTGAAGTTCCGTTACCGTTAAAACTCGTAGACTGTCCTCCAGATGACTTAGGATGTCGTCTTAGCTTACAACCTATTTATTTTGATTTTGACCGATATAACATTCGACCAGATGCTGAAATTGAATTGGCGAAAATACTAGCTGCCCTACGCGAATATCCAGAATTGATAATACATATAGAGTCGCATACAGATTCTCGTGGGAATGATAGCTATAACGAAGCGTTATCTGAAAAAAGAGCACAATCAACCCTTAACTGGTTAGTTAAAAAAGGAATTGACCGTAATAGGCTTAGTGCGAAAGGATATGGTGAAAATCGTTTAGTTAATGAATGCTCTAATGGGGTTAAATGTACTGAAGAAGAGCATCAACTAAATAGAAGGTCTATGTTTATTATTCAAAATTAAAAAATATAAGAAAACAGTCTCCCCTTTGTAATTTAAGTTATTGGAAATTAGAATCTAACTAAGGTTTGCTATTCCTGTATCCCAAACAAAACCAAGAGGGGTAGCATTAAAAGTATCTAACTAATACATTTTAAATAATAACTAATTTTTTAAAGTGTACTTATGAAGGCAACCCCAAAAAAGTTTATAATCCTTGGTTTTGTTTTATTACTGGCAAATATATCTTTTGCACAAAACAGTAAAATTGCCAAAGCAAATAACCAGTTTGATAAATATGATTATATAAATGCACGGGAAATTTACCTTAAGGTTGTTGAGAATGGTTTTACTTCCGCAGAAATTTATAAAAAATTAGGTGATACCTATTACTACAATAGTGATTACATAAATTCTGTAGACTGGTACAATAAACTCCTTGCAGAGTATCCCGGAGAGATAGAAACTGAATATTACTACAGGATAGCACAATCCCTTAAAAGTGTTGAGGATTATAAAAAATCCAAAGAGATGATGGACACCTACCTTAGTTTAGGAGGGGTAGAAAGAGAGGTCAAGGAATTTGAAAATGACCCTGAGTATCTTAAAAGCTTGGGAGTTCATCCTTTTAAATATGTCATTAATAAAGTAGCGGTCAACTCACGTTTTTCAGATTTCGGACCTTCATATTATAAAGACAAGATAGTATTTGCTTCTTCTACAAAAGACCGTGAGAACTTTAGAACCCATAACTGGAACAATTTACCTTATTTAGACTTGTTTGTAGCAGACGTAGATAGTGTAGGCGGACTTTCTAATGCAACACCTTTAAAAAGTAATATTAACACTGAATATCATGAATCCTCTTCCACTTTTACCAAAGATGGTAAAACCATGTACTTTACCAGAAATAACTATAACGAAGGGAAAAAAGGGTATGATAAAGAAAGGACAATTCGATTAAAACTTTATAAAGCTACGTATAACAATGATGATAATTCCTGGGGAAATGTAAAAGAGTTACCCTTTAATAGTCCAGAATACAGTGTTGCGCATCCAACATTAAGTAAAGATGAAAAAAAACTCTATTTTGCATCGGATATGGAAGGTACTTTTGGGAGGTCAGACCTTTGGTATGTTGATGTTACAAAAGGTAGCGATGGTTCATTTCTTTATGGAATCCCAATAAATTTAGGCCCTGAAATCAATACCAAATCGCGCGAAACCTTTCCGTTTATAAGTGAAAACAATAATTTGTATTTTTCCAGTGATGGTCACGGTGGTTTTGGAGGACTTGATGTTTTTGTTTCGGCAATTGATAAGGACGGGAACTTACAACAAATATCAAATTTTGGTTCTCCAATTAACACAAATATGGACGACTTTGGGTTTATTACTAAAGAATCTGAAGGAACAGGGTATTACACATCAAATATAGACGGAGGTCGCGGTAGTATAGATGATGAAATTTATTATTTCTATGAAAAATGCGTCATGACCATAAACGGTATTGTTACCGATATTGACACAGAAGAATTATTGCCAGGCTCCGAAGTTTCTATTTTAGATGAAGACAATAAATTGATACAAAAAATGACCGTAGGCGAAGATGCCGCTTTCAGTTTTACTGCAGAATGTGATACAAAATATATTTTAAGAGGAACAAAAAACAGGTACTTTCCTAAAGAAGAATCACTGGAAACACCAGATGAGGGAGGAGTTATAGATTTAAATCTTCAGTTAAAACTAGAAGAGCCATGTCCTCCAAACGATTTAGGGTGTCGCTTAAAATTACAGCCTATTTATTTTGATTACGACAAAGATTTTATTCGTCCGGATGCTTCTGTGGAATTAGCTAAAATACTATACGCCATGCAGCTATACCCTCAATTGGTAATACATATAGAATCCCATACCGATTCTAGAGGGCGAGACAGCTATAACGAGAAACTTTCTGAAAGAAGAGCCCAATCTACTCTTAATTGGTTAGTAGAAAGAGGCATTGATAAAGATAGGCTAAGTGCAAAGGGATATGGTGAAAAACATCTTATCAATGAATGTAGCAATGATGTAGACTGTACTGAGGAAGAACACCAATTAAACAGAAGGTCAATGTTCATCATTCAAAATTAATTAACCAACCAAATTATATTTCTAAAAGCGTTCAATATCTATTGAACGCTTTTCATTTTGGTTTTATTTACAACCCGCTATTTCGTATTTTTGAAAAAACTGAAATTGCATGATAGAAGAAAAAGTAGTCCTTGTAAATGAAAAGGATGAAAAAATAGGATTAATGCCCAAAATGGAAGCTCATGAAAAAGCTTTATTGCATAGGGCTTTTTCTGTATTCGTTTTTAATGATAAAAATGAATTAATGATACAGCAACGAGCATTACATAAATATCATTCTCCTGGGTTATGGACAAATACTTGTTGTAGTCACCAAAGAGACGGAGAAAGCAACATAGATGCAGGGAAAAGAAGATTACAGGAAGAAATGGGTTTTTCAACAGATTTAAAAGAAACCATTTCATTTATTTATAAAGCTCCTTTTGATAATGGATTGACAGAGCACGAGTATGACCACATGTTGTTAGGTAAGTATAACGGCGAGCCTAATATTAATCCAGATGAAGTTGCCGCTTGGAAATGGATGTCCATGGAGGCTGTTGAAAAAGATATGAAGGACAATCCAGCTATTTATACAGCGTGGTTTAAAATTATTTTCGATAAATTCCAAGAACACCTAGCGCTATGAGTTTAACAATTTTCAGGAAAGCACATTTTAATGCAGCGCACCGTCTATTTGTAAAAGAATGGAGTGATGAAAAAAATCGTGAGTTCTTTGGTAAATGCAGTAATCCAAATTACCATGGCCACAACTATGAACTTGAAGTGGGTTTAACGGGGGAACTTGATCCTAAAACTGGCTATTTAATCGATTTAGATTTTCTGAAAAAGATAATTAAAGAAGAAGTTGAAGATAGATTTGACCATAAAAACCTAAATGTAGAAGTAGAAGAATTTAAGGAGTTAAACCCAACAGTTGAAAATATAGCTATTGTAATATGGAAAAAACTTCACGCCCGATTGGATTCTAAATTTGAAATTTCCATAAAACTATATGAAACGCCACGCAACTTTGTAGTATATACCGGTTAATAAATGAATAAACTCCCCGCGTTATACCCAATAAAATTTGTTCCTATACTTAAAGAAAAAGTGTGGGGAGGAACAAAACTTTCTAGCTTTTTAGGTAAAGAAGGAAAAAACAAAAATAAATATATAGGTGAAAGCTGGGAGATTTCAGATTTAGAAAATGGAACGTCAGTAGTAGATAATGGGCCATTTAAAGGACAGTCTTTACCTAGTTTAATTTCGAAATTTAAAGGCGAAATAGTAGGGGAAAAAGTATACAATCAATTTGGGGATACATTTCCTTTGTTATTTAAATTTATTGATGCAAGGGAAGATCTTTCTGTACAAGTGCACCCCGGAGATTTATTGGCAAAAAAACGGCACAATAGTTTCGGGAAGACTGAGATGTGGTATATAGTCAATACAGAAAAAGACGCTCGCCTTATATTGGGTTTCAATAAAGAAATAGATGAAAAGAGTTATTTAAAAAAACTCTCTGAAGGTAACATTATAGATATCCTTCATTCTGAAAAAGTAAAAAAAGGAGACACTTTTTTCATCGCACCGGGTACTGTTCACGCTATTGGAGCCGGAGTTCTTTTGGCCGAAATACAACAAACTTCAGACATTACTTATAGAATTTACGATTGGGATAGGCCCGATATAAATGGCAAGATGCGTGACTTACATACAGATCTGGCAAAAGACGCAATAATTTACAAAAAAGTAAATGCTAAAGTACTGTACCAAGATAGCAATAATGAAGTAATCCCTTTAAAAAGACTTCAGTACTTTGAAACAAATAAGTTAAACATCACTCAGGATTTTGATCGTGATTTAACTGAAATAAACTCTTTTGTGGTTTACATGTGTACCGAAGGAGAAGCCATGATAGAAACTAAAACAGCTTCCGAGCACTTAAAAAAAGGGGAAACACTATTAATTCCTGCGTGTTTTTCTTCAATTAAAATAAAATCTACATCTGTAACACTTTTAGAAACGTACATTCCGTAATTGTTTGTACCTTGCGCCAAATTTAAATTCAATAAAATGGCAAGTGTACGCGACTTAAAAAGAGACATTAATTATGTTTTAGGTGATATTATTGAAGCTGTCTATATATGGCAACTTACTCACCCGGAAAAAGAAACTAAAGAATCTGAAAAAATAATCGATGATGCCATCGCTGTTTTTGATGCTTTAATTATAAAGGTGAACCAAAAAGATGTTGAAAATAAAAAGCAACATTTTAAAGGAATTAACCAAGAATTAGAAACTGAAGGAAGAAAATTAATTGATAGGATTAACGCGCTATAAACTATCCTTCATAGTTTTTCGTTTCGAAATAAAAGACTCTAAACGCGTTCCGTATTTAGAGTCTTTTACTTTTGGTGTAAGTGAAGTGTAAACAGTGTCTAAGTATTTTATGTTGGCATCATAGATCTCTGTTAACAATAAATATGGGGCTACTTCTTTATCCTTGTTGTTCAAAGCAAAATTTACGGTGGCCAAATACCTACTAGAAAGGGCGGTCATTTTTTTCTTTTTAATAGCATTTAGCAATGAGTCGCTTCCGTCTTTTTGAGCTGTTAACTCTTCTTTAATTAAATCTAGGTTTTTATCTGCAAATCGTTGCATTAGCTTTTTATAGTCATCAAGAGCTTTTTCATTTTTTGAACCACGTATAATATAGTCGTCTCCAAACTTTTTTAAACTTGTATTGATTACAATTTCGCCTGGCTCTGCAAAGAAAGGAATTCGATCTTCTCTAAGTGTACCATCTTTAAGGCGTAAATATAAATAGTAAATTTCAGGGCTGGCAATCTCTTCAACAAATGTAAAATTCGGGTTGCCATCAATACTTACTGAATCAATAGACACTAATAATGAGTCTTTAATTTTTTGTAATAACAAAGTCCCTTTTTTTAGTCCTTTCACGTTTCCGGAAAGTTTCATTTCCAATTCAGGGTTTGAATTAGAACAACTAACTATAAATAAAGCAATAATGGCAATGACAAATATTCTCATTATATAAATAAGTTTTTTAAGGTCGCAAAGATGCATAATTTGTTGAAAACTGAAAACCTGAAACACTAATAACTTTTTTAAAGTCTGTTTATATTTTCAGAAATAAAACTCTTAATTAAGAAACTGCCGCCAATTGCATTAATACCGTACAAAGAATTGCTGCGACAGTACCTATTGCATACCCAAAAACAGCTAGTAGTACACCAACCGTTGCTAACGAAGGGTGAAAAGCAGACGCGACAATAGGAGCAGATGCTGC
This sequence comes from Flavobacteriaceae bacterium UBA3356, assembly GCA_002360635.1. Lineage (GTDB taxonomy): Bacteria > Bacteroidota > Bacteroidia > Flavobacteriales > Flavobacteriaceae > Marixanthomonas. The sequence goes on along the minus strand of DEQW01000009.1, from coordinate 6,349 downwards.
TCCTCCCACATTGGCTTGACTACCTACTGCAAGGAAAAAGTAAGGCGCTTTGATTAGCTTGGCTACCAAAATTAATAATCCAGCATGAATCAACATCCAAACAAGACCTATGAAGATAAGACCGAAATTATCGAAGATAAGCGTTAGGTCCATTTTCATACCGATGCTGGCAACAAGAATGTAAATAAAAACACTCCCAAATTTACTGGCCCCGGCACCTTCATAACTTCTTAACTTGGTAAAAGAAAGTAAAACTCCAATTAGAGTGGTTATCGAAATCATCCAAAAGAATGAAGAGCTTAAGAAAGTAAATACATTCCGCGTAATTCCTTTAGGGAAACTATTTACAAAATCTTCAAAGAAAGTACTCAAATATCCTGCGCCGAAATGAGCAAAACTAACTGTGCCAAAAGCAATGGCCGCAAGAATCATTAAATCGGTTAGGGTAGGATTTCTGTCCACCGTTTTAGCATAATCGGAAACTTTAGCTTTTAGGGCTTCAATTGCAGAAGTATCAGATTTCAACCATTTATCAATACGCGCAGACTTACCAATTCCTATTAAAATGATTGCCATCCAGATGTTGGCAACTACAATATCTACAAATACCATCCCACCGTACAATTCTTGGTTATAACCGTAAATTTCGAGCATGGCAGTTTGGTTGGCACCACCGCCAATCCAGCTTCCCGCCAAGGTGGAAAGACCTCTCCAAACGGCATCTGCACCAGCTCCTCCTACTGTTTCGGGAGAGATGGTACCTATTAATAAAACGGCAAGTGGTCCACCAATTACAATCCCAATAGTTCCGGTAAAGAACATAATCAATGCTTTGGGACCAAGATTGAAAACTGCTTTTAAATCGATGCTCAGCGTCATTAAGACCAATGCGGCAGGTAATAAGTAACGACTAGACATATAGTAGAGGCTTGAGCTGCTTTCTACAGCTGCTCCAGTATCTGAGACGCTTGTCCATTCTGGTGCAATAACTCCAAAAGTCGTTAACAATGCAGGTAAAAAATAGGCCATGAACAACGCCGGAACTATCTTGTAAAAAGAATTCCAAAATCCTGATTCTTTTGATGAGGTATAAAAAATAAACCCTAAGGCTAACATTAACACTCCAAAAACAATGGTGTCGTTTGTGAAAAGAGGCGAAGTGTCTATTATTTCTTGAGTAAGATTGTCTTGCATGAATTTCAATTGTTTGACTGCAAAATACAATTATTTGCGAGAAAAATACAAGTTACTCTTTCTTCTTCGGAAGTCTATTTGAGTTTTTCAACATTTCATGCAGCATCCATTCAATTTGTCCGTTGGTACTACGAAACTCATCTGCCGCCCATTTTTCAACGGCTTTCATCATATCTTCATTAACGCGCAGGGCAAAGGCTTTCTTTTTGGGCATATTAATTAGCTTCAATAAATTGGGTGATAATGGTAATCAATTCTTCAGAAATGGGAAGGTTGTATTGATTGTACGATTTACTATTCTCTAAATCGTTACCATCTATACTTTTTAATACATGGTTCATTTTTGGAATCACCTTGTATGTGGCGCCAGGCTTTGCTTTGTGCAATGCTTCTGCTTCGCTTACCTGAACCTGTAGGTCTTTGTCCCCATTAATAATTAAAATGGGAATGTTTAACTTGGAAAGTTCTACTTGTGGATTGTATTGCATCCAGCTGTAAATAAAGGGTTGAATATCAGGTCTAAAAATAGATGCTAGTCCTGGGCTGTAATTTTGTGCCGTACCATTTACACGAAGATCGTCAAAGGATTGCCGGGCATTATCAACTAAACCCGGTGCTTGTTTTGCCAATTGATCGACAATAACATCATCTATTTCTTGACCAGCTCCGGCAATAGAAATAAAACCATCTGCTCTGTTTTGAGCGGCAATCATACCAACCAACGAGCCTTGGCTGTGACCAATAATATAAAGCTTACCAAAACGATTGTCTTTTTTAAAATATTCAGTAACGGCAATGGCATCTTCAATAAAATCGTCGAACCGTATTTTCTTTTCATCAATGCTTCCTGTTTTCATGATTTTCACAATCCTTTTATCATAACGAAAACTGGCTATTTCATTTTTATACAAAGCTTCCGCTAAAAATTTAAGCGAATTGTTTTTCATCATATTTTGATTGCCGTTCCTATCGGTAGGTCCAGAACCACCAATAATGATAACAAGCGGTGTTTTTCCTGAAGTTTCAGGCGTTAAAAGCGTACCTTCTACCAAGGGGGTTATTTTCAATTCTTCGGAGGTAAAGTTATCTTGTGCGTAACTACTTCCGAAGAAAACTAAAGTAAAGAAGATGATTAGGTTTTTCATGATGTGAATTTTTAATGAATGTAATTTACATATTCAATGTTCCAGCATTAACAACTGGTGACGCATCTTTGTCACCACATAAAATTACCATTAAATTACTTACCATAGCAGCTTTTCGCTCATCATCAAGATCGACAATTTGCTTTTTGCTTAGTTCATTAAGAGCCATTTCGACCATACTAACGGCACCTTCGACAATCTTATGGCGTGCTGCAACAATTGCAGTTGCTTGCTGTCTTTTTAGCATCGCACTCGCAATTTCATTGGCGTATGCTAAATAGCCAATCCGGGACTCTAACACTTCAATGCCAGCAATGGTAAGACGTTCATCCAGGCCTTTTACCAAAGCTTCGTTTACCTCTTCCATACTGGAGCGTAGCGTAATATCGGCATCCATGCCTTCGTCTGCAAAATTATCGTACGGGTACTTACTGGCCAATTCACGTACAGCAGCATCGGTTTGTATACGGACAAATTCTTCATAATTATCAACATCAAAAGCGGCTTTATGTGTATCACGAACACGCCAAACCAAAATGGTGCTGATTATTACGGGATTTCCTAGTTTATCGTTCACCTTTAAACGTTCGCTGTCAAAGTTACGTGCTCGTAATGATATTTTTTTCTTCGCATATAAAGGGTTTACCCAAAAAAGACCGTTCTTTTTTATGGTTCCTATGTATTTTCCGAAAAGTAACAATACTCTCGAGCCGTTAGGGTTTACGAGTACAAACCCTGGTAATGTTAAAAGGCCGAGGAAAAATAAAGCAATAAACCAAGGGTTTTTTGTAGTGAGCAGACCAACTACGCCTGCTGCAATAAGGATAAAAAATACAAACAGCATTAAGTAGCCGTTGGCCGGGGTGATCGTTTTTTCGTTTGACATAGTAGTTAAATTTAATTTGATATTAAAATGATATTAATCAAATATAACTCTTTTTCTGAAATTTCCAACTATTTATAATATTAACTTAAAACAAGGAATGGTATCTTTGTTTTAAATTTCTTCAGGAAGAATAAAAACATACTATGAAAAAAGGAATCTTGTTATTTGTATTAACCGTATTTACTGTTTTAACAGCTTATCCAGCTGAAGACTGGGGTCGTAATGGGCATAGAGCAACAGGTGCTATTGCTGAAAAGTACCTAACTAAAAAAGCAAAACGTAACATTAATAGATTGTTAGATGGTCAATCATTGGCTTTGGTTTCAACGTATGCGGATGAAATTAAAAGCGATAGTAAATACCGCAAGTATGGACCGTGGCATTATGTAAATTTTCCTTTTGATTCAACTTACGAAAACCATGAAAAAAATGAAGCCGGTGATATTATAGTAGCCATCAATAAAAGTATTGAGGTGCTTAAAGATGCAAATGCTTCAAAAGAAGATAAAGTGTTTTACTTGAAAATGCTAGTGCACTTTTTGGGTGATTTACACCAGCCGCTTCATATTGGATTGGCAGAGGATAAAGGAGGGAATGACTTTCAAGTTCAGTGGTTTAAAGAAGGCACCAATTTGCACTCGGTGTGGGACAGTAAAATGATTGCTGAATATAAGATGTCGTATTCTGAATTGGCAGCCAATGGAAAAGGGCTTTCAAAAAACGAACTAAAACAAATACAGCAAGGTTCTATTAAGGATTGGATGTATGAAAGCCGAGCACTTTGCAAAAATATTTATGATAATACTGAAGTTGGGCAAAAATTATGGTACCCTTATATGTACGAGTATATGGATGTGCTTAGAATGCAACTGCAAAAAGGAGGGATACGCTTAGCTGAGGTTTTAAACGATATCTTTGGTTAATTTACCTTTTTGAAATTTTGTTATGCGTTATCTGTTTTTGCCTACTGCTTTTAAAGCGATCAAAACCAGTATCACGTAGTTTTTTATGTTTTGTTTTTCGCCCTTGGACTCGTTTTCGCCACATTCTAAAACTAGAGGGTTTTAACTGCCTGCGCATAATTTCGATGGTTTCCTGTTCGCTTATGTTAAACTGAAAGGTGATAGCCTCGAAAGGAGTACGGTCTTCCCAAGCCATTTCAATAATGCGATCAAGTTCTCGGATTGTAAATTTTTCTTCTTCATTCATAAACCTAAAATAAGTGTTTATTATTTAATGGTTCTAAAGGTTAAGTTAATTCGGGGTGAATCTACTTTTTTCGTTTTGGGCAACTGGTGTTTGTAATTTTCTTGAGTGCCACCTCTCATTAGCAATAAGCTTCCGTGTTGAAGTATGATTGATGTTTTTGATTCTTTATCATCTTTACTTTTTAAATGAAATGTCCGCTCCACACCTAAGCTTACGGAGGCGATAACAGGATTTTTGCCTAATTCTTTTTCGTCATCACTATGCCACCCATTACTGTCTTGACCGTCACGATATAAGTTAAGTAAAACAACATTAAAGTTTACTTCTGAAATTTTTTCAACTTCCTTTTTAATTTCTTTTAATACCGAAGTAAATGGTAGGGGGCGCATCGTAATTCCAGAATAGGTGTAGCTTTTTCCTTCCTCACCATGTAAGGCAGTTAGTCGTGGTTGTTTGTATGTTTTTCCGAAAATAGTAATATCATCTTGTTGCCAATTTGTTTCAATTAAAAGTGTTTCAAAATAGGTGTCAGCTATTTTTTTTGAAAAAAAGTTTGGGTAATAAGTAACGTCAGCACCTAGTAAGTTTAAATTGATGAGGTTTTTATGTTCTTCAGAAGAAAATAAGTTCATTATATATAAAGATATGCCCAGTAAATCAATGCAAATTGTAAAGGAATACGGAGTATCAATGCCCATTTAGGTAGCTTCATGGAAGCTCGTTCATTTTGTAACATATAAATATGCACTGTGAAAAAAACAATGAGCATGGCAATGATTCCCCATGCCGCAATTGTTTGTGTATCCTTATTTAAGAGCATGAGGCCAAAAATCATTTCAGCGATACCACTTAATAAAACCATGGTCGAATGCGCCGGAATGTAAGGAGGCATAATACGCTCGTACATTTTTGGTTTTCTAAAATGGTTTATGCCAGCTAGAATATAAAGCACACCCATTAGGTATTGATGCCATGGTAAATTTGTCATATACTTTTATTTAATTTGGAGCTTCTATTTTTTTTGCGTTTTTAGGAACGGTGTAATCTGCAGATTCCAAAAATTGAATATTTCTCAAGGTGGCATCTCCAATAGGCTCACCGTATAAGCCTTTTTCTTCACTCCAATTGTAAAACTTCCATGTATCTGAAATGGCAATAGCATCGATAACCACATAATTTTCATATAAAATGGCGTGCGGCTCTTGTTCTGCTTTAGCTACACTTTTTCCAAAGGTGACTATATAGGCAGCATAATTTAACAAGTTGGTGTTGTTGTCTACGTATACTTGGTACCAGTCTTCGGCGGTATCTCCAACTCCAGCTTCAAATGTAAGTTTAGCTTTTGAGTAATCTCTGTTTTTTTCGGTTACTTGTTTTACATCACTCCAGATGGTACCTCCGTCAGTTAACTTAAAAGGCATCGCCATAAAATAGGGCCATGTAAGAATATCGAAACGGGCAGATTCCATTTCGGCTTCTTTTGGGGTTAGGTAAACTTCTTCACCGTTGTAAATAATTGTTTTTCCGTCTTTTGATTCGAATTTTATTTTCGATGAATTGGTACGCATAGTAAATGTTCCCTTTAATCTTTCTTGTCCGTTGAAATTTAAAGCAATATCAAACGAAATATTGTTATGTGCTAAAAAAGCCTCTTTGTTATGCGTTTTTTCAACTCCTTGTGCAAAAGCAGTCGATAGGGAAGGGGCTCCGTCCCCAATTCCATTGTCTTGCTCTACTGGTATTTTTTTATCTTGTTCTCTTTTTTGAGAATTGTTACAACTAATAAAGAATAGTGTTGCTATGATAATAATAAAAATCTTTTTCATAACCTTAAAAGTATAAAACACTAATTGACTTAAAGACATTTTAAGATATATTTAAAAGCACTACATATAAAAACCCCTTCACGAAAATG
>DEQW01000010.1 GCA_002360635.1 Flavobacteriaceae bacterium UBA3356 | reverse complement strand
GTGTCCATATCCAAAGAGTAGTCTACAATGCCACAGTTGTCTGAAGAACCGTTGTCAATATCGGCCGGTGTAATAGAAACCGACGACCCGCCCATTAAATCCAATGTTAGGTTTTGGCATAAAGCCTCTGGTGCTTCCATATCGGTTACCGTTACGGTGAATTGACAGCTCGATTCGTTTCCGTCGCTATCCGTTGCCGTAAACTCTACAATGGTGTCGCCTGTAGGGAACTGGGTTCCACTAGCAGGACCCATAGTCTGTACTGCTGTAATTGGTCCGTCTTCAGCATCAAGTGCAATCGCATCTGCAAAGTTAACAATGGCACCACATTCACTTGGATCTGTATTTGCCATAATATCTGATGGACAGGCAATAACAGGTGGGAAGGATGGTTGGCCAAATTCTAATAAAGCAATATGTTCAGCTTCAATTCCAGCTAAATCTTCTACTTCTACTCTAGTAATTATCTCATCGGCGATAGCTCCAAAGAAACTTGGGTTAGAAGTGGTAACACTATAAGAGTTTATTAATCCGGAGGTACCGTAAATTCTAATCTCTACTGTGGTAGGGTTAAAGAACGTGTAAAGATCAAAACCAAAAGATCCCACATCATTATTTGTGAAATCTATAGTGGTAAAATCTGCAAAAACATTTGATCCAATAGTGGGATTCGGATTGCCAAAATTACCTTGTCCAACAACAACAAGATCTCCTCCTGTTGCGGTATATACCACCCCAGGCTGAAGCTCACCCGGAGGAAAACAGCTTCCTGAGTTAGAACTTGCTGTACCGCCACCGCAACTAGAGAAGGTGTTTGGTGCAGCCCCACCTTCAAAATCCTCTAATGTTAAGTTAGGAGCAGCTGTTTGAAAGCTGGTACGATCGGTAAAAGTTGAAGTAATTGCTCTTTGAACAATAGGAGTAATTTTAGCAGAATCTTTATTGTCAATTGTTGAACTGGATTTAGTGTAATTTAAACCAGCTTCAATTGCCTTAGTTAAAGAAACTTGCTCTTGAGCCATTAGTGTTATACTAAATAAAAGCCCAAAAAGCAACAATGTAATTTTTTTCATAATTGTTAAATTTTTGGTTATACTCCCAAAAATACGCTAAAAAACCTTTAACTAAACAACTTAACTTTAAATTTTTAACAAAAAAAACCGTCTTTTAAGACGGTTTTTATTAATAATGTAAGAAAAATCCTATTATTTAATCATTTCATAACTTCTTTTGATAAATGCAGTCATGTCTTCACCTTTTAATAAGTTTTTACTCAACTTAGCAAGGTCCAAGGCTTGATTAACCAATCGCTCTTTCTTTTTCTTGGTTTTAGTGTTCAATATTTCAGAAACCAATTCGTGATTTGTGTTTACGATCAGGTTGTACATTTCTGGCATATTGCCCATTCCAAACATACCGCCACCGCCGGTTTGTTGCATTTCTTTCATACGGCGCATAAACTCAGGCTCGGTAATTACAAACGGGTTTGCTTTACTGTCCATAGCTTCCAATTGAACGGTAAATTTTTCTGAAGGCACTGTTTCCGTCAAAAAAGTTTTTAGTGTTTCTTTTTCTTCATCTGAAAGTTTAGAAATCTGCTCTTCGTCTTTCTTTATTAAATTTTCAACAGGTTCACTATCTACACGTACAAAGCTGATGTTCTCTTTACTGCTTTCCAGTTTTTGTAATAAGTGTGAAATAATTGGCGAATCGAGCATCAATACTTCATAGCCTTTATCTTTGGCATCTTGAATATAGCTGTGCTGCTCATCTTTATTTGAAGCATAGAGCACAACCAATTTATCATCCTTATCCGTTTGATTGTCTTTTATCTTTTCCTGTAATTCTTCAAAAGTAAAATAGTTGCCGTCAACGGTTGGGTACAGTGCAAATTTTTGAGCTTTGTCAAAAAACTTGTCTTCGGTTAACATTCCGTATTCAATCACCACTTTAATGTCATTCCATTTTTGCTCAAAGTCTTCCCGGTTGTCGTTAAAAAGTGTTTTCAGCTTATCGGCTACCTTACGGGTAATGTAACTGGAGATTTTCTTAACGGCACCATCCGCTTGTAGGTAACTACGCGAAACATTCAACGGAATGTCCGGGCTGTCAATCACACCGCGAAGCATCGTTAAAAATTCTGGTACAATGCCTTCTACATTATCGGTGACAAACACTTGGTTTTGATATAATTGGATTTTATCCTTTTGTATGTTCATATCGTTCGTCATTTTTGGGAAATATAAAATTCCCGTTAGATTGAACGGATAATCAACATTTAAGTGAATGTGAAATAACGGCTCTTCAAATTGCATAGGGTACAATTCTCTGTAGAAACCTTTATAGTCTTCTTCCTCTAAATCTACCGGTTGTTTGGTCCAAGCTGGATTTGGGTTGTTAATGATATTTTCAACCTCTTTGGTAGGTGCTGGGTCATCTTCTTTAGCATCTTCTGGTTTTGGAAGTGTTTCTGTTTTCATACCAAACTTAATAGGGATTGGCATAAACTTGTTATACTTAACCAGCAGTTCGCGAATACGACCTTCTTCTAAAAATTCGGTTTCATCTTCAGAAATATGAAGAATAATCTCCGTTCCGCGCACATCTTTATCAGCATCCTCTAATGTGAAGTTTGGGGAGCCATCACATACCCAATGTGCGGCTGGCTCGTCTTTAAAACTTTTGGTGATGATTTCCACTTTATCGGCTACCATAAAAGAAGAATAAAACCCAAGACCGAAATGACCTATAATTCCAGTGTCTCCACCATCTTTATCTTTGTACTTTTCAATAAATTCTTCGGCACCAGAAAAAGCGATTTGGTTAATATATTTTTCAACCTCATCTTTGGTCATCCCAATTCCTTCATCTATAATATGAAGCGTTTTGTTTTCTTTATCGATTTTTACTTCAATCTTAGGATTTCCGTAGGCAACATCGTTTGCTTCACCAATATTGGCAAGATGCTTTAACTTGAGTGTAGCATCTGTTGCATTCGAAATAAGCTCCCGCAAAAATATTTCGTGGTCGCTGTATAAAAACTTTTTGATCAGCGGAAAAATATTCTCGACCGATACATTAATAGTTCCTTTACTCATAATATCTAGGTTTTGTTTTTTTCTGAAATCAATAAAACAAATAAAATACCATTCTAATAAATTATGACAGCTTGTCACTTTGTAAGATAGTTCTGTTTTTACCTACTAAGGACTCAGAAACTTTAACAGAACATTTTGTTTAACGTAACACCAAATAGATTAAACATTATTTATCTTTGGTAAAGAATTGGATATAGCGATTCTGCATAAAATTAAAACTTATGGCAACTAAAAAAACCACTACAAAAAAGAAAGATATAACCCGCGATAGTATTATTTCGGCTTATATGAATTACGTTCTCGAACATGAACAAACGCCTAAAAGCGTTTATAAGTTCAGTAAAGAACATAGTATGACCGAACAGGAATTTTACAGTTTCTTCGGCTCTTTCGATGGATTGCGTAATGAAATATGGAATACATTTTTCGATCATTCGTTGAAACTGGCGCACAAGGATAAAAATTTTGACGGGTTCAGCAACCAAGAGAAGATGCTTACTTTTTTCTTCACTTTCTTTGAAATGCTTACCGCCAATCGCAGTTACGTACTTTTCGCCCTGAAAGAACATAAAGATATGATGAAAAACCTTTCGCAGTTAAAAGGGTTGCGAAGTAGGGTGAAGGAGTTTGCCTCTGGTTTGATAAGTGAAAAGAACGAAGAAAAAAATCTGAAGATATTAAAACAACCAGTTTCAGTATTTTCTGAAGGGGCTTGGCTGCAAACACTTTTCATCTTAAAATATTGGATGGAAGACAATTCGGCTTCCTTTGAAAAAACAGATATTGTTATTGAAAAATCCGTTCGCGCTATATTCGATGTGTTTGATAATACACCTTTAGAAAGTGTGGTTGATTTCGGAAAATTTCTATGGAAAGATAAAATGAACTAAATGAAAACACTCGATTCAATCCCTACGGGAAAAATTAAACGAGCCAGTAAACTGGTAAGCACCGGTGTAAAAGTAGGTGGCAACTATTTGAAATATTATGGTGGTAAGCTCGTAAACCCAGAATTAAATAAAGACGTGTTGAATGAAAGTAACGCTGAGGATATTTACGACGGATTAAAAAATTTGAAAGGAAGCGCTTTAAAAGTAGCTCAAATGTTGAGCATGGAAAAAAATATTATGCCAAAAGCGTATGTTGAAAAATTTTCCCTGGCACAATTTCAAGTTCCACCATTGTCTGCACCTTTGGTACGAAAAACTTTTAGCAAGTACTTTAATCAAACCCCAGAAGATTTATTTGATACGTTTGATGAAAACTCTGTTGCAGCCGCGAGTATTGGTCAAGTGCATAAAGCAACGAAAGATGGAAAAAACCTTGCGGTTAAAATTCAATATCCCGGTGTGGCAGATAGCATTAGTAGCGATTTAGCATTGGTAAAGCCTTTTGCAATTAAAATGTTCAATTTAAAAGGGAAAGATTCTGAAAAGTACTTTAAGGAAATTGAAGGGAAACTTTTAGAAGAAACCGATTACAATTTAGAAATAGCTCAAAGTAAAGCTACAACCGAAGCGTGTTCAGCTATTCCTAATTTAAAATTTCCGAAATATTACGAAGAACTTTCGACCGATCGCATCATCACGATGGATTGGATGACAGGGAAACATCTTTCAGAATTTACTAAAGTCAACACAGATAAAGAAAAGGCAAATAAAATTGGTCAGGCTTTGTGGGATTTTTATATGTTTCAAATGCACGAATTGAAGAGTGTTCACGCCGATCCACACCCTGGAAACTTTTTAGTGGATAAAGACTCCAACTTAGTTGCAATTGATTTCGGTTGTATTAAAAAAGTACCTGAAGAATTTTACACGCCTTATTTTGAATTAGCAAAACCTGAGAACATTAATAACCCAGATGTTTTTATGGAAAAGATGTACGAGCTTGAAATTTTACGAAGCGATGATTCACCCGAAGAGGTAAAATTCTTTTCTGAACTCTTCCACGAAATGTTGAGCTTGTTTACGAAGCCTTTTCATGGCGAAACGTTTGATTTTTCAGATGAAGAATTCTTTGGTAAAATAGCGGATTTGAGCGATAAATATTCAAAAGATACCGAGTTGCGCAAAATGAATGGAAATAGAGGTTCTAAACATTTCCTTTATATAAACAGAACGTTTTTTGGCCTTTATAACTTATTGAATGATTTAGGGGCTTTTGTAAAAATTAATAACTACAAAAAATATGTATAGAAAAAATTTAACATTTTGTTTAACTTTAAAATAAAAATTTTAAACAAAATTGTTGTATCTTTATTGTAAATAATTGGAAAACTGCTATGAAAAAGATAAGTTACCGATTATTTATTGGTTAGGTTGTTAAAAAAAGGGTGCATACTTTGCACCCTTTTTCTATTCTGTATGTTTTTGAGTAACTTACTTTCCTTCGGTTTTTTTGCTCATAGTTTCAACAGCTTTATCTTTGTTTTTAACATACGTGTCTAACCATTCATCTTGTTCCCAGAGCAAGTGCAAGATGCTTTCTTTAGCACGGTAGCCGTGACTTTCTTTTGGCAGCATAACCAAACGGGCAGTAGCTCCCAATCCTTTTAGTGCATTAAAATAACGCTCACTTTGCAGCGGATACGTACCAGAATTATTATCGGCTTCGCCGTGTATAAGCAATAATGGAGTTTTCATTTTTTCAGCATGCATAAAAGGTGACATGGTGTAATAGGTTTCTGGTGAATCCCAGTAGCTGCGTTCTTCACTTTGAAACCCGAATGGTGTTAAGGTTCGGTTATAGGCTCCACTTCTGGCAATTCCAGCAGCAAATAAATCACTATGGCTTAATAAATTTGCAACCATAAAAGCTCCATAACTGTGTCCGCCAACTGCAACACGGTTTCTATCAATATAACCCATTTCGTCAACCGCATCGATAGCAGCTTTTGCATTCGCTACTAATTGCGTTCTAAACGTGTCGTTTGGTTCTTCATCACCTTCACCTACAATTGGGAAAGCCGCATCGTCTAAAACAACATAACCTTGCGTTACCCAATAAATAGGGCTTCCCCAGAATGGATAGATAAATTCATTCGGGTTGGTTGTGTTTTGTGAAGCACTACTTTTATCTTTAAACTCTCGAGGGTAAGCCCAAAGAATCATCGGTTTCTTTTCTTTTTTGTCCTTATCGTAACCAACAGGTAAATAAAGCGTTCCTTCTAGTTCTAATCCGTCATCACGTTTGTATGTAATTACTTCTTTATGTACATTTTGTAAACTTTTAAAAGGGTTTTCAAAACTAGTTACAGGTGTTAAGTCTTCCTTCTTATAAATATTCCTGAAATAATAATTAGGATATTCATTTTGCGACTCTATTCTTACTAGAATTTTTCCTTTCTTCATATCAATCGCATCATACAAATTTTCCTTTTTATCAGTATAGCTCGATTGATAGATACGCTTTGTTTTCTGGGTTTTTAAGTTGAATTCATCTACAAAAGGAAACTGTCCTTCCTCAGAATATCCATCACCCATTAAATAAGCAGTACTATTGTTAACGTCTAGAACAGAACGATTGAATTTATTTCGTGTCGTTACAAAATTTCCTGGATCACTATATCGATCTTGATAGTTTCTATCTGAAATAATAATAGGTTTTTGAGATAAATCTGACGGATTAAAAAGATAGGTTTTGGTGTTTCTATCATTCCACCAATAATCGTAAGCGATGGCATTTTTATCATCACCCCAAGTAATACCAGAAAATCTATTTTTAGTTTTTAAAATTTCTTTTCCTTTACCTGTGAAAGGTGCTTCAACTTGGTACACAACATCTCTAAAATCAACTTCATTTTCAGGATCTCCTTCGTCTAAAGCTTCTACCCAATATAAAGTAGCAGGCTGGTCATTTCGCCAGCTAAAGTTTCGTTTACCCGTACGCGTGGCCATAAATCCTTTTGGACGAACTTCATCTAAAGGTACTTCATTTATGACCGTAACTACTTTTCCATTTTCGTCATAAACTGTTTCAGTATAAGGAAAACGATAATAAGGAACTAAATAAGAAAACGGTTTCTTTACTTCTGAAACTAAAATATATTCTCCGTTAGGTGAAAAACTAATGCTTCGGTACATTGCTGTAGGAAGAAAAGAAGTTACTTCCCCATTAATGGAAACTTTTTTAATTTCTGAAAGGGCCAACTGTTCAAAATTAGCTTCATCATTCGGGTTTTTCAATAAATCTTGATACGTTCGGTTTTGAGCTTTCTCACCGTCACTAACTGAAATGGTTGGACCTGTTGGTACAGCTTCAGCAGTGTTAATTAATTCTTTTCTGTTTGCTGGTAGCATTTTTACCAACAAGCTAGAGCTATCTTTAAACCAATTGATAACATCGCCCATATTGGCGTTTACGGTTGCGCCGGTTAACTTTTTTGCTGAGCTTTTACCAATATCCAACACCCACGCTTCAACTCCTTCTTTACCAGTATGTAAAAAAGCAATCATTTTTTGATTGGGTGACCAACTAAAGTTTGATAGCCGAGGGTTTTCAGGAAGACCCGAAACTTGTTTCGATTCTTTATCGGTTGCTTTTTTTACTTCAATATTGTTATAATAATTGGTACGGCTACCAATATTGGTTTTTGGGTTAATACGTAACCCTCCTAAACGCATTTCGGTTTCGGAAAGTTCTTGTATAGATTTATAAGAATCACGATATAAAAGGGCAACGTTTTCACCTTTGTCATCAATAATTACGGAAGGAGCAGGAGGTGCTTCAACTAAATCGAGAATTTCTTTAGGAGGTTTTTGATAATTTTTATCTACTTGAGCATAAAATGCTGAAGAAACAAGTAGAAAAATAAGTAATGCGGTAAGTTTTTTCATGAGAATCAAATTTTTTGAAAAGATACTTAAAAAAATAACGAGAAGCCATTCAAATTACTATGCACGCATACTATATAGAGGGTGTTTATTTCCCTTACATTGCTTGAATATGTATCTTGCCTTTTCGTTTATACTATAATTATATGTACACTTCAAAAATTACAGGGCTTGGTCATTATGTGCCCGAAAATGTTGTTACCAATGACGACCTTTCGAAATTGATGGATACGAATGATGCATGGATACAAGAACGTACCGGAATTAAAGAGCGGAGGCACATTAAAAAAGGAGATGGCAACTCTACTTCAGTAATGGGAGTGAAAGCTGCTACCATAGCTTTGGAAGAAGCCAATTTAAAACCAGACGATGTAGATATGATCGTTTTTGCAACGTTGAGCCCCGATATGTATTTTCCAGGCGGTGGTGTTGAGATACAAGAAATGATGAATATGCGAACCATTCCAGCGCTTGATGTACGTAACCAATGTAGCGGTTTTGTTTATGCCATGTCGGTTGCCGATCAATTTGTAAAAACCGGAATGTATAAAAACATTTTAGTGATAGGAAGTGAAAACCACAGTGGCGGCCTCGATTTTACCACCCGCGGGCGTAGTGTTTCGGTAATATTTGGTGATGGGGCAGGGGCTGCTGTTGTTTCTCGAAGTGAAGAAAATGAAGGCGGAATTCTATCTACCCATTTACATAGTGAAGGAAAACATAAAGACGAATTAGCATTACAAGGCCCAAGTACCGAATATTGGGTTCCTGAAATTATAGAAAAAAACCCACAAGAAGACATTCCGTATTACCCATATATGAACGGTCAATTTGTATTTAAACACGCTATTGTCCGTTTTGCTGAAGTAATCCATGAGGGTCTTGAAGCAAATGGACTGTCGGTTAGTGATATTGATATGTTGATTCCACACCAAGCAAACTTGCGTATTTCTCAATTTATTCAGCAAAAATTAAAATTGAATGATGATCAAGTATTTAATAATATTCAAAAATATGGAAATACTACTGCAGCCTCTATTCCTATTGCACTTTCTGAAGCTCATAAAGCTGGGAAGATTAAAAAAGGTGACCTTGTAGTGTTAGCAGCTTTTGGTAGTGGCTTTACTTGGGGGAGTGTGATTATAAGATGGTAACTTCTTTTTAAAACAAACAAAAAGCCTTCCAGAGACATGGAAGGCTTTTCTAGCTTAACAAAAATCAATTTCTTTGAAATTATTTCAAAATAAATGATTTAGAGAGTTTAACAGACTCTCATACTAATGACTCTTATAAAGTAGGAACGTTTCAATGAAAAATACTTTTTAACATATAAATAACAAACCCGAAGCAAATTGCTTCGGGTTTATAACTTTGTTGCTATTATTAACACTAACCATCAACGTAAAAATTTTCACAACAAAGTCAGAAATATTTCTACTCAATAGACGAGGTCATTTCAGAATTGTTACACAAATAATTCTTTTTAACATACTTTTAGCGAAAGTTGATAGATAGCGATTGTATATTCTATTCTGAAAAATAAATACTATGAAAAAAACACTTGTATTGGGCGCTAGCCTAAAGCCTTCACGGTATTCTAACCTTGCTATAAACCGATTGGTAGATAATCAGCATCCAGTTGAGGCCGTTGGTTTAAGAGAAGGGGAGGTAGCAGGGGTAGAAATAACTACTGAAAAAGAAAAATTTGAAAATATCGATACCGTTACCTTGTACTTAAACGCAAAACGGCAAGAGGAGTATTACGAATATATAATTTCCTTGAAACCGAACCGGGTAATTTTTAACCCTGGAACTGAAAACCCTGAGTTTTACAAGCTGTTGAAAAAAAACAACATTGAAACTGAAGTGGCTTGCACGTTAGTCCTTTTGGCGTCTAATCAATATTAGGCCTAAAAAGGTTAAGGCGCCATTTAGTATTAAAATAAAGAAGCCGAATTCAAAATTGAAATACATACTACACAGGTAGCTAATGGCATATCCTGCAAACGGTGTTACTATTGCTACTAAAGGAACCCACTTGTCTTTTACGTTCCAATTGGTAAATAAGCCATAAGTATATAATCCCAATAAAGGGCCGTAGGTGTATCCAGCGAAAACGAAAAGTTTTGCTATTACAGACGCATCGGCGATCACATATTTAAATATGATAATGACTAGCACTAAAATTACCGATGTAAGTATGTGTATTTTTTTACGGATGGCAATTTGTTTCGCTTCATTATATTTTTTTTCAATTTCAAGTATATCTATACTAAATGAAGTAGTAAGGGATGTTAACGCACTATCTGCACTGCTGTAAGCCGCTGCAATTAGACCTAACAAGAAAAATATGCCAATACCAAGCCCCAATCCAGCTTGAGTGGCAATTTCAGGAAACAGTTGGTCTTTTCTGGCTTCTATTCCGTTTTGCTGTGCATAAATAGTTAAAAGAAGTCCTAAGGCCAAAAAGATGAAATTGACGATAGTCAATACAATAGTAAACCAAAACATATTCTTTTGGGCATCTTTTAGAGTACGACAAGTCAGGTTTTTTTGCATCATATCTTGGTCTAGCCCTGTCATCACAATTGCTATAAATGCACCGCTCAAAAATTGTTTTACAAAGTGATCACTACTTTTCCAGTCTTCAAAAAAGAACATTTTCGATAGGTCACTATCTGCTATAAAGCTAAAAATATTACCGGCAGAAAGACCTAAATCTGTTGACACATAATAAATTGCTACTCCTACTGCAATTAACATAAAAAGTGTTTGTAGTGTATCGGTCCACACAATGGTTTTAATTCCGCTTTTAAAGGTGTAGAGCCAAATAAGTAAAATAGTAATGGAAACAGTTACCCAGAAAGGAACTCCCATAGCATTGAACACCAAATTTTGCAGTACCACAGCAACCAAATACAATCTAAAGCTTGCTCCAACAACACGAGAAAGTAAAAAGAACGAAGCTCCTGTTTTATAGGAGTTTTTACCAAACCGTCCATCTAGATAGGTGTAAATAGAGGTAAGGTTTAATCGATAATAAAGAGGGAGTAGTATGGTTCCAATAACGGCATAACCTACGGTATACCCTAAAACCACTTGAAAATAACTAAACTGGGATGCTTCTACCCAGCCCGGTACTGATATAAATGTAACACCACTTAATGAAGCACCAATCATTCCAAATGCGACCAAATACCAAGGGGATTGTTTTCCAGCTTTAAAAAAATCAGCATTGCTACCTCCTTTATTGGTGAAATATGAAATAAGCATTAAAACACCAAAATATCCGCCAATTAATAAAAGAATGTGTAAAGGTTGCATAGGTTTATTGACTTTTAGTAAGAAAGGTTCAAAAATACAAAGTTTAACGAGCTATGAACCTTATTTTTTGAGTATATTTGGGCACTTTGAAAAAAAATAACTTATTAACTTCTTATTTATTGAAACTATGCGTTTTAAACTTTTACTTTTTGCTGTAGCTGTTTTTATAACAACTACATCTTTTTCTCAAGAATATTTAAAAATGATCGATGCAGGTACTTACAAAGTACAAGATGTGATTGATAGTGCCGAAGCTTACTTTGCTGGTAAAGACAAAGGCAGGGGGAGTGGATATAAACAATTTAAACGTTGGGAATACAATGCATTACGCCTTCAAAATGAAAACGGGTATTTAACTCCCGTAACTGAAAAAATTGAAGAACTAGAACGCTACAACGCATATTTAAACAATACAGCAGAATCCAGGGAAATACTGAACGATAATTGGACCGAATTGGGACCAACTAGCTGGAATGCAACTTCAGGCTGGAACCCAGGTGTAGGGCGTGTAACTGCTGTATCGGTTGATCAAGCAGATAATGATCACATTATTATAGGTGCTAATACTGGTGGTGTATGGAAAACTACAAATGGAGGTCAGGATTGGGTTCCTTTAAGTGACTATTTCACAAACCTAAGCGTATATTCAGTAACAATTGATCCTGCTGACTCAGATATCTATTTCTTCGGATCAACTAGCGGTTTGATTTTCAAATCTACCGATGCAGGTGCCACTTGGAACCTTTTAGCAGATTTGAGCAACTCTTTAGTTAATAAGATATTGATGCACCCTACAGATAGTGATATTATTTTTGCTTCTTCACAAAATGCTGGAATATATAGAACAACTGATGGAGGTTCTAGTTGGAATCAAGTAACTACAGATTCATATGGTTTTGATGTAGAATTTAAGCCGGGCGATCCTTCTACTGTTTATGCAACTGGTTCAGGCTTTCATAAATCTACTGATGGAGGAGCAACATTTACCGAGCTAGGAGGTTTTAATGGGGGAGCAAAAATGATGGGAGTTTCAGCAGATGACCCTTCAAAAATTTATATAGCAGAAGAGTCTGGTGGTGCTTTTGAAGCATTATATACTTCTACTGATTCAGGTGATAGCTTTGTGAAAAGCCATGAGGGACAACGAGTATACTTTACTTACAATCAATTTGATTATGGGCAAGCTCCACGAGATATGGATATTGCTGTAAACCCTTCTAATGCAGATGAAATACATTTAGCAGGAATTTTAACTTGGCGATCTATAGATGGAGGTGTCACTTTTCAAAACACATCAGAATGGCAACCTGGACTTGCAGCAAGTCAAAATATAGGGTATTCACACCCAGATATAGATATCATGGAATATGTAGGAACAACACTTTACCTTGGTACCGATGGAGGGATTTATAAGGCTGAAAACCCCGGGGGTACTGTCGATGCTGATTTTTTCACGGATATGTCTGAAGGTTTGGGAATTCGTCAATTTTACAAAATTGGAATTTCACAAACTCAAGATGTAGTTGTAACAGGAGGAGCTCAAGACAACGGTTCGTCTGTATATACAGAAGCAGCAGGATGGAGAGACTGGTTAGGTGCCGATGGTATGGAAGGTTTTGTGGACTATGATAACCCTAACAGGCTTTACGGGACTACCCAACAAGGTAACCTTTATAGAAGTGATAACGGAGGTAATTCCTATTCAAACATTCCCGAACCCGGAACTGGTAATTGGGTTACGCCTTTTGAACAAGATCCGGCTGTCCCTGCTGTTTTATACTCAGGGTATTCTAGAGTTTATAAATCTACCAACAGAGGAAATAGCTGGTCTTCAATTTCGCAGAATTTTGGGGGCAATTTAGATAATTTAAAAATCGCTGCTTCAAACAATCAGATAATGTATGCCTCTAGATCTAGTTTATTGTATAAAACAATAGATGGAGGTGCAACCAACTGGGAAATAATGACAACTCCAGGTGGTGCAATTAATTACATCGCAATACACCCAACAAACCCTGATAAAGTTGCGGTTGCTACTACAAGTGGTTCTAAGGTTTTTGTCTCAACTGATGGAGGGGAAACTTGGGAAAATTACAGAAAGAATCTTCCAAACTTTTCTGCACTATGTATAGTTTGGGACGATAATAATGCCGATGGTCTATACTTAGGGATGAATTACGGTATTTACTATATTGATAATGGACTAAACGAATGGCAGCCATACAGTAACAATATTGCAAATGTTGAGGTTAGCGAATTGGAAATTAATAATGAAACCGATATGATCTACGCAGCAACTTACGGTAGAGGACTTTGGGCTTCGCCAGTTGAGGTTCCAACGTTGAGTGTTGATGATAAGATTTCTGAAGAAAGTGTAAGTTTATATCCAAACCCGACAAATGATGAGTTGAACATCAAGCTTTCTCAAAATCTGGAAGCTGATATCCGTATATTTGACACACTTGGTAAATTAATCATTTATCAACCAAACGTAACTATTTCTGGAAGTTATTCGGTAGGTGTTTCAGGTTTAAACAATGGTATTTACTTTGTTAGAATCAATACCGAAGCGGGAACGGTAACCAAGAAGTTTATTAAAAATTAAATAGTAATAAAGACTCTAAAAATGCTTCAGGAATGTTATATTTCTGAAGCATTTTTTTATCTTACACCTTCATGGATTTTTCTTCAAAATTATTGGAAAACGCAGTAAACGAAGTATCTCAACTTCCGGGAATAGGCAAGCGTACAGCGCTTCGGTTAATGTTACATCTATTGCGGCAACCCGAAAGCCAAACCCAGCAACTTTCTGAAAGTTTGCAGAAAATGCGACAAGAGATCAATTTTTGCTCCAACTGCCATAATATTTCCGATAGCAAACTTTGCGAAATTTGCTCAAACCCAAATAGAGTTGAAGAAATTGTTTGTGTGGTTGAAGATATCCGCGATGTGATGGCGATAGAAAATACAAGCCAATACAAAGGACAGTATCATGTTCTTGGCGGAAAAATATCACCAATGGACGGGATTGGTCCTGGCGAATTAAACATTCACACCTTGGTCGAAAAAGTGAAAAACGGAAAAATAAAAGAGCTTATTTTTGCTTTAAGTTCTACAATGGAAGGCGATACCACCAATTTTTATATCTTTAAACAAATTGAGCCGTTCAAAATAACAACTACGACCATTGCCCGCGGTATTTCGGTTGGGGACGAATTGGAATATGCAGATGAAGTTACTTTAGGCCGCAGTATCGTAAACCGTATTCCGTTTGAAACGTCACTAAAAAACCAATAAAGTTTGAAGCTTTCCGTAGTAATCCTCAACTATAACGTTCGCTATTTTTTGCATCAGTGCATAATAAGTGTGCAACGTGCCGTTAAAAATATAGACGCAGAAATTATTGTTGTAGACAACGCATCGCCAGATGATAGTTGTAAAATGGTAAAGGAATTTTTTCCTAAAGTCAGATTAATTGAGAATAAAGAGAACGTTGGTTTCAGCAAAGCAAATAACCAAGCTGTAAAAGTTGCTAAAGGGGAATATGTATGTGTTTTAAACCCAGATACAGCAGTTTCTGAAAATGTTTTTGAAAAATGTTTGGGGATAATAGAGTCTTCAGAAAAAATAGGCGCGATAGGAGTTTATTTGTTGGATGGAACTGGTAATTTTCTTCCAGAAAGTAAGCGAAACATCCCAACGCCTTGGATCTCGCTTTTAAAAATTCTTGGTTTTACTAAAAAATATTATGCAAGTAAAATTTCAGAAGAAGGAACCGGACACGTTTCCGTACTCGTTGGTGCTTTTATGTTTTTAAAACGAAGCGTTTATAACCAAGTGGAAGGTTTTGATGAAGACTATTTTATGTATGGGGAAGATATAGATCTTTCTTATAAAATTGAAAAAGCAGGTTTTAAAAACCATTACATAGGTTCAACTGAAACCTTGCATTACAAAGGGGAAAGCACACAAAAAGACGCTGCTTATTTAGACCGGTTTTATGGGGCGATGCAAATATTTTATAAAAAGCATTTCAAGTCAAATACGGTATTAAACTTCTTGGTAAATACCGGAGTTACATTAGCAAAGAAGCGAAAAGGAACTTCGTCTGAAAAACAAAAAAGCCATGTCCCGAAAGTTGAAAAAGCAATTGTATTAACTGAAAATTTACACTTGCTAAAAAACCTTTCTGAAACACTGTCCGTTCCACTTTCCGCTTCCTCAAAAACCATTTTTCAAGAAACAGGCTTAGTAAACACACTGTTCATCTTTGATGTCGAGTATATGCCGTACCAACAAATATTTATGGTTATGAAGAAATTTAGAAACCAGAACAATCAATTCAGGATTCGGCCACCGGGTTGTAATTTTATAATTGGCAGTGATAAAAGCGACGAAAAAGGCAGTGTTCTTGTATTTTAAGGTTTTTGAAACATAAAACGATTAAAATTTGATTAATTTTGCACCGTTAATTTAAAAAAACCACTTGCAAAACGTTATGGCAAAATTTGAATTGAAACTACCTAAAATGGGCGAAAGTGTTGCAGAAGCAACAGTAACCAACTGGCTTAAAGAAGTAGGCGACACTATTGAAGCCGATGAGGCTGTTCTGGAAATTGCAACAGACAAAGTAGACAGCGAAGTCCCTAGTGAAGTTGATGGTGTTTTAGTAGAAAAATTGTTTGATACTGACGATGTGGTGCAAGTAGGACAAACCATCGCCATAATAGAAACCGAAGGTGATGGAGGTGAAGAAAGCAGTGCTCCTAAGTCCTCAACCGTGGAAACAAAACCCGAACCGGAAATGGTACAAGCTGTGGAGGAGAAGGTTGATACAGCAAAACAAGCTACAAAAACTGCAATAGAAAGTAACGACGAGCGCTTTTACTCTCCTTTAGTGAAAAACATTGCTAAAGAAGAAGGTGTTTCCCAATCGGAACTTGATTCCATTTCAGGAACAGGAAAAGATGGACGCGTTACTAAAAACGATATGTTAGCCTATGTTGAAAACAGAGGCCAGCAGCAAGCACAGCCTAAACAAGAAACTGCTCAACAGCCGGTAGCTTCAAAACCAGCGCCAGCACCAAAACCTGCCGTTTCCGTAAACGGAGAAGATGAGGTGATCGAAATGACTCGAATGGGTAAAATGATTTCGAAACATATGGTGGACAGTGTGCAAACTTCTGCCCACGTACAATCGTTTGTAGAGTGCGATGTTACTAAAGTCTGGAACTGGCGTAATAAGGTAAAAGGCGATTTTGCAAAGCGCGAAGGCGAAAAGCTTACGTTCACTCCAATATTTATGGAAGCCGTAGCAAAAGCCTTAAAAGATTATCCATTAATGAACATTGCTGTTGATGGAGATAAAATAATAAAACGTAAAAACGTTAACCTTGGCATGGCAGCTGCTTTACCAGATGGTAATTTAATTGTTCCCGTTATAAAAAATGCAGACCAACTTAACTTGGTTGGGATGAGCAAAGCGGTAAACGATTTAGCAAACCGTGCTCGTCAAAACAAATTAAAACCCGATGAAATTCAAGGAGGGACTTACACAGTAACCAATGTAGGAACTTTTGGGAGCATCATGGGAACGCCAATTATCAATCAACCGCAAGTAGGTATTTTGGCACTTGGAGCTATTCGTAAAGTTCCAGCGGTAATCGAAACTCCAGATGGTGACTTTATCGGTATCCGTTACAAGATGTTCTTATCGCACAGTTACGACCACCGTGTGGTAAACGGTGCTTTAGGCGGTCAATTTGTAAAAGCAGTGGCCAATTACTTGGAAGCCTGGAATGTAAATAGAGAAGTGTAACCAAGTACAATTATCTCATTTTCTTCAGTAGCAAAATTTATTTCTGAAGAAAGGACTTTAAAAAAAATCTGAAGCCAAACTATGGAATTAAACCTCACGAAACCCATTTGTTTTTTTGATTTGGAAACAACAGGAACCAACGTAGCTAAAGACCGTATTGTTGAAATTTCTATACTTAAAGTTTTTCCAAATGGAAACAAAGAAAGTCATACGTGGCGTGTAAATCCAGAGATGCCCATTCCGCCTTCCACTACTGCCATTCACGGAATTACAAATGAAATGGTGGAAAATGAGCCTACTTTTAAAGAACTAGCACATAAAGTGCAAGATTTAATGAAGGATAGCGATTTAGGAGGTTACAACAGTAATAGGTTTGATATTCCATTACTTGCTGAAGAATTATTAAGAGCTGAAGTGGATTTCGACCTTAAAAAAGCAAAAGCAGTAGATGTACAGACCATTTTCCATAAAAAAGAAAAGCGAACGTTAGAAGCCGCTTTCAAATTCTATTGCGATAAAGATTTAACCGATGCCCATAGTGCAGAAGCAGACACCAACGCAACCTATGAGGTGCTCAAAGCGCAATTAGATCGTTATGAAGATGTGGAAAACGACATCAACTTTCTTTCTACGTTTAGCGCCCATAAAAATTACGCAGATTTTGCAGGGTTTATAGGATATAACAAACAAGGGGAAGAAGTGTTTAGCTTCGGAAAACACAGAGGTAAAAAAGTAACCGATATCATTGAAAAAGAACCCGGTTATTTTGGGTGGTTGATTAATGCCGATTTTCCATTGTATACAAAAAAGGTATTGACGCGAATTAAATTGAGCCAATTGAACAACAAACTATAAGTTCGGTATGAAAATTATTTGCGTAGGCCGAAATTATGCCGATCACATAGAGGAGCTTAAAAACGAAAAACCAACAGACCCTGTTTTGTTTTTAAAACCGGACACTTCAATCTTGCTGAAAAAGCAGCCATTTTTTATCCCAGATTTTTCAGAAGAGGTGCATCACGAGGTGGAGATCCTGGTAAAAATCAATAAGATAGGAAAACACATAGACCGTAAATTTGCCCATAAGTATTATGACGAAATAGGTTTAGGAATCGACTTTACTGCCCGTGATCTTCAGGCTAAGTTAAAAGAGAGAGGATTGCCGTGGGAAAAAGCCAAAGCATTTGATGGAGCAGCAGTTATAGGTACTTTTCTTTCAAAAGAAACGTTTAAGAACGTAGATGATATTCATTTCTCTTTAGAGAAAAATGGAGAAACTGTTCAAAAAGCGTCGACTAAATTAATGCTGTGGAAAATTGATGAGCTGATTGAATATATATCAAAATATTTTACATTAAAGATTGGAGATGTTATTTTTACAGGAACCCCTGCAGGCGTTGCAAAAGTGAGCCCTGAAGACAGATTAAAGGGGTATATTGAAGAGAAACAAATGTTCTCCATAAAAGTTAAATAAATGAGTAAACATTATTCCAAAGAAAAAATTAAAGAAGTTGCTGGCGGTGACGAAGATTTTATGGCTGTAGTAGCACAAACCTTTTTAGAAGAAATACCACCAGACCTTCAAGCATTACAAGAAGCAGTAGAAAACGATAATAAAGAATTAGCGTACCAGTTTGCACATAAAATGAAACCTAATTTTGAAATGTTTGGTGTAGAGGTGTCTAAAGAAGTCTTGGCAATTGAGTCTTGGACTAAAACCTCTAAAAAGCAAGGGGCCATAGAGCAAAAGCTGTTACACGTTGTTACAACTGTAAAAGCTGTTTTAGAGGAGCTTAAAGAAGATTTCAACTTATAGATGTTAGCAGAAATAATCACCATTGGTGATGAGATACTCATCGGGCAAATAGTAGATACCAATTCTGCTTACATTAGCAAACAGCTTAATCACATTGGGGTTCAGGTATATCAAATAACTTCCATTCAAGATGATCGGCAGCATATTCTCAATGCACTTGAAGATGCCAGAAAAAGAGTAGACATAGTTTTGGTTACAGGCGGACTGGGCCCAACCAAAGACGACATTACCAAAGAGACATTTTGCGAGTATTTTGAAGACTCTTTAGTGGAGAGTGCAGAGGTATTACAGAACATAAAAGATATTTTTTCAAAATACATTAAAAAAGAACCGTTGGCTGCAAACTTAAAACAGGCGATGGTTCCTTCAAAAGCTGAGGTTCTACAAAACCCTCATGGTACCGCTCCAGGAATATGGATGGAAAAATTCAACACGGTTTTTGTTTCTATGCCTGGCGTACCTTACGAAATGAAACATATTCTTACGGAAGAAGTGTTCCCACGCATTATCAAGAAATACAATCGCCCACATATTTACCATAAAACATTATTAACCTACGGACTAGGAGAAAGCGCCGTAGCAGAAAGAATTGAAGACTGGGAAAATAACCTTCCCAAAAATATAAAACTGGCGTATTTACCATCATTGGGCAGGGTGCGTTTGCGCTTGTCTTCCACAGGTAAAGACAAAGAAGCTTTGCAAAAAGCCGTAAATACCAAAATGGAAAGTCTTAGCAAGCTGTTGGATGATATAGCGGTGGGTTTTGAAGATGAAACTAGCATAGTTGAGCGGGTGGCATCTCTATTACAGCAAAAAAAGCAAACATTGAGTTTGGCGGAAAGTTGCACCGGTGGTTCAGTTGTAAAAGAGATAACCGCGGTTCCTGGTGCATCCACTTATTTAAGGGGAAGTATTGTGCCTTATGAAACCTCACAAAAAGTTTCAGTATTAGGTGTAGATCAACAGTTAATAGATAAGCACACCGTAGTAAGTGCTCCAGTGGCCGAAGCTATGGCAACCCAAGCAACAAACCTTTTTAAAACCGATTATGCTGTTGCAACTACTGGAATTGCAGGGCCAACTAAAGGTGATGGCAAAGATGAAGTAGGTACAGTCTTTATTGCAATCGCTTCACCAAAGGGAATGATTTCCCAAAAATTCAGTTTTGGTAACAACCGCGAACGGGTCATTATAAAAGCCACAAACAAGGCTTTCGAAATGCTTCTAAAAGAAATTTTAAAAAACTAAATATCTTTTATTGTGCATACCGATAAATTTATTTAAATTTGCACCCTGTTTAAAAATAACTATAAACAATAAGGTAATGTCAAGAGTTTGTGAGCTTACGGGCAAAAGAGCAATGGTTGGGAACAACGTATCCCACGCGATGAATAAAACCAAGCGCAAATTTAATGTGAATTTGGTTAAAAAACGCTTTTACATTCCTGAAGAAGATCAGTGGTTAACACTAAAAGTATCTACTTCAGCGTTAAAAGACATCAACAAAAAAGGGATTTATGCAGTAGTTAAAGAAGCTCGCGAAAAAGGCTTCCTTAACAAATAATTGCAATAACGTATAAAGTCGGTAACAATGGCTAAAAAAGGAAATAGAGTACAAGTAATTTTAGAATGTACAGAGCACAAAAACACTGGTAAACCAGGTACCTCTCGTTACATTACTACCAAAAACAAAAAGAACACTCCGGACAGATTAGAGTTGAAAAAATTCAACCCTATCCTTAAAAAGATGACTGTTCACAAGGAGATAAAATAATTAGTTATGGCAAAGAAATCAGTAGCATCATTACAAACAGGATCTAAGCGACTAACGAAAGCCATTAAAATGGTGAAGTCAGAAAAGACAGGAGCATATACTTTTGTAGAGTCTATTATGGCTCCAGATCAAGTAAGCGATTGGTTAAACAAAAAATAACCAATATACAATACTATACAGAAAGCCACTTTTTTACGAAGGTGGCTTTTTGTATTTTTAAACGATTATCTTTACAGCATTATTTTTGGCGTGCCCCTAAATCGGGTCGGGCTTTCGTCGCTACACGGTAGCGTACTCAATCCCTCACGCAAAACCGTGCTTAACTAACAAAACTATGAGCCTTTTTAAAAAAATATTCTCAAAAGAAAAAAAGGAAACCTTAGATAAAGGGTTGGAAAAATCTAAAACCTCTTTTTTCGATAAATTGTCTAAAGCCGTTGCCGGTAAAAGTAAAGTAGATGACGACGTACTCGATAATTTAGAAGAAATTCTCGTTACCAGCGATGTTGGTGTAAATACAACGCTAAAAGTAATTGAACGTATTGAAGAACGCGTTTCAAAAGACAAATATTTAGGAACAGATGAATTAAATTTAATCCTTCGTGAAGAAATAGCGGGTTTATTGAGCGAAATCGACTCAGGCAACGCAACCGAGTTTGAAATACCTGAACGTTCCGTCCCACATGTTATTATGGTAGTTGGTGTAAACGGTGTAGGGAAAACTACTACTATTGGTAAACTGGCTTATCAGTTTAAAAAAGCAGGAAAGAAAGTAGTATTAGGAGCAGCCGATACATTTCGAGCGGCAGCAATAGACCAATTACAAATCTGGGCAGACCGTACCGATGTTCCTATCGTTAAACAAAGTATGGGAAGTGATCCTGCCAGTGTAGCGTTTGACAGTCTGCAAAGTGCGGTAAAACAAGATGCTGATGTTGTAATAATTGACACAGCTGGACGATTGCACAATAAAGTAAACTTGATGAACGAGCTTTCAAAAGTAAAGCGTGTGATGCAAAAGGTTATTCCAGATGCACCGCATGAGGTTCTTTTGGTTTTGGATGGTTCAACAGGGCAAAATGCTTTTGAACAAGCCAAACAATTTACCAATGCAACCGAAGTTACTTCACTCGCAGTTACCAAACTTGACGGAACTGCAAAAGGCGGTGTTGTTATCGGTATAAACGATCAGTTTAAAATTCCGGTTAAATATATTGGAGTAGGGGAAGGAATGGAAGACCTACAAGTTTTCAATAAATTCGAGTTTGTGGATTCATTTTTTAAGTAATTTCACATAGAAGTTTTTTTAAAATGATTCATCCAGATACTGAACTACAATTTATAAATAACGAAATAGGGCACGGAGTAGTTGCAACAAAACTAATTCCGGCTGGGACTATAACTTGGGCACTTGATAAACTTGATAGGGAGTTTACCAAAGAAGAATTTCTAAGTATGGATAACCTATATCAACATATCTTAGATACTTATACCTACCGAAATAATAAAGGTAATTTTGTACTCTGCTGGGATCACGGACGCTTTGTTAATCACAGTTTTAAATCCAATTGTCTTACTACTGCTTACGATTTTGAAATTGCAATCCGTGATATTCAACCTGGCGAACAATTAACCGATGATTATGGGTATTTAAATGTTACCACACCCTTTCGAGCAACTGATGAAGGCACAAAAAGAAAAATTGTCTATTCAGATGATTTGCCAAAATACTTTAAAAAGTGGGATAAACAAATTGCAGCTGTTTTTCCAAAGATTCAAAATGTAAAACAACCTTTGTCGGTAATTCTTTCTGATGAAACCAAAGAAAAAATAGAGAAAGTACTTTCTGGAAAAGAAGAATTAGCATCCATTTTAGAAAACTATTACCAAGAAAAACCTAAATAACCCACCTTAATTTTCATATACTTAGATGATTATTTAATACTATTGATTTCTTATTAATTAACGGTATCTTTGTGCGCTTTTAAAAACTGCACAATGCGTACAAAATCACTGAAGAAAAATAAGATTAATGTAGTAACCTTAGGCTGTTCTAAAAACGTTTATGACAGCGAGGTGTTAATGGGGCAGTTACGTGCCAATGATAAAGAGGTTGTTCATGAAGAGGAAGGAAATGTAGTAGTAATCAATACGTGTGGCTTTATTGCTAATGCAAAGGAAGAAAGCGTCAATACTATTTTAGAATACGTTCAGAAAAAAGAAGAAGGTGTTGTTGACAAAGTATTTGTTACCGGTTGCCTTTCTGAACGCTACAAACCCGATCTTCAAAAGGAAATTCCTGATGTAGATCAATACTTCGGAACAACAGAATTACCCGGCTTATTGAAAGCATTGGGAGCGGATTATAAACATGAGTTAATAGGTGAACGATTAACAACCACACCAAAAAACTACGCCTATTTAAAAATTGCAGAAGGCTGCGATCGTCCGTGTTCATTCTGTGCCATACCGTTGATGCGAGGAAAGCACAAAAGTACTCCTATTGAAGATTTAGTAACGGAAGCGGAAAAGCTAGCCGCAAACGGTGTAAAAGAATTGATTCTAATTGCTCAGGACCTTACTTATTACGGTCTTGATTTGTATAAAAAACGAAACTTAGCAGAATTACTTAAAAACTTAGCAAAGGTAGAAGGTATCGAATGGATCAGATTGCATTATGCATTCCCAACTGGTTTCCCGATGGATGTGTTGGATGTCATGCGGGAAGAGCCGAAAATATGTGATTATATTGATATTCCATTGCAGCATATTTCCGACCATATTTTAAAATCGATGCGCCGTGGAACTACGTATGAGAAGACAACTAATCTTTTAAAAGATTTCAGAAGATACGTTCCTAATATGGCTATTCGTACAACCTTGATAGTTGGATATCCAGGTGAGACCGAAGAAGATTTCCAATTACTTAAAAACTGGGTAGAAGAAATGCGCTTTGAACGTTTAGGCTGTTTTACCTATTCTCACGAAGAAAACACACACGCTTTTAATCTGGAAGATGATGTACCCGAAGACGTAAAAATGGAGCGTGCCAACGAAATTATGGCTATTCAGTCTCAAATTTCTTGGGAATTGAATCAGCAGAAAATTGGGAAAGTATTCCGCGTACTAATTGATAGAAAAGAAGGCAGCTACTTTGTGGGGCGAACTGAATTTGACAGCCCAGACGTAGATAACGAAGTGTTGGTTAATGCAGAGGATGGCTACCTGAGGACTGGTGAGTTTTTCAACGTAAAAATCACCGCCGCAGAAGATTTTGACCTCTATGGTGAAGTAGTAATGGATTAACTTGAGAAAGGTTTCCTGTTTTTATTGAAATTGGGTTGTCACTCCGATGTAGTGTCGACATATTTATCTAATACAGGGTGACATAACAATAATCTTTATCTGTTTTGAAAAAGCTACTTATAATCGGACATACTTTTCCCGAGCCTACCACTACGGCAGCTGGCTCAAGGATGCTTCAGCTTATTCAGGTTTTTCTAGAAGACAACTATTCAATTACTTTTGCCAGCACAGCAAGTAGCGGCGATAAGTCAGCCGATTTACAAAACTTAGGAATTTCTTCAGAAACAATACAGCTTAACAATTCTTCTTTCGATGATTTTCTTCGGAAAGAAAACCCAACTATCGTCCTTTTTGATCGGTTTATCACTGAAGAACAATTTGGTTGGCGCGTAAGTGAAGTATGTCCAGAAGCACTAAAAATACTGGATACTGAAGATTTGCATTTCCTTAGGAAAGCACGGGAAATAGCTGTAAAACAAAATACACCTGTTGAAAAAGCTAATTTGTTTACCGAAACGGCAAAAAGAGAATTAGCGAGTATCTGGCGTTGCGACCTGTCGCTTATTATTTCAGAAGCTGAAATAAAACTGTTACAAAATACCTTTTCTATTTCGGAAAATATACTTTTTTATCTACCTTTTTTACTTTCTCCCATTTCAGAAGAACAAAAACAATATCTACCAACTTTTAAGGAAAGACAACATTTTATCACCATCGGCAATTTATTGCATGCGCCTAATGTAGATTCCCTTAAAGTTTTAAAAAAGGATATTTGGCCTCAAATAAAAGCAAAACTTCCAAAAGCTGAATTACATGTTTACGGAGCGTATGCTCCACAACAGGTGCTAGAACTACATAACGAGAAGGAAGGGTTTATTATTAAAGGTTGGGCAGCAGATAGTCATACTGTAATGCGACAAGCACGAGCGTGTTTAGCGCCAATTCGGTTTGGCGCAGGATTAAAAGGAAAATTGATAGATGCCATGCAATCTGGAACCCCCTTAGTTACTACAAATATTGGAGCTGAAGGGATTTATAACGCTTCTACAACTAATAATGGGGCAGATAATTGGACTGATTTTATAAATAAGGCTATCACATTGTATACTGATGAAAATATTTGGCTAGAAAAGCAGCATCAAGGTTTTGAAACACTAAATAACAGATTTGATAAAACCCTTTTTGACGCTTCTTTTTTAGAAAGAATTGAAACGATAAAAAAGAACTTACCACGACATAGAAATAGCCATTTCTTTGGGCAAATTTTACAGCATCATACGGCACAAAGCACCAAATTTATGGCAAAATGGATTGAAGAGAAGAATAAATAACTAGAGAGGAAAAACCATTTTAATATTACTGCGCTCATACGGTACATCCGGCTCTTGTTCTACTTCCAAAAATCCGAATTTCCTGTAAATGTAAATAGCATTTTCAAGTTTGGTATTTGAATATAAAAAGAGTTTTTTAAAGTTGTTTTCTTTTGCAAAATCAATACAGTATTGCATCAGTTTTTGACCAATTTTCTTACCGCGTTGGTTAGGTAAAACAGCCATTTTAGTCAGTTCAAAAGCGCCTTCTTCTTTCTTCAAAAGAGCAACGGTACCTAAAATGATGTTGTTTTCAATAGCAAAAAAGATGTGTCCGCCAGGATTTAAAATGTATTTTTCTGGTTTACTTAATACTTCGCGGTCAAAATCCTCAACATAAAAGTATGCTTCTAGCCATTCTACATTTAGCTCGTAAAAGTCCTGGCCATATTGTGGCTCGTAGGATATAATTTTCATGAAGTGATACAGTCTGATATTAAATAAGCAATAGTCTTTCCCAGTTGCCCAGATTTAGTCGAAAACCTAGGCGCCCCTTCACAAATATGTATATACTTGCACTTCTGTTTTTTTGAGAAGTGCGCTAAGAATTTCCTTGCTTTGGTTACGGTAAATCCGCTGGGTGTCATTGCGCTACTTCCTATATTTTCAATAGCGTCTAAATCTAATTCAACGCCAAAATAGTCAGTTTCGGTATGTAGAAATTCGTCAGTATTTTGAAGTGCTTTTGAAAAAGCTATTTTTTCTGAAATGGCAATATCTTCAAAAATTGAAAATTGAATTCTTTCTGGATTAGCATCCATCGTTTCAAAAACAGCCTTTGAGGTATAATTCCTATGAATCCCGAATATGGAATACTTGTCTAAATAGCCATCTTCAAAAGCGTATGAAAACCCGTTGCCACTATGCCGATGCTCTAAGGCTCGAAAATCTGTGTGTGCATCAAAATTAACGCAGTTTATTCCTTTGCCGATAGCTTGAGAAGCTCCTTTTAAATTTCCGAAGCTATTATTATGACCGCCTCCAATGATGATTGGTATTTTATTAGCCTGAACAATGCGTTTGATTGTTTCTGAAACTTTATCGTCAATTTGAGAAACTAATTCCCCTAACTTTTCATAATAATGTGGCGCTTCTTCTGAAATTTTTTCAGCCTGTTCCATTTGGGTTTTACAATCTATTTCGCCTAGAATAATTACGTTTTCGGCTTTAGTAAGTAAATTATTTTGAATATTACAAAACGATTGTAACCCCGTTACCCAAGCATCACGCGCGCCCGGTTTTCCGTGGTTGGCGCGTACGCCAATATCTTCAGGAATACCTAATAAAACATATTTTGATTGGGTGTTTTTCAACTCCTCCCAATTGGAAACTGTTTTCACAGCAGCTCCCAGTTTTTCTTCCCCAGCTCTCGAGCTCGTTAGTTTCGCAAGCTCTTTTTCAGAATAAAATCGAACGAAATCCATTATACAAGTTCTCCTTTAATGATTACTGAATCTATTAAATTACTTCCGAAGGAATACGGTAAATAGCCATACGACGGGACCGCTTTTGTTATAATAAGACTCGCAACTTTTCCTTTGGTAATACTTCCATGTGTATCACTAATCCCCATGGCATATGCACCGTTGATTGTAGCAGCGTTTATTGCCTCTTCGGGAGTTAAGCGCATTTTTATACAAGCAGTAGAAACTACAAAATTCATGTTTCCGCTAGGTGTGGAACCTGGATTGTAGTCAGTTGCTAAGGCAAGTGGTAACCCAGCATCGATTAATTCTCTTCCAGGCGTATAAGGAATACTTAAAAAATAGGAACAGGAGGGAAGTGCTACCGGCATGGTTTCACTGCCTTTTAAAGCTTCAATATCTTCGTCGGTCAATACTTCTAAGTGGTCTACGCTTAAAGCGTTGTATTTTACACCTGCCGCAATACCGCCAATAGCGTTAAATTGATTAACGTGAATTTTAGGAGTGAGCTTGTATTTTTGAGCTTCCTTAAGGATACGTTCTGTTTCTGCTACTGAAAAGTAACCGTCTTCGCAAAACACGTCTACGTAGTCTGCTAACCCTTCTTTAGCAACTTTCGGGAGCATCTCATTGCAAATTAAGTCGATATATTCTGTTTTCTTCTCTTTATATTCGGTAGGTACGGCGTGAGCACCTAAAAAGGTGGTTTTCACCGTAACCGGATAATTTTTTTCTAGTTTTTTGGCAACGCGAAGCATTTTGGCTTCGGTTTCGGTGGTAAGTCCATAGCCACTTTTAATTTCAATGGCTGCCGTTCCCAATTTCATCACTTCTTCCAATCGTTTGGCAGATTGTTTATAGAGTTCTTTTTCTGAAGTTTCCTGTAACTTTTTAGCGCTATTTACAATTCCGCCGCCTTTTTTAGCAATTTCCTGATAGGATAATCCTTTAATTCTATCCACAAATTCCTGTTCGCGGTTTCCTGCATAGACAATGTGTGTATGCGAATCGCACCAAGCTGGCATCACGATTTTTCCTGCACAATCTATGGGTTTAAAACCTTCCACATTTGGAATATTCTTCATTTCACCATAATCTGAAATGATACCATCTTCAATAAGCACCCAAGCATTATTAATACTGGGTAATTGGTTCATCTCTGTTCCGCTTACTTTTTGTGGCGGGTTTTCACGGGTTTGTAGTAGTTGCTGTATGTTCGTAAGAAGTAATTTCATACCATAAAGATAGTAAACTTGATAAGGAATTTATACCTTAGACGTTTAGAAAATTTTAGTGAGATGAAACAGAAAAGTTTAGGTGTAAATACTATTTGTACACACGTTGGCGAAGTAAAGGACGAGCAGTTTAAAGGAGCCGTTTCCCCAATTTATCCATCAAGCTCATATGCATATGAAGGGGTGGATGTGAAAAGATATCCTCGTTATTTTAATACGCCCAATCAAGAAGCACTTTGCAAAAAAATTGCGATGCTTGAAAAAACCGAAGCGGGTTTAATTTTTGGAAGCGGAATGGCTGCCATAAGTACAACGATGCTCGCTTTTTTACATGCTGGGGATCACGTAGTGTTACAGAAAACACTCTACGGCGGAACCTATAATTTTGTAGTGGAAGAGTTCGATAAATTTGGGATTGAATACGATTTTACCGAAGGTTTTTCTGAAGCTGATTTTACTTCAAAATTAAAAGAAAACACCAAAGTGATTTTTGTTGAAACACCTTCCAATCCTTTGATGCTAATAACCGATTTGGAAATGATTTCGCGAATAGCAAAAGAGCAAAATATTGTAACGATGATTGACAATACGTTTGCATCGCCCATAAATCAAAATCCAGCAGATTTCGGAATTGATATAATGATACACAGCGCGACCAAATACATGGGTGGTCATAGCGATATTTGTGCGGGAGCAGTTGCTGCTTCCGAAGAACATATTACCAAAATTTGGAATGTAGCTAAAAATTTAGGAGGTAGCTTAAGCGATTATACAGTTTGGTTATTAGAGCGAAGTATGAAGACGATGAAATTACGTGTGAAAGCTCAAAACCGAAATGCTAAAAAACTGGCTAAATGGTTGCATAAACATGATTTGGTCGAGAGAGTGTATTACCCCGGATTAAAAAGCCACCCTGATTATCAATTGGCAAAAAAACAAATGCGAGGCTACAGCGGTATGCTTTCTTTTGAATTGAAAGAAGGATTGGATGCTTCAAAGTTTATGAAATCGTTGAAACTTATTAAAGAATCCATGAGTTTGGCTGGAGTGGAATCTACTATTTTATCGCCTACAAAAACTTCGCACGCACTACTTTCTTCTGAAGAAAGAGAACGACAAGGCATTAGCGATGGTTTGCTGCGCTTTTCTGTTGGGATTGAAGAAAAAAGAGATTTAATAACAGATTTGGAACAAGCTTTTAAAGCAGTTTCCAAGAATGAAATGGAAAAAATATAATTTATGAAGTTGGATATATTGGCCATTGGCGCACATCCCGATGATGTGGAGTTGAGTTGTTCTGGAACCATAGCAAAAGAAGTTGCTAATGGGAAAAAAGTAGGAATATTAGATTTAACGCGAGGCGAATTAGGCACAAGAGGAACTGCCGAAATTAGAGATAAAGAAGCAAAGAATGCGGCTAAGATATTAGGTGTTTCGATGCGGCACAACTTAGCGTTTTCAGATGGTTTTTTTGTAAATAATACAGCTAGTCAATTAGAGATTATTAAAATATTGAGAAAATACAGGCCAGATGTAGTGCTGTGTAATGCTGTTGATGACCGTCATATTGACCACGGAAAAGGAAGTAAGTTAGTTAGTGATGCTTGTTTTTTAAGCGGTTTGCGAAAAATTGAAACAATTCATGAAAACAATCATCAAAAAGAATGGCGGCCTAAACACGTTTATCATTATATACAGTGGAAGGATTTAACGCCCGATTTTGTGGTTGACATTTCAGGATATTTAGATAAAAAACTGGAATCGGTTGCCGCCTACAAAAGTCAATTTTTTGATGAAAATTCAAAAGAACCCGTAACACCAATTGCTACGGCTAACTTTAATGAGAGTATAACTTATCGTGCTAAAAATTTAGGGCGCTTAATAGGAGTGGAGCACGGAGAAGGCTTTACAGCCGAACGATATGTAGCTGTAGATTCAATTTTTGATTTGATATAAAAATTCCATTATTTTTATATTGTGCAAACGTGGTAAATACCTTATATTTGCACTCGCTTTTAAAGCGAAATTACATGGTGGTTGTAGCTCAGCTGGTTAGAGCATCGGTTTGTGGTACCGAGGGTCGCGGGTTCGAATCCCGTCCTCCACCCAAAAGTAAAGCCTCTCGGAAACGAGAGGCTTTTTTTGTATTAGTAATTTACTATATATTCTAATTACCACTTTCAAGCTTATCTGCTGTAATTCTACCTTCTCGATTGGCAACTTCCCAAGCTGTTTGAAAAATTAACTGTGTTCTTTTTGTCATTAATTCATATTCAATTTTATCAGGTGTGTCAGTTGGTTTGTGGTAATCTTCGTGCGTTCCGTTAAAATAAAAAATAATTGGGATATTGTTCTTTGCAAAATTGTAATGGTCGCTTCGGTAATAAAAACGGTTGGGGTCGTTTTCATCATTATACTTATAGTCTAATTCTAAATTGATATATTTTTCATTTACTTCTTCAGAAACATTATGAAGCTCTTGGCTCAATTTATCGCTGCCTATTAAATAAATATAGTTGGGATTGTCTTTTTTGTCGGGATCGATACGCCCAATCATATCCGTATTTAAATTTGCTACCGTATTTTCTAATGGGAAAATAGGGTTTTCGGTGTAATATCGAGAGCCGAATAGACCGATTTCTTCTGCTGTAACGTGTAAAAATAAAATAGAACGCTTTGGGCCATTTCCATCTTTAACAGCTTGTTGAAAAGCTTCAGCAATCTCCAACATTGCCATAGTACCGCTACCGTCATCATCAGCGCCGTTATAAATTGTCCCGTCTTCTCGTATTCCTACGTGGTCGTAATGTGCCGAAAGGACTATTATTTCGTCAGGTTTTTCTGAACCTTCAATAAAAGCTACAACATTTTCAGATGGTTTTGGTTCTTTCATTCTGCTGAAGTATTCAGCGGGGATATTTTGGTAATAATTATTCTCTTCAATAGGAGAAGCTATTCCGTGGTCTTGATAAAAGTTGCGAAGGTATTCTGCGGCTAATTTTTGGCCTTTTTCACCTGTCATTCTTCCTTGCATTTCGTCACCGGCAAATGTGTATAACATGGTTTTCAACTCTTCAGCAGTTATGGTGTTGGCATAATCAACCCGAGTTTTTTTCTTAGCTGTAGTTGTTTGGGCAGAATTGCACGATACTACGAGAATTGATAATAGGGAGAGAAAAAAATATTTCATTTGTATACTGGTTATTGATTTTTAATTTTTATGTTTTTTACTATTTAGTAGAATAAAAAAGCTTTTTATATAAGGCATGTAATTATTTAATCGAATGAAGCGAGCTTATAAGTGTCGTCACTAGCTTTTTCATATCGTAATGTATGTGTTTTTACCATTTCATTCCCATTTTGATCTTGAGATTTAATAGAAATGTTAACTACATAAACGGTTTCAACTCCTTCTGTATCTGAAGGTTCTTCGGTTACCTCAATGTTTTCATTGTTAAACGTTGTGCCGTCAGGTAAATTCAATTCACTTTTAACTTCTTGAATTGCCATATCGCGAACCGTCCGTGTATCTTCTTTGTCGCTTGCACAAGCAAACAACAATGTTGAAAATAATAGAATTACAAATCGTTTCATAAATAGTAAATTTTTGGTTGGCGATAAAGATAGTCGAAGTTATAAGCTATTTTCTAAAAATTATGTGAAAAAACAAAAGGCTCTTTCTTTATTCATTAATATTGAAACATAACAATCCTTATCTTTACCTCAAATTTTTATAGAGAATGAACATTGAACAAATATATACCGGATGCCTATCACAAGGTGCTTATTACATAGAAAGTGCAGGAGAGGCTGTCATTATTGATCCTTTAAGAGAAACAAAACCCTATACTGAACGTGCTGCACGCGATAATGCCAAGGTAAAATATATATTTGAAACCCATTTTCACGCAGACTTTGTAAGTGGTCATCTTTCACTTTCTGAAAAAACGGGCGCTCCTATAATTTATGGTCCTAGTGCAAATCCGTCTTTTAATGCTATTATAGCTAAAGACGGCCAAGAATTTAAACTTGGGGAACTAACCATTGTTGCCTTACACACACCCGGCCATACCATGGAAAGTACAACTTATTTGCTTCGTGATGAGAACGGTAAAGACCATGCCATTTTTAGTGGAGACACCTTATTTTTGGGTGATGTAGGTAGGCCAGATTTAGCACAAAAGGCAGCTACGATGACCCAAGATGAACTTGCCGGAATTTTATATGATAGCCTTCGTGAAAAAATTATGCCATTGGCCGACGATGTTATTGTTTATCCAGCACACGGCGCTGGTTCTGCCTGTGGAAAAAATATGATGAAAGAAACTGTTGATACGTTGGGCAATCAAAAAAAGATGAATTATGCCTTACGGGAAGATATGACAAGGAAAGAGTTTATAAAAGAAGTAACTGATGGCCTTTTGCCTCCACCAAGTTA
This sequence comes from Flavobacteriaceae bacterium UBA3356, assembly GCA_002360635.1. Lineage (GTDB taxonomy): Bacteria > Bacteroidota > Bacteroidia > Flavobacteriales > Flavobacteriaceae > Marixanthomonas. The sequence continues at coordinate 14,994 of DEQW01000010.1, read as the reverse complement.
TTTTCCGTTAAATGTAAGAATGAACAAAGAGGGGTACGATAGTTTTGATGAAGTGATTTCTCGAGGAACTAAAGCATTAAGTCCAAAGGAATTTGAAAACTTGGCAAATACTACAGGAGCAGTAATGTTAGATGTACGCCATCAAGAGGATTTTATTAAAGGTCACATACCAAAATCAATATTTATTGGTCTGGATGGCGGTTTTGCCCCGTGGGTGGGCGATTTAATTGCCGATGTAGAACAACCTATTTTATTGATTGTGGATGAAGGACGGGAAGAAGAAGCCGTAACTCGTTTATCTAGAGTTGGCTTTGACAATATTTTGGGCTATTTAAAAGGAGGAATGGGAGCTTGGAAACAAGCTGGTAAAGAAATTGATACCTTGCAATCTGTTTCTGCCACGACATTAAAAGAAAAGATTAAAAAACAAGTTCCTGTTTTTGATGTACGCAAGGATAATGAATACAACTTAGCTCATATTCCAGGTGCCAAGCATACTTCTTTGAGCTTTATCAATGAACACCTAAATGATTACCCAGCTAAAAAAGATTTTTATCTACACTGTGCAGGTGGATATCGCTCAGTTATTGCGGCTTCTATTTTGAAAAGCAGGGGGATACATAATGTAATTGATGTTGCAGGAGGCTTTAAGGCAATAAAAGAAGCCAATATTGAAATTACTGCTTAATTTTTTGTTTTTGAAACATAAAAAAACCCTAAAGAAGAAGTTCTTTAGGGTTTATTCTTGCTATTCATTTTTCTTTTTCATTAACTTCTGTTCTCAGCAAGATCTTCAAGGTTTTTCACTTTAGCAACGGTACCTTTAATTTCGGATAATTGACTGTTTAAAACAGTTTCTAGGTTATTCGGAAAGCGATTTTCTTTTAAGGTTTTTTCATATTCTTCCATACTCGCTTTTTCTCCACGAATACATTCTTCTAAAACAGCCTCATCATCATTTCCGCTAATTGCAGATTTTATATTAATCCATGTTCTATGAAGGCTACCTGTTGTGCTTCCACTTTCTTTCGGTTTTTCATTTAAAGAATGGATTTCCTTATCTAATTCTGTAGCAAATTTATTCCTCTGTTGAGCTTGTTTTTTTAAGAAATGCTTTAAATCTTGGCTTTCGGCATCTTCCATTGCTTTTTTAAAGCCTTTTTCAGCATCATAATTTTTTTCTAAAAGCTCTTGTAGGTTATTTACTATATTATTGTGAACAGTTTCTTTTGCTTTTTCTCTCGTTGTTTCCATAGTTATTTTATTTGTGTATTAAATTTACAATCTACATTGGAAGATAGTTCTTATCATTTTGCCAATTGAGATTGGTTTAACACTCTATGTTAATGAATTATAATTTATGTGATAACCAGTGTGTTATTGTTATATTTAGGTATAAGATTAAAATATAATATTATGGACAAAGACAAGAAAAATAATTCAGAAAAACAGAAACAAAGTATAGAAGAGCAAGCCATCAATAAAAAAGGACAAGAAGCAGATGGAAAGGAAATAAACCACCAAGTAAAACAAAGAAAGGAGCAACATCAGCCCCGTGATACTGCTTAACATATATAGAAAGCCCCGCAAAATTTTGCGGGGCTTTCTTTTTTGATCAAAGTCTGCTATGAACAGACTGGAGCAAAAAAAGATTATTTACGCGAGATCACTTTTTTAGCAGCTTTTATAATGGCATTGGCATTTAAACCGTACTTTTCCATTAGTTGCTCAGGCGTCCCAGATTCTCCAAAGGTATCTTGCGTCGCCACAAACTCTTGTGGAGTTGGGGCATTTTTGGCTAATACTCGGGCAACACTTTCGCCAAGACCACCATAATAATTGTGTTCTTCTGCTGTAACAATGCACCCTGTTTTAACAACGCTGTCTAGTATTGCTTTATTGTCTAAAGGTTTAATAGTGTGTATGTTAATTACTTCAGCGCTAATGCCTTCTTCGTTCAGTTTTTCAGCAGCTTGAAGTGCTTCCCATACCAAATGCCCTGTAGCTACAAGGGTTACATCGGTTCCTTCTTGCAAATGAACTGCTTTTCCTATTTCAAATTTCTGATTTTCAGGAGTGAAATTTGCCACTTTTGGTCTTCCAAAACGAAGATAGACAGGGCCTTGGTGTTCTGCTATCGCTAATGTTGCAGCTTTAGTTTGATTGTAGTCACAGGTATTGATAACCGTCATCCCCGGAAGCATTTTCATCAAACCAAGATCTTCAAGAATTTGGTGTGTTGCCCCATCTTCACCTAAAGTAACACCAGCATGTGAAGCACAAATTTTTACATTTTTCCCACTATATGCGATGCTTTGGCGTATTTGATCATACACGCGACCCGTAGAGAAATTGGCAAAGGTGCCTGTAAAAGGTATTTTTCCACCTATAGTCATTCCTGCTGCCATACCCATCATATTTGCTTCTGCAATTCCAACTTGAAAAAAGCGTTCTGGGTGGTTTTCCTTAAACTCATCCATTTTTAGGGAACCAGTTAAGTCGGCACATAAGGCTACTACATTTTCATTGGTTTTGCCCAATTCGGTCAATCCTGCTCCAAATCCGGATCTGGTATCTTTTTTTCCGCTGTCTGTATATTTTTTCATTGTATTACGTTTCAGAATTAATAATCACCCAGCGTTTCCGGGTTTTGTGATAATGCTTTTTCCAGTTGCTCATCATTGGGGGCTTTTCCATGCCAAGCGTGGGTATGCATCATAAAGTCAACACCGTTGCCCATTACCGTATGTAATAACACACAAACCGGTTTTCCGTTTCCAGTTTTTGCTTTGGCTTTTTTCATTCCTTCCAATACGGCGGAAAGATTGTTTCCTTCTTCAATTTCTAGCACATCCCAACCAAAGGCTTCAAACTTTCCTTTTACATTACCTAACGGAAGCACGTTTTGAGTAGCTCCGTCAATTTGTTGGCCGTTTAAGTCTATGGTAACAATCAGGTTATCTACTTTGTTTCCGGCGGCGTACATAATGGCTTCCCAGTTTTGTCCTTCTTGCAATTCACCATCACCACAAAGTGTGTAGATTAGGTGGTTATCGTTGTTTAGCTTTTTTGCTTCCGCAGCACCGATAGAAACAGAAATTCCTTGTCCCAATGATCCTGATGCAACCCGAACTCCGGGCAATCCTTCATGTGTAGTTGGATGTCCTTGTAAACGCGAATCGATATGACGGAAAGTTTTTAATTCCTCTACAGGAAAATAACCCGATCGAGCTAAAACGCTATAAAAAACTGGAGAAATATGACCGTTGGAAAGAAAGAAAAGATCTTCGCCAATGCCATCCATATTAAAGTCATCCTTGCGCTCCAATAGTTCTTGGTACAGAGCGACGAAAAATTCAGTACAGCCCAAGGAACCACCTGGATGCCCTGAATTTACAGCGTGTACTTGTCTTAAAATATCCCTTCGGACCTGGATTACTAAATCCTCAAGGTGTTGTAAATCTGCCATTTGTGTTGTTTTGTTTTTTCAGCATCAAAAATACGGTATTATAAAGGGTAGACAAAACTAATTTAGGGCAGTTATTAACGATTTATGGGAAGTTATTAAGGTTGTAAGCTTTTGAAAACAATTTTAATTTTTTTCAGAAGAAATGGAAGCGATGTATCTAAACAAATCCTATTATCTTTGCAACTGTTTGCCAATCTTGGCATATTTCAGAAAAACCTTGCATGCAATTTAATTTAGAAAAAACCGATCCCGAAAGCCAAGCCCGAGCTGGTACCATAACATTAGATCACGGCCCTGTTGAAACACCAATTTTTATGCCGGTTGGGACGGTTGGGACTGTAAAGGGGGTCCATCAGCGGGAACTTGCCAATGACATCAATCCAGATATAATTTTAGGAAATACCTATCATTTATACTTGCGGCCACAGACTACTGTTCTTGAAAAAGCGGGAGGCCTTCATAAATTTATGAATTGGGACCGAAATATTTTAACCGATAGTGGTGGGTATCAAGTGTATTCTCTTTCAGCAAATCGAAAAATAAAAGAGGAAGGTGTTAAATTTAAGTCGCACATTGACGGGAGCATGCATTTTTTCACCCCTGAAAATGTGATGGAAATCCAGCGGACCATCGGTGCTGATATTATCATGGCTTTTGATGAATGTACACCATACCCTTGCGATTATAATTATGCAAAACGTTCTATGCATATGACGCATCGCTGGTTAGATCGCTGTGTGGCGCATTTAGATAAAACACCTTTAAAATATGGCTATAATCAAACACTTTTCCCTATTGTTCAAGGAAGCACGTATAAAGATCTTAGGAAACAATCTGCAGAGTATATCGCCTCAGTAGGGGCTGCTGGAAATGCCATTGGAGGATTATCAGTAGGGGAACCAGCTGAAGAAATGTACGCTATGACCGAAGTGGTTACTGCTGTACTCCCAGAAGACAAACCACGTTACTTAATGGGAGTAGGAACACCGATTAACCTATTAGAAAATATTGCCTTAGGCATTGATATGTTTGACTGTGTAATGCCTACCCGAAACGGTCGTAACGGCATGCTTTTTACAGCACACGGTACTATAAACATTAAAAATAAAAAGTGGGAAACCGATTTTTCACCCATTGACGACATGGATATTACTTGGGTAGATACGGCCTATAGCAAAGCATATGTGCGTCACTTATTTAAAGTGAATGAATTATTAGGTATGCAAATTGCAACCATACATAACCTCGGGTTTTATTTATGGTTGGTTCGTGAAGCGAGAAAGCATATCTTAGCGGGGGATTTTACTACTTGGAAAAATAAGATGGTTAAACAAATGGACAAACGCCTTTAATGTTAAGTATTCTTGATAAATACATACTAAAAAGATACTTAGGGACATTCTTGTTGCTATTGTTATTGTTTATCCCCATCGGGATAACGGTAAATCTTGCCGAGAAGATTGACAAAATTCTTGAAAATGAGGTCCCTTTTATTGAAGTAGCAAAGTATTATTTAGATTTTACCATCTACTTTGCAAACCTGTTGTTTCCGTTGTTTTTGTTTTTATCGGTAATCTGGTTTACTTCAAAACTTGCCAATAACACAGAAGTTATTGCTTTTTTAAGTAGTGGAGTTTCATACTATCGGTTTTTACGACCGTATATGATTGGTGCTACTATTGTTTGTATTGGCGCATTGGTATTAGGTATGTACTTAGCACCGATGGCTAGTAAAGGGTTTAATGAATTTAAGTACAAGTATTTAAAGAAAGGGAAACAAGATAGGGCACAGTCTAATGTGTACCGGCAGATAAACGATAACGACTATATTTATGTGAGTTATTTTAATGTGAAAGAAAAAACGGGTAACAACTTTACATTAGAACATTTTGAAGGGAATGAAATGGCTTATAAACTTTCGGCAAGCCGTATACGTTATAATGAAGAGGACAGTACCTACACGCTTTATAATTTTAAAAAGCGTATTGTGGGCGAAAATGAAGACCAACTTTTAAAACAAACAAAACTCGACACCACGTTTTCATTTGAAATGGAAGATCTTACACCTGTTGAGTACATAGCCGAAACCTTAAATTTCACCGAACTTAACGACTTTATTCAAAGAGAAAAAGCAAAAGGCTCATCGTACATAAACAGATACGAAGTGGTACGCTACAAACGTTGGAGTTTACCTGTTTCAGCTTATATATTAACTATTATTGCTGTTGCAGTATCGTCAGTAAAACGCCGTGGCGGAATGGGAGTGAACCTTGCCATTGGAATTGCCATTGGGATGGTTTTTATCTTTTTCGATAAAATATTCGGGACGATGGCAGAGCAGAGTACCTTTTCACCTTTTATTGCTACTTGGTTTCCTAATTTTGTATTTGGTATCTTAGCTATTTACCTTCTTAAAAATGCGAAACGCTAAACTACTCAACTACCTTCATTTACACGGTATCGTATTTATTTGGGGATTTACAGCAGTATTGGGAGCTTTAATTTCAATCGATGCCATTCCGCTGGTTTGGTTCAGGATGTTATTGGCTTCAGGGTTTATATTGTTGTTTGTTCTTCTGAAAAAAGAAAAACTACGCTTTTCACCAAAAACGCTTTCTCGGTTTTTTCTTGCAGGATTAATTATTGCATTACACTGGTTGTGCTTTTTTGGGGCTATAAAAGCGTCTAATGTTTCGGTTACGTTGGCGATTATGTCAACCGGGGCTTTTTTTGCATCGTTATTAGAGCCACTTTTTTATAGAAGAAAAATAATTGGCTACGAAGTGTTCTTCGGAATTATCGTAATAGCAGGACTGTACCTAATATTCAATGTAGAAACTGATTACGTATGGGGAATTGGCCTCGCCTTGGCTTCGTCTTTTCTTGGAGCGGTTTTTACCATTATTAATGGAGCATTGGTCGTAAAGCATAAAGCTTCCGTTATTTCGTTATACGAATTATTTTTCGGCGGATTATGTATCACGGTCTATTTGGCTTTTCAGGGGAAAATCACTTCAGAATTGTTTCAACTGTCAACAAACGATTGGCTTTTATTGTTACTTTTGGCATCGGTGTGTACAGCGTATGCGTTTTTGGCTTCAGTACATGTAATGAAGTGGATTAGTCCCTATACCGTAATGCTTACCGTAAACCTAGAACCTGTTTACGGAATTATTTTAGCATTGCTAATTTTAGGCGATTCAGAACATATGAATACTGAATTTTATTACGGAGCTGCGATTATCATAGTAACAGTGATCGCTAACGGAATTATTAAAAATAGATTGCAAAGAAAAAAAAGACGATTGCCCAATACCTAAAAACAAAATTTTATCTTTGTAAGCTAAGCAAAAAACTACAATCTAAAGATACTATGGAATATCTTGAATTTGAATTACCTATAAAGGACTTACAGGAACAGTACGAGAAAGCTTGCCAAATTGGAACTGACAGCGAAGTGGATGTTACCAATACCTGTGCCCAGATTGAGAAAAAATTAAAAGAAACCAAAAAGGAAATTTATAAAAATCTAACCCCGTGGCAACGCGTACAATTGTCCCGTCACCCTAATCGTCCCTATACTATGGATTATATAAAATCTATATGTGGGGATTCTTTTTTAGAATTGCACGGTGATCGAAATTTTAAGGACGATAAAGCTATGGTGGGTGGTCTTGGTAAAATTGGCGACCAAAGCTATATGTTTATTGGGCAACAAAAAGGATATAATACCAAAACGCGACAGTATCGTAATTTCGGTATGGCAAACCCTGAAGGATACCGCAAAGCATTACGTTTAATGAAATCTGCCGAAAAGTTTGGGCTTCCAGTAGTCAGTTTTATCGATACACCAGGAGCGTATCCTGGATTGGAAGCTGAAGAGCGCGGACAAGGTGAAGCCATTGCCCGTAATATTATGGAAATGACCCGCCTTAAAGTACCAATTATAGTAATCGTTATTGGTGAAGGGGCCAGTGGGGGTGCTTTAGGAATTGGAGTAGGGGATCGAGTCATGATGCTTGAAAACTCATGGTATTCTGTAATTTCACCAGAAAACTGTTCATCTATCTTATGGAGAAGCTGGGATCATAAAGAACAAGCAGCAGAAGCATTGAATCTTACAGCTAAAGATGCCAAAAAACTAAAAGTTATCGATACGATTATAAAAGAACCATTAGGTGGAGCGCATAGCGATCGTGAAAAAACTTTTTCTACTGTTTCTAAGACCATTTCAAAAGTATATGAGGAATTAAAAATCTTATCACCAACCGATTTGGTCAATCTTAGAATGGAAAAATATTCTGAGATGGGAGTCTTTAAAGGGTAACTTCAATTATAACAACACTTTCAAAATTCCGGAGGTTCGTCTTCGGTTTTTTTTGTACCTTATTAACAATAATTTTAAGTTATCAACAGTTCAAATGTTGATGACTGGTTAACATCGAAACTTTAAATTTACGTGTTTCAGTTAACATTTTCTTTACATTCGCCTTATGGAAAAAGTACAACAGCAAACTAAATATAAATCGAAGTCTTCTCAGGTAATTTCCTTAGAAAAAGGAAAATTACCTCCACAAGCTATTGATTTAGAGCAAGTTGTACTTGGCGCTATGATGATTGATAAAAAAGGGGTCGATGAAGTAATAGATATCCTACACGCTGATGTCTTTTACAAAGATGCTCACAAACACATTTTCGATGCCATCCATACCCTCTTTGAAAACAGTGAACCGGTGGACTTATTAACTGTTTCGTCTCAGTTAAAGAAAGATGCAAATCTTGAAGTAGCAGGAGGGGAGTTTTACTTGGTTCAACTCACGCAAAAAGTGTCTTCTTCGGCACATATTGAGTTTCATGCACGAATCATTCTTCAGAAATTTATTCAGCGTAGTTTGATTAAAATTTCAAATGAAATAATTGAAGATTCATACGATGAAACCACTGATGTTTTTGATTTATTAGACACTGCAGAATCCAAATTATACGAAATTACACAAGGAAATATAAAGCGTTCTTCAGAAACAGCACAACAATTAGTAATTCAAGCGAAGAAAAAAATTGAAGAAATTGCCAATAGAGAAGGTCTTTCTGGTGTTCCTTCAGGTTTTGAAGATATTGATAAATTGACTTCTGGTTGGCAGCCCAGTGATTTAATTATTATTGCGGCTCGTCCGGGTATGGGTAAAACGGCCTTGACCTTGTCTATGGCGCGTAACATTGCTGTAGATCATAATATTCCAGTAGCTTTCTTTTCGTTGGAAATGTCATCTGTACAGTTAATAACACGATTAATTTCTTCGGAAACACAATTAAGTTCCGAGAAACTACGTACCGGAAACTTGGAAAAACACGAATGGGAACAGTTGAATGTAAAAGTAAAGGGACTGGAAAAAGCACCTTTATTTATTGATGATACACCATCCCTTTCCATTTTCGATTTACGGGCAAAAGCCAGACGATTGTCATCACAACACGGTATTAAACTGATTATGGTCGATTACCTGCAATTAATGACAGCAGGTGGAAACCAAAAAGGTGGAAACCGTGAACAGGAAATTTCTACTATTTCCCGAAACCTAAAAGCATTGGCAAAAGAACTTAATGTTCCAGTAATTGCATTGTCACAGTTATCACGTGCGGTAGAAACCCGTGGAGGGAGTAAACGTCCTTTACTTTCAGATCTTCGTGAATCTGGAGCGATTGAACAAGATGCTGATATTGTATCGTTTATTTACCGTCCCGAATATTACAAAATTGACGAGTGGGATGATGAAGAGCGCACACCAACTCAAGGACAAGGTGAGTTTATTGTTGCCAAACACCGTAACGGTGGCTTGGATGAAATACGCTTACGCTTTGTTGGTCATTTAGGACGTTTCGAAAATTTGGAACGATTTGATATTCCTAGTGAAATTCATTCCCGTATGAATGATGCCGCCAACGACGATACATTTAGAACCGATAGTTTGCCTTCTGCAGATGAAGCCTTCGGTAGTTCTATGAATAGCGATTTGCCACCGGATGATGATAACGAGGTACCTTTTTAATGGGTAACTATTAAGTTCCTTCAAATTAGAAATTTATAATCTATCCAATTTGGCTCGAATTTTGTCGTTATATTAGCGTTATGACAAAATATATTACCTTATTATTTATTCTTTTCTTTTCTTTAAACGCTTCAGCCTCTTACATATTAATTCCTATGGACGCTGAAGGACAAAAAGAACACCTAAAAGCCTACGGAATTACCTATTGGACGTTAGAACGGCAGGTAAAAGTAAAATGGTTACTTAACTACCGGGGCGGGTCTTTTTTAATGCCAGATTCCGAAGAGATACGGAAGGAATGTCAAATTCGAGGAGTTTCATTTGAAGTTATTTCTAATAGTAAAACCGAAGAAATTTTAACCACAATTAGCAGCCCTTCACAAAACATGGAAGCTGTTGTATTGGAAAAAGCACCTAAAATAGCGGTATATTCCCCAAAAGGGAATCAACCTTGGGATGATGCTGTGACAATGGTGTTGACCTATGCCGAAATACCTTATGAGGTTGTTTACGATAAGGAAGTATTGAGCGACCAACTTATTTTATACGATTGGCTGCACTTGCACCACGAAGATTTTACTGGTCAATATGGTAAATTTTATAGGGCATACCGTGCCGCACCTTGGTATATTGAAGAAAAACAAAAAGCAGAAGCACTAGCTGCTGAGTTGGGTTATGATAAAGTATCCGAAGAGAAACGCGATGTTGCTTTAAAAATTAGAGACTATGTTGTGGGTGGCGGATTTATGTTTGCTATGTGCAGCGCAACCGATAGTTTTGATATAGCGCTTTCTGCCGAAGGAGTAGATATTTGTGAACCGATGTTTGATGGTGACCCCAGTGAACCAGGTTATCAAAGTAAGATAGATTACAGTAAAACCATGGCTTTTACTGATTTTGTGTTAGAGCGCAGCCCAATGGTCTATGAGTTTTCGTCAATCGATATGACCGCAAAGCGAAGAATACCGAAAGAAACCGATTATTTTAGTTTAATGGATTATTCTGCCAAGTGGGACCCTATTCCCACGATGTTGGTACAGAACCACACCTCATTAGTAAAAGGATTTATGGGGCAAACTACTTCCTATAAAAGAGATGAGGTGAAATCTAATGTATTGGTGATGGGCGAAAATAAAACCAATGGAGAAGCTCGGTATATTCACGGCATAAAAGGAAAAGGTTTTTTTACTTTTTACGGTGGCCACGATCCAGAAGATTACCAGCATAGAGTAGGGGACGCTAAAACTGAATTGGCATTGCATCCTAATTCACCTGGATACCGTTTGATACTAAACAATGTGTTGTTTCCAGCTGCTAAAAAGAAGAAACAGAAAACTTAAAGTAAGTATACTTTAAATCAAAAAGAGCCGCTCAATTTGAGCGGCTCTTTTAGTATAGTGAAATAAATACAGTTTATAAATTTATTTTACTTTCTCAACAATTGCTTTGAAAGCATCAGGATGGTTCATCGCTAAATCTGCAAGTACCTTACGGTTCAATTCGATATCATTAGCTTTTAACTGTCCCATAAATTTTGAATAAGACATCCCATGCTGGCGTGCGCCCGCATTAATACGAGTGATCCATAAGGATCTAAAATTTCTCTTTTTTGCACGACGGTCGCGGTACGAATACTGCATTGCTTTGTCAACAGCATTCTTGGCAATCGTCCATACATTTTTACGTCTTCCAAAGTAACCTTTGGCTTGCTTCATTACCTTTTTTCTACGGGCTCTTGAAGCAACTGAATTTACTGATCTTGGCATAATTTTACTTGTTTTTTGTAGCAGGCGGTCATTTAGACACTTTATTTACTATATGTAGCCGTACTCCAGGGTTTAAATAATTTGTTTTAACCGGTTAAGCGGTTTACTTCATTCGAAGCATTTGCTTAACATTGCTCTCATCTGCTTTATCTACTAAAGCATCGTGAGTCAATTTCAGCTTACGTTTTTTAGACTTCTTTGTTAAGATGTGGCTTTTAAACGCGTGCTTTCTTTTAATTTTACCAGTACCGGTAAGCTTAAAACGCTTTTTAGCACTGGATTTTGTCTTTTGTTTTGGCATGTCTGCTTCTTTTAACTATTTATTTCACTTTATTTTTACGCTTTTTCACTAAGGGACAATAATTGGTTTTCCAATCTTGGTTGCTAAGCAAAGTTGAAGCGTTATTTTTTCTTGGTTGGAGCAATAAACATTATCATTCGTTTTCCCTCTAGCTTTGGCATTTGTTCAACTTTACCAACTTCTTCCAAATCTTGGGCAAGACGTAATAATAATATTTCTCCTTTATCTTTATATATAATGGATCGACCTTTAAAAAAGACATAAGCCTTTAACTTAGCTCCATCCTTTAAAAACTTTTCAGCATGGTTCTTCTTAAATTCGTAATCGTGATCGTCGGTATTTGGACCGAAACGAATCTCTTTTACAACTACTTTTGAAGCTTTTGCTTTTAAAGCTTTTTCTCTCTTTTTTTGCTCGTAGACAAATTTCTTGTAGTCCATCACTTTACAAACAGGTGGCTTGGCGTTAGGAGATATTTCTACTAAATCCAGTCCCATCTCTTGTGCGATTTCCAATGCTTTGCTGGTTGGATAAATATCCATTTCTACATTGTCACCTACAAGACGTACTTCGTCTGCGCGAATCTTTTTATTGATTCGGTGTTGATCTTCTTTTATGACCCTTCGGCCTCTACTTCTTTTTCTTCGTATTGCTATGGCTATAAATTATTATGGTTAAACATTAAAATCTACAATATTATTTTCAATTTCCTTGTTAATTAATTCAGAAAACTCTTCAACGGTCATATTTCCTATGTCTCCGTCGCTATGTTTTCTTACAGAAACTGTACCATCTTTTTCTTCCTGCTCACCAACAATGAGCATATATGGTATTTTATTCATCTCAGATTCCCGAATTTTCTTACCAATGGTTTCACTTCGGTTATCAACAAGGGCGCGAATTTCGTTATTTTCAAGCAAATTTAAAACTTTTTGAGCGTATTTTTCATATTTTTCGCTCAATGATAAGATAGCAACTTGCTCTGGCATAAGCCATAAAGGGAAGTTACCTCCTGTGTGCTCTAACAATATAGCCACAAATCGTTCTAAACTACCAAAGGGTGCTCTGTGAATCATGATAGGGCGGTGTAGCTCGTTATCACTGCCTTTATAGGTTAAATCAAAGCGCTCAGGCAAGGTGTAATCCACCTGAATGGTTCCTAATTGCCAGCTTCTTCCTAACGCATCTTTTACCATAAAATCAAGCTTAGGACCATAAAAAGCCGCTTCGCCTGTTTCAACTATATAATTCAGTCCTTTTTCTTTTGCAGCATTAAGAATTGCATTTTCAGCTTTTTCCCAATTTTCATCGTTGCCAATGTATTTTTCAGGCTTTTCTGGGTCACGTAAAGAAACCTGAGCCGTAAAGTCTGCAAAACCTAATGATCCAAATACGTAAAGTACCAAGTCTATTACGTCCATAAATTCTTTGTCCAATTGGTCGGGTGTACAGAATATATGCGCATCATCTTGTGTAAAACCACGAACACGTGTTAGGCCGTGTAATTCTCCACTCTGTTCATATCGATATACGGTTCCAAATTCAGCAAAACGTTTTGGCAAATCTTTATATGACCATGGTTTGCTGTTGTATATTTCACAATGATGTGGACAGTTCATGGGTTTCAGCAAAAACTCTTCCCCTTCATTAGGTGTGTTTATAGGCTGAAAACTGTCCTCTCCATATTTAGCGTAATGACCAGAAGTTTCATATAGTTCCTTTTGACCAATATGTGGGGTAGCTACCATTTCATAACCAGCTTTTTTTTGTGCTTTCTTAAGGAAGTTCTCTAAGCGTTCTCTGAGAGCAGCTCCTTTAGGAAGCCATAAAGGTAAACCTTGTCCCACTTTTTGTGAAAAAGTGAACAGCTCAAGTTCTTTCCCTAATTTTCTATGGTCTCGCTTTTTCGCCTCTTCTAATAACTCAAGATATTCTTTAAGTTCTTTTTGCTTCGGAAATGTTACACCGTAAATTCGTGTTAACTGTGTGTTGTTTTCATCACCACGCCAATATGCTCCAGCGATGCTCATTAGTTTTACAGCTTTAACGATGCCGGTATTTGGAATGTGTCCACCACGGCACAAATCAGTAAACGTATCATGGTCACAAAAAGTGATGGTGCCGTCTTCAAGGTTTTCAATTAGTTCAACCTTGTATTCGTTGTTTTGTTTCTTATAGAAATCTAAAGCATCTGCTTTTGTGGATTCACGCATAGAAAACTCATATTTTCCACGGGCAATTTCTAACATTTTCTTTTCAATGGTCGGTAGGTCTTTTTCCGAAACCGAATGCTCGCCAAAATCTACATCATAATAAAAACCGTTTTCAATAGCCGGTCCGATTGTCAACTTAACCCCTGGGTATAATTCTTCAAGAGCCTGCGCAAGAATGTGGGCAGAAGAGTGCCAAAAGGCTTTTTTTCCTTCATCATCGCGCCACGTATAAAGAACAAGGCTTCCATCTTCAGTAAGTGGGGTGCTGGTTTCTACAGTTTCTTTATTAAAGGAAGCCGAAATAACATTTCTGGCCAGTCCTTCACTTATGCTTTTTGCCACATCCATAGGAGTGATGCCAGCTTCAAACTCTTTTACACTTCCATCCGGTAAGGTAATGCGTATCATAGTAACGTAATTTAAGCAGCAAAGATACTACTGTTTTAAAAGTCTCACAATATACAAGCGGTTACTTTTGTTTGAAAATAAACGTTCCGTAATTATTATTTTATAATAATATTAAATGAGTAGGTGTATAGCAAGTTGTACTTCTCTAGAGTTTAATGCCTGCTAACACGGTTTTCTTTTATCTTTTATGTTTGCGTTCCCTTTTCTTGTAGAAAAAACAAAAAAAGGTCGGGCTTTCGTCAGTCGCTTTTTTAAAGCTTCCAAGCTTAAAAAAGAGCTTCAACAAAGACTCAATCCCTAACGCAGGATAATACAGTGAAAAATTGCCTATATATTAAGGTATAAAGAAGGGTTTAAGATGCTGGAAATTATTTTTTGAATTAAAATAAAACAAATCAACTACTTAGCTAATCAGGTTAAAAAAACTTTAAAAAAAGGCTATGTTTTGTTTGCAGAAGTAGAAAAGCAATGTATCTTTGCACCCGCTTACAGAAACAACGTAAGGCGTTTTTACAAGCAAACAACGATCTTTAAAATTCTAAAAAATAAATTTTTAAAAAAGTGTTGCAGAATTAAAAAACTGTTGTACATTTGCACCCGCTTAACGAAGCAATAAAAATTGAATCAAAAAGCAGCAAACAACGGTCTAAAAATATTTTGAAATAATTTTTAAAAAAGTGTTGCAGAATTAAAAAACTGTTGTACATTTGCACCCGCTAAAATAACGAAATTAATTTAACGTTAAAGCGGCGAAAAATAAGAGAACAAAAGTTCATTGATATATTGAAAT
>DEQW01000008.1 GCA_002360635.1 Flavobacteriaceae bacterium UBA3356 | reverse complement strand
CGTCAGACTGTCTAATAACCTCATTTATTTTTAGAAAAATTTTCATGGTCATCTTTTTGGTTTTTTGTATCTTCATGCAATGAAATACATACTTGGAAAGGACCGTAAGCAAACCTCTCTTTTTCCCATCTCATTGGAGGACTCCATTGACACTGATAACAGTGTGAGGGCCATTGATCAATTTGTAAATCAATTAGATTTGGCAGAACTCGGATTCCGCTTGGACCATATTGAGAACGGACCGCCCGCCTATCATCCATCCCTACTTTTAAAACTCTACATCTACGGGTATATGAACCGTGTACGTTCTTCTCGCCAACTAGAAAAGGAATGTCGGAGAAACATAGAAGTCATGTGGCTATTGGAATCCCTTGCGCCAGACCACAACACCATTAGTAACTTTAGAAAGGACAACCCCAAGGCCATTAAGAAGGTGTTTTTTGCTACCGTACAGATCGCCAGAAACTTTGGGCTTATTGGCGCAACGCTCATAGCAGGTGACAGCACTAAGTTCAGGGCACAAAACAGTAAAAAGAACAATTTGAACCAAAAGAAGATACAGCGCCATATAGATTATATTGACAACAAGCTGGAGCAGTACAACAAGGCACTCGACCAGAGCGAAACTGAGGATGAAAAGGAGGAAATAAAGAAAGATATAGACAAACACCAAGGACGAAGAAACCAATATAAGCGACTTGACAAACAGCTCAGAGAATCCGGCCAGTCTCAAATATCAACCTCAGACCCAGACAGCAGGCACTTGATCGTGCGAAACAACATCACTGAAGTGGCCTATTGTGTACAGTCCACTGTGGATGCTAAAAACAATATCCCGTTCGATTATCTGGTGACCAATAAAAATGACTCCAAGGCAATGGGACTGATGTTACAAAGGGCCAAAACCATTTTGAGGACAAACACATTTACCGCACTTTATGACAAGGGATATCACACAGGGAGTGAATTTAAAACAGCAGATTATCTGGGGATAGAAACACTCGTTGCCATCCCAGGCATAGGCAGGGCCTCGCAAGCACCTAATCCAGATTACAACTCAGAACATTTTGGTTACGACAAAGAAAAGGATACCTATACCTGTCCGCAGGGAAACACACTCAAGAGCAATGGCAGCACTTACAAAGGGCGCAACTATCGCTTTAAGCAATACAAGACCAGCAAATGTAAAAATTGCCCAGTAAGAGCCTTGTGCACTACCTCAAAAATCAATGGAAAAGTACTGCAAAGAAGCGAGTTCCAAGGGTACATAGAAAAAAATGCAGAAAGGGTCTTGCACAATCCACAAGCGTATAAAAAAAGGCAAGCGATTGTCGAACATCCTTACGGAACCATGAAAAGGCAGTGGGGCTTTGATCACATCATTACCAAAAAAACCAAGCAGCGAGCCGCAGCAGATATGGGACTTATATTTATAGCCTATAATCTTAAAAGGATATGGAACCTGCTAAAACAAAGCAATAGCAGTATTTACCAAAACTATATAGCTCTTATGGTTGCTGTAAGATCAATTATGAACCAATTAAAGCTTATTAAAACCCGAAACACAAAAAATAAAATCCTTGTACCGGTTTAAGGCAAAACCTGTATTTTAGTTGATACTATAAAATCACGGCAGGGTTATTAGACAGACTGACGTTGCCCACAATATGAGAAAAGCTTTGAGAATTATTGTAACTTTTGGAATTTTATTAGTCGGAAATACAATTTTCGGACAAGAATTCATTTTTAATATACACGAAAAAAATATTTCGGAAATTAGGCAAATTGAAGATAGCTTGGGGAGTGAAAAAATCCCAAATGAATCTTATTACTCTATGAGTGAAATTCAACCAATTAGTTTTCGCAGAAAAGAAAAAAATATTCCAGATTTAATTGTCCAATATGAATACAAAAAAGATTCGACCTTAAAAGAAATTTGGTACGAATGGGATGTATATAACTTTGATAAAAAAAGCAACAACAGACAATCATTAGAGTTTCAAAAAGCATTAATAGAAAAATATCTATCAATCAAAAGTACTATTTCAGAAAAGTTTGGAGCAAGTATTGAGGATAAGGGAGACTTAAGCAAGTTAGATTTGATTAATGACAAAGGTGGTCTGAAGAAAAGTGATTTATGGAAACCAAATGATAGTACAGAAATCGAAATGTATACTGTTCTTTCGAACTATTACGAGAAAAAAGGTATGGTCACTAGCAACCCAACACATCGCATTCGACTTTTCGTAAAGAATACTAAAAAAATTGAAAAAGAAACTCCTAAACTCGATAAAAAAAGAATTGATAGCCTTCAAATGTTATCCAAAAATTTTTTACGGACTTTGAGCCAAAATGAGTTAGTCAAATCAAAAGAATATCTGTCAGATTTGATTAAACAATCAGTCACGGATGAACAATTGAATATATTAATTGAAAATTTGGATTTTGACAGAGCTATAGAATTGGTTTACAGCGGAATTCAAGCTGGACTCGATGGAAGTATTTTTGCAATGCTTCAATTTAAATACAAAAATGACGTATCTAATCCGCCAAATGAACTGATTAAAATAATATTTGACAATAAAAATAAAGTTGTTGGAATACAACCAATTAAATTACAGGGAAAAGCAACTGATTAAAAAATACTGTGGGCAACACCGTGTAAAAATAATTGCTTGGTTCTTGCCTACTCGGAAAATCCTGCGGATTTTCCTCAGGTTCGTTCCATTTTTAGTAAGTTAGTGGCTTGCACACGCAACTATCCTTACACAATCACGTTGCAGCATATAACTCAAAACACAAACAATCAATTCATTAATGGAAATTTTTTGGAGTATACTTATGATCATTATCGGATTTGCTTCTATAGTTTACTCATATAAAATGAAAAGACCAAAAATCGATAATTCTTGGGATAAAATAATGACTTTGCGCGGGTATGCAGGAGGAATTATTTTTATTATTATAGGGATTGTCACACTAATTAGAGGGTGGAACTTATAAAACCGTAACTAATAAACTTATGAACGCACTAAATAACGTGCCAAAACAATATATAACTGCAGTTATGGCGGATTCGAATGCGTCCGAATCCACTCGGAATTGCTAAGACAGTGCCCAACTGAAAAACACTAAATTTATAGCCGTAACTAACAACGCAAAGTAACGCCATAGCTTATTTATAAAATGAAAAGCATTTTAGTTTATACACTTATATTTCTGTTGACAACTTGTGTTGTATCGTGTGACCGACCGAGATGTAATAACGAAAATCCAATATTTGAAAACAACAGTCCTAATTCAAAAAAATATAAAGATGAATTGGTAAGGCAATTAGATAAAATTGACCAAGAGGAATTGACATACTGGCTTCAGAAGTATGAAAAGCAAAATGGAAATGAATCCTTATATTTCCACATTCAAGGCGGAGGATTGTGTGCTATACTGCATCTATCAATGAACCATTGGGATAAAATGGAAAATATTAGGAAGAAAAAAGGAGTTGGTCGTAGAGGCGCAGAATTCACTAACCTAAAATTTGACATTGTTCAAGACTCGCTGTCCACTAAATTTATCTACTCAACATTTGACAGGTTGATTGATTAAATTTTATTTACAAGATACTTATATATAAATTAGCTAAATAGTTCGATGGTTTTCTTCTAAGTGGAAAATTTTTCAAATCAATACCAAAAGCAACAGTATTAATTTGGCTGGATTATCTAATGGAATTTACTTTGTTAAAATTCTGACTGAAAAAGGTTACTGAATTAAAAAATAATGAGATGAAAACAACACCCGAACATAACGAGCGAATGGCTACGCTGACATTTGCATCAGTATACCCACATTATATTACGAAAGTGGAAGGCAAAGGCAGAACCATAGAAGAGTTACATCAAGTTATAGCATGGCTAACGGGTTTTGACAAGAATGACCTGCAAGAAATGATTGATAAGAAAGTAACCTTTAAAACGTTTTTTGAGAAGGCTACCCTAAACCCAAATGCTACACAGATAACTGGTGTTATTTGTGGCTATAGAATTGAGGAAATTGAAAACCCGCTTACGAAACAAGTTAGGTATTTAGATAAATTGGTTGATGAATTAGCAAAAGGAAAAAAGATGGATAAAATCCTTCGAAGTACATAAAATTAAAATATTCTACTTCTCTTTCTCACACAAAACACCCCAAATAGTAATCGCCTGCTCGTCTGTATTTATTTTCACTGAATTTTCACTAACTACTTTCACCTCATCAGGATTGTTGTACTGTGCATCAAATAAGGCTGTAGCATCAAAACCCTTGCTTAAAAATTGTAGTGTTTTCCAATTGCCCTCTGAAGTGTATGTCCCTTTTTCGGAGCGTACTACGGGTTTGTCATTGGTTTCCGGTTGTGGGATGCTTTTAAAGTTTAGCTGGAAGGTATTATTTTTAAAAAAGACCAAGGAAATAGCAGCTACGCCATTACCTAAACTTTTATAGGCTACGGTTTGCTCAGTACCAAGGGTAACCTCAGCAATATTTTTCTTGCTGCCGCAGGAAGTTACCACGACAGCAAGTAAGATGATAGTTATAATATTACGCATGCTTATCGTATTAGCTTTTTATACTTGATACGTTTTGGCATAACATCGCCACCCAAACGTTTCTTTTTGTTTTCTTCGTAGTCACTAAAGCCACCTTCAAAGAAATAGACTTCACTGTTTCCTTCAAATGCTAAGATATGCGTACAGATACGGTCTAAGAACCAACGGTCGTGAGAAATGACCACAGCACAACCTGCAAAGTTTTCTAATCCTTCTTCAAGCGCACGCAACGTGTTTACATCTAAGTCGTTTGTTGGCTCATCAAGTAAAAGAACATTCCCTTCTTCTTTAAGAGTCATTGCTAAGTGCAAACGGTTACGCTCTCCACCAGATAGTTTAGAAACAGTTTTATTTTGTTCGCTTCCACTAAAATTAAAACGACTTAAGTACGCACGGCTATTCACTTGCTTACCACCCATCATTACTAATTCTTGTCCGTCACTAAAGTTTTGCCAAATGCTCTTTTCTGGATCGATATTGGAGTGCGACTGATCCACATATGCGATTTTAGCAGTTTCCCCTACTTCAAAAGTACCTTTATCAGGTTCAATCTCATCCATAATCATTTTAAAGATGGTGGTTTTACCTGCACCGTTGGGACCTATAATACCTACAATTCCAGCTTGTGGCAACTTAAAGTTAAGGTCGTCATACAATAATTTATCGTCAAATGCTTTTGAAACACCTTTGGCCTCAATCACATTTGTACCCAAACGCGGTCCATTAGGGATATAAATTTCTAATTTATCTTCAAGTTTGCTTTGGTCCTGGCTCAATAATTTATCGTAGTTATTTAAACGTGCTTTCTGTTTAGACTGCCGGCCTTTTGGCGCCATCTTAACCCATTCTAACTCGCGTTCTAATGTTTTTTGACGTTTACTGGCTTGCTTCTGTTCTTGCGCCATACGTTTCGACTTTTGGTCTAACCAAGAGGAGTAGTTTCCTTTCCACGGAATTCCTTCACCACGGTCTAACTCCAATATCCACCCGGCCACATTATCTAAAAAGTATCTATCGTGTGTTACGGCAATTACCGTCCCTTTATATTGTGCCAAATGATGTTCTAACCAGTGTACACTTTCTGCATCTAAGTGGTTGGTAGGCTCATCGAGCAATAGAACATCTGGCTGTTGTAATAGCAAACGGCATAATGCAACCCTACGACGCTCCCCACCAGAAAGAACACTTATCTTCTTGTCTTTCTCAGGTGTACGCAACGCATCCATCGCTATTTCTAGTTTGGTGTCCAATTCCCAAGCATTGGTCGCATCAATTTTATCCTGCAGTTTGGCTTGCTTGTCCATGAGCTCCTGCATTTTATCAGCATCTTCATAGACTTCCGGTAAGCCAAACATATCATTAATCTTGTTGTATTCATCCAGAACATCAACCACTTCTTTCACACCTTCTTTTACCACTTCCATCACGGTTTTATCTTCATCCAATTCGGGTTCTTGCTCTAGCATTCCCACACTGTAATTTGGTGCAAATACAACGTCACCTTGGTAATTTTGATCTTTCCCAGCGATAATCTTTAATAAAGTAGATTTACCGCTTCCGTTCAATCCTAAAATACCAATCTTGGCACCATAGAAGAAGCTTAAATAAATGTTTTTAAGTACCGGTGTCTGTGCGCTTGGAAACGTCTTGGTTACACCGGACATGGAGAAAATTACTTTTTTATCGTCAGACATGATTTTATATTCTTTACTGTTGTTGTTCTAATTAATTGAATGGCGCTACTTTTTATGTATGCCTAATAGTCTTAATACTATTGCAAGTTGCCCTGTATGGTAAGCCGTGTGCTCTATAACCAAAAGGATTTCCCGCAATAATGTATGGTCTTTCCCGGCGGGGACAAAGTTTGTAAGGGGTCTATTTTCTATTATTTGTTCTAATTGTTTTCTATCGTTTAAATAGTCTTTTTGTAGGTTTTGCCAATCGGTTTCATTCTTCGGTGCTTGCTCTTTCGGCCAATAATCATCGGGCCAATTGGAAGAACTATAAGTTTCAGAAATGCAATACTTCAGAATATCCTTTTGTGCAAACGTAATATGGTAAAATAATTCATAAAACGAATACGGTAAATTATAAGCCCGCTCCCCTACTTTTTCAAAATTAATTTCTGAAAGCAAATGCGTTAAAGGCATAAAAGCCTCTCCCCCGGCAAGGTGCTTTTGTAAAATGGTTTGGATGGTGATTTCAGAAGTCATAAAAGCAACCGCCTTGTTATACCCTTCCTTTTAGGGCATTGAAAACCCATGCAATGGCGAAAAAACCAATCCCTACAGAAGCAAAGCCCCACCCAGCGACATCGTCATATCTAAAAGCGCCCATGGCAATCAAAGCAACGCCTACTAAAATCATTATAAAAGTGGCCCAAGCCAATACGGTATTTTTATTCATCATAAATAGTTCATTCTTAAAATATGCCCTCGTACTAAATCTATTAAAAATAGGTAACACAAACAGGCACGGTTTGCTGCAACATATTAGCAAAGACAAATATCGGGAATAAAATAGAGATTTGCCGTACCAAAATGCCATAGTTTCGTATTTTTGGGGAAATTGCAACGACTATTATGGACATGACCTTTAATAAAAACGAAGACCACAATAAACTATCAGTTTCCGATCTTAAAAAGAGACTTGCCAAAGTTAAACTGGGAGGTGGCGAAAAACGAATAGAAAAACACCACGCCAAAGGTAAAATGACAGCTAGGGAACGTATTGATTTTTTACTTGACTCTAAAAAACCAAGCATTGAAATTGGTGCTTTTGCTGGCGAAGGAATGTATGAAGAACACGGCGGTTGCCCTAGTGGTGGTGTGGTAGTTAAAATTGGCTACGTAAAAGGGAAACAATGTATTGTAGTTGCAAACGATGCGACGGTAAAAGCGGGAGCTTGGTTTCCTATTACCGCAAAAAAGAATTTACGCGCACAGGAAATCTCAATAGAGAATAAACTTCCTATTATTTATTTAGTGGACAGTGCCGGTGTGTATTTGCCCATGCAAGATGAAATTTTTCCTGATAAGGAGCACTTTGGAAGAATTTTCCGCAACAACGCTGTTATGAGCAGTATGGGAATAACCCAAATTGCTGCCGTTATGGGAAGCTGTGTCGCTGGAGGAGCTTATTTGCCTATTATGAGTGATGAAGCGCTAATAGTCGACAAAACAGGAAGTATTTTCTTGGCAGGAAGTTACCTTGTAAAGGCAGCCATTGGCGAAAGCATTGAAAACGAAGACTTAGGAGGTGCCACTACCCATTGTGAAGTAAGTGGTGTAACCGATTATAAAGCCGAAGATGATAAAGATGCGTTGACCAAAATTCAGAATATTGTTTCAAAAATAGGCGATTTTGATAAAGCTGGCTTTAATCGAGCTAAAGCTTCAAAGCCAAAAGAAGATCCAAAAGAAATCTACGGAATTCTACCCAAGTCACGTACCGAACAATACGATATGGGTGAAATTATTAAACGATTAGTTGACGATAGTGATTTTGAAGAATATAAAAAGGGTTACGGTCAGACCATTTTAACCGGCTATGCACGTATTGATGGTTGGGCCGTTGGTATTGTTGCCAATCAACGAAAATTGGTGAAAACTACGAAAGCCAAAACCAAACCTAGCGAAATGCAGTTTGGCGGCGTAATCTACAGTGACAGTGCCGATAAAGCAACCCGGTTTATAGCGAACTGTAACCAAAAGAAAATTCCATTGGTGTTTTTACAAGATGTTACTGGTTTTATGGTAGGCAGTAAAAGTGAGCACGGTGGTATTATAAAAGATGGTGCTAAAATGGTAAATGCTGTAAGTAATAGTGTGGTACCAAAATTCACTATTGTTATTGGAAACAGTTATGGTGCCGGAAACTACGCCATGTGCGGAAAAGCATACGACCCAAGACTAATCGCTGCTTGGCCAAGTGCCGAACTGGCCGTAATGAGCGGAAACAGTGCCGCAAAAGTATTATTACAGATTGAAACTGCTTCGCTTAAAAAGCAAGGGAAGAAAATTACCCCAGAAGTTGAAAAGGAATTGTTTGATAAAATTAAAAACCGCTACGATGAGCAGATTTCTCCTTACTACGCCGCTGCCAGAATATGGACAGATGCTGTAATTGACCCACTCGATACCCGTAAATGGATTTCAATGGGAATTGAAGCAGCAGACCACGCGCCTATAGAAAAGAAGTTCAATATGGGAGTACTACAAGTTTAAAATGAAATTTCTATATTTAAAAAAACTTTAATATATGAGACTTTATTTTATACTTTTTTTCTTTTCTGTTGGTCTGTTACAAGCACAAGATATATCAGATTCGTTTACACACATTGAAGGGAAAAATTATATCACTTTGTCAACCTATAAAAAAACGGGATTGTTACTTACTGCCAAAGATTCTTCAAATTTTTTAATTCGTGAACGGGATACATTAGTTTTATTGACTAATCCTGAGCCTACAAGCAAAACAGTTAGTGTTCCGTATGAATATAAAGATGAGAAGTTTTTAGACCTATACAAACAGGTAGTTTTCAATTCGAACAACCCGAAAAAGAAATCTAAAACTTATATGCGGTATTGGAAAGAGCCTATCAAGCTTTACGTTCACAATACAATACCAGAATCGCATCAATCCAATTTAGTAGCGTTCACAAATTTTATTTCAGAAAATGTCGATTCTTTGAACATTCGTCAAGTATCAACCCCCGAAGAGTCTAACTTTATAGTCTATTACACAAAAAATGATACTGATAAAGATTTTGAGCCTAAAATAAATGATAATATATCAGGCTATTATGTGAATTGGAATGGCAATAACCAAATTTATAAAGCCGCAGTAAAAGTAAATACAATGAATTTAACAACTGAAGCTTTTCAGTTACTACATTTAAAACACAATTTCTTTAGAGCGTTAGGTCATTTTAATAGCTCAAAGGATTTACCTTGTTCAGATTATTTTGCTAATTGTAAAACTATGAAAGAGTTTTCAGAAAACGACTTGAGTTTATTAAAATACCACTACTCGTATGGTATTTGTAAAGGAAGTAATTTAGAAACGTTTGAAAACCAACATAAATTTTTTAAAGCACTAGTAAAAGAAGATAATGTAGGTTTACGAGTAAGCCATACAACTTCAAAGTAAGAACAATTTTTACTTTTCAACTTTAATTGGCTTAATGGCTTTTTGCCGTCCATTTACATACCTAAACCCATTTGTGCCATAAAAACCAGCTTCTTCAAGCATAATGCGAATGTCTTTTTTCCATTCAGGAATGGTAACAGTAGTATTTAATTCGATGGCATAAACCGTATTTTCATATAAAGGATAATCACCTGTTCCGGGGACTCCGCCTTGCGAATCCCACATTCCAATAGTTGGCCCTGCACTGTGGCCGTAAGTCCCTAATGGATGCGTGTATATGGAAGGCTGTAAACCCTCACTTTTTGCCTGTTGTAATGAAGCTAGCAAAATCTCATTTCCAGTTTTGCCTTCTTCAAAGTTTGATGTTAAAATATCTTGGAGCCTATTCCCTTTTTCAAAAGCTTCTTGCAAATACTGTGGTACTTCACTCTCCCCTTCTTTTAACACATACGCATGTTGTTGGCAATCTGTATTCAAAGTAATATATGAAATTCCAAAATCACAATGCAATAGATCTCCTGGAAGAATAATCGTTTTTTCTTTTGCTTTACTGAACGATTCTATATGGCTTTTTAAGGCTTCTTCACTTCGCTGAACATCTACCGTGGGATGAAACCAAGTTTCCAAGCCCATATCGGTAACTTTTTGGCGCAGAAACCAAACGACATCATCGGTAGTCGTAACACCAGGTTTAATTACTTTTTCTGAAAAAGCTTCATCAATAATATCGTGTGTAACCGAAACCAGTGTATTATACAGTTCCATTTCCTTTTCAGTTCTTGTTTCAATCCAAGCAATGGCTAACTTTTCAGCAGAAATCAATTTGTCTTCCAACTGCTTCGGCAAGGATTCTTTTAGAGCTTCGTAATCTGTATGAACCAATCCGTCTGCAATAGCAAAGTCTTCTGAAATATTAATCCCTATATTATTAGGATTTCTTTCTTCTATAAGTTCAACCAAGCGCTGCCATTGGTCAGGTTGCTTTTCTTTATCCCAAGCAGAATTAATATTGTCACCAACATCGTAACGGGCAACTGCCAATTTTTCGATTGAATTGGTGTTTTTATTTCTGTAAAAAACCAACATCGTTCTTCTACGCGCGTTAAGCCAAAGCGCAGGTAACATAGTACGCATAACAGGGTCTTCGTTATACTCACGCGAAATGAGCACCCACATATCAATATTGGTTTTATCCATAAGCTCCGGAAGCATGTTGTTAAACCTATCGGCAAGTATTTCATCTTTTAAAGTCGCTCGATCACGCTCTGGAAGTATTTGACCGAATGTAGTTAAACTGACAAGAAAGAAAAGAACAGTAATTTTTTTCATAAGTAGTAAATATGTTTAAAAATACATATTTCCATAAAAAAAGGAGCGATTTAACGCTCCTTTCAAATATAATTTAACAAGAAAATTACTTGTAACTTTTTACTAATCTAATAAACTCAGCTCGATAGCCTTCTTTATCTATTCCTCTGCCTGCTTGGGCCAACTGTATTACATCTGCACGATTTTTAGTTGAAATAAATTCTGAATCTCTAAGCTGTTGACCAAATAAAGCGACGGCAGCTGAAAACTGAAAGTCTTCTGATGTCTTCTTAATATCGGCATTGCTGTCTTTCAATGTTTTTACAATTAATTTACTTTTATCTCCGTCCGGCTCTTTATATCGAAATTTCACGGTAAGCAACTCATCCGTTTTTGAATTGGAAATTTTAGTGTTGGTGTATTTTAAATCGTCAATATCTTTTAGGTATTCACTTTTTACCCCTACTGGGATCAGCTCGTATAGAGCGGTTACGGTGTGTCCACTTCCTAATTCGCCGGCATCTTTGGTATCATCATTAAAATCTTCATCGTTTAAGAGCCTGTTTTCATAGCCAATTAATCGATACGCTTGTACTTTTTTAGGGTTAAACTCTACTTGTAGTTTTACATCTTTAGCTATGGTATAAATGGTTCCGAAGAACTCGGTTCCCAACACTTTTTTAGCCTCTTGCATGGTATCGATATACGCGTGGTTTCCGTTGCCTTTATCGGCGAGGGTTTCCATTTTGGAATCTTTATAGTTACCCATACCAAAACCAAGACAAGTTAAAAACACTCCACTTTCTCGCTTTTCTTCAATTAAATCTTCCATCGCTCTATCACTAGATGCACCCACATTAAAATCACCGTCTGTTGCAAGAATAACACGGTTATTACCATCTTTTATGAAATTTTCCTCAGCTATTTTATAAGCTAATTTAATCCCTTCACCACCTGCAGTAGAGCCCCCAGCTCTTAGCTTGTCGATAGCCTCCATTATTTTTTCTTTGTTGTTACCGTTGGTAGGTTCTAAAACGGTACCCGCGGCTCCTGCATATACTACGATGCTAACTTTGTCTTCTTCCCGAAGTTTATCGACTAGCACTTCCATAGCTGATTTTAACAACCCTAATTTGTTTTCTGAATTCATAGAACCCGAAACATCCAATAAAAACACTAAGTTACTCGCTGGTGTGTTTTCAGTCGCAATATCTTTTCCTTTTAAGCCTATTTTTACCAACTTGGTATTTGTATTCCAAGGGGAATTAGCTACTTCAGTAATAATTGAAAAAGGTTCGTTACGTTTGGGTTGTGGGTAATTGTAACTGAAATAATTGATCATTTCTTCAATCTTCACGGCATCTTTTGGTATTTTCTGTCCGTGATTGATCATTCGGCGAATGTTACTATACCCGGCTTTATCCACATCGATAGAAAAAGTAGATAACGGTGCAGTTGTTACCATTTTAAAAATGTTCTCTTCAATCTTATCGTATGATTCATTGCTGGAAACTTGGTTGTTTACTGGGTATGGAGACCGGGGAATTGGGACCCCAGACACTTTTGATCTCATAATTTGACTTGCATCATAAGCAGTAACAACAACTGACTCTAGTTGTGCTCCAGTGTGCATCTGCACATTCATAGGTTTTTTATCTTTTACCTTTCGTTCTACGGTTTCGTACCCCACATAGCTAAACTTCAATTTCTGTCCTATTTTAGCTTTTAATTCATACTTTCCATTAAAATCTGTTTGTGTTCCGTTACTAGATCCCGTTATAACTACGTTCACTCCTATTAATGGAATGTTACTCTCATCGGTTACTGTCCCGGTTACGGTTATTTCTTGTGCCTGCAGTGTAACAGCTGTCATTACCACACAAATAAGGGTTGCAAATGTCTTCATAGGGTTCTGGTTTTAAGAGTGATTCGTCAATTTTAATAGTAAACTATCAAAAATGAAACCAAAGTTTGAAACACGGTTATTTTGAAATGAAATGAAAAAAATTATTTATACTTCTGAAGAATCTCTAACAATGCAGCCCGCTTGATTTTTCCGGTTTCGGTGTAGGGAAATTTTGATAAGCTAATTACTTTTTTGGGACGTTCATATTTTGAAAGTGTTTCAAAAGCTTTGGAGTAATCAGGAATAGAATCAGATTTTGTTTCAATAACTAAAATGACACGTTCGCCCAATTCATTATGCTTTTCCGAAGCAACGATAAAAGGTTCCATTATTTTTTCGGAAAGTTTTTCTTCTACTTTTTCAGGAAATATTTTAACGCCACCGCTGTTAATTACATTGTCGTAGCGCCCCATCCAAACAAACGAAGTTGGCGATTGTAACGCTACCACATCATTGGTAATCACTTTTTCTTCGGAAATATCCGGTGCCGAAATAACCAAACAATCTCGCTCGTCTTGGGAAAATTTCACATTAGGCAATGCCGAAAATGTTTCACTACGTGCAGGACCATTAATTCGTCGTACCGCCACGTGTGTAATAGTTTCGGTCATTCCATACGTACCAAAAGCTTCGGTGGAAACTGACTGTAAAGCCTCTTCCAGTTCTTTTGAGACAGGTCCGCCACCAATGATTATTTTTTTTACTTTATTTAAATCTTTTAATGAATAATGCACTTGATACGGAACCATCGCCACAAAATCATAATCATTATCATACTGTGTTAATGCATCTTTTTCTGGAGCCACTACGTGCAAATTCCAACCCATCACCATCGCTCGTACCAGCATCATTTTACCGGCAATATAATTAGCTGGTAGACATAATAATGCCGAAGTACCTTCCCCTAACTTAAAATAGGCAGCCGTTGCTTTTGCGCTATTGACCATTGCCTTTTTTGATAATTGGATCTTTTTTGGTTTTCCGGTAGAACCTGAGGTTTTTACTTTTACAAAGTCGGTATCATCTAACCAAGCTATTATAAAATCGCCTATATGGATTTCATATTCGTCCCCCTCATTCTGTAAACTTTTTGCAAAGGCGAATAACTCCTCCTTTGTCTCATATTGAAGACCATTGAAGGTAAATGCCGAATGAAAAGGGAGTTCCATAAGTTTAAACTAAGATTCTATAATTTCTTCGGAAGGTTTTATGGGTGGCGTTACTTTTCCGAAGAGCTTTTCGCTCCAATTGGTCCATTTGTATTTCCAAGCCATGATACCTATAAAAACCGGGTACATAACCAAGACAGGAACTAAAATATCAAATCCTGCCGTAGGGTTTGAAATATCTTTTAAAATAGAATTGGTCTGAAACACTGTCCAATCTGCTGTTACCAATAATGCTGCAATTAAGTTATTACCGGCGTGAAAACCAAGGGCGAGTTCCATTCCTTCGTCCATTAAAGTTATAATTCCTAAAAAGAAACCAGTACCAATGTAATAAATCATAATAGTATTACCTAATTTATCAACCTCTGGATTAAAAAAGTGAAGTCCGCCGAAAACTACTGATGTAATAATCAATGGCAACCATCTGTTCTTTGCCATCACACCGATACCTTGCATTAAATACCCACGAAATAGGTATTCCTCAAAACTGGTTTGCAAGGGAATCATAAGAATTGCAATAACCGCTAAAATTATAAACGGTACAGCTTCAAATTGAACCACGTAATCATCGGGGTTTCCGTAATAATCAATTACCGTTAAAACAATTGTTGTGATAGCTATTAATAAAAATGAAAACCAAATACGCCCCCAATCTACTTTCTTTCTGCTTGTTGTTGCAGCAACTAAAGGCTGTTTATGAAGATATTTTACTACCACCACTACAGCAATTAATCCAAATACAAAACTTAAAAGCATTAAAAACAGTGTCAAATTAGAGTCTAAAACCGTCATTAAAGTAGCCGGATCGTCTAAGGAAGTAATATCTCCCCCTTCTTGCATTAATTTGAACGTGGCAATTAAAGCAAAAGGAATTGCTCCTAATTGAGAGACTAAAAAAATTACAATAGCGCCAACCACATAGCGCCAAGAATCGTGTAAGTAGTTAAAAGCTTGCTTTATAAACATTAAATTTCCGTTTTATTTTTATTCGTTTAGTAAGGACAGGTCCCACTGTTCGTTAGTATCATATTGTATGCTTCCGTTACATACTTTTAGGGGTGAATCTATATTATTGGTGTATAAACTACCTGTTCCTAAACCTTGTGGCAAGGTAACTTTTTTTGTAAAAGTATATTGCGAAATAGCGTTTAAACCCACATTGCTTTCTAAAGCTGATGTTATCCACCAATCTGCCCCCATTTGTTCGGCCAAATCAATCCAAGTGTCACTGCCTTGAAAGCCACCAATTAAACTTGGTTTTAAAATAATGTATTGTGGTTGTATGGTTTGTAACAGCTTCTTTTTTTCTTCGGAAGAAAATACGCCTATTAACTCTTCATCCAACGCAATAGGAAGCGGTGTTTCTTCACATAATCGCGCCATTTCCTGCCATTGTCCTTGTTTAATGGGCTGCTCAATAGAATGTAAGTTTAATTCTGATAGGATTTTTAGTTTTTCCAATGCTTCAGCTGGTGCAAAAGCTCCATTGGCATCTACACGTAACTCTATTTCGGAAGCAGAAAATTCTTGTCTGATGCTTTTCAAGAGTTCAATTTCGGTATCGAAATCGATTGCGCCAATTTTCATTTTTATACATTGAAACCCTTCTTTCAGTTTTTCTGAAATTTGCTCTTTCATAAAATTTTTATCGCCCATCCAGATAAGTCCATTTATTGGAATAGCTTTAGAACCTTTTGAAAATTCAGAAGGGAAAATTTGAAAAGGATCATCTGCCTGAAGTGATTTAAAAGCAGTCTCTACGCCTATTTGAATGGATGGAAATTCGGTTAAATTAGCATACAAATAGTCCTTTCCTTTTTCAATATTATTACAAACCCACCTCAGCTTTTCTTCATAGTCAGGGCGGTCGTCAATACTTAAGCTTCGTAGAATTCCGCATTCGCCTACCCCCCATTTTCCTTTTTCTTCAAGAATTAAAAACCAGGTTTCTTTAGTACGCAAAACGCCCCGGGAAGTTCCGCTGGGACGTTTAAAATTGAGGATGTGTTTTTTATAATGTGCTTTCAAGATAGCTTATTAGTATATTGGATTATTAGATTGTTAGATTATTTTAAGGTCGATTTGAACTTTGAAGTCATTTTAATAATTGTTTCTAAATCTTCTAATACTAGTTTACATGTTTTTTCATCTATAAAACCCAAGTCATTTGATAGTATTATTTGTGTTTCCATTTCATAGCAAGAACCAATCGCAATTTCTAAAAACCTAGCAAAATCTTTGTTTGATTTTCTTGAAGCTCCTTCGGCTATATTGGACGGAACTGATACACTCGCCCTTCGCAATTGATTTACTAAGCCAAAATTTTCAGACTCTGGAAATGACATCGTTATTTAATATATGTGTTTACAAAAGCTCTACTTTTTTTCCAGACCTCTAATTGTTTAAATCGATGCATATTTATTTATCTTAAAATCAAACTATCCAAAATACTAGAAATCTATAATTCTATCGATTCGCCAATGTCTAACAACATCAAATCTTTATCTGCATCGTAAAATTTCTTTTTGGCTTCTTCGTGATCAATTTCTATATAGCCAAACGTATCATAATGTACGCCCAATACTTTGTCACATTCTATAAAATCGCACGCGATAATTGCATCGTCTACACTCATCGTGAAGTTATCGCCAATGGGTAAAATAGCAAGATTCAACTTGGTTTGCATTGGGATGAGTTTCATGTCCATAGTCAGCGCTGTATCGCCTGCAATGTAAATGTTTTTATGTTCGCCTTCAATTACAAATCCGCCGGGTTGTCCGCCATAGCTACCATCTGGGAATGAACTGGTATGAATTGCATTTACATATTTTACATAACCAAAATCGAACTGCCAACCTCCGCCGTGATTCATGGGATGAACGTCAAAGCCTTTTTCTTCGTAATGATTGGCAATTTCAAAATTACTAACGATAGTCGCACCTGTATTTTTTGCAATAGCTTCCGCATCCAGAATATGATCTTGATGTGCGTGTGTCAGTAAAATGTAATCAGCTTTTAGATCGTTGATATCAACTTTATCTTTTGAAAGGTCATTTCCTGTTATAAAAGGATCTATAATTAAATGTTTTCCGCCAACTTCAATGGCAAGACTGTTTTGACCGTAGAATGTAATTTTCATGGGTGTTGGTTTTTTCTTTAAATATACTAAGCATAGTAAAGAAAACCGTTAAAGTTATTCAAAAAAAGGCTATAAGCTTACTGTAATAAAAAAAAGTATAGCGAATAAGAACGTGCTTAAGGCAACTTTTTTCAGTTCTGGGTCTAACAGTGCTGGCGAATCGTTTTTATATACCTTAATTACATTTAAAAACAGCGGTATAAAAGCCACTAACGGAATAAATTCCATTACCGTTTCTGCCTTTAGTAAAAAGTAAAGCAATGCAATAAGAAAACCTACCATTATTAAAGAAGCATGGTAGTGCTTACTCTTTACGCCGCCTAAAACTACAGCTAATGTTTTTTTATTCACTTTGGCATCAGACAGGCGATCTCGCATATTGTTTAGGTTTAGAACGGCCGCACTTAACATTCCTATTACTAGTGCCGGCATAAACACTAAATCTCCAAGGCTTTTGCTGTATAAAAAGTAACAACCCATTACGCCTAATAAACCGAAAAAGAGAAATACAAACAAGTCGCCCATTGCTCTGTAGCCATATGCTTTTTTACCAACCGTATACGTAACAGCCGCTATAATAGCAGCAATACCCAGGTTGAAAAATATAAAAGAGAGTAAAAAGTTTTCGTTACCAAAAGCACTAAAAATTAACATCGTAGCAATTAAAAGCGTTAATGCTGCTGTGATAATCATACCTATTTTAAGTTCTTTCGCATTTAGCAAACCACTTTGCATTGCTCTTGCAGGCCCTACTCTATCGGCATTATCAGTCCCTTTTACCCCATCGCCATAATCGTTTGCAAAATTAGAAAGTATTTGAAACCCCAATGTTGTTATAATTGCGAGAATACAAATAGTAAGGTTGAAATTTTCTTCGGAAATAGCCACAGCACTCGCTGTAAGAATCCCTGAAATAGATAATGGTAGTGTTCTAAGTCGGGCTGCAGAAACCCAGGCACGTAATTTCGTCATGCAATCAAAAATTTAAGCAGCACAAAAATACAGTTAAAATTTGTTTTTGTATTTTTAATTTCTACTAACAATTAACTAACAATTAAAAAAAAACATGAACGCTGCTTACCATTTTGCCCTTTTGTTTTTACGCTTAACTTTTTCGGGGATGATGCTCACACACGGTATCCCAAAATTATTAAACCTCATCCAAGGTGATTTAGAATTTGGTGACCCTATTGGCTTAGGACCAACCGCTACTTTAGTTTTAGCAGTGATTGGTGAAGCTATTTGTCCATTGCTGATTATTTTAGGAATTAAGACACGAATCGCCGCAATACCAACTATTATCACAATGGCAATCGCTGCTTTTTTAGTACATGGAAGTGATCCCCTTGCCAGAAAAGAGTTGGCTTTGCTATACCTTTTTGGTTTTATAGTAATTGCATTGTTGGGGTCGGGACGGTTTTCATTGGTCAGAAAATAATACTTAAAAAAAAGTGTTTAATTGAATATTTTGACCAACATTTCTTTCAGTAAGTCACCTTGTTCAATATTGGCAGCACCTACTCCTTTGCTTTTCATATCGACCTCACGAATACTACTGATGATAGCACTCACTTTTTTCATTGGGTAATTTCGTGCGGCAAGCTGGTAATCTTTAATGAAATAAGGACTTACGCCCAGTGCTCTTGCAGCTTGGTTTTTATCGTTTAAAGCGTGGTATTTCAACAGTTTTGAAAAGAATGAATACAATAACGCTACCGTCATTACCATTGGGTTATTTTTAGGGTTTTGCCCAAAATACTGAACTATGGAATAGGCTTTTTTAATATCCCTTGCCCCTATTGCATTTTGAAGCTCAAAGTTGTTGAAATCTTTACTTATCCCTATGTTTTTTTCTATCAATTGCGGAGTAATTTGCTCTCCAGGTTGTATTATTAGTTGTAATTTTTGAAGTTCGTTATTTACCTTACTTAGATCGTTACCTAAAAATTCAGTTAGCATTTGGGCTGCTTTGGGCGTAATCGTGTAACCCTTGCCCGCCAGTACTCTCTTTATCCAATCGGGCACTTGGTTTTCATATAATTTTTTGCTTTCAAAAAGAACACCGGTTTTCTTAATCTCTTTGGCCAACTTTTTTCGAGCATCTAGTTTTTTGTATTTATAACAGAATACCAAAACTGTAGTAGGCTGTGGATCTTTTACATAATCCACCAAATTTTCTATAGTTCGAGAAAGGTCTTGCGCTTCTTTTACGATCACCACTTGCCTTTCAGCCATCATGGGATAGCGCTTGGCATTACTCACAATCTCGTCTATGGTAACATCACGACCGTATAATACCATTTGATTAAAGCCTTTTTCCTCTTCTGAAAGAATTTTGTCTTCAATAAAGTTTGCAATACCATCAATATAATAGGGCTCTTCTCCCATTAAAAAGTAAATGGGCTTAATATTTCCACTTTTAATATCGTTAATAATGGTTTTAGCTTTATCTAAGGGCATAGTTAGGTGTGATGTTTTTAGATATGAGACTGAGGTTTATAATAAAAAACGTTTCGGACAAATTTTGAACCTACTAAAGGAAACCGTTACTTTGTTGTATGCAGCAACTAAATTTTCCGAAGTATTCATTTCGTTTCAAAAGTAGCGAAAACAAAACATTGATCTTTGACGAAATTAGGAAAAAATTTATAATCTTAACTCCTGAAGAATGGGTTCGGCAACATGTAGTTCAGTTTTTGATTTCAGAAAAAAAGTATTCGAAATCATTAATTAATGTTGAAAAACAACTTAAGGTTAAGGATACGATAAAACGGTATGATGTGGTAGTCTATAATCGAGACGGAAGCATTTTTTTAATTGTAGAGTGTAAAGCGCCTTCTATTCCTATAACACAACAAACTTTTGATCAAATTGCACGATACAACTTGGTCGCTAACGCTACGTATTTAATGGTCACAAATGGATTAGAACATTATTATTGCCAAATGGATTATAAAAATGAAAAGTATATTTTTTTAAGGGATCTTCCTTTTAAGTAAGACATTGGAATCAGTCTTGATTCTTTAATTTCATTTGATATAAATCAAAACCCTGTGCCCAGAAATTCTTTTCAATATTTTCTAATGTAAAGCCCATTTTTTCGTAGAACTGATACACAGGTTGGCTCGTTCTCACTTCAATTAACTCTACTTTTTGATTCCCTTTTAAGTGATTAATGCGATGTTGTAGTAACTTCTTACCTATTCCTTTTCCTTGTGAATTTGGACTAATTATATCCCACGAAATTCTGGCAATTTTTTCTGTAGTACGGTAATTAATTCCACCAGAGCCAATTATTCTATTATCTTCTTCAACTACAAAATAGTCTTCTATTTCGTGCTCGAGGTAATGATCTAAATCTTTTTCTTCAGAAGCGTCAAAAAATTCAGGAATGTTTAATTGTAAAAGCTCTAGTACTTTTGGTTTATCCTTATATGAATATTCTCTAATCATTCTTTTAAATGATCTTTAATTAGCTACATCGCTTATAAATTTAATTCGGTAGAGACGTAGTTCTTCTTCGTCATAATCACCGTCAAATTCTTCCATAGCATCATTTATTTTATCGGTTTCGGCTTCTAGAAAATAATCGTGTATTTCCTCTTGTTGGTCTTCGTCTAGAATGTCTTCCAGCCAATAATCTATGTTGAGCTTGGTCCCGCTGAATACAATAGCTTCCATTTCTTTTATGAATTCATTCATGTCCAATCCTTTTCCATTAGCAATGGTATCTAAAGGAAGTTTTTTATCTACATTCTGAATAATATACAACTTTAGGGCACTGTTGCTTCCTGTGGATTTTACGACAAAATCGTCGGGGCGTAAAATGTCATTTTCTTCAACATACCGTTCAATCAATTCGATAAAGCTTTTCCCAAATTTTTTCGCCTTGCTTTCCCCTACTCCATGAACATTTGAAAGTTCATCCATTGTAATAGGGTACTTTAACGCCATATCTTCTAACGAGGGGTCTTGAAAAATAACAAATGGAGGCAAGTCTTTTTTATCCGCCACTTTTTTACGTTCGGCTTTCAATAACTTAAACAGATTTTTATCTGCTCCGTCTCCTGCTTTTTGATTGGTGACAATAGCATCGTCATTAGCTTCTTTAAAGCTGTGATCTTCGGTCATCATAAAACTGGAAGGTGATTTCATAAAATCTCTTCCCTTGTCGGTTAACTTAACTACACCGTAGGTTTCTATGTCTTTCCTTATAAGTCTAGCGACCAATAATTGTCGTAAAAGAGCCATCCAGTAAGATGCTTCTTTTTCTTTTCCCGTACCAAAAAAAGGTTGTGTATCGGTTCGGTGTGATTTAATCATTGCATTGGTTTTACCTACCAATACGTTTACTATTTCTTTGGCTTTGTATTGCTGCTTGGTTTTTTCTACAATACTCAATAATAATGATATATCTTCTTTGGCTTCGTGTTTCTTTTTGGGGTAACGCATATTGTCATCCATATCGCCACCTTCTCCTGTTTTGTTATCAAATTTTTCACCAAAATAGTGAAGAATGAATTTTCTACGGGAAATTGACGTTTCAGCAAACGCTACAACCTCTTGTAAAAGCGCGTGGCCAATTTCTTGTTCGGCTACAGGCTTTCCACTCATAAATTTTTCGAGCTTTTCTATGTCTTTGTAACTATAAAAAGCCAAA
Source organism: Flavobacteriaceae bacterium UBA3356 (assembly GCA_002360635.1). Classification (GTDB taxonomy): domain Bacteria; phylum Bacteroidota; class Bacteroidia; order Flavobacteriales; family Flavobacteriaceae; genus Marixanthomonas. The sequence goes on along the minus strand of DEQW01000008.1, from coordinate 17,139 downwards.
CAATGTCCTTCGCCACCATCACGGCCTGCGCGACCAGTTTCTTGGTAATAACTTTCAATACTTTTTGGAATATCGTTGTGAATCACAAACCGTACATCGGGTTTATCGATCCCCATACCAAAAGCAATCGTAGCCACCACAATATCGGTATCTTCCTTTAAAAACATATCTTGATGCTTTACCCGGGTTTTGGCATCTAGACCTGCGTGGTAGGGCACGGCTTTTAATCCGTTCACCTGAAGGGTTTGAGCAAGTTCTTCTACGCGTTTTCGGCTAAGGCAGTAAATAATCCCACTTTTGCCTTCGTTCTTTTTTACAAAACGAATAATATCGGCATCTACATTTTTTGTTTTTGGCCTTATTTCATAGTATAAATTAGGACGGTTAAAAGAAGCTTTAAAAGTATTGGCATCTTGAATGCCCAAGTTTTTTAAAATATCCTCTTGTACTTTTGGTGTTGCTGTTGCCGTAAGCCCTATTATGGGAATATTATCGCCAATGCGTTCTATAATTTTCCGAAGGTTTCGGTATTCAGGCCTAAAGTCGTGTCCCCACTCGCTTATGCAGTGAGCCTCATCGATTGCCATAAAAGAAATGGTTTGCCCTTGCAGAAACTCAACATATTCATCTTTTGTAAGCGATTCTGGTGCAACATACAGCAATTTGGTAATACCGTTTGCGATGTCACTTTTTACTTTTTTGACCTCTGTTTTGTTTAATGAAGAATTTAAAACGTGGGCTATCCCTTCTTCCGAAGAAAGCGAACGCAATGCATCCACTTGATTTTTCATTAAGGCTATTAAAGGTGAAACCACAATGGCCGTACCATCCTCAATTAGTGCTGGAAGTTGGTAACAAAGGGATTTACCGCCACCCGTAGGCATTATAACGAAAGTATTGTTGCCGCCCAGGATGCTTTTAACCACTTCTTCTTGAAGTCCTTTAAAAGAACTGAATCCAAAATATTGTTTGAGTGCTGCGTATAATTCGGTATCGGTCACGCTGCTATATAAATTTTTAATTAATAATAAAAAGGAAGTAAAATTAAATTGCCATAACACTGAACAATTGTAATTTTGCAACCAACAATGTAAAACGTATCTTTAAACAGAAGTTTAAACCTGTTAGTGCATTTTAAATTTGCATTTTCAATATACTAAATTCTGAAACAGTTTCAAACATTCAAAAGCTTAAAATTTGAACAAAGAACAACAAATAATTGCCGTAGCAAGAAAAACCATACAGACTGAAAGTGAAGCTATTGCAAATTTATCCTCTTTAGTTGACGCTGAATTCGCCGCTGCAGTTGACTATATTTTTAACTCGCAAGGAAGGGTTATAATTACTGGGATAGGCAAAAGTGCAAATATTGCAACCAAAATAGTCGCCACATTAAATTCAACTGGCACTCCCGCCATTTTTATGCATGCTGCCGACGCTATTCACGGCGATTTGGGGACTATACTTGAAAATGATGTTGTCATTTGTATTTCAAAAAGCGGAAACACTCCTGAGATAAAAGTACTCGTTCCATTAATAAAAGCTAGCAATAACAAATTGATAGCTATAACCTCTAATAAAGATTCATTTTTAGGCCAAAAAGCAGACTATGTACTTCATGCTTATGTTGAAAAAGAAGCTTGCCCCAATAACTTAGCACCCACTACAAGTACCACAGCACAACTGGTAATTGGTGATGCCTTGGCAATGGCTTTGCTGGATCTGCGTGGTTTTTCAAGCAAAGATTTTGCAAAATTCCATCCGGGAGGATCTTTAGGAAAAAAATTATACTTACGGGTAAGCGACCTTACCTCATTAAATGAAAAGCCAGAGGTACACCCTAACACCGAACTAAAGGATGTGATTGTTGAAATTTCAGAAAAAATGCTAGGCGTTACAGCTGTTATTGAAAACGGATCCATTGTCGGGATCATCACAGATGGAGATTTACGTAGAATGTTAAGCAAAATGGATAACCTAAAAGGGATAACGGCAAAAGATATTATGACCAAAAACCCAAAGAGAATTGAAAATGATGCGATGGCCGTAGAGGCTATTAAAACGATGGACGATTTTGGTATTACGCAATTATTAGCCGAAAAAAACGGAAAGTATACGGGTATTGTTCATATTCATAACCTTACTAAAGAAGGCATTATTTAATGGCAAAACTACTTGAAAACCCCAATCCTGGAAAGGAAATGTCCTTCTTGGACCACCTGGAAGAACTTCGCTGGCATTTAATTCGCTCAACTGCCGCCGTGGTTATAGTTGCCACGCTGGCATTTATTGCTAAAGATTTTATTTTTGATGTTTTGTTATTTGGCCCAAAAAGTGCCAATTTTCCTACCTATCGCCTGCTTTGTAAAGCAGCTCAATTTATAGGTATGGACAGTTTTTGTTTTGATGAGTTACCGTTCCGTATTCAAAGTAGAACGATGTCGGGACAGTTTTCGGCCCATATTTGGACTTCAATTACCGCAGGGATTATTGTAGCTTTCCCATACATTGTTTATGAATTTTGGAAGTTTATAAGCCCAGGCCTCATGCCTAATGAGCGAAAAAACAGTAGAGGTTTTATCTTCGTTGCTTCGTTTTTGTTTTTTATTGGTGTATTGTTCGGGTATTATGTAATAACACCACTTTCTATCAACTTTTTGGGAAACTACCGTGTAAGCGAAGAGGTTTTTAATGATTTTGATTTAAGCAGTTATATTTCATTAGTGCGCGCTTCTGTATTGGCCAGCGGACTTATTTTCCAGCTTCCGATAGTCATCTACTTTTTAACCAAAGTAGGGTTAGTAACACCCGAAATACTTCGGAAATACAGAAAATTTGCATTAGTGATCGTACTAATCATTTCAGCAGTAATTACCCCACCAGATATTGCCAGTCAAGTAATAGTAGCAGTTCCCGTGGTTATTTTATATGAAATAAGTATTTATATCTCAAAAGCGGTTCTCCGCAAACAAGCAAAAGAAGCTAAGAAAAATGGAAAATAATATTGTAGAAGAATTCAATGTGTATCGGTCAAAAATGAACGATGCGATATTAAAGGACAACAACAAAATAATAAAACGCATTTTTAACCTGGATACCAATGCGTTTGCTGAAGGTGCGCTATCCAAACGGACTAAAGAGTTAATAGGCCTAGGAAACTCCATGGTATTACGCTGTGATGACTGCGTGCGGTATCATTTGGAAGCTTGCTATAAGCTTGATGTTACAAAAGAAGAAGTGGTAGAAGCTTTAAGTGTTTCCTTACTTATTGGAGGCACGATTGTAATTCCACACTTACGAAGAGCGTATGAATATTGGGACGCTTTAGAAAAGGCTTCAAAATAATCAATTCTTTCTAGTGTAGGTATTTTAAAAGGTTGGCACTGCTAACAATAGTTAACAAAACAATAAGATAGCCAACCTTTTAAAAGCCTTGTATATTCGCTATATTTGCAATTCTGAAAATGTAAGATTAACCTCCAAAAACCAAACAATCGCAATGACAAAAGCTGCAAAAATTATATATACAAAAACGGACGAAGCTCCTTATTTAGCAACACATTCATTACTTCCTATAATTGAAGCCTATACTGCGCCTTCAAACATAAAAATCGAAACTAGAGATATTTCGTTAGCAGGAAGAATTTTAGCACAATTTTCTGAGTACCTAAATGAAGATCAACGTGTAAACGATGCACTTGCCGAATTAGGTGAACTTGCTAAAACACCAGAGGCTAATATTATCAAACTTCCTAATATTAGTGCTTCTATGCCTCAATTAACTGCAGCTATTTCTGAATTACAGTCCAAAGGGTATAACTTACCAGATTACCCAGATGACCCTAAAAATGATGAAGAAAAGAAGATTCAATCTCTTTACAATAAAGCAAAAGGAAGTGCTGTAAACCCAGTATTACGAGAAGGTAATAGTGACCGTAGAGCGCCAAAAGCCGTTAAAAACTACGCAAAGAAAAACCCGCACCGCATGGGTAAATGGAGCAGCGATTCTAAAAGCCACGTTTCAACCATGAGTCAAGGTGATTTTTTCCACAATGAAAAATCAGTTACTATCAATGCCGATAGTAGTGTAAATATAGTTCATACCGATGCAAATGGAAAAGAAACCGTTTTAAAAGCTTCAATTCCTGTATTAAAAGGCGAAGTAATTGATAGCACCTATATGAGTAAAAAGGCTTTATTGACCTTTTTAAAAGAACAAGTAAAAGACGCCAAAGAGAAAAACATCTTGTTTTCATTACATATGAAGGCAACAATGATGAAAGTGAGCGACCCAATTATTTTTGGGCATGCAGTACGTGTTTATTTTTCTGAATTGTTCGACAAATACGGTGACACTTTTAAAGATTTAGGAGTTGATGTAAATAATGGTTTTGGAGACTTATTAAACGAAATAGGAAGCCTTCCAGAAGCAAAACGTGAAGCAATCCTAAACGACATCAATAGCATTATGGATGAAAATCCAGACCTCGCAATGGTAAACAGCGATAAAGGTATAACGAATTTACACGTGCCAAGTGATGTAATTATCGATGCTTCTATGCCGGCGATGATTCGTACTTCTGGACAAATGTGGGATAAAAACGGGGATACCAAAGACACCAAAGCTGTAATTCCAGATAGTAGTTATGCACCGTTGTATCAAGCTACAATTGACTTCTGTAAAAAACACGGAGCGTTCGACCCTACTACAATGGGAACTGTTAATAATGTTGGGCTAATGGCTCAAAAAGCAGAAGAATATGGTTCGCACGATAAAACATTTGAAATTTCTTCAGAAGGAAAAGTAAGCGTAGTTGATGCCAAAGGAAATACGCTAATGGAGCATAACGTTTCCGAAGGTGATATTTGGAGAATGTGCCAAGTAAAAGATTTACCGGTTCAAGACTGGGTTAAATTAGCTGTAAGTAGAGCGCGTGCAACTGGATGGCCAGCAATTTTTTGGTTAGATGAAGATAGAGCTCACGATGCCGAATTAATTAAAAAAGTAAACAAATACCTTCCAGAGCACAATACTGACGGTTTAGATATAAAAATCCTTTCTACAGAAAAAGCAACCGAATATACATTAGAACGAGTTAAAGCCGGTGAAAATACAATCTCGGTTACCGGAAACGTACTGCGCGATTACCTAACCGATTTATTCCCTATTCTAGAATTAGGTACCAGTGCAAAAATGCTTTCCATTGTTCCTTTAATGAATGGTGGCGGGTTATTTGAAACTGGAGCCGGTGGTTCTGCGCCTAAGCATGTGCAACAGTTTTTAGAAGAAGGACACCTTCGGTGGGATTCGTTAGGTGAGTTTTTGGCCCTAGCAGTTTCTTTAGATCACTTAGGTGACACCTATAGCAATGAAAAAGCAAAAGTACTAGCCGAGGCTTTAGATGAAGCCACTGAAATGTACTTAGACAATAAAAAATCGCCGTCAAGAAAAGTTAACGAACTTGACAACAGAGGAAGTCATTTTTACTTAGCCTTATATTGGGCACAGCAATTAGCAAACCAAGATAAAGACGATGTACTTAAAAATCGCTTTACCCCTATTGCTAAAAAACTTTCTGAAAACGAAGAAGCGATTGTAAATGAGTTAAACGCTGCACAAGGGAGCGCAGTTGATATTAATGGCTATTACAAACCAGACGTTGACAGAGTCTATGCAGAAATGCGGGCAAGTAAAACACTGAACGATATACTTTCAGAAATTAAATAATTTACTTAAAAAGCCTTCAATTATTTTGAAGGCTTTTTATTTACTTTCATCAATCATAAACACAAAATCAAACTTGAAAAATATATTTCTATGCTTCTTTTTTCTTGCTAGCATTTCTTTGTTTGCCCAAGAAAAATATACCCTTAGCGGTACCGTTTCGGCAGTGGAAAGTGGCGAAACACTTATTGGAGTAAACATTCTTATTCCTTCATTACAAACTGGAACGACTACAAACGAATATGGCTATTATTCCATAACGCTACCTGAAGGTGAATACGAAATCTTTTATAGCAGTCTTGGTTTTGCCACGCAGCAAACTACGTTATCACTTTCAGAAAATATTCAAAAGAATGTTTTTTTAGAAAATAGTACTGAATCACTAGATGAAGTATTGATAAAAACTGATGTAGAAGCACTCAATATTAGAAAGCCTGAAATGAGCATTAATAGGCTTTCTGCTAATACCATTAAAAAAATTCCGGTGGTTTTAGGTGAGAAAGATGTTATTAAATCTATCAAATTACTTCCCGGCGTTACGGGAGCTGGCGAAGGCTCTAGCGGATTTAACGTGCGTGGCGGAGCGGCTGATCAAAACCTTATTTTACTGGACGAAGCTACACTGTACAACAGTGATCACTTATTCGGTTTCTTTTCAGTTTTTAATCCCGATGCCATAAAAGACCTTACACTCTATAAAGGTGGAATTCCGGCGCGATATGGCGGGCGTGTTTCTTCTGTATTGGATATTTACCAAAAAGATGGAAGTAAACGTAAATTTGGTGCGACAGGTGGTATCGGCCTAGTAGCGAGTCGTTTGTTATTAGAAGGTCCCATTAAAAAAGATACCGCTTCCTTTTTAGTCGGCGGTCGTAGTAGTTATGCCCACCTTTTTCTACCCTTGTTTGACAATGACAACGTGGCGTATTTCTATGATTTGAACACAAAAATTAGTTATAACCTGAATGAAAATAACAAACTTTTCCTCTCAGGATATTTTGGAAGGGATGTTTTTGATATTGCCGATAGCTTCTCAAATAGCTTCGGAAATACGACTTTAAACCTACGATGGAATCATCTTTTTTCTGAAAAATTATTCTCTAACCTCTCCTTAATCTATTCCGATTATTATTACGGTTTAGAACTGAGTTTCGTAGAATTTGATTTTGATAGCGGTATCCGAAATTTCAATCTAAAATACGATTTCACACATTTTCTATCAAATAACATTGAATTGCGCTACGGTTTGAATAGTATTTACTACAAATTCAATCCCGGAGATATAAAACCTACTACCGAAAGTTCAGGAATTAATCCTTTTAAATTGACAGATAAATACGCTTTTGAAAATGCTGTGTACGCAGAAGTCGAAATAGAACTGACCGACAAACTGGCCTTTCAGGCAGGACTTCGACTTTCAACGTTCAATAGATTAGGACAAGATGAATTAAATATTTATGAAAACGACAATCCCGTTACCTACGATGAGAGTTTAGACATCTATCAAAAAGCAACGCCAATAGATACGGTATCCTTTAGCAGAAGTGAAACCATAAAAAGCTTTGCCAATTTAGAACCTCGTTTTTCCATTGCGTATCAATTAAACGATATATCTTCTGTGAAAGCAAGTTATAATCGAACTGCGCAGTATATTCATTTAATAAGCAACACCACCGCCCCTACTCCTTTTGATATCTACGCTCCTAGCGGAAAATACATAGAACCACAATTGGCCGATCAAGTAGCTATAGGCTATTTTAAAAAGTTTAATCGGTATTCTTTTGAAATTGAAAGCTTCTACAAAACCGTTGACAATCGATTGGATTATGTAGACGGTGCCGATTTGATTGCCAATAATGCTGTAGAACAAATTTTGCTGAACGGAGAAGCTAGAGCTTATGGATTAGAGGTTTTATTCAGAAAAAACGAAGGAAAATTACAAGGATGGATTGCTTATACGTTATCAAAAAGCGAGCAGCGCACCCCCAGGAGAACACCTGAAGAAATTGGTATTAACAACGGGCAATGGTACAATTCCCCTTGGGATAAAACCCACGATATTTCCATAACGGCGCAATACGAATTATCTAACAAATGGTCTTTTGGGGCTAATTTTATCTTTCAAACTGGGCAACCTGTCACTTTTCCTAATGGCCAATATGAATTTAACGACCTAACAATACCGGTTTACGAAAGCAGAAATAGCAGTCGCTTGAATAGTTTTCATCATTTAGACCTTTCGGCTACTTGGACACCAAAACCCAATTCCACTAAAAGATGGAAAGGCGAATGGGTTTTCAGTATTTACAATGCCTATAATAGAATGAACGCAGCTTCTATTTCTTTCAGGGAAAACACTGATATTAATCGTAACGAAGCTGTTCGGCTATCTATTTTCGGTATCATTCCAGCGGTAACGTATAATTTTAAATTTTAGATGATGAAGAAATTTTTAATAGGTATTATTTGCCTCGGAATATTCAATTCGTGTGAAGAAGTGGTCGATGTAGATTTAAATGAAGGAAAACCAAAGTTAGTTATTGATGCCGAAATCACTAAAAATATAGAAAATGATTCTTCTGTAGCGCGCGTTAAACTCAGCACCACAGTTCCATTTTTTGATAATGAGATAAATCTTGTAAATGATGCTACGGTTACCATCACAGATGAAAACGGTACAGTCTTCACTATAGAAAATACTTCAGAAGGAATATATGAATATCAGGATTTTAATCCGCAACCCGATACAGATTATACGTTAGAAGTAATTTATAACGATGAAGTCTATTCGGCTACTGAACAACTGCAACCTGTTGTTCCATTAGAATTTGTAGAACAACGAAATGATGGTGGTTTTGACGGAGAAAGCATTGAACTAAAAGCCTTTTTTACCGATCCCGCTAACGTTGAAAATTATTACTTTTTTGAAGGATTATCTTCCAGAGGAAATGTCTACGATGCTCTTGATGATGAGTTTTTTGATGGGAACCCCATTTTCGGTTTCTATGTGGTTGACGATTTAGAAACGGGAGACGAAGTAACTTTTTTCTTGCACGGCGCTAATGAGCAATTCTATAACTTTATGTTTATTTTATTGCAGCAGGGAAGCGATGACAGCGGCGGTCCATTTGAAACCCAACCCGCTACCGTTCGAGGTAATCTTGTGAATGAAACAAACCCAGATAATTTTCCATTGGGCTATTTTCGTATTTCTGAAACTTCTATTTTAAATTATACGGTACAGTAAAAACGTTAGTAATTGTAAGTATTGTAACTTTGCAGCATGACCTTTAAAAAAACAACCGAAGCAGATTCTCACTACGACCATCTAGAAAAGATGAGCGTTTCTGAAATGTTACATAACATCAACAAAGAAGACAAAACGGTTCCCTTAGCGGTTGAAAAAGCACTTCCAGAAATAACTATTCTAACTGAAATTGTTTCAGAAAAATTAAAAAATGGAGGTCGTCTTTTTTACATTGGCTCTGGTACTAGCGGACGATTAGGAATAGTAGATGCAAGTGAATGCCCACCTACTTTTGGCGTACCACACGGAATGGTAATCGGTCTGATTGCGGGTGGCGATAAAGCTATTCGTGATGCAGTGGAATTTGCCGAAGATTCTGAAAACCAAGGTTGGGACGACCTTAAAAGCCATGATGTTTCAGAAAAAGATGTCGTTATTGGCATTGCTGCTTCAGGAACTACCCCTTATGTAATTGGTGCTTTAAAAAAGTGTAACGAAAATAATATTTCTACTGGCTGTATTACTTGCAACGAAGGAAGCCCATTGGCAACTACAGCTAAATTTCCGGTAGTAGTAACCGTTGGACCTGAATTTGTAACGGGAAGTTCTCGAATGAAAGCCGGTACTGCTCAAAAATTAGTATTGAACATGATTTCCACAGCTGCAATGGTTCAATTGGGAAGGGTAAAAGGAAATAAAATGGTAGATATGCAATTGAGCAATAACAAATTGGTTGATCGCGGTACTAGAATGATTATGAGCGAATTGGGTATAACTCAAGAAGAAGCTTCAAAACTATTACAACAACACGGAAGCGTTCGAAAAGCTGTAAAAAATTACAAAAATTGAAAGACACCAACCAAAAACATACCAATAAACAGTTTCTGATAAAAGGTCTAAAGCGGCTCGCAGTAGCCCTACCGTTATTGGTTTTGACCACCTACCTTTTCACTTTCGCCTTTTTAAATAAAGAGACAATCCCTTTGTACATTGTTTTACCGCTCGCCATTCTTGCCATGGCAGCAACAATTTACCTTCTCTTTAATGGAATAAAATGGATATTAAGTGCTCTTTTTGGCAAAAAATAGTGCTGATCTTTTTGTGACCAATTTCTAAATAAGGCTCAGAAAACTTGTCTTCCCCACATTAAAAATACTTTTATACCTTTATGTATAGAATGCATTGGTATGAAAACCATCCATATAGAAACACTTCTATTTATTTTTTTTCTTGCATTTATTTGCAATATAGCAACTATTGCCCAAGAAATTAATTTAACAAAAAAGCAAGTTTCTTTTCGCGAATTGACTGTTAAACAAGGGCTATCACAAAATAGTGTGGTAAGTATTGCTCAAGACAGTACGGGTTTTATGTGGTTTGCCACACAAGATGGACTCAATAAGTATGATGGCAAAGATTTTACACACTATGACAGACAATTTGAAGATATTACAAGATCGAGCTTTAGTAAACTTGGAAAAATTTATGTTGACAGGGATGGAAAGCTATGGATTATACCGAATACTGGTATTTTAGAAAAATATGATGTTGCCAATGACACTTTTAGTCAGGCCTTGGATATACAAAAAGCAAGTGTACTCTATCAAAACAACAATAAAGACTATTATCTGGGCACCTACGGAAATGGGTTGTATAAAATTAATCCAGAACGTCAAGATACTATTCAACTTTTAAAGCCAAACCACCTTTCAATAAGCAGTTATGATATTATTGAATGGCAAGGAGCCATTATTGTTTCCACTTCAGAAGGTTTACTTCAATTAAAAAATGATGCATATACATTTATTGAAAAAAGTAGATTTAAAAACATTGCTTTTAGTGCCCTTTCAAATGATAAAATGAATACACTTTATGCAGGAAGCTTCGGAAACGGTCTTTTTATAAAAAGTAGTAACGACAGTACATTTTCAAAATTTACAGGGTTTGGGAATAATTCATTTCCGGAAAAATTAAACATTCAAGATTTATTAGTAGATAAACAACAACGGCTTTGGGTGGCCACCTATGGAAACGGGACCTACTTAATAAACTTTGAACAAAAGTTAATTCAGCATTTTACCGCTAATAAATCAGACCCGTATGCTTTGCATTACAATGATGTACTTTGTCTTTTTGAAGATTTTACTGAAACTATTTGGTTAGGCACGGATGGAGCAGGTTTAAGTTTTTACGATATGCACTTGGTTAAATTTAACGTATTGACCAACAACCAAACGCCTCCCAACATTCATGTAGATGTAGTTAGGGCTATAACCGTGGACGACAATTCAATATGGCTTGGTACTTCCGGAAAAGGGTTGACAAAAATAACTTTATCACAAAAAGAGTATAAAACCTTTACTGAAAATAATTCAAACCTAGCGGGTGATAGAATTATGAGTCTTTTTAAGGACAAAGAACGTCTCTGGATAGGCCACCAAAACAAAGGACTTCAAGTATTGAGCAACAATAAGATCACTACTTGTAAGGAAACAGAAGATTTAACCATATGGAAAATTTACAACCATAACGATAACCAATTGTGGCTCTGTACTAGAAACCAAGGTCTTATTTTATATGGTAAAAATGAAAACATTATAAAGAAATTTGATGTTACAAATTCAAATTTACAAACCAATAACATTCGCTCGGTTACAAAAGGAGACAACAACACTTTATGGATTGGCACAGAGAATGATGGCGTTTATAGACTAAATTTACAAGAAGAAAGCCTTAACAAAATAACAGCAATACCAGATAATATAAAGTGTCTCTATTATTCAAAAAACTTACTTTGGGTAGGTACCAATGGAAATGGTCTCAAATTATATAACATAGCCGAAAAGAATGTTCATACCTATACCAAAGAAAACGGATTACCAAACAATGTAATCTATGGTATCTTGCCCGATGAACAAAACAACCTTTGGTTGAGTACCAACCAAGGCTTGACAAAAATAAGTACCGATGCAAACTACCGCCCCACTATTGAAAATTACAGCAATTACGATGGCTTACAAGCTCTAGAGTACAACACTGGGGCATATTATCGTGATGATAACGGCACACTATACTTTGGCGGGTTAGAAGGTATAAATTGGTTTCAACCCAGCCAACTGACTTTTAACCTTAAAAAGCCGAAGACTGTAATTACTAGTTTTAAGGTATTTAATAAAGAAAGAAAAATCATTGAAAATCAAAAATTCCCTTACCATCAAAATACGATGACTTTTGGTTTTTCTTCGTTACACTACTCACAACCCGAACGAAACCAATATAAATACAGGTTAATAAATAATGATTCTGGTTGGATAGCTTCGGGAAATGATAATGTGGCTCATTATACTAACTTACCGCCAAATGATTATGAGTTTCAGGTTATATCCAGCAATTACGATGGTGTTTGGAACAATACTCCAGCCACATATTCTTTCACTATTTCAAAACCTTGGTATGCCACCAATCTCGCAAAAGTGATTTATTTACTTTCTGCCTTGTTGCTTATGTATGGTTTATATGCATATTTAAAATGGCGTTGGCATGTACAAGCTCAGCTAAGGCTTGAACACGAAGAAACGGAGCGCTTAAAGAAGCTAGATGAATTTAAAACAAAATTGTACACCAATATTTCACATGAAATACGAACGCCACTTACTTTGATTTCTGGACCGATAGAAAATCAACTAAAAAACCCGAAATTAACTAAAGAAGACAGAAAAGAACTCAGCTTAATACAAAATAACTCGAATAGGCTTATTAAGTTGGTAAACCAAATGCTCGATTTATCATTGGTAGATTCGGGCGAAGTAAAGTTAAAAGTGACTAAAGATAATCTAACGGCTCTTTTACATCAAATTATAGCTGCCTTTCAATATGTAGCCGATAAGAAAAATATCAACCTAATAGCTAACATACACAAAATCGATAAAGCTTGGTTTGATAAGGATATTGTAGAGAAGGTGGTCTCTAATCTTTTATCAAACTCTGTAAAATATGCTCCTGAAAACTCTCAAATTAAATTAAAAGCAATAACCAAAGAAAGTACTTTACAGTTTTCGGTTTGTAACAAAAACAACAGTCAAAAAAAATTGAATGCTGAAGAAATTTTCAAACGGTTTCATCAAGAAGACAACACTTTAGAAGGTGTAGGCGTTGGTCTTGCCCTTACAAAAGAATTAGTAAACCTGCATAAAGGGAATATTGTTGTTTCAGAAAATAAAAATTCTGAAATAATATTTACAATCACAATTCCTATTGCTAAAAAAGATTTTTCAGAAGCTGAGATAATTAAAAAGAATAAGACTTCAAAAAAACTCAACATAGTACAAAACGAAGTAGAAGATGAAACCAAAAACTCTATTTTAATAGTGGAGGACAATGTCGAGATACAAAACTACATCGCAACAAGCCTAAATAAAACATACCATATATTTACTGCGGAAAATGGACAAGAGGGAATTAAAGCAGCCAAAAAAGAGCTGCCCAACCTGATTATCAGTGATATCATGATGCCAATTACCAATGGTATTGAACTCTGTAACACATTAAAAACAGATTCATTGACAAGTCATATACCTATTATTTTGTTAACTGCAAAAGTAGGGGAAGAAAACGAAATTGAAGGTTTTAAAACCGGAGCCGATGCCTATATTACAAAACCTTTTAATATCGAAAAGCTTCATATTAGAATTGAAAAACTCATTGAAAGCAGGGAAAAATTAAAAGAGCATTTCAGTAAAACCTTTGAGCTAAACCCTGATCTCGCAATCACATCTACCGAAACGGACTTCTTAAACCGCATACAAACTGTTCTTGATAAGCACATAACAGATTCTGATCTTACCAGTGAAGAATTTTCAAAACTTATGCATATGAGTCGCACCCAGCTGCACCGTAAATTAAAATCAATCGTTGGAATGAGTACAACGGCATTTCTACGCTCGCAACGATTAAAATTAGCTTGTCGCTTATTAAAGGAATCGGATGGAAGCACTTCAGAAATTGCTTATCAAGTTGGTTTTAACTCTCCCTCCTATTTCACCCGTTGCTTTAAGGAAGCTTATGGGTGCACTCCTACTGATTATGCGTCAAAAAGCTCATAAACAATATTTTTTCTAACCTTTGAAACATTTGTTATAGTTTTTGGCACATACCAAACACCCTAAAGTATAGAAACATTCTACTTTTAAAACACGCATTTTTGATAATAAAATTTATTAACTGGCATAAATTTATTTACATCGGGTAAAAAATTGCCAGAAACTTTTAATAAAAGAGCCACTTGGAATTAAATAAAAATAGAGAAGCTACTAATAATCCAGGCTACTTTAATAAAATTAAATATATGAAACCGCTATTGATTCTTTTCACACTTCTATACGGAAGCATATCTTGTTTACAACAACAAGAAACAGTTACCGAAATTAAACTAGAGTATTTTTCAGCAATGTGCAAAGGATATTGTGATTATACCTATATGATCAACAAAAAGTTCAAGGAAGTCACACTGACTCCAGGAAAAATGATTCCAACTCCTGAATTAAAAGTGAAAAAAGATACCATCGAAATCACACCAGAAGATTGGCAACAGATAAGACAATCATTTGTATTGGACTCTGTAAGAGCATTGCCAAAAATAAACGGATGTCCCGGTTGCGATGATGGTGCTATAGGTTCTTTACAGATTATTACTAATAAAGACACCCTATCCATAAAGTTTGAAGGCCCTAAACCTCCTGAATCAATAAAAATTTTAACCAATTTAATTACCAAAGAAACCTTTGAGGAATAAAAATGAAAAAAGTAATTTTATTCATATTAGCGCTAATCTTTGCTTTTATTATTACTTCCTGCAAAAGCATTTACCAAGATGTAATAAAAGGGATGACTGAGAAAATTGCCCCAAAAGAATCAAAAAAACCACAAGCAACCGCACAACATGGTAATTATTCCAGTTTGCCTGAACGGGTTGGGTTTTATCCAGACAATTCACTCAATAGCACTAATTTTCCAGCCTGGGCAACTAAAGAACTAGGTGTAACCATAAGAGAGAAAAGACAAATCAATAATAGCGGTAAAAATTCAAGTATTTACTATCAACAATTTTATAATGGATATCCGGTAGAAGGAAGCAGTTATATTCTCCATGTTGATAACGGCAAAGCAACGTATGCAAATGGATTACTGTTCAATAACATTTCTGTTTCAACAGAACATAATATTTCGGAAGAACATAGCAATCAAATAATACATCAAACCTACCCAAATATCGAAATATTAGATACAAGTAATCCTTTTATTTTAGCCCTTCCAGGCTTAAAGCAGAACAAGTTTTGGTTCTGTTATAAAACATTAATTTTTAACAATAAGGACGAACTTCCCTATAAAATATATGTTGATATAAATACAAAAAAAGTTTTAATGGTAGAACCAGCGTTGCTCTCTATCACCAATCCAGGACAGGGAAAAACTGTAGAAGGGAAAGTGGTATCATTTAATACACAATACATAGACGGTCTTGCCAAAGAACAAAATAACATCACGATAGAATATCTTGAAAAAGGCTATAGACTTTTTGACACTATAAGAAACATTCATACCGTAACCACAAACAATCTTTCTTTTTTCAAAGAGATGAAGTTTGAACCCCAAGAAGATGGTACTGTTAAATATACAGGATATCGAAAAACGCTTTACGAAAACGACATCATCGAAGAGGATAATATTTGGAGTGATAATCCAGCTGCTGTAGAAGCACATTGGGGTGCTTCGGTTACGTATGATTATTTTAAAAACGTACACAACAGAACAGGAATGGATGGTAAAAACGGCTATCTAAAATTAGGTGTCAATTTCTCGAGTAATTATATAGGAGCACATTATAATCAATATAGAAAACATCTTCTTTTTGGTGATGGCAAAAATAACAACGATCCGGTAACAAGCCTCGATGTAGTTGCACATGAATTTACACACGGTATTACCTACATCTTTGCCGATATAAACTATAATGGGGAGCCAGGGTCAATAACCGAAGGGATTTCAGATGTTTTTGGAGTAGCTGTCTCGTTCTATGAAGGTAATGGTGATTGGAGTATTGGGGAAAGGGTAAAAGATGCTAATTTCAGAAATATTAGTGACCCCAAATCTAAAAATAAACCTGACACTTATGAGGGCGATTATTGGATGGATTACCCAACTGAATTTGCACTTGATTTAGATTTAAATATTGGTAAAGGAAGACATACCAATAGTACGGTGCTTAGTTATTGGTTCTATTTACTTTCTGAAGGAGGAAAAGGTGAAAACGATAATGAGGACCTATATGAAATAGAAAAAATAGGAATAAAAAAAGCTACTGATATTGTTTACAAATCTTACCAAGATCTTATTCCAACTATAACATTTAAACAATACCGGGAAATTACTATAGCAACTGCAAAACAACTTTATGGAACTTGTTCAGATGAAGTAAGAGAAGTAACCAATGCTTGGTATGCTGTAGGAGTAGGTAATCCTTTTTGCGAATGTTTTGAGGGATCTATTGTCGTACACGTAAAAAACAATAGAGGAGAAAGTAATAGTATGAGAGTTTATCTTAAAGAAGATAAAACCGCTGCTGAAATGATTTCTGAAGGAAAAAGTTTTATTCAATACACTTCCCTCTATGATAGATATTGGCATTTAAAAGGCTATCCAGATTTGGACCAAAGCGGAAGCCTAGCAGGAGTAATAATGAAAAACATTGTACAACGTAAAAGTGTCCATTTAATTAAACAACCCAGCTTATTTAAAGATAGAAAAGAATATATAGTATATCGAAACAAACATAAAACAGGGAACACAAAAGAACTTGAAGGTTATCAATTACAAGAGTACATTCTGGAAGGCATCCGCTTTTGGGCTACTGAAGATGTCTGCTTGAGTATTACAAATATGATGAGTACATTAGGTTCGTTCTCTGGAAGTATACACAAAAATATGCGACAAGTATTTTTCGGGTTTCCAGTGGAAATCTATTATCAAAGCAGTACAATCTGGGTAGACAACATCAAAGAGCACTCTGTTGATGATAGTTATTTTTCGGGATAGCTTTATTAACTCATTCTTAAAAAGTAAGTGCATAAAAAAAGCCCCCCATCGATATGATGGGGGGCCTGTAAGAAGG
>DEQW01000012.1:56968-189716 GCA_002360635.1 Flavobacteriaceae bacterium UBA3356 | reverse complement strand
CTGGACTAGTGCTTTTCATAGGAGTCGTTGTTACAGATGAGTGACGATACAATTTTTGCAGCATTTGAATAGGAATTTTATCCCCAGAAATATTACCAAAACTATGCCTGGCAATGTGCATACTTATATTTTTCTTTATCCCCAGTTGCTTAGTGGCAATCTTTAATCTTCTATTCAAATTTCGAGTTATTGATTGTGTTCTTTTCGATATTTCTTCAGTATCATTGAGGTTGGTGCCTTTTAATTGAGGAAAGACAAGCTCATTGTAAGATGAATTGTCTTTGTAAAAATCAAATATTTCTATAGCTTTTTCAGGAATTTTAAGAGAAACAAGCTTACTGTTTTTGTTCATCCGATAGAGTAGGCGTCCATCGTTAAAATCTGACCATTTTAGTTGTAATACATCCCCAATTCGAATACCTGCAAAGTAAAAACTGACGAGCCAAATATGAATTGCCTTTTGTTGAGCTTCAGTTATCCCTTGTGCATTTTCTAATATTTGAATTTCATCTGCCGTAAAGCCAATTTTTTGAGCTTCGGGAATTCGTATAGTCATCTTTCCTTTGCCAAATGGATAGAGGCCTCTATCTGTTATTGATTCAGAAATTGCCAAATTAAAGATTGTACGGATGAGAATTAAATAGTTTACAACTGTCCTCGGCGAAAGGTTTTTAGTATGCAGTAAGTGAGTTTCAAATTTCTTTAGAACTGTGACATTCAGTCTATTGAAAGGAAGTGAATCTTTGCAAAGAAATTCTTTGAATTTTTTTAGTCGCCCAAGTTCAGTATCGTATTGATGATGTTTGTTTCTATTTTTTAGATTTTGAAGATGCATTTCGGCTACGGCGAAAAAGTCAAGTCCTTTAGTAACTACAATTTTGTTTTTGATTTCTGAAACTGTCTGATATTCAGTTTTCATTTCAGATTTTAATACCTTATCGTTAGCTTCTGCTACCTTAGTTATAATAAAATTATTCAGCACCTTTGAATTAGGGTGCGACTTCCTAACATTGCGGTTTTTCTCGTCCCAAAATTTTATATCTATATATTGACCTGTATTTAAGTAAGAACTTTTACGGTCTTTAGTTATGCGAATAGAAATAGGAAACCGTCCGGCTTTATTTTTCTTTTTTCTTAAAACTACTCTTACTGTTGCCATAATAATTACTTTTGGATTATAAAGGTAGTCATTTTAGGTACAACATAGGTACAACATTTGTTGGTTTTGTTTGATATTATATATTGTCAAACTATATTAAATAGTATGTAAATCATTGATTTATAGTGTTTTTATATTAAATTGATAGTATAGTATCAAAAACTCATAACCCGAAGGTCACTGGTTCGAGTCCAGTTCCCGCTACTAAGAAAAAAGACTTCAATAAAATTGAGGTCTTTTTTTTATTTAAGCAAGTATGTAAATTGCCCCAGATTCTCAATTACATCGGGATCTGAATAACCGTTTCAACACCTTCACCATTGTCTTTATTTCTTATTTCAAAAAAGTAATTATCCCCGTACAAATTGCTTAACCTATCATTAATATTGGAAAGACCCACGCCATCTTTTAACAACATTCCATGTTTTTTGGTCAATGGTGCCCCATCATTTTCAACTTTAATAATTAATTTGTTTTTATGGGATTTAATTTCAATATGCACTTTTAAATCGGTGTGATCATAATTATAGCCATGCTTAATTGAGTTTTCAAGGATGGGCTGCAACAATAAACTGGGAACCATTTTAGACAACAAGCTCTCATCAATATCCCTAGAAATGATAAGATGTTCCGAAAATCTAACTTTTATAATGTTTAAGTAGTGTTCTAAAATACGCAGTTCTTTTTCCAACGAAATTTTATTGCTTTCATTATCGTAGAGTATTTCGCGAAGAAAATCACTAAGATCGGCTATGGTATCTTTGGCTTTTGAAGCATCAATATCGGTCAATACCGCAATGGAATTCAATGTATTAAATAAAAAGTGTGGCTGAAGTTGTGACGACAGCATTTTCATACGGGTGTTCACCAATTGAACTTCTAGTTTACCTTGCTTTTTTTCGGCTTTTTTCACTTCTTTTACATAGTAGTATGTGTAGATCATAAAGACCATAGCGAAATAGATTAAGAAGTTTAAATCTATTACGTACATAAACCTATATAGGCTTCCTTCAAAATCATATTCTGCAAAGCTTATTTTACCTACTAATATTAAATAAAAATCGAACAGCAACCGTATTACCAAACCTATTAAGAGCGAAAACAAAATATGGGTGGATATAATTTTAACCCACGAATAATTCTTTCTTAAAAATCGTTTGGTGCTTATCGCTATCAGTGTCATATAGCCCACTACGATAACAAAGTCGAAAAGCAGGTTATCGACTAAAAAAGATTTCCAAGAAAAGTAGCCCATCTTTTCCATTCCGGAAGACATCATGTAGGCTGTTTTGACAATTAGCACCAAATCAAAAAGAGCATAAAAGCCAGCCAATAATAGTACTAGCCTTACATCGATATATTTGTTATTTAATACGGAAGCTTTCATTATATGCCTATTTTTTCGAGAAATTCCTTTTTATGGGATTTGCTAATGTGTACTAATTTTTCATTGGACATTCGTGCATCAATTTCAGAAAAGTCTGAATGTACAATTTCCTTTACATGGGTAATATTCACTATACTTGATCTATGAACCCGTACAAATGAATCATTGTCCAAAAGGTCGCAAAGGTTCGTTAATGACTCACGGAGCACATATTTTTTGTCTTCTGTAAAAATTTCAGAATAACAACCCGATGCTTTTATGTATACTATGTTTTCAGGATTTAAAAGCACCGTTTTATTGCCTTGCTTAACCGGTAATTTAAATTGGTTGTTTCCTTTTTCAGATTTTAGTTTATATAGATTGAACAGCTCTATAACTCGCTTTTCAAAATAAGAATTGGCTTCACTTTTCGATATTTTCAATACTTTATCTATAGTTCTAAAAAATCGCTCATCCTTAAATGGTTTCAGTAGAAAATCGAACGCATCGACATCAAATGCCTTTAAAGCATAGTTGTCATAGGCAGTTACAAAAATAACGATGGGTTTTGAGTTTCCTTTAATTTTTTGAAGCACCTCAAAACCGTTCATATCTTTCATGTTTATATCAAGAAAAATAAGGTCGGGGTTCAGCTTGTTTATTTCTGAAATAGCCGATTTACCATTAGAGCATTCTCCGCTCACTTCTATTTCAGGCACTTTACCAAGTAACGCCAAGACCCTTTTCCGGGCAAGTTCTTCATCATCTATAACCAGTGCTTTCATCTTGTTAAATTACTGAAATTCTTTTATTTGTGATGAGTTTAAATATCTGATTTGTAATTTTTACTCATATCCTAAATTTTTTTAAATCATTTTTTTGAAAAGGAATTAACAAAAGGCCATCGGCATTTTAGTATCCAATGGCCCGTTATTGGCTGTTTTAAACATTTTCGCTCAATTAACCGCCACACCAATACCTTGGTTCCTTGCATCGATCTTCAGGTTTTGTCTTTGCTTGCCATTTTCCAGTTTTACCCGGTAAAATGCTTTTACAAGTAAATCACCTTTGGTTTTTGCATTGTATTTTGTTTTCACCAAAGTCCAGCCTTTATATGTACTATGGATATCTATTCGTAAATCTAATGGCAGAATAACGTTTTTAAAATTTTGACGTGTTTCAAGCAATTCTCCTTCACCGTCAAAGTCTGCTTTTAAATAACCGTTATCGCTCTTAAAAGTAACTAGGTACGAATCATAATTTTTGTCTTCTGAAGCTTCTATAACTTTTTGAATATCAAAATGAGTATTCATAAAAGCAATAGGGTCTTCAGCAAATTGGCCATTGAAACGTTCACTTACTTTATAGGTAAAGCTATCTTCGTTTTGAGATATTGATGCACTATAAGGTGCATATGTTAATTGAGTTTCGTCCAGTTCTAAAATTTCTTGTGCGCTCAAGATTGTTACACTCAAGCAAAAAATTGCACTAATTATTAAAGTTTTCATATTAAAATTTTTAAAGGTTAAAAAAGGTTTTTAAAGCTGATAAATCATTGTACAATACGATTTTACATACCCTAAATTACTAGAGAAGTTGGCTCAATAAACGTAAATGACGTGAACAACCATTTTTTGATGTTGAAACCTATAAAAATTGATGTGAAATATTTTTTCAGCAGAAAGCTAAACGTAAAATTTAAACAAAAGATTGATTAAATGTTGTTGAGATACTGCTGTTTCTTGAAGAAAAATTATAGACACAGACCTTCGTTTATTCAATCTGAAGTATAAGAATGATAAAGTAAAACCAAGCTCCTAGTATTGTATAAGCGGTCACGTTAAATAACCCTCCTAACTTCTACAAAGGCATTGTTCCAATAGTTTTCATCTAGTGAAGAAACAATTACCCCCCTAGACGTTGTTGAGTGTATAAACCTAACAATCCCTCGCCTAGATTCTACCACTAGCCCAACGTGGTTAATTACCCTACGGCTTTTATTTGTTTGAAAAAAAACTAAATCCCCTTCTTCGGCATCTCGAAGTGAAATTCGTTTTCCTTGTCTGGCCATATCCCGAGATACTCTAGGCAAGGCAATGTTTTCGTTTTTAAAAGAAGTGTACACCAACCCAGAGCAATCCATCCCTCTCTTTGTAGTACCGCCAAATTTATAACGTGTACCTTCAAAAGTTTTAGCGTAGGATACAATTTTGTCTGCTGTTTTAGAGGTTACCGTTTTGTTAGTGTGAGTGGTGGCTCCGATTATATTTTTTTGTTTCGTTGTATTTCGGGAGCTTCCGCAGGACACCAATACAATGGAAAGAAATAAAAGTAGAAGTAATTTTTTCATAACAGACTTGGTTTGAATAAATATAACTAATTTTTTCAAGTTTTATTTTTTGTTTCAGCAACAATCAACTGAGCCGTTTTATCACTAGCGCCTTTACCGCCTAGTTCTTTTTCGAGATCGTAATAATCTAAAAACAGAACAGCACGGTTATATTCATCTAAAATCTGTGTCAGTTCTTCATTTACCCTTTTGGTATTAAAATCTGTCTGAATCAACTCGACCACCGCTGGTTTATCTAAAATTAAGTTTACCAAAGAAATGTAATTCAAATTAATTACCCGCTTTGCGATTTCATATGAAACCCTGCTTCCTTTATAACAAACTACTTGTGGCACTTTAAACAAGGCTGTTTCAAGGGTTGCTGTACCTGAAGTTACCAAAGCAGCGTGCGAAATACTTAATAAATCGTACGTTTTGTTAAGCAATAGGTGTACATTTTGCTTTTTTAAAAATGGCTCATAAAATGAAGCTTCTTGACTAGGAGCACCGGCGATTACAAATTGGAATTCACTAAAGTTTTCAACTACACTGAGCATCACTTTCAGCATTTTTGAAATTTCTTGTTTTCTACTTCCGGGAAGTAACGCAATGATGGGACGTTCGTCCATACCGTGTTCCTTTTTAAAAACACTCGGCACTACTTGCTTCCGCCGAGCTATTGCATCAATTAATGGATGACCTACAAAGTGAACAGGGAACCCATGCTTTTTCTCATAAAATTCTTTTTCAAAAGGAAGGATCACATACATAAAATCCACATCGCGTTTAATGCTTTTTATGCGGTTTTCTTTCCAAGCCCATATCTGTGGCGAAATATAATAGTGTGTTGCAAATCCTTTTTGTTTTGCCCATTTTGCAATGCGGAGGTTAAACCCTGGGTAGTCTATAAATATGATGGCGTCGGGTTGATAGGCTTCGATATCCTTTTTACAAAACGAAATGTTTTTCAAGATGGTGCGAAGATTAAAAACCACCTCTATAAAACCCATGAAAGCAAGGTCTCGGTAATGTTTTACTTGTTCCCCGCCAACATCTTTCATTAAATCACCTCCCCAAAAGCGAAAATCTGCTTGCGGATCTTGAGCTTTAAGCGCTTTCATTAAATTGGCCCCGTGCAAATCGCCGGAAGCCTCGCCTGCTATGAGGTAATATTTCATGTTTCAGTACTTCGGAAATAACTATAACAAAAATAGGGCTTTAATTATAACTTTTAGGAATAGCGTTGATATTTGATTTTAGAAGGAACGCTTCAGCAATAATCTGTAGTATTACATGAATTTTGAGACCAAAATCGCCAAAGCGGCCAAAACAGTAGCCATCACCACTCCCCTAGCTCGATATACTTTGTTTTTCTTCAGAAAGATAAAAAAGGCGAATAAATTTAAGATAGCACCCAGTGCAATGATATTTCCTAATACATCCTGTTCAATGGAATATTGAATGGTCTTCTCTAACGTTTCTTTTGAAAAGAAATAAATATAAAGATAGCTCCCTGCAAGATTGGCAATTATCCCTACAGCAAAGCCTATTAGTATTTCTTTGGTCATTTTACTCATGATAGATTCCAAGTGTTTAAATCT
The DNA here is from genome assembly GCA_002360635.1 of Flavobacteriaceae bacterium UBA3356. Classification (GTDB taxonomy): domain Bacteria; phylum Bacteroidota; class Bacteroidia; order Flavobacteriales; family Flavobacteriaceae; genus Marixanthomonas. Next base: position 183,261 of record DEQW01000012.1, on the reverse strand, counting down.
TTTATGGCGTGATGAGCAGTAAGATCAAATTGTACGGGAACCACCGAAACAAAGCCGTTTGCAAGCGCCCATTCATCGGTATCCTCACCCTTATCTTCATTTACAAATTCACCTGTAAGCCAATAATATTCACGCCCCAGCGGATTTACACGTTTGTCAAACTGTTCTTCCCAATGCGCATTGGCCTGTCGGCATACTTTTATGCCTTTTAATTTATCTTCAGATAGTTTAGGAAAGTTAACGTTTAAGACCACTCCTTTGGGCAATCCGTTTTTTAAAGTTTGCTTCGCTATTTTTTTTATAAACTTTTTGGTAGGTCCAAAATCGGCTTCCAATGAATAGTCCAACAACGAAAAACCTATGGAAGGAATTCCTAATGTACCGGCCTCTACCGCTGCACTCATAGTACCACTATAAATTACATTGATAGAAGAATTGCTTCCGTGGTTTACACCGCTTACGCATAAATCTGGTTTGCGCTTTAAAATTTCGTTTACAGCCAATTTTACACAATCCACTGGCGTACCACTACTGCTATATTCTTTTTGAGGTTCATCTTCCCGAACTGTAACAGTGTCACAATATAACGTGTCGTTTATGGTAATGGCGTGTCCCATTCCACTCTGGGGTGAATCTGGTGCCACAACGCATACATCACCCAAGGTATTCATTACCTCAATTAGAGCCCGTATTCCTGGAGCAGTTATACCATCATCGTTTGTAACTAAAATTAGGGGTCTCTTTTTTTTCATAAATTTTATTTCTGAAGGTAAAAATACAATTTTACAACTGGGTTTACTTTATGAAATGTTTCATTTTTCTGAAACGTTAATATCATTCATGTTTCAGAAGAACAAACAATAACATTGCACCCCGTATGCAATTTTCGTAATTTTGATGAAACAATCCTTTTTTCAAAAATTATGCGCAAAATACAAATGGTCGATCTTAAAGGCCAATATCAAGGTATTAAAGAACAAGTAGATAAATCCGTTTTAAATGTAATTGAATCTACTGCCTTTATTAATGGTCCAGAAGTTCACGACTTTCAAAAAGAATTAGAAGATTATTTAGGTGTAAAACACGTAATCCCTTGCGCCAATGGCACAGACGCGCTTCAGATTGCAATGATGGGACTCGGTCTAAAACCCGGTGACGAAGTAATTACAGCAGACTTCACCTTTGCTGCCACAGTAGAAGTTATTGCCTTATTAGGGTTAACCCCTGTTTTGGTCGATGTGGACCCCGTTAGTTTTAATATTGGTGCGGAAGCTATAGAAAAAGCTATCACACCTAAAACCAAAGCGATAGTCCCCGTACATTTATTTGGTCTTGCAGCCAATATGGATGAAATCATGAAACTCGCCAGCGATAACGGTTTATATGTAATTGAGGATAATGCACAGGCCATTGGCGGCAACTATACTTCAAAAGACGGCAAGAAAACAAAAACAGGTACTATTGGCCATGTAGGCTCTACATCTTTTTTTCCTTCTAAAAACTTGGGGTGCTACGGTGATGGTGGGGCTATTTTTACCAACGATGATGATCTGGCTCACACCATTCGCGGGATTGTTAATCACGGTATGTACGTTCGCTACCATCACGATGTGGTTGGGGTCAATTCACGCTTAGACTCTATGCAAGCAGCTGTTTTAAGAGCTAAGCTACCAAAACTTGATTCGTATAATGCGGCTAGGCGTAATGCTGCCAGAAAGTATTCAAAAGCTTTAAAAGGGATTCAAAATATAGTGATACCTTCTGGATACTGCGAAGCCGAAAACTCAGTTTGTGATGTCTGCGATTGCCACGTTTTTCACCAATACACACTTAGAGTGTTAAACACAGACAGGGATGCTTTAGTAAACCATTTAAATGAAAATGGAATTCCGTGCGGCGTGTATTACCCTATCCCGTTACATCTTCAAAAAGCGTATAAAGACGAACGTTATAACGAGTCAGACTTTCCAGTTACCAATCAATTAATAAAAGAAGTTATTTCGCTTCCTATGCACACAGAACTTGATGATGAACAAATAGAATTTATCACCAAAACAATTATCAACTTTGTAACAAACTCATGAAAAAAATACTCGTTACAGGAGGCCTAGGCTACATAGGCTCCCATACTGTTGTTGAATTGCAACACGCTGGTTTTGAAGTCGTAGTCATCGACAACCTTTCAAATTCATCATTAGATGTTTTAGGGGGCATTACAAATATAACAGGGCAATCACCTACTTTTATACGGTTAGACCTTCGGGATAAAGCCGATGTAATCGATTTTTTTAAAGTTCATAACGATTTAGACGGCATAATACATTTTGCGGCCAGTAAGGCTGTTGGTGAAAGTGTAGAGAACCCACTGTTGTACTACGAAAACAACTTAAACACGCTCATCTATTTATTACAGGAATGTAAAGCTCATGGCATCAACAACGTTATTTTTAGCTCCTCCTGTACCGTCTATGGCGAACCCGATTCGCTACCTATTACCGAAACAGCTCCCATAAAAAAAGCAATGTCCCCGTATGGGAACACGAAACAAATAAGTGAAGAGATTTTAAATGATGTATGTTTTACTTCTGAAATGAAGTCGATTGCACTCCGGTACTTTAACCCAATTGGAGCTCACGAAAGTACTGAAATAGGAGAATTACCTATTGGAATTCCTCAAAATTTAGTTCCATTCATTACACAAACTGCAGCTGGGATTCGAGAGCAATTATCCGTTTTTGGAAATGATTACGACACTGCTGATGGCAGTTGTATTCGGGATTACATTCATGTGGTCGATTTGGCCAAAGCGCACGTAACCGCCATGCAACGGCTGCTTTCAGAAAAAAACACCAGTGATTTTGAAGTTTTTAATATTGGAACTGGAAAAGGAAGCTCTGTTATGGAAGTTATAAACACTTTTGAGCAAGTATCGGGAGAAGAGCTGAACTATAAAATTGTAGATAGACGCCCAGGCGACGTTACTGCGGTATATGCCGATACTACCAAAGCAAATGAAGTATTGGGCTGGAAAGCTGAAAAATCATTGAAAGAAGCTTTAAATTCTGCCTGGAAATGGGAGCAAAAAATACGTAAGAAAAATTAAGATAAATAGTTTCACCAAACAATTAAAACTCACAATATGAAAAATAGTTATGTATTACTTTTTTTACTGTTCATTTCATTTGGAAGCTTTGCTCAAAAAAAATATTTGCAATGCGGAAAAATTATAGATGTAAAAAATGGCACAGTATTAAGTGATAAAACCATTATCGTTTCGGGGGACAAAATCGAATCTATTGAAAATGGCTTTATAAGCTCTAAAGACAATAATGATAAAGTTATCGACTTAAAGAACAAAACTGTATTACCTGGTTTAATTGATATGCACGTCCATTTAGAAGGCGAAACCAGTCCTAACAATTACTTAAAACCCTTTACTTTAAACGAAGCCGATGTAGCGTTCAACTCAGCAGGGTATGCCAAAAAAACATTAATGGCGGGATTTACAACCGTTCGAGATTTAGGGGGAAGCGGTGTTAATGTTGCTCTTCGCAATGCCATAAACAGCGGTAAGACCGTTGGTCCTAGAATATTCACAGCAGAGAAATCATTAGCAACAACCGGTGGTCATGCTGATCCTACAAATGGTCGTAAGCGAGATTTAATGGGCAATCCAGGCCCTAAAGAAGGAGTTGTCAACAGTGTTGAAGATGCTAAAAAAGCAGTGCGTCAGCGTTATAAAAATGGAGCCGATTGGATTAAAATTACAGCTACCGGTGGTGTTTTAAGTGTAGCCAAAAACAGCAAAAACCCTCAATTCACCGAAGAGGAAATTAAAGCCATCGTAACCACTGCAAAAGATTATGACATGCAAGTTGCAGCACATGCACATGGGGATAAAGGCATGCAACGTGCCATTAAAGCAGGTGTTAAAACAATTGAACACGGAACATTAATGAGTAGCGAAACTATGGAATTGATGAAACAAAACGATGCTTACTTAGTACCTACCATATCGGCAGGCAAATATGTTGCAGAAAAAGCAAAAGTAGAGGGATATTATCCCGCTATTATTGTTCCAAAAGCGTTAGAAATTGGGTCCCAAATTCAAGATATGTTTGGCAGAGCTTATAAAAATGGAGTTGGCATTGCCTTCGGCACCGATGCTGGAGTATTTCCACACGGAGATAACGGAAAAGAATTTGGTTATATGGTCGAAGCTGGAATGCCTGCCATGAAAGCTCTACAGTCTGCTACGCTTACAAATGCAAAATTATTAGGTCAAGAAAACAGTTTAGGACAACTACAATCCGGTTATATTGCAGACATCATTGCTGTTAATGAAGACCCCACCAAAAACATTAATACAATGGAAGGCGTTGTATTTGTTATGAAAGAAGGTGTTATAGAGAAGGATTAACCAAGGTTTAACGAAGTATTTTTGCATAAAACCCTAAGTCTTTGTTACTTTGTATCCTAACTTTAAAACAAAGTGATGAAATTAGTTTCAGTGAAACGAAAAACAAAAAGTGAAAAACGGTTTACCGAAAAGATGGGTATGTTTACCGCTAAGGTGATATATGTAAAAAAACGTTTTTTAAATATTCCATTTAAAACTCTACACAAGTACAGGGAAACCTATTACGGTAAAGTAAAAGACTGTGAAGATTGTCAAATTAAGGCATAAAGTATTAACATATAAACATAAAAAACCCTCCAATTTGGAGGGTTTTTTATGTTTATAATCTTCTTGGATGTCTATCTTAGTAATTCCAAAGATCAATTTCCATATTACGGATTTGTTCTTCTATCTTGTCAGATTCCAATAATTGCATCAAAGCATTATCGTTAATATATTCGCTTACACCACGATCTCCTTGTACATTGTCTTCTTTATAAATCAATCCGTCAAAGCGTCTTGAATTCAATAAATGATCGTACGAGATGGGCTGTGATGTATTTTTACGGTTAAAAGCTTTGGCATTGTGCAATACTTCTCTAGCTCCTGGAAACCAAACCCAAAACAACTCAACTTTACTGTCAATATTATCGTCTGGAAACGCTTTAGAACGCGCTTCGTTTGCAACAGGGCAAATACCAAGCATACGGTATTTTAATTCGCCCTGACGCTTGTCTATATACCATAGGCCACGTACACGCCATTCTTCTAAATCACCTGCATCTAAAGTAAACCTACGAATATATTGTGGGTCAACTGTTCCTTCGGCATTAAACTGCTCAATACCCAAATCTGTTGTATCACTGTACACCAAAGAGGCGCTTAAATCGTCCAATGTTCTTTTTTCAGTAAAATAAGAGTCTGCATACACATGCTCTATTTTACCTTCTTTAATAGCAGTCACTAAAACATCATACAGAGATCTACGTTCTGAACCAATGTTATTAGTATCGATAGGATAATAAAGCGGAAAGTTAACGCGCTCATCAAGATCTATAATTTCCCAAGTGGTTTTAGACCACAATACATCACGCTCATCTACATAACCGTATGGTAAAGGCTCATCATTATCATAGGCAATTTGCGCCTCCGTTTTCTTACCTATATCATCCGGGGTATCAGCATTTAAAATGTTTACTTGTGCCGAAGCACCAAAACATAGCAAAAGGCCAAAAACCGCCGTAATAACATTTCTATTGTTCATATTCTTTGTTTTAGTATTCTAATTTGTCAACTCAATAAATACAGGAGCTGTTTTCTTTAATTTAACGCTACTTCCTGAAATACTGGTATTAATATCGTAAATCTGTACTGCTTCTCCACGTTTCGCACGTCTTAAGGCAGCTTTAGCTGGTCCATTAAGTTTCTGACCGCTAACCACAACTGTAGGTTGTCCAGATACTTTAAAACTGAAACCGGTAACACGTAAGTTAAGGTCAAAGTCAAAGTCTTCAAGAATTGCGCTAATACTAGCTATTTCCAATCCTTGACGCTGCATTCTTACAATTCCTGTTTCTCCTCGTACTGCTCCAATAGGCGCTGGAATTCCTTTAATACGGAATTCTTTAGGAGTATTAATTTTTTGTCCATCTGGCAACGTTCCGCTTGCAGTAATCGTAACAGTTGAACCTGTAGTAGGTCGCATCACGTATTTACTTCCAGAAACTCTACTTAATCCCGGTGCAGACGCACTTACTTTATTATCTGGGATACCAGGAATGGAAACCGTCATTGGGTTATCTACACCACGGTACACCACGTTCATTTTATCTGCTGAAATTACGGCTGAATTTGGTTTTGAAATCGTTGAGAAACCTGTTTTTACAGGAACTTCTATTTCTTCACCGCCTTCGCCATAATATAGAAACCCTTCTATTTCGTGATCACCAGGACTTCCAGCATTAATATTTAATTGTACTTTACCGCCTTCAAGTGAATACTGATCTTCTGTTAATGGCCTTCCATCTAATGTCAATTCTACTCTACTTGGCTTTGTATTGGCGTCTGTACGTCCCAACATAATTCCTCCTTCAAATTCTTCCCCAGAGTAATAAGCTGATTTAGATGCATCCATTATAGTTGTATAATTGCTATATGAAAGTGCAGCTGCTTGTTGACCTGATAACATTTTCTGAAGTATTTCACTTTGGTTTGTCTTCACATCATTTTGAATGGATGTCATCTTAGTAAGTGAAGCAATCAACGGAAAGCCTTCATAGTGGTAGTTTAACCAATCTTGGGTGCCACCTTCTCTTTTTACTTCTTCAGTGCTAAAGTTTTCGTTTATATTTTCTTTTAATTCTTCAACTCCTGCAACTTTTTTAGCTACGGCTGTGTCAGAAAGCACCTCAATCATTGAAGTACGATAGTTATTCATTTTATCAATGAACTCTTGCCCTTCTGGCTTTAACTTATCACCTACAAAAAATAAATTGTTGAAGTAATCTGCCTTGTCCATAACTTCATAGTCTGTAGGATCTTCAATTTTTTGAACTGCACCCGCTTTTAAACTTTCAAGGTACGAGTCAAATTCTGTTGTAATTGCTGAAATTTCTTTTGCTTTTTCTTCTACGGCAGCGTATTGTGCTGGTTCATCGTTAGCTTTTGTAGCTAAACCATCCATAAAAGCTTGATTCCGTTGTGATGTATCGACGTTTGCCGATTCAATTTTTTCATTTAAAAGTCCAAAAGCCGATAATACTTCTTTAGACATATTTAACGCCAGCATTGCGATGAAGATCAAATACATAAGATTGATCATCTTCTGCCGGGGTCCTAGTTTTCCTTGTGCCATGTTTTTTCTTTTTTAAAGTTAAAATATAGGGTTTGAAAACCAGATTAATTTCTATTCATTGCTGAAAGCATACCACCATACACTCCGTTTAAAGAAGATAAGTTAGTAGCTAAATGTTCCATTTGTTGTTTCAGTTGAGTAGCATTTTCTGCTACTTGCTCGTTTACTTCCGCTTGACGGCTGGTAGATTCTACTTGTACTTTATACAAGCTGTTCAACGATTCCATTTGCGCTGCTGCCAACGCCATTTCTTCGCTGTATTTTTTTGTTGAACTCATCGCTTCAGCAGTTGGAGCCATTCCTTTGGCGGCACCTTCAAAAGAACGAATGCTAGTGCTTAAGCTGTTCATTAATTCTGAATCAATGCGAGCATCTTTTAACATTTCGTCCAATTTTTTAGACAAAAGACCTTCAGCGTCCTGTGGCTGTTCTGCTTTTTTTCCTCTAGTTTGACCACCTGCTAATTCTGGATAAACCAAAGACCAATCTAAATCATCATCAACTGGTTCAAAAGCTGAAATAGCGAAAATGATTGCTTCGGTAATAAGACCTACAGCTAAAAGAAATCCACCAGTAAGGTTTACAAACCCTAAATTAATTTCCCAGTGAAGGATTTTAAATAATGCTCCTAAGATTACAATAGAAGCTCCAAGGCCATAGGCCATGTTAAACAGTTTTTTAGATGATTTTGACTGTGCCATAATTAAAGTTTTAGTTTAGTTAAGTTAGTATGATTTATAGTTTAGTTTGGTTGTTAAGACAGGGGCTTATCGTCCGTCACCAAGATTTTCATTAAGTACAACATCGGTACCCATATAGTCTTGTACAGTCCTGAAGCCAATATAGCTTCGGGCAGAATCTGCATATTCATAGTCACGTGTGCTTACCTGCAGAAAGTATGCAACGTCTTTCCAAGAACCTCCCCTTACAACTTTACGCATATTATCAGGGTCGTTTACGTTAGGGTTCATTGTTGATGAATATTCATAAGAAGCTGGATCGTATGAAGATGCAACCCACTCACTTACGTTTCCTGCCATATTGTACAGGTTGTAATCGTTTGGCTCATAAGCATCTGCTTCTACAGTATATAATGCTTGGTCTGCAGCATAATCCCCACGTAATGGTTTAAAGTTGGCCATAAAACAACCTCTATCATTTTTAGCATAAGGACCTCCCCATGGGAAAGTTGCAGATTCTAGACCACCTCTAGCCGCATACTCCCACTCTGCTTCGCCTGGAAGACGGAATGAGTTTACGTGCTGACGGTCTCTTGATTTTTGATATGCATTTTTATACAATGTTCTCCACGCACAAAAGGCTTTAGCTTGTTTCCAGCTTACACCAACTACCGGATAATCTCCGTAGGCTTCGTGCCAGAAATAATCATTATGCATTGGCTCATTATAAGAATAGTTGAAATCTTTAATCCAAACTGTGGTATCCGGATAAATTTGTATTTCCTCTTTCTTTATAAAGTCTTTTCTATTTTTCCCTTTGGCTTTTGCCGCCGCACCAATATCCATATAGGTATATTGAAATTTCAACTTATCCACATCGATAGTGCGTTGTCCATTATAAGCTTCTTCAGCAGGAATGTACATGGTGTCCATTACTTCGGAATAGTATTCGTCAGGAAATTCTGAGGTATCCCAAATTAAATCAATGTCATTATTTATTTTTCTTCCGGCATAGAAATCGTCTCCCATTCCGTAGTAATTGTCATAATTATATTGTTCCCACGGGGTCATTTCCTCGTTTTCTTGATCCACAAAGGCAAAGTCGCCAATACCGCCATCACCAGGTGTAGCACCCACCTCATCGGCTAAAATTGCTAATTTAAGGCGCACAGTAGAGTCGCGCACCCAATTTACAAACTGTCGATATTCGGCATTTGTGATTTCGGTTTCATCCATATAAAAGGAGCGGACGGTAACGGTTTTTGTTGGCGCATCGTTCACGGCAACAAAATCATCGTCGGCTTTACCCATGATGAAAGATCCACCTGGGATAAGGGTCATCCCATATGGTTTTTCGGGATGCCATTTTTTACCTTCAGCGCCAACTAGTTCACCCCGGTCTCCGGAATTACAACTAAATAAAAAGGCAACAATCGCAGTTAATGCAATAAACTTCTTCATAGGTATCAGGTTAAATTTTCGAGATTTAAGGGCGTAAACCTATTTATAAAATTTTTAAAAAGCAACATATTTCTTAAAAAAACCTTAATTCTCGTTGTTCTTAGCTTGTTAGATTATACTTCGTTTTTGCGGCGGGCTTTAAACCACCGCTCAGGAATTTCCTGATTGGTTGCACTCAAATAATCGCCATAAGTGCAAGGTAATAACGTTGGTGTTTTTAATTTATTATTAACATTTGAAATAAAAGGCAATTCTATCCACCATCGACCAGTTTTATTGCTTTTTTTAAAGGTTAAAACGTCATCGTCTATTGGTACTTTATAGGTGTTGTATAGCTTTTCATTATCGAAATCACCTTCTTTCACCCTAAAATTTACGCCTTCAACAAAATACCAAAGTATTTGAGCCACCATCATTGCTCCGGTTTCAGCATTTTTAAAGTTTTTCAACTCATAAACACCAAAAGAGCTCACTCTATTACTTATCCCGGCATAACGCGAAATAGCGCATATCTCCCTTCCATCAAATCCATTCGGACTTGCCGTATTGTTATAACTCATTTCGGCACTTTTTATTGCTGAAATATCCAAAGCTACAAGATCGGCATCACGCAAGATAGGTTCTACAACTGTAATATCCTGAGTTATTTCACCCAATCTGTAGGCATCAAAATACAACTTTTCCATTAAAGCGATTTCTTCTGGAGGGTTGAAATATGATTGATACCCCAAGGTACTGTAATTAAATAAATTATAAGGTTTATCTATAATGATCTTTCCTACGTAAGATTTATTATTGATAGGCTTTTCAGCATCACCAAGATCAAAATTAGTATCTACATTTACTAAGTTAATCATATTTCCGTGGCTGTTATAAGCTCTATAATGACCGTACAGAAGATCTTGACTTCCCCCTAAAATTAGCGGGATTATCTCTTTTTTCAACAGTGCTTCTATCACTGTTTTTACAGCAAAATAAGTATCTTGAACTGTTTCACCTTTATTAATATCACCAATATCAATGACAGAATGTGACCAATTTCCGGGATACAATGAGTAAAAAGCTTTTCTAAAGGCATCTAGGGAAATCGCTTCTCCAATAAAATTTACGTCATTCCTGTTTTCAAGAATTCCTACAATAGCAAATTTTACGCTTTTTAAATCAGGGAGATCCCCAGTGGTAGCGTGAGTCTTAATTTGCTTTCCTAAAACACCTTCCGGTAAAACTTCTTTGTGGGCGATTACATTTTTTGAAACCGGCGAGAGAAATTCAATCATTATTTTTTCTTAGCTGTGGATTTCTTTTTAGTTGATTTTTTGCGGGTTTTCTTTTTTGGGGCTTTCTTTTCTAAAATATCTTTAGCTTCATCAAGGGTTATCTTATCTGCCTTTGTGGATTTTGGCAACTCCACCTTTGTTTTCCCTTTTATTAAATTGAAACGTCCCCAACGTGCTTTTTCTAAACGGATACCCTCATCTGGCCACTCGTTTATGAGCTTGTCAATTTCTTTTTGTTTTTTGGTTTCAATCAATTCGATGATGTCTTCTTCGGAAAGGTTATCAAAATCGTACTTTTTGTTCACGTTAATAAACATATTGTTCCATTTGATAAACGGACCAAAACGACCTACTCCTTTTTGAACCGGAAGACTTTCATATTCATATATAGGAGCATCGGCCTTTTTCTTTTCCTCAATCAACTCCTTCGCTTTCGCCATATCTACATCCAGCGGGTCCATCCCTTTAGGAAGTGAGATAAACTTTTTCCCCCATCGTACGTAAGGCCCGTAACGACCGTTATTGGTCTCTACTTCTTCCCCATCGTACACTCCTAAGTCTTTTGGAAGTTTAAATAAATCCAATACTTCTTCAAGCGTTACCAAATGAAGCTGCTGGTCTGGACGTAAACTAGCAAATTGTTTTTCTTCATCATCTGGCGCTCCAATTTGAGCCATTGGGCCATATTTCCCCAATCGAACCAAAATAGTACGTCCTGTTTCAGGGTGTTCGCCTAAAATACGCTCCCCGCTTTCGCGTTCGGCGTTCTCCTGCACATCTTCTACGTGAGGATGGAATTTTTTATAAAAATCTTGAAGCATTTCTTTCCATTCCTCTTTTCCTTCAGCAATGTCATCAAAATCTTCTTCTACTTTGGCCGTAAAATTGTAATCAAGGATATTTCCGAAGTGATCTACCAGAAAATCGTTTACTATCATACCAATATCGGTCGGCACTAATTTCCCTTTATCACTTCCAACGGTTTCGGTCAAGGTTTTATCTTTAACCGCTTCTTTTGCTAGCGTTAGCTGAATGTATTTTCGCTCCACACCTTCGACGGTTCCTTTTTCAATGTAATTTCTGCTGATAATCGTAGAAATAGTTGGCGCATAAGTAGACGGACGACCGATACCTAATTCTTCCAACCGTTTCACCAAAGAAGCTTCGGTAAAACGGTATGGTGGTCTTGTAAAGCGTTCGGTAGCAGTTATAAACTTATTGTCCAGCGCATCACCTTTTGTTAGGTTAGGCAACATACCGTCTTTTTCTTCATCTTCGGCATCTGTACCTTCTAAATATACCTTAAGGAAACCGTCAAATTTTATCATTTCACCATTGGCAGTGAATTGCTCTGAAACCTTTTCCTTCCCTAACACATCAATTTTAACATTGGTACGCTCTAATTGCGCATCGCTCATTTGGGAAGCAATGGTACGTTTCCAAATTAAATCGTACAACCGTTCTTGATCACGATCTCCACTAATAGAATGCTTTGCCATTTCAGTAGGGCGAATGGCTTCGTGTGCTTCTTGAGCTCCTTTAGACTTTCCTTTGTAATTACGTGGTTTGCTGTATTTATCTCCGTATGCAGAACCAATTTCCTTTTCGGCTGCTTTTTTAGCATCGTTAGAAAGGTTGACGCTATCGGTACGCATATAGGTTATTAAACCGGCTTCGTACAAACGTTGCGCGATGGTCATCGTTTTTCCTACCGAAAAATATAGTTTTCTCGCTGCTTCTTGCTGAAGTGTCGATGTTGTAAACGGTGGAGCGGGTGATTTTTTAGCAGGTTTTTTGGTTAAATCGGCTATTTTATAATTGGCCCCTATGTTTTTCTGAAGAAACGCCCGTGCTTCTTTTTCGGTTTCAAAATTCTTCGGAATTTTAGCTTTAAAGGTGCTGCCGTCTTCGGTTTTAAATTCGGCATCCACTCGATACGAAGCAACTGGGCTGAACGCTTCTATATCACGTTCTCGCTCTACAATTAAACGCACCGCAACACTTTGCACGCGTCCTGCAGAAAGCCCTCCTTTCACTTTCCTCCACAAAACGGGCGAAAGCTCATACCCTACCAAACGGTCTAAAATACGACGGGCTTGCTGTGCATTAACAAGGTTATAATCTATCTTGCGGGGATTTTCAATTGCTTTTAAGATTGCGGTTTTAGTGATTTCATGAAAAACGATACGCTTTGTTTTCTCGTCCTTTAAGTCCAGTTCTTCGGCCAAATGCCATGCTATCGCCTCTCCTTCCCGGTCCTCATCACTGGCCAACCAAACCATTTCTGCTTTGCTTGCCTGTTTTTTTAAATCTTTCACCAAGCTTTTTTTATCGCTTGGCACTATATATTTAGGAGTAAAATCCCCTTCGGTATCAACACCAATTTCTTTTGACGGCAGATCTGCAATGTGCCCAAAACTAGAAGTAACCTTGAAATCTTTTCCTAAAAATTTTTCAATGGTTTTAGCCTTCGCGGGCGACTCTACTATCACTAAATTCTTTGCCATATTCAATTTTGTTTGGGTTACAAAAGTATGTGATTTTTTTTACTCCATTGTTCAGGTTGTAAAATTTAGGCTTCCATTAACACGGTATAAACCAAAATTTCAAGAGATTACAGGTATAAATTTTAATGCCATTTGCCAAATGAAAAAAAATTATACGTATCGAAATTATCTAGTTTTAAGATTTATTTTAATTGCAATGGTTTCCTTTTTGTTTCAAGGCTGCCAATCATTAGCAGACGTTCCTACCTTTTCAAACAACAACACAATTAATGTTGTGGTCGAAATCCCTGCCGGAACCAACACTAAAGTTGAATATAACAAAGAACTTAAAAAATTAAAAGTAGATCAACAAGACGGGAAAGACCGAATTATCGAGTACTTGCCCTATCCTGGAAATTACGGGTTTATCCCTTCCACCTATTCAAGTTCTGAAACAGGAGGTGACGGAGATCCGTTAGATGCATTGGTTATTTCTTCAAAATTGCTTTCCGGTTCTGTAGTGGAAACTACCCCTATTGGAGTATTAAAATTAATGGACAACGGTGAAAAAGATTACAAGGTAATTTGTATTCCTTCAGAAAAAAAGCTTCAAACTGTTTCGGCCAACACATTCATTGAATTTTCAGAAAAATATCCCGACGCCCTTAAAATAATTGAACTTTGGTTTTCAAACTATGATACTACCGACACCGTCACGATTGAAGGCTGGGGTGATGAAAAAGAAGCGCTTGCTGAAATTAAAAAGGCCGTACAGCAATAGTCTTTACTTTTATATTGTTGTAGTTTCCGAAGGCAAAGGGGCATCATCAAAACCTATTGCATCTTTATACACATAATACATAGGCAAGTGCACAAAAGAGGCAGTTACAAATACTCCTACAAAACACAGTAAAATCCCTAATTGCGCAATGAGGCCCGAAATAATTATTAATCCAAAAATAATAAGCCAGAATTTATTCCCTAACTTAAAGCTTGCTTTGACTATTTGAGAAACTGATAACTCTGGGTTAAACGCAAAGACAACGACAAATAATTGTAGCGGCACCATTACGTAAAACAAAGGCAGATAACACAACAACGTAGCTAAAATGGCAATTCCCATTGCTGCTAAGGATAAAACGAATAGTTTACTAAAATTACGTTTCAAAAAAACAAAATAACCGCCTGTATCCATTGGTTTACCTGTGTCTGTTTTTTGAACCACTTTATAAAAGTGTGCAGAAATACAATAGGTAAACACTTGTGAAACAAATATCAACACAAATAAAAGTAGGAAATATCCAACAATTACCGGTAACGGATATTCGGTAAAAGGATTAAATTCTTGTCCGTATGGCATTTGCTCAGACTTTATCATTACAGGAACCAATGGCACATATGCCAAAATCATCACTGGGATGGATATGGCAAGTGTAATTAAAACATGCACCGTACCTTCTATCCAGACCTTTTTAAAAAGGTTAAAACTCTTCGATAATATATCGCCAAAATCCAAGTTAGGGGCTTGTGCAATTTTTTGAAATATAGAATGCTCCATTTTTTTGATTGGTTTAGTTAATTACACTGTAAATTTATGAAAAAGAAATCTGCCATTTTGGCACGAACAGGTTTTTAATTGTATCTTTGCCAATCCAATTGTTTCTTACAACAATTCATATTATTTAGACTGAACTATGGAAGAGAAAATTATTGACGAAAACATACAGGGCGACGCCTTAGTGCTAGAACCTAAAAAAGAAAACGCTCGTAAACTTTATATTGAAAGCTACGGCTGCCAAATGAATTTTAGCGACAGTGAGATCGTAGCTTCTATTCTTGCCAAAGAAGGATTCAACACTACTCAAAAGCTGGAAGAAGCCGACTTGGTGTTGGTGAATACGTGCTCCATTCGCGATAAAGCCGAACAAACGGTTAGAAAACGACTTGAAAAATACAACGCCGTAAAGCGCGAGAATCCAAAAATGAAAGTGGGTGTATTGGGCTGCATGGCCGAACGTTTAAAAAGTAAGTTCCTAGAAGAAGAAAAAATCGTGGATATGGTGGTAGGTCCCGATGCTTACAAAGACCTTCCCAACTTAATTGAAGAAGTGGAAGCCGGCCGAGATGCGGTAAATGTAGTTTTAAGTAAAGAAGAAACTTACGGCGATGTCGCTCCCGTAAGGTTGGACAGCAATGGCGTTACCGCTTTAGTGAGCATTACCAGAGGGTGTGACAATATGTGTACGTTCTGCGTTGTTCCCTTTACTCGAGGACGTGAACGCAGTCGTGACCCGCAAAGTATTTTGAAAGAAGTAAACGATTTAGCTGAAAAAGGGTACAAAGAAATTACGCTTTTAGGACAAAATGTAGATAGCTACTTATGGTATGGCGGCGGACTGAAAAAAGATTTTAAGAATGCTACCGATATGCAAAAGGCCACGGCAACTAATTTTGCAGGGTTATTGGAACTAGTAGCAACAGCACAACCCAAGATGCGCGTAAGGTTTTCAACCAGCAATCCACAAGATATGACTGAAGATGTGTTGCACAGCATGGTAAAGCATAAAAATATATGTAACCACATTCACCTTCCCGTACAAAGCGGAAGCACCCGTATTTTAAAAGAAATGAACCGCCTTCACACTCGTGAAGAATATTTCGAACTTATAGATAAAGTACGTGAAATTATTCCAGATTGTTCTATTTCACAGGATATGATAATTGGTTTCCCTACAGAGACAGAACAAGACCATCAAGATACATTAACCCTAATGGAATACGTGAAATATGGTTTTGGCTATATGTTTAAATATTCCGAACGCCCAGGTACTATGGCTGCTCGCAAACTGGAAGATGATGTGCCTGAGGAAACAAAAAAACGCAGGTTGACCGAAATTGTGAACTTACAGCAACAGCACAGCGCGTACCGGACAAAACAATTTTTAGGTAAAACAGTAGAAGTATTGATTGAAAAAGAATCCAAAAAAAGTGATAAAGAGTGGAGCGGCCGTACCCAACATAACACCGTAGCGGTTTTTCCAAAAGAACATTATAAAGTAGGTGATTTTGTGAATGTAAAGATTAATGATTGTACTACGGCCACCTTAATTGGTAAAGCTGTTGGGTATTCAGAGAATAATTGAGAAAAAATTAAAAATGAAGAAATTTATAGTATTGCTTTTAACTATTTCTTTCATCAGTTGTTCGTCTGATGATTCAAATAAAGATGAACAAATTGAAGGAGCTGTTGATTTGAAAATTTCAAAATTAACTGAAACTCATAACGAAAACACTTATATCAGATATTATAATGAAAATGGTACTCTTTCAAAAGAAGTGTTTTTAAATGTCGGTGATAATGAAAACAACAGACCTTACGCACTTTATACATATGATGACCAACAGAATTTAAAAAGTATTAAATTTTATTCTGAAAATGATGAGTTTGTTAGAGACTATAGAACCTATGAATATAGTAACAATCAATTAGTGAAATTAATTGATTATGGAGATGCCACTCACGAACCTTATCATACTACATTTACATATAGCACAAATAGAGTTGACTTTGAGGAGGTAGAAACCGAAAGGACTGGCTATATAAAGTTTGATAATGAAGGAAAGATTATAGAGACATATCATCAATCAGGTCCAAGTTTTTGGATTACAAATTTTGTTAAATACAAGGATAATCAAGTCAGCGAAATAAGTCAATTGAATGGAAGAAAATATATTTTTGAAACAGTTGATACGCCAAACCCCTTATTTCAATTTTTCATAAAAAAGCCTATGCAATATATCCTTACGGAACATTATTTATATGATATTGATTTTACTTTTGACACTTCATACTCAATAAATAATGTTACAAAAATTAGCGAAAGTTTTGAAAACACTGTTTTGGGCACAGAAGAAACTACTTTTCAGTTTAACAATAAAGATTACCCAGTCAGTTCAACTACGGTGAGAAAAGATGGTTCAGTGATTGAGAGAACTTTTGAATATTATAACGCACAATAAAATCGTGTTTTCACGGGAATAAGATATGGAAAGCATACAAGCAACAAAACAAAGGTTCGGAATTATTGGGGATGACCCAAAACTAAACCGTGCCATAGAAAAAGCCATACAGGTAGCACCGACTGATATTTCGGTTTTGGTAACCGGTGAAAGTGGTGTGGGAAAGGAAAGTATTCCTAAAATAATCCATGCGCTTTCACATAGAAAACATGGAAAATACATTGCCGTAAACTGTGGCGCTATTCCAGAGGGAACGATAGACAGCGAATTATTTGGTCACGAAAAAGGAGCGTTTACAGGTGCAACATCAACCCGAAGTGGTTATTTTGAAGTAGCCGATGGCGGAACTATTTTTTTAGATGAAGTAGGCGAACTTCCATTGCCAACTCAAGTACGATTGTTACGGGTTTTGGAAAACGGCGAATTTTTAAAAGTCGGGTCTTCCAAAATACAAAAGACCGATGTACGTATTGTAGCTGCCACCAATGTGAAAATGGCCGAAGCAATTCAAAAGGAAAAGTTTAGGGAAGATCTTTACTATCGTTTAAGTACGGTAGAAATAAACATTCCGCCGCTTCGCGAACGTAAAGAAGACATTCACTTGTTGTTCAGAAAATTTGCGTCCGACTTTGCTCAAAAATATAAAATGCCTACAGTTCGTTTAGATGATGACGCTGTACAGTTGTTACTAAAATACAGGTGGGGCGGTAATATTAGACAACTTCGAAATATAGCTGAACAAATTTCGGTTTTAGAACAAGAACGTTCAATCTCTTACGAAACGCTAAAAAACTACCTACCAGATGTAGGCAGTAATCTACCAGCTGTAATTAGCAATAAAAAACAGGAAAGCAGTTTTAGCAATGAGCGCGAAATATTATACAAAGTATTGTTCGATATGCAGCGCGATGTGAACGACCTTAAAAAATTGACGTTGGAACTTATGAAAAGTGGTAATGCCAGCAAAGTAAAAGAAGAAAACTCATCGCTGATTAATAAAATTTATGATGAAGACAACAACCACGAAGAACATTTGGCTTCCATTGTTGAAGATGATGAGGAAAACGCTTCAGATGTAGAGGTGTTAGGAATTCCTTCTAACGCTTCAGAAAACGATTCCGAAGAAAATAAAAGGAGCGATAAATATGATTTTGCCGAAGAAATTCAGGAAGAAGAAAGTCTTTCGCTTCAAGACAAAGAGTTGGAGCTCATTAAAAAATCCTTGGAAAAATACGGTGGAAAACGAAAAGACGCTGCTGAAGAATTGGGGATTTCAGAACGCACCCTTTACCGTAAAATAAAGCAATACAACTTATAATCGTAGCAATAGTTCAGAATAGATGGAAAAAGTAAGAAATATTTTATCAATATTTATTGTTGCGATTTTGTTGCAAGGTTGTGGGGCCTACTCGTTTACTGGTGCCGATATTGATTATTCGCAAACCAAAACCTTTCAAGTAAACCTTTTTCAAAACAACGCACCAATTGTTGAGCCGGGTATTGCCCGTGATTTTACCATTCAATTACAAGATTTGTTGTTAAACCAAACGAGTTTAGATTTGGTTAACAATAATGGCGATTTAGTGTACGAAGGCGAAATTGTGGAGTACTATATCGCCCCTATTACGGCAACATCGCAAAGCACCGCAGCGCAAAACCGACTAACGGTTGCCGTTAATGTTCGTTTCTACAACTCTAATGACGAAGAAAAAGATTTTGAACAACGGTTCTCTTTTTATTTTGATTACGATGGCGCTGCCCAATTAACCGGAACAGCGCTTGACGATGCCCTCAACGTTATTTTTGAACGTATTACGCAAGATATTTTTAACAAATCGCTCGCAAACTGGTAATATTTTGAACACTAAAACCTATACCGATTTACTTTCCAAACCTCAGCGCTTAGACAAAGAGGCTATGGAGCAATTAGATACGGTAATTAAAAAATACCCTTATTTTCAGAGCGCTCGGGCATTGCAATTAAAAGCACTTAAAAGCCAAAACAGTTTTTTGTACAACGATGCTTTAAAGGTTACGGCAGCTTATACCACAGACCGTGATATTTTGTTTGAGTTTATAACTTCGGAAACATTTGCTCAAAATGAAATTTCGCAGTTAATTCAGCAGCATGATTCTTCAGTAAATGAAATTGAAGTAGTTTCAGAAAATATTTCAGAACAAACAGCTATTGAGCTGGACAACCAGATGAAAGCGGAAATGAAAAAGGCTGAAGCTATTTTAAACCCAGATCTTTTTGAACGGAAACAAGAATCTGTAGAAAAATTAGCCGACCCTACTTCAGAAGATGAAAAAAAAGTTTCTAAAACTGAAGCAGAAGAAACGCTGGAAATAGACAAACCCCTTGATTTTACTAAAAAAGACACACATTCTTTTAGTGAATGGTTAAAATTGACAAAAGCAAACCCAATTGAGCGTTCTACCACCGAAAAAGCACCTACTCGGTCAGCTGAAGAGAAAGAAGCTTTTTCAGAAGAAATTGATCAAGAAAATCGTTCTTCAGATCAAGAACGCAAGTTTAAAATGATTGAAAAGTTCATTCAGGAAAAACCAAAAATTAAACCTGCCGAACAACAAACGACCAAAGCAGATTTAGCAAAGCCCTATATACAGACGCCAGACGCCTTAATGACAGAGACATTGGCAAAAGTTTATTTGCAACAAAAAAATTATAAAAAGGCCATACAAGCATATAAAATATTAATTTTGAAAAATCCCGAAAAAAGTGGTTTCTTTGCAGACCAAATTCGTGCAATCGAAAAAATAATAGACACACAATAATATGAGTACGTTTACAATATTCTTAGTTTTAATCATTTTTGTCGCCTTTTTATTGGTGGTAGTAGTAATGGTACAAAATCCTAAAGGAGGCGGATTGTCATCTACCTTTGGAGGTGGCGGAGGCCAGCAAATGGGTGGTGTTAAAAAAACAACCGACTTTTTAGACAAGAGTACATGGACATTAGCCATTGTACTGTTAGCTTTAATCCTATTAAGCAACATCCCAATTATGGGAGGAAGTGGTGCTGTACCAACAGACACCTTTGGTGATGAAGCCATTGAAGCCCCAATGTTAGATCCAACAGATACAGATAGTAGCACGGATACTACAGGACAAGGAAACTAAAAACGTTTCTTTTTAAAACATTCTAAATGCCAGCTTGTCATAAGCCGGCATTTTTTGTTTCAATGTGTCAGTTTAAAGGCAGTGGCACAATTTCTGCCTATTAGAAGATGACTTAAAAAATTAATATTAATAATATAAAATATAATTGAAAATGGCAGTAAAGATTCAACCACTTTCAGATCGCGTTTTGGTAGCCCCACAAGAAGCAGAAACTAAAACCGCAAGCGGAATTATCATTCCAGACTCAGCTAAAGAAAAGCCACAAAAAGGAACTGTGGTAGCAGTAGGAAAAGGTAAAAAAGACCATGAAATGACTGTAAAAAACGGAGATACTGTTTTATATGGAAAATACTCTGGCACCGAATTAAAATTTGAAGGTAAAGATTACCTCATCATGCGTGAGGATGACATTCTTGCAATTATTTAATAGCTATCGGCAATAGGCTATAAGCAATGAGAGATTTTAAAAAATACGATATTTGGAAATTAAGTCATAAATTGACTCTTGATATCTATAAAACCTCTAATGATTTTCCGAAGGAAGAAATATATGGACTCACTTCTCAAATAAGAAGAGCTTCTGCTTCAATTCCAACAAATATTAGCGAAGGATGTGGTAGAAGTAGTGATTCAGATTTCAACCGGTTTCAACCGGTTTTTAACCATTGCAATAGCTTCAGCTTGTGAAACAGAATATTTACTCATTTTATCAAAAGACTTAAAATATATTACTATTGAAAAGTTTAATGAGCTAAATTCTGAAGTAAATACCGTTAAGAAAAAAATTTAAACATTAAAACAAAAATTAGTTTAACAAACTTTATGTTTCGGCATATCGCCAAAAGCATAAAGCATAAAGCACTTTGAAATGGCAAAAGATATAAAATTTGATGTAGAAGCACGTGACGCAATTAAGCGTGGTGTAGATGCATTAGCAAACGCAGTAAAAGTAACATTAGGACCAAAAGGTCGTAACGTAATAATTAGTAAATCATTTGGCGCACCACAAGTAACTAAAGATGGTGTATCAGTAGCGAAAGAAATTGAGCTAGAGGATGCCCTTGAAAATATGGGAGCTCAAATGGTAAAAGAAGTAGCTTCAAAAACCAATGACCTTGCAGGTGATGGTACAACAACAGCAACTGTTCTAGCACAAGCTATCGTAAAAGAAGGGCTTAAAAACGTTGCTGCCGGTGCAAACCCAATGGAACTTAAAAAAGGAATTGACAAAGCAGTTGAAGCAATTGTTGCAGATCTTGAGAAACAAACCACTAAAGTTGGTAATTCTTCAGATAAAATAAAGCAAGTTGCATCTATTTCGGCTAACAACGATGAGCAAATTGGTGACTTAATCGCCAAAGCTTTCGGTAAAGTTGGTAAAGAAGGTGTAATCACTGTTGAAGAAGCAAAAGGAACTGAAACATATGTTGACGTTGTAGAAGGAATGCAGTTTGATCGTGGTTTCTTGTCACCTTACTTTGTAACCGACAGCGAAAAAATGCAAACGGAATTGGAAAACCCAATGATTCTTCTTTTCGATAAGAAAATCACAAACATGAAGGATTTACTTCCTGTATTGGAGCCCGTTGCGCAACAAGGAAAGCCTTTATTAATCATTGCTGAAGATGTAGAAGGCGAAGCATTAGCTACTTTAGTAGTTAACAAATTGCGCGGAAGTCTTAAAATCGCTGCTGTTAAAGCACCAGGATTTGGAGACCGCAGAAAAGCAATGTTAGAAGACATCGCAATATTAACTGGAGGAACTGTAATTAGCGAAGAACGTGGTTTCACACTTGAAAACGCTACAGTTGATATGTTAGGTTCTGCCGAGAACGTAACAATCGATAAAGACAACACAACAATTGTAAATGGTGCCGGAAACAAAAGCGACATCAAAGCAAGGGTTGGTCAAATAAAAGCTCAGATTGAAACGACGACGAGCGATTACGATAAAGAAAAGTTACAAGAACGTTTGGCTAAATTAGCTGGCGGTGTAGCTGTATTGTATGTAGGTGCTGCTTCTGAGGTTGAAATGAAAGAGAAGAAAGACCGCGTAGATGATGCACTTCATGCAACTCGTGCGGCTGTGGAAGAAGGTATTGTTGCCGGTGGTGGTGTAGCGTTTGTTCGTGCACTTAAAAAACTTGAAAAATTAACTACGGAAACGTTAGACGAGTCAACGGGTATTCAAATAGTAGCTAAAGCTATTGAAGCTCCATTACGTACTATTGTTGAAAATGCTGGAGGTGAAGGTTCTGTAGTGATTAACAAAGTACTTGAAGGAAAGAAAAACTTTGGGTACGATGCTAAAAGCGAAGCGTATGTAGATATGTTGAAAGCTGGGATAATTGACCCTAAAAAAGTAACGCGTATCGCATTAGAAAATGCTGCTTCTGTAGCTGGAATGATCTTGACTACCGAATGTGCCTTAGTCGATATTAAAGAAGACAACGACGGCAGTGGCGGAATGCCTCCAATGGGCGGCGGAATGCCAGGTATGATGTAATGACGAAAGTCATTTATAATAAAAGGCCTTCAGTTTAAAACCGAAGGCCTTTCTCTTTTTTCTATATTCTCTACTCTGTTTTTCCTCTTCTTAAAATTAAAAACCACCTTTTTTAAGGGTGGTCTCTCCTCATTAAGTTTTGATATAAAGGTTTATTCGAAATAAACCATCCACAAATTACTTCTTCTTAGCAGCAGTCTGTGGTGCCTTTTTAGCCTGTTGTTTAGGCTGTGCCTTTGCAGGCATTGGCTTCCTGTTTGACTTTTGTTGTCCCATAATATTCTAATTTAAGAACATAGTAAATGTACAACGGAAATTGATTGCTTGTACATCGTTAGCTAAAATTTAACTAAAGATATTTGTAGTAATTTTCTAGTTAAAAAGTCTTGTTTAAGAGTGAAAACTCAATCACCATTTCATAACAAAACAATACAATTTTAGTGTAAGCAAACTTTTTCAATTAGTTTAAAAGGAGTTAAGTAAGAGTTAGTTTTCTTCTTGGTTCTTTTCCTTTTCATAAATAACCAAACTGCTGGCCAAGTAATTTAGAATATAAAGACTCTCGCCTCGAAGGTAAACATCTGACGGGCTATTAATATCTTTTGAAAGTTCCTGAATCAATTTTCCTTTGTGGTCATACACCAAAACCCTATTATTTTCAAAATCGGTTACAAATAGCTCCTTTTCTGAAACATAAAGACCCATCGCAACATTGATGTTTTCTTTCTCACCAATTGTGTTAAGCAACTTTCCTTCTTTATCATAAACCTGCACCCGATTGTTGTAACCATCGGCAACCCAAATGGTATCTTTGGTGATTTGCACATCTGTTGGTTGGTTAAGCGCATCATTCTTTGCGGCATTTTTACCTATATGAAGCCAGTTTTTACCATCATTCGTAAAAACCACTTGATTCCCTTTAAAATAGGAAACTGCCATTTGGTTTTCAAACACTGAAACACCAGAAGGTCCAGCCAGCGAATCACTCACGGGTATAATAGATCGATCTACACCTGAAGTAATCCTAACCTGATTTGCGTTAAATTCTGGCACAAACAAATATTTACCATCTGTTGCTATGTGCATAGGGCGTTTAAAGGAGTCTAAGATTCGTATCGAGTCGTTATTTTCGGCAATTGATACAATCCGGTTGCCAACACCGTCGCTTACCCACAGTGTGTTACTTATTTCTGCAATACCCATAGGGCTCACTCCCTCTAGCTTAACAGTTTTAAAATGTTGCCAACCAACTTTATTTTCATTTTTAGGGTTTGAGCACGCTATTATACTAAACGCTATAAATAACGCTGCGACCGTTTTTCTCATAAATTGTTTTTTCTGAAAAATTTCAAATATGCTTTAGGAAGACTATCCCAAAAAATTACCTGTAAGATTAAATTCTTTTATTGTATTTCTGCATCTACCCGTCCGCATTTTAGCATTTTATCACCAAAATATGGATTCATGATATCTTCACTCTCACTTAGCCAATATGCACCTTTATTGTTAAATGCCATTGGACAATACTGTTTATAGATTGTTCCAGAAGACAAAGCATCTTCCATCATCTTTTCAACTTCAGTAGTAACAGCTACAAAAGCAGTGCGTTGTTCTTTAATATCATTGCTTTCTACAATATTTTGAGCAGCTTGTAACGCTACATTTTCCACGCCTACATTAGCAAAAGCAGTCATTAAGTTTGATGCTTCTTGAGATGCTTTTTCAGCATTTGTATTTACTAATGCTGTTTTTAATTGTATGTATTGTTTAAATACACCAGCTATTTTTTCATCTTTAAATTCGGCATCGGTTTTATCTGCTGTGTAAATTTTACTTTCAGCTTTTGTATCTACCGTTTTAATTTCGGGTTCGGTTTTTTTCTTATTATCTGCGCAAGATATCATTGTGATTACTACTAATAATACGGAAAGAAATACGTGTTTTTTCATAACTATTTTGTTCAAATTTAATTTTGTTCAAAGATACAAAATTGCTTTATGCTTTTCTCTGAAAATAGAATGCAGGTAACAATATCAGTAAAAATAATGGTTGAATTAAAAAACGACGTACATAGAAAAGTGTCAGGTAATTGCCTTCTTCATAATTAAAAAGTAGTATTAGATAAACAGTTGTAAGTACACAGAACAAAATAGAATATAGAATAACCGATAATTTTAAAACATCCCATTTTTTTAGAACCACCCAAAGTATCACTAAAGAAAAACAAGTATTTAACAAATACCTGAGGCTTATACTCAGTACCAATTTATAAGTATTGAAACTTGGAAGTGTTTGATTGGCATAATCTGATTTAAAGAAACCGATAAGCGGATCGTAAAAAAGTTCTTCTTCAAAAAAACGAACGCCTACCAAAGCCACTAGCGCTGCTAATACAATTAGGATAGCGACTATTCTATTCATGGTTTTTCTTAGGTTTCAGGTTAAGGCTGCGCACCCAAAATAACCATAGTAGAAAAACCATTCCGTAAATAATGGCGGGAAAAACTATCTGGTGTAAAAATTCGGTATACTCGGGGTAATGGTATAAAGCAATGGTCAACAAGGCAATTCGTAAAATATTGACGGCATAAATTAAAGCCACGCCTCCTAAAATATAAAGTGCTGTTTTTTTAATTCCTTCAGCAAACGAAACAATGAAAGCTACAAATAGTATCATAATACTTATAGCATTACAACCTTCTACAATACGGGCCAAAAAAATGTCATTTATATACAAGCCCATAAAAGGCTCTGTTTGGTCAGGTTTTACCGCTCCATTATACCCAAAGGCCTGTATTACTTCATTGCTTTGCTTTGCAGCTAGGTTGGTAAAGAAGTCTGGATAGTACGTCCCTATGTGAGAATACTTTAAATATAAAGAATATAGGAATGTTAAAAACAAATAGGTGCCCAAAAACAAGATTATAAACCTAATAACCGCCTTATATTTTAGAAATAGTTTTTTCAAAAAAAAATAAAATTTTAACAAAAATACAGCATTTGTGTTTGGCGTTTGTAACGGTTTTGAAATACTTTTACCCAAAACAAATAATTATGCCTTTTGATGCTCTAAAACCCAAAGTAACTACAATTTTAGCAAACGACAAGGAACCTGCAAAACAACGTCTTACCGAAGTTTGTGAATTATTGCAAACCACATTGGGCTATTATGATTGGGTAGGGTTTTATTTTGCCAACCACGAGCAGAAAACCTTACATTTAGAAGCATTTGCAGGCGAACCTACAGACCATACGGTGATACCATTTGGCAAAGGAATTTGTGGCCAAGTAGCTGAAAGCAACGCCAACTTTGTAGTTGCCGATGTAAAAGCACAAAACAATTATATAGCTTGTAGCATGTACGTGAAAGCTGAAATTGTAATCCCACTTTTTAAAGACGGAAAAAACATTGGTCAAATTGACATCGACTCTCACACAGAAGATCCATTCTCCCCAGAAGACGAACGTTTTTTAGAATGGGTAAACCAGCAAGTTTCTGAAATACTTTAAAAGCTCAGGCTTAGTTGGGTTTTAATTGAAGTAATTTAAAGTTTTATTTAAATTACCTACCTTCTACATTCCCGTTCTAATCGCTTCTACCGGATCCAGCTTTGATGCTGAAATTGCAGGAAGTATCCCTGAAATAAGCCCAATTACTGCTGAAATGGCTGTACCAACAAACATATTCCAAGGTGATAATACAAATTCAAAATCCCCGGTGAATTGTGAAGCTAGAATGGAGACTATAAAAACCAAGAAAAGCCCTATTAATCCTCCAATTATTGCCAAGATAACCGCTTCGAACAAGAACTGTAGTAAGATAAAACGGTTTTTTGCCCCTAATGACTTCTGAATCCCAATTAAATTAGTCCGTTCTTTTACACTCACAAACATAATATTGGCAATACCAAAACCACCTACCAAAAGTGAGAACCCACTAATAACCAAGCCAATTAAGTTCATCTGGCCTGTTATGTTATCGATAAGATCGGCAAAGCCTTGTAATTGATTCACAAAAAAAGTACTTACATCATCGGGCTTCAACCCTCTTTTTAAACGGAGTTTTTGCTCTAGAATAGCAATAAACTCTTCATTGTCTATATCTTTTTCGGGTTTAATGACAATTTGAGGAAATGTGTTCTTATTATTATCACCATACATACGCCGTACAATATTCACGGGCATCCAAACCGAGGTATCTTTTGAGCCACCAAACAATCCTGCGCCTTCTTTTTCAAGAACGCCAATTACCGTGAATTTACGACCATAGACCCGAACTTGTTTGCCTATGGCACGCTCACTTCCGTTAAATAATTTTTGTGCAATTTCATACCCTATAACCAAAACCGGAGACCCACTATTTGATTCTGCCCCATTGAAAAATCGCCCGGAATCTAATTGTAATGCTTCAATAAAATAATAACTATCGGTTACTGCGCCTATAGGCACATCACTTACTTGATTGTCTCCGTATTTTATATTTTCATTTGGAACATTTAAAGTGTAAGTAGCATAATCAAGGTTGGGGACATTACTTTCTAAATACTGGTATTCTTCATAGGTAACCATAGGAAACTGGGCCCTTTTCCATCGAGGTACATCCGTAGGCCCAAATGAAAAGTGTGATAATATTATTGTATTAACATCTAAAGAACTGATGTTCCCTTCGATTTCTTTTTTCAAAGAGTCCACCGCAGCTAAAACAGCAATTATGGAAAATATACCAATGGTAACCCCTACTAACGACAAAAATGTCCTTAGTTTATTGTTCTTTAACGCATTGACGGCAAAACCAAAACTCTCTTTTAAAACACGTAAGTAAACCAGCATTCTTTTCTTAGAAATTAATTAGTAAAAGTGTACAAACCTTCCATTTAGTATTAAAACAAAACCCAAATACTTTAAAAATACAAGGTATCAAAATAATTCAAAAAAATATTCATTAACATAGGACGGTTTCTACAACATATTGTTACAATTTTATATGTAATTATGTACTTTTGCCCCTTAAATTTCAATCCATGGGCGACACAAAAAAAATCACTTCTGCATTAATTTCAGTATTTCATAAAGATGGGCTGGCTCCTATTGTTAAGCAACTTGACAAATTAGGCGTAACCATCTACTCTACCGGAGGAACACAAAAATTTATTAATGATTTGGGAGTAGATGTTATTCCTGTTGAAGAGGTAACCGATTACCCTTCTATTTTAGGTGGCCGGGTTAAAACATTACACCCAAAAGTCTTTGGCGGTATTTTAAACCGACAAGATAATGATAGTGACGTGGCCGAAATGGAAGAATACAACATTCCGCAGTTGGATTTGGTCATTGTAGATTTATATCCTTTTGAAAAAACTGTCGCTTCAGGTGCTTCGGAACAAGATATTATCGAGAAAATTGATATTGGCGGAATTTCTTTAATTCGCGCAGCCGCTAAAAACTTTAAGGATACACTTTGTATTTCTTCTATGGAAGATTATGAAGAAGTATTGGAAATCATTTCAGAAAATGAAGGTTCTATTTCATTGAACGATAGAAAGAAATTTGCTGCAAAAGCCTTTAATGTTTCATCGCATTACGATTCAGCAATTTTTAATTATTTCAATGCTGAAACAGCTATTACATCACTTAAAATAAGTGAAACAAAAGGAAAAAAGCTTCGCTACGGTGAAAACCCACACCAAAAAGGATTTTTCTTTGGCGATTTCGATGCAATGTTCGACAAATTACACGGTAAAGAATTAAGCTACAACAATTTGCTAGATGTAGATGCCGCAGTAAATTTAATGGCCGAGTTTACAAATGAAGCTCCAACCTTTGCGGTTTTAAAACACAACAACGCCTGCGGAATTGCGCAACGAAACACTGTGAAAGAAGCATATCTAGATGCCTTGGCCGGTGATCCAGTTTCAGCTTTTGGAGGGATTTTAATCAGTAATAGTGAAATTGATGAAACTACGGCTGAAGAAATTCATAAACTATTTTGTGAAGTAGTTATCGCACCTTCTTTTTCAGAAAAAGCATTAGAAATTCTGAAAGGAAAAAAGAATAGAATTTTATTAGTTCAGAAAGAAGCCAAACTACCTACAACCCAGGTGAAAACTAGTCTTAACGGTTATTTGGTTCAAGACAAGGACAATAAAACAGATTCTAAAGAAGAATTAACCTACAAGACCAACAATAAACCAACCGATAACGAGTTAGAAGACCTGATGTTTGCTTCAAAAATATGCAAACACACCAAAAGCAACACAATTGTTTTGGCCAAAAACAAACAGTTGTGTGCAAGTGGAACCGGACAGACATCTCGTGTAGATGCTTTGCGCCAAGCCATTGAAAAAGCCAAAAGTTTTGAGTTTAATTTAGACGGAGCCGTTATGGCCAGTGATGCTTTTTTCCCGTTTCCAGATTGTGTAGAGATAGCAGACAATGCAGGAATAACAAGCGTGATACAACCTGGAGGCTCCATAAAGGACGAGCTTAGCATTGATTATTGCAACGAAAATGAAATATCTATGGTATTTACCGGCACACGTCATTTTAAACACTAAAAATGTTACATTTGTGAATAGCAGTAGCTTATCACGTATAATTTCAATACCACCAAAATAAAATATGGGATTTTTTGATTTCTTAACGGAAGAAATAGCCATCGATTTAGGGACCGCAAACACCCTTATCATTCACAACGACAAGGTTGTTGTAGATGCGCCTTCCATTGTTGCACGCGACCGTTCTACGGGAAAAATTATTGCCGTTGGGCGCGAAGCCAGTATGATGCAAGGTAAAACGCACGAAAACATTAAAACAATACGCCCACTTAAAGATGGTGTAATTGCCGATTTTGATGCCAGTGAAAAAATGATCAATATGTTCATTAAGGATATTCCGGCATTAAAAAAGAAATGGCTTACGCCTTCCTTACGTATGGTTATTTGCATTCCCAGTGGAATTACCGAGGTGGAAATGCGTGCTGTAAAAGAAAGCGCTGAGCGTGTAAATGGGAAAGAGGTTTACCTTATTCACGAACCTATGGCAGCTGCGATTGGTATTGGCGTGGATATTATGCAACCCAAAGGAAATATGGTGGTTGATATAGGAGGTGGTACTACTGAAATTGCCGTGATTGCCTTAGGTGGAATTGTTTGCGATAAATCTATAAAAATTGCAGGTGATGTATTTACAAATGATATTATCTATTACATGCGAACCCAACATAACCTATATGTAGGAGAGCGTACTGCTGAAAAAATTAAAATCCAAATAGGTGCTGCTACCGAAGATCTTGAATTGCCACCAGAAGAAATGTCGGTTCAAGGACGAGATTTACTTACTGGTAAACCAAAACAAGTACAGACTTCGTTTAGGGAAATAGCAAAAGCACTGGATAAATCTATTCTTCGTATTGAAGATGCTGTAATGGAAACGTTATCACAAACCCCTCCAGAATTAGCTGCCGATATTTACAACACAGGTATCTATTTAGCTGGTGGTGGTTCTATGCTTCGGGGCCTTGACAAACGATTGTCTCAAAAAACAGATCTTCCTGTTTATATTGCTGAAGACCCGTTAAGAGCTGTTGTTCGCGGTACTGGTATTTGCTTAAAAAACCTAAACAAGTATAAAAGTGTATTGATAAAATAGGAATTAATTAATCATGCAACAGATTATCTTTTTCTTTATACGGAATAAAAATTTCCTGTTGTTTGGCCTTTTGTTCCTAATTTCAGTTTATCTAACTGTACAGACCCATTCGTATCATAATGGAAAGTACGTTAGTTCTGCTAACTTTTTAAGCGGGAATGTTTTTAGTGCCAAAAGTAATGTTACTGGCTATTTTGGGCTTGAAGATGAAAACAAACGCTTAACACAAGAAAATATTCGCCTTCGAAAGCAACTGGAAAATTTAAAAAGCATTGCTAACCCTTCAACATTAGATAGCACCATACTTCCTTCTGGATATGTTTTTAGAAATGCTCGTATTATTAACAACACATATTCTAAGTCAAAAAATTACTTAACACTCAAAAAAGGTAAGAAAGACAGTATAAAAATTGATATGGGGGTGATTTCTTCACAAGGAATTATAGGTATTGTTAATGCTACTTCAGAAAATTTTTCAACTGTACAATCCATTTTGAACACGGAAAGCCAAATTAATGCTCGGTTAAAAGAATCGAATCACTTCGGGACGTTAACCTGGGACACAAAAAACCCGAATAGGGTTCAGTTAATCGACATTCCAAGGTTGGCTCCAGTTACAGTTGGAGACACAATCATTACTGGCGGTAAGTCAACTATTTTTCCAGAAGGCATTTTAATAGGAACTATTGAAGAATTTAACTTAGATGGTGATGCTAATTATTACGATCTTCAAATTAAGTTGTTTAATGACATGACAAGCCTGAAACATGTCTATGTAATTGAAAACACAAATAAGGAAGAAATATTACAACTGGAAAACGAAGTAGAACATGCAGAATAATGCTATTTTAATAAATGCTTTTCGGTTTATATTGCTTGTTTTTCTTCAGGTATTGCTTTTAAACCACATTAATTTTTTGGGGTATATCAACCCTTACGTATACATCCTTTTTATTTTGCTTTTTCCGCTCAACGGAAATAAGGGATTACTGATTTTTTTAAGCTTTTTACTAGGCTTTTCTATTGATGTTTTTGGTGACTCTGGAGGTGTTCACGCAGCCGCTTCGGTATTTATTGCTTACATACGGCCTTGGATACTTAAGTTCTCTTTCGGGATAAGTTATGAGCATAATAATATAAAGCTTTATAAAACCTCGTTAGCGCAACAATTCACCTATATTGTCATGATGGTTTTTTTGCATCATATTATCCTATTTACCCTTGAAATTTTTAACCTCTCGCACATACTTTTAATTGTAAAATCCACGTTATTTTCAGGAATATTTAGTATAATACTATTAATGAGTATTTTAATCTTATTTAGCCGAAAAAACTAGCAAGCTATATAACTGTAATTTTAGAATTTAAACCAAGCTTATCCCCCACATGCGTAAAATTTTATTACTTGTCATTGTCTTGATTACCGGAGTGGTTTTCGCTGGGCGCTTGTTTTATTTACAGGTGTACGATACTTCTTTTCAGCAATTATCACAAAACAATGCCGTAAAAGTATTGTATGACTATCCCCAGCGAGGCTATATATTTGATCGTAATGGAGAGCTATTGGTCTCTAACCAACCCTCCTATGATGTAATGGTTATCCCCAGAGAAGTAAAACCATTAGACACAACCGAATTCTGTAAACTTTTAAAAATTACCGAAGGGAGATTCGATACTATTTTAAACAAAGCCCGGGTATATTCCCCTAGGCTGCCTTCAGTAGTTATCCCGCAGTTAACGAAGGCTGAGTATGCTTTCCTTTCAGAAAAAATGTATAAATATGAAGGATTTTATATTCAGAAAAGATCATTACGCGATTACCAGGTAAAGCATTCAGCAAACGTATTAGGCTACATTGCCGAAGTCAATAAACGTATTATAAAGGAAAACCCTTATTATCAAATGGGAGAACTCATAGGTAAACAAGGTGTAGAACTTCAGTACGAAGATTTATTGCGCGGGGTAAAAGGAGTTAAATACATCCAGAAAGACAGGTTTAATAGAGACATAGGCCCATTTAACAACGGTATTTTTGATACGCTTCCACAAAAAGGAAAAGACCTGCAGCTAACCATAGATTCTGAATTGCAAAAATATGGTGAAGAATTAATGGTCAACAAACGTGGAGGCATTGTTGCCATTGAACCAAAAACTGGTGAAATTTTAAGCTTGGTCACAGCACCAAATTACGATCCAGGTTTATTAGTGGGTAGAGAACGTTCAGAAAACTTTACAAGACTTTGGTACGATACCATTGCAAAACCTCTTTTTGATCGTGGCTTACAAGGAGAATACCCTCCAGGATCACCCTTTAAAACACTCACCGCTTTAATAGGGATGCAAGAAAATGTAATTGATACCAAGGAAAGGATTTCTTGCCACGGCGGCTATCATTACGGCAGGGGAAGAAAATTGGGGTGTCACCATCATCCTAGTCCCTTATCTATGGTAGGCGGTATCGCTAATTCCTGCAACGCTTATTTTTGTACGGTTTATAGACGCACGATTGAAAAATACCCAACTCCCCAAAAAGGGATGGATACGTGGGAAAACCATTTAGAAAGCTTTGGCTTGGGGCACTATTTAGGATACGATTTACCCAGTGGCCGACCTGGAAAAATTCCCGATGCAGAAACTTATAACCGAATGTATCCAGAAAACAATTGGTATGCTACTGCCACAATTTCAAATGCAATTGGTCAAGGTGAAGTGTTAATGACACCCATACAAATGGCTAATTTTACAGCAACTATCGCCAACAGAGGTTGGTATTATACCCCTCACGTTATAAAGGGCATAGAAGATACCGATACTATACCGAAAGAATATACTAAAAAATATATCACAACCATTGATTCGCAATATTTTGAACCTGTGATAGAAGGGATGCATGAAGTATACACTCGTGGTACGGCCTCCTACATAAGAATTCCGGATATTGAGATATGTGGAAAAACAGGTACAGCAGAAAATTTTATTCGGATAGACGGTAAACGCATGCAATTGACCGACCATTCTATATTTGTTGCTTTTGCACCCAAAGATGACCCGAAAATTGCTATTGCTGTTTTTGTTGAAAACGGTTATTGGGGTTCTAGATGGGCAGGTAGAATTGCCGGGTTGATGATAGAAAAATATATTAAAGGTGAAATTACTAGAAAAGACATGGAAAATTTCGTGTTAAATGGTAGCTTAGAAGAAGAGTATGCAAAACCATACAGTGGAGAACCTTT
Organism: Flavobacteriaceae bacterium UBA3356; assembly: GCA_002360635.1. GTDB lineage: Bacteria > Bacteroidota > Bacteroidia > Flavobacteriales > Flavobacteriaceae > Marixanthomonas. The sequence continues at coordinate 149,553 of DEQW01000012.1, read as the reverse complement.
TAAAATAAATCGATAATGGCGGCAGGCAAAGGACTGGTAAAGTTAGACTGGCTTACTATATTTTTATACTTCGCACTGGTTGCCATTGGCTGGATGAACATTTATTCAGCTTCGTTGGACGATAGCGCAACCACATTCTGGGATTTTGACCAAATCTACACCAAGCAATTACTTTGGATTTTTCTAAGTGTTGTTTTAATCATCTTTATTTTAGCAATAGAAGCAAAATTTTACGAACGCTTTTCAAGTGTTATCTACTTAGTTTCGTTGCTTTCCTTACTAGGACTCTTTCTGTTTGGTAAAACAATCTCCGGCGCAACCTCTTGGTATTCGTTCGGAGGGATAAGCCTTCAACCTAGTGAATTTGCAAAAGCTGCAACAGCATTAGCATTATCTAAATATTTAACTGATATACAAACGGATTTAAATCAATTTAAAGATCAGCTAAAAGCGTTTTTAATCATTGCATTACCAGCCATTTTTATTATTCCACAGCCCGATCCAGGAAGCGCCCTTATTTATGCAGCCTTTGTTTTTCCTTTGTACAGGGAAGGCTTGCACTTTGTATATCTTTTATTAGGCTTTTTTGCTGCTGCTTTATTTATTTCAACCTTGGCCTTTGGGACATTTTGGGTGATTTTGGCAGTTGTATTAATTGCAGGGTTTTTGTTTTTCAGAAAACGAAAAAAACGACCCAGTCTCTTTAAGTACATTGTAATTGTTATCGCCTGTATTGGTTTTTCATTTTCGGTAAGTTACATTTTCAACAATCTTTTTGAACAACGCCATAGGGACCGCTTTAATATTGTATTAGGTAAAGAAACAGACTCTAAAGGAATAGGCTACAATACCAACCAAAGTGAAATTGCCATAGGTAGTGGTAGGTGGCTTGGTAAAGGCTGGACCGAAGGTACGCAGACCAAAGGAAAGTTTGTGCCAGAACAACACACAGACTATATTTTTAGCACTGTTGGTGAAGAGTGGGGCTTTTTAGGTAGTATGGTGGTTATTTTGTTATTTGTTGGATTGATTGTCCGGGTTTTGTTTTTAGCCGAACGCCAAAAAAACCCATTTAGTCGAGTCTATGGCTATAGCGTTGCCGCTATTCTCTTTTTCCACTTTTTTGTAAATGTTGGAATGGTAACTGGCTTATTCCCTACCGTTGGTATCCCCTTGCCGTTTTTTAGCTACGGCGGTTCGGGACTATGGGGCTTTACTATTCTTTTGTTTATTTTTATTAGACTCGATGGTGCAAATTCCTATTACGGAATTTAATTTTTGCCCCAATCGTTTAAGTTAAAAGTAGCCTCTAATTTATCTTCTATTGAATCAGGTATTTTTGGAAAAAAATCAATTCCTGTTTGTCTTTCTACCTCATCTATTGAAACAACATAATCATAAAACGATTTATTCGTTGCTTTATTTGGGATTAGAAAAGCTATTGCTTTGTGCTTCCCTTTTGAAATATCAACCAAAATTTTATAGAAAACATCTGGCACTGAAACATTTTCATCACCAATAGTATTTAATCCATCTTTTAAAACGCCACCAGTAACCACATATACCCCATCGTACTTTTTTGCCCAATAGCGTGTTTTTTGTTCCAGACGATTCCAAATACCAGCATTAAAATCGTGGTCTTGTGGGCTTATATTGCTCGTTAAAAAAGTTTCATGATATGCGTTTTTAGAAAATTCCCTATCGGCCGCTGGGATGAGATGACCTTTATCATAACCAGAATTCTTATAGTTTCGCCAATCTGCCGAGCCAGATTTAACTTCACGATCTTGAACAAAGTAAGGGCGCTTAAAGTCGTTATCAATAATTTGGTCTTTTCTAAGCTCATACGCTACCCATTCAGCCTGTTCGTGGGGTTCAGAATAGGACAAAGTAAAATACTTATGGGTTACAACAGCATTGTAAGTGGGTTTTGGCAAATAGTCTTCACTAAATTCAGAATAGGTTTCAGATGTCTCTTTGGACATATCTGGATAGTCTTCATTTTGTTTTTCTATATACTTTTCAGCATAATAAAGACCAACGGTAACCAATACAACCAATAAGGGATAGAGGAGTTTTCTGTTCATATTACTTAAAGAAAGTTAAGGCAAAGATAGCTATGCTAAGTGACAACGCTCTAATGCTTCAAGTTATTAATCTGCCCTTTCAATTCTTCCATAGATTGTTGCAATTGTTTAAAGAGAGTGGTTTCGGAAGGCTCATCAACGCCAAAGCTAAGCTTGCTATTTACTTGCCATAGTTCTTGTATGTTTTTTACCTCTACATTTATGGGCAGGTAATCTGAATTAAGCGAGATAAGTTTAACCTTATTGGGAGCATTTGGAATTTTCTGCAGTTTTTTAACCAATACTGAGTCGTGCAACACAACAATATAAATGCGGCTATCACTTGCTTCGGAAATATTTGAAACGGCTTTTCCCAAAACCCATTCGTTAGGTCGTATATTAGGCAGCATGCTATCCCCTTCTACTTGGAAACCTCTATACGTTGCATTACGGTATTCTGGCAAAGGAATATTAAATGCCGGCAAATTATCATACCAATCTACATCCTGAACGTTATGAGGGTATCCAGCCGCAGCTTTTTGGTTAACTAAGAGGATTGTTTCATTTTCTTGCTTATCCATCGTTAGCACCTTTGGGCTTACATTACCATTGTTCACATCGAGATATTGGTTAAAACTGTTTCCAAACAACCATAGTGGATTAATATTGAACTGATACAGTAGTTCCATCACGGCTTTACCTGACAGCTTTGTCTTTCCTCTTTCAATATCAGCTGTTGTAGATCCTATTTGTAACAATTCTGCAAAAGAATGCTGGGTATAGTTTTGTTCTTCTCGTACTTGCTTAAACCGCTTTGCTTCAATAGATATACTTTTTTCCATTTCCCGAAGATATACATAATTTGGAATATTTCCATAAGAAAACGGATTAAAACCATAAAAAATTTATAATTATTCAACAAAAAGTTTTTCAAAATTATAATAGAAATAAAAATTAAGTATTTTTGGGTATTATTAATCACTAATCACACACATTATGAAAAAAGTACTTTTATCATTTGCAGCATTAGCTTTAGTTGCATCGGTTTACTCTTGTAGAGAAACAAATGAAGAAAAAGCAGAAGATAAAATGGAGGAAATGGCTGACGACATGGAAGAATCTATGGACGATGCCGCTGACTCTATGGAAAAAGCTGCTGAAGATACTGGCGAAGCAATGGAAAATGCAGCCGAGGAAACAGGCGAAGCAGTGGACAATGCCGCACAAGAAGTAGAAGACGAAATGGAAGGAAACGACGATATGTAATGTTTCCTTTTTTCTAAGGAAAAAGCCCACTCATTTGAGTGGGCTTTTTTTGTCAATATGACTATGGAGTCATTAAAAATAAACAAAAACAAAACGTTAATATTTTGTTAAAAATATTTTTAAACACACAACTAAATATGCTTTTTAGCGTATAATTAGGTATTTTTAACCAATATTATTTCATTTAAAAATTAATTAACCTACAAATGTAAGAAAAACATATATTTATTTGACTATTAGATTTTTAAGTATTTCACTGTATGTTTGTATCAGAATTTAACTTAAAAACTATACATCATGAAAAAACTTATGTTTATTTTAGCAGTACTTGCACTTGCAGCAAGTTGTACCCCAGAATCTTTAGGAACCGATGAGCAGCAACTCAAAAAATCAGAATATCAAATTCCGCCAAACGGATAAAAAAAGAACTTATATCAATGGGGTGTTGTTAACTATTTTTTTGGTAACAACACCCTTTTTATTTTATTTCTACAAGTTTGCGCCTGTGGATTCTGAAAGTTGGGACACCATCTTTGGAACCATATCTTCAGGCGGCTTTAACAACATACAAGTTTATCTTCACGCACTCGTTACCAAACTCACTTTTGTTCTATTAACAGGTATTTGGTTTTTAACCTCGAAAAATTGGTGGCGATATGCAATATTAATTCCTTTCACCCTGTTTTTATTTCAGCTATCTGGAGTTATTAATTTTAGGTTGGACTACATTGACGAATTTGACTTTTGGTATTCCCTGCCAATTATTCTCCCAATTTTAATTTTACTTGTTTATGTTTCATACGTAGCAAGCAAAAAAAGCGGAAGTTCAGATGAATTAAAACAAGAAGTGGACGACGAGATTAAAAAGTTGTTAAGCGACGATTTATAGGCAAATACCATCTTTCTCTTTTTACATAACTCTTAAAACCAAAAAAGCCTCATCATAAATGACAAGGCTTTTGTACTGAAGGCGGGACTTGAACCCCTCAATTTTGATCTTCTTCTATACACCCATAAATACTACAAATTATTAATAAAATCGACTTATCACTTATGAATAGGAAGCTTTGAGGTTTATAATGAAATTGAATAATATTTAATCGTGTCGGCTTAATGTTGACTAGATGTTGACTAAGTCATATTTTTTATTTATATTAAAGGTATGGCAACTATTAAATATCTACTTCAAAGTAAATCCGAAAATGCACCAATATATCTTAGACTTTCTTTAGGTCGTGAAAACACCATAAAAAGAAAAACTGGATTGACTATTAATCCTAAAGACTGGAGCAAAGCGACTGGCAAGCCAAAACAAACCTCAGCCAGAAACAAGAATACTTCTACTGAACTTGACAAATTATCTACGAAAATCTATGAAGATGTAAATGAAGCTTCTTCAAAAGGCAACACTATAAACGGAAATTGGCTACAGAGACGTATTGATATTCATTTTGAGCGTATCAACGAAAATAATCAAAGTGAGCTTGTTGCAGACGCTATTCAGGCTATAATAGATACGGCAGACGTAAGAAAGAACGGTACAGGCGGTGTTGGGCTATCTAAAAGCAGAGTAAACGCTTACAAGTCCCTAAAACGCATCTTTTCAGAATATCAAGATAGCAACAGTTTTAAGGTAAGAGAGATAAATGTAAAGTTTGCCAATGACTTTTTAAGATGGTTGCTTAACTCAAAGCAATATTCAAAATCGTATGCGGTTAAAAAAATTGCTGATCTAAAAACGGTTTGTAACAATGCTGAAAGTGAAGGGATCAAAACACATTCACAACTAAAAAATATTTCAACTGGAAAACCAAAAAATAAAACTGTTATTTACTTAAACCCTACTGAGCTTGAACAAATAGCAAATTCTGAAAAAATCAAAAGTGAGGCATTAAAAAATGCTCGTAAATGGTTATTGCTAGGTTGCGATATAGGTCAAAGAGGTGGCGACCTTTTAAAGATCAATGAGGATAATTTTGTTACTCGAAATGGATATGAAGTTATTGAATTAACCCAACAGAAAACAGGTAAACATATAGCTATTCCTGTACTAGAAACTACAAGGGAAATTTTAAAGACTGGCTTACCTTATAAGATCTCCATTCAGAAATTAAATGAATACTTGAAAGAGGTTTGCAAACTAGCAGAAATTGATGAAATGACAGAGGGCGGTGTTGTTGAGGTTACTAAAAAAGGAAAAGGGAATAAACACAAAAGAAAGAAATTTAGTACTTATCCAAAGCACGAACTAATAACATCTCACGTTTGCAGACGATCATTTGCAACAAATAAATACGGAAAACTACCTACATCCTTAATAATGCAAATAACCGCACACAGTACTGAAAAAATGTTTTTAAATTACATAGGTAAAAACAGTTTTGATTATGCTCAACAGATAGCAGACTTTTACATATTAGAGGATCAAAAAAATAAAAAAGAACCTCAGCTAAAAGTTGTTAAAAAAGCATCTAATCAATAACAATAGTTTTCTTACGTATTCAAATACTTTATTAAATTCACTTCCTTATTCAAAGTAGAATCTTTTAATGCATATTTTGCTGATATTTCATCAACAAGAGTTTTGTTTCTTTTCAATTTTCCTATAATCCTATAAGCTGTCTTTACGCTCAAATTATATTTCTCAGTAAGAACCTTATAATTTATACAATAATCATTTTTTTTATACTCAACGCATATCTTAAAATACTTGTGTAGACCTATTCGAGTATTATGAAATATAGTATTTCTAGTTGCTTCACATTTAAAAGCACAATTCTTACATATCAACTCAAAATTTGATCCGACATAAAACTCTTTGTAATTACATTTCGGACAAATGAAATCATTAGAATAGTTAATTAAGAAGAGTATTTCTCTACATCTTAAATCTTGTTTAGTTATATCCATTTTAAACTTACTGTGAATAAGTACTAATATATAAAAAACAAACAACTACTCTATATCTCATTATATCAACACAATACAATCATTTTAAACCTAGGAAACTAAAAAAATCATAAAACAGAAATTGAATGTGATCGTAGACTTTCAAAAGATTGAAAATCAATCTAAGCAATTAAAATTTATTAATTAAATGAAAAGTAACGATAAAACAATTCAATTTATTCAAGTAACTCCAGAACAACTACAAGAAACTATAATTGAAGGGGTTAAGAGCCAATTAGAAGAGTTGAAAAAGCATTTTGAACCCAAAGAACCTACTGAATATTTAACTAGGTCAGAAGTAAGCGAATTACTAAGGATAGATGAAAGCACGATTTATAACTGGAGAAAGAAAAAAACTATTACTGCATATCAAATTGGGGGGCGTGTATACTACAAACGCAAGGAAATAGAAAACGCAATGGAAAAGCTTCAATAAAATGGTTGATCTAATTAAAGCAAAATTCAAATCAAAAGATGTTCCCAATGATATTGAAGAAAACAAATATTTAGAGTTCACTCGACCTCTCAGTACTAAGACAGGAGAGATAAAAAAAGAAGCTATTGCTAAATACAAAGGGCTAACATTTTCTTTAGACAGGTATGAAAACCTAACCATTATTGGATCAATCCATAAATACTCTAATTGTGGTAGGCATAACTTTAATGATTTCACTTTCAAGGATACTATTGAGGTTTTGAAAGATATTTCAAAAAAATTTAACCTTGACCTTTCTAAAGGGAAATTACAAAACTTAGAACTTGGTGTTAATCTTACGACTCCTATAAAAGCTACTAAAGTAGTTGAAGGTGTTCAGGTACACTTATCTAAAAAATTTAAGGATAACCCTATTAGAGGGGCTGTGTATAGGGAGGCAATCCATTCAAGGTATTACCTGAAAGCTTATAATAAGAGCCATCAATATAGAGGAAAAGGATATACAATTGATAAAGAGATATTTCGATGGGAAATTAAATACTGTAAAATGTTTTCTTTAAAGCAATTAGGTATATATAGTCTTGCTGATTTATACGATGCTAAAAAGTTACACTTAGCCTGTAATGCTTTAATAGATAAGTGGAGAAACACTATATTTTATGATCCAACTCTTAGATTAAATGAAGTAAGTAACCACGTTAAAACCACTAATATTTATCAATGGCAGAATCCTAATTGGTGGTTAGAACTATCTAAACAAAATAGAAAGAAGCATAAAGACAGAATGCATAAAATATTTAGAGAATCATCTGATAATATTAAAGAGGTTATTCTAAAAAAAATTAAAGATAAAATAAAAGCTTCTTTTCATAATCGTGTACCTATGACCCACCCTATAAAAAGCACTAATAGTTTACCATTTAACACCTTGTATATAGGGTTAAACAGTCAACTAACAAATACGTTTGCAGGTGTTAATGCTTGTCTATATAGAAAACCTAAAATTTCTGAAAGATTATGCGCTTAATAAATGGATATATTCCTATTTTTGGGAATTATTCCTATGAAGTACACATACTATTTTTCAGATCGTATAAGAAATGATGGCGTACCTAAACTTAATCAAGAACAGTTTAGACGTATGATGAATATAGTGTTTGTAGAAGGTATGTTAACCGCCTTCAGTCAGCCGTCAGTCGACAGAATTGATTTAATGCATAAAAGGTATAGAGATATAAAAAGTTTGAATGAACTTACTAATAGACTAAGACCTGAAATTCTTTATGATCAAATGAAAAGGTTGTCGGAAAAGAAATAATTTTTTTTATGGAAAATATAAATTCAATTCAATAAGCTAATAGTTTTTAGAAGTTCATTAAGTCTTATTAACTGCTATTATATTGTTTGTGACTTGTAGTATATCTTGTATATATATTGTACTATACCTTCTTTATCTTCTCTATTAATATTTAGTTTAATAAAAGTAATATGGTCAGATCACTATGTTTCTATATCTTTAATAATAGTCTTTAATTTATTAGTTAAATTACTAATACCAGTCTTATTGTAAATTTTAACAAGTTTTATTATAACAGTAACATCTGTGTAATGTATATTTGTATCGTAAAACAAATCATTTGTTAAATCATTAAGAGGAGCAATTCACCACAAATCACTCCTCAGTTTAACATCTACTACCTGCCTCTTTGGTCAGGAGGGTTAAAAACTACAGTAAAATAGCTTTGACAAGGCTTACAACTAATTCGATAATAAGCTTTATCGGTTTTTTATAGACGTAATACCACTTACGTCTTTTTTTAATATTACTCATTGAATGAGTATTTTAATTTCTCTCATTTAATAGGCGGAGAGTTTCACCTGTTCTTCCATACTGTTTGTTTTAAGTTGTACAATCTTCAAATTTCTAATTATTTTCAATACCTCATAAGACTTTAGTAATGTTTAATATCAAAAACCTCATTTAGCTAACTCTTGATACAAAGATAAGTAATAAAGTAGGACACTCATTTTCTAGTTATTAACAGTGTTTATAGTAAATTTTGCCGCTTTTTACCGTTCTTTTACTATTTTTTACTAGTATTCTTAGTTTTTGTTAACAGTAGATGAAACTTATAAATGCAAAAAAAGTTAATAAAGCAAAAGACAAGAAATTTATTTTCAAAGGTGTTTCTCTTTAAAAGGCATTTTCTAACCCTAAATAAATGCTGTTATCAGACTTTAGCGACTTAGTATTTTGACAGACGTTATTTAATTTAAAATCTCTTATATTTGATTTTATGACAGACAATAATATTAAATACTTAAAATACTTAGACGAGGTTTTAAGTTATTTAATCAATGAATGCCATAATTACACATCCAAATACGACGATGCCTTAACCTCAATTGGTGGTATTGATGTTTTTGAACGAATCTATTCTACAAATTTTGAAAAATTCCTCTCACAAGGTTATGACGCCTATATCTATAAAAACAAAACTAAATTAGAACTTGATTTTGCTCTTATATATTTGCGTGACGACGGATATATATTTTTTGATACTTTTCAAAATTTTCAAATAACATATAAGGGAATACTAAAGTCAACTTATGGTTTTGAAACAGAATATTTGGATAAAATTGAGGAAGTAAATCGTAAGTCAAGGCAACAGAAAAACACTTTTCTCCTTGATGTTTTCAAGGCACTTGCACCTTTAATTTCTTTTTTACTAGGACTATTTTCTTTTTGGTTAATACAAGGGTGTTAAATATAAATCTTTATATTTTACTCTCAATCTTATAAATAACCTTTTTGATTAATCAAACATTTTTTCAAAGTTTTGATTTATCGTTCTAAAACCAATTCTAAGCATCGGTCTATTTTTAATAGTTGTTTTCCTTAGTTTGTACGTAGCCGTCTTCAATTTGCTCTTTGAGACTTTCAAGGGTCATAACGGTTAATCCCTTACGCCTTATTCTAGCCTTGTCTTTTGCGCTTATTACGGGTTTCATAATATAGGATTTAATCAAATATAAGAATTGTTGACTATGGCTAAAGGAATGTGTCTAATTTAGACAGACCAAGTAAGTTTATCTAATTCTTAATTTTTAAGTGTTAGACACTGGTTTTTTAAAAATGTTGACTAAATGTTGGCTAGATTTAAAACAAGAAAACCGCAACGATCTATTAAATAGAAGGTTACGGTTTCTCTATGTACTGAAGGCGGGACTTGAACCCGCACGGACATTTCTGTCCATTGGATTTTAAGTCCAACGTGTCTACCAATTCCACCACTTCAGCATATTGGTATATTTTCTTTTAGTTTTTTAACTAGTAAAGATACTGAGCGAAAAACGGGATTCGAACCCGCGACCTCCACCTTGGCAAGGTGGCGCTCTACCAACTGAGCTATTTTCGCGTTTTTAAAGAACTACGCTTACTTATATAAGCGGATGCAAATTTAAAACTTTTACCCTAAAAGCAAAGCTATTTTTTAAAAATTTACACAGTTTTTTATTTCTTCATTTTTACCGACGCATTTCGTTGTAGCATGCGCTTTATTTCATTGAGCTTCATTAAAGCCTCTACTGGTGTAAGTGTGTCAATATCAATCTCTAATATTTCTTCACGTAATTCTTCTAATAACGGGTCGTCCAATTTAAAGAAACTCAACTGCATTTCATCTTTTGAAAGTTGTTTCATTTCTTCGGTTAATTCTTCTGAAGAATGTGAACGTTCCAACCGTTTTAGTATTTTATTTGACCGATTAATGACCGCTTGTGGCATCCCGGCCATTTTTGCTACGTGAATCCCAAAGCTGTGGTGCGAACCTCCTGGCACTAACTTCCGAAGAAAAAGAACATTGTCTTTTAGTTCTTTAACCGAAACATTATAGTTTTTAACCCGATCGAAAGTTTCGGTCATTTCGTTTAACTCGTGATAATGCGTAGCGAACAGGGTTTTTGCTCGTGATGGATGCTCGTGCAAATATTCACTAATTGCCCACGCAATGGAAATACCATCATAGGTACTAGTGCCACGACCAATTTCATCTAAAAGCACGAGACTTCTTTCTGAAATATTGTTCAAAATACTAGCGGTCTCGTTCATCTCGACCATAAAAGTACTTTCGCCCATCGAAATATTATCGCTCGCCCCTACCCGGGTGAAGATTTTATCCACACAGCCCATTCTCGCTGCTTTTGCAGGAACAAAACTTCCCATCTGAGCCAACAGAACAATAAGAGCTGTTTGTCTTAATATAGCCGACTTACCGCTCATATTGGGACCGGTAATCATTATTATTTGCTGGTTTTCCCGATCCAAAAACACATCATTAGCAATATATGGACTATCGGGTGGCAACTGCTGTTCAATAACAGGATGGCGACCTTCTTTAATATCTAGATCGAAGCTACCATCTAATAATGGACGCGTGTAATTATGTGTAGCTGCGTGTGCTGCAAACGAGCACAAACAGTCTAGCTTGGCTATTAATGTTGCATTTTGCTGTACAGAACCAATAAATTGCAACATCCACTCCACCAGTTTACCAAATAATTCTTGCTCCAGCACTAGAATTTTCTCCTCGGCGCCTAATATTTTAGCTTCGTATTCTTTTAATTCTTCGGTAATATAACGTTCAGCACTTACTAAGGTTTGCTTGCGTATCCACTCCTCGGGCACTTTATCTTTATGTGTATTCCGTACTTCTATATAATAGCCAAACACGTTGTTTGAAGCTATTTTTAAGGAGGTAATCCCCGTACGTTTTGCTTCGCGATTCAACATATCGTCCAGGTATTCTTTTCCTCCGTTTGCAATGTTTCGAAGCTCGTCAAGCTCTTTTGAAAACCCTTCAGCAATGGCACTTCCTTTTAAAATATTGACAGGTGCTTCTTCGATGAGTGTTTCTTTTATTTTTTTCCGAAGTAATTCGCAGTCATTTAATTGTTCACCAATTACTTGCATCGACTCATTCTCGGCTTGTAATGCTTCGGCTTTTATTGGGATAATTGCTTCCAATGAATTTTTAAGCTGAATCACTTCCCTCGGATTTATTTTCCCAGTTGCAACTTTAGAAATAAGGCGCTCTAAATCGCCCATTTTTTTTAAATGTTGTTGAGTTCGGGTTAAAACCTCTTTATTATCGAGCAAATAGCTCACCACTTCGTGACGGCGGTTAATAGCATCACTGTTTTTAAGCGGAAGTGCCATCCACCTTTTTAACATGCGTCCGCCCATAGGCGAAATGGTCTTGTCTATAACATCTAACAAGGTTACCGCATTTTGCTGATTGGAATGGTACAACTCTAAATTACGAATAGTAAATCGGTCCATCCACACATATTCTTCTTCTGCAATTCGCGCTATTTTGGTTATGTGCTGTAATTTATTGTGCCGTGTTTCATCTAAATAATGTAACGCAGCCCCAGCTGCAATAATGCCACTTTCTAGATGATCAATGCCAAAACCTTTTAAGTTTTTGGTATTAAAATGCTTATTTAAAGTTTCGGAAGCATAATCTATTTGAAACACCCAGTCTTCCAGATGAAAGGTGTGATATTGGTCGCCAAAAGCTTCTGAAAATCGCTTTCTTTTTTGCTTGCTGAAGAGAATTTCAGAAGGGTTAAAATTCTGAAGTAGCTTATCAATGTATTCCACATTCCCTTCCGAAGTTAAAAACTCCCCCGTGGAAACATCCAGAAAAGCAATCCCTATGTCCTTTTTTCCGTTTGAAGAAAAATGCAAAGCCGCTAAAAAATTATTGGACTTTGACTGTAAAATATCGTCGTTAAGTGCCACACCGGGTGTTACCAATTCGGTTACACCACGTTTTACTATGGTTTTTGTCTGCTTAGGGTCTTCCAGTTGATCACAAATAGCTACGCGACAACCCGCTTTTACCAATTTAGGTAAATACGTGTTTAAAGAATGATGCGGAAAACCTGCTAATTCGGTACGATCTCCCCCATTATTCCTGGCGGTTAGAGTAATATTTAAAATTTTGGCAGCTCGTACGGCATCTTCACCAAACGTTTCATAAAAATCGCCCACTCTAAACAATAACAACGCATCTGGATGCTTAGCTTTAATAGCATTGTACTGTTTCATCAAGGGAGTGACTTTCTTGGCCATAATTGTTTTATAAAATAGTATGTAAAAATAATAAATAGGCTTTGGTTTCCATAAAATTCAACCCTACAAGTTGTTGGGTTTTATTAACAAAGAATCAAAAATCTGAATAAGCGGAAAAGGGTTTTTATATTTCTTATTTTTACAAGAAAAAGAACGTTATGAAAAACCGAAAGCTTAAAAACAGCGAACTGGAACGAATCTCTCCTTCTGAATTTAAAGAAGCCGATAAAACACCGCTTATAATTATTCTAGACAATATTAGAAGTCTAAATAATATAGGTTCTGTATTCCGTACAGCTGATGCTTTTTTGGTGAAGAAAATTTACTTGTGCGGCATTACTGCAAAACCACCACATAAAGACATTCAAAAAACGGCCTTGGGTGCTACCGATAGTGTAGAGTGGGAATATGCTGAAAATACTACCGAAGTCATTGAAAAACTACAAAATGACGGTGTTTTTGTGGCATCCATAGAACAGGCAGAGCTTTCTGTTTCATTAGAAGATTTTTCACTTCAGAAAGAAATGACGTATGCTGTGGTCTTTGGCAATGAAGTAAAAGGCGTACAACAAAAAGTGGTTTCAGCAAGTGATGCGGTGATTGAAATTCCGCAGTACGGCACTAAACATTCTTTAAATATCTCGGTAAGTGTAGGGGTTGTTGTTTGGGATTTTTTCAGTAAACTGAAACAGTAATCGCCGGTGGTTTCGATACGTTCTGCTTTCAGCAGAACACTCAACCACCTCAATTTTAGCTTTTAAATTAACAATGCAAAACAAGTTGACTGAGCAGAGGTAGTTGAGAGTTTTACCTAGGGTAAAATGTACCGAGACCTCCGGCAACCGAAAGCCAAATCCTACCCAACTATCTGCTTTAAAATTGCCAAATAATCTTTTCGATTTTTTACGAAATCCAATTCGGAAATATCAATTATTTTAATGCTCTCGTCGTGTTGATTTTTTATAAACTCTAGGTAGCCATCATTTATCTTTTTCAGGTAATCCGCTTCAATACTTTGCTCATACTTTCTTCCTCGTTTCTTAATATTTTCCAGCAAACGCTCTGTGTTTTGGTACAGATAGATATACACATCTGGCTTAGGCAATTCTTTGTGCATTAAATGAAAGAGCTTTTTGTATAAAGCATATTCCTCTTCAGCTAAGGTAACTTTTGCGAAAATTAGTGATTTATAGGCATCATAATCTGCTATCACGCATTCTTTGAAAAGATCGAACTGTTTAATATCTTCCAGTAATTGCTGATACCGGTCTGCCAAAAAAGACATCTCTAACGGAAACGCATACCGTTGTTGGTCTTTATAAAATTTCGGTAAAAAGGGATTGTCCTTAAACCGTTCTAAAATCAGTTTTGCATTAAAATCGGTTGCCATCTGTGTGGCCAGACTGGTTTTTCCCGCACCAATATTTCCTTCAATTGCAATGTAATTAAAGGTTGAAATATCGTAATCGCTCTTTGGGTTTACCAACCATTTGGATTGTTTTTCCAACTGACTTGTATCTGTAGTTTCAGCTAAAAGTTTTATTATTTTTTTCTGAAAAATAGGGTGTTCCTTTTGTGCATCAATATCGGCCAGTGGTTGCAATACAAATTTTCTGTTATGCATTTCAGGATGTGGAACTGTAAGTTTACCACTCTCTTTTACAAAATCATCGATTAGCAAAATATCAATATCGATAGGCCTCGACGTGTACTCACCTACTATTTTTCGCTCTCGTCCCATTTTCAATTCAATAGAAAGAATGGCTTCTAATACCTTAGCAGGTGAAAGCAAGCTCTGAACGTGAATGGCACAATTTAAAAAATCATCGCCTTCAAAACCCATCGCCGGCGTTTTATAAACAGGGGAAATTTTAACAACAGCACCGATGTTTTCGTAAATTGAATCGATAGCCTGTTGCAGGTTTTCAAATTTATTACCTAGGTTACTTCCTAGGGATAAGTATATGTTTTGAAGTGGTTTGATGGGCTGTATGGTCTATTATAACAGAAATTGTAGTCTTACTAATTTAAGACGAAATTAAGGAAAAGAAAAATACCTACCATTATTTTTGTTGTTTTAAAGAAGTACGTGGAAATACAAAAACGCAAAGATCTTTTATCGGCACAGCGCATCTATTTGATTTTAGGCGCTTTATTTATTGCTTCATTGGTGGTTTCCAATTTAATATTCCAAAAGTTTTTTTATTGGGATTTTTTTGGAATCTACACCTTCGAAATTTCCGTAGGTATACTTCCCTACCCGATCACGTTTTTAATTACCGATATTATCAGTGAGGTCTACGGAAAGAAAAAGGCGAATCAAGTGGTTACTGCCGGAATTTTTGCTTCGTTCTTTTCCTTATTGATTATCTATACTTCGGCTGCTGTCCCAGCGACGGATTGGAGCCCGATAGACGATGCCCTTTTCGATAAAGTTTTTGGTGCCACCGCAATAGCAGTATTGGCATCGATGTTAGCGTATTTATTCGCACAATATATAGACATACAAATATTTCATTTTTGGAAACGTCTTACAAAAGGAAAACATTTATGGATACGAAATAACTTTTCAACCTTTTTCTCACAGTTTATAGACACATTCACAGTATTATTTTTACTGTGTAGCTTCGAAAAAATTGATTGGGCACTATTTGGCGGTCTATTGCTAAGCGGGTTTTTATTTAAAGTATTGGTCGCCGCCTGTGACACGCCCTTATTATACGCCTCAGTTTTTGCGCTACGGAAACGATTTGGACTGAAAATGGGCGAAGAAATTGAAATGTAATGAAGAAAAGAAAAAAGAATATAGAGGATAGAATATAGACTAAAGGTGGCTGAGTGATTTTAAGGCGAAAAAAGCATAATGAAGTAGTGAAACGATAAATCCATAAAACCGAAGCCACGAATACTAAATAAAGAAAATGGTGGCTGAGCGGAGTCGAAGCCACAAATTGATAAATACACTTATGAAAAAGTTTTTAAAAATAGCAGGAATTATAGTTGTTGTACTAGTTTTATTACTACTAGCAGCACCATTTTTATTTAAAGGCTCACTGGAAAAATTGTTGAAGAAAAACATCAACCAAAACTTAAACGCAACGGTTGAATGGAATGACATGGATTTAAGTTTATTTAGAAGTTTTCCAGATGCAGCTGTAGTAATTAAAGATTTTAGCGTAGTAAACAACGCACCTTTTGCAGGCGATACGTTGGCAAAGGGAAAATCCATCAAGCTAGATATGGGCATTACACAATTGTTTAAAAGCGGTGACGATCCAATCATTGTTGATGCCCTACAATTAAACGAAGCACTTATCAATATTAAAGTAGATTCCCTTGGCAACGCCAATTATGATATTGCCATAAAAGAAGATGCACCGGTAACGCAAAGCGAAACGGAAGCCACATCTAGCAATGAAGGATTTACATTCGATCTTCAACATTATGAGATTAATGATTCCCGCATTAATTATTTAGATGAAGCAACCAAGACATTCCTAACCTTAAAAGATGTCAACCACGAAGGAACTGGTGATTTTTCACTGGATGTTTCAGAATTGGAAACACAAACCAACGCATTGGTTTCCTTAAAAATTGAAGATGTTGAATACCTAAGTGACAATACGGTTTCGCTGGATGCAGATTTTCAAATGGATTTAAAAAATCAGAAATATACTTTTCTAGAAAACGAAGCCAAAATCAATGAACTTCCGCTTACGTTCGATGGGTTTTTTAAAGTAAATGAAACGAATAATGAAATCGATTTAACCTTTAAAACCCCTTCGTCTGACTTCAAAAACTTCTTGGCAGTCATCCCGAAAGAATACGTAAAAAACCTAGATGGCGTTACCACTACTGGAAATTTCACCGTAAATGGAATGCTAAAAGGTGTAATCGACGAAATGTACATCCCAAAAATGGATATTAGCGTACAGAGTGATAATGCTTCTTTTAAATACCCTGATTTACCAAAAGCTGTTCAAAACATTCATATCGATGCCGTTTTAAAAAACGAAACTGGGCTGGTGAAAGATACGTACCTAAATATTGGCGGTCTTACTTTTAAAATTGACAACGAAGTCTTTTCAGCAAACGGAAGTATTAAAAACCTAACTGAAAATGCTTTGGTAAATATGGCGCTTAAAGGAACCATTAATTTGGCGAATATTGAAAAAATAGTTCCTATTGAGATGGAACAAAACCTCAGCGGTGTTTTTAAAGCCGATGTTACCACCAATTTTGACATGCAATCTATCGAGAAAGAGCAATATCAGAATATTAAAAGTTCGGGTACCGCAAGCTTGTCAAACTTTAATTATAACGATGCCGCTTTTAAAAATGAATTAAAAATTACCAACGCCGATGTTTCCTTTACACCTGGAAATATTAAGCTAAATGATTTTAAAGCATCCACAGGACAAACCGATGTTTCGGCTACCGGGACGATGCAAAATTTAATCCCGTGGATTATGGCGAAGCAAGATTTAAAAGGAATCTTCAATGTGCAATCAAATACATTTGTGGTTGATGATTTTATGGCTTCGGAAACAGATAGTAAGGAAGCTGAAACTTCTTCTTCCGAAGAAAAAACAAACACACAAAATAAAGCTACAAAAGAGGCAATTAAAATTCCTGACTTTTTAGATGCTACACTTAACTTTTCAGCAAACAAAGTGGTGTATGACGATTTGAATTTAACCAATGTAAAAGGGGCTGCGACCATTAAAAATGAAACGGCTACACTTAGCAATGTCACTTCCAATATTTTTGGCGGAAATATAGCCTTTGGTGGAAATGTTTCAACAAAAACTGAAACACCAACCTTTGCAATGGATTTGGATTTAAGCAAAATAGACATTGAACAATCCTTCCAAGGTCTGGATATGCTTCAATACTTAGCGCCAATTGCTAAAGCTTTACAAGGTAACTTAAGCACCAAACTGAATTTAAACGGTGAGTTAACCAACGACTTTACCCCAAAACTTTCAACTTTAGCAGGTAACGCCGTGGCTCAGATTTTAACTGCAGAAGTGGACAAACAGCAAATGCCGCTGCTATCTAAATTAGGTGAAAAAGTTTCTTTTCTCAATATAGATAGATTGAGCTTACGTGATGTTAGCACTGTTTTAAAATTCAATAACGGAAATATTGAAGTGCAACCGTTCGATTTTGATGTAAAAGGAATTAATGTTGCCGTTAATGGTAGCCACGGACTAGATAAAAGTATTAACTACAATGCAAAACTAGATGTCCCCGGTAAATATTTAGGTGGTGATGTTTCTAAGCTACTAGCTAAATTGGATCCCGCAAATGCCGAAAATGTTTCGGTTTCTGTACCTATTGCTATTTCTGGAACACTTACCGACCCAGCAATATCAGTAGATACCAAAGCAGCTGTCACCGAACTTACCCAACGGTTAATTGAAAAGCAAAAACAAGAATTAAAAGACAAAGGGACCGATATTTTGGGAGATATTTTAGGTGGAGGAAACAAAAAAGATTCCACACAAACCCAAACACAACAAAATACCGGTAAGGTTGTGAAAGGTATATTGGGAGGTATTTTTGGCGGAAAAAAGAAAGATACAACCAATAAGGATAATTAATAAAGTTTGTTAGTTATCAAGTTCAATTCGACACATTGTTAACTGCTACTTTTAAGTTAGCTAAACTCAATTTGAAGTTTCGATGGTATATGATATAATAATGCTGTTAGTGTTTCTACTAACTGGTTTTTTAGCATCCGGTTTAGGTGCTATCCCCGCAAGCTCTTCAAACGTTGCCGTAGTGACCACAACAATAGAGCAATCTTTCAAAAAAGGATTTCACATTACGCTTGGTGCGGGTCTAGGCAGTGTGTTTTTATCATTTATCGCATTAAATTATAGTAGAATATTCACAGACTTTTTTGAGGAGAACCGTTGGTTACAATACACTATCGTTTTTATTTTTTTTGTAATAGGTATTTTAGTTTTGCTAAGGGAACGGTTTAAAGTGGACTTTCAAAACCCCTTATCTGAAAATTGGCAAGTAGGCAACTTTTGGAAAGGATTTTTATTAGCACTCATTAATCCACCCGCGTTGATTTTTTGGATTTTACTGATTACCGTTGCCAACACCTACCTTTTTTCACTTTCAAAATTTAGCCCTATACTAAACCTCATTCTTTTTTTTGCGGGTATTTTCTTCGGAAAAATTACAACACTTTATTACTACGGAAAAATGAGCGACAAATTTGGCGAACGGAAACAAAAAAAGCATCCTTTAATCTACAACATCATTGGTACAGCTTTGGTAGCAGGATCGGTCGTTCAATTTATTAGAATGTTGATAGATTAGTTTATTTAACTGAAATAGAAACGACGTACCCTTCATATCCTCTCACATTAAATACAGTATTATCTTCAAAGATTAAGTATTGTGCTTTAATGCCTTTCAAAATTCCTTCGTAAAAAGGGGTTTTCTGTAAATTCAAACTTTTTAATTTAGTAGGGTATTGCAACACTGGAAATTCTAAATTGGTTTCAGCGTTGTTGGCAATGTAGTATTCTTGAGCTTCATCAGGAATATATTGCTTTAGGTTGTCCCGCCACTCCACTAAATTTTCATCTTTAATATCATTTTTAAGCATATTGCGCCAGTTTGTTTTATCGGCTACGTGATCTTTTAGGGCAACTTCGGTAATCCCGGCCAAATAGCGATTAGGCACCTCAACAATTTCGATAGCTTCGTGCGCTCCTTGATCTATCCAACGCGTTGGCACTTGGGTTTTTCGGGTCACGCCTACTTTTACGTTGCTGCTGTTCGCTAAATAGACAATATGTGGTTGTAATTGTACTTTCTTTTCGTATTCCAAATCGCGATCCTCTTTATCTAAATGTGCGGTACTTAATTCGGGTTTCATAATCCAATCGGCCGCTTGGGGAATTTCATAAAAACAATCGTAGCAAAAGCCTTGACGGTATATTTTTTTTTCTAATCCACAGTTAAGGCATTGAAATTTCAGAAAGTTTATAGACACCTTTTTATCCAATAATTGATTGACATTGAGGAAGTCATTTTCAAACACCAAGTAATATTGAATGGGCGACCCATTTTCGGTCTTCATTTTAGTTAGCACACCTTCGTAATTCATAAAAAGAAAATTGTTATTTTTATGCTTTAAAGATAGGTTAAAATATGCCAATCCCCATAGTAAACTCTATTGCTTCCTGGTTTTTAAAGAAACGGTTTCATCAAATTGATCTGTTTCTGAAATACCCCGTAGAGGTTCAAGAAGAACTGTTACACAGCTTGTTGGACAAGGCTAAAAACACAGAGATTGGCAAAAAATATGGTTTCAATTCTATAAAATCTTATAGAGAATTTGCAGACCGTGTTCCCGTTACAACTTACGAAGACAACGAAACCCAAATTGAGCGAGCCCGGAGAGGGGAAACGAACATATTTTGGCCCAAACCTATAAAATGGTTTGCTAAAAGTAGTGGTACCACGAACTCTAAAAGTAAATTTATTCCAGTTAGTGATGAGTCGTTGGAAAATTGTCATTATGCTGCCAGTAAAGATCTGTTATGCATGTACTTGAACAACAATCCTGATTCTCAACTATTTTTAGGGAAAGGATTGCGTCTTGGTGGCAGTAAAGAGCTGTATAAGGACAATGGGACGGTTTATGGGGACCTTTCGGCAATTTTAATAGACAATATGCCTTTCTGGGCGGAGTTTAGCAGCACGCCTAGCAA
Source organism: Flavobacteriaceae bacterium UBA3356 (assembly GCA_002360635.1). Taxonomy (GTDB): domain Bacteria; phylum Bacteroidota; class Bacteroidia; order Flavobacteriales; family Flavobacteriaceae; genus Marixanthomonas. The sequence continues at coordinate 128,955 of DEQW01000012.1, read as the reverse complement.
CGAAGTATCGCTAATGGGTGACTGGGAAACAAAACTAGATGCCATTGTAAGCCAAACCATTAATGAAAAAGTAACCAGCTTGGCCGGTGTACCTTCTTGGATGCTCGTTTTGCTCAATGCTGTTTCAGAAAAAACTGGAACTGAAAACCTCTTTGAAATATGGCCAAATCTAGAAGTATATTTTCATGGCGGCGTTAGTTTTGAGCCATATATAGAACAATATAAAAAGTTATTGCCGCGTGATACATTTCGGTATTATGAAATTTATAATGCTTCGGAAGGGTTTTTTGCCATTCAGGACCAAAACAGCAGTAAAGAGTTGCTGTTGATGCTGGATTACGGAATTTTTTATGAATTCATCCCTATGGACAGCTATGGAACTCCTGAAGAAAAAGTGATTCCTTTAAGCGAAGTGGAAAAAGATCGGAACTATGCTATTATCATTACCACAAATGCTGGGTTATGGCGCTATAAAATTGGCGATACCATTCGCTTTACTTCCACAAACCCATACCGTATTAAAGTAACGGGACGTACCAAACACCATATTAATGCTTTTGGGGAAGAATTGATTATTGAAAATGCAGAAGCTGCTTTACGGAAAGCCACCAATTTAACCCAAACTGAAATTGTAGACTATACAGCCGCACCTATTTTTATGGAAGGTAAAGAAAAGGGCGCGCATGAATGGATAATTGAATTTAAAACCCCTCCAGAAGACTTCGAATTTTTCTCTCAATTACTTGATAAAGCCCTTCAAGATGTAAATAGTGATTACGAAGCGAAACGTAATAACAACACTACACTAAAAGCCCCCACTATTCATTGTGCAAGGGAACGGTTATTTTACGACTGGCTAAAAGAAAAAAATAAACTGGGTGGACAACACAAAGTGCCCCGACTTTCAAACTCCAGAGGTTATATAGAAGAACTCCTATCTTTAAACCGTTAACCTCACTTTACCTTCTATTTTCAGTGTTATAAAACGATGCTTTTTACACTTCATCGAAACTTGAAAAATGGTGTGTTGTTAAACGATTTTCTACCTCCGTTCAACTAATTCTTTTGGTACTATTTTTCTTACAGTGTAGGTTTGTACTAAATAAATAGCTTAGTAAGCAACAATGAAAAAAATAGCATTCATAGTATTAGGAACATTTCTTATCCTTTCAACCGCATCTTGTGCAACCGCAGTTTCTGTTAAAGATAACGGGAATGAAGTTGCTGGTTATACCTTGAAAAACAAAAAAGAAGTGATGCAACAAAAAATTCTTCATAAGAAGAATAAAACTGTTATTGCAACACCATAATTTTATTTTACATAGATTAGTTTAAGTTAGTAAAAAGCCCCGAAGCGTAGTTTCTTCGGGGCTTTGTTATTTTTAAATATGTACTAAAAAACTTAAGAAACCGCTTTCAACTTTTTAATGGTCGATTTGTTTAATTTCGCTTCAGCATATTCTTTGTCTACGTGCAGTTCTTTATTATCGGTACCTGGCAATTCAAACATGGCATCGGTCAAAACAGCTTCGCAAAGGGAACGTAGCCCTCTAGCTCCTAACTTATATTCTACAGCTTTTTCCACTATAAAGTCGAGAGCCTCTTCTGTAATAACCAATTCAATATCGTCCATTTCAAACAACTTTTCATATTGTTTTACAATGGCGTTTTTAGGTTCGGTTAGAATAGCTCGCAATGCTCCTTTGTCCAATGGATTCATATACGTTAATACCGGAAGACGACCAATTATCTCTGGGATAAGACCAAAGTCTTTTAAATCTTTAGGGATAATATAACGCAATAGGTTATTTCGCTCTAAAGAGTCTTCTTTTTTTGAAGCACTGAAACCAACCGCTTGTAGATTTAATCGTTTTGAAATTTTCTTTTCAATACCATCAAAAGCTCCTCCCGCAATAAATAAGATGTTTTCTGTATTTACTTCAATAAATTTCTGATCTGGGTGCTTACGACCTCCTTTTGGCGGCACGTTTACGGTAGTTCCTTCCAACAATTTTAATAAAGCTTGTTGCACTCCTTCTCCACTAACATCTCGTGTAATGGATGGATTATCACTCTTACGGGCTATTTTATCGATTTCATCTATAAAAACAATTCCGTTTTGAGCTTTTTCTAGGTTGTAATCGGCTGCTTGCAATAAACGGGTTAATATGCTTTCTACATCTTCTCCCACGTATCCTGCTTCGGTCAATACTGTTGCATCTACAATTGCTAATGGAACATTTAACATTCTCGCTACGGTTTTAGCAACTAGGGTTTTACCGGTTCCTGTTTCACCAACAATAATGATGTTACTTTTTTGTATTTCGATATCATCATCAGTCTTTGGCTGTAATAATCGCTTATAGTGATTATATACTGCAACAGACATCACTTTTTTGGTATTCTCCTGTCCAATTACATAGTCATCTAAAAAAGCCTTAATTGTAGTTGGCTTTTTAAGCATAACATCCTTAGAAATTTCATTATTTGATGAATGCAATGCTTCTTCAACCACAATACCGTGCGCTTGTTCTATACAGCGATCACAAATGTGTGCATCTAGACCAGCAATAAGCAAGTTAGTTTCAGCTTTTTTTCGTCCACAAAAGGAACATTCTAATCCTTCTTCTTTCGACATTTTAGTTATTTTTCAAATTCATTAATAAAGCGCTGCTTAGTTACGGCTAAGAATCTCATCGATCATTCCGTATTCCAATGCTTTGTCTGCTTTCATCCAATAATCGCGGTCACTATCTTCATATACCTTTTCGTAATCTTGACCGCTATGTTTGGCGATGATTTTATATAATTCTTCTTTTAAGGTAATGATTTCACGAGCTGTAATTTCAATATCACTTGCTTGCCCTTGTGCACCACCTAATGGTTGGTGAATCATTACACGAGAGTGTGTCAACCCACTTCGTTTTCCTTTTTCACCAGCACACAATAATACAGCGGCCATAGAAGCTGCCATTCCTGTACAAATTGTCGCCACGTTTGGTTTTATAAACTGCATGGTATCGTAAATACCTAAGCCTGCATATACACTACCACCTGGTGAATTAATATAAATTTGAATGTCTTTAGAAGCATCTGTACTTTCTAAAAACAATAATTGTGCTTGTACTATGTTAGCCACTTGGTCACTTATACCTGTACCAAGAAAGATAATACGATCCATCATTAAACGTGAAAAAACATCCATTGCTACTGCATTCATTTGACGTTCTTCGATAATATTTGGGGTAAGGCCTACAGGGTTCATACTACTTACAATTTTATCGTAATACAAACTGCTTACTCCTTGATCTTTTATAGCAAAGTCTTTAAATTCTTTTCCGTAGTCCATAAATTTTTATCTATTTTCTTTAAACAAAATTAGGCGTTGAACCCATATATTCAACGCCTAAAGATACCTTTTTTTTACTGAATTATGAGTACGCTTCTTTTATGAAGTCGTCGTAAGAAATTTCTTTTTCTTTCAGTTTTGTGTTTTCTTTGAAGTACTGAAGCATCTTAGTCGTATTTAACTGCTCAGTCATACGTTTTACTTCTTCTTCATTGCTAAGGATACGTGCAGCAATACCGTCTAGCTCTTCATCGCTTGGGTTAGTATTCCCAAACTGAGCCATCTGTGCTTTGATCATTTGCTTGCTGTGGTCTTTCAACTCATCGAAAGAAACTTGCAACGCTTCATTTTCGCTACGTATTTTTCCTTCAATTAATTGATAACGCAACCCTTTTTCGCTTCGCTCGTATTCAGCTTTTGCTTCTTCTTCCGTCATTGGTTTTTCAGCTGAAACTTGAATCCAACGTTGTAAAAACTCATCAGGAAGATCGAATTTTGTGTTTTCGATCAAGTTTTCAACAACATCGTTCAATAATTTCTGATCGCTTTGTTGCTCAAATTGCTTTTCAGCGTCTTCTTTAATTTTCTCTTTTAATTCTTCTTCTGAAGTAACAACACCTTCACCAAACAGCTTATCAAAAAACTCTTGGTTTAGCTCTGCCATTTCGCGGGTATTGATTTCTTCAACTTTGAAATCAACTTCTATATCCAATCCGTGGGCATCATCATGAGAAACGCCTAAATGTTTTTGGTTATCGTGGTCGTCGTTAAACAGTCCTTTTGTTTTTAAGGTAACCACATCACCAATTTTAGCCTCTTTCAACGCTTTCAATTGCTTTTTCCCTTTTATATCTTCCGTGCTAAAAGTAGCTGGATTGTCTATATCTTTTTCACCTGAAATAAACGTTCCTGTAATTTCATCACCGTCTTCTACTGTATCTTTAGCTATTAACTTTCCGTATTGTTTGCGGATAGTTTTCACTTGATTGTCAATCATTTTATCGTCGGCAACAACCTTGTAATGTGTTATGGCTTTTTTGCCCTTTACATCCACATCAAATTGCGGAGCAAGACCAAGGTCAAACTCAAACGTGAAATCGTCTGCCTTCCAATCTACATCTTTCTCGTTTTTAGGGATTGGATTCCCTAATACGTCCAATTTTTCTTCGGTTAAATATTTATGCAAATTATCCTGAAGTAATTTGTTTACCTCTTCTACCAATATAGCAGTACCGTATTGTTTTTTAACCATCCCCATAGGTACGTGACCTTTTCTAAAACCAGGAATATTGGCGTTTTTACGATAGTTTTTCAGAATGGATTCTACCTTATCTGAGTAATCGTCTTTTGAAATTTCTACTGTAAGTACAGCATTTAAATTATCAATGTCTTTTTTTGTAATGTTCATTTTTCTGAAAAATTTACCTCTAAGGGTCGTTTTATCTTTTCCTTTTTCCTTAAAATTTCGGGTTGCAAAAATAAGATAATTTCAGCAACCCGACAAATAGTATTGTCTGTATTTCAATACGTTATTTTTCAGCATCTAAAAGTGAAAACAAAATAGATTGTAGAAAAGAAAGCAAAAGACTAAACAACAGTGCCCACCAGATGTTTGACACAGCAAAGCCACCTACAAAATAATCTGCCATTAAAATTATGATGGCGTTAATTATAAGCAAGAAAAGTCCTAAGGTAATAATAGTAACGGGAAGGGTTAAAATTACAAGAATTGGCTTTACAATAAACCGTAATAAAGCAATTACAACAGCTACAATAACAGCAGAAACATAGCCCTCAACAGCCACACCAGGTAGAATTTTTGCGAGTACTATAACAGCGACGGCTGTTAATAGGAGTTTGAGAATTGTATTCATAATATTTTTTGTTTTCTATAAAGATAAAAAAACCGTTTCAGATTTTTCTGAAACGGTTTTTTCTAATTAGTATTTTTAATAACGACTAGTTATTAGTTAATGTAATCGTAGCATAATTCCCTATTTCAACTTTAGGAATTGTTGCATTATATTTTGCATTAATAGCATCTATCATAACATTTGCTGTGTATGCATAGCCTCTAGGTGTTGGATGAACTCCATCTAACGAAAAAGCACCTCCCGTAGCAAAAGTAGAGGTTAAAACTCCACCATTGTAAGCAACTCCTCCTTGAGCCACTTGGTTTAATGCTGCTCTTGCATCTACAAAGGCCAAGTCGTTTGCACTTGCGATACCTTGTATAGTGGCATTATAAGCTGCTGAGGCAGTAGCCACACGGGATTGCTCTACACTTGTTAGAACAAACTCATCACCTAATGGCAATGAAACTCCAACAATATTAGTTGGTATATCAGGGTTTGGTGCAGTACCGAGAATAGACGAAGCTGGAAGTACAATTAAATCGTCGTTATTAACTTGACGTAATTGCCCTAGAAGCTCCGCAGTATCTGCAGGCAAGCCTTGTGCAATTAAAATCTGTGTAACATCGGTCAAATCGTCATCTGTCATAATCGGGAAGTTTTGCCCTGCAGAAAAACTTATCATTCTTGCATCTGCTTCTTCTTGAGTTATAAAACTAGCAGCTACCAATCCAGGTAATACCTGTGTATTATATAACGCAAATTGTGCATTTACAGCAGCTGCAGTAGCAGCATCTAATGGAATAGCCTGTGCAGGAACTGTAGTAAAATAAGGAATTGATGTTACATCAGGAATATTAATTAAAGCACCTCCAGATGCACTTGCAGATAAAGCATTTACTTCTTGACTATAAACTGAAGCAAATACATTTGGATCTGTAATGTCATTAGGCCCATAAGTTGTAATATCTGTATTTCCAGTTTGATCCTCACCTACGCCACCAGAAGTTGCATAGCTTAAAATATCGTTATTCCCTATCCACAGTGAGAAAAAACTTGGGTTTTGAGATGCAGCATCAGCCAATACAGTTGCATTGGTGCTAGTAGCTATACGGGCATAGTATGGATTTGCAGCTCCTGTCGGTACTGCAGCAGCATTTCCATAACCTGGAGCCACTAAATGAAAACTTTTTGCACCAGGAATCCCCATGTTGTTGAAAGGACCTGTTGGCCCGTTAGTTATTTCTGTCGTTGGAGTTCCTTCTAAAATTACTGGTGCTCTTTCTCCACCAGCACCAACAGAAAGAACTAAACGATTATCAGCTATTTGGGTTCCGTTTAAAAGCAAGCCCCCTAAATTATCATTCATTAAAGGTTGGGTAAACTCACCGCCACCAGCAAAATCAAATTGTCCTGCTAAAATATTTGGATATGAATTTTGCTGTCCTGTAATATAAAGCGCATTATCAGCGAAACCGGCAGTTAAGGAGTTACCAACGGCTACATAATTTGAAAAGTTTGCACTTCCGCTATCGTAAAACCCTTCTTCATTGACTGGGTTATCAAATTCTGGCTCACAACTTACAAACCCTATGGCAAGTAAGCCTAAACATATATTTATAGTATTTTTCATTGTTTTCAATTTTTTATCAATTACAGTTTGTAAGATACTCCTAGTCCAGGCACAAATGCGCTAGATTTATAAGTTCCGCTAAAAGGGGCTCGAACACCTTGGTCAAAATAATAGTCATACGAAGCGTCAACCTCTTTAAAGTGTAAGTATAAGAAAGAAGCATCTATTTGAAAATGATCTCCTACATTAACAGTTAAACCTGCTGTATATCCACTACTATCATTTCTTGGCGTTTCTGGAGCAAAATATCCATCACGCACAGGAGTTTCATCAAAATAGTATCCTGCACGTAGTGTAAACATTTCAGTCACATCATACTGCAAACCAAAACGATAGGTTGAGGCATTTTTATAATTACGTAAATTTTCAGAATCTGGGACCTGAGCGTTTGCAAAATCAATGCTTAACGATTCATATACATCCCAAAAAGCTCGGTTATAATCGAAAGCAAAAGTCCATTTTTCACAGAACTCATAACTTAAACCTACTGTTAATTCAGCAGGCATAGGTAAAGATGCATCAAACTGAGTGTCAATAAATGGTGTTAACGGAGAGTTAGGCACATTTTGAAAATCAGCATCGCCATCTTCTGCATCTAAGATAATTTCGGAACGATAGTTTGCCCCTATTCTTAGGTTATCCGTCGGGTTGAACATAAATCCTGCTGTCCATCCCCAATTGTTAACTCCTGAAGCATCGATAGTAACTTCAGAACGATTTCCTTCTAAATCGGTTAGCGATCTTGAAAGATTTCGGTTAAAGTTTACTGAGCCTGTTACATAAATAGGACCACCACCAACACTAAATTTATCGTTTATTTTAAAAGAGACACTAGGCTGTATAAAAATAGCTTGTAAATCGATATTATTCACCAAGTGTGAACCAGCCCAATCATCTTCGTACTCTACTGTACTTCCGTAAGGAGTATACACACCTAAGCCAAAAGCTAACCAATCAGTCGCTTGATACGAAGCGTAGAAATATAAAGGTGTACTTATTGGATTATCGGTCTCTGCATACGTACCAAATGTATCATTTTGATAGGCAACGCTAGAGAATACGCCACTAACACCTGCCGAAATACTTAATTTATTTTCTAAATAGACCAACCCTGCTGGGTTAAAGAACACACTTTCTGCACTGTTTACCACAGCAACACCTGTATGTCCCATAGCAAGTGCTTTGTTACCTTGCAGGCTTACACGATAACCGCCGGCATAGGTCACTGCCGTAGCAAGTGCAAATACGGCAAGTAATACTAGTTTCTTCATAATTGATTTGAGTTAAATTAATTTTATTGTTTTGATCAAAGAATGCATGATTGTAACAAATTTACAATTTATTATGCGTACATAATAAATTCGCTTTACAATGTTATAAAAAATTCATAACATTTTCATAAAATTCTTCAGGATTTTCTGCGTGAAGCCAATGTCCAGCATTTTTTACGGTTCCAATATGGGCTTTTGGAAAATGCTTTTTTATTATTATTTCATCCATTTGCTGAATGTATCCGGATTTATCTCCTCTTAAAAATAAGGTGCCCCCATCAAAAATTGCTTCTTTGTTCAATGGCTCTCCTACTTCGTCTATGTTTTCAGTTAACACAGGAAGGTTCATTCGCAGTGCCAACTCTTCTTTATTTTTCCAATATAGATTCTTCAACAGAAATTGACGTACGCCTTTTTCTTTCACATATTCAGCTAATTTTTTATCGGCTTGCGATCGGCTTTCTATTTCAGAAAAATCTAATGAAGCCAATCCTTTTAAAATATCTTGATGGTGTTGTGGATATTGTTTTGGCGCAATATCGGCGACAATTAATTTTGAAACCAGCCCTGGAAACATCGTTGCACATTGCATTGCTGTTTTCCCACCCATGGAATGACCTAATAATATTATGTTATCCAAGTTATGATGGTCACAATAATTTTTCACGTCTTTGGCCATAACTTTATAATTATGTTCGTTATCATGAAAGCTCCTGCCGTGGTTACGTTGATCTATAAGATGAACTTGATAGCCAGCTTCTGCAAATCGATTGCCAAGAGTTTTCCAGTTATCGCTCATTCCTAAAAAGCCGTGAAGAATTAAAAAAGGGCTGCCTTCGCCCAGGACTTGTGCGTGTAGTAATTCCATTACTTCAATTTTTCTAAATATTGTTTGATTACAGGTTCTAGGCCTTGGTAAATAGCTTCGCAAATTAAAGCATGGCCAATAGACACCTCTTGTAGATGCGGTACATTTTCTTTAAAAAACCTGATGTTTTCGAGCGAAAGATCGTGACCGGCATTAACCCCTAAATCCAGTTGATGCGCGAGATGTGCACAATCTACATAGGGTTTTATGGCTTTTTTGTTGTCTTTTGAAAAGGCCTCGGCAAACGCTTCGGTATAAAGCTCAATCCTATCGGTACCGGTTTTTGCAGCCCCTTCAATCATATCTAAATTTGGATCTACAAAAATTGAGGTTCGAATGCCGTTGTTCTTAAATTCTGAAATGAGTTCAGCTAAATAATCTTTATGCTTCACAGTATCCCAACCAGCATTTGAAGTTATAGCGTCTACCGCATCTGGAACCAACGTTACTTGAGTAGGTTTAATTTGCAATACCATATCCGTAAATTTTTTGATAGGGTTTCCTTCAATATTATATTCGGTTGTTACAATAGACTTTAGGTCGTACGCATCTTGATATCGAATATGGCGCTCGTCGGGCCTGGGGTGAATTGTCACTCCTTGTGCCCCAAATGCCTGTACATCTTTTGCTACTTGCAAAACATCTGGCACATTACCGCCCCGCGCATTTCTAAGGGTGGCAATCTTGTTAATATTTACGCTTAATTTTGTCATTTTATTAGTTTAAGATTAACAAAAATACAAAGCTTCGAGAGGCTTTTCCATTTATATTTTAAGTAATTTGCATAAAAAACAGCTATTTTGGATACGTTAAATTACATATTAGAAGATATTTCGCCTTTTGATATTTCTTCAACTATTAAAGAAGTACAAAAAGCTTTTAACAACCTTACCTACACACATATTCCCGTGAAAAAGGATAATACGTATATAGGTTGTATTTCTGAAACAGATGCCCATTGCTTTGAAAACGACAAAAAACTAAGTGACTATCAATATGCTTTAGAGGGATTTTTTGTTCGGAAAAACACCAATTGGCTTGATATATTAGAGGCCTTCGCACTTCATAACACCAACATCATGCCAATTTTAGATGACAACAACACCTATATTGGTTATTATGAACTTGGCGATATAATGAGCCTTTTTAACAATACTCCTTTTTTAAATGAAGCGGGAGCCATTATTGTTGTTGAAAAAGGACTTAACGATTATTCTTTCAGTGAAATTTGCCAGATTGTAGAAAGCAACGGAACTCGTATTTTTGGGGTATTCGTTTCAAAAATTGAAAACGATAAAATGCAAGCAACCATTAAAATTGGCCACACTGGAATGAACGCAATCGTCCAAACCTTTAGACGCTATAATTATACGGTGATTAGTAATCATGAAGAAGATAAATTTCTGAAAGATTTGAAAGAGCGTTCCGATTATTTAGACAAATATTTAAACATGTAAGCTGATGAAAATAGGAATTTACGGTCAGTTCTATCATAAAAATTCTGAAACCTACATTCAGTTAATTCTCGATGCTTTAAAAAATAAAAACGTGTCGGTTTTCATTGAAGAAAATTTTCTGGACATCATAAACATGAACAATGAGATCACCCGGAATTTTTCAAATTTTGAAACCTTTACTGAATTAGATGACACCTACGACCTTTTTTTCAGTATTGGTGGTGACGGCACCATCTTGAAATCCATCACTTTCGTTAAAGACCTGGATATCCCAATTGTTGGAATTAATACCGGACGGTTAGGTTTTTTAGCTACCATTCAAAAAGAAGAGATAACACAAAGCCTTTCAAAAATATTGGATGGAGATTATTTAATTTCCGAAAGAAGTCTGCTTACCATTGCCACTACCCCAAAAAGCACCGAAATAAAACCCACCTTAAATTTTGCGCTTAATGAAATTGCCGTAAACCGGAAAAATACAACTTCCATGATTAAGGTAGAAACCGATGTAAACGGAAACCACCTTACCTCTTATTGGTCCGATGGGTTAATTGTTGCCACCCCAACAGGATCTACAGGATATTCGTTAAGTTGTGGTGGCCCAGTGATAGAACCCAGTGCAAAAAATATAGTAATAACCCCAATTGCTCCACACAACCTAAACGCACGCCCATTAGTTTTGCCAGATGACAGTAAACTAACTTTAAAAGTTTCAGGAAGGGAAAAATCATACTTGGTTTCATTAGACTCCCGTATTGCGACTCTAGAAAACAACACAACCATCCATATTAAAAAGGCATCGTTTACAATTAAGCTAGTTCAACTAGCCGAAGACAGCTTCATTAAAACCCTTCGCAAAAAATTGTTGTGGGGCGAAGACAAACGCAACTAAACAATAAAAATCCATAAAACTTGTTAACTCTCAAAGAGTAATTCGCTAATTATTCATTTAAGCGAAGTTTATTATTATATTTGCAAACTTTTAAGGTATATGAGGTATATCGCGACCATAATTTTAGTAGTAACAACCATGTTTTCACTACATTCACAAACCTATGAAGTAGGCGGCATGATTGGCGGCGCCAATTATATAGGTGATGTGGGACGAACCAATTACATTGCACCCAATAGCCTTGCCTTTGGAGGAATTTTTAAATGGAACCGAAGCGCCAGGCACTCTTTTAGAGCCTCAGCATTAATTGCCAATATTGAAGGCAACGATGCAGACTCCAACCAAAAACGAAGACAGCAAAGAGGCTTGTCTTTTTCAAATTCAATTAAAGAAGTTTCTTTAGGAATGGAATATACCTTTTGGGAGTTTAGCATGTACAGCGGCAAACCCGCAAGCACACCCTATTTGTATACTGGGCTTACTTATTTTTGGTATGATGCACTTTATAAAAGAAGTGACGGTGTAATCAGCGACTATGATGGGGCGTCGGCCGTGGCCATCCCAATGGTTGTAGGCTATAAAACAAGTTTAGCCAATAGGTTTGTCTTGGGTTTTGAAATTGGAGCACGTTATACTTTTACAGATAACTTAGACGGAAGCAATCCAGTTAAAGAATTAGAGGACAATGAAAGTTTAAAGTTTGGGAATACAAATAGTGATGACTGGTACGTTTTTACGGGAATAACCTTAACCGTTACCTTTGGCAGAAAACCATGCTATTGTAATTTTTAATTCATGACTGCAAAAGAACAAATAGACAAAAACAGACTTCCTGAGCATTTGGCAGTGATCATGGACGGCAATGGCCGTTGGGCTAAACAAAAGGGACTTTTTCGGTCTTTAGGGCATGAAAATGGCACCAAAGCCGTACGCGAAATTGTTGAAGCCTGTGCCGAAATAAACATACCTTTTTTAACACTATATGCTTTTTCTACTGAAAACTGGAACCGACCAAAACTTGAGGTAGAATTATTAATGAAATTATTGGTTTCCTCTTTAAAAAAAGAAATAAAAACACTTCAGGACAACAACATTAAACTTAACGCAATTGGCAACCTTGAAGCATTGCCAAAAAAGGCACAACAAGAATTAAAAGACGTTATAGATAAAACTAAAAATAATTCGAGGATGACCTTGACGCTAGCTCTTAGCTATGGTTCCAGGGAAGAAATTATAAAAACCATCAAAGAGATTAGTCATAAAGTTAAAAATAACCTAATTTCGCCGCAAAATATTGACGAAACGGTTATAAATAATCATCTTTACACGCAAAATTTGCCAGACGTAGATTTATTGATACGCACCAGCGGTGAGCAACGCATCAGTAATTTTTTATTATGGCAAATTGCATACGCCGAATTGTATTTTACAGAAACCCTTTGGCCAGATTATAGAAAAAACCATCTTTTTGAAGCAATACTAAATTATCAAAATAGAGAAAGAAGATTTGGAAAGACAAGTGAACAACTTAAATAACACCCTATTGTTACAATCCTACAAAAAAGTTTATTGTATAGTTCTATTTACAATGGCAACGGTTTTCTCCCTTACTGCACAACAAAGGGATTTGGACAGTGGCAAAAAATACACCATAAACAACATAAAAGTAACAGGCGCTCAAAGTTTTAATGAGCAAACTGTAATTGCTTTTACAGGTCTTAAAACTGGTGACCGTATTTATATTCCCGGTGAAAAATTAAGTGCAGTTACCAAAAAGCTTTGGGAACAAAACCTATTTAGCGACATCGCTTTTTATGTTACCAACATTGATGGTGACAAGGCAGATCTAGAACTCTATATTGTGGAACTGCCCAAACTTAACGAGGTTACCATAGAAGGGATTAAAAAAAGAAAGAAAAAAGATATTCTTAAGGAAAATGAGTTGTCCCCTGGCACAAAAATCACCAACAACCTCATTACTACCACAAAGAATAAAATTAAAAATAAATATAAGGAAGATGGTTACTTAAACACACAAGTAATCATTTCTCAAACGCCACATTTAGACTCTACAGGACAAGAGGTGGCCAAAAACATGACCATAAAAATTGATAAAGGGGAACGGGTAAAAGTTTCTGATATTGATTTTGAAGGAAATAACCAGTTTTCAGATGCAAAACTGCGCCGGACCATGAAAGAAACAAAACAAAAATTCTTTCTAAGAATTTTTAAACGTTCTAAGTACACCAAAGAAGGTTTTGAAGAGGACAAAGAATCTATCATAAAAAAATACAAAGCAAGCGGATATCGTGATGCTCGCATTACCAGTGACACCTTATTAATTAAAGATGAGGAGAATGTAGCCTTAAAATTAAACATAGAAGAAGGCGACAAGTATTACTTCGGAAACATTAGGTTTATAGGAAACAGCGTTTATACAGACAGCCAATTGCGCCAAGTATTGGGCATTAGTAAGGGCGAAACATACAATGGGGTATTGTTACAGGAACGTATAGCCGATGTAGAAAATCCTGAAGCCGAAGACCTTACGAACTTATACCAAAACAACGGATATTTATTCTCTAACATTAACCCAGTAGAGGTTGCTGTTAGAAACGACACCATTGATTTTGAAATTAGAATTAGAGAAGGTAAACTTGCTTATTTTGATCACGTAACCGTTGTGGGTAATGACAAAACAAACGACCACGTAATTTACAGAGAACTTAGAACCCGTCCAGGTCAAAAATATAGTAAGCGAAATGTAGTACGTACTATTCGTGAATTGGGACAAATAGGGTATTTTGATCCTGAACAGTTATCGCCTAACTTCAAAAATGTTGATCCAAATAGTGGTACTGTAGATTTAGAATATTCAGTAGTTGAGAAAGGTGCTAGCCAAATAGAACTGCAAGGTGGTTATGGCGGCGGTGGTTTTGTGGGTACACTAGGCCTGTCCTTCAATAATTTCTCACTTCGTAACATATTTAACAAAGAAGCCTATAAACCCCTACCTATGGGTGATGGTCAAAAACTTTCATTACGAGCACAAGCCAGTAGTTTTTACCAAACATATAGCCTTTCCCTTACCGAACCTTGGTTAGGCGGAAAAAAACCCGTACAGTTAAGTACTTCGTTCTCGCACACGGTTCAATATTTTTATGATTTTAGAACAAGGGATGTGGACAAAGATCGCCGTTTCCTAATCACAGGAGGTTCAGTAGGTATTGCACAACGATTAAAGTGGCCAGACGATTACTTTCAGTTATCTCAAGCTATTAGTTTTCAACACTATAACTTGAAGAACTATAACACAGGGTTATTTACATTTGGTAATGGTTATTCAAACAACTTGGCATACACAATTGGGCTTAGCCGTAACAACACAGCAACTAACCCTATTTATCCAATATCAGGTTCTAATTTCAGCATAACAGCAAAATTAACACCACCTTATTCTCTTTTAAATGGTGTCGATTATGGAGATCTTAGGGATGAGCGTTCACAACTTTTACAAGTTCCCGAAAACAGTTCAGAATTTAGAGCAGCACAAAATAGAATTGCTGATATAGATCAAGAGCGTTTTAAATGGTTAGAGTATTATAAAGTAAAATTCAAAGGTGATTGGTACACCAATATAGTTGACAAATTGGTTTTAAAAAGCAGCACAGAATTCGGATTTCTAGGTGCTTATAATCAAGACAGAGGTATTCCACCTTTTGAACGTTTTTTCGTGGGTGGTGATGGACTAGGATCTTTCAGCTTGGACGGTCGAGAAGTAATTCAATTACGCGGTTACCCCAACCAATCACTATCTGATCAAGATGGAAATACCATTTTCAATAAATTTTCGTTAGAACTACGGTACCCTATAACATTAAAGCAAGTTGCCTCTATTTATGCCTTAACTTTTGCTGAAGGAGGAAACGCATTTAATGGCTTTAGAGATTATAACCCTTTTGAATTAAAAAGGTCTGCCGGAGTAGGATTACGTATATTTATGCCGGCATTTGGTTTATTGGGGATTGATTTTGGGTATGGTTTTGACCCCATACTTGGCGGCATAGAACCAAGTGGATGGGAAACACATTTTATTTTGGGACAACAATTTTAATTTTGGCACGATATTTTCTTAAACAACAACCAACGATTATGAAAACGAACAAGCTACTCTTTTTATCACTTATACTATTAAGTTTTGGGTTTACTGCCCAAGCACAGCGTGGAGCCCGTATTGGGTATATTGATATGGAATACATTCTTGAAAGTGTTCCTGAATACAAAGAAGCTTCAACGCAATTAGAAGGAAAAGTGCAACGATGGAAAAAGGACATTGAGAAAAAAACGAAAGAAGTAGAACAAATGAAGCTTAATCTAAGCAATGAACGCGTTCTGCTAACCAATGAGCTTATTGAAGAAAGAGAAGAGGAAATAAAAATTCTGGAAGATGAAATTTTAGATTACCAGCAAGACCGATTTGGCCCTAATGGAGATTTAATGATTCAAAGACGCCAGCTTGTGCAGCCTATTCAAGACCAGGTCTTTAACATTGTACAAGAGATTGCTGAAAATAAAAAATATGATTTTATTTTTGACAAATCTGCAGATGTCGTAATGCTGTTTGCCGCAGAACGGAACGATATTAGCGACATTGTTTTACGAAGCATTAATCGAGCTGCAAAACGTGAAGAAGCACAGACCAAAAGAGAAGAAAAAGAAATAGAACGCAAAGAAGAATTAAGCGTTGAAGAAGAAGGTGCAGTAACCGAACGCGAACAAAAATTAGAAGACCGTAAAAATGCACGCGAACAACAAATGGAAGAACGACAGAGAGTTCGTGACTCCATACGTGCAGCTAGAAAAGCCGAAATTGAAGCAAGAAGACAACGAATTCTTGAAGAAAGACAAGCTCGAATAGATTCTATTGAACAAGCTAGAGAAGCTATCCGTAATGAGCGTAACAATCAAGATAATGATCCTAATGAGGATGGCGACGGAAGCAACGAAGACGGAGAAAATTAATTAATAATAAAGACAAATAATTATAACACTTAAATTTATTACAATGAAACATTTAAAATTAGCAATAGTAACCTTGGCAGTTTTTGTAGGAGCTACAAGTTTTGTAAATGCACAATCTAAAATCGCACACATAGACACACAAGCTTTAGTTGAGGCAATGCCCGAAATGAAATCTGCACAAAGTGAACTTGACAAAATTCAAAAAACGTACGATACTGAAATTAAGTCGATGGCCAAAGAGCTTGAAACTAAAATGAAGCAGTACGATCAAGAAGCAACCAGTAAAACAGAAGAAGAAAACCAAAAGCGTTTTGAAGAAGTACAAGGAATGCAACAAAATATTCAAGCATACAGACAACAAGCATTACAAGATCTTCAGAAAAAAGAAAGAGATATATTAAAGCCAGTATTGGAGAAGGCTCGTGCAGCTATTCAAAAAGTAGCCCGTGCTCAAGGTTTTCAATATGTAATGGACTCTACTACCGGTAGCGGACTTATTTTAGCCGATGGTAAAGACCTTATGGCAGATGTTAAAAAGGAAATGGGAATCTAATTATAGCTATTTCTTTTAAAATTTTAAGTAAACTGCCTACACCTTTTGTAGGCAGTTTTTATTTTTACATATATGAACAAAAATCGTCCCATAGGTATTTTCGATTCTGGCGTAGGAGGTTCTTCTATATGGCAAGAAATTCATCAGCTAATGCCCTATGAAAATACTGTTTATCTAGCGGACAGTAAAAATGCTCCCTATGGAAATAAAACACAGGATGAGATAGTTTCATTGAGTAAAAAAAACACAGAAGTCTTAATAGAAATGGGCTGTAAAATTATTGTGGTAGCATGTAATACTGCAACCACAAACGCCATTGACGTGTTACGCACTTCTTACAACATACCAATAATTGGTATTGAGCCTGCCATTAAACCTGCCGCCCTTCAAACAAAACATAAAAGCATTGGTATTTTGGCTACCAAAGGAACATTGAGTAGCGCACTCTTCCACAAAACCACAAAAGAATTCGCAAAAGAAATTTCAGTTGTAGAAATTATTGGAGAAGGGTTGGTGCCTTTAATTGAAAATGACGAGTTAGATAGCAACGAAATAAAAGCGCTATTAAAAAAATATACGACTCCTATGGTTGCTGCAAACATCGATTATTTAGTTTTAGGCTGTTCGCATTACCCCTATCTTATTCCGCAGTTACGAGAAATGTTACCAGAGCACGTATCGATTATAGACTCTGGACAAGCGGTTGCAAAACAAGCCCAAAATGTATTACAGCAAAAAAAATTACTTACCGACAACAAAAACCAACCTACCCTACAGTTTTTTACAAATACCAGCACAACTACTTTAAAAAGCTTGCTTAAGAAGTATTCTGAAAAAACTATCATTAAAACAATGGATTTCTAATTTTTTACCCGAACAGTAATTGCAACTTTGAGCTTATTCTGCTTCTCTTCCACCTCATACTTATAGATTTGTTAACGGTGCCGTTTTACTTAAAACATTGATTTACTTTCCGTAATTTTGCAAAAAAAGATTGTATGTCAACATATAGCATTTCCATAGAGCCAACAAATAACGAAAGCATTGTAAAATTTGTAGCCAATTCGTTTTTAACCCGTTCTGCCAGTTACGAGTTTAAAAACATTGATGAGGCAAAACCCAGCCCCATTGCGCAACAATTGTTCTACCTTCCTTTTGTGAAGACCGTTTATATTTCACAAAACTTTATAGCCATTGAGAAGTATGACATTGTAACTTGGGAAGATGTTCAAGATGAAGTTGCTGAATCCATAACAGAATACTTAAATAGCGGCAAGGAAGTGGTGACCGCTACCGAAACTCAAAAAAAAGTACCAGTTACCATATATGCTGAAAGCACACCGAACCCGGCAGCAATGAAGTTTGTAGCCAATAAGCCGTTGGCAGATGGAACCTTTGAGTTTAAGAACATAGACGAAGCCCTTCACGCCCCTTTGGCAAAGGCCTTATTTTCATTTCCGTTTGTAAAAGAGGTTTTTATTAGCGCCAATTATGTATCGATATTAAAATACGATATGGCCGAATGGCAAGAAATTTCTATGGAACTTCGAGAATTCATCAGAAAATACATTGAAGATGGAAAACCCGTTCTTAATGATGAAATCCTTCAGAAAAAAGGAAAGGAAGAAACTGCCTCACAGCAATCTATTTCAGATGAAGATTTAAAAGACATTGATAAGGAAATTATTTCCATTCTCAATGAATATGTAAAACCTGCCGTAGCTAGCGATGGTGGCAATATTGCATTCGAGTCCTTTAATGAGCACACCAAAACCCTACGTGTTATTTTACAAGGAGCTTGCAGTGGCTGCCCTTCCTCTACCGTTACCCTAAAAAATGGTATTGAAACAATGTTGAGAGATATGATGAACGGAAGAGTACAGACTGTTGAAGCTATTAACGGGTAATCTACATCGTTTATCGTATTAAACCTACTTTATAACAAGGTTTTAACGATTATTTGAGAGTTTTTGCTTCTATAAAACCGTATCTTAGGTAGCCTAATTAAAAACCAAAAAATTATGGCAGTATTAAAAGTTATAGAAGTATTAGCAAACTCAAACGAAAGTTGGGAAGATGCCACTAGAAAAGCAGTAAAACACGCAAGCAAAACGGTTAAAAACATTAAATCTGTTTATGTGAACGAACAAAGTTGTACGGTAAATGGTGACGATGTCGATCAATTCCGAGTAAATGTAAAAATCACTTTCGAAGTGAGTTAAAACGCTGTTTTGACAAAAAATAAATACGCTTTTAGTTTATGACCAAAAGCGTATTTTCTTTTCACGAAACTTAAATCCTTCCGCAAATAACAAACTTGAGCAAACATAAAAACGAACTTCACTCCGAGACCAGCCCCTATTTACTGCAACACGCAGATAATCCCGTACACTGGAAAGCTTGGAATAAAAACACCCTTGCATTAGCTAAGGCAGAGAATAAGTTGCTAATTGTAAGTATTGGGTATGCGGCTTGCCATTGGTGCCATGTTATGGAGCACGAAAGCTTTGAAGACCAAGAAGTGGCTAATGTAATGAATCAAGATTATATTTCGGTAAAAGTAGACCGTGAAGAACGTCCTGATATTGATCAAATTTACATAAACGCAGTACAATTAATGACGGGCAGGGCCGGCTGGCCTTTAAATGTGGTCACCTTACCAGATGGCCGTCCTGTATGGGGCGGAACCTATTTTAAAAAAGAACATTGGATTGAAGCACTACAACAAATTCAACTTGTTTATAACGAATCGCCTAACAAACTTGAAGAATACGCCAAAAAGTTGGAAAATGGTGTAAAAAACATGGACGGCATTCAATTAAACACTGAAGAGTCTGATTTTTCAGATTTTGACACAGCTTCCCTATTAGTAAAATGGAGCAGAAATTTTGATCATCAATTTGGCGGCTACAAACAAGCCCCCAAATTTATGATGCCAAACAATTATCATTTTTTACTTAGGTATGCTATTCAAAATAAGGATGATTCTTTACTCGATTATGTAGAAAAAACACTAACCAAAATGGCATATGGGGGAATATACGATGCTATTGGAGGTGGGTTTTCCCGTTACAGTGTGGATGCAAAATGGCACGTACCTCATTTTGAAAAAATGCTCTATGACAATGCGCAACTAGTTAGTTTGTATAGCAAGGCATATGCACAAACACAAAACCCAGTTTATACAGAGGTTGTCGAAGAAACTTTGCAGTTTGTTTCAGAAACACTAACGAGTGGTGAAGGCGCATTTTATTCTTCATTAGATGCGGACAGTAGGACTGACACTGGAGAACTAAAAGAGGGGGCGTTTTATGT
Source organism: Flavobacteriaceae bacterium UBA3356 (assembly GCA_002360635.1). Taxonomy (GTDB): domain Bacteria; phylum Bacteroidota; class Bacteroidia; order Flavobacteriales; family Flavobacteriaceae; genus Marixanthomonas. The sequence goes on along the minus strand of DEQW01000012.1, from coordinate 108,742 downwards.
GTATACCAAAAATGAATTGCAAGACCTTATAAAAGATGATTTTGAAATTTTTAAGTCATATTATAATGTAAACGACTTCGGAAAGTGGGAAGGTGAAAACTATGTATTGATTCGAGATAAAAGTAATGCCCAAATTTCTGAAGAATTTTCAATTTCAGAAGAGACACTTCAGAGAAAAAAGAAAGAATGGAAAAACATACTATTCGATTATCGAAACAAACGGTCAAAACCCCGCCTAGATGATAAAATACTGACTTCGTGGAATGGTTTGATGTTGAAAGGTTATGTGGATGCTTATAAAGCATTTCAGAAAAAAGAATATTTAGATGCAGCTTTAAAGAACGCTCATTTTATAAAAGAAAAACAGCTACAAAATGATGGTGCCATATACCATAACCATAAAGATGGAAAAAGCACTATTAATGGCTATTTGGAAGATTATGCCGCGGCGATTGAAGCTTTTATTGCTTTATATCAGGTAACACTAGATGAGAGTTGGTTGCACATTTCGAAAAAAATGACAGATTATGTGTTTCAATATTTTTTCGATGAGCAGAAACATATGTTTTACTTTACATCTTCCAAAGACGATAAATTAATCACCCGCCTATTTGAATACCGGGACAATGTAATTCCTGCATCAAATTCAATCATGGCAAAAAACTTGTTTAAGCTCTCGCTATACTATAACGACCAAAAGTATGCTGCGACCTCAAAACAAATGCTTAAAAATGTATTGACCGAACTTTCATCGTACCCAATAGGATTTTCAAATTGGCTTGATTTACTTTCAAATTACCAATCAAATTTTTATGAGGTAGTTGTTGTCGGCAATCAAGCTTCGGAAAAAATAAACACAATAAATAAACATTACCTGCCCAATATATTAATTGCTGGCAGTACCAAAAAAACAGACCTCTTTTTATGCAAAGATAGGTTTGTTAAAAATGAAACATTCATTTACGTTTGTATTGACAATACGTGCAATGTGCCTGTTTCAGAAATAAATAAAGCTATTAAATCAATTAAAATTAAATGGACAAACTAAACAACTGGGAAACTTATATAGAGGAATACGGACAAAAACTGATTGATTTTCTCCCTTCTTTGATTGGAGCCATCTTGATGCTTATTGTTGGTTTATGGGTTATAAAAATTATAAACAAATTCATAAAAAAGTTTTTTGATAAAAAAGAATACGATGTCACTCTTGAAAATTTTATTGCCAGTCTAATAAATTGGGGGTTAAAAATCCTACTTTTTGTATTGGTAATAACGCAATTAGGTGTTGAATCTGCTTCGCTTGTTGCTGTTATTGGTGCTGCTGGTTTAGCAATAGGTCTTGCACTACAAGGCTCACTTGCAAATTTTGCAGGAGGAGTATTAATTTTATTGCTTAAACCATTTAAAGTAGGCGATTGGATCTCCGCTCAAGGTGTAGAAGGTACTGTAAAGGAAATTTCTATTTTTAACACCCGCATCATCACTTTCGGCAACCAAGAAGCTGTAGTACCCAATGGTAAATTATCAAATGATAATATTGTAAATTACACTTCTCAAGGAATTCGTCGTGAAGCATTAACTTTTGGCATAGGTTATGATGATAATATAAAAGAAGCAAAGGAAATATTGCTAAACCTTGTTAATGAGCAAGAAACCGTTTTACAACTTGAAGATAAAATGCCTATGATTGTAGTAGGTGGATTAGGTGACAGTTCGGTTAATCTATCGCTACGATATTGGGCCAAGAACGAAGATTTTTGGGCAATTCGCTGGCACGTTTTAGAAGAAGGGAAAGCAAGGTTAGAGGCAGCTGGTATTTCAATTCCATTTCCACAGCGCGATGTGCACCATTATAACCTAAATCCTTTGCAAGTAGAAAAAAAAGATAATAATTAGTATATTTATAGTAACTCAAAAACACATATTATGAAAAAATATATATTACCATTTGTATTTTTGTTTGGTACAATAGGGGTTTCGGCTCAAGAACAAGGTTTATATGAGCTTCAAAATAAAAAAATAGATGTAGAACAGCGGTATGCCTCTTTTAATATTTCCAAAGAAGAATTTGAAAGCATGGAAGGTTCTCCATACGTAAACGAGAATTTTATTAAAGGCAACATTTATAAAGGTAAAGAATTGGCTAACCAGAACGTATTGCTGCGTTACAATGCTTTTGCCGATGAAATTGAAATAAAAAAGAATGAACAAGAACAATCGTACAATGCCCTTATTAAAGACCCAGATATTTATGTAAAGATATTTCAAGATGTCTATGTATTTGTACCTTATAACGGTTCTAATGAAAAAGGTGGGTATTTTAATATCGTAAAGGAAGGCGATCAATTTGATCTTTATAAAAAAACAAAAGTTACCTATAAAGAACCTACTTTCGCCAAAACATCATATCAAAGCGACAAACCTGCAAAATGGGTGGACAACATAACATATTACTTAGTAGGAAAAGATGGTTCTTTTTACGAGCTTCCCACCAGAAGATCTAAAGTGTTGGACGTTATGAGCGAAAAGAAAAAAGAAGTTAAAAGATATATTAAAGAGCAGGATATAGATCTTGATGAAGAACAAGATTTGGCTAAATTAGTTACGTATTTCAACTCATTATTATAAATTTTAATTATTTCCTTAAAAAGCGGTATCATTATTAGATACCGCTTTTTTTTTCAGCTTTGGTAAAGATTACATCACCCCGCAATAAAATCTTTTAAATAATAAGGTTCAAAATAGGCGACATCTTCAAATTCGTTTGTTTTGAACTTTTTTTCTGAAAGAAATGCCATTTGTTTTGCTGAGGGCAATTTATCTTCTATAAATTCTGCATTGGAATGGCTGCAAAGCGTCTTGAATTTTGAAACACCATCACCTATAAATATTGTTTTTCGTTCGTTTAAATAGTCCAAAAATGAGTTTTCGTCTACTATTTCAGCTTTAGTTTCCCTTATTTTTTCTTCAGAAGAAAATACAGCTGAATATACTTCCATTCGCCGAGCATCAAGCAAGGGTATAACATACGTATCTTTTTCGTCTATTTGGAGAGAAAGTGATTGTAAAGTAGGAATGGAAAGCAATGGTATTTCTAATGCAAAACACAATCCCTTTGCTGCAGAAACACCAATACGCAACCCAGTATAAGAACCTGGCCCTTTACTTACGGCAATAGCATCTAAATTGCTTTTTAATATATTTCCAGATGAAAGCACTTCTTCTATATAACCATGAAGTTTTTCTGCGTGAGAATATCCCTTTTGTGATCCATTAGGGTTATCTTCCTTAAACGCAATAACGCTTCCGTTTACCGAAAGCGCTACTGAGCAATTTGTGGTTGCTGTTTCTATACATAATATGGTGGCCATATTTTATTCCTCTTTATTAGTTTCCTCTTCTTTCGTCACTTCAATTTTATCACCGTTTTTTAGTGATCGAGTTACCGTTGTGTAGGGACCGGTAATTACCGTCTCACCTTCGGCTAATCCTTTTGTGATTTCAATATTACTGTCATCTTGAATTCCGGTGGAAACCACTCTCAATTTTGCTTCATCCCCATCTTTTACAAATACACATTCAAAACGCTCATCAGCATCAGTAACTGCTTCTTTTGCTTTGAATTTTTTTGTTGAGGAAGTATCACTTTTAATAACGATCGCACTAATGGGAACACCAATAACATTACCTTTTCTATTGGTTATTATATCTACAGTTGCTGTCATACCAGGGCGAAAAGGGGAATAACTTTCAGGTTTTCCTTCCGTTAAATCTGCATATGAAACAGGTAAAATCCTAACCTTTACCTTAAAATTAGTAACCTGATCTGCCGTTAAAGCTGTTTCTGGTGAGTTTGCAATTTCGGTAACCACGCCTTTAAACTCACGTTTTAAATACGCATCTACCTCTACATTTGTTGAATCTCCCACAGCAACTTTTACTATATCGTTTTCATTAACATCCACTTCAACCTCCATGTTGCTAAGGTTTGCCACGCGCATAATTTCTGTACCAGCCATTTGAGCTGTTCCAACTACTCGCTCCCCTAGCTCAGCACTTAGTTTTGAAATAGTACCGCTCATTGGTGCATAAATTGAAGTTCTAGATAGGTTGTCCCTAGACTGCTTTACACTTGCGGCAGCACTTTGCACACTATAATAAGCTGCTTGTTTATTTGCTTTGGCTACTTCATAATCTGCAACCGAACGATCCCATTCAGATTTTGATATTACTCCTTTTTCAAAAAGGGTTTTATTTCGGTTATAGGTTGCTTCAGCATTTTTTAAACTTGCTTCTGCTTGAGATAATTGTGCTCTTACATTTTGCAAACCGGCTTGTGATTGGCTTAAAGCTGATTGAATTAAATCTGGGTTAATTTTTACCAATAAATCACCTTTCTCTACTTGTTGCCCTTCTTTTACAGGAAGTTCAATGATTTCCCCTGAAACTTCAGAAGACAAACTCACCTCAACTTCAGGTTGTATTTTACCGGTAGCTGCAACCGTTTCGGTAATATCAAGAGGTTTAATCTCAGTTATTTCAACTTGTTTAAAGTTGCCAGACTTACCAAACCAACCTGCTTTTTTACCTACAATAAGTAGAATAATAAGAAGGACTGCAATTGATATAATCCAAATGATGGTTTTTTTCTTCATAGTTAGAATTTTAGTTCAGTAGCTGAAACTCCAAAATATAACTCCAATACTTTTAATTTAAAAATATAATCATATTTGGTACGGTTTACTTCAATTCGAGCATTGTCGTACCGAAGTTTAGATTGACTGAAATCAAATGCGTTGGTTAAACCCACATCATATCTGTCTTTTGCATAATCGTATGCTAATTCTTGTGATTCTAAAGCTGCTAAAGAGGCTTCATATGATTTTAATGCTCCTTTGGCATCTACATATGCCTGATATACATTAGACTCTAAATCTAATTTAGCTTGCTCTAATTGAAATCTATTTCGTTCAAGGTTAATTTTGCTCCTATTTACACTACTTCTAGTTGAAAAACCGTTTAATATAGGTACATTAAGCTGCAAGCCATAGCCCAAACCATCGTTTTGCCAGAGTTGATCTGTAAAAGCACGATCAAGAAAATCATTGTCAGAGTACCTTGTATTATAACCAAAGAAAGCTGAAAGTGTCGGATAATAAGCTCCGCGTGCCAATTGTAAATCTTTCTGTGCCAATTCAACATTTTTTTGAGCAATTTTTACTTCATTTCGGTTTTCTTCAGCAGCATTAATCACTTCTTGTACTGGTTTTTCAATTATTTCGTCACCTACAATGTTATAGCCTTCATCAGCTATATCAAAAGTAGCATAATCTTCAATTAAAAGTAATTGTGCTAAACTTATTAATGAAATGGTTACTGCATTTTCGGTAACGGCTATCCGTTGTTTTTCACTTGCATCTGTAGCTTGAATTTCCAAAAGATCGCCTCGTGGCAATGTTCCCGCATCTACCAAATTATTGGTACGTTCAATTTGCTGTAAAGTAACTTCATTTTGAGCTTTTGCTACTTCTAAATTAGCCTTATTGAGCAATACTTGCAAATAAGCATTTGCTACAGCTAGAGAAATATCATCCTTCATTTTATCCAAACGGTACTGGCTCGCTAATTTTGAAAGCTTGGCACGCTGCAATTCACGTACATTTCGCAATCCATCAAATAAAGTTAAACTTGAATTAAATCCAGTTGTAAAAGAAGAAAATGTTTCATTTTCAAAAGCATTTGTTACTGGATTAATGTTAGCTCCCGTGTTAGTGGAATAAGAAGCATTTCCATTTAAGGTAGGAACGAAATTTCCTATTGCTTGTAATTTTTCAGTATCGGTAACCTCAACGTCCAATTGACTCTGCTTAATGGAAATATTATTCTCCAAAGCATACTCAACACATTCTGTTAAAGTCCACTCTTTGTTATCTTGAGCTTGTCCGGAAAAACCGAAAACAAGTAAAATTACTAAAACCGCTATTTTTTTCATATTTGATTGTAGTTGATGCATAAGTCTTTAGTTTCTTGAAAGTGTTACACGTATTTTAAAAAAATATGTAAAATCTATCCTCTACCCATAGTTTGCGCAGGTTTTATTTGGTTCCAAACTTTAATTTTATCATTTTTTGAAACTCCACTTAGCACTTCTACTTTAATACCATCACTTACGCCTAATTCAATTTCTTTTCGTTCAAATTCTTGATCACCGGTTTCAACCTCAACAAAAGGCTTTTGCGTTTTAGGATCGTATTGAACCAATGCTTCATTTATAGCTAAAACACTATCGGCCCGTGCTAAAATAATAGAAGCGTTTGCGCTTAAACCTGCTCGTATAAAAGTTGTAGTATCAGATTTTTTAAGCGTTCCTTTTATTTCAAACTGAATGGCGCCGTTTTCATCAACACCCTTAGGGGCTATGTAATCCAACACTGCGTCGAACTTTTGATTTTCAATGGCACCAACTGTAATCTCTAGCGGAAGGTCTTCTTTAATTTTACCTACTTCGCTTTCATCAACTTTTCCTTCAAAAATCATTTTATCCACATCGGCCAATGTTGCAATGGTAGTACCATCGTTAAAATTATTGGCTTCAATAACCTGGTTTCCTGTTTTTACAGGTACGTCTAAGACCATTCCAGAAACCGTCGCTCGAATTTCTGTATTTGCTGAAGCCCCTAAACCACTTGTGGTTCCGGTTTTAACGATATCGTAATTTTGACGTGCGCCAGTTAAATTTACTTGCTCTTGCTTAAAGCGTTGTTGTGCCGCATCAAAAGTAGATTGTGCATTATCAAACTCATTTGCAGAAATCACACCTTTTTCAAATAATTCTTTTTGACGGTTATATATGCTTTTTTGATTTTCAAAAGCCAATCGAGCCGTCTCAACTTGTGTGCGCGCTGCATTAATATTATTTTTTGCGCTGGTTAATGAGGAAACGTTAGGCACTACTTTAACCTTTGCAATTAAATCTCCAGATTTTATAATATCTCCAGCCTCTACATATATTTCATCTATAATTCCTGAAATATTAGGTTTGATTAACACTTCTTCTTTTGGCACTATACTTCCAGTAGCTACCGTCTTTTTTACGATTGTGTCGATAGTTGGTGTTTGAGATTCATATACAATAGGATCTTCTGCGTTTTTTTGCCATAGCCAAAACATAGCTACGGAAAAAAGCAATACAATACCAACGAGAATTATAATAGTTCCTGTTTTTTTCATGATGAATGCCGGAATTAACCGGTATTTTAAGGTTAAACGTTTTTTTATTCGGTCCGTAGTGCGTCTACGGGTTTTACTTTTATTGCATTTTGAGCAGGAATTAAACCTGCTAATAATCCTGAAATAATCAATATTGCTAGTGCAATTAAAACTACTCCAATATTTACTGATGGATTTATAAACATCATTTCACTAGTATCCATACCTTCCATAAAATAATTAACTAATGCCAATACTGCGGAAGCCAATACAATACCAGCCATTCCTGAAATAATAGTCAAGAAAATAGATTCTAACAGTACTTGGGAACGAATGCTCCAAGGTGTTGCACCCAATGCTCGGCGGATGCCAATTTCTTTTGTACGTTCTTTTACAACGATCAACATAATATTACTAATTCCAATAATACCAGAAAGCAATACTAAAATTCCTACAAAGTAAGCGACAAAATTAAGTGCTACAAAAAGGCCGTTGATTTTACTGTATTCTTCGTATAAATCAAAATTTCCTACGGCGCGGTCATCTTCCGGATGAATAGAGTGGCGTGCTTTTACAACATCAAAAACTTGGTCTTTTAAATTTGTGATAGATGACCCATCTTGAGCAGTAATTGCCATCCATCCGACCGTTTCCCCCATATTAAATGCTTGAGAGAAAGATGCAAAAGGAACATAAATTTCTTTTTGAGCCTCTTCAGCATCCCCTCCTCCATTCGATTTCTTTTTGTAAGTACCAATTACCATAAAGTTGACGCCATTAATCTTAATATAAGATCCAATTGCCTCTTCCCCTGGGTCATAAAGTCCCGTTTTTACAGATTCGCCAATAATTGCCACTTTACGTTTGTCATTAATATCAGCGTAATTTAAAAACCGCCCAGAAGTAATATCCATAGGCTGTTGTTTAATTATTTCAGGATAATCCCCATACACATTATACGCACCGGATTTTAAACCCCGGGTAACGTTATTTGCGCCTCTAAATCCGCCTAATTGATTTCTAGGTGATACATAACGAAGATTGGGTACATTTTGCTTAATTGCAGCTACGTCGCCAACTTTAAAATTATAACGACGCCCTTTGGGCAATCCTTTATAAGGTTTTGATGCTGTTTGGGCCCACATAAACATTGAGTTTGTCGCCATCCCACTAAACCCTTGCTTCACACCATTTTCAAGACCGTTCCCAGCAGCCAACAAAATCACGAGGATAAAAATACCCCAAAGCACACCAAAAGCGGTCAAGAGCGTTCTAAACCAATTTGAACTTAGCGCTTCTATTATTTCACTCCAACTGTCCCTGCTAAAAATTTTACTCATCACGCAATGCTACTATGGGTTTAATATTTGAGGCTCGATATGCAGGAAAAAAACCTGCTACGGCTCCTGCAACTACTAAAATGATAACAGTTGTAATAGCCACTCCAAAATCTACTGATGGATTACTTATGAAATCGGTTTCAATTAAAGGACCGACAAACTCTAATAGAATTAAGCTGGAAATTAACCCTACAAAACCTGCAATGGCCGTTACGAAAACAGATTCATGTAAAATCATTCCTATTATGGAAATAGGCTGAGCACCTATGGCTTTTCGTATACCAATTTCTTTTGTGCGTTCTTTTACAATAATAAGCATGATATTACTCACGCCTACAACACCAGCGATTATAGTACAAATTCCCACCCCCCAAAAGAAGTAGCGAATCATATCCATAAGGTCATAAAAGCGTTTGGCATTTTCTAGCGAGTTGTTAACGTTTATAGCTCGTTCATCTTTTGGGGCAACAGTATGACGCGTTTTTAAATCGTTTTCCAATTGGGTTGAAAACGCTTCAGAAGCAGCTAGTGCATCTTCAAATTTTTCTTCAGGTTTTAGCGTAAAAACCATAGATCGCAAATTATCTCCAGCATTAAAAACACGTTGTGAAGTAGTTAGGGGAATAAACATACGTGTCTCTTCTCGTTCCCCTCCCGGATCTGTATAAATACCAACTACTTTAAATTTAACTCCTGAAATTGTAATATACTCACCAATAGCATTTTTTCCTTTAAAAAGATCTTGATATACACGGTTTCCTAATATGGTGACTTTTTCATATCCATCCAAATCGCTTTGATTGATATACCGACCAGCAACTATCGTTTCATTCTCCAAAAATTGATAATCTCCACGAACTCCTTCAACTCGGTACGTCCCAGTTTCTCCTTTGTAGGAAGTTAAACCGTTCCAAACACTATATACACCAGATTTATATTCGAGTCTATCAATGTTTTTAGCTTCAGCTAATTCATAATCTCTATTGTCTAATTGAATTCTACGGCCTGGATTTAAGCCTTTATATTCTTGAGAAGTAACATTGGCCCAAACTTGAATTCTATTTGCAGCATCATTTTCAAATTCTGAAGAAATACCATTTTGCATCCCTTGACCAATGGCCAATAAAACAACTAAAATAAATATACCCGATGCAACGGAAAGCCCCGTTAAAAAAGTACGCAATTTATTTTTGCGAATTGTCTCGAATATTTCTTGCCATCGCTCTAAGTTAAACATGAGCTAATGCTTTTTTCATTGCTTCTTTTGCCCGAACTTGTTTCACTTCAGAATCATCTAAAATAATACCATCCTGCAGATTTACAATCCGCTTGGTCATATGGGCAATATCATCTTCGTGAGTAACTACTAAAATGGTCTTCCCTTCATCATTGATCCCCTGAATAAGTTCCATAACTTCATATGAAGTTTTGGTATCCAAAGCCCCAGTAGGTTCATCTGCCAATAAAACTTTTGGATCACTGGCCAATGCACGGGCAATAGCCACACGTTGTTTTTGTCCCCCGGAAAGCTCATTGGGTAAATGACCTGCCCAATTGGCTAAGCCTACTTTTTCTAGGTAGTGCATCGCTTTTTCGGTACGAACATTTCTTTTTTCACCTTGATAATATAAAGGCATCGCTACATTGTCAAGAGCAGATTTGTAGTTGATAAGGTTAAAGGACTGAAATATAAACCCTAGAAATTTATTTCTATATTTTGCAGCAACACGCTCATTCAAATTTTTAATTTCAGTTCCATCAAGATGGTAAGTACCTTCGTCTGCTTCATCTAAAATTCCTAAAATATTCAGCAAAGTAGATTTTCCCGATCCTGATGACCCCATAATGGAGACCATCTCCCCTTCAGCAACACTAAAATTAATTCCTTTCAACACATGAAGTGAATTGCTCCCCATGTGATAAGATTTATGTAAGTCTTTAATTGTTATCATAATTATAAAATAGCAACACGAAACACTACTAAAGTAATATTGTTTCGTGATATGTTTTTAAGACTTACAAGCTTGGTTGGCCAGAGTCTTTAATAGTAAGACTGTTTTAAATTAATATTGTTACAGCCAATATGTGAAGAAAATGTTAATGTTGGGCTTTTTTAGCGTTTTTGCGCGTTCTGTAAATAGCGTATCCAATTCCACCTATTAATAAATAAGGAAATATCATAAGATAGACAATGCCGTTATTAATACCTTTAGCAGCCTGACCTCCGTCCTGGGTTTCTAGGACAGCACGACACATTGCACATTGGGCATCGGCAGGCAAACTAACGACCAATAAAAAAAGTAAAATTATAAAAGCTTTGGTATTCATAAATCTAATAATAAGGTGATATCATAATATATACAATCACTCCGGTTATTGCAACGTACAACCATAATGGAAATGTGATTCTTGCTATTTTTCTGTGTTTAGTAAACTGCCCTGAAATGGCTCGAACATACGTTAATAACACAAAAGGAATAACGGTTATCGACAATAGTATATGTGTTATCAAAATAAAGAAATACACGTATCGCAATATTCCTTCTCCACCATAGGGCGTAGAGTCTGAAGTCATATGATAAATTACGTACATCACCAAAAAAAGTGCTGACAACGCAATACATGTCTTCATTAAAAGCTCATGGGTTTTCCTGTTTCCCTTTTTTATTTGAATAACCGCTAATACCAATAAAATAGCAGTAATACCATTAGTTGTTGCATAAATAGGCGGCAAAAAGCCCAATCGCTCCACACCAGGGATTCTAACTGTAAAAAGCACAGCAACAGCAATAGGAATAGCTATGGAAAGAATCCATATCCAAATGTTATATTTTTTAGTGTTTTCTGGAATAGTTTGCGACATACTACAATAGTTTTTTAATATCTTCAATTAACATTTGTATGCCTTCTTCTTCTAAACCGTCGTAGTAAATAATTGGGTTTCCATTTTCATCAAGACGGGAACGAATATTGCCATCTTTATCCACAAGAGCGAACATACCGGAATGCTCAAAACCACCTTCGGCTTCAGGTGTTTCTGCAGCATATAATTTAAACCCTTCATTAGACAACTTTAAAATATCTTTTTTATCGCCGGTAAGGAAGTTCCAATGTGGATGGCTTACGCCGTAGCTTTCAGCATATTCCTTTAATACTTCTGGCGTATCGTGCTCTGGATCTATAGAAAAAGAAGCAATACCGAAATTGTCTTCATTTTTAAACGCTTTTTCAACTTTTAGCATGTTGGTGTTCATAATAGGGCAAATACTAGGGCATGTTGTAAAAAAGAATTCAACAACATATACTTTTCCGTCGTAATAATTTTCTGAAATGGTATCCCCCTCTTGATTTGCAAAGGTAAAATCTGGAATTTTGTTGATGGTGACCATTTCTTTTTCATCTTTGTTTTCAGAAGTTTTAATAGGCACTCCTTTAGTACTTAAACGGTCATTTTTTACTACATCACCTTGACTAAACCGCTCTATAATTTTTGGGACGGCCCATATTCCAAAAATCAATATAACCGCAGTAATCCCTACATATGAATATTTTTTCAAAATATATATTCTTTAAGTTTTAGTGTAAATTTATATTTCACGTTTTGCATTGTTTTTCTTTAATGCCAAACGGTATTCTGCTAATACAATTTTAATGTCATCGCTCATTTTATTATCGATTTCAGCTATTTCGCGAGAATCAAAACCATACAACAAGCCAACATCTTCATCTTTTTCCCTTCCCCTAAGGTTTCTTTTCTTATCAATTATAAACACATATGGTGTTGCTAAGTTTTTATCCAAACTGAAATCACTCTGCAAAGAAGAAAAAACTTTCTTTATTTCTTCTGAAGGGCCATAGACAAATTTCCATCGGTTTGTTTCGGCAATTTCGGAAAGTTTTTTATTTAGCTCTTGCGACTGCTGTTTTGCTTCTTCAGGTAGTAGAAATACAATTTGAAAATCTTCAAATTCGCGGTTTTTCTTATATATTTTGTGGGCCAGGTTATAGGCTCCTACCTTATTTTGCATAGGGTCTTTACCAAAAAAGCCTAAAACTGTAATGTTATCATCTAATTGGACTGGACTACCGTCTTTAAGGGCAAAGCCATTTAATTCGTTTACAGATTCTGTTAAAATAGGTAGTTTTGCAAAGTTGTTTACACCTGAAGCAAAGAATATGTATGCCGTAATTGGAAGGGCAAACAAGATAAAAATCACCAAATATTTCTTGACTGAACGCTGCTTCATAGCATACTTTATTTTAGCATGCAAAAATACAGGCTAAAAGACGTATGAGCAACCTTTTAAAGTTAATTTTTAAAGGCTATAAAAACAAAAAAGCCTGGCTTTTGCCAGGCTTAATTTAAATTTTTAGAAACTAATTAAAAGTCAAACTTTATGTAGTTCTCTTTATATATTTCAAAGATATAATCTCCTTCTATTAATAGTATTAAGACAAGATATGCTATTAAGAAAATTCCTGTCCATACTACCGAACGGCGTAATCCAGATTTTTCATCACGCATGTGCATAAAGTCCCAAGTAATATAGTATGCCTTAACAATGGTAAGTATTATAAATACCCAGTTAAGTAATTTCATCGCTAAGAATGTATTCTCAGTTAAGAAAGCAGGTTTAATAATACCAAATACAACTTCTACTACAGTAACTATGGAAAGGAAAACAAAGACCCCCCATATTTTTTGTACGTTACTTTTAAATTTAACCGCTCCCCTAAAGATTGCTAAATTATGATTATCGTGTGCCATTTTTTAATTTTTAAACTACTTTAAACAAGGTAAAAGAATGTAAATACAAATACCCAAACTAAATCTACAAAGTGCCAGTAAAGACCTACTTTTTCAACCATTTCGTAACTTCCTCTTCTCTCATAGGTACCTATTACCACATTAAAGAAAATAATTATATTAATTACTATTCCTGAAAATACGTGAAAACCGTGAAATCCTGTAATAAAGAAAAAGAAATCCGCAAAAAGTGGCGGCCCATATTCATTATGTTTCAGGTTTGCACCTTCCACAACTAATTTTCCGTCATTCACTATTTTAGCAACAGACTCTTCTCTAGAAAGCACAGTAGGCTCACCGTGTTCGTTAAGGTACTGTGTTCTAACCAATAAGTTGTCGTTGGCCAAAAATCCAGCTTTTACTTCTTCATATGTAAAAGATGTTTTGGTAGGTTCTGCTTCATACCAAACTCCCTCACTTTCATTATGAACTTGACGAGCTGTTGGTATATTTGTTGCAAAATCTGCTAATGCCACACGTTCTCCTTCCGTATCTAAAAACTGAAGTATTTTTCCACCTTTAGTTTCCACTGCCCCATAGTCACCTTTAATAAAAGTTGCCCATTCCCAAGCTTGAGAACCTACGAAAATAACACCGCCAATGATTGTTAAAAACATATATAGCGTTACTTTCCCTTTTTGCATTTTGTGGCCGGCATCTACTGCCAACACCATCGTTACCGATGAGAATATTAAAATAAACGTCATTAAAGCCACGTAATACATAGGTGCTTCTACACCATGTAAAAAAGGAAAGTGGGTAAACACTTCATCAGCAATTGGCCATGAGTCTATAAATTTGAATCTTGAGAATCCATAAGAGGCAAGAAATCCTGAAAAAGTGAGGGCATCCGATACGATAAAGAACCACATCATCATTTTACCATAGCTGGCTTTTAATGGTTGGTTACCTCCACCCCAAGTTTTTCCTTCGGTACCTGTTTCAACAACGGTAGCTTCCATACAAAGAATTTGGTTTAAAAATAGGTTTCAAAAATACGATTAATTTTTATCTAACGAAATAGAAAAACAAAAACAGGTAAATCCAGAGAATATCAACAAAATGCCAGAAAGTAGCAGCTAGTTCAATTCCAAGGGTTTTACCGTTTCTATACTTTAGTTTATAATGATTATAAATTACAACCAATAACGAAATCAACGCGGCGATAACGTGGGTTATGTGCAATAACACCACTAAATAAATAAACGATGTGGTAATAGTACTTTCACTACCCGTAAAGTAATAACCGTTTGCGATTATCTGAGAAAAACCTCTAAACTGTAAAAATATAAAAGCCCCACCCAGTAAAAGTGTAGCTATTAAAAACAGCATTCCTTTTTTATTTTGCTCTTTAGAAATTAATCTTTTTGCCAAATGAATTGTGATACTACTCACTAAAATTACAGCAAGGCTAATATAGAAAGCTTGCGGTATTTGAAAGTCCGTTAACCAATCTGGGCGTTCTTTACTCACCACATATGCACTGGTTAAGCCCGCAAAGCTCATTGACAAGCTTATAATACCAAACCAAAGCATCATTTTTTTGGCACGCTTTATTTTATGTTCTTCTGTACCTTCTGTATAATCCATTATCGTATAAATTTATCTATTACATACACTACTTGTAGCAATGTAATGTAACTAACACTTGCCAACATCAATTGTTTAGCTGCTTTGTTCGTTTTCTCTCTAAATAATTGTATAGCATAGTACAACAACCCAATGCCCAATATTCCAATAATTACAGCACTAACAGAGGTTATGTACAGTTTTCCGGTAACTCCAAATGCTGGTATTAAAGATGCCAATACAGTCCATATTGTGTACAAAACAACCTGTACAGCTGTTCCCTTGTCCCTTTTTCCCGTGGGCAACATAAAGAAACCTCCTTTTTGGTAGTCTTCATATAAAAACCAGCCAATTGCCCAGAAATGTGGGAATTGCCAAAAAAATTGAATCATAAACAATGTTCCCGGTTCAATACCAAAATTATTGGTTGCAGCCACCCAACCTAACATGTATGGGATAGCGCCTGGAAAAGCCCCTACAAATACCGAAAGCGGGGTTTTGGTTTTAAGCGGGGTGTACAAACTGACGTACATGAATATCGAAATTGCCCCAAACATAGATGTAATTGGGTTTATAGTATACAATACAACCAAACCAACTATTGTTAAAACTATAGCTAAAACAAGAGCCGAATTAACTTGCATTCGGCCAGCAGGAATTGGACGGTCTTTTGTCCTATCCATTAATGCATCTAGATCCCGCTCAATTATTTGATTGAATATGTTAGAAGCACCCACCATACAGTAACCACCAATACACAATAAAAGTAAAATGTAATAATCAACCGTATCTGCCCCTAGCAAATACCCTGCAACTGAAGAAAAAACCACACTAACCGAAAGCCGGAACTTGGTTATTTCGGTAAAATTCCTGACAAGGGTTTGAGGAACAGATTGTGTTTGTGTTACAGACAAGCTCATTTTTTTTGCGGTGCAAAGATACAGCAACTGCATATTTTCCACAATTTATTCCAGCTTTTCTTGACTGTTTATTATAGTTTTTTGTTATTTTAATGCCCTAATAAAATCCAATAAAGATGAACATTAAAAAAACCACCCTATTATTTCTTATATTTTGTACAACCATCGCTTTTTCGCAAACTGATTCTGGTGAAAAAATAAGCCTTAAAGTAGTTAAAGCAAATAACGATGTTTATATGCTTAAAGGCAAAGGTGGAAACATTGGTTTGAGTTTCGGGAAAGAATCTATTTTAATGATTGATGACCAATATGCAGAACTTTCGCAAGACATTCTTAAGGCTATTAGAAAAATTAGCGATAAACCCATAAAAACACTAATCAACACACACTTTCACGGCGACCATACTGGAGGAAACACCGCTTTCAAGAAAGAAGGAGCTGTTATATTTTCTCATGAAAAAACGCGAGAGCGGTTAACTGGTGTTGTAAATACAGATCAGAAAAAAATAGATGAATCTGCTTTACCAATGGTTACCTTTACCGAAAACTTACAATTTCACCATAACGGCGAAACCATCCAGGCTTTTCACATAGAGAACGCACATACTGATGGAGATGTGGCTATCTTCTTTCCTAAAAATAATGTAATCCATACTGGTGATGTTTTTTTTAATGGAAGCTACCCATACATAGATACAGAAAGCGGCGGCTCTATTGATGGGTATATAAAAGGGTTGGAAAAAATAAAATTGATGTCCAATGAAGACACTAAAATTATTCCCGGTCATGGAGAATTGGGCAACATTGACGATCTTACTTTTACCGTAAATATGCTTAACGACATATATAAAAGCGTTCGTTTTCATCAAGCAAAAGGAAAATCACTTCAGGATGTATTAGCTATGAAAGACATTACCTCTAAATACGATGAGAAAGGCTACGGAAAAGGTTATATATCTACAGATAAAATACTCACCACCATCTACAATGAAATAGAAAAAACCAATGGCCCTGTTGACAACCGAAGCATGGAAGAACGTCTACAGGATAAATACAACAAACAGCAAAAAGAAAAGAAAGACAACTAATAAGCTTTCTTTTAAAAGTCGTAATACCAATTAAACAAATCGGTACGAAGACCAAAGTTTAGCCAAGTAGTCTGGTTTTCAAAAACAGTTTCTGTGTTTATTTCGGGTTTAAAGTCCCGAACAATCAAGCTGGCGTATATTTTCAGGTTAGTCGCAGGATTTATTAAATAACCGGCTTGTAGTTCTCCATGGAAAAAATCCGTGGTATTCCCTTGCGCTACCTCATTCCCAAGATCTGAAACTCGATTATCTTCAGTTCCGTAAATGTTTCCGCCGTAAAAAAGACCGTCTTCGTCTGTATTGAATTCAAATCCTCGTTTGGCAAATATCAGCTTTAGGTCACCGAAAATACGTCCTTTTTGGTAACGGGCAATAGTGATAAATTCAGAAAAATTAGACCCTAAGGTATGCGCCATCGATTGGTTGTTGTGACCATAATTCAATATGATGGAATTATGTGAGTACGTATAAGGTCGTACTCGGTTATATTCAGCCTGAAGGTACAAGCCATTTACGCCAAAAGCATCATAATATTTGGCTCCTAACTGGTAGCCTATTTTATTTCTATAGCTTCCTTTACCATCAAAAATATCGCTGGAAGAAAATTCGTCTATAATTAATTGCCCATACGCGTTAATACGATCGGTAAACTTATATTTTGAAGTAAGGCCAATCAAAGCATTACCCCCACGCGGACCTGTAGAAAATTCTATAGCTCTGTAAAAAATAACCGGGTTTATGTAGTTAAAATCAAACCCTCGGTCATTATCGTTTTCCCAAACCACAGATTCAAACAAACCAATGTTCAATCTTTTTGTTACATTGTAACTTAGGTAATGATTGGCGAAAAACTTAGTCCTAAAAGACCCTCCATCCTGTACTTCTGGCCTAATATCGCGCAAGGACATCCAAGTATTGGTATATTTAAGCTTCCAGAATGTGGTGTTTATTTTAAAATAAGGATAAGGACTCGCATTATCACTTAACAATAACGATCGATATCCATCACCATAGAAGTTTTTACCGTGACCTAATTGAAAGTTAAAATGTTTTGAAGGCGAATATGAAATATGCCCCGTAGCTATTGGATAATCGTATGAATCGCTTCTAAACCTCTTTGCAATACCACGCCCAGGAATTAAAGCTGGGTTACCCCCTGCAGGCCTTCGAGCTTCTGCAAAACGGTTAAAATAATCAGCAAACCTACCTTGACTTTCATAAATAACGGCAAAAAAGTTTAAATTTTTGCCCAAACCACCTTGGGTATAAACTAACCGGGTGTTGTTATAAGTATCTATTTCGGCGTCAAAATCTTTTCCCACTTGCAAATCAACTCCAGCGTCTAACGTAATCCAATAATCCTCTCCTTTTATAGTAACCAAGTGTTCATTCCATAATTTTCTACCAAACCAAGAGGATTTATCTTTTAACAACTTTCCATTTTCAACTTCAAAATCATAATATTTATTAACTTCAGAATAAATAAAAGGCTTTTGTGCTGTATGATTGTTTTGGCCCACACGGTTTAAAGCAGGGTCGAACAAACTGTAATTGTGATGAGAGAAAGGTATGTTTATGTGGCTGGTATACTCTTCGTTTTCATAAGGAAGGTTTTCAATTTCGTCATATTCATTTTTTAATGTTCCTACTATTTTCGTTTCAGAAATATCTTCTTCACTTTCATATGCTGGCGCAGCCTGAATAGGTATCGGTATAGACATGGTAAATTGCACATACGCCGGATTACTGTTATAAGTAGCTGGTTTTATTGTTGGCAATTCTTCAAAAACGCGCTTTGTTTCTTCTTTAAGCTCGTTATAAATAGCATCTACATAAAGCACTTTAAATTTTCCTTCTTTTGTCACTTCAAAAAACACTGCTACGTTACCCTTATAGTTCTCTTCAGAAACTACTTTGGGAACATTGAAATTTGAAAAAACTTTTGACCGTAAAGTAGCATCAAAACAATTTTGAAGTGAGGAAATTGATTCGTTTTCACATTCAGGGAAAACAGGGTATTTTTCAAAGGTGCCAGTTGTGGTTTGTGCTGCTATAGGTAGACAAGCCATAACAAGCAAAAGTGAAATAAAACGCTTCATTGTAGGATATGAATTTTGTTGAAAGATACGGTTTTTTCCTTTTCTGAAAAGGTAAAAATAAAAGCCCTTCTATTTGAAGGGCTTTATGGTATCAATACGCCATTTTAAAAATTATCGGGACATTGTAAATAACATCTACCTTTCTGTTACCCTGTTTACCCGGTGTAATTAAAGGCAATTTATTGATTACCCGTATAGCTTCTTTCTCTAAAGGCTTGAATTGTGAACGTGCAACAATCTCAAATACCCGCCCAGATGTATTAATCTTAAACTGAACATCGATACGCTGTATTTCTCCTTGATCAATTGCTCCAGAAAATTTTTCGGCATCAAAGTTTCTGCTTATAAATGCATTTACTTTTTTTGACATGCATTCAACACGTTGTTTATTGGTAGAAAATGATTCACAGCCTGGAAAAATTGGTGCATTTTCAACTGTATTTGAATAGTGCTTTTTTGAAGTCTCTGGCTTATTCACATTAGATACCTTAGGCACTTTAGCAGTAAGAGTTTCTGTGCTTGCGGTGGATGTTTCGGCAACATCGGTCACTGTGTTTTTAACCACTTTAAGTTCATTTTGTATAGTTGTAAGTGTTTTCCTTTCAGGTTGTTGTTTTATAGGTTCTTTAGGTTTGGGAAGGTCTATAACCGGCTCTTCAAGCCTATAACTAACAAATGCAGGTTCTGGCAGGTAAAAATCATTGTCCGGAACCTGTTTTACAGTGGTTGAACCAATACTACTTTCAGCAACAAGAAACACCAATAGCATACTAACAATAAGCCCTAGTTGAAAAAACAGACTAGAGTTCCAAGGGGTGTTAATACTTTTCTTGTCTTCTCTTTTTGAATACTTTTCTGGATTTTGTTTTTTTGAAAATTTCATATCTCTTGTATTTAATTTGGTTATTATATGAAATTTAATACAAGGGTTATGCCAAATAAAAAACGCCTCCATTTCTGAAGGCGTTTTTATATATATTAAAATACTCTTAGTTCTGAACTTGGAAGAGGATTGGAAGCGAATATAGCACCCCTACTGCTTTACCTCTTTGCATACCAGGTGTCATTTTAGGTAATGACTTTACTACCTCTACCGCTTCTCTTTCTAACCTTGGGTGCGGAGCACGAGCTCTAACATCTACAATGTTACCACTTTTATTAATTTTAAACTGAACGAAAATTCGTTGTTTACCATCTAATCCAAGATCATTAGCAAGTTCAGTATCAAATTTTTTCTGTACAAATTTTTGTACTTTTTCAGACATACATCTTTTTTTAGCGTTGTTACCGCTTTCGTTTTCACAACCAGGATAAACCGGTACGTTTTCAATTACGGCAAAAGGTACGTCTGCAATTTCTTCTTCTACTTCTTCCTCTACAATTTCTTCTACTTCAACAATCTCTTCTTCTTGACTTGCCTCGGTAGATTCTATTATGGTTTCCTCTACTTCTTCTTCATCTTCAACAACCTCAATTACTTCAGGTGCTGGTGGTGGCGGAGGTGGTGGTGGCGGAGGTGTCAATTGTTGTGTAATTGGCACTTCTTCTTCAAGATCGTCACCTACATCGACCATGCCGGCATCTAGGTCTGATTTATCATACGTTTTCCATTCGATAGCTTGCCAAGCAATAAAAAGCATTAATATCATTCCTATTTGAAAGAACAATGTGCTTCTGCGGTTCATATCCGCTTTCGGATTTTTCTTCGGTTCCATAATAGAGTATTTATTGTGTTGCTAAAATATAGAAATTATAGTTCAATTGAAAACTAAAACCATATTTAGTTAAAAATTTTATCTTTAATTTTTCTAAAAAGTCCAACCCCTAGGAGCAAACCAATTATGTTTGCTACAACATCGAACGTATCAGCTTGACGATAGGTTGTCAATACATGTTGTAAAACCTCAATTATTATGCCATAGAGCAAGCATAAGCCAAAAACAGCATATATAGTGGTTATAGACATCATTTTTCTTTCTTTTATATAAAAAAAAAGCAACCAAATTACCACCAATCCAAAGCTTATGACCACATGGGCAAATTTGTCGAATGGTATTTTATCTTGGCTGGGCAATATGCCTTGAGAAGGCAGCAATAAGCCAATTGTTATAAAAACTGTATATGCTAATGCTAAAAAAAGTAGGCTTTTAGGCGCCAATAATTTCTTTATAAGCTGCTGCATCTAATAAATCTTCAATCTCTTCTTGGTTGGAAATTTTAATTTTGATCATCCAGCCATCACCATAAGGGTCAGAGTTTACTTTTTCAGGTTCGTTTTCTAAGTTTTCATTAAACTCTATAATCTCTCCCGATAGTGGTAAAAACAAGTCTGAAACAGTTTTAACTGCTTCTACGGTTCCGAAAACCTCTTCCCTGTCCAAGGTTTCGTCTACTGTTTCTACTTCTACGTAAACAATATCGCCCAGTTCGCCTTGCGCAAAATCTGTGACGCCAACTGTGGCAACATCACCTTCGATTTTTATCCACTCGTGGTCTTTAGTGTATTTTAGTTCTGCAGGTATATTCATAATATAAATTTCTTAAAAGTTTATTTTGTTTTTTAGTTTCCGAAGTTATAGCGAAGGGTTATACCGCTTCTAATAGTCGTTTGTGGAAATGCAGTTGATATTGCATATTCTGAAAACGTATGATCGTAATAAAACAAAGCAGTTAAGTTTTTGCTCAATGCATAATCTGCAGAAAACTGAAGCCCATAGATGGTTTGTCCCGCTGTTGTTTGATTATTTTCAATATCCAAATAACGGATAATGGTTTTATTATCTCTTCTAGAAAGATCTACTTTAAAGTTTAAGTCACTTTTAAGTATTTTCTTTTTACCCCCAAAGTTGGTCCCTATTGTAAGGTCTTTTAATCTATACCCCAAACCGAGGATGATTTCATTTCCTTGAATTTCGGTAAGCAAGTTGTTTGCAAAGCTCAAAGATAGTGCTCTATCCTTTCTTAACTCAGCAAGGATTTTTACAGAGTTTTTCATCTCAAAATCCACTCGTAACAATGGTGAAAATTGCTCCATAAGATTTACATTACTGTACAAGGTCTCACTCTTAAAATTACCAGCTTGGTCCACAGCGTCTGGGTTATTTTTATCAAAATCTAAATTGCTTTGAAATTGATTAACCGTATATCCTGCTCTATAGCCGTGTTGTAAGGAAAAACGCTTAAAGTTCTTTTTAAACCAGTCTATGTTCATTAAACCGGTATATTTTATATCCCAGTTTGGCAAAGGAATATCACGTAAAAAGCCTGTCTTTTCACTAGATGCATCGCTTCCTTTATAGGCTGCCAAAAACGCTGGTAACAATACATCTTGACTGGTTCTTCCATAGCCGATTGGGAAACCTGTTTCAGGATCTCTTGGAATGTTAGGCCCATAACGTTCTGCAGCAAGTCTGTTGGCGATCACCAATCTATTTTCCCTAAAGTCGTCAAAAGCCTCAGAGCTGTTTTCGTCGCTTGTACTAAAAGCTGTTTTAATCAATAAGGTTGAAATGTTGAAATTTCCAAAGGTATTTGGTGTCAACGATCGATATTGCCCATTTTCAACGATATAGTTTTCAGCGTAATTTTCCGAATATAAACGGTTTCCATTAATGTCTATGGTTAAATCTTCTAACGGTTCAAGATTAACTTGAATGTCCATTTGTCGATTTTCCACTTCGGTATATTGTTCATTAAATTCTGGGTATAAAGTAAGCCAACCTTTTCTTGCCGCCATTTCCCTTATTTCAGCTTGGCTACCAAATGTAAAAGCGGTTGTGGGTCGCAATGTTCCAATAAACCCAATAGATTGTGTGTATCCCGGAAGGAATATACCCTGATTTTCTTGATAATTGAACTTGATTTTTTTAATAGAAGTAACCAATCCTATAAGCGTGTTAACGGCTTTATCCCCACCACTAAGAGAACCTGCACCACCTGCTTCATTACTTCCGGCGTTACCCAACACGTTATTTCCGCTTCTTGCTACTGACGCATTTTCTTTTCTACCTTCCCCATTTTTTTCTTCTGTACCGGCTTTACCACCTTCTTTAGATTCGCCCCCTCTATCTATTCCTGATTTTGTACCTGCTTGGTTTGAACTAGTTTTCTTTGTAAGACCTACATAACGGTAAAAACCACTCATGTCGAGGTTAGAGTTAATTGCGTGGGTACTTGCATTCTGAATGGAGTTACCCAAATCGTAAGTTTGGCTTCCTTCCCCATTTTCGTTTGGGATTGAAATGTTATTGAACAAATCACTTCCGTCTTGCCATTGGAAATCTCCCGTATATGAATATGTAGCCCTAATAAACTTTAAGAATGGAAATTTAGCCGTTGGTAAATCGTAGTTCAGTTGTAATGACTGAAAGTGTTGGTTAGGGTCTCCTATGTCAAAAAAGCCGTCCCAAATACCGATTGTATCGTCTGAAAAACCTTCGTCATCCAAATAATTAGTAACAATCCTATTGTTTGAGGAAGTGAAATTGAAACGCAACGATTTTGTTAAATTATAGTTGATGTTATACTCCCAATCAAACAAGAAATTACGTTGGTACAGCGTAGGAATACCTAGGTTTCCAGGCAAACGGTTTAATTCCCTAAACTTTTGTTCATTGTATTGACGAACAATATTGGAACTTACCGATACATTTGTCGGCTTATAATTTATATTAAAGTCTTTTAAAAACTGCCAATACTTACCCGTGAAAAGCGAATCGTTCTTTTTAAACGGTTCGTAGGGTTTTTGATCAAAATTATAATTGTAGGTTCCTCCAACTCTAACGTTTTGGTCTAAGGCATCTTCAATTTCAAAATCATGATGATCTACCTGATTGTATGAATATGAAAATGTAAAGTTTTCAATATCGTAAGGTTTTGGTTTTTTATCACCGGTTCTGTCTTTACGCACTCCAATGAAGTTAACACTTTGTCGTTTTGTGTAATCTACAGATTGTTGCCTAATAGCTTCCCTTTCATCTTCGTCTTCCGTATTATCTAAACGTGTCTCCAGCTCGATATCTTGGAATTCAGGGTCATATTGTGGAGTTATCAGTTCTTCCGAACGACCATAATTAAAGGGTAATTGAATCCCCCATTTTTTTGGAAGTAATTGACCTAAGTTAAAATTGGTTACAACATCGTATTGCTTAACATCTTCACGGCTTCTTTGATTAGGACCTTGTTCCACAGACCCAAATCCAACTGTACTTCTTCTTCCAGTAGCACTTACGTTCATAAAGTCGGCCATATTAGCATCCAGTGTAGCAATAGCAGCCCACCCACCTTCATTTTTCAACTCAGAAAGGCGTAATTCGTTAAACCATACTTCACCGGCTATATCACTGGTATTATCCTCCCTATTCTTCATACCCAACATAACAATACGTACGTTTCCAAAGCTTGGGTTACCTTTTATACCTATACGCATTTCATTTTCAGGCCCAGAGAAGTTGGGATCTAGCTCAGACTGCATAAAATATACAGGCTGATCGGGATCTGCGGGTGGCTCTACAGCTCCTAAAACACGTGTTTTTATTTCTTGCAACAATGCCAATGGTAATCGTATACGGTTTTCTACCGGCCATACCTCTTCCCTTGAAGTAGATCCAAATGAAGTTGGGTTGAGAGGAATCTCTATTTCGTAATAGTTTTGCGAAAGATCATTCCCCAAACGCATAAAAGCTACCATTTCACCATCTGCTAAAGCAGCTTCATTTTGTAGTGACTCGGCGTGGATAAACATTTCCAAGTTCTCATACTGGCGCATATCCACATTAAAATTTTTATAAACACCACGACCATCCCCAGGTTCCAGTCCATTAACTCGCAAAGCAAGCGACTGCTCGTTTTGACGAATCAAGTTATTGTTATTGTTCAATTGCTCGCGTAACACTCCAGGAGGCAATACGTATGGTATAGGTTGTCTATTTCCGTTCTCTTCAATATTAACGGATTCATTTTCAAAAGTTGTATCGTCCAATTCTGGATCTTCTCCAGTTAAATCGAGTGTTTGAGTATATCTTCTGTAATCTCCTCGCACCAATTCTAACGTACCAAAACGAAGCACGGTTGTTTCAGAAAATTGAGAAAGGAACATTCGCATAAAACGAATGGATCTAAAATCTGAAATTCCATTAACAGCTTGATCTGGATCGCTAATTGGTATTTTAAACTGTACCCAACGTGCGTTGATAGTTTCGTTGTTAGGTGTTGTTACCTGTATTTCCTTAACATCAGTAACATAATCATTGTTATCTGTATCTAGCTCTTGGTTTGCACCTGGAACATCACTCCCTGGTTTAGACCTAAAAGGAACATTATATTCAAAATAAGCATCTACCGTGTTCATGGTATTGTCACGGTTTATGTCTTCTACATCAGGCTGTGTGGTAGAGCCTCTGTTTGTATCGGTAACTTCTACAGGGGAGTTTCCTTCGGTACCATTGTACTGGCGGTATCGGTTAATTACATCTCCATCTGCTTGTAAAAAGTATTGATAGTTATCATTTGCAGGATCGGCAAGGTTTCCAAACTCTGGAAACATAGTTGTTTCATCTGCATCATTGATACCGTCATAACCTATATCTTGATTGGTTCGTTGCTGGCCTTCGGTATCAAATGTATATACAAGCGATTGATTGGTTGGCACTTTTCCGTAGATGGTAGGTATTGTATTGTCATCTCCACCGTCTTCAGGAAGTCCATTTTCATATTGTTTCCTTCCGTCCTTTAAAATATCTTCGGAAATATTACCTAAATTAAAATTGATAATACCCCCAGGATTATTTTCATTTTCTTCATAAATAAACGGGTCCATCACCCAAAATTGAATGTACTCTACATTAGAACGTTCAAAATCTGTTGTAGTTAATTGCCTAGAAATACCTGCAAACCGATCTTCTGGATTTGGTAACGTATTACCGCCTGCCGCTTGTGGATTAAAGTTATAGGGACCCCTTTCTGAAGGAGAATAAACCAAATCTAATGGAAACAGAGCCTGTGTCTGCCCCTGTATAATGTCTTGTTCTGGGAAAATTTCATCACGGAAAATACGTCGGGTAAATGGAGAAGAAAGGTCTTCGTCTGTAATTCCGTCAGGGCGTTGGCTACTGTAAAAAATTGGGTCAATAGTATACCAAGCTAATTTTGCACGGTTATAATTATAAGATAATTGATTGGATATTTCACCTCCAAAACCTACCGGGGTACTTCCTAAAAACCATGTGTTGGGAGTACTGATATCCAGTTCGGTTTGAGAAGCTTCAAAATCATCCACATATACGGTTGCTTTACCGTCAAAGTCTGACACCTTTGGTGCTCCCGGCATCAAGTATGCAAATTCACCACGCAATGATACATTGGATTCGACATCGGTATCGATGTTAGGCAATTTGTTTACTAATCTCGTTAAAAACGGAACTTCAGTAGAATAATTCGCGTTTAAACCAAAAACGGTATTGTTTATAGGTTCAACATTATAAGAAGACTTTTGTGTTAATGGTCGCTCGTTCAAATTCAAGTACGTAGCTCCAAACTGTAATTCATCACTAAATTTATGTTCTATGTTTAAGCCTGTAAATCGCTTTGTTTGTTGACCAAAAAGTGTATTGTTTTCAGTAGAAATCTGTATAGGCGTGTTAGAGTTCAACAAAGAAGGGTCTAAAATCTGTACCCTACCCAATTGATAGTTTACCGTATAGTCAACTCCTTCTACCAATTGCCTTCCTCCGGCAGTAACCGTCACCGAACCTTGCGGTATATTAAAGGCTCCAATAGGAATTCCATCGGCTCCTGTTGATTTGTAACTACCTTTTAACTGAAATTTATTTTTATCACTATCCTCTTGTTCTGCTTGTATTTTAGTAGAAGTATATAATGTCCTGAAAACATATTTGTTTTGGTTAGCATTATAAGTAGATGGGATGTCATAATTTTCAGCTCCTCCAGGCGAATTGTCTAACTTATCAAACAAATACTTACCAAAAGGCTCGACAGAGGTGAAAATAATTTGTCCGTTTTGGGTGTCGACGGTAATATTTGGCAGAAAATCAAAGAAACCGTCCCCTCCTTGTTGCGGGTCACCATTAAAGTTTAACCTATCTAGATTAAACACTCGCAATAGTGTAGTATTTTCAACATCTTCTGGTAAAGGAGTCGCTGGAAAAGTAGAACTTCCTTGTGCTGCTGTAATGTAATTAAGTGGCGAAGGATCTGTATACAGAATGTTCAACCTAAAATCTTCTTGTTCTAATTGAAAAGCACCAATTGAGTAGATGTTTTTCATCATAATGTCCCAAACCGGCTCTTCAACATTCGTAATGTTACTCTTCAGCATTTTAACCACTAAGTTTTGGGCAACACCTTCAACACCTCCTTGTGGTGGTTCGTTAGGGTCGCCACCTCCCGTGTTACCAGTTCCTGTACCTGTAGCTTCTACACCATCGTTTGAAAATTCCCCTACTTGATAAACTTTCCCATTAACAGTAAATTGAAAGGCGACACCTAAAACTTCGTCATTGCTCAAACGTTGGTTTAGCGATATATAACCTAACTGTGGATGTAATGTATATTCATTTGGCTGTAAACGTCTTACATTTTCCTGCACGACATAGTCTACCCCTTGTTGAACACGAACTCCGCTAAAACCAGCTTGCACAGTTGCAACATCCCGGATAGAGCTGTTTAACACAGATGGAACTGAAGGGTTATTAATACCAAATGGGTTAAAGTCGTTATTCGAGTTATCTGGGTATGAATTTGCTGGTTTGTTTATAAACCCACCTGGTGGCAGATCAAGACCAATATTTTCAGGTTTTGATTCACCGATATCTTGCAAGGCAACAATGTTACGGACATTTTCGGTATTATTGCTTCGGTTGGTTATCCAAGCTTCAACTCTAGTAATTTGTACATTGGAGTTAATAAATGGATATTGTTCCAATACCCTGTCATAATTGTCCCTAAAATAGTGTGCTAAGAAAAAGTGACGGTTTTCATCATATTCTGAAGCAAAGAGTTCATAATCTGTAACAGTTGCCCCTCCTTCTGCAGTAACGGTTCGGGTCTCCGATTTTTGTTCAGAAAACACACCCGTAATCGTTGTTTTCCCAAACTGAAGCTGTGTTTTCACACCAAATAAACTTTGTGCACCTTGTATTAACGAGCTGTTAAGCGGCATACTAACGTTACCAACTTCAATTTTTTGAATGATATCATCTTCCGTAGGCGTATATTCCAATTTAATTTGGTTTTGAAAATCAAACGTAGACTGAGTATCATAATTTGCAGTAACCTGAAGTCGCTCCCCTACTTTACCAAGTAAACTTAAGCTGATACGTTGATCAAAATCAAATGAAAGGTTGCTTCTGTTTCTAGGTGAAAAAGCCGGGTTGTCTTGTTTTGTATATAAAAGCCCCAAATCCATTTCAACCGAACCTTGTGGAATTACTTCAATCGTGTTTCCGCCAAATATGGATTCAAAAAAACTAGAATTTACATAAAAAGCTGGCAATAAGTTTTTTTGCGCTTCTTCAGAATCTTCTTTTCTACCATCTGCAGCATCGATTTTTTCTTTAAAATAAGATCTCATATCCTGCTGCAGGATGAGGTCTTGGTATTCTTCGGGCGTAAGAATAATTGGGTAACTTATATTAAAACTGCCTAGCGTCCTTGTATAAATGTACCGGTCTGTAACGGGATCGTACGTATATAAATCTTGAATACTTACGGGATCTGGCAGGTCCATTCTACCTACCTCATATCCTGTACTGGTAGAATCTTGTGAGAAAACTGTAGTTGTTGCTGCAAAAACAGCTCCTATTAATACTAATAACCTACAAAAGTTATGAATGTAATCGTAATTTTTTGCGCCCAATTGTTATAAATTTTTTAAAGCTTGTTTTATAATTTCTTCAGCAGTTGCTTGTGGGTTTTGCTTTATAATTTTTTCGCAAACTTTTTCAGATTGTTTACGTGCAAACCCGAGCGTCTCCAAAGCAGATAACGCTTCATTTTTGTTCGTATTGCTTGAACTTGTAGAAATACCAGCTAAGCCCTCCACTTTTAGTACTTTATCTTTTAAATCTAATATCACCCGCTGTGCAGTTTTTGTTCCTATCCCTTTAACGGATTGAATTACCGCCGCATCTTCAGTTGCAATGGCATCTTTAACCTGCTCTGGAGTTAAAGACGACAACATGGTACGAGCGGTACTTGCCCCTACTCCCGAAACCGAAACCAACAACCTGAAAATTTCCCGTTCTGCTTTTTCATAAAACCCATACAAAGTATGTGCATCTTCGCGAACCTGTAAATGGGTAAATACTTTTATGTTTTCTAAAGCAGGAAGTTGTGAAAAAGTATGCAACGAAACATTGATGAAATAACCAACACCATTACAGTCAATCACTATATCGGTTGGGTTTTTTTCTACTAGTTTTCCCTCAATGTGGGTTATCATACGTTATAAAAATGTTAAAGGCTCAAATATAGCATAATTATTTGCATCTGCCAGTCTCAAAAATGTGAAAATAATGGCGAAAAAACTTAGTCTTTTTGCTGCTTTAACGCTTCTTTTTTACGCTTCTCTTTTTGTTGCGCATCCACAACCGAAACAGCCGCCATATTTACCATTTCTTCTACACTTGCGCCTAACTGAAGAATGTGAACCGGTTTTCGCATACCCAACATAATTGGACCAATAGACTCAACCCCGTTTAGCTCTTTCAAAAGTTTGTAATTGCTATTTGCTGAATCTAAGTTCGGAAATACCAAAGCATTTACTTTTTTACAAGCCAATTTTGAAAACGGAAATTTCTTCTGAAGCATATCTGGGTTTAACGCAAAGTCTGTTTGCAACTCCCCATCTACATGCATATCTGGAACAACTCTATGCAAATAATCAACAGCTTCTTTCACTTTAGTAGCGTGTGGATCTTTTGAAGAACCAAAATTTGCATATGATACCATCGCAATAACAGGTGTTAAACCAAACATTTTCATTGTGTAATTGGTCATTTGTGCAATTTTAGCCAATTCCTTAGCCGTAGGATCTATATTTATAGAAGTATCTGAAATAAACAAAGGACCTCTTTTAGTAAGCATTAAATTGGTAGTAGCTACTTTACTCACCCCGTCGAACCTACCAATAGTTTCTAGTACTGGGCGAACCACTGAAGGATATGCTCTGGAATACCCTGAAATCATAGTATCCGCATCGCCTTCGTTCACCATCATGGCTGCAAAATAATTACGTTCTCGCATTATTTTTTGGGCGTCATATAATGTAATGCCACTTCTTCTACGGCTTTTCCAATGCTTTTCTGCGTAATAATTTCGTTTTTCTTCTTGCTCGTCAGATTTTGGATCGATAATCTCTAAATTCTCTATATCGAACTCAATTTGCTCCATCAATTCGAGAATGATTTCTTTTCTCCCCAATAAAACTGGAACTCCAATTCCTTCTTCATATACAATTTGAGCGGCTTTTAAAACATCCAAGTGATCAGCTTCAGCAAACACAATCCGCTTAGGGTTTGTACGAGCTCTATTTAATAACAATCGTATAATTTTATTATCGCTGCCCAGACGCTCATGCAGCTCATCTTCATATTTTTGCCAGTTGACAATGTCTTCTGTTGCCACTCCACTTTCCATAGCTGCTTTGGCTACAGCTGGCGGTACAGCAGCAATCAAACGAGGATCAAAAGGCTTTGGAATAATATAATCCCTTCCAAAAGTTAACCGTGTTTCACCATAAGCAATATTAACTTGTTCTGGCACGGGCTCTTTAGCTAATTCTGCTAAAGCTTTTACAGCTGCCATTTTCATTTCTTCATTAATCTTGGTCGCACGAACATCTAAGGCTCCTCTAAAAATGAAAGGAAAACCTAGCACGTTATTAACTTGGTTAGGATGGTCACTACGCCCCGTAGCCATAATAATATCTTCACGGGTTTTAATTGCTAAATCGTAATCAATTTCAGGATTGGGATTGGCCATGGCAAAGACTATTGGATTGTCTGCCATGCTTTTTAGCATCTCTGGACTTACAATATCTGCAATAGAAAGCCCAACAAATACGTCTGCATTTTCCATGGCTTCCTCTAACGTATCAATTTTTCTAGCCGTTGCAAACTCTTCTTTTTCTTCAGAAAGCGTATCTCTATCTTTTCTAATTACTCCTTTACTGTCTAACATCAAAATATTTTCAGTTTTTGCACCAAACGATTTGTAAAGTTTAGTACACGAAACTGCTGCTGCACCAGCTCCACTTATTACGATGGAAACTTCTTCAATATTTTTATCAGCAAGTTCTAAGGCATTCAATAAAGCAGCGGCTGAGATAATAGCTGTCCCGTGCTGATCATCATGCATCACAGGAATATCGAGCTCTTCTTTTAATCTACGTTCAATTTCAAAAGCCTCAGGGGCTTTAATATCTTCTAAGTTAATCCCCCCAAACGTTGGCGAAATATTTTTAACGGTTTCAATAAACTCATCAATATTTTCCGTGTTTACCTCAATATCAAACACATCAATATCTGCAAATATTTTAAAAAGAAGTCCTTTCCCTTCCATTACAGGTTTTGAAGCTTCAGGACCAATATTACCCAATCCCAATACTGCTGTACCGTTTGAAATTACTGCAACCAAGTTTCCTTTGTTGGTATATTTATAAACATTGTTTATCTCTTTTTCTATTTCCAAACAAGGTTCAGCAACTCCAGGGGAATACGCCAATGAGAGATCGCGCTGTGTTGCATATTTTTTTGAAGGTACTACTTGTATTTTACCGGGTTTCGGTTTTGCGTGGTATATTAAGGCTTCACGACGTCTACTTTCTTTGCTCATAATCTGAAATTTTAATCATCAAAAGAAATTGATGACTTACAAAGTTAGCCGAGTAAGTGGAATGATGAAATTTTAAAGGTTGTTTTTTTGAAAGAAATATTAGTCTTTCAAAAATTGAATATTTCTTTTTAACCCTTTATATTTAGTCCGCTTTACAGCACTTTTTCTGAAAATCTCGTTGAAAACTTCTTTAGTGATTTCTTCCCAATCTTTTTTTGAATTACTCAATAACTCAGGATGCGGATTGAAGAGTGGCTCATTGTGTGATTTACTGAAACGATTCCAAGGACAGACGTCTTGGCAAATATCACAGCCAAACATCCAGTCTTCCATCTGGTTTGAAAACTCAGTAGGAATTTCATTTTTTAACTCGATAGTCAAGTATGAAATACACTTACTACCATCAACCACATACGGACCAACTATAGCTTGGGTGGGACAGGCATCGATACAGGCTGTGCAACTTCCGCAGTGATCGGTAACGGGTGTATCGTATTCAAGATCGAGATCGACGATCAATTCGGCTATAAAATAAAAAGAACCGGTTTGTTTGGTCAATAAATTACTGTGCTTTCCTATCCATCCTAAACCACTTTTAGCTGCCCATGCTTTGTCTAAAACCGGCGCAGAATCTACAAATGCACGACCATGAACATCACCAATTTCCTCTTGAATATGATTTAAAAGTTGTTTTAGTTTATCCTTAATCACAAAATGATAATCCCTTCCGTAGGCATATTTTGAAATTTTATAACTTTCTTCGTTTTGCTCTTCGGAAGGAAAATAATTAAGTAGTAACGAAATAACACTTTTACTACCTGGAACCAATTTTGTTGGGTCTAATCGTTTATCAAAATAGTTTTCCATATAACCCATCTCACCATGCATATTCTGCTTGAGCCAGGTTTCGAGCCGTGGTGCCTCCTCCTCTAAAAAATCGGCTTTGCTAATGCCACAGGAAAGAAAACCGAGGCGGTTGGCTTCGGTTTTAATAAGTTGTGTGTGTGTTTCTTTCAGACTCAAAATAAGCCTCCTTGGTTCCCTGCTTTGGTTTTACCTAAATGTTTATACGCTGCTGCCGTTACTTCTCGCCCTCGTGGCGTCCTTACAATAAAACCTTGCTGTATTAAAAAAGGTTCGTAAACTTCTTCAATAGTTTCGGCACTTTCTGAAACAGCTGTAGCAATTGTGGTAATTCCCACTGGGCCACCTTTAAATTTATCAATTAAGGTCGTTAAGATTTTATTGTCCATTTCATCCAAACCGAAAGCATCTACATTCAATGCTTTTAGAGAAAATTTTGAAATTTCAATATCTATCTTTCCGTTTCCTTTTATTTGTGCAAAATCTCGAACCCTACGTAAAAGTGCGTTTGCAATACGTGGTGTGCCTCTACTTCTTCCGGCAATCTCAATGGCTGCTTCCATAGAAATAGGAATGTTCAATATGCCGGCACTACGCTGAACAATTGACGTAAGCAATTCGGTTGTGTAATATTGAAGTCTTGAAGAAATGCCGAAACGTGCTCTCATAGGGGCTGTTAAAAGACCCGAACGGGTTGTTGCTCCTATTAATGTAAATGGGTTTAAATTGATTTGAACGGTCCGAGCATTAGGTCCCGTTTCAATCATAATATCAATTTTATAATCTTCCATCGCCGAATAGAGGTATTCTTCAACAATTGGGCTTAGGCGATGAATTTCATCAATAAACAAGACATCTCGATCTTCCAGATTGGTTAGCAAACCCGCTAAATCCCCAGGCTTATCCAATACGGGCCCTGAGGTGACTTTAATACCTACTTCCAATTCGTTGGCTAGAATATGAGCCAATGTGGTTTTTCCTAAACCCGGTGGCCCATGGAACAATGTATGATCTAACGCTTCATCCCTAAGATTTGCAGCCTGTACAAATACTTGTAAGTTTTCTAATGCTTGGTCTTGCCCTGTAAAATCTTCAAAGCTTAGTGGACGTAGCTTTTTTTCTAAATCAATTTCTTGAGGTGATAGATTCTCTCCCGTTGGATCCAGATGTTCATTCATAGAAACAAATATACAAAGTGTATTTCAAGTAAGCTTTGTAAATATTTAACAAGATTTAATAATGCCTTGTGACCAAAGCACCTAACCTTTAAGTAACTTACATAAAAAGAAAATTATGAAGAAACCAACAGAGAGAGCACCTGAGTTGCATTTAGATTTAATTAATGGAACAACTTGGGATTTAGCAAAACAAGAACCTGAAAATTTTACAATGCTTATTTTTTATAGAGGCCTACATTGCCCTGTTTGTAAAAAATATTTAGAAGAGTTGCAGACCAAAATTGATACGTTCAAGGACAAGGGCGTAAACATAGTAGCTGCAAGTATGGACTCTGAAAAAAGAGCAAAAATTTCCACTGAAAAATGGGATATTGAATCCATTCCGCTCGCATATGAAATGTCTGAAAGTAAAGCCAGGGAATGGGGGTTATATATTAGTAACGCTATAAAAGATGCCGAACCTGAGGTGTTTTCTGAACCTGCATTGTTTTTAATAAATAAAGATGGGACTATTTATAGTTCTTCTATACAAACTATGCCTTTTGCTAGACCTGGATTTGATGATTTACTAAAGTCAATTGATTTTATACTTAAGGAAGAGTATCCAGCTAGAGGTGGTAAATAAATAAAAAACCGCACTCCTCCTCAGTAAGTGCGGTTAATTAATAAGATCAGTAAACTCCCTATTTTACTAATTCAAATGTATTCAAAAATAAGTTTCTGCTTACATAGAGTCAATACCCAATAGTGGGTATTTTTACTCTAAAAAAATAAAAGCCGCACTTTTTAAGTACGGCTTTTACAGTCACAAAGTCCCCACTCTTTGTTCCTTAATCGTTGTTGAAACAAATATACGCTCAATATGCAGTTAAGTCAATACGTAATAATACGTAAATTTTATTTTCAGAATTAAAAAAAAGCCTTTCTCTAGAGAAAGGCTTTAAGTTTATAGTCTTGAATTAAACCTGTTTAATGGTTCAATTCTTCTTCATTTTCTTTTAAAGGAATGTTTTGCGGAATATAATCCTGTCCCGGTATTACATAGTCAGTTTCATCTTTGTTCAACTTACTGTAATCATAAGACCAACGGTACACATGTGGTATTGGGCCATCCCAGTTTCCGTGAATGTGCTTCACCTCTGCTGTCCATTCTAAGGTATTCGATTTCCAAGGGTTTTTTGGCCCTATTTTTCCGTAGAAAATTGAATGGAAGAAGTTATACAAGAATATTACTTGAGCGGCAGCTGTGATAATAGCAAAAATGGTTATCACTACATTAATATCGGCCAAATCATCAAAATAGGGGAAGTTAGTATTGGTATAGTACCTTCTTGGCAATCCAGCCATACCCACAAAGTGCATTGGGAAGAAAATTCCATACGCGCCTATTGCGGTTATCCAAAAATGGATGTACCCTAAGTTTTTGTTCATTAAACGCCCTTCGAACATTTTTGGGAACCAGTGATAAACCCCCGCTAATAATCCATACACTGCTGAAATACCCATTACCAAGTGGAAGTGAGCAATTACAAAGTATGTATCGTGTACGTTAATATCTAATGCGCTATCCCCAAGAATAATTCCTGTTAAACCTCCTGTAATAAAGGTGGAAACAAAAGCTATACTAAATAACATAGCTGTATTCATTTGCAGGTTACCTTTCCATATCGTGGTAATCCAGTTAAAAGCTTTTACTGCTGAAGGAATTGCAATCAATAATGTTGTAAAGGTAAATACAGACCCTAAGAACGGATTCATACCTGAAACGAACATGTGGTGACCCCAAACAATAGTTGAAAGGAATGCAATTGCCAAAATTGAAGCAACCATTGCACGGTAACCAAAAATTGGTTTGCGCGAATTTGTTGCCATAACTTCGGAAACAATACCCATTGCAGGTAAGATTACAATATAAACTTCTGGGTGTCCTAAGAACCAAAACAAGTGTTCAAATAACACAGGTGAACCACCTTGGTTATGTAACACTTCCCCAGCGATATAAATATCGGAAAGGAAGAATGATGTACCAAAACTTCTATCCATTATCAACATTAATGCTGCTGATAATAATACAGGGAAAGAAACCACACCAATTATAGCAGTGATAAAGAATGCCCAGATAGTAAGCGGAAGTCTTGTCATAGACATTCCTTTGGTACGTAAATTTAAAGTTGTTACGATATAATTAAGCGAACCTAATAGCGAAGATGCAATAAATATAGCCAATGAAACTAACCATAATGTCATCCCAGCTCCAGAACCTGGTATAGCTTGTGGCAAAGCACTTAATGGAGGGTAAACCGTCCATCCAGCTGATGCAGGCCCTGCTTCAACAAATAATGAACACACCATAACTACACTGGAAATAAAGAAAAGCCAGTATGATACCATGTTCAAGAATCCGGAGGCCATATCCCTAGCACCAATTTGCAACGGAATTAAGAGGTTACTAAACGTACCGCTTAGACCAGCTGTTAACACAAAGAATACCATAATGGTACCATGAATAGTTACCAATGCTAAATAAACACTTGGATCCATCACTCCACCATCAGCCCATTTACCTAAGAAAATTTCAAAAATTGTAAATGGTTCTTCTGGCCAAGCTATTTGCATCCTGAAAAGAACAGACATTAATATTCCAATTATCCCCATAAAAATACCCGTAATAAGGTATTGCTTAGAGATCATTTTATGGTCTGTACTAAATATATATTTAGTTATAAAAGTCTGTTCGTGATGATGTCCGTGATCATCGTGGTGATCTACTGCTAAATCTTCTGCGTGTGCTGACATATCTATTTATGCTATTATTTTATTGATCTTTTAAAACTTCGGCCATATTTGGTTGTTCTGCCAACCATGCCTCATAATCTTCCTGTGATTCTACAATAATCTTCATCTGCATATTGTAGTGGCTGATACCACATATTTTATTACACAAAAGCAGATAATCAAACTCATATGGCTCTAATGGCGGTTCGCCATTCTTCGCTAATTCTTTACTGTTTTCTTTCCGTATCTCGTTAATATGTCTCACTTTTTCTATTACATCCTCATCCTGTCTCATTTCTTCCGTAGTGACAGTTGGGGTGAAAGCAAATTGAGTAATCATACCTGGAACGCAGTTCATCTGTGCTCTAAAGTGTGGCATGTAAGCTGAGTGCAACACATCCTGCGATCTCATTTTAAAGAGTACTTTTCTACCAACAGGCAAGTGCAATTCATTTACAACAATATCATCTTGTGCATTAGGGTCAGATCCATCTACACCCAACTGATTAACACCTTCAATTAAACGTACGTTGGCTTCACCAAGTGTGTTATCTTCTCCTCCATACCTTGCGCGCCAGTCAAACTGATATGCATATAATTCTACTACTAAAGGATCGTCTTCTTCGCTTACGTTCATGATATCTGTCCAAGTAAAAAGCCCGTAGATAATCAGTCCCGCCAATACAACCACTGGAATTATTGTCCAGATAAATTCAAGTTTATCATTATCTGCGTAGAACACAGCTTTTTTACCTTTTTCTCCTCTATACTTAAATGCAAAACCAAACAATAGCCAATGCGTCAAGATTCCCACAAAGAAAATGAGAATCATAGATATAAGCATTAAATTGTCTATCTGCGATCCATGTTCAGATCCTGATTTTGGCAAAAGGACATCGCCCCATTTCCAAAAACAGATAATAGCCAATGCGTATAAAAAGACCAAGAACATCACCATTAGGTATCCGTTAACTTTATTGTCTTTATCTGATGCTATTTCTCCAGTATCTGTCTGTTTGGTTTTAGACATTTCAAATATCTTGGTCATTTGCCAAACAGCAACTCCAAAAAGAATGATTACTAATACAACTAAAAATGCGGTCATCGTTATCTGTCTCTATTCAATTAATTAATAATGATAATTTTTGCTTTCCTTCATAAACGGGTTTCGTTTAGCAAGCAATGGTGCTTTTGTTAATGCTGTAAACACAACAAATACGAACAAACCAAAGAAAAACAATATTGATCCTATTTCTGGCAAGCCAATAAACCAAGAAGCTCCAACTGTACCAGGCATCACCATAACAAATAGGTTGATGTACTGTCCTGCTAAAATTACAATTCCTGTTAATATTACAAACCAGTTTACACGTTTGTAATCACTGTTCATTAACAATAATACAGGGAATACAAAGTTTGTTACGAGCATTCCGAAGAATGGTAATTTATAATCTTCTATACGTGTTACAAAATAGGTTACTTCTTCAGGGATGTTTGCGTACCAGATAAGCATGAACTGTGAAAACCAAAGGTACGTCCAAAAAATACTGAAGCCGAACATATATTTGGCCAGGTCGTGGATATGGCTGTCGTTTACAAATTCCAAGTATCCTTGTTTTTTCAATATGATAGATATCATTGCAATCACTGTAATGGCTGAAACCATCATTCCTGCAAAAACATACCATCCAAATAAAGTACTAAACCAATGTGGATCGAAACTCATAATCCAGTCCCAAGACATCATAGATTCAGTAACTATAAAGAATACTAAAAAGCCTGCAGACATTTTAAAGTTCTTTTTAAACCATCTGTTATCATCAGCTTCATCTTGTTTAATTGAGTTTCTTCTTGATAAATATCTATATAGGTTCCATCCAGCTAAGAATATAGCCGCTCTAATTAAAAAGAAAGGTATATTTAGCCATCCGCTTTTTCCTGCAATTAACTTATCGTAATGTGAACTTTCAGGATCAACCAATTCAGGGTCCATCCAGTGGAAAATATGATTTATATGGAAAGCAGAAAGTAGCAACAATACAAATAATATTACTGAAGCAACTGGTAAATAAGCAGTGATTCCTTCCATTACTCTATACAAAACAGGGGACCAACCAGCTTGTGCAGCATATTGAATACCGTAAAAAGCCAAAGTTCCCAATGCGATAAACAAAAAGAATAAACAAGCAATATACAATGCAGACCAAGGTCTGTTTTGCATTTGATGTAAAATATGCTCTAAATGTGCTTCTTCACTATCGTGCACATTTTCTCCATGTTCGTTGG
This sequence comes from Flavobacteriaceae bacterium UBA3356, assembly GCA_002360635.1. GTDB lineage: Bacteria > Bacteroidota > Bacteroidia > Flavobacteriales > Flavobacteriaceae > Marixanthomonas. Next base: position 69,752 of record DEQW01000012.1, on the reverse strand, counting down.
CAGCTTGGGAGTGCTCATCGCCGTGGTTTTCTTCAGCAACATGGTTTTCAGGTGTACTATGAGATTCTTCAGCTGCTGAGTGGTCTGATCCGTGTCCATCTCCATGGCCAGCCATCATTTCTTTAACCTCGGCTGTAGTAGAGGGAGCAGTAAGGAAACCTGATACTATTCCTAAGGCTCCAACGACCATAAAAATAATTGCAAACAGTTTTAATTTACTTGGTAGCGTGTACATATCTTTAACTATTCTCTTTATTCTTTAGTTAGTTTCGTTTTCTGAAGTATTAGCTGCATCTTCAGTATTCATTTTGTCTCCCTCTTCCGTAGAACTTTCCATATTAGTTGAGTCTGCTGCTTTAGCACCAGCTGTTTCTAATAATGAAGCTTCTCCATTTAAAGCTGCTTTCAAATCCATTACATGCATGGCAATTTGCCAACGCTCTTTCTCATTGGTTTGCGATGCGTATGAGCCCATAGCGTTTAGTCCATACATTTGAACATGGTACGTGCCTCCCATTGTAATAGTTCTTCCCGGGTCTGCATAGCTAGGAATGCCAAGAAATTTTTCTCTTTCAGCCAATATACCTTGCCCATCACCTTTATCTCCGTGACACACAGCACAATAAATAGTATAAAGTGCTTCTCCTTCTGAAATATTATCTTCTGTTATATCAAGAGGATTTTTTAATTCTGCCTTGGCCAAGTTTAATCCCTCTGTTGTATTATCATATTCATAAGGCGTCCACCCTCTAGGAATAGAACCTTCAGCAGGAAGTTTTGCCTCCTGTTCATTTTCAAAGATATCATATTCACCGTAGGTTTCATATCCAACAGGTTCATACATATTAGGCATAAACTGATAGTTGGGTTTGTTATCATTAAAGCAAGAAACCAAACTGAATGCAGCTACAAGTGCAATGGTTATGTTTAAACTTTTTTTCATATTAATGGTCTTCTTCATTTTCAATTAAACTAATCTCCATGGCTCCCGTATCATATAAAAACTTAGTAAGTTTCTTTACATCGTGTGATCCTGCATCTATAGCCATTAAAAAATGATCATCGGTAGTTCGAACATCTGGGTTTTCAGCTTTTTTAAATGGCCACAACTTACTTCTCATATAAAAAGTAATTACCATTAAGTGAGCTGCAAAGAAAACGGTAAGCTCAAACATAATTGGCACAAATGCCGGCATGTTTTCTATATAACTGAAGCTTGGTTTACCCCCTATATTTTGTGGCCAATCTTCAATCATAATGAAATTCATCATTAAAATTGCTACCACAAGCCCTACCAATCCATACATAAAAGATGTTATGGCAATTCTTGTAGGAGCTAACCCCATTACTTTATCAAGCCCATGAACCGGAAAAGGAGTATAAACTTCTTCAATATGATAATGCTCTGCACGTACCTGCTTAACAGCTTGCATTAACAGGTCGTCATCGTTGTAAATAGCGTGAATTGTTTTCGATGCCATCTTACTAATTGTTTTTAAGTTTTGTTGCCTGGCCTGCCCAGTCATCACGTTTTGCTCTTCCAGGGAATTCGTCTATAATAGTATCAAGTAGGTCGTACTCTCTATCTGTCATTTTACTTACTTGATCAAATGTATAGATACCTATTTGGTGTAATTTCTGCTCCATTACAGGACCAACCCCGCTTATCTTTTTAAGATCGTCTTGTGTTTCGGTTTCAGGATCAAAACGCCCAATTCCATCCAAAAGATCTTCTATTTTTTCGCGTTCTACATCATTTTCAGCAATCTCACCTGCGTGCACGGTATCCGTTCCTGTTTCGTCTGTGCTTTTTAGATATTCATTATTAGCAGCAGGTGCTACTGCAGCATCATAATGCTTTACATCATCACCATGCTCAGCTCTTAATTTTTTATATTTTTCACCTGAAGACTTCAAAATAGATTTTACTTCTGCTTGAGCAATTACGGGGAATGTTCTTGCATATAATAAGAATAATACAAAGAAGAATCCAATAGTCCCAATAAAGATACCTATATCTACAAATGTTGGTTGGAACATGGTCCAAGATGATGGTAGGTAATCTCTATGAAGTGATGTTACAATAATTACGAAACGCTCAAACCACATACCTATGTTCACCACAATCGAAATTATAAATGAAAACATAATACTTGTACGCAATTTTTTGAACCACATAAACTGTGGAGAGAATACGTTACACGTCATCATCGCCCAATAAGCCCACCAGTAAGGTCCGGTTGCACGGTTAAGGAATGCATACTGTTCGTATTCTACACCTGAATACCATGCGATGAATAATTCAGTAATATATGCCACCCCAACAATAGAACCTGTAATCATAATTACAATGTTCATCAATTCGATATGCTGAATGGTAATATAGTTTTCAAGATTAGATACTTTACGCATAATGATAAGCAGCGTATTTACCATTGCGAATCCTGAGAAAATTGCCCCTGCAACAAAATAAGGAGGGAAAATAGTTGTGTGCCATCCTGGTATTACCGACGTAGCAAAGTCAAACGATACAATTGTGTGTACCGAAAGTACAAGTGGTGTAGCCAATCCGGCTAATACCAACGAAACTTCTTCAAAACGTTGCCAGTCTTTTGCACGACCACTCCATCCAAATGATAAAATACCATATATTTTTTTTGTGAATGGCGTAATCGCTCTATCACGTATCATTGCAAAATCAGGAAGTAAACCTGTCCACCAGAAAACTAGGGATACAGATAAATAAGTTGAAATTGCAAATACATCCCAAAGTAACGGAGAGTTAAAGTTTACCCATAATGAACCAAACTGGTTTGGTATAGGCAGTACCCAATATCCTAACCACGGACGCCCCATGTGGATAATAGGAAACAATCCCGCCTGTATTACAGAGAAAATTGTCATTGCCTCTGCCGAACGGTTAATTGCCATCCTCCATTTTTGACGGAATAATAAAAGAACGGCAGAAATCAGGGTTCCTGCGTGACCAATACCTACCCACCAAACAAAGTTGGTAATATCCCAGGCCCAGCCTACTGTTTTATTTAATCCCCATACACCAATACCTGTGGATATTGTATAAATTATACAACCCAGTCCCCATAAAAAGGCTATTAGGGAAATTGTAAAAACAATCCACCACGATTTATTGGCTTTTCCTTCTACAGGAGCAGCAACATCCACAGTTACATCGTGGTAGTCTTTGTCTCCTATAATTAAGGGTCTTCTAATAGGTGCTTCGTAATGCGACGCCATATCTTTACTACTGTTACTTAGTTAGTTTAAACTTCTTCTGTATTTCTTATCTTAGTCTTGTAGAACACATTTGGTTCGGTTCCCACATACTCTAATAAGTGATACATTCTTTTATCTTTTTTCTCTTTATACACTTCGCTATCGTGATCGTTGATATCTCCAAATACCATCGCCCCATTTCCACAAGCTGCAGAACAAGCTGTTTGAAATTCAACATCTTTAACAGGTCGGCCATCGCGTTTCGCATCAAGGATTGTTTTTTGTGTTTTCTGAATACACATAGAACATTTTTCCATTACACCTCGTGAACGCACAACTACATCTGGGTTTAATACCATACGACCAAGATCGTTGTTCATGTGGTAGTCAAACTCATCATTTTCATTATACAAGAACCAGTTGAAACGACGTACTTTATAAGGACAGTTGTTTGCACAATATCTTGTACCCACACAACGATTGTACGCCATATGGTTTTGCCCTTGTCTTCCGTGCGAAGTTGCAGCTACAGGACAAACTGTCTCACAAGGCGCGTGATTACAGTGCTGACACATAACTGGCTGAAATGCCACCTGTGGATTTGCAGATGGATCTTCCAATTCTCCAAAACCACCTAATGAACCATTATCTCCAAATAAACCAGAGAATCCTTCTTTTTTATCTTGATCAACTTCTAATGATTCTTCTGCTGAATAATACCTATCAATACGCAACCAGTGCATATCACGGCTTCTTCTAACTTCAGACTTACCTACAACAGGCACATTGTTTTCGGCGTGACAAGCTATAACACAAGCGCCACAACCTGTACAGGCATTTAAGTCTATGGATAAGTTAAAGTGATGACCTATTGAACGGTCAAAATCTTCCCAAAGATCTGCATCTGGTGAAGTCACTGGAATTTCTTGATGGTCTTTAGACACTTTAGGAACGGCATTCCATTCCTCAACATCTTTTGTATTGAATATTTCAAGTGACGTTTCGCGAATAATATCACGCCCCATCATAGTATTATGCAATTGTACACAAGCAAATTCGTGAACACCTCCTACTTTCTCTAAGGTAACATTTTGTACCGAAGAGAAGTCTTTATATAATGGGAAAGCGTTTACACCAGTTTGCATTTCTTCTTGAATAGCAGCTGTTTTACCGTATCCGAAAGCTAAACCAACAGATCCTTTAGCTTGTCCAGGCTGAACAAGTACAGGAACTTTATTTACCACAACGCCATCCATTTTTACATTAACGTATCCTCCGTTTAATGCTCCGTTTGCAACGTTTTCATTTTCAACACCTAATTCTTTTGCATCGGCTGCTGAAATTGTTAAATAATTATCCCAAGATGTACGAGTAATAGGGTCTGGCATTTCTTGCAACCAAGGGTTATTAGCCTGCTGACCATCACCTAAAGCAGTTTTGGTATACAATGTTAACTCATACCCACTTCCATTTTGAGCAGAAGTAGCTAGTGCGCCATTGTTTGTACTGCTTTCTAAAGTCATATTAGCTTCATCTGCAGTTGCATCTTCCATAGAAACTTCAGCACTGCTTTCAACAAAACCGTCGTGAAGCGCTTGATTCCATGAACCACCTGCTAATACAGAAGAAGTCCAAGTTTCTTTTATGTAATCGTAATAATTTTTAGTATTTCCGGTCCATTTCAACAAGCAATCTTGAAATTGTCTTGTATTAAACAACGGACGAATAGTTGGTTGCATTAAGCTGAAATTTCCTTTTTTCATCTGTACATCTCCCCAAGATTCTAAGTAATGTGGAGTTGCCGCAACCATTTGTGCTAAAGAAGCCGTAGCATCTTCTTTTATAGAAAATGCAAGACTCATATCTAATTTTTGATACGCTTCTTTAAATGCTTCATTATTTGGGAATGAATACACAGGATCTACGCCTACCGTAATCAAACCTTTAACACTTCCTGAAACAACCCCGTTTAATACGCGCATTACTTCAGCAGTGTTTCCTTTACGAGTCATTTTTGGCTTGGCAGTATCCATTACAACACTACCTTTAGACTCGTTAAAGTCCAATACCATTTTTTGAGCAGCAACATTGGGCAATCCTGTTACCAGAACACCTTTGCTACCTGCTTTATTTAATTGTGCTTTTGCTTTAGAAACAGCGTCAGCTATGTTATCTGGTAAACCAGAAGCACTTCCACCTGTTAAGGCTTTTAGAATTTGAAGTTGTTGAGAAGGAGTGACTGGCACACGCTTATCTGCATTTGCACCAGAAAGACTCATGTTAGATTCAAATTGAACGTGGCGAGACATCTTTCCATTCTTCGGAACACGTCCTTTTGCATAACCACCATCGTAGCCTCCACCTTGCCAATCTCCTAAGAAATCTGCTCCAACAGATACAATCACTTCTGCTTTAGAAAAATCGTAATCCGCTAAGGCGCGAGAGCCATATTTACTTTGAAAAGCATCTAAGGCTTCAGAAGAAGAAACCGTATCGTATACTACGTGACGAACATTTGGATATTTTGAAGTAAACTCTTTTATAAGCTTTGATGTAGACGGACTGGCAAACGTTTGCGTAAGCAACACGATATCCTTGCCTCCCATTTCATTCATCTTTTGGGCCATTGAAGCATCAAAATCGCTCCAAGAAACCTCTTCTCCATTAACCATTGGCGCCGTTAAACGATTACTATCGTATAAAGACAAAACAGAAGCGTGCACACGTGCATTTACCCCGTCACCATATTTTGAAAGATCATTTCGTTCTATTTTAATAGGACGACCCTCTCTTGTTTTTACCAACACATTAGCAAAATCGAAACCATCTGCAATTGTAGTAGCGTAAAAATTTGCTACCCCAGGAACTATTTCGTCCGGCGCGACCACGTATGGAATTGATTTTACCACTGGTCCTTCACAAGCCGCAAGCGAAGCTGCCGCCGTAGTGAAACCAACGTACTTTAAGAAATCACGACGTGTTGTTGAAGAAGCCTCTAACGTTTCTTTATTACCTAAAAAATCATCAGTAGGAATTTCTTCCACAAATTCATTTTCTTGCAACGTCTTAACAACAGAGCTGTTTTCATTTAGCTCTTCAACACTTTTCCAGTATTTCTTGTTTGATGCCATTTATTGTTATTTAATTTAACAATCGCTTATTCAAAATTCGTTTTGAAAGCACGATTTCTTTAATCATTTTAAGTTTAGTAGTGACACTTACCACATTCAAGGCCACCCATTTGTGCAGCTGTCACTTTTTCGACGCCATATTTCTTGGCAAGTTCCTCATGAATCTTTTCATAATATTCGTTGCCTTCCATCCTCACATTGGTATCACGGTGACAATTAATACACCATCCCATTGTTAATGGTGAATGCTGCTTCATTATTTCAAATTCTTCTACAGGACCGTGACATTCTTGACACGCTATTCCAGCTACGGTTACGTGTTGCGAATGGTTAAAGTACGCAAAGTCTGGCAGGTTATGAATACGAACCCACTTAACTGGTTTTTCTTCGCCCGTGTAAGCTTGCTCGTCTACATCCCAACCTACTGCTTCGTATAATTTTTGAATTTCAGCGTCATAGAATTCTTTAGAGTATTCTTCAGTAGCTGTCTCAGGAGCTACTTCAGCAATGTTCTTATGACAGTTCATACAAACATTCAATGATGGAATACCGGATGTCTTACTTTTTCTTGCTGAAGAGTGACAGAAATTACAATCTACCTGATTGTCGCCTGCGTGAATTTTATGTGAGAAATGAATAGGCTGAACAGGAGCGTATCCTTGATCCACGCCTATCTGCATCATGTACCCATACATAAAGTATCCAGCTGTTAACAACAAGAAAACAGACGTCACCAATACCAAAAATTGATTTTGAACAAATGCTTTCCAAATTGGAGTGCGCGGTTCTTTTTCAGGATAATCAACACCGTTTGCCGCCGCAATCTTTTTAAGTGTGTTAGTTACTAAAAATAACATCACCACTAACAACAAGAACACTAAAGCAAGCGCGCCAAGTACGATATTGTTTGAAACGCCATCTCCACTACCTGTGCTTTCACCGCCATCGGGAACTTGAGCAACAGTTGGCTCAGGTTTCGGCTGGCTTGTGTAGGCTAAAATATTATCTATATCTGTATTGCTTAACTGCGGAAAAGCAGTCATTACAGAGTTGTTATACTCTTCAAACAACTTAACAGCTTGAGGATCTCCAGATTTAATCATAGCTTGACTATCCTTAATCCATTCATATAACCAATCACGATCATATTTATCAGCTACACCACGAAGAGCTGGCCCTGTCGATTTACGATCTAGTTTATGACAAGCTGCACAATTTGCTTTAAACAAACTTTCCCCGGCTGCCACATCGCCACCAGCTCCATCGGCCGGAGCAGCTTCACTAGATGCAGTTGCGGTTGTATCATTTGCAGCAGCTTCTTCCTGTGCTAAAACGGAATTTGAAAATGTTAGCAACATGGCTAACAATAGAAATGACAAAAATGAGGATAGATTTCGGTAATTCACCTTTTTCATACTGACGGTTAATTATTGTCCATAAGTTTGGCACGTAATTGGTTACTAAAATCAGTGAATGTACGTACCACAAATAACGCCACAAAAATACATTATAAAGTCGATTTTAGAAATCCAAACAAAGTGTTAACAACTAATTTATACTTGTTCTAAATAATATTGAGGAAGGTTTTAAAGTTATTATAAAGTACATTTGCAATATATAATTTACATCATGAAAAAATCCTATCTTTATAAATTGGTTATAGTCAGCCTATTGTTTGTTTGTTTCTCAAATAAAACTATCGCGCAACAAGGAAAAGTAACCATTAACCAAGATCCGAAAATAGAACAATTACTAACTTTGAAAAAAAGTCTTGAAAAGGACAACCAGCTCTCTAATGGTTACACAATTCAGCTCTACTACGGAGAACTCACTAAAGCAAACACCATTATAAAAAGATATCGTGGCATGTATGGCACTTGGCCAGCATCTATTGAATACGAAACTCCCAATTATAAAGTTTGGGTTGGTAGTTTTAGCGATCGTCTGGACGCAGATAGGGCCTTAATTGAAATACAAAAAGGGTTTCCCTCTGCATTTATTTTAAAGCCACAGAACAGGAATTAAAAACTGAAATATATTTCACAAAAAAAGACCTCGTTTTGAGGTCTTTTTTTATTTAAAATAAGCAATATACTTTAGGTTACTTAAGCTTTTTCTTAACAGCTACTTCTTGGAACGCTTCAATTACATCGCCTTCTTTAAGGTCGTTATAATTTTTAATTTGCATACCACAATCGTAGCCTTTTGAAACTTCTTTCACATCATCCTTAAATCGTTTCAAGGAAGCCAATTCACCTGTGTAAACAACAACACCTTCCCGAATTAAACGAATACCAGAATTTCGGTAAATCTTACCACTTGTAACCATACAACCGGCGATTGTACCAATTTTAGATATTTTGAAAGTTTCCCTTATTTCAGCATTACCTGTGATTTCCTCTTTAATTTCAGGGGAAAGCATACCTTCCATCGCATCTTTAAGATCGTTGATGGCTGCATAAATAATAGAATACATTCTGATATCGATTTCTTCTTTATCGGCTATCTGGCGTGCATTACCCATTGGGCGTACATTAAATCCTATTATAATAGCATCGGAAGCTGACGCTAACAATACATCACTTTCAGTAATGGCTCCAACTCCTTTATGTATAATGTTTACTTGTATTTCTTCAGTAGAAAGTTTCTGGAAAGAATCTGTCAAGGCCTCAACCGAACCGTCCACATCACCTTTAAGGATGATGTTAAGTTCTTTAAAGTCACCTAACGCAATTCGTCTTCCAATTTCGTCAAGTGTAATATGACGCTGTGTTCTTACAGACTGCTCACGTTGTAGCTGAGTACGCTTGTTTGCAATATCTTTCGCTTCGCGTTCATCTTCAAACACATTGAATTTATCACCCGCTTGTGGCGCTCCATCCAATCCTAAAATAGAGACTGGCGTGGAAGGACCTGCTTCTTTAACATTGTTGCCTCGCTCATCTTGCATCGCTTTAATTTTACCGCTATGCTGACCAGCTAATACATAATCACCAACTTTCAATGTACCTCCTTGAACCAAAATGGTAGAAACGTATCCGCGTCCTTTATCTAAGTATGCTTCAACTACGGTACCGTTGGCAATTTTATTTGGGTTTGCTTTTAGCTCTAATATTTCAGCCTCAAGCAATACTTTTTCTAATAATTCTGGAACTCCTTCTCCAGTTTTTGCAGAAATATCGTGTGATTGAATTTTACCACCCCAGTCTTCAACTAGCAAGTTCATACTCGCTAATCCTTCTTTAATTTTATCTGGATTTGCTGTTGGTCTATCAATTTTATTAATTGCAAATACAATTGGCACCCCTGCAGCTTGCGCGTGACTTATTGCTTCTTTGGTTTGTGGCATAATATCATCATCGGCCGCAATTACAATAATGGCAAGATCGGTTACTTGTGCACCTCTTGCACGCATTGCGGTAAACGCCTCGTGACCTGGTGTATCAAGGAAAGCTATTTTTTGCCCGTCTTCCAGCTGCACACCGTAGGCACCAATGTGCTGTGTGATTCCACCGGATTCCCCAGCAATAACATTTTCCTTACGAACGTAATCCAGCAAAGAGGTTTTACCGTGATCAACGTGCCCCATTACAGTTACAATAGGAGCTCTTGGCTCTAAATCTTCTGGTGCATCTTGATCTTCTTGAATACTTTCTTCTATATCTGCCGTTACAAATTCTACCTCATAGTCAAATTCTTCTGCAACAATGGTAAGGGTTTCTGCATCTAGACGCTGGTTCATTGTTACCATCATTCCGAGCGACATACAAGCCGATATAATTTTAGTAACAGGAACATTCATCATCGTTGCCACCTCACTTACGGTCACAAACTCGGTTACTTTAAGCAATTTGCTATCTGCTTCCTGCTGTGCTAAATCGTCTTCCGTTTTTTGACGGTGGCTATCTCTTTTATCCCTACGGTATTTGGCACCTTTTCCTTTTGAAGATTTTCCTTGAAGCTTTTCAAGGGTTTCCCGTACTTGCTTTTGGATTTCTTCCTCGGTAGGCTCTTCTTTAGGTGCATTAGACCTTCCTTTACCGCGACCTCTGTTATCTTTAAAGTTTCCTTTATTTGGCGCCTTTTTGCTAATACGTCGCCTACGGCTTCGTTTGCCCTTTTTGTCGTCTTCTTTCTTCTCTTTCTTTTTCTTTTCAGGCTTTTTAAACTTGGAAAGATCAATTTTTTCACCTGTAAAATTAGGCCCGTCAAGCTTTTTGTAGTTGGTTTGAACAGAATCGGATTGTTTCTCTTCTTCTTTTTCTACTTTATCAGCTTTAGGTTCTTCTTTAGTTTTTGTAGCCTCAGGCTTTTCCTCTTTGGCTTTTGGTGTTTCCTTTTTAGGAGCTTCCTTTTTTGAAGTTTCCTTCTTAGTATCGGATTTTACCTCTTTAGCTTTTTCGGCTGCCTTTTCTTCTACTTTCTCAGCTTTTGGTTCCTCTTTAGCTTTTTTAGCTTCAGATTCTTCTTTTGCTTTGGCTTTCTTTTTATCGGCATCCAAATCAATTTTACCCACTTGTTTGGGGCCATCAAGTTTGGCTTCAGCTTTTACAACTTTTTTGGCTTCTTTCTTTTGCTTTTCTTCCAGTTCGCGCTCGCGTTCCAAACGAAGTTCTTCTTTCTCTTTACGCTTTTCTTCACCAACTTCCTTAGACTCCATCTTCTTACTCTTGTCGGTTTCGAATTCGTCAAAAAGCACTCCGTATTCTTCATCTGAAATTTTCGTGGTTGGACGTGCGTCCACCTCGTAGCCTTTAGAACTTAAAAATTCCACGGCACGATCCAGCGAGATGTTGAATTCGCGTAATACTTTGTTTAGCCTTTTCGATTTTACTTCAGCCATATAAATGCTTTCTCCTTTTTGTCTTATAAATATGTGTAAAAGTAGGTAAAGTTACCACTACTCTTCAAATTCTTCTTTTAAAATGTTAATAACGTGCTTAACAGTCTCCTCTTCAAGATCAGTTCTCTTAATTAAATCGGCCATGTCATACTCAAGAACACTCTTGGCAGTATCCAGACCAATTTTTTGGAATTCTGCAATAATCCAATCTTCGATTTCATCGGAAAATTCACGTAATTCTACATCTTCTTCTGCGCCTTCGCGCAATACATCAATTTCATAACCAGTTAGCTGTCCGGCCAACCTAATGTTATGACCGCCACGACCAATTGCTTTTGAAACTTCTTCTGGGCGCAATAAAACTTCTGCGCGTTTATTTTCTTCGTCTATCTTTATTGAAGTCACTTTTGCAGGACTCAATGCTCTTGTGATAAACAAGTTAAGGTTATTGGTGTAATTTATTACATCAATATTTTCGTTACCCAATTCACGAACGATACCGTGGATACGAGAACCCTTCATCCCTACACAAGCTCCTACAGGATCAATACGATCATCGTACGAATCTACGGCAACTTTTGCTTTTTCACCTGGAATTCTTACAACTTTTTGAACATTTATTAACCCATCAAACACTTCAGGGATTTCTTGTTCAAATAGTTTTTCAAGGAATATAGGGCTTGCACGTGACATGATAATAACCGGCTTGTTTCCTTTAAGCTCCACACTTTCAATAATCCCTCGGACATTGTCTCCTTTTCTGAAAAAATCTGAAGGGATTTGCCTGTCCTTCGGCATGATAATCTCGTTGCCTTCATCATCAAGCAAAATGACAGCACGGTGACGTATATGATGCACCTCAGCCGTATAAATATCGCCTTCCAGCTCTTTAAATTGCTTGTAAATATTGGTGTTATCGTGTTCGTGTATTTTTGAAATCAAATTTTGACGCAATGCTAAAATAGAGCGGCGTCCTAAATCTATTAATTTTACTTCTTCTGAAACATCTTCCCCAATTTCAAAATCGGGTTCAATTTTTTGTGCTTCGGAAAGTGATATTTCTTCATTGTCATCTTCAACTTCGCCATCTGCAACCACAATCCGGTTACGCCAAATCTCTAAATCCCCTTTATCTGGGTTTATAATTATATCAAAATTATCATCACTTCCGTATTTTTTCTTCAAAGCGTTTCTAAAAACGTCTTCCAGTATCGCCATAAGCGTTACCCTGTCAATGAGCTTATCGTCTTTAAATTCCGAAAAAGAATCGATTAACGCTAAATTTTCCATGTCATTTTAATTAAATGTTATCATCACTTTTGCTTCAACAATATCGTTGTAGGGCACAACAGCTTCTTTTTTCACAGTGTGCTTTCCCTTGCCAACAGGCTTGGGTTCGCGGGTTTTCCATTTAAGGGTGACTTCATCTTCTGTTGCATTTGTCAGTTCTGCCTCAATGGTTTCTCCAGCTTCGGTCTTAACCTGAATTTTTCTACCAATATTTTTTTTGTATTGGCGGGCAGCCTGTAAGGGCTGTGAAACACCTGCGGACATTACTTCTAAAGAAAAATCGGTG
>DEQW01000012.1:0-56897 GCA_002360635.1 Flavobacteriaceae bacterium UBA3356 | reverse complement strand
CGCGATCTAGATTATGCTCAATAGCGCGACTTACAGCAATGCAATCTTCAACAGTAACACCGTTATCACCATCGATAGTTATCCTTATTTGATTGGCCTCCGTCACAGCAAAGTCTATTAAAAACAACGATTTGTTGTCTTCAAGAGCTTTTTCCAATAATTGTAATACCTTTTCACGCATAAATTTAAGCTATAAAAAGAGGGGACTTTTTGTCCCCTCAGCTAGTTGCTTATCTAATTCGGTGCAAATATAATACAAATTTTAATATTATAAAAATGAGCGGCTACCAATTTATTTTTGTATTTTAATGGTACGAAAAAACATCTATAAAAACCAACGCCTATGAAACGAATTCTAGTACCCACAGACTTCTCACCTCAAGCAGAAAATGCACTTAAAGTTGCCGTGCAAATGGCAGAAAAACATGATAGTGAAATTTATTTGTTTCATACTGTTGAGCTTCCAAGCCATCTTGCTACCGCTTCTAATACTGGAGCATTGCCAGAATCTATTTATTTCATAAAATTAACCGAAAAGCGGTTTTCAGACCTTATGAAACGCCCCTATTTGGAAGATGTAGATATAACGCAAACCATAGGCCATGGCGAAATCTATGAAGACATTTTAAATGCGGTAAAAGAAAAAGACATAGACCTTATCGTAATGGGGTCGCACGGTGCCAGTGGATTTAAAGAAATGTTCATTGGCAGCAATACCGAAAAAGTGGTTCGCACTTCAACCATTCCTGTTTTGGTTATTAAAAATGAACACGAAAAATTTGAAGTCAACGATTTTGTCTTTGCAACCGATTTTTCTGAAGAGTGCCGCACGCCTTTTAGCAAAGCACAAAAATTTGCAGATACGTTAGGTGCCAAAATACACTTGTTATATGTAAACACCCCTAGCGGCTTTAAAACTTCCACTGAAGCCCATAAAATCATGAAAAACTTTATAAAGGGAATGGGTGCCGAAAATTACACCTTAAACGTATATAATGAAACCTCTGTAGAAAAAGGGATTTTAAATTTTACCAAGGAAAACAAGTATCAATTAATAGGGATGAGTACACACGGACGAAAAGGATTATCGCATTTTTTTAATGGTAGTATTAGCGAAGACCTGGTGAATCACGCTAATATGCCCGTGATAACATTCAAGATTTAATGAAATATTTTGTCATTTCTATCAGCTTTATTTTTTTGTACTGTGGCACCCCCAACAAAAAAGAAAAGAGTGTTATAGGAGGTGAACCAACCAAAAAAGAGAATATAGCTATTGAACCTGTAATACCCGATGGTGCCATAACCGCAGATTTTAATGGCAACCGCTCACCATTTTATAGCTACGTAAAAAATATAGATTCTATAAAAGGAATAACTACAATTGCTTTTGAAAATAATCGATTTGCTGTAATCAAAATTCCAAAAAGTTACGGTGCAGTGTTAGATTCCTTGAAAATGAAAGGAATTGATAGAGATTTGCTATTAGCAACAGTAAAACTAAAAGACACTAATTTCAATAAATATTTTCTTTACAAACTGCAAAACAACCAATGGAAGCAAGTTGTAAATGGTTTTGCTATTCATAAAAGCAATCGCCCAGACACCTTACGGCCTATAATTATTGACCCAAAAGACTCCACCAAAATAACTCGCTACTATTCTGTATTTGATTTGGATAAAAACTCTGAAAGTGGCTATCGGTGGAGATTGTTGCAAGAGACGATTTCTATAGATACACATTGATCTTTCAGTTTAATTTTTCTATTTTTACTTGCCCAAATCACCATATAAATGAAACCTATTTTTACACTTAACTTTTACCAACCTACTCCTTTTATAACAGTAGTATTCATTTTAATGTTTACCAATTTATTCTCCCAAGTTGGAATTGGAACAACAAACCCTGACAGTTCTTTAGATGTTAGGGCCAAGGATCACCTTGGCACTGTTTCAGAAACTGACGGTGTTTTAGTGCCAAGAGTAAATGACCTCTCAGTAGATGGGTTAACAGACGGACAACTGGTTTACCTTACCCAGAACACAGGCTCTTTTACAAAAGGATTTCACTTTTGGAATTCAACCAATAGTGCTTGGACCCCTATTAACAACAATATAGAACCTTGGTACAAAGCTGGAACAAACGAACCAGCCACTTCAAACTCTGACGATATTTATATTTCAGGAAAAGTAGGGATTGGAACTACGAACCCGCTAGGTGCACTTCATATAACCGAAGTTAATGGCAGGGACGCATTGTTTATTAGGTTTATTGATGAGCCAAACAATGATTTTGACCTTGACCTCCTTAGGTCCAGAGGCTCACTGGGAAGTCCCGCTTTGGTTACAGAAGACACCCGTTTGGGAGGTCTTAGGTACCGAGGGCTCACAAATAAAAGCTCCTTTATATTTAGCCCAGCGGCAGAAATTTCAAGCGAAGCTGATGGGGATTTTACAGCGTCTTCTGCACCAGGCAAACTACTATTTCAAACTACCCCTGCAGGAAGCTTAAATACAACTACAAGAATGGTCATAAAAAACGATGGTGACATAGGAATTAATACGGAAGACCCTTCTTCGAAATTTGATGTAAATGGATCAATTTCAAAAGCCTTTACAAACACAGGGACAATTACAAATTTTACATTGACAGAGAATCATCATACGGTACGAGTTTCTACAAATACAACAGGATTAATATTACCAAATCCATCTAATTGCGAAGGAAGAGTATATACTATAATAGGATCAAATAGTATGGGAGCAACAATCGCTATATTTACGATTACAGGTGGGTCAAATATTTTTAACGACACAACAGGGCTTGATATAACTCAAATAGTTCAAGGGCAACGTTTCACTATTCAAAGTACTGGTTCTAACTATATTGTTATTGGAGAGTAAGTTTATTCTCTTGAGTCAATAATAACTTGCTGTTTTTTATCAGTTTTTGACTTTCTCAATTTTTCAATCACTCCGTGTTTTCAAAATAAGACAATGGCACGAGCCTTAAAGAAGTTTTTAGAATCGGGGGAGTTTAAATGTTTTGAAAAGCAAACTCAAACAGAACGAGCCTACGGAGCATAGAAAGAGATTCTTTTTTTAAAACTTAACCATTTATTGTTGAGGCAATCCCTATGGCATTCAACTTTAAATAAAAAAATCCCGAACTAATAAAAGTTCGGGATTCTTGTTGGCCCACTAGGGCTCGAACCTAGACTCTTCTGTACCAAAAACAGACGTGTTGCCAGTTACACCATGGGCCAATACCGTAATGCGGTTGCAAATTTAATACAAACTTTTTCTTCCGCAAATAAAAATGACAAAAAATCTTTCTTCAATGTAAACTTTTTAAAAAAATCATAAAATAACACATTGTTTCGATACGTTACTTAGTTTTGGTGGTTTACACTACGTATATTATTAGTAAATTCGCCACAACAAAAACCGTACGAGCTTATGGCTTCTTTTAACTTTAAAAATTGGAACCAGATTTTAGGTTGGTCCGTATTTCTTATATCCCTTATCACCTATTGGCTTACCGTAGAGCCCACTGCCAGTTTTTGGGATGCTGGTGAATATATTACCACAGCAAGTAATCTAGAAGTAGGCCATCCACCTGGAGCACCGCTTTATCAATTATTGGGGGCATTTTTCTCCATTTTTGCCATGGAAGCTTCAAATATTGCACTTACCATTAACCTTATGTCGGTTTTTGCCAGTGCTTTTACTATTTTATTTATGTTTTGGTCGCTCACTATGTTGCTTACCAATGTAGTTTCTAAACACCAAGAAATTAATAAAAGTAATTCCGTTGCTATACTGGGTAGTGCATTCATAGGGTCTTTAAGCTTTGCTTTCACGGATAGTTTTTGGTTTAGTGCCGTAGAAGCCGAAGTGTATGCTTCAGCAGCATTTATAACTGCTGTCCTATTTTATTGTGCCTTACGCTGGGAGCGTGAAATGAATACCCCTCGCGGCGATCGCTGGGTCATTTTAATTGCTTTTATCATTGGTCTTTCCTTCGGAATTCACTTTTTAGGCCTGCTTACCATCCCTGCTATGGGCTTTTTGTATTTCTTCAAGAATTATAAAAAAGTTACCATTAAAAATTTCATCATAGCGAATGTTGTGATGGTGGCGATTTTACTGTTTATATTTAAGTTGTTACTGCCAATGACGATGAAGTTTTTCAGTGCTTCGGAATTATTCTTTGTTAACAGCATAGGGCTACCTTTCCATACAGGAACCTTGATTGCTGGTATTGTCTTTATTGCACTTTTTTATTACGGTTTACGCTATACCCGTAAGAAAAACCACACTCAGTTCAACACCTTATTACTTTGTATCCTTTTTATATTTATCGGTTTTTCAAGTTGGCTTATGCTTCCTATTCGAGCCAATGCCGGGACGGTCATTAATGAAAACAACCCTGATAACGCTCGGGAATTATTAGCATACTATAACCGTGAGCAATACCCACAAACCCATTTATTTTACGGTCCTCTGTTTACAGAAGCATATGCTGGCTTGGACCCTGACAACCCATACAAAGATGAAAAACCGAAGTACGAAGAAGATGAACAAGCCGGGAAGTATGTAATTGTAAACGATTATAAAAACGCATTACAAAATACAGATGATGCGCAAAAAGCATTTTTGCCAAGAATGTGGAGCGTTGAAAATAGTGCTAACTACTTAGAGTTTACAGGAGGATTGGATTTTACCATAAAACCCGAATACCGAAGTGAAAAGCGACTCGTGCAAGAGGTTGCTAAATTTAAGCAAGCGTATAACGAAGGCTTGGTTGAAAGTAAAGACTATGATAAGTTTTTACGTGAGTTTGGAATGGCGCTCAATATTGAAAAACCTTCATTTGGACAAAACCTCAAATTTATGTTTGAGTTTCAGTTCGGTTATATGTATTGGCGTTATTTTATGTGGAATTTCGCTGGAAGACAAGACGATGTGCAAGGACAATACACAGACCTCCACGGAAACTGGCTAAGTGGAATAGACTTTATAGACGAACTCCGTTTAGGCTCACAAGACAATCTGCCTAGTGATGTGAAAAATAACAAAGCCCGAAACACCTACTTTTTCTTACCCTTAATATTAGGAATTTTAGGGGTAGTATTTCTCTTTAAAAATGATAAGAAAAAATTCTGGGTGCTGCTCATCTTTTTCCTGTTTACGGGCCTTGCCCTTAAAATATACCTCAACGAACGTCCTTTTGAACCACGGGAGCGTGACTATGCGCTTGTAGGTTCTTTCTACATATTTGCTATGTGGATTGGTTTTGGAGTCTATGCCCTTTTTGAAGTGGTGAAAGAGTACCTGTCACCAAAAATTGCCATTCCGGTGGTTCTTGGTGCTACGCTATTAGCCTCACCTGTATTATTAGCGTATCAAAACTGGGATGACCATGATCGTTCAGGTCGATATACAGCTAATTCGATGGCAAAAATGTATTTAGATTCGGTTGATGAAAATGCTATTCTATTCACCATTGGCGATAACGATACATTTGCGCTGTGGTATGCTCAAAACATAGAGGGTTACCGTCGAGATGTCCGTATTATCAATACCAGTCTTTTTCAAACCGATTGGTATATTGATGATATGAAGAAAAAGGCGTTTACCAGCGACCCTATCCCGTCGCAGTTAACACACGACAAATATCGATATGGCACTCGCGATTTTCTCTATTACCAAGAAACAAAGCAAGATACCGTCGATATTAAAACGTGGATGAATTGGGTTGCAAACGATAGTCCCGCAACACGTGTCGAACTGGAGAGTAATCAAATGGCAAATACATTCCCTTCAAAAACCATTCGTGTTCCAGTTGATAAAGAAGCGGTATTGCGTAACGGTATTGTTCCGCAGGAAGATGCTGATAAAATTGTAGATGAAATTTTTATTCAACTAAAAGGAAATGTTATTTACAAAAACCGAATGATGATGTTGGATATTATCGCCAATAACGATTGGGAACGCCCTATTTACTTTAGCGGCGGTGCTTTTGGTGACGATGATTATTTATGGATGAAAGATTACCTTCAATTAGATGGTGTTGTTTATAAATTAGTTCCTATTAGAACACCCGTAAACCCAAGAAACCCATTTGATATGGGCCGTGTGGATACCGATAAAATGTATGATATCGTTATGAACTGGGATTGGGGCAATAGCGGAAGTCCAGATATATACCACGACACCGAAACTAGAAGAAACGGTATCACCTACCGAAGCAACTTAGCACGTTTAGCTGAAAATTTAATTAATGAAGGCAAAAAAGAAAAAGCTGAAGATGTTTTAGACTTGGCAATGGAAAAAATGCCAGTTAAGTATTTTGAATATTACTCGCTACTAGAACCTTTTGTTTTAGGATATTACGAAGTAGATAAACCTGAGAAGGCCCGTGAATTGTATGAGAAAGTTTCAGAAAAATATCAAGAAAACTTACTGTATTACAGCGGAATGAAAGTTAAAAGACAATACGCTATTGCCGATGAAATTATAAGTGATATGGAACGTTATCGCGGCTTAGTCGATATTATAATAGTCTACGATGATGAAACTTTTGCAAAAGATGAAGCTTCTGAATTTAATGACTACTTAAAGCTCTTCCGTCATTTTTATAATGAAAACGAAGGGGTTGATGTTGAGAAAGACCTTCAGGAAAAAGAATCTATCCAAATTATGGCAGATTCAGTTCCGGATGAAATTCTAAATGAAGCGATAGAAGAATAAAATAGTGAAACTACGTCTGGTTACAGTGCCCAAATTTATGCAGCGGATTTTTCCGAAGCGAATTTGGGCATTGCCAAATAATGACAAGAAAGTTTACTTAACTTTTGACGACGGCCCAATCCCCGAAGTAACCCCTTGGGTACTGGACACCTTAAAGCAATACAATGCCAAAGCGACTTTCTTTTGCATTGGCGAAAACATTAAAAAACATCCTGATATTTTTAACCGAATCCTTGCTGAAGGCCATTCGGTAGGGAATCATACTTTTAATCATTTAAATGGCTGGCAAACCAAAACTTCAGAATACATTAAGAATGTTGAAAAGTGTGAAACCTATTTAGACCAAACCACTACGTTATTTCGACCACCTTATGGAAAAATAACTTCAAAGCAGTCTAAAATTCTTCAGCAAAGAGGATATAAAATTATTATGTGGAGCGTCTTGAGTTATGATTACGATGCTTCTGTATCTGAAGAAAAATGCCTTCAAAACGTGCTACAAAATATACAGCCTGGAAGTATTGTCGTTTTTCACGATAGCTTAAAAGCAGAAAAAAACCTTCGGCATGTGCTGCCGAAGGTTTTGGAGTATTGTTTTGAAAATAGATTTAAGATTTCTAGTTTATCTAGCGGTTAAGTTTAAAGAAACAGTGTTCATATCTCCAGTTCCAGAAAATCGTTCTGCCCAAATTTCAATGTAATCACCCTGATTTAATTCAACCGTACCTATTATCGGTAAGGCCAAAATACCACCACTCACAAAAAATCCTGTTGCAGCCCTACCATACACTTTAGTTTGAGTAATTACAGTTCCGTTTTTAGCAATATAAAGAATCAAAGTTAAATCGTCAGTACCTTGATATGATACCGAAGCCGCTACTTGAAAATATCTAGTTTTATTTCCTCTATAAGTTATCCTATTATCACCATTTTTTGTAAATCGAAATAAATTATTGGAAGTGGTCGTCCCGCTGATTTTTTTAGGGGTATTATTACTAGAAAATGAGGTTTCTACTCCACTACCTACTGCCGCCGATAAATTTATATCCCCAGTAGCCACATCATCACTCTCCCTTGGAATACCAGGTGCATTTACGGTCCAACTATTGGAAAAATTATATCCATCATACGGCTCGGGATTATAACCATTTACATAATCACCTCCCCCTGAAAAAACGGTTCCTTGTAAAACGCCTGTACCAACTGTAGGGCTTGAACTTACATCAATACCTGTGTTACCAGATGCAACAGTAGAAAACCCACTCACCTTTTCTATTAAACCAAAAGTGCCTGTAAATGTTTCATAAGTACCAGCATTAGTACTCGCCCATCCCTGATTGTTCAGTAATAAATTGCCAATATTAGTATATGTAACACCTGTTGTATTCCCTACAAAATTTACAATATTAGAAAAATACAATCCAACCCCAGAAATGGTTCCTACGCTTGCCATACCAGAAACAATACAATTTTGAAACAATAACGAAGTACCTCCTGTAATAGCAAAAACAGTACCTCCCCCTTCAATGGTCAAGTTTTTTATATTACCACCAGTTGTTCCTGTAAAAACTGCACCTGATGCTTTAGACAAAACATCCTCTCCAGCATCACGGCCCAAAAGTTGGGCGTCGTTTAGTTCTATAGGATTTGACAATGTTATTGTTCCATTTATTTCATATAAGGTGTTTTGGTCTAAAGTAATAGTCCCACTGGTTGGCGCAGGGAAGTCATTTACACTTTTCACTAGTACGTAATTATCCCTTCTTTCATTATCTGAAAGAAATGGAATCCAATTGGGAGTCACATCATCACCTTCATTAAAATAATAAGTGTTTTCAGTAGTATCAAATATCAATAAACTCTTTGCTGGATCTGTAATTGCATTTCGTTCAGCCGTTGTCATTCTAGGAACTAGTAGTCCTTGCGAATCAGAGGTAACATCTAACATTGAAGATGGGTCTGGAGTGGTTGTTCCTATTCCTACTTGTGCGTAAGAAAATCCACAGAACAGTAAGGTTAAGAGGAGTAATTTAATGTTTTTCATAACATTGGGGTTTGTAAGGTTATTAAATTTTGCGTGCGAATGTAACCATTCATCTTAAAAAATAGACATTTAATCTGTTAAATACTTATTTTAAGATAATTTTAATACGTAAAAAGGTCTTATTTAACTTTATATTTAAGCCTGTTTTAGAAATTGATAACACTACAGTAATATTGATATGTATTTAATCCACTAGTTTTGAAACCGAAAAGAAAACTCTTTTCAAAAAAATAGCATAACGTAAAAGTCGCTTTTGAGGAGGAGCGATTTTTTACATTTGTTAAAATTTCAATAAACTAAAACCGACACCAGAATGCTTTCGTAGATATTGGTAAGTGTTAGTAACCACGAGGTTATTTTGCACTATAAATTCATATAAAAGCCGTTTTTGAGGAAGGACGGCTTTTATTTTTTTGTGGAAACCGCCTATTTCTGAAGTCTTCTTTTTACTTTTGGTGGAAACACAATTTTCCAATCCATGTCCAACAAAAAACGCCTATTCCTTCTTGACGCTTATGCCCTAATATTCCGTGGTTATTATGCTTTAATAAAAAACCCTCGTATCAACTCAAAAGGGCAAGACACCTCAGCCATTATGGGGTTCACTAATTCTTTGTTCGATGTTATTCGCCGTGAAAAACCCGATCATTTAGCCATTTGTTTTGATAAAGACGGAAGCAAGGAGCGAAAAGAAATGTACCCGGAATACAAGGCCAACCGTGATGAAACACCGGACGTTATTCGACAATCCATCCCTATTATTAAGGATATTATTAAAGCGATGCACATTCCTTGTATTGAAATTTCAGGAATGGAAGCAGACGATATTATCGGCACTTTGGCAAAACAGGCTGAAAAAGAAAACTACCAAGTGTTTATGGTTACGCCAGACAAGGATTTTGCGCAATTGGTTTCAGAAAATATTTTTATGTACCGCCCCGCCAGAATGGGCAATGCGATTGAAATTTGGGGAATTCCAGAGGTACAAAAACGCTTTGGGGTAGAACGCCCCGAACAGGTAATAGACTATTTAGGCATGATGGGAGATGCTAGTGATAATATCCCAGGATTACCGGGTGTGGGTGATAAGACAGCAAAAAAATTCATCAAACAATTCGATTCTATGGAAGGCTTATTGGATAACACCGATAAGCTAAAAGGAAAAATGAAAGAAAAGGTGATTGCCAATGCTGAGTTAGGACGGCTTTCTAGAAAACTGGCCACTATTTTTACTGATTGCGATGTAACCTTTAATGAGAAAAACTATGAACTCTCCATGCCAGACTCTGAAAAAGTTCAGGAAATATTTGAAGAGTTGGAGTTTAGAAGGCTGCGCGATCAATTTTTAAAACTTTTTTCTTCGGAAGGACAACAAGAAGAAGTAACGAAAGTCTCCAATACTGAAACCGCTAAAAAAACAGCCACATCAGCAGGAACAGGACAATTTTCTTTATTTGGCGGAGACGGAGAGGCTACAACTGAAGCAGAAGCATATAACTCACGAAAAACTATAAAAGATACCGAGCATTTTTACCAAACCATTCAACCAGGAATGGGCACTAAGTTGTTTCTTCAGAATCTACTAAAACAAAAAAGTGTGTGTTTCGATACGGAAACTACAGGTTTAAACCCTTTGACTGCCGAATTGGTCGGGATTGCTTTTTCTTGGGAGACCGGAAAAGGTTTTTACATTCCTTTTCCAGAAAATAAAGACGAAGCACAGAAAATAATAGAAAAATTACGGCCTTTCTTTGAGGCCGAAGACATTGAAAAAATTGGTCAGAATTTAAAATACGATATAAAAGTGTTGGCCAAATATAATGTGGAAGTAAAAGGAAAATTGTTCGATACGATGTTAGCGCATTACCTTATCAATCCGGATATGCGTCATAATATGGACGTTTTGGCCGAAACGTACCTAAATTACACACCCGTTTCCATTACTGAATTAATTGGTAAAAAAGGGAAAAACCAAAAATCGATGCGCGATGTTCCTATTGAAGAACAAACTGAATACGCGGTGGAAGATGCCGATATTACCCTTCAATTAAAAGAGCATTTTGCTAAAGAATTGGGCGATGCAAACACTCAGGAGCTTTTTGATGACATTGAAATTCCGCTACTTCGTGTGTTGGCCGATATGGAACTGGAAGGAATTAAATTAGATAAAGATTATTTAGCGAGCCTTTCCGAAGCACTCAATAATGATATTGAACGACTGGAAAAAGAGATTTATGAAGAAGCGGGAGAAGAATTCAATATTGCTTCACCTAAACAATTGGGTGATATTCTCTTCGGAAAAATGAAATTGGTAGATAAACCGAAAAAAACCAAAACCGGACAATATTCCACGGCAGAAGATGTGCTTTCATATTTAGCTAAAGACCATAAAATTATTCGGGATGTATTAGAATATCGTGGTTTGGCAAAACTAAAAAGCACCTATGTAGATGCGTTGCCCGAACAAGTTGAAGAAAGCACAGGTCGCGTCCATACCGATTATATGCAAACCGTTGCCGCAACTGGCCGTTTGAGCAGCAACAATCCGAATTTACAAAACATTCCTATTCGTACAGAGCGTGGACGCCAAGTACGAAAAGCGTTTGTTCCCCGGAATAAAGAGTACACCTTGTTGGCTGCCGATTATTCTCAAATTGAATTGCGCATCATCGCCGCTTTAAGTGAAGAAGACACGATGATAGAAGCGTTTAAAAATGGAGAGGATATTCACGCTTCTACCGCTGCAAAAGTGTTTAATGTTCCGATTGATGAAGTCACTCGTGAGCAACGTAGCAACGCCAAAACTGTAAACTTCGGAATTATTTATGGTGTTTCTGCCTTCGGATTAAGTAATCAAACCGATTTATCCCGAAAAGAATCCAAAGAATTAATTGACACCTATTACAAAACCTACCCGAAACTTCGGAATTATATGAGTGAGTTGGTCGATTTTGCTCGTGAAAACGGCTATGTACAAACCGTTTTAGGAAGAAGACGTTATCTTAATGGAATTAATGGTAGCAATGCCGTAGTTCGTGGCGCCGCAGAACGAAATGCGGTAAATGCGCCTATACAAGGTAGCGCTGCAGACATTATAAAACTAGCGATGATTAACATCCACAAAAAAATGACAGAAGCCAAGTATAAAAGTAAAATGTTACTTCAGGTGCATGATGAGTTGGTATTCGATGTCTACAAACCTGAATTGGACGAACTTCAAAAACTCATTAAAACAGAAATGGAAAATGCGTATACTTTGAAAGTTCCATTAGATGTTGAAATTGGATTAGGTGATAATTGGTTAGAAGCTCATTAATAACGATAAGCTTCGTAAATAACAATTACATTATCAGTCAATGTTGTAACATTCAACCTAAATCCATCTGTTCTAAAACTTGTCAGTTGCGCATTTGTCAAACCTAAGTCATCACCATTGTTATTAGTATAACGTAAACCTATACAATGTGAAGAAGATGCATATCGTGATATATCGTTAATTGAACTTCCGGACCCCCCATTAAAGATTACTTGCTGAGAAATTCCTGAAGGCATTGAACTATCAACTTGAGCAAAACCCTTCATTGAACCAAATGTATTTTCTTTTGTATTATTATTGTTACTCCCAGTACTATTATCATCATTTAAATTATAAATATCAACATTAGCATAAGCGGTGAACGTAACACGTTTTGGCTGAAAAGGAATACCTGTAATATCAATATTTCCGGTCGAATTAATAATTGCCTTCCCAAAATATACATCAGGAGTCGTGTCTATTAATTTACTCCAACTACTCCCATTCCAATAATAAAATCCAGCAGGGGATAATCCACCTGTGCCATCATTATAGACTAGAGTACTAATTACTGGTGCTCCACCTCCATTTGGGTTGACCACTGGTCCAGCACTTGTTATAGATGTTAGAGCAACTCTCGGAATTAATATACCATTATTTGAAGAAGTAACATCTAAAGCTGCTTCCGGAGTAGTTGTAGAAATTCCTACTTGGGCAAAAGAATTAAAAGTTATAACTAAAGTAGAAACAAAAATGAGGAGTTTTATTCGAAACATATTTTTAAAATTTTCGCAAACTTATAATATGTAACGAAATAACCTACAGCTTGGTTTTAATTAAGATTTACTTTTCGATAAAATACTCTTTTTATAGCCAAAATGCTTTACAATCTGAAATATAGATTAAAAAAAAATCTATAATCAAAAAGATATTTTGAACCTATTTCCTTTAGTTTAATTTATACTAAAAATAGCTTAGTGATATCCGAACTTGTAAACCTTTAAAAATAACCTTCTTGTAAGTTGGATAATTTTATGCTTTGATGTGCCTATTTGGTATCTTTAAGCATTAGAACTTATAGTTATGCGAAAATTGATTTCAAAAAAGAAACCGGCTTACGAAATTACCGATGCCCTATCAAATTACTTAACAAAGCATGGCCGTAACAGCAAAATCACGATTTATTATGACGATTTGCTAAGGTTTCAAGGTTCGGTTTCCATTTATGACAAACACGGAAACGACACCCTTTGGATCAGTGTGTATTATTCTGAATTTGAACGTGAAGAAATAGATGCCAGCTTAAAACGAATGTACTCTATTTTACATTCCGATGGTAGCGACAGTTTATTGCCCTACCTTAGTATCGATAGTATCGATTTTTGCACCTTCGGAAATTCAAAACCATTTCGTGTTAAGGTCAGAAACATATTAAATGACAACTATTTATTTCTTTACATAAAAAAAGCCGATGCTTCACGTATTTACGGACTAGAACTGGAACATTTACTTTCGCCTAACCACATCAACTTTTTAGTACATGGCAATACGTTGATTGAAGAACATATTTCAGGAATCCCTGGTGATGATTTTATTGAAAACGAATTGCATAAATGTTCCGAGCAGCAAAAAAAGGAGATTGCCAAAGAGTTTGTAAAGTTTAACGAACGGTGTTTTGTAAGGTTGCTGGGCGATATGCGTTCCTATAATTATGTCATGGTCCTTACCCACGATTTTGATAGAATCCAATATAGAATTCGCGCTATCGATTTTGACCAACAAAGTTATGAAGGCAATGCCAAAGTATATAAACCTCAATTTTTAAAAGAAAACAACGAATTGGTGAAAATGACAATGGGATTATTACAAGAAGAATCCATTGAACAATACAAACGGGAAGAACGTTCTTTATTGGCAAAACGAGCTGTAAGTGAACAAAGTCGTTTAAAAGAGATTATGGATTGCATGAACAGCGATACCATCTCACCACCCGAAAAGATAAATCAATTAAAAAAAGACCTTTTTAAACTAACTGGAGATGTAAACTTTAAAAGGTCGAAAAACATGGGCGAAATTTTGCAAAGCGCCCTCGATTTTATTGTCCGAAATTACAAAAACGAAAACCCGTATTATATTTCGTAAATATTTCAGAAAAATCAGTTAAAAATTATTATGCGTGCATAGTATTTTTTATCTTTAGCAGCATTTAAGTTTTTCAGAAAAAAGCCACACAACATCATGGACATCAAAAAAGTATTAGTTGCCAACCGCGGAGAAATCGCCATACGTGTTTTTAGAGCGTGCACCGAAATAAATTTAACAACAGTTGCTGTTTACACCTATGAAGACCGCTACTCACAACACCGGTATAAAGCTGATGAAGCCTATCAAATTGGAAAGGACGACGAGCCGTTAAAACCTTATTTAAATGGCGATGAAATTATTGCATTGGCAAAAGCAAAAGGCGTCGATGCCATCCATCCTGGGTATGGTTTTTTATCTGAAAATTCTGAATTCGCCCGTAAATGTGCCGAAGCCGGTGTCATATTTATTGGTCCAGACCCTAAAGTGATGGATGCCTTGGGTGATAAAATCACAGCCAAAAAAATTGCTGAAAAGTGCAAGGTACCTACCATTAAAAGTAACACAAAAGACCTTACTTCTTTAAAGATTGCCCTTTCTGAAGCTTCAACCATTGGTTATCCCGTTATGTTGAAAGCTGCCTCAGGTGGTGGTGGTCGTGGGATGCGAATTATTAGAAACGACAACGACTTAAAAAACAATTTTGAGTCGGCTCAAAGTGAAGCCGGGAATGCCTTTGGGGACGATACGATGTTCTTGGAAAAATACGTAGAAGAACCGAAGCATTTAGAAGTACAGATTGTTGCCGACAATCACGGAAATATCCGTCACTTGTACGAGCGTGATTGTTCTGTGCAACGACGTCATCAAAAAGTTGTAGAGGTAGCACCTTCTTATAATGTTTCAGAAAAAGTAAAACAATCGCTTTATAAATATGCCGTTTCTATTGCCGAGGAAGTTAGCTATAATAATGTAGGTACGGTTGAGTTTTTAGTAGATAAAAACGACAATGTTTTCTTTATCGAAGTAAATCCGCGTATCCAGGTGGAACATACGGTTACTGAAATGGTAACAGGAATCGACTTGATTAAATCACAGATTTTTATTGCCGGTGGTTATAAGCTTTCGGATAAGCAAATTAAAATATACGATCAAGACTCGCTTAAAACCTACGGTTTTGCGCTGCAATGTAGATTAACGACTGAAGACCCTACCAATAATTTTACACCAGATTATGGCACGATTACCACCTACCGAAGTGCTTCGGGGATGGGAATTCGCTTAGATGCTGGAAGCATTTACCAGTCGTACAGTATTAGCCCTTTTTTCGATTCGATGTTGGTAAAAGTTTCAGCACACGGCAGAACGTTGGATGGCGCGGTTCGGAAAATGGTTAGAGCATTAAAAGAATTTAGAATTCGTGGTGTAAAAACCAACATTCACTTTCTTCAAAACGTAATTCAACACGACACCTTTAAAGAAGGAGCGGCTACGGTTAACTTTATTGGCAACACACCTTCCTTATTCGATGTAAAATTACCGCAAGATAGAACCACAAAAATCACCAATTATTTAGGGGAAGTCATTGTAAACGGAAATCCCGATGTAAAGTTTATTGACGAGAATAAAAAATTCAGAAACCCTACAATTCCTATTTACAGTCGTGCAGAGAGATTTCCAAAAGGCACAAAAGATATGCTTACCGAAATGGGACCTGAAAAATTCTGTGCGTGGTTAAAAGACGAAAAGAAAATTCATTATACCGATACGACTATTCGCGATGCACACCAATCACTGTTAGCAACGCGTATGCGGACGTACGATATGCTGAAAGTGGCTGAAAGCTATGCCAAAAACCACCCTAACACTTTTAGTATTGAAATGTGGGGCGGCGCTACCTTCGATGTCTGTATGCGGTTTTTAAACGAAAGTCCGTGGACGCGTTTACGAGAACTACGCCAGCGTATGCCTAATATTCTGTTCCAAATGTTGCTTCGAGGCAGTAACGGTGTAGGCTACAAAGCCTATCCGGATAACTTAATCGAAAAATTTGTAGAAAAATCGTGGGAAAACGGTGTAGATCTTTTCCGCATATTCGATTCCCTAAACTGGGTGAAAGCAATGGAGCCGAGCATTAACTATGTTCGAAACAAAACTGGCGGAATTGCAGAAGCAGCCATAAGTTATACCGGAGATATTCTAGATCCCGATGAAAGCAAATACACCTTAAAATACTATACACAACTAGCAAAAGACTTAGAAAATGCCGGTGCGCATATGATTGCCATTAAAGATATGGCCGGTTTATTGAAACCGTATGCCGCAACCGAATTGGTTTCAGCCTTAAAAGATACGGTGAACATCCCGCTGCATTTACATACACACGATACTTCTTCAATCCAATCGGCTACGTATTTAAAAGCCATTGAAGCAGGTGTAGATGTAGTTGATGTTGCATTGGGTGGTTTATCTGGATTAACATCGCAGCCTAATTTTAACTCAGTAGTCGAAATGATGAAACGCCACGAACGTGCTCACGATTACGATATTAAAAAGCTGAATGAATTCTCAAACTACTGGGAAGACACCCGCGAGGTATATTATCCGTTTGAGTCTGGTTTAAAAGCGGGAACAGCTGAAGTTTATCAACACGAAATCCCGGGCGGACAGTACTCAAATTTACGTCCGCAAGCTGAAGCATTAGGGCTTGCTGACCGGTTCCACGAAGTGACCAAA
The DNA here is from genome assembly GCA_002360635.1 of Flavobacteriaceae bacterium UBA3356. GTDB lineage: Bacteria > Bacteroidota > Bacteroidia > Flavobacteriales > Flavobacteriaceae > Marixanthomonas. Next base: position 39,984 of record DEQW01000012.1, on the reverse strand, counting down.
ATGTATGAGCAGGTAAATGAGCTCTTCGGAAATTTGGTAAAAGTAACCCCAAGTAGTAAAGTGGTGGGCGATATGGCCATCTTTATGGTCACGAACGATTTAACGCCTGAAGATGTGATGCAACGCGGAAATGAAATTTCATTCCCAGAATCGGTTATCAATTTCTTTAAAGGCGATTTGGGGCAACCGTTAGGAGGTTTTCCAAAAGAGCTTCAAAAAATAATTCTAAGAAATACTGATCCCTACACCGATAGACCAAACGCACACTTGGAACCTATTGATTTTGATACAGAATATGCTGCGTTCCGTAAGAAATTTCAGAAAGGATTCAGTCGTCCAATTGAATTTGAAGACTTTCTATCCTACAGCTTATACCCACGTGTTTTTGAACAAGCACACGAGAAGTATAAATTGTATGGAAATTTAGCCATTCTTCCTACGAAAAATTTCTTCTACGGAATGAAACTGCGCGAAGAAGCTATTATTGAACTGGAAGAAGGAAAAACAATCATCGTAAAACTGCTCTCAGTAGGAATACCTAATGATGAAGGAATACGGATTGTGTTCTTCTCAGTAAACGGTGAAAACCGCTTTGTAGAAATTAAGGATAAATCCATCAAGGTTGAAAAAGAAGTTCATATTCCAGCAGATGCTGAAGATGCCAATCAATACGGTGCGCCGCTTCAAGGAATGTTGTATAAAATGCTCGTTAAAAAAGGACAGGAAATTGAAGAAAACGAACCCTTGTTTGTGATTGAAGCAATGAAAATGGAAACTACTGTTACAGCCAATAAAGCTGGAAAAATAAAATCCATTGTTTTAAAACCGGGAACCATGTTGATGAAGGGTGATTTGGTGGTCACAGTTGAGTAAGTTTTCTGAAACACTAACTCATAGATTTTTAGAACCTAAAAAATTAAAACCTTGGGGGTTGTTTTTCAAATAAATAATAGTACATTTGCACCCCGATTTATCCAAAAGAAGGAATGTTTAACCTGTTAGTAGGTGAATGCTAACAGAAAAATTATTAAAAGTGGATACACTAAGTTATAAAACAATTTCAGCAAACAGCGCTACTGTAAACAAAGAGTGGTTGCATGTGGATGCTGATGGACAAACGCTTGGACGTTTAGCCAGTAAAGTAGCAAAATTGCTACGTGGTAAGCACAAGCCTAATTTTACTCCTCACGTAGATTGTGGAGACAACGTTGTTATTACAAATGCAAGTAATATTGTGTTAACCGGAAACAAGTGGACCGAAAAACAATACATTCGTCACACGGGCTATCCAGGTGGACAGCGTAGCTTAACTGCACAAGAATTATACGGCAAAGATCCTGCGAGAGTAGTAGAAAAAGCTGTAAAAGGAATGTTGCCTAAAAATAAATTAGGAGCAGATCTTTTCAGAAACCTTAAAGTATATGCAGGTGCTGAGCACGACCAAGAGGCACAAAAACCAAAAACCATTAACCTTAACGATATCAAGTAATGGAAGTTATTCACAAAATAGGAAGAAGAAAAACCGCTGTTGCGCGTGTGTACCTTTCTGATGGAAAAGGAAATATCACCATCAACAAACGTGATATGGAAAAGTACTTTACCACAGGTACATTACAATATAAAGTTAAACAAGCTCTTATGTTAACTGAAAACGACAAAAACTTTGACGTATCAGTAAACGTATTTGGAGGAGGAATCACTGGACAAGCTGAGGCTATCCGTTTGGCCTTATCTAGAGCTATGTGTGAGCTTAATGAAGAAAACAGAAGTATTTTAAAACCAGAAGGTTTATTAACCAGAGATCCAAGAATGGTTGAGCGTAAGAAATTCGGACAGAAGAAAGCGCGTAAGAAATTCCAATTCTCAAAACGTTAATACAACCGTGCCATTGGTTTCAATGGCACATCAGTTCATATTATATTTATTATTTAACAAGCTGTTATTCCGTATGTCGCGGAAGTTAGTTTAGCATCTAAACCAAGTCCTATTGCAGGAAAGGTTGCTATCTAAACAGGAACGTAAACTAAAACAAAATGGCAGACAACAAAGAAGTTAAGTCGTTACTTGACGCAGGTGTACACTTTGGTCACCTAACCCGTAAATGGAACCCGAACATGGCACCATATATCTATATGGAGCGTAACGGGATTCACATTATCAACCTTTACAAAACAGCTGCAAAACTTGATGAAGCTAACGAAGCTTTAAAGAAAATTGCAGCCAGCGGAAGAAAAATTCTTTTCGTAGCTACTAAAAAACAAGCTAAGGACATCGTTTCAGAAAAAGCGAGCGAAGCTAAAATGCCATACATTACCGAGCGTTGGCCCGGTGGTATGCTTACCAACTTCGTAACCATTAGAAGAGCCGTTAAAAAAATGGCATCTATTGATCGTATGAAGCAAGATGGAACTTTCAACACCCTTTCTAAGAAAGAGCGTTTACAAGTAGACCGTCTTCGTGCTAAGCTTGAGAAAAACTTAGGTTCTATTAGCGACATGAGCCGTCTTCCAGGAGCGTTGTTCATTGTAGATACTACTCGTGAGCACATTGCTGTAAAAGAAGCTCAAAAATTAAACATTCCAATTTTCGCAATGGTGGATACCAACAGTGATCCACGTGAGATTGATTATGCAATTCCGTCGAATGATGATGCATCTAAATCTATTGAAAAAGTTGTTGGTAAAGTTTCTGAAGCGATAATTGAAGGACTTGCAGAACGCAAAGCTGGAAAAGAAAAGAGCGAAGAAGAAAAAGCAGCTAAGAAAGCCAAAAAGGAAGCAAAGAAAGAAAAAGAGGCTAAAGAAAAGAAAGCTGATAAAAAAGAGGTTCCTTCTAAGGACAAGGAAGACAAAAAAGCAATGAAAGAGGCTAAAAAGCCTGTGAAATTGGAGTCTAAAGAAGAAACTTTAGAAAAGGCAACCAAAGAAGAAGAATAAAATAACCCATTGTTAATACAAATTTGCCGTTTGGTTATTTTCTTTGCTGAAAATCAATTGAACGGCTTTTTTACTAATACATTAAAAACGTTATAAAAATGGCTAAAATAACCGCCGCAGAAGTAAATAAATTAAGAAAAGCAACCGGTGCCGGTATGATGGACTGTAAAAAGGCATTAGTGGAGGCAGATGGTGATTTTGACAAAGCAATTGAAATCCTTCGTAAAAAAGGACAGAAAATTGCTGCAAAAAGAGCTGACCGTGACTCAAGCGAAGGTGCTGTAATTGCTAAAGTAAACAACGATAACAGTAGAGGTGTAATTGTATCGCTTAACTGTGAGACTGACTTTGTTGCTAAAAACGATGATTTCGTAAAATTAGCAAACGATTTTGCTGAGTTAGCGTTAAACACTTCATCTAAAGATGAGTTTTTGGCTACAGATTACAACGGAATCACTGTTCAAGAAAAATTGACTGAGCAAACCGGTGTAATTGGTGAGAAAATTGAAATTGGTGCTTATAAGACATTAGAAGCTCCATTTGTAGGTTCTTACATTCACGCTGGTAACAAAATTGCTGTTTTAACAGGTCTTTCTAAAAACGCTGATGGCGCGGAAGAAGTTGCTAAAGATGTTTCTATGCAAGCTGCAGCAATGAACCCTGTTGCCTTAAATGAAGAAGGTGTTGATCAATCTACGATTGATAAAGAAATTGAGATTGCCAAAGATCAGTTACGTCAAGAAGGCAAGCCAGAAGAAATGTTAGACAACATTGCTAAAGGAAAAATTAAGCGTTTCTTTAAAGATAACACTCTAGTAAACCAAGCGTTTATTAAGGACAGCAAACAAAGCGTTGCACAATATGTAAAAACATTGGGCGATGTAGAAGTTGTTGCTTTTGAGCGTGTTTCTTTAGACTAAGAATAACTTACAACAATTAAAAAGAGGTTTCAACTTTTACTGAAACCTCTTTTTTTTGTATCAACTAAATTCTATTTCTTAATAATTTTCTGTGAGATTGTTTTCCCTTCTGAAGTAATTAAAGCCAAGTATAATCCGTTTTGCAACGTTTCAGTCTTGACTTCCATTTTTAGTTTGTTTGAAAACAGTTGTAGAACCCTTCTTCCCGACACATCATATAATTCAACTTTTTCAATAGCAGTATCACTCTCTATAAAAACGCTTTCTGAAGCAGGGTTAGGATAAATATTGATTTTTGTTGTAGTAATCTCTTCAACTCCTAAGTTAGTATTTATACCAAAAATAGTTTCATACATAGTTCCGTAATAGAGTGCGGTTGCGGTATAAACTCCATCGGGCCAGGTATTATCTGTAGGGAAAATCCATTCTGCATAGGCTCCCGTATAATTAGGCCAAGGCGAGGTAAACATAAAATCGTACAAAATTGAACCATCTGGCTTTTTAATTACAATTTGGGTATCATCATCTGTACGAATATCCCTGTAAAAAATTCGGAAAACTATATCTTCTCCTGGTTCAAAATTCAAAGCTTCGTATGTATTTTCAACTACACCACATTCAGAATCAAAATTAGGTGAATTATGAGTTGAAAGATGATTTATTTCTGGCACAAAATAATCAGGTTGATCTGCCCACCAACTAGAAGCATTCATATCATTACAAGGACCTTCGTAGGGATCGATTAAATTTCCGTTGGCATCATAAACTTCAAAATGTAAATGTGGAATGGTACTACTTCCCGAACTTCCTGCAGCTCCGAGATATTCTCCAGATTCAACTGTATCGCCAATACCTTTTGAGGTTATAGCACCATCTTTAAAATGCCAATACCAAGCTTGTGAACCATCGCTGTGCTCAACAACGATTCCGTTCCAGTTTGGGTTACCATTGTTATCACAGTTTAAATCAAAATTGCCATCTCGTTTGTCAATTATGGTTCCTGGTGCAGCAGCTATCACTTTCATAACTTCTTCTTGCATACGTTTCCAAGGATAAGGCCAGAGTACATAATCGGTCCCTTCATGATTACCGGTCGCCCAATCATATGTACGCTCGTTACATTCATAATCCAATAAACTTCCATTGGGCGTTAAATCGTGATCAACCTGATTGTTAATAATGTAATAGCCATAGTCATCAAACTCAGCCTTAGCTCGAATAGGTAACACAAATAAAGGCGAACCGCCCCTATTTTGAAAGGCATTTGGGTTTTTAGAAAGTATTTGTCTTTTGTTTTCAGCAATAGCCTGACGAACATCTTGCCTATCGGCATCTGTTATACATTCGGTTTTTTCAATTTCTGCAGGGGTAAAATTACTGGGCTGCATTAAGTCTACTTGTGCTAAGGCGCCTATGCCAATAAGGCAAAAGAAAACGAGTAGTTGATTTTTCATAATAAGGAAATTTAAAAATTGATTATCTGTTTTCTTATCATCGAAAGGATTTTAAAATGTCATCATATTAATGGATTTTTACGAAGGGGATATAAAAACTTAATATGACTGAAATCATATTTTGTAGGAATTTTATAGCATAAATTGGTCATAAAATAATTTTTTTTATGCTTTCAAAAACAAGAAGAAAATTCTTTTCATATATACAAAGAAGTTCAATTTTAATATTGGCTACTTTCTCGTTTCTAATATCATTACAGGCAAATGGACAAGAACAGGTTGAAAGCCGAAACGAGATTAAAATAAACGGAGGCTATTACATTATTTCAGGGTATTTAAATTTGAAATATCCAGAACTTAGTTATGAAAGAATTTTAAATAAAACCTCTGGAATTGGGTTATCATTTGGTTTGTCTTTCAAGGACGAACAAGATCGCGGAATTAGATACATATTCATTCCTTATTATAGATATTATTTTGGAAAAAAAATGGCAACCGGTTTTTTTATAGAAGGTAATGGTTCTTTTTTTTCTTTAAAAACTCGTGATCTTGAAAGTAAAAATGAATTAGGTTTAGGAATAGGGATTGCAGTTGGAGGAAAATTCCTTATAGAGGATAAGTGGCTGGCAGAGTTGGTCATAGGTGGGGGCAGAAATTTTATGAATATAAATAATATTAGTAATGTTTACCCAAGGTTTGGAATTGTAGTTGGAAGAAGGTTTTGAAAAATATATAAGTTAATTAGTATAATCACAATAATTCAATTTGGTCAAATTTTCTTCGAAAGCTTTCAACCTTTTTATTTTTCATGACACCGTACATAATTTTTCATTATTTTTGCCCAGTAAAACACCACTATGCAATACAAACGAATCCTTTTAAAATTATCCGGCGAAGCCTTAATGGGAAACCGCCAATACGGTATAGATCCAGATAGATTGAAAGAATATGCTGAAGAGATAAAGGAAATAACAAACAAAGGAGTAGAAGTTGCCATTGTTATTGGCGGCGGAAACATTTTTAGGGGTGTTGCCGGTGCCAGCCGCGGGATGGACCGTGTACAGGGCGATCATATGGGAATGCTTGCCACCGTTATCAATGGATTGGCATTGCAAAGTGCTTTAGAAGATGAAGACGTACCTACCCGTTTGCAAAGTGCCATTAAAATAAACGAAGTAGCAGAACCTTTTATACGTAGAAAAGCCATTCGTCATTTAGAAAAAGGTCGTGTAGTAATTTTTGGTGGTGGTACTGGAAATCCATACTTTACAACAGATAGCGCAGCAGTGCTAAGAGCGATTGAAATCCATGCCGATGTTATTTTAAAAGGAACACGGGTAGATGGAATTTACACTAGCGATCCAGAAAAGGACAAAGCTGCCGAAAAATATGATTATATAACGTTTGAAGATGTATTGAAAAAAGGCTTAAAAGTAATGGATACCACAGCCTTCACATTAAGCCAAGAAAACAAATTGCCTATTATTGTTTTTGATATGAATACAAAAGGCAATCTAATGAAAGTAGTTTCAGGTGAAAAAATTGGGACTAAAGTAAATTTATAAAATCAGACAATTTGCCAATTACCCTTGGCTTGATTTTTGAAAAACACTTAAAAAAATTTAAAATGGAAGACGAAATTGAATTTTTGATAGACGGCACCCGCGAAGCAATGGACAAAGCCGTTAATCACCTTGAAAAACAATTGGCAAACATACGTGCCGGAAAAGCCTCTCCTTCTATGGTAAACGGTGTAATGGTAGATTACTACGGCAGCCCAACTCCCCTAAACCAAGTTGCCAATGTAAATACCCCAGATGGGATGACCATTTCCATCCAGCCTTGGGAAAAGTCATTAATTCCTGAAATTGAAAAAGGAATACAAGTGGCAAATCTTGGGTTCAATCCTCAAAACAATGGGGAAAGTGTAATAATTAACGTTCCTCCATTGACCGAAGAACGCCGTAAAGATTTGGCAAAACAAGCAAAGGCTGAGGCCGAAGAAGCAAAAGTTGTGGTTCGTAACGACCGTAAGAATGCAAATAACGATTTGAAAAAGCTGGATATTTCAGAAGATTTGCAGAAAAATTTGGAAAACGATATACAGGAAATGACCGATAACCATATCGCAAAAATTGATCGAATTTTCGAGAAGAAAGAAAAAGAAATTATGACGGTTTAACCAATGGTTACGTTAAACATAACAAAAACAAGCGGCTACTATGCCGCTTTCTTTTTATTTTTAAAAAATTAAACTTCGGAACCCCTGTATGCGCACCTTTCTTATTATTTTTTTGCTGCTACTAGGTTATGTTGCTGCTGCGCAAGAACCTGCCATTAAAACCGAAAAAGATACAACAGCCACTAAAAAAGAAGAGAAGAAAAACCCATTTAATACCGGTTTTTACCCCATTGGTTTTTTTGATGTGGATTTACGCTACTTAATAAAATATAACAATTACGAAGGGATTCGGCTGGGTATTGGAGGAATTACCAACGATAAACTTTTCAAAAATTATAAGATTGGCGGATATATAGCCCACGGTTTTAAGGATCACGATTTTAAATTCAGTTTGGGAGCAAGTGCCCGAGTAGATAAAGGGAGCAAGACTTGGGTAAACTTATACTACATAGATGATATTCGGGAAATTGGAACGTTCCAATATCTAACCGATGCCCGCGTATACTCTGTTTTTGAACCCCGTTTGGTAAATGTGACCCAGTTTTTTAAACATCGTACTTGGCAAGCGAATATTCAAAGTGAATTTGACCCTAAAATTTTATCCGAACTTCGTATTTCCCGAAGTGATATTGAACAGATAGAAAATTACACTTTTATCAACGATGGAATACTCTATAATAATTATGAGCTTAGTGAAGTAACAGCCTCTGTTAGGATTAGTCCTAAAGAAGAATTTATAACTACTAACGACGGTTTTGTGGAATATTTTGATGGAAGCCCAAAAATAAGCGCACAGGTTACCCAAGGCATAAGAGGTATTGCCGGCAGTGATTTCACGTATACTAAATTTGGCCTAAAACTCGATTATTATATAGAGCGAACCGACCTCTCCTCTACCAGCTTTTTATTGGAAGGTGATTATGCAATTGGTGATGTGCCATTAACACATTTATTTCACGCATACCCAAACAGTCCCACTAAAAATACAATTTTACAGCGATTTTCAGTTGCTGGACGAAAGAGTTTTGAGACTATGTATTTTGGTGAGTTTTTTTCAGATAAGCTAGCAACATTACAGATTAAGCACAGTCTGCGCCGTTTTTATTTTTCAGATAAATTTAAACCTGAACTTGTTATTATTACCCGTCATGCACTTGGCAACATGGATAACACCGAAAAACACGCTGGCATTAACTTTAAAACCCTGGATCAGTTTTACTCAGAGTCGGGAATCGAAATCAACAAACTCATTTTTGGTTTCGGGTTAAGTTTTGCTTATCGATACGGTTATTATCATTTACCCGAATTTGAAGATAATATTTCATTCAAGTTTACATTTTATGCCAAGTTTTAACAGGTAAAAAGAGGAACGAAAACAACGGCTACTGCCTTATAATTTATACCTTTGCGCCTTCTAAAAAGAAAAAGGTTTGGATAAACTTTTCAGTATTGGTTTTTGGACCACCGTGGCTCGTTTTATTTTGCGTAACCGTACGCTTATACTTATTGCCATCGCCTGCGCAACCGTGTTTTTTGCCTTACAGTGGAAAAACATGCGCTTTACATATACCGAAGCCAACTTATTGCCCGATGACCACGAAATTAACTTAGAGTACCAGAATTTTCTATCAAAATTTGGGGAAGAAGGTAATTTAATTGTTCTGGGAGTAAAAGATTCTACCCTTTTTACCCCTTCAAACTTCAACGCTTGGACGCAACTTTCAAAAAATTTAAATAAATATGACGAAGTAGATCTTACGTTATCGATTGGAGATTTGCAAAAACTGGAGCGGAAAAAAGATACCGTTGGGTTTCAATTGGTACCTTTTATTAAGGACTCCATTCCTTCTTCAGAAAAAATACAAGCTTACAAACAAGAGCTTTTCAACAACCTTCCTTTTTATAATGGTTTAGTCTATAGCCCAAATAAAAAGTCGGTCCGCACAGCGGTTTATCTAAAAAAGGATATTGTAAATACTGCAGAGCGGAAAGATTTTATCGTGCAAGATCTTATTCCACAGATAGAAGCTTTTGAGAGCGAAACCGGCATTGATGTCCATACTTCGGGCATGCCGTACATACGGACCTTAAACTCACAAAATATTATTGATGAGATAGGAATGTTTATTGCCGCTGCCCTACTGGTCACCTCATTAATTTTTTTCTTTTTCTTCCGTTCGGTGCGGGCAACGCTAATTTCCATGGCTACGGTAATTATCGGTGTTATGTGGTCTTTCGGGATTTTAGGATTGCTCCATTATGAAATTACGGTACTTACGGCATTAATTCCGCCACTTATAATTGTAATTGGTATCCCAAATTGTATTTTTCTTATAAATAAATACCAACAAGAGATAAAACAGCACGGTAATCAGGCCAAATCATTGCAACGTGTTATTAGTAAAGTGGGCAACGCAACGTTAATGACAAACGTTACGACAGCTTCTGGTTTTGCTACATTTATATTAACTAACAGCAAATTGCTTAGCGAATTTGGTATAGTAGCTTCCATTAATATTATTGCTATTTTTCTACTTAGTTTGTTTATAATTCCAATCGTGTATAGCTATATGGCCGTGCCGAAATATAAACACTTAAAACATCTGAACAAACGGTGGATAGGGAGTTTTGTGGACTGGATGGAACGCATGGTGAAAGAACACCGGATTGCCATTTTTATTATTTCGGTAGTCACTTTGTGCCTAAGTATTATAGGAATATTCAATATTAAAATATCGGGGAGTCTTATTGAAGACATGCCAAAAAACGCAGCTTTTTTTAAAGATATTCGATTTTTTGAGAAAGAATATGAAGGCATCATGCCTTTGGAAATATTAGTCGATACCAAACGTAAAAAAGGAGTAATGAAACTTGCTACCTTAAAACGAATGGACGAATTACAGGAGTACATTGAAGAAATACCCGAATTTTCTAAACCACTTTCGGTAGTTGAATTGGTTAAATATTCAAAGCAGGCCTATTATAATAACAACCCTGAATATTATCAATTACCCAACAGCCAAGAACGGACTTTTATCCTATCACAGGCAAAAAGTAGCGCCGGAAGTACCGATTTATTAAAGAGCTATGTGGACAGTACAGGCCAATTTGCACGCATTACTACATTTATTAAAGACACCGAAACAGAACGATACGACCGCATTGAAGAAGATCTAAAAACAAAAATAGATAAGATTTTCCCTCCAGAACGATACTCTGTTACCCTTACAGGAAAAGCGTTGGTATTTCAGAAAGGAACAAAATATTTAGTGACCAACCTGATAATTTCACTTTCACTTGCCATTTTATTAATTGCATTATTTATGGCGTGGATGTTCAGAAGTTTTAAAATGATCTTGGTCTCCTTGCTGCCCAATTTACTGCCACTGATAATAACAGCTGGGCTTATGGGCTTTTTAGGTGTACCCATTAAACCCAGTACAATTTTGGTGTTCAGTATTGCTTTTGGTATCTCGGTAGATGATACTATTCACTTTTTGGCAAAATACAGGCAAGAACTTATGGCAAACAATTGGAAGATTAAAAAGTCGGTATATGCAGCGCTGCGTGAAACTGGAGTAAGCATGTTTTATACTTCCATTGTGCTGTTTTTTGGATTTTCGGTGTTTACCATTTCAAGCTTTGGCGGTACTGTAGCGTTAGGTGCATTGGTTTCTATTACTTTAGTATTTGCCATGTTAGCAAACTTATTATTGCTTCCGGCACTTTTACTATCGCTTGAAAAAGAAATAGCAAACAAGAAAACCTTTAAAAAACCTTCCTTAAAAATTTTACCAGATGATAGTGATGATGAGGAAGAAAAAATTAAACCTAAAAACTATAAAGAATAAAGAAATAGCACGTTTCAGAATATATTTTTCTGAAATTTATAGAAAAAGTATCTTTATCAATCGAAAAAACAACCATTATGCAGCATACTGAAATAATAGACGTTTTACAAACGGAACCTTCCTTAAACGAAATTACCATTAAAGGATGGGTACGGGCTTTTAGAAGTAACCGCTTTATAGCCTTAAACGATGGATCTACCATTAAAAACCTACAATGTGTTGTTGATTTTGAGAATTTTGAAGAAGAAACACTTAAAAAAATAACCATTGGTGCGGCTATAGAGGTTAAAGGTGTTTTGGTTGAAAGCCAAGGAAAAGGACAAAACGTAGAGGTTCAGGTTTCAAAAGTGACTGTTCTTGGGGAAGCAGATCCAGAAGAGGTAAAACTTACCATTCTTTCGCCTAAGCGCCATTCCCTTGAAAAATTAAGGGAACAAGCTCATTTGCGTGTTCGCACTAATACATTCAGTGCCGTTATGCGTACCCGGTCAAAATTGGCATTTGCTGTTCATGAATATTTTCAGAAGAATGGATTCAACTATATGCATTCCCCAATTATTACAGGGAGTGATGCTGAAGGTGCTGGCGAAATGTTTCGAGTGAGCAACCTTGACCCTAAAAGCCCGCCTTTAGATGATGAGGGAAATGTAGACTATTCAAAAGATTTCTTCGGAAAAGAAACAAACCTTACCGTAAGTGGCCAATTAGAAGGTGAAACCTACGCCATGGGATTGGGTAAAATATACACTTTTGGGCCAACGTTTAGAGCCGAAAACTCAAACACGTCGCGTCATTTGGCAGAATTCTGGATGATTGAACCTGAAATGGCTTTCTGTGATCTAGACGGAAACATGGATTTGGCCGAAGATTTTATAAAATACATCATTAAATATGCGCTAGAAAACTGTGCAGACGACCTTGAGTTTTTAGAAAACCGTTTACTCCAAGTAGAAAAAAGCAAACCTCAAGCAGAACGAAGTGAAATGGCACTTAGGGAAAAAATGAAATTTGTTCTGGAAAACAACTTTAAACGTGTTACCTATACCGAAGCAATTGACATTCTTAAAAACTCAAAACCGAACAAAAAGAAAAAATTTAAATACATAATCGACGAATGGGGTGCAGATCTACAAAGTGAACACGAACGCTTTTTAGTAGAAAAACACTTTAAATGTCCTGTGATATTATTTGACTACCCTGCAAAAATTAAAGCTTTTTACATGCGTTTAAACGACGACGGTAAAACAGTTCGTGCCATGGATGTACTCTTTCCTGGTATTGGAGAGATTGTTGGAGGTTCGCAGCGAGAAGAGCGGTATGATGTTTTAAAAGAAAAGATGAAAGCAATGGGCATTGAAGAAAAAGAACTTTGGTGGTATTTAGAGCTTCGTAAGTTTGGTACTTGTGTTCACAGTGGCTTTGGCCTTGGTTTTGAACGTATGGTACAATTTGTAACCGGCATGGGCAATATTCGAGATGTAATTCCTTACCCTCGTACACCTGGCAATGCATCGTTTTAATGATCATAAATCATAAGCTTATATTAAAACCAGCTACAATATTATTTTTGTAGCTGGTTTTTTTTAACTTTATAAGTAAGTTATATCGTATGTTAAAGCAACAACTTAATTTTAAACTTTCACAAAAGCTATCACCACAACAAATCCAGTTGATGAAGTTGATACAATTGCCTACGCAGGCCTTTGAGCAACGTATTTCGCAGGAAATGGAAGAGAACCCTGCCTTAGAAGGCGGAAAGGATGAGCTTAATGAATATGAAGATGAATTTTCAGACTCTTATGAGGATGATTATGAAGACGACGGCACCGAAGTAATTGAAACTGAAATTAATGTTGACGATTATTTAAGTGATGACGAAGTGCCTAGCTATAAACTTTCTTCAAATAATTATAGTGCGGACGATGAAGATAAACAAATACCATACGCTTCGGGAAAATCATTTACCCAACATTTAATGCAGCAGTTAAATACTTATCGTTTTGATGACGAGGAACGGGAAATTGCCAAGTTTTTGGTAGGAAGTGTTGACGAAAGTGGTTATATACGCCGAGAAGTACTTGATATTGTAGATGACCTTGCCTTTACACAAAACGTTTACACTACTGAAGAAAAAGTAGAAAAAACATTGAAAGTTGTACAGGGTTTAGACCCTGCTGGTGTTGCTGCTCGGAGTCTTCAGGAATGTTTATTAATTCAGTTAAAACGGAAAGAGGAAACAGCTTCTGTAGCACTGGCCATTTCCATTTTAGATGAAGCATTCGATCAGTTTACAAAAAAACACTATAAGAAATTACTTCAGAAATTTGATATTTCCGAAGATGAGCTTCGTAATGCCATCCACGAAATTGAAGTGTTGAACCCTAAACCCGGTGGGAGTTATTCCGGCAACACCAGAGCAGTGGAGCATGTTATACCAGACTTTACCATAAAAATTAGGGATGGTGAGTTGGAACTCACCTTAAATGGCCGGAATGCGCCAGAGCTTCACGTATCGCGCGATTATACCAATATGCTCAAAGGCTATAAAGAGTCTAAAGAAAAATCAAAGAAACAGAAAGATGCTGTGATGTTTATTAAACAAAAACTGGATGCTGCCAAATGGTTTATCGAGGCCATAAAACAAAGACAGCAAACCCTTTTTGTTACGATGAGCAGCATTATGAACTACCAAAAGGAATACTTTTTAACTGGTGATGAGCGAAAGTTAAAACCCATGATTTTAAAAGATATTGCTGATGAAATAGACATGGATGTTTCGACCGTTTCTCGTGTAGCAAACAGCAAGTACGTTGATACGCCTTACGGAACATTTCTCATTAAAGAATTTTTTAGCGAATCGATGAAGAATGATCAAGGAGAAGATGTTTCAACTCGTGAAATTAAGAAAATCCTTGAAATTACTGTTCAAGAAGAAGATAAGATGAAGCCTTTAACAGATGATAAACTGGCAAAGGTGCTTAAAGATAAGGGATACCCCATTGCACGCCGGACTATTGCTAAATATAGGGAACAGCTTGACATACCTGTAGCACGTCTTCGAAAAGAAATTTGATGAACCGTTTTCTACGTTTTGGTTCTTATGCCCTACACCCATTAATAATGCCATTACTGGGTGTTATTCTGTATTATATTTTTACCCCTCGTTACGTTGATTTTGAATTGTTACGGGCAAAAGTGGTTGCTGTGGCCATTGTCACAATGCTTATACCTATCATAACTTTTTTCTTATTGAAAAACCTTGGAGCTATAAATTCTATACACCTAAAAACAAGCAAGGAACGGAAAATACCGTTAATGATTCAGTGTATACTGTTGTTATTAATTATAAAAATGGTGTTTGATCCCTATGACGATCCGGAGTTGTATTATTTTTTTGTAGGTATTTTGTTTTCTACAATTACCGCTTTGCTAATGGCTATATTAAAAGTAAAGGTTAGTCTTCATCAAATGGGAATAGCTGGGGTCACCATGTTTTTAATCGTATTAAGTATCCATTTTAAAATTAATGTATTGCCATGGATTGGGGTTTTCTTTTTTTTTAATGGATGGATTGCTTCTTCTCGCCTACATAGTGAATCACACAATTTTTTAGAGCTCACTTTAGGTTTTTTTATTGGTTTGATACCCCAAATAATTATGGTAAATTTTTGGCTATAATATATAGAAGATTAAGCCTAGTTTGATGGTCTTAAAACCAAACGTTTGCCCATCTGATGTAATCGCATCTTTAAAAAACGGATTAATACTATATGATGCAAAAAAATTGAATGTATTATAGCCAAAGCTAAGGTTAGCAGACAGACGTAAGTTATCAAACTCAGGTATATCGGTTTGCACTACTTTATTAGCAGGCTGTTTAAATGTCGCTTTATACCAATATGTATAACCTAACCTAAACCCTCCATAAATACGCCAAAACTTATAACTCTCTGGAGTTGAAGTACGCCATCTAAACTCTATGGGCACTTCGATTGTAGCCATACTAAACCTATTTTGGTCAAAGTCGATATCTTCATTTAATACTTTAAAAATGGTATTTTCATTAGGTTCTTCTCCAATAAATAGGTTTTGACCAAATTGATCGAATGCAAGGCCAGCTCCAATAGCTATGGCCACGTTTCGCCTTTTGTTTATTGGCATATCCCTAAAATACCCCAATTGAATTCCACCAGAAAGTCCGCGGGTATTTACACCAGATGGTACGTTACTTATTATATTATAGTTAAGACCAATATAAAATTGATCTTCCCTATATTTTGTATCGATTATAGTATCGTTTTCTACTTGCTGTGAAAAACTAGGAAAAGCATACAATAACCCTACTAAAAACAACACTATTTTAAAGCTGTTCGGCATATGATAAAGATAGTTGTATTTTTAAAATACTAAAATAAAAAAGCCTTGATCTATTGAAGAACAAGGCTTTTTACAATTTATTATATTCTCTGTTTATTGATCAACAGGATTTCCAGGGGCAGTAATATATATTATCTTCAACATATTTAAGTCCCTTAATTGTTGTTTAATATCAGTTACAAGACCAGTGTTGGTTTCTTCATCTACTTTAAGAGCAACCATGACTTTGTCTTGTAGTTCTGGGCGCAAATTTTCCCTTGCTTCAGTTAATGCAAATTTCACATTGGTGATATCTGTAAATTTATCGCCAATCTGTATTTTACCTTCAGTACCGTATTTATCTTTATAACGGGAGCTAGGCTTTCCTGCATAAATATATACAGAACGGTCTTTTTTCAATTTTTCTAACTGATCTGCTTTAGGAAGCGTGTTTTGCACCAGTAGGTTATTATCCCTCAATACGGTTACAACCATAAAAAAGAACAATAACATAAATACAATATCGGGTAAGGATGCCGTATTTACTGCCGGTATTTCGCCACCTTTTTTCTTTCTAAATTTTGACATAATTCTTTTTGTTTATTGTCCGCTCTTCTTAGGTTCAGCTTCTGATAATTTAAGTGGAAACAGTTTTTGAATTTCCTCTAATTTTTCTTGAGCATCATCCTCATTTCCATTAAAGTTACCTTCATCTATAGCCTGTTTAACCTCTGTAAATTTCCAGCCAAATAATCGTTGTGATTCTCTGTTCCGTAAGAAATTATAAGCAGCAACCAATTCGTTTTGAACTGTTATGTACATTTTATAAGATGTCAACCTATCGTTCTGTACTGATATAACCGCTTTTTCTGGGTTATCTGAAGAACTTGGGTCTCTTTCTCCTTTACAATAGTTGCAATATTCTGGACTTCCTGCAGGTGCCCCTCCGTTGTCCAAAAACTTGATTGCAGCATCACGTAAGTCTCCAACTTGCATTAATTCGTCTTCTACGAGTAATTGATCGTCTTTGTTTACACTAACGACAAACAAATTCTTTTGCTTTATAATTGGTGGATCTTGTATCTCTTCATCAGGGGGCAATTGTCTCGCAATACCCTTATCTTTTTCAATGGTAGTAGTTACCAAGAAAAATATAAGGAGCAGGAATGCGATGTCTGCCATAGACCCTGCGTTAACCTCGGGTGTTGCTCTTCTTGCCATATTATCTTGTTGTCATTTTTTTAACTCCGCTAAATATCATTGCACCTATAGCTAATATTGCTAAGATGTAGAATACATGTAAGCCTGTGCCTACCCAACGAGAACCGCTTTCAGACAGCATTTCGCCATCTTGCATTGGTGTTTCAACGCCTTGAGAAAGAGCATAACCAATAGCTACGATCACAAGGAAAGCACCAATTGATAAAAGAGTTCGTTTTATGTTTCCAGCAAAAATCCCTTTTAATACAAATACAATAACAAATAAAAGTACTATCGCGAATGTAATGTATGCTACATACAAGTATCCGTCAACACCTTCACCTGTTGCTTTAACAACATCGTCACCCTTTGATATAATCATACCAAGGAAAACAATACCTGCCAAGCTAAGGATTACTGCTACAATTTTTAAAATTTTATGTAAAGCCATTATTCGGTGTTTTAGTAATTACTTTTTGTTTTTGTAGTCTACCAACATATCAATTAATGTGATAGAAGCATCTTCCATACTATTTACAATACTGTCAATTTTAGCAATGATATAGTTATAGAAAATTTGAAGTATAATCGCAACGATCAAACCGAATACTGTTGTTAAAAGTGCTACTTTAATACCACCTGCAACAAGAGAAGGGTTCATATCACCTGCAGCTTGAATTTTATCAAATGCTTTAATCATACCAATTACTGTACCCATGAAACCAAGCATAGGAGCAAGAGCGATAAATAAAGATACCCAAGAAACGTTTTTCTCAAGTTGTCCCATTTGTACACCACCATAAGCTACTACAGCTTTTTCAGCGGCCTCAACTCCTTCGTCTGCGCGGTCTAGACCTTGGTAATAGATAGAAGCTACAGGTCCTTTTGTATTTCTACAAACTTCCTTAGCTGCTTCAATACCACCACTATTAAGTGCGTCTTCAACATTTGCTGCTAATTTTTGGGTATTAGTGGTTGAAAGGTTTAAGTAAATAATCCGTTCAATAGCAATAGCTAAACCAAGAATAAGACATAAAAGTACAATCCCCATAAATGCAGGACCCCCTTCTATAAATCGTTGTTTAAGCTCTTGATGCCAACCTCGTGGCTCTTCTTCGCTCGCTACAGCTTCTTCATCTTGTACAAAGGTCACAGTGGCTGCGGTTACTAATGATTGTGCGCTGCTCGGCATTGTTTGAGCAGTTGCTGCGTTTACGTTGCTTGTTCCCGCAAAAACCATTGCGGCAATTGCCATAATAGAAAATAATTTTTTCATTGCTATCGACTTAAAGTTTGTTTTTAGTTAAAGGTTTAAAGATATAAAAATAATTAGTTAATCTACAATAATAAATTTGTGTATTACCAATAAACAACTGTATTTCAAGACTTATTGGTTTTTTCTTATTTAATTTCTTTTGGCGGAGGCTTGTTTTTATGTTATCATCAACTCTCCAACTTTAAAGAATGACATCAAAATCGAACTTTATAAAAGAAATTTGGACTTTCACCCAAAATGACGAAAATAACAAGAACTTATAGAAAACCAATCGTTTTGTTGTGATTTAACGCTACTTGTTAATTTTTTACATTTTTTTTGCAGAGAGGAAGGGATTCGAACCCTCGATACGCTTTTGGCGTATACACACTTTCCAGGCGTGCGCCTTCGACCACTCGGCCACCTCTCTAATTCAGAACCTTTTTAAAGGAGTGCCAAATAACAAAAAAAATGTTGTTCTATAAAACATTTTTCAAGGAAATTTTACATCATCTCGCCTCGCAAAGAGGTTTCAAATATAGTTTTAAAACTATTAGACGAAATTTTTTGCCCCAATAAGTACATTAATTTGGCAAGGGCCGCCTCTGTTGTGATGTCCTTTCCAGAAATTACCCCCAGTTTTTTTAGCGAGGTGCTAGTTTCATACAATCCCATAATCACACTTCCACCAGAGCATTGCGTTACATTGATGACAGGAATCCCGTTTGCTATAATTTTTTTTAATGCATTTAAAAACCATTCTTCATTAGTTGTATTGCCACTTCCGTATGTTTCAAGAACTAAACCCTTCATTTCAGGATAAGCAAAAATATGTTCAACGGTAGAGATGTCGATGCCCGGAAACATTTTTAAAAGCACAATATTGGATTCCATTTTTTTATGCACCTTTAATTTTTTCCTTCGGTTGGGCTTATATAATGCCTCGTGATTAACAAAAAGGTTTACCCCGCTTTCTACCAATGGTGGATAATTTAAAGAAGCGAAAGCCTCAAAATGCTCGGCATTTATTTTTGTGGTCCGGTTGGCGCGGTATAGTTTATATTCAAAATACAAACATACTTCAGCTATAACCGATCTTCCTTTTTCTTGTAGCGATGCTATTTGAATGGAAGTAATCAAATTTTCTTTTGCGTCGGTCCGTAAGTCGCCAATGGGAAGTTGAGACCCGGTGAAAACAACGGGTTTGGCTAAGTTTTCTAGCATAAAACTGAGTGCCGAAGCGGTGTATGACATAGTATCACTACCATGCAATACTACAAACCCATCAAAATCTGCATAATTCTCCTCTATTATACCAGCTATCATCGTCCAGTATTTCGCACTCATGTTTGAACTATCGATTGGCTCCTCAAAACTTCGAGTACTTATTTCGCAGTCCAGCAATTTCAGTTCTGGTATGTGTTTTAAAAGGTCGTCAAAATTAAAATTACGCAAAGCTCCTGTTTCAAAATCCTTGATCATACCAATAGTTCCACCAGTGTATATAAGAAGTATGTTTGGTTTTTTGTACATTCTGCGTTTATATTAAATACTGAATATTTCCTTTGAGTTTTGAGTAGTTACCTTAGCTACTTCTTCTTCTGAAATGCCGTACAGTTCAGCTACTTTCTTACAAATTAATTTTAAGTAACTACTTTCATTTCGTTTACCCCGATATGGCGTGGGTGATAAATAAGGGGAGTCGGTTTCTAAAACAATGTGCTTTAGGTCAATTTCGCTTAGAAACTGGTCAATTTTACCATTTTTAAAAGTTACCACACCCCCAATGCCTAGTTTCATGTTATAGGATAGGGCTTTTTCTGCCTGTTCTTTTGTCCCAGTAAAACAGTGGAATATCCCGTAGAGATCGTCATCTTTTTCACTTTCCAAGACTTCAAAAACCTCATCAAAAGCATCCCTGCAATGAATCACAATGGGTAATTTGTGTTTTTTAGCCAATTGAATTTGCCTTTTAAAGGCATCTTGCTGAATGGCCAAGGTAGAAGTGTCCCAATATAGGTCAACCCCTATTTCGCCCACGGCATAAAAACTACGTTTTTCAAATTGTTTTTCTACATAAGCCAATTCGTCCTCATAATTTTCTTTTACCGAAGTGGGGTGCAATCCCATCATTAAGAAAACTTGGCCTGGATAGTTTTTTTCCAGTTCATACATCTCTTCTACATAGCCAGAATCGATTGCCGGTATAAAAAACCGCTCAATACCTGCATCGATTGAGCGTTTCATCATTTGCTCTCTATCTTCATCAAAAGCTTCGCTATATAAATGGGTGTGTGTATCTGTTAGCATATTTGCAAAGCTACTTAAATTTGTTGGCTATCTTTACAAAAAACAATACATGCAATTACGAGCCTTTCTTGAAGAGAAAAATTTTTACAGAGTTCCTTTAAAAAAATTAGCGACAGGGCATTATAAATTATCTGCTAAAATAAATGGAATCCCGGGAATATTTATCTTAGATACAGGTGCTTCAACCAGCTGTATTGGTTTTGATGAGATCACCTACTTTTCAATGGAAAGTGAAGACAGTGAAATTAAAGCTGCAGGGGCTGGAGCTATAAACATGGAAACAAAAATTACCCGAAAAAACAAAATAGCCATTGAAAGCTGGAGCTCTAGCAGCATGGATTTTGTGGTTTTCGATCTTTCACATGTAAACCAAGCCCTGGAGCAAGCTGAAGAAACTTCAGTAAACGGGATTATTGGCGCCGATTTTTTAAAACAGTTTCGTGCAGTAATTGATTATGGAAGAAACTGCGTGTATTTAAAATAAGTTTTCATTTTAAATTTTGTCCCTGATTAATTTTTAGTAATTTTAATTACTCCCTTTAACTTATTGAAAACAATGCAAAAAAAGTGTTTTGTATTATTTGCCATGTTATTGCTATGCCCGTTTGTGGGTAGTGGACAAGATATATCCTTTTACAAAAACAAAGCACGCACAGCCACCAGCATTCCTGAAAAATTAGAAGCTATCGACTCTGTTCTCTCAAAAAGTTATGGGGTAGATAATAATGTGTTTGTTTCTTACAGCAACCAGTATATTGAGTTGGCAAAAAAAGTTGATAGTGTTGAATTAGCGGCAAAAAAAGCCATGAACCTACAAACAATACTTTCAGATTACAAAAACGAACCCCGAAGAGCTATACGGATAATCGATGGTGTTTTAGCGCATAAATACAAAATTAAGGACAGTTTTCTATTGGGTGGGCTTTATTTAAAAAGAGGGAGAGCCAACCTTAAACTAAATGTCAAAGAAGCAATAGAGGATTATGAAACAGCAATCAATAATTTTTCAGAGAAAGATTCTATTTATATAGCAGACGCATATTTGTTTAGCGGGCAAGCTTATTCAAACATTGGAAAGTTTGTTGCCGCAGGTGAATTTTATGAGAAAGCATATCGTTTTTACGAAAAGCGAAAAGAATACGAGTATATGCTTCACGCCAGACAAGGGATTATCACAATGTTCAGTATGAACGGGTTCTATGATAAAGCCGAAAAAGAACGTGAAAAATTGATTGAAACCCTTAAGCAGTTAGACAACAAGAAATATATAATTACAGAATACTACAATCAATCTATCGACTACCATAAAACAGGAAACAAAGAACTTGAAATTAAATATCTATTGAAAGCAGATTCACTGCTCAACGAAACAGATCCAAATCAACAAGACTATGCAAACCATATAAATATTAACGCAAGTCTTGCCGAATATCATATAGATAACAACGAGTTAATAAAAGCGAGGGACTACATAAAAGAACTTGAGCAATGGATTGACCAAGCAAAAGAAGATCGTATTGTAAACATAAGCTATAATGGCGCCAAAGCAAGGTATTACCTCGCTGTAGGTCTTTATGAGGAAGCACTAAAATATGCACAAGAGAAATTACGGTATTCAAAAGCTGTTGGCCACGAAGACGATATAATGAGTTCGCACCTATTGCTCTCCAATATTTATGCAGAAAGGGGACAATTTAAGAAAAGCCTTGAAAATAAAAATTCCTATTTAGATCTTCGCGATTCTATTTACAACAAAGGTACTGCCCAGTTTTTAGCCTATTATCAAACCCTATATGAAACAGAAAAAAAGGAAAAAAAGTTAGTTGAAAAAAACACCAACATTCAGCTACTGGAAAAAGACAATGAAAACTTTAAAAAAATAGTTTTCTTCTCCAGTTTAGCACTGGTCCTTACCTTTGGACTTATATTGCTTTATAGAAATCAACGTTACCTTAAAAGCAACAAAGAGCTACAAGAAAAATTCAGTCAAAAATTATTGGTTTCTCAAGAAATAGAGCGCAAACGTATTTCCAAAGATCTTCACGATGGGCTTGGGCAACGCTTATTGCTCATTAAAAATAAAATAGTAGGAGGAGATGATGACACAAAAAAAATGGTAGATGATGCTATAGACGAAGTACGAACGATCTCAAGGGACTTGCACCCTTTTCAACTTCAGGAAATGGGCATTACCAAGGCCATAGAATACACACTTACACAAATAGATGAAAATACAACGCTTTTTATATCTTCAGAAATAGATAATATCGATAACTTGTTCACCAAAGAACAAGAAGTAAATATTTACAGGATTGTACAGGAAACGCTTAACAATATTTTAAAGCACGCAAAAGCCGAAGCCAGTAAAGTAACCATTAAAAAGCTAACGGGAAACATTGTGATCTCCATTAAAGATAACGGTGTAGGTTTTGATTTTACAGAAAAATACCAAAATGTAACGTCGTTAGGTTTAAAAACGTTATTGGAACGAACCCGATTTTTAAATGGGCAAATGAAGGTAAAATCAATAAAAAACAACGGCACTATAATTATATTTCAATTTCCAGTATCATGAGCAAACAAAGCATAATAACAGCCGATGACCATCCCCTTTTACTCAAAGGACTGAATGATTTTTTGTTGGAAAAAGAATACAATATCATTGCCAGCGCCCACAATGGAAGGGATGCTTACAACTTAATCGCAAAAGAAAAGCCCAGTATTGCAATTTTAGACATACAAATGCCCCATATGTCCGGAATTGAAATTGCAAGAAAATGCAAAGAGAATTCCATTACAACTAAAATAGTACTTATTACATTGCACAAAGAAAAAGAGCTCTATTTAAAAGCACAAGAATTGAACATTTTCGGTTATGTTTTAAAAGAATTTGCCTTAGAAGAAATTGAAAACTGCATCAATACCGTTACAAATGGAGATAAATATTTTAGCCCAAAAATAAAGGAATTGTTAGATGGCGTGCTTTTTTCGGATAATTCACTAAACGCATTAACGCCTTCTGAAAAAAAGATTTTAAAACTTATTGCTACCGATAAAACCAATAAGGAAATAGCATCACTTCTTTTTATTTCTCACCGAACAGTTGAAAAGCACAGAAGTAATATAATTTCTAAGTTAAACTTAGAGCCCAAAACAAACAGCTTGCTCATTTGGGCCAAAGAAAACCACGATAAAATGCTGTAAAAACATCATTTTGAGTGTAATTACGTGTATCTACGTATTTTATATTTGTATTTATTTTCTGACATTTACCCACTGAATGTTAACATGGTGTTTAAAGATGATAACGGCAAAAACGAAAAAAACAAAAAGAGGATTTTTATCTTTCTAGTTGTGGTGGTTGTTTCTATTGTATTACTAAATATTGTTAATTATTTTGTTTCTTAATTTTTATGTTAATGTTTCAACTAACTAATTAAATAAAAACACCCGGTGAAAACCGGGTGTTTTTTTTTTATTATATATAGATAGTACCTTACAACTCTAAGGCCTTTTTAACATCATTATTCATCAACAATTCTTCAGGGCTTTCTAAGGCTTCTTTAATAGCAACCAAGAATCCCACAGATTCTTTTCCATCAATTATTCTGTGATCATAGGATAAGGCTACGTACATAATTGGCGCGATGGCTATGGCTCCATCTTTTGCAATTGGACGTTCTACAATATTATGCATCCCTAAAATCGCTGATTGCGGCGGATTGATTATCGGTGTTGAAAGCATACTTCCGAAAACACCTCCGTTTGAGATGGTAAAGGTTCCTCCAGTCATTTCATCAACCGTAATTTTTCCATCACGGGCTCTGAGTGCCAATCGTTTCACTTCGTCCTCAACACCTCTAAAGCTTAAGTTTTCTGCATTTCTTATAACCGGAACCATCAATCCTTTAGGACCAGAAACCGCTATAGAAATATCCTTATTATCATACTTTATTTGGTAATCACCATCAATCATAGAATTGACATCTGGATACATATCCAAAGCTCTTACTACTGCCAAAGTGAAGAAAGACATAAAACCTAAACTTACGCCGTGCTTTTCCTTAAAGTCTTCTTTATACTTTTTACGCAATTCAAAAATTGGGCTCATGTCAACCTCGTTAAAGGTTGTAAGCATCGCCGTTTCATTTTTTGCTGAAACTAAACGCTCTGCAACTTTACGCCTTAGCATAGAAAGCTTTTTACGCTCAGTCCCCCTATTTCCTTTTCCAGGGCTTCCCATAGAAGGTTTTGCTTTAACGGCATCGTCTTTTGTAATACGACCGTCACGCCCAGAACCTTTAACGTCTTTGGCATCCACTCCTTTTTCGTCCATAATCTTTTTGGCAGAAGGAGAAGGAGTTCCTGTTGCGTATGTTTTTTTATCTTGCTCTTGCGATTGTGTAGAAGGCTTAGAAGGTTTTTCTGTTTCTGCTTCAGGTTTATCGCTGTCTTTATCTTCTGACTCTTTTTCCTTATCAGAATCTTCATCTGAACCGCCTGGCTTTTCAGCTTCGGTATCGATTAGGCAAACCACCTCCCCTACAGCTACTGCATCGCCTTCTTCGGCTTTACGGGTAATGACACCGCTTGCTTCAGCAGGCAATTCTAAAGTTGCTTTATCACTGTCAATCTCTGCAATGGCTTGATCTTTTTCTACATAATCGCCATCTTCAACTAGCCATTGTGCTATTTCTACTTCGGTAATGGATTCTCCCGGTGATGGGACTTTCATTTCTAATGCCATAGTAATTTAATTTACCTGTTACGGATATTATATAATAGTATTATTTTTCGTTAGTTTCAAAAACGCTTTCAATAACTTTTTGGTGCCGCTGCTTAGACCTTACACTGCTTCCTGAAGCAGGCGCCGCATACATTTTTCGGCTACACACCCTAAAGTCGCGTGCTTCTTCAAAATGCATTAATATATGTGAGTAAGCTCCCATATTTCTAGGCTCTTCTTGTGCCCAAACTACATCTTTTGCGTTTTTATATTTTTTCATTAATTTCTTCATCTGCTCGGTTGGTAGCGGAAATAATTGTTCGATACGAACCAAAGCAACATCGTCACGTTTTTCTTCTTCTTTAACTTCCAAAAGGTCGTAATAAAATTTACCAGTTACAAAAACTAATGTTTTTACTTTTGAAGCCTTTGCATCTGGATCATCAATTACCATCTGGAATGTTCCATTGGCCAATTCTTCTTTGGTTGAAACCACTTTTGGATGACGCAATAAACTTTTTGGTGTAAACACAATTAATGGTTTACGGTAATCTACCTTTATTTGTCTTCTAAGCAAGTGGTAAAAGTTTGCTGGTGTGGTACAATCTGCAACAAACATATTGTCTTTTGCACATAATTGTAAGTACCGTTCCATTCTTGCCGAAGAGTGCTCAGCTCCTTGTCCTTCATACCCGTGAGGCAATAACATTACCAACCCATTTTGCAGTTTCCATTTATCTTCTGCTGCTGAAATGTATTGATCTATCATAATCTGGGCTCCATTACTGAAGTCGCCAAACTGTGCTTCCCAAATACATAAGGTAATAGGACTTGCCATGGCATAACCATAGTCAAACCCAACAACGGCATATTCAGATAACAAGGAATTGTATATATAAAAATGAGCTTGTTCATCATTTAACTGATTGAGCAACACCACTTCTTCTTCATTTTCTTCAGCTTTAATTACAGCGTGTCTGTGAGAGAATGTTCCTCTTTCTACATCTTGTCCAGTTATACGAACATCGTGTCCTTCTGCCAATAAAGTTCCATATGCCAACAACTCACCCATTGCCCAGTCCAGCTTATTATCTTCAAAGTACATTTTATTTCGTGCTTTAATAAGCTTGGATACTTTACGGAGGAATTTTTTATCCTCTGGAAGTTTCGTAATAATTTCGGCAATTTCTGTCATTTTATCAAGATCGAAAGTAGTATCCACTTCTTCCATCATCTTGTCTTCTTCTGCATACGTATAACCTTCCCATTCCTCTTGCATAATGGCACTGATTTCCGTTTTCTCTTCTTTACGGGAATCCTCAAGGTTCTCCTCTAACTTATTTTTATATTCTTCTTCTAATTTTTTAGTGTACTCTTTATCTATTACCCCTTCTTTAATCAATTTTTCTGAATAGATATCACGGGGGTTTTGGTGTTTTGAAATTGCTTTATACAATTTTGGCTGTGTAAACTTAGGCTCATCACCTTCGTTATGCCCATATTTTCTATACCCCAGTAAATCAATAAACACATCGTGTTTAAACTTCATTCTAAACTCTAATGCAAAAAGCATCGCATGTACCACCGCTTCTACATCGTCAGCATTTACATGAAGCACCGGTGAAAGCGTCACTTTTGCAACATCGGTACAATACGTAGATGAACGACCATCAAGGTAATTTGTGGTAAAACCAACTTGGTTATTTACAACAATATGAATAGTACCTTGGGTTTTATAACCTTCCAATTGTGCCATTTGTACAATTTCGTACACAATGCCTTGTCCTGCTATAGCTGCATCTCCGTGAACTACAATTGGCAATACCTTTTCCGGATTTTCTAAGTGATGGTCATCTTGTTTTGCACGCGCAATACCTTGAACTACAGCTCCAACTGTTTCGAGGTGTGAAGGGTTTGGCGCTATGTTAAGGTTAATTTCTTTACCGCTATCGGTTTTTCGTTTAGAAGTCCAACCTAAGTGGTATTTAACATCACCATCAAAAACAACTTGTTCGTAATCTTTCCCGTCAAACTCACTGAAAATATCTTTTGCACTTTTACCAAAAATATTGGTTAAGGTACTTAAACGGCCTCGGTGCGCCATTCCCATTACAAATTCTTCAACTCCTTTTTCCGCAGCACCCTCAATTAAGGCGTCCAAACCAGGAATTAAACTTTCTCCACCTTCCAGTGAAAAACGTTTTTGGCCAACATATTTTGTGTGTAAAAAACTTTCAAAAGCGACGGCTTCGTTTAGTTTTTTAAGGATATGCTTCTTTTTGTCTTCTGAAAATTTCGGCTGATTTTCATTGACGTTCAATTTATCTTGAATCCATTGTATTTCTTCAGGCTTTCTAATGTACATATATTCAATCCCAATAGAATCGCAATATATTCTATTGAGGTGCCCTATAATCTCCTCTAATGTCGTTTCGCCAATACCAAGTATTTCGCCTGCTTTAAAAGAAGTCTGAAGATCATCTTGCGATAACCCGAAGTTTTCAATATCCAACTTCGGTGTATATTTTCTTCTTTCCCGAACCGGATTTGTTCTAGTAAAGAGATGCCCTCGTGATCGGTAAGCATCAATTAATTTGATAACCTGGAATTCCTTGAAATAACCTTCAGGTATTTCACCATTTTGCTCAATGCCGATTGCTTCCAGCGATCCGTTTTCAATTCCAAAGTCGAAACCTTGAAAAAAAGCGCGCCAACTAGGTTCTACACTGTCTGGGTATTGCAAGTATTTATCGTAAAGCTCTGCGATGTACGAAGGGTGTACCGCATTTAGAAAAGAATATCTATCCATAATTGGAATACAAGGGTTTCATTTTATAAAACGGTACAAAAATACAACAATTACAATAAATAGGCGATTGTAATACGTATATTTATACCGTTTGAAATCTTAAATATTTCCTAATGAAAAAGGCCTGCTTAACCATTTTAACTAGTTCTATTTTATTCTTTTCAAATCTAAGTTTCGGGCAAATTGGTGTTCAGGCACAGCCCGAAAACAATTTCTGGGATGATGTTCGCTTTGGGGGTGGATTAGGCATAAGCTTTGGCAATGGCTACTTTAGTGGAACAATCTCACCCAGTGCGATTTATGATTTTAACCGTTATTTTAGTATGGGGCCAGCCTTGCAGTTTAGTTACCAATCCGGTGATAATTTTAACACTACGCTTTACGGTGCCAGTTTAATCACACTTTTTAACCCTATTCCAGAAATACAGCTTTCAGCTGAACTGGAACAGCTAAGAGTTAACCAAACTATCGAATTGGAAGGTGGAAATTTTAAAGACAACTTCTGGAATACAGCTCTCTTTACAGGTGTTGGCTACAGAAACGGGAACGTAACAATTGGAGCTAGATACAATGTGCTATTTAATGATGATGAAGACATTTACACTACGGCTTGGTCACCGTTTGTCCGTTTTTATTTTTAAAAAGTTCGCTTCATAAGCCATTCTCCAAATTCGCGTAATTCAGATTTCTTTTCTTCCGAAATTTTAATCTCTTCTAAAATTTGATTGGCTTTTTGGGTGTATTTCGAAATTTCGGCCTGTGTTTTTTCAGCAGCACCCGACTCGTCAAATATTCGAGTTACCGCTTCAATTTTACCGGAAGGGTTTTTAGGGTTAATTGTATATAAATGCTCTAACTCTTCAGCCTGAAGTTTTTCACTACTATTCAATGCCGTTAAATATAAAAACGTCTTTTTGTTTTCAATTATATCACCACCTACTTGCTTCCCAAACGACTCAGGATTTCCGAAAACATCTAAATAATCATCTTGCAATTGAAAAGCAATTCCTAAGTTTCTTCCAAACTTGTACATATTTTCTTTACAATTTTCAGAAGCTCCCGCAACGATTGCACCCATTTTCATAGCTGCCCCCAGTAGAACTGCCGTTTTATAGTCTATCATTTTAATATACTCCTCGATGGTGACATCGTCCCTGTCTTCAAAATCGACATCGTATTGTTGCCCTTCACAAACTTCAATGGCTGTTTTACTAAAAAGTTTTGCCAGCTCCCTAAAAAGTTCAGGTTCGTATTCTTCAAATAATTGATAGGCAAGTATCAACATAGCATCGCCAGACAAAATACCGGTATTTAAGTCCCATTTTTCATGAACTGTCTCTTTTCCGCGGCGCAACGGGGCTTTATCCATAATATCATCATGGATCAATGAAAAATTATGGAACAATTCAATCGCCAAAGCTGCTGGCATAGCTTTTTTAAAATCGGCACCAAAAAAATCGCAGGTTAATAAAGTAAGAATCGGTCGCAATCGCTTACCACCAATGTTTACAATGTATTGAATAGGCTCATACAACTGTTCCGGCTCTTTTACCTCCACGGTTTTTTGTAATTCTTCGGCAAGCGCAATTTTATATTTTTCGAGTAATTCCATGATGCTGAAAATTTGCCGCTAAAATACAAGTTGCCGAATAAACCGTTGCCTTAAAACTCGAAAAAGTTGACATCTTCTCTTTTTTGTGGAATTAAACTGTTAAATATTAGTAAAACTTTGGAAACTTTTTTTGTTCTTAGAGTTTCCTTTCTATATCTTTGCACCGAATTATGAAGGAAAAGATTATTATAAAGGCGGCAGAAATGTTCCTATCTCTTGGTTTTAAGAGTGTTACTATGGACGATATTTCCCATGAAATGGGCATTTCAAAAAAGACCATTTACACGCATTTTAAAAACAAGACAGAACTTGTTAAAGAATCGGTTTTAATGGTTTTTGAAGGAATTAGCTGCGGTATTGACAACATACTCTTAGAGAAGAAAGATCCAATTGAAGAGTTATATGAAATTAAAAAGTTTGTAATGCTTCAATTAAAAAACGAAAAATCATCACCTCAATACCAGCTTCAGAAATACTATCCTGAGGTTTATTCCATGATTAAGGCAAAAAAATATGCGAACATGGCAGCATGTACTGTCGAAAATTTAAAAAGGGGTGTTGAAAAAGGCGTTTACAGGAAAAATATTGATGTTGATTTTATTTCCAAACTCTATTTTTCTGGTATCGATAGTATAAATGACGAAACGCTTTTTCCAGTTTCTCAATTTTCAAAAACTCAATTAATGGAAGATTATTTGGAGTATCATTTACGTGGCATTGTAACTTCAAAAGGGCTGCAAACACTCAATAAATTTATTAACGAGAATTCAAATTAATGAAAAAACATATTTTTTTAATTGCTTTTTCCCTTTGTGCTATTTTGGCAAACGCTCAAGATTCAACTCGTGTTGAAAAGCGGACATTTACATTAGAAGAAGCCATCCTGTATGGCCTTGAAAATGGATATAATTCGCGTATAGCTAAAAAAGACGTTGCCATTGCTTTAAAGCAAAAGTGGGAAATTATTGCACAAGGTTTGCCACAAATTAGCGGAGAGGCCAACTACACCAATAACCTTAAACAACCCGTAACCTTGATACCTGGAGAAGTTGCTGGAGGAGAGCCCGGGACATTTGTTCCCATTACGTTTGGAACCCAACATAGTGTAAATGCTACCGGAACATGGAACCAATTGATTTTTGACGGCTCTTATATTGTCGGCGTTCAATCTGCAAAAACACTCTTGCAAATTTCTGAAAACGCAAAAGTAAAAACCGACTTAGAAGTTAAAAAAGCAATAACCGATGCCTACGGAAATGTGCTGTTGGCAACCGAAAGTGTAGAAATTTTAAAGAGAAATGTCGCCATTGTTGAAAAAAACCTGAGCGATACACGGAAGATTTTTGAAAACGGATTAGCTGAAGAGGAGGACGCAGAACAACTAGAAATTACTCTTTTAAACTTAGAGGCTAACCTTAACAACTCCATTCGCATGCAAGCCATTGCTTATGATATGCTAAAAGTAACAATGGGAATTCCTGTTGAAGATGAAATTACGGTAACAGATAATTTAAGTGAACTTAGCGAGGAAAATTTTAACTTATTGCTTCTTTCAAAAGAAATTAATGTTGAAGAAAATATTGATTACCGCATTGCTGAAGACCAAGCTAACCTTTCAGAAGTTGAAGTAAAACTTGAAAAAAGTAAAGCGCTACCCACCCTTTCTGCATTTGTTAATTATGGGGTTGCTGGGTATAGTGATGAATTCACATTTTTTGATAGCAGCCAAGATTATTTTACACAATCCGTTTTGGGTATAAATTTAAGCATCCCCATTTTCAGTAGTGGTATGAGAAGTGCCAAAACAGCACAAAGAGAAATAGCGTTTGAGCAAGCAAAATTAGAGTTAGAGCAAACTAAAAATCAAGTAAAACTTGAAATGGCAAATGCTCGTAATGAATATCAATTCGCACTGGAAAATTACGAGAATAAAGAACGCAACTTAGAACTAGCAGAGCGAATCGAAAACAAAAACAGCATTAAATTTTTTGAAGGAATTGCAACCAGTTTCGAGTTGAGCGAAGCACAACAGCAACTCTTTCAAGCACAACAAGATTACTTACAAGCTATGCTTGAAGTGATAAACACAAAAGCTGAACTTGAAAACTTATTGGATACAACAAAATATCCTGAAAACAAAAACAACTAAGAAACACCGCAACCCATACAATTATGAAAAAGTTCATATACCTATTATTAATCACAATTACAGCAGTTTCCTGTGGTAACAAAGAAGGCTCTGTAGATTCACTTATTGAAAAGGGTAATCTAACCGAAATAAAAGCTAAAAAAGCCGAGCTATCAACCCAACAAAAGGAATTAAAAGCCAAAATAGATAAGCTTAATACATTTATCGAAAAAGAAGAAAAACACGATCGCGCACTTTTAGTAAGTACCGAAAAAATTAATGATACTGTTTTTAAACATTTTGTTGAAGTGCAGGGAGATGTAGAAACAGACCAAAATATCATTATTTATCCAGAATTTTCAGGCGTTTTGACAAATGTGTATGTTAATGAAGGTCAGCGTGTTTTAAAAGGACAAAGACTAGCTAAAATTGATGATGGCGGACTTTCCAGTCAATTGGCACAACAAGAAACACAAGTGGCCTTGGCAAAAACTACTTTTGAACGCCAACAACGGTTGTGGAACCAGAAAATTGGTTCAGAAATTCAATATTTAGAAGCAAAAGCAAATTACGAAGCTGCAGATAAAGCAGCACAGCAAATAAGGTCGCAATTATCCAAAACAATCATTACGGCTCCTTTTGCTGGTGTAATTGACAACGTTATTGCCGAACAAGGACAAGTGGTAAATCAAGGCCAGACCGAAGTGATTCGTTTAGTGAACCTGAGCGATATGTACGTAAAAGCTTCCTTGCCGGAAAATTACCTGAACAGTATTGAAAAAGGCACCGAAGTAAACGTACGCCTATCTTCCATTGGTGAAGAATATAAAGGGACTGTGCGTCAAGTAGGCAATTACATTAATCCCGACAACCGAACTTTTGATGTAGAGATTGCCATTCCAAATAAGGACAATAAAGTAAAACCTAACCTCATCGCTACGGTAAGACTTAACGATTATACCAACGAAAATGCAATTACCATCCCAGAGAGCATTCTTCAAGAAAACTCAAATGGAGAAACTATTGCTTTTATATATGAACCTGTTACGGATTCTACTGGTACAGCCAAGCGTGTTATAGTAGAGACTGGTCTTAATTACGACAATAGAATTGAAATTAAGAGCGGTTTAAATGATGGTGAAATTATAATTCTTGAAGGAGCAAAAAGCGTACGGGACGGCCAGAAAGTAACTACCAAAAACTAAACAACCCTTTGCATTATGAGCAAGAACACATATAAAGAATTTAGCATATCCTCTTGGGCTATCGATAATAAAATGACGGTGTATGTTATTATCGCCATTATTTTATTTCTAGGTGTATTTTCATATTACACCATGCCAAGGGAATCGTTCCCTGAAATTGTAGAAACCAAGATCTATGTAAGTTCTATCAATCCAGGAAACTCAGCTGAAGATGTTGAGAAATTTATCACCGAACCGCTTGAGGAAGAATTCAATAATATTGGTGGCGTTCGCGAAATAACCTCAACAACACTTCAGGATTACTCGATGGTAATTGTTGAGTTTGAAGAAGATGTAGCCATTCCAACAGCAAAACAGCGGGTAAAGGACAAAGTAGATCAAGTAAAAGCCGAAACTACCTGGCCTACGTTAGACAATGGAGCTAAAGTAGAACCTAATGTTTTTGATTTAAACCTTTCTGAAGAACAACCTATCCTCAACATTAACTTAACAGGGGACTATCCGGTACAGCAATTAAAGGATTATGCTGAATACCTTCAGGATAAAATTGAACTGCTCGCTCCCATTAAAGAAGCAACCATTAGAGGTGTAGAAGACAAAGAAGTAGAAATTGCGGTGGACATTTATAAAATGACTGCCTCAAAAGTAAGTTTTACAGATATTATCAATGCGGTTAGGGGAGAAAACACCACCATTTCCGGTGGAAATGTGATCAGCAATGGAATTGAAAAAAACATCCGTATCCTTGGTGAAATAGAAAATCCCAGAGAGCTTGAAAACATAATTGTAAAAAGAGATGGCGGAAATGTTTTCTTAAAAGATATCGCTTCCATTAAATTTAAAGAAGAAGATCCTACCACCTACGCACGTGAATACAACAGCCCAGTAGTAATGCTTGATGTTAAAAAGCGTGCTGGAAAAAATATGATCGAGGCTGTTGAAAATATTAAGGAAATAATTGAAACCGAACAGGAAAGTTATTTGCCCGAAGGACTTCATATTTCGTTGACAAACGACCAGTCCATAAAAACTCAAAACCAGGTAGATGATTTGGTAAACAACATCATTTTTGGGGTCATTTTGGTAGTATTGGTCTTAATGTTCTTTTTAGGATTTAGAAATGCACTATTTGTTGGGTTTGCAATCCCATTATCTATGTTGCTGTCATTATTTATTCTATCCTCGTTCGGATTTACATTAAACACTATGGTGCTTTTTGGCTTGGTAATGGGGCTGGGTATGTTAGTAGACAATGGTATTGTAGTGGTAGAGAACGTCTACTCTTTAATGAGCGAAGGCATGTCTAGAAAAGAAGCTGCTAAACAAGGTATGGGCGAAATCGCTTGGCCCATTATTGCTTCGACAGCAACAACCTTAGCGGCTTTTTTCCCGTTAGGATTATGGCCAGGACTTATTGGTAAGTTCATGATTTATTTCCCCATTACGCTTTCAGTTGTATTAAGTTCCTCATTGTTTGTAGCGTTGATTATTAATTCCATGCTTACTTCAAAGTTTATGGAAACAGAGGAGGAAGAAATCACCAAGAAGAAATTAATTACACGGAGTATTATTCTGGCGTTAATAGGAGCCGTTTTATTGATTTTAGGATTTGTATTTGATATTGCAGGGCTTCGTGGAATAGGTAATTTAAGTATTCTTGCCGCCATTATGCTATGGGTATATAAGTACTTCTTGGCGGGTGCTGTGGACTATTTTCAGTTTAAATCCCTTAAAAAGTTAGAAAATTTCTACGAACGGTTTTTGAAATTTGCGCTTCGCGGAAAAAAGGCTTATATGTTTTTCTTCGGAACTTTTGGCTTGCTTATCCTTTCTTTTGTTTTGGTAGGTTTAGTACAACCAAAAGTATTGTTCTTTCCTGAAAATGAACCCAACCAAATTATAACGTACATTGAATATCCGCAAGGGACGGATATTGAAAAAACAAATAAGCTAACAAAACAGATAGAAGATCAAGTTTACAGCGCCATTGAAAAATATGAAGATGAAGATGGCTACAACTTTATGGTCGAATCGGCTATTTCACAAGTAGGTGAAGGTGCCGGTAACCCACAAACCGATGCTGGGCAAAGCAACGAAATGCCTCATAAAGGAAAAATCACCCTTTCCATGCAAGAATTTAAATTGCGTCGCGGCGTAAAAAGTAGTACCGTTTTATCTGAAGTTCGTGATGCTGTAAAAGGATTTCCAGGAGCTTCAATTGTTGTGGAAAAAGATGCTGCCGGACCTCCTGTAGGATATCCCATCAATATTGAA
The DNA here is from genome assembly GCA_002360635.1 of Flavobacteriaceae bacterium UBA3356. Lineage (GTDB taxonomy): Bacteria > Bacteroidota > Bacteroidia > Flavobacteriales > Flavobacteriaceae > Marixanthomonas. Next base: position 4,766 of record DEQW01000012.1, on the reverse strand, counting down.
TTAAGCGGTGAAGATTACGAAGAGATGCTTCGCGAAGCTGAAAACATGCGTAGCTACATAGAAAATCTTGGAGTTGCCGGAATTGAGGAGCTAAAAATCGATGTAAACAAATCAAAACCTGAAATGGATGTCCGTGTAGATCGAGAAAAAGCTGGTCAATTAGGAGTTTCTACTTCTGCAGTAGGGCAAACTCTACGCCGATCTATCTATGGGGAAGAGGTGTCAACCTATAAAGAAGGTGATGATGATTACCCCATAAATGTTCGTTTAGATGATCAATATAGATATGATGAAAGTGCATTGTTCAATCAGCCTGTTACATTTAGAAATAACAGCGGACAATTAATACAAGTTCCTATTTCATCATTAATAACTAAGAGCAACTCTTCTTCTTTTAGCTCCATTAAAAGAAAAGATTTAAAAAGGGTAATTACCTTATATTCCAACGTATTGGGAGGTTATAATGCTACAGAAATTGTCACCGAACTTAAAAGTGAGTTGGAAAACTACGATATGCCTCAAGATATAAATTATGCTTTCACTGGTGAACAGGAAGAACAAGCAGATAATATGAGTTTCTTGCTTTTAGCTTTATTCTATGCGATGGGTGGCATTTTATTGATTTTGGTAGCGCAGTTTAACTCCTTGTCAAAACCTATGATTATTCTTTCGGCTATTATATTGAGTTTGGCTGGTGTGTTTTTAGGTTTAGTTATTTTCGGAATGGACTTCGTAGTTATTATGACGATGATGGGTATTATATCCCTTGCAGGTATTGTTGTAAATAATGCGATTGTATTAATAGATTATACTCAAATACTCTTTGACCGTAAAAAAGAAGAGCTGGGTATGGACGAAGATGAATTGTTGACCAAACAAGAATACTTTAAACAAATTGTTGCTGGTGGTAAATCACGTTTACGTCCTGTACTATTAACAGCCATTACAACAGTTCTAGGATTAATACCATTGGCTGTAGGTTTAAACATTGACTTTTTCGGATTATTTACAGATTATGATCCAGGCATTTACATAGGGGGAGATAACGTTATTTTCTGGGGTCCGCTGGCTTGGACCGTAATATTCGGATTGATATTTGCTACCTTCCTAACATTGATTATTGTACCGGTTATGTTCTATCTGGTAAATCGTGCAAAAGTGAAATTTGCCAAGAAAAGAGCAGATAGAAAACAACGGAAATTAGAAGAAAAACAAGCCAGGGAAGCAACAGAACAATCTGCAGATTAATTTAGTAAAAGTTTATCATTAAAAAACCCTTTCCAAATTGGAAAGGGTTTTTTTATATAAAGACTAATTATCTATTACTGATTCTCTGTTAAAGGAATTGGAAATTGAGCAAACACATCGTCTTCTGCTCTATCTAGTGGAAGTTCCCCTAATCTGTTAAATCTTCTCATATCAATCCAACGATGCCCTTCAGCAAATAAAGAATACCTTCTTTGCGTGAGCATCTCATCAGTTAACGAAGCTGAGTCTGTAGGTCCTGTATAAGGATCTAGACCTGCACTGTTTCTAATAATATTAAGTGCATTTACAGTTTCGGTTGGATTACTTTTGATGTTAGCTTCAGCATACAGCAAAATCAATTCTTCATTTCGTATAATAGGAATATCATCTACATTGGTTTTATACCTAAAAACTGCAAAGTTACCTGATAGATCATCTTGCATTATAGGCTCGGGCAATTCTACAACATTATCTTCCACCCTTTCGTCGCCAGCTTCAGCATCGGTTATAAAATCTGGTTGTACAATTCGTGCATTAGCTGCTGTTAATCCTTCTATTGCAAGAAATAACGGATTCACAATATCTGTTTGATCTAAAGAAAAATTGTAGAAAATACCAGTATTTAAAGCTGAATCGTCTAAAGTCAGAAATGAGTCATCCAAAAATGACAATACAGATGGATAATCATCTTGATATGCAGCAACTCTAGCCGAAATCGCCCTGTTTACTTGTAAAAATGATCCAGGGTCATTAAAACCGTTAAATCCACTTGATAAAATAAATGGAAATGAGCCGCCCCCGTTAGCTAGGTCACTAGCGCCTTCTACCAGTAAGGCTCTAATTCCAGCTAAAGCAGCATCTTCAGAAACAAATGGACCGAGGTTATTTTCATCCTCTACGTCAAGTCTAATTCCATTTTGGTAGGTAAGGTTTAGGTTTAATAAAAGCTCGTATGCTATAAAAGTTTTAAGAAAACCTTTTGTAGCTGATAGTTCAGCATTCGAAAATTGAGCTGAAAGATCTTGACCATCAATAAAACCTAAAATTAAATTAGCATTTTTCACGGTTCTATAACGTGCGCCCCAAGGGCCAGTGATATAGAATGTGTTATTGTCCAATGTTAGTCCTTCTCTACCTAAGAGATCCCCTGTAAAACGTGGTTCGGAACCTGAAAAACGATAGTATTCACGTCCAATAACACCACAGTCATCGTAATACGTTCCTAAACGAACTCTAGAACTGTAAAGAATACCCCCAACGAGATCTTGCAAATCACCACGCGTGAGGTTTTCTTCAAAAGCATCTACCTCAGCGTTGTTTAGATCATTAAAGTCTTGCACTTCGCACGAAACCAACGTCCCGACTATCGAAGCAAAGAACAAAATTTTATATATATATTTTTTCATCATTTTTATGTTTAAAAGTTAACTGATACATTAAATAAGAATCTTTTTGAAGAAGGGAAAGGCAATACATCAACTCCTGTAAAAATTGATCCTCCACCAAAGTTAGATACTTCTGGGTCGTAACTATTGTAGTCGAAAAAGTTAAGAACATTTGTTCCAGATACTCCAAGCTTGATACTATCTATACTTCCACCTAAAATTCCTGCTAATTTCTTTTTCTGTAGGGTATAATATAACCCTACTTCACGTAAACGAACATAACTGGCATCTTCAACATGTACTTCTGGTGGTGCTCCTGGTCTATATTGACCATTTGGTAATTCTCCAGAAGGATCTGCAGTAAATTCATCATAATCATGACTGGTTCTGTTCAAGTCAGTCAATAATGTGGTAAGATTTACGTTATCACCTCCGTTTTTCCATTGCCATAGCATAGTAAACTGAAAGTCTTTGTACCTTAAATCACTATTAAAGCCCATTTGAAAGTCTGGCTCTGCATCACCAATTACCCTAAGACCTTCTGGGTAAGATCCTACAATTTGTGTTGCACTTTTACCCTCTTCAATTCTAAAGGTTCCTAAACTTGCTCCAAAAGCTCCAATGTTAAATGCAGGCACATTTAATTCGGTAATTTCAGAAGTGTTTTTAAAGAAGTTAACACCTAAATTCCACTGAATATCATCGGTAGCTATTGGTGTTGTATTCAAGCCTATCTCAACACCTTTATTCTCTAAACTACCTGCATTTACAAACTGAGTAGTAAAACCGGTAGAAGGTTCTAGGTTAGCCTGTAAAATTAAATCATCAATAGTTTTAATGTAATAAGTTGCTGATAGGTTAACACGTCCATTGAAAAAGCCAATGTCTGTACCAAATTCCAATTCTTTTTGACGCTCTGATTTTAAATCGGCATCCCCTCTTACACCTATAAGGCTTATTCCTAAAATACCATCGGTAGAAAAGGCATTATACGATGTAAACAAAGCAGCAAAGGGCGGGAAGTTACCAGCCTCTCCATAAGCTGCACGTAGCTTAAATTGATTCCAAGCAGAACCCTCATTCCAAAAATCGAATTCATTCAAGTTAACTGCCAAGGATGCTTTTGGGTAATAAAACAACTCGTTAGCATTACCGTTATTCGAAGATTTATCTCCACGAATACCCACAGTAGCAATGAACATATCTTTAAAGTTAACCTCTTCTTGTGCAAAAAAACCAGAATCTTCTTGCAACAACCTTGTTTGGTTTACACCTGTGTTTGCCGCTTGGTCTACATTGGTTTCTGAAGCCACAAGACCTGTAGCAGTAATAAGCTGTGTATTTTGATCAAAATACTCTCTTGTTAGACCAAACTGCGTTCTAAAGTTAATATCACTATCGGTAAAATAGTTGTGTACTAAAAAGGCTGAAAGGTTATAGTTTTTATTCTGGGTATCACCCTGGGCAGAAACTCCATTTAAACCACCGTTAGATAGTTTCTGAAATTGAAGTTCTTTAGGAAAAATAGCTCGTGTGCTTTGTCCATAAAAATCAAGACCACCTCTAAGGATCAACTCTAAATTAGAATTATCAGCTCTATAAATGTCTAGATTTGCAGTACCCCCCATAATCAAGCGGTTTACTGTTTCCCTATTGGTTACTAAATCGCGTGTTTGTAAAGGGTTAGATGAGTTATTGGGATGGTCTGGGTAAATCCCGTTTTCATTTGGAAATAATTGATCCCAAGGTCTAGTTGCTGTTAAAGCAATACCAATCGTTGTTCCTGAGTTATCATTATTAAAAAATCCACGGTCTGATGAAGAGTAAATATAATTTGTACTTAAGGTGAATTTTAGAAAATCTTGTGGAGTATGGTCTAAATTCAATCTCAAAGAAGTTTTTTCATATCCAGTATTTTTTACAATACCGTCTTCATTATTGTGTGTAACACCTGCAAAAAATTTGGTTTTTTCGCTACCACCACTCATACTGAAGTTGGAAATACTAACAATACCGTTTTCACCATAAATTTCTTCTTCATAATCTACAAGCCTTCCTGCATTACGCGCAGCTACAAAAGCAGCTCTATCTGCTTCTCCAAAGCTTTCTAATAGCATCGATGAAAAAGCAGTG
>DEQW01000004.1:69799-121763 GCA_002360635.1 Flavobacteriaceae bacterium UBA3356 | reverse complement strand
CCTTCTTACAGGCCCCCCATCATTGCGATGGGGGGCCTTTTTTATGCACATATTTTGAGAAATTAATGACTAGTTAGTTCAATAATTCTTCTATTTTTGAAATTGCTATGAGGATACAGACTCAAAAAGAAGAACGGTTAAATGTGCTGACACACGCAATAGGTTTTCTATTGAGTTTAGTTGGGTTTGCACTTCTTTTTATCTTTCATACTTATGAATCTTGGCAAGGAATTATCGGAATTTCGCTCTATGGATTTTCTTTAGCAGCACTTTATTTTGCTTCAACTATATACCATTATGAAAAAAGCAGTAATAGAAAGTACTTATATAGAAAACTAGACCATATAAGTATTTATCTGCTAATAGCTGGCACCTATTCGCCAGTGGTTTTAATATTACTTCCTAATAGCTTAGGTTGGCATTTGTTTTGGGGTGTTTGGGGTATAGCAATTTTAGGTACGGTACTAAAAGTATTTTTTACAGGAAGATTTGAACTTTTTTCTACTCTTTTATACTTAGCTATGGGTTGGTTAATTGTGTTTGATTTTTCAACACTTAAAGAGGCAGTGGATTCAACAGGCCTATTGTTATTAATGGGCGGAGGAGCAGCCTACACTATTGGAATTGTTTTCTATTTGTTGGATAAAATAAAGTACGGTCACGTAATTTGGCATGTTTTTGTCCTTGCCGGAAGCATTTTACACTATTTGTTTATTTTTTTAAAAGTAATTTAAAGAAAATAAGCCAATAGAATAGCAACTATTACTGCAATCATTTTAGATAAATCAAACTTATGGTTGCTAGAACTCTCAAAAAGAATAGTAGTAGAAACGTGTAGAAAAACCCCAATAACCACCGCAGTTATTTCGGTGTGAAATGCTTCAATAAAAGTACTATTTTCAGAAATATAACTTCCAACAGGAGTCATTAACGCAAACAAGAATAAAAATAAAAGAGTTATTTTTTTAGAATAGCCAGCTTTTATAAAAAAGAAGGATAAAATTATCGCTACAGGTATCTTGTGAACGATAACCCCAATTAATAGGTTGTTTTCTTCGGAAATGGGAAACCCTTCTAATAAAGCGTGAATAGAAAGACTTATAAATAATAACCAAGGAAAATCTTTTGTTTCTGCGTGCAGATGTACGTGTCCGTGTTCAGCTCCTTTAGAGAAAAACTCTAAGAATATTTGAAGCAATATCCCTATCATTATAAAGATTCCAATCGATTTTGATGGCGTTTCAAAAACTTCTGGTAACAATTCAAAAACTGTTATGGCTAATAAGAAAGCCCCACTAAAAGCAAGATATAATGAAATTTGTTTTATCTTCTTTGTTTTTAAAAATAATGCTACAAAGTATCCTACCGCTACAGCTAAAAAAAGTAATAGATAATTCATCAATTAAAAATAAGGATTAATCGTTCAGAATTTTTTTCATCAAATTCGTTTAATTGATAGTCGCCAAAGCAGCTAACCAATTTTACTCCTGCTTCAAAAAAATAGGTTTTGAAATCTTCCAATGTTAGTGCTTTTACCCTTTCGGTATAAAAATATCTTTCGTTTTCATGCGTAAACCGAATATCTTTAAAAATATAGCCATCTTCAAGATAGCGGTGAATATAAAAATCAATCCCTTCCACGGTTTTAACCTCTGTAGGGACCAAATTGTTTTTTACGTAGTTAGTGTTTAAAAAATCTATTACTCCAAATCCGTTGGGTTTCAACTCTTCTTTTATGGATTTTATGGTTCGAAGGTTATCGTTTTCCTTTTCAAAATAGCCAAAACTGGTAAATAAATTAAAAACCGCATCAAACTTGTCAGGATAGGGAAGGCACATATCGTGTACTTCAAAATGAAGGTTTTCACTTTCAAATTGTTTAGCATATTCGATACTTGAGACAGAAAGGTCTACTCCCGTTACGTTATACCCTATTTTATTTAGGTATTTGGCATGACGGCCTTTTCCGCACGCAAGATCTAATATCTTTGATTTTTCAGAAAGGTTTAAAAAAGAAGTTAGTTTTTTCATGAAAAAACTTGCTTCTTCATAGTCTCTATCCTTATATAAAATATGATAAAATGGCGTGTCAAACCAAGATGTATACCATTGATCAGTTTCTTTTTGCATGAAGTTGGTTTTGCCCTGCAAAAATACTGTAATTTTGTATCAAATTGTAACATACATTATGGAAAGTAATTTTAAGATGGTTGCCAAAACCTTATATGGCTTGGAAGATTTATTAGCTAAAGAACTCCGGCAGTTGGGAGCTTCTGGAATTGAAAAGGGAACTCGAAATGTAGCTTTTGAAGGTGATACTGGGTTTATGTACAAAGCCAATTTATGTTGCCGAACAGCTATTAAAATTTTGAAACCTATAACCGCTTTTAATGTATTTACTGAAGAAGATTTATACAAAAACATCTACAAAATAAAATGGGAAGATTACATGGAAGCTAATGGCAGTCTTGCTGTTGATGCTACCGTTTTTTCTAAACAGTTTACCCATTCTCAGTATGTAGCTTTAAAAACGAAGGATGCTATTGTAGATCGTTTTAGGGATAAAGAAGGTGTGAGGCCCGATGTAGATTTAGACCACCCAACCTTGCGAATTAACGTACATATTGACCGTAATATATGTACGGTCTCATTAGACAGCAGCGGCCAGTCGTTACATAAACGTGGTTATAAAACGGCGAGTACCATTGCTCCAATAAACGAAGTGTTAGCAGCCGGAATGGTCATGTTATCTGGTTGGGAAGGGCAGTGTAACTTTATGGATCCTATGTGCGGAAGTGGTACTATTTTAACCGAAGCAGCTATGATTGCCTGTAATATTCCACCTAATTTAAATAGAGATGAATTTGGCTTTGAAACGTGGCCAGATTTTGACATCGATTTATTTGAAATTATTGAAAACGCAGCTTTAAAAAAAATAAAAGACTTCCATTTTAAAATTTACGGTGCAGATAAAGACGGATATACGTTAGACAAAGCAAAGGAAAACATTAAAAATGCAAATCTGCAAGATTTTATTGAAGTTAAACAACAAGACTTTTTCACCAGTGAAAAGCCGGTAGATAAACCTATGTACTTGCTTTTTAATCCGCCTTATGATGAACGTATTTCGGTGGATGATATTGATGCATTTTATAAAAATATTGGAGACACACTAAAGCAAAGTTATCCAGGAACACAAGCTTGGATGATTACCAGTAATATGGAAGCACTAAAAAACGTTGGGCTAAGAGCATCAAAAAAGATTAAACTGTACAACGGTAAATTGGAAAGCCGTTTAGTTCGTTACGAAATGTACGAAGGAAGCCGTAAAAAAAGTAAACAGTAAATAATACACAATAAGCTGTTCGATACCCATCGATTATCAGCTGTCATACAGTATTTTACATCTCTATCTTTTTAAGCTCTTTGTAATTTTTCTTCAATCTTCTCAATAAAATTCCATAGACTACTCTATAAAATAATAGGATTAATCCTATTAAAAGAAGGCCAACAATAAATTGAGCCAAAAAGAAAGCAGAAGTGAAACTTTCTTCAGAAATAGAAGAAAAACCATCAAAGTTTGTGCTCATTACTTCAAATAAATGAGATTTGTTTAAGTAATAGTAAATATTAATGGCTAACATAATCAAGATGTTTGCCCCAACATTATAAATAACAAAATACTTAACCGTTTTTCGTGTTTTTAAAATATTTTTCATCAGTTCTTTAACTGAATCAGTAATCTTAATATTACGATGATTTTTATAGAACAAATAAATAAAGACCCCAAACACCAAATAATTAATTACATTAATTGCAATTAATACATTATGAAGCCCCATGGCATCGTTAATCTGGTTGCTTATTTTGAAATTTTCACTTACGTTGGGAACGACTAATGCTAACGTCGTCCAAAGAATAATCTCTGCGATACTTATGTAAAAAATCCACTTCACTATGGAAGAAGACTTTTTAAGCAACATCTGGTAAATGTCGCTATAGGAAAGCTTAGGAAGTTCTTGCTCCCTGCTTTGCCAATCTTTTTTTAATAATTCCAGTTCGTCCATCTTTATAATCTCCTATGGATTTAATATGTTGCGTAATTTTCCCTTAATTCGGTTCATTTTTACTCGGGCATTTACTTCTGTAATACCTAATGTTTCAGAAATTTCACTGTAATTCTTATCTTCTAAATATAAAAACACCAATGCTTTGTCGATATCGTTAAGCGTTTTAACAGCGCTGTACATCAATTTTAATTGTTCTTCAATGGTATCGTCATACGGTTCTGCTTTAATCTTAAAACTAACACTCTCAAAACTAGCGGTGTCAATCCTGCGTTTCTTTTTCCTGTATAAGGTGATTGCAGTATTTAAGGCAACCCGGTACATCCACGTACTAAATTTTGAGTCTCCCCGAAACTTAGGAAATGCTTTCCATAACTGTATGGTAATCTCCTGGAACAAATCATTGTGAGCATCTTGGTCATTTGTGTATAACCGGCAAATTTTGTGCACAATGTTTTGGTTTTCCTCCAGTTGTTTAACAAAACTATGTTCAAGTTCTTTCTTCAATGAGGTGATGTTAGCTGTTTCATTAGTAGTCTATAAAACAAGATTGTTACAATATTCACAAAAAATACTGTTTTTTATGTTAGGCTTCTAAACAAATGGTAACTTTATGGTACAACAAAAAACTATGAATATACCAGAAACTCAAAACCCTCGTGTAATAGTTATAGGCGGAGGATTTGCAGGAATTTCGTTTATAAAAAAGATTAAAAATGAAAAGGTTCAAATAGTACTTTTCGATAAAAATAATTACCACACTTTTCAGCCTTTGTTGTATCAAGTGTCCACATCTGGGCTGGAACCAGATTCAATAGCGTATCCACTTCGAAAAATCTTTAGAAAAAATAAAAATTTCCATTTTCGGTTAGCTGAAGTAGAATACATTAATAAAGAAAAGAAAGAAATTGAAACCTCAATAGGGAACCTAACATACGATTATTTGGTATTGGCCACGGGAACCAAGACAAATTATTTTGGAAATCAAAACATTGAAAAAAATAGCATGCCTATGAAAACGGTTCCGCAGGCATTGAATATTCGAAGTTTGATGCTTCAGAATATTGAAAAAGCCGATATGACTGAGGATCCTGAAGAACGAAAGCGACTTTTAAACTTTGTTATTGCTGGAGCTGGACCTACAGGAGTTGAACTAGCAGGGGCATTGGCCGAGTTTAAAAATGGAATTTTGGAAGATGATTACACCGAAATGAACCAAGCCGAAATGCAAGTACATCTTTTAGAAGGTATGGATCGCGTTTTGCCACCAATGAGTGAAGAGGCTTCTAGGTTGGCTCAAAATTCATTAGAAAAATTAGGCGTGAATGTACACCTTAATACCATGATTGAGGATTATGATGGAAAAAAAGTTACAACTAAAGAAGGTAAAAACTTTGAAACCGAAGCTTTTATTTGGGCCGCGGGAGTTACCGGGAACCCTGTAAAAGGGATAGATGGTAGATCATTAATGGAGAAAACAAACCGATATTATGTAAATGAATATAGTAAGGTAAAAGGAACCGATGCCATTTTTGCTTTAGGCGATATTGCATTAATGGAAACCGAAGCTTTTCCGAAAGGACATCCACAGGTTGCGCAACCAGCTATTCAACAAGGAAAACATTTAGGTGACAACTTTAAAAAATTATTACGCAATAAACCCTTAAAACCTTTTGAGTATTTTGATAAAGGCACTATGGCGACTGTAGGCCGCAATAAGGCCGTTGTCGATATTAAGAAAATGCATTTTGGTGGCTTTGTTGCTTGGTTTATCTGGATGTTTGTCCACCTTTGGTTTTTGGTGGGCTTTCGTAACCGCGTTGTCACTTTTTTTAACTGGACATACAATTATATTAGTTACGACCGCGCGGCGAGATTAATCATTAGGCCTTTTAGAAAAGACATTTAATTTGTTTTTACGGGTATTGGTCCTCCGTGAGTAACATATTGACCACCTATCTCGTCAATGTTCACGTTCAGCTCGTCATCACTATCAATACTGTTTATATTTACTTTCAGTTCGTCGTAGGTGTCAACACTTTTAATATTGACGTCCAATTCATCATACGTAGCAATATCGACAATTCGGACATCTAACGTGTTGTTCTCACTAATGGGGACTAATTTATAATCTGAAGAATTTTCAATCTTGTCCTTTGAAGCGTATGCTTTCGGAACAATATCAAATTCTTTAATTACATTAATTGTAAGACAAATTGCGATGACGGTCAAAATGGTTTTAGTGTACAAATCTGTTTTCATAATGAATAATTTAAATGGTTTAAATTGAAAAATCTCAAAATGTATTCCAAAATAGAAGTAATTAAGATAATAAAGGCTCTTTTTAGTATTTTAGCTAAAAATTTACTGCTATGATTTCAGAAAAACAATTCAAGAAAGAAATTGGTTTAACAATTGCGAATGCTATTCGAGAAGATGTGGGTGATGGCGATCATAGTTCATTAGCTTGTATATCCGAAGATGCAACTGGAAAAGCCAAGCTTCTTGTGAAAGATGATGGTATTATTGCGGGTGTAGAGTTTGCTAAGCAGGTTTTTGAATTTGTTGATACGGGGCTTAAGGTTGATGTAAAAATAAAAGACGGCACTCCGGTTAAAAAAGGGGATATATGCTTTTATGTTTCTGGTTTATCACAATCAATTTTAAAATCAGAGCGGTTAGTATTAAACGCAATGCAGCGTATGAGCGCTATTGCTACCAAAACAAATGAATATGTAAAGCTTTTAGAAGGAACCAATACCCAAATTCTAGATACTCGAAAAACGACACCTGGTATTCGTGCGTTAGAAAAGTGGGCCGTTAAAATAGGAGGTGGTGAAAACCATCGATTTGCTTTGTACGATATGATTATGCTTAAAGACAATCATATAGATTTTTGCGGAGGAATTACAAAGGCAATACAAAAAACGAAAGATTATTTGAAAATGAATAGCTTGGATCTTAAAATAATTGTTGAAGCTAGGAGCTTGGAAGAAATAGAAGAAATACTACAAAACAAAGGTGTGTATCGAATATTAATTGATAATTTTAATTATGATGATACTAAAAAAGCAGTTAAGATGATTGGTGATACCTGCCTTACAGAATCTAGCGGTGGAATTACCCTTGATACCGCTCGTAAATATGCAGAGTGCGGCGTGGATTACATAAGTAGCGGTGCGTTGACACATTCTGTTTATAATATGGATTTAAGCTTAAAAGCAGTTTAATGGCCGAAGATGATGCTTTTAAAATAGAAAAACTACCGGTTATCCGTTCTTTGGCAGCATGGAGCAAAAAAATTAAAATACCAGGCACAAATGGACTTTCCCTGTATCATTTAATGGAAATTTACGGTACGGGAATTATAAAAGGTACTTTTTCATCACGAGCTAGCTCAATTGCGTATAGTTTTTTTATAGCCATTTTCCCTTTTCTATTGTTTATACTAAACCTTATTCCGTATTTAGATTTTATCGATGGGTTTTTGAACCGGTTTTTAATTTTTATTGAAAATTTATTGCCACCACAAACAGCCGATCTTTTTTATCCGGTAATTGCAGATATTGCTGTGAATCCAAGAGGTGGCCTGCTGTCATTCTCTATAATCTTGGCGATGTTTTTATCAGCTAATGGAGTAAACGCCATTTTCAGTGCTTTTGAATATTCGGTGCACGTTACTATAAATCGAACTTTCGTTAGACAATACGCCGTAGCTTTTGGAGTCGCCATATTGTTGGCATTGTTATTGTTAACTACAGTAGGAGTGATATTGTATGGAGAATACCTTATAAACCAATTGGTTGGAAAGGCTTATGTTGAGGATAACGTATACATTATCTCTATATTACAATTGGTGATCTTTGTTATAATGATATATACTATAATTTCAATTTTATATTATTTTGGCACTAAACAAGGAAAAGAATCAAGGTTTTTCTCATTTGGAGCTTTTATTACAACAATTTTATTTTTAGTAACCACTTATTTGTTTGGTGTTTACATTAATAATTTTTCAAACTATAATGAATTATATGGATCACTTGGGGCACTTTTAATCATGTTGTTCTATATTTGGATAAACTCAAACCTGCTATTGTTAGGTTTTGAATTAAACGCATCCCTTCGACTATTGAGGGATAAAAACAAAAATGTAAACACAAATACTTAAGAAAATGAAGAAATTATTTTTAACAATGACCTTAATTGCGATTACTGCTCTTACAGCAGTTGCGCAAGATGTAACCGGAAAATGGAAAACTATTGATGATGAAACCGGCGAAGAAAAATCTATTGTAGAAATTTATAAAGACAACGGAAAAGTTTATGGGAAAGTAGTAGAAATACTCAATCCTGCAAAAAAAGACGCCACTTGTATAGATTGTCCGGGAGCAGATAAAGACAAGCCCATTTTAGGTTTGGTGATTATCAAAGGACTTGAAAAAGATGGTGATGAGTACAATGATGGTAAAATATTAGACCCTAACAGTGGAAAACTATATAAATGCTATATAGAACTTGAAAGCCAAGATAAATTAAAAGTACGCGGTTACATTGGTTTTTCTTTATTAGGAAGAACACAATATTGGCATAGAGTAAAATAATTTATTTGTTTAAAATAGTATCTTTAGGCTGCTCATATTTGAGCGGCCTAATTTTTTTCTGAAAACAGTATTTGTGTATTACATAGACGTTATTCTTCCTATTCCCTTAAAGCAAAAGTTTACCTATCAGGTTAACAAAGATGAAGCTGCCTTTCTTAAACAAGGTATGCGTGTAGCTGTTCCGTTTGGTAAATCTAAGGTCTATACTGCAATTGTTTACCAAGTTCATCAAACAGCACCTTCAGGCTATGAAACTAAAGAAATTGATCATATTTTAGATGAAGAACCTGTAATTACCAAAACCCAAATAAAACATTGGGAATGGATGGCTTCTTATTATATGTGTACATTGGGTGAAGTAATTCGGGCAGCTTTACCTAGTGCTTTTTTATTAGAAAGTGAAACGATTGTTTCTTTATCAAAAAATGAAGTTTCTCAAGAAGAGTTAACCGATGAAGAGTTTTTGGTTTTTGAAGCATTGCAACACCAATCTTCACTTCATATCAATGATGTTCGTTCGGTGTTGGATAAAAAGAATGTTGTGGCAGTTCTTGAGAAATTACTTCAGAAAAACATAATACAAGTTCAAGAAGAAGTCTATGAACAATATAAACCGAAATTGAAACGGTATGTGAAAATTACTTCAAAATATGCTTCTGAAGAAAGCTTAAAAGCACTTTTAGAAACCTTATCAAGAGCACCAAAACAAAAAGAAGTTTTAATGAATTTGTTTATGCTAACGGCTCAAACCAACAAACCTATTAGCGTAAAACAACTTCAAAAACAAAGTGAAACTTCTTCATCGGTAATTAAATCGTTGATTGATAAGGAAATTCTGGAAGAATACTATATTAAAAAAGACCGAGTTGAATATTCAGGTGGGGAAGCTTCAGATATAAAAACTTTAAATGAAGCGCAGCAAGTTGCGTTTTCAGAAATAAAAGAAACCTTCAAAACAAAGGATGTCACTTTATTGCACGGCGTTACTTCTAGCGGAAAAACAGAAATATACGTACGGCTTATTTCCGAAGTGATTAAAAGCGGAAAACAAGTGTTATATATGCTTCCTGAAATTGCATTGACCACACAATTAATTTCGAGACTGCAAAATTACTTTGGCTCGAAAGTCTCAGTATATCATTCAAAATATTCAGTTAATGAACGGGTAGAAGTGTGGAACAACGTTTTACAAGCAAAGCGGAAAGCACAGATTGTAATTGGCGCACGGTCTTCACTGTTCTTGCCCTTTTCTAATTTAGGGTTGATATTAGTCGATGAGGAACACGAGCCATCTTTTAAGCAATATAATCCTACACCTCGTTATCAAGCAAGAGATGCTGCCGTAGTTTTGGCAAACCTTCATAATGCTAAAACATTGATGGGCTCCGCCACACCTTCTTTGGAAAGTTATTATAATGCGTCTAATGATAAATATGGGTTGGTACACCTAAAAACTCGTTTTGGCAATGTTTTAATGCCCGAGATTGAACTAGTAGATATAAAGGAAAAAGCTAGGAAAAAAAGAATGAAAGGCCATTTTAGTGATCGTCTTTTAGAAGAAATGAATGAGGTTTTAGAACTTGGCGAACAAGTTATTTTATTTCAAAATAGGCGAGGTTTTTCGCCCATCGTAGAGTGTACTACCTGTGGTGTTTCACCACAATGCCCTAATTGTGATGTAAGTTTAACGTATCATCAATATAAAAACGAGTTGCGATGCCATTACTGCGGATATCATATGGCAATGCAACTTTCATGTATGGCGTGCGGAAGTGAAACGCTGGATACTAAAGGTTTCGGTACCGAGCAGATTGAAACCGAATTAAAGGCACTGTTCCCTAAACATTCCATCGCTAGGATGGATCAAGACACCACACGTGGGAAAAATGCTTACGCAAAATTGATTGATAAATTAGAAAATGAAGAAATTGATATATTGGTAGGAACCCAGATGTTGGCAAAAGGATTAGACTTCAGAAATATTAGTCTTGTAGGTGTAATGAATGCCGACAACCTTTTAAATTTCCCGGATTTTAGAGCTCATGAGCGCAGTTTTCAGTTATTGCAACAAGTTTCGGGTAGGGCAGGCCGTACTAGTAAAAGAGGTAAGGTTTTAATTCAAAGTTATAATCCGTACCATCAAATTTTACAGCAAGTAAGTACAAATGATTATAAAAGTATGTACGAACAGCAGTTGGAAGATCGGTATCAATACAAATACCCGCCATATTATCGAACGATAAAAATCACTTGTAAAGATCGCAATCTTCAAAAAATGCAAAAGGCTGCCAAATGGTTTGGGCAAGCATTAGAAAATAAATTGGGTGAGCAAGTGTTAGGCCCAGAGCCACCGCCTGTAAGTAGAATTAGAAATTTTTATATAAGTAATATTCTAATTAAAATTCCGAAGAAACAATCGTTGGAAAAAACAAAACAATATATAAATAGAGTACAGCAGAGTTTTAATTCCATTAAGGAATTTTCCAGCGTTCGGTTAACAATAGATGTGGATAATTATTAAGATTTCATAGAAGCCGAAAGTGCTTCAACTAAATCAGACTTTCTATTTCGGCTAAGAGGAAGCTGTTGGTTATCAAGCTCGATTACCTTACTATTATAGCGTTCTACCTTATCTAAATTAACAATGTACGATTTGTGTATGCGCATAAAACGATCATCTGGTAATAGTGCTTCAAAAGCTTTCATAGTAGATAGCACCACTAAAGCATCGTGCTCGGTAACTAGTTTTACATAATCACCCAGCGCCTCTATATAACGTAATTCGTTAAGGAATACTTTTCTTTTTTTAAGGTTGCTTTTCACAAAGATGAAGTCCTCATCATCAAAACCATCATCATTTTTAAGTTTGTAATTGGTAATTACTTTATGAACGGCATTTAAAAATCGTTCTTTAGAGATGGGTTTTCGCAAATAATCTACCGCGTCATAATCAAAAGCTTTAAAAGCGTACTTTGTTTTTCCGGTAACGAAAATAATTTGTGGCTTTTTGGTAAGATCATCCAATAAATCAAAACCTGAAAGAATAGGCATCTCGATATCTAAAAAGATAAGGTCGATATCGGTTGTGGCAAGACCCATTTTAGCCTCAATAGCATTGTTGTATTCTGCAACAAGGTCTAAAGAAGGATGATTTTCTATTAATTTTACAATAGAAAGACGCTGTAAGGTAGAGTCATCTACAATGACACATTTTAATATTGGCTTGTCCACGAATAAAAAGTTAGATAGTTAAGTACAACAATTATACTCAAAATATCGATGAAAGGCAAGTTTTTTTAACTTTTACCGAAAAAAAAAGATGTTTGTCTTACAAGGTAAGAAATTTCTTATTTATAGATTGGTTTATTTTAGAAAATAGGTTTGAAAATTATAAATAAAACAGTATTTTTGCACGCTCTTGGCAAGAAGCTAGGAGTTTAATTATTAATTTTAATCGATTTTTATGAATCATTACGAAACTGTTTTCATCTTAAATCCCGTTTTATCTGAAGAGCAGATAAAGGAAACAGTAAAGAAATACGAAGATATTCTTGTTTCTAAAGGTGCTAAGATGATATCCAAAGAAGATTGGGGGCTTAAAAAATTAGCCTACGCAATCCAACACAAAAAAAGTGGTTTTTACCATTTATTTGAATTTACTGCACCCGGCGAATCAATAAACGCTATGGAAGTAGAGTTTAGAAGGGACGAACGTATTATGCGTTACCTTACCGTTAAACTTGACAAGCACGCAATTGCTTGGGCAGAGAAAAGACGTAACCGAAACAATAAACAAAAAGCAAAAGCATAAGGTATGGCATCGATTCAAGAACAAGCAAAAGGAAAAAAAGACGGAGAGATCAGATACCTGACCCCGCTTAATATAGAAACTACAAAAGCTAAAAAGTACTGTCGTTTTCAACGATCTGGAATTAAGTACATAGATTACAAAGATCCAGACTTTTTATTAAGCTTTGTAAACGAGCAAGGTAAATTGTTACCTCGCAGATTAACAGGAACATCATTAAAGTACCAACGTAAAGTTGCCGTAGCTGTAAAAAGAGCTCGTCACCTAGCGTTGATGCCATATGTAACCGATTTATACAAATAAAAACCAGATAGTATTATGGAACTTATATTAAAACAAGACGTTGACAATCTGGGATTTACAGATGATGTTGTATCTGTAAAAAACGGATATGGTAGAAATTACTTAATTCCTCACGGATACGCTACATTGGCTACTCCTTCTGCTAAAAAAGCACTAGAAGAAAAGTTAAAGCAGCAAGCTTACAAAGAGCGTAAAGTTATTGAAGAAGCTCAAAAAGAAGCTGATAAACTTGGTGAAATTTTAGAGTTGAAAATCACTGCTAAAACTGGTGAAAAGGATAAATTGTTTGGTTCTGTTACCAATGCAAACCTTGCTGAAGCTTTAGAAAAAGAAAATGTATCTATTGATAAAAAGTACATTTCTATTGCCGGTGGTGCTATTAAGCGTACTGGACAATACGAAGCTACAATCCGTTTCCACAGAGATGTGATCGAAACGTTCACGTTTGACGTAGTAGCAGAAAACCAGTAATTTTTATACTGAAATAATATAGAAAAGCCTTCTTCATTTATTTGAAGAAGGTTTTCTTTTTAAATTGAAGTTGTTCCTGTCTACCGAACAGACAGGTCGAAATGACGATATTAAAATTTATTCATAATGAAATACGCACGACTTACAAAAGAGCAATTTGAAGAACTGCACACCGAATTTATCAATTTTTTAGCAACACAATCTATCACTGCTGATGAATGGAACGATATAAAAATCAATAAGCCCAACATAGCTGAAGAAGAACTTGATATATTTAGTGACTTGGTATGGGAAGGAGTGTTGCAAAAAGCCGAGTATTTAGAAAATATGGCGCCACAGCAAATGTTCCTTTTTAAAATTGAAGCAGAGCAAATGAAGCTTATCTCGGTAAAAGTGATGGACAAAACTAAAAACATTACTACAGCTGAAGGGTACGCTTGGTTACAAGAAAACTTTATGACTGATGACGTGGAGTTTTATACCGCGAATAAACAATTTTCAAACGATAGAAGTGGCGATATTTTTAAATTGATAGAGCAAGGTGCCATAATTACAAAAGGGGAATTGTACCGCTTTTTTGAAAATATTCTGAATAAAATAGGAGGATAACAGGTTATTTCTACAAAATATCCTTTGTATTTACAGACAGGATTATTTTACACCTAGAAGTTACTCATACCGTAAACTCTCAATCGGATCAAGCTTAGCTGCTTTTGTAGCGGGGTAAGAACCAGCGATTACAGCTACTAAAAATGTGATTATCGTTGCCCAAATAATAGCACTCCAGGGTAATGAGAAATCAAAATCAAAAGCTTTGGCAAAGACAAAGCCGGTGAGGATACCCAAAAGAATACCAAGAATACTCCCAAACTGGCCAATAACAATCGTTTCCATAAAAAACTGAGCAGAAATAGTGGAACGCTTGGCCCCTAATGCTTTTCTAACCCCAATCTCGCGCGTGCGTTCGGTTACCGAAACCAACATAATATTCATCAGCGCAATGGAAGAACCTAAAATGGTGATAATGCTAATTATCCAAGCTGCAGTTGACATATAAAGACCTATTTCAGCAACTTGGTTTAACAGATCATCACTACGTAAAATACCAAAATTGTTTTCCTCCACAGGGTTTAAGCCCCTAATATTTCTGAAAGTAATAATCGCCTCATCTTGGGCACTCTGCATAATTTCCTTGTTATCAACACGAACACTAATTGTATAGTTAATATTCGGTTCTGTAAAAATACCGCGTGCCACTTGTATGGGGATTAAAACCCTTAAATCTTGATTGTTGCCAAAAGTGGAGCCTTTAGATTCTAAAATTCCGATAACCTTAAACTTAACACCGCGAATGCTTATGGTTTTGTTTATTGGGTTTTCACCTTTAAATAAATTTTTCAAAAAATCAGATCCCAATAAACATACCTTGTTGTTGTTCTGAATATCAAAAAAAGTAAAATTCCTTCCTTCATCCACTTCTGTTCCTGTGTTTATTAAGTAGTGTTCATTCACACCATACACCTGAACTTCGGGATCTGTCTTTTCGCTTTCATACTTTACTTCAGCTGCACCAGTACCCCTAAATGAAACGGCAGTTTGTGTTAAAGGAAAGTTGTATTTGTCTTCAAATTCGCGAACGTCATTATAGCCAATTATAGGATTTATCTTTTTGCGTTCGCCGCCACGCTGGCTTTGCACTTCAAGCTCATAACGTTGTACATTAAACGTATTGGCGCCCATCGAAGCAAAGTTATCTGCAATCGTGTTTTCCAACACTTTTACAGCACTTAGAATTCCTACCAAAGCCCAAATACCAATGGCAATAATAACAACGGTAAGGATGGTTCTTAGCAGTTGACTTTTAATGGAATCCAACGCAATTCGGACATTTTCGCGAAACAATGAAAACATAGTTACAAATTAAGGTTACCCATTAGACTAATAACAGTCGTTAAAGTTACAAGTTAGCTAATAATTTAAGATATTTGCAACTCGAAATTATAAATTGAACCTTACATTTTAAACCATACAACGTGGCTCAAAAACCATCTATACCCAAAGGAACGCGTGATTTTTCACCTGCTGAAGTAGTAAAACGAAACTATATTATGAACACTATAAAAAGTTGTTTTACTACCTACGGTTTTCAGCCTATTGAAACACCTTCGTTCGAAAACAGTGATACCTTGATGGGAAAATACGGTGATGAAGGGGATCGTTTGATTTTTAAAATTTTGAATAGCGGTGATTTTCTCCGGAAAGTTGACGATACACTATATTCTGAAAAAGATAGTGGTAAATTAACTCCTAAAATTTCAGAAAAGGCTTTACGTTACGATCTTACCGTTCCGTTTGCTCGTTACGTGGTACAACACCAAAACGATATTGACTTCCCGTTTAAACGCTATCAAATTCAGCCGGTTTGGCGAGCGGATAGACCCCAAAAAGGACGTTTTAGGGAATTTTTTCAGTGTGATGCCGATGTGGTTGGGAGTAAATCCCTTTGGCAAGAGTTGGAATTTGTACAATTGTACGATACCGTTTTCAATAAACTGAGCTTAGAAGGTGTTACCATTAAAATGAACAACCGTAAAGTGCTGAGTGGTATTGCTGAAGTTATAGGAGAATCAAACAAATTAATTGATTTTACAGTAGCATTAGACAAGCTAGACAAAATAGGGGAGGACGGTGTTAAAAAAGAAATGCGCGAGAAAGGTATTTCTGAAGATGCGATTGAAAAATTACAACCGTTGTTTCAAGTAAGTGGAACAGCTTCTGAAAAATTAGCGCTATTAAAAGAGTTACTTTCTGCTTCTGAAATAGGTATGCAAGGTGTTAATGAATTAGAGTTTATAATTCAAACTATAACAGAACTAGAATTACAAACAGCAACACTAGAAGTTGATGTAACACTAGCCCGTGGATTAAATTACTACACCGGAGCTATTTTTGAAGTAGCTGCTCCATCATCAGTAAAAATGGGCAGCATTGGTGGTGGCGGTCGCTATGACGACTTGACCGGCATTTTCGGACTCAAAAACATGAGCGGAGTAGGTATCTCATTTGGACTGGATAGAATCTACCTAGTGCTAGAAGAATTAGATCTATTTCCCGAAACGGTTTCTGCCAATACAAAGGTGTTGTTTATTAATTTTGGTGAAGATGAAGCACGATATGCAATGAAAGCTATCTCAAAGCTTAGGAAAGAAGGTATTACTGCTGAACTATATCCAGACGCCGCCAAAATGGGTAAACAAATGGGTTATGCAGATAAACGCAATATTCCATTTACTGTTTTGGCAGGTGGAAATGAAATGGAAACCGAAACATACACATTAAAGCATATGAAAAGTGGTGAACAAGATGCTGTTTCTTTTACAGAGTTACGCGCCAAACTGCTTTAAAACTGTTGCTAAAAGTTAAGCATACCAATATTTTATTATTTCATTATGGCAATGCTTACTTTTTA
The DNA here is from genome assembly GCA_002360635.1 of Flavobacteriaceae bacterium UBA3356. Taxonomy (GTDB): domain Bacteria; phylum Bacteroidota; class Bacteroidia; order Flavobacteriales; family Flavobacteriaceae; genus Marixanthomonas. Next base: position 105,041 of record DEQW01000004.1, on the reverse strand, counting down.
AAAATTATAAGAAAAACTGTTTTGCTTTATCGTATGCAATTGCATTAAAGTCTGATATAACTACATCTGCTTTTGAATAATCTTGGTTTTTGGAGTATATGCTGTCATATCCTACACAAAAGATTCCTGCTCCTTTTGCAGCTGCAATTCCATTGGTTGAGTCTTCAATAACCATGCAATTATCTTTTATGTGCCCTGATGCTTGAGCAGCTTTTATAAAAATTTCAGGATGTGGTTTTGAAGCTTTTAAATCGGCACCACTTAATTTGTTGGTAAAGTATTGATTAAGTTCAAACCGTTCAAAAATGCGATTGATATTTGGCATTGAAGCTGAAGAAGCTAGTATTAATGTGAGTCCGTTGTTATAATAATCTTTAATTAATTGAAGAACACCATCTAGTAAATCTAACTCATCATCTGTTGCAAAAAGATGTTTAAAATGTTTTCTTTTAGTTGCCATTAAAGTTTCTGGAGCTTCAGAAAGAGAGAAGTGAGAACATAAATCTTTACAAATGTTTATTGTAGACTGTCCTGTATAGGCTTCATACATTTCTTCAGAAACATCTATGTTGACATCTTCAAACATTTGAAAGTAGGCTTTTTTATGAAGAGGTTCAGTATTTACAATTACCCCATCCATATCAAATAAAACAGCTTTTAGCATCTTAATTTTTTTTGCGAAGGTATCAATTTTAAAGAAAGTGCTTTTAAATTAAAGAAAAATCTAGTTTACTATTTCTTGAAGAATGTATAAAAACTGTTTTGAGACAAGAAATAATTCATTAAATTTATAGAAAGCAGTAGTATCATGAAAACCTCACAACGTCTAGAATTGGCCATTACAAAGCTGTATGAAGCTTTTCACAGCAATGCTTTAAACCCTGAATGTTGTAAACAATGTGCTGTAGGTAATATTTGTGATACAAAAGATAGTTGGAGGCATTTTAGCGATTTTCACGGATCGTTACAACTCAATTATGTAGGTTTGGTTCATCAACGGTTGGGTAGAAAAATTAACGGGTACAGCCCAAAAGAGTTATTAAAAATTGAGTCTGTTTTTTTAAAAGCGTGTGGTTTTGATATACCCTTAAATAAAAAAGGAATAAAGCCAGAAAACCCAACATCAAAAGACAACCTTTTTAAAGGACTATCTGCAGTTATTGAATATTTATGTGAGCTAGATAATATTAAAAATGTTATGGATTACACCAATTTATTCAAGACAGAAGTGAATATATCTAATAAAACAGCAGAAGTTTTTTAAAAAGCTATTTATTCAACTTTCTTACAAACCAAAAATTAATTTAATTTTTGGTTTTTTACATTAACTATTGTTTCTATATTTGCACTCGCAAAATGCGGCGAGGTAGCTCAGGTGGTTAGAGCGTCGGATTCATAACCCGGAGGTCTGGGGTTCAAGTCCCCATCTCGCTACAAAATGATTAGGCAGTTACATTTATTTGTAGCTGCCTTTTTTTATTCAGCTTTATCCTTTTTAACGTACCTACTAGCTTTAACAAACATTGCTTTGTATATTTATTACAAAGTTTTCTTAAAAGTTTTTTCAAAACTAACCAATTGGTTAGTTTTGTTGTGTATTTAAAATTATGGCTAGAAAAAAAGAATATAAAGAAGAAGAAGTTCTTGAGAAGGCAATGTATTTGTTTTGGCAAAATGGCTATGAAAATACATCAATGAAAATGCTGGAGAAAGAGATGGGCATCAATAAATTCTCTATATATTCAAGTTTTGGAAGTAAACACGAACTTTTCCTTAAAACCTTAAAATGTTATAATTCTAAAATTAAAAACATTTTTGAAAAGCTTAAAAAAGCTTCAAATGGTGTTGATGATATTAAAGAGTTTTTTTATGATTCTGTAAAAATAGGATCTCAGCTAGGTAATAAAAAAGGATGCTTACTTACTAATACATACAATGAATTTTCAGAAAGCGAGGATGTTTTAATTAAAGATGAAATGAATGTATTTATGAGTAATCTCAAAGCTATTTTTATTGAAAAATTAAAAGCTGACTCCTCTAAAAACGAAGAGACTGTTTTAAAACAAGCCAATTTTTTACTTTTAGCCAAACACGGTCTAGCTGCAGCATCTCGAGTTAATAGCCAGAAAGAAATTGAAGATTATATTGAAATGACATTTAATAACCTATAAAATTTTTTTAATCCATTTCTAAACGATTGTTTAGAAATATAGTAGTAATAAATAAAGTTTAAAATTATGACAAGTTTAAAAATTCAGAGTTTAGAATCTGCTCCAGAAGAGAGTAAAGAATTATTAGAAAAATCTAAAAAAGCCTATGGCATGATACCTGGTTTACACGGGGTTTTAGCCGGAGCACCTGGCATCCTTGAAGGGTACCAAAAACTACATGAGTTATTTGAAAACTCATCATTTAATAATGAAGAATTAACAGTGGTATGGCAATCAATAAATGTGGAGCATGAATGTCATTATTGCGTGCCGGCACATACGGGTATCGCTAAAATGATGAAAGTAGATGACAGCATTACAGAGGCTCTACGTAATGAAACAACATTAGAAAACCCAAAACTGGAAGCGTTACGAACTATGACATTAAAAATTGTGCGTAATCGCGGAAATGTAACTCAAGAAGATTTAGATGCTTTTTACAAAGCAGGATATGGTGAGAGACAAGTACTTGAAATTATTTTAGGACTATCTCAAAAAACCATTAGCAACTATGTAAACCATATTGCCAATACACCAGTTGATGAAGGTTTTAAAAAATACGAATGGAGTAAATAAAACGTCAATTTTATTTTAAAAACTTCAAATTTGTAAGTTAAAATAAACCTTCCAATTAATTGGGAGGTTTATTAATCATTTAGAAAACGAATACCATGAAAGAAAAATTGAAAATAGATATTGTGTCTGATGTAGTTTGCCCTTGGTGCACTATTGGATATAAGCGTTTAGAAAAAGCAATTTCAGAATTAGGAATTGAAGACCAATTAGAAATAGAGTGGCAACCTTTTGAATTAAATCCAAATATGCCACGTGAAGGCCAAAACTTGAAAGAACATATTGCTGAAAAATATGGAGCTACTCTGGAGCAACAAAAAGAGTCACAACAGCACATGACCAAAGTAGGAAAGGAGCTTAACTTTAGCTTTGATTATTTTGATGAAATGCGAATGGTTAATACCTTTAATGCTCATATCTTATTAGACTATGCAAAAGATTTTGGAAAGCAAACTGAACTAAAAATGCGATTAACAACTGCATTTTTTAGTGAACGAAAAGATGTATCAGATAGCGATATTTTAAAACAAGCTTTATTAGATGTGGGTTTAAATGCAGAAGAAGCACTTACTAGGCTAGACAATGAAAAAGTTCGCAATGATGTACGAAACAAACAGGACTATTGGAAAAACTTGGGAGTTAATTCGGTGCCAACAATTGTTTTTAACCGAAAAAGCGCAATAACTGGAGCACAACCTGTAGATGTATTTAAAGAAGTACTTTCAGAGTTTATTACTAAATAAATTTATTCTTTATGAAAGAGCAACATGTATAAAAAAACTAGGATTAAGTAGATACAAAAGGAGTATCGACACTTAATATAGGACTGAGACAAACAGAAAACACTATGGAAAATACTAACAAACTAAGACCAAAAGTTTTATTCTTTGATGTCAATGAAACCTTGCTAGATCTTACCAATATGAAACAAGTAGTGAGTAAAGCTCTAAATGGTAAAGATGATTTACTTTCCTTGTGGTTCACAACCATGTTGCAGTATTCTTTGGTCACCACAGCAAGCGGTCAATATGAACATTTTGGAAATATTGGAGCTGCAGCTTTACAAATGGTAGCAGCTAATAATGATATTAAATTATCAGAGGAAGAAGCACGCAAAACAGTAGTAAACTCATTACATGGTTTGCCGGTACACCCCGAAGTAAAAGAAGCTTTAACTCAACTTAAAAAAGACGGTTATAAATTGGTATCCTTTACAAATTCTTCAAAGGAAGGTGTAAAAAAGCAATTTGAAAGTGCAGGTTTAACTGAATATTTTGATGATCACTTAAGTGTAGAGGATATAGGTAAATTTAAACCATTTACAGATACATATACTTGGGCGGCACGAATAATGAAGGTGAATCCAGAAGAATGTATGCTTATAGCAGCCCATGGATGGGATGTAGCTGGTGCGCTTTGGGCTGGTTGGCGAGCAGCATTCATCAGTAGACCAGGACAGCAAATATTTCCTTTAGCACCACAGACAGAGATTAGTGAAGATGATTTAAAAAAAGTAGCTCAGGTTCTATTATCGTATAAATAATTTAGTGTTTATTAGAAAATTACACAACAGATAATAGTCTAAAAGGAATTTGATAAATATTATATTTGTAATCCAAATCTTCATAAAACCATTTTGCAAGAAAATTTAATTAGAAAGCATACTATAAATGAGCTAATTGAAATTATGGGGGACAACCCCCAGAATGACGATTTACACGTTCATATTTCAAAAAATAAATACGAAGAAATTCCTATTACATATCCTTTTAGGACAGATGATTATTCGTTGATATTTGTTGTTAAAGGAGAAATTAAAATTCAATTAAATTTACGTGAAATCACAATTAAAAGCGGTGAAATTATTCCAGTTAAGCCAAAGGTAGCTGTACAATTGCTTAAAATCAGTAAGAATTTAGAAATTATCGGAATTTGTTTTAGCGTAGATTTTATTCTAAAAAACTCTTTTACGAAGATAGAATTCGATAAAATTGAGTTTTTTACAAGAGAAAATGTAGTTAAGCTCAAATTATCACCAACTGAAAGTAAAACAACAGTATCATTATCAAAACTTTTAAAGCAGTATAATAATCCGAAGGAATCTGGCATACCTTTTAAGGGGGAATTAATTAAACATACTTTTGGTGGATTGATATTTCATTGTTCTTCTGTCTTTAAAAAAAATAATCCCAACCTAGAATTATCTGTATCTAGAAATGAAGAATTAGCATTTCGTTTTTTAAAACTTCTCAACGATAATTTTAAAGCAGAGAAATCTGTACAGTTTTATGCAGATGTTTTATCAATAACCTCTGGTCACTTATCTAAAGTTTTAAAAGAAGTATCTGGTAAAACTGCGGGTCAATTAATTGTTGACACTGTTATTATGGAAGCTAAAATATTATTAGGAAATCCTTCACTTTCTATAGCCCAAGTAGCTGATGAACTCCAATTTAGCGACCAGTCATTTTTTGGAAAATATTTTAAAAAGTATTCTGGTTTATCTCCATCTCAATTTAGAAATCTTAAGTTGCAATTACAGACTTAGACCAAATGTTATTTTGTTGTGAAATTATAAACTCTTGATATTTATAATATTGTAATTTTTGTAACTTTTCACATCAATCTATAAAACCCCTCATATTGACCAATTACTCCCTCTTATAGACCTTTCCTATTGATGAATATTAAGGCATTTTTGCGAGTAAATTTTTTTTCCAATGAGGTAAAAAATAATATTAGAAAAACTTTAAATGCTAATTAAATGCTACGTAAACCCTTTTTGAATTTTGTAATGCTAGGATTTCTATTGCTCTCGTGCGATGACAAAGAAACCTCTAAAGAAATAACACCTGTTGGAGTAGAAACTTTAACTATAGGAAACACCAATAATGAATCTAGCATTACTTCAGAAAGCTATCCTGGAACGATACAAGCCGAAATGGATGCCCAACTGAGTTTTCAAGTATCTGGAGATGTCAATAAAATTCATGTAAATATTGGAGACTATGTTGAAAAAGGGAGTCTCATTGCAAATATAGATCCCACTACTTATGTAGAACAATATGAGGCACAACAGGCACAAGCTGACTTAGCAGAAGAAAATTATACTCGTATTAATGAGGTGTATAAAAAAGGCAGTATAGCCGAGATTAGAATGATTGAAGCTCGTTCTAATTTTAAACAGGCTCAATCTGCGGCAAACGCAGCATATCAAAATGTAAAGAAAACAAAGTTAAGAGCACCATTTTCAGGGTATATTGGTAATAAGATGATGGAAACTGGCGATGTAGCAAGTCCGGGAATGCCTGTAGTAGAATTACTTGATATGGATCAAGTACAAGCTATTATTTCCTTATCAGATAAAGAAGTGAATACCTACAAAGTAGGGGATAGTGCTACGGTTACTGTAAGTGCCTTAGACAAAAAATTTACAGGTGTACTTACCGAAATAGCTGTTCAGTCTGGAAGGCAAAACCCTGTGTATAAAGCTAAAATCACTATACCAAACCCAGATAAAATATTAAAACCGGGAATGGCTTGTCAAACTAGCTTTAATAAATCAACAAATAAAACCGAAACTGAAAATAACTTGCAATCGATTGTACTTCCTGTACAAGTGGTTTCTATAACCGATGAAGGACAAAACTTTGTTTATGTAGTAGATACTGAGAAAAATACAGCACAACGTAAATTCGTTGAAATCGGTACACTTTACAATGACGGTATTGCCATAGAAAAAGGTTTGCAAAAGGGTGATGTCATTATTACATCTGGATATCACAAACTTACCAATAACACTCCTGTAAAAGTTCTAAGCAAGTAATTTATGAAAAAGAAAGGAAACCTTATAGAATGGGGGATGAAGCATAAAGCTTTTCCCCTAGCATTAGCTTTCACCTTATTTATTATCGGACTTATCGGGCTATTTAATATGTCCCGAAATGAGTTCCCCAATTTTACAACCCGAACTGGGCTTGTCATTGGATCATTTCCAGGAGCAAGTTCAGAAGAGGTTGAAACACAATTGACTTCTAAACTTGAAGAATACTTATTTACGTTTAATGAAGTGGATAAAACTAAAACCTATTCCTATTCAAAAAACGGAATGAGTTACGTGTATTTAGAAGTTTCAGACAGAATTGGAAAAGACGAAACCCAACAGTTTTGGAACAAACTAAAAAATAATTTATTTGTATTTCAGCAGCAATCCTTACCTAAAGGAGTACGAGGTATAGCCGTAAATAGTGATTTTGGTAATACCGCTGCCATGATTTTGTCGGTTCAGTCTAAAACTAGACCTTATAAAGATCTCCAATTTCATGTAGAAGATATTATTGACAACCTGCGCCAGATTGAAGATATGGCAAAAATCACCTATTCAGGTGGACTTACGGAACAAATAGCTATTTCGGTAGATCAAAATAAGTTGGCTCAGTACGGTATAAGTCCGGGAATGCTAATGCAAAGTCTACAAACCCGAGGAACGATATTACCAGGAGGGACTTTAGAAAATAAAAACTTTGACCGCCCTATACAACTTGATGCGTTTTTAAATAATGTTACTGATGTAGCACAACACATTATTAGGTCTGATGAAAATGGAAATGTAATTAGGTTAAGTGATATTGCAAACATAAAGAGGGAATATGAAGACCCAGACTCTTACATACAAACAGGAGGTACAAAGGCAATGATTATCACTTTAGAGATGGCTAAAGGGAATAATATTGTACAATTTGGAGAGGAGATTAAAGAGCATTTAGCTCAGCTAAAACAAGACTTACCAGAAGATATTGAAGTTAAAACTATTGCAGACCAGCCTATAGTGGTAGATCATTCTATAGGCCATTTTATGAAAGAATTTGGCTATGCGCTTTTAGGAGTTATTCTGGTATGTATGCTATTACTTCCTTTTCGGATAGCTTCTTTAGCTGCAGCGACAATTCCTATTACTATTTCTGCTACGCTGGCACTTATGTATCTTTTCGGGATGGAACTTAACACCGTAACATTAGCCGCTTTAATTGTTGTGCTTGGTATTGTGGTAGATGATCCTATTGTTGTCATAGACAATTATGTAGAAAAACTGGATGAAGGTGAATCTAGATTTGAAGCAGCTTATCATAGTGCTGTAGAATTATTCCCATCTGTTTTTACGGCTACACTTGCCATTTCTGCTACGTTTTTCCCGCTTATGTTTTTTATGAGTGGAACGGCAAAAGACTTCTTAAGTACGTTTCCTTTTACAATTTCTATAGCCTTATTTCTGTCTTTAGCAATATCCATTTTACTGGTGCCTTTTCTTAATACCGTTTTTATTAAAAAAGGATTGCATTCAGAAAAGGATGAAGATGAAGCTAAAAAGAAAAAATCTGTGTTAGATAGGCTTCAAGATTTTTTCAATAAGAGTGTAGAAAAAGCTATGAAACATTATAAAATAACTGTTTTCATGGGAGTGCTCTCTGTTGTATTAGGAATGTTTCTCTTTTCGAATGTAAGTCAAGAGTTATTTCCAATTGTAGAAAGAGATCAATTTGCAGTAGAGGTCAATCTCAGCAAAGGAAGCAATTTACAAGAAACGGCAGCTATTGTAGAAGAATTCGAAGAGATTTTATCAAAAGATGAGAGAATCTTAGACTACACCAGTTTTATTGGAGAAAGTTCTCCTCGATTTCATATGGTGTATGCTCCCAATCTTCCAGCAAAAAATTATGCTCAAATATTAGTGACAACAGCTTCAAATGATGCTACGGAAGAAGTATTAAGAGAATACGACGATAAGTATTCTGAAATGTTTCCAAACGCCTATTTAAGGATGAAACAACTTAACATGGTAGGAAAACCTGCCCCAATTGAGGTAAGGCTTTACGGAAATGATATTTCAGAATTAAAAAAGTATGGAGACCAAATTATTGATGTGGCTAGACAAACTCCCCAAACCATCTGGAGTAGAAGCAATTTTGGAGAATTATACAGTTCGGTAAGTATTGATATTAAAGAAGAGCAAGCCGCCCAAGCAGGTCTAACCAAGGAAGATATAGGTAATACCATTGCTATGAATATGGAGGGCTTACAAGCGACTCAAATTTATGAGGATGATTATGCCATTAATATTAAAATAAAGGCAGAAAATCACGCGACACAAACTATTTCAGATTTACGGCAACTTTCAGTGATTGCACCTAATACAGGTAATATTATTCCGTTAAAGCAAGTGGCAGATGTTACTCCTGCTTGGGAACAGGAACAAATTGTAAGACGTAATGGGATGCGTTGTTTAACTATTAGAGTTGATATTGAAAAGGGAGCTGTAGCTAACGTTGTTCAAGGCAAAATGACGCCTAAAATAGAAGAATTAAATATTCCTAGTCATATTAGAATAAACTATGGGGGAGAACATGAAATGTCTGAAGAAAACTTGCTGCCCATGGGAATCTCGTTATTGATAAGTGTACTACTTATTATCTTAATTCTTATTTGGCATTTCAAGTCCTTTAAACACGCGGCACTTAGTTTTATCACGATGCCGTTAAGTATTCTAGGAGCTGCATTAGGTTTATTACTTATGCAATATCCTTTCGGGTTTACTTCTTTCTTAGGAATATTAGCACTTTGTGGTATTGTAGTAAGAAACGGAATTATCCTCATTGATTTTGCAGACGAATTACGCCTTCACCATGGCAAAAATGTTCTTCAAGCTGCAATTCTATCTGCGCAACGTAGAATGAGGCCTATTTTCCTTACCTCATCTGCTGCCGCAGTAGGAGTTACCCCTATGATTATTAGTAGGTCTAGCTTATGGGGACCGTTGGGTACTGTAATCGCTTTTGGTCTTTTAGTTTCTATGGTTTTAACACTCTTTGTGTTGCCTGTACTTTACTGGTTATTCTTTAGAAATGAAGAAGAAGCTAAGGATGAAAACAATGATGACGAATTAAAAACAATAAACTCATAAAAAATGGACGTTATAAACCATTCATTCTATAAAAAAATAAGCGTTTTCTTGGTATTCCTTTTAACATTGGTGACAACTAACGCACAAAATAAGGAGCTTAATCTCGAGAATGTAAAAAAATCGGCCCTAGAATATAGTCACAATATTAAAAATGGAAAGCTTCGTGCTGAAAAAGCTGAAGTAGCTAGACAAGAAGCCTTTTCTCAATATTTTCCTGAAGTAGAGGCTACTGGATTTGCGCTATACGGTTTTGATGACCTTGTTCCACCTATCCCAGAAGCATTACCAAACGGAATTGATAATATTTATAGCATTGGTGCTACTGCTACGCAAGCAATTTATGCTGGTGGAAAAATTAGGTTGGCCAATCAATTAGCTCAAGTACAATTAGACAGTCGAGAGATAGGTATGGAAGAATCTATTGATTCTGTTATTCTTACTGCTGAAACAAAGTTCTGGCAGCTTATTAATATTCAGGAACAGCAAAAAGCTATCCAAGCTAGTAAAGTTTATCTCAATAACCTTCTTAAACAACAAGAAGATCTTTTGGACGCCGGACTTATTGCAAAAAATCAATTGCTGCAGGTTAAAGTGGAGAAAAGTGGCCTCCTGTTAAGGGAGAATGAACTCTCTAATCAAAGAAAGATTGCTTTGTTAGATTTAGCTTTGTACGCAGGAATTTCATACGATACTAGTATGGTGGCTACAAAAAGTGTAAAAACTGAAATTGCGTCGCCAGAATTAAAGTATGAAAATCCCGAACTCGGCTTACAAAGCAATAATATGTATCGCTTGTTAGAAAAACAGGTACAAGCAGCACAATTACAAGTGAAGAATGAAAAAGCCGACTTATTACCTCAATTTGCAGTGGGATTAAATGCTTCAAAGTTCGATTCTTTTAATAATGATTTTGGAATAGATGTACAGCCTATTGCCTTTGGAACAGTTACTATACCTATTTCTGCTTGGTGGGGTGGAGAAAAAAAGCAAATACGACAAAGCAAAATTGAGGTTGAAATAGCAGAAAATAAATTAAAAGACGGAAAGGATCAATTGACAGTTGGTATTATGAAAAGCTGGTACGACCTTCTTAATGCGTATAAGCAGATTCAATATGCAAAAGATAAAGTACTTTATGGCACCGAAAATTTAAAAACTCAAAAAGATAATTACGATAGCGGGTTAAATAATTTAACCGATTTGCTGAATGCACAACAATCTAAAGAGGAAGCAGAGGCGGAGTTGGCAAATGCTTTTGCTAATTATAAACAAAAAGAAGCGCTATATCGCTATAGAACCAATCAATTAGAAATCCCTATAATAGAAGAATAGTAAATCAATTTAAAAGTACATACCACGATACAAAAAGAAAAGTTTCTTAAAATACACTCTATAATGCATCAATTTTAAGTAAAAAATGAATAAAAAAATTAGCCGGTATCTATTAGCAGTTACTTTCGTAATAGGCTCGATCTGTCAAGCTCAATCGATAAAAAGAGAAAAATTTAAAGACTCAGTACAGCAATTACCCTATTTCACTATTCATAAAGATAATTTCTTTTTAACAGGAGTTCCAACAAATACTTCTATTAATAGTAGTTCGGCAGATGCAAAATATCAAGTAAGTTTTAAACAAATCATAACAAGAGATAAACTCCCTTGGGATACTTATTTGTTTTTAACCTATACCCAGCAAGCTTTTTGGGATATCTATGAAGAGTCTTTTCCTTTTAGGGATGTTAATTTCAATCCATCCATAGCTATAGGTAAACCTATATTTAATAAAGATGATGTTTTTAAAGGAATAGCAGGAGTGGCTATAGAGCACAATTCTAATGGTCGTGATAGTATTTATTCTAGAAGTTGGAATAGGATAACTGCAAGTTATACTACGAACATTCTTCATCGAACTACAGCAAATTTTGAAATGTGGTTGCCTTTTGGCTATAGAAATGATAACTCTGATATTTTAGAGTATACAGGTCTTGCAGAAATAAATATAGAACACGAAGTAAAGCAAAACAAACTTTATTTTAATTTAATGCTTAGAAAAGGGTTAAATTTTGATGGGAAAGGAACTATTCGTTCACGAATTTATTATAACCCTTTTAAAAATAATCGTTCTAATCAATATATAATGTTAGAGTGGTATTTAGGTCAAGCAGAAGGCTTGCTCGATTATCAAAAGTCACAAAGTATGATAAGGTTAGGATATGTGATTAAAACAAACGAATTTGATTTTTTTAAATAAAAATTTTAGTTGTTACCTAAATTTAATAATAGTACTATTAATATAAATGTGTTTCCTTAATTTTCCTATTGCAGGACCATACAGTTACCAAATAGGATACAGTATTAAACACTCTTATTAGATAACACTGTAAGATGATTAAGAGAGCTTAGTTGATTCTGTATACCATCCGTTTTATACATAGAGTATGTTTAAAAAAGATTAGCTTTATTTTTTAGATATATAAATCTAAAGATTCATTACTTTCTGTAAAGGAAAAAATCAATCCTCTTTCTTTCTAATATTAGAATTAAATTATATATTGGGCTCTAACTAACATAAAACTATGGATGACAAAATAAAATACGAGATGGAATTCCCGATACAGGTGTCTCCATCTTTACTGTATCAATATATATCTACACCCTCAGGAATGAGTGAATGGTATGCCGATAATGTAAATTCCCGTGGTGAATTTTTTACTTTCATTTGGGAAGGAAGTGAAGAAAAAGCAAAGTTGCTAGGTAAAAAAAGTGGGGAACGTATTAAATTTCGTTGGCTCGATGATGAGGACACCGATTATTATTTTGAACTTCGCATTCAGGTAGATGAAATAACCAAAGATGTTTCCTTAATGATCACCGACTATGCTGAAGAAGACGAAATTGATGAAGGGAAGATGCTTTGGGAAAACATGGTTTCAAATTTAAAACAGATATTGGGTTCTAAGTAATAGTTCCGCTTAATTTATAATATCTTTGCGCCGCACTATTTTGAATATATTCAAAATAAAAGCGGCTTTTTTATGATCAATTTTAACGGAACACTTCAAGATAACAATGCAACAATTTTACCGGATAACCGCGGGCTCAATTACGGCGATGCTGTGTTTGAAACGCTTCGAATTTCTGGCGGAAAAATCTACTTTTGGGAAGACCACTACTTTCGGTTAATGGCCTCTATGCGTATTCTACGTATGGAAATACCGATGGACTTTACCCCAGAATACTTGGAACAACAGGTGTTACAAGTTATAGAAGCTTCAGAAAATAAAAAAGGGGCCTTTCGAGCAAAAATTTTAGTCTGGCGAAAAATAGGAGGGAAATATTCACCAACCACCAATAATGTTGAGTTTTTAATTACTTCTGAAACATTGGAGAATCCATTTTATACAATGAACGATTCTTTTTATGAAATTGAATTATTTAAAGACCACTATATAAATTCTGGATTGCTTTCCACCTTAAAAACAAATAATAAAGTGCTGAATGTTTTGGGTAGCGTCTATGCTCAAGAAAACGATTACGCCAATTGTTTGTTACTGAATGAAAAAAAGCAAGTGGTTGAAGCATTAAACGGAAATATCTTTTTGGTAAAAGGGTACAAAATAAAAACCCCACCAATTACAGATGGTTGTTTAAATGGTATCCTTAGAAAGCAGGTTATTAAAATTATAGGGCAAATGCCCGATTATATTTTGGAACAAACATCAGTTTCCCCTTTTGAACTTCAAAAAGCAGACGAAATTTTTATTACCAATGTAATTACAGGAATTCAGCCAGTATCTAAATACCGTAAAAAAGAATATACTCGAGAAGTTGCTAAAGAATTGTTGGCAAAACTTAATGTAAAAGCCCGTTTGGGTTAATTATAGGCAGGATTTTCCGGAGAGTTGGACCAAATAAGGTAATCACCACCAAACTCAATCATTTTTTCTTTCCAAAAGTTGGTATACGGCTTACCAATTATTTCATTTTTATAGTCATTGGGAACAACTACCCAGCTGTTTAACTGCAATTCTTGATCAAGCTGCGTACTTTCCCAACCAGAATAACCTAAAAAGAACCGTATTTGCGATTCATCTATTTTTTTTTGAAGCAATAATCCCATTACCGAATTAAAGTCACCACCCCAATAAATACCGTTGGATATTTCAATGCTATCAGGGATCAACTCTGGTATTCTATGAATAAAGTAAAGATTGTCCTGCTCAACGGGGCCTCCATTATACACTGGAAGAGTAGAGTCAATTTCAGAAATAAAATCTTTCAGGGTATATTCAAGGGGTTTGTTTAATATAAAACCCACTGATCCATCTTCGTTATGTTCTGCCAAAAGCACTACCGATCTGTTAAAAGATACGTCACCTATAATAGAAGGTTCAGCTACTAATAACAATCCTTTGGCTGGTTTAAGAGTGGTCATGTAGTTGGTTTTGTAAATTAAATCTAAACATTAATTTTCTAATAACCAACTGTTGTGTATGATTGTTACTTGAAAATACAAATAAAAAACCCCGCCAAAAGGCAGGGTGTGTTTTAAGTAGGCAATTTCTTGCTTAGTTTACAGCACTCTGTAAATCTGATCCTGCTTTAAACTTAACAACGTTTTTAGCAGCGATTTTAATAGTTTTACCTGTTTGTGGATTTCTACCTTCACGAGCAGCTCTTCTAGATACTGACCAAGAACCGAATCCTACTAAAGATACTCTGTTTCCTTTTTTAAGCGCTCCCTCTACGTTTTCAAGGAAAGACTCTAATGCTTTTTTAGCAGCTGCTTTTGTAATTCCGGCATCTTCTGCCATTGCGTCGATTAAATCTGATTTGTTCATAGTTTAAATTTTAAAATTAGATTGTTGGTTAAACTTTATTTAATTGCTCTACAAATTTAAACGGATTATCGGTTCATGCAAGGAATAGCGCACTAAATCGGGGTATTTGTTAATAACTTAGGGCGTTTGTTAACAACCAAAGCCTATTTTTTGTCGATTTTAACAAATTCAGTAATACCAAGGGGTTACACAAGTTTGGCATCTTTTGCAAAAGAAAAACCATTTAAAAGCGAAGCAATATCCATTTTCCGTTTTCCAGGCAGCTGTATTACCTTAATATATATATATCCATTTTTTGTAGCCACTTTCATACTTTTTTTATCTGTAGAGATAGTACCCGGTTTTTCTGAATGGGAAGCAACCTCCTTGGTTACAGAATAGATTTTCGCTTTTAATGTTTCTCCTCCATTTTCTAGCATGCTCCAAGCAACTGGATATGGGGATAGCCCTCTAATAAAAGCGTCAATACATTCAACAGTGTCATTCCAGTTTATCCTTGTGTTATCTGAAGTGAGCTTGGGGGCGTCTTTTACAGTTATGTCTTTAATTTGAGGAACTGGCACCGCATTATCCGCTTCAATTTTTGAAACTGTTTTTACAACCAGCTCACTGCCCATATCCATTAGTTTATCATGCAAGGTTCCGGCCGTTTCCTTTTCTGAAATAGCAACCTCTTCTTTTAAAATAATGGCTCCCGTATCAATCTTTTCATCTATAAAAAATGTAGTGACACCTGTTTTAGGTTCTTGATTTATAACGGCCCAGTTTATAGGTGCTGCGCCACGATATTGGGGCAGGAGGGAAGCATGTAAATTAAATGTACCATATTCGGGTAACGACCAAACTACTTTGGGCAACATACGGAAAGCCACAACAATTTGTAAGTTGGCTTTTAATTTTTTTAATTCACTTAAAAAAACATCATCCTTTAAGTTGGTAGGTTGTAAAACTGGGAGGTTTTTAGATAAGGCAAATTCCTTTACTGCAGAGGGTTTTAATTTTCTTCCTCTACCGGCAGGTCTATCGGGAGCTGTTATTACCCCCACAATGTTTTTTTCTTCATCTAAAAGTTTCTTTAAAACCCCAACGGCAAAATCGGGCGTGCCCATAAAAACAATCAGTAAATCTCTCATGAATGTATATAATATTGATTTTTGGTGTTCAATTTTATCTTTCCGTTATCCAGCAATAAACGCAATACGTAAATTATCTTTTCGGTGGCAAAAGTACTTTTTTCTGAAAGCTCCCGAGCATCCATTTCATTTTCTTCTAACAACTGCAGTATTTTTTCTGAAATAAGCTTCAACTCATTTTTACTGGCTGTCTTTTTTTGAGAGGCGCAAACGGAGCAAATACCACAGTTTTCAGCTTCTAAATCTCCAAAATACCTTGCTAATTGTACGCTTCGGCAAACTTTGTTATTTTCAATATAATGTAGTACTGAAGCAACCTGCTTCTTCTTTTTTTGATTAAGATTTTCTATTTCTTTAGCTATAACATTAATAGTCTTATCGTCCTCCCTGGGTTTTAAAAACGTAATTGTTGCATCGGTAATTTTCAATAATAAATCAATCACTTCATCGCGTTCCATCTTTTGCAAAACCGAAATGATAGTAGTAACAGATTGTCCCGTTTTTTTTGAAATTACCTCTAAATCAATTCCTGTAGGCATTTCAAAAATACCACCATACAACCTGAGTATTGTTTTTCCTATAACGGAGGCAGTAATATCATTTGAAAAATATTCGAGTACTTTGTTCGAAGGCCATAAAAACTGGACGGTAGATTTACGCCCAAATTCTTTTGATAGTTGTATAATTGCTAATCTGTCCAGCGAATTTAAGGCATTATAGGCTAGTAAGGTGTTTAACTTGTATGTGCTGCAAAACTCGGTAAAGTTAAAGCTGAACTGTTCAAACTCACCTTCACCGTATGATATTTGAAAATAATTGTTCAGTTTTCGGTAAATGGTTTTTAGGTGTTTTGGAGTTGGTAAAGCCTCAATAAATTGTTTTTTTACCAATGTTTTATCGTACTCACTATACAATAAAACGGCTTGAGCATAATTGCCGTCCCTTCCGGCTCGACCCGCTTCTTGAAAATAGCTCTCCAAACTTTCCGGCAATTGTATATGAATGACAAACCGAACATTGGGATGATCAATACCCATTCCAAAAGCATTGGTAGCTACCATTGTGGGAATGCTTCCCGTTTGCCATTGTTGTAAACGATCATCTTTTTCTTTTTTTGAAATTCCGCCGTGGTAAAACGTACTGGAAAAGCCTAACTGATTGAGGTGATTGCTGGTTTCAACGGCACTTTTTCTGCTTCTCACATAAACAATGGCAGAGCCGTTTTTGTTTTTTAAAAGCTGTTCAATATGATATAGTTTATCGTCAACTTTACGTACTTGATATGCCAAATTAGGACGTACAAACGAATTTTTGAAAATACTCGGTAATTCTAAGTTTAGTTCTTTAATTGTGTCTTCTAAAACTTCGGGAGTTGCTGTTGCCGTCAGAGCGATAATGGGCGCCAAAGGCCTTAACTCTCTTAAAACAGTAATGTTTTTATAGGCTGGGCGAAAGTCGTTTCCCCATTGCGAAATGCAATGCGCTTCATCTACTGCAATTAAACTTACATTCAGCTGTCTAATAGTGTTTTGAACTAATTCTTGCTGTAAGCGTTCTGGTGATAAATACAAAAACTTGTAATTTCCATACAACACATTATCCATGCTGGTTTGCAAGTCTGAAAAAGAAATCCCTCCAGAGATGTGCATCGCTTTAATACCGCGGTCTTTTAAAGCGTTAACTTGGTCTGCCATTAATGCAATTAATGGTGAAACAACAATACAAGTGCCTTCTTTTAGCAATCCTGGAATTTGAAAACACATTGATTTCCCCCCGCCGGTAGGCAACAGGGCAACGGTATCTTTATCATTCAATACCGAAGCAATAATTTCTTCTTGCATCGGTTTAAACGATGTGAAACCCCAATACTTTTCAAGGATTTGCAGCGGTGCTTTCAAATTAATTATTTCAGGTTTTCAAGTATAAATGCAAGTCGTTTTTCAACAGAGCCTATAGGGACCGATTGTACATCATACCCATAGTTTTCGTAGCCCTTTAAAAGTGCATCATGTATTTTTTCGGCTTCTTCAAAATTCTCGTACCGTTCGTTATCTTGTTTGTATATTTTTTTCCAAGGTGGTAATAGGAAGACAGCATCGTATTGATTCTCCATACAACTTTTGGTGAAAATTTCAGAATATGTTGTTTCAAAGTAATCCATATAAGCTGTTACATCGGGTAACCCTCGATCGTAAAATAAAAGCTCCCCATTATATGATTCTGCTTCGTGATATTGCCGTAAACGGCCTTCTAATAATCGTTCGCTGAATAGAATAGGATTGGTTAAAAACAACTGCTCGATCCCTTCTTTCTGTGCTTTTCTAATGACCTCCCTAGACACTTCGTGCAAACAATTATGTCCCTTCTTTTCAAGTTCGCTTATCAAAGTAGTTTTTCCAGTGCCTGGGCCTCCGGTAATAACAATTCGTTTTGTCTTCAATCGGTATAATTTTTGTACAAAATAACTAAATATTTATTGATACCGAAAAGTGTATCTTTGTGTAAAGAAATTAGAATAAAAATTAATGAAAAACGAAAAAAAAACTACAGAATTCTACAATAGATTACGTCAGCAACTTGCCGATGATACCACGTGGCCTTCTGATTATTTATATAAATTTATTGTTCCATCCAGTTCAGAAAAAATTGCTGAAATTGAAGCTGTTTTTGACGGTACCAATGCCGTAATAAATACCCGCGATTCTTCAAAAGGAACCTATACAAGTGTATCGATTAAAGTGTCTATGCATTCCCCCGATGCCGTAATAGAGAAATATTTACAAGTTTCTGAAGTGGAAGGTGTCATTTCGCTATAATTTTAGTATTTTGCAATCATAATTACTTCAAGAAGAATACTTCCTTAAAATTTTAATTTTGTTAGATAACATAGAATACAATACCGAACGCTCGCATTTAATTATTCCTGAATACGGACGCCATATGCAAAAAATGGTAGAACACGCTGTTTCAATCGAAGACCGTGAAGCCCGTAATAAAAGTGCGAAAAGCATTATTGCCGTGATGGGTAACTTAAACCCACATTTACGCGATGTGCCAGATTTTCAACATAAACTTTGGGATCAATTGATTATTATGTCCGATTTTAAATTGGATGTAGACTCTCCATTCCCAAAACCTTCGCGAGAAGAGCTTTCAGAGCCTCCACAACCATTGCCATACCCACAAAACTTCCCAAAATATAGGTTTTATGGAAATAACATAAAGCGAATGATCGATGTGGCAAATAGCTGGGAAGAAGGCGATAAAAAGGAAGGGTTGATTCTTAACATCGCCAACCATATGAAAAAATGCTTCCTTAACTGGAACAAAGACACTGTTGATGATGAAGTAATTTTCAAACACCTTTTTGAACTTTCTGACGGAAAGATAAACCTAAAAAATAGTGATGAAGATCTTTCAGAAGCTAAAAACCTTCTTAAGAACAAAAAAAGGTATAATAGCAGTAATAAAAAATCACACAAAAATAACCGCGGTAGAAAGCGGTACTAACCTCTATTAGTCAGCATTAATGGGAACTTTTCAAATTGAAGGTGGACATAAACTGAAAGGTGATATCCACCCACAAGGTGCTAAAAACGAAGCCTTACAAATACTTTGCGCCGTATTATTAACTCCTGAAGAAGTTATAATTGATAACATTCCAGATATTCGGGATGTGAATAAATTAATTACTATACTTGGAAACCTTGGCGTAAAAATTCAAAAATTAGGAAAAGGAAAATTTGCCTTTAAAGCAGATGATTTAAAGTTAGAATATTTAGAATCTGAACTTTTTAAACAAGAAGGAAGTTCATTACGAGGTTCTATTATGATTGTAGGACCTTTATTGGCACGTTTCGGTAAAGGATACATTCCACGTCCTGGTGGAGATAAAATTGGTCGCAGAAGATTAGATACCCATTTTGAAGGATTTATAAAATTGGGCGCAAAATTCCGTTACAATAAAGAAGAACGGTTTTATGGCGTGGATGCCCCAGACGGATTGACCGGAACCTATATGTTACTGGATCAAGCTTCTGTAACAGGGACTGCCAATATTGTTATGGCGGCTGTTTTGGCAAAAGGGACAACAACAATATATAATGCCGCTTGCGAACCTTACTTACAACAACTTTGTAAGATGTTGAATAGTATGGGAGCTAAAATACAAGGTGTTGGTTCTAATTTATTGACCATTGAAGGTGTTGAAAGCCTTGGTGGCTGTACACATCGTATTTTACCCGATATGGTTGAAATAGGTAGTTGGATTGGCCTTGCTGCTATGACACAAAGTGAAATAACCATTAAGGATGTAAGTTGGGACAATTTAGGCCTAATTCCAGATACTTTTAGAAAACTGGGAATCACGGTTGAAAGGAAAGGTGATGATATTCACATTCCTGCACAGGATGAATATGAAATTCAAGGCTATATAGATGGATCTATCTTGACAGTGGCAGATGCACCTTGGCCAGGCTTTACCCCAGATTTGTTGAGTATTGTGTTAGTTGTGTGTACACAGGCTAAAGGAAGTGTGTTGATACACCAGAAAATGTTTGAAAGCCGTTTGTTCTTTGTGGATAAGTTAATCGATATGGGTGCCAAAATAATACTTTGTGACCCACACCGTGCAACTGTTATAGGCCACAATTTTACGTCGACACTTAAAGCCACTACAATGGTTTCGCCAGATATACGCGCAGGAATTTCTCTTCTAATTGCAGCACTTTCTGCAAAAGGGGTTTCTACAATCCATAACATTGAACAAATAGACCGAGGGTACGAAAATATAGATGAACGCTTGCGTAGAATTGGAGCGAAGATAACCAGGATAGAATAGTAAATAAATACTTGATATAAAAAAAGCCGCGATTGTTTCGCGGCTTTTTTAATTTTATTTGTTTCGGTTTTTATTGACCTCGTCTTGTAACTTTCGTCTCAGTTTTTGCTCTCTTTCCAATGCTTTTTGGCGGTGTGTTTCCAAATCTATCTCGGTTTCTGCCAATTTCAATTGAGCATTTTTAGTTACTTTATGGCTGTTTTTGAATTTGTAAAACAAAAATGCTAAACCAACTAAAAGTAAAATAATAATGGACCACATTATGGTATTATAAGTTGATTTTTCAGTAAGTACACCTAAAATTTCAATACCGTTTTCTTTTTCTTTTGAAACAGAAAGATCCTCTTTAGTGGTTTTTAATTTACTTGTTAACGAATCGATTGTTTTAGCCTTTTGGTCAATTTCAGTTTTTGATGCTACTATTTTCGTTTCCAAAGCAGAAACAGAGTCTAAAATATTTTTACGTAATTGATTGATCTGATACTTTTTAATTACCTTATATTCTTGGTAATTATTAGATTCGTCAATTACATCTTCAAATTGGGCCTCTAGGCTATTATCTTCTGGCTGGGTTTGGGGATTTTCTTGGCCAAAAAGAATAACAGTAACTAAAAGCAAGGGGAGTAGGGTTATTAACTTTTTTTTCATGGTAATTTTGTTCGGTTTGTTTGTTATTTAACACCGCAAGAGTAGAAAAATTGTTTCAAATAACCCAAATTTTAGTAGTAATTAAAATTTATTTAACAACGTGCTCTTTCTCATTGTAACAAAAATTGAGTGCACCAGATGGGCATTTGCGAATTTGTCGTATAACTTTCTCTGTGTCAGCACCGTCTAAATTTATCCAAGGAATGACAGATGTTCTAAAAACTTCAGAAAGTTCTTTAGCACATTTTTCAGCATGAATACATTTTTTGGGTTTAAAAGTTACTGTGATTTCACCATTGGTGAATTCATTAGCTAGCGTTTCCATAAGCATTGATTTGGGGGTTATGTAAACAATTTATAATCAGAATGTTCGATAAATATATGTAAAAAATCGATAAAGTGTATATATTAGAGAAAAATCTTACACAAAAATTAAGAAACAGCTTTTTTGTAAGTAGTTAAAGCACGTTCTCGAGCTTCTTTGTGATCGACCATTTTATCGGGATATTTATCTGTGTTAAACTCTTTTACCCAGTTTTTGATATATTTTTGGTCTTTATCAAATTTATCTATTTGTGTGGTAGGATTGAATATTCTAAAATAGGGAGCCGCATCTACACCGCTACCGGCTGCCCATTGCCAATTACCAACATTGCTGGCAAGTTCATAATCCAATAATTTTTCAGCAAAATAAGCTTCGCCCCAACGCCAATCTATTAAAAGGTGCTTACATAGAAAACTAGCTACAACCATTCGCACTCGATTGTGCATATATCCAGATTGGTTTAGCTGTCGCATACCTGCATCTACTAGTGGGTAACCAGTTTTTCCTTTCTTCCATAATTCAAACTCATCTTTATTATTGCGCCATTCAATACGGTCATATTTTTTTCTGAAAGCATTATCAACTGTTTCCGGAAAATGCCACAAAATTTGCATAAAGAATTCTCTCCAGATTAATTCTTGCCAAAAGGTTTCATTTTTTTCAGCAATTGCTTTTTTCATCATTTTACGAATACTTACCGTTCCAAAACGTAAATGTGGGCCTAAATGTGATGTTGCATCTTTAGCCGGGAAGTTTCGCTTCTTCTCATATTGTTGAATGGTGGTAGGTGTTACATCATAATCGGGTATTTCAATAGAAGATTTCTCAAACCCCATATCGCTTAACGTTATATTGGGTAAACGCGAATGCTGTACAAGGTTTTTTAAATGGTCGTTAGTATAATATATTTTTAAATCTTTTTCCGGATTAAAGGTTTTTTTCCAAAGTTTCATATAAGGCGTATATACCACATACGGATCGCCATCATCTTTAACAACCTCTTCTTTTTCAAATATAACTTGGTCTTTATACGTGTAAAAACCTATTTTTTTTTCTGAAAGATTTTTTTCAATCTTTTTATCTCGTTTTGTAGCGTAGGGTTCATAATCGTGATTGGTAATTACATTTTGAACGTTGAAATCTGAACAAACTTTATCGAAAACATCTTCAGTATTTCCGTAGTAAAATGCGATACTACTGTCGTGTTCTTGAAGTTTATCACGCATTTTTTGAAGTTGCTCAAAAATAAATGTGACACGGGCATCATCCTTTGGCAATTCGTCTAAAATTTCAGTGTCAAAAATAAAAATAGGTAAGACGGGGTGTTTGCCATGTAAGGCTTTGTAGAACCCAATATTATCGTCGAGCCTTAAATCTCTTCTGAACCAAAAAATATTTACAGCATCTTTCAAACCTATGATAAGTTTATGTTTGAGAGACCGCCATCTACACCAATTGTTTGGCCAGTAATCCAGCCAGCATCGTCACTTAATAAAAAGGCGGCTGTTGAAGCTATATCATTTGTAGAGCCAACACGCTTTAGCGGGTGTCTTTCTGCCATTTTCTCTTTCTTGGAGTCGTTACTAAGCAATTTTGAAGCGAGAGGAGTGTCAATTAAAGAAGGGGCAATAACATTTACCCGAAAGTTTGGCGCATACTCTGCTGCTAGAGCCTTAGCAAACCCTTCAATAGCACCTTTTGCGGCAGCTACACTAGTGTGGAATGGCATTCCGGTATTTACAGCAACAGTACTAAAAAATAATAGGTTCGCTTGATCTGCCTTTTTAAGATTGGGTAACAGGCCTTTCACCACTTTTACCATAGATAGAAAATTCAAGTTGAAGTCTTCTTGAAATGTATCTATGCTCATCATTTTAAAAGGTTTTAAATTGATGCTACCAGGACAGTAAACCAAATTATGTATGGTATCTGGTAAATCTAATTCTGTAATATCATCTTTTAAGACATCGAAAGTTAAGTGGTTAATTCCTTCTGGGATATCTTCTTTTGTTCGTGAGGCGATATAAACGGTGTTGTCTTCTTTAAGTTTATTAGCTATGGCCGCACCAATTCCGTAAGAGCCACCTATTAATAGTATATTTTTTTTCATAGTCTTATATTTTTCCGAAGAGCTCAACAAGCTTTTTTCTTCGGTATTCAAAAATTTCGTTTAGCTTGGGTTTCACTAAAAAAGGATGAACCAATTGACCGATAAATCCCAATGGTAGTTTGTAGTGGACAATATCCTCCATTTCAACACCACCCTCTATTTCATTTATAAAATGTTTATGGTGCCAAAGTGAATAAGGTCCAAAGCGTTGTTCATCAACAAAGTAATGATTGTCTTTAACGTGTGTAATCTCGGTAACCCATTTAGTTTTAATGCCCATTACCGGGGTAACTATGTATTCGATTATTTGACCGGGATACATAGCCCTATCTGTTCCCGACATAATATTGAAACCCATATAGTCTGGAGTAATGACTTTCAGGTTCTCTGGGGCTGAAAGGAACTCCCAAGCTTCTTTTTTTGATATCGGTAACTGTTGTTTGGTGTGTAGTTGGTATATTTTCATATAGACTTTTTACAGAAGTTATCTTCGTTTGTAAGATAGTTTTCTGTTCATTCGTATAAGTCTATAGATTTCAGTGTTAACCAAATTTTTTATCTTTCGAGAAACCCAAAATTTTTTAATTAATGACAGCATTTTTTTTTCTTTTAAAAATACGACTGTTTTATGATATACGAAATACTTTAAACAAAACTTAACAATTTATTTAAAACGAAGTTGAAAAACTACACTATCCACCAGATGAATTTAGCCTGTTGCGCTTGTTCATTTTAAGGTTTTGTTAACTTTAAAAACCAAGGTATGTTGTACCTTAGACACTGATAAAAATCTATTAAAAACCAACACATGAAAAAAGTATTATTATTAGTTTGTGCAGTGTTATTTTCCTTTGGAACGTATGCACAAATTGAAACTCCACAACCCAGTCCGTCACAGAAAATTGAACAGACTGTGGGATTAACCGATATTACCCTTGAATACTCACGTCCAGCCATGCGCGACCGAACTATATTTGGTGGCTTGGTTCCTTATGGAAAAATGTGGCGTACAGGAGCTAATAAAAACACGACCATTACTTTTAATAAACCGATTATGATAGACGGCACCGAACTAAAACCAGGATCGTATGCTATTTATACAAAACCTAATAAAGAGAATTGGGAGGTTTATTTTTATAGTGATGCAAACAATTGGGGAACGCCTCAAAAGTGGGACGAAAGTAAAGTAGCTGCTATGGCTACAGCCCAAGTTTATCCAATGCCAATGGATATCCAATCATTTACAATGACATTTGATGATGTAACACACGATTCTGCCAATCTTGGAATGCTTTGGGAAAACACCTATGCAAGTGTACCTATTAAAGTAATGACCGATAAAGAAGTTTCTGCGTCAATTGACCGTGTAATGAATGGCCCAAGCGCTAATGATTACTATGCTTCTGCAGTATATTATTTAGAAGCTGATAAAGATATAAACCAAGCTAAGACTTGGATTGACAAAGCTATTAATATGGCCAAAGAACCTGCTTTTTGGCAGTATAGACAACAATCCCTTATTTACGCCAAAGCAGGTGATAAAGAGGGGGCTATTAAAGCCGCTAAAAAGTCTATGGAGCTTGCGAAAAAAGCTGGTAACGATGATTATATAGCTTTAAATGAAAAATCATTGAAAGAGTGGGGAGCTATGTAATCTTTCCCACATACAATTTATAAAAAAACGCTCTCAATTTGAGAGCGTTTTTTATTTTGTGAAATGTTCATTCATTTCAAAAGTGTTTACTGATATACACTAACTGTATAAAAAGTAAACACTTTTAGATTACCCACACCCCTAAAAACCTCATTGAAGCCTCTAAAACTGTCTTGGCATAACGATTGCCATGTATACGGCGAACGAAACATACTAATCTATATTAAAAGAGAATTACGCATAGATGAATCTAAAAAAAACTACTTCAGAAACAAAAATCAATTCTAAAGAGAACTCAAATACAAACACAAGTTCCATATCATCTGAAAAAGCCACTAAAACTTGGAATATCCTAGTTTTAATAAATACCTTCCTACTTCTTGTGGGAGGTGCTTTCTTAGTGTATCAAATGCAAAATGATTTTGCTCAGTTCAGAATGGAACGCCTTAGTAGTACCTGGGGTTTCGTCTTTTTTGCGATAGCGAGCTCGTTATTTGTGTATAAAGCTGGATTCTTTATTTATCAACTCTATTTGTATTTTAGGTATAAGCCGGTTTCATCGGTTACCAATGATGAACTGCCTACAGTAACCGTCATTGTCCCTGCCTATAATGAAGGTAAGCAAGTCTGGGCTACTTTAAAGAGTTTGGCAAAAAGTGACTATCCTGCTGAAAAGATTCAGTTATTAGCTATTGACGATGGAAGTAAAGACGATACGTGGTACTGGATGCAAGAAGCTAAAAAACAATTGGGCGACCGAGTAGCCATATACCAACAACCTGAAAACAAAGGAAAACGTCACGCTTTATATAGAGGCTTTAATATAGGGAACGGAGAAGTATTTGTTACAGTAGACAGTGATTCTGTGGTAAACGCCGATACCTTGCGAAATTTAGTAAGTCCGTTTATTACCAACGAAAACTGTGGGGCCGTAGCCGGTAATATAAGAGTATTGAACAATAGCAAAGCACTGTTGCCAAAAATGTTAAACGTGAGCTTTACATTAAGCTTTGAATTTGTACGCTCTGCTGAAAGTAGGTTAAACTCGGTTTTATGTACACCTGGGGCTTTAGCTGCCTATCGCAGAAAGGCTGTGTTTGCTTGTTTGCCTGAATGGATTAATCAAACTTTTATGGGGAAACCGTCGGATATTGGTGAAGACCGGGCAATGACAAATATGATTCTTAAACAAGGCTACCACGTATTGTTTCAACGTAATGCATATGCCTATACCAATGTCCCTGAAAAATATAAAGGTTTATATAAAATGTTTATTAGATGGGGTAGAAGTAACGTGCGTGAAAACATTGCGATGGCGAAGTACGTGTTTACTGACTTTAGGAAAGGTTCAAAAACAGGGTCGCGTTTATTGTTTTTTAGCCAAGCGAGTAAATTGATAATGTGCTACCCATTTTTACTGTTCATGTTATATTTCGTTATGGTGCACCCAATATTATTTATTAGCTCAACATTGCTTAGTATATTGGTGTTATCAAGTTTTCAGGCAATCTTTTATGCCAAGCGCTACACATTCTCTGAATCATTTTGGGCCTACACCTATAGTATTTTATATACGTTCAGCTTGTTTTGGATTACCCCGTATGCAATCGCAACGGCAAGTAGAAGTGGTTGGCTTACAAGGGAGTTGCCGCAGCAAGGATAGATTAAGGTTAGCAAGTGTTGGTGAAAAAAAGCATTACCACTTGCTGATGTTACTCTTTTTGGGGGGTGAGAATTATATTTCTTTGACCAACCCAAATACCTTTATCGTCTTTGGTTAATTCGATTATATTTGAGAAGCCACCTGTTCGATCTAATTTTGAGACCATTTCATCTGTTATAATTTTGTCACTGGCAAACCAAGTTGAATTTATCCAATATTCATTAAAATTTTCACCCATCAAGGTCATATGGATGTGTGCTGGTTCTGAACGATTTGGGTAAGGTGCAGGTTTTATGGTATGAAACCTATATTTTCCATAACTATTAGTTTTTACCCACCCTCGTAAATATCCGTGCCGTACTCCATTTCCTTTTTCATCTCCTTTCTTTTTATATAACCCATTACTATTGGTGTGGTATGCATAGATTATCACGTCTTTTGCAGGGGTTGTTCCATCAGTTTGGTAGACAGTACCTTCTAAAATTAATCTTTCCCCTTTTACGTCTTTACCGGCAATGGTTGTTTCCCAATTTGTATTTTTAGGAGCTTCATTAGCTCCACACCATTCGCAATCGGGCATTTCTTTATTTGCCAGGTTTGGCTGAGTTGAAGGATTCTTTACTTCGATTGTTAAAAATGTAACAAGTGTACTGTCTTTGGTTTGCTTTAAATCTGCAAGAAAATGCTGGTCACTTCCTGAAATAAAGCTATTGCCCATTTGTCCCGTATACTGTTTAAAGTGTATATCGTAAGCTTCAGGTTGCGCGTTTTCTATAGTTGTATGAATATGTCTGTTATCAACTGAATTTCCATAATCGCCTGGCAAGATGGTTTGAACAAACAGTTGTCCTTTTTCATTTGTAAATGCTGAACCACGTAGGCGAGCGGTTGATTCATCACTTGGGTCAGAAGGTTCATATTCACCATTTGAAGAAGTGTGATACAAATCTACCTTTTGATTAATTAAAGGTTTATTATTTTCTTTTGATACGAGCGTAAGGCACAACCATAGATTCTGACCAATCTCGCTTTCATTACTTATTTGAACTTGATTTTCAGTATCAAAATCTTTGAACTCCTGTAATAATTCAAACTCGGTTTTGTCTAAAACCAAGACGGTTCTGTCTATGGAACATTGAACAAAGAGCGTACTTGTAAATAGTAGGGCTAGGAGAGGTTTCATCTTTATTTTATTTCTAAGAACTGCAAGTAATTTCTACTAAAAAAATATGGTAAAATCACCTATTGTTGGCTTTACTAATAGAAGTTAGTACAGGATAATAGTTATTAATGCTTGTTTATTTACCATCTAATTTAGTAAATAAAAACCAAATAGAAAGTCTTCAAGTGCTATGTAAATATTTAAAATTCAGATACTTAATGCAAATAGTATTATAAATCTTTTCTATTTCTTTAATATTTTGACAATCCTATTGTTAATGATTTCCGATAAATTCCACAGGTATAGTTTGGGGTCGGTGGTGCTGTAGAAAGTAACAACTACAGCATCAAGGTCTTCGTGATAGTTTGCGAAACTTTGGTAGCCCGGAACCCAACCAGCGTGTTCATACTTGTAAATGGAAGCATATATTTCTTGCTCTCCTTCCTCAAACAGGGATCCATCGTTTAAAGCCCTTACAAAAGTACCTACATCTTCTGCCGTGGCAAGCATACCGTGGTCGTCTGTTTTTAAATCTAAGGGATGGTCTACATGGTAGCCACTCATCACATTGTCTATATTCACTTCTTGTAGCGAACCAAAGGTATGGTCCAGTTGTAATGGTTTGAGTATTTCTTTCTTAATAAATTGGAAGTTATCATATCCCAGTTCATTATCCATTATTTTATTGATCAACAAATAGTTTGTGTTGCAATATTCATAATCTTCCCCAGGCTCAAAGTTAGCGGGTTTATCTAAAATTAAGGCAAGGCTTTCTTTATAGGTGGCCGTTGGATTTGCCCAAAAATTCGGAGTGTCAGTAAAATTGGGGATGCCACTTCTATGCTGTACGAGCATTCGCAACGTAATTTCATCCGCATTTTCAATCTTTCCTACAAGTTCTGGTAAGTATTCAGCAAGGGTTTTATCTAGTGAAAGACGCCCATCGTGTACTAACTTGGTAACTGCCACCGCATCATAAAGTTTACTAATGCTAGCTAATTTAAAGAGTGCTTGTGGGTATGCAGGAACCTTCCCCTCCCGATCGTGCCAACCAGAAGCAATATATTGAGGTGCTTTGCCAGCTTGATCTATATACACAATTACTCCTTCAAATTCATAGCCAATAGCTTCATCTGCCTGTTCTTGAATTGTATCGGGAAGTGGCAAAATCCAAGCTTTTACCAACAACCAAGGCACAAAGAATAGAGATGCTATGGAAGCCAAAATCAACACTATTTTAAAAATTCGTTTTGTTTTTTTCTTGGTCATATTGCTCGCAGTTTGTTGATTTTATTCAGCTTACAAGTTGGGTTAAATTCCGCGAAGGAGTTTCGCCATAAGGTGTTTGTGTATTATTTTACTGCGTTTTTATTTAATTCAAATGTTTTTCAGTCTGCTTTTCAGTAAAATGAGCATTATATCTTGTTAGCCATTGGCATTATTTATTATGTAATTTATTTTACTATTTTTTTAATCTCACCAACAACGGAGCAGGAAGACTTCACTGTATTAAATATCGTCCCAAATTTTTCGATATTCTTTTTAAGTAAATCAATATTTAAATTATCATCTTGACTATATATCTTCAGTTCATAGTTTATTTCGTCCATTCTTGGAGGTTTTTCTAAACGTGTTGCGGTAACTATCAGTTCAGCATTTGTATATTCGAAATTCATTAATTGGGAAAAGCGTTCAACATTTTTAAGAATACAAGCAGAAAATGATCCTAAAAATAATTCTGCTGGGTTTGGTAGGCTATCAGCCATTTCTGGTGTGATTCCGAAACTAATTTCTGATTCTTTAATTTTTATCGAAGCACTATTTTTTGAAGAAGAGTTTGCTTTGCTAAAATATTTCATATCGTTTTTTTGCTTGTTGCTAACGTTGGTTGTTATGGTTTTGGTGCGCTTTTCAGCAACTAATTTAGTAAATAAAAACCGAAAAGAATATCCGCGAATATTTTCGTAAGTAGGCGTTAACAATATTGGATCATACACCTTATTGTCTATAGTTTTACTGTTTAAGTAATAAGTGATCAACAATAACTTTTGCGGCAATTTTACTGCCTTTTAGTGAAGGGTGGAACCCATCGTCACCATAATATTCAATATTCTTCGCTGTATCAATATACTCTTTCCATACGTTACCAACAGGCAGCAATATAGCACTGTTGATTGCTGCTGCATCTGTATGGTTTTTTATAACACCATCAAACGTATGATAGTAGTTTAAAGATGGCCAAACCATAAAGTAACAAAGCTTGGATCCGTTTAATTTGCATAAACGAGTATATTTTTTACCGTATTCAATTAGCATGTTTCTACCATCATTTTGAGATGAAGGCCCTTGTTGAATAATAACAAAGTCGTATAATTTACTAGAAATTAGTTTTTGGACTTTCCCATCATTCCAGTGATCCTGAATAGCATAGTTAGGGAATGCTATCATTTCAGTAGTAATAGTTATATTTTTTGAAATTGCGTACTCCTTAACAAGCTCAGGCAAATTATTGGTATAGGTAAGACTGTTGCCAACAAATAAAACATTAAATGCTGTTTGGGTATTAGTAGGGGTTTTCTCTTGACTATATACGCTAGAATACGTACTTATTAGTACAAATAATAAAAATAATAATTTCTGCATTAAAAAGTTTTTTACCTTCAGTTCTTTGTTGTGAAACGTTTTTTAGTCCAAAGCACTTTTAAAAGCTGAACTATACATAATTAATTAAAAAAATAAAATACCAGCTTTAAAGAACTAAAATAGTGCTTTTCATAGGATACGTTGTTGGTAAATGTTTTTATCATAGATAATTGAAGAATAGTTCTACAAAAACACCAAGAACAATACTAAAAAATGCTGCTAATTTAGATAAACGTTTTAATTTAAATGTGTTTGAAAATGCCAGCCATAGACACAACAGAGCACAAATTGATAAGATTATAGTTCCATACAAAGGTACTATGCTTTCGAAAAGTCCAATTTGATTGAAAAGAGGATCTAACAAAGCAGTAAACCCAAAAAGAGCTAAAGTAAAATTTGTTTTTTTATGTCCAATAAAAAGGTAATAGCTAGCGATTAATAGCTCAACACTTATAGCTAAAGGGCCAAACTGGTTATAGTATGATCTTTTAAAATATGCCTCGAAGCCCTGTGGAAATTGAATCTTCACTATAAAGGCAATACTTAAAGCAAGCCCAATAATCAAAAGTAGTAATGCGATAGTCTTTCTTTTTTTCATAGGCCTTTATAAATGTTTGCGAGGGGTCGCGTATAGCCATCAGTTACAGATTTAAAGGTACTCAATTTTTAGGTTAAGCACCGACTTTAGCAATTCCGAGTGGATTCGGACATAGTTGAATCCGTCGTAATTGAGGTTATACATCTTAAGTTTGATTCTCATTAAATTTATAGTATAAACCAGAAAGAACAAGAGAGCGGAGTAAGGTTATGTTATAAGTTGAAGCTTACGACTTCGGCAACATTGATAATCCGCGCTCTTTTAATACTTCAACCCCGTTCAGTTCTGTGAGGCCTGGACCTCGTTTTCAAGTTGTTGTGAGTTAGGTAGTCTGTTCTTTCATAAAACAATTCTTGTCAATCAAAGAAAAATTCAAAATGAGCAAATATAAAAATGACTAATAACAAAATAGTTGACAAGCTTAAAATCAAAAATTTTCGATATTTTTTGAATTGTGGAATGAACATTAAAATAGACGAAGCTATTAACAGAAATAAAAATGCAACATAAAACGCTGTTCCAATAATATTATCGAATTGATATTCAATTTTCCAAAATTCATTTCTATCAATCAATTTATACAAGTTGTCAAATATAAATTCTGAAAATATCATAATCAAAAGAAATGTCAACGTAATCATCCATTGCACTTTTGACAACAACAAATTTTTTTTAAAAATCAAATGTACCAATACAACACTTTCGATATAAATTAAGTAGGGAATAACTGCCATTGGATAATGAAAACCCCAATGTCTATATTTTGCTAAATCATCTCGTCCGTAAGAAAAAGTCGCTTGTGCTTCAACGTAACCTGGGACTAATTCAGGATTGGATATGTAATTCCAATTCACAATCAGGAATACACTGAAAGCAACACATATCAATATTATTATTCCGAGAATAGTATTATTTATGAGTTTAGAATACTCCGTCAATTTTTAAGTTTTAATTGTTTTTTTTCGTTTACACACAACGGTTAATATATGAAAAGGAGGCGATTTTAAAAACACCTAACTTTCGGTAAAGCACAAAGTTTGATGTGAGCCAAAATCTTTGATTTCATTACTATTTCGGCTATTTTTTATTTAGAGCTTCAATTCTTTCTTTATAGTGATCGTCACCACTTAATTCATAGGCCTTGTTTAAGTATTTTAAGGCATTCTCTTTATCGTTTTGAGATTCAAAATACTCAGCCATCGAATCATAAGCATTTGCACTTGTTGGATTATACTTAATATTCATTTCAAAAAACATGAAGGCCTTCTCAGGTTGTCCCATTTGCATATTCATGTAGCCATAGCCATTTAACATTTCGTCTATCATTGGTGCAGTAGGAACACCAAAATGTTCGGTATAAATTTGTTCCTGCACCTTCAATAGTGAAACCAATTCTTCTATAGAGGTTTCTGGGTTATTATATTTTTGAGGTGATTTAAACTGATACCATTCAAAAAGAAATATCAGCCCATCTCTTATTGATGGTAAGGGAACTGTACCATGTAAATCTTCATTATAAACTTTCCATGAAAAATTTAATCCATTCTGTTTTTGAGATGTAGTATAATTTGAAAACTCAATGATTGAACGCGCAAACAAAGTAAATTCTGAAGAGTCATCCATAATATTCTCCATGATTATTTCTTCATTCCACATATGTAGCTGCTCTGCAGCTAAAGACACAAAGAGGGACTTTCCTTCATAACTCTCTGTACTCAACTTTTCTTTTGCCTCCTTCAATAATTTTTGGTCGTCCCAATCCAAACTTGGATCTATGGCTATATAGTTTTGAAAGAGATGTTTATGGTTAACCAACATATTTATAGTAAACAAACCGGCATAAGAATGTCCAATTAATGTACGATAGTTCATAGTTGGATACTTACTATCAATATATGGGATGAGTTCCTTCTCCATAAATTTAGTAAAGGTTTCTGCACCTCCAGTTTCACTGTCCATTGCACTACCGCGTCTCATTTTTATCTGCGAAGTAGTTAAATCTCTTGTTCGGTTGCTGCGATTAGAAACCCCAACAAGTATCATATGTGGGAGGTAATGCCCCCAATAATTACCATAAACAGCTTCCAAAGTGCTTTCTAGTGAAAATCCATCCAGTAGATAAATTACGGCATATTTTTCATCATTATCTGGCTGAAAATTATCTGGTAATCTTACCCAAAAGTCACGGCTTTCACTTAAAGTTTTAGAAAATATGGAATCCACTATTCGATTTTGAAATTGCTCTGTTTGGGACACAGTTGTTTGTGCAATTGCATGTTGATTTACCATTAAAATCGATCCGATAAGTACTAATAAGTAGATATAATATTTCATTAATTTCTTTTGAATTTAAATATAACTAAATACATAAGTTAAACTATATATTAGTTATTAGTTGTTTATAATGAAGGCCAACGTTCGCATATAACCGCAGTTACGGTATTAAAGATACTTAATTTTGTTAAAGCACAGACGGTAGCAATTACAGAGTCGGGTTAACCTGTTCTGAGCATAGCAAGTAGTATAAACCGTCGATATGAGCAAAGTAAACTGGCACAAACAAATTGCGGTTATATATCGTTGTTGTGTGTTTTTATCAGTGCTGTTTTGGTTTTAATACATCAATAAAAATCACTTTAAATTTATCGCCATCAATTGTATAAATCATCTCAGAAATTCCATTTATAATAGCGGGATTTTTCCTTGCTGAATTATAGAATTTTGTATCCATTAATTCAAAAGTGTCATCGTCATATTGAAGAAAAACACTTGTAATCACGCTATTTTCTACCAATACTTTTCCTGAGACACATCTAGAAGATTCATCTTCGAAAAATGATATAAAGACATTTCGATGCATATCATCTAATACAGGAAACGCCCCCCGAGTATCAAATGCATTCTGCAACCTAGTGTAACAATCTTGTGCGTTGGTAGCTGAAGTAACTATACTTAAAACAATAATGATATAAAGTTTCTTCATTTATTTTGATTTTTATAAGATGTAATTCTCTTTTTGTTTTAATGCACCACAGCAATTAATTATAAACGTTGTTAGCCTTTCGTTATTTTTTATTTAGAGCTTCAATTCTTTCTTTATAGTAATCGTCACCACTTAATTCATAGGCCTTGTTTAAGTATTTTAAGGCATTCTCTTTATCGTTTTGAGATTCAAAATACTCAGCCATCGAATCATAAGCATTTGCACTTGTTGGATTATACTTAATATTCATTTCAAAAAACATGAAGGCCTTCTCAGGTTGTCCCATTTGCATATTCATGTAGCCATAGCCATTTAACATTTCGTCTATCATTGGTGCAGTAGGAACACCAAAATGTTCGGTATAAATTTGTTCCTGCACCTTCAATAGCGAAACCAATTCTTCTATAGAGGTTTCTGGGTTATTATATTTTTGAGGTGATTTAAACTGATACCATTCAAAAAGAAAAATCAGCCCATCTCTTATTGATGGTAACGGAACTGTACCATGTAAATCTTCATTATAAACTTTCCATGAAAAATTTAAACCATTCTGTTTTTGAGATTTAGTATAATTTGAAAACTCAATGATTGAACGCGCAAACAAAGTAAATTCTGAAGCGTCATCCATAATATTCTCCATGTTTATTTCTTCATTCCACATATGTAGCTGCTCTGCAGCTAAAGACACAAAGAGGGACTTTCCTTCATAACTTTCTGTACTCAGTTTTTGTTTTGCCTGCTTCAATAATTTTTGGTCATCCCAATCCAAACTTGGATCTATGGCTATATAGTTTTGAAAGAGATGTTTATGATTAACCAACATATTTATAGTAAACAACCCGGCATAAGAATGTCCAATTAATGTACGATAGTTCATGGTTGGATACTTACTATCAATATA
>DEQW01000004.1:0-69425 GCA_002360635.1 Flavobacteriaceae bacterium UBA3356 | reverse complement strand
TTTGAAATTGCTCTGTTTGGGACTCAGTTGTTTGTGCAATTGCATGTTGATTTACCATTAAAATCGATCCGATAAGTACTAATAAGTAGATGTAATGTTTCATTAATTTCTTTTGAATTTAAATATAACTAAATACATACGTTAAAATAAAAATTTATATTGGTATTAGTTGTTCATAATGAAGGCTAACGTTCGCATATAACCGTAAGTTACGGTATTAAAGATACTTAATTTTGTTAAAGCATAAACGGTAGCAATTACAGAGTGGGTTTAACCTGTCCTGAGCATAACAGTAGGGTAGTCGAATCCGCCGACACGAGCAAAGTGAATTGGCGCAAGCAAATTGCGGTTATACATCTTAAGTTTGATTTTTAATGAATCAGGTAACTTTAGGTTATAATCAGAAAGAAGAAAAGAGCATACGAATCCAATTTAGAAATCCGTAAGCCTAAAATACTATTGTCAAAAATTAATTAAGAAAAGTTTTGTTTTTCACTTCAGTTCTTTATTGTAGCACATTATTCTGCGCTTTTTTCAGTTTTTGGGCGACATCATTTATCGACATAATATTACTGAAATTTCTCTTATAACCGATAATTTTTATTTCGTTCCATTTTGCAAACAATACTTTTTCGTGAGTTTTAATTTCACAATCTTTGTCTTTTATAAATCTATCGAAGGCACTCTTTCCTTCGCAAATTATTATCCTTGGCTCAACTATTTTGACTAAAATATTTATCCACTTTTTTGATTTTGTATAAACTCCAGTCGGTTTTAAATGACTCAAAAACTGATAAAGTTCTTTTTCATTCTTTGTTGCAAAAAAAAAGCAGTTCGATTTTACAGAATTTTTTAAATCGTCGTTTGTTAATCCGGCAAGCTCAAATAATTTTCTTGTTTGTTTAGCTAATCTATATTCGCCGTATGAGTATTCCATTTTATTTAAAGGACTAAATCTTTTGACGTGCTTTCCATTATAATTATAAAAACCTGCACCTGGATTTATTCCGATGAACATTATTTTTGGTTTTAGTATAAGCGGTGAAAATAAAATTTGAATTCCTTTGTAATACTTTTCAGTTCTGTTTTTTACATCTGCGTTAGTTTCATAATCCAAATAATAAGATTCGACCTCATTTTTTAATTCAATATATTTTGCTGGTAGATCCAATGTTTTCAATAGGTATGTTTTTTTAATGTGTTACAACGTGTTTGAGTATGATTTCGTTGCGTGGGTTAGCACTTCTTTTACAGGCAATTATTTATAGCATTGTTGTCTAACTTTTTTTAGTCTAAAGCCCATACAAAAGCTGAGCTATACATAATTAATTAAAAAAATAAAATAGTAATTTTAAAGAGCTGAACGAGTGCTTTTCACAGGATACGTTGTTACCAGCTGGTTTTTTTTATTTTTTAGTCTTGTATAAGTTAGTATCTTGAACCTTTCTCTAATCTATCAAGACGTTTTATTAATCCAAGGTTTGGATTGTTATTTTTCAAAATATGCTTAGCTCTACATTTTTTTGCTAACATTTTTAATTTATTCAAGTCCTCCATTTCTGTTGCTTTAAAATCTATGTTGAACTTTAATACTGATAATACGTCTGAAAGAAAAAAGGAATTTTTATCGAGACTGACTATATAACTATCAATGACTTCGCGCCATTTTTGTGGTCTCTCAGCTATTATTAATAACATAATCTCATGTTTGATTAAAGTATTAGATTCTTTAATTGCTTTGTCAATAAGAAGGGGACCAATTTTAGTTGAATATAAGTCATCTTTAAAAAACTTAACAATGTTTGTAGGTAAAGCTAATAATACAGCCATTCTTTTTTGAGTTGGGTCAGCGATATTGAAATCGTCTTCAACTAGATTAAATCTAGCACCTTCAAATGCTACATTACCTTTATCGGCAAGTAATGGAGCTAAAACAATTAGTAGTTTGTTAACTTCATTCCATCCTTGAGTAATTTTATTAAGTAATTCTTTTTTGAGATTTGAATCTGTAACAAAGTCACTATTGCGCAACGCTCTTGAAGTAGCCGAAATTTGACGCATTAAGACTAAAAAAGAATAGTCTCTAATAACTGAATTTATGACTTGATTATAAGGCTTAATTTGGTTGTAATTTTTATCCTCGTATTTATCTTTAACTTCCTCAGGTAATCCTGATATAATAACATTATCACCAATTTTAGCTTCTTCTTTTTCTAAAGTTGGAATGTCAGGATTCCATTGTATTGCTTTAAAAGGATTTAAATCATTAGGAATGTTTACTTTAGTTCTTACTACTTGTAAAGTTTCCTCTAGGTCTTTACTTAGAATGATTAAAGCATCTTCTTTGTTTCTATCTATACCCGTGTAAAATTCGATAATTTCAGGATAATCAATATACTTTTTGTTTTTGTAAATGTTTTCACGAAAATTAGCATCCATATTCATTCTTTGTGCAATAAAGTAGAAAACCCAATATGAATTTTTAAAATAGTTTTCACCTGAACTTGTACTGCCAATTATAGAATTATCTTTTAAAACACTTAATAAGTAGCTTAAATCTAAAGAAATAAAATTTTCATTACAGAACTTAGTTAATTCTTCTCTGAAAAACTTATCATTAAATTCAAAATTTTCTTTTAAAACCAGTAGTTCACACAAATAACCTAATACAAACCTACAATCTCCAACATCAGGTTTTTCGTCATGATATGTTGGCAGATTATAATCTTGAAATACTCCGTTTAATATTGTATCTAATAATTTTGTTCTATTAATAGGAGAGTAATCATCCGCCATTTTTGAGCTTGCTTTCAGAACCGAAATACAGTTTTTAACAGTTCTATGCATATTGAGCGTTTCTAGGTCTTTAGTGACTTTTGAAAGAGTCTTCTCATAATCTTCTATAAACGATTTTGATTTTGCATAAGTAGTAACAACTTTCCTTACTTCTTTTTGTGGCAAAGGAAGTAGATAATAAGGTTTAAAGTCTCTTCTAATTTCTACTTTATCATCTTCATCAGATTTAAGAAAAAAGTTATTATCAAGTGTATTTAAAAGTATTAAAGGAATATTCTTGAATTCATCACAAATATTCTTTATCATCTGCATAATACCATGTTCTTCAAAGCAAATAGAATCCAGTATAATACAATCTACATCTTCAATAGTTTTAAAATAATAGTCTTTGACTTCATTTAGAATATCCTTTACTACTTTATGACGCTTTGTTTTTTTAGAGTCAATATAGACAAATGTTTTTCCCGATTTCCATGCATTTAATTTTAAAAAATGAGCTAATGACGTTAAGCCAAATTCTGAAGGAGCTTTAATAATTATATTTGCTGGATTTTGAATAAAATAATCTAACTCAATTCTATTATCTTCGTTTTTAGATGGGTTAGTAGGTATTTCTCGTTTTGTACTAATTATAGGTTCAATCCAGACAGGACTTTTTTCATTATATGTTTTTAGGGAGTCATCTAAATCTTTTTCAAGTTGTTTTTGTACAGCATCGATTTCTTTAATTTTCTCATTAGGGTTATTTAGAGGAGATAATTCAGAAATAAACAAGTTTAGTTTTTCTTCTAATTTTTTTTCAAAATTTTCAATTGATTCAAAATCAGTATAGATACCATTACCGCCAATTTTAGATTTGAACGTTTTCACTTTTTTGTGTTGCTCTAAAATTTCATCAATTTTTGGATTGTCTAAATCAACGTTTTCTTTTCCGAAGAAGAAAATGATTTGAGGAATTGAATCATTGGATTTATTTTTTCGAACTAAAGCATCATTAAATTCGTGTTCCGTCCCACTTCCAGCTTTTTTTGTTGGATGTCCGAAACGATTTTTCATTATACCAATAAAGATATCGTAATTTGATTTTTCTATATACTTATCGATAATTTCTTGACCATTTCCCCCCATATCTGGTAAAACGTCATATTCCCACATAAAAGTTTGAAAGTTGATTCTAAGATGTTTTGCTAAGCCTGTATTTATTTTATTTATTACACTTTGACAAATTTCTCTCTCTTTTTCACAATCTCCAGGAGAAGATATAAAGCATTTATAAACTTTCTGTATTTCCATAGTTTTTAATTCCTTAAAGTGATTTTAAATAGTTAATGTTTTTTATATAACCTTGGTTTTTTAGCTTGTGGGTAACTTGTATATATAAGCAATGTTTTTGCTCTTATATACTTTATTTGACATCCTAAGAGCAGATTTTTGTGCTTTTAAGCTATTGTTATTTTTATAAAATCTAGGGGAGTATCCTTCAAATATACCTAAAAAAAGCAAAGCACAAAATTGGTCACTTGTATGCTGTATTGTTTTTTGAGTTTTACTCAGGTTTGGCTCGATATTCCTTCGAGGATTCTTCGAGAAACACCTGCTTTTACGGGCAATGGTCGAAGTATTCTCGAAGAAAACTCGGATGAAACTAGGGGAGTGCGCCTTGCTTTTTTTGGGTACACACTTGTTTTTTAAGGGAATACGTTTTATATTTCGGGGCTCCCCTTATACTAACTTAACCAAATTCTACTTGTTATGGCAACATTCAATAATGGTATTTTAGGTGGTTTTTCCGGTACGGTGGGTACTGTGGTAGGTACTACGTGGCGTGGGGTTCCCGTGATGCGAAGCAAACCCAAAAAGTCGACCAAGAAGCCGAGCCCTGCACAACTGCGCAATCGACTAAAGTTTAAAATGATGTACGCTTTTATGCTACCGATAAAAGCTTTTTTAAACGAAAGCTTTGACCAACCCGAAGAAAAGAAAAGCCGATTCGATTTCGCGAAGTCGTATTTTTTAACAGAGGCCATGATTCCCACGGCCGATAGTTTCAGTATTGATTATCCAAAAGTGCTTATTAGCAAAGGCCCCATACGCGGGTTGGTGAATGCATCTATCACAGCGCAAGCGGAGCAGAAAGCATCGTTACAATGGACAGACAATAGCACACTGGGCTTGGCATATGCTGAGGATGAACTATCGGCTATAGCCTATGTGCCCGCTACGCAAGACTTTATTTTCTTTGAAGCCGCCGCCCAACGACATATGGGGGAAGTGGTGTTACAATTCCCCGAAGAACTGCAAGATCTTACGCTAGAGATATGGGCAACGTTTAAAAATACAGCGTCAAAACAGTACTCCACCAGTGACTATCTAGGTAGTATAACGGTTGTATAACACAATAAACTTATTTGCGTACTACTGAAAATTAAAATTCAAAAAACAGTTACTTGTTTTCCTGTTGCCACTCTTGGTATTGGGTGTCTAAAAACTGCTGTCCGTCTTCTTTATATTCCTTTGTAAAGACGGTAAAGTGATCGCCGGGGTAATAGTCAATCTCAATAGTAGATTCCAGTTTTTTCATTTCATCATCAAACAGGTGCACTGCTTTGTGAAGGTGAAAGTTATCCTGTTCGCCTATGGAAATGCGAATGTCGTTATTTACTGCGTCCTTATAGGTTTCCCAGTTAGTACGTATCTGATACGAAAGGTCGTAGCGTTTAAAAAGTGGTAAGGCTTCTTTGTTAATGTCTCCAGTTTCCGCATCTACCAAGCGGATAATCTCTCCATCGGCATCGCGACTGCTAAAAACCGCATCGAACGAATGGATCTGGTCGCCCCTGTATACTACGTGTTCTACTTGGTACATATCTTTGGCCGCTATAATGGGATAGCCGCCGCCCATGGTGATATCGGCCAATAGGTTTCCGTTGGGATCGTAGTATAGGTTGTCCACTTGATAAATATTTTCGCCTTGCCAGTTTCTAAAATCCACTTGGTCGGGTGCACTGGCCCAAGCCCCTGAAAAGGTTTCGGGATAGTTTAACTGAAGCCATAAGGACGTCCAACCCCCACTACTATGTCCAAACACGAATTTGGCCCCATTGGTACGGTATTGTGTTTCTAAAGCTGGGATAAATTCTTTTACCAAAGCATCGCCCCAAGGGCCATTTATATCGCTATTGGCATAGGTGGAATGCCCTTCGGGACTGTTACCATCCAGATAGACCACAATAGCCGGGGTATCGGCCAGGTGTGAAAAAGCATATTTTTTAGATCCGGAATGGGTTTTATAATTAGCACCAAACCCAAATACCGAAAACAATACTGGGTAGGTAGCATCAGGGTTTTCGTAATACTCATCTGGCAAACTCACAGCGCCGGCTATGGTAACTTCTTTATCGTGAAACTCACTTAATAATTCCGATTGTATGGCGAGTTCTTTTAAGTGCTTGGTTTCTGTAAACGGAATTTCGGGCACTACTTGATCGGCTTGTAGGGTATGGGTGGTATCAAAATTTTTATCGAAGATTACTTGTTGCGGCTCGGAATAAAGATTCCCCGGACTCGTACCAATGGTCTGTCCCCCTAAATTACGATCGAATACTACCTGCACATAATACGTATCGCGCTCAATGTTTGAAAGCGTATTAGGGTATGAAATAGCCGAATCGTCAAACACCACCCCTTCGTTAGGTTGTAAGTTGGTTACCTGCACACGGTACACCGGAGGTAACTCTAACGGTACAAAAGCATTTTTTGGGTTTTTGTTTTCTTGCGAAAGATAGAGCAGTACGTTCCCTGTAAAGGGTTCAGAAAGAACATCTTTAGAAAAAGAAACATCAAATTGTTGCGCGTGTACCGATACTGTTAGTAGTATGGCGGTACAAAAGAACAGTAGTTTTTTCATAGCGGTTGTGTTGGTTATAGCTATTCCTTTTGTATTTGTTAGTGGTTGTACTATGCAAGTAATAGTAAAACCTACCCAAAGGTACGATTTTATAAAAAGGGAAATGCAGGTTTTAGACTACGGGGAAGGGGTTATTGAAACTCAGCTTTAATGTGTTTTGAGTACAACAACCTATTTTGATAATTCTTCTATGATAACCTTATCTGGATTCGGGTTAAAGAAAGCCTTGTCTACTTCTTTTTCTTCTATTGATGTAGCTTCAGAAATGGAAGTGAAATAAGGTCGAAATTCATTCTTATTCCAAATACTCACCGCTTGAGATCGTTTTACATATTCATTCCAAAA
This sequence comes from Flavobacteriaceae bacterium UBA3356, assembly GCA_002360635.1. GTDB lineage: Bacteria > Bacteroidota > Bacteroidia > Flavobacteriales > Flavobacteriaceae > Marixanthomonas. The sequence continues at coordinate 62,377 of DEQW01000004.1, read as the reverse complement.
CCCATCAACATAATCCTCATATAATTTAGGGTTTAGTTTATACTTTGGGCTGTAATAATATGTGCCAGAATGGAGTGTGTACCATGCATTAGGATCTGTGTTTTCTGTAGTTAAGGTAACTGATAGACACTGTTCGCCCAATACCTCTTTAGTAGGTTTGGTGTTCTTCTTTACATCAATTAATTTTTCATCACTATTTCCAAATTTCGTTTTTACAATCGTATCAGATTTTTCAAGTTCGGTATAGGTGTATCCTTCATCCAAACGAACGATTATCTTCCTCCAACCATTTTCACCTTTGGTATTGTAAATGGTTGCATAGCGGTCTTCTAGTATATAAGCTGTAAATGAAGTGCCTAGATTACGCTCTAACACTTGTTTTTGAATGTTTGGGTGAAGACTTTCATATGACACAGAATAGTGTATAACACCTTTAAAATAGTCTTGTGCGTGAGTGTTTGAAGAATAGAAGAGGATAAAAAGTAAAAAGGTTCTGTAAAAAAAATTCATAAGAGGTAATTATTTACTCAAAGTGTTTTCTTCATTTTTCCCAGGCAACACCACTTGCAAAAGTGCCGCTATCCCCATCACCAGCGCACAGCCTACTAGGTTCAACCATAAATATGGCATCAGGTCGATCCACCATATATAAATAATAATAGCTTGGGTAATAAGTGCTGCAATAAACGTAGCCCTGCTGTGTACAAACTTAATAAAGAAGGCCAATAGGAAGATACCGAGTACATTTCCGTAGAAAATAGAACCGATGATATTGACTAACTCTATCAAGTTTTCAAATAAGTTTGCCACACTGGCTACCCCAATGGCGATGATTCCCCAAAGCAGGGTAAACCACTTGGAAGCATGCATATAGTGCTTTTCATTCTTTCCTGGGGTGTTGCGTTTGTATAAATCTATTGTGGTGGTAGACCCCAAGGCATTCAATTCTGATGCGGTAGAAGACATGGCTGCGCTTAAAATAACAGCCAATAAAAGGCCAATTAACCCTCTGGGCAGGTTATTTAAGATAAAGTGAATAAATACGTAATCTTTATCGTTGGTTTCGGCTTCAGGGTTCGCTTTTTCAATAAGGTCACGTGACTGCTGGCGTAGCTCGTCTTCAGTAATGTTTATAATTTGTATTTCCTCTAAGAGTATCTCTTTTTCCGTAGCATCTTGGGTAGCGGAATAGGTAAGTTGCTTGCTGTTCAATTGTTTGTCCAGACTTTGTTTTTCGGCTTGTAAAGCTTGGTATTCCTCAGCGTATTCAGATTGCATGACGTCATTCACCGCTGCTGGGTTAAAATGTAGGGGAGAGGCGTTAAACTGATAAAATACAAATACCATAACTCCCACCAACAGTATAAAGAATTGCATGGGGACTTTTAGAAGTCCGTTCATAATCAATCCCATTTGGCTCTGTTTTAATGACCTACCTGATAAATACCGTTGCACTTGGCTTTGATCGGTACCAAAGTAGGAGAGCGCCAAGAAGGTACCTCCAATAATACCACTCCAAAAGGTATAACGGTTGTCAAAATCGAATGAAAAGTCGAGCACATCCAGTTTTCCGTTGGCGCCAGCAATTTCTAAGGCGTTGGTGAATGAAATATCTAACGGTAAATAGTTTAATATTAACAAAAAGGCAATGAACATTCCTGCAAAAATGATGGCCATTTGTTGCTTTTGAGTGACACTTACCGCTTTGGTACCACCGCTTACGGTATAGATAATCACGAGTGCGCCAATACCGATGGTAAGGTAGCTTAAATTCCACCCCAATACAGCCGATAAGATAATGGCTGGGGCAAAAATGGTAATTCCGGCTGCTAAGCCTCGCTGTATTAAAAAGAGGATGGCAGTTAAGGTACGTGTTTTTAAGTCGAACCTAGTCTCTAGGTATTCATATGCCGTATATACTTTTAGCCGGTGATAGATAGGGATAAACACGAGGCAGATAATAACCATCGCTATGGGCAAGCCAAAGTAAAACTGTACAAATCCCATCCCATCGTGAAAGGCCTGTCCCGGTGTGGACAAAAAGGTAATGGCACTGGCTTGGGTCGCCATCACACTTAACCCGATGGTCCACCAATTAGCATCGCTACCGCCTTTTAAGTAATCGTTTACATTTCTATTTTTACGGGTTTTCCATGTACCGTACAGTACAATAAACGCGAGGGTACCCAGTAGAACAATCCAATCAATTTGCTGCATCAGGAAAAGCTTTGCATTAGAAAATAAAACAAAATAATGTACACCGCATTAAGTAAGATCACAGCTACGTAACTCCACTTTTTTACCGGTTTGTTGGTTGAATCATTCATAATTAGTTGCCTAAAGATAATAAGTTAGCAAATAAGCGATAAGCACCCGGCACACCGGCAGGTAGCTCTCTAAAAAAACTTAAGCCGGTATAAATATAGTACCCCTTACCATATTCGGCTACCAATAGGGAGCCTTTGGTTACAGGTGCACCTTTGTCGTGCATTCCTAATATGGGGACAAACTTTGGGGCCCATTGGTCAGGGAAATATAACCCTCGCTCTTGCACCCAACCTGTAAAGTCGGCTTGTGTAATTTCGTTGGGTTCATTTAATACTGAATGTTCAGGTGCTAAAAAGGTAACATCACTAAGTTCATCGGTAACGCGGTCTCTTGATAAGGAGAGGGAGTAAGGCGCTATGTCTTCAGTTACCAATCTATGACTTGTATTATACTGTAATAACAACGTACCTCCTTCTTGTACATATTTATTGAATGCCGCTTGTTTAAAAGCCAATTCCGGCACCGTATTATACGCTCTAATGCCTACTACTACGGCATCAAACTTTTTCAGGTTTTCGTAGGTAATGGTTGAAGGCGGAATGGTGGTGACTTGATATCCAATTTGGCGTAAGCTTTCCGGAATTGCATCGCCAGCACCCTCGATGTACCCAATGGATTCGCCTTCCTTTTCGATATCAATACGCACCACTTTTGCTTCGGAAGGAAGCAGCACACGCTGATAGGGGATATGCTCATAATCGATTGTGATCAATTCCTTATCAAAAAAATCGTCTCCCATAGATACCAAGGGTCTTAAATATCCTTCACTTTGTTCTTTAGGTGGTGTTACGGTAAACACAATGGTTTGCTCATCTCCCTTTTTAGCAATGTTGAAGGTAGGCTGTGCAGGTTTTACTTCCCAACCGTCAGGATGGTTTAATTGTACTGTGCCATTTACATTATCACGACCAGCTTTTATAGTTACAGGAATTGAGCGTTCATCCTTAGAAGAAAAGATTAATACCTTTTCTGCAATGCTAGAAGTTACTTCTGGTAATACCTCTAAGGGTTGATATACTTCGCCTTTTACTGGATCATTGTATTTATATACAATATTTCGTTTTATGGATAGTTTGGTGCCGCTCAAGTTTAAATTAAAGATCACTTGTTCGGGTGCTGGGGTTTCCGGTTCGCCTATTATTGCTTTGGGTGCCTTGTACATACCTAAAGATCCTTTTTCCTTTAACCAATAAGGACCTGAGTTTGTTTCATTTTCAGAATACAAAGTGGCTTCTAGGGTGTGTTTTTCATTTGGAGCCAAGGTTTTGTTCTCGGCTACAATTGTCTTTCCTGAAGGATAGTTAATAGACGCTAACGTTATAGGGAAGTTGCTCCGGTTTATGGCTTCAAAGTTGGCATTGTATTTTTCACCAGGTATAATGGAATTGCTCTGGGCGACTGCCTCAACAAAAATACCGCCACAGTCGATAATCAACTGTTCCAGTTGTTTTGTTTTTATGGTTCGCCAATGGTCGTCTTCAATATTTTTGACCAATTCATAAGCTTGTAGCAAGGGACGGAGCATTCTGGAGGGGTCTTTAAAATCGAAATTATCTTCCAGTGGATATAGAATGCCACCTATAGTTTCGCCGCCTTCAATACGCGACCAAGAGGTGTCAATGCCTTCAAATAAGTTATTGTTTCCTTCTTTAAAATCACCTTTTAAGAATTCCAGCCATTCATTTTGGTTTCCGCGGGTACCCGTACTACCAAACCCCTGAGACTTATGCATGCTTCGGCTTAAGGAAGCAATCTCTCCGTTAGACAAGCCCAATGAAGGAAAATAGCTTCCGGTCTGTACTTCTACTAAATTGGTTTTGTCTGCTTGTTCAAACTTTTCTTGGCTTCCGTAGAACCACCAACTTGTGTTGAAAAACAACCGTTTAGGCTGCCACGTACCAAATGTATTAGCAGTTTCAGGATAGCTGTTAGGATTGTTTACCAAATCGAATGCCTCTACACTTAACATAGCAGATGAGGTGTGGTGCCCGTGAGTAGAACCTGGACTGCGGTGATCGAAGCGGTTGATAATAACATCGGGTTTAAATTTTCGAATGGCGCGTACCACGTCGCTCAACACTTCTTCTTTGTTCCAAATAGCCAATGTCTCCTCTGGGGTCTTGGAATATCCAAAGTCATTGGCACGGGTAAATAACTGCAGTCCGCCATCGGTACGACGTGCCGCCAATAATTCTTGGGTTCGAATTACACCAAGCAACTCACGAATCTCAGGACCAACTAAGTTTTGCCCCCCGTCACCCCGGGTTAAGGATAGATACGCTGTACGCACGTGAACATCATTTACCAAATAAGAAATCAAGCGGGTATTTTCATCATCGGGATGTGCTGCAATGTACATAGCCGACCCAAGGAAATTGAGTTGCTGTAGGTCGTGGTAAATTTCAGAAGCAGTTGGTTTTTGAGGTTGTTGAGAGAAGCAGGCGGTTGCACTGATACTTAACAGAAGCAGTACGGTAAAAATGTTGCGCATAGAATTTGGTGTATTTTTTTCTGAAAGAATCAAAGATACCAAATTATATAGTGAAAAAAGTAGTGTATTTACAAAGAAGAAAGATCGCTTTGCTGAAAGAAAAAAGAAAATAGATGATATAGTAAATAAGAGGGATTCACTGTACTGTTTATTTAGATTAATTCCGCTAAAACGATACAGTTTAAAAGCGATCGAGGCAATTAGTCGGTTCCGTGCTCCGTAAGGTTTTTATCGTGTTCTTCTTCTTGATCGACCATGTCGTGATAGTCATCGGCTTTAATTACTGTCACTCCTTTTTGAAGCATCATACTGTTGGGGTAGGTAATGAGCTCGTTTTCTTTAGTACGAACCATCACGTGAAAACTTTTAATATCCTCTATCATCCCTTCATACGGAAATTCTTTATCGTGAATCTTAATATAATCTCCTATTTTATAAGGAAAGGTGAAAAACATAATCACTCCACTAGTAATGTTGCTTAAGATAGACCATTGGGCAAAAAAACCAACTCCAATAACCGCAAATACAGAGGACATAACCAACCCCAGGTCTTTAATTTCTACACCCCATATTAAAATTAAACAAAGCACAATACTAAAAATAATCGTAAAATTTACGTGTTTCATAATCAATCCAGTACGATGCTCTAGCCTTTCAAATTTATTGGCGTATCGCTTAATAACACTAATGGCCATATAGCGTAATACTAAAAAAAGGAGTATGACAAAAATAGACTTTAGTATTTGAGGGAAATACAATTCGATATTCATATAAATATTATTTAAGGCCTAAGGTATCGCGCAGGCCGGTATCTTTATTTCGGTTCAAGTTCCAATAGTCATTACGAATGCGTTTTATTTTATGGGCAGTGGTTTTTAAGCGAGTACTATCATTAGGGGCAGTACCATTGGTTTCTTCCCATTTTTCAATTTCATAAGGGAAATCACTATTAAAATAGATGATAAGTTCTCGTTCTAACATTGGGTAATGTAACGAATATACGGAAAGGGAATCGCCTTGTTTAATATTGGCATGAGCACGATAGGCTTTAATTTCTTTGTGGCGTAACCTGATAAATTCGAATGAGGGTACTACTTCCATATCTCCGGTAGGTAATTCTTCTGGGTTGATTCTAACTAAGTTCCACAGTTCGTCTTCCAGCCAAGTTTTATTAAGTGTAAGCTCTTGATCGGCCTCCCCTTCAAAATAGGAATGAGAAATAATATTGAATTTTTCTCGGTTATTAAGTTGCATGTATACTTGTCCGCACCATTCTTGTACCGAGTTGCTAATTTTAAGTGCGTGTTTAGGCGTTTGTATAGGGTTAAAGGTACTCGTCATTATAGAATATGGATAAATACCAGTTGTAAACTTCTTGGTTTTATTCAGCTTTAATACCGAAACATTTTCTTCAGATTGCGTATTGGCTTTTACTTGGGCATCGGGCAGAAAGTCTTCGGTAACGAATATGGTTACAGCCGTCCCTTGACGGATTTCACCATAGCGTTCTTGCATAAGCTCATAAGAAGTAAGCTCTGCCTTGCCAGCATACCAGTAGTTTTTAAATTGCTCTGGTAATTGACGGTTGCCCGTAACAGAGTCGGTTGCTTCCGTATTACTATTTGGGATTAGGTTATGTTCCGATTCTTTGCAAGAAAAGCTCGCAACAGCAATGCTTACTAGAAGAACGATTTTATAAATAAGGGAAATACCAATTTTATGCATCATTATAATTTATACGTAAAGGTATAGAAAAACAAAAGTACTTTCATTATTTTGAAGTAAGCGCTATGAGGGTTTTATAAACCAATCGTGTTGGTAAGCCTACAACGTTAAAAAAAGAACCTTCAATTTTATCAATACCAATATACCCAATCCATTCCTGAATACCATAGGCGCCTGCTTTATCAAAAGGCTGATAGGTATCGACATAATAATTAATTTCTTCTTCGGAAAGCTCTGAAAACCAAACTTTAGTAGTTTCATTGACCGTTTTTTGAAAGTCAGCCCCCGTAAAACATACCGATGTAATCACTTCGTGAAACTTACCGCTTAAATCGGCCAACATTTCTTTAGCATGAGCAGCATCTTTGGGTTTTTCCATGGCTGTTCCTTCTTTCCAAACGATGGTGTCGCTGGTAATAAGTATATCATTTTCAGAAAGTTCTTTAAACATCGAAGCTTTAAGCTGTGCTAAATAGTCGGTGATTTCGGTTCCTTTTAATTCAGCTGGAAATTTTTCAATCACTTTGCGCACGTCAACAGTAAAGGGAATTCCCAGTTCTTTAAAAAAATTTTGTCGTCTTGGCGACCCTGATGCGAGAATGATATTGTGGTTGATTAGTTTTTGTTGTAGCATAGATTATAGTATTCAGTATTGAGATTTGAGAAATGAGTTTTATTAGTTATTAAGTAATTAATGAAATAGGTAAAACTTACTTGTAACATAAATTTAGCATCCTCTATCTAGTTTCTAACTTCTAGCTTCTCATTTCTTTTAATAAAGCTATAAAATTACAAAAGGATATAACATCATAGAGCACATTCCTGTGAACATGATAATTTTTAAAAGGAGGGACAAAAGAGCGTAGTGTTTGGTTTTTTCAGCTTCAAAAGACTTGATACAAAAGAATAGAAGCGGTGCGACTACTAAAAACAGAAAATATAAAATTGCTGAGGTGTAAGCGTATAAGAAAACATACATGTAAGCAATAACAGAAAGGGTTGTAATGGCTCCTAAAGCAAATACAACTGTAGTGACGCGGCTTCTGCCAATGGCAATAGGAAGAGTACTTTTACCACCATTTTTATCACCATTAATGTCTTGTAGGTCTTTTACCAATTCACGAATGAAATTCAGGATAAAAGCGAACAGGGCATACTCTAAGCTTATTTTAAACACATCCCATTGGGAAGCCTGATTGCTGAGGTTTATAACCGGAACAAGATCAAAAAGGCCAACTATAATAATACTCATTGCGACCAAGATAGATACTAAAACCGTACCCGCAAGTAAAATGGTTTTAAGATACGTGGCATAGAGATATAATAATGCAGCAATACTGATGAAAAGCGTTGTATATACAGGTTTACCTATGGTATTGGCGAGATAAAACCCGATACCTACTCCTACGGTAGTGAGCATAACGTAAAGCGTGCTTGCATTCCGTTCTGAAATAGCTTTACCTACAATCACTTTTTTCGGTTTATTGATACGGTCAACTTCGGCATCGTAGATATCATTGATAATATTACCACCTGCCGCAATACAAACCGTGGCAATTACTAATAGTGAAAAATGTAAATTGGATAGCGAAGTGACTGCGTCGAAAGGTTCAAAAAGGCTATATTTAATTAGCACTTGAACCAATGCGATTAACAGTAGGTTTATAGGTCGGGTGAGTTTTAAGTAATTCAACAACAAAGCCTCTATTTACTAATCGTACTTCGCACTTGCATTTTCTTTCTTGATCCATTTGCCCTGTACTTTAAGTACTTGCTCAATGACATCGCGAACACACCCTTTTCCACCTTTTTTATGAGATACATATTTTGAAATCGCCTTAATCTCCGGCACGGCATCTTGCGGACAACACGGTAAGCCTATTTGTTGCATAACGTAGAGATCAGGAATATCATCTCCCATAAAAAGTACATTTTCGGGTTTAATATCGTACACATCCAGATATTCGTCCATTGTATCGGTCTTGTGGTGAGCACCAAGATAAATATCGGTAATACCAAGTCCACGTAACCGCGCGCGCACGCCTTCATTGGTGCCACCACTAATGATGCACACGTTAAACCCTTTCTTTAGTGCCGTTTTTAGCGCAAAACCGTCTTTGGTGTGCATGGTACGATACATTTCGCCTTCGGTGGTGATGCTAATGGAACCATCGGTAAGGACACCATCTACATCAAAAATAAAGGTGGTAATTTGGTTAAGGTATTCTTTATAGCTTTTTTCCATGTGTAATTTCCTGTATTTCGACCCAGCCTGTCCTGAGCTTGTCTAAGGGCTCAATATAAACTTCGGCAGGGGTCTCTTTAATTAATAATATGCTTATATACGTTCTTTTTTATGAAATCCAAGAATGCACAGGCTTCGTTTCGTCAAAAACCCATTCTCCATTTACTTTTTTAAATGTTAATATATAACCCCCGCCGCTCATCATCACATACTTCCCTTTGTTTCTTTTTTTTACAATCCAACTATTAGAAAGTCCTATTTTAGCCGTTTCATCTGTTATTTTAATGCTTCCTAAAGTCAAATATAGAAAATCGTCAGTTTTGTTGGCAATAGCTTGTAGTTCAGATTCTGATTTTAAACAAAACTGGACGTCGCCTATTGTACTGGGAATTTCCGAAACAAATACTTGACTTTCATTAGGCTTTGTCATACCTCCAAAGAACCTAGTATAGGAAACATTGTTTATGTAAATTTTATTCTTATTTGAAATAAGTTGGTAATCGGGAATGTCTTTCTTAGAAACTACGGCTCTTTCCAAAATCGCATAGATTAATTGCTTTTTATCTGTATTGGCTTCGTATGTATTGTTTTTGGCACAATTAAAATAATTGCTGTTAGTGTAAAAAGGCCGTCCACAACTTACTATTGAAACTATAAAAAAGAAAAATATAATTTTTTTCATTTGCGCTATTTTTTATTCTAAATATTCTTTCTTAATTGCTTCCGTCATTTGCTTATAAACCTCCTTATACGGACTATCCTTAAGCAAATGTAAATGATTTTCAATTGTTTTTAGGTCGTTCCGTTTAGCAGGGCCAGTCTGGGCTTGTTCTGGCGATAAACCTTTTATTTTGTTTGCTGTTTCGGCGATAAGGGGTTTCAATAATTTAAAATCTAGATTGCTTTCCTTTAAAATATCTTCAGAAATGTGATACATGTGATTTACAAAGTTGTTTACAAACACTGCGGCAAGGTGAAGTGTCTTCCTGTCTTCAGAAGAAACCTCTGTCACATTCTTTGAAATGCTTTCACCTAATTTTTTAAGCAACTTTAAATCGGTTTGTTCTTCAGCTTCAATACAAATAGGGATTTCAGAAAAATCGACCAAATTGTTTTTGGTGAAGGTTTGTAACGGATAAAATACCCCTTTTCTATTCTTCTCATCAATTGCTTGCATAGGCACGCTTCCTGAAGTGTGCACCACCAATTTATCATTAAATGGTAAGGTTGCAGAGAAGTCGGCAATCGCATCATCTGGAATGGCAATGATATAAACATCGGCCTCTTTAATTTCTGAAATATTTGAAGTAACCGAAATGGATTTTAGGTTGTTAGGCAGTGTAATTAAATTTCTACTAAATATTTGAATTACTGAAACTTGCGATGAATTATATAAAGCATTACATAAATTGCTTCCAATGTTGCCAAATCCTAAAATAACTACGTGTAACATACTGCCGAAGGTACTAACTTTTTGATTTTTTACCGATGTATTTTTCGGTTGATTATTTTAATTTCTTCATCTTCTTCCAGCTTTTTTACAGCCCTGATAACCGTTTCTACCCGTAGCCCAATTAAATCTGCTATTTGTTGTCGTGTAAGGTCTACTTGAAAGTTTGGGGGATTCCCGTCTTTCAGTTTTAAAAAATCGATCACGGTCAATACACGGTGTTCTGGTGGAAACACCGATATTTCTTTCATCATCATAGCTTTGTAGCTCAACCTGCGTGAAAGTGTTGCTGTCATGTGCAAGTGGATTTCAAAATGCTCTTTCAGTAGCGAAAAAAAAGCTTCCTTAGCTAGCTTAATAATGCTCACATCGCTAATAGCAATAGCTGAGGCAGGATACTTAAATTCACCAAACAAAGGTGGCTCGCCAAAGCTTTCCCCATTGGTAAACATACCTTGTACAAACTCTTTTCCATCTTCGTTGAGGTTGTACATTTTCACTTCTCCCTGTTGCACTTGAAAATAGAATAAAGCCCGTTGATTCTCAGAAAAAATCACGTCGCCCACTGAGTATTCAATCACTTCTGCTTGGTAATCCAATAAAATTGCTTCGTCAATCATGGGTTTATGATTTGGCTCATAAAATACGAGGGGTTAGCAGGAGTAACTTTGTCCGTGAATTTAAAAACCAAAGTTATGAAAACCATTTCAGAAAAAAGTTTATTAGCAGAGTTTAAAGAAAACTATTATGCGTATGTTCCTTTGACCATTATACTTCAAAGTTGTATAGGCTCTATAGCTGCCATGCTCATTTTGGCTCAGGGAACTTCTATGTTAACTTTTTTTGAACTGTTGCTTTGTGTGTCGCTTTGTATGGGGTATAATGCAGCTTTGTTGGCTCAAGCACCCTACAAGCTTTCGTTTAGGTTACTGGGAATAAGTTTAGTTGTAAATATCTTACTTATCTTTATAAACTTATTATAACTATATGTCCAAAACAGAAATTCGAAATAGAGAAGACGTAAACAAATTGGTGGTTACCTTTTATGATTCTGTGCGTACAGATGAATTATTAGGACCTATTTTCAACTCGGTGATTACCGATTGGGATGAACACTTGGAAAAACTGACCGATTTCTGGGAAAGCAACCTTTTTTTTAAGAAAAAATACACAGGGAACCCTTTAACAAAACACGTGGAGGTAGACGAGCAACAAAAAGGCACGATCAATGAAATGCATTTTGGTGTTTGGCTAAACCTATGGTTTCAAACCATTGATAATCTGTTTGTTGGAGAAGTGGCACAATTAGCAAAAAACAGGGCCAGAAATATGGGGACCTTTATTCACTTAAAAATTTTTGAAGCCCGAACCGCAAAGTCAAAATAAACTGAAATTCATTAACAGATTTCAGTAGAAAATATGGCTCGAAATACTTATTTTTGCGCCAAAATTCGCTATAATGATCAAAAGAATAGCTTCAGTCCTTTTTTCTACCAGACTCACCGCCGTATTATTTATTGTTTTTGCTGTTGCCATGGGAATTGGCACCTTCTTAGATGCTTCATCTGAAACATCCCCAACACCTTACAGCCGAGAACTAATCTACAATGCTTGGTGGTTCGAAGCCATAATGGGACTTTTTGTGATTAACTTTATTGGTAATATGTTCCGATATAAGTTGAACACTAAAAAAATGTGGGCAACCTTAGTGTTACACCTTTCATTTATCTTGATTATTATAGGTGCGTTTATTACACGTTATATTGGTTACGAAGGGGTTATTCACATTCGGGAAGGTGAAACCGAAAACACTTTACTTTCTGAACACACGTACTTAAACACGTTCATCGATGGCGATTATACAATTGATGGCGTTGCACAGCGCAGAAATTTACAACCTAAAAAGCTTCGATTATCAGAGCGATTAGATAACGACTTCACTATTGAAACCGATTACAACAAACAACCGGTAACCATTACATATAAAGATTTTATAAAAAACGCCAAGGAAGGCTTAATTGAAGGTGAAGAAGGCAGTGAATATTTAAAAATTGTAGAAGCAGGTGACGGTAATCGCCACGACCATTGGTTGGAAGTTGGCGAGGTGGCAAATATTCATAATGTACTTTTTGCTGTTAACAAGCCTACTGAAGGAGCAATTAATATTACCTATAATGAAGATGGAAGTTATGACATTTCATCCCCTTTTGAAGGCACGTATATGCGTATGGCCGACCAAAAACAAGGAGCGGTAGCAAAAGACAGTGTACAGCCGTTAATGTTACGCTCTTTATACCAAATGGCAGGAATGTCATTTGTAATTCCAGATCCTATGACGAAAGGTCGTCAAGGGGTGGTTAGAGCGGGTAATGATGAAAAAACAAACAAAGATGCACTTATCTTAGATGTAACTTCAAACGGTGAAACCAAAACAGTTGAATTACTTGGAGGGAAAGGGAATGCGCCCAACCCAAAATTGGTAGAAGTTGGAGGCTTAAAAGTATATCTTACCTATGGTGCAAAAACCTATGAGTTGCCATTCAGTATTACATTAAACGATTTTATTGCTGATAAATACCCTGGTACCGAAAAAAGCTATAAATCTTTTGAGAGTAAAGTAACGGTAAACAAAGAGGATGGCAGCACCATGGACTATAGAATTTATATGAACCACGTATTAGACCATCGCGGGTATCGTTTTTTCCAATCTGGTTTCGATCCTGACGAAGGTGGGACTATTTTATCGGTAAACCATGATTTCTGGGGAACTTGGGTTACTTATATAGGCTACTTTTTACTTTATTTAGGACTTATGGCTATTTTGTTTGATAAGAACACACGTTTTGGTGCTTTAGAACGTACACTCAATAAAATTAAGAAGAAAAAAGCCATTATGACCATGTTGGCGTTGTTACTTGTTTCAGTATCAGGCTTTGCACAGCAAGCACCTGAAACGACTGCTCACATGCACAAAGAAACTTCTGTAAAGCAGTTGGACTCTATAATTAAAGCCAATGCGGTTAGTAAAGAGCACGCTGCTAAGTTTGCAAGGTTAGTTATACAGGATAACGGACGGATGAAACCCGTTCACACCTTTGCGAGTCAGTTGTTACGTAAAATAAGTAAAGATGATGGTTATCATGGATTGAATGCTAACCAGGTTTTTCTTTCTATGACAGAGTTTCCACGATTGTGGTTAGAAACACCTTTATTGAAATTAGACTGGCGAAACGATAGTATTAAAAGAGTGATTGGAGTTTCAGAAGAAACGAGCGAAGTTTCATTAATAGATTTATTTGATGAAAACGGAAACAGTAAAATAGCACCCTACATAGAAGAAGCCACCAGTAAAACCAATCCGAATCAGTTTGAGAAAGACTTCATAAAAATCTATGAAAAAACCTTCTTGTTAAACCGTGCTTTAAGTGGTGGAATACTAAAAATTTTCCCACTTCCGAATGATGAAAACAATAAATGGGTCTCGTACCCAGAACTTCAGGAAGCAAACTTTAAAGGCACAGACTCTGTTGTCACACAAAGTATATTACCGGTATATTTTAAAACGTTGCAACAAGCAAGGCAAACGGGTGATTATTCACAAGCCGAGCAAGTATTGGACGGTATCAATAAATTTCAGCATAAATACGGAAGCGAGGTAATGCCTTCTGATAATAAGATCACTGCTGAAATAGCGTACAACAAAGCAGATATTTTTAATAGACTCTACAAGTACTTTTCGTTGATTGGTATATTAATGTTTGTTTTTATAATCGTCCAGATATTCAGGGAGGGAAAGGTTATAAATACCCTTATAAAAACATGTAAATATATTATTTGGGCGTTCTTTATATTGATGACGCTTGGTTTAATAGCCCGGTGGTACATTAGTGGTCATGCACCTTGGAGTGATGCGTATGAATCGATTATATACATTGCCTGGGCAACGGTTTTCTTCGGCTTGGCCTTTGGTAGAAAAAGTGACCTTACCATTGCTTCTACGGCCTTTGTAGCAGCCATTATTTTGTGGGTGGCACACCAAAACTGGTTAGACCCTGCTATTTCTACTTTAGTACCCGTTTTAGATAGCTATTGGCTAATGATACATGTTGCAGTTATTGTGGCAAGTTATGGGCCGTTTACATTGGGGATGATCTTAGGAGCAACCGCCTTGTTGCTTATGATCTTGACCAACAAGAAGAATAAAAAGAAAATGGATATCAACATTAAGGAAATTACAGTGATTACTGAAATGGCTTTAACGGTTGGTTTGGTTATGCTAACCATTGGAAACTTCTTAGGAGGCCAATGGGCCAATGAAAGTTGGGGGCGTTATTGGGGTTGGGACCCTAAAGAAACCTGGGCGTTAATAAGTATTATGGTCTATGCATTTGTTATTCACGCACGCTTGGTTCCTGGTTTACGAGGCCGCTGGTTGTTTAATGTATTTGCAATTTTCTCATATGCTACTATTATGATGACGTATTTTGGGGTTAATTTCTACCTTACAGGCTTACATTCCTACGCTAGTGGTGATGTTCCGGTAACTCCTAGCTTCATTTATTATGTAATAGCATTCTTTGTGTTGCTAAGTGCTGTTTCATATTTTAGTTATAAGAAACATTATAAAATTAAAAAAGGATAGGCTTTAAAACCTATCCTTTTCAAAATTTAGTTGGAATTTGGGGAATTAATTGTAGATATAATCTGGTTGATTATCTACCATTCTGTGGTCTTCTTTAATCTGTTCCCTAATCTCTAGTTTCTCATATAGTTCGTTAGTAAGCTCCTCTACATTAGCTTCTGTCATTTTCAGCTTTCTAGCTATTTTGGGGTTTTCTACTCCTTCTGAAATGTATTGAAGCAACTTAATCTCCAATCCGTCAAGATCATATTGCATAATTAAGTTTTCAAGATATACATCTTTCATTAGGTTTGTAATGTTTTCTCTGTTCATCATTTCTTTTCTTTTAATAAAAATTCGCATCTCTGTTTGTCTTAATTCAATTTCTTCCTTAATAGCCTTCATTCTATATGTTATGCCGTAGGTTAAGAGTAGTACTTCTAGTATTACAGCTATTTTCATATGGATGGTTTCTGTGTAAAGAAAGTCAATACCAAAGCTTTGAAACACAAAAAAGTCTACTGAAAATAACAGTGGGATACAACAGGCAATAACATAAAACTTTGCATAATTCTTTTTACTGAAAAGAAACATTCCAGCAATGAAATAACTAATCAACACTGAGAGTAAAACCGAGTTTGAAATGGATGAAAGCAACTCATTTTTTGAAATCCATGCAGACACCAAAAGTACAAGTGATATTCCTAGAAGAGCAAATGTCAAACCTTTAAGTTTTGGAAAAAAATCTTTAATATTTAAGTAGTTGTATGAAAATAAAGCCGCCAAACCAACTGCTGCAAAGAGCAGTGTAGCTTGTACTAACCAAGATTCAACCATTAACTCCATACCGGTTAAATTAAACAGCCCGTCGTTATAAAATAGTACTGCAGCCAAAAGTACGAGCGTACCCGAAAAATGTAGAAATACTTTTTCTTCAAAAACGAAATAACAAGCACCGTTAAGCAAAATGAGCATTAAAATAAACCCATAGAAAATGCCCTGATAAAATAACTCTTTTGGATTTTCTGAATATTGAAAAGTATTCGTCAAAATTTTTGTTGAAACAGGACTTAAATTGACAAGGGCTGGGTCATATAAATTGTAAGAAAATTCTTTAATTACTGAATTGTCTGTTTTAAATGATTGTTCCGCTTCGTTAAAAAACGCATCAGATTTTGTACTAGAACTAGTACTTGCTTCCATTGCTATTTTGTTGCGCTCCGTTAAATTTTCAGGATATTGTAGTGATTGTAAATCACTTGTTTTTACAAGGGTTGCCTTACTGAAAGCAGTCTTTTTTAAGCTACCTGCGCTTACTTGATTTACAAGTAACAGTGATAAAAAAAGACACAATATAAGGGGGGTAAATTGCTGTCTCATTAAAGTAGGTTTAATTAATTTGGGTAGGGAAATATACGTAAAATTTACATTTAAACTAATTTTTTTGCATTTAATCGATATTTTAACATATTAAAAAAGAGCTGTTTTATATGACAGCTCTTTTACAAAATAATTGAGTTTGGATTTATTTTTTTCCAACCATATCTTCAGGGCGTACCCATTTGTCAAACTCTTCAGCGGTAAGATAACCTAAGTTTACAGCTTCTTCTTTTAAAGTGGTTCCGTTTTGGTGTGCTGTATTTGCTATTTCAGCAGCTTTATAGTACCCAATTTTAGTGTTAAGTGCTGTAACCAACATTAATGAGTTATTAAGTTGTCTTTGAATAACTTCCATATTGGCTTCAATTCCATTTGCGCAATGCTCTTCAAAAGAAACACAGGCATCACCCAACAATTCAGCAGAGTGTAATAGGTTTGCTGCCATTACGGGTTTAAAAACATTCAACTCATATTGTCCTTGCATACCACCAACACTTACGGCTACGTCGTTCCCCATAACTTGTGCGCAAACCATTGTCAACGCTTCACATTGCGTTGGGTTTACTTTACCTGGCATAATAGAAGATCCCGGTTCGTTAGCAGGGATGGTTATTTCGCCAATACCGCTACGGGGGCCACTGGCAAGCATTCGAATATCATTTGCAATTTTATTCAATGAGACCGCCAGTTGCTTTAAGGCACCGTGCGATTCTATAAAAGCATCGTGTGCGGCCAGTGCTTCAAATTTGTTTTTTGCTGTAATAAAAGGTAGATCTGTAAATTTAGCAATATAACCCGCAACATTCTCTGCGTAACCATCTGGTGTGTTAAGGCCTGTACCTACAGCAGTTCCTCCTAAAGCTAATTCAGATAAATGAGGTAAGGTGTTTTTTAATGCTTTTAAACCATGTGTCAATTGTGAGGCATAACCGCTAAACTCTTGTCCCAAGGTTAGGGGAGTGGCGTCCATTAAATGCGTACGCCCAATTTTTACTACGTCTTTAAATTCTTCAGATTTTTTTTCAAGTGTTTTCTGTAATTGTTCTACACCCGGTATGGTTACTTCAACCAATTTTTTATAGGCAGCGATGTGCATTCCGGTAGGGAACGTGTCGTTTGACGATTGCGATTTATTTACGTCATCGTTAGGCTGTAATGTTTTGTTGCCTTCCCCAATTTTATTTCCTGCTATTTGGTGTGCACGATTGGCAATTACCTCGTTCACATTCATATTGCTTTGTGTTCCGCTACCTGTTTGCCAGATTACCAATGGAAATTGATCATCGTGTTTACCGGCTAGTATTTCATCACATACTTTAGCAATCAAATCTCTTTTTTCTTCTGAAAGAACACCTAATTCACAATTGGTGTAGGCTGCTGCTTTCTTTAAGTATGCAAATCCATATACAATTTCAAGTGGCATCGTTGCCGGTTTACCAATTTTGAAGTTGTTTCGAGAGCGTTCTGTTTGCGCTCCCCACAATTTATCGGCAGGGACTTTTACCTCGCCCATAGTGTCTTTTTCTATTCTATAATCCATAATAGGTTGAAATTTAATTTTTTAAGAAACTACGCAAAGGTAGTTAAATCAGGGGCTTTACTCAAAATTAGGGCGTTAATTATGTGTGAATAAATAGGTTTCTTTTATTGTTATTTTTGAAAAAAACCCACTATCTTTGAACCATTAAACAAAAACACGCTTTATCATGTTCGAATTCGATCAATATTTAGGCTTTTTAGCATTTCTAACTATTTTAACAATAGGCTTCTGGTTAATGATTTTTTTAGTGTCTATCCTTCCATACTGGATTGGTGGCGCATTATATGAAAACTGGAAATTAAAGCGTGAAGCCAAAAAGAACGAGAAAAACGAAGCTTAATTTCGTTATATATAATAAAAAAAGGAAGCCAATTGGCTTCCTTTTTTTGTGTTGAATTTTAATTTATTAACCTTCAAAATCACCTTCTTCATCACCATTCCCTCCTTGATCACGGTTATTGCGTTGCCGCTGTTTTTTCTGGTTGAACCTATACGTGAACGATAAGTTTACGCTACGTTGTCTCCATTGAAATTCACTTTCACTTATAAAAGAATCAGTAACGGTCAATGAGTTTCTTTTTCGTGAGTTTAATAAGTCACTGACGTTTAACCCAATGGTTCCGTTATCATCCATTATATCCTTACTAAAAGCTAAATTTATTGATAAAATACCTTCAGATTCGGTTTGTGCATTGTTTTGTGGACCTCTGTAAAAACCATTTGTTTGCCAATCTATTTTCCAAGGAAGACTTACTTTGGCACTTGCACGGGCAAACCAGCTATTGTTTTCGGTTCCATATTCGACGCTGTTAAAAGCACCATCGCTTTTAAAAGTAAAATAGTTAAAGCTACCATTAAGGCGTAACCACTTTGCTGGATTATACAATATACCGGCTTCAAACCCATAACGTTCATTGGTCGAAAGGTTAATAGGAATTGTACGTACCACATTTACACCATTTATAACTTGACCTGTTTGTTCTTGAATCCGCTCAAACGAATCTGTTTCGTATTGATAATAGATGGAAGAAGTAAGGGTTAATTTATCCCATCGTTTTAAATACCCTAAATCGAAAGCGCTAGCATAAGCAGGATCTAAGTCCGGATTTCCTTGAAATACATTCGTAACACTCGATCGTGATGGAAACGGATTGATAAACCATCCACGTGGGCGGTTAATTCTTCTATTATAACCTAATGTAATATTTTCACGTTCTGCCAATTCGTAAATCAAGTTAACAGTAGGGAAAAGACCTAAATAGTTTTTATCGAAGTTTGTATCAATATCGACTCCCAAAGCATCAGAAAAGGCATCTTCGTCAAGGTTTGATTGTATTTCACCTTTAAGTTGTGTGTTTTCTAGTCTTAATCCCAATAGGAAAGAAAACTTACCAAACTTGTTTCCGTATTGTGTATATACTGCACTAACATTTTCGGTATAATCAAAAATGTTTGATAGCGTATCATTTCTTACAAAAACGCCATTTTCATTTTCTTGATTTAAGGTGTAATCGGTAACTTCGTTTTCAAAATTTCCACGGAAACCGGCTTCAAATTGTGCATTCTCACCAATAGGCAACACATAATCTGCTTGAATAAGGTATTCGTTTTGGGTTTCTTTGTTCAAAATATCTTCTGAAGGAAAATCTAGTGGAGATGGTAACAAACGTCTTTCTGTAATAAAAGAACGCTCTTCTTCTTCATCGTTTTCATATTGAAAATCTGCAGTAAGTTTATGACCTTCGTCATTAAAGTCATTCACATAGTTTAATGAAAGCTGGTAGCTTACATCTTCTTCAGTTTCCAGCTCTTCACGAATTGTGGTTTCTTGAAGTGTACCATCACTGAACTTTCTGGCGTTGTTAGTAGTTAAATCTTCATCGTCACCCAAACGTAGAAATCCACTAGCGGTAATCGAGGAGCGATCTGTTAAAAAATATTCCATTCCCAGATTGGTATTGAACCCTTTGTTTTCACGTTCGTATTCTCTATCTTCAATAACACGGTCAAACCTTGGATCTGTCGTTATTTCTTCTCCAGTTTCTGGATCTGTGAACGTAGTAGGGAAGTATTGGTTGTCGAAAAAAGCGTTACCAGGTGCATCGCGATAGCGAACGCTAGTGGTGTTGAAAATATTAAAATCGTCTGTTCTTAAATTTATATTTCCTGAAACTCCACTGCTCGTTGGCGCACCTATATTTGTGGTAATAGAACCGTTTAATCCAAGTGTTTTTTCTTTTCTTAAAATTATATTTAAAATACCAGCTGTACCTTCGGCATCATATCTGGCAGAAGGTGATGTAATTACCTCTACACGTTCAATGGCTTCGGCGGGAAGTTGGCGTAATGCATCGGTAGAGCCAAAACCAGCAATAGCAGACGGTTTTCCATTAATTAAAATACGGACGTTTTCATTACCTCGTAAACTTATGGCGCCTTCTACATCAACATTTACAGAAGGTACGTTATTCAAGGCATCGCTTACTGTTGCTCCGCTTGTGGTAAGGTCTTTACCTATGTTATATATTTTTTTATCCAATCTTACTTGTACTTCGGTAGTTTCAGCACGTATTACAACTTCGTCCAAACTTTCAGTGTCCAATGCTAATGTAACGGTTGGAAGTGTCGTGTTTTTTGTAAGTTGTTTATTGGGTATCTCTTTGGTTTCATAAGAGATAAATTCATATTTAACTGTATAAACACCTCGCGGAACTTTTAAGGAATAATTACCTTTTGTGTCTGTAATGCCGCCATTAACAACTTTTCCTTGTGCATTTTCAAAAGAGACAGTTGCATATTCTAAAGGGATGTTGGTACCTTCTTCAATAATTTTTCCGGTAACGGTAATTGTTTCTGTGTTACGGCTTTGTGCTAATAAAAAAGTACTGCACAATAATGCCAGTACAAGAGAGTGTAGTTTCATAGTCGGTTTTACGGGGTTTGACTGCGAAAATACGTGTGGGTTTAGTCTGTTTTTGCTAAAATTCTGTTAAATAAAAAAAAGAAATTAAAGTATGTTCAAAACATTCTCTGGAGGCCTGCCTATAGTGGCTTTATTGTTCTTTACAACAATAGGGCGTTCTATTAATTTAGGGTTTGCTATCATTGCATCGATAACTTCATCTTGGGAAAGATCTTTTCCTTTGAAGTTATCTTTCCAGATCTGTTCATTTTTTCGTACCAATGCAATAGGTTTGATGTTCAGTAATTCGAGGATTTGTTTCAACTCTTTTTTTGTTGGTGGTTCCTCTAAGTACTTTATAATGCTTATATCTTCATTTTTTTCTTCCAATATTTGAAGGGTTTGGCGCGATTTACTGCATCTAGGGTTGTGATAAATGGTGGTCATAGTATTTTATAAATTTAATTCTTCTATTTCTAAAGTATAATCGTGCTGCAGATCTTCGTGCAGTTCTGTAATTCTTTTTTTAGCGAGTATTAGCTGCCGTTCATACAAATTGGTTAACATTTTGTTCTTTTTTATTGAAGGCCTTAAATTTTTCAACTGTTCACAAAAATACAAAAGCAGTTCTACTTCAGTTTCCTTTTTTTTTGAATACCGAATGTATTTTTTGACCATTCGCAACACTTTCCGAACGGTTTTCTTCATATAATAGTAGCTGTTTGTATTTATGGTTGAAAAACCGTCGTCAATAACTTGCTTTACGCTTTTAATATAGGCTTCTTCATTATGTGACTGAAACAATAAATAGGTGAGAAGTTCTTTGTTTTCTTTTTTGAATTTAGCCAAACGAAGGCAGAGTTCTTCCAATTCATCTGAAGACCGAAATTTTAGTTCTTTTTTAAGTTGGGCGACGGTGGCTGGTTTCATATAAAAGAAATATACGTATTAAAACTTGACTAAATTAATAATTGAACAAAAGCCTAATGTAAAACTTTGGTTTTACCAACTCCTTTTTTAGGTCTACATCATCTAGCATTGAAGTTAATAAAAGTTGTACCGATTTATTTTTATTTGCTTTTTTTACCAAGAAATTAAAAAGCCATGGATATTTTTAGTAGATTTTGCAGCGATTTGCTCACTCGAAGTTCGTTCCACATTGCTTGGTAAATATTAGTGTCATATTTTTTATTGAAATCAGCATCAAAACGTCTTTCT
The DNA here is from genome assembly GCA_002360635.1 of Flavobacteriaceae bacterium UBA3356. Taxonomy (GTDB): domain Bacteria; phylum Bacteroidota; class Bacteroidia; order Flavobacteriales; family Flavobacteriaceae; genus Marixanthomonas. The sequence continues at coordinate 40,477 of DEQW01000004.1, read as the reverse complement.
TTAAAGGCTTTTTTAATATGTTCAGCGGCAATTCGTCCACTCCGTATGGCATTGCCAATGCCTTCGCCTGTAAATGGGTCGATTAGGTTAGCAGCATCACCCAGTAATAAAAAGTGATCACCGGAAAGTTGTTTCTTTTTAGAACCTAAAGGCAAACCAAAACCTTTTATAGTTTCTAATGGCTTTGCGTTTTTAAACCGAGATTTTAAATTAGGGTGGTTTTCAATTAGCTCGGTAAACTTTTGTTTCAGGTTTATATTTTGCTTGCTTATTTCACTGGAAAGCATTCCCAAACCTACATTAGCTTGATTTTCGGGTAGTGGAAATATCCAAAAATACCCAGGGATAATTTCTTTATAAAAATGTAGTTCAATTAAACCATGTGCATCATTCCATTTTACGTTTTCAAAATACTGCCTAACCCCGCCACTGTGGTGCTTTTTATCAATTTTGTTATTGCTAAGCTTTCTGTTTACAATGGAGTTTGCACCATCTGCCCCAATAATCATTTTTGCTTGAAAAGTTGCTTTATCTGTTTTAACAACAACAGACTCTCCTTGATGATTTATTTGTATTGCTTTGTGGTTTTCAAAAACTGAAACGTTAGAAACATTCATTAACTGTTCCACAAAAAAAGCATCGAAATTCAACCGTTTCATTACAAAACCTACGGCTTCTTTATGTTTTGGATTTGTAAAATGAATATCTAAGCTTTTATTATTTGGTGCAAAAAACCGAACGCCTTTTGACACTTGTTTTGGGTTTCGCTTTAAAAAAGCTTCAGCCAAATTTGTATTCATCCTGTAAAGTTGATTCACTACGTCGGCACTCAATGCATCACCACATATTTTATCCCTTGGAAAAATGTTTTTCTCTATAATTGCAACGGTAAGTCCGCTTTCAGCTAATTGATAAGCACACGCACATCCAGCGGGACCGGCACCTATAAGAACGATATCGAATAACCTTGGCTTTAACATAAGGTGATAACTGAAATACCATGCAATGTAGAAAAAACAAAAATAAAGGACGGTAAATAGCTTATTTTATTATGAAACACGTGACTGATAGCTTGTTGTAGGGCTAAAAAAAATTCTTCATACATTTTGTTGAAAGCACTTATTTAAATAATAAAATAGTTACTAAAATTATTATTACTTTTAATCCCTATGAAAATAAAAAAACCGAACTTTTTATTACTTCTTTTATTTTTTTCTGTTTACACTGTTGCTCAAAATTCGAGCGATGAAAAACAATATTATAAGTGGTTTGATAACACCATAGGTGTTGAAAATACGGGGCTTTACAACGGAGTGGAATATATTGATGCTGAGCAAGCTAAAGGAGAGTTCGTTAAATTCTTGTACCGTGGGGATTTTCGCCTGGGGACAATAGAATACGAGGGTCAAACCTATTATGATATTCCTTTAAAATACGATGTTTACAACGATAAGGTAGTTGTGAAAATAATTGGGGACAATAGCACTTCAATTTTGCAATTATTTACGGAGAAACTTACCTTTTTTGAAGTTAATGGCAAGAACTTCTCTAAAATAGTAAATAGAACAACAGAAAACGATAATGACAATCTTTCTGGTTTTTATGAAGTTTTATTTAATTCATCTGAAATTAAAGTTTACAAAAAACATAGAAAAGGACAACTACGGCAAATTAAAAACAAAACACTGCTTTTTGAATATAAACCTAAAAGCCCTCGTTATTTTTTGGAGTATCAAAACAATATGTATACAGTAAAAAGTAAAAGAGATTTTATTCAACTTTTCCCTGAATTAAAAAATGAAATAAACGAAATAGGGGTTGAGAACGCTGTTAAAAGAAATAATCCTGATGCATATATGTTAGCATATGCAAAACAAATAAACATACTATTATCAAAAAACTAATCAATAAAGAGAAGATTAAACTTAGTTTAATTTTTGTGTTATTTTTCATTTTTCAGGTAGGGTTTTCGCAAGAGAAAATCATTTCAACCATATCTTTTGATGAAACACCTTTGAAAGAAGCTTTTATAGAAATTGAAAACCAAACAGACTACAACTTCTTTTACATAGATAATTGGCTTGAAGGAAAAACAGTCACAGGAAACTTTAATGATGTTACTGTAAGTAAATTACTTGAAAACTTACTGGACGATACGGTTTTAAACTTTTATATCACTCAAGACAATCGAATAATACTTACACAAAACACAATTGTGTACGATACGCTCCCAGAAGGATTTTTTCCAAAAAAAGAAGATAGTGTTAGCATTGTTGTTGAAAAAGAAGAAACTGAACGGTATGACCCTATTTTTTACAATGAAGAAAAATCGAAGAAAGCCACCCCATTAGAAACAGTTCGCATTGGGAAAGAAGATGCTAATGATACTCGTAGAAGGTTTACATTAAGCGGTTATGTAACTAATTTGTTAACAGGAAAGCCCATTGAAGACCTTGCCATTGTTGTTCAAGGAGGAAATACCGGCACAACAACCAATGAAGATGGTTTTTATTCCATTCAACTACGGGCAGGTGTCAATATGCTAGAAACAAGATTGATTGGTATAGAAGATGTGCGAAAGCGTGTTATTATTTATAATGACGGAAGGTTGGATATGTCACTAAATGAAGATTATGAGCTGCTCGGCGAAGTATTTTTGGAAAATGAAGCAGATAGCAACGTAAAAAAAACAATTACCGGAGCCGAAACCATAGATGTAAAAGTGATGAAAAATATCCCTCTGGTTTTAGGGGAACGTGATATTTTAAAAGTGGCAACTACACTACCGGGAATATCGAATGCTGGAGAAGGCGCTACGGGGTACAATGTACGAGGAGGTAAAGCCGATCAAAACCTAATTCTTTTAGATGAAGGGGTAATTTATAACCCGTCTCATTTCTTCGGAATTTTTTCATCTATCAATCCTTTTACTTCTGGCGAAGTGAATATTTATAAAGGGAGCATTCCAGCAGAATATGGAGGCAGGCTTTCATCGGTTTTCGATATCTCAACACGAGATGCCAATACCGAAAAGTTCTCTGGCGAAGGATCCATCGGTCCCGTGACAGCTAACTTAACATTAGAAACACCAATTGTAAAAGATGAATCAGCTATTATGGCAGGAGTGAGGGCCACTTATTCTGATTGGATACTTAACTCATTGGATGAAGAATCTTTAAAAAATAGCGAAGCCTCTTTTTATGATGGTATTATAAAGTTTAACCAAAAGCTGGGTGAAAACAACGAGATAAAGGCAACAGGTTATTACAGCAAAGACCGATACAGTATAACATCAGATTCGTTGTTCGCCTATAGCAATCGGCTTATTTCTGCAGAATGGAATCACAGAATGAACAAAAACAATAAAGCCAGTTTAATAGTGGCCAACAGTGAATATGCATATGATATAGAATATGATGGGCCAATTAATAACGATTTCGATTTAGGCTATCGTATTAACGAAACACAATTGAAAGTTAAGTTTAATTCAAAACTTAGTAAGAAACATACCCTAGATTATGGCGTTTCAGGAAAGCTGTATAATGTGCAACCGGGCGAAATACAACCCGGCCAGAGCAACTCAATTGTCGATCCTTTGAAGATTCCAAAAGAGAAAGGGTTGGAGAGTGCTGTTTTTATATCAGATATATTTACTGTAAACGAAAAACTGGAATTCAATGCCGGGATTCGTTATTCGAGGTTTGCAGCATTGGGAGAAGCTACACAACGTACATATGTAGAAGGACTTCCTATTAGTGATGCTACGGTTACCGATACCTTAAGCTTTACCAATAATGAAGCAATTGAAACCTATGGAGGTCCAGAAGCACGTGTTTCAGCCCGGTATTCGTTCAATCCAGAATTTTCTATAAAGGCAAGCTTTAACAATACCATACAGTACATTCATACGTTATCGAACAACACCACAGTTTCACCAACTGATATTTGGAAGCTTTCAGATTTAAACATAGAACCGCAAAGAGCAAATCAATATGGATTGGGACTTTACCATAATTTTGATGATAATACTTATGAGGTAAGTTTAGAAGGTTATTACAAAAAATCTAAAAATATTCTGGATTTTAAAACAGGCTCTCAGCTATTATTAAACGAAAATGTTGAAACTGAACTTTTGCAAGGAGAGGGCAAAGCTTACGGAGTAGAATTTTTAATTAAAAAGGAAAAAGGAAAATTAAATGGTTGGTTTGGTTATAGCTACTCACGTTCGTTACTTAAGCTGGATAGCGAGTTTAGTGAAGAACAAATTAATAATGGGGAATATTTTCCATCAAACTATGATAAACCTCACGATTTAAGTGTCGTAGCCAATTATAAATTGACAGAGCGCTTTAGTCTTTCGGCTAATTTTGTTTATCAAACAGGAAGACCGATAACCTACCCAGTTGGTAGTTATGTTCTAGACAATTCGGAATTTGTACTCTATAGTGACCGAAATGCCTACAGAATTCCAGATTATTATCGTTTGGACTTAAGTATTAACTTTGAAGGAAACCATAAACTTGAAAAGTTAGCACATAGTTTTTGGAATATTTCAGTTTATAATGTTTTGGGGCGTAGCAACCCTTATTCAGTATTCTTTGTAACTGACAATGGAGAGGTAAAAGCCTATCAAAGTTCAATCTTTTCAATTCCGGTACCAACCATTACTTATAACTTTAAATTTTAATTTATTATGAAGGTACTATCTAAATATAAAAATTTGAAGTTGAAGAAATACTCAGCTTTATTGTTATTGCTCATTTCTGTTATTCTATATGGATGCATAGAAGAAATAGACTTGGAAACCGAAACGTTTGAAAGCGCCTTGGTGATTGAAGCAACAATTACCGATAAAAATGAGCAGCAAACAATTATGCTAAGTAGAACGTTTCAATTTGAAGAAGATGGTCCTGCCGCTGAAAGTAATGCCCAAGTAATAGTACTTGATGAAACAGGAACACAATATAATTTTCAAGAATCTGACATAGCTGGTCAATATTTTTCTACAACAAATTTTGCAGCACAACCCAATCAAAATTATCAATTGAAAATAACGACAGCAAGCGGTAGAAACTATGAGTCTGAAGCTGTTCAATTGCCAGAAGGAACACAAATTGATAATCTATATGCAGAAGAAAACATTAATCAACAAGGTATAAAAGGAGCTGCCATTTTATTGGACAGTTACAACCCAGAAGGAACTTCAAACTATTACCGTTTTGAATATGTAGAAACATATAAGATAATTTCAAGATTTGCTTCAGATCAAGATTTGATTGTAGTAAGCGAAAACCCACCACAGTTTGATTTAATACCTAAAACCCAAGAAGAGGAAGTTTGTTATGTAACGGTGGCTTCAACCTCCATTTTATTGGCTAACACCAATTCTTTTACAGAAGACAGATTATCCGGTTATCAAGTACGATTTATAGAACGGGTAGACCCTATTATTGCACAACGGTACAGCATTTTGGTAAATCAGAATGTAATTTCGAGAGAGGCCTATACTTTTTATGAAACCTTAAAAAGTTTTTCAGAATCTGAAAGCCTTTTTTCACAAATTCAACCTGGTTTTATTGAAGGGAACATAACGTCACTAACAAATGAAAATGAAAAAGTTATCGGGATTTTCAATGCTACGGCTGTTTCTTCCAAACGTATATTTTTTAATTATATAGATGTATTTGATGTCGACGATGGCCCTCCAGGACTTTTTTTAGGGGATAATTGTGGGTTGAATAGCCCCGACCCGCGAGCCTTGGTTCCCATAATACAAAATAATACAGCAAAATTTGTTCGGAATGGTACTGTTGAGGGGGGTGAAGGCCCTTATACAGTTGCTCCTAGGTTTTGTGTGGATTGCACTGTTTTTGGCAGTAATGAAGTTCCAGAATTTTGGGTAGAATAAATTAAATTGAATACATGAACAAAATACTCATATATACCATTTTATTACTAGCTGTATTAAATACAGGTGGGTTTGCACAAACCAACGTTTCAACTTCATTACAAAAAACCGAATCCTATCCAGTACCTGAGGAGGCTGTTTTTGTACACATAAATTCCTCTTTGTTTTTTGTGGGGGAATATGTTTACTATAAGGTCTATGTAAATAATTTAAAAACGGAAAATCTTAGTAAGGTTAGTAAAATAGTATATCTCGAACTGATAAATGAAAATAAAGAACCAGTTTTAAAGCATAAAATACAATTGGTTTCTGGTATAGGTCAGGGTGATTTTTTTATACCTACCACCATCCCTTCAGGAAATTATAAAGTAGTTTCTTACACTACAAATATGCTTGCAAAAGCTTCTGATAATTATTTTCATCAAGATGTTAGCATTATAAATCCGTATAGAGGAAACCAAAATGCAATATCAAAAAATAGAAGCAGCACTTCAGAAGTTGATAAAACGCCTAAACGTGTTACAGAAACTTCAATTACTGAAAATCAAGAATTGTTAAGAATAAATACTGATAAAAAGAATTACTCTAAGCGAAGCCCTGTTTCATTGAAGATTGAAAAAGTAGGTAATGAAAAACTATCTGGTAATTATTCTGTCTCTGTTAGAAAAATTGATACCATTTCGCACGCCCCACTGCAATATACCACCAACTATAAATCAATTTACAACGATAGTAACTCAAAAATTAAACCTAGCCAAAAACAATTTATCCTTCCAGAGTTGCGGGGAGAACTGCTTACTGGAAAAATAGTGTCTAAGACAAACAATAAAAATTTTGACAAACAAAAAGTTGCTTTATCAATCCCAGGAGATAATTACATTTTTAAGATTTCAAATGTTGATGCTGAAGGCAACTTTTATTTCAATATAGATAAACCGTATGTAAACAATACTGTTTTACTGCAAGTAATAGGGGATAATGAGGCTAAATTTGATATCGAAGTTAATAAGCAGCTTCCAATAAGTTTTAAAAACCTGGAGTTTAATCAATTCTTCATTACTCCGGAAATGGAAAATATGATTGTTGAACGAAGTGTGTACAATCAAATTGAAAATGGATATTACAGGGTAAAACCAGATACCATAAAAACCATTCCAGCCGACACTTCGATCTACAAAAAACGAAGTACTGTATATAATTTAGACGAATACACTCGGTTTCCTACCATACCAGAAACTATGGTAGAAATTGTAAACGATGCTTGGATAACAAATAGAAATGGTAAAAATGTATTTTTTGTACGAAACAAAGAAAATAGTTTGCCAACCAACCAACCAGCTTTATTATTGGTGGATGGTTTGTTTGTTCAAGACCATGAAATCTTAGTGAATTACAATTCAAATAAAGTTAAAAGTATAAGCATTGTTCAAGATAAGTACTATTTCGGTTCGCAAACATTTCAAGGTATTGTGTTTGTAGAAACAATTGATGGTGATTTTTATGAAAACATATCAAGGGATTATATAAAAAAAATAGACATTCAACCTGCTCAGCGAAAAAAGCAATATTTTAATCAAATTTATACTGACAGAAATGATGAAACCTCACAAATACCTGATTATAGACGACAGTTATTATGGTTGCCAGAACTAAAAGTAGAAGGAGAAACCAAAGAATTTACATTTTACACCTCAGATTTACCGGGCGTTTTTGAAATCAATTTACAAGGTTTTACAAAAGAAGGAAAACCTGTTTCAATTAAAGAAATATTTACAGTAGAATAAAAATGTTAAAAATCTAATTTTTAGATGATTAATTATTTTTTATTACTATATTTATAATATCATAATAGGGGTGCTAAAGTTAAAACAGCTGAGATTATACCCGTTGAACTTAGAGAGATAATACTCACTAAAGAATTATGATAGCAAAGAGAATTAAAATGTGAATTTACATTTTGTTCTCTTTGTTTTTTATAGGACTCTAAGAAATTAATTCTCCTCGATATTTTTATCCATCTGCGAACCAATAAACGGTATTTTCGGCGCTAGAAAATAACCAGTTAAACTAGCAAAGAGAATAGGAATAAAATAAGTGAATCCTGTTAATGTAGCTAAAAGAATAGTGGTGCTCATAGGCGTTCGAGTAACACAGGCATTAATCGATGCCATACAGCAAATAACAGCTAATGATACATCTACTGAAGGGAACAGTTGGTGAATTATTAACCCTAAAGTAGCACCTACAAAAAACAACGGAATTATAAAACCACCCCGCCATCCTGAGGTAACTGTAACCGATATTGCAATTACTTTAAAAACCAGTATTGCTACGAGCAATGCAATTGAGTATTCATTGGACAATAACTCGTTAATTTCGTGATGTCCGAAATACCGTGTTATTGGCAGGTAAAAAGCAATTATGCCTAATACGATACCGCCAATAAGTGTTTTTATATATATTGGAATAGATAGCTTTTTAAAAATATTTTTAAAAAATTTAGTACAGAATATAAATAACCACGCTACTATCGCAGCTGCACAAGCAAATAAAACAGCAAACCCAAAGTCGTACGTGGATTCCATTTCATAAGAAGGTAATTCCCAGATGGGACCAAGCCCTAAATGAATAATTAAGGCAAAAACCACATAACTGAAGCAACTTGCAACAAAGGCAGGAATAATGGCTTTATAGTATTCTACAGCGTGCTTATGGTGTAATATTTCCAAAGAGAACAAACTACCTCCTAAAGGAGCGCCAAACAAAGCTGTGAATCCAGAGGCCATACCTGCAATACTAAGTGATCGTCTGTCTTCTCCCTTTAATCGGAACACTTTCCCTAACCAAGTGCCGGTAGAACCAGTTACTTGAACCAAAGGTGCCTCTGGGCCTAAACTACCACCAGAAGCTACGCAAAGCAGTGAGGAAAGAATCATCGATGGATTGTTCTTCGGGTCCAGCTTCCCTTTATTAAACCGAATATTGTTTACAATTAATTGTATTTCCCCTGGATCACCAATTACATGGATGATAACACCTGCCAGTAACCCGCAAATTGCCATGGCGGGTATTACTTGCCAACCGTCAAAAAAAGCAATTTTGTGTGTGAGAAACTCTAAAACAATCCAGTAGACACCAGCGATAATACCGCCAAACAAACCTAACAATGCCCATAACAAAAAGTTTCGGCTAAACAGAAAAGGATTAAAAGAAATAGGCCTATCTAGTATGTTTACATATTTTACAAGCTTTCTTCTTTTTTTGAGTTTCATAGCTTGGATTGAATTTTATAATAATTACTGCTTATTCATATTGAAAACTGCTAACTGAATACTGCATACTGAACAATGATTAAAGTTCATCACTCTTTTCTTTCTGTCCAGTCATCATTAAATAAGCTTTTAGAAAATCGTCTAAATCACCATCTAATACAGCATCCGTGTTTCCAGTTTCGTGTCCGGTACGGACGTCTTTTATGAGTTTATAGGGGTGCAGTACATAGTTTCGTATTTGTGAACCCCATTCTATAGCCATTTTATTGTCTTCTATTTCAGCACGCTGCGCTTGTTGTTTACGTAGTTCAATTTCGTATAATTGTGACTTCAACATTTGCATGGCCTTTTGGCGGTTTTCCAATTGGGAGCGTGTTTCAGAATTATGAATAACAATCCCTGAAGGTTTATGCGTTAAAATAGCTTTTGTTTCTACTTTGTTTACATTTTGACCTCCAGCACCACTACTACGGGCAAAATCCCACGAAATATCCCCAGGGTTTACATCAATCTCAATAGAATCGTCCGCTAACGGATACACATACACACTGGCAAAACTGGTGTGACGCTTTGCGTTACTGTCAAAAGGGGAGATTCGGACCAATCTGTGCACACCATTTTCACTTTTTAACCAACCAAAGGCATATTCGCCATCAATTTCTAGCGTTACCGTTTTTATCCCTGCAACATCACCTTCTTGGTAGTTGAGCTCTTTAATTTTAAAACCGTTTTTTTCAGCCCACATTAGGTACATGCGCATAAGCATTTTGGCCCAATCACAACTTTCGGTACCGCCGGCACCGGCCGTTATTTGCAATACAGCACTTAAATCGTCACCTTCCTCGCTCAGCATGTTTTTAAACTCAAGCGATTCAATTGCTTTGAGGGCTTTATTGTACCGTTTTTCAACATTCTCAGCTTCGCCTTCGCCTTCTTTAAAAAACTCATAAATTACTTCAGCATCTTCGGTAAGATTCACGGCTTCTTCATAATCATCTACCCACTTTTTTTTGTTCCGAAGTTGACGCATAAACACTTCTGCTTCTTGAGGGTTGTTCCAAAAATTTGGGTCGAAAGTTTTTTCCTCATCATTTTGTATTTCCACTCTTTTTCCGGCTACGTCAAAGATACTGCCTTAAAGAATCCAGGCGATCTTTAAGGTCTTGGAGTTGATCGTTCGTAATCATATTATGTTTGGTTTGTTTTGTTTAAAATTTCTTTCAGAAAAGCAAAAATAGGATTTAACTCGGCAAGCGGAAATTAATTCGACCTATTTTTATAACTTTAAGTCTTACAAACCAAGTAAATCAATCTGTTATGAAACCATACTTTTTACTGTTAGCCATGCTTTTTAGTACACTCAGTATTGCGCAAAAAAATACTGAAATGAAGCCGTATTCAATCATTTCTGAAATGACTAATAACCTAGATGAACAAAACATTAAAAACTACTTTTATACCAATCGGGTCTGTTTAGGTGATACTAGAATCATTAAAATTAATGAAGAAGAAAAATGTTTTACCAACGGAAATTTTAGTGAATACTACTTATTTTGGCAAGAAAACAGCACAACCTATATTACAAAAGCAGATAACTGTGGCCCTTTTATAAAACTAAAGTTGGGCAACAATGACTTGTTTGATTTTTTCATGGAAAACAAACAAGCGCTTGAAAATAATTCGGTTAAAGAATATAAAGTAGCTAACCCAGAAAATGAACCTGCCCAAAGAACAAAAGTATATCCGTGTTCACATGAGTTTTCTTTTACAACGCCAATGGGTACCTTTGGTCAAAAGTTTAAAGAGTTTGATTTAACAAATGACTCTAAACAAAACAATCTCAATTACGAGTATAATCAGCAATTAAAATTAGTAGCTCTCGATAAGATGATAGATAAAGTAATTGCTGAAACTGAACCTAAATTAAGAAGAAAATAAATAAATTAATGAAAATTGACCTACGAAGTGACACCGTCACAAAACCTACAAAAGGAATGTTACAAGCCATTATGGAAGCCGAAGTAGGGGACGACGTGTATAAAGAAGACCCAACTGTAAATAAACTAGAAGAATATGTAGCCAATCTTTTTGGGATGGATGAAGCTTTATTTTTCCCAACTGGGAGTATGGCAAATCAAGCTGCTATAAAATTACATACGCAGCCTAGTGAACAATTAATTTGTGACAAATGGGCACATGTTTTTAATTATGAAGGTGGTGGAGCTTCCTTTAACAGTGGGGTTTCCTGCAAACTAGTTGACGGTGATCGTGGAATGATTACCGCTGCACAAGTAGAAGAAAATATCAACCCGCCAGATTTTTACCACAGCCCATTGACAACCTTAGTTTGTTTAGAAAACACTACTAATAAAGGGGGAGGAGCGTGTTACGATTTTGATGAAATAAAGAAAATTCGAAAAGTCTGTGACACTCATAATTTAGGACTGCATTTGGACGGCGCCCGGTTAATGAACGCAATCGTAGCGAAAAAAGAAAACCCAAAGGACTACGGGAAGGTGTTTGATACGTTAACCATTTGTTTAAGCAAAGGAATGGGAACACCATTGGGAACCGTTTTGGTTGGAAAAAAAGAATTGATGAAAAATGCCATGAGAGTTCGGAAAGTGTTGGGTGGTGGTATGCGCCAAATAGGCTTTATGGCAGCCGCGGCACTATATGCGTTTGAAAACCATATTGAACGTTTGGCCGAAGACCATAAAAAAGCTTCTGAAATAGCAAATGTGTTATCAAAACAATCTTACGTAAAAAAAGTAGAACCTACCGAAACCAATATTGTCATCTTTTACTTAAAAGAAGGTTTTTCGGAAGAAAAATTTATGAATGACTTACAAAAACAAAATATTATTATAAGCAATATGGGGCAAGGGAAACTCCGCATAGTGACCCATCTAGATTATACTGAAGAAATGCACGAAAAATTTATAGATACATTAAGAAAATACGCATAAAAAAAGCTCCTGAAAGGGAGCTTTATAATTTCTTGTTTAAGAAGGTTTTACTCAACCTCTTTCACCTCTGCTCCAGGAGCATTTTTCTTTACCGATTCAATACCGTTGTTCATCCCACTTTCAGCAGAATACATCTGGCTACTGCCGATAATTTGTCCGTTAGTGGACTTTAAATTAAAGTGAAACTTTCCGTTTTTGGCTGTTTTCTTTTCGTAACGTGCATCATCACTGCAATTTTTTTGAATGGATTCAATTCCGTTTTTAGCGGCTGCTTTAGAATTGTACATTTCACTTGATAAAATTACCTGACCATTGCCTGCCTTTAAGTTGAAATGATACTGATCTCCTTTTTTCTTTAGTTCGAACATGTTTCTTATTTATAGTTAAACTTGTTTTTTGAGTATTTAAATATCCGAAAAAAAATCCATTTTTTAAAGTTATAATTTGTTTCATTACAGAATTTTAATGAATTATTAATTTCAATTAATGTGAAAAAGTAGTTCCCTAATTTGCGCTAAAATTTTAGTATGAATGGTAAATTCTAAATAATAGTATAAAATTGCCTAATACTAATGTTAAAACAAATACTTATTATGATAAATCTGCGTTGTTTATTTTTATTTGGCATTATATGTGCTTATTTTATAGAAAACAACAGAAGAATATGAAACGTGTTATCTTAATCGCATTAATTTTTATTACTACCATGGCAACAGCGCAGATGAAGAGTAGTAAATTAAATTGGCATACTAATTTGGAAGAAGCACAAACTCTTTCAAAAGAACAAGACAAACCAATATTGATGTACTTTACGGGCAGTGATTGGTGCGCACCATGTAAAATGTTGAAAAAAGACTTTTTTGAGAGTCCCGAGTTTAAAATTAAAGCAGAGGGTTTAGTTTTGGTAATGATCGATTATCCTAGAAGGGTAGAGTTATTGTCGCAAGAACAATTGGACTATAATAAAACAATAATCGCAAAATATAATAAGCAGCAGACGTTTCCTAAAATAGTAATGCTTAACCCAGAAGGGAAAGAAGTGGGGAGGATTTCAGGCTATAGCCCAACTCGCGATACAAGTAAGCATTTTACCTTTTTAAGTGAACATATTTAGGCAAAAAACTTAAAAAAAATTTAAAGCAGCCAACTGAAATCTCGGTTGGCTGTTTTATTTTACTTGAACATGTCCATTCCTGGAATATTAGGCATGCCTTCTTTGGCTGCGGCGCCAATTTCAGCTTCGTTTACTTCAGTAGCTTTTTTAATAGCTTTATTTAAGTTTACAATTAAATAATCTTCCAACTGTTCTTTATCTTCTAGTAAAGAATCATCAATTTCAATCTGTTTAATCTCTCTATTTGCAGTCAATGTAATTTTTAATAAGTCGTCACTACTTTTTTCATCTATAAGGACGGTGTCTAAGCGCTTTTTTGTGGCTTCAACTTTTTCTTGAGCTTCTTTCAATTTGCCCATCATATCTCCAAACATATCTTTTAATTTTTAGTTTGGTGCAAATTTACTAATTTGCTTAGTTCTAACTCAACATTTTAAAGATGAAAAAATCCATAGCTGTTTCCGTAGTATGCCTTATTTTTGCCGTTTCCTGTAAAACAGATAAAACTTCAGAAAATAAAATGGATATAACCCCACCGAAAGCCACTAAAATTGCCAAGAACCTTGAAATGCATGGCGATACGCGTGTTGATAATTATTATTGGCTTAACGACCGTGAAAATGAAGAAGTGATCGATTACCTGGAGCGGGAAAATGATTACTATGAGAAAATGACGAAGCATACCAAAAATTTTCAAAAGGATCTTTTTGAGGAAATGAAAAGCCGAATTAAAGAAGATGACGAGTCTGTTCCTTATTTTTATAACGGCTATTATTACATCACGCGTTTTGAAACAGGCAACGACTATCCCATATATTCCCGCAAAAAAGGCTCATTGAGTGCAGAAGAAGAAATTTTGTTCAATGTAAATGATATGGCCAAGGACCACCCTTATTATAATTTAAGAGGAATAAATGTGAGTCCGGATAACAAATGGGTCGCTTTTGGGGTGGATACGGTAAGCAGAAGACAATATAAACTTCATATAAAGAATTTAGAAACAGGAGAGATTTCTTCTGAAACAATAGAAAATACAACGGGTGGCTCTACTTGGGCTAATGATAACGAAACGCTATTTTATACCAGAAAGGATCCGCAAACCCTACGCTCGAATGAAATTTATAGGCATACAAGAGGAACTGAAGCCACCAACGATGAATTAGTCTACACCGAGGAGGACGATACTTTTATTACTTATATTTATAAAACAAAGTCTGATAAATATTTGGTAATTGGGAGTAATAGTACCTTAACTTCAGAGTATCAAATTTTAGAGGCCGATAACCCTACAGGGGAATTTAAGATGTTTCAACCTAGAGAAAGAGGTTTGGAATATAACATTTCTCACTTCGGAACCGATTTTTACGTATTAACCAACAAAGACAATGCTACCAACTTTAAGTTGATGAAAACACCTGAAACCAATACACTTAAAGAGAATTGGAAAGATGTTATTGAGCATAGGGAAACTGTATTGTTGGAAGATATTGATATTTTTAAAGATTACTTGGTGGTAAGTGAACGTAATAATGGATTGAACAAAATCAGGATTATGCGATGGGATGAAACTGATGATTATTATTTACCATTTGACAACGAAACTTATACAGCGTACACCATACAAAACCGCGAGTTTGATACCGATACGCTACGTTATGGATATAATTCGCTTATAACACCAGCTTCGGTTATAGATTTCAATATGAAAACCCGAGAAAAAACGGTGATGAAAGAAGTTGAAGTTCTAGGTGGAAAATTCAATAAAGACAATTACGAGTCCAAGCGTGTTTGGGCCACAGCGGAAGATGGTACAAAAATTCCAATCTCTATGGTATATAGAAAAGGAATAAAGAAAGATGGTTCTAATCCGTTTCTTTTATACGCATATGGTTCATATGGTTCAACAATAGACCCGTATTTTTCAACTGTTAGATTGAGTTTGTTGGACCGTGGGTTTATTTTCGCCATTGCGCACGTTCGCGGAGGGGAATACCTAGGTAGACAATGGTATGAAGATGGAAAACTCTTAAAAAAGAAAAACACCTTCACCGATTTTATAGACGCTTCAAAATATGTAATTGAAGAAGGATATACTTCCGCAGACCATTTATATGCTTCAGGTGGATCAGCTGGTGGTTTGTTAATGGGAGCAATAGTTAATATGAACCCAGAGCTTTATAATGGGGTAATTGCTTCAGTACCGTTTGTAGATGTAGTGACTACGATGTTGGATGACAGCATTCCGTTAACAACGGGAGAATATGACGAATGGGGAAATCCAAATAACAAGGAATATTACAATTATATAAAATCCTATTCGCCATACGATAACGTTTCAAAACAGAAATATCCTAATTTATTGGTCACAACTGGGTTGCACGACTCTCAAGTACAGTATTGGGAGCCGGCTAAATGGGTGGCAAAACTTCGTGATATGAAGACAGACAACAATAAACTATTGCTACAAACAAATATGGATGCTGGGCACGGTGGTGCTTCTGGTAGGTTTGAAGCCTTAAAAGAAGTAGCGATGGATTATGCTTTTATACTCGACTTAGAGAACATTAAAGAGTAATTAAAAAAAATAATGTAACTTTGCCCTGTTTTTTAAATGAAGGTATTATACCTGATTTTTGCTAACGAAAACTCCCTTTATGAAAGAAGAAATTCAGGCGCATGATAATGTGTTGCAATTAATAGGAAACACTCCATTAATAAAACTCAACAACATTACTGCGAACATGAAAGGCAACTATTTTGCTAAAGTAGAAGCATTTAACCCCGGTCACTCTTCAAAAGATCGTATTGCCCTTTACATTGTTGAACAAGCTGAAAAAAAAGGTATTCTTAAACCTGGAAGCACAATCGTTGAAACCACTAGTGGAAACACAGGCTTCAGTATTGCGATGGTGAGTATATTAAAAGGATATAAGTGTATATTGGCAGTAAGCTCAAAATCTTCAAAAGATAAAATCGATATGTTGCGTACTATGGGAGCACAGGTCTATGTATGTCCAGCGCACGTGCCAGCAGACGATCCGCGTTCGTATTACGAAGTTGCTAAAAGATTGCATGAAGAGACAGAAGGCTCGGTTTATATTAATCAGTACTTTAATAACTTGAATATTGAAGCACATTACAAAACTACCGGTCCAGAAATTTGGAATCAAACAAAAGGACAGATAACTCATCTTGTAGCTTGTAGTGGTACAGGAGGTACCATTTCTGGTGCAGCCCGTTTCTTGAAAGAACAAAACCCAGATATCAAAGTAATCGGTATTGATGCTTTTGGATCTGTTTTGAAGAAATACCACGAAACTCGTGAATTTGATAAAAACGAAATTTATCCGTACCGAATTGAAGGATTAGGAAAAAACCTGATTCCAGAAGCTACAGATTTCGACTCCATTGACAAGTTTGTAAAGGTAACTGACGACGAAAGCGCTCATACAGCACGCGAATTGGCTAAAACCGAAGGAATTTTTGCAGGATACACCAGTGGTGCAGCAATGCAAGGCTTAAAGCAACTTGAGGAAGAAAACGAATTTGACGAAAATAGCAACATAGTAGTTATTTTCCCAGACCACGGATCTCGATATATGAGCAAGATATACAGTGATGAGTGGATGGAACAACAAGGCTTTATGGATACCGAAGTAGAACAAACTGCTTCTGTTCAGGTGGTGAAATAATATTTAAAGAATACAACCCGTATTTCTTTGCTTTTTAAATTTTTGATTGTGATATTCATTACTTGTCAATATCTTCAGAAAAAGAATATTGCCATACTCAGTAATTTACCTATTTTTGCACCTTGTATTGAAATAAAGGAACTTGATGAAAGATTTATTTGATAAGATTTATAAGGACAAAGGCCCGTTAGGGAAATGGGCAGAGCAAGCAGAAGGTTATTTTGTATTCCCTAAGCTTGAAGGTCCCATAAGCAATAGAATGCGCTTTAACGGTAAAGAAGTAATTACCTGGAGCGTTAATGATTATTTAGGGCTTGCCAACCACCCTGAAGTACGTAAAGTAGATGCCGAAGCAGGTGCAAAATACGGTTCGGCATATCCAATGGGAGCTCGAATGATGAGTGGCCATACCGATCTTCACGAACAACTACAAAAAGAATTAGCTGCATTTGTTAATAAAGAAGCAGCTTACTTATTAAATTTCGGTTATCAAGGAATGGTTTCTACCATTGATGCTTTGGTTTCAAAAGATGACGTTATTGTTTACGATGTAGATGCACATGCCTGCATTATCGATGGGGTTCGTCTGCATTTAGGACAGCGTTTTACCTATAAGCACAACGATATGGAAAGTATCGAGAAAAACTTAAAACGTGCTGAAAAGGTTGCTGAAAAGACTGGAGGAGGAATTCTTCTTATTTCTGAAGGAGTTTTCGGAATGCGTGGAGAGCAGGGAAGACTAAAAGAAATTGCAGCCCTTAAAAAGAAATATACGTTCCGTTTATTTGTTGACGATGCACACGGATTTGGTACATTAGGAAAAACTGGTGCCGGAGCAGGAGAGGAGCAAGGGGTTCAAGATGATATTGATGTGTATTTTGCAACGTTTGCAAAATCAATGGCAAGCACTGGTGCTTTTATCGCTGCTGACGAAGAAATAATCAACTATTTAAAATACAACTTACGTTCTCAAATGTTTGCCAAGTCCCTGCAAATGCAGTTAGTGGAAGGTGCTATAAAACGTTTGGATATGTTGCGTACTATGCCAGAGCTTAAAGAGAAACTTTGGGAAAACGTAAATGCATTACAAGGCGGACTTAAAAAGCGTGGGTTTGATATTGGTACCACTCAAAGTTGTGTAACACCAGTATATTTAAAAGGAAGTATTCCCGAAGCAATGGCTTTAGTAAAAGATCTTCGTGAAAACCACGGAATATTCTGTTCCATAGTTGTTTACCCTGTGATACCTAAAGGGTTAATTTTACTTAGAATGATCCCAACTGCATCCCACACAATGGATGATATCAACGAAACATTAGAAGCTTTTTCAGCTATACGTGACCGTTTGGAAGATGGGACTTACAAACGTCTTTCTGCTGCTGTTGCACAGGCAATGGGTGAATAATGGAATTTCTGTGAAGACAGGAATCTTATCAAACAAAAAGACTATACTTTAAAATTTTCAAAACCACTTCAGATATTATGAAGTGGTTTTTTCTTTAGCGATCGCTATAAAACTAGATGTCTTTTCTAAACGTACTTCGTTCCTTATGTTGAACAGGATCGTAATCTTTCCAAAGTAATTGTACGGCGGTGTTTTCCTTTAGTTCAGGGTTGGTTTCTACTTGCTCAATCCCTTTTGAATTAAATAAATGTTGCATTTCTTCAAAAATAATAGCTGTGACTCCTTTTCCTTGAAGTTCAGGGTCAATTCCTATTAAATAAAAAGCAGCAATATCATTCTTTCTCTGTGCCTGTAAAATATGGTACCAGCCAGTAGGAAAGAGGCGGCCGTTCGCTTTTTTTAGTGCTTTGCTAAAAGAGGGCATAACTATGGAAAAAGCAATCAGTTTGCCAGTTTCGTCTTTTATGCACGTAATGTAGTCAGGGTGGACAAAACTGAAGTATTTTTCTTTGTAATAATCTATTTGATATTGCTGAATAGGAACAAACGTTTGTAGATTGTTATAGGTTTTATTGAGCAAATCGAACATTTTGTCAACATACGGTAGTATTTCTTTTTTGTTCTTAAACCGAATAACAGAAAGGTTATACCGCTGTTTTACAATTTTTGAAAACTTGGCTACTTTTTCCTTGATGGATTCTGGAATACTTAATTTATATTCTACCCAAGTGGCTTGTTTTTCAAAGCCCAGTTCTTCAAAGTGTTTAGCATAGTAAGGGTAGTGGTACCAAGTTATCATGGTATTTAACTCTTCAAACCCCATGGTAAGGATTCCAGCTTTTTCCATATTGGAAAAACCAACGGGTCCTTCGGTATATTCTAAATTATGCTTAGCGCCAATTTCATATACTTTTTCAAGCAGTGCTTTGGTTATTTCAACATCATCTATAACATCAAACCAACCAAATCGGACTTTCTTCTTGCCTTGTTCGTCAACTTCAAGATTATTTATGATTACTGCTATCCTCCCGGCGATTTTCCCATCCTTATAAGCTAAAAAATACCATGCATCGGCATTTTTAAAAACAGGGTTCTTTGCTTTATCAAGGGTTTCCATCTCGTCTTTTATAAGCGGTGGAACCCAATATTTACAGTCTTTGTACAATTTGAACGGAAAGGTTACAAATTGTTTTAGTTCTTTTTTGTTGGTTACTTTTTTAACTTCAATCATGCGCTTCGTTACAATTGGCTACCGTCTCCGTCATCTTCTAAGAGATCTTTTCGTTTGTTTCGTTTGTTTTTTTCTTTCGTTTGTTCCTTGTATTTCCTTCTTTTATCGCGGCCGCTTTTCCCTTTTTCTTCTATGAACTCTTCACTATTATGCATATCAAAACGATAGGCAATACCAGCTCTGGCATTCCAAAGGGAAGGGGTGTCTTTAAAGTTTAAGGTACCAGAAAGGTCAACTTGTAAGTTTTCATTTATAAGAACAGCTACACCACCCCGCAACAATTGATCTGCATAAAAATCGCTTTTTATCCCTTGATTTTCCAAAAAGATAGAAAAATATCGGTTAGTGGCGTGTGTTAGGGTGAGAATATATCCATACTCGGGGTTGTCCGTAGTAACTCGGTTTACAATGATGTTGGTTACAAACACAAAACCTCCAATAAAGTTATTTTGAGTAGAGAGTACAAATTTTGGACTAATTGATTTTTCTTCTTCGGGGGTAAATGGATTGTCTTCTGTTATGTCGAAATTTGCGCCAGCATACACTGAAATTGCTGGAATTAAATCGGACCACTGAATACGGTTATTTGCTTTCCAGCTATACAGATTTGGCCCTTTAGCTTCACGGTTTCGGTACGGATCATATAATAAGTATTTTGCTCCTAGGGTGTTGCTTTTAAAATTAGAGAACTTACGCTCAAAATCGTTTGCTCCACGTGTATCTGTAACATTATTGGATTGAAAACTACCCATTAAGCTCACTTCAAGCTCTTCTTTTAAAACCCCATACCGAACTGCATAATCTACTGCAAAAATATTAGCATCGGTAAATAGCAATCGATGCTCTTCTTTGCCGAAACTGAGCCCGGATTCAAATTGAAGTACATTGGTTCCTACAGAAAATGCGCCTTGTGAGCTTCCTGGTCTGTTTGCGTTGAGCATCTCGGTATATTGTGCCGAAAGAGTTGTGGTTGTTGCAAAAACAATTAGAAATAAGTAAACAATTCGGTTGCTCATCGTTGTTTTGGGTTTGATTCAAAGATATAAGAATTTATCATTTATTTAATAAATTGCTTTCGTCTTTTTACGGGGCTTTATGTATTTTTGAACTCTATGATTACGTTTTTAAAAACGATATTAATTATCCTTCTGGTATATTTCGGGTTGAAATTCCTAATCCGTTGGGCTACACCGTACTTAATGAGGTATATAGCCAAAAAAGCTGGGCAACGTTTTGAACAGGCTTTTAATGGAACTCAAGGGAGCCCAAATTCAAAAAAAGAAAAAGAAGGAAAAGTAACTATCGATAAAGTACCACATAGAAAAAAATCGCAAAAAACTACTGTTGGTGATTATGTGGATTATGAAGAAATAGACTAATTTCTCCTTACTTGTTTCTTTAGAAAAGAAAATTTATATCCGAACATGTGTAGGCAATTGTAGCATATTTTTGTTAATTTTCAAACTTCAAAAAAATTGACAGTTGCTATGAAGCATTCGCTTAAAAGATTTCTACCGCATCTTATTGTTTTAATCCTTTTTATTGTTGCTTCGCTGGCGTATTTTAGCCCGGTTTTGCAAGGAAAGACTATTTTCCAAAGTGATATTGCCCAATATCAAGGAATGGCCAAACAATTAAAGGATTATCGTGCTGAAACTGGAAAAGAAACTTACTGGACCGATGCTGCTTTTGGCGGTATGCCTACCTATCAACTGGGAGCAAAATATCCGCATAATTATATTAAGAATTTAGATCTTGCTATTCGGTTTTTACCACGCCCAGCAGATTATCTATTTCTATATTTCATAGGACTTTACATATTATTATTAGTATTAAAAGTTGACTATAAACTTGCTTTTCTAGGAGCGCTGGCCTTTGGCTTTTCAACCTATCTTATTATAATTCTCGGTGTAGGCCATAATGCTAAGGCTCATGCTATTGCATATATGCCGTTGGTATTGAGTGGAATTCTATTGACCTTTCGAGGTAAATTTCTTTATGGTTTTTTATTAACTACTGTTGCCATGGGGCTCGAACTGGTTGCTAATCACTACCAAATGACGTATTACTTGCTATTATTGGTTATTTGTATTGGAATTGCCTATTTGGTCGATGCCTATAAGAAAAAAATGCTTCCTCATTATTTTAAGGCTTTGGGTGTTATGATTGTTGCTGTTTTGATTGCAGTTGGCCTTAATGCTACCAATATAATGGCTACAAAAGAATATGCCGATACTTCCACCCGCGGAAATAGTGAATTAACCATTAACCCTGATGGTTCGCCAAAAGATAATGTAGAAGGTCTTGATTTTGATTACATTACCGAATACAGCTACGGAAAACTGGAAACATTAAACTTGTTTATCCCAAATTTTATGGGAGGTGGCTCTGGTGATCCTTTACCTCAAGATGGCGCAACCAAAGAAGCTTTATTAAAAATGGGAGCCTCGCCACAGGAAGCTAGCCAGATTTTAAATCAATTACCTACTTATTGGGGTGATCAGCCCATTGTAGCAGCACCAGCTTATATTGGGGCTGTGGTTATCTTTTTGGCTATTCTCGCATTGTTTCTAGTGAAAGGTCGCTTAAAATGGTGGGTAACGGCTGCATTTATATTGAGTCTATTTCTTTCCTGGGGTAAAAACTTTAGCTTTTTAACAGAGTTGTTTATAGAATATGTTCCGTTGTATAGTAAGTTTAGGGCGGTATCATCTATTCAAGTGATTATCGAACTGATTTTGCCAATTTTAGCAGTTGTGGGATTACACCAGTTTTTCAGCGGCTTTGAACGCGAAGAAGAAAAAAAGAAAGCTTTATTATACAGTGCAGGAATCACAGGTGGCGTAGCATTAGTATTTATTTTATTTAAATCGACGCTTTTGGATTTTTCCAACTCATTTTATGATGCAAATATTCGTGAAAGCTTGAGTCTGCCAGTTCTCGATGCGGTAAGAGAAGATCGTGCAGCGATGTTGACTTCAGATGCCATCCGTTCATTAATTTTTGTGTTGCTGTCTGGCGGAACATTATGGTTCTTTTTGAAAGGTAAGCTGAAAGAAATAGCAGTAATTTCAGTACTCGCTGTTTTAATAGTGATTGATCTTGTAGGAGTGGATAGGCGATACGTAAACAATGACGATTTTGTACAGGCTCGTGTTATGGAACAACCGTTTCAGAAAAATGGTGCTGATTTACAAATAGAAAAAGATGATGGTTTTTATCGGGTGTATGATGCTACAACTAATGCTTTTAACAGTGGTCGGGCTAGTTACTATCACAATGCATTAGGGGGTTATCATGCTGCCAAACCGGGCAGAATGCAAGACCTTAATGAGTTTTACATTAGCAGAGGTAATATTGGGATGCTTAATATGCTCAACGTTAAATACATTATTACCCAAGGTGAAAATGGGGGAGCGATCGCACAGCGTAATCCCTACACCAATGGAAATGCATGGTTTGTTGAAAACGTAATCTTGGCAGATAATGCAAACGATGAATTACTATTGTTAGACAGTTTGGATACCAAGAAAACAGCTATAATTCATTCAAAATTTAAAGAAGAATTACCTGTTGAAAAGATAAGTCGTGATAGCACAGCAACTATTGATTTGGTAAAGCACGAACCACAACATATTGTATATGAAACAGCTACAAAATCACCACAATTGGCTGTTTTTTCTGAAGTATATTATCCACACGGTTGGAAAGCATATATTGACGGAAGACGAACTGATTATTACAGAGCTAACTATGCACTACGAGCGATGACCATTCCAGAAGGCATTCATAAAATCGAGTTTAAATTCCAGCCGGATGTTGTAGAATTTGGGAGCACGCTAAGCTTATTTAGTAGTATTGTATTTGTAATCTTATTGTTAGGTGGGGGCTATCTCGCTTTTAAATACAACAAAAATAAAAAAGAAAAGGCTTAGATATGAAAAAGGCCTTAATTATAACCTATTATTGGCCACCGGCAGGTGGACCGGGTGTTCAACGTTGGCTTAATTTCGTGAAATATTTTAAAGAGTTTGGAATTGACCCAGTTGTCTATGTTCCGGAAAACCCTCATTACCCTTTAATTGATCCAAGTTTTGAAACCGATGTGCCCAATGATGTAGAAATTCTGAAACATCCCGTAAACGAACCCTATAAGTTTGCCAAACTACTTTCTAAAAAGAAAACATCGCAAATAAGCAGCGGGATTATTTCTGAAAAGAAACCATCTTTCGTTGAAAAATTATTGCTGTGGATTCGTGGAAACTTTTTTATCCCCGATGCCCGCATAGGGTGGGTGAAACCATCCGTAAGTTTTCTGAAAAAATATATTTCAGAAAATTTAATTGATACTATAATTACTACTGGGCCACCACACAGCCTTCATTTAATTGGACTTCAGTTACAAAAAGAAACAAATATTCCTTGGATAGCTGATTTTAGGGATCCGTGGACCACAATCCATTACCATAAATCGTTACGGCTTTCAAAAGCTTCAGAAAAAAAACATAAACAATTAGAAGCTGAAGTTTTAAAGAGCGCTGATTTAATTACCGTAACCAGTCCAACTACTAAAAAAGAATTTAAGGAAATCACTCAAAAATCGATTGAAGTCATTACCAACGGCTATGAAATTAGAGAGAAAATAACACCTAATCTTGATACTAAGTTTTCTATAGCTCACATAGGTTCTTTATTAAGCGAACGCAATCCTACTGTGTTGTGGAACGTATTTTCAGAATTGGTTTCAGAAAATAAAGAATTTGCCAACGATTTTCAATTAACACTCGCAGGAACAATTAGTGAAAGTGTGGTTGATAGTATTAAACAAAACGGTTTGGAAGATAATCTGAAACTATTAGGGTATGTTTCGCACTCAGAAGCTTTGCAGATGCAGCACGAGGCTCAAGTTCTTCTATTATTGGAAATTGACCGACCAGAAACAAAAGCTATCATTCCAGGTAAGCTGTTTGAATATTTTGCCGCCGAACGCCCTATCGTTGCTTTGGGACCAAAAGGTAGTGATATTGAACAGTTAATAAGGGAAACGGAAAGCGGTCAGTTTTTTGCCTATTCAGAAAAGGGAAAATTGAAATCTAATATCTTAAAGCTGTATTCAGAATATAAAAAAGGAGAACTAAAGGTTTCATCTAAAAATATTTCAAAATACAGTCGAAAGAACTTAACGAAACATATGGCTGAAACTATAAAAAAGGTTGCCGGATGATAAAAGCGAAACCCCCGCTTAGCTTTCGCTTTACGAGGGTTTCTAACTAACCAACCAAAAACTTTTATTTTCCGCGGCCTCTTTGTCTACTATTTTTAGAAGACGATCGGCTGCTTCTACTGTTTCCACTGCTTTTAGATCTTGATACTGAACTACGTTTTGCAGTAGTCCTTTTTGATGAACCAGAACGGTACGTTTTACTTCTCGTATTGGTTCTTTTATTCTGTGAAACAGCTTTTCTTTTAGTTGGGCTGCTTACACGTTTGGTGCTTCGAGTGCTAGTACTTCTAACTTTTCGTGGGTTATTCGTACTTTTAGAAATACTCCGAGTATTACGACTATTACTTCTTTTTATTGATGACCTGGGATTTGTGCTTCGTTTAGCGATTACATTTCGCTTAGACGAACTTTTTCTAACATCCCTAGTGGTCTTACTTTTAACAGCATCTGATCGTTTTGAGTTACTTCTAGAGATAACGTTAGCATCATTTCTTCTAGTAGAAGTTCTTGCCGCTGTACTATTTGTACGAGTATTTGCTCTTTTTGATACAGATGAACGACTATTGTTATTTGTTACATTGCTTCTACGCGGGTTATTAGTTGCATAGGTATTACGCCTGTTTGGGTTGTAATCCCTACGTTTTGCAACACGGCCGTTTTTATAATGTGTGCGACTTCCTGGACGGTAAAAGTTTCTTCTACCATTATTATAGGCTACACGGTGTCTATTGTTATAATACCTTCTATGCTTTACCCAACTATAACGGTGCGGGTTGTAATATCTTCTATAAGGGTAGTCATAAACTACACAGCTAGAATAATATGGTCTAGCATAATATACGTGCCATGGACGGTATACATATCTTGGGGTCCATAAGTTTATATATCCAGTAACGTGTGAAAAATGACCATAATGGTTATATATAACATGTAATCCTCCTACGCGAACAATCCGTCTGTCGTTATAGCGTATTATGGTATTACCCACTTCAACAACGCGTCCGTATTCATCATAATAAATAGGGATTTCTTCTACCTGAATTACAGCTCCATAATCATCATACTGAACGTAGGCATCATAATTATACCCACTATTAAATGATATATTTACGTTACGTGTATTTACGTTTACATTAACGTTACTTCGGTTTGGGCCTAAGTAAACAAAATCAAACTGACCATCTGGAAATACTGAAAACTCAACGTCTCCTTCAATAAACACATACGATTTTCCGTCGTAGCTATAATTTGAAATTTCTTCAGGTGCGCTACTTTTTGCTGTTGCAGCAAAACTTACTAGAAAAATACTGAATAAGAATAAGGTTACTTTTTTCATAATAGAGATTTTAGGTTGTACTTGCTTTTATTTTTTGGTCAGCTCGGTACGCTTATTATGAAACAATCATCGTGCCAAAGTTCATAAATACCTGATTATCAGTAATTATTAAATTGGTGAGTCTGATTTTTTTAAACTTATTTTTAGCGAAGTAAAATTTTTAAATAAAAAACCCGGCTTCTTTTTATGATAAGAAGCCAGGTTTTAACTAAAAACAAATCGATTAAAAAACTAACTGTTTCTTATTTCATTGCTTTCAATCTTTGTGCCAAAATAGTTTTTAAAAAACCTTAAATCTTTTCTTTTAAATAGGTAGCTGTAAACGACTTTTTGCTTTTAGCCACTTCTTCAGGAGTGCCTTCTGTTATTATTTCACCCCCTTTTTCACCACCCTCTAGACCGAGGTCGATAATATGATCAGCGCATTTTACCAATTCCATATTATGCTCTACTACAATAACGGTATGTCCTTTTTCTAAAAGAGCGTAAAAGGAAGCCAATAATTTTTTAATGTCATGAAAATGAAGTCCCGTAGTAGGTTCATCAAAAATAAAGAGGGCTTTGTCTTTTGTCGTTCCTTTAATTAAAAATGAAGCTAGTTTTATACGTTGTGCCTCACCACCAGAAAGGGTAGACGAGCTTTGCCCTAGCTGTACATAACCTAAACCTACATCTTGTAGCGGTTTTAATTTTTTGGTGATTTTTTTCTCTTCGTGTTTTTTAAAGAATGAAATGGCATCATCAACCGTCATGGTTAAAACGTCATCAATATTTTTGTCGTTAAATGTAACTTCCAGAATTTCTTTCTTGAAACGTTTTCCATTACAGGTTTCACATTCCAAATGCACATCGGCCATAAACTGCATTTCTATGGTAACTTCGCCATCACCTTTACAGGTTTCACAGCGACCGCCATCTACATTAAAACTGAAATGTTTGGCTTTATAGTTACGTATTTTTGAAAGTTTCTGCGAAGCGAATAAATTCCTAATGTCGTCATACGCCTTAATATATGTTACCGGATTACTTCGGCTGGAACGACCAATCGGGTTTTGATCGACAAATTCAATGTTTTTTATGTTACTGAAACTTCCTTTTAACTCTGAAAATTGACCAGGTTTTTCACCGTAACCACCAATTTTCCGAAGCATGGCAGGATATAAAATTTTCTTTATCAAGGTACTTTTACCGCTTCCTGAAACACCAGTAACAGCCGTAAATATCCCAAGAGGGAATTCAGCTGAAATATTTTTTAAATTATTTTGCCGGGCACCAATCACCTGAATACTTTCTTTCCAAGAACGTCTCTTTTCAGGCATTTCAATTTCCATAGTACCATTTAAATACTGCGCCGTTAAGGAATCACTTTTTAAAATATCTTGAAATGTCCCGGTTGAAACCACTTCGCCACCAAAAGTTCCAGCTTCGGGGCCTATGTCAATAATTTCGTCGGCAGCTTTCATGATATCTTCATCATGTTCCACCACAATAACGGTATTACCTAAATCCCTTAAAGATTTTAAAACTTGTATCAACCGTTCGGTATCTTTTGGATGTAGACCAATACTAGGCTCGTCGAGAATATACATGGAGCCGACCAAGCTACTACCCAACGAAGTGGCTAAATTAATTCGTTGCGATTCCCCTCCTGAAAGCGTATTGCTTTTTCGGTTTAGGGTTAGATAGCTCAGCCCGACATCCATTAAAAATTGAAGGCGGTTGTTTATTTCAAGCAACAGCCTTTTGGACACATTCGTGTCGTATTCATTAAGTTTTAATTCTTTAAAAAAGGTGGCTACTTTTTCAAGTGGCAATTCTACTAATTCTTGAATGGCTTTTCCGCCTACCTTTACATAACCTGCTTCTGGACGTAGTCGTTTTCCACCGCAAACATTACATTTAGTTTTACCACGGTAGCGAGAAAGCATGACCCGGTTCTGTATTTTATAGCTTTTCGATTCTAGAAAAGAGAAGAAATCGTTTAAACCTTCAAAATATTTATTTCCATCCCACACCAATTGTTTTTGTTCTTCTGAGAGTTCAAACCAAGGTTTGTGAATGGGGAAATCAAACTTATAAGCATTATTGACCAGTTGATCACGGTACCAGCTCATGCTATCACCGCGCCAAGGGAAAATTGCATTTTCATATATTGACAAGGCTGTATTTGGAATAACCAAGTCTTCATCAATGCCAATTACATCACCGTAGCCTTCACAATTAGGGCAAGCACCGTATGGATTGTTAAAACTGAACAAATGCACATTCGGTTCTAAAAACGTCATGCCATCGGCTTCAAAACGATTGTTAAACTCTCTAGTTGAATTATCACTTAGCTTTTCAATAAATAATTCACCTTTTCCTTCATAAAAAGCCATTTCAATAGCATCGGCAAGACGGTTATAAAAATCTTCGTCGTCTTTTGTGATGATCCTATCAACAACCAATTGTATATCTTTCGAAAAACTACTTTCTTTTAGTTCATCAATACGAATTACTTTTTCCTTGTTTTTAACCCGTGCATATCCTTGTTGTGCTAAAGCCTGTATTTTATTTTTCATTGTCCGTCCTTCTTCTAAATGAATAGGAGCGAGGAGGAGCATTTTTTCACCTTCGGAAAAAGATTTAATGTAGTTAATGACATCTGTTACGGTGTCTTTTTTAACTTCATTGCCAGAAATAGGGGAAAAGGTATGGCCAATACGGGTATATAAAAGCTTTAGGTAATCATAGATTTCAGTTGACGTACCAACAGTAGAACGTGGATTGGTAGAATTCACTTTTTGTTCAATGGCAATAGCCGGGGCAATTCCTTTAATGGAATCTACCTTCGGTTTGTCTAATCGGCCTAAAAATTGGCGGGCATAAGATGATAAACTTTCCACATACCTGCGTTGGCCTTCTGCGTAAAGCGTATCAAATGCAAGGCTGGATTTTCCACTACCGGAAAGCCCAGTAATTACAACGAGTTTATTTCTGGGGATGGCAACATCAATATTTTTTAAATTATGAAGTTTCGCCCCTTTTATAAGTATGTTTTTTTTAGTGTCTAGCGTGTCAATATTCAAAATATCAGTCTCTTTTTCAGGTAAGATTTTGCAAAGATACTACATAGAAACGGGGATTGCACGTATGCCAATATTATAATTTTTTTAGGAAATTTTTAAGTTTTATTTGCATTTCACGTTTCTTTGTTGTTATATTTACGGCACATAACGATATTAATAAAATTTATTGCCTATAGCATATTATTACTTTTTACACTAAAAACATAACGGCTAAACAACCAAAACACGGATAGTTGTTAACTTAAAAAGTATTGATATGAAACAAAACACCCATACGGATGCAGTATTGGTTAGTGCTTACATAAACGGTGATGAATCTGCACTCTCTCATTTAATTACCCGCCACAAGCAACGAATTTACAGTTTTATCTATTCTAAAGTATATAATAGGGATATCACTGAAGATATTTTTCAGGATACTTTTATAAAAGTTATACGCTCTTTAAAAAGAGGCAAGTATAATGAAGAAGGTAAATTTCTCCCTTGGGTGATGCGTATTGCTCATAACTTGGTTATTGATCATTTCAGAAAAAATAATCGCATGCCTAAATTTGAAAATAAAGATGATTTCAATATATTTTCTGTTCTTTCTGATGGATCATTAAATGCTGAAAAGCAAATTATAAAAGGTCAGGTGGAAAATGATGTTCGAAGATTGATTGAGGAGTTGCCCGAAGACCAGAAAGAAGTACTAATTATGCGCATTTATAAAGAAATGAGCTTTAAAGAAATTAGTTTACAAACCGATGTAAGTATAAACACCGCATTGGGTAGAATGCGATATGCATTGATAAATTTACGGAAGGTAATAGACAAGCATAATATTGTATTGACAAATTGATACAATAAACTGTTCTTTTGGGCGTTAATAAATAACATTAACCTCAAAATAACTCTCTATGCAAAAAATGTACTCTAAAACCTCACACCAGGAGCGGGTGGATAAATTGGCTCCTAAGGATGAAACTGTAAAGTTTCTTCTGGATTATTCGAAGGCTTTAAGTGTTATAGATTATAATAAATTGAAGTTTGAAGCACTTCTAAACTAAACTTTGTTAAGAGCCCTGGATGAAATTCCAGGGTTTTTTATTTCTTCTTTTTCTTTTTGTAATATTCGTTCAATACTGTTTTTCTGCCTATTGTTTTTGTAATGATATCCTTTTCGAGATCCCAACCACGAGCGGGAGAATAATGCCTGCCATACCATATTATCTGTAAATGAAGTTCATTCCAAAGATCTCTAGGAAATAAACGTTTTGCGTCTTTTTCAGTTTGGGTTACATTTTTTCCCGTAGTAAACCCCCAACGGTATAGTAACCTATGAATATGTGTGTCAACAGGAAATGCAGGAACATTAAATGCTTGTGACATGACAACACTAGCTGTTTTATGGCCAACGGCAGGAAGCGATTCCAGCGCTTCAAAATCTGCAGGGACTTCCCCATTGTATTTATCGATTAAAATTTCAGAAAGACCATGGATTCCTTTGGATTTCATAGGGGATAAACCTACTGGCTTTATTATCTCACGGATTTCATCTATAGAAAGTTTTACCATATCATATGGGTTGTCCGCAACTTCAAATAGCAAGGGTGTGATTTTATTGACTCGAACATCGGTACTTTGAGCGGAAAGCAAAACAGCAATCAATAATGTATAAGGATCTTTATGATCTAGGGGAATTGGAATTTGTGGGTACAATTCTTTTAATGTCTTGATTACAAAGTCAACCTTTTCCTGTTTCGTCATTTTTGTGTAATTTTAAAACAAAAATAGCAAATGAAAACTTTAAAAGAAGGGGACAAAGTCCCAAATTTCACCGTTAACGATCAAGAAGGAAACCCAGTATCACTTACCGATTACAAAGGCCACAAACTCGTAGTTTTTTTCTATCCTAAAGCAAATACACCAGGTTGCACTAAAGAAGCCTGTAATCTTCGGGATAATTATGAAGAACTTAAAAACAAAGGCTATAAACTGTTAGGTGTGAGCGCCGATAATGAACGAAAACAGAAAAATTTTAAAGAAAAATACGATTTCCCATTTCCGTTATTGGCAGATGAAAACAAAGAAGTAATCAATGCATTTGGTGTTTGGGGGCCTAAAAAATTTATGGGTCGGGAGTATGATGGCATTCATAGAATGACTTTTATAGTTGATGAACAAGGAAAAGTAGAACGGGTAATTGCCAAGGTAAGAACCAAGGATCACGCAGCACAGATTTTGGAATAAATAATAATCATTGAAAAAGGGCAGAATTGTTAAATTCTGCCCTTTTTTAATTTCAACACTTTTTTAATTTGTTGTTTTTGTTTTTTCAGTATAACTGAAAAGTTCTTTTTCGTGGATAATTTCAGAAACACCGGGAGGTAGCATATCTTCCCAGTTTTCTTCGCCATTTTCTATCATTTCCAGTACTTCGCGAGAGAAGATATTTAAAATATTCGGGTTGTAATCCTTTATGTCTACTACTTTACCATTGTACTTAAAGAATTTGTACAATTCTTTCATACGTGGGTGTACTTTAAGGTTTTCGCTTGTAGTATATTCACCAGTTTCTGGATTGCGCATAGGATAGAGGTATACTTTAAGATCTTTAAAGAATAACTTTCCAAAAGCCTCTAGAATACCACCACTTAAATGACGGTAGTATTTTTCATCAAAAATGTCGACTAGATTGTTAACTCCCATTGCCAATCCTAAGCGCATTTTTGTGTATCGGGAAAAATATTCCACTAACTTATAATACTCTTGGAAATTGGATATCATTACCGTATGCCCTAACGAACAGAGTAACTTAGCCCGATCCATAAAGTCTTCCTCGTCAATTTCACCTTCTGCACGAAGGTTTGAGAGTGTAATTTCAAAAATAACTTCGGTGCGTTCCTTTTCAACCTTTCGTTCCTGTAAAAACATCTCGTATGAGTTTTCATACATATCGATGTTTACTTTTGTTACCGGTCTAAAACTTCCACGAAGCGCTAAAATGTTCTTTTTATAAAGTATTCTAGCTGGTAAAATGTTATTTCCGTCAGGACCGAACATAATAGCTTCGGTCATTCCGTTTTTAATAAGTTGTAAACTCATTAAACGGTTATCTACTTTTTCAAACTTAGGGCCTGAAAAATTTATGGTATCAATTTCAATCTTGTCCTTATCAATATGATCGTACAAATAGCGTAAAAGTTTTTTAGGCTCATCATACTTATAATACGCACCATAAATTAGGTTTACTCCTAATATTCCCAACGTGATTTGCTGCAACAAAGCTTCGTTTTCATGAAACCGAACATGCAACATAATTTCACTATAATCTTCGTTGGGGTCCACTTGGTATTTAATACCAACCCATCCGTGGCCTTTATATTTTTTAGCAAAATCTATGGTTGCGACCGTATTGGCATATGCGAAAAATAGTTTGTTTGGATGTTTTTTTCGAGCTATTCGCTGTTCAATAAGGTCAATTTCGTGCGAAAGCATTTTTTTAAGTCGGGATTCTGTAACATAGCGTCCATCTTCTTCTTCACCATAAATGGCATCGCTGAAATCTTTATCGTAAGCCGACATGGTTTTTGCAATAGTACCCGATGCACCACCTGCTCTAAAAAAGTTGCGGACGGTTTCTTGTCCGGCACCTATTTCGGCAAAAGTCCCGTAAATATTTTCATTTAAGTTTATTCGAAAAGCTTTACTTCGAATGGAAGGAATATTCTCAAATTCTTTATCCCCTAGAATAGTTTCTGGCATAGCGACCCTTTATTATGTATGGTACTAACAAAGGTAAGAAATACCGTAGCTATTCAAAAAAAATACTGTTATTTTTGTGTGAATGAATTCAGAACTTACCGTAACATTTTTAGGCACCGGAACTTCACAAGGAGTTCCTGTAATTGGAAGTGACCACCCTGTTTGTAAAAGTAAAGATCCCAAGGATAAACGTCTTCGCGTTTCTGTTCTTTTACAATGGAACAATTATAACTATGTAATTGACTGCGGACCCGATTTTCGATACCAAATGCTCAGGGAGGGTGTAACACACCTTAACGGAATATTATTGACCCACGAACATAGTGACCATACCGCTGGTATTGACGATATTCGACCATTTTATTTTAAGCAGGGCAATATTCCTTTTTATGCTCACAAACGGGTTTTTAAATCACTTCATGAACGTTTTGCCTATATTTTTGAAATTGAAAATAAATATCCGGGAGCGCCAACTTTAGATGAAATTGAAATAGATAAAGACACACGGTTTATAATTAGTGAAAAGAAAGTAACTCCAATTGAAGCGATGCACCATACGCTTCCTGTTTTAGGGTTTCATATTGATGGATTTACGTATTTAACCGATGTTAAAACAATTTCTGAAGAAGAAGTTGAAAAAGTAAAGGGCACAAAAGTTCTCGTGGTGAACGCACTTCGGGAAAAAGAGCACTATTCACATTTTAATTTGGAAGAAGCTCTTGATTTTATAAAAAAAATAAAACCAGAACGCGCTTATTTAACCCATATAAGCCATTTAATGGGGTTTCATGAAGAAGCATCAAAGAATCTTCCCGAAAACGTTTTTATGGCGTATGATGGTCTAAAAATTAAGATATAAAATAGAAAATAACTTAAAAAGATACCCGCCTACGCGGGCATGATTATGAGGAAAAAAATATATATGTACCTGTTCTTTTTCGCTTTACTGTTTATCATATTTCAATATATGAATGAAAAACAGATTTATGAATCGCAAGAAAATGACATTGCTTTGCTGAAAAAGAAGGTTGCAATGTACGAAAAGGACAACGACTCTCTAGCTAGGCAATTAATGGACGTAAATTATTTTACCCTCCAAGGCAATGATAACGCCATGACCTATTTTGAAGATGTTGGTTTTGAAGCTTCCGATGTAGAAAACAGAGTAAAGGAATATATTTATGATTTAAACGGAAGAAAAGGTAAAAACCCTATTGTTCCTTACGATGGAATAGAAGGGAAGATGAAAATTAATAAAGTGAAGTTTTTAAACCATCGCTGGATCGTAGCCGATTTTACCGACGGCACCTATTGGGGCGAAATGGTGCTGGAGTATTACATTAACGAAGATGACAGCATCGACCTGAATGTTATTGGCTCGTTGTTGTATGGAAGGTAACTTATGCGGTTTATATTCCCAATGTGGGCAAATGTTTTACTTTATGGTAGGTCAATGCCGCTTTAATACAGTATTTGAGCTCTTCAGTTGGTATTTCACTCTCTAACCCAAACAGTATTGCTCTTTTTCCTTCAAAATCAAACTTATTTTTGAATAGGATTTTAAACGTTTCCACCAATCTACTCGTACATTTAAAATACATTGCATATTGATTGGGAGATTTTTGTTTCCAGTCTATCCTTATTGTACTGCCAATCTTGGTAAGAAAACTTGGTTCTCCCCACTTTAGTGTTTCGTCTAATTTTGATATTTCTTCAGTCTCTTTTGCGGTTTCAATAATCAATTCTCGAAGATGTAACAGTTGTTTTCTAACTGAATTGGGATAATTCTTGAAAACCAATTCAACCTTTGGATCTGTATTTATTTCTAACGTGTTCACTGGTTCTCTAGGTGTTGCAAAGTGGTTGTGCAAAACTAATTTAGTAAATAAAAACCGAAACGATAAGCTGTTCTAATTTTTCTGAAGAATTTAATCATTGCTATTTACTTAAAAGTTCTTCTTTTCTAAAAATCACCATTCGTTTAATGAGCTCTTTCGGCAGTGGTTTGTTAAATGGAAACTTGACTGTTCCCTTACCAAGTTCAAAACTTTTTAACTCTTCTGAAAAATGGTTTATGGCATCTTGATAGGGGTAGAAACTTACGTATTTAGCATAAGCTACCATCATTATTTGTTTTTCGGGTTTTGTTCTTGGTATGAGTGTAAAAGCAGGGATTTTATAATTCGGTATCTCAACGGCTTCTGGAGCAGCTTCTTTAATTAAACTTCTTAGTTCTTGTAAAATTAATTGTGCTTCGTTCGATTGACTATCGATATAGTCGTCTACAGTCTTAAAGTTTGGCATTGATCCTCTCTTTCCCATTTCCTTTATATTAATTATACTCGTTATTGGAACTTATTTCTAATTTGTTTTTTACTATTAAAAACCCGGTAAATAGTAACATTCCGATGCTGGACAATAAATGTACTTTTTTGAAATCCATATTTAATTCAGGAAAAAACAGCAATGCGATTCCTGCATTAATTGACAAGTGAAACAAAATTGCAATTAGAACACTTCCTTTTGAATTGACAACTAACCAAGTGATTATTATGGATAAACAATTTAATATAATAAAATAGGTAAAAACAGGAATTAAAGATAATGGTTCTCCGCTTACTAATGTTCCAAATGGGGCCCACCACAATGGAATGTGCCAGATAAACCATATTACACCAATTATGATGGCACTTTTCAAGTTTGAATATTTTTTTTGAAATTCAGGCAATAAAAAACCTCTCCACCCTAGTTCTTCCCCCAAAGGCCCAGCATACAACCCCGCGAACACTATTGTTGGTATGGATAGGTATGCCATTTTATCAAAAGCTCCAATTTCTCCAATAAACTGACTGTAAAGTGCAATTCCTATCCCTACAAATAATAGAGGCAGAAAAACTATATATAGATAATTTTTAAGAGGTACTTTCCATATAAAGAGCTTTTTGACTAATTTAAATACGCCAGTTAACCCTTCAAAGATGAAGGTTGTGATTATTCCAGAAGCAGTTGGTCCATATAAACCAACAAAAAAGAAAACTAAAAATTCACCAATTGACTCTTGATTAACTCCGTTTGATAGATAACCTAGTCCAACAATCCATAGTACCCAAGACCATAAAAAGGTTAGTAATAAAAACACAAACATTTTTTTCATATTCATCACTTTTCAAGTACTAGGATTGCTGTTCTGTGTATATATCGTAGCCCAATGTACTTATTCTTTCCAATTTTGAAGCCGGTCGAGATATAGATAGCTTTCTACAAATTTTCTATGTTCGAGACTGGTCATTTTTTCCAATAAATTCAATGCAGAAATATAACTCGCTAAATTTCCATTTGAGGAAAGAAATTTTCCATCCTCAACAAAAGTTACCAAACTGTCATTTTGCACTTTCAAATTTGGGTAATCTTTTTGTAATTGTTCTCCTCCGCCAATCCAAGTAACAATTTTATGCCCGTCGGCAATACCTGATCTCCCTATTAATTGCGCTCCTGCACAGTTGCTCACGGTATACTTGGTCTCCTTATTTTTCTCTTTTATAAAATTCACAATTTTTTCATTATGAACTTGAGCATACATATCATAAGCACTTGGCACAAAAAGAGCAGTCAGTTTCGGGCAATTTTCAAACGTATAATCGGGGACGAAATGCATTCCTTCTTCCGTTGTTATTGAATTTTCCGTTTCTGCTATTGAAATTACATTAAAAAGTTGTTTCCCGTTTTCGGTTGGTTTTGCAAAAACATCAGAGGTTGCAATTACTTCGCTTTGTAAAACTCCGTTATACATCAAAAGTCCGATAGTGGGCAATTCAGGATTAAACGGTTTCCTGTGTTTTGTTAGCGAGTCCGTTTTCTTTTCGGCTTTTGTGAATTCTGGGTTTTCTACTTTTGTTTTTGATTTGTCCGTGTTGCAACTCGTTAAAATAGTCACAAAAACTATGATTACATGTCCAAATTTGTTCATTTATTTTGGGTTATCTTTTAATACGGTTTACGTGTTTGTGTATGATTTTGTAGTATATTTTAGCATCTAATTTAGTAAATACAAACCGAATAGAACATCCACGAAAACAAGCAATTACTTATAGCAATTGTTGTGTACAGTTATTTTTCTATTTCAGATATTTTATAGTTTATCACAATATAGTTTGGCGAGTAGTCCAATAGTTCTTGTGTTCTTTCATCATTCTCTTTCAGATTTACCACTCTGCAAAACCTATGAAAATTATATTCTCTATCTAACCAAGATGAAGCAAAAATTAATAGAGGTACTTTTTCATTCAATTTCCATTTGGTTTCTTCGTATTCCCTCCAGTTATAGAATTGTCGATTATCAGTTTTTCCTAAGTTTATTTCCTTTGTCTCCACTTTTACTCTGGTGTTCATTAGGTCCTTTCGGTTGCACTTCCTGATCCATTCATTAATGGTGGTACGGTTGATTCCGTAAAGTTTGCCTAACTGGTTCTTGTTTAGTTTTCCGGTGGTAAGTTAGTCTAAAATTTTCAGTTTGAAAGGTTCTGAATACCGTCTGATCACTTTGTCGTTTTTGTAAATAATGTTTAAAATTATGTAGCCTTTATTCAGGACGGTGTATTATACTGATATAGGTTGACTCTTTTTTAATAATTATTCTGTAGTATTTAGGTGTGGAGTTGGTGTAAATTTACATTATTTTTTCGATAGGATTTGTATTTGATGTTCGGATTAAGATGTACTTCAGCTGGTTTTCTTAAATCCAGACTAAAATGTGTTCTCAGGTTATTATAAATATAAACAGCTTGTTGTGTCATTTTCTGGGCTAATACAGTGCTTTTAATAGTTTGTTTTAAGCCATATTCATATTTAAGAGTTCTGTTAATGCGTTCAGCTATCGCATTTTCGTAAGGATCATACTGTTCTGTCATACTCATTGTGATATTATTATCTTCTGCAAACTGAGTGTATTTAGGATTACAGTACTGGAAGCCTCTATCCGAATGGTGGATGAGTTTACGATTAGGGTATTTTCTATTTTTAATAGCCATAGCAAGAGCCTTACTACAAAGCGATGTTCTCATATGGTCATCGAGATTATATCCCATAATTTGCTTGGAGTAGGCGTCTGTAACTAAAGCTAGATAGTTATGTCCGTTTTCAGTTTTAATGTAGGTAATATCACTTACCCAGAGTTGTTCAGGACGGGTAGGGACGTGGTCTTTTACAAGGTTCTTATATTTTTTGTACATATGGTTTGAGTTGGTGGTTGTAATGTAATTTTTAGTTTTGGGAACGAGAAGATTATTAATTCTAAGAAATCTATAGAATTTATCTCTACCGATCTTGATATCAGCGTCTAAGAAGTCTTGTTTTAGTTCTGCATAGAGTTTAATACCACCGGTTTTCGATCCTACTTTTTTTCGGTAGTCTTTGACCATTTTTATAAGCTTTTGCTGGTCTATTTCTTGTTTTTGTTGTGCTTTGAGTCTTTTGTAGAAGGCTTGTTTAGATATCCCAAAACATCCATAGAGCCATTTTCTTTTATAATAGCCTTTTTCTTTCGCTCTATCTCTTTTGCTAATGTTTTGGGCAATGACTTTTTTGACATATCTACGCCTGTAATAAGTTCCATATCGGCAATAATGTCCTGTTGAAAGTCTTTCTGGAACTCTAGTTCTTCGATCTTTTCCTTTAACCTTTTGATTTCATCGTTCTTACTCATACCATTGTTTTGTTGCACTAAGGTACTGTATTTTCTTAACCAATAGGAAATAGTTGTTCTTGGGATATCATATTTTTTGGAAGCCTGATTGTTAGAAATATGTCCGGTAAGGATTTGGTCAACGACTAAAAGTTTTGTCTCCAGATTGACTTTTTGATATGTTTTTTTTCGCCAGTGTTCATTTTGTGTTTTCATAAGTGACTATAATTAATGGATTAATTTTTAGTCAACCTATTTCAGGAAAGTTCATTTTTCAAATGCACTACAACGTTTTTGTATATGAAACGTTGTGGTTATTATTAATTATTTTTCGGTTTGTAAATTAAGTTTGCTTTATGCAGTGTCTTTTGGTTCTGTCTTGTCGTCACAATGTTTTATATACGGTGTTGTGGTGTCGTTTTTATTATTAATTCTACTATATTTGTTTTATGTCCGACAACCTCAATAAACATAAAATACTGAAATCTCTCTATAAAAAGTGGGAAGATGGTGAAGAAAAAACAGGTTTTGGTAGAACAGTCAGTAATTTAGGCCGTTCTATGTCTGTTATTCAAATTCAAAATTCCACTAAAATACCGATTCAAAAAGTCAAAAGATACTGTGATTATTTAACTTCAAATAATTATATACATATTCAAAAAGAAGAGTCAGATAATAAAAATCATTTTTACATTATACAACCCGAAGGTAAATCTGCTTTTCTTGATAATGTATTTAGGAACAAATTTTGGTTTTTCAACTTTGATTTTTGGAAATTTACTCTCCCTTTTATAATAGGCTTGATAGGATTATTAAATTCAATATTCCATTGGTGGGATTTATCAACTACCTAACACTATTGAGAATATAAGGGCTGATGTACTAACTACAGTTGAAACCCACCATAAAATATTTTCATTTCTTTTCCAAAAAGTTTCTTCTGATAATCTTCCCATTTCGTGATGTTTAAATGCACCACAACGTGTTTGTATAAGATTAGTTGCGTTGTTTAAGCAACTAATTTAGCAAATACAAACCGAATAGAAAATCCGCGAGGATTTTCGTAAGTAGGCTTGTACCAAGCAATTAATTTTATACGGTGTTAGGGCACGTATTTTTTTATCAATTCCCACGTTTTACCATCTTTTTTTTCAAATTTCAAATAACCATTTGACTTGCTCCAATAAATTTTTTCAACGAAATTATCTCTTTCAGAATATCGTCTTGCTTTGTCATATATTTCTAAAACATCTGAAAATTTTCCGATTGGTGTTTCAAGAAATGTCAATTCCATTGAGTCCAATTCTTCAATTGTTCTGGAACTATCATAAAAAACAGAATTTTTTGCTAAAAGACCAAAGCTTATTGTTGCCGGTTTTTCAGGTGTTCCGGTTCTTATTTCGAGAAAATTACTTTTTAAATGTCTGTCATAATTTGGGTCAGTATGTTCTACAAAAACCCAAAGGCTCTCGTTGTAATATTTTAACGGTGTAGGTCCGTCTGGAAAAATATTATCATTAATTTCTTCCACTTTAATAGTATCCAATTCATTTTCACTCGACTTAAAAATTAAAACTTCTCCGACTTTATAAGGATTCCACATTTTTTCAGATTCAGGCATTTCAATTCTTTTTCCACAACTTGTCAGTAGAATTGTAGTAAGAATGATTATTGAAGTGCGTTTTTTCATATGTGCCCTAACGGTTTTGTATATGAAAAGTAGCGGATTTTTTGCACGAACTTTTCGGTTAAACACAGACCTTAAATTTATAAAATTCATTTCGATTTAGCACCTAAACCGCTATTTTTTATAGCATCGATGAAAAAGCAG
>DEQW01000007.1 GCA_002360635.1 Flavobacteriaceae bacterium UBA3356 | reverse complement strand
ACTGCTTTTTCATCGATGCTATAGCTCATAGCTAATGAGTTGCTTAATTGAAGTTAAGGCATATTTGGAAAGTCGCCAAATTTTTAAATTTGACGATTTCCAATAAAAAAGATAAATAGTAAAATTTAAAAATCTGGCTTGTGATTAAACCGAAAATAATTTTCTAATTTGCACGCTACGAGCCATATACGTATTCCAAGGTCAAATCCTAATTATTTAAAGATTACTTTTAAGCTACAAACTTTTGCAGCTCTACATACGGTGTCCCTCTCTTTACCACTGCAAAAGCTCTTGACAATATTTTATTTCTAACATTATTTAGAGCAACCATTTTGGGCTTTCCCTCTGCGAGTTTCTTCTTATAATATTGTTTCAACTCTTTATCACATTGTATCGCACTTACGCTGGCAAGAGTTAAGAGTGTTTTCATTTTCCTGTCACCTATGTGGTGTATTCTGTTCTTTCGCCTTATGCTTGTTCCGGAACTATGTTCAAAAGGCGCAACGCCACAATAACTGGAAAACTGTCGCCAACTGTTAAATCGTTTAAAATTGCTCGTGTGATATAAAATTTGGCAAGAAAGAATCAAACCAACACCTTTTAAGGTGTTTAATAGCTTATAATTTTTATTCAGTAACTCATCACATTGCACTAGTTCTTTGATGCGTCCTTCAAGTGCTTCTATTTGTTTTGTGAGGTAATGAATAGTCTTTTTAATAATCTTGCAGCAGCTATCAGTTGATGGGCTACTAAGCAAAGACTGCATTTCTTTGAGACTGCTCATTTTACCCGTACGGTCTCTTACAAGTTGTTCCCTAAAAGACAGTAGCCGTCCTAGTTCTTGAACACTTTGTTCCCTTGGACTACTTAGACTGAGTTCGTCTTTATGCAGCCAGGCATATCTAGCGATCATTGCTGAATCAAGCCTATCGGTTTTACCTCTTACAATACCTACAGACCTTTTAATTGCCAACGGACTTTCTTCAACGTAATCGATGTTGTTTTCTGATAAATAAACACTCAGATTTGTAGAATAATGTCCCGTATTTTCAAAACAGAAAAAACAAGCCTGTTTGTCTAGATAGGTTTGCGTCCAAGAGAGAAGTGCCCTATAACCCTTGGGAGTATTCGAAAATACTCGGTGTACTGTTTTTTTATGAATATGGGCATCGATGGTTAATTTTGATACATCAATACCAATCACGTCTAGGTAATTTTTCATATTTTTAAATATTGTTCCCTCTTTAGAGAGGAATGATTAATAAATGTTGCAATGACTATCACCTTTAATAGGAAGAGATTCCTGGTATTCCAAATGGTCCTAAAGCAACCTAAGAGAGACAAGAGGACTGATACGTATAAAGGAACTGCTTTTCCAAAGACCGTTTTAGTTCTCCTCTTGTTTCTTAGTAAATGTATATAACTATTTTATTACGGTGTAAAGTAAAGGAGACCGTTGGCAACAAGCTAAAAAACAAACGATATGAAATATTTAACATTCTGTCTTATACTTTTCACGTTGATTTCTTGTCAAGAAAAAGAAAAAAAGAAAGAGAACACCGAACCAAAACTAAATGAGAATTATTTGGTAATTGGCGAAAAAGTCGAGGATATAAAAATCACGGATTTTATTAGCAACATTCCACAAGATAAAGAGCTTAAAGATAAATTTTTAGTTATCGACTTTTGGGCAACTTGGTGCGCACCTTGTTTAAAATCTGTACCACATTTTAATCAATTACAAAATCAATTTAAAGATAATTCAAATATTGCATTCGTTTCATTAACCGATGAAACACCCAAAATAGCAAAACGGATTATGAATAGAATTAAATTTGAGACTATAGTTGCAAGCGACCAAAGTAAAGAAACCCAAAAAAATTATAAAATAAGTTCTTTACCTACGACGATAATAATTGATAAAAACAACTTAGTTAGGTGGATAGGTGTTCCAGACGAATTAAACAAAGAAACGATAAGCAAAATAATTACCGACCCGAATTGGGAACCAGAAGCTAAAATGACAGATGCAAAATCATCTGAAAAAAATATAGAACCAAGCATATCAAACACATTGAAAGATTTTAGTGAATTGAAATCTAACATCTATTCCTTTAATCTAACTTTTGCCGATAAATCTGACCCAAAGTCAAGTAGCTTTTCATTACCATCAGGAAAATACATCGATTTAAATACTAACCTGAAAAATATACTTTCAAAGGTTACGAAAAAACCAGTTTCAGAGATTGTAATTCCAAGTGATTTAAAAGATGATACTTTCAACATCTTATACGTAAACACAAATCTTACTAAAGAAAATTTCAATATGGATTTGTTTAATGAGCAACTTCAAATAATCAAGGAAAAAATATTAAATGCTTTGAAACTGCAAGAAAAAATTGAAACTCAAAAAGCGGATGTTTACATTCTAAAAGTACAAGACAGTTCAAAATTAGAAAAAGGGAGTGGCGAATTAATGTCACACACAGGCGATAATGACAAATTTCTGACCTTTTCCAATGTGAATATGGATTTATTCATAAAAAATATATCTCAATTTCATAATGTAATATTAGTTGACGAAACTAATTTAAAAGGGAAATATGAATTTCTAATTGACAAAAATGATTTTGACCAAACACAAAAAGACTTACTTTCATACGGAATATCTGTAGAGAAAACTAAAAAGGATATTGAATTTTATATTTATGAAAAGTTGGAATAAAAACCAATCTGAACGCAGAAAGCCAGTTGCCAACAACGTATAAAAATAATAGGGCAATGAGTGTTAAACCCAATAGTAAAGGCACTTTTGCGAGGTTGCCAAATTTTTAAATTTGGCTTAATGAGAAAAAAAGATAATAAGAAAAATTTAAAAATTCGGCTTGTGTCCAACCGAATGGTATTCGCCTTTTTTCAGCCCTACTATTCTTATACACAACCGTCAGACTGTCTAATAACCTCA
>DEQW01000011.1 GCA_002360635.1 Flavobacteriaceae bacterium UBA3356 | reverse complement strand
GTGTCCATATCCAAAGAGTAGTCAACAATCCCACAGTTGTCTGAAGAACCGTTGTCAATATCGGCCGGTGTAATAGAAACCGACGATCCGCCCATTAAATCCAATGTCAGGTTTTGGCATAAAGCCTCTGGTGCCTCCATATCGGTTACCGTTACGGTGAATTGACAGCTCGATTCGTTTCCGTCGCTATCTGTTGCCGTAAACTCTACAATGGTGTCGCCTGTAGGGAACTGGGTTCCACTAGCAGGGCCCATAGTCTGTACTGCTGTAATTGGTCCATCTTCAGTATCAAGTGCAATCGCATCTGCAAAATTAACAATGGCACCACATTCTGTTGGGTCGGTGTTTACCATAATATCAGAAGGACAGGCAATAACTGGTGGGTCGCCAATTATTTGAGTAACCGTAATTGAGAAAGAGTTAAATACTCCATCGTCAAATGCGGAAAAAGTATCATCAATTCTTAATACCCAGTCACCATTAACGTCTTCTCCGTCAAAAGCTGCGGCAAAAGTACCTCCTTCTGGTTCAAAAACACCAGTAAATGGTGGTGTACCACTCGTTATATCGGCACCGCCATCTTCAAATTGTGTATTGGTATAATCATCTCCACTACCACCATTGCCTAAAGACAAGGCCAAACTTGTGCCTAAAGGGGATTCTAAATAAATATCCAAATCACCATCCCATACGTGTGTAATATCAATAGTGACGTTGTCTATAACAATATCTGCTCCCACGTTACCTACTAGGGGTATATTGGCAGCAGAAAGGACATCAGCAGAACCGTCTATGACGGCCCCTGTATTATCCCCGTTGTACGTTTGAGCATTTACCTGCCACGCAAAGCATGTGACAATAAATGCCATTAATAAAGTAATT
Organism: Flavobacteriaceae bacterium UBA3356; assembly: GCA_002360635.1. GTDB lineage: Bacteria > Bacteroidota > Bacteroidia > Flavobacteriales > Flavobacteriaceae > Marixanthomonas. Next base: position 122,386 of record DEQW01000011.1, on the reverse strand, counting down.
TTTTTCATAAGTTGTATAAAATTTAATTTAACAGTTAATACTGCGTTAATATACCTAAAATTTATGTTAATAGAAAAGATATTTTAGAAGAAGTATTAAGCCAATCCCACTAGAATATTGACTCTATCATTCTAAAATTCTGACTTATAAGCGAATAAAGCTTTTTTGAGTTAGAAAAGGAATCTTAAAAATTTCAAAAATTATCTTTTAGCCAAAAAAAATATTATTCACAAAAGAAAATAGTTTTATTTTTTAAAATGAGGGGCGTATTGCCAAACCCTGAAATCTATGGTATTGAAAGCTGGGTTTTCGGCTTTCATTTTTTTATACGCTGAAAGGCTTCCAACAGCTCGGTTTGCGGCCCCAGAAGGAGCCGTAAGGGATACGGTTTTTATCTTTCTGTTTGATTCGGGAAGTACGAATTCATGGAATCGAGGCACTGTATTTTTAACAATTTTTAATTTCAAATTGTAATCTTTCATTTTTTTTCTGAAAAAATATTCCGGACCATTTTTACTGTTTCCACCAGTAAACAACAAGGTATCGACCGTAGGATGTTCTTGAAGTATTTTTATTAAATCGCGCAATACGACTTCTTGCATCCCAATATCTGAAGCATCTATTTTCTCACGATAGGCCACTGAAACCATATCACAAATTCCTATCCCCTCTTTTTGCAAAAAATCTTTCCGTTGCTTAATGGCTTTTTCGGTAGTCTCAAAAGAAAGGTTGAGATTAAATATTTCATTCAGAATAGGCCAAAGCTGGCCATCCCTACTTCCATAACAAAAATTCACATCGCCAGGTTTTAATTCGCCAGTGGTAAAACGAGGTGGCGGCAACGTGCCCACTATTAATTTTGTAGCATTTTCAGGGATATAGGGAGGATATGGATGCGTGTGCTTAAACATTACCGTATAAAAACGGGTTCGGTTTCCTTTTCGGTATATTCTTCACTGTAAGCATACCCATCATAATCAAATCCTTTTATGCCTTTTAATGTTTTTACATTCTTATCAATAATGTACCTAACCATACTTCCTCTAGCTTTTTTTGCGAAGAATGCAATCACCTTTAATTTTCCATTTTTAAAATCTTTAAAAACAGGCGAAATCACCGGCACTTTCAATTCCTTTTTATTTATAACTTTAAAATATTCATTGCTTGCAAGATTTATAAAAAGTTCATCGTCTTTCATTTCCTTATTGAGCGATTCAGTTAGTGAATTTCCCCAGAATTCGTATAAATTTTTATGTTGCTGAATTTTTAAGCTAGTACCCATTTCAAGCCGGTACGGTTGCATTAAATCTAAGGGCTTTAAAATACCATACATTCCTGAAAGAATGCGCAACGTATCTTGCAGTCTATCTAATTTATTCTCTGGAATTGTATAGGCATCAAGGCCATTATAAACATCGCCCGCAAAGGCATACACTGCGGGACGGGCATTTATTTTGTTAAACGGAGTGGAAAAATCTTTGTATCGCTGGTAGTTTAAATCGGCCAACTTATCACTAATGCTCATTAGTTTGCCAATTTCCTTTTTTGTTTTTCGGGATAGTTTTTTGTTAAGAGTTTCAGCCTCTTCAAGAAACTCTGGCTGTGTAGCTCTTTTAGTAGGCAAGTTAGTTTCGTAATCTAATGTTTTAGCTGGCGATACTACAATCTTCATAATTATTCAATTTTACCCAAAAATAAATTAAATATATTTCTAATGGCAATTCAACACTTTTATATTTTTTATGAAACAATTATTATTTCTTATCAAGGAACTTATTTAACAATATGAACATATAATTAAGAAACTATTAACTTTTGAAAGAGATTCTTATAAATACTTTTAAAAAGTAACATTAAACATATAAATAATGAAAAAACAAGTACTCCTTAGTTGTTTAGTAACCTTTTTTGGGATGAACTATATAACTGCGCAAACTGAAATTGGAAAAAAAGCTACACTCACTGAAAATGGAACCATTGAAGTTGAAGATGTACAGTTTCCAATGAATGAAAATGCCACAGAAAACAAACAACAGGCCGATGTTCTGTTCAAATTTGGCAGGCCCACCAACCCACAGGTAAAAAATAGCCGAGGCGTTACCTTAGCTGATATTGATAATGACGGTGTAAACGAAATACTCTACGGAATTGACACTACACTGTACGCACTAGAAGGCGATGGTAACGTTCTTTGGGAAAAAACAGTTTTAGGCCCCATACTATTACCACCAACTGCGGTAGACATTGACCAAGATGGCGATATTGAAATTATCGTAAATACTGGTTATCCAACTACTGTAGGCCGTATTTACCTTAAAGACAATAATGGCGAAGATCTACCTGGATGGCCTTTAAATTTTGATGACCATTGGATGATTAACGCACCAGCCGTAGCCGATGTAGACAATAACGGAACCTACGATATTGTAACTTGTGAACGTGCCGGCAGCTCCGAAGGATATGTTCACGTAATAAACATTGACGGCACACCCATAAACAGCAATTGGCCAGTACAAGTAGATGCAACTCCTGCCTTTACCCCATCCATTGGCGATGTGGATAACGACGGAAACAATGATGTTGTCATCGCTACTTCTTCAACCGGAATGCGTATTTACGATAATCAAGGACAACTTTTCCCTAATTTCCCATTGGTAGATCCAACAGTTAGATATTCTTACCAATCGCCTATTCTAGCAGATTTAGACGGTGATGATGATTTAGAGATTATAGGAAGCAATCACGGGGATGCTCCCGGTTTTTATGTGTTAAACCACGATGCCACCTACTACCCAGGATGGCCTATCGCGCTAGGCGGATGGACGTATTCTCCCGCTACAGTTTTGGATATAGAAGGAGATGAAACGTTCGAAATATTTATGTCCGACAGAAATACTAGTGGTGATGGGACCCCTCTTGATGTGGTTTACGGACTTACACCTGATGGTAACAACCTGAACAATTTCCCTATTTCAAAATATGGAGGTACCGAAGGAGTTTTAAGCATAGCTGACATTAATGACGATGGTATTCTAGAAGTTATTTTTCCCAGTACGCTTACCGATGCAGAAGGTGACGGGTATATTCACGCATATTCTATGGATGGTAGCGGTGAGATTGACGGTTTTCCATTGCGACCGCGTGGCTTTACATTTTTAAATGGCGCAGTAATTGGTGATGTAGATAATGACGGCATGATGGATCTCACTGCCAACACCTATACACAAACTTTTGGTCAGGGCATTGATTCATCATATGTAACCACCTATAATCTAAACGTTCCTTATGATGAAAACAAAATTAGGCGCAACGGTTATAAAGGCAACAATAGCAGAAATGGATTAGTAGGTGGAGATATTATTATGGGGGTTGAAGAGTTTTCTAATACCTCTATCAACCTTACCCCTAACCCTTCAAATGGTGTTTTAAATTTAAACTTATCGATAGCGCTTGAAAATGCTACCATCTCACTTTATACTATTGATGGAAAGCAAGTTTTTTCTGAAGAAAGAACTATTTCAAAAAATGAAGCTGTTCAGTATAATTTTAAAGACTTAAGCGGCGGGTTGTATTTTGTAAATATTTCCAGCGGAAATAAAACGTTTACGGCTAAATGGCTGAAGAAGTAATTGGTTTGTCCGGTCGAGCGCAGTCGAGACCTTAATTTACAGTCAGAAACTTGTAGTTCTCGACTGCGCTCGAACAGACAGCTAAAGCTGTCTTCATAACCAATTAAATAGCGTGCTTTGAGTAATTGCGCCATTTTTCCAAACACGCTTCCATATCATCTGGTATTTTAGATTCAAACCGCATCATTTCGCCAGTTGTTGGGTGTACAAAACCTAATGTTCTGGCATGCAATGCTTGTCTTGGTAATGCTTTAAAACAATTGTCTACAAACTGTTTGTATTTAGAAAAGGTGGTTCCCTTTAAAATTTTATCGCCACCATATCGTTCGTCATTAAACAAAGTATGGCCTATGTGTTTTAAATGAACACGTATTTGGTGGGTACGTCCGGTTTCTAATCTACACGAAAGCAATGTTACATAACCCAGTCTTTCCAAAACTTTAAAGTGGGTTACCGCATGTTTCCCGCGTGCTTCATCTTCATCATCTTCAAAAACGGTATTCTGTAATCTGTTTTTAGGGTGACGGCCAATATTGCCTTCAACGGTTCCAGATTCTTCATCTACATTCCCCCAAACCAAAGCGACATATTCACGCTCGGTCGTTTTATTAAAAAACTGTTTGGATAAATGCGTCATGGCCTCTTCTGTTTTAGCAACTACAAGAAGTCCGCTCGTATCTTTGTCAATTCGGTGTACTAAACCTGGGCGGTTACTACTGTTATTTGGAAGGTTATCAAAATGAAAGGTAAGCGCATTAATCAATGTTCCGCTATAATTGCCGTGCCCTGGGTGCACGACCATTCCTGGTTCTTTATTAACAACTAAAACATCATCATCTTCATATACAATATCAATTGGGATATCTTCCGGAACCAATAAATTCTCATACGGCGGGTGTTCAAAAAGAACAGTCACCACATCGCCTGGTTTTACTTTATAGTTTTGTTTTACTGCAACATCGTTCACATAAATATTTCCGTCCTTCGCAGCTTTCTGAATTTTATTCCGCGTAGCATTTTCAATCCTGTTCATCAGGTATTTATCTACCCTGAGCGGTTGCTGGCCTTTATCGGCTACATAGCGATAATGCTCATACAAATCGTCATTTCCGGAATCTTCTGTGTTTTCTTCAGTAATATTATTGGTCATTGTTATCTGTTTCGGTAGGTTGTGTTTCTGCTTCGGCTTCATCATTTTTATCATTTTCTTCTTGCACACGATTTAGGGATTCATCACCAACAATTAAGTCGATCACGGCTGTTTTTTGAATTTCAGTGCCTGGCTCCAATTTTTCTCCTTTATAACGAAGTTCTTTTACTTGGTCGCTTATATCGGGGCGGTAGCTAATTTTCCCTATTTCAAAACCCATAGCCAACAACGTAGGTTCTGCTTGACGGCGGGTTCTTCCTATTACATTGGGCACTTGTATTTTTCGATAGCCTGAAGGATTTAAGTACAAATAGATTTTTCGGTCTTCTTTTACAAATTTTCCAGCCTTCGGAATTTGTTCAATTACAGAATATTTAGGAAAATCTGGATTATAATTGGCAGAATCCAGTATTTCGTAGCGCAAATCCATTTCATCCAGTTTGTCTTCAACAAGGTCTAAAGACAGCTTGCTCAAACTAGGAACTTCAATTTTTTGACCGTGGTTGGTAGTGCCCTTAAGCCACCACATTACAAGGAAACTCAATACAACTAAAGCCAAAATGGCCAATAACAATTGTTTTAAAAAAACTTTGGTGAAGAGGAATCTGAAAAATGTCATACATTATATATTGATAGGCAAAAATAACAAACCTAAAGTTAGTATCTTTCTATGGATTAGTCATATTTTTGTTAAACGTTATTTTTAAAATTTTGGTATGGCAAAAAAACATATCGCCGTCGCTATGGGCGGTTATTCAAGCGAATTTGAGATTTCACTTAAAAGTGGGGCGATGGTTTGCGACTTTTTGGACAAAGAAAAATATCATGCATATCCAGTTCATATTTTAAAAGAAGGGTGGTTTTACGTTTCAGAAGACGGAACGAAGCACCCAGTACATAAAGAAGATTTCAGTTTTGATAAAGACGGAACAACCATTAAACCAGATGCTGTTTTTAACTGTATTCACGGTACGCCCGGTGAAGACGGCCAACTTCAAGCATATTTACGTTTAGTAGGCGTTCCTCAAACCAGTGCAGGATATTACCAAGCCGCGTTGAGCTTTAACAAACGGGATTGTTTATCCGTTTTAAAAGGCTTCGGAATTAATTGCGCCAACTCATATTACGTAAATAAAGGCAGCAACATAGATAAAGAGGAAATTATAAAAAAAGTAGGCCTTCCCTGTTTTGTAAAGCCAAATAGAGCTGGCTCCAGTTTTGGGGTTAGTAAAGTGAAACAAATAGAAGAGCTACTTCCTGCTATCGAAAAAGCCTACGAAGAAGATAACGAAGTGTTAATTGAAACCGCTTTAATAGGTACCGAAGTACAAGTAGGTGTATATAAAAATAACGGTAAAATTATCGCGTTACCAACTACCGAAATTGTTTCTAAAAATGAATTTTTTGATTATGAAGCTAAGTATTTAGGTGCTTCGGAAGAAATAACTCCGGCACGTATTTCTGAAGAAGAAACACAGAAAATACAAGCTGAAGCCAAAAAAATATATGAAGTATTGAATATGAATGGCATTAGCCGAAGTGACTTTATCATACAAAATAGCACCCCATACTTTATCGAAATCAATACCAATCCCGGTTTGTCACCCGAAAGTATTGTTCCGAAACAAGTACGCGAATCTGGGATGACACTTACAGAATTTTTTAGTATTTTGGTAGATGACGTTTTAGTCGTTTCCGACTAAGATGTGAGACCGCTTCGCTGTTAGAAGTAGAATAAAAAAAGATAAAACAGCTTTATAATGAAAAAACGCGCGCTTTTTCCTGGTTCTTTCGATCCTATCACCATAGGTCATGTTGATATTATAAAACGTGCGTTGCCGTTGTTTGATGAAATAATCATCGCCATAGGCGTCAATGCCGAAAAAAAATATATGTTCCCGCTTGAAGACCGAAAGCAGTTTATTGAAGATGCTTTTAAAGAGTTTGATACTGTAACCGTAAAAACGTATAAAGGGCTCACAGCCGATTTCTGTAAAGCTGAAAACGCACAGTATATTCTTCGGGGTGTTCGCAACACAGCTGACTTTACATACGAGCAAACCATCGCCCAAGCCAATGCCGAAGTGATGAATGTTGAAAGTGTGTTTTTAGTAGCTTCTCCAGCCGTATCGCACGTTTCTTCTTCTATTGTACGCGATATCGCCCGACATGATGGGGATTATAGTAGTTTGGTGCCTTTTGGGGTTGAGAATTAAAATATCTATATTAGATTAGCTTCTCTATACACTATATTCAAGAACTACAAACCGAATAGAAAACCTGCAAATATTTTCGCAAACAAGCTATACTAGTAACTAATTTCACACATTGTTTTAGGAAGTCTTTACAAATTCAAGGGCTTCTTTAAATGAATAAAGAACTGAACTAGTGCTTTTCATAAGGCACCTTGTTAACTACAGTTTTTTTCGTTCGATTTCGACTTCTTTCCACATTCTTTTTGATACTGGCTCCCCAATTCCTGTTACAGGGTCTCTATATATCATTACAATATCAGAATCACTAACGTGATTTGGAAATGAAGAACTTTTCTCTATTTCGTTTTTTACTCCAAATAGTATTCTAATCAACGAATCAATCGTTTTATCAATTAGCCAGCTTGAAGTATAAGAAATAGTTATGTTTTTTGCCTTACTCAACTTTTTCAATTCAAAGAAATTCTTTGTCAAATTACTGTTAATAAAAAATCGTACATCAGCTTTTCCAGTACCTAACTTTAAATTCAGTTCTATTGGGTGTAAATCAGTTTTATCGTGTATTAGACCAGAACGGTATTTATAAAGTGGATTCACAAATTTATTATGCTCATCGAGTATAATTTTGGAAATATCTTTATTTTTAAGGCTCTCTTTTTGGCGACACGCTCTTTGTAAATTCGACCATTTTGAAATAGATTCGTTTTTATTATTGCAGATGAAGCTAATAATTGTACTTACAAAGTCGTAAACTGACGCTAAATGAAAGACAATACTTTCAAAAATAGCAGTCACTTCTTTCTCACAATAATCAAAAAGGGGATGAGAAGGGTAGACTTTTGCTAAAACCTTTTTTGGATTTTTTTTATACTCTTCACTAATTCTTTCCTCAGCAAAATAATGTTGTCTTAAAAGTAACTCAAGGTGAAATTGTGAACTAAATAGTCGGAAGTCAATATCCTCTCGCATTCTCAAAATTCGATGGTCTTTTCCAAAAGTAGGTTCTAAATGATATGAGTAATCAGCATTCAAAGCTCTGAACGCTTTATTTAGAGATTTTATTCCATCAGAAATTTTTCGAAACGTTTCATTTCTGTCATCAATGTCTAATATTTCTTTCGATGTTTCTTCCAAAATTGTAGATAACGTGAGTATAAATATAAACAAAACAAAAAAAGCCCTTTCAGTTTCCTGAAAGGGCTTTTACAATTTTTCTTAGAAAGCGTTGCTTATAGCGCTGCGATATGTCTTGAAATCTGAGACTTTAAGTTAGCTGCTTTGTTATCGTGGATAACATTGTTTTTCGCTAATTTATCAATCATAGACGTTACTTCAGGAAAAAGCTTTTCAGCCTCTTTCTTGTTAGTAGCATCTTTCAGCTTCTTAATCGCGTTACGCGTAGTTTTAAACTGGTAACGGTTACGTAAACGCTTTGTTTCGCTGTTTCTAATTCTCTTTAAAGCTGACTTGTGATTCGCCATAATTCTCTTTCTTTAATTTGTAGCCCGTAGGGGAATCGAACCCCTGTTACCAGGATGAAAACCTGGCGTCCTAACCCCTAGACGAACGGGCCAATTGTTTTTCAATTGCGGATGCAAAAATACAACACATTTTCAATTCTGCAAATAGATTTGAAACTTTTTTAAAAAAATTTAATACGCCTTTGCAAACAACACGCGTTGACTTGATGGTTTTCCAGTAACCATGCAACTTCCCGCTTCTTTTTTTCCATCCAAGGGAATACATCTAATTGTTGCTTTTGTATCGTTTTTTATTTGATCTTCCGTTTCTGTGGTTCCATCCCAATGCGCAGAGATAAATCCGCCTTTAGATTTTAGCACTTTTTTAAATTCATCATAACTTTCTACTTCAGTAGTATGTTCTGTTCTGTAATCAACCGCCTTTTTAAATAGGTTCTCTTGAATTTCAGTCATTAAGCCAGATATTTTATCAACCACCTCATCTTGGTTTACAAACTCTTTGGTCAACGTATCCCTTCTTGCTAACTCTACCGTTCCTTTCTCAACATCTTTAGGTCCAATAGCGATCCGTACTGGAACTCCTTTTAATTCATACTCATTAAACTTCCATCCAGGTTTATGGGTATCTCTATTGTCAAATTTTACACGAATACCAGCAGCTCTTAATTTAGCTTGTAAGTCTTTTGCTACTTCGCTAACCGCATCAAACTGTTCTTCATTTCTGTAAATAGGAACTATCACAACTTGGTCTGGTGCTAATTTTGGTGGCAATACCAACCCATTATCATCACTGTGCGTCATTATCAATGCGCCCACTAATCGGGTAGACACGCCCCAAGAGGTCGCCCAAACATATTCTTGTTTCCCTTCTTTTGAAGCAAACTTAACATCGAAGGCCTTGGCAAAGTTTTGCCCTAAAAAGTGAGAGGTACCAGCTTGTAACGCCTTTCCGTCTTGCATTAGAGCTTCAATACAATACGTCTCTAAAGCTCCGGCAAATCGTTCGCTTTCAGTTTTGAGTCCTTTAACCACAGGAACGGCCATATAGTTTTCTGCAAAATCTGCATAGATGTTCATCATTTGTTCTGCTTCGGCTATGGCTTCTTTTTCGGTTGCATGCGCTGTATGTCCTTCTTGCCAAAGAAATTCAGATGTACGCAAAAACAAACGAGTTCGCATTTCCCAGCGCACCACATTTGCCCATTGGTTAATTAGTAGAGGCAAATCGCGGTACGATTGCACCCACTTTCTATACGTATCCCAAATAATGGTTTCGGAAGTAGGACGAACAATCAATTCTTCTTCCAGTTTAGCTTCAGGGTCGACCACAATACCATTACCATTTTCATCATTTTTCAGTCTATAATGGGTCACTACCGCACATTCTTTGGCAAAACCATCTACATGGCTTGCTTCTTTACTGAAATATGATTTCGGGATAAAAAGTGGAAAATACGCATTTTGATGCCCTGTTTCCTTAAACATTCTATCCAGTTCGGCTTGCATTTTTTCCCAAATGCCAAATCCGTAAGGTTTTATTACCATACATCCTCTAACACCCGAGTTTTCGGCAAGGTCGGCCTTGATAACCAACTCATTGTACCATTTTGAATAATCTTCGCTTCTTGTAGTTAAGTTCTTTGCCATATACCGCAGTTTGGCACAAAACTTGTGCCTATAGTGTTAAATGATTAGTAGTTCTCGTTTATCTCGACAAAACTAATTATTTTTAAGAAGTCCAACAATTAAAATAAAAGCAGTTATGCAATCACGATACAACATCCAAAAAAGAACCATCCCCTTTTTAATTATGGGGATTACAGCGTTGGTACTCACTTCCTGCGGAACTTATAATTCTGGTTATTCAGATACCGATGGTATTTATAGCTCGGGCGAGGAAGTTGCAGTTGAAGAAAATGCTCCCGACAGAGGCAATTATTACAAACAATATTTTAATTCCAAAGCTAATGAACTTGAGAACATTCCTGAAGATGAAGATTTGGTTTTTACAGATATTGAAGCCTACACTACTTCAGAATATATGGACGATGAAGGCAATATAGTCATTGAAGAGAGAGACGATTATGAAGAAGGTTACGGCCCTTGGGGAAGCAACGCCGAAGACGTTACCGTAAATATATACAATAACAGTGGCTTTAACTTTGGATATTGGAACAGCCCGTATTGGGGCTACAACAGCTATTGGGGATATCCGTATAGCTTTTACAGACCTTACTGGAACTGGGGCATAGGCTTTGGTGGCTGGGGTTATCCTTATTACGGCGGCTTTTATGGTTGGGGCTACCCTTTCTATGGTGGTGGCTATTACCCTTACTACTATAACAACTATTATGCTCACGGCGGCTATTACGGAAATAACTATCATAATGGAATTTCATACAACCGTGGAAGAAGAAATACAGATTACACCAGATCTAATGCTCGCGGAAGATCGTCCGATGCCACGAACAGTCGACGTTCTTATTCAAGATCTGAGTTGATAAGGAGAACAAATGCCAGAAGAAGTAATTCAAATACTGTGAGAAGAAATTCCAATTTTTCCAGAAGGAACACTAATTCGGTAAGAAGAAACTCAAACATAAGAAGAAGCTCTAACTCACGAAGTAATAATGTGAGAAGTAATAACTCATCAAGAAGGACAAGATCATACACCCCTTCAACAAGAAGTTCAAGGAGTTCTGGCAGCATGAGGAGTTCTGGCGGATCGTCACGTTCTTCCGGTTCTAGCAGGAGCAGTGGCGGAAGCAGAAGAGGCGGCGGACGCGGATAATTTCTAAACCAAAAATTAAAAAAATATTGATATGAAAAAGAGTATTCTCTTCCTCATAATGGCTATTTCTGTGGCAACTTTACACGCTCAAGGTCTAGTTGATGGACTTCGGTATAGCCAAGAAAACACAACAGGTACTGCAAGGTTTAATGCACTTAGCGGAGCTTTTGGAGCTTTAGGCGGGGATTTATCGGCTATTGCTATAAATCCGGCTGGAGGAGCCGTTTTTTTAAGAAATGAAGCTAGCATATCAGCAGGTGTAATGGGCAAAGACAATGAAGCACTTTATTTTAATACATTTACTAAAAGTTTAGATTCCGATGTAAGTCTTAACCAAGTTGGAGGCGTTTTTGTTTTTGATAATACCAACGAAAATTCACCTTGGAAAAAATTTACACTGGGAGTAAACTATAATAATACCCAAAATTTTGATGACGAGCTTTTTATAGCTGGAAACGGAAACACTTCAATAGCTAATTTCTTTTTAGAGCAAGCACAAGGAACGCCGTTAAATTTATTGCAATTACAAGGCACTGAAACCATAGCAGATTTATACACTTTTCTTGGGGAAACTCAAGGTGCCGCAGCGCAAAATGCCTTTTTGGGGTATCAAGGGTTTATTTTTGATCCCTTAGATCCTCAAAATTCAAACAACACACAATACACATCTAACGTAGCGCCAGGTACTTTCAATCAAGATTATGTTTTGGTAAGCGAAGGATACAGTGGAAAATACACATTGAACCTTGCTACCCAATATACAGACGCTTTTTACTTTGGAATAAACCTAAACTCGCACATTATAGATTACCGGCAAAGTACCTTTCTTTTTGAAAGGAACAACAACCAAGGCAGCACAGTTAATGAAATTGGTTTTGAAAACAACCTTTCTGTCCTGGGCTCTGGGTTTTCGGCACAAATAGGTGCAATAGCCAAAGCGACAGAAAACCTACGATTAGGATTAACTTACGATACTCCAACTTGGTTTACAATTTCTGAAGAAACAACACAGTATTTAGAGACCCAAAGAACAAACAATGGTCAAACAAACACCGTGGTGGTAGATCCTAGGGTTTTAAATATTTACGAAGATTACAACCTGAAAACTCCTGGAAAATTAGCAGCTAGTGCAGCTTACATTTTTGGAAAAAGTGGACTCATCAGTTTTGATTATTCCTATAAAGATTTTTCTGAAATCACTTTTAAGCCAACATCGGACCCTGTTTTTGCGTCAGAAAACACAAATATCGACACTGTGTTAAAAGGAGCATCTACCTATAGATTTGGTGGTGAATATCGTTTTAACGATGTTAGTTTTCGGGCTGGGTACCGCTTTGAAGAAAGCCCATATAACAACAAACAAATAATGGATGATTTAAATGGTTTTTCACTAGGCCTAGGCTATAATTTCGGAAATTACTATATGGATTTATCGTATGCCAGAACCGAACAAGAGAGACAGCAACAATTATATTCTACTGGGTTAACAGATAGCGCTTTGGTAAACACTATAGACGATTCCTTTGTGTTTACTTTTGGGCTTAAGTTATAAAACTTTTTCAAGCCTAAAGCTCACATTAAAAACCCTCTCGTTTCGTTTAACCTCTAAGTTTATCCTCTTCCCTTCTTCTGAAGAAAACAGCGTATTTAAATTGTACAGTTTATATTTATGCGCTGGCTTACCATTTATTTTGAGAATTTCATCTCCTTTTATTATTCCAGAGCGTTGTGCTACAGAATTTTCCCTAACCTCTGCAACCACATAACGAGGTACTAAAAAAATTTCAGTTTTTGAATAGATATCATACACATTGTAACCTGATGCCCTATCTAATGCGCTATCATTCCCCAATCCATCAATTTTGGACTTTTTAAGCGTACTCCTTTCCGTATAGACATCAACACCATCGTGTTCAACTGTCAACCCACTCATATTGTAATGAAACGGATCTGAGAAGTTTCGGTTTCGTTTAAGCATAACTTTCTTGTTAGAATAATCCATAGTTACTGTAAATCGTCTCAAAAAATCGCCTCCCAAGCTACCATCACGCTCTACGTATAATTCTATATTTTGAGTGGCCTCTTTATTTGGAAATGCTACATTCACATTTTCCATAACAAAATCCCCTAATTCTGCTTTATTCAACCTAGATCTTTTTCCGTAAATATTTCCACTTAAACCAAGACCTAGAAAATCTTTAAAATAATTTTTTGGATTTTCTGACAAAAACCCTTCTGTATCAAATAACCAAAGAGCGTCACTTGAGCCACTATCCAACAGTAAGGTAACATCTTCTTCTTTTTTACCTAATTGCACAGTAAGGTTTATGTAAGGCTTATCTTTAAAAAAATCAAGGTTGAAAATCTCACATCTTCGGCATTCACGATACGAATATGTTTCGGGATTGTAAAACTTTAGTCGCTTTGAGGTGTAGTTTGTTTTTACGATAAAACTTTTAAAAAAATCCAAACCAATAATTCCATTTATTGGAACTCCCATTCTAGGGGAAAGGTTTAACGAGTTTTCAAATATTACATAAATAGTGTGGTTCTTGCTTACCGCATTGCCAATTTTAATTTCATTGTTTTCACTTTTTAACCCTTTTAAAAAACCACCATCGCCTAAGCCCCTTATGTTTATAGGCTTTGTTTCGTTTAATGAAACTGAGTCTTGTTGATTAAGGCTAAAAATAATGGTAGATTTTACACCTGTATCCAACAAAAAGGAAAGTTGGGCTCCATTTACCTCTACTGGGATAACCACAATATTGTTAACTAAATCAAAAGAAATCTTATCTCTTTTATCACCTTCAGGAAGTGTAAAAGTCCCTTGGGGAAAAACAGTGTAATGGGCAAAAAGTAAAATGCCCAAGAAGATTGTATATCGTAATACTTTCAAGTAATATCAAGATAAAAAAAATTACTGAAAGATTACTATATTGGGTGGGTAATTATAAATTAATTTTAGACCTTTGCTAGCTAAAACACACGCTATGCCTAAAGTATCCGTAAAAGGGCAGAATATGCCTGAATCTCCAATAAGAAAGCTGGTTCCATTTGCAGAAAAAGCTTATAAAGCCAATAAAAAAGTTTATCATTTAAATATTGGCCAGCCTGACATTAAAACGCCACAAGTTGCTATGGATGCAGTCTCTTTGCACCACCTTGACATATTGGCCTACACCCGGTCTGAAGGCTCTGAAGGCTATCGTAAAAAAATCGCAGCTTATTATAACAAGCAAAACATACCTGTAGAACACGATGAAATAATCGTTACCACAGGAGGTAGTGAAGCCTTGTTGTTTGCAATGGGAAGTATTGCAGACACAGGTGATGAAATAATAATCCCAGAACCATTCTACGCCAACTATAATGGTTTTGCTACAGCTTCAGGAATAAATATTGTGCCGGTTATTTCAAAAATTGAAAATAATTTTGCACTTCCCCCTATTTCAGAATTTGAAAAGTTGATTACTCCAAAGACAAAAGCGATCTTAATTTGTAATCCTGGTAATCCAACTGGTTATTTGTATTCAAAAGAAGAAATTAAAAAACTTGCTGAAATAGTTAAAAAACACGATTTGTTTTTAGTTGCCGACGAGGTGTACCGTGAATTTGTATACGGCGATGAAAAGCACTATTCAATTTTACAAGAAGAGAGCATGGCCGAAAATGGAATCATTATAGACTCCGTTTCAAAACGGTATAGCATGTGCGGCGCTCGTATTGGCTGTTTGGTCACTAAGAACAAGGAAGTTCTCAGTACCGCTTTAAAGTTTGCCCAAGCTCGTTTAAGCCCGCCAACATTTGCACAAATTGCCAGTGAAGCCGCTTTAAAAACACCACAGAGCTATTTCGACGATGTTACAAAGGAATATAAAGAACGCCGTGATCTATTAATTGAAAAATTAAAGGAAATTCCGGGTGTTAAAGTTGGCGAACCAAAAGGTGCCTTTTACTGTATTGCCGAATTACCTATTAAAGATAGCGATGTGTTTGCACAGTGGCTGTTAGAAGATTTCGACCTAAACGGTGAAACCATTATGGTTGCGCCAGCTGCAGGTTTTTATTCTACTCCAGGAGTTGGTAAAAACCAAGTCCGTATTGCTTATGTCCTTAAAAAAGAGAGCCTTTTAAAAGCTGTTGATATTTTGAAAACCGCTTTAGAACAATATCCAGACAATTAATGCAAATTGAAGAGAACAAATCGCTTAAAGAATATAATACCTTTGGGATAGACTGTTCTGCCAGATATTTTATCGCCGTTACTTCGGTTGATGAATTGCAGCAAATTCTTTCAGAAAAGAAATTTGAAAATCGTTTTATTATAGGCGGAGGGAGTAATATGCTGCTTACCAAAGATATTGATGCACTTGTTATTCATCTCGATTTAAAAGGAAAAAAAACACTTTCTGAAACAGACAGCACAGTAACTTTACAAGCCATGGCAGGTGAAAACTGGCACGAGTTTGTACAGTATTGCATTAAGAATAATTACGGCGGATTGGAGAACCTGTCCCTAATCCCTGGAAATGTAGGTACGGCCCCCATACAAAATATCGGGGCTTATGGAGTTGAATTAAAAGACACTTTCGTTAGTTGCGAAGCTATCGAAATAGTTACAGGTAATAAAAGAACATTCACAAAAGAAGAATGTAATTTTGGATACCGGAATTCAATTTTTAAAAATGAAGAAAAAGGGAATTACATAATCACTTCTGTAACCTTTCAACTAACCAAAAAAGCACATAAATTAAATACTGGCTACGGAGCAATTAAGGAAAAGCTCGCTGAAAAAAACATAGAAAACCCGACTATTGCAACTATTTCAGAAGCGGTGATCGAAATTAGGCAGTCTAAACTGCCTGATCCTAAAAAATTGGGCAATAGCGGAAGTTTTTTTAAGAACCCCGTTATTGGTTCTGAAAAATTTAAAAAATTTAAAATTCAAAATCCAGATGCTCCCTATTATGAAATTTCTGCTGCTGAATATAAAATTCCGGCTGGATGGCTAATAGAGCAAGCAGGTTTTAAAGGAAAACGATTTGGCGATGCAGGAATTCATAAAAACCAAGCACTTGTTTTAGTTAATTATGGAAATGCTTCTGGTGATGAAATTTGGCAACTGGCTTTAAAAATACAACAAGCTGTAAAAGACCAGTTTGATATCTATATTGAACCAGAAGTAAACATATTTTAATTTAAGAAAAGTACTTCGTCTATAACGTGAACAACACCGTTAGACCCTTCAATATCGCTTTTTCCCAATACAGCTTTGGCCCCGTTACCATCTGTAATTACAAGATCACTGCCCTGTTTGGCAACAGTAAATGTTTTTCCACCAAGGGTTTTTAATGTATTGGAGCTCCCTTTACTTTTTTGAAGCAACTCAGATGAACTCACTTTTCCTTCCACAATATGATTCTTTAAAAGGGCGCTTAACTTTTCTTTATTTTTAGGGTTTAAAATTTCTCGCTTTTTTTCAATATCCAAACTATCAAAAGCAATTGTAGTAGGGGCAAATATGGTATAAGGCCCTTTGTTTTTAGACAACATATCGGTAAGACCAGTACTCACCAAGGCACTTGCAAACGTTTTTGTTTCGCCGGTTATCATTAACTTGGACATTACACTGTTCAACTGCTCTTTTTCTTCAACGGTAAGTTCTTTTTTTACTTTTTTCACTTTTTCTGGCGCCGTTTTAACGACCGTTTCATTTGCCTCTACAGGCTCTTTTTTATCGTTTTTACAAGCTGTGAACGCTAAAGTTATTACAAAAAGAACTGCAAGGGGTTTTAATAATTTCATATACCGGTTTTTAAGTGAATTTTACGCTAAAATTAACTAAAATCGCACTACATCACCAAGAAAGATTGTATTTTTGCAACATAAAAGTTAGTTATGGGAATTTTACTTATTACAGTTTTACTATTATTATTGGCTTTTGCAGGAATTGCTATTAAAATCTGGGGCAAAAAAGACGGCGAATTTGCTGGAACTTGCGCTAGCCAAAATCCATTTTTAAACAAAAATGGCGAAGCGTGTGGGTTTTGCGGAAAAACTCCAGATCAGTTTGAAAACTGCAACGAACCTGCCCACGAACAACCTTCGAAATAAATTTTGCCAAAAGCTTTTCAGAAATCATTAAACCAATAGCTTATGGTGCTACTTTACGCACTCACTGCAGTAGTGGTTATTAATTGTGGATATTATATTCTTTTTTCAAAATTTTCTTTTCTTCCTTCTTCAGAAATAAAATCTGAGAACAATTACCCAGTTTCCTTAATTGTCTGTGCTAAAAATGAAGCTGAAAACCTAAAAGCGCACATCCCCTTATGGTTAGGACAAAATCATCCAGATTTTGAATTGATTTTAATTGATGACGCTTCTATAGATGAAACATTAGAAGTGATGGAGTCGTTTCAGGTTGACAACCCAAAAATCCAGATTGTAAAGGTAAAAAACAACGAAGCCTTCTGGGGAAATAAAAAATACGCTCTCACTTTAGGTCTTAAACGCGCTAAAAACCAACGGTTGCTTTTTACCGATGCCGACTGCAAGCCTGCATCAAATAATTGGCTTACCACAATGACGGCACACTTTTCACAAGAAAAACAATTAGTATTGGGCTATGGTGCTTATCAAAAAAAAGATGGATTGCTCAATCGGTTAATTAGGTTCGAGACTTTAATGACTGCACTACAGTATTTTTCGTACGCAAAAGCCAATATGCCCTATATGGGTGTAGGCCGTAATCTTTCCTATACGGCAAATCTTTATTATGAAAACAAAGGGTTTATGTCGCACATAAAGTTGCCTTCTGGCGATGATGACCTGTTTGTAAATGAGGCGGCTACGCCCAAAAATACTGCTATTTGTGTTGCTGAAGAAGCCTTTACTTATTCTATTCCTAAAAAAACATGGAAAGCTTGGTGGCTTCAGAAAAAAAGACACATTACCACTGCCAAGCGCTACAAGCCTTTACATAAATTTTTATTGGGGCTTTTTTACACCTCAAACTTTTTATTTTGGGGCTTAAGCATATTTGCACTTATTTTTTCAAGTTGGAAAATAGCCCTTGCCATTATTTTATTTCGGTTCCTTTTTCAATATATAATAGTTGGAAAAGCCGCAAGAAAACTAAAAGAAGGCGACCTGATTCCTTTTATCCCAATTTTTGAACTGTTTTTAGTATGCTATCAAATGAGTATCTTTATTTCGAATAGCACAACAAAGCAAAGCCGTTGGAAGTAACCAAAGAAGAAATTAACAATCAAATACAAAAAGCCAAAAGCGGTAAACAAAGTGCTTTTAAGTTTTTATTGGATACTTTTTGGAACACGGTTTACGGTTTTCAAATAAAGCGGGTTAGTAATGAATATGAAGCCGAGGACATATCAATAGAAACCTTCGCTAAGGCATTTGATAAAATTGAAACGTTCGATTCAAAGTATGAATTTGGAACTTGGTTGGTTGCAATTTCGAAAAACATTCAGATAGATAAAAGCCGAAAGAAAAACGCGTCACTTTATCAAAATACCACCAATACTTCCGAAGAATACATTCAGAAAATAGCCGATCATAATCCAACGGCCGAGGACAAGTTGATAACCGAACAAAACTTAGCCGAACTGCTTCAATATATAAAAAAACTAAAACCTCATTATCAAGAAGTAATCAACCTACGTTTTTTTCAAGAAATGAGCTACAACGAAATTGCTGAAAAAATACAGGAACCACTCAACAATGTGAAAGTGCGCTTATTGAGAGCTCGTAAACTATTGGCTGAAATCATTACTGAAAATTCGTGAAAAAACATATCTAGTAATCGTATTTTACTTCACTAAAAACACATCTGTATTTTAACCTTATTATCCTTAAAAACAGGTTTAATTATTTATATCTTTGTTCAGCTATGAGTACACAAACATTGGAACGCACCAAACCAGCCCCAAAACCTAAATGGCTAAGAGTAAAATTACCAACGGGTAAAAAATACACAGAGCTACGAGGCTTGGTTGATAAATACGATTTACACACCATTTGCACTTCGGGCAGTTGCCCTAATATGGGTGAATGTTGGACTGAAGGAACCGCAACGTTCATGATTTTAGGGAACACTTGTACCCGTTCTTGTGGTTTTTGTGGTGTAAAAACTGGAAGACCAGATACCATCGATTGGGACGAACCTGAAAAAGTAGGCCGATCTATCAAATTGATGGATATAAAGCACGCTGTAATCACCTCAGTAGATCGGGACGACTTAAAGGATATGGGTTCTATAATCTGGGCCGAAACGGTAAAGGCAATTCGCCGTATGAACCCTAATACTACTTTAGAAACACTTATTCCAGATTTTCAAGGGGTAACCCGAAACATAGACCGTATCATTGCTGTTAAGCCAGAAGTGGTTTCACATAATATGGAAACCGTTAAGCGATTGACACGCGAAGTTCGAATCCAAGCAAAATATGAACGTAGTCTGGAAGTGCTGAATTACTTAAAGCAACAAGGTATCACCCGTACTAAAAGTGGTATTATGTTAGGCCTTGGCGAACAAGAAGGTGAGGTAATTGAAACCTTGCGAGATTTACGATCGGTAGGATTAGATATTGTTACCATTGGTCAATACTTACAACCATCTAAAAAACACTTGCCTGTTAAGGAATTTATTACCCCAGAACAATTTAAAAAATATGAAGAAATAGGCTTAGAGATGGGTTTTCGTCACGTGGAAAGTGGAGCCTTGGTTCGATCTTCTTACAAAGCCCAAAAGCACTTAACATAAATACATAAACATGTCAAGTTCCATAAAAGTTGGTATAAATGGTTTTGGACGCATAGGTCGAAATCTTTTTAGGCTTTTGCTTGATCACCCAAAAATTGACATCGTTGCCATTAATGATTTAGCCGATGCGAGAACCCTTTCGCATTTACTTAAGTACGATAGTATCCACGGAGTATTGCATAGGGGCGTTTCCTATACTGAAAAGAGCATTATTGTAGATAATATCTCGTTTCGGTTTTCTTCGGAAAAAAACATTGAGGATATAAATTGGGAAGGCGTTGATATTATTGTTGAAAGCACTGGAAAATTTAAACTTCGTGAACAACTGGAAAAGCACATAAAAGCTGATGTTAAAAAAGTAATTCTCTCAGTTCCGCCGCAAGAGGATGATATAAAAACAGTTGTTTTGGGCATCAACGATGAAATTTTAGACAGTGATGATGTGATAATTTCAAACGCATCTTGTACAACAAACAATGCTGCACCGATGCTAAAAATTGTGCACGACCTTTGTGAGATTGAGCAAGCTTATATTACAACAATACATTCTTACACGACAGACCAAAGCTTACACGATCAACCCCATAGAGATTTACGGCGTGCAAGAGGAGCGGCTCAATCTATTGTTCCCACTACCACGGGAGCTGCAAAAGCTTTGACCAAGATTTTTCCTGACTTGGCTTCAGTAATTGGCGGATGTGGTATTCGTGTACCTGTCCCCAATGGCTCTTTAACTGATATAACCATTAATGTAAAAAACAAAACCTCAATAGAAGCTATAAATAATGCCTTTAAAAAAGCTTCAGAAACAAATTTGAAAAATATACTTCAGTACACAGAAGACCCGATTGTTTCAATCGACATAGTAGGCAATACACATTCCTGCGTTTTTGATGCGGGGATGACATCAGTAATTGGAGGGAAAATGGTAAAAATAATTGGCTGGTATGATAATGAAAGAGGTTATTCATCAAGAATAGTTGATTTAATCTTACAAATTTCGGGGAAATAACTATATTTATCGCCAAAGTACACAATATAAATGCAAAAAGCATTACTTACAAATAAACACGTAACAGTGCTGTTTATGCTCTTTTTAACGCTAGGCACCCTTATTGGCCAAGAACGTAAAAAGGACACTATTGAATTAATTAAAGAAAAGCGTGAGCAGGCAGAGAACGCCATGTTTAAGCAGGATTTCGAATCTGCTATTTTAAGCTTGAACGAAGCAAATAAACTGGCATTAAACTCTAACAATGCCCTTATAAAGTCCGAGATACGTTATCATATTGCTAAGCTGCATTATTACCTTCAAAATTTCAAAAAAGCTTCTGAAGAAATCAATAAATCAATCACTCTTATTGAAGCATTGGAAGAAGACGCAAGTAAAGAAGCCGAGATTGCAAAAGCATACACCCTCAAAGGGTTAATTTTAATTAAAACAAGGGATTACGCAAACTCTGAAGCCTATTTAAAAGATGCCTACAAAAAGTTTATTCAGTTAAACGACGAAGCTGGACAAAGCCACGTAATCCTTGGCTTGGGATTATTAGACCTTCAGAAAAAGAAATATAAATCGGCAATAAATTATTTTGATGCTGCCATTCCTCTATTAAAAGACAACAAATTTATTTATGAAGAAGCCGAGGCATACCTTAGAAAAGCTGAAGCATTTTTAAACCATAACGACGGCAAACAATCTACCAATTTAGAAAAAGCAAAAACATCCTTAAGCAAAGCACTCGAGATAATAGATGCTAAGATATTTTCAAAATTAAAAGCAGACAGCTATAAGATTATCTCATACATTGCTCTTAAGGAAAACGATTATAAAAAATCTGAAGAAAACCTAGACCTTTACGAAGCTAAAAGTGAGGAGCTATACAAAGTGTATATGGATGCTGTTTCAAAAGGGGTTGATGCTGAATCTAGCATAGGCGACCTTAATGAAATAATTGCAACACAAAAAGATGACTTAGACAAAAAACAAAAGTCCATCAAGTTTACGCAGATGACTACAGGGCTAAGTATTGCCTTAATTGTGATACTTTCCCTATTAACGTTATCGCTTTATAAAAACAACAACCTACGAGCCAAGGCAAACGACCTTTTAAAAGATAAAAATACCGAATTGCAATTGGCAAAGGAAAAGGCTGAAAAAGCATCTTTGGCCAAAGCGCAGTTTTTGTCAACAATTACGCACGAACTAAGAACTCCACTCTACGCAGTAACAGGCCTAACCCATTTATTGCTAGAGGAAGATCCGAAAGAACACCAAAAGGAGCATTTAAATTCTTTGAAATTTTCTGGGGAATACCTTTTGTCATTAATCAATAATATTTTAGATCTCAATAAACTGGAGGCTAACAAAGTTGAACTGGAACGAACTACTTTCAGCCTTAAAAAGAGAATAAACGATGTGCTCGTTGCCCTCAAAAAATCTGCTGATGATAAAAAGAACAAACTTCAATTGGAGTTTGACGAAAGCATTCCTAACAAATTGGTTGGCGACCCTTTAAAATTGTCTCAAGTTTTAATAAACCTAATCGGTAATTCATTAAAATTTACACAAAACGGGGAGGTCACTGTTCGAGTTCAAAGTTTGGAGCAGAAAAAAAACAAAATTCAATTACATTTTGAAATTGAAGATAACGGCGTAGGTATTTCAAGGAAAAAGCAAAAGAGCATTTTTGAAACATTTTCACAAGGTTCCCTACAAATTAACCGAAAGTTTGGCGGGACAGGGCTTGGTCTTTCCATTGTTAAAAACCTGCTTGAGTTAATGAACAGTAAAATAAACCTAGAAAGCCAATTAGGCAAAGGATCCAAGTTTTGGTTTAACTTAACCTTATCTGTTTCCGAAGAGTATCAAGAAAATGACAACCCAAGAAACATCATCTACGATGTAGATTACGTAGCGTTGGAAAACAAATCGGTTTTAGTTGTTGAAGACAACAAAATAAACCAAATGATTACCAAGAAAATTCTTGAGAAAAACCATATGAAATGTATGGTTGCCGATAATGGTATGGATGCTATAAAAATAGTTAAAGAGAATGAATTTGACGTAATTTTAATGGACATCCACATGCCAGGTATAAGCGGTATTGAAGCCACACAAAAAATACGGGGCTTTGACAAACAAATACCTATCATTGCTTTAACAGCGGTCACTGTTGATGAAAATTTAGATGATTTTTACCGTGCTGGATTTAATGATATTATTCCAAAACCATTTAAGACCGAAGAGTTTTTTGAAAAAATTTATCGATCTATCGAAAACAAAAAATTACCAGTAGATAGCTAGTTTCTAAACTTCGCTTCTACCCTTTCATGAATTGCCTCTTTAAAAAAAGCTTCCTGGTCATTCTTTATTTTTGTTGTTATCGGCAAGTAATACAAAGCATACTTATTTAGCTTGTTCTGCAAGCGCATATAATCCTTTTCAGTAGTGAGAATAAGTTCCTTTTTGCTTAGCTTTTTAATTTCTTCAACAGAAAAATTGTGATGGTCTGCATAGTTATCGTGATCAAATTGAAACCCTTCTTCGTTTAAAAATTCTACTAAAGGTGTAGGGTTTGCAATACCGGTAACTAAAGTAAATTTTTTGTCTTTTAAATAATTTAGTGGAAGGTTTTCTGTCTTGCCATAAATGGTATCATCGTACCCAATAGAAGAGAAATAGATTTTTTGAAGGTTCTGCAGCGGGATTACAAATTCAATTCTTTGCAATTTTGAATACGGGACTTTCTTAGGGCACTTGGTAACAACTATAATATCCGCCCGGCCTGCACCTTTTCTAGGTTCGCGTAAATTGCCCGTAGGTAACATATAATCGTTAATGTATAAATCGTGAAAAGGGGTTAATAGGATGTTTGTATCGGCTTTTACTTTTCGGTGCTGAAAAGCGTCATCCAGTAAAATTACTTCGGCTTTTTTCTGAAGCTGTTCAATACCCGTTCTCCTATCAGCACAAACAGCAACGATGCTATTGGGAAATTTCTTTTTAAACTGAAGCGGCTCGTCCCCGGTTTCTTCAGCTGTATGCGAAGGCAATACTTCTAGATAACCAGACGTTTTTCGTTTATAGCCACGACTTAAAACTGCAACTTTATAGTCGTCTTGCAAGGTTTCAATCAAAAATTCAATCATAGGTGATTTACCCGTCCCACCTACTGAGAGGTTCCCTACGCAAATGATAGGCAGGCTATACTCTTTACTTTTTAGAATGTTTTTATTGTACAGGTAATTTCGGAAACCGGTTACCCAACCGTACAACACAGCAAAAGGAAATAAAAGTTTGCGTACCATTTTCATACAACGAAAGTACTAATTACTATGAATATGGTATACTTCATTTTTAAAATTAAACCTAAAATGACAAAGAAGTTTCCCCAAATATGGTAAAACACTTGAAACTACTATCTTTACGGTAAAATATTCAACAGCCTATGAAAGTAAAAGAAGTAATAAAGATTTTAGACGATTTTGCACCACTCTCTTATGCCGAAGGGTTTGACAATACTGGCTTATTGGTCGGCGATACGAATGCTTCGGTTTCTGGAATTCTCGTAACCCTGGACACCCTTGAAGAAGTGGTTGACGAAGCCATTAAAAACAACTGTAACCTTATTGTAAGCTTTCATCCCATTATTTTTTCAGGCTTAAAAAAGTTAACCGGAAAAACCTATGTAGAACGGGTTGTACAAAAAGCGATTAAAAATGACATTAACATTTTTGCAATCCACACTGCCTTAGATAATGCTTGGAATGGTGTTAATGCCATGATCTGCGAGAAATTGAATCTCATAAATAGAAAAATTTTAATCCCTAAGGAAGAATCCATCAAAAAGCTCCTCACTTTTGTTCCTTTAAAAGATGCATCAAAAGTTCGTGAAGCACTATTTGCAGCTGGTGGTGGCAATATAGGCAATTACACTAACTGTAGTTTTAACGTTGTTGGAAAAGGAAGTTTTAACGGAAATGAAGACAGCAATCCTACCGTTGGCAAAAAAGGGGAAACACATTTTGAAGAAGAAACCCAAATTGGCATTACATTTCAAAAACATAAGGAAGCTCAAGTGCTCAAAGCGCTTTTTGATTCACATCCATATGAAGAAGTTGCCTATGAGGTCACAACTTTAGAAAACAAGAATCAGAATTTAGGCATGGGGATGATAGGCGAATTATCATCTGAAATTTCAGAAGAAGATTTTCTAACATGTATTAAAAAAACTATGAAGACCGGTTGCGTTCGGCATTCAAAACTTCAAAATAAAAAAATAAAAAAAGTTGCGGTTTTAGGTGGTAGCGGCAGTTTTGCAATAAAAGCCGCAAAATCAGCCGGAGCTGATGCTTACATAACGGCAGACCTAAAATATCACGACTTTTTTACTGCTGAAAACAACATCTTATTGTGCGATATTGGCCATTATGAAAGTGAACAGTACACAAAAGAGCTATTAGTTTCTTTCCTTACAAAAAAAATTAGTAATTTTGCAATCGTTTTATCACAAATAAACACCAATCCTATTAGCTATTTTTAATTTATGGCAAAGAAAACAGAAACCACTGTAGAAGAAAAGTTAAGAGCACTGTACGATCTACAATTGATCGACTCCAGAATTGATGAAATCCGCAATGTGCGCGGGGAACTGCCTTTAGAGGTTGAAGATCTGGAAGATGAAGTAGCCGGAATGAACACCCGCCTTGACAAATTGAATACAGACCTTGAGGTTATTGAAAACAGTATCAAAGAAAAGAAAAATGGTATTGAAGAGTCAAAAGCCCTTATCAAAAAATATTCATCACAGCAAGATAATGTTCGTAACAACCGTGAATACAACTCTTTAAGCAAAGAAATTGAATTTCAGGAATTAGAAATGCAATTGGCCGAAAAGCACATTAAAGAATTTAAAGCGCAAATTGAGCAGAAAAAAGAAGTGATCGAAGAAACGAAGTCCCGAGTTAAGGAACGCGAAGATCACCTAAAGCATAAACGAAGCGAACTGGATGATATCCTTTCAGAAACCCAAAAAGAGGAGAAAGCTCTTATCAAGGAGTCCGAAAAGTACGAGAAGAAAATTGAAGAACGCTTAATAAAAGCTTATAAGCGTATTCGTTCTAATGTAAAAAACGGTCTAGCTGTAGTACAGGTTGAGCGTGGTGCTTCGGGCGGTTCTTTCTTTACAATCCCTCCACAAGTTCAAATGGAAATTGCTTCAAGAAAGAAAATCATAACCGATGAACACAGTGGTCGTATTTTGGTAGACCCTGCCCTTGCAGAAGAAGAAAAAGAAAAAATGGATAAGCTTTTCACTAAAGTTTCATAAGCAAATCCAAATAATTTAGATTAAAGCCTTCACGCATGTGAGGGCTTTTTTATTGCTTTTCCTGAAAGGATTTTTTAACAAGTCCGACATACCCAAAAAAGAAACCATTATGAATAAGATATTTCTAATTGTCAGTACAGCCTTGTTGTTTTCAGCACAAGTTTCCTGCCAGTCAAATAAAAAAAACAAAGAAGCCGAAGGTATGGCTCAAAAAAACCAACAGCCAGTTGAAGTTGCAACCGAAAATGGTTTGAAACGTGCTTACTTTGCCAGTGGTTGCTTTTGGTGTGTAGAAGCTATTTATGAAAGTGTAAAAGGTGTTAAGGAATCTATTTCCGGCTACAGCGGCGGGCATACTAAAAACCCAACCTACGAATCAAGTAACACAGGAACTACTGGTCACGCTGAAGCTGTCGAGATAATTTACAACCCAGATGTAGTTTCTTTTAAAACTTTAGTCGATGTGTATTTTGGCTCTCAAAACATAACACAAGTAAACGGTCAAGGTCCAGACAGAGGTTCACAGTACCGAAGCATTATTTTTTACCAAAATGATGAGCAAAAGCAAATAATTGAAGCTAAGATTTCTGAACTGGAAAAAGAAGTAGGTGAAGGTAACGTTGCCGCACAAGTGCTTCCTTTCCAAAAATTTTGGGTTGCAGAAGGGTATCACCAAGATTATGAGGAAAATAACCCTCAAAACCCCTATATTCAGAATGTATCTATCCCACGTTTAAAGAAATTTCAGAAAAAATTCCCTGAACTTTTAAAAGAGGGTGCTAGTCATTAAGAAAAAGAAGAAGGAGCTAATTAAGCTCCTTTTTTTATGGCTTTCACTTCAAAAAGCAATGGATATAAATTCTTTTGCATTTTAAAAAGGCCTTCCTTGGTTTCTGTTAAACCAGGAAATATATTGTAAGGAGAATTATCGTGTTCATGTAAATACTCAATTTGTAATCCAGCCTCTGATAAAGAAGATATTACTTCGCCCAAACCGTGATTCCAGCCGTATTCTTTACTTAACATTTCCGAATTTTCATCGGCGTACGTTCCTTTGTATTCTTCATAAATTACTTCTTTTTGGTTGTAACCATATTTTAATTCTGGCGATTCTTTTAAGTAGTCGAACATCCACACAATAGGATGAAACTCTATTATATAAAAAACACCTCCTGGTTTTAAGCGTTTGCTTATCATTTTGGCCCAGGGCTTCAAATTTGGCAACCATCCAATCACCCCATAGCTAGTAAAGACGATATCAAATTTTTCAGAAACATGTTGTGAAGTATCTAGCACGTTACAGCAAACAAATTTAGCATCCTGTTGTAGCTCATTGTTTAAATTACGAGCGAGCTTAATAGCTTCTTCTGAAATATCGACTCCGGTACATTTAGCTCCCATCCTACTCCAACTCAATGTATCTTGACCAAAGTGGCACTGAAAGTGCAACAATGATTTTCCCGAAACATCACCCAAAGCTTCTAACTCAAAGCTATTTAATGAAGATTTTCCTTTTTTAAAAGCTTCAAGATCATAAAAACTACTTTTCGCATGTATTGCTACTTTTTTGTTCCAGGTTTCCCTATTGGTTTGAAATGCTCTTTTTAAATCCACTTTTCCCTAATTTTCAACTAAAATACGATTAATTCTAGATTAAGTTTTTGTTTAATTTTAACATATTTTAATTAAACAAAAATTAAATTTAAAGGATGAAATACTTTTCAGAAGATGATATACAACAATTGGAAAAATTGTTCCGTATAAATTTAATTAATAGTTGCACGGGATATAAATCGGCTAACCTACTTGCTACAAAATCGGAAGATGGGATTGAAAATGTAGCTGTTTTTAGCAGCGTGATTCATTTGGGAAGCAACCCGCCTCTACTCGGTTTTATTTTAAGGCCGACCACCGTAGCTAGAAATACTTACGACAACCTCAAGAAAACAAAAGTTTTCACAGTTAATCACATACATAAAAACAGTATTGAGGATGCACATCATACTTCGGCTAAATATGATGGCGAAATTTCCGAATTTGACAAAACAAACCTCAACGCTGAATATAAAAATGAGTTTTTCGCACCATTCGTAAAAGGTGCAAATGTTCAAATAGGATGCTCTTTTAAAAACGAATATTTTATAAAAGAAAATGATTGTTTATTGATCGTTGGCGCTATTAAGCACTTGCATATAAAAGAAAATGCTTTACAAGATGATGGTTATATTTCATTGGAAAAAACCCACTCTGTAGCCATAAACGGATTGGACGGCTATACTTTACCTAATTTGTTGGCACGATTTGAATATGCTAGACCTAAAGAATAAAATGCCTCACAAAAGACAACAATTACCAGAGAAAACCTGCCCCGTATGCAATCGCTCCTTTACGTGGCGAAAAAAATGGGAACGGGATTGGGAAAATGTTATTTATTGTAGCAATGGCTGTAAAAAAAGAAAAAATGAAACATAGTTTAATATGGTTTACCAATAACTTAAGGGTCGAAGACAATAAAGTATTACAAGAAGCCAGTTTAAAATCTGATAAACTTTTGGGAATTTACTGTTTTGATCCCAGGCAATTTGAAACAACTGCTTTCGGTTTTAAAAAAACTGGGGCTTTCAGGGCTCAATTTTTAGTGGAAACCGTAAAAAGTCTTTCAGAAAATTTAAAAGCGTTGCATATTCCACTTTTTATCTTTTTTGATACACCAGAAAATCAAATACCATCTCTTTGCGAACAATACAACATTACAGATTTATACTTTCAAGACGATTGGACACATGAAGAAGCCCTAGTAATAGGAAAAGTCGAGAGAGCTATAGAAAATAGTGTAAAAATTCATAAGGTGTATGATCAGTTTTTATTTCATCCAGATGATATTCCGTATAAGGACTTTAAGTCAATTCCAGATGTTTTTACTGTTTTCAGAAAAAAATGTGAGAAATACGGTACGGTTCAGTCACCACTGCCTAAACAAGATAAGGCACCAAAAGAAAATTGGATTGACCATAACACCGTTTTCCCTACTATCGCACAATTGGGCCTTCAAGCAAAAGAAGTTGACGACAGAACTGCATTTCCTTTTTCTGGTGGCGAAACACAAGCCTGGCAACGTTTACAAAATTATTTTTGGGAATCTAAAAACCTTTCAAATTATAAACAAACCCGAAACGGATTAATAGGCGAGAATTACAGCTCAAAGCTTTCAGCTTGGTTGGCAAATGGATCCATTTCACCTAGAAGCATCTATTCTGAAATTAAAAAATATGAAGAAAAAATTGAGAAAAACGAAGACACTTATTGGCTCTTTTTTGAACTGATTTGGCGCGATTATTTCAAATACGTTTCTTTAAAATATGGAGACAAAATATTTAAACTCGGCGGAATTTTAAATAAAGAGTATAACTGGAAACATGATGAAAAAGTAATCACAGATTGGATTGAAGGAAAAACAAAATACGCTTTTGTAAATGCCAATATGAAAGAAATTGCTGTTACAGGATTTATGAGCAACCGGGGCCGTCAGAACGTAGCGAGTTATTTTGCCAAGGAAATGCAACAAGATTGGAGAATAGGCGCTAGCTATTTTGAAACTATGTTGATTGACTATGATGTGCACAGCAATTGGGGCAATTGGATGTACAATTCTGGTGTAGGCAATGATCCTCGGGATAGAAAATTTAATATTGAAAGCCAATCCAAAAGATACGATCCAGATAATATTTATAGAAAATTATGGCTACAAAAGAAATAAAAACGCTTCGCTTACTATTGGGCGATCAATTAAACCATCATCACTCTTGGTTTTCAAATACGGATAAAAACCACATCTATTTCATTGCTGAAATGGAGCAGGAAACAAACTATGTAGTGCACCACATTCAAAAAGTGGTTGCCTTTTTTAAAAGTATGCGCAATTTTGCCGATTGGTTAACAGCACGAAACCATACCGTTATTTATTATAAGCTAGATGATACCGACAACAAACAAGATTTAGCAAAGAACCTCGATTATTTAATTGAAGAACATAATATTGGCAAATTTGAGTATCAACTACCTGATGAATTTCGCCTAGATGAACAGCTAAAAAAATTCTGCAAAACGATTTCTATAGATTCTGAAGTTTATGATACGGAGCACTTTTTTACCGAAAGAGATGAACTTGAAAAGTTTTACGAAGGTAAAAAAGAGTATACCATGGAATATTTTTACCGCCATATGCGTAAAAAGCATGATGTATTAATGGTTACCGACAAGGACCCGGAAGGCGGAAAATGGAACTTTGACAAAAGTAACCGAAAAAAATGGAAAGGTTCGCCACCCATTCCTCATGAAAAAGGATTTCGAAAAGATGTTTCAGAAATTGTTTCTTTACTAGAGAAAAAAAATATAAAAACTATTGGTTCCATTTCGGAAGACAACTTTAACTGGCCCACAAGCAGGGAAGATTGTTTAAACGTTTTAAATTACTTTAGTAAAAACCTCTTAAACCATTTTGGTGACTACCAAGATGCAATGCACACAGATCAACTTTATTTGTTCCATTCAAGGCTTTCTTTCGCCATGAACAGTAAAATGCTTTCTCCTAAAGAAGTACTCGAAAAAACTATTACTCATTGGGGCGAAAATAAAGATGAAGTAGACGTTTCTCAAATTGAAGGGTTTGTACGTCAAATTTTGGGTTGGCGCGAATATATGAGAGGAATGTACTGGAAAGAAATGCCCAGCTATCGCCGAAGTAACAAACTGGACAACCAAAACAAACTACCAGAATTTTATTGGACGGGAAATACAAAAATGAACTGTTTGCATCACGCTATTAAACAAAGTTTAGAAGAGGCTTACGCACATCATATTCAACGATTGATGATCACAGGTAATTTTGCGCTATTAACACAATGCCACCCAAATGAAGTTGATGAATGGTACCTAGGTATTTATATTGATGCCATTGAATGGGTAGAAATTACAAACACCCGTGGCATGTCTCAATTTGCAGACGGAGGTATTATTGCAACAAAGCCTTACGTATCCAGTGGTAATTATATTAATAAAATGAGCAATTATTGTAAAGATTGTCAGTATTCAGTTTCAAAAAAAACTGGAGATAATGCTTGCCCTTTCAATAGTCTATATTGGAACTTTTTAGATGATAAAAAAGAATATTTTAAAGACAACCAACGTATGAATATGATGCTAAGTTTATTAAATAAAAAATCTGCAAAAGAACTTTCTGTCTTGAAAGAAAGAGCTGCTGATATTGTCAAAAACCCCTCTAATTATTAATTAAACCAACATAATTTTAATTAAAAAGTTAAAAAATTGCATTTTAGAAGCAATTAACACTCAAAGTTAAACAGAGGTTAAATACTTATATCTATCCTTTTTTTGTCGTAGCTTTATTCTAGCATTAACAAAAAAACAACCATTATGAGAGATTTAATTTGGCTTATCGTCGTGATATTAATAATCGGATGGCTCGTGGGTTATTTCGGTTTTGGTGATGCTGTTGGTAGCTTAATACACATTCTATTGGTCCTTGCTATCATCGGTATTTTATATCGACTTGCCACTGGTAGAAGACCTTAAAAAATCTAATTAAAAACTAACCTTTAAAAACCGTAATTATGAGAAAATTATTTTTATTATTCTTTGTAGCAGGACTACTTAGCACTGGCTTTGTAAGTTGTCGTGAAAATAAATCAGTAGGAGATGAAGTTGAAGATGTTGCAGACGATGTAGAAGATGCAGTAGATTAATTTTTACTTCTCTTACTGGTAAACCCCTTTTTTAAGCAGTTAAAAAAGGGGTTTATATTTTCTATTTACAGTATTAAGCTAACAAATTTTTAAATTCTGAATGTCGCTCTATATAACCCGCAACAAAAGAACATTTAGGTTCTACCTTTAATTCCTTTTCTTCAATTTTTTTCAATACTTGTTTAACCAAAGTCGAGCCGACACCTTTTCCTTCAAGCTCTTTAGGCACTTCTGTATGGGTTATAATTATTTTATTAATGCCCCGTTCATATTCCACAAAAGCAGTTTCTCCTTCAATATGAGCCTCAAATCGTTTTTCTTCTTTGTTATCTAAAATTTTAAAATCCATCTCTTCTTTTATTGTATTTATTTTAAATATACTGATTTTATTGGGTAGCAGTTAGTTTGCTTACTTTTACATAAAATTAAACCAATCATGAAAACATTATTTTCAATACTCTTCATTTCAGTATTTATTATCAGCTGTAAAGAGAATTCAAAATCAAGCCATACTGAAATGACACCAGAAACTACTTCAGAAGAAAAAATGCCTGAAAACCCAACCACAGCAGAATCTATTGCATATGCTAATGGTTTTGAGAATTGGGATGATGTTTCTGAAATTTCTTTCACATTCAATGTAGATCGAGGAGACCAGCATTTTGAGCGTTCTTGGACGTGGTGGCCAAAGGTTGATAAGGTGAAAATGGTGTCAGCAAATGATACCATTAACTATACACGAACAAAAATAGACAGTACCCTACAAAAAGCAGATGCTGGGTTTATAAACGACAAATACTGGCTATTAGCACCTTTTAATTTAATGTGGGATGAAGGCACTACGTTTTCTGAAAAGAAAAATGTCATTGCTCCAATTTCAAAAGACACGCTTAACCAATTAACCGTTGTTTATAGCAATGAAGGTGGATACACGCCTGGTGATGCGTATGATTTTTTCTTTGGAAATGATCACAAAATTAAGGAATGGGTTTACCGAAAAGGAAATGATTCTGTCGCAACGATGGCAACCACTTGGGAAGATTATAAAAGCTACAAAGGACTTGAAATTGCAACCATGCACAAAGACAGCACGGGCGGATTCAAATTGTATTTTACAGATATTTCAGTTAAAAAGTAAGTTAATTTCTTAATAAACGGGTTGTAAATAGGTTTTGCTCTACGTTATTCTGAAGTGTAATAAAATACATTCCCTGTTGCAATGCTGAAACATTCAGCAAAGCCTTGTTGTTTTGCTTGAAATCTGATAATTGCGAAAGCACTTGCCTGCCTTGTAAATCAAAAACAGACACTTGTAAGGTCTTTTCACTTTCATAAAGAATTGTGACAAAATCCGAAGCTGGGTTTGGATAGACAGCGCCTTTTTCAGCTACCCCTTTAGTAAAGTATGTTTCAGCAAACTCAAAAGCATGTTTTCCTAGTTTCTCACCTATTTCACGTCCGGGAATATCATCAATTGGTGGGTGTATTCCTCCCCAAATACGAGACAAACTACATTGATCTGAAGCATCCCGATAGGTTGCCCATTGTAATTCCATATCCATACTCGGGCCTTGTTCAAACACTAAAAATTCATTCTTTTTTACTTCAAATATTCCCATTCCACCTGGAAAATAAGGGTCTCCTGTTAACGTTGTCAAAATTTCAGCTGCAGCTCTTGAAAAAGTAGAATGTCCAGACACATACCCTGCAAATGGTGGCGTAACAAACGATGGACGTTGGTACGGAAACCATTCTTCGGCCAGAATCCAACCTACTCCGGCTTCATCAACATTAGGATCGGCAATCTCGCCCGGGCCACGCCAAGCATATAATTTAATCTTATGTAGATTTTCATTAAAAGCTCCTGCCAGTGGATCTCCCTCTTCAACCAATTCGATATAGTCTTCAATAAGAGGCAAACCGTGCGGGTTATAACGTGGTAAGTTTGGATCACTCGATTGTCCTTGATCGCTCATATACCTAACAGCACTCACCGGTCTCACATAATCGTAATACCCTTTTATGCCCCAAGCTGAAATGGCTACATCGTGCATCGCCCCACCCAAAATAAAGTACGATTTTATGTCCCATTCCAAATCTGAAAGTACCTCACCTGTACCTTTAAATTTTTTGATTAATTCTGGCTGATCGTTCACATAATTTAAAATGGTAAACCAGTGTCCGGGAGGGGTTTCACTATCAGGTCCATCTGCCCAAAATTCGGCTAATACACGAGCATAATCGCCGCGAGGCACCAATTGTTCTTGGTATGGGTTTCCTGTAACCGGATTTTTGTTATGACCTTTACTTGGGTCACCTCCATTTTTATAATCATAAAAGGATTTATACTCTTCAAAAGTAGAAGGGAAATCAGCACTATTAAAATTGCCAATACTTGCCGGCGAAATATCAATCATTACATTATCCGTAGGGTCTAAATGTGAACTCCATACAGAAACCATGGCAAAACTCCATTTATATGGATCGTCAATTCCTAAATAGTCTTGAATATACCACGGGTCGCCAGGGTCAAAATAGCAATTATAATCAAATTCTGGTGTAGAATATGTTTTTAAGTCATTTTCATTTAAGGAAAAAGGGACGACAGCACCCCATTCTGGTCCTAAAAATGGTGGTTGCCCACCAGGAATGGTGTTTCCACTTTGGTCTACCCAATTTTCAACTTTTAATGGTTGCCAATGATTTGGGTATTCTAATGTTGAATTCCCTACAAAATCAAGGTTTAACGCTTTATTTAAAGGCTCATAGAACCTATTTTCATAATCATTGGCTTCATTAGACCCGTCTTGTAGTCCAAAAGCTATTAATTGTTCAGCAACGTAATTTCCTAAAGCAGCCGGATTTCCGTTTTTATAATTAGAAGAAGTGTAGTTTATATCATATCCTAGTTCATCCATTAAACTGTCTATTGATTCAAAAATTTCTTCTTTGCCAGGCGAGTTTTGAAAACGGTGTTTTATTAATCGGTACACCGCATAACTAATTGATTTTTTTTGTGCTTGAGAAACAGGTTCTGATGTTTCAAACCCTTCAAATTCACATGTAAATCCATCGATAGTACTTCCTAAAAAATACGGAGCAGCTTGATTATTAAAAACTGCCCAAGCATCATACATTGCTACCGAAGTATGAAATAAATTACGCGCATGCACCACGGGACGGGCAAAATCGTTTCGGATGCCATGCAGTACTTCTTCATTCCATTTTCTGGCAATGGACTGTGAAAAAGCTGTTGCTGAAACAGCAAGTATTAAAAAAAGAAGTACCACTTTCTTCATATTGAAGCCAAATGTACGAAACATCACACAATCAATTCATTAAAATTTATCCATAAAGCATTAATCCAATATATTAGGAAACCATATTAAATTGCTATTTTTGTTAGAAGCCGAAACTACTAATATGAACTACCAAAACTCACTGGAATTTGCACGACAACTAGATGCAGAAGACAGCTTGTCTCATTTCAGAAAAAAATTCCACATCCCTACCGATACAAACAATAATGAACTGATTTACCTCTGCGGAAACAGTCTTGGATTACAACCCAAAACTACTTCAGAATACATTCAAAAAGAGCTGCAAGATTGGGCAAAACTAGGGGTTGAAGGTCATACCGAAGGCGAACACCCTTGGTTGCCATACCACGAATTGCTTACCAAAAACATGGCTAAAATAGTAGGCGCGAAACCTAACGAAGTGGTGATGATGAATACGCTGACCACCAACCTCCATTTAATGATGGTTTCGTTTTATCAACCTACCGATAAGAAGTATAAAATTGTAATTGAAGCCGATGCATTTCCCAGCGATAAATATGCAATGGAAAGTCAACTAAAGTTTCACGGCCACGATGAAAAAGAAGGACTCATCCTTTGGAAACCCAGAGAGGGCGAAGAATTATGCCGTTTTGAAGATTTGGAGCAAATATTAGAAAAACAAGGTGAGGAAATTGCTTTGCTAATGATTGGTAGCACCAATTATTACAGCGGGCAATCCTATCCTTTGAAAAAAATAACCGGCTTAGGCCACAAATACAATTGTAAAGTAGGTTTCGACTTAGCACACGGAGCAGGTAACATTCAACCGAACTTACATGAAACAGGAGCCGATTTTGCCGTTTGGTGCAGTTATAAGTATTTAAATAGCGGGCCCGGAAGTTTAGGCGGTTGTTTTGTGCACGAGCGCCACGCCAACAACAAAGACCTAAAAAGGTTTGCTGGTTGGTGGGGTCATAATAAAGAAACCCGTTTTAATATGCGCAAGGACTTTGATGCTTTGCCAGGTGCTGAAGGCTGGCAGTTAAGCAATCCACCAATTTTATCAATGGCAGCAATTAGAGCATCGTTAGATGTTTTTGAAGAAGCTGGGTTTGAAAACCTTCGGAAGAAATCGGTTAAACTAACTGGTTTTCTAGAATTTTTATTAGACGAAATGAATAACGAAAGTATTTCGGTTATTACCCCAAGAAACCCGGAAGAACGTGGCTGCCAATTATCCATTCAAGTAAAGAATGCCGATAAAAATTTACATACAAAATTAACCGAAGCTGGTGTTATTAGTGATTGGCGCGAACCCGATGTAATCCGTATTGCCCCTGCCCCACTTTACAATAGTTTTAGCGATGTGTATGCGTTTGTGCAACGATTGAAGAAAGTTTTAAAATAATGAGATTGTCTCCTCGAGCGCAGTCGAGAGGTTAATCAAGTGAACAATTTTTTAAAAAAGCGGACTGCATCCATTTTGATACATTATGAATAAAAAAGAAAACATATTAGTAATCGGTGCCGGACTCTGCGGAAGTTTGCTCAGCTTACGATTAGCACAACGCGGATATCAAGTAACGTTAGTTGAAAAAAGACCGGACCTTAGAAAAGTAACCCAAGATGCTGGACGTTCCATCAACTTGGCATTAAGCGATCGAGGGTTAAAAGGGTTACGGCTTGCTGGTGTTGAAGAAGCTGCCAAAAAGCTTTGTATTCCTATGAACGGTCGTATGATTCATGACCGGGAAAGCAATACGTTTTTAAGCAAATATAGCGGACGGCAAAATGAATATATTAATTCGGTTTCAAGACCTGGTTTAAATAAATTACTGTTAGATGCTGCGGAAGCGATGCCGAACGTAAAAATTATCTTCAATCACGGTTGTAAAGCAGTCGATTTGCCCAATGCCTCAGCAACTTTTAAAAATTACGAAACTAATGAAGAGGTTACATTAAGCGGAGACATTCTATTAGGAACGGACGGTGCCGGTTCGGTCGTTCGAAAAAACATGTTTTTACACAAAAAGTTTTTATTTAGTTTTTCGCAAGATTGGTTAACTCATGGTTATAAAGAACTGGAAATTCCTGCTACAAAAGATGGAGGCTATCGCACTTACACCAATGCATTACATATTTGGCCACGCGGAGAAGATATGCTCATCGCGCTTCCAAATCTCGATGGAAGTTTCACAGTAACTTTATTTCTTCCTTATAAAAACAGCGACTACTGTTTCGAAAATTTGAATACACCAGAGCGTGTTACTGAATATTTCAAAAAAGAATTTCCAGATGCTTTACAATTGATGCCCAATTTAGCTGAAGAATTCTTCAACAATCCCACTGGGCCTTTAGGCACGATAAAATGTTCGCCTTGGAGCACCTATGGAAAAACGCTTTTATTAGGAGATGCGGCCCACGCGATTGTTCCTTTTTACGGACAAGGAATGAATGCTTCCTTTGAAGATGTAGTGGTTTTTGATGAAATTTTAGAACAATATGAAAGCAACCTAACGGAAGGAAAACTCAATTGGGAAACTATTTTTTCAGAATACGAAGCCAACCGAAAAAAAGATACCGATGCCATTGCCGATTTAGCGGTCGATAACTTTCACGAAATGAAAGAGCATACCGCAAGTCCGTTATTCCAACGAAAAAGAAAATTGGAAACTGCTTTTGAAGCTGAATTTCCAAAGGAATATTACAGTAAATATTCTTTGGTTACCTTTAACGAACACATTACCTATGATGAAGCGTTGCGAAAAGGCCGTGCTCAAGACAAGGCCATTTTAAACTTGCTGGATGATGGAAAATTACCCGATTCGCTATCGCTTCATGAAAAATTAAAGTTGGTAAAAAGAGAAACCAAAGAGATTATGCACGATGATGCAGTGGTAAGAAACTTAAAATAGGAAATGTCCCCTCGAGCGCAGTCGAGAGGTCAATTAATATTTCGATAATTTAATAAGGTCTCGACTGCGCTCGACCAGACAATAAAAAACCTAATATGTCTAAAGAACAAAAAGACTCCCGCTTACATGGTAAGTTGGTAGAAGGAAAAGCAACGCCTCGCGGAGCCTATCCACATGTAAAACGAGTAGGCGACTTTATTTTTATTA
The DNA here is from genome assembly GCA_002360635.1 of Flavobacteriaceae bacterium UBA3356. Taxonomy (GTDB): domain Bacteria; phylum Bacteroidota; class Bacteroidia; order Flavobacteriales; family Flavobacteriaceae; genus Marixanthomonas. The sequence goes on along the minus strand of DEQW01000011.1, from coordinate 83,837 downwards.
GCGGGACCAGCTCAAGATTGCCCGATAATACCATTGCCGGAGCAAATCAAGTAGACGAAATGGGCAGTATGCAGTTTGATATTAAAGAACAAACCCGAGCCGTCCTTGAAAACATAAAAGATTATCTCGCTACCGAAAACGCCACTTTAGAAGATGTGGTAGATGTGACTACATTTTTAGTAAATATGAATGATTTTGCTGGTTACAACGAAGTGTATGCCCAGTTTTTCAAAAAAGAAACAGGCCCAGCGCGTACGACGGTTGCGGTACATCAATTACCACATCCACATTTAATGGTAGAAATTAAGGCAATGGCCTATAAGCCGGTGGAAAAGTAATCAGTTGCAGTTGGCAGTAGTAATAAACAATTACTAAAAATAACGGTGCCTGAGCGTTCCGACGCGGGAGGAATGCGACGCACTGAGTCTACCGAAGTGTATCGAAGGCAAAGCGGTTAAAATTATAAAGCAATTATGAAAACAATAAAAAAAATAGTCCTTTCCATTTTCTTTTTAGTTGTTTCAATGGGCTATGCGCAAACGAAGCCTATCGAAGTTTCCAAGAAAACTTTTTCAATTGGTGAAACGCTTACGTTTTATTCTGAAATACTAAAGGAAGAACGAGCTCTAAACGTGTATTTGCCACATAACTTTTCCGAGGAGAAAGAATATCCCGTTATTTATTTGTTGGATGGTTCGGCCGATGAAGATTTTATTCATATTGCTGGCTTGGTTCAGTTTGGTTCTTTTTCATGGATTAATATGATTCCAGAAACCATTGTGATTGGGATTGCCAATGTGAGCAGAAATCGAGATTTTACGTACCCATCTACTGATAAGGAATATGTAAAAAAATATCCTGAAACGGGTCATTCAGAAAAATTCATTGCGTTTCTAGAAAAAGAACTACAACCTTTAGTGGAAAAGCAATATCCGGTGACTTCAGAAAAAACATTGATTGGGCAATCGTTGGGTGGCTTAGTGGCGACAGAAATTTTATTTAAAAAACCTGATCTGTTTAAAAACTACATCATCGTTAGTCCGAGTTTGTGGTACGATTATGAATCCTTACTTAAAAGGGAACCACAATTGTATGACACTGAAAAATCAATTTACGTCGCTGTTGGAGAAGAAGGAAATGTGATGAAGCGGGTTGCAAAACAACTTCATAAAAAATTAGAAAAAAACAAAAAGAACAATACATCTTTATATTATCACTTCTTAAAAGAACAAGATCACGGCGATGCTTTACATTTAGCCGTTTACGATGCTTTTGAAAAATTATTTGCTTCGCAAGAGAAAAAATAACCTACTGCTATGGAAAAGATCCTAAACTATATTGATGGAATATATATCGAACCACAATCCAATAAGTGGCTAGACAACTACAATCCATCGAACGGTGAGGTATATTCACAAATAGCAAATTCCAACGCAGATGATGTAGCGAAGGCATACGAGGCTGCTGAAGAAGCTTTCCCAGAATGGAGCAATACTACCATTGAAAAGCGTAGCCGTATCTTCTTAAAAATAGCCGATTTAATTGAAGAAAAATTAATCAAATTAGCTGAAGCTGAAGCCAAAGACAATGGCAAACCATTAAGTTTAGCGTTAGCCATAGATATTCCTAGAGCGTCTGCTAACTTTCGATTTTTTGCAAATGCCATCACACAATTTGCTAGCGAAGCACATGAAAGTGTCGGGTTAAATAGCATGAATTTCACATTGCGACAACCTTTAGGCGTTGTAGGTTGTATTTCCCCTTGGAACCTTCCGTTGTATCTATTTACTTGGAAGATTGCCCCTGCAATTGCAGCGGGAAACACAGTCGTAGCAAAACCTAGCGAAGTAACACCGATGACCGCTTATTTGTTAGGTGACATTCTAACGGAAGCTGGTTTACCAAAAGGCGTGTTGAACATCGTTCACGGCACGGGACCATCTGCTGGGCAAGCCATTGTGGAACACTCAAATATCAAAGCTATTTCGTTTACTGGCGGCACTAAAACTGGTGAGCATATTGCTCGCACCGCTGCCCCGATGTTTAAAAAACTATCGTTGGAATTAGGCGGAAAAAACCCCAATCTCATCTTTGCTGATTGTGATTATGAAAATATGTTAGAAACAACCGTAAAGTCTTCGTTTGCCAACCAAGGTCAGATTTGCTTGTGTGGAAGCCGCGTTTTTGTAGAAGAATCCATCTACGAACAATTCAAAAAAGATTTTATTGAAAAAGTATCCCTATTAAAAGTTGGCGATCCGTTTAATGCTGAAACTAATATGGGTGCTTTGGTTTCGAAACCTCATTTAGAAAAAGTACAATCCTATATTAAAATTGCTGAAGAAGAAGGCGGGAAAATCCTTTTTGGTGGCAAGACTGTTACGATTGAAAATTTAGAAAACGGTTATTATTTACAACCTACCATTATTGAAGTATACGACGATCAATGTCGTGTAAACCAAGAAGAAATATTCGGCCCAGTAGTTACTATTATGCCGTTTAAAACCGAAGCTGAAGCCCTACAAATGGCTAATGGAGTACAATATGGCTTATCAGCTACACTTTGGACTAACAACCTAGACAGAACTATGCGATTGTCTAAACAATTACAATCTGGAATTGTTTGGGTAAACACGTGGCTTAACCGTGATTTACGCACTCCTTTTGGCGGTATGAAAAACAGCGGCGTAGGCCGGGAAGGTGGTTTTGAAGCACTTCGATTCTTTACAGAGCCTAAAAATGTTTGTATTAAATATGGTAATAGACATTAGATTTTAGATATGAGACGTGAGAAAAAATGTGATTCCCAAAGGTGCCTGAGTGTTCCGACGATAGGAGGAATATATCGAAGGCCAATTTCAGTTTTACTCTTCTTCATCCGCCCCATATACTAAATTGATAAAATCCTCTTTGGGGATGGCGCCGAAATATGCTTCAATATCAACGTTTTCTAGTATATTTTCTATGTCAGTTTTTTCATAGCGAGCGCCAATAAATAACTCTTCCAACTTTTCAACAGGTTCTCTTCCGAAGAAATCACCAAAAACTTTAAAGTTTTGAATGTGCCCTTTTTCAACAAAAATTCGAAGATCTAATGTTCCAGCAGGAAATCTGTGTTCGCGTTGGATATTGAATTTTGGCGAACTTCCGTAATTCCATTCCCAAGTGTCGTACTTTTCTTCTTTTAGTTTGTGAACACCTTCCCATTCTTCATCTTTAAGGCGATAAGTTTCAAAATCATCCCGTTCTTCATATAAACCTTCTAAAATTTTGGATCGAAAAGTTTCAATATCCATCTTCTCCTCCATAAATTCTGAAATATTGGCCACCCGACTCCGTACCGATTTATGACCTTTACTTTCAATCTTGCTCATTTTAACCTGCAGTGCATTAGCGACCTCACTTAAATCACTGTCTAACAATAAGGTTCCGTGACTTACCATACGTTTTCCAGTTGAAAACTGGGCATTACCAGATATCTTTTTATCGTTTGCAACGACATCGTTTCTTCCTTTCATTTCAGCTGGAACCCCCATACTGTTGAGTACTTTTACAACGGGTGCAGTTACTTTTTTAAAGTTATTCAAGCTTTTAATATCGTGATCGGTTATAAAGCTGAAGTTTAAGTTCCCAAAGTCGTGATACACCGCTCCCCCACCAGAAACACGACGGACTACCTTGATGTTATTTTCTTCTACATATTCGTGATTGATTTCTTCTAAAGTATTTTGGTTTCGACCAATAATAATAGAGGGTTCATTTATGTAAAACAACAGATAATCATTGTCAAAACTAAAGTTTCGAACAATGTATTCTTCCAAAGCTAAATTAAGGTGCGGATTGGTAATCCCTTCATTTTCAATAAAAATCATAGCACTGTTTTTAGTAAAATTGAATTTTCAAGATACTTAAAAATTGTGGAAAGACATCGTATTTCAGAAATAGGGTGTAACATAAAAGTGTCCCATAAAATCATAGTATATTTACAGAAGAAAGTATAAATCGCTCAATTAATTACTCATGAATTTAAATTTGAATTTTAAATCGGCGCTTGTTTGCGGAAGCAGTGCCGGAATAGGAAAAGCATCGGCAATGGAATTGGCCTCGTTAGGAACCAGTGTTACCTTAGTTGCCCGGAATGAAGAGAAGTTAAAAGATGTTATGTCACAATTACCTACTGGGGATGGACAGCGTCACGATTATATTGTAGCCGATTTTTCAAACCCTGAAACCCTTAAAGAAAAAGTTGAAGCAGCTACAAAAGATACGGTGTTTCATATCTTAATAAATAACACCGGCGGCCCAAAAGGAGGCCCTATTTTTTCAGCAGATACAGAAGAATTTACCCAAGCTTTTTCACAACACTTAGTTTGCAACCAGATTTTAGTGCAAGCGGTTGTTCCAGGAATGAAAAAAGTGGGTTACGGACGTATAATTAACATTATCTCCACTTCGGTAAAACAACCCATTGATGGTTTGGGCGTTAGCAACACCATTCGTGGCGCAGTTGCAAATTGGAGTAAAACCTTGGCTAGTGAACTAGGTGGTTTTGGCATTACGGTTAACAATGTACTTCCCGGTTTTACAGCAACCGATCGTCTGGAGAATATTGTAGGTAATGCTGCCAAAAAGTTTGATAAAACTGAAGAAGAAGCTGCTGAGTTTATGAAAAGTTTAGTGCCTGCAGCCCGTTTTGCACAACCTGAAGAAACCGCATATGCCGTTGCTTTTTTAGCAAGTGAGGCTGCTAGTTACATAAACGGTATTAATTTACCGGTTGATGGAGGACGTACTAAATCGCTTTAAAAAATTTGTACCTTTAGCATAAATCTATTTTTTAATTAAAAAGACCCTGTCTTCGCAGGCGATGAATATGAAACGAAAACTTCGCATTAACGGTCATTCGCATCTACTTCCCTATCCAGAGGAAATCCCTCAGTTTATGAAAGACAAAGAGATTTTTTGGGTAGATGAAGATAAAAAATTTATGCTTCAGAAAGATTGGAGCCGTCCGGTAACGGATTCTAGTTTCTTTTTAAATGAAAAACTGGAATGGATGGAACGGTTTAATATTGATCACGCTGTGGTTTTAAACCTTTCACAATTATACGGAAATGGCCTTCGAGTAGAAGAAATGAAACAAGCATTGCGATTTCAGAATGATTTCAATGCAAAAGTGCAGCACGATAACCCATCAAAGTTTACGTGCGGTTTTGTAGTGCATCCTGGATTTGTAAGAGGTGCATTATGGGAAATTGAACGTTGTGTAGAAGAATTAGGATTGCAGCTTTTATGTCTGCCAACACATTACATGGACACCATTGGAACGTGGCGTTGTATTTTTGATGAAGAGAACGAACCCATCTTTGAATTGGCAAGTAAATATAATCTAGCCGTTGAAATTCACCCGTATGATGGTGAAAAATTCATTAAGTTAGAGAACACCGCTTGGCGTTTTCACCTTATATGGATGCTTGCACAATGTGCCGACGCTTATCACTTTTTAACCTTAAATGGCTATGCAGATAAATACCCCAATATGCGTACATGTTTTGCACACGGTGGCCAGTTGGCCCAAATAAATTTAGGGCGACGCATACAAGGTTTCGATGGTAGACCCGATCTTTTTGAAGGAAAAACACACCCCAGAAAAGCAGTAGGCCATAAAAATATTTTCTTTGATACTTTGGTACACGATACCGGTTCGTTAAAGTTATTGGTAGAAAATCAGAACCCCAAACAGGTATTAATGGGGTTAGATGACCCTTATCCGTTAGGGGAGATGGAAAGTGCCGTACAATCTTCATATCCTGGGAAAATTTTAGATCTTGCCCAAGAACGAAATATCCTAACCGAAGAGGAATGTGATGCTATCTGGGAAGATAATGTAATACAATGGCTGTGCGGTGATGATGAAGCTGCGAAAAAGAAACTCAATAATAGAATTCTTAGTTAATGGACTTTCTCCCTGAAGAAATAAATAATTACGTAGAAAAACATTCACAATCTGAACCAGCCCTTTTACAGAAGCTAAATAGGGAAACCTGGCAAAAAGTACTGGCTCCACGAATGCTGAGCGGACATCTACAAGGGCGTGTATTGAGTATGCTTTCCAAATTAATAAACCCTAAAAACATTTTAGAGATTGGAACGTATACAGGATATTCTGCTTTGTGTTTAGCCGAAGGAATGCAGAAAGAAGGAGAACTGCATACCATTGACATTAATGAAGAATTACACGATTTTCAACGAAAATACTTCGATGCTTCCAGTTTTGGAAAACAAATTATACAGCATACAGGAAATGCTTTAGAAATTATTCCGAAGCTATCGAAAACTTTTGATTTGGTCTTTATAGATGCCGATAAAAGTAATTATCCAAAATATCTCGAAATCATCCTTCCGAAGTTACAAAGCGGGTCGGTTATTTTAAGTGACAATGTGTTATGGAGCGGAAAAGTGGTCAAACCTTTAAAAAAAGATGACAAGGATACGGAGGCATTACTGGAATACAACAAACTTCTCAATGAACACGCTAAACTCGAAACCGTCTTATTGCCTATTCGAGATGGGTTAACAATAAGCCGAGTTTTATAAACCAAGCAACAACTTAATTATTGTATATCGCTAACTTTTAGCCTATCATGCATAAGTGCTTTTTTACATAATTTGTAAAATATAATTGCAAAAATAGTGCCTACCAAAGCACCTACAAGAATATCGCTTGGATAGTGTACACCTACATAGATTCTACTCGTTACAAATATGAGGGGCCAAATATAAGCCAAAAAAATCCATTTGGTTTTTTGCCTTAAAATCAAAGCCATAAAAGTGGTTACCGAAAAACTTGAAGAAGCATGCCCAGAAAAAAAACTAAAGTTTGTTGGTTTTTGAAGAATGCGAATCACCTCAGATAGTGCGCCAACATTATTGGGCCGTAATCTTTCAACATAATCTTTTACAAAGCCTGTAAAGAAAATAGTGATTCCGAAGGTCAACAACAAGAAAAAAAGGATAGCTCCTCCCCGTTTCCATTTAAAATAGTAAAATATTAAAACAAAGAAAAGCAAAAAAAGGGGTGTCCAGGTTTCTATTTGCGTGACGGTAATCCAAAACCCATCAAATTTTTCAATTCCTAGTGAATTAAGAAATACAAATAACTCCCTGTCCCATTCTTTTAGAACATCGAGCATTAAAATTTACGTTTAATGGGACCCGTAATTTCATCAACATCTTCTTTAACTTTATCGATTTCTTCACGGACATCTTTGGTAATATCAATATCGAGACCTTGTTTTTCGGCACTTTTGGTAATTTCCGACTTAATATCATTAGTAGCGTCTTTAAGTTGACGCATACCTTTACCTAGGCCTCGAGCGATTTCGGGTACTTTATCGGCTCCAAAGACCAGTAGTACTATAAAAAGTATAAATACAATTTCGGTACCGCTTATAAATAAAAAGATTGCCTCTGCATACATAGTGCAAATATAAACAAGAATATAATTTAAAAAGAAAAAGCCCCGTTAAAACAACGAGGCTTTCTGTATATAAATTTCAGAAAAGATTAATCTTCTACTTTATTTTTAAATTTATCAAACTCACCTAGCTTTTTACGCTTAGGCCAGCTGTTATTTTCAGTATCGACATCTGCTGTTTCCTCATCTGGATCGACTACAATTTTTGTAATCTCCTTATCTGAAGCAATTACTTTTCCAACTTCTTTATCATTCTTTCTCCAAATTTGAGCAGGATATTTAACGCGCTCTGTGCTTCCGTCACTATAAGTATATTCTGCAATGATTGGCATTGGGATTCCTCCTGGTTTTTCAAAAACTATTTCGTAGAAGTAATTTGGTTTTTTCAGGTTTGCTCTTTCTTCAGCAGAAAGGTTATCCATAATATACTCTTGTAATGTTTTAACGTCGTCTAAAGAAGCATTTTTCATACTTTCTTCATAGTCTTCGCTTCCTTCTTCGACCATGTACACTAACGGCGGAAGATCGCTTTCTTTCATTCCTCTAGCTTCCATCATATCCCGAACTTCTTGATTCATTTTTGAAGTTACATAGAAACGTTTTACGTCTTTTACACCAATGTCCGTGTACTCAGTACTATAAAACCAAGCTCTCCAGAACCAGTCAAGGTCTACTGCAGAGGCATCTTCCATCGTTCTGAAAAAGTCTTCTGGGGTTGGGTGCTTAAACATCCAACGGTTAGCGTAAACTTTAAAAGCATAATCAAACAATTCACGCCCCATAATAGTTTCACGAAGAATATTTAAGCCTGTTGCCGGTTTTGCATAGGCATTGGCCCCAAAGTTATAGGTGTTAAGGCCTTTCGTCATAATAGGTGCAAGGTAATCTTGATTACCTCCCATATAGTTTACTATGTTTTTAGCAGGCCCTCTACGAGATGGGTACTTTTTATTTGGCGCAATTGCATCTGGGTACCATTCGCCAAAATCTTGCTCTGCTACATATTGTACAAATGTGTTAAGGCCTTCGTCCATCCAGGTCCACTGGCGCTCATCGCTGTTAACAATCATCGGGAAATAGTTATGCCCAACTTCGTGAATAATTACTGAAATCATACCGTATTTAGTACGCTCACTGTAGTTGCCATCTTCATCTGGGCGACCGTAATTCCAGCAAATCATAGGGTATTCCATCCCTTGATTTTTTGCATGTACCGAAATTGCTTTAGGGTAAGGGTAATCGAACGTCATACGAGAGTACGATTTTAATGTGCTGGCTACAGCTTTGGTTGAAAACTCTTCCCACAACGGGTTCCCTTCTGGAGGATACATTGATACAGCCATTACATCTGCACCATTGTTTTGTTTAACCGCCATCATATCCCAAATATATCGTCTAGATGTCGCAAAGGCGTAATCACGAACATTTTCAGCTTTAAACTTCCACGTTTTTTTGTTTTTTGCAAAGCCTTTTGAAGCCTCCTCAGCTTCGTCTTGCGTTACAATAATTACAGGTTTATCATATGATTTTTTCGCTCTTTCATAGCGGTTCATCATTTCTTTTGTAAATACATCTTTCCTGTTTTGAAGCGACCCTGTAGCATCTAGGGTATGGTCTGCAGGAACAGTAATATTTACCTCAAAATCTCCAAAAGGTAAAGCAAATTCATCTCTACCCCAAAACTGACTGTTTTGCCATCCTTCTACATCATTGTAAACTGCCATACGCGGATAAAACTGTGCAATTACATACCCGCGGTTACCATCCTTAAACTGCTCGTAACCACTACGGGCTCTATCTACGGTATGATCTGGAATATTGTACCACCACTTTATTGAAAAGGTAAAATCGTCTCCCGGCTCAAGATTTTCAGGCATTTCAACACGCATCATAGTACGGTTGATGGTATGCGGAAGGTCTCTTCCATTTTCAGCTTTAACTTCTTGAATCTTAAAGCCACCATCAAAAGCAGCACCCATGTGTTTTTGAACAAAAGATCCTGCCATATCTGCTGGGGCAGCTCCACTTGGCTCAATTAAAGGCGATTTTGAATCTTTAGCCCGAACGTTTTGATCTAATTGTACCCATAGATACTCTAAAACATCTGGAGAGTTGTTTGTATATGTAATGGTTTCATTACCATATATCTTTGTATTGGCATCGTCAAGCTCGATATCCATTTTATAATCGGCCCGTTGCTGGTAATATTTAGGACCGGGAGCACCACTGGCACTTCGGTATTGGTTAGGAGTTGAAAACTCTTCGTATAATTGTTTAAAACGGTTGTTATTCGTGTGTCCCGGTTTACGTTCCTCACTACTGTTTTCTTCTTGCGCGTAACTCATTCCTGCTGAGAGGAACAAAACTACCAAGGAAAGGCATTTAAGTAATTTCATAATTTGGATTTCTGTTATTTAAAAAAGTTTTTAAAAATAGGTTTTCTTGTATGGAATGGAAATTGATTTAATTGAAGTTTAACATATCTTTAGGATTATTGGCATCTAGTATTAAACTTCTCCTCGTTTCCGGTGTTTCAATATGTATAATATTTTGTTGCTCATCAAAAAGATCGAATAACACTTCATTTTTTATTTCAATTGAGTTCAATTCTGTAACCCCAGTAATTTCAATATAAGCGTTTACCACATCAATATCATAATCCCTGCCTATGTAGTTTAATTTGGCAGGTTTTCCATTAACGTTTATTTTCAACTTTTGAAGTATATATTTTTTAAGGTATTCCCTATCTTCCTCTTTTTCTTTAGTTGTTGCTATTGAAATAGAAGGGCTATACCTTTTTTGAAGCACATCCTCTATATCGTCAATAAAAATTTTTGTTATAATTTGTAGCGATTCTTTTTTTGCTACATATTCGATATTTGTAGTACTCACATAAAACTTGTGATCTGCTGTTGAAGCAGTCATTAAAGGGAGTACAAAAGCAAGCAGGATTACTTTTAAAAATTTCATAAAATAAGTTGTGTTTTTGTTGGACGCAAAGTACTGCGAAACGTTACAAGAATTATTCCTTTTTTTCGGTTTCAACATTTTTAAGTCTATTTGTGTACTCCATTCCTTTTTGTTCAAAAATCTTTAAAACCGCGATATAATTTTCTTTCTTGAAGTTATTCTGAATGTCAGTGGTCTCTATACAAAAGAGTAAAAAGTCATATAATCTGTTTTCGGGTATATTGAACCCCTTTTCAAAGAATGCTGGGGTATAAAAGTTTATAATAGTGGCAACTGTGTTGTTTTCTGCTTCCCATTTACGCTGTATTTTTAGTTTTTTGTAATAGCCGGACATGTATTTATACAACCCTTCTAAATTAACCGAAAGCGGTGTTATAACTTGTCCTACAAGGTTGGGTATTTTTTCTTCGGGCTCACCCCTAAAACCGGGTATGCCCACATCGTAAAAATCAAGTTGTTTTTCAGTTTTTATACTTTTTAGATCGGTTTCAAGATTGCCAGTTAAATTAGGGCCTAACACCACTTCATCTAATTGATTAATCAACTCATCAAGTGTTATAATTAGAATTCCTTTTTCTACTATTTCAGGAGTAATGGCTACTTTTTTAGATACATAATTTACAGATGAAATTAATAGGGTATCTTGCTTATTAACGGCGATTGAAAAGTTACCATAAACACCAGTTACCGTATTGTAGCGTGATGTAAGGTTCATAATATGAATACCTTCTACATCCGTTGTGTTAGTAATTTTTCCTTGTATCTGTTCTCGTTGGGCAGTCATTTTTACAAAGACGAAAATGAAAAAAAACACCAATAGAAGTTTAATTTTGTTCACGGTTGTTTTTATACAATTCACTTTGTTTGTACATAAAATCCAATAATTTCATTTCGTTTTCAGCTTTGAGCATGGTTTCGGTTAAACCATGTTCTTCAACAAAAAACAGAAAATCGTTGGCTTTTTCTTTGGGTATTTCAAACGTCTCAAAAATGTACGCATTACTGAAACGCTGGCGGAGCGTTCTCGAAATTTGCAACCTATCTTCAATACTTTTATTTGTAATGAGATCGATATTTATGTCTTTTGGAAATAACAATCCTATAATCCCTAACAGATTAGCACCATTTTTCAGGCTATTGTTATGCAATGCCTCCTCAGCTGCATTTCCATCAACTTTGGTAAGTGCATCGGCAGTAAATTCGTATTCAAAATTTAAAGCCTCATACGAAAGGTCCATTTTAGGAACAAAAGTGTACGTTTTCACCCTATTTACATCGGCTACAATATTGCCAGAAAGATCATAAGGCCTTACAATTACTTCTTCCAATTGGTTTACAGCAGGATTTAAATAAATTTTCATCGTTTTACTGTCCACAACCCCCTTATCCACAATCACGGTAAAACTTTGAAATTGAAGCGCGGTCACCAATACCCGATCGTTATTACCTACTTCAAGCTTAAATTCACCCTTGTCGTTTGTAACGGTTCCCTTTTGAGTAGATTTATTATAAACACTAACTCCTTCAATATCTTCGCTGGCAGGGGCTGTTATAAAACCATTAATCAAGCTTCTATCCACTTCTTGAGCTAGCAACAGAAATGGACAAAAAAGAAGCAATATAAATATTATATTACGCATGGTTAGTTAAATTACAATTTAAAGACGCTATTTTTTATATTACGTTTGTTAAATTTATCATATAATTTTTACGCCACACCATGAAAAACATACTTGTTGCCAGTACCTCAACCATTTATAATGGAACATATTTAGATTATTTAACCCAACCTTTGACCGAACTTTTTTCTGAAACGGATGAAATTCTTTTTATTCCCTACGCCCGCCCCAGTGGCATTTCTCACGATGAATATACTGAAAAAGCTTCAGAAGCATTTGAAAAACTGAACAAAAAAGTTGTTGGGCTCCACACTTTTAAAGATCCTGTTACGGCAATTAAAGAAGCTTCAGGAATTTTTACCGGAGGCGGCAACACCTTTGTTTTGGTTAATTCGCTATATAAAAATCAAGTAATGGAACCATTACGGGAAGCTATTTTCAATGGAACTCCGTATTTAGGAACAAGTGCCGGAAGCAATATTTGTGGGGTAAGCATGAAAAACACAAACGATATGCCTATTGTATATCCACCTTCATTTAAAACATTGGGAGTAATTCCCTTTAACGTAAACGCACATTATTTAGACCCAGACCCAACAAGTAAACATATGGGCGAAACCCGTGAAACCCGCATCAAAGAATTCCACACCCAAAATACTATTCCAGTAGTGGGATTAAGAGAAGGTAGTTGGTTACGGGTTAAGGGCAGTTCAATTGTATTGGAGGGCGAACACAGCGCCCGTATTTTTAAACAAGGTAAAAAGCCAATTGAGGTTGAGACTTCAACTTCACTCAGTCAACTTACCCTTTAATAAGATACTTAAAGTTCCTTTACAAAATGATATCCCTTTGCAACAAATCCCTGATTGTAATAAAATTTATGGGAAGGGAAATTATGTACATACGTATTAAGCTCTAACCAATTACATTTTTTCTCTTTAGCGTATTCAGTAACATATTCCATTAATTTTTTCCCTACGCCTTTGCTTCTATACACATCATCAATATAGACGTGGTCCAGTTCCATATTTTTACCGGCATAATGGCGTGTTTGAAACCATAGCCCACAAATACCTATTAGTTTTTCTGAATCGTAAATGCCCAAACATTCATAGTTTTCTTGAGCCATTGCCAAAACACGTTCCCGCGAAACCGATTCAGGAACCGTATTTTCTTCCAGTTTTTGAAGTAATGGAATAATAGTTAAAATTTCAGAAGGAGGAATTATACCAAAAGAGAGTTCCATAAGTTTTATAATAATAGTACTTTTAATTAAACATCGAAGATAGCAAATGAACCGAAAAAAATTTATAAAAACCTCGATACTTTCAACAACCGCCTTAGCTGTTTTACCGCACCTTTCCTTTTCCAGCAACCAACAACAATTTACTGTTGATCAATTAATAGGAAAAGGCAACCCGGATATTGTAGGTGATAGTTATACTTCGAAAATGCACAAGGAAGCTAAAAAAGCATTTTTAAAAATGAAGGAAGCTGCCTCGAAAGAAGCCATACAGATTGAAATAGTCTCTGCATATCGTAGCTTTGAACGGCAAAAACAAATTTTTGAAGGTAAATACAATCGTTTTACGCAGCAAGGCCTCTCACCTATTCAAGCTATTGAAAAAATAATTGAATATTCAACCATTCCTGGCACATCTAGACATCATTGGGGTACCGATATAGATATTATAGACAGTAATGCTCCACGACCTGAAAGTGTTTTATTGGCTAAACATTTTCATGGCACGGGTCCTTTTTGCAAATTAAAAGATTGGCTTACAGAACACGCAAACTCGTACGGATTTTATGAAGTCTACACCAACAATGCGAACCGAAAAGGTTTTAAGTACGAGCCTTGGCATTTTAGTTATGCCCCTGTATCAAAACCAATGCTTCAAGAGTATAAAAAATTGGATGTCCAAGCCATTTTGAAAGAAGAAAAAATTAAAGGAAGCGAGCATTTTTCTGAAGCATTTATTGAAAAGTACCGTTCTGAAAATATTCTTGATATCAATCCCAAATTACTTTCGTAACTTAGTTTTTTAAAAATCAAACTCATGGCATCTAGACGCAGTTGGAAAATTAGGATTTTTATAGGCCTTGCCATCGTTGCCTTTGCTTTTTTTAAAAAGTGTGCAAACACTGAAGAAAATCCATATACAGGAAAAGAGCAGACTATATCGATGACCACGGAAAAAGAAATTGCCATTGGTCTTCAAAGCGCCCCGCAAATGATTGATCAATATGGCGGGCTCTATCAAGATCAAAGCAGACAAAACTATGTAGATATGGTCGGTGCAAAGTTAGTTAACAACAGCATGGCTAAAGACACACCTTACCAATATGAATTTCACTTGTTAGCCGATAATGAAACCATAAATGCCTTTGCGCTTCCTGGCGGACAAATATTTATTACACAAGCACTATTTTCTCAGCTTAGTAATGAAGATCAATTAGCAGGTGTTTTAGGTCATGAAATTGGTCACGTATTAGGGCGTCATTCCGCAGAACGAATTGCAGAAACCGAATTTTGGCAAACAGTCTCTCAAGGAGCCTCCGTTGGTGCCGATGCTGGTGGTTTAGTCGCTGGAATAGGCCAGAACGTGTTACTTGGCAACGGGCGCGGTGACGAATTGGAAAGTGACGATCTTGGCGTACGCTTTATGATCGACGCAGGATACAATCCACACGAAATGATTGAAGTAATGAAAATATTAAAAGCTGCTGCCGGCCCAAACCGCTTACCCGAATTTAAAAGCACCCATCCAGATCCAGAAAATCGTATTGAAAAAATTGAAGAAGCCATAGAAAAGTATGGAGGATAGCTGGGTTTTAAACCAGTGCTTCTTTTTCATAATTAGTATCTTTGCACCTCAATTATAGCTATGAACAAAAAAGTCCTTTTACTCATCCTTGACGGATGGGGAATTACCCAAGAACCAGCCGTTTCTGCCATTGAACAAGCCGAAACCCCTTTTATAGATTCACTTTACAAAAAATATCCTAATAATCAATTGCTTACTCACGGTATGAACGTAGGACTTCCAGATGGGCAAATGGGAAATAGCGAAGTGGGCCATATGAATCTGGGTGCCGGACGTATTGTCTATCAAGATTTGGCAAAGATTAACCTAGCTATAGAAAACAACACCCTAAAAGACGAAACTGTTTTAAGCGATGCCTTTAAATTCGCTAAAAATCATAATAAAAATATTCATTTTATCGGCTTGGTTTCTAATGGAGGGGTACATTCGCACATAAACCATTTAAAAGGGCTACTTACTGCAGCTGATAGTGAAGGTGTTAAAAATATGTTTGTCCACGCTTTTACCGATGGGCGTGACGTCGATCCTAAATCGGGCGTTGGACATATTGAAGAACTGCAGAAGCATTTACAAAAAACCAATGGAAAGTTAGCATCCATAATTGGCAGATATTACGCTATGGACCGTGATAAACGTTGGGAACGGGTAAAAAAAGCGTATGATTTATTAGTCTTCGGAAAAGGAAAAACTTCTAGCAATGCCGTGCAGAGCATCAAAGATAGTTATGCTAAAAATGTTACGGATGAGTTTATCGAACCCATCGTACTAACGGAAAACGATAAACCCGTAGCTACAATTGAAAAAGATGATGTTGTTATTTTCTTTAACTTCAGAACAGATAGAGGTCGTCAACTTACCGAAGCGTTAACGCAACAAGATTTTCCGGAACATAAAATGAAAAAACTTCCATTGAAGTTTATCACATTGACCAATTACGACGAATCGTTTAAAAACATAGAAGTCGTTTACAACAAAAAGAACATTAAAGAAACATTGGGTGAGGTCCTAGAACAAAACAACAAAACCCAAATACGCATTGCCGAAACTGAAAAATACCCGCACGTTACTTTCTTCTTTTCGGGCGGTCGTGAGAAACCCTTTAAAGGCGAAAAACGGATTTTATGTCCTTCCCCAAAAGTTGCTACGTACGATATTCAGCCGGAAATGAGCGCTTATGAAATTCGGGATAAAATTATTCCTGAGATAAATTCAAAATCAGCCGATTTTATCTGCCTGAACTTTGCTAACCCAGATATGGTAGGACACACCGGTGTTTTTGAAGCTGCCGTAAAAGCCTGCGAAACGGTTGACAGTTGTACTAAAAGCATCATAGAAGCTGCGCTTGACAATGAGTACACAACTATAGTGCTAGCAGACCACGGAAATAGCGAAACCATGCGAAACCCAGATGGGTCACCCAACACTGCGCACACTACAAACCCCGTCCCCATTATAATTGTTGACGAGGAAATTAAAACCGTAAACAAAGGTATTTTAAGCGATATTGCACCCACAGTTTTAAAACTAATGGGGATTACAAAACCCGAATCCATGACACAGGATTCCTTAATCTAAAAAATATATGAAAAAACTAGCTTTTATACTAACAGCTATAGCATGTGTAACTTGTGGCTCCCCAAACCAAAATAAAAAAGAGAAAACTCCAGAAAAAACACTGGTTGAAAAAGAGGAGACCAAAACAATAAATAAAGAAGTGCCCGATGAGGAAGACGGTGGTAAAATGCTCTTAGGAAAAATAAACAAAGAGGCTTTTAGCAAAGAAACGTATGCCGAATGGTTTCAAGAGAACAAAGATTTTCACACACTAGATACAGTCACAGCTCAAAAAATAAAACCTCTGTTAAATGAAGTGAAAATAACAGCCTTTATGGGGTCTTGGTGTTCTGACAGTCAGCGTGAAATCCCTGCATTTTATAAAATTATGGAATATGTAGACTATAATCTTGACAACCTCACGCTGTACGCTATGGACCATCAAAAATTGACTGAAGAGGGTTACGAGAACACTTTAGACATAAACTATGTGCCTACCCTAATTTTTTATAGAGATGGGGAAGAAATTGGCCGTTTTGTTGAACACGCTCAAGAAAGTCTCGAAAAAGACATCTACGCAATTGTAAGCGACGCAGATTACAAACACGCTTACGAAGAATAAGTGCCGTAATATTTGTATTTTTGCCGTTCAAAATAAGCTATGATTTCTGAAACATTAACCATCGCGGTAGATTTTGACGGCACCATCGTTGAAGATCAATATCCAAATATTGGTAAACCCAAGCTGTTTGCCTTTGATACGATGAAAAAACTTCAGGAAAAAGGGCATCGGTTAATTTTGTGGACATACAGAAATGGAAAAACATTGGATGATGCTGTTGAGTTTTGTAAGGGTAATGGCATAGTATTTTATTCAGTAAATAAAAGTTTTCCTGAAGAAAAATTCGACCCGAAATACAGCCGAAAAATAAATGCTGATATTTTTATCGACGACCGAAACATTGGCGGTTTATTAGAGTGGGGACAAATATACCAGCAACTTATTGGCGAAGAAAAACCGGTTGAAAAAACCAAAAAAAGAAAAAGAGGATGGCTTCCTTTTTAAAAAAGAAAAAAATGATCATACCAAAAAACAACGAAGAAATTGAACTAATGCGGGAAGCGGCCATAATCGTTTCCAAAACGTTGGGCATGCTTGCAAAAGAAGTAAAACCTGGCGCTACCTCCCTTCAGTTAGATAAACTTGCCGAAGAATTTATTAGGGACCACGGTGCTGTTCCTGGTTTTTTAGGGTTGTATGATTTTCCAAACAGCCTATGTATGAGCCCGAATGCTGAAGTGGTTCACGGCATTCCAAATGATATTCCCTACAAAGAGGGCGATATCATTTCCATAGATTGTGGAGCTATAAAAAATGGATTTTATGGTGATCACGCCTATACGTTTGAGGTAGGCGAAGTGGCACCTGAAGTAAAAAAACTTTTACAAGTTACCAAAGAATCACTCTATATTGGTATTCGTGAGTTTAAAAAAGGAAATCGTGTAGGTGATGTAGGATATGCCATTCAAAAATATTGCGAAGATCACGGTTATGGTGTAGTGCGTGAATTGGTTGGCCACGGTTTGGGAAGAAAAATGCACGAAGACCCCGAAATGCCAAACTATGGTCGTAGAGGTCGTGGAAAAAAGTTTGTCGAAGGAATGACGGTTGCCATTGAACCTATGATTAACTTAGGGACACGCCGTATTGAACAGTTAAAAGACGGTTGGACCATTTTAACTGCAGACCGTAAACCGAGTGCGCATTTTGAACACAACGTAGCCTTAGTAAATGGAAAACCAGAATTGCTTTCTACCTTCGCTTATATTTATGATGCCCTAGGGATTGAAAGTGATGAAGAGCTTGAATTCCGTCAAAAAGAATTGGTGCTGTAACCTGTTCAGCCATGCAAAAGCTATCTACTTTTTTTCTGAATATTATTCCACGACCGTTATTAATTCGGTTAAGTTATTTGGTTAGTCCCTTCATAGCCTTTTTTTTAAGAGGCAACAAATACACAGACCCTATAGACGGTCAATCCTACCGCAAGTTTTTACCGTATGGATATGAAAAAGTGCGTGAAAATGTATTGGCACCCGGTACGTTATCATTAGAACGCCACCGACTTTGTTGGTTATATTTGAAAAAGGAAACGTTGTTCTTTACTTCAAAATTAAAAGTACTTCATTTTGCCCCTGAACAAGCATTTTACAAACGTTTCAGAAAGATGGAAAATCTAGAGTACATAACGACCGATTTAAACTCCCCCATTGCAGATGTAAAAGCTGACATCTGCGACTTGCCTTTTAAAAATAGTGAATTTGACTTTATCATCTGTAACCACGTTTTAGAGCACATCCCCGATGATACTAAAGCGATGAAAGAATTGTACCGAATTTTAGCTCCTGGCGGGACAGCTATCTTGCAAATTCCTTTAGAAAATGACCGAAAAATTACTTTTGAAGACGATTCGATAACAGATCCTAAAGAGCGCGCTAGAATTTTTGGACAATACGATCACGTTCGTATCTATGGAATGGATTATTTTGACAAACTGGCTTCAGTAGGGTTTTCAGTTCAAGCAGTTGATTACACGAAAACTTTTTCCGAAGAAGAAATCAATACTTATCGCTTGGCAAAAGGTGAGTTGTTACCGGTTTGTAAAAAGAACTAATTAGCAGCAGCTTTCACTTTCATTCCCGTTGTTAAAAATTCTTTCTGTTGATTTAAAGAATCTGTATAGGTTAAATACGCTTCCACACTTGGTAAACTTTTTAATAGTTTTTTAGACTTTTCAAGTCCTAGTGCCATAAAAGAAGTAGCATAGGCATCTGCTTCTGCACAAGTAGGAGCAATTACGGTTGCGCTGGTCACATCGCTTTGTTCGGCTTTTCCTGTGAGTGGGTTTATAGTGTGAACGTATTTTTTACCGCTAAGGGAATCTATTCTAAATTTTCTATAATTACCTGACGAAGCCATTGCTTGATTTTTCAACGGAATGGTTTCAGCAAAACTTCGGTTATCGATGTCTGAATTAATAGCTTCAATCCCAACAATCCATGGTTTTTGTTGTGCTAAGTTGGTTCCTTTTGCTAAGATTTCACCCCCTAATTCAATTAAGTAATCTGTAACACCATTTTTTTCCAAGTAACTTCCAATTAAATCAATTCCATAACCTTTTGCAATGGCGTTGAAATCAAAATAAATCTGTGGGTTTTTCTTCTGAATGGTTTTTTCAGAAGTAAGTGCTACCTTATTAAACCCTACGAATTGCATCAAGGAATCTAAAGTAATACTATCAATTTCCTGAAGTGGTTTCACATCGCCAAAACCGTATGCATTGCGAAGCACACCAATAGTAGGATCGAAATATCCATTGGTTTTTTTGTAGATATCTTCAGAAAGAATAAAGACATCCTCAAACGTTTTATCAATTATGATAGTTGAGTCGCCACGGTTTATCTTGGAAATATCACTTTCAGGTAAATACGTACTTACAGATTGATTTACTGAATTTACGATTGAGTCAATCCCCTTTTGAGCTTTAAACTCTTGTTGGGAATAGTATTTGATGTGGTATGTGGTACCAAACGCTTTTCCTTCAACATAAGCAACCTCTTGATTTTTTTCAGTACAAGAAACCAACAGAAAGAAGGTTGCTATTATTAGTAAATACTTCATGTTATTATCTGTAAACCATTGTAGACCATTGTATAATCTTCATTTTTTAATACGGGTTTTGCATAATCGCTTCCGTGACCCAGCCCAACTCCTGCATAATAGGTTTTGGCCTCAAACTTTTCGGCATGGGCTTTTATAGTTTGCATAAAAACAGGATCGTAGGTATTGGCATCCTCGGGATAGGTAACTGCCCTAACGATAATAAAATGTAGGTCTTTATTTTTTAAAGCTACAAATTGAGGGTCTTTTTTTAATTTAGAATTGACACCTAAAAACTCAAAACCGTTTGCTTCAAGTTCTTTACCAACTATATTCATAGCTAGATTGTGCAATTCTTGTTGTGTAAGTGGTAAACTCATTTTGCAAAAATATGAAGTATTTGGTGAAAAAAAGAAGCGGTTTTTACCTTTCTTTATTCAACAAAGGTAAAACCGCTTATAACAATACTCTTCAAGTAAGTATCTGTATCTAAGCTTTTCTATACTTGGCATTAATATACAGCTCTCCTTTTTTAAGTTTTTCCCAATAGGCAGCCATATCAGCTCGTATTTCAGGTGACATAATGTAAAGACCAATAATATTAGGGAACGACATAGCTAAAATCATCATATCTGAAAAACTTAACACGGCTCCTAAGCTAGCAGAAGCACCCAATACAACAAATATTAAGAACATTACTTTGTAAATAATTTCAGACTCTTTACTACGCCCAAAAAGATACGTCCACGATCGCATGCCATAATACGACCAAGAAACCATGGTTGAAAAAGCAAACAGAAATACCGCAAAAGCAAGCACAGCAGGAAACCAAGAGATTACACTACCAAAAGCATCGGAGGTTAACTCTACGCCTCCAAGTCCATCAACCTCGTGCATTCCTGTAAAAATTAACACCAAAGCCGTCATAGTGCAAACGACCATTGTATCGATAAAAGGTTCTACCAAAGAAGTAAAACCATCTGCTATGGGGTTATTGGTTTTAGACGCACTGTGGGCAATGGCCGCTGACCCAACTCCTGCTTCACTGGAGAAGGCTGCTCTTTGCAACCCAATTATCAGCACCCCTATAAAACCACCTTTTAAGGCATCGGCAGAAAAGGCTCCATTAAAAATTGCTGAAAAAGCTCCGCCAATATTTTCAATATGGGTTCCGATTACAATCAAACACCCAACTATATAAACGATTGCCATAAAAGGCACGACGCGTCCCGTTACCCGGGCTATACTATTAATTCCACCTATAATTACGATTCCCACCAAGACAGCGAAACCTACTCCAAACCAAAAACCGTAGCCTTCCAAGAAAGGAAGTTGCTCTGATACAATTTTGAAAGCTTGATTGGATTGTAGCATATTTCCGCCACCAAAGGAAGCAATCACCCCTAAAACTGCGAATAGTGCTGCCAAAAATTTACCTAATCCCTTTAAATTTCTTTTTTCGAGTCCGTAGCGTAAGTAATTCATAGGACCGCCAAAGATGCGGCCGTTTTCAATAATACGGTATTTCACACCTAAAGTACATTCTGCAAATTTTAAGGACATCGCAAAGAAACCTGCCATAAACATCCAGAACGTCGCTCCGGCACCTCCCAAGGAAATGGCAACCGCTACCCCGGCAATGTTTCCTAGACCTACCGTGGCAGAAACTGCTGTGGCCATCGCTTGAAAGTGTGTAATGGTTCCTGGGGCATCAGGATCGTCATACTTCCCTTTTGCTAAATCGATAGAATGCGTAAATCCTCGAATATTGATAAAGCCCAAACGAAAGGTAAAAAAGATACTCCCCAAAATAAGCCAGATTACAATAAACGGAATGGTGTTGGTTTTAATATCGCCATTTGGATATTGCAAAGGTTGCGGCTCGTCATACTCGACTAGCGCCAACATATGTGCGCCTTGTTCAATTACATCGGTGGTATTATTGGGGTTGAATATTTGATCGCCTTCCAGTACCAAATATTGAAGCCTACCATTTACAGAAGCATAGACTGGGGCAGTTACCTTCTCGTCTGTTTCTAAAATAGCTATCTTGTCGCCTTCCTTTACAACGGCTCCTTCGGGCTGCAACCAAGTTTTTAAGTAATAGGTTTTGTTAGTTGTGGCATCCCAGTTAGGAATGGGAATTTGTTTGAAATTGGTATAAACAACAGGATCATATATACCCAAAGCCGCAAATGGATCCCAAAACAAGATACTGCCTAAAAAATCAACCGCCGGTTGAACCTTACTGTTAAAGGTTTCAGTTATTGATTCTGTAGGAATGGTAAACTTTTCTGTAACCGAATTTCCAGTAGCATCGGTTACCACTACTGAGTGCTCCATCCCTTCTATGAGGTCCCTAGATTTTGTAGCTTCCAACGAGGTAGCTTGATTACTCCATTTATACTTGTAGGGAGCAGAGCCTCCTTCTACTTTAATCGTAGCAATACCGTTATTAATTTCTTTTGAAGGATTTTCAAGCTTTACTTCTACCTTTATTTGTGAGGAGGTGTCGCTTTGCGCTTGAAGGAAACAGACCGAAAACAACAACAAAATAAAAACACAACAAAATCTTGAATATTTCATAAAAAAATTAATCTTTTATTAGCAAAAAAACAATGAAATTGAATTTTAAAAGCGCAAACTTAAAAATAATTCAATAGTCTTACAAAAATTGCAACCGAAATCTTTGCTATCGTATTGTTACTGTGCATATTCCCTTACAGAAGATGTGCTTTTATGTTTTAAAATAGGTTTTGATTATTACGAATAAGCTATGAATGCCTTAATTTTCATATTATATTTAGAAACTCCTATATCTTATTTCAGTAGTAATTAGTAATTTCTTTTGGTCTAATATATCCACACCAACACTAGGATTAGGCATTTGGATGTTACAAGGTAGAAGAAAGTATATCTAAGACACTAATTTTATATCCTCAAAAATTCGTATTACAGCATGGGTTTTAAGGTTTCCCATACCGTATTAGCCACTATTTTATGCCCTTCAACCGTTGGGTGAATACCATCTGCTTGGTTCAATGCCGCAATTCCACCAACATCTTTTAAAATAAATGGGATAAATGCAAGATCATTTTTTTCGGCTAAGTCTACATAAAGTTGTTTGAATTCCTGTGTATATTCTTGCCCCATATTTGGAGGTAATTGCATACCGGCAAGGATAATTTTCGTCTCTGGACTTTTTTCTCGTACCGTATTTATTATTTCTTGAAGATTGGAACGTGTTTCAGATAAAGGCACACCTCGCAAGCCATCGTTGGCACCTAATTCCAACACAAAAATAGTCGGATTCTGTTTTATTACCCAATCAATTCGGCTACTACCGCCTGCAGTTGTTTCGCCACTTACACCAGAATTAATCACCGTATAACCTAAGCCCAACGAATCAATCTTTTGTTGCAACACACCCGGAAAGGCGTCATTGCTATCATCCAGTCCATAGCCGGCGGTGATACTATCCCCAAAAAATAGAATGGATTTGGTCGCAGTCTCAGTTGCTACAGTGTCTTCCGTTTGTTCCGTGGTTTTTTGCTCTTCCGTCGCTTTTTCGGTTTTTGCATCGCCACAAGACAAAAGAAAAAAAGCTATAAAAAAATAACTAAACTTTATGAGTTTCAGCTTCGATGAAGGTGGGAAATTAAACTGAAAATGATTATTATGTGGGCTGAACATTCGTTGTTATTTAAATTAAGATCATGCCAAAGATATTAAAGATTACCGGTTTGGAAAAGACATATACTAGTGGTAACAAGCAATTAACAGTTTTGCACGACATTACCTTCGATGTGGAAAGAGGCCAAACCTTTTCAATTGTAGGACCTTCAGGAAGTGGTAAGACCACCTTATTGGGATTGTGCGCCGGTTTAGATGCGCCCAATGCGGGTTCCGTAATTCTTTGCGGACAAAATTTAAAAAACTTGGATGAAGACCAACGTGCGCAATTACGAAATGAAGAAGTCGGATTTATTTTTCAGAATTTTCAATTGTTACCCACCCTTACGGCACTTGAAAATGTAAGCGTTCCTTTAGAGTTGCAAGGTGCAAAAGATGCGATACAGAAAAGCAAGGATTTATTAGAAAAAGTAGGCTTGGCAGACCGCGTTCACCACTACCCTTCTCAATTATCAGGCGGTGAACAGCAACGAGTGGCACTGGCACGGGCGTTTGTCAACAAACCTTCTATTTTATTTGCAGACGAACCAACAGGAAACCTAGATGCTGAAACCGGTGAAAAGGTTATCCAATTATTATTAGACTTAAATAAAGAAAACGGAACCACCTTGGTGATCGTTACCCACGATTTAGAGTTAGCCAACCGTACGCAGCAAATATTGACGCTTAAAGGCGGAAAAACAGTTACAAACCAACCTACTACCGTATTTTGAACAAATTGAAATCCCACAAAAACTTAAATATATTTTGGCTATTTAAAATGGCATGGCGCGATGCCAAAGCCAGCAAAGTGCGCTTGCTGCTATTTATGGCATCTATTATTTTGGGCATTGCGGCGGTCGTTTCCATTCAATTATTCAGTACGAATTTAAAGGATAACATTCAGCGCCAATCAAAAACCTTGATGGGTGCCGATTTTATTATCGATGCGAAGCAAATTCCAACAGAACGCGCGCAAGCGATTATCGATTCGTTACAACCGGATGCAAGAGAGGTAAACTTTGTATCCATGGTAGCTTTTCCGAAGAATGGCGGCACTAAACTGGTACAGGTGCGCGGTCTGGAAGGGGACTTTCCTTTTTATGGCAAACTTGAAAGCCAACCTACTGAAGTAGCAACAACCTATCAAAAATCAGGAGGTGCATTGGTAGATGCCACCTTAATGCTTCAGTTTAATGTGAAACCAGGTGATTCTATAAAAGTTGGCGAACTAACGCTTCCCATTGCGGGTGCCTTACAATCGATTCCGGGAAGCTCTGCCTTTTCAAGTTCGGTAGCACCGCCTGTCATTATTCCCTATCGATTTATTGAAGCTACGGATTTGTTGCAATTTGGAAGCCGAAAGGAATACCAATATTTCTATAAAGTAGCCGATACGGTAAACTTACAGCAACTTCAAGACAAGCTCGAACCCGTATTGGATTTAGAAAATGCCGATCTAGACACACATACCAGCACGACCGAACGCTTAGGAAGACGGTATGACAATGTTGGGAAATTCCTAAACCTAGCAGCATTTATTGCCTTGTTGTTAGGATGTATTGGCATCGCCAGTTCGGTGCATATCTATATAAAAGAAAAATTGAAAGCCATCGCAGTTTTAAAGTGTATGGGCACATCCAGACTCCAAAGTTTTCTGATTTATTTAATTCAAATTGCTGGAATTGGAATCATTGGAGGACTTATCGGGTCGCTGATAGGCGTTGGTATTCAAGAGTTATTCCCTTATTTACTCAAAGAGTTTTTGCCCTTTTCCCTTACAATCTCTATTACAACGCAACCTATTGTTATTGGTGTGCTACTTGGACTATGTATGTCCGTCTTATTTGCGCTGCTACCCTTATTGAGAACTTGGTATGTGTCGCCTTTAGATGTATTACGTGTGGATGAAAAATCATCTCAAGAACCCAGAAAAATTCGCTTTTTGGTATTTGGCGCCATTCTGGTATTCCTGTTTTTATTCTCCCTATGGCTTATTAAAGATTCGCTGTATGCATTAGCATTTGTAGGTGGAACCGTTATTACGTTTGCCGTATTGGCAAGTGTCGCTCTGTTTTTTATAAAAATGGTGAAACGTTTTTTTCCGAAGCGATGGAGCTTTACGGCACGTCAAAGTTTACTCAACTTATTTAGACCCAACAACCAAACCGTTGTGCTGGTAGTTGCCATAGGGTTGGGAACATTTTTAATTAGCACCTTGTATTTTACCAAAGATATTTTATTAGCAAAGACAGAAATTGAAAAGACTTCGGAAACTGCCAATATGATTATCTTGGATATTCAATCGAAACAGCGTGATTCGGTAGCAGAACGTATTACCAATAAGGGATTGCCGGTGCTTAACACCATTCCTTTGGTGACGATGCGTATGCATAGTATTAATGGAAGGTCAGTGAATGAAATCCGCCAAGATAGCACACGCCAAATTCGGGGTTGGATTTTAAATCACGAATTTAGAACCACCTATCGCGAGGCCCTTACCCCTTCCGAAGCATTGTTGGAAGGCACCTGGTATCCACAAAAGGAAGCGGGTGATCCTGTGTATATTTCAATTTCAGACAATCTAGCTGAAGATGCAAAACTAGCCGTGGGCGATCCTGTTGTTTTCAATGTGCAAGGAGTACTTATGGAAACCGTTGTGGGTAGCATCCGTCAAGTAGATTGGGCACAAATGCAACTTAACTTTTCCGTAGTATTTCCGAAGGGTGTGTTGGAAGAAGCACCTCAGTTTCATGTGTTTACTACCCAAGTAAAAAACGAAAAAGGCTCTGCAGCATTGCAACGGGATTTGGTTGCCACCTTTCCGAACGTAACCATTATCGATCTGCGACAAGTTTATACCTTGGTAGAAGATATTTTAGAACAAGTATCTTGGGTAATCAATTTTATGGCTTTCTTTAGTATTCTTACAGGAATTATTGTCTTGATTGGTTCTGTAAGAACCAGCAAATACCAACGAATTAAAGAAAGTGTGTTACTCCGTACTTTGGGTGCCAAAAACAAACAGATTTTAACCATTTCAGCATTGGAATATGTCTTTTTAGGCCTACTGGGAAGTTTGGTTGGGATTATACTGGCTTTATTAAGTAGCTTATGCTTGGCACTGTTTGTTTTCAAAGAACCGTTTGTACCCTCTTTGGTTCCTTTTCTGGTGTTTTTACCAGGCATTACACTACTCGTGGTAGCCATTGGCTTAAGCAACATCCAAACCGTATTGCGCAGTTCTCCTTTGGAGGTATTGCGTAAGGAGGTGTAAAGCATAATATTATTCGCTTAATTTCAGGCATTTACACTCCTTTTTTGTATTTTATATATACTATGAAATTCAAAAAGCACAACTATCTTATTCCATTACTCATCCTTTCCCTAGCCATTCTATTGCTCGGTTGTGCCGAAACCAAGGAACAACAGAAAAAAATGACCACCATGACCGTAACCGCTACGGCTTATAACTCGGTGGAGCATCAAACGAAAAGAGGGAATCCTTCTTTAGCCGCTTGGGGCGATATTTTAAAACCTGGCGAACGAGCCATTGCCGTATCACGCGACCTCATCAAATTGGGGTTGGATCATAATGAAGAAATTGAAATCGATGGCCTACCTGGTACTTATATAGTTAAAGACAAAATGAACAAACGCTGGAACAAGAAAATCGATATTTACATGGGGCTAGATGAAGATGCAGCCCGTAACTGGGGCAAGCAACAAGTGGAAATTCGGTTTAATAAAAGGAATCGGCCGAATGATAAGTTTTCAGAAAATGGGCTTGGAAAAACGAAGTAACGTCTCGTTTTTTAAAGGTAGCCATACTTAAAAAACCTTATACAAAGTCGTCACTAAACGCCCCGTACCGTCAGGCGACGGTAAAGAGAACAACTCTTTTTCTTCTATTACTTTAAAATGAAAGGGAGCCGCCAACAGATTGACGCCACTCTTCTTTTTTAAACGAATGCCCTGGCCCGAAATAATATCGGTATTGGGTATAAACACCCCTTCCGGTAGGTGTTCGGTAAGGATCACATACTTAAATCGATATAATTTTTCGACGATAGCTTTGATTTCAGTATTGGATAGATGCTGCAACACCTGTCTTACAATCGCACAGTCCCCAGTAGGCAATGCATCTATGGCAATATCTAGGGTATAAAAAGCTACATTATCTATTCTGAATGTTTTTTTATTACGGGCGATCAAATCAGGGACAATGTCGATAGCTTTATACTCCTTGGCGAATTGCACCAGTTCATTCCCCACATTAAAATCCCCACAACCCAAATCACAAACCACGGGTGGTGTTTTCAACTCCTTTAAAAAAGCAGAAACTACGTTTATATACTTAGTTACCACTTCAGCATCATGAGAACCCAAGCCCGAATAAAATTCCGTTTTATCTCCGCCCCACAGGTTATTTTCATAAACCTGCATCATAGCCTCTTTGGTAGGCCACGGTTTCTTAGGATGTTTTTTCATGGGTATTCTTTAAGACTTTATAAGAAATTTGAATTGTTGCTAATTTCTCTTCTAACCTATTAGTAATGTAAAAGTATACAAAACATCATTATTGAATTAGAAGGTGGTTCGGCCTGCCAACGGGACTAACAATAAAGGGAAATTCGGTTTAATAAAAAATGGTCGACTGCATGATAAGTTTTCTAAGCAGATGAAAAGAGGCTGAGTAGGCAATCCTATTTCTATAAACTTTTACATATGGACAAGATTTTCAATACAACTTCTAGTGAATCCTCATTAGTTAGATTGGTCCATACCATACTTGATTAAGAATTAAAAAAACAACTTACTTAAACTCAATGCTATCCCATATCATATTAATCAGCCGTTTGCCTGGACCATTTTCACTTACGTTCATATCAATGGTCATCAATAGTAAACCTTCATCTTTTTTGGAAAAACTGCTAATTTCGTAAATAGCAATATCATCTTTATAGGTTAATACGGAGCGAAGCACTTTTAACGTCTGCCCGGAACGCACGGTACGCTCATAATCTTCTCGCTTTTCGGTATAGCCGTATTCTTTACTTTCTTTCGTCACCTCCTTTAATAACAATTCTTGCATCATCGACGGGTCTAGACTGGAATATTCCTGAACCATAAAACCGGAGCCTTCAGCGGTCATTAAAACTTTTTGGGTAATGCCTTGCTCCAACTCCATTTCACTTACCTTATATGAATTGGGATAGCTGAACTGAAGAAACGAATCGATATAAGTAAGGGTATCCCTTATGCTTAAGGTTACGTCTATCATTTTCTTTCCCACTTTAATCTGATAGGGGGTGTCCAATGCTATAGGGGTTGTTTTGCCATCAATGTTTAATTGATAATCTTCTTGAGAGAACATCGATAAGGACACTAAAAAGATGATAGTTAAAAGCAGTATTTTCATAAAGGAAGGTGTAGGTTAAAAAATGTTGAGGTGATAAAAATATAAACTTTCTGAAGTATTAGGGATAATCTCCACTATATTTTAGAAAATTTCTTTAAGTAGTAAACTTTAAAACAAACCTTTATATAAAAAACTACACTTAGCTAATTAATCGATTTATAACTGTAAATAGTTTGTCAAGGTATAACGGTCGTGTATTTACCACTACTGCACACCGCCGCTGCATACTGCCCGCTACTATTGTTTACAGCCAACGATAACCAACACATCTTTTTCCTACATCGTAATCAAGTGTGACATATACCAAATACATAGAAAAGCGTTACATTTAACAAGATATACCGAAAAGGTATTATAGTAAAAGTCAGAACAATAACCCATACTGCCATGGAAAGATCCAATTTTACAGATAGGGTAAAGAAAGCACTAGAGGCAACCTATGGGTTCAAACTGCTAAAAGAAGTTCGTTTGCCCAACCAAAAAAACTTTAATTTTGCTTTGGGCGATGTGGAAAACAAGGTGGTGGTCGATATCCACCCTGAATCCAAATTCTTTGAAGTCGAATTCGTTTCCAGCGAAAAGCATGCCGATATCCAAGAGGCAGCTACCATTTTTGGCAACGAAACCCAGTATTTTTTGGTGTATGAATTTACCTTGGCCGGCAACGATAAATTTGAACTGGAATCGCAACTGCAATCGGGCACCCGCATACGGGTTACGGTATTGGACCTTGACGATATCGATAAGCCTGAAAGCAATCCTGAAATAATACAAAAAGGAGGAGCAAAACGCCAAAAAAGGAAAACGACAACCGATCCCAAATTTCCCGACCCGCACACCTATGGTGGAAAAACACAAACCAGAAAACCATCTATTGACCCGGAATTTTCTGACCCTTACACTTCTGGCAGTAAATTCAATGAAGAAGACACCACGCCAGACCCTGGTTTTGAACCCATGACACAGCCTGATAATGATGCCGCCAACCGCCAAATGGGGAATGAACATCCAGTTTCTGGCACTGATGAGCAATCTAGCCCACAACGGGTAAAAAAGTTCATGACTTCGCCTTTTCTTCAAAACAAAAATTTTTACGTAGCGGCCTCCAAATGGCAAGGCAACGAGCACGCAGTTGAGTTTGCAAAAGAAGGTTTTTGGGAAAACCGCAGCAGTCAATCCCTCCAAAAGTTCATCAACCAATTGAAAACAGGGGATGTTGTTTTTTTAAGGGGAACGGACGAGACGGGCAAAATGGACCACCTGTTCATCAAAGCAGTAGGTATTGTCGATCACAACCCAAAAAATGGAAACCAGTTGGCCATAAATTGGTTTTTGATCAATTTTGGCCTCAACATCTATGCGTTAAAAAGCAATCCAGACCCCATCGCCACCCTAACGCCAACAGAAATGCAAACCATATTGCGTTATTTTGATGAAGACAAACTGCAGAAAATTGAAGCTTTCTTGAACATACAGTCCGACAGCCCCGTTGCCCATACCATAGCCGGACTTATAAGCGATGCGGACATTGGGAAGGACCATTTGGATATTTCAAATGATATTTCGGCCTTTGCCCACGTTATGGCCGCCAAAACCTTTTTACCGCCCTTGGCCATTGCGTTGTTCGGAAAATGGGGTTCGGGAAAGAGTTTTTTTATGCGAAAGCTACGCGAACAGATCGATGGGTTAACGCAACAGAGCCAAGGAAGTCATTTTTGTAAGGGCGTTGCCCAAGTACACTTTAACGCTTGGTCCTATATGGATTCCAATTTATGGGCGAGCATGGTGACCCGTATTTTTGAAGGGTTGCAATACTATATAGACCAAGACACTTCAGCTCAAAAAATGAAGTCTGAAGTGGAAAAAGCCCTTACCCAAAAATTGAACATTACCAACGAAGCCTTAGAAGAACTGGAAAATAAAAAATCGATTGTCGATACGCGTCTTACTTCGTTAAAAGACAAAAAAGCGGAAATTAAAATAAAACTGGACAATAAGATAAAAGAAATTAAAACGGCCTCGCTTTACGAAGCATTGAATGAAGTGGACAAACAGTTCCGCGTACATGAAAAAATAGAAGATGCCTTACAGGACAATGAATCCATAATCAAAAACAAAAAGGAACTAAAGAAGATAATTCCTGAAAAATATTGGCAAACCCCAGAAAAACTGTACGAACAATCTAAATCCGCCGGATCGTTTTTAAAACTCTTTTTTCGAAAAGATACTTGGTGGAAAAACATACTATGGGTATTGTTTATTATTGCCATTATTGTTTTAGTTCCTATTGCTGTGGTCTATTTATCAAGGCTTATTGGCGCAACCTATTTTACTTTTCCGGCCGGAATATGGTCCCTACTCACCGTATTGGGCGCATTGTGGATCCGTGGAATAGACACTTACAATAAAATGCAGCCTATAATCGCTTCCTTTTGGGCCATTAAAAACAACTATTTACAGAAAAAAGAACAGGCCACCATCGATTTTAAACAGCAACAGAAAGCTGCGGAGTTGGAAATGGAGTATCTTAGAAGAGAACTGGAAAGCCTCAATCATCAAATTACCCTTACTGCCAAAGAACAGGCCGAATTGCAATTTAGGCTCGAAAACACGCTATCTACCGAAGCCCTCTATTCCTTTATAGAACGTAAAAGCGTAAGCAAGGACTATGCAGAACATTTGGGCATTATTTCAACCATAAGGAAAGATTTTGAAACCTTGAGCGAACTTTTTACCGATCACAATACCGAAATAAAAAACATGGACCCGGACGATGGGACTCAATTTAATGACTATTTCGAAAAACCACTGGAACGGATTGTCCTTTACATTGACGACCTAGACCGATGCCCCGAAGAACGGGTGGTGGAAGTACTGGAAGCGGTCAATTTGTTAATGGCCTACCCTTTGTTTGTGGTAGTGGTCGGGGTAGATCCACGATGGGTTAAAAATGCCCTGATAAAACGGCACAGACTGCAATTTGAAAATAAAGCAGAACAAAATGGACAGGAATCCATCAGCCCATCCACGTATCTGGAAAAAATATTTCAAGTACCGTTTAACCTGAAAAGCGCATCGGACAAAAATGTAAAGCATATGCTGAAAACATTGGCCGAAACCGTTCCAGAGCCTTCGGATACTGTTCAAAGTGAAAGTATCACCAATAATCTTGCTGTTTCAGACACAAATAAAATAGATGCCAATCCTGAAAAAGAAAAAGACCCATCTACAAAATCTGAAGTGGTTTCTTCAACCGAAGATTCAGAAACAACAAATAAAAAAAAGGAAACTGCTCCTAAATTGAAAATAAAAACCGTACCCTATGAGTCACTTGTTTTTTCAACAGAAGAGCTGGAAAGCATTCAAAATATGTCGATTATAGTAGGATCCAGTCCGAGGGCCATTAAACGGTTTGTCAATATTTTCCGTATTGTAAAAGCACACGAGGACTATCCAAACAATTTAGGGAAAAACAAAACTGCGGCAGTATTGTTTTTATTGGCATTGCCCATTGGCAGTTTTAAATCTTTGTACGGGGATTTTTTGGCATTTTTACAAAACAGCAATTCCAGCCAACTATTTGAAAGCTTTTTTATGGAAACTGAAAAAACGGGAGGCATATCGAATTTGGGAAGTCCTAAACCCCAAAAATTGGTAATACGCCACGCAACAGCCAACCTACTGACAGCACTTAAAAAAGACAATGAAAAATTACTGAAAACTCCTATTACAGCCTTTACAGAGAACTATCGGTTAATAAAACGGTTTTCGTATGTGGTTGATTTATAAAAAATGAAACCACCAGCAATTTTTTTAAAAACAAAACTGCTAGTGCCAACTGATTTTTTGCTAAAGGCTCAATATTCATCGCTCAAAGCTCAAAGCTCACGGCAACCATTTAAACAACAAGTCCTTGAATTAAAAACCAACTTTTAATCCAGAGATGATTCGGTTTTAATTCGGGTAGGGCATAAAAAGAAGTAGTACTATAGTATAAATATAAGATAGCAAGCGAAACCTTATAAAAAGTTTTTAGTTTTAATGAAAATATAAAAATCAATTGACTTTAATACAAGGGTTTTAGTTTGGCACAGGTTAGTCTCATTACAAAATTGCCTGCTTCCAATACTCTTTTTATTCATAAAAGAACAAGGATATTACAAGTTTTTTGAACATACCTTTTATTTTTCATAAAAACAATACCTTTAAAATACACTATAAAATCACTTAATCATGGAAAATTGGATTACCGCTACTCCCAGTGTATTAGGGAAAGTAATTATATCGATACTGCTTATTTTTACAAGTATCATCATTATTACCCGAATTTCTGGTTTACGGACTTTTGCCAAAATGTCAAGTTTCGATTTTGCCTCTACCATTGCTATTGGGTCTATTCTTGCTTCTATTGTGCTAAATAGTGACCAATCGTTGGTAAAAGGCGCTATTGCTTTAGGAGGAATTATTGCCTTTCAGTCGATATTTGCGTTATTGGTTCGGAAATCGGATCATTTTAAAAAAATAGCAACCAACTCGCCCATCCTACTCATGAAAGACGGACAAATAATCTATAAGAATCTAAAAGCGACCAATATGGGTGAAGATGACCTCATCGCTAAACTACGTGAAGCCAATGTATTTAATTTAAATGAAGTCCACGCAGCAATTTTGGAGTCCACTGGCGATGTATCCATCCTTCATACGAGTGGCGATCGAAAAGTACAAGACAAGATATTACAGGGCGTTCAAAAATAATTTGAAACACCTATCGCATATGTAAATTTTTCTACCGATAAAGCTATATTAAAATTTATATACTTATTCTAAAAACGACCTGCTCTTTACCTATAACTGTAATTAGTAAACTTTTACATTTTTTTATAAATAAAAACACAGTTAAATTTAACCTCTACCCTTTCATAATCAAATAATTGCATGTAAATTTATAGTCCTTCCCCAAAAAACTAACTAATAAAACCATACCTTCTGCTTCATTAATCATATGAAAAAAAGGATCTTACTTGTTATATTAGGTATTGGTATTCCATTATACCTCTTATATCACTCTGGATGGGCAGATAATCTACTGGCTCTATTTGGGTTATCCTCCATTTCTGTTTTATTATATCTTCTGAAAATTATATTCGATGATCAAATTAATACTGGCATTAAAAAGTCCTTAGCTTTTCTTGGTATTAAAAAAAAAGAAGAATTTACCATCGATCCAATACTTACAGAAAATGCTCAAAATACGCTGTTACAGCGTTTAAAAACCGACGTACACAACTTATGTAGTAAAAATTTAGCCCTCATAGAAAAAAGTGAATTAAAGTTTATTAAAACCCTAAACTGGAAAGTAACCAGTATTAATGGAGACTCTAAAATTGTACAAGGAAGATTACACGATTTAATTAAAAAAACGCAATCTTTTAACGGACAAAGCTTTGCAATTATTGGTCCTGCCGGCGTTGGGAAAACCTCTGCTATTTTCGATTACATAGCACACCAATTAAAAGAAGAAAAAATAGATCTGGTTCCTGTTTATTTTTCCTTATCCTCATGGAAAAAAGACCAAACAGTTAAAGAATGGCTACAGCAAGAATTAGATAAGCTGTACAGGATTGATGCAAAAAATGCAGATTATTTTATTAGGGCACATAAGATGGTCCCTTTTCTAGATGGATTAGACCAAATGACACAAGAAATGCGGGAGCGTTGTATTTTAGAAATAAATGAATACGCTCGCATAAATCCTGTAACACTTATCTCGCGTCCAAAGGTATTTTTCGAAATAGCAACATATCTAGAAAAAAAAGACCTTGATATTAAACAAACATTTCGGGTATATGAATTACAACCACTATCGCCTGAACAAGTGGAAGCCATTACCAATAATTTAGATACACGCGACCGTTTTAAAGAAATTTTTGAAAAAAGCAGCAAGCTAAAGAGTTTTGCTCGTTATCCTATGGCCTTATTTTTACTGGCAGTGACCATACGCGATATTGACGCTACTGAAATTGAAAAACTGGAAACCGGTAGCGACATAGACATATTTAGCAAGTTGTGGCAAAAATATGATGCTTTTGTTTTAGAAAACACTGCGTTTCTTTCCCAACGAAAAGTAACCTCTGGTCCAAACGCTATCAGAAACTGGTTGCAAAGTATCGCTCGGCAAGAAGAACATTCTTTTTTTATTGAAGAGTTACAGCCGCTATTTCTTTCTTCCAAAAGAATGCGGCTTCACTATTATATATTATCACGTATCCTAATGGCATTTTTCATCTCCATCGCCGTTGGTTTTTTTATGTCTGGCCCTTTTGATTTTCTAAACGCAGCAATTCTATCAGGGTTTACAGCCACTTTGGTTATTTATCTATTTAGAACAAAAAGAAAAACAGCCACTAAGACCGGTAATGTATATGAAGTATTGCATAGCACATCCACTCGTATTAAACTGCGTCATTACCTTTCTAATATTTTATGGTTTTTAGTTCCCATGGTTTTCATTCTTTGGGCGTACTATGGTTTTTCCTCACCCCGTAATAATGCCTTAGAAAAAGAAATGTTTTTAAACGGCCTATTCTCTACTACCGAAGCAAATGTGGGCGTATTAATTGGTATATTAATGGCCTTGATTTTTGGGTTTAGAGCCCGTTGGCAACAAATAAACTTAGACATACGCTCGGTAGAAAAACTAAGTAGGAATGCCAAGGGCTTTTTTCGGTACGGAACCGTTGGGGGCATTATTCTTGGATTGTTATTAAACATTCTTTCTTTTGTTATTACCAATGTAGTAGGCAGCTCTGGTTTTGGATTGTGGTTAGAAGAAAAACTATATATCGATAATGTTTATTTACTTTCCTTTTTCTTCGGTTTCATATTTGGTTTTATTCTTTTTGGTATTATGGGCTATTTAAAAGACAGCGACACCCTTATTGATAAAAAAATAAAAAAAGAGCACACGTTTAAACCTAATTTTGGTATTAAACGCTCCTTGCTAAATGCTACACGCGCCGGTATTATTGTAGGAGTGGTGATGTGCATTGTACTGGGCAGCAGTATAGGAATATTGGAAAATGAACTCACTTCTATTATAAAAGCAATAAAAGCTGGAATTGCGTTCGGTATTCTGGCTTTTTTATGGTTTGGAGGCCTAGATGTCATCAGCCATTACTCACTTCGCCTTTTAATTTGGTTGGATAATTCTGGCCCTATCAACTACATTCGTTTTTTAGAAGAAAGTTCAAACCTTAGGTTTATTCGCGTGGTAGGTGCCGGATATGAGTTTACCCACCCTACTTTAAAACATTATTTTAACACAGCTTCCTTTACTCCCTTAAAACATAAGAAAATGAAACGTTCATTAATCACCCTCTTTTTTGTGCTTCTCACCATTCCGGTTGCAGCTAGTTTATACCTTAGACTTACTAACCAATCCTTTTGGGAAGACAAGCATGGCTTTGAAATTACTTCTTACAGCCCTTTTGTCACGAAGGTTCCTGATACTAAAAACGAATGGAAAGTCACTGGAATACCCGATAGTACACTGCTGTCCTTAAATATACGTGCTAAAGGAAAAGTAAAGTTGGGAACCTTTACTGGTTTTAACACTGCGAGTGGGACAGAAGCAGGTATTTTCGGAATGGGTATTGGTGATGTATATGACCTACAAGAACTTCAGTCTTTTCATCACGGGGCAGTTAGCATCCAACAAAAAAGTAACAACAAATGGCGTCCTTTTCCTGAAGAAGATATTTACGGCATATTAAACAATGACCGAAATTTGTGGGTTACCGTTAAAAACGAAGAACACATAAAATTTGTGATTAACGATTCAGAATGGCAAAATAACCAAGGAAAATATACAATTACCATTGATACCCTTAAAACTACTTTAAAAATGGAAACAATAGCACATCGAGGCGCCGCAGCTTTGGCACCTGAAAACACGTTAGAAGCCGTACGTAAAGCACTTACGCTTTCTGTAGATAAAATTGAAGTAGATGTGCACCAATCAAAAGATGGAGTAATAGTGGTTATGCACGATAAAAAAGTGAATAGAACTACTAACGGAAAAGGAAAAATTGGCGCTCTTACCTTTAAAGAAATAAAACAATTGGAAATTGACCATGACTTCGCAGAATTCAATACCCCAATTAGGGTTCCCTCTTTAGAAGAAGTTTTACTTCTTGTTAAAGAAAGTGATACCAAATTACTTATTGAAGTAAAAAATACAAAAGCGTATCCACAAATAGGAGCAACTTTGGCAGACCTTCTAAAAAAACACAATATGTCTGAAAAAGTGGAAGTGTTTTCCTTTGATAAAAAGTTTATTAAAGATTTTAAAAGTACCTATCCAATATATCGAACTGGATTATTTGTATTAAGTCCGTTAAGCGATTCAGATGTTCCGGGAATTGAAACCGTGGGGGTTTATTATCATAGCTTAATTTGGTTTCCTTCCTATAAAAAAAAGCTACAAAAAAGAGGTTTAAAAGTATATGCTTGGACTGTAAATTCTGAAAAAAGCATGCAGCGTTTGATTGAAATGAATGTTGACGGTATCATAACAGATAAACCTAATATACTCTTGGCCAACACGGGTAAAGAATAATTAATTTTAACAGCTTCTTTTATTAATCTAATTTCATAAGAGAAAAATTTACTCAAAAGATACTTCAAATATGACAAGATCAACTTGTTATTTGTCAACTTATTAAAAAAATGCTAACTTTAAGAAAAAAGTGAATTCGCATCCTGCGGAATAAAAAAATTGCATCTTCTACCGAGATTTATAAATATACATCGGGAGGTATTTGCATTAAATTGTACCCTGCTATTAGTTATAAGAATGTCAATAGTACGTGCCCTTGCAGCCGGTCTGCCTTTCGGTGTCCTTGTTTATCTAAGATACTCTTGGCATTACTCTTCCTATGCATTGTTAACGCCTGTGCGCCAAAGATCACTAACATTCCACCTCCTTTAGAGGAACCGCAACCTTTTTCATATACCGGAACAGAAGTAATTCCCGAAAAATGGTGGATCTCTTTAAAGGACACTACACTTAACAAACTAATAGATAGCGCTTTGAGTAAAAATATGGAATTAGCAGCTACTTGGCAACAAGTATTAGCAGCTAGGGCCATACAAAAACGCCAAGCTTCCACCTTGTGGCCACAAGTAGAAGCCAATGCCAGAACATCCTTAAACAGACCCCAAGCCGATTTTACTGGTGGTGAAGACATACAATTAGGACTTTCTGCTTCTTATGAGCTCGATCTCTGGGGACGACTCCGTTCTGCCAAGCAAGCCGAAGCCTTTCGAGCAAAAGCAAGTTACTACGATTACCAAACAACTGCTTTGGTACTATCCACTCAAATTGCCACTACCTGGTATCGACTAGTAACCGCGCAACGGCAATTGGTATTAGCGAACCAACAAATAAAGACCAATGATGATATTGTAGAATTAATTCAAACACGGTTTAGCAGTGGTCAAACCCGAGCGGTTGATATATTGAGGCAGCGTCAATTATCAGAGGCTACCCGTACTTTAAAAATTGGCTACGAAACCGATGTCGCCCTCTTAAAAAATCAATTGGCTGTACTGTTAGGAGAAGCACCTCAAAACAATCCGATACCAACACCTACAGACAGTTTACCTAGTTTGCCACCTTTTCCAGATACTGGCCTCCCTTTAGAACTCATTAGAAACCGTCCCGATGTACAGCAGGCACAACATTTTTTATTAGCAGCCGACCGTGATATGGCTGAGGCGGTACGCAGTCAATACCCTCGCCTTTCGGTCTCCGCAACAGGGCAGTTTCGCGCTAATGATTACAGCGACCTTTTTAAGGAATGGGCATATAGTTTGGCTGCAAATTTAGCGGCTCCCTTATTTTATGGAGGACAAATCCGCGCTGAAATAGACCGCACCGAAGCATTAAAAAATCAGCAATTATATAACTATGGCCAAACCGTACTTAATTCCTTTCGCGAAGTAGAAGATGCCCTGCTTCAGGAGCAAAAACAAAAAGAACAATTGGAAAGCCTAAAACGACAATTAGAACTGGCCGAAAAAACAAGTCGTCAATTAAAAATTGAATATTTATACGGTGCTAGTGAATACCTAGATGTCTTGCTTACCTTAAACCAAGAACAACAATTAAGAAGGGATTTAATTGCTGCTGAACAAACTCAATTGGAAATACGAATTGACCTATATCGTGCCTTGGCCGGTGGATTTGAAATAGAAAACCCGGCAACTCCATAGCAACAAAAAAAGTACTACTTGTATGAAAAAGAAAACAATAATCCTGATATGTTTGGTTATTCTACTCGCAGCAGTAGCAATTACTTTCCTTATCTTTTCTACAGAACCTACTGCCGAAAGTGAAGGAGCTACCAAACAAACTGCTATGCTTGTAAACACAGTACAGGTTAATAAAGGCAACTATCAACCTACTTTACAAGCTACCGGGACCGTACAACCTGTTGAAGATGTTATGCTCAGCCCTTTAGTTAGTGGGCAAGTTATCCGTAGGTCTTCTAATTTTACACCGGGTAGTTTTGTAAAAAAAGGGCAAACACTATTGCAGATAGATCCTTCAGATTTCAGAAATACGTTAGAACTAAGACAGAGTGAACTGCTTCAAGCACAAACCAATTTAGATGTAGAAATGGGGAGGCAACAAGTAGCTGAAAAAGATCTAGAATTAGCTGGTATTGATTCGTTAAGTGATAAAGAACGGCAGTTGGTTTTAAGGCGACCGCAATTAGATGCTGTGCGAGCTACCGTTAAAGCAGCGAAAGCTTCTGTTAATCAAGCAGAAACAAATGTTGCAAGAACTACCATCAAAGCCCCTTTTGATGCACATGTTCTTAGTCAAAATGTAACCGAAGGTTCTCAAGTCGCCCCTGGAGATAATTTAGGGCGTTTGGTAGGTGCCGATTATTATTGGGTCACGGTTACCGTTCC
The DNA here is from genome assembly GCA_002360635.1 of Flavobacteriaceae bacterium UBA3356. Taxonomy (GTDB): domain Bacteria; phylum Bacteroidota; class Bacteroidia; order Flavobacteriales; family Flavobacteriaceae; genus Marixanthomonas. The sequence continues at coordinate 43,654 of DEQW01000011.1, read as the reverse complement.
GGTTTCAAAGTTGAAGTGGCTTACCTTTCCTACTATCGAAAACGAAAAGGGATCTACGGTGAAAATAAAACACACCACAGCTTGGGAGAACGACACCTACCGGGTAGGATACCTAACCAAGCAGATAGGTGCATTGGACAATCAAACTCGTTTGGCTAGAGTTTTGGTAAAAGTACCGGACCCATTAGGCTACGAATCGGACAGTGATCTTCCTAAATTAATAATAGGTTCTTTCGTAGAAGCGCATATAGAAGCTACCACTATAGAAGATGTGGTTCGTCTCGATCGAGGATATATCCGTAGCAACCAAACCGTTTGGGTTATGAATGATGGAAAATTAAGTATTCGAAAAGTAGATATTATACTCACCGATTCAAAATATGCCTATATCCGTTCAGGAATAGAAGATAACGAACAAGTGGTTATCACCAACTTAAGTACTGTGGCCGAAGGCATTGCTCTTCGGAAAGAAGCAACCGATTCTATTCAAAATTCAACTCAAAACAAAAGTAAAGAAGAGCAATAAGCGTGGAAGAGAATCAAGAAAATAAAGTGAGAAAGGAAGGAGTCATTGGGTATATGGCCAGGAATTCCATTATTGCAAATTTAATCATGATTCTCTTGATTGGTGGAGGTATCTGGACGATGTTCAATATTCAAAAAGAAGTATTCCCCCAGTTTCAGCTTGACTTTGTTGAAGTAAATGTTGTGTATCCCGGCGCAGCCCCTGCCGAAGTAGAACAAGGTATTTTATTACCTGTTGAAGAAGCCATCCGGGGCATACAAGGTATTAAAGAAATTGTCTCCACCGCCAATGAAGGTTCTGGGGAAATCCTTATCGAATTAGTAGCCGGAACCGACCGGATGAAAGCCTTTCAAGATATTGATCAGGCAGTAAACCGAATACGAACCTTCCCCGACGATATAGAACAACCCCAAGTAGCTCTTCAGTCCAGACAACGGGATGTCATGCAGATTGGCCTCTATGGAGATGTGGACATTACCGCCCTACGTAATCTCACGGAACGGTTACGCAACCGCCTATTAAGTGATCCTGAAATCACACAGGTAGAAATAGGGAACGTCCCGGACTACGTTACACATATTGAAATACCACGACATAACTTACGGCAATACAATTTAACTTTAGGTCAAGTGGCCGATATTGTTGCACAATCCAGTGAAGATGTACCAGCAGGAGCCGTAGAAACACAGAGCGAAGAGATTTTATTGCGGATGAAAGAACGCAAGCAATGGGCAGAAGAGTTTGGAGATATTACCATAATTTCTTCCAATTCGGGTGCTCGCGTAACTCTTTCTGAAATTGCCACCATCACTGATGGTTTTGAAGAAACCGGCTTTCATGGTCAGTTTAACCAAACCCCTTCCATCGATTTAGAAATTTTCCGAATAGGAGATCAATCCCCTTTAGACATTGAAGAAAGGGTAAAAGAGATTATGAATGATTTCCAGTTACCGCCTGGCGTTCAATACCGTATTGACAGTAACCGTGCAGAAGACTACCGTGAACGATTATCGCTACTAACCGAAAATGGCATACTTGCTATCATCATCGTTTTGGTTATCCTTACGTTATTCTTAGAATACCGCCTCGCCTTTTGGGTTATGATGGGAATGACAATTTCCTTTATTGGAGGGGTTATTCTACTTCCGCTAATAGGCATCAGTATTAATATGATATCGATGTTTGGATTTCTGGTTGTATTAGGTATTGTGGTAGATGATGCAATTGTAGTAGGTGAAAACATTTACGAGTACCGACAAAAAGGGTTGCCCTTTATGGAAGCCGCCATTAAAGGAACGAAAGATGTTTCTAAACCAGTTACCTTTAGCATTATCACAACTATTGTAGCTTTTATTCCACTTCTATTTATGCCTGGGGAAACAGGGAAGTTTTGGCAACCCTTACCGGCTGTCGTGATTGTTATTTTAGCAGTTTCACTTTTAGAAGCCTTGTTCATTCTGCCTTCACACTTAGGCCACCTTTCAAAAAAGAAGAAAAAGAAACAATGGGTATTACGCTTAGAAAAAGGACAACAATATTTTGCAAATGGCCTTACACGCTTTGTTGATAAGCACTATCGCCCCTTTTTAGATAAATGCCTTAAATATCGATACATTACCTTGTCTATTGCAGTAGCTCTACTATTAGTGGTGGGGGGTTATGGCTACAGCGACCATATGGGGATGATTATGATGCCCGAAGTAGCAGCAGACGAAATTGAAGCTGGGGTACGACTTCCGGTAGGCACGACCCCTGACCAAGCTGCCAAAGTAGCTGAAGAGATCACGAAGTCTACCCAAAAAATGTTTGAAGAACATAATCTTTACGAAGTAGCCGAAGGGATTAAAACCAACGTCCGAGGACAAAACTTTATCGATGTTGAAATAGTTATGCTTCCACCAGATGATCGAGACATGACTGCTCGGGAACTCATTGCCATTTGGCGTGATAACATTGGTGATATTACAGGAGTAGATCAAATAACATTTGAAGCAGAACGAGGCCCCGGTGGTTATCAACAAGATATTAGTTTAGATTTAAGTCATACAGATGTTGAAACGTTAGAGCGTGCCAGCAAAGCTTTTTTTGAAAGGATAGAAGCATTTGATAACACGAGAGATGTAAGCGATAATTATAACAAAGGAAAACTGCAATATGACTTTAAATTGTTACCGGAAGGTAGAAACCTTGGCCTCACCTCTACCGAAGTGGGACGACAAGTGAGAGATGCTTTTTATGGAGCTCTCGCCATTCGCCAATTGAGAGGCATCAACGAGATTGAAGTCCGTGTTAAATTGCCTTTAGAGGAACGTAAGAATTTACAAAACCTAGAAAACTTCTTGATACGTACACCGGACAGTGTTGAAGTTCCGTTACTCGATGTTGTAACAGTTACCCAACGAGAAGCCTTTACCAATATAAACCGACGTGACGGGCGTCGCGTCATTAATGTAGGGATGGATGTAGAACCCGCCAATGCAGTAGGGCGTGTATTGGCTTCTATTAATAATGAAGTATTGCCACAACTTCGCGCAGACTATCCCGGTATTACCTGGACATATGAAGGAAGCCAAGCCGATATGCGAGAATCCACACAATCGTTATGGAGTAGCTTTTCGATGGCTATGATGATTATGTACGCCCTATTAGCGATTGCTTTTAGCAGTTATACCCAGCCCTTAATTGTTATGACCGCTATTCCTTTTGGCATTGTAGGTGCCGTAATTGGACATATTCTTTTAGGTTATGATCTTTCTATAGTTAGTTTAATGGGAGTTATCGCCTTATCTGGGGTGGTTGTAAACGATTCGCTCATTATGATAGATTATGCAAACAAAAAAAGGAAAGACAGCTCTATTTACGACTCGATACACGAAGCCGGACTAAGACGTTTTCGTCCTATTCTCTTAACGACATTAACTACATTTGGAGGCTTGACCCCTATTATTTTAGAAACTTCTAGCCAAGCATTTCATTTAATCCCAATGGCTATTTCATTAGGTTTCGGGATCATCTTTGCCACCTCTATTATTTTGGTAATTGTACCATGTTTGTATTTAGTTTTGGAAGACGCCACACTATTTATAAAAAAAGGAAAAACAGTAGAACGCAAATTGTAGCAATAAAAAAGCCGCCTAAGTGGGGTTGGCGACTTTTAAGAGTATTGCTATAAATTTTTTATGCACTAATAGCATCCTCTGTTACCACTTGAGCCACGTTATTATAGTGGAACAGTTGCGATTTATAAAATCGTGATGCTTTCTCCCCATTTTCAAGACACCCTTTTAATGTTTCCTCTAAATTACTATATGAAATGGTTGTTGCAGACAGTTGATTGATATCGTATAGCGTTCGGGGTGAATGGTCGATGATGGCCCCACCATATAATGTGATGGTCTGGTTGTCTCGATCAATAACTACGGAAGCAGCATTAAAAAAGAACTTCAATAAGGACTTCTGAAAACTGTAGAATTCAGGGTTTAATTTTGTAGATACCGCGCAACTCTTTTTAATCAGTTTACGCATTTCTTCGTGAATAATTTGGTCTTGATTTCTCATAATAGCTTCATTATTATATTAAATATAGCTATTGAACACAAGAGAAAGTAAAATTGAACGTATGTTTAGCGTCAATTTAACTAGATAGAAATCAATCTGTTAATTATTTTAAGAAGTAATAAAGCTATTGTTCAGTTTCTAGCCCTTCTTCATCCCAAGAAGTAATTCCGCCTTGTAGGTCGTATACTTTAGTAAAACCTTTTTCTTCTAATATTTTGGCGGCACGGGCACTTCTTCCACCGCTTCGGCAGTATACATACACCGGTTTTGTTTTATCCAATGTTTTAATTTTCTCTTCAAAATCGGCATCGGTTACACAAATATTTTGAGCCTCCTTTATATGGCTTACACCAAATTCTTCGGTAGTACGCACATCAATTAGCTGTCCATCCTCATCATTTTCCAGAGACTCTAAAAAGTGCTGTGGGCTGATAACCTCAACCGTGTCTGAGTTTGCTTCATCGCAAGATTGAAATATTAATAACAAACTTAATATAGGTAGTAATAATAATTTTTTCATGATGAAAAGTTTAAGAAACGGTTTCGCCTTCCCACTCAGTAATACCGCCTAAAAGATTATAACAGTTTTCAAAACCTTGCGACTTTAAAATAGCACAGGCTTGTGCACTACGAGCGCCCGAACGGCAATAAACATAATAGTTTTTTGAAGCATCCAACTGTTGCAGTTCTTCCATAAACTTGGGCGGGTTCTGAATGTCCATCTGTTTGGCATTCGGAATTTGTTTTTCAGCAACTTCTTCGTCTGTACGCACATCTAAAATCTGTGAATTATCGTCTGCGTTAAGCTTTTCGCTCCATTCTTGTTGGCTTAAATCCATCGTTTTAATTTTTTGTAAAAATAAGGATTCCCATTACTATAGACGCAAAAAAATAAAAAACGTTACAAGTTTTTGATTCATAAAAATTCTTTTAATAAAAAAAACCGACCACTAAACGTAATCGGGTTTATTATATAAAGTACAATATTTTTACTGCTTTACAGTACAACCAATCGCTTTGGTTTCTTTAACCGTTATCTCTTTTCCTGCCAATAATTCGTTTATGGCATTGGCTAAAAAACGATCTTTTACGGCATCGGCATTACGAACGTTATCGTCAATGGCTCCAATATATTTTACGATATACTTTGGGGTTGCTGAGCCTGCCGAAGTATTCTCTTTATTCAAAAGATATACGTGTGGTGTTTTGGTCGCACCGTATTTTGCATAAATAGTTTGGCTTTCGTCATACAAATATGGAAAGGTAAATCCGGCTTCTTTTGCTTTTTCTTGCATTAACTCGTAGGTGTCGTCTGGTTGTACCTCAGGATTATTGGGGTTAATGGCAATTACCGGGTAGCCTTTGCCTTTAAACTCTTGATCCAAAGCAACCATTCGCTCTTCACTTGCCACTGCAAATGGGCAGGTGTTACACGTAAATATTACAATAAATCCTTTTGCATCGGGATAGTCAGATAAAGAAACCATATCGCCGTCCACATCTTTTAATTTAAAATCGGTTGCTTCGTCCCCAATTGAGTAGCCTTTGGCAGTTTCAACCTCTGCAGGCGTAGCCATTGCTACTTCGGCTTTTTGATCAGTTTTAATTTTTTCCTGATTATTGTTGTCGTTTTTACAACTGCTTAGCCCAAGTAATAAAAAAGCCATTATGGCCATAGGTAGGTGTTTAGATATTGCTTTCATAATAGTATTATTTTAAAGTATTTTTTGTATTTCAGTTTTTAACTCTTCATAGGTAAACGATTTTTCGTAAAAAGTACGGCTATCGTTTTTATAAATCACCGTGGCAGGAATAGCTCCACTCCACTCTTCGGAAACTTTCGGAATCCAGCTATTCGCATCGGCATCGTCCAGCAAAACAATTTCAGAATGTAATTTGTTCTTTTTTATAAAAGGAACCACCTGACTCTGTACTTTATTGGGGAAGTCTAAGCTTGCTAATATTACTTTCACCTTTTTATCGGCATATTCTTTATTGATTCTTTCAAAATACGGCAGTTCCTTTACACAGGGCTTACACCACGTGGCCCAAAAGTTGACTACGTAGGTAGTATCATTATTCTTCTGAAGTATTTTTTTCTGAAAGGTTTCAAAATCATAAGAAGGTATTCTAACCGAAATTGGTTCTTCCATCTTCTCATCTTTAGCTAAATTTTGGATGTCTTCAGAAACCTCATCAGAAGGTTCGACTCTTGGTTCTGTCTTCTTTTTATCATCTGCACAAGCTTGAAGCACCAATATTAACAGTAGTAATCCTATTTTTTTCATACCCGAAATATATTCAAACTTATTGACTGTCAGTTTTGTTTTAACGTTTCTTTCACGCAACATATTTCCAATTTTTCAAAATTAAAGTCTTTGCTTTCAGCATTTCTCTTTGTTAAACTTTGTTAAAGTATTTTTTAAATAGGCAAAGCTACATACATTTGTATCAACAACAATTGTATATACAATTATGAAGATTGAAGATGTAATAAAGACAAAAAAACCAATGGAAATTGCCTCTAAAACGGTGATTAACATAGCTTATACCTCTCGGGTAATAGAAATGGCTACTTCGGTTTTTAAAGATTTTAACCTTACCAATCAACAGTATAATGTACTGCGCATTTTAAGAGGCCAAAAAGGAAAACCAGCCAACCTATCTACGCTACAAGAACGTATGATTGACCGTAACAGTAATACCACTCGTTTGGTGGATAAGTTGGTTCAGAAAAAATTAGTGTCGCGAAAAGTTTGTCCCGAAAACCGAAGGAAAATAGAAATTCTTATTACTGAAAAGGGATTGACTGTATTACAAGAATTAGATCCTATTATCACAAAAGCAAACGAAAATGCTGTAAAAAATTTAAATACAGAAGAACTGGAAACCCTAAATAACCTCTTAGATAAATTAAGAAACGATGAGTAACCAGCTTATACTACAAAAAGAAAAAGAAGAATTATTTACTACTATTTAACCAAAAAAAAAATTGCTATGAAAAAGAAAAATGTATTAAAATCAGTATTAATCTTGGCTGTCGCTGCAGGCACGGCCTCATTTACATCAACTATGGAAAAGAAAATAAACATTGAAGAAAGCACCATTGAATGGAAAGGAAAAAAAGTATTAGGCTCACACACTGGGACTATTAACTTACAAGACGGACATCTTGAAATGGAAGGTGATCAACTAACCGGCGGACAGTTTACAGTCGATATGACTTCCATAACAGTTACTGACCTTAAAGGAGAAGACAAAGCAAAATTGGAAGGACACTTAAAAAGTGATGATTTTTTTGGGGTGGACAATTACGCTACTTCAAAATTAGTGATTAACAGTGCCACCAAAAATGGTAACACCTATGCTGTAAATGGAGATATCACCATTAAAGGTAAAACAGAGTCAATAACGTTTGACCTAGTTATGGGAGAATCTGCTGCAACGACCAATTTTAAAATAGACCGCACTAAATTTGGTGTACGATATGGATCGGGAAGTTTCTTCGATAATTTGGGAGACAACACCATCTCAAACGATTTCACACTAGATGTAACCTTAAAATTTTAAGCACTTGTTATTTGTGGTTTACAACTTTCATTTCTATCTTTGAAAACTAAGTTTATGAACGCAAACAACAAACATACCTGGTGGCATATGTTACACACGTAAACACTCGTGAGTAAAGCATCATGGTATTTAATAAAACCAAAGGCTTGTCTTTCACGACAAGCCTTTTTTGTTTACAATAGATTATGAAATATCAATTAAAAACACATTCCAAAAAACTATTGGCAGATACGTTAACCCCGGTTTCGGTTTATTTGCGGCTACGGGATAAATTCCCCAATAGTCTTTTGTTAGAAAGTAGCGACTATCACGCCAACGACAACAGTTTCAGCTACATTTGTTGCAATCCCATTGCTTCCATTAAAGTAATGAATGGTGTGATTACGCAAGAATTTCCAGATGGAAAAAAGGCTGAAATCACTATCAATTCTGAAACAAACGTTCCGGCTATCCTTGATAAGTTTGCTGCTTCTTTTTCTTCTGAAGAAAATGATTTAAAGTTCATTAACAATGGATTATTTGGTTATATGGCGTACGATGCCGTCCAATATTTTGAAAACATAGACATTTCAAAAAAAGATGAAAATCTAGAGATGCCCGATTTATATTACGCTGTGTACCAAAATATCATCGCCATTAATCATTTTAATAACGAAGCGTATCTGTTTGCGCATTGTTACGAAACAGAAAACAACATTCCGCAACTGGAACAATTGCTAAAGTCAAAAAACTTTGCAGAATATCCGTTTCAAACCAAAGGTGACGTACAAACGAATATCGATGATGAAGGCTTTAAGGAATTAGTGAGAAAATGTAAAGAACATTGCGCACGTGGCGATGTGTTCCAAATTGTACCCAGCAAACGGTTTTCACAAGGTTTTACCGGTGACGAATTTAACGTGTATCGTGCCTTACGAAGTGTAAACCCTTCCCCCTATTTGTTTTATTTTGACTACGGAAACTTTAAAATCTTCGGAAGCTCACCGGAAGCCCAATTGGTGGTAAAAGGCGACGTTGCCGAAATTCACCCCATTGCTGGAACCTTTAAACGTACCGGAAACGATGAAAAAGACGCCGAACTAGCAAAACAGCTTTCCACAGACGAAAAAGAAAACAGCGAACACGTCATGTTAGTAGACCTCGCTCGAAACGACTTAAGCCGCCACGGAAATAATGTAACGGTAGATACCTATCGAGAGGTTCAGTTTTTTTCGCACGTAATACATTTAGTAAGTAAGGTAACTGCCAACAAACATAAGGAAACACCTACTATGCAAGTGGTGGCCGACACGTTTCCGGCAGGAACATTAAGTGGCGCACCCAAACACAAAGCGATGCAATTGTTAGAGAAATACGAAAACCGAAGCCGTGAGTTTTATGGTGGCGCCATTGGTTTTATGGATTTCAGCGGAAATTTTAACCACGCCATCATCATTCGCTCGTTTGTGAGTAAAAACCATACCTTGCACTATCAAGCAGGCGCCGGAGTGGTTTCAGAAAGTAAAGAAGAAAACGAATTACAGGAAGTTTATAACAAATTAGGCGCGTTAACAAAGGCCTTGGAATTAGCAGAACAGATATAAACAATAAAAAAAGATACCCGCCTACGCGGACATTAATATGAAAATATTAGTAATAGACAACTACGATAGTTTTGTGTACAATTTAGTGCATTATCTGGAAGAATTAGATTGTGATGTAACCGTAAAACGGAACGACCAGTTTACCATTGAGGAAGCAGAAAGTTATGATAAAATTTTACTATCACCTGGTCCTGGCGTGCCTGATGAAGCTGGATTATTAAAAAGAGTAATTGAACATTATGCTCCCTCAAAACCTATTTTAGGTGTTTGTTTAGGGCAACAAGCCATTGGCGAAGTTTTTGGTGGAAGCATTATCAACTTAAGTGAAGTATTTCACGGAGTTGCCACCAAAGCTTCAATTTTAGTCGATGACGAACCCTTGTTTAAAGGGTTGGATAATGAAATTGAAATAGGCCGCTACCACTCGTGGGTAGTCAACAAAGAAGATTTGCCAGAAGTTTTGGAAATAACTTCAGTAGATCCCAACGGACAAATCATGTCGCTACGTCATAAGTTGTACGATGTGCGTGGGGTACAATTTCACCCAGAAAGTGTATTGACGCCTAAAGGAAAGGAAATTATTAAAAATTGGGTGGAAAGTTAATTTTAATAAGTAGTGAGTAGTGAGTAGTGAGTAATGAGTAGTGAGTAGTGAGTAGTGAGTAAAAAATATTATTTTTAGTATAACCAATGAAAAAAATCTTAATCGCCCCTTTTGTATTTTTAATTCGGGTGTATCAACAGGTGATATCTCCACTCACGCCTTCCACATGCCGTTACACACCTACTTGTTCTCATTACAGTGTAGAAGCATTACAAAAACATGGATTGCTTAAAGGTGGCTGGTTGGCTATAAAACGCATCGCTAGTTGTAATCCCTGGGGTGGGTCTGGTTACGATCCTGTTCCTCCAAAAAAAGAAACACCCTAAGGTTTGTATAGCTGTTGGATTTTCTATCTTTACAATCGTACTTTATTTTCAGAAATAAGACTGAAATTTAAACGTACTCAATAAAACTCTACTACATGACACAATTTTTAGCTTATACCTGGGACCCTTCTCAAGGGATTGACCTTGGTTTTTTTGTGATACGTTACTACAGTTTAATGTTCGTAGTCGCCTTTACCCTGGGGTGGTTTATTATGAAACGGATTTATAAAAATGAAAACGTTTCCGAAGAAAAACTGGACAGCCTTTTTATTTACACAGTTATCGCAACGCTTTTAGGAGCACGATTAGGGCACGTTATTTTTTATCAAACTGAACTCATTTGGGAGGACCCACTTTCTGTATTATTGCCTATTCGTACCGTTCCTGAGTTTGAATTTACAGGCTTTCAAGGGTTAGCAAGTCACGGAGCTGCCATCGCCATTATCATTGCCATGTTCATGTACAGTAAAAAAGTGATTAAAAAACCGGTGCTTTGGATTCTAGACCGTATTGTCATTGCTGTAGCTTGTGGTGGGATCTTTGTTCGTATTGGTAATTTTATTAATTCTGAAATAATAGGGAAGCCAACCAATAGTGATTTTGGTGTTATTTTTAAGCAGTTAGGCGAAACGTTTCCGAGGCATCCTGCCCAATTATATGAAGCCGGAGGTTATATTTTGGTATTCCTTATCCTTTGGTTTATTTATTGGAAAACCGACAAACGCCACTACTTGGGTTATATTTTTGGAGTGTTCTTAATCCTACTTTGGACGGTTCGGTTTTTAGTGGAATTTGTAAAAGAAGCACAAGTAGAAAACCGTGCCGAATGGGCACTCAACACTGGCCAGTGGTTGAGTATTCCTTTTATTTTAATAGGAATCTATTTAATGATACAGTCGTCTAAACGGAAGTACCCGAAGGAAGTGTAATGAAAAATAATCTTTTAAGGTGTTGTCATCCCGACAGAGGAACGACGAGGGATCTCATCTGAGTGAAAAAAAGCAAAATCTAAATAAGAAAGCGAATTTCAGAAGTGACTAGCAGGATGTGATTTCTCCTAACGTCGAAATGACTGAAAAACATTAATTATGAAAAAAACAATTGTACTCCTACTCAGCATCGCTTTAACGAGTGCTGTTTTTAGTTGCAAGGACAAAACTAACCAGCAAAAAAGTATCACCAAAGAAGTTTCCTTTACCAAAGAAGGCGAACTGACCTTAATAAAAGCGGAAACTGACTCTATCATCGCAACGTTAGATATCGAAATTGCCGACGATGAATACCAAACCCAAACCGGCTTGATGTACCGCAAGGGCATGCTCGATAGCCAAGGGATGCTTTTTGTGTTTGAAGATTCACGCCCTCGTTCGTTTTATATGAAAAACACCGAGTTTAGTATTGACATTATTTATATAAACAGTGATAAAGAAATCGTGAGTATCCAGAAAAACGCTAAGCCCTACGATCCTACTTCTTTACCATCTGAAGGCGCCGCGCAATATGTATTAGAAGTGAACGCAGGTCTTAGCGACACTTGGGAGTTGGAAAAAGGGGATGTTGTCGAGTGGAATGCTAATAATTAATCTTGGATATTATAATGCGTTTATATTCATGTTGTAAAACATATTGAAAAAACAAACCGGAAAACCATATTAAAATAATTGTATCTTTGAATTGTGGAAAAAATAGGAGATATAGAAATCCGAGTTGTAGGTAAAGCAGGCAATCAAACTTTAAGTCCTGACAACTACGATATTAAGCATATTGCAACGATTTTGCAAAATGTTGAGGACTTACTATATCCAAACAATAAGAAGAATAGACCAATTATCACTTATGACATCCAAGAAGGTTCTGTGAGACATTTGTTTAAAACAACAATTCAAACAGTAATTGGATTTAGTGCTGTTTTAGGACAAGTTCAAGCGAATGAATCAATAGATTTTCTGGAATTAAAAACTGCGAGAGCAATTGAAAATATTCAAAATTTATCTCGTCAGAAAAATTATGAATTTCAAATTAAAACTTCTCTCAAAGACGACTATGAATTAACTATTAATCCTTCAACTAAATATTTTAGAACAGAAAATATTTGGGTTGAAGCGGAATTCTATTTTTATGGTATTCTAAAAGATGTTGGCGGTAAAAGTAAAGCTAACATCCATTTAGACACTAAGGATTATGGATACTTATCGATTGAAACTGGAGAAGAATTTTTAAAGGAAAGAGAAGAAAATTTACTCTATAAAAAATTTGGTGTTAGAGCAAGCGGAAAACAAAATATTGAAACTGGCGAAATTGACACAAAATCACTTTCTTTACTAGAATTAATTGATTATCAACCAAAATTTGACAGCGACTATCTGAATTCACTAATTAAAAAAGCTAAAAAAAGCTGGAATAACATTAATCCAGATGAATGGCTGTTAAATTTAAGAGGTGGATATGAAGCATAGTGTTCTACTAGATACAAGTTTTTTTATCCGACTTCTTAATGACGAAGACCCACTTCATTCAAATGCTGTTGGTTATTTTAAGTATTTCTTGGAAAACGAAATAGCTTTAAAAATTTCTACTATTAGTATTGCAGAATATTGTGTTCTCGGAAAACTTGAAGATTTACCACTAAAAAATGTGCAAATCGTTCCGTTTAACCTAAAAGACGCTGAAAAAACAGGAGAATTTGCCGAAATCATTTTTACACAAAATAAAATCAATGTTGAGAAATTATCGCCTAGAGCAATAATCCCTAACGATTCAAAACTATTTGCTCAATCGGATTTAGATAAAACCATTAGTCATTTTGTAACTTCTGACGTTCGTTCAAAAAACACTTTAGCTTTATTAAAGAAAGGAACCAATCCAAAATTCGATATAATTAGTATTGATATTCCCTTTACAGAAACATTCGGAATTTTAAATTTATAAAAATACGTTTTACAACAATGGCTATAAGTAATTGCTTGTTCTCGCCTACTTCTGAAAATCCTCGCGGATTTTCAGTTTGGTGTGTACTTGCTGAATTAACCGCTAACCCACGCAACTACTCATAGCCAAACCGTTGGTAATAAGCTGAAAAATAATATGAGCTTAAAACTATTAAATGGAACACATAGCAATTATATTTTATGCTTTATCATCTTTTTTTGGAATAGAAGATGGACTCATCGCTGCAGAAAAAACAGAGGTTACTATATATCCAAAGGTGCAACAAATAGAAATTAGACAGGAAGGAATGTTTACAATTATTCAATCTAAAAAAGACTCGACACTTGTATTAGAGCAATGGGATAAAATTTTTAATTGGGTTGAAAGAGGTACTAACTTTGCAAAAGAATTAAACAATTTTCCTGTCAAAAAATTAACTATTACATCTTCAAAATCGGGTTTCAGTCCATATTTAACTTTTTCCTATTTAAATGAAAAAGATTTACGTACTATGGGAATTTGGTATAATGAAGATAAAAATCAATTTTCAATCAATAATATTCCGCAACAAAACATAAAAACTAAAAACGGAAAATTAAATGGAAATTATTGGATTTTTAATGGTGAACACACTTTTAGTTTTACAATAGAACCATTTTTACATGTGCCTGAAAATTATCAGAAATTTAAAATACCGATAAGAAAACTATTGTCGCAAAGTACAAAAGAATAAACCAGCAAATAAGAATATAATCGATATTATGGCAGATTCGACTGCGTCCGAATCCACTCGGAGTTGCTGTCGTCTATGCCAAACCCAAAAATTAATTAACTTTAATCCCACAACTATTTTTTACACTCACTGTTATCAAATATAGAAACAAAACTATATGAAAATAGCCAAGAAGATACTTAAATGGGTTTTATATGTTTTGCTACTTCCAATTATATATTTAATTATTTCTTTGATTCTAACGGCAATACCTGTTGACCGAAAATCAGATGATAAAGCCTATAATACCTCAATATATTTAAGTACAAACGGAGTTCATTTAAATATTGTTATACCAAAAAAGAATATAGATAGTTTAGTTTTGTCTGGCATAAAACATAGAGAAACGGATGAGTATTTGTCATTTGGTTGGGGAGATGAAAATTTTTACATGAACACACCAACTTGGGGAGATTTGACGTTTAAAAACGCATTTATAGCACTATTTTTAAAAAGCACAACTTTAATGCATGTAACCCGATACAAAGAAAAAAGTACACATTGGGTTGAAGTAAAAGTAAATGATTCTGAATTACAAAAATTGAATACCTATTTACTAAATACGTTTCAGACCAATGAAAACGGAATGAAAATTATGCTTAAAGACAAAGGGTACTCTTCAATGGACAATTTTTACAGATCTAAAGGGAGTTATTCATGTTTTAAGACTTCTAATAGCTGGGTAAACACAGGGTTTAAAGAAAGTGGTTTAAAATCTTGTTTATGGACACCGTTCGATTTTGGACTTTTAAATAAGTATAATTAATGACCAGGGTTAAAGTGCCTACTGCTCATTCTTCTTGTAATCAACCGTTAAAAAAAACGCCCGATTCAAATTTTGAATCGGGCGTTCTTTATAGTTCCGAAGAAAACAGAAAGCTTATTTTTTAAGAGCTTCCGGTTTTTCTTCTTCCTCTTCTTCTTTTTTCTCGGTAAGGTCAATTCCTCTTTTCTTAACGGTATCGTAGAATACTGGTGTTGCAATGAACAACGATGAGTATGTACCTACTAGCACACCTACTATTAAGGCGAAAATCAATCCACGGATAGATTCTGCACCTATAAGGAATATCGATAACAATACGATTAATGTAGTAACCGAGGTGTTTAACGTACGGCTTAGCGTACTGTTTAATGCACTGTTGATTATACGGTTCATTTTCCAGCTACTGTGCTCATTAAAGAATTCACGGATACGGTCAAATACAACCACGGTATCATTTAATGAGTACCCAATTACCGTCAAGATTGCCGCAATAAACGATTGGTCAATCTCCATATTAAATGGCATAAACTTATAGGTAAGCGAGAAGATACCCAACACGATTAATACATCGTGGAATACAGCTGCAACTGCACCTAAACTAAATTGCCATCTTCTAAATCGTAATAATATGTATAAGAACACGACTATTAACGATCCTAATACAGCCCAGAACGAATCTTTCTTAATATCATCGGCGATGGTAGGACTTACCTTGTAGTATTCCATTCTACCTACTTCCTTGCCTTCTTCATCAGCTTTAAATTCTTCATAGGTCATACTAGCTGGCAAGTTAGGTTTTAACCCTTCAAACAACATTTGCTCAATTTCTTGATCTACTTCAGCACTTGCTTCATCAACTTTATACTTCGTAGTAATTTTAAGTTGGTTATCACTACCATATGTTTTTGCTTCCACACTTCCAAAAACATCGACTAAGTCAGTCTCAATATTCTTAGCATCTACCGTTTTGTCAAATCGCACGGTATAGGTACGTCCACCCACAAAGTCAACCCCTTGGTTTAATCCATTAGTAAATAATGATATTAAACTGATTGTAACCAAAATTCCTGAAATGATATAAGCTACTTTTCTTTTTCCAAGGAAATTGATATTAACGTTCTTGAACAGGTTTTTAGTCATTCCTGTAGAACACGTTAATGGTTTCCCGTTTTTAGCGTACATATCGATAAACAATCTTGTAATAAAGATTGCAGTAAACAAGGAGGTAAGAATACCTATTAATAAGGTAGTTGCAAATCCTTGGATAGGCCCTGTACCGAATACCAATAATATTAAACCGGTAAGTCCAGTTGTAATGTTCGCATCGAGAATAGATGACAATGCGTTGTTAAAACCATCTTTAATGGCATCGCGTTGTGCTTTACCTTTTGCGAGTTCTTCGCGAATACGCTCAAAGATAAGTACGTTCGCATCGACCGAAATACCAATGGTCAATACAATACCAGCAATACCAGGTAAGGTTAATACTGCACCAAGTCCTGCTAATATTCCGAAGATAAATAAGATGTTTACCACCAAGGCAACATCGGCAAAAGCACCAGCTTTACCATAGTAGAAAATCATCCATACCAATACAAATGCCAAGGCAAGAACGAAAGATATAATACCACTACTAATAGCTTCTTGACCTAAAGTTGGTCCAACTACTTCTGCTTGAATAATATCTGCAGATGCCGGTAATTTACCTGCACGCAATACGTTTGCTAAATCTTGTCCTTCGGTAATACTAAAGTCTCCTGTAATCGAACTACTACCACCTGAAATAGGCCCTGATGTCACACCAGGTGCAGAGTACACAATGTTATCCAGTACAATGGCAATCTGACTTTGATTTTTATATGCTTCTCCGGTCAATTCTTCCCAGATACGAGCACCTTTACCATTCATTTGCATAGAAACGGCAACTTGCCCCACTTGGTCATACGTTTGTGTTGCATCGGTCACCACACCACCAGATAATGGCGGTTCGTTGTTTCGGTTACCTTTTATAGCGTACAATGATGTAATTTCACCTACATCTTCTGTTTCACTATCTCTTGGAAGGTCCCATACAAACTTTGCATACCTATATTCTGCAGGAAGTAAAGAACGTACTTGCGGCATACGCAAATAGCTGTTTATTTCAGCAGTATCCTTTAGTTTGAAAGTGGCCAATATTGGTCTTCCTTGAAAACCTGGAGAGACCATTTTATCTAAAATTGGGTTTTCTTCTTCTGCTGCTTCTACATCTTCACCACCCAACAACTTACTAATATCGTCTTCATCGGTAGCAGTCGTATCTTCTGCTACTGCAGTAGAATCATTTTGTGTGGAAGCTTCTTCTTGTTCAGCTTCCGTAGATGAATCGGCTACATCTGCAGTTTCTTCTTCTGAAGCAGTGCTTCCTTTTATTTCTTTTACTTTTTCATTGGCCTGTGATAAGAAACCGGCCATATCTTCAAACTTATATACATTCCAAAACTCTAATTGAGCTGTACTTTGTAATAGCTTTTTAATACGTTCCACATCTTTCGCTCCTGGTAATTCAACCAAAATACGGCCCGAGTTTCCTAAACGTTGAATGTTAGGTTGTGTAACTCCAAATTTATCGATACGTTTTCTAATAACCTCGAATGCTGAAAGGATAGACTCATCGATTTTACGCTCCAATACAGGTTTTACCTCATCATTGGTCATAGAAGCATCGATCTCGTCCTCTAGGTTTTTATTGAAGAAAATACTTGAAGAAGCTAAAGAGTTATCACCTGGAATCGCTTCAAACGCCTGGAAAAAAGACTCTAAATATGTATCCTGGCTACTTTTTTGAAGTTCTACAGCATTGTTAAGTGCTTGGTTAAACGCAGGGTCTTTAGAGTTGTTTGCCAACCCACGTAAAATATCCTGAACTGACACTTGAAGGATAACGTTAATCCCCCCTTTTAAATCCAATCCTTTGTTAAGCTCTTTGTCTTTTGCCGTATTGTAGTCAATACCTAAAATTACAGGATCGGCTGCAATAGAATCTAAATAACGGGATTCTGCTGCTTCCCGTTCGTCATGTTGGTTTTCCTGAGGATACTGGCTTTCCGCAAACGCCTCTGCATTGCCTTCCACTTTGTTTGCAACAAATGTAAATGACAATTGGTATAAACTTACCAAGCCAAATAGTATTGCAAATACTGTAATGAGTCCTTTATTTTGCATTCTTGTACGTGTTTATATAAATTTTAAAACGTGCAAATATAGGTTTTCAATTAAGAAATGCCAATTATTTTCTTTGTAAAAACTTTAACATAATTACCACCATGGAAAAAGCCGGCAAAAACCGGCTTTTAGTTATCCATCACTACATTCAAGAATTAAAATTCAATCTCAAAATACAGACTGCTTTCAGGATTGTCTTCTGTGACATCTTCACCTTTTAACACTTCACCATCTTGGTTTAACAATTTCATGTTTATTTTCCAGTATCCCGTCATAGACAAAGATAGTTTACCATTATACATACTTGTCTGTGTAGAATACGTTAAATCTTCATTATTGGGCGACGTGTGGTTACCCATTCCGGGCATTCTTGGGTCGATTTCAATGGTGTAATTTTCAACTACAGGAAACTCCATCATGGTTTCCATTTTATGTAATACAGCCGTCATATCGTTTAGGGTAACCTCTGGTGCAACAGGATCAACATATGCAAGTACATAGCGGGTGTCATCATTCCCCATAAAGGTGTTTACCCTTTTAAACCCATCTGAAGGCGAAACAACATCTATGCGCTCCGTTTTAGAGATTGCCTCCCCATTTAGAGTATAATTAAAGGTTATGTCCCAATATTCGGTAGTGTTGCCTGGCATTTGAAACACAATATAACCTTTATAAATACTTGGGTCATCGGTAGCCATTACTTTTGAAGAAGGAGCAGAATGTTGCATAGCTTCCATATGCATCATCGGTTTCCAGGTAATATTGGCATTTTCCACATAGTTTTCGGTCACCTTATCTTTTATACGTATATATATAGGTGTGTACCCAATTTCAAATTGAGTTTTGTTTTCTGAATACAACTCTACGGAGTGGCCTTCATAGTTTAATTCTTTCAGAAGAAAAAAATCTTCCATCGGATTCTCTTCCACTTTAGTAGTTTCATCATCACCGTTCGATGAACAAGAAGAAAAAGTTAACACTGTAATTAATAGTAATGATATATATTTTAAAGTTTTCATTTTTATATTTTTAAATATTAATTTATTGAATAAGAAAGCGTCACAAACATATTGCGTCCCATGCGCGGAATGCTGTTCCAATCGGTAAACGTCGTATAGTTTACATCAAAAATATTTTCTACTCCGGCTTTTGCGTACAAGTTGTTGCCCGCCACAAAGAATCGCTTCCCAAAAGTTGCCGAAACAACCGTATAGGCATCGGTCTGCATTTCTCCATACGTGGGGTTAAAATTTTCTTGTGCTGCATTTCCGTTTACCAAAACAGTACCCGAATAGCCACTTTTTGAGTACGACACACTGGTTTTGTATGCCAAAGGGCTTATTAAAGGCAAGTTTTCGTCTTCACTATCGGTGCCCCGGTGCCAAGAAGCGGTTGCCTTTACAACAAGCCTATTGATTGGTTGCCATTCTGTTTGAATTGAAGTGTTGAATAGCTGCGCATGGTCTAAATTAGTATAAATTTTAACGCCTTGAGCCCCTATTGTCATGGGTGCAAATTCAGAGTCTACCACACCTATAATGTAGTTAGGCAAATAAAAGTAATTCGCTTCCAGTTTCAGCTCGATGTTTTTCTTTTTAAAGGAAACAGCAGTATTTGCTTCCACAGAAGCTTCAGTTTTTAAATCAGGATCTCCTACATAATCAAAACCATCATAACTGTTGAAAAGGTAAAAGCCATATCCTTCCGAAACCGATGGAGCACGTTCGCCGTAACCACCGCCTACTGAAACCGTAAAAGCGTGTATGTCTTTTTTATACTGAGCTGAAAAACTTTTCAATAAACGGTTGTTGGTCCGTTCAATTTCTGGATAAAAAATCTTCAAACTGTTAAAGCCAAAATCATCTGCCACAGTATTACGATGCACACCAAAACGAGTGGACAGCAAAAGCGACTGCTTATTATTCAACGAAATAAGATCTTCAAGATATAGCCCTGTGTTTAAGGTTCTCACATCCGGCCAAGTGAGCATAAACATATTTTCCTCGTTGGGGTTGTTGGGGTACATGGTCATTTCGGCATACGAGCGGTTGTAATACCCATCTGCTTTTATAGTTACAAAGTGATTGGAATTTGTATAATTTGCCTGAGAATAAAAACCTACCGTTTCGCTCCACCCTGGCATATCCATATGGATGGCTACATCGGGTCGCTGGGTATCGTCCATTACATGCTTAATGTAATTATAATACCCTTTGGTTTCCCAATTGGTTAATACACCTAAAAATGTATCTTGCTCCCAACTTATCGAAGATATTATTCCTCTTGCCAAGGAAACATCCATTGGCAAAGCTGGATATCCAACATCTTTTGCCTCGTCATAAATAAGCGTCGCCAAAAGCCTTTTACCTTCCTCCACTTTATATCCAGTGTTGAGCGAAACGTTGTATTTTTCGTATTGTGAAAACTCAACCTCTTCACCCCCACCAGCATAATAATTGTCAGCTTTACGGTACATTATATCGCCATTAGCGTAAAAACGCTCTCCTTCAAAACCCACATCCGCCCCGATGACACGAAGGTTGTTATTGCTCTCATATGCATTTTCAACGGTTGCAGTCAAACCGTTATTTTCGAACTTATTTTTGTGCAACGTAAGGTTTATTCCGCCCCCAATAGTATTCCCTAATACGGCACCTTGTTGAGAGGATTGTATTTGAGCTTCTTTTAAGTTAGAAACATCTACATACGAAGTAACTGGATCCATTTTATCGGTACAAGCTCCAAAAATCTGCATTCCATCAATGGTAACAACAAGTCGTTCGGAGGTCATATTGTTTAACGATGGCTCCCATGCATAAGCTCCACGCTTAATCATATTCACTTTTTGAGCCCCTTCCAGGTATTCATCAAGAGTAGCAAGAGGCTTTTGACCTGTTTGATACTTTAATTCCTTAACGTGCCCAATTAGCAATACCTCGTCCAAATATACAGGAAGCAATCCCAGACTATCTATTTGTTTTTCTTGTGCTTGTAAAACCGTCCCTGACAAACACACTAAGCAGAAAAAAACTATTATTTTTTGGCTAAGCATAGACATAGCAAGCCTATTACTATAGGTTTTCATAATTCTATAATTTTAAATTGTAAAGAGATGTGAGAAGAACTTGAATAAGTTCTTTGATATAGAAAAGTTAAACCTGAGGAGGCTTGGGAATATTAAAGGAATATAGCTTTGAATCAACACGCTGGTCTAGCCCAACAGGAATTGTCTTCACAGATAATAGCTCAATGCCATTCAAATTAAAATCTGAAATCGGCTCCACATAGACTACTTGCGACCATTCATATTTTATCTGATTATTGCTTAACGGGTTTGCATCAGCATCTGAAGCTTCTTCGGCCAGTTCTTTAGTAAGGTAACAGGTTCCGTTGCATTGTAACTCAGGCTTATCACGATTTTCGCATATAAAATTTACAATATAATCGTAATTAACCACATAATCCACCACTGGCCAGAACGGCTTTAGGAGCATAAATAACACAGCGCACAATACAGCTAATTTCATACGAACAAAAATAAATGATTATAGAAGTTTTAAATATGATTAAAATCATTATTTAGAGCTACTTTTCAATTTCAACAAATAGTCTTTTGAACATCAAAATCAACGCATAATTTTTATGAACGCAAGCATATCACTTGTTTTGCGGCTATAAATCTAGAAAATAAAAATTTGTTAACTTTTAATTGTTGACAAATTGTTACTTTCCTTATTTTCAGGTTATTAACAATTTTTTCTTGACAACTTTTTATTTCAATTTTTCATTAAGTGAATGTTATTTTTCTATATTTACACATTCAAAAGTGAATCTTTCAACATCTAAACATACAAATTATATGCAAGTAAAAGCTCCTGCCTCCACCCCCAAAACATACACACAAGACGAAGCCTTTTCTGCTTCCTTAAAATATTTTAAAGGAGACGATCTCGCAGCTCGAGTTTGGGTCAACAAATATGCCTTAAAAGATTCTGACGGAAACATCTTTGAAAAAACACCTGACGATATGCACCGCCGTATCGCTAAAGAAATTGCCCGAGTTGAAAAAAAATACCCGAATTCGATGACCGAAGACGAGGTGTTTAACTTAATTAAAGACTTTAAATATATTGTACCGCAAGGAAGCCCAATGGCCGGTATTGGTAATAAATATCAAGTAGGCTCGCTTTCCAACTGTTTTGTTATTGGTAATGATGGTAATTCCGATTCTTACGGAGGAATTATGAAAATTGACCAAGAACAGGTACAACTCATGAAACGCCGTGGTGGTGTGGGGCACGATCTTTCCCACATTCGCCCAAAGGGATCTCCAGTAAAAAACTCTGCTTTAACCTCAACGGGTATTGTTCCGTTTATGGAGCGCTATTCAAACTCTACCCGAGAGGTAGCACAGGATGGTCGCCGTGGCGCTTTAATGCTTTCAGTGTCTATAAACCACCCAGATGCCGAAGACTTTATCGACGCTAAAATGGAGCAGGGAAAAGTAACCGGGGCAAACGTTTCGGTTCGTATGGATGACACGTTTATGAATGCGGTTAAAAATGAAGAGAGCTACACTCAAAAGTATCCTATCTTCAGCGAAAACCCTAAGTATTCTAAAGACATTGAAGCAAATAAGCTTTGGAAAAAAATAGTCCACAACGCATGGAAATCTGCCGAGCCAGGTATTCTGTTTTGGGATACTATCATTAATGAGTCGGTTCCAGATTGCTATGCCGACCTAGGTTACAAAACCGTATCGACCAATCCATGTGGCGAAATCCCATTGTGTCCTTACGATTCTTGCCGCTTATTGGCCATCAACCTATTCTCGTATGTTGAAAAACCGTTTACCGATAAAGCGAAGTTCAACTTCAAATTATTCAAAAAACATATTGCAGCTGCACAGCGCATGATGGACGATATTATCGATCTAGAACTGGAAAAAGTAGATGCTATTTTGGCTAAAATCGATGCCGATCCTGAAGGAGCTGAAGTAAAAGCTGTAGAACGAAACTTATGGCTAAACATTAAAAGAAAAGCCGAAGAAGGGCGCCGTACCGGAATTGGCATCACTGCCGAAGGCGATATGTTAGCCGCTTTAGGGATTAAATACGGCAGCGAAGAAGGTGTAGATTTTTCAGTAGAAATTCATAAAACCATTGCTCTTGAAGCGTATCGCGCTTCTGTTTACGCAGCTAAAGAGCGTGGCGCTTTCGGAATTTTTGATTCAGAACGAGAAAAAGACAATCCGTTTATTCTTCGTTTAAAAGAAGCTGATGAAAAGCTATATTACGATATGCTCGAATACGGCCGCCGTAACATTGCACTTTTAACTATCGCCCCTACAGGAACAACTAGCTTGATGACGCAGACCACCTCGGGGATTGAACCTGTATTTTTACCAGTTTATAAGCGAAGAAGAAAAGTAAATCCAGGCGATAAAGACGCCAGAGTTGATTTTGTGGATGAAGTTGGCGATTCTTGGGAAGAGTACGTTGTTTTCCACCACCGTTTTAAAGAATGGATGCAAATAAAAGGTCACGACACTGATAAAAACTATAGTCAAGAAGAACTGAACGAATTGGTATCGCAGTCACCTTATCACCAAGCAACCTCCAACGATGTAGATTGGCTAAGTAAAGTGCGTATGCAAGGCGCTGTTCAAAAATGGGTAGACCACAGTATTAGTGTAACCATCAACTTGCCTAACGATGTTGATGAAGAATTAGTAGGTAAATTATATCTGGAAGCATGGCAAGCCGGTTGTAAAGGCGTTACCGTTTATAGAGATGGTTCCCGTTCAGGTGTATTGATTTCAAATGAAGAGAAAAAAGAAGAAAACCAAGAATCTTTGATTTCCTTCCCTACCAAGCGTCCAGAAATATTGGAAGCCGATGTAGTACGTTTTCAGAATAACAAAGAAAAGTGGATTGCCTTTATCGGTCTAATTGACGACAAACCTTATGAGATCTTTACAGGTTTAGCCGATGATGAAGATGGTATTTTAATCCCTCGTTGGGCAACAAAAGGCTTGATTATTAAAAATAGAAATGAAGACGGAACCTCTCGATATGACTTTCAATATCAAAACAAAAGAGGGTACAAAACCACTATTGAAGGATTATCGCATAAGTTTGATCCAGAATACTGGAACTACGCCAAATTAATTTCCAGTACGCTCCGCCACGGGATGCCTATTGAAAAAGCTGTTGAATTGATAAACAGCTTACAATTGGATAGCGAGTCTATAAATACTTGGAAAAATGGGGTCGCACGTGCTTTAAAACGCTATGTTGCTGACGGTACTTTAGCAAGAAAACAAAAGTGTGACAACTGTAATTCTTCTCAATTAATTTATCAAGAAGGCTGTTTAACATGTAAAGATTGTGGTTCGTCGAAATGCGGATAATTCATTTAAAATAAAATCGTACCTTACTATCATAAAAGCCCCAAAAACCATTGGGGCTTTTTTTATAATCAGTATCCGTTTCAGCAGTATTATTTCAAAAGGATTGAAAATGAAAAAAATAGATTCTATTTTAATACAGAAAGTGCAATCGAAAGATGTTCTTAAGCTTCAAAAAATTGCAAAAGAGACGTTTTTCAATACCTATGTTGCTGAAAATACCAAGGAGGATATGGATGCTTATTTAG
This sequence comes from Flavobacteriaceae bacterium UBA3356, assembly GCA_002360635.1. GTDB lineage: Bacteria > Bacteroidota > Bacteroidia > Flavobacteriales > Flavobacteriaceae > Marixanthomonas. The sequence continues at coordinate 19,160 of DEQW01000011.1, read as the reverse complement.
CTGAAAATTTTAATACCGAACTGCTACAAAGGAGTATAATTAACCCAGATTCTTTTTTCTATTTTGCACTAAATAAAAAGGAAATTATTGGCTATCTGAAAGTAAACCGTGGCACCGCACAAACAGACACTAAATTGCCTGACGCAGTAGAGATAGAACGTATTTATGTAGTTTCTGGATTACAAAGAAAAGGAGTAGGTAAACTTTTACTCAACAAAGCCATAGAGAAAGCGCAATCGCTCAAGATAAAAACACTGTGGTTAAGCGTCTGGGAGAAGAATAAGAAAGCCATTGCATTTTATAAAAAACAAGGCTTTACTGCTTTTGACAATCAGTTTTATTGGGTTGGTACTGATAAACAGATTGATGTTTTAATGAAGTTGGAATTAGATTTCTGATTACTATTTCCAAAAAAAAACCGCCTCGAAATGGAGACGGTTCTTACTATATTTTTGTTAGAATCTACAATTCTAATAAACCGTTTGTTTTACTAACACCTTCAGCACTTTCTTTTAAATGGTCCTTTTCAGCATCGGTCAATTCAATATCAACAATTTTTTCGATACCATCACGGCCCAAGACTACTGGTACACCAATACAAAGATCGCTTAAACCATACTCACCTTCCAATAAGGTAGAACATGGGAATATTTTCTTTTGGTCGCACGCGATTGCCTGCACCAATCCGCTCACGGCAGCTCCAGGAGCATACCAAGCTGAAGTGCCCAACAATTTAGTCAAGGTTGCACCTCCTACTTTGGTATCTTCTTTTACTTGGTCTAATCTATCTTCTGAAATAAATTCAGTTACTGGCACACTGTTTCTGGTCGCTAAACGCGTTAAAGGCACCATGCCTTTATCGCTATGACCTCCAATTACCATTCCGTCAACATCGCTAATAGGAGCGCCTAATGCCTCGGCTAGACGGTATTTAAAACGTGCACTATCCAGTGCCCCTCCCATACCAATGATTCTGTTTTTAGGAAGATCGGTCGTTTTGTGCACCAAATAGGTCATCGTATCCATTGGGTTACTCACTACAATTATAATAGTATTTGGAGAGTGCTTCACTAGGTTAGAAGATACTTCTTTTACAATGCCGGCATTAATACCGATTAATTCTTCACGAGTCATACCTGGTTTTCTTGGGATTCCGCTAGTAATCACGCAAATATCACTATCTGCTGTTTTGCTGTAATCTCCTGTTGTCCCAACTACACGTGTATCGAATGCGTTTAAGGAAGCTGTTTGCATTAAATCCATCGCTTTTCCTTCTGCGTAGCCTTCTTTAATATCTAAAAGAACTACTTCGCTTGCAAAATTTTTAATGGCAATATATTCGGCACAACTTGCGCCTACTGCACCTGCTCCTACTACTGTAACTTTCATTATATGTGTTATTTTTAAATGAGTGATTTATTTGAAACGAGAATTGATTAATTTTCGCGCTACAAAAATACAATTATCTCATTTAAAATATGATAAGAAAGGGTTAAAAACAAAACCACCGATTAAAACAAATTAATCGGTGGTTTTTATACTAAGAATGCTTCTATTGATTAAACGTCAATATTCGCATATTTTGCGTTTTTCTCGATAAATTCCCGTCTTGGCGGAACCTCATCCCCCATTAGCATAGAGAAAATTCGATCTGCTTCGGTACCATTGTCTATATTTACTTGGCGTAAAATCCTAAACTCAGGATTCATAGTAGTGTCCCACAACTGTTCGGCGTTCATCTCACCCAAACCTTTATATCGCTGAATACTCGCTCCACCACCAAAACTTTCATTGATTTCTGCTCGTGCTTCTTCAGACCAAGCATATTCGCTTTTCTTTCCTTTCTTCAGTAAATATAAAGGAGGCGTTGCAATGTACACGTGCCCAGCTTCGATAAGATCTTTCATATAGCGGAAGAAGAACGTTAAAATTAGGGTTGCAATGTGGCTACCATCTACATCGGCATCACACATAATTACAATTTTGTGGTAACGTAGTTTCGAAAGGTTTAATGCTTTACTGTCTTCTTCTGTCCCTATGGTTACTCCTAATGCGGTAAAGATGTTTCTAATTTCTTCGTTTTCAAAAACCTTGTGCTGCATGGCTTTTTCCACGTTTAAAATTTTACCACGCAATGGCAAAATAGCCTGGAAATTACGGTCACGACCTTGTTTTGCCGTTCCCCCTGCAGAGTCACCCTCTACCAAGAATACTTCACATTTTTCAGGATCTTGCTCGGAGCAATCCGATAATTTACCAGGTAATCCAGCACCACCCATTACGGTTTTACGTTGTACCATTTCACGTGCTTTACGGGCTGCGTGACGTGCTTGAGCCGCTAAAATTACTTTTTGAACGATGGTTTTTGCATCATTCGGGTTTTCTTCTAGGTAGTTTTCAAGCATTTCAGAAACTGCTTGGCTTACTGCTGAAGAAACTTCCCGGTTACCTAATTTGGTTTTAGTTTGTCCCTCAAATTGAGGCTCAGCAACCTTTACAGAAACAATAGCTGTTAATCCCTCGCGGAAATCATCACCCATAATTTCAAACTTTAGCTTATCCAACATCCCGGAAGCATCGGCATACTTTTTTAAAGTCGTTGTTAATCCACGACGGAAACCAGTTAAGTGTGTTCCCCCTTCGTGAGTATTGATATTGTTTACATAAGAATGTAGGTTTTCATTAAAAGAAGTATTATAAATCATCGCCACTTCTACAGGAATGTCGTTTTTCTCACCTTCCATAGAAATCACTTCTTTAATAATTGGTTCACGGGTTTCGTCTAGAAAACGGATAAACTCTTTTAAACCTTCCTCACTGTGAAAGGTTTCAGAAATAAAATCGCCATCATCATCTGTCTCCCGTTTATCAGTTATGCTAATGGTCAATCCTTTATTAAGGAAAGCCAATTCGCGCATACGACTTGCTAGCGTATCATAGTTGAAATTAACCGTTTGCTTAAAAATTTGCGGGTCGGGCTTAAACGTAACAACTGTACCTCGATGATCTGTTTCACCAGTCGACTTTACAGGATACATAGTTTTACCACGTTCGTATTCCTGTTCCCAAATTTTACCATCACGGTGAACGGTAGCCTTTAAGTTTTCGGACAATGCATTTACAACCGAAACACCAACCCCGTGCAGACCACCGGAAACTTTGTAGGAGTCCTTATCAAACTTACCTCCGGCACCAATCTTGGTCATAACCACTTCAAGAGCGGAAACCCCCTCTTTTTTGTGCATATCTACTGGAATACCCCTACCGTTATCATTTACGGTTACAGAGTTGTCTTCATTAATCCAAACGTCTATGGTATCGCAGTAGCCTCCCATCGCTTCATCAATGGAATTATCCACTACTTCGTATACCAAATGATGTAGCCCACGCACACCCACATCACCAATATACATCGATGGGCGCATGCGCACATGTTCCATTCCTTCTAACGCCTGAATACTATCGGCACCATATACTTTAATGTCTTTTTCGTCCTTCATAAAATTAGGTTGTTTTTCTTTCTGATACGTAACGAACAAATATAACGAAACCCATTATAAAATAAAGGCATTCCATTGATTAACCTCCGGAAGTTATTAACAGATTATTGTGAAGAAAACGGAAATTAAACTATGTACTAATATTTAAGTCTAATTAAGTAGAAACTTTGTCATTTTTAAAATTTAAGAGCGACTAAAATTTCAAATAATTATCAGGAAATTATAACAATTTTGGTTTTCTGAAGTTATCTTTAAAAGAAAAATACTACTATGAAACCAATATTTACAGCCCTTGCATTTTTAGCCATTACCTTTTTTACTGCTCAACATGCACAATCGCAAACTTTCCCTAAAATGGATGCCAGTCCTATGGACCTAGCTATGGCACGTCCGGACAGAAATACTCCTCCTGTTGCCCGTGTTATTTATAGCCGTCCACAAAAAAAAGGACGTGAAATTTTTGGTGAGCTAGTCCCATACGACAAAGTATGGCGCACGGGAGCAAATGAGGCTACTGAGTTGAATGTTTACAAACCGCTACAATTAAACGGTACAATATTACAACCTGGCACTTACACTATCTATACCATCCCTAGGGAAGACAACTGGACCGTGATTATCAATAAAAATAATAATGTTTGGGGGACTGTGTACAATAAGGAAAATGATGTTGTTAGAATTGACACCCCTACCAAAAATGCGGCAGCACCAACCGAATCACTTTCTATGGTCTTTCGTCCTGAAACCAACGGCACTACTTTAATGATTGGGTGGGATAAAACGTATATTGAAGTACCTTTTAAGGTGCTGGATTAAGTTGTATCTAAGGAATATTTAAATATTTATGCGTTTGTAACGACACTTTCCATTTAGGATTTTGCATCACGTAGTCAACAATTTGCGGCATCATTTTGTCACGCTTGCTCCATTCGGGTTGTAAATATAAAATACAGTTGTCATTTACTTTTTCGGCTTGCTCTTCAGCAAACTTGAAGTCATTTTTGTTGTAAATAATAACTTTTAATTCGTTTGCTTTTTCGTATACTTCTGGAGTGGGTAGTTTTATTTTTTTAGGCGAAAGGCAAATCCAATCCCAAATACCTGTAAGCTTGTAAGCTCCAGATGTTTCAATATGGATTTGCATATCTTTTTCCTTCAGCTTCTTAGTTAAAGGCCCCATATCCCACGTAAGTGGCTCACCGCCGGTTATCACGATTGTTTTGCTGTATTTGTCTGCATTTTCAACAATGTGATTGATTTCTGTAGGCGGATGGATGTCGGCATTCCAACTTTCTTTTACATCACACCAATGGCACCCTACATCGCAACCACCAATTCGTATAAAATAAGCTGCTGTTCCTTTATGGAAACCTTCCCCTTGTATGGTGTAAAATTCCTCCATAAGCGGAAGCATTTCACCTTTATTAACCAATTCTTGTATCTCTTTCTGCATAGGCGGCAAAATTACAATTTATAGTTGGCAGTTTATGAAAAGCCGTATGCTTTTTAGTATTAATTTAAATAGTTATTAAAATAATATTTCAGAAGCTTGCCTACAATTGCTATTTTTATCGAAAATTTAAACAATGGCAGACAAACAGGCTTTTTTTGACCATATTGAGGAGGGATACACCACGAAAGGTGAATCTATTACATTGGGCGCAGCTATGCTAGAAGGTGAAACGCTGACCAATGCTTTGGTTAAAATCCCGCTTAAAACCATGAACCGTCACGGTCTTATTGCAGGTGCTACCGGAACGGGGAAAACAAAGTCGTTACAGGTATTGGCGGAAAACCTTTCAGAAAAAGGGGTTCCTGTTTTGTTAATGGATATGAAAGGTGACCTCAGCGGAATCGCCGAACCAAGCCCCGGACACGAAAAAATAGATGAGCGCCACGAAAAAATTGGCATTCCCTTTACTGCGAAAAACTTTCCGGTTGAAATTTTAACCCTTTCGGAACAAAACGGGGTTCGCCTTCGAGCCACTGTAAGTGAGTTTGGCCCTGTGCTGTTATCTCGTATTTTGGACGTTAGCGAAACCCAAGCGGGGATTATTTCGGTCATATTCAAGTATTGCGACGACAATAAGCTGCCTTTATTAGATTTAAAAGATTTCAAAAAAATATTACAATACGCCACAAATGAAGGAAAAGAAGAGTTTTCTGAAAAATACGGGCGTATTTCCCCTGCTTCAACCGGTGCTATTTTACGACGTATTGTAGCATTAGAACAACAAGGTGGAGATTTGTTTTTTGGTGAAAAATCATTCGACACGGATGATTTGCTGCGAATAGATGAAAATGGAATGGGATACATTAATATTGTGCGCCTTACCGACATTCAAGACCGGCCCAACCTTTTTTCAACCTTTATGTTGAGTTTGTTAGCTGAAATTTACACGACATTTCCCGAACAAGGAGATAGTGGCAGGCCAGAACTCGTTATTTTTATAGATGAAGCACACTTAATTTTTAAAGAAGCGAGCGATGCTTTGTTAGATCAAATTGAAAGCATTGTGAAACTCATTCGTTCAAAAGGCGTGGGATTGTATTTTGTTACCCAAAACCCAACCGATGTGCCGGATGCCGTTTTAAGTCAGTTAGGGTTAAAGGTTCAGCATGCACTACGAGCCTTTACAGCAAAAGACCGAAAAGCCATTAAATTGACTGCTGAAAATTACCCTATTTCAGAATATTATAAAACCGACGAAGTACTCACCAAACTGGGAATTGGAGAAGCATTGGTTTCCGCTTTAAATGAAAAAGGGATTCCAACACCTTTGGCCGCAACCATGATGCGTGCCCCGATGAGCCGAATGGACGTATTAGAAGATCAAGAGCTTAAAGCGTTATTAGGAGAGTCGAAACTCATAAAAAAATATAATGAATCTGTAGACCGTGAAAGCGCCTACGAAATGCTTAACGATAAGATTGATATTGCCGAAAAAGAAGAGGCTAAAGAAAAAGCTGAAAAAGAAAAAGCTAAAGTAAAGCGCTCCAGTAGTCGCTCTTCTTCCCGTAGTAGCCGTCAAAACCCTATCGTTAAAGTATTGAGCAGCCCAACTGTAATACGAAGTGTGTTGGGGATATTAGGAAAATTATTAAAATAAAAACAGACAATAAAAGTATATGAAAAAGACATTATTATTAGGCGTATTGACCACTATTTTATTTGTTTCTTGCGATTCAAATAAAGATCCATTTACCATTGGCGAAGGGAGCATTGGCAAACTAGACAAAACCATCCAAATGAGGCAAGTGGACTCTATTTTTGCTGAAGACTCCATTGTAAAATTAAATCCAGTTAAAAATGCAATAGGAACTCAAGGTGAAGTAGAAATATATGACAAGGACGGAAACAAATTGCTTTTGCTTTCCCCAGAAGATGAAAATGATCCCAATGCAACGGTAACCAATGTTCAGGTTTTCGATTCGCGTTATAAAACTGAAAAAGGACTAACAAGCGGCAGTACCTTTAAAGATGTAAAGGCCAATTATACCATATCAAATATTGAAAGTACCATTAATTCGGTTGTTGTGTTTTTAAAAGACAGTGAAATATATTTGACTATCGATAAAAAAGAACTTCCAGAAAATTTACGATACAATCCCAATGCAAAAATTGAAGCCAGCCAAATACCAGGGGAAGCAAAATTCAAGTATTTTATGATTGGATGGGAGCCAGAAAAAGCAACTGAAAAAGAATAAATTTTTACAAAACCTTCTCAATATTTTGTTAAGCCCCGCCCAAAAGCGGGGTTTTTCTATTAATTTTAATAGTCAACTACAAATAATAATGTTTAAAAAACAGTTTAAACCATGCCGAACCCTAGAATAAAAAACGAAGATCAATACGAAGCCCTTCGAGATAAAGGGTACAGCAAAGAAAAAGCAGCCCGTATTGCAAACACACCAAATTCAGGAAAAAAAGGTGGAAAAGCAGAACCATACGAAGATTGGACCAAAGATGATTTATACGAGCAAGCAAAAAATGTAGGTATTGACGGTCGTTCTAAAATGAACAAAAAACAGTTGATTAACGCATTACGAAACAATTAATGAGCATACAACCCTTTCATTTAGCAATTCCCGTTCACAACCTACACGCATGCCGTACTTTTTATCGCGATACCCTAGGCTTTACAGAGGGACGAAGCAGCGACCATTGGGTAGATTTTGATTTTTTTGGGCATCAGTTGGTCATCCATTATAAAGAAAAAGAAAAAACAGCGCCATCATCCTCAAACCCCGTTGATGGTAAGGACGTCCCTGTTCCACATTTTGGGGTGGTTCTGGATATGGAAACCTTTGAAGCTTTTTCTGCTCTGTTGAAAAGTAAAAATATTACCTTTATCATTGAACCGTATATTCGGTTTAAAGGAAAACCTGGAGAGCAAGCCACGATGTTTTTTAAAGATCCATCTGGAAATGCCCTTGAGTTTAAAGCCTTTAAAAATATGAACCAACTTTTTGCCAGCTAACCGAATGAAATCGATTTCCCCTCAAATAATCAGGCAAATATTCGTCTTATTACTCATTTTATTAATGGGTAGCCTTATTTTTAAGGAAATGGCGCCTTACCTTTCAGGTGTTTTAGGTGCCGTTACCATTTATGTTCTATTGCGTGGCTGGATGAAAAAATTGGTCTTAAAAAAAGGTTGGAATCCAAATGTTGCAGCAGGCTTATTGATGTTGCTATCGTTTATTGGTATTTTGCTGCCAGTTTCGGGTATTGTATTGATGTTGGGGAATAAAATAGGAAACGCCGTTCAAAATTCTGAAGAAGTAATTAGAGCCTTAAAAGAACAGTTGGGTGAATGGGAAACCCGACTTGGATATGACCTTACTTCCCAAATAGATACAACAGCTATTTCATCGTGGATTTCCACCCAATTACAAAGTTTTGCCGGAGGCACTTTCAATATGTTTATTGCCATTGGGCTAATGTATTTCATGCTGTATTACATGCTTACCAATAGAAAAGAACTAAAAGAGTCGTTGTTTGATTATATTCCCATTGGTGACAACAACTTAAAAGAAATAGGTGATGAGGCCAATGCTAAGGTGCGAGCCAATGCGATTGGTATCCCACTTGTCGCACTTGCACAAGGGATAGTAGCTCTAATTGGCTTTTTAATATTTGGTGTTGAGGATCCTTTCTTTTGGTTTGTAATTACAACAATTGGCTCTATGATTCCTTTTATTGGGACCTTAGTGGGAATTGTTCCCGTTTTTATACTTTCCCTTTCTTCAGGGGATACTTTTCAGGCTTGGGGTGTTTTACTGTACGGCTTTATAGTTGTAGGCGCCACCGATAACATATTTAGGATGTATGCACTTAAAAAATTGGACAATGTACACCCTTTAATAACATTTATAGGTGTTGTTGTAGGAGTTCCATTGTTTGGGTTTATTGGGTTAATTTTCGGGCCGTTACTTATTAGTTTGTTTCTGATTGTAGTCCGTATTTACCGAAAAGAATATGGTAAAACACACGAAGAGAAACTATAGTTATGTTTCGGAAGTTTGAAAAGACCAAATATCCACCAACTGAAAAACCTATATTGGTATGGGATGGTGAGTGTGGTTTTTGTAAATATTGGGTAACCCGATGGAAGAGCCTTACCCAAGATAAAATTGACTACAAAACCTATCAAGAAGTAGCTTCACAGTTTCAAGATATTCCTGTAAAAGAATTTAAGAAAGCATCCCGCCTTATTGAAACCGATGGCAGTATGTTCAGCGGACCCGACTCTGCTTATCGTAGTTACACCTATTCAAAAAAAAGCCTGCCGTGGCATCGTTGGTACCATACTTATACTTGGTTTACAAAACTCAGTGATCACGGGTATAACTACATTGCAAAGCATCGTCCCTTCTTTTTTAAATTGACAAAGCTTCTCTTCGGAAATAACCCAAAGCAGTTACAACCCTACTGGGCAGTATATTTATTTATACTTTTGGCCTTTTTTTATGTGCTTCTGAAATTTTTATAACAATTCTTTAAAACAATTTTCTTTTTTGAAGCCGTATCTTTCAGAAAACAAAAAAACGGTCTATGCTATTTGGTAAAAAGAAAGAGAAAATCCATTTTAACCCTGGAAACAGAGATGATGGGGTTAATGAAAATTATGTGGAACAAGAAATTAATAACATTGAAGAAGACGATGTGGAAGTTGTTTTGAACAACGAAGAAAACATCGATAAAAAATTCAGCGGAAATAATTCACTTTCAAAATATGTAGAATTGGGAAGGATTATGATCAGTATGCTGAAAGATGTAAAAAACGGAAGCTACAAAAACATACCGTGGTTTACCATCGCCACGATTGTAATGGCTTTCTTGTACATTTTAAACCCAATGGATATTGTACCTGATTTTATTCCAGGTATTGGCTATATAGATGATGTCGCCATACTTACTATGGGTGTAGGTTGGATAGAAAGTGACCTACATCGTTATTTAGATTGGCGAATGGAAAATAATTTAGGAATATAAATTAGCTGAGTTACTTATTTTCTCTCCCTACGCTGTTCTCTAGCAAGCAAGGTGTTTTTTAATAACATAGCAATAGTCATGGGCCCAACCCCTCCTGGAACTGGTGTAATGTAAGAAGCTTTTTTACTAGCATTTTCAAAATCTACATCACCCTTAAGCACATATCCTTTTTTAGTGCTTTCATCTGGTACGCGGGTAATACCTACATCGATTACTACCGCATCGTCCTTAATCATTTCAGCTTTTAGAAAATCTGGAATGCCAACTGCAATAATTACAATATCGGCTTGTGATGTAATCTGTGTTATATTTTTGGTGTATTCGTGTGTAAGTGTTACCGTAGAGTTCCCTGGAAAACCACTTCGACCCATTAAAATACTCATGGGTCTTCCCACAATATGACTTCTACCAATAACAACAGTGTGCTTTCCTTTGGTAGGGATATTATATCGCTCTAACAACTCTAATATCCCAAAAGGTGTTGCTGGGATAAAAGACGTCATATCTAACGACATCTTTCCAAAATTAGTTGGGTGAAACCCATCTACATCTTTATCAGGGTCTACAGCCAACAGTACTTTTTGCGTATCAATTTGCGGAGGCAGTGGCAATTGAACAATAAATCCGTCTATAGAATCTTCTTTGTTTAATTTTTCAATTTTGTCCATTAATTCCACTTCGCTGGTGGTGCTAGACATTCTAACTAAGGTAGATTCAAAGCCCACTTTTTCACACGCTTTCACTTTCGTGTTTACGTAGGTCATGCTCGCCCCATCATTTCCGACAATAATCGCAGCTAGGTGTGGTACTTTCTCACCATTCGCCTTCATTTCATCTACTTCAGCCTTAATTTCAGCCTTAATATCATTTGATATTTTTTTACCGTCTAGTATTGTCATAAAAATATAGTATTCAGTTGGCAGTTGCAGTCGGCAGTTTTAAACTTAAACTCCAAATTTACCAGGGTTCTGTATCATAAAATTAATGAGTTTACCCACTTCTTGGCTCTTCTCAATTAACCTCTTTTTAGTATCTAAATTTATATATTCACACTTTTGAGCAAACTCTAACCACGTTTGAGTTTCAGCATCACTATCGGTTAATTTACTAATAAAATGCTTTTCATATTTTCTCTTTCTATATGCTTCGGAAATATTAGCACAAACAGAGCGAGAGCTTCTTCTTATTTGATCAGTAAGTGAGTATTTTTCTTCCTTGGGAAACGACTTAGAAATCTCAAATATTTCCATCGCTAAATCAAATCCTATTTGATACGCTTTTAACGTTTTAAAACTCATAATTATTTACTGTTCACTGCATACTGAAACTGTCAACTGTACACTAAAAGCTACCGCATCTTGTTCATCATCTGCATCATTTTGCGTCCGCCGCCACCTTGCATCATCTTCATCATTTTGCTCATTTGGTTAAACTGTTTTAGCAACTGATTTACTTCCTGTACTGAGGTACCGCTACCTTTAGCAATACGTTTTTTTCGACTACCATTGATTACCGATGGGCTGGTTCGTTCTTCAGGTGTCATGGAATGGATTATTGCTTCAATACCTTTAAAGGCGTCATCATCAATATCTACTCCTTTAAGGGCTTTTCCGGCTCCGGGAATCATACCCACGAGATCCTTCATGCTACCCATTTTCTTAACTTGTTGAATCTGCTTGATGAAATCGTCAAAACCAAACTGATTTTTTGCAATTTTCTTTTGAAGTTTACGCGACTCTTCTTCGTCAAACTGTTCCTGTGCACGCTCTACCAACGATACAACATCACCCATCCCTAAAATACGATCGGCCATACGTGCCGGGTGGAATACATCAATGGCATCCATCTTTTCACCGGTACCAATAAACTTGATGGGTTTATTTACTACACTTTTAATGGATATTGCGGCACCACCACGAGTATCACCGTCTAACTTGGTTAATACAACTCCATCAAAATTAAGGCGTTCGTTAAATGTTTTAGCCGTATTAACCGCATCTTGCCCTGTCATAGCATCTACAACAAACAAGGTTTCATTTGGATCAATGGCTTTATGGATATCGGCTATTTCGGTCATCATCGCCTCATCGATTGCCAAACGACCAGCAGTATCAATAATTACAGCGTTGTTCCCGTTTTGTTTAGCGTGAGCAATTGCATTTTGTGCAATTTGTACTGGGTTTTTGTTCCCTTCTTCGCTATATACTTCAACCTTTATCTGCTCCCCTACTACGTGCAACTGATTAATTGCCGCCGGACGGTACACATCACAAGCAACCAACAAAGGTTTTTTGGTCTTTTTTGTTTTTAAGTAATTGGCCAATTTACCAGAGAAAGTTGTCTTACCACTACCCTGTAAACCAGACATTAAAATCACGCTTGGGCTTCCGCTCAAATCGATTCCTGCGGTGTCTCCACCCATTAATTCAGTCAGTTCATCTTTTACCAATTTTACCATTAACTGCCCAGGTTGTAGGGAAGTCAATACGTTTTGCCCAAGGGCTTTCTCTTTAACGGTATTGGTAAATTCTTTGGCAGTTTTAAAGTTAACATCGGCATCGAGCAAAGCACGGCGTACTTCTTTAAGGGTTTCGGCTACGTTTACTTCAGTAATTTGGCCGTGTCCCTTTAGGACGTGCATTGCTTTATCTAACTTATCACTTAAATTATCAAACATATTCTTTACGCTTTAGTTTACAGACCTTTTTAGGTGTATAGGGTTGCAAAGATAACATTCTGAAAGGGAGTTTCAAAGTGATTTTTAAAGTACGATTTACGAATTTTAAAGCATGGGTTTTCTTCAATATATTTCAACATCCCTCGGCACATCGCAATTTTATGTATCAGATTGATTTACTTCCATTGCCATAGCTCCAACATAAAACCACTCGAACATCTTTAAAAATGGGATTTGAAGATGTTTGGTGAATTTGTAAAACTGGTAGCTGCCTTAAACTTTTATTCAAAGTATAATTTACGAGCTAGCCTTTTTATTTTAGATTCGACTTTAGTTTTTTTTGAAAACATTATCACTCCTTTAACACAGGCTTATGCTTATAAACACTCAAATGGCAAGGGAATGCCGTATATTTATTAAAAAAATTAGAAGACAGAAGCAATATTTATCATAAGTAAAAATGATTTTACACAAATTTTTATTTTACCTGATGTCTTCAGAAAAAACAAAAAAAATTGATGAGCAAACAAGCATTATTACAGCCCTATACCATGGGCGACTTACAGTTACCCAACCGAGTGGTAATGGCACCCATGACAAGAAGCCGTGCCAATAACCCCGAAAAAAAACCAACTCAAGACAAACATGCAGTTTATTACCAGCAACGAGCTTCTGCTGGATTAATAATTACCGAAGGCTCGCAGGTTTCTGAAAAAGCTGTGGGATATATTCACACACCTGGCATTCACACCGAAGCACAAGTGGAAGGATGGAAAAAAGTAACAAAGGCTGTACACGAAGCCGACGGACGGATTTTTATCCAACTGTGGCATGTGGGACGTATTTCGCACCCTGATTTTCACAATGGCGAATTACCGCATGCGCCTTCAGCACTAAATCCGGACGCGAAATCCTTTACACCAAATGGATTTAAAGATACCGTTATCCCCAAAGAAATGACTACTGAAGATATCCAACAAACTATTCAAGATTTTGCCAACGCTGCTAAAAATGCGATGGAAGCCGGTTTTGATGGTGTGGAAATACATTCCAGTAACGGGTATTTGTTTCACCAATTTTTTAATGGCACTTCCAACCATCGAACTGATGCCTATGGAGGTAGCATAGAAAACCGTGCCCGTTTTCTGTTTGAAGTATTAGATGCAATGAAAAAAGTTATGCCAGAAAATAGAATTGGCTTACGGATGAATCCATCCCTTCACGGAATCTTCGGAATGACGATGGATAAAGAGACATTACCCACTTTTGATTATATGATCAATAAATTAAACGAGTATGATCTGGCGTATTTACATCTAAGCGAACCTTTTAACGATGTAAGTGAAGTGCCGTATGCTGAAACTGAAATTGCAAAGCGGTATCGCCCTATTTATAAAGGTACATTAATGATCAATACGAGTTTTGACCAAGAAAAAGGAAATGCTGTTTTAGACCGTGGTGACGCCGATCTGGTTGCGTTTGGAAAACCCTATGTAAGCAACCCCGATTTGGTTGAACGATTTGAAAAAAACATACCCCTTAGTGATTGGGACAAAGACACTTTTTACACACAAGGCAAGGAAGGCTATATCGACTATGAATCGAAGGCAAAAGAAAAAAGCCTTACTTCCTCGTAAATTATTAACAAAAAAAAAGAAAACTATGAATGAGCAATTAGAAGGATTAAAAACTATAAACCCAGCAACGGGAGAATTGATACAACGCTATCCGTTTATGACGGATAAACAAGCAGAAGAAGCTGTACAAAAATGCCACAAAGCTTTCCTAGATTGGAAGACAAAACCAGTTGAGGAACGCGCCAAGGTAATTAAAGCCATTGGTGAAAGTTTGCAAAACCATAAAGACGAATTGGCAAACTTAATGACCCAAGAAATGGGAAAACTGCTGAAACAAAGCAAACAGGAAGTAGATTTATGCACGGGCATTTGTGATTACACTTCTGAAAATGGACCGAAAGAATTAGCTGATGATGAACGAGAACTACCCAACGGAGGGAAGGGTGTAATCACCTATTCCCCTATTGGTGTGGTGTATGGAATACAGCCCTGGAATTTTCCTGCGTATCAAGTTATACGATACTCCATTGCCAATTTAATGGCAGGAAACGGTGTGTTACTAAAACACGCCGAAAGCGTAACTGGATGTGCCAAGTTATTGGAAAAAATCTATACAGATGCAGGACTGCCCAAACATTTATTTACGGTTTTGTTGATAAACCATGACCAATCAGATGCTATTATAGATAACGATTTGGTACGTGGTGTCACCCTCACGGGAAGTCCGGAAGCAGGTAAAATAATCGGGAAAAAAGCAGGTGCTAAATTGAAGAAAACCGTATTGGAATTAGGTAGTAACGATGCCTACATTGTATTGGATGATGCCAATATAGACAAGGCCGTAAAACACTGCGTAAATGGTCGTGTGTATAATAATGGTGAAACCTGTGTGGCCGCCAAGCGCTTTATTGTAGTAGATAAAGTTTATGAGGAGTTTAAAGAAGCTTTTGTAAAACGAATGAAAGGCGTAAATCACGGCGACCCAACAGATGAAAACTCTAAAATAGGCCCTATGGCACGTGAGGATTTACGGAACGATTTACACGAACAAGTTACCGAGAGTGTGAAAAAAGGCGCCAAAGTATTATGTGGCGGCGAAATACCCGAAGGAAAAGGATACTATTATCCAGCAACCATTTTAGAAAATGTAGAACCTGGACAACCTGCTTATGATGATGAATTATTTGGCCCCGTAGCTTCACTAATACACGCCAAAGATGCTGAAGATGCGATGCGCATTGCCAATGACAGTCGTTTTGGTTTAGGTGGTGGTATTTTTTCAGAAGATACCGATAAAGCCTTTGACCTCGCTAAGAAGCATTTTGATACCGGCATGGTATTTATCAACTCATTTGGACTGGCACAGCCCAACATGCCTTTTGGCGGCGTGAAGAACTCCGGATACGGACGTGAACATGGTGGTTTTGGCTTAAAAGAGTTTGTAAATACTAAGGCAGTGATGCAGTTGAGTTAGGCTTCGATACACTTTGCCTTTCGGCAACGCACTCAGCCACCTTATATTTGGCTTACAACTTTAAAATAATTAAACGATTACTAACTTAAAAACGAAATTTTATGAATACAATTAATTTAGAACAAGCAGAAAAGATGATTGCAGCGGCGAAGGCTAAAGCAAAAGAAATAGATACAAAAATGAACATTAGCGTGGTTGATGCCGGTGCTAACCAAGTGGCTTTTGTACGTATGGACGGCGCTTGGTTAGGAAGCTCAGATATTGCCCTTAAAAAAGCCAAAACCGCCCGCTTTTTCGATATGAACAGTGGCGAAATAGGTAAGCTCGCACAGCCTGGGGAGCCTCTATATAATATAGAGCACTCAAACGGTGGATTAATTTCATTCCCTGGCGGAATACCGGTTACCAATAGCGATGGAACCATAGTCGGGGCCATTGGCGTAAGCGGTAGCACCGTTGATAATGATCATACAGTTGCTAAAGCCGGTACCGAAGCATTATAAAAGTACCCATAGTAAAACAAGATAAAGCGAGCTGGTATAGCTCGCTTTTATTATAGCACAATTCCAATTTTAAATTACAAACCATTTTAAAAAATCATAAAGACCTCTTCTTTTTTTCGATACGTCAAACCTTGCAGTGTAGTTCAAGTTTTTTAATTATATTTGAACGTACCACTCCCCTTTAGTTTTGCATGCAACCTTTTATCACGATTAGGATATTTCTTATTTATGAGAAATACAACTTTTCATATTAAATTAACAGAGACTATATACAATGGTCAGGCTTGTTATATTATTCATTTTAACTCCAAACTTGCCCAAAAAACTATTGTAAACGAGCTAACCTGTTTCAAATGGAATGATCATCACAAGCACTATTATGTAGTGCAAAAGCACAAAGCGTTACACGTTTTATTTTCTGAATTAAGGAGTTTGAATTGTTATGTGGATTATTCAGAATTACAGAAAAAACAAAAACCTAAAGCCAAGCAGGTTAAAAAACAGGTGAAACTGCCAACCTTAGCAGTACATTTAGATAAAAAGTTAAATCAATTTGAGCGTTGGATGCTTGAAAAACGTCTTTCAGAAAACACAATATGTACCTATAAAGGCGTAACAGCCTTGTTTTTGCGCTACCTGCAATTAAAGAAAACAGAGGAGATAAATGCATTATGGGTTCAGCGTTTTAATCATGATTACCTTATTGCAAGAAATTATTCTGTTTCCTACCAAAACCAATGCATAAATGGCATAAAAAAGTATGCTGAATTCTGTGATATTGACTTTCAATTAGAATCGCTTGACAGGCCTCAAAAGCCTAAAAAACTACCTATAGTACTAACAAAAGAAGAGGTGAAAAGTATATTGGACGCTACACATAACATAAAGCACAAAACCTTGTTAGCCTTACTATATAGTGGCGGCTTACGTATTGGCGAAGCACTTTCTATGCGCGTAACAGATGTAGACAGTAAACGAGGGTTGCTCTTTGTTAGAAGTGCCAAGGGTAAGAAAGACCGTTACACACTTCTTTCGGTTAAAATTTTAGATATGTTACGTACCTATTACAAACAATACAAGCCCAAAAATATTTGTTTGAAGGCCGTGACCATGATTCTTACAGCAATACCACCGCGAGAGAAGTATTGGCACAAGCAGTTAAACGAGCAGGTATTTTCAAACAGGGAATAACGTTACATACGTTACGGCATAGTTTTGCTACGCATTTATTGGAAAATGGCACAGACATTAGATATATACAAGAATTATTGGGACATAACAGCCCTAAGACAACGATGATCTACACCCATGTAACTGATAATAGTCTGAAAAAAATTAAAAACCCTTTAGATGAGTTTTAATAAATATAATTATATTGAAAAACATGAATAAACCCTTCCTTTTTTTAGTTGAAAATATGAACGTATTAAAAGCGCCAAAACCGTTCATAGCATGCCAAATGGGCAAACTAAAAATGGAAAAAGCGTTTATATAAACAAGTTACCTGTAATGCAAAAAAATCCTGCAACCATTAAAATATGAGTAAAACATTTATAAATCTTCTTTCCAACTACAAAAAAAATCCAACCGAAAAAGGCCTAAAAAAACTAAAAGATAGTTATGAAAATGAATTGGTTGTCGAGGAACTTTACAAGGAGAATTCTATAACAAGAAAAGCATTTGCCAATCTTCCTTCAGAATTTATTGAATTTATCGCTAACATATTTGTGGAAGACCTAAACGAATTTCCTACAATGTATTTTCTTTCTTACGAGCCATTATTCTCGTTTTTTAGTAGTGAAGTAAAAGAAAACCTATTTGAGAAATCGTTATCAATTTCAGAAGGAACAGATGCAAACGATTTTATAAACGGATTTATCAAACTTTCCGATGAAAGTTCAGATTTAGCACTATTTTATTTTAATAGAATTGATAATTATGTAGCCGATTATTTTATTGGTATTTGTTATCAAGAAAACGAAAATTATGAAAACGCAATTAAAAGTAACCTTCGATTTTTAAATGGAATTTCGGAAATTGAGAAAAATAAAACAGAAAACGATTTAGGAGAAACTATATCTCTTGGAGAAATGGACTCAATAATATTTCCAAAGTGGAATGTTTTAAATGATATTGCATTTTGCTATAATCGATTACAAGATTATGAAAATGCAATTAAAACCTATGATTTAAGTCTTGGTTTAATAAATTTAGAAGATAACTTTGCCATAAATTACGAAGAAAATACTGAAACCGAAAAGGTAGATTTATTTACAATATTTGTAAACAATTATTTACTTGCTTTAGAAAAAACTCAACAATTCAATAAAGCAATTGACATTTTAGATTTTGTAATTAGAAAAGTTCCAAATGATTATTATTACAAAAAGCAAAAAGAAGAATTTTCTCAAAAAATAGAAGATATTGAATTTGTGGACGATATAATAAAGCAACTTTTCAAACCTAAAAAAGCTTTTGATATTGGAGAATTTGAGACAACAAAACTAATCTCAAAAGAGAAAGCTCTTGAGGATATGATTTTAGAGCAAATTAAATATGGTTTTCAAGTTTTTAATAAAAATTTGGAAGTTTATCAAGATGAGAATATTTATGGACGACAATATTATATTTCAAGCGTAAACGGATTTTTAGATTTATTACTTATCGACAAAAAAACTGACCAATTGTATGTTGTAGAATTAAAACGGAATGAGGCTGGAATTGAAGTTGTTGAACAGACTGAAAAATATATTTTTGGACTAACGAAAGAGTTAAATAGAAACATTAAAGGAATTATCTGCTTACATAAACCAAAAGCGGAATTAATAAAACTTGTGGAAGAAAAAGATAATATTGAACTTTACACATACAATTTTGATTTCGACAAGATTGCGTAAAAGCACTACAGGTAACAACGTATCCTATGAAAA
>DEQW01000002.1:265836-315028 GCA_002360635.1 Flavobacteriaceae bacterium UBA3356 | reverse complement strand
ACTGCTTTTTCATCGATGCTATACGTTATCAAGCAAATTTCATCCATAAGGATGCTGATGATGCTTTGGATAGTGTAGTCAATTTTTGAACCATTCCAATTTTGCAACACAGTTGCACAAAAATTCTGTTATCTTTGTAACGTGGAATTTATTGTAATCATACTTTCGTTTTATTTCTTGGCACTTAATGCTGTGCCTTGCAATGATATGAATTATAGCGAAGATGATTCCCAAGTTGTTACGGTAATCGATGCTGATGGTGACCACAGTCAAGATTGCGAGTTATGCTCGCCTTTTTGCCAATGTCATTGTTGCCACGTTCACACCATAAATTTCGGGCTTGCTGTATTCGAGCCATTACAACCTGCAATTCTACACGAATTTTTCGCCAATTTTGATAACCTCGGCAAAGATATCCCACATTCCATTTTACTGCCAACGGTTATAATTCAGTTTCCTAGAAGAGGTTTTTTTGATTTTTAATAAACATACTCAAGGATTGTCAAAATTACTTTGCACAACCTGTGCATCGATTAATTCGTATATTTGTAAAACTTTATGAAAATATTCGTTTCCATATCGATGTCGTTTCTATTCTTTTTTCAAGGAATAGCGGCCAATATGGAAGTTTGTGAGCAGATAGAAGAAATATCCCATTTTATCGCGCATTATCAAGACCATAGAGAAAATGATGGACTTTCTTTTTTTGAATATGTTTATGAAGATTACATAAATGATGATGGAAAAGTGGATAACCACCATCCAGATTCAGACCACGACAATGAGCCTGTGCATATGAGCCACCAATGTTGTCAACATTTTGTATTCTTCGCACCTTTTCAACCTACGTTAATAAGTAAGGTTTCCCCCGAGGCTAAAAATCAGTATAATCATTACACATTCCAATTAAATTCCAGATATCTGGAATCGCTTTTCCAACCCCCTAAAGTATAATTCAGTTTTTTTTTAGGATAGCTATATCCTACCGTGATGCTTTTCAAAGTAAGTATCGCATCATAAACGTATTGCATCTCTTTGCATTGCGATGTTTAAACTGAATTAATACTTTTTCTATGATTAACAAAATCATTTCATTTTCCATTAATAACAAGTTTATTATTGGGCTCTTTATAGTGGCACTTGTAGGTACGGGCATTTGGTCTATGGCCACTATAAATCTGGGTTCTGTACCCGATATTACCAACAACCAAGTACAGGTTATTACAGTGGCCCCAAATTTAGGTACTGAAGATATTGAGCAATTTGTTACCTATCCGGTAGAATTGGCAATGGCAAATCTTCCTGACGTTATCGAGCTGCGTTCAGTATCCCGTTTTGGGCTGTCCGTGGTTACCATTGTATTTAAGGACGAGGCAGGCACTTATCTTCCCCGGCAATTGGTACAAGAGAAATTAACCGAAGTTGCTGGAGAAATCCCCGAAGGCTTCGGCACGCCATTTATGGCACCAATAACTACAGGTCTGGGCGAAATCTACCAATACACCTTAAAATTAAAAGAGGGCTACGAAGATAAATACGATGCAATGGAGCTTCGTACCATCCAAGATTGGATTGTAAAACGTCAAATGGCATTAGTCCCCGGAGTGGTCGAGGTCAATGCTTTTGGAGGTTATGTAAAACAGTATGAAGTTGCAATAAATCCTAATAAGCTGAAAAGTTTCGGTATTACAATGAATCAGGTCTTTGAAGCCTTGAAAGTCAACAATGCCAATACTGGTGGTGCTTACATTGAAAAAAACCACCAAGCAAATTTCATTCGTGGAGAAGGTTTGGCACGTAGCATTGAAGATTTGGAAAATACAGTTGTAACCACACAAAACGGAAGTCCTGTTTTAATCCGGGATGTCGCCGAAAAAGTAGGCTTTGGTAATCAGGTACGTTATGGTGCGTTTACCCAAGATGGACACGAAACTGTTGGTGGACAAATTTTAATGCTGAAAGGCGAAAGCCCAGGCAACGTAGTCGAAAATGTGGAGAAGCGCATTGTAGAAATACAAAAATCCCTACCCGAAGGCGTTTACATAGATACATTTTTAAGCCGAAGTGAACTCATTGGAAGAACCACAAGCACCGTTGAAAAAAACCTTATTGAAGGTTCATTGATTGTGATTTTTGTGCTTGTCTTGCTTTTGGGAAGTTTCCGTGGCGGCTTGATTACCGCTTCGGTAATTCCTTTGTCATTATTGTTCGCATTTATTTTGATGAAACAATTTGGAGTATGGGCAAACTTAATGTCCTTGGGTGCAATCGATTTTGGAATCATCGTGGATGGTGCTGTAATCATTGTGGAAGGAATGGTATTCCACATTCATCAACGGATGAAAAAAACCACAACCGCCATAGACCAGTCTGAAATGGATGAAATAGCCTATGAATCGGCAAGTACGATGATGAATTCGGCATTTTTCGGACAATTGATTATCCTTATTGTATTTACCCCCATTTTGTTCTTAACAGGTGTTGAAGGAAAAATGTTCCGTCCAATGGCATTTACCTTCGGATTTGCAGTTTTAGGAGCGATTATCCTTTGTCTTACTTATGTTCCAATGATTTCTGCAATGTTCCTAAAACCTGCTAAAAATCAGAATAGTTGGTTTGCCAAATTTGAAAACAAGATTGATAGGTTCAGTGATAAAATAATGTCCGGTTTAAACAGAGGGTATGTACCATTGCTCAATTTTGCACTTCGCTTTAGGGCTGGAGTCGTTATGGGCGCTGTTGCCCTGCTATTGATTGCGGGATTTATTTTCAGCAATATGGGTGGCGAATTTATTCCAAAATTTGATGAGGGCGATATTGCGTTTCAAGCGTTGATAAAACCGGGGAGCAGTCTAACAGAGTCCATTGAAGCTTCAAAAAAACTTCAAAATCTAATTAATGAATTTCCAGAAGTAAAAACGGTAGTTTCAAGGATTGGTGTGGCCGAAATACCAACAGACCCAATGCCTATGGACATTGCCGATAGTTACATTATTCTTGAAAAAGATAAGAGTAAATGGACTTCCGCAGATAGCAAAGAAGAACTCATAGAAAAAATACAGGAAAAAATTTCAGTCGTTCCCGGCGTAAATTTCGTATTTACCCAACCCGTAGAACTTCGTTTTAATGAATTGCTTACCGGTGTTCGTGAGGACGTGGCAATTAAATTGTACGGCGAGGATTTAGAAGTGTTAGCCGACAAGGTACAGGAAATCGCAGCGGTCATCAGAACCGTTCCCGGAGCGGCTGACCTCAATGTGGAAGCTACAAGCGGTTTACCTCAAATGACGGTGGAATATAACCGTGCAAAAATGGCACAATATGGTGTAACCGTTGACAAGTTGAACGATTATGTAAGTGCATCATTTGCAGGCGAACAGGCAAGTGTGATTTTTGAGGGCGAAAAACGATTCGATGTGGTCATTCGTTTGGCAAAGGAATTTAGACAGGACATCAACAGCCTTAAAAATCTTTATATCGATTTGCCAAACGGAGCGCAAGTGCCTTTAAAGGAAGTGGCAGATATCAGCTACAAACCCGGGCCAATGCAGATTTCAAGGGACAATACCTCTCGTCGTATTTCGGTTGGTGTAAATGTTCGTGGGCGCGATGTGAAATCGATGGTCGAGGAAATACAGCAAAAATTGGAAACGGACGTGAAACTACCGCCAGGTTATTTTGTAACCTACGGAGGTTCGTTTGAAAACCTTCAACGTGCTTCAGACCGATTGATGATTGTAGTGCCTATTGCACTTTTCCTAATATTCATATTGCTCTATTTTGCATTGAGTTCGTTCTCACAATCCCTAATGATTTATATGGCAGTGCCCTTGGCGGCCATTGGTGGCGTGTTTGCCCTTTGGATAAGGGGAATGCCATTCAGTATTTCGGCAGGAGTCGGTTTTATCGTGCTCTTTGGAGTCGCGGTTTTAAACGGATTGGTGCTGATAAACAAATTCAATGAACTAAAAGAAAGTGGAATGACAGACTTAAAAAAACGAATATACGAGGCAACGCACGAACGCTTACGCCCTATTTTGCTTACGGCAACGGCGGCCATTATGGGCTTTATCCCAATGGCGATTTCTACCTCTGGCGGTGCAGAAGTGCAGCGACCATTGGCAACGGTGGTTATTGGTGGATTGATAACAGCAACATTTTTAACGCTTGTTGTCCTTCCTGTACTATATTATTGGCTTGAATCGAGAAAGGAACGAAACAATACTGATGGAGGTGTAAGTTATGTCAACAAATCAACCAATATTGTAACCGTATTATTGATGGTTGGCGGTTTGATGGCTTCTGGAACTGCTTTTGCCCAAGACACCAATCAAGATGGCACAATTCCAAAAACCTTGACTGTAGATGAGGCCATTGCTATGGCAAAACAGAATTATCCATCGCTTAAGGAAAGTCAGGCATTTATTGAACGGGAAAAGGCACTAAAAGGTACAAGTTTTGACCTTGGTAGCACACAAGTTTTCACGGGCAAAGAAGAATATGGTAATAATCTTCCTGGAGTACAGACAACCGTTGGTGTGCAACAGGGCAATATTGACTTGCTTTCCGGATTTTCGAAATCCAAGTTTTACAAAGAGCGCATTGCCTTGGGAGAAAAGTTTTATGTGGCCAGTGAACAACAATTGGTGCGCAATGTGATGCAAGCCTATGACCAAATTAATTACTACAAGGCACAGTTGCGTTTTGCAGACCAATTGGACAGTATTTATGCCAATTTTAAGTCCGCTGCCCAACTTCGGTATGACACGGGAGAAACAGGCAAGTTGGAATTTATTTCAGCCTCTTCCGAGTTTCAACAGATTCAAGTGTTGAGGCAACAAGCTTTTGATGATATTGAAATTGCCAAACGTGCCTTAAAACAATATTTGGGAACGGATGAAACCATCGAGACGGTAGATAGTTTTTACGAGCCATTGGATTTTATGGCGACATTGGATTCAACTTCGGTTGCCAATAACCCAATGTTGCAATATGCCTTGCAAAATGCCGAAGTAAGTAAAGCAAACGTGGGCGTTGAGAAATCACAATTCCTACCGAAATTCAGCTTATCGTATGGCAGACAGGTTGTGGATGAAGTGTCAGGCTTCAACACCTATCAGGCAGGTATTAGCATTCCGTTATGGTTTTTTCCCCAGAAGTCGAGGGTCAAGGCAGCCAAGGCAGACGCAATGGTAGCAGAGAATCAATATTTGGAACAAAAGGCGGTCACGGAAAGTCGTGTGTCGCAATTGACCAAATCCCTTGAAAAAACAAAGAAGATTTTGCAATATTACGAAGAAGGCGCACTACTCTTGGCAGAAGAACAAATTACCACCGCACAATTGGCATCTAAAGAAGGCGAAATAGATTACGTCAATTACATCACGATTCTCAACAGTGCCATCCGCATTAAACAAAACCATTTACAATACATCAATCAGTTTAACCAGCAGACCATTGATATGCAATATCAATTGGGCAATTTATAACCTTAAAAAAAGAGAAATGAAGAATATACTATTAGTAAGTACCGTATTATTTACACTTATGTTTATGAGTTGTAATGATGCCCCAAAATCTGAACTTGGGCATAACGAAGCCGAAGGCGTATCAAAAACCAATGAAGCTGGAGAAGATGCACACGGCGAGGAAGGCCACAGTGAAGGAGAAGAAGAAGGTCACAGCGAGGAAGAAGGCGTTGTGGAACTCACAAAGCAACAGGCCGAAACCATAGGTTTGGAAATGAAACTTTTGGAGGAACGCAATTTAGGGAACAACATTAAGGTAACAGGAACGCTGGAACTTTTCCCACAGGACAAGGCGAACATAAGTCCTTTTGTTGGTGGAAATGTGAGTTCCATAAAAGTAATCCCTGGAGATAACGTAAAGAAAGGTCAGGTGTTGGCATATATAGAACACCCAGATATCATTGCTATGCAACAGGATTATCAGGAAAAAAATGACGAACTGGTCTTTTTGAAACAGGATTTTGAACGCAAGCAGACCCTTTATGATAAAGGTGTTTCTTCTGGCAAGGAATTTCAAATGGCACAGTCAAAATTTCGTTCTACAACATCCAGCGTCAATGGTTTGCGGTCCCAATTGAGACTGTTGGGCATTAACCCGGACAAAGTGGCGGAAGGACAGATATATTCCGCTGTTCCCATTACCTCGCCTATAAGTGGGTATGTGGATGAAGTAATGATTAGCCTTGGCGATTACGTGGCACAACAATCCAAAATGTTCTCGATAAGCGACAACTCAAAAATTTATGTCAACTTCAAAGTATATGAGAAGGACATAAAGCAAATCAAGCAAGGGCAACAGATATATTTTTCCACGGCCTCTCGTCCAGATGAACTGCTTAAAGCAACCGTTCGGTCTGTTGGTAAAACCTTCAATACAGACCCAAAAGCTTTGGAAGTTCTGGCAGATATTGAAAACAAGGATAAAAACCTATTGCCGGGTATGTATGTGGAAGGGCGCATAGTGCAGGGCGAGAAAAAGGGTTTTGCCGTACCGGAAGCTGCCATTATAAAAGAAGGCGAGCAATCCTTCATTTTCATTTTGGATGAAGATGAAGAAATGGAAGCGGGCAAAATGAAATTCAAAATGATACCCGTAACGGTCGGTATTACTGATTTAGGCTTTGTTGAAGTCAATTTGCCTGCCGAAGTTTCAAAGGATGCCAAAGTCGTGATAAACGGAGCTTATAACCTGTCTTCGGAAATGGTCAAGGGCGAACTGGAACACGGACATTAATTCAATAACAATCAAAGATTTTGATTCCGAGTTTGTTTATCGTCTTAATTAATTAGTTAAAAATTAAAAAACAGGCTCGGTTCAAAATCGATTAAAAATTTAAAAATATGAAATGAGCTATAACAATGTGGATACCAACCACAATGTTGATTGGGGAATTACATATGACCATTAAAAAACAAATAAATATCAACAGATGAAAGAAATAAAAGCATTTATAAAACCAAACCGAATCCAAAGAGTCATTGAAGCACTTTCTGACAATGGATTTGAAAGTATGACCCTTTCACAAGCAGAAGGCACGGGCGCATTCAAGGCAAAAGGTGCAAGACCGTCGCTAGATTTTCACGTAACAGATAGTCCTGTGGTAAAATTGGAATTGGTCTGTCAAAATGAGGAAGCCCAAGCGGCCATTGAAACAATTATAGCCAACGCCAAAACCGACGGGCCTGGAGATGGTATTATTTATATAGCAAATATTGAAGATGCCTTTCAGATTAAAACAGGAGATTCCTTAAAACGGCACGACCTGTAAATCTCTTTTTAAACAAATGGAAAAAATAGTTCAATTTTTAGAAAGCAAAGGAATACGACCTACAGCTATGCGCCTTATGACCTATAAGCGGTTGGCAGAGTTGAATGTGGCCATCAGCCTTGGCGACTTGGAAAAAGATTTTAAGGTTAGTGAAAGAAGTACCCTATTTAGGACTATGAAAGCGTTTGAAGAAAAAGGTATTGTGCATCAAATCGAGGATGGGACAGGAGTTATAAAATACGCCCTTTGCGAAGAGAATTGTGAGTGCGAGGTCGGCAACGACCTTCATTTGCACTTTCATTGCAACAATTGTAATGAAACGGTCTGTTTAACAGAGCATAAAATCCCTCACATCAACTTACCTGATGGTTATATTACCGAGGATATCAACTTGGTGGTAAAGGGCATTTGCGAAAAATGCAGTGGCAATTTGGATTAAACGTTTGGTTTTTAAATTCAATTATTATTTATAAATAGTGAGCAATGATATCAATCTATAAAAAAGAAGCTACTGTATATATGGTGGCAGAGAATAAGCTGGATGCCAAGGATTATGAAAACTTGATACCGGTCTTAACAGAACATATAACTGCATATCAGGAAGTTTCTTGGTATATTGAAATGAAAAATTTTGAAGGTTGGACGGCAGAGACATATTGGAAGGGAATTGAATTAGACCTTCCGAATGAAAAGCATTTAAAGCGTGTTGCTTTGGTGGGTAACGTTAAATGGCAAGAACAATTTACCGAGGTATTGCTTCCTTTTTCAGAAGCTCATATAAAATTTTATAAGACCGAAGAAAAAGACGATGCCAAAGAGTGGATAAAATAAAAATAAAAAATGGAAAAACTACAACTAAAAATACCGGTCATCCTTCCGCAAGTTCCTAACGAAAAAGATTCTTGTGTTGAAAGGCTTATTCAAAAACTACAGGCCAAAGAGGGCATCGAAAAAGTGCACATTGCCGATGAAAACGGAGATGATGTGCCACAGCTCTGTTTTCATTATGACCCAGATATCATTTCCATTGACCGCATCCAATCCCTCGCCGAAAGTACTGGTGCCGAGATTACCGAAAAATACGGGCATTTGCTCATTGAAGTTAAAGGAATCAGACACACAAGGCAGGCTCGTTCCATAGAGAAAAGCCTTTTGGCAATCAATGGAGTCTTGGAAGCTTCCGTTTCAGGCTCTGGAATGATACGACTTGAATTTGATAAAAAGCAAACAAATTTTGATGAAATAAGTAAACAAATTGAAAAAGAAGACCTTCAGATTCAGCGGAGTTCTTCAAACGAAAATGATTACACCGAAGCATCCAGAAAAAAACAGGAGCGTTCAAAGAAGGAAGAGACTAAAGAGCAAACTTCCACAGAGGGACACGAGCACAAAGAAGGCGAGACCCACGAGGAAGGAGAAGAGCACGCCCACGGTGGGGTTTTCGGTAAAAATACGGAGCTTATTTTTTCCATTATTTGCGGTACGCTGCTCGGTATTGGGTTCGGGCTTTCTTACGTAGCATCAATACCGGATTGGGTCAGCTTATCCCTATACATCGGTGCTTACTTTTTTGGAGGGTACTTTACGGCGAAAGAGGCTATACAGACCGTAGCCAAGGGCGGCTTTGAAATCGACTTCTTGATGTTGGTTGCCGCCATCGGTGCCGCAGCTCTGGGCGAATGGGCAGAAGGTGCCTTGTTGCTGTTCCTGTTTAGTTTGGGGCACGCCCTTGAACATTATGCAATGGAAAAGGCCCGAAAGTCCATAGCGGCACTGGCAGATTTAGCACCAAAAACGGCATCGCTCAAAAAAGATGGTAAGACCGAAGAAGTTGGAATTGAGGAATTGAATATTGGCGATATTATAGTGGTCAAGCCCAATAGTAAAATATCCGCAGATGGCGTCGTGGTCAATGGAAAAAGCAGCGTCAACCAGGCACCTATTACCGGGGAAAGTGTACCCGTGGACAAAATTCCCGTGGAAGATACGAGCAGGGACTATTCGGCAGACGATGATATCAAAGACGAAAATCGGGTATTCGCTGGAACTATCAACGGTAATAACACGCTGGAAATAAAGGTAATCAAAGAAGCCAAAGACTCTACACTATCCCGACTGGTCAAACTGGTTAACGAGGCGCAGACCCAGAAGTCCCCTACCCAGCTGTTGACCGATAAATTTGAAAGATATTTTGTGCCATCCGTACTGATACTGGTTGGCATCCTGCTCTTTGCCTTTCTGGTCATTGATGAACCGTTTAGTGCCAGCTTTTATCGTGCAATGGCGGTATTGGTAGCTGCAAGTCCCTGTGCACTGGCCATTTCAACACCAAGTGCCGTATTAAGCGGTGTGGCAAGGGCAGCACGTGGCGGCGTGCTTATCAAAGGTGGGCGACCACTTGAGGATTTAGGGGTCATTACTGCTTT
This sequence comes from Flavobacteriaceae bacterium UBA3356, assembly GCA_002360635.1. Taxonomy (GTDB): domain Bacteria; phylum Bacteroidota; class Bacteroidia; order Flavobacteriales; family Flavobacteriaceae; genus Marixanthomonas. The sequence goes on along the minus strand of DEQW01000002.1, from coordinate 305,305 downwards.
GGCTTTTGATAAAACGGGCACGCTTACAGAAGGCAAGCCCAAACTTACCGAAGTAGTACCATTAGGGGATATTGAAGAAAATGAACTGTTAAAGATAGCTGTTGCTGTTGAAAATTTGAGCGACCACCCTTTGGCCAAAGCTGTCGTAAGGGATGGGAAAGAGCGTCTGAAAGGTACTGATATTACCGATGCGTCAGATTTAGAAGCGGTTCTCGGAAAAGGTATCAAAGCGTCCTTGGGCAAGGATAAAATCTATATTGGAAACCTTGACTTGTACGAAGACCTCGATGATGCAAAGCCATCCGAAGAAATATCCAACAAGGTAAGGGAACTTGAAGGGGGTGGAAATACCACAATGCTCATAAGAAGGAACAAAGAATATATCGGTATCATCGCCCTGATGGACACCCCACGGGAAGCGGCCAAAGAAACATTGAAAAAATTAAAGGAAATCGGTATCAAGCGGATGATAATGCTAACAGGGGATAATCAAAAGGTTGCCGACTCCGTTGCTAAAGAAATTGGATTGACCGATGCTTGGGGAAGCCTGTTGCCGGAGGAAAAAGTGGATGCGATAAAAGAGCTAAAGGAAAAGGAATCCAAGGTGGCAATGGTGGGAGATGGTGTAAACGATGCCCCCGCAATGGCAAACAGCACCGTGGGTATTGCAATGGGTGCAGCGGGAAGCGATGTGGCTTTGGAAACGGCGGATGTTGCCCTAATGGCCGATAAATTGGAAACCCTGCCCTTTGCCATAGGCTTGAGCAGGAAGGCAAAGGCCATAATCAAGCAGAACCTTTGGGTAAGCCTTGGGGTTGTGGCACTTCTGATACCGGCTACCATTTTGAGTTGGGCAAATATAGGGGTTGCAGTTGCGTTTCACGAGGGGTCTACCTTGGTAGTCGTGGCCAATGCTCTGCGCCTTTTGGCTTATAAAAAAGATTAGAAAAATTGGGACATAGAAGAACCTGGTTTTTTGAAAGAATATTAAATGACAAAGACGGAAAAAACATTATTGGCTAAAGGGATTCGACCTACTAAAATGAGGTCGAAGATATACAAGTTCCTGAAAAGGAAACAAAGTGCCGTGTCCTTTTCCGATTTGAAAAAGGCTTTTGTTCAAAAGAGCGAAACCAATAAAACAGCAAACAGAACTACCTTTTATCGCAACCTCAAAATTTTTGAGGATAAAGGGCTGATTCATCAGATTAATGATGGGGTCGGAGTGGTAAAATATGCGATTTCTGATGAAAACGCCAAAGGTAAATACGGTACAGATTTACATCTGCACTTTCATTGTACCGATTGTACGAAAACAATATGTTTACCAAATAAAATATCGGAAGAAAGCTTGCCAGACGATTATGAAGTGAATGATGTAAATCTGGTATTGAAAGGAATATGTGAAAAATGCAGAAAAAAATAACAGGTGGGAGTTCCAGAACTCTGAACCCTTGCGCCCAATGGTTTGGTTCAGGTTTCTTCCACCTTCTTTAACTTAAAAAAAATGTGCAAATATGGAAAAATTTGATGTAACTATTATAGGATCTGGCCCGGGCGGGTATGTAGGTGCCATCCGTTGTGCCCAATTAGGTTTAAAAGTGGCCATTATTGAAAGGTACAGCACGTTGGGCGGTACCTGCCTTAACGTGGGCTGTATCCCATCAAAAGCCTGGCTGGAAGCCTCTGAACATTATTATAAACTAAAACATCAATTTGAAAATTTTGGGATTGATGTTAAAGAGGCCAATGTCGATATTATAAAAATGAACCAAAGGGTTCAGGACGTCGTAAAGGAAATCATCAATGGCGTTGACTATCTGATGAAAAAAAACAAGGTTACCGTTTATGAAGGCCACGGCACTATCAAGGACAAAAACACGATTGAGATTAAGGGCGAAGATAAAACGGAAACCATAGAAACCGATAAAATCATTATTGCCACAGGGTCGAAACCCGCTTCATTGCCCAATATTAAAATCGACAAAAAGCGCATCATCTCTTCTACCGAAGCCCTTGCCCTACGGAAAATCCCCAAGCACTTAATGGTCGTTGGCGGTGGCGTTATCGGTGTTGAGATAGGTTCCGTTTTCGCCCGCTTGGGTTCAAAGGTTTCTATAGTAGAATATTTTGATAGCCTCATCGCCACTATGGATGGTGCATTGGGACATCAATTGCACCGTTCCCTAAGAAAACAGGGAATTGAATTCTATTTAAAACATAAGGTGACAAATGCAACAGCAACGGACAACAAAGTGGAGTTGAAAGCGGAAAACCTTTCCGATAAAGAAGAAATGAGTTTAGATGGCGATTACTGCCTTATGGCCATTGGCCGAAAACCGTACACCGCAAATTTAGGACTTGAAAATATAGGAGTGGAAATCAATGAAAAAGGACAGATAACAGTAGATGAAAACCTTGAAACCAATGTTAAAGGGGTGTATGCCATAGGAGACGTAATTCGGGGAGCAATGCTTGCTCATAAGGCCAGTGAAGAGGGTGTTTTTGTAGCCGAAAGAATTGTCGGCCAAAAGCCACATATCAATTATTCGCTGATACCCAACATTATTTACACCCAGCCAGAAGTTGCCGGCGTAGGCTTAACAGAAGAAGAGTTAAAGAAGGACAATAGGAGTATAAAAACAGGTTCTTTCCCATTTAAGGCTAATGCGAGGGCAAAAATTAGTATGGATACCGATGGTTTTATCAAGGTAATCGCAGATAAGCAGACCGATGAGATATTGGGGGTGCATATGATAGGCCCACGCATTGCAGACAGTTATACCGAAGCGGTGGTAGCTATGGAATTTAGGGCATCTGCCGAAGACATTGCAAGAATGTCACACGGGCATCCTACTTTTTCAGAGACTTTTAAGGAGGCGTGTCTGGCCGCTACCGATGATAGGGCATTGCATATTTAATTTTTACAAAAACTGGCACAATAAAATTAAAAAGAATGAAGAAGCTTCAGCAATTGACCAAGGAAATTAATGAACTGACATTGAGAATTGAACAGGACTACCCAGAACTATACCAATATCTTGATGAAAACCCTATTACAATCCCTGATTGCGAAACACCAAAGATTTCCGTCAGCTCGTTTGTGGAATATTTGGATAGCTTGAAGTCAATCTTAGAAAGATATATAGAATCGCATAAACAAATGAAGCACTAATGGACGAATTTAAAATAAACATATGAAAACAAATGTAAAAAATTTTACAGCTTTATCGCTACTGCTTCTTTTTTATGGGATTTCATTTGCTCAAAATCAAAATGTTCAAAATATCTTGAATGATGTAAAAATAGATTCAATGACATTTTTTGTAAAGCAACTCACTGGAGAAGAACCTGTGATTATTGGGGGTAACCCAGACATAATTATTTCACGTCATAAGAACCATCCTGGCAATGAAAAGGCTTTTCAGTTCATTAAGGAAAAGTTTCAGTCCTATGGGCTTCAGGCGGATTCCTTACAGTTCAGTTCAACTGGAAAAAATCTGTTTGGAATAAAAGAAGGAATGCTTTATCCCGATAAAAAATTTATTATCGGTGCCCATTATGATAATGTTGCGGGTGTGCCAGGAGCTGATGATAATGCCAGTGGTACAGCAGCGGTACTGGAAGCGGCGAGGGTCTTTTCTGAATACGATTTCCCTTATACCATTATTTTTGCACTATGGGATGAGGAAGAACAAGGGCTCATAGGTAGTGATGCTTATGCATCTTCTGCGGCGGCTTCAAACGAAAACATTCTTGGATACATCAATATGGATATGCTTGGATGGGACGGCAACAACGACAATGTTGCCGACATTCACGTAAGGCCAGTTGCTTCCTCTCTTGCGCTCTTGGATAAGGCAATGGTCGCAAATATTGATTATGATATTGGCTTAAGTTTACATTTAGTAAATCCAGGTATTTCGGCCACGGACCACGCGTCATTTTGGAACAATGGATTCAGTGCTATTGGAATTAACGAAGAATATGACGGCGACTTCAATCCCTTTTGGCACACACCAAACGATACCCTTGGACAGTTTAATATCCCATTTTATGAAAAATGTGCAAAGTTGGTATTTGCCACTTTGGGGGAATGTGCATTTTCATCAACATTAGGGCTTAACAATATTACTGAACAAAATAAGGTAAATGTTTATCCTAATCCGGCTTCAAACACAATCTATATCGACGCTATGGAAACAATTGAGAGCGTAGTCGTATATAATACGCTTGGCGTCCAGATAGACAATATCAGTTTAGGGGATATGTCTCGAGTTGACACAAGTTCACTTTCGGACGGGTTATATTTTTTTCATATACAGACAAGGAATGCAACGTATAGTCCAAAAATAATTATACAACATTGATATGGCAGAATTAAAAAAATCTTTGGGTACGCTTCGACTTACTTTTTATGGTGTAGGTACTATTGTGGGAGCAGGAATTTATACAGTTATAGGCGCAGCAGCTGGACAAGCGGGCACGGACCTTTGGTTGAGCTTTATTTTTGCTGCGATTGCTGCCGGTGTATCGGCAATGTCGTATGCAGAGATGTCTTCTACCTATCCAAATGCAGGTGCTGAATTCATTTTTGTACGCAAGGCGTTTCCGAAGATTGACATACCATCCTTCCTCACAGGTTGGACGGTTGCGTTTCACAGTTCGGCCACCATTGCCGCTGTGCTATTGGCTTTCTCAGGATATTTCAATACCTTTTTTGAATTACCGGGATTATTGATAAGCTATGGTGTCCTATTATTGCTTGCCTTGATAAGCATTACTGGCATCAAGAAATCATCCACCGCCAATATTATTATGGTTAGCATTCAGCTCTTGGGGTTGTTCATTCTTATTGCGGTCGGACTTGCCGAAACTGGCCCGCCAAAAGCAGCATTTTTTAAAGTTGAGTCCTTTTCCGGTACTTTAGCGGCTACCGCAACTTTATTTTTTGTTTATACTGGTTTTGAGCATATGGCATCTTTAGGTTCCGAGGTAAAGAACCCTGGCAAGACAATACCTCGTGCCTTTCTATTAACAATGATTTTTACAACCGTTATCTATTTGCTCATATCGTTTACGGTACTCAACATTGCCGACCCGTCAGAATTGGCAAAAGTGGATTCGCCACTGTCACTTGCGGCATCCAATCTCAACAGTTGGTTGCCTGTTGCCTTAGCTGTTGCCGCACTCTTTGCCACGGCCAATGCCGCATTTAGTGGTATCATTTCCATAAGTAGGTTATTGTTCGGAATGGCAAGCGTGGGCGAGCTTCCAAAATTTATGACCAAAGTAAATGCCCAAAAAGTACCTTGGGTAACCACATTGGTGGTTATGGCTGCGGTCGCTGGTTTTCTGTTATTGGGCGATATTAAAATTGTAGCTGGTATGTCTTCTTTGGGCGCACTGCTTGTGTTTGTAGCCGTAAATATTGCACTCATTGTTTTGCGTTTCAAAGCACCCGATAAAGAAAGGCCGTTCAAAGTTCCCTTATCTATTGGAAAAGTACCGATACTGCCCATTTTGGCAATAGTCATTAGCCTCTCTTTGGTAATTCAATATGACTGGCAAGTATATGCAGCATTCGTGGGAGCTATTGTAGTGGGCGTTATATTGGATTATTTTTTGGATAAAAGACCGAAGGAAGACATTGATGCCGAAAAAGAAAAGGAATTGTTTACCCATTAATTAAGTTTTATGGATTGGATGTTTGAAGACTTTAAAACTGACCTCGATGGCTTAAACTCCAAAGTACGTGAAAAGGCATTGGAAATTGCTAAAGAGCTTGTCGAAAAAAAGGATTTGCCGGCAAAAGAGGCCTTACAGGAAGCTATTATAAGAGCTGAAGAATGGTTCTACGATATAGAAGGATAATAATTTAAAACAAAAAACTATGTTACAAATATTGGAACTTACAAACAAGAACTTAATTGCTACAGAAGCAAGTGGAAAACTAACCGCAAAAGATATTGAAAAGATACATCCGCTTATTCACGCCATATTGGACCGAGGGATGAAAGTACGCTGGTATTTTGAGATGAAAGACTTTGATGGCTGGGATGTCAAGGGGTTTTGGGAAGATTTAAAGATGGATGCGGCACACGCCACGGACTATGAAAAGATTGCTATGGTTGGAGATAAAAAATGGCAGAATTGGATAACTAAGTTTATGAAACCGTTTACGAATGCAGAAATCAAATTTTTTGATTTAAAAGATAAGGAGACAGCGAAACAATGGATTAAAAATTAAGGTCACTTTAATACTGGTATTAGTTGTGTAAGCACCGCGGTATCTATGTATTATATTATGCCTGAAAGGAACAACAAATGAAAAAAGGAAAATCAAATAATAACAACGAGAAAATCAATAATCCAACTCAACACCCTGAAAATGGATGTTGTGATACTATGGAAATCGCGAGTGAAGAACCCACGAGCAGAATGAATCTAAGACCCTACATCCCTGCAATTTTCAGCTTCATAATGTTGATGGCGGGCATACTTTTTGATTATTTAGGGACATTTCCGCATTTTACGGGTTGGATAAGAATATTATGGTATACCGTGGCATACGTTCCCGTAGGTTTTCCTGTGATATTGGAAGGTTGGAAAAGTATTAAGAATGGCGATTTATTTACAGAATTTCTACTGATGTCCATTGCCACAATTGGTGCATTTGCCATAGGCGAATATCCCGAAGGTGTTGCTGTAATGCTGTTCTATGCGGTAGGTGAATTATTCCAAAGTGCTGCGGTTAAAAAGGCCAAGAGTAACATTAAAGCCCTTTTAGATGTGCGCCCCAACGAAGCTTTAGTATATCGAGAAAACGATTACATTTCAGTAAATCCAGAAAAAGTAGCTATTGGCGAAAAAGTACAGGTCAGAGTTGGAGAAAAAATTCCTTTGGATGGAATTTTACTGTCAAAAAAAGGCTCGTTCAACACAGCAGCATTAACGGGCGAAAGCAAACCTGATACCATTGCTAAGGGTGAAAAAGTATTTGCGGGAAGCATCAACCTTGATGGCGTTATTGAAATCGAAACCACCAAAGAATTTAAGGATAGTTCTATTGCCCGTATCTTGGATATGGTGCAAAACGCCACTGCTCGTAAGTCAAAAACCGAATTGTTCATTAGAAAATTTGCGAGAATCTATACGCCTATCGTTGTGTTCCTTGCAATTGCGTTGACATTTTTCCCGTATTTCTTTGTAGATGATTATGTGTTTCAGGAATGGTTATACCGAGCTTTAATTTTCTTGGTTATTTCCTGTCCGTGTGCCTTGGTAATTTCTATCCCATTGGGATATTTTGGCGGATTGGGAGCAGCTTCAAAAAATGGTATTCTATTTAAAGGCGCATCCTTTTTGGATGCAATGACCAAAGTGAATACTGTTGTAATGGATAAGACAGGAACCGTGACCAAAGGGGTTTTCAAAATCAAGGAAATTATCAATAAATCTACTCTCACGGAAACAGAATTTATGCAGTACCTGATGGCAATGGAAGAAAAATCTACCCATCCAATAGCTAAAGCCATATTAGAATATAAAGCCGAGGGCGCGGATTTAGAGGCTACAAATGTTTCTGAAGTTGCTGGAAAGGGTTTAAAAGGTAAGGTCAACGGCAAGACTGTTTTGGTAGGAAACAAAGCCTTGATGACCTCAAATAGTATAGAAGTTCCATCTGCAACCAACGACATTGTGGAATCAATCGTAATGGTTGCCATTGATGGAAAATTTGCAGGTTATGTAACTATTGACGATGAATTGAAGGAAGATGCCCATCAAGCCATAAAACAAATTCGGGAATCAGGAATTTCAAAAATCATAATGCTTTCGGGCGATAAGGATTCCATAACCCAACAGGTCGCAAAAGAATTGGGTATAGATTGGGCAAAAGGCGGGTTATTGCCAGAAGATAAGCTCAACGAAGTCGAAGAGCTCAAAAAGCAACCTGATACGAAAGTAGCTTTCATAGGCGATGGTATCAATGATGCGCCTGTATTGGCAGCAAGCGACGTAGGTATTGCGATGGGTGGTTTAGGTAGCGATGTTGCGATTGAAACTGCCGATGTCATCATCCAAAACGACCAACCGAGCAAGATTGCAAGAGCTATTAAAATTGGACGTTCAACCCGTAGAATCGTATGGCAAAATATTGGCTTGGCATTCGGTGTGAAAGTAATTGTACTTATCCTTGGTGCAGGTGGATTGGCGACGATGTGGGAAGCTGTTTTTGCAGATGTTGGTGTGGCGTTATTGGCAATATTGAATGCAGTACGGTTGCAGAAGTTAAAATGGGAATAAAAGAACTTAATACGAATTTGAAATTGGAATAATAATAAAAACAGAAAAATGAAAATTATAATTAAAACTATTGTCCTGCTGTTAGTTGCGGGAAGTATTCAGAGCTGCTCACTTTTAGGTGCGGCAGGAATTACCAGTCAAGGGCAACCAACAAAGAAGGTTGAAGGCAAATTAGTCTCTACGACCGCAAACTCTTCTGTGAATGTTGACCATACGATTTGGGATAATTTGTTGAGGAAGTACGTTAACAATGAAGGTCTTGTTGATTACGAAGGTTTCAAGAAAGATTTTGAGACTTTAGAAGATTACTTGAAAATTCTTGCCACACAAGAGCCAAACGACGATTGGTCTGTGCAGGAATTGCTCGCCTACTACATCAACTCTTATAATGCTTACACAGTAAAACTAATTGTAGAAAATTATCCCGTGAATAGTATCAAGGATATCGATGGACCCTGGACAAAACCTTACGTCCCAATTGATGGTCGGGAAATAACCTTGGCGACTATTGAGAATGGTGTGCTTCGTAAAATGAACGAGCCTCGAATCCATTTTGCTATTGCCTGCGCATCTATTTCTTGTCCACCATTATTAAACGAGGCCTACACTGCTGGTAAAATAAATGAGCAGTTAGAGCGTGTAACAAGGGATTTCATTAATAATGAAAAATTTAATGAGATTTCAGCTACCAACCCAAAAGTATCAATGATTTTCAAATGGTATGAAAAGGACTATACCGTTAATGATAAAAAAGATGTCATTGGTTTTATCAATAAATATGCAGACACGAAGATTAACGCTAATGCTACCCTGCAATATCAAAATTATAACTGGGACTTGAACGAGCAGAAATAATTTCTCTAAATCTAAAATGTTTTGAAAACTTGATAGGGTTTTCAAATTTGGTAATCTTTCTGGCTAACGAAAAGAGAATACCCATAAATGTAAAGATATGAGAATCAATTCCTATCGATATCGCTGTCGCTTTTTTGCCCATATTGAATGCGATATGATTGTAGAAAATGAAGTGAAAATCATCAAAAGTAATGTATCAAAAAAGTAATTCTAAAAGAAACAAAAAAAATCGGAAATCATCTAATACCGACATCACAAAAAGAGATAAGGTCAGGGGTATTCTTATGATAATCCTTATGATAATGGCCGCATTTCTGCTTTACTTTTTTGTGCTAAAAGGGAATATTCATAAACATTGATTAACTACAAGAATATAATGTTCCAAGTGGTTTGTGTGTAATGGAAGAAAAAATGATTAATGCTATTCTAATCAATGTTGCTTGATGAAATTTAATTACAAATAATAACCATTATATTTATAGGGTAAAATAAGTCCTGTATTATGATACATATATTAACTACTGGTGGCACCATAGAGGGTTTAGACTATGAAGATGGCAGCGGAATTACGAAATCCAATGTTACCATTAAAGACTTTCTTGAAAGTGCAAATGTTGATTTTAACTATACCATCGAGAGTGTATTTAAAAAAGATAGTCGAGCAATAAATAAAAATGATATAAAACTTTTAGTTCGCAAGATTTCAGAATCTAAAGCGACCAAAATTTTAATAACTCACGGTACTTTCACTATGGAAGATACCGCAAATTATATAGGAAAGCTCAATTTGAACAAAACTATTGTTTTGGTTGGGTCATTCATATTGGGTTCATCTGCAGATACAGATGCACCTTTCAATTTAGGGTATGCAATTAGCTCATTACAGCTTCTAAAACCGGATGTTTATATTGCTATGAACGGACAAATTTTTCCTTGGAATAATGTTTCCAAAAATTTAGAAACCAACAAATTTGAGCGCAATGAGTAGGAATATAAATGTTTGGAACTTCAATACATTGGACAACGTTCTTCTATCTAATAATAGATACGGTCATTGTATTGTTTACACTCTACTTTTCAGGAAAGAAAACGCATAGTAGCTTTAAGCGTTTTCTAATTCTCGGTTTACTATTCGTCGTCTATAATGTAACTGGCGGATTTCTTCCAACAGATAATTTTCCTGGGCCTTTTATTATTCAATACATCATAACGTATAGCGTGGCAATAACGCTATGTGTCTTCATTGTATATTATCTCTATAAGGAATATGATATTGTTGTTCTGAAGTATAATTCTTCCATTCGTAATCTTGCTATATTCACGAGCGTTAGTTATATCATTCTTTTTTTAATTCCGTATTTTGTTACAGGCTCTTTAGACTCTGCCAGATTCCTATTTACCATACCAATATCCATAGCTGCCATTATATTTCTGTTCATTTTTTACAGAAGGATTTCCAATCCAAATAATCCAAATGCCTTTATTTTGAGACGGAATAGACTTTCTATCGTAAGTGTAAGCAGTATTGCATTGTTACCTATTTGCACGGTTATTGGGGACTACCAATGGATAACATTTACCGTGATGAACTTGGCTTTTTATGCCATAACCACAATTGAAGTAGATAGGTATTTATATTTCATAGAAAATAATAACCGAATGTACGAGGTGTTTGCTCTTAAGAAAAAACAGAAAGATGAAGCGATAGAGAGTAAAATCTTTTATGAAGATTTAACAAGACGAGAAATTGAGATAGCACTTTCCATTTTAAGTGATTTAAGCTACCGAAATATTGCTAAAGATTTATTCATTGCTGAAAGTACAGTATCAAAACACGCATCCAATATCTTCAAAAAGACAGGCGTAAAGAACAGACGTGAATTTTTGAAGCGATTTCGTAAGAAAAAGATGTAGTCGTAATCAATCTGAAAAGCATTGAGTTTAGAGTGTTTCACAAAATGTCCGTAGAAAAATACGGTGTATTCCGTATTTAATTACGGAAAGTTTTCCTTGTATAATTACTACGTAAAGTTAACTTACAGACAGTTCCATAAATTCTACTAATGAGCCACAAATTTTATTATTTAGAGCAGTCATTACATAAATTTTGCAGGACAATGAAAACTAAAACGCAACCTTATCAACTAAATCCCATTCCTATGGTTTCCAAACAAAAATTGCCTGCTTATGAATTCTCAAATACTATCAAAAAAACTACTTCAGGATCTGGATGAAATAAAATTTCAATATGAAAATATTTTAGAACGGGCATATCGTTCTATAAAACTGTGTCGTAAAGTTTTAAGTACTTACAAAAAAGAAATCCTCAATAATGAATTTAAAACTACCAAGGAAGAAATAGAATTCTTCAAAGAAACCAAACAGATTCCTCTTATCAAACTCATCTACTTTTCAGAAATCCATTCTTTTGAAATTCAATTTCCTAAAGGGGATAAACATTCTCAGTTAAAATCCATCAAAAAGAAAATCAACAAGGTAAATCGCTTTTTTCTCTACAATATGGATTTTGGACGATACGTTAATTCTGGTGCTACCCATTTTGACGAGGAATATTACACGAGGGATTCTATGGAAACATTTCATATCACTACCTCAAAATTCTATTTTCAAGACCCAGAATTTTGTACCCCAAGAGATATGCTTTTGGGCAAATACAAGGCGTATGATTTTTTAGTGACCTATTTAGATGAAAAAAAGCATAAAGTTCGTAAAGGATTAAATGGGAAATTGTCCACCATTAAACCAATTGAAAAGATGGACTGGCCTTTTTCTAATACAGACTACGTGGAACTGGTTTACGCATTGTGTGCGAAAGGATTGGGTAAACAGGAAAATCAGGGTATAATGCAAGTTTCAAAAAAGTTACAACAGCTTTTTAATATTGAGCCCAAGGACATCTACAAAACCTATCACGATATCAAAAACAGGAAAAACAGTAGAACGCTTTTTCTCGACGAACTCTCTACATCACTACTCATAGAAATGAATAAAAGCGAGGAATAGACCTTCAATTTTTTCATTATGTCTTTCTTTTTGAACTGTTAAAAAAAGACCGTAGTACGGTTAACCTACGGTAATTGAATTCTGCATTTGTTTTTCATAAAATTTAGTTCAATTTGATGGTGTCGATTTACAAAAACGCCTTCAAATCTTATCAAAACACACCAAATTTCAAAATGTTAAATTTTAACCGTAGTACGGTCGTACTGGGGAATAAAATCCAATAAACCTATTCAAATTTGTAGAACGAAAGTCAAATCAGGTTAAGGGCTATCAATTAAAAATTTAAACCTCTGATAGTCCTTTTCTTTAAAACCGTTCTATTATGCCGACAAGTATTATTACCACAGACGACCTTCGAGATTTCAAAATGGAATTGCTCGATGACATCAAGAAACTACTTACCAATCAGTCCAAAGGAAAACTTAAAAAATATCTCAAATCTTCCGAGGTTATGGACTTGCTTCAGGTAAGTCCAGGCACTTTGCAAAATCTTCGTATCAATGGGACACTACCATACACTAAAGTAGGTGGCATTATCTATTACGATACAGAGGAAATTCAAAAAGTTATGGATGCTAATCGTGTACAGCACGGTCTAAATTCATAGGCGATGAACTATATAAAGCTACTTAATGCGGCTTTTGAAAAGTTCTATTCTGATGACCGCCTCAACCCTACCCACATCAGCCTATATATGGCGCTGTTCCAAGAATGGAACAGTAGCCGCTTTGCGGATGAGTTCTACGTAAACCGTCGCGACCTAATGATGGCATCAAAAATAGGCTCGAAATCTACGTACCATCGTTGTGTAACCGAGCTTGATTCTTGGAACTACCTTTTTTACTTCCCTTCAAACAATCCCTATAAAGGCAGCAAAATCAAGATGGCCATTATCGAGACAAGTGATGAGACGGTTACGGGACAGTACCATCCCGAATTAGAACATCTTGCGGAACGGTACCATCCCATAAGAGAACCAGTTGAGGGACAGTACCGTCCCATAGGTGGACAAGCATTGGTATCTACTATAAACAATAACAAACAAGAAAACAATATAAAACAACCAAAGGGCTGGCAGGCCGTTTTTATTTTTTTTGAAGAAAAAGGTTTTGATGCTGATGAAGCAAAAAAATTCTTTGAGCATTACCAAACTCGTAACTGGCAAACAAGCGATGGAAAAGAAATTCGAGATTGGCGAGCCGTAGCCATCAATTGGATGGACAGAACTGAAATATTCGCCGAGGAAAAAAAATCAAACAAAAAACAATTGTCCCAAATCAAGGACAACTTGCGAACCACTAAAAACAAAGATTATGGACAACCCCTCTAAAATAACCGAAGGTGGCGTGGAATATTCGCTTGGAAAATTTGATGGCAAAAGCGTCCTCTACGATTTTCCAAAAATATTGATTTACCTGAATGCCAAAGGCAAACTTTTGTTTGGCGAAAAGTTCAGGATTTATGATGAGGACAAGGATATTCTGCTGAAGCTCTGTTCCTATTTCATCAAGGACAAGGATAACTGTGAGATTTATGGCATTGACATTGACAAAGGCATCTTGCTTTCTGGACCAGTAGGTTGCGGAAAAACCAGTTTGATGAAATTGTTGCGCCATTTGGTGCCATTGCAACGACCTTACGAAATGATTCCCTGCCGGAACGTAACCTTCAGTTTTAACCATCTTGGCTTTAAAACAGTTGAAGAATATGGTAACACAAAGTTTTATTGTTTTGATGATTTGGGCGTGGAACCGTCTGGCAGATTTTACGGTAAGGATCTTAACGTGATGGGCGAAGTGCTTTTATCTCGATACGAGCTGTATTTGCAAACCAAACATAAAATTAAAACACACGCCACAACTAACCTGAATGCCGAGGAACTGGAAGAACGCTATGGAAACCGAGTTCGTAGTCGAATGCGAGAATTATTTAATTTGATTGCTTTTGATACAAAGGCTGGGGATAAGCGGAAATGAACATTTACCTATCCCTTTAACAACTTAAACCTCGATTTTACCATAATATTTTTTCCGCAGCCAAAAGGAAACCCGAACCAATAGTATTAACGCTGGAACTTCCACTAAAGGTCCAATAACACCAGCAAAAGCTTGTCCTGAGTTCAACCCAAAGACTGCGATGGCAACGGCAATCGCTAATTCAAAATTATTTCCTGCGGCAGTAAATGCAACTGCTGCTGTCTTGTCGTATTCTGCACCTGTTGCTTTGGTAAAGAAAAAGCCGATGATAAACATTAACGTAAAATAGATGAGTAGAGGAACTGCAATAATCACTACGTCCATCGGGATTTCCACAATCAGTTCGCCTTTTAGCGAAAACATTATTACTATGGTAAACAAAAGTGCAATCAATGTTATGGGCGAAATTTTCGGAATAAATTTATTTGTATACCAATCTTCGCCCTTTAGTTTTACTAAAATTAGTCTGCTCAATATTCCCATCACAAAAGGAATACCTAAATAGATAGCTACACTTTCAGCGATAGTGCCAATTGAGATATCTACAATAGCACCTTCAAAACCAAAATAAGGCGGAAGTACAGTTATGAAAATCCAAGCATAAAAACTATATGCAAAGACTTGAAAAATACTGTTCAAAGCGACCAGACCAGCACCATACTCGCTACTTCCTTCAGCAAGGTCGTTCCAAACCAAGACCATTGCGATACAACGTGCCAAGCCTATTAGAATAAGTCCAACCATATATTCCGGATAATCACGTAAAAACGTGATTGCCAAAACGAACATCAAGACAGGACCAATTACCCAATTCAAAATGAGTGAAATAGAAAGGATTTTTGTGTTTTTGAAAACTTTAGGTAAGAGCGCATAATTGACTTTAGCCAAAGGTGGGTACATCATCAATATTAAGCCTATCGCAATAGGTATATTGGTTGTTCCGCTGCTGAATGAGTTTATGATATTTGGAAATGTTGGAATGAAATACCCAATCCCGACGCCTATTGCCATTGCGACAAAAATCCATAGTGTAAGGTTTCTATCGAGGAAGCCTAATTTTTTCTTAGCCATATTATTTATTGATTGATTGATTTTTGATACGCCTCGTGGCTCAAAAGATTTGAAAGCTCGTTCAGGTTACTAACTTTTATCTTGACCATCCAACCTTCGCTAAAAGGTTTTTCGTTTACAAGTGTTGGGTTTTCAAGTAGATTCTCGTTAACAGCGGTAACTTCGCCCGAAAGGGGCATAAATAAATCACTTACTGTTTTAAGAGCCTCGACAGAACCAAAAACTTCGTCCTGTTCAAACTCATCGCCCACGCTTGGTAAGTCAACATAGACTATCTCGCCAAGTTCACTTTGGGCAAAAGTGGTAATACCAATAGTTCCGGTATCGTTTTCAATTTTTATCCAAGTGTGCTCTTTGGAAAAATATAGATTGTTAGATGCTTCCATAGTTGCAAGGTTTTAATATCCGTTTCTCAAATTATCAGCATAGCTGTTGGGTAAAATACTGTCTTCGACCGCCTTTGCCGCTTTCTCGATATCGTATTCAAACTTTACGAATTCTACAGAAATACTGTCCTTATCTTTAACCGAAGCATTCTCGTTGATATCTAAAATGATGTAACTACCTCGATTATCGCTGTCTTTGGGTTTACCAATTGACCCGATATTTATAGCGTGCCGAAAATGTGACGCACTTTCATCTGCCGAATCGAAAGTTCTGTGATAAGGTTTATGGGTATGACCAAAGCACATCACATCGGCATCGGCTTGTTCCATAATACGAATCATACTTTTCTCTGCTCTGTCTTCAAAAAGATATTCATTTATTTTTCGTGGACTTCCGTGTACCAATAGCACATTCAATTGGTCTTCATTCAATTGAAATTCTAATTTCATATGGGCTGGAAGTGTTCTCAGATACGCTCTGTTTTTATCATTAACCAATTCGTTGGTCAAAGAAATTGAAACCTTCCCATTTGCTTTTTCTTCATCAGTTTTATAGGCGCAACCGCAATCATTGCTTTTCCTGCCAATACCAAAGTCATAATTGCCGGCGATGGTCGGTATTTTTCGCTTTCTGATTTCCTCGATGACCTCATTGGGCCAAACGTTATAGCCCACCAAATCGCCAAGGCAATAGATGGCATCGTATTCCCTGTTTTCCAAATCTTTAAAAAATGCTTGTAATGCAGGTAAGTTTGAATGAATATCGCTGAATAGTATTATTTTCATTATGAAGTTTTTTTTAGGTTTAGCAACAACCGCTATCTGGTGCGCAAGAAGTTGCGGTTTGAATGTCGGATAATTTCATTTTAGGTTTTTCTGTAGGAATACCACATTGGTCTTTAGCCAAACAGTCGGTTTGTTTGGATGTCAGCAAGAAATTGTTTCCGTCGAAATCGAGTCCGAATTTTCCAATCGTATCTGCTTGGTATTCTACTTCAACTTCCAAATCGCCTATTTCCAATATTTTTTCGGAAAGCTCGATGATGTTCAACAGTTTGCTGGGGTGCAACCTGTGGTCATAATCGTTTGCGTTCCACAGTTGAAAATTGGCAACTTCCTCTTTTCTTTCGGTTCCGCCACAATCAATGAAATGTTTTGTGATTTTGCCCACTTCGGTAACGTGGAAGTGATTTGGAACCAAATCGCCATTTGGTAGTTGGAAGGCGATTTTATCCAACTGCGTAAGTTGGGCTTTGATTTGTGATAATTTCATAAAATTAATTTTATTGTTTTGTTTGCAATAGATTGTTTATTCGTGTTGCCATATAGAGCATTTCTTTTGGAATGCTTGATGTATCTGAAAAAAGTAATTCAATGTTGTTTTTAGTCTCGTCGTCAGATAAGTTTTCCAGATATATATTGAAAGTAGTCTCGCTGTTTAAATTTAAAGATTGAAAAGATTTTGGATATACGGTCCAATTGCCAGAACCGAAGTCAATCTTATAGGATATTGGGTTTTCCCCGCGCGTATTTCTTATGCTGAAACCATATTCCTTTAATTCCGCAAGTTTTGGCATAGGTTCAATCTTGGGCGAGAAGCCTGCGGATTGGATATTGAATATATCGCTATGTCCATAATATAGCATACCTGTTTGAAGCCATATCATTGCAAGTTGGCTAATTTCTTGATTGGTCTTATCAAGAAATAGCACGTCAAGCTTGGTGCTGTCTTCTAACTTTTTGAATACTAAAAAACTAACCTGGTCAAGATACTTTAGCCTGTCCATTGGGATTTCAGGGAATGTATCGCCAATTTCAACCACGGATTTCTGAATTTTGTTCTTGAGGGTCTGTGCTTGAATTACTTGCTGAAAGCAAAGTAAAAACACCACGATGGGAATTATTGTTTTTGTTTTCATAATTAAAGGTTTAAAAAACTATATAAGTTTATCGCAATAAAGCGATTAATTAAATTAAATTTTTTTAACAACATTCATCTTTTGGCAACAAATCTTGCCCCAGAAATTCGGTCATAATATCTTTCATTTCCGTCCAGTTTTCGGTGTCTATGCAATAGCAAACACTTGTTCCTTCAACTGTTCCTTTTATCAAGCCTAAATATTTTAGTTCCTTCAGGTGTTGTGAAATTGTCGGTTGTGCTAAACCGATTTCCTTTACTAAATCGCCACAAAAACAAGCATCAATTTTGAAAAGATGTTGCAGGATTGCCACTCTGGCGGGATGTCCAAATGCTTTTGCAAAAACCGAAATTTGGTTTTGCTGGTCTGTGAACATTTCCGTTTTGGCTAATCCCATCGTGATTTATATTAATTCATTGCAATATTACGATTAATATTTAAAACGTCAAAATTATTTTATCGCATTAAATTCTTAATCTCTCTGAAATAAGCAAAAATAAGTTGCTTTATGCTTCTAATAATTTCGATGAATAGCTCTTTCATAACCTCATTTTTTAATTTATAATTTCTTTAAAATTGATAGCGCAATGGCGAGAACATTTTCTTTTCTCATTAAATACTGAGCTTCATCTATATTGCTTAAAAAACCCAATTCCATTAGTATCGCAGGACAATACTCTGTCGTTTCCCTCAGCACCTGAAAGTTTGCAAACTTCACACCTCTACTTTCATAGCCTATTGTTTTACAAAGGGCTCTTTCAATTTTATAGCCTGCAAATACCGATTCCTTCGAGAACCTTTCTTGTTTTCTCAAAGCATAAACCTCTATTCCTTTCGCATCTGGATTATCAGAATGATTGCAATGCAACGACACAAATAAATCCGCTTTTAAAGCTTTGGCCAGCTTAGTCCGGTTAGATAAAGAAATGAGCGTATCACTATACCTCGTTAAATATATATCGAGTGGTTTTTCCAAGTCGTTATTTAACCTTAAAATTTCATTTGCAATACTCATCACTACATCCTTTTCTTGGATACCATTTATGCCAATTGCACCAGTATCTTTTCCACCGTGCCCAACGTCAATTATTATTCGTTTTTGAGCACTCGTTTCTTGTCCAAAAATGACACACATTTTTAGAAGTAAAATCACAAAACTGACGTTTTTGAGCACTTTTTTCATTTTCAATTTTCGGGTTATCAACAACTTCACTTCAAAAATACATAGAATTTGATGTCAAATAATAGCAACGGAATTCAATTGATATCAAATAATATTTTATTCACAAATATTTGATTTTCAGTTATTTATATTCAAATATATGTAAATTTCCAATAACGAAAATGAACTAAAAATTTAAACTTTTCCGTTATGAAAAAATCACACTATTTAGCATCCATTCTTTCGCTCTTATCCACCTCGCTTTTTGCTCAAATTGGTGGCATTGAAGATTCAGTTAATGATGTTGGCGATACTATCCGAACTATTTTTCCAATACTTCTCGGTGTAATCTTCCTTGTAGGTTTCCTGTTCAACGCAGGACATTTTTTTGGGGAAAATGCAGACTTAAAAAAGGGGATTACCCGAGTTTTAGTATTTGTATTGATTGCAGGTGCAGTAGTCGGAATCTTTACTTACCTCATAGGAATCGTTGTATAAATGAAACGCTTCGAAGTCTATAAAAACATCAGGAAAAGGGCGGTCATTTTTGGGCTGCCCATTTCCCTGTTTGCCTTAATGATGGTTTCCATTTTGGCTTCGTTGCTCATCATCATCTTCTCTTTCAGCTTTGGGATAATAATAGGTGTGTTGGTATTCAATGCTTCCCTTTATGTGGCGCTGACAAAAATAGCCCACAATCCGCAACTGTTCCAAATGGCAAAGGCATTTCCGCAAATCATTAGTAACAAAAGAAATTCTGGCTTCAATTATGAATAAGATTAACCTTTCGGCATATCAACCCATTGTAGATATTCAGGATAATATCGTATTTGCCAATAATGGTAATGTTATTCTGTGCTATAAAGGTAATCTACCAGAAATCTATTCCTTATCTGAAAAGGACTTTGAAGATATGCACGGTGCTTGGTTTCAGGCTTTGAAGTCGCTGCCAGTTGGTACTGTGGTTCACAAGCAGGATATCTACCTCAAGAAATCATATACTTCAGAACAACTTCCGAATTCTACCTTTCTGGAAAAGGCTACCCACGAACATTTTAAAGGTCGTGAGCATATCGAACACAGCTGCTATTTGTTCTTCATCTTGACCAAAAATAAGGCACTCAACAATCCGAAATACGTCAATCCCTTCAGAAAAGTTTCAAAGGGAATCGTACAGGAACTGGATGATAATATCAAGAGTTTCGCCAACTCAGTAAGCGATTCCGTTTCCTTCATCAACAATAGCCGAAAAATGGATTTTGTTTCGCTTAAAGCGGAAGAGATACAGCAACTAACCAACAGTTATTTCAACGGTTTTAATGAAGGTTATGATACCGATATTTTACTGGACAAAAAAAGCGTCAATATTGGCGAAAACCATTTTGATGCCCTTGCCATCAACAGCGAACTGTGCTTTGGCGAAAGTGTACAGAGTAGCAAAACCAATGAGAAATTCACATCTGACGATTTTGTGTTTCATCAAGGGTTTATTGATGGTTTAGGGCTTACGCTTAACGAGAACCACATTGTCAATCAAATCCTTTATTTGGATGACAAACAAAAGTGGCGCAAGCTGCTCGACAAGAAGATCGAAGAACTCAATAAGAGTTCCAATTTTGGTTCGCAGAACAAAGTGGTGCTTGGTAAAATTCAGCACATCCTTGACCAAATCAATGCTGATGACAATGCCCGGATTATTCGTGGTCATCTCAATATTGTCTATTGGGCAAAGGAAGCTAAAGAGCTCGACAAAATAACCTCAAAAATCAAGACTGAATTTAAGGAATTGGATATCATCCCCTACTATCCAAGAGGCGAAGAACGTAAAAATTATATACTGAACAGTTACTGCTGCTTTTCGTCCAATTTCTCTAATAACGATTTATACGTAACCGACTTAAAACACGCACTTTGCTTATTCATTAATAACACCAACTATAAAAGCGATGCTACTGGAATTATCTTTAATGACCGCGAACATAATATTCCTGTTCTGAAAGATGTCTGGGACGAACAAAAGAAACGCATCAAGGCAAGGAACTTCGCAATTTTTGCACCAACTGGCGAAGGAAAATCCTTTTTGGCCAATAACATTCTGCGCCAGTATTTTGAAAGCGGCATCCGATTGGTCATCATAGACTTGGGTGGCTCATACACCAAATTCGCAAAGCTATACCCTGAAAAATATACGGTTCTGCGTTATGAAAGCGGAAAGAACTTGGGTATCAATCCATTTTATATAAGTGATGCAAATGACCTGACACCTGAGCGACTGGAAGACCTATCCGTTTTTTTGTTTGAGTTATTTGCTTCAGATTTAAAAGTGACCAAAGCACAATCAGTATCGGTCAAAAAGATACTGCGCCATTATTACGATAGCACTTCAGAAAACCACTCGTTGGATGGTTTTTACAGTTTTATAGAAAGGAATCAGAAAGACCTTCTGAGCACCTTAAAAATCCATCCCGACTACTTCAACGTTACGAGCTTTTTGCACGTAATGTCCGAATATGTCGGCGATGGTCTATATAGCTTCCTTTTTGAAGTAAGCGAAGACCAGACTTATAAAATTGAGGATAAGCGATTGATTGTTTTTGAGCTGGATGAAGTCAAGGACAATAAGGAAATCCTTTCCGTGATGCTCAAGCTCATCAAGTCCGCTATCCAACGAACCATTTGGAAAAACAGAGCTGAAAAGGGAATCATCCTTTTCGATGAATTTGCCAAGCAATTGAAGTTTGAAAACGTATTGGAAAGTGTAGAATTCTACTATCAAGCCATCCGTAAACAAAACGGTGCGATTGGGATTATTCTTCAGTCGATAAATCAGCTGCCCAACAATTCAACTTCCGCGAGTATTCTTGAAAACACTCAAGTCATCTATAGCCTAAACAACGAAAAAGGCTATGACGAACTGGTCAAAAGGCTCAACCTATCCAGCCACGACTTGAACCAATTAAAATCCATCAAAAACAACCTTTCCGGTTCGCGCAAGTACACCGAAATGTTTATCAAAATTGGTAGGGAAAGTAACATTTTCCGGCTTGAAGTTCCCAAAGAAGTCTATGCAGCCTACCTAACCGATGGACAGGAAAATGAGGACATAATGAAGCTCTACAACGAGCATCACGATATGCAAAAAGCAATAATTCAATTCACATCTAAAACATAATATTATGAAGACAAAAATCAAAATTTTAGTAATGACCGCAGCCCTGACCTTGTTTATGTCAGGTAATGCTACCGCACAAGGAATGCCCACTTATGATAATACCAATTTTATCAGTTTGGTAAAACAACTATTGGAATCAGGTAAACAAACCGCTCAAATGATTAAGTCTGTAAAATTCCTAAAGGATGCTAAAGAAGCCATCGAGCAAGTATCAAGCGTAGTTCAACAACTCAACGCTGTCCAAGAAATTGCAGACAATAATCAGCGCCTTATCAATGTAATGCAAAATGATTTGCAGGATATTCTGAACTCGCCCTATATCAAACCAGAGGAAGTTACTCGGGTCACGGAATCATTTAGCGCTATAGTTCAAAACTCATTGGACACGGTGGATTTTATCGATGAAGTCCTATCCAGCGATTATCTCAAAATGAGTGATGCCGAACGTGCTGAAATTCTAAAAGCAAAAGAACTCGAATCAAAGCAAATGGTTTCCACCATCACTACAAAAACGAAACGCTATCGTGACATTATTTCTTTTAGAAAAATGCAGGATAAAGTCAATAACCGAGAAACCAATTATTAAAAATGACGGCGACCATCATTTTAGGGATTGGATTGGAATATATCGACACGGTTTTCCAGACCATACAGGCCAGCGACTTTTCGCAATACACTATTGCCGGAATGAAAACGCTCGCTGTCCTGTTTTTTCTGGTTAACATCCTGAAAAAATACAATGAAGGTGTTGCGGATAAAGATGGCTATACTTGGGGATTGAGTCCAGGGGACTTGATGAAGAATTTCGCCATTGTCATATTAGTAATTTTCTCAACGCAGGTGTTAGGGTTCTTTGATGGGATATTGGTAGCCATCGAGGGGCAATATAGGGGCACAGCACCTGCGTTATTACCATTGCAAATGCAGGATATTCCATTAGAGGAAGATGTAAGTCTCTTTGATGCCGCAAGTTCCGCAATGACGCTTCTATATGAAGCCTTAGTAACACCGTTATACGGTTTTAAAATATTGGCATTCATCCTAAGTACGATACTCTGGATATTGGATTTGTTCATTTATCCTCTATTCCTTGCAGAACGTTTCTTCCTTTTGGGAATAATGCAAGCCTTCTTTCCTCTGGTCATTAGCCTTGCAGTTTTTGAAAAGTTTCGTTCGCTCGCTTACACATTCTTCAAGTTGTATGCTGCTGTATATATGTTAGTGCCGGCATTCTTTTTAGTCAATGTATTTGTTAACGCTATTTATACGGAAATCAACACCAATTTCTGGGTCAACTTATTTGGTACCGATACAGGTCAAGGTTTTTTTGCGCCTGTGGTTCAATTAGGTTCAGTTGCATTTATTGTTTTCCTGAAATTCAAATTGTATAAACGTGCCACGTCCTTTACACTCAGATTATTTACCGCCTAAATCAGATTAATATGAAAACACCATATAAGAATATTTATAATGTCCTAAAACTGAATCGATTTATCGTTTTGGCAGTTGTTGCCTGTGCGTTTCTGTCCAGCACTTTTTCAGTTTGGATGGTGTTCAACACCAATCAAAAAGCACTCAATAGTACTTTTGCCATTAATACCGATGGTAGTATTATCCCGCTGAAGCTCGTGACCCAAAAGGAAAATTTTCGGGTTGAAGCTTTAGCACATTTGGATCTGTTCCATAACTACTTCTATAACATCGATGCCAGTAATTATGAACGTAATCTTGAAAAAGCATTGTGGTTGGGCAATAGTTCCGTGGACAATCTCTACCGCCAGAAAAAGGCCGATGGTGTTTACAACAGATTGCTTCAGTATTCCTTGGTTCAAAAAGTACTGAGCATCGATTCAAGAATATCTGAAAATGATGGCTCGTACAGTTTTGCGACGACAACGATTTTTGAAATCAATAGAGGTTCAATCATCGACACTTATGAATTGTTTTCTACCGGAAACCTGATTATGGTTGACCGAAATTTCCCAAACAATCCACACGGATTATTGATAACCAATTACTTCGAGAACACCTTAAAAAAATTAAACGATGAAAATTGAAAGCCGATAATCGGCATTTAAAAACTCACTCTTATGAAAGTAGAAAAGAATAAAATAGTATTTGCAGCGGTTTTGGCCGTGATTTTCATATTCCTCATTTCCTATTCCGTAATGGTTATGGGCGATGATGAAGCTGAAACTGAAAACCTAAAGCAGACCTTAGTTCCTGATTTGGAAGAGGACCAAAAAGAGTACGATTCCAAATTGGATGCAATTAACGACTTGAAGAAAGTACGTGAAAACAATGCGCCAAGCATCTATGATGAAAAACTAATCGATTCCTTGGGATTTTACGACCCAGATCTTCCAGAACGCGAAAAAGAGCGTATCGTAGATAGCATCTATGAGGCTGGCAAGATTCAATATTCAGATAAGCGATACCAGAATTTGGGACAGAAAAGAACTGTTCGCAAAGTGGTATCAACAATCGATTCTGCTGAAGTAAAGCGGGAACAAAAAATTGAAGCCAAAGAATTGGGATTGGAACACCAATTGTTCTTTGCTGCTTCGCCAAAACCGAACGAGGTTTCAATAATTGGTAATACCGATGAAACAATTTACGTGGTAGTAGATGGCGACCAGATAGTAAAAGCAAATACCAGATTACGAATGCGCCTTACCAAACCTGCAACAATAAACGGTAAGCAGATGCCTAAAAACACACCAATTTTTGGTTTTATAAGCTTTCAGCCCAACCGTGCATTGATAGATATTGAGAACATTAAACATCATCCTACTAAACTCAAAGCATTCGATTTGTCAGATGGTAGTGAGGGCATTTATGTCGAGAACAATTTTAGAGCTGAAGCCACCACCGAAGTCTTGGACGATATTATTGGCGACATCAACATACCTACCGTTCCACAAGTAGGTGGTGTTACAAAGGTACTTAGACGTAGCAACCGCAATGTAAAAGTTACGGTTTTGAACAATTACAGATTAATCTTAAAACCGAAATTATGAGCCCATAATGGGCATTTAAAACGCACTCTTATGAAAAATTATATCATTATTTCCGCTCTTATTATTTGTTCGACTTTCGCAAAAGTAAAAGCACAAACCACTCATTTACTCGACACCATTTATGCAAACGACACCAAGAACGTTGCGCTATTCTTCCCAGAACCAATACGGCAAGGTATAACTGGTTCTGACAATTTTGTATTTACCTATAATCGTGAAAAAGAACAGTATTTCGGACTACTTCAGGCAAAGCCTGGGAAGGAAAGTAATTTGCTGGTAGTCAACAGAAATGGTTCAATTTTTTCGTATATTGTAAGATATAAAAAGCAGCTCTCTAAGCTCAATTATTTCATTCCGCTATCAAATAGTATCGGTAATGAAAAACCGATTGTAACTGATTCGGCGCTTGTTGAATCTTCTGAAGAACTTGTAGATAATAAAACCTATTATTACCAAAAATTCTGCTCGTATCTACTCAAACGAAAACAGCGCATAGGTCGGATTAAGAAACGGAATGAAGGCATAATCTTGACCGTTGAAAATATTGTTTTTGATAAGGATGAATTGTATTTCGTTATCGAGATTGAAAATAATTCTTCGTTGGATTACGATTTAAATTTCTTGAACCTGTCGATTGAAACGAGACAAAAAGGAAAAAGAAAATCCTTGCAACGACTATATCAAAAGCCGATATATAAACATAATCTGCCGTCTAAAATCAAGGAAGGTAAAACGGTACGATTTGTTTATGTGATGCCTAAATTTTCATTGTCCAACGATCGTAGAGCGATTTTGGAATTGAATGAAAAGGATGGCGAACGAAACATAGAACTGAAACTATCACACAGATATATCAATAACCCAAATTAATACTGTTATGAAAAAAATTGTTGTTTTCTCGCTCATAGTACTGTTCCTTTCTTGTGCTGATTCTGAAACTAAAATCTCGGGACCAAGTGCCACAGCCCAAATTGTTATTGAAAGTTTTTACGAAAAGGATGAAGAGACTTTAAAAGCTAACTCAACACCACAGGCGTATTCCAACTATATGAATACTATAAATATGTTCAATGCTACACCAAAGGACGATTCCAACTTTACTGTTTTGCAGGATACGATTATGGGCGACGTGGCTTGGGTAAAATATACAACAGCTTACGATAAAACACCTGGTGTTTTTAAACTGGTCAAACAAAATGGCAAATGGTTAGCGGATGCGAGAGGCTCAAAGGATAAATCGCCTTTTTAAAGCTTCTGTCTCATTGCTAAGATTATTCCTTCCAGTTTTGAAGTCTATCGAGATACAAGTAACTTTCAACAAACTTTCTGTGTTCTTTACTTGTCATTATTTCGACCAATTCCAAGGCTGGGATGTAGCTTGCTAAATTTCCGTTTGAAGAAAGAAACTTTCCGTCTTTAACATACGTTACTAAACTATCGTTCTGAACTTTCAAGTTCGGATAGTCCTTTTGCAACTGTTCGCCACCACCAATCCACGTTACTATTTTATAGCCATCTGCAATCCCAGATTTTCCAATTAATTGTGCACCAGCGCAATTGCTCACGGTATAGTCTGTTTCCTTATTTTTTTCTTTAATAAAATTTACTATTATATCATTGTGAACCTGGGCATACATATCGTAAGCACTTGGAACGAATAGGGCTGTTAGCTTTGGGCAATTATCGAATGTATAATCAGGGACAAATTGCATTCCTTCTTCCGTGGTAATTGGATTTTTGGTTTCTGCTATGGTAACGACATTAAAAAGTTGCTTTCCATCTTCCGTAGGTTTTGTAAAAACATCAGATGTTGCGATGACTTCACTTTGTAAAATACCGTTGTAAATTAAAAGCCCGATTGTAGGCAATTCCGACTTGAAGGGTTTTAGGTGTTTGGTAAGCGTGTCTGATTTCTTTTCGATAGTAGTGAATTCTGGATTTTCTACTTTTGATTTTGATTTTTCGGTATTGCAACTCATCATTAATGCAGCGGCAATAAATACTATAATTCTAAAATATTTCATATAATCTTATTTTGATAATTTAACTTCCCAATAACCACGTGTACCGCCGACACGCTCTATAAAGCCAGCATCCTTCAAATTGTTTAGATGTTTCTGAATTGCAGATTCGTTTATATGTAGAATTTCTGCTATTCCTGAACGGCTGATTCGGTTATCTGAAGCAATTAATTTTAAAACTTCCTTTTGTCTATGTGTCAATTCTTTGATATCGTCAATTTCAGCATCTTTTTGACCACCTATTTGACCACCTTTTAGACCACCCATTACACCACCTATTTGACCACCTTCTTCAACAGCAGTTTCTTTAGCTGTAAAAGTCATTCTAAGGAAGTTATCTGAAAATTTAAAACTCTCTTTCCCATAGTGTTCCAAAATACGAGGGATGCCAGAGCCCAATTGCTCTACCAGTTCCAAATCCTTGAAAATCCGCATCAATTCCTTGTTGCGCGGGACTGAGAAGCCTTCGTAAAATTCCTGTTCGCTTAGTCCTTCTGGTAAACTACCGGCCGAAGTGATTTCAATTCTGTCGCTAAAAATTTCAAACTTTGGGGTTATTTCATTGGTGTAGTCATTATGCACAAAGGCATTAATAATGGCCTCGCGTAAGGCGATGGAATTCCAAAGGTTGGCTTGTTGTCTTTCCTTAGCCGTTATTTTTGTGTTGGTTCGGTTCTCGACAGCAATTTTATCTATCACTTGCTTGGTCGCTTTGACCAGGCATTCGTGACCATATTCGTTGCTTTCTATAAGGTCTGTTCGGGTTTTGCCCGAATACTTGGCCACTTTAATAGAAGTGTTATTCTTATCTGCCAAAAGATAGCCGGCATAATTGAATGCGCCATCTTCGGTAAGTAGTTCCAAGTTCTTTGCAAAAGCTTTACCAAGTGTGTGTCCCGATTCCTCGTAGTAGATTTTCAACTGACTAAAACTTAAATCCTGCCGACCCGCTTTAATTTTGCTGATGGAATTTCGGGTACGTTTGGCAAAAAGCTCGTCTATCATTTTTTGAGGCATCGGCTCAGCTGCTGAACCCAAGCGAATGAAACAACCCTTTTCGCTCATCCCATACTTTTTGAGATAATAGGGCTTTTCAGGACCACTCGCCACAATGATTTTTAAGATATTCTTGGCATCTCGTTCTTCACTCACAATATCAAACAGACCAAGGGCGGAAGGGCGGATGTTATTTTTTAACCTATCCTTAATCTTTAACTGGTCGCCATCTGCATCTGCCAATCCGTAAGTATTTCCATCCTTATCGATGCCGATATGAATAATGCCACCTTCACGGTAGTTCAAGAAAGCAATGACCTCTTTTTCGAGTCCATCGGACAATTCTCGTTTATATTCTATGCGGTTTGTTTCGGTCATTTACTTGAAAATATAGATTTATACGTGTTTAAGGCTAGGATTACTTTCGGTATAAAACTCTCCAACAGTATATTTATCAAT
This sequence comes from Flavobacteriaceae bacterium UBA3356, assembly GCA_002360635.1. Classification (GTDB taxonomy): domain Bacteria; phylum Bacteroidota; class Bacteroidia; order Flavobacteriales; family Flavobacteriaceae; genus Marixanthomonas. The sequence goes on along the minus strand of DEQW01000002.1, from coordinate 276,937 downwards.
ATTTAATTCATCAGGAATAAATGAGGTTGTATATATCATTTGAAAATCATCTGACTCAAATTTTTCCGCTTCTTCAACTAATATTCTTTGAAAATTCTCGGCTCGAATTTTTTCGATTCCTTTATCTTCCATATTGTCACAGAAAATAAACCTCGGATATCGCATTTTGGGTATAGAAAGAGAAGCTAAAAAGATTGAAAAACGAGCTGCTATTTTTAAATAAAAGCTTGAACTGGCTGAGTATTTGGCATCTTTATCTGAAATATAAGCAATGTTATTTCTGAAATCAATGTGAAATTCTTTTGCTTCATAAAAATCCTCTTGTCTTTTTAAATCATTATTTAGAAGATATACGCCTTCTTGTTCAATTGTTTTTTTAGTGGATGCCTTTAGAATATCTTGAGCCGCAGTTAAGGCTCTAATACTAAAATTCAATGTGGAAATTTCCTGTTCCAAATCAGATTGAGTTTTTATCAATTTTTGATATATTTCTGCATTTTCATATAAAGTTCTTAATTGAGCAATTTCCCCTTCAACAAACCCTTTGTCAGTATATAGTTGGTCTAATTTTTCTTCTCTTACAGTCTTAACATCTTTTATACTGCTATTAACCTGCTGTTGAATATGAAAAAGTTTGAGTTTATTTGAATCTAATTCTGCTTCCCTGTCTAATAGTTGACGTTTTTTAATGACAATAAGATTCTTCGATTCTCGAATTTGAAAGTCTATTTCTTGCTCAATTTTTCTTGCTTGTGTAATTCCGAAACTATCATCAATATCAGTTTTACAAAGCTTACAAACTTTAGAATCTTCGATTGGCTTTATTGGCGAAAGACATTCAGGACAATTCTCTATTGGAAAATTACCTAAAAGGTCACGAGTTAAAATGGATTTATTAACTGCTTTAAGTTTATTTTTAAGTGCCTCTATAAAGTACTCCGTATCTTCAATTTCGTAACGAAAGGATTTAATATTTCTCTCTAAATTTGCGACTAATTGCCTTTGAATAATAGCTTCTTGATTTAACTTTTCGAACTCTAATTGTGTTTTTTTCGTATATCTTACTTTTTTTACAGCATCTTTAAATTCAATTATTGAATTCTCAATTTCTATTATCTCTTTTTCTTTTGCACCAATTCTTTCAGTTAAGCTTGACGGAATTAAATCATAAGGATTTTGGATAAAACGCTTTATTACCTTTATTTCTCTTTTTGTATCATCTAACTCTTTATCGGCATCTACTTTTCTTTGCTTTTTGTCATACAATTCTTGGTTATAAACACCTAAAAGTAAATCTGCTACAGTTTCTCTTGTAAGGGTCGTATCGAACTCCTCATAATAGAAAAGTGAATTCGTCGGCGAATCTTGGTCAACATAAAGTAACCTCAAGATTTGATGCATTGTAATATTATTCTCGCCTTTTACAATTGGAATGTCTAAATTCTCAAAAAGTACGTTGGAATAACTTTTTTTGCTTTGACTTAAACTAAAGTTGAATTTTTGCCAATTTTGGCTATCTGCCATCGCTGTATCAATTTCTCCCCAATAAATATATAACCCTTCAGTTCTATTTGCTTTCCCGTCTTTTAAATTGATTTCGCGTTTTAATGTTAATGTTGCACCATTAATTTCTATTTCTGCAATTACTTGTGAACACTTTTTAGCTTCTTTGACCCAATCATTAAATGCACCACCTAAAACATAGAAGATAAAGTGTGTGATTGTAGATTTACCGCTACTATTATTACCTCTAATGATATTAATTCCTTTATGGAAGTTTTCATCATAAGCAATTTTACCATCCCTGGTAAATACTATCATTCTATTTATAAATAAATTATTGTGCATCGTATTTGCTTTCTAATAAACCAGTTCTACTTTTTAAACCATCCACACCAAATAAGGGGACTTTATAAAAATGACTGGTCAGTAATTTTATAGCGTTTTCTTCTTGGACACTCAAGTTTTTAAAATCATCCTCGTATTCTGTCAAGATATTTGAAGAGATACTTGTAATTCTATTTTCGGATAAATAGTCTTTATTGATTATTCCATAAGACGCCAAGCATTTAATTGCAGTCATTTGATAAGGTTTGATTTTTTCAAACATTTTTCTATCATTTAGAACCCTTTCATAAGGGTTATCCTTTGAGCTAATAAAATTTCTAATTATTTTTCTAATATCATTTTCATTTTGTTTTAGTTTGATTTTCTGCATTTTATTAGGATAGAGTAAGTAATAATCCCAAATTCTCAATCTATCAATTTCTATCAATCCATCCTCTTTAAAATGAGCTAAAAGTTTAATCATCCGATAAACGGTATGATATAGGTCGAATGATTTTTGATATACAATCATATCGTCCAGTTGATATGGCAATTGCCAGTTAAATAATGAAACATTCCTTGAATTTCCGTCGATGATAAACCAATAATATCATTGCAACCTTCCGACTGTATTAACGAAAGTATCGGATTTACAATATCATTAGAAATTGTAGATAAAATCAACTTTTCACTTTCATTATGCCTAATCATAGGTTTTATAATATTAATGTGCTTTTCTAAAACAATTGCAAGAATATAAGCGAAGATTTCTTGTGCAGGTTCATAATTTTGATAGAGAACTAATTTTTTATAAAACTCTTGCTTTAACCAAGCAAAATCCTCATAGAGATAGCTTTTACCTGCCATCTCCAATTTTTTCTCAAGACCTATTGTATCTCTACGAGTAGTGTATCTTTTTAAGTCATTTGAAATTCGTTCAATCTCTTCACTGTTATCAAAACTGGATTTTAGTTTATCGAATAACGAAGCAAGTTTCCCATTGCTACCATAATTATTATTTACCTGCGAATTGTCATCTCCACCAACAATTTTATTTTGTTGTCCGCTGATATTGGCATTGTTTTGATTTGTTGAGTTGGCCATTAACTTTTCGAGTTATCGTCTCCACCAATAACTTTATTTTTCTTTCCTTTAATAGTTATGTTTTCTTGGTTGGTCTTTTGATTTCTTTTTTTTGATTTATTTATTGAAATCAGAGCACCACCTACAATAACGGTTAAAAGCCCAATAACAGCTATAATTATTTCAGTCATATATTCTTCCATATTGTTTTTGAGCTTGTTGCGATTTATTAGATTTTATAAATATAATTTTATCTTTAAACTTTACAAGGGTAAAACGAGGTTTTTAGTTTATTTGAAATATTAAACTATTTAAATATCGACTTAGCCTCATCATAAACCCGCTCAAAATTAGCCGCTAAATCCGCCTGAGAAAACTGCTTCGTTTCTTTGAGAAGTTCCCTTTTAATGTCGGTTAATTTGAATTGCACTTTTTTATCCCTTCCATCAGCGTAGGTAATAAATTCGCCCTGTTTTAATCTGAAGAAAACGTCTGCTCTAATCTTTGGAATTTCCTTTTCTCCAGTTGTAATTCGTGTATCAAAATCCAGATTATGACCACGACTTATACTCTTGGTTGGGTCTTTGATAATTTCAAAAAAACGCTCATAGTATTTCGCAGTATCTGGGTCGTTTACCTTTCCGAAAAACTGATAAGATAGATTACTCAATATTGCTTTGCTTGCCTTATCGCCATACATCATATCGTTTTGAATTTTATCCTGCATCACGTAAATTGTAGAGATATTATAGCTTCTCAATGTAGCTGGAATACGATGCATATTCAACAAACGAATGGTCGGTGCTTCTTCCATCAGCAAGAACGACGGTTTAGAATTCCGAACGCTCATTTGCTTTGTAATGGTGTGTATAATTGTAGCTATTACTGGCGAATAGGACGTTTCAAATTTTGGGTTGTTGACTATCGAAATTACCGCTGGATTTTCCTCGCTATTGATATTCAATGGCACTTCGTCTGCGGACAATGCCATAAAAATGCGCTGTGTACTAATTCGTTTCAGCGCATTTGCCAAGGTGCTTTTAACACCAGCAGTCTGTCTTTCAGAATCCTTGCCACTAATAAAAGCATCTGCCATCGCTCTTGATGTTGTGTTGGTTTCCAAAAACTGGATTAGGCTATCGGTATCGAGTATTTGATAAATGGCTATTAAATGCGGTAGCGTACAGTATTTGGGATAATCGCATTTCAGTTTCCAAATCAACCCACCAATTAAACCTTCCGCAGCATCATTAAAAAATTTGGTTGTTCCTGTTGTTCCACTTTCTCTTTGTTCCAAAAGGTTTTCAATCAATACTCTTGACACTTCGTTTACGCTTTCCTCGTTCTCTAAATAACGTGGCGCAATAGGATTTACCCTGTGGATGATTTTATCAAAGGAAATGACCTTAAACGGGATATTGCTATCCTTTAAAAGCGGATACGCCATTTCAGTCAGTTCAAAATCCTTGTAGTCGTGAATGATTCCGCAAAAGCGTTCTTTCCGGAAATGTTTTAAAAAGCCATACACGACACTTTCGGTCTTTCCACTTCCGGCAGAACCGATTATGGATGCGCCCCTTTTGATATTATCCAATTTGAAATTTCCTTTGGTCGTGGCGAAATTGACCTGATACTTTGTATCGCCATTTTGGACGGTTTCAGTTTTATGCAGAAAAACATAGAATCCTATATTAATTAGCATTAGAGGACAAACCAAATAAAGCAATATTGACACTAATTCATTTCCTTCAGTAATATAAAAAATGAAGACCGAAAGCATTGTGATATTTAACAGGAACGCATACTTACTTACCCGAAACATTGCATAGAAAACACAACTGGCCACACCAATAATTGAAAGTATCGTTATGAGATTGTTTATTTCCATACGCTAAATTCCTATTGAACTTGATTTGATGGCCACTTCAGCACCACGTCTTAACCTTTTGAAAATCCGAAGTGCGATTTGAGTTTGACTTACCGGAATACTTGGCACTATCGGCAATCCCGTTTTTGTAATCATTTTGAAAGCCAATGCCTTTTCATTTGCTGGTAATTTCATCAAGGCAGCGAAATATAGATTGGGATTTTTTACAAAATCCTTTCGTCCTTTGTAGGTCTCGGCAAAATTGCGTTTGTAGCCAAAAGTCTTGTCAAACGTCTTTTCAGCTTTCTCAAAAAACTTGTCTCTGTCAAAACCACGTTTTACGGTTTCCCCATTCAACTTCACATCGGAAGCTTTGTATTTACTTCCGGGTGACAAACTGAATCTGTTGGACGCATCCTTTCGGCTTACGATGATATGAATATGACTTTGGTTTCCATCTTTCGCCATTCCCTGGACAATCCGTTTTCCATTTTGTTGATGTGGTGCTTGGCGTTCCAGTTTGGCAATTTCATTTTTCATCTTTTTGATATTTCCTTCAGCTCGCCCTTCTTGAATATTTCGGATTTCAGTTTTTAGCTGAAGTATTTTTGTGGCAAAGGGTTGGTTCTCTTTAATCTGAAAATCCGTCCCCTTAAATGTGCGTTGGTTTTCGACTTTAGCATAATATTTTATGTCGTCGATACTGACAGGTCGCCCTTTAATTTCTCTATTAAATGAAGCCACATAATCTTTCATCAGCTCGCGAGTATATCTTTTTAAATCTTCGCTACTGTTCTGAAGTTTTCGCAGTTCATATTTTGAAGGACTCACGGTAATTGAATAGAACCTTGGTTCGTGTTTTTCCAGTTTTGCGGTATTTCCATCTATTTCTTTGACTACTTCATCAGCGGAAATCTCATCGCCATATTGATTGAAAAAATGTTCCATTTCGTGTTGTTCCAATCCTTGGTTTTCCTTCTCTAAATAGCCCACAAAATCTGCTGAACTTTTGGAAAAGTTACCGCCCATTTTTTGAGGTGTGATTGTGATGTACATAAGCTAAATTTTTAAAGTTCATTGTTGGTGTTTCGCTTTTCGCGAAAGCGTACTTCTTTCTTTTCCTCAGCATATTTTTTTTCCAAAATGAGCGGTTTCTTTTTGGGTTCGTCCATTACAAAAAGAGATTGCAACATTGCAACCGTAGGTTTGGTTTGGGTCTTTTCCACGTCTCGCATTATGGCGATAACTGCATTGATTCTTTTGAGTAACTTAGCTTCGATGGTACGTCCAGTTGGTCCCAATTTTTCCTTTGGTGATATCTCATTGTAAAAGAAAAAATCAAGGATATTTTCCATCGCTTCCGTATGCGTTTTGAAGTGCTTCTTGGAAAATTCCTGAAACCTTTTGGCAGTTTTCCGTTTGAACCTGATAGTGATGAATGAGTCCATTTCCTTTCGCTTTTTTAAAGATTTGACGTAAATCCATCCCTGTTTACTGGTGTTTCAAGACCATTTGACGCAAATCGATGGATTTTTTATATCTACTTTATTTTTAAGTACTTAAAAATCAATAGATTAAAATGAAAAAGGAATATGTAACGCGGCGCAGCCCGTTACCCTCTTGCTATTCCTTTTCGTCACGCGCAAGCGTGACAAAAATCCATACAATCCGGCTAAAAAGCCGATTGCCATTTTCAGGGAAAATGATTTTCCGATATGTTATTTTCGATGTGTACGGTTATCGGCGAAAGTCGAAATGTGGATAACCCTACTTAAATTTGAATGCTGAATTTCAGCGAAATAAAGATACGTTTTTTTCTTGACTATATATTAATTGCATAGAAAAACACCTCTAAAATTTAGAGGTGCTTGCTTTTAATTTCATAAAATTTATATGTTGAAAATGTATTTATACGAATACAAATTCCGAAGTGCTTCTTCATCAAGCATCTTATCCAAATTGGTATTATGCTTTGTGGCATAATCCATTATATCCTTGCCGTACTTTTCCTTTACTTCTTCTTTGGAATTGGCAATTAATCGCTCTTGTGTTTCCTCGTTCAAATCGGTAAAATTTAGATATATCATAACGTCCGATTTTTAATATTCGCTTGGTAACATCAGCGTATCATTTACAAAAAATAACCGCAGTTCATCGAGTGGAAAATCGGTTGCCCTGTAGCCGTGTTTTTCCAAAATATTGTCGTTGCCATCGCTGTAAATTATCTCGGCTTCATAACCAGAATAATCCTGTTTTTCTTTGGACAATCTTTTGAAATCGATGGTTACAAATTCGCTTCGGTTCATCAGACTTTTTGCAATTACGGACGTGTCCGTAATGAGCCAAAAACATTCAGCTACTTCCGATAAATATTTCAATCCGTCCGTAAAACGGGTTCGCAATAATGGGATTTGATAAAACATTTCTGTTCCACTAAAATATTGCAATCGCTCTTTTATTTCGTTAACTTGTGCTTTCATTGTACATATATTTAATGTGTGAATAATGAAAAGAGGGCGAAACTTTCGACAGGTGCGCCCTCTTTAATTTTGAAGATTACTTATCGCTTTTGCTTCCAAGTAATAGGATTTCATCGGCTATAACTTCGGTAACATAGCGTTGTTCGTTATCATCAGTTGTATAGCTTCGGGTTTTAAGTTTTCCCGATATTCCAACTTCTTTGCCTTTTTCGACAAATTTCTCAACGATTTCAGCGGTCTTGCCCCAAGCAACTACCGTATGCCAATTAGTGTCAGTTTGTTTTTCGCCTTTGGCATCTTTGTAATACTCATTTGTGGCGAGTGAAAAACGGGCTACTTTCTTACCGCTTTCAAGGTTCGTAATGGTTGGCTCTTGTCCAACGTTTCCAATTAACTGTACGTGATTTCTAATAGTACTCATAATAAAAAGATTTGTGTCTGCTTTGTTACAGACTGGTTTATATTTCCCCTGTTTGTTTTAAACTGAATTAAATTTTAAGGGGTGTTTGTTCTTTTCTTCTGTGCACCGCACAATGGATAGAGTGGGTTTTGTCCAGACTTTTAGGGTAAAATCAGGTGTGTTTGCGACGTAGTAAAATCCTTGGATTTTCAAGGAAGTAGATACCTTATTTTTCACTAAAACTTGTATAGTCTTGACAAGTTCCATAAGGGCATTAGCAATTCTTTTAAATCCAGTTGCGACCCGAGCGTACGGGAAGTTAAGCGAGGTGAGCAGTTGGGTTTAATTTAGAATTGGTTATGTCGTGCCTGTTTTTCGACGACCCGAAAAACAACAAAGGCTTTATCCATTATAAACCCCTTAAAATGTGTAAGGCAGCGGTTCGGTTTTTAAGTATTTTTGAGTGAGGGCTCAAGAAGACCGCGCCGAAAATCCTGTTAAAAAAACCGAAGTGATGACTTTCCGATGAAAAGCGGACTTGATTCACAATTTTAGCAAAGGAATGAAGTGTTCCTTCCCAGAGCATCGGGAAGGGTTAACGGAATGGAAAGCTAAAATTGGGGATTGTGTCCAAGATTTTTGTAGAGAAGCTCTTTTCCCGAAATGTAGCTTTTTGCGGAATGTAGGGGAATGTGCTGAACGGATTAAGAAAACTATTTATCCTTATTATGCAGGATTTAAAGCGGACTTGACTTTAAAGGTGAAGTTTGGAATATAGTTTGACCGCTTCCTGACTTTTCTCGGGAATGAGCGGGCAAGTGGAATGGAAAACGGAAGCTTTAAAGTCGTGTCCAAGACTTTCAGTAGTGAAGCGCTTTTGCCGTAATGAAGCTTTTCGCGGAATGTAGGGGAATGTGCTGAATGGGAATAAATCTAATGGCATAAAAAAAACCTCCCTACCAATGTAAGAAGGTGAATTTGTTTCCAATTTAAACCAATTATTTATTTAAAATATGTCTTTTAACGATTGTCCCTAAATCTTTTTCCGAAAACCATATATCCTCTGGATGAAGATGCATAACAGGTGCTTGTTCGCACTTGTTGTTGCAGTCCATATCGTCAACCTCAATTTTATTTTTTAACTTGTATTTCTTTATATAATAATCTAAAAGCTTTCCTTTTTTCTTTCGGCAATTAACGCCGTCACACCGATAAATAACGGGTTTATTATTTTTATATTCTTCCATAGTATTCTATTTATAATGAATGTTTTTTAGGTCTTAATAAAATAACCACTAACACCAATATTATTAATGTAATAATGCCTCCATAAAGGAAGCTTTGATTTGGGAATGTAGTACCCAAAAATCCTGCCAATGGATATGCAAATGCCCACCATAGATGTGAAAATGCAAAATGAGAACCGTAGACTTTACCTTGTTCTTCGATGGGTACTGTTTCTCCGATAAGTGTTTCGGATGGAATCTCCGCAAGGCTTTGACCAAGTCCGGCAACAATCCATACAATGAATAACATTGAAAAATCGAGGTAATTGGCAAAACTTATGGCAACTCCTAAAATCAGAGCTCCAATAATGAGAGATATGCGTCTTGATTTGGATTTATCAATTGCTCCAGAAACAAATGCCGCTACCATTGCACCAATAGCGAAAGCTGCCATAATGATTCCGTAATCTTTATCTGTAAGTTCCAATCCACCTTTGACCAATATGATGGTATTGACCAAGATAAGTGCGCCAGCAACCGCAGAAACAAATTCAATGAATAATGCGAAGCGCACGTATTGATTGGAAAATAGTAGTCTAATACCCTTTAAAACATCTTGCCAAGTGGTTGGCTTTATCTTACCCTCGATTTCGTCTGCAACAATATCCAGCTTACTTTTTGGAAGGCTCAACAATAAAATACCTGCGATAACAAATGTAACAGCATCGACAAAAAATATTTCCCTTGCACCTAACCAGATGGCTAAAATCCCTGCCAAGCCTGGACCCAATACTCCTAACAGCTGATACGTGGCTGCCGATAAACCTATCGCTTGTCTGTATATTGATTTATCTACAATCTGCGGAATGATAGACCGATAAGTCGGACTAAAAAATGCGTTAAATACATTCATCAGAAAAATGAGGACATAAATTTGCCATTCTTCAGTCACGAAAGGCAGACAACCTACTATAACCATTCTGATAAAATGTGTGGTATAGAGTATTTTCTTTCGGCTAATCCTATCTGCTAATACGCCTGCAAAAGGCGAAAATACAATGAATGCAGTAACTCGTAAAGTAAGAGCTGTTGCCAATATGACCGCAGCCCTTTCTTCGCCGAACTGATATGCCAAAAGAGCCAACCCGACCCACGTAAAGGCATCGCCCAATAAACTTATGGTCTGTGCCAAATAAAGTTTTGCGAATAAACGATTACGTAAAGCTTGGAAGGGCTCTAATAGTTTTGACAGTTTCATCTATTCTCTTAAATCATATTGTTTCGTTTGAATTCCGTTTTTTATTAACTAATAGCTGATACACACAAGGAATTACCACCAAGTTCAAAATAGTAGCTGAAAGCAAACCACCCAAAATCACAACTGCCATAGGGCTTTGTATTTCACTTCCGGGTTCGCCACCTTTTAAGGCTAATGGTATCAATGCCAGACCTGTGGTAAAGGCAGTCATTAAAATGGGATTTAATCTATCTAATGCACCTTTCTTTATCAATTGAAAGCCTTGGATTCCTTCCTTTCGTAAATCTTCATAACGTGATACCAATAAAATACCATTACGGGTTGCTATTCCAAAGAGACTGATAAATCCAATGGTCGCAGCGATACTGATGATTCCTGATGTGAAGTACACAATCAAAATACCACCAATCAACGCTAATGGTAGATTGATTAAGACTACGAACGCCAGTTTTACATCCTTGAACTCATAATATAATAGCAAGAAAATGATGGCTATTGCAATTATGGCTGTTATCAAAAGCAATTGTGATGCTTTGGATTCACTTTCAAATTGTCCGCCATATTGTACACGATAACCTTCTGGCATATTTACATTGCTGGCGACCACTTCCTTTATTTCGTTAACGGCACCACGTAAATCCCTGCCTTGAACATTGGCTGCTACCACAATCTTACGTTGCACATCTTCTCGATTGATAGTGTTTGGACTGCTTACAGATTGAATAGTTGCCAGTTCGCCCAAAGTGGTTTGACCACCATTTGGAAGACTTATTAACGTGTTACCGATATTCTCAATGTTGTCCCGAAACGGTTTTTCATAGCGAACTACCAAATCAAAGTATTGCTGTCCTTCGTAAATTTCGCCTGCTTCTTCGCCTGCAAAAGCGATATCTACCTGTTCCATTAAATTACCGACCGTCATTCCATAAGCCGAAAGAATCTGGCGTTTGGGTTTGATGC
>DEQW01000002.1:259032-265763 GCA_002360635.1 Flavobacteriaceae bacterium UBA3356 | reverse complement strand
AATCTGGCGTTTGGGTTTGATGCGTATTTGTGGTACTTCAATTTGTTGGTCAACTGCAACATCTGCCAATCCATCAATATCCTTGATGTTCTGTTCTACACTTTTCCCTACTTCAAATAGACGTTGTAAATCGGAACCAAATATCTTGATGGCAATATTGGCACGTGTACCCGAAAGCATATGGTCAATACGGTGTGCGATGGGTTGTCCCAATGTGATATTAACACCAGGTGCGATGCTCAATTTATTTCGGACTTCTTCAAAGAACTCTTCTTTGGTTTTGTCCTCGAGAACAAAGGGCACATCGATTTCCGAAGCATTAACACCTTGGGCGTGTTCGTCCAGTTCGGCACGTCCTTGTCTTCGAGTAACGACCTCTACTTCGGGCATATCCAATAAAATGGTCTCTATTAACTTTCCAGTCTTATTACTTTCTTCCAAAGACATTCCCGGTGGACCAACCACGCTAATTACCAATGAACCTTCATTAAATTCTGGAAGAAAACTTCTTCCCAATTGTGTGACAACTAAAAGACTCAATACAAATGCAATGACAGTTACGCCTATAATGGTTTTAGGTATTTTAGTCGCACGTTCCAGAAGGTTGCCATAATGTTTCTGCAACCAACGCTCTACTTTTGTACCATCAGCTTGTTTGTTTAGAAGCTTCTCATTGTCCAATAAATAAGAACACAAAATAGGCGTAACCGTTACGGCAACAACCAATGAGGTCAATACCGATGTTACAAAGGCTATGCCCAGCGGTTGCAATAATCGACCTTCCATTCCGCTTAAAAAGAACAAGGGAACAAATGATACGATGATAATTAAGGTCGCGATAATAATAGAGCTTCGTATTTCTACAGAAGCATCACGCACTACTTTTATAGTCGATTGACGTTCTGCTTTTGGTTTTCTGATATTTTTGCGCAAGCGTTTATACACATTTTCCACATCGATGATGGCATCATCTACCAACGCACCAATGGCGATTGCCATACCACCCAAACTCATTGTATTTATGGTGTAACCCAACCATTTTAATATGATGATGGAAACCAATAATGAAATAGGGATAGCCAGCAAGGAAATAACGGTAGTCCTCCAGTTCATTAAAAAGATGAACAGGATAATCATTACAAAAAACGCACCTTCTAAAAGAGTCATATTTAGATTACTAATAGAAGCATCTATGAAATCGGACTGTCTAAAGATTTGGCTTTTGATGTTGACACCTTTTGGCAAGGTTGTTTCCAAGTCTGCAATGGCTTCGTCCAAGCGGTCTGTCAACTCCAAGGTATTCACATCGGGTTGCTTTGAAATGGTCAGAATCACAGCGGGTTTTGCATTTAATGAACCGTCGCCAATTTTATCGGCAGCTCCGATTTGTACAGTTGCTACATCTTTTATTTTGATGGTTTGACCATTCACTTCCTTAAGAACCGCTTCTTGTAAATCTTCAAGCGCATACGCTCTACCGCTACCTTTAATGATATACTGGTTACCATATTGATTAATCACGCCACCAGGTGCATTTGTGTTTGCTTCCTTAACGTGTTCTACCAATTCGGTTAGACTTACATTATAATGTTTCATCTTTTCAGGATTGGCAAATACTTGGTATTGCTTATAATCGCCACCAATGACTACTACATTTGCAATACCACCAATCGCTTTTATGCGTGGTCTGATTGTCCAATCTGATAAGGTTCTTACTTCCATTGGCGATAAACTATCGGACGTTACGCCCAATAACATTATCTCGCCCATAATGGATGAAATAGGTGCCATTGTTGGCGCGCCAATGCCTTCTGGTAAATTTTCCCTTACCATCGGGATGCGTTCACTAACAATTTGGCGTGCTCGATAAATATCGGTTCCCCATTCAAATTCTATCCAAACAATTGAAATTCCTGCTGCCGATGATGAACGGATACGTCTCACATTGGGCGAACCGTTTAAGGCCGTTTCCAATTGATAGGTTACTAATTTTTCTACTTCTTCAGATTCCATTCCGTGCGCTTCGGTAAGAATTGTTACCGTTGGCGCTGTAAGGTCTGGGAATACATCGACGTTCATTGTACGTGCATAATACACGCCCAGTACACTCAATGCAACCGCTCCCAATAGAATGAGCAATCTGTTTTGAAGTGAAATTGATAATATTTTGTTTAACATTTCTCTTCGTTTTTAATGTTCGTGACCGTGTGCAGGTGTTGAACCAGACATTGAAGCCATTTTAACTTGGTATGCTCCTGTGGTTACTACCACTTCGCCAACTTGTAAGCCTTGAATAATTTCTACATTCTCGCCATTACGCTTTCCTATTTTCACAGGTCGTCTTTCAAAACTTTCCCCTGAAAGCTGTACGATGACGGAATAACTTCCATAATCTTCCAATAAAGCATTAACAGGAATCGTAGTATTTTGGGTAGCATTTCCCATTGCGATTTGAACAGGTGTTAAGCTTCCTTCTGGCATATCGACATCTGCATTCACTTGTGCAAAAACTGAAATCAATGGATTTTCACGCTCCACATCCTTACCAATAGAAAGAATTTTGCCTTCCGCATCTGTTACATCTGCCCATTGTCCGTTGCTCGTTTGATACCAGATTCCCTGTACGTTCTCCATTGTGAGTCCATAGTTAGGTGCTAACTGGGTTTTCAATACTTTGGATTGGTGTGTGCCAATAGCTACCAATGCCACGCCTTGCGCCACATAATCGCCATTAGAAACCGTAATGGATTTTATAAACCCATCAAAAGGTGCGCGAATTTGTTTGCTTCCACCTGAAACACCAGATACCAATGATTGATAGTTGGCTTTGGCGATTTCAAAACTGCTTTCCACTTTCTCAAATTCAGATTTGGGGACAATTTTAGAGTCGTATAACTCTTTCTTCCGTTCATATTCAGATTTGGCTTGTTGGAATGTCGCTTTCGCGGAAGCGATATCCGTACTTAAATTGTTGGATGCCAAACCTTGACTGTTCAAGCTCATCAAAAGCTGACCTTGTTTTACCGCTGTGCCTTCCGTAAGGTTATTCACTTTAAAATCTACCACACCATTAGATTTTGCTGCCAAGGACTTTGTTGAACCTGGCGATGGCATCCAAACACCGGATGTATTGATGACATCGTAAATTTTACCCGAAACTACAGGCGCGGTTTGAAAATCGATTTTCCAAGCTTGTTCCTTTAAAAACGAGATGCCCTCATCTTCTTCTTCCGTACCCAAAGCTTTTATGGCTTCATCTATATTAGCATAAACCGTAACATCGTCAATTGTTATTTTATCTGAATATTCAGGTGTAGTTAATTCAAAAACCAATTGATAGTTTCCTTCTTCTTTCGGTTGTATGGCAGGCGAAAAAATGCCTGGGGATGACGGTGCATCTACCGTATTTCTAATTCCTTTTCCATCTTTTATTAAGCTGACCGTTACAGAACCTTCTTGAACGGGCTGGTGTTTATCCAAAACCGTAAAATGGGCTGCAAATCTACTTCCGTTACCTACTATGAGCGCAGGAAACTCAACAAAGAGTTCTGTTTTATCCGTCCAGATAGTATGGCTCAATCGTGGAATTTCTTCGCCCACGTGACTACCATCTTCGTTGTGTGCGTGTGCGTCTTCTGACTTGTTATTGCAGGACATTGCCAAAAAGGCGAGCACTATTATTATATATTTCATCTTTCGTATGTTTTTGATTTTTAATGGTCGTGGTGTTCTGACTCATCATCGTGTTTGTGGGTGTCAGAATCATCATCTGTATGATTCCCTTCTGAATCGTGGTCGTGCCCGTGTTCCTCTGTTTTTGTTTCCATAGAATCAGTTCCTACTTTAAACTCTTCTAGCTCTATGGTTTCTTCCGTATGACTACCATCCTCATTATGCTCGTGACCGTGGTCGTCAGTATTTTCGGTTTTTGTTTCTCGACAAGAGGTTACTAAAAATGTTGATGCGATTGCTATTGCGAATATTGATTTTGAAATTTTACTCATTGCTAAATATTTGTTTTGGTATTCGTGAATCTTCGATTTCATAATTGTATGTTTAAAAATTTATAACTGATGTTTTAATAATTGTGCTTGAAGCAGTTGCAGTTCCTTTTCCATTTGCAGCATTTTATCTGATGCATTCCGATAAAACTGAAGCTCCACGTAATAATCCATAAACGAATACTCGCCCAACATATAAGCCTTAAAAAGCAGTTGCTCGCTATTTAAATTGCCCATAGTGGTTTGATACTCATTAAATTTTTCGAGTATCAATTCGTATCGATTATAGGTTTTTTGAAATTGTGTATAAAGCGAAGTGGTAACTACCTGCGTGTTGGACTGTTGATACTCATAATTCGCTTCGGCAGCTTTTACTTTGTTCTTGCTACTCCAAAGTGGAATTGAAACACCGCCATAAAACCCAGAATAATGACTACCGCTAACGCCTTGATAATTATAGCCAAGTGCCACGTTTGGCAGCACCTTGTTTTTTTCCAGTTTTACTTTTTGACGAGATGCAGATTCATTAGCCTTTAATTCTTGTAGTAAAGGGTCTTTCGCTAATTTTTCCTGCCAAAGATTATCTACCGTACCAACTTCGATAGGTAATGCAATACTTGACGAAATACCATCAATTGCATTGCCTCCGTTCAAGGTTTTGAGTTTGGATAACAAAATTTGGATTTCGCTTTCAATCTGTTCCACAACAAACTGCTCTTGAATCCAAGCAATTTTCGCTTTATTCAAATCTAAAATGCCTACTTGCTCGGTATCAAAAAGTTTTTGGATTTGGTCAAAAACCTGCTTGCTCTGGGTTTTTCTTTCTGCTTCAATAGTTTTTTGCTTTTGCAAGAAAGCAAGTTCCAAAAGCGTATTTTTTGCTTTCAATAAGACTTCCAGTCTTTTATTAGCATAGGCTGACGCTAACTGTTGCGATTTAGACTCGTTCCATTTGCTACGAGCAGCATATACCGTTGGGAATTCAAAAGATTGCGATAGTTGATATTCGGTATAATCTCCAGTTGTATTGTCGCCAAATGGCAAATAAAAGCCAGAAAGCTGTGGGTCAGGCAAATTATTGTTGCTCCTGTTTTCGAGTTGCTGACTTTCAATGAAAGATTGATAGCCTTTTAACTCTGTATTGTTCTGTTCTATTTCGTTAAGCAGTTCCCCAATATTTTTATCCTGTGAGAAACCATTAACATAGAACAGGCATCCGCAAATCGCGGACACGATGTATTTGTTCATTGTTTGAAATTTTAGGTTTAATCTTACCTGTCGGCTGACAGGTCTGCATTTATAAAAGGGAATAATACCATAGCGATACCATTCTCCTAAATGATTAACCTAAAGATGGTGGGCCTCGTGAGTCGAGGGAAGAGAGGTAGGGATTAAAATATGTATTGGGTGGATGATAGACAGGCGGTTTACTATTTTGCCTATAGTCAATCAAAAAGATTTTTTGAGTTTCAAAAGAACTTTTTACTATATCCTTATCAACATTGGTCTGCTGCTCAACTGTATTCCTTTTAAGTACAACAATATCGCTGGATACCGTTGAGTGGACGTGCATTTCCATAAAGAACCCAAAAAATCCGTATGGGGATTCTTCCTTTTCGTGCGAACTGTCATCGTGATGATGGTGTTCGTCAGTATGAGCAATATCTGAAAGGGAATGCGTTTCCTCGTGCTGATGGTGCAAATGCGGAAAAACCTGATGCAGCATCATAAGGCTAAACAAGCCTAAAAAGAAAAATGCCGCTATTTTATTTGGTTTTTGCATTAATTACAAAGATAGCAATATTTCTTGTCTGGGAAAATTGACACACTATCAAACTAAATTCTAAATTATTTTATAAGTATTGCAAAGGGGGAAAATCCAGTTTAAGGTACTGGATGAACCTTTTGGCTTTATGCCATTGCATAGACTTCGTCGAACAGTTTTTTATCCAACCGTTCTTGTTGGCCAAAGCTTTTCTTCAAAACATTATGAAGTACTGAATTAAACGCATTGTAACCTAACCACAGATTTGGTTCTTCATTGAGCAACAAGGCTTCATAGTTTAAGATTTCGATGACCTCACGAGATTTTTTCGACGGGTCGCTATTATTATCGCTACATTCATACCTAAACAGTTTTGTTTTGTCAAGAATCGCTTTTACAAATTCCTGTGTATCGATGATTTTAAATTCTTTCATCTTGTCGAATTTCTTTGTAATGGTATAGAATTCATTGTCGAGAAATTTATCGAATAGATTGTTCAGCCTCGGCATAATCAAGTGCGTATTGTTCTTACTGTGCTTGATGGAAAACTCGATTTCCGCTTGAGAAACGTGCAAGCCATTTGAACATACTTCCCTGTAAAACCCAAAGTGTCCAGAGGTCTTTTCACTTCCGTCATACGAGTTTTTGAACCGAAGCATCGGCAGTATCAAGTCCTTATGGTTCTTGACCGTAAACTGGCTTTTATCATCGATGATAAAGTCGGTAATAAACGACCTATCATTTTTGTTGATGGTGCGTTTGTGGAAATTCAGTTGTTCATCGGTCAGCATTTCTTCAGCTTTCTTGAAGAACAGTTGATTTGGAATGTGGCCATAGCTGTTCGATACCACATTGACGATTTTGCCATTAGAGATTATGGCATTTTCAAGCCCTCTTCGGGATTCCATCTGTGTCAGACTTTTTAAGGATTTCATTTCTGATGGAACAAAGATTTCATCCTGTTG
>DEQW01000002.1:0-258902 GCA_002360635.1 Flavobacteriaceae bacterium UBA3356 | reverse complement strand
TTAAACATTTTCTGATAATACTCGGTAATAGTTGGGATGCTTATCCCTGTAATAAGCCAAGTGACTTTCGCCACTATCAATGTCATAATTTTTACTACTTGACTGATAATGCTTTTCAGCTTCTTGTAGCGAAATTTTAGGTTTTTCAGATACTCTTTTCATAATGATATATTTTGATTAAACAATATTTGAGCAGTACCCAAACGGAAGATAAAATCTCAGCTCAAAAGGAAACGGATTAAATAAGCGTAGGATGTTGCGTTGGCTTTATGCCGTAGTCTTTTGATGGGTGTATTTTACGAGTTTACTTTTGCGCTAACTATTGATTGATAACCCCCTCTTTGTAAATACATTTTTTAAAAACTATCATAAAAAAGAAAAAGGGCCAGCACAAATGCCGACCCTTCCTCAAACAACAAAAGCTAATCGTTGAGTTCCTGAATTTGCTTTTCAAGAACTGTGAT
This sequence comes from Flavobacteriaceae bacterium UBA3356, assembly GCA_002360635.1. Taxonomy (GTDB): domain Bacteria; phylum Bacteroidota; class Bacteroidia; order Flavobacteriales; family Flavobacteriaceae; genus Marixanthomonas. The sequence goes on along the minus strand of DEQW01000002.1, from coordinate 258,438 downwards.
ACGCTCTTTCAAACGTTCCTCACGTTTGCCTCTCTTTTCGGCATATTCGTTTTCAATGCCGGCAATCTTGGATTTGTAATATCCTTGCATTGCGTTGTAAAATGAAATGTTCGTCAGATTATTGACGTGATTGCTTTCGCCAAAATGCACTTGCTTTGTGAGCATATAGCGTATCAACTTGTGAAAGATTTCCTTTTTGAACTTCTTCTTGAAATTCTCGACCATTCCAACTTTGGTCATCTTTGAAGTGTCTCCCAAGAACTTTGAGAAATACTTTTGTTGGCTCATATAGTCCACATTATTCTCAAATAGCGATATCGAGAATGCCACCATTTCATCCATTGAAAGTGTCTTCTTTGTATCGATGTATTTCGTCTCGCGAATCATCTCAACCACTTCTTCAAATTGCTTGTTGTTCTCTATTTGCTTCTTCCGGATTTCCCTTTCGTTGATTTTTACGATTTGTTCTTCAGGCGTACAATCTGCCATTTTCCTGTCGGCCAATTGTGCGGAATAATCCGTAGAATCGTTCTTTAATTTTTCAACAATCTTTACAAAAATTTCCTTGTGCTGGAATGAATCGGGATGAAACACAATACCGTTTTTAAATGCATCTTCTTTTGCTGAATTGAATTTTTCCAATGCTTCTTTATAATTCTGCATTGCTTCATCCAATTCTGCCTTTAACTCATCTTCAGAATAATCGTAATGTTGATATTCTTTCTTGATGGCTTCTATTGTAGGTACAATTGGATTCTCTATAATTTCAACATCGTCCAGTAGATAGACCGTCAATCCGTTCTTTTCTAATTGCGATATAATGAGCTGATTGTTTTCGTCATCTGCCCAATATTGTCTTATTTCAGGAACCAATAGGATATTCTCTTTCTTGGATTTCTCAATCAGGTTCAAGAGCGATTTACTTTTCTTAGTTTCGAAACAGGCTGCTTTTGTACAAACCATTTTACCATCGCCAAACAGATTGCCTTGATTTGCAGCATTGAAAGGACATTCAACACAAGACCCAGCTTTCGGAACCAATTTTTTGTCATTTACATCAAAAGATGCTTTTTCTAAATCGTAGGTCTGGTCCTTAATCATCTTGTTTATCTGGTGCGCATTAAAATCCTCGCCCATTGTTTCCAGCATCATCTGCTGTTCCTCTGGTTCAAAGAGCGCTACACCTACACCTAAAGAAATGGTCATTTCGCCATTGCGGACAAAGTGCTTAAAACCGTCAATCAAGCCAGCCAATTTTAGTCGCTGTCTGATGAAGTTATCCGTTCTACCCAATCGCTTCGCAATTTCGGTAGGTGCATATTTCTCGCTTAGGTAAGCAATCGCCTGAGCTTCTTCGGTCGGTTCAACATCCTGCCTTTGCAAATTTTCGATGATTTGAATTTCAAGAACATCGTTGTCCTTATATTCCCTGACAATACACGGAATAGTTTTCTTGTCGGCCAGCTTACTTGCTCGATACCTACGTTCGCCCATCACGATGATAAATCCGTTTCCAGATTTTCGAACTGTAATAGGCTGTAGAACACCGTGCTTTTTGACGCTTTCGGAAAGCTGTTGCAGATGTGCTTCATTAAAAGTTTTTCTGGGCTGCATCGGGTCGGGAATGACCTTTGCAATTGATAGGTTCTCAATCTGAAGTCCAATCGCTTTTTGTGTCAATTTTTCTTTGACTTCTTTCTTGGCGGCCGTAATTTTTTTACCGCTCTTTCTTGTGGTACTCGCTTTTGTTGTCATAATACTCAAATTTTTGATTAAACAATATTTGAGCAGAAACCAAACGGAAGATAAAATCTTGGCTCAAAAGGAAACGGAATAAATTAGCGTAGGAAGAAGCGATGGCTTTATGCCGTAGTCTTTTGATGGAAGTATTTTACGAGTTTAAATTGCGGTTATATTGTATGATAATAAACTCCTCTTTTAGATAATTCTATTATCAATTTCCAAATAGTACTTCAGTATTTAGAAATAGATTATAAATTAGGGATTCTGTTGCAGACAATATCCCTTGATTTTTTTGAAAAAATATTAGATTGAGTGATTATAAAAACCTATTAGCTATGCTTCCCAAATAACACTTATAAGTGTTTTGTATTTTTTCGTAGGTAAGCAATATTCATTAAACTCAATATCTTCTTCCCAGTCATTTAATTTAAACCAGGTCGACTTTTCAATAGATTGAGTTTTCTCAGCTCCTTCATAGATAAACTCATAATTTGAATTTATATACTCTTTTGCAACTGAAAACTCTGGTGGCTGAATTTTAGTAATATCGTTTGTATAACATTTAAAATCTTCCGTTTTGCGCCAATAGCGTACAACACCGTCGGCCATAAAAACAACGAAAAAAGGTGCAATTTCCAAACTTAACATTCTAAATATTACAGAAGTTAAGCTGGTATTGAAACGCTCACTTAACTCTTTAATCAAATCTGGACCAAATGGCTTTCTTGCAATGAAGTCTCTAAAAACTTGTTCGGGCATTAAAAGCTCGCCTGCAAAATCGTTCGCTTCAATTTCTTGAATACCTCTTTTGTGAACTTCTTCTAATCTATTCCAGCTTAGAGTTTTCTCATCGTCCAAATGAAATTCCAATTTATCGTGAAGAAAGAAGTGTCCTAATTCGTGCGCAGCAACAAACCTTTTGCGCTGAAGGGTAGAAATATTTGTATCTACCTTAATGATTGTTTTTGACTTACCTCTAATGATGACACCGTCTGAACCATTTAATTCTTCTTCTATGTAGATAACATCAAAACCAGCCAATAAATCTTTCATAGAAAGTTCTGTGACTTCATCAAATCCGATTTGTTGTAATATTTCTTTGGCCTTGTTACTGCCCTTCTGATTCTTCCTCAAGCATTTCTAAAATTTCAATCAGGTTTTGGTCTTTAATAATGTCTTTAATTTGTTCTTCAGACATTTTTTCCAATCTACTGAATTGTGTTTGTAATTGATTTGTTTGAATTAAATTGTTCATATACGCAATAGGCTTATCTAGCCCTTTGGTTAAAGCATCTTTAAAATAATTTGATGCTTTGTCAAGCATACTATCATTCTTCAATACAATACTCTTTGACTTTAATCTAAATTTCAATTGCTTGATAAATTTATCTTGTAATAAAGATTGTTCATCTAAATCGACACCTTCCATCTCAAGCTGCTTCCTAACCAAATTATCAGGAATCGCTTTGTCAAAATTATCAAGACTTTCCTTTACTGTTTTTTTAAGCTTGTCCACTTCTCGTTGAATTTGATTTTTTTTCTTCTTAATCTTCTAGATATTGTATAAATCACATCGATTGGTTTATCGAGTAAATCCGCTATGTCTTTTGGTTTGTCAATTCCATTTGCCAAGCATTCGAACACTTCTACTTCCTCTTTGTCCGCCCCTTGGTCTTCCAACTGTTTTATCCATTGCTGCAATCTCACTTCATCATCAATCTTTTCATAATTAAAGTCTTCAGTAGGTTCTTCATCGGAATAATTTGGAATATTGATTATGTATTCTGATTGAGGGTTTTCATCAGAATCATCGCCTTTTCTTTTTAACTGTTTAAAAAAACTATCTAAATCACTATGTAAAGCCCAAAATATAAATTTCTCAAAAGAGCAATTATCTGGTTTCCATTTGCGTGTACCATCACAGGCTTTAGTTAATGTTTGATGACAAAAATCTTGAAACTGAAAGCCTTTTTTGTTTCTGTCACTCTTGTCATAAAAGCGATCACGAGTATAAAGTTCCATCCTGTTTAAGAGGCTCTTTATATCGATTGCGTTAAGCTGTTCTATTATTTCTGAAGTTGTAGCTACCCTCATTCATTAAGTATATGCTTCAATGTCGTAAAAATTTACCAAATGACGGTAAAAAAAATAAATTTAAAAGCATATGAAAGTGTAGCACCTATAAAACAATACAAATGGCAACAAATGGAAAAAGTGGTGATAATCGCAGACACGGTGCAATAAAAAGCAGAACACAAGTTAAAAACACTAAAACTGGGCTTTACGTTAAAAGAGATTCCGATTCAGGAAGATTTATGGATGTAAAGACCAGCGGTAGAAAATTTAAAGGTGTTACTGATAAAAGCAAGTAACACTTCAGCGAAACCCAAATGCTGTGAAATTGGGCTAATTTAAATTTTGACTATGAATTATTCATTTCAAAATGACAAGTTGAGTCTTTGCAAAATGGACACTTGTCTACATTTAAACGGGGATAACGCTAAAGTTATTTCTACCATTCTTACTGTGGTAACATTTGTGGCAGCTGTATCGGCTGTCGCAAAAGCTATCAAGTAATCAACTAGGCTGGATCTTAAGAATCAGCCTAGTTAATAAATTTAACTGTATGGAAAAAGAAAGATTAGAATATACTGTAAATCGCCTAGACCATTATTACGATAGCGTAAATAATAAAACAGCGGTATATATCGCCATCAATACATTTATAACAGGTGGTACTATCACGCTCATAACTCAAATACAAGAATTACTCAATCAAGAAAACTATTTATTGTTTTTTTTGGCGGCAATCATAACCCTCGGTGTGGGTAGTCTCATCCTATTGGCATTAGCTAGTATGCCATATTTTTCGGCAAAATCAGAGATAGAATCCTTGTATTATTTTGCTAGTATAGGACAGAAAGAGCCCGATGAATTTTTTGACCTTTCAAAAAACCAAACTAAAAAAGGCAATTTAAAAGATTTAAGAAATCAGGTTTATATCCTTTCAAAAGGGTTAAAATCAAAATTCAGAAAACTTAAATGGGCTTGTGTTCTATTAATCATACAATTTATGCTTTTAGCACCCTCAACCTACATATTAATTAAAATTACCTCATAAAATGAACTTATTTGAAGACTACAAAAATGTAATTAAAAAAGCGGTCGAGAACGACCCTACAAAATCAAACAAAATTTACGGGCTTAGTGAACCTATGTTGGAAAGCAACCGCGAGTATCTTAAATTACTAAGAAATGAACTTCCTGGACGTGAACTTTCCCGCGAAATGAAACTATTTGCTAAAGGAATGGGCGTTAAAGAAACTTTCGACTACCAACCATTGGGAAGTCATCCTGACTTTACTTATCTAAAAGCTACAGACTTGGTTGAAGAGCATTGGATAATATCCGGCTTTATAGATGTAAAGAAAAGCACCAAGCTCTTTAATAACTTTACAAAAGGTACCGTCCGATTGATAACGGAAAGTATCATTCGAGCTTCAATTTTTGCAGTTAATCTTTGTGGCGGCTATGTTCATCGTATTCAAGGTGATGGCTTAATGGTATATTTTGGCGGAAAGAATATTGAAAAATTGAAGGCAGTAGAAGATGCGCTAAAATCTTTTTCAATGATATCTTACTTTGTAAAAAACGACCTCAAAGACTTTTTTGAAGATAATGGCATACAAGATATCCACACAAGGGCCGGACTGGATTTAGGTCATTCAAAACAGGTAGATTGGTTCTATTCTGGTATTGGCGAATCTGGGGAAGTTACTACGTGTAGCTTGCATACTAGCCTTGCACCAAAAATGCAGAGTAATGCCAAAAACAGCGGAATTGTGGTAGGGCACAATGTAACAACCCAACTCAGGAAAGACAAGTATTTTGAGCAACGAAGTAAAGAAATACACGATTATGAGGATGGACGGAAATATTATCAATACAATTTCGATTGGGAACGCTACTTGGTAGATAACAACTTGGCTGTTCAAAACGATATGGGCGTTCTAGTATTAACAATAAATACCTTGCCTGACCCAAACAGGAACAGTAGAGACTTATACCCCATTGCATCCAAAAGCAAGCCTTATTTTAACTATGACTAAGACAAATCTCAATTGTGATATTGATAGCTTTTTGGGCAAGTATTATTCTTTTAAGGATGTGCATAGCCCTAAACCTGGTTATTTGGCTCTTGAAGGGAAAATTAGCGTACTCGATAAGAAAGGCAAACTTTGGGGGCAATTTGAAATTCTCATTTTAATTAATAAAGTTGAATACCCATACACTATTCCTATCGTAATAGAAAAAACTCAAATAATTGATAGAGATTGGGATTATCATATCTCAAAAGAAGGCGTTTGCTGTTTGGATATTCCACATAAACTTTTAAAGAGCAAAAAGCGAGGAATTACATTTGAAGAGTTTTACAGGAATGTCATATATCCCTTTTTTGCCAATTACCATTACAAGGAATCAACGGGTGAGTATGCAAATGGGGAATACAAACATCATTTTGAAGGAATCGCTCAATTTTATCAAGAGGAATTCGACCTCGAAAATTTTGAAGATATAATTGCACTTTTGGAAACTTCGATAGGTGGTATTAAGCATCAACCCAATATTGAATGTCCGTTATGTGGAAAACCTAAATACAAAAAATGTTGCCGTAAAAAAGTTTATAGCTTAAAAGGATATGGTATGCAGCAATTAAAAATAGATTTGGTTCTATTTAGGCAACAACTACTTAAAAGAAAGAAAGTATTAGGTTAACTGTCAGCTCAAAATAAAATACATACACAAATGATATCAATAATTATCAAAGCTAATTAGTCAATGAAAAAGCCCTAAATGTTGTACCTATGTTGTACCCAAGACATAAAAAAAGCCCTCACATTTCTGTGAAGGCTTGATTTCTCTAGTAGCGGGAACTGGACTCGAACCAGTGACCTTCGGGTTATGAGCCCGACGAGCTACCTACTGCTCTATCCCGCGATGTGGACGGCAAAGATACAAAGGATTTTTAATCTAACAAGCAATTGAACAACAAAATTTAACAGCTTTTCATAAAGTTTTCTTCAAAAAGATGCTGTTTTGTATTTTTAAGTGATGACAAAAAAAATACGCGTCTTTATAATCGTCTTGGTTTCGGTATCAATACTCTTTATTAGTGGAATTATAGCAATCAATTATTTTCTGAAAAATAAAGTAGAAAATTTTTTGGCAACGCGATTACCAGAAAATATTATCCAGTCGTATGATGATCTAAGGCTCGATATATATGAAGGTACTATAACGCTCATCAACCCTTCTGTAAAAATTCAGAATAAAGAAGACCGTAAAACGCACACAAGCATTTCATTACAAAAATTGGTTATTAATGATATTAGTTATTGGGATTACTTGCTTAATAACAAAATTCATATCGATGAAATATTGATTAATAAACCAGACATTGTGTATTATAAAAATAAACTAAAGAAAAACAAGGATACTGCACAGTCTGGTGTTATCACTATGAACAGGCCTATATTTTTAGACCGTTTAAAAATTGAAGAAGCTAGGGTAAGCATTTTTGATGGCAAAAAAGATTCACTAATGCTTTTTACGAACCACTTTTCTCTTGAAGTTGATTCTATTACCACCAATAAAAAAATAATTAAAAATAGATTGCCAGTTGCTTTTGGAGCCTATAAAGCCCAAACAGACTCTGTTTTTGTAAAAGTGAGCGATTATGAAAATGTTACGGTTGAAAACCTACGGTTAGAAAATAAAAATATAGTCATTGCCGATATTCACCTATACACCAAATATTCCAGAACAGAACACGCACGCATTATTCCAGTGGAAAAAGACCATTATAATCTAAAAATAGATTCATTTTTAGTTAAAAAAGTTGATTTTGGTTTCCAAAACAGAAAGTTGTTTATTTCTGGGAACTCTGTAAAATTAAAAAACCCTTCATTGGATATTTACAGAAATAAGTTGGTTGCAGATGATAAAACCATCAAACCACTCTTTAGCAAAATGCTAAGAGACATCCAGTTTGATTTGACTTTAGATTCAGTAAACATCGATAACGCAGCAATCGTTTATACCGAAAAAGTAAAAAAGGAAAACAAAGGCGGAACAATTAATTTTAAAAGCCTAAATGCTAATATTAGCAACGTTAGTAATACGTACAAAGATTCAAAAAAGACACAAATAAAAGTAGATGCCATTTTTATGGACAGTACACCTTTTACAACCGATTGGACCTTTGATGTTAATAATCCTAACGATGCATTTCTTTTTAAAGCCGATGTAGGAAGTTTGCCCGCTGAAGATGTCAATAGTTTTACAGTGCCAAACCTTAAGGTGCAATTAGAGGGTGAAGCCAATAAAACCTACTTTACCATTGATGGAAATAATACAGTATCACAAGTTGATTTAAAGATAAATTATGATAAGTTTAAAATAAACGTATTGAATAAAAAAGGGGATAAAAAGAACGGTTTTTTATCGGCAATTGCTAATGTTTTTGTTTCAAAGGACAGTGATAAAAGCGAGGGCGACTTTAGGGAAGGCTCTGGAGAGGTTAAGAGAGATAAAACTAAATCTTTCTTTAACTATTTGTGGCTTAATGCGGAAAAAGGGCTTAAAAGTAGTTTAACGGGTGGGAAAAATTAAAACCTATTGAGCAATCCAAGACATGGCACTCATTCTTTCTTCTGAAGTAAAATTTTGCGTTTCAGATGAGGTGAAAAAGGAAGTAAGATTAGCACAAGCATGAATCCATTTGCGGTCACTCACCAAAGCTACTTTATAAAATTTATCACTGTTCTTAAACTTAAAAACTGTTTCTTTAAATAGTGCGGGCATAGAAAATGATTCAACTCCCATGTCTTCAATATATAAATTAATTTTATCGTAGGTTTTTAATTTATTTTCAATTTTTATTATTAAACTATTAACGGTCTCTGTGTCAAAATTTCCTTCAATAAGAAATCCAACAGTAGTATCTGAAAAGCTAAAACTAGAAAGCATGTTAAAATAGATTATACCTTTTAAAGATACCAAAAAAATTATTGCTCTATGCTTACTGCTGAAAAGGAAGCCAATTCGCCGTTTTCAAACCTAACCGAAACTTCAATAGGGTTACAGCAAATTTCGCAATCTTCTACGTAAGTAGCCGTTACTGAAGGATCCAGAAGCATGGATATTTGCTCCCAGCAATATGGGCATTGAAAAAAGTGTTCTTCCAACGGTGCTGTTTTTTAAATGATTATTTTAACTCGTCTAACTGTAAAGTTACAGATTCCCATTCTTCCATTAAACTGTTCAGCTTTTTCTTTTTGGCTTCATAGCCATCAAAAAAGTTAGGTTTTGCAATTGTTTCGTCATAATTTACAGCCAGTTCCACATCAATTTCCTTAATTTCTTTTTCCAGCTTGTTAATTTTACTTTCAGTATTGCTCAATTTATTCTGAAGTGATTTCAGTTTCTTCTGCATTTCGTAATCTTCCTTTCCAGAAGTAACTTTTTGCTTTTCTTTCTTTTCTGAAACCGTTCGTTTTTCAGCTTCGCGAAGGTTTTCAAGATTTCGTTGTTCTAAGAAATAATCAATATCACCTAAATATTCTTTAATTTTTTGGTCTTTAAACTCGTAGATTTTATCGGTCATGCCTTGAAGAAAATCCCGGTCGTGAGAAACTAACAAAAGGGTTCCTTCAAACCTTTTTAACGCATCTTTTAATACATTTTTCGACTTAATGTCCAAGTGGTTGGTAGGCTCATCCATTACCAACACATTAAAAGGTTCTAATAGCAGTTTTGCCAAGGCCAAGCGGTTTCGTTCCCCTCCAGAAAGTACACGTACATATTTATCCACCTCTTCACCTCTAAAAAGAAATGCACCTAGAATATCCCTAATACGCGGACGAGTTTTCATATCGGCAGCGTCGATCATTGTTTCTTCAACTGTTTTTGAACCGTCCAAATATTCCGCTTGATTTTGCGCAAAATACCCTATCTGAACATTGTGGCCCAAGTTGAGCTTTCCTTGGTGCTCAATTTCACCTACAATAATTTTGGCCAACGTAGATTTACCTTGTCCGTTTTGACCAACAAAGGCAATTTTACTGTCCCGATCCACTTTTAAGTCAATATTGCTCAATACGTGGTTTTTACCATATGTTTTTGAAATGTTTTCAGCTTCTATAACTACTTTCCCTGGTGTTACTGAAATGGGAAACGACAAACTCATCACACTGTTATCATCCTCATCCACCTCAATACGGTCAATCTTATCAAGTTTTTTAATCAGCGATTGTGCCATCGTCGCTTTACTGGCTTTGGCCCTAAATTTTTCGATAAGCTTTTCGGTGGTTTCTATTTGCTTCTGCTGGTTTTTCTGTGCTGCAAGTTGTTGTTCGCGCAATTCGGCACGTTGTACCAAGTATTTTGAATACGGATAGTTGTAATCGTAGATTTTTCCGAGGGAAATTTCAATCGTTCTATTGGTTACGTGGTCTAAAAACATTTTATCGTGCGAGACTACCACAACCGCTCCAGCATAGCCGTTTAAAAATTCTTCTAACCAAAGAATGGACTCAATATCCAAGTGGTTAGTAGGCTCATCGAGAAGCAAAATATCGTTGTTCTGAAGAAGAAGTTTTGCCAATTCAATACGCATACGCCATCCTCCAGAAAATGTTTCAGTAAGCTTGCCGAAATCTTCCCGCTTAAAACCTAATCCTTGTAAAATACGTTCGGTTTCGCCTTGATAATTATACCCACCGTGAATTTCATATTGATGTTGAACATCATTCAAATCGATCATTAATTGGTTGTAGCTTTCACTTTCATAATCGGTGCGCTCGGCTAATTGTGTATTAATGTGTTCTAGCTTTTTTTCAAGCTTTTTAATTTCAGTAAAAGCTTCATATGATTCTTCAAGAACGGTTTTCCCTTTTGTAAAATCGATATCCTGCTTTAAAAAGCCAATAGTCACCTCTTTATCGGTGGCAATTTGGCCCTCGTCATACTCTTGTTCATTAGAAATGATGCGAAGCAAGGTAGATTTACCAGCGCCATTTTTACCCACAAGGCCAACGCGGTCTCCAGGCGTAAGTTGAAAGGTTATTTTTTCGAAAAGGTACTCCCCTTGAAAAGAAACAGAAAGATTGTGAATGTTCAGCATTTATGTAACAATTGTAACGGTAAATTTTTGCAAAGATGCTTAAATTTGTAATGGTAAAAAAATAACTATGAAAGGCTCTAAATTGTACAGTATATTTACAGGAACGTGTCCTGTGTGTCATACTGGAAAAATGTATAAAACCAAAAACCCATACATTTTTTCTGAAACTTTAAATATGCACAACAATTGTCCACATTGTGGCACCAAGTTTAAAATTGAACCTTCTTTTTTTTACGGAGCAATGTATGTTAGTTATGCAGTAGGTGTGGCGTTTGCGGTAGCTGCGTTTATTATTGCATACTTTTTTATAGGATTGGGACGGCTAAATACCTTTTTTGTTATTGTAGGAACATTAATCGCTTTTCTGCCAATAATTTTAAGGTTATCTAGAAATATTTGGATCAATTTCTTTTTCAAATACAATCCTGAGAAAGCAAATTAATTTTTAAATCTGGCAATGTTAACTTCGGAAGGTAAATGTTCATTGTTTTCTGAAAAGTTATAAAGCCATTCAGATAGGAGAGGAGCCATTAAAATTCCTCTAGTTCCAAGACCGTTAAAAAACAAGAGGTTTTCGTGTTCTAAATTTCCCAAAAGTGGTTTGCGGTCTTTTACCGTAGGACGAACACCAGCTATTTGATTAATAATTTCATAGTTGCAAGAAATCATCTTCTCTAACTTTGAAACAATTGTTTTTCGAGCTTCTTCCGTAACATTTTTACTGAAATCATCCCTGCTATAGGTAGCGCCAACTTTATAAATATCATCACCTTGTGGGATTATAAACAACGGGCCTTTTAAAATAGCTTCACTCTGAAGCTTAGGGGCTTTTATCAAAACATATTCTCCTTTATTGCCAACAAAATTATCCGTTGGAAAAAACGGATTTTGTACTACTGAAGCACCTTCGGCAAACACAATTTTAGTCGCTGAGACATCTTTGTAAACCACAGCATCATTTTTTAACTGAAGTTGTTCATGCTCGAATACTTCAGTAATTAATTGATTATTTTCCTGAAGATAATCGCGATATGCTGAAATTAATTTTGATGGATTTATTTTTCCACATTCCAGCACTTTTCCAAAACCGTAAGACGCTTTTATAGCAGTATTTTCGTTCTTTATTATTTCTGAGGAAAGAAAAGGGGAAAGGGCTTTTTTATCACTGGTAACCATCCAGTCGTTTTGTTCTTCAATACTGTTTAAAACTCGGTAAATAGGTGTGTTTTCCAGTAAATCAACCTTCAGTTTTTTTGAAATTTCTTCGTAAAAAGGAATAGCTTTTTCTAAAAACTCGCTTCCTCTCCAAACGGCAGTAAATCGTTTTAAAACTACCGGATTAAAAACCCCGCCCGAAACTACCGTAGAATGATTGATTCCAGGATCATACACCACGAAACTTTTTTTGTTTTTACGTAATGTTTCACAAAATGAAATTCCAGCAATTCCTAGTCCTACGATGATGTAATCAACTTCTTTCATAGTATGGTTTCTTTATTATTTGTATTCTGATATACAGAAAAGTAGGAATATAAAAGAAAATGAAACTGTCAGGTTGAGCGCAGTCGAAACCTTAATGATAGTAGCGAGGAGTAGTTCTCGACTTTAGTTTATCCTGAGTGCAACCGAAGGGCTCGATCAGACAGTAGTTTTTTTAAATTTCAGCTTTCTCAGTCGTTTGACTACGATCTATTTTCTTAACCAAACCTTGTAAAACATTTCCAGGACCCACTTCTATAAAGTGATCGGCGCCATCTTTAATCATATTTTGAACACTCTGTGTCCATTTTACTGGGGCTGTTAATTGAAAAATAAGGTTTTTCTTAATTTCTTCAGGATCGGTTACGGCAAACGTACTTACGTTTTGGTACACAGGGCAGGTAGGTTTTGAAAAATGAGTATTTTCAATAGCTGCGGCTAACTCCTCACGAGCAGGTTCCATTAGCGGACTGTGAAAAGCACCACCAACAGGAAGCATTAATGCACGACGTGCTCCAGCTTCTTTTAAAGCTTCGCAAGCAGTTTCTACGGCTTTTATCTCACCTGAAATAACCAATTGCCCAGGGCAGTTATAGTTTGCGGCAACCACGACGCCATCAATATCGGCACAAATGGCTTCTACTACATGGTCTTCTAGGCCTAATACGGCAGCCATTGTCGATGGTTTTAATTCGCAAGCGTTTTGCATCGCCTGCGCTCTTCTGGAAACTAAAATTAGCGCATCCTCAAAAGCTAAAGCTCCATTTGCTACTAACGCAGAAAATTCACCCAAAGAATGTCCTGCAACCATATCAGGTTTAAAATTGTCACCCATTACAGTTGCTAAAATGGTTGAATGTAAAAAAATAGCAGGTTGGGTTACTTTGGTTTCTTTCAGTTCTTCCGCAGTACCTTCGAACATGATTTTGGTAATATCGAAGCCTAACAAGTTGTTGGCGCGATCAAATAGTTCTTTTGCTTTATCTGAAGTTTCATATAAATCTTTTCCCATTCCTGGGAATTGAGCTCCCTGACCGGGAAATACGTATGCTTTCATAGTTGGTTGTTTTATGCTGTAAAAGTAAAAATAAAAATCCCCTTTTCATAAATTGAAAGGGGATAGTGTAAAGTTAATTATAAATCCATTTTGCCGGAAGTGCCAATGTCTTTGTCATCACCAGTTACCGCAGCTGCTTGTAACTTTAAAAAAGTAACTAATTGATTACTGTCGTTATTCCAATAGGCAGCTTGTTTTGGTGCAAATTTTATAGCGGTCAAATTGGGATCTTCTTTGCCGTCAAACCAAGCGTTGTCTTTTTTGTTATATAAATCATCAAGAACAGCTTGATCGGTTATGATTTCTGCGTCACCATATACGCTTACAAATTTCATAGAACCAGGGTCACTGTATAACAGTTGAGTTTCAGATTGTTTCAGTAAGTCGCTGTTGTGGTCACTATCATTTCGGCTTAAAAACCAAATGTTTCCTTCTTTGTCTACTTCTTTGGTGTGCATTGGCACCACACTCAAAGGCTGTTTGTCTAATCGAGTGGTAAACATGGCGATTTTAATGTCTTCGACCATGTCTTTCAATTTCTTTTTTGCTTCGTCGCTAGTTAAATTTTTGGTACTCATATCTTTTTCTTTTCAAGGTACGAGTTTTGGTTGCCTTTATGCGTCAATTTTTTATTAAAGTATGTGCAATAGTTTGTTAATATGCTATTGATATTTTTTCACAATGTGTTGTACACGAGATAAATATCCAGCTCCAAAAATATTGAGATGAACCAATAAATAATATAACTGCCATAGGGAAACTCGTTGCTTCCAATTGTTTTCTAGCGGAAAAATGGAATGGTAGCTACTAAAAATTTCTTCTGAAAAACCACCAAATAGTTGCATCATCGCCAAATCCATCTCACGAGGTGCGAACGAAACAGCAGGATCGATTAAAGTGGGGATTCCATTTTCTGAAACCATATAATTTCCGCCCCATAAATCGCCGTGTATTAAGGCTGGTGGTTCGTTTGGTATTTCTGAAGAAACATTTTTATAAAATACGTCCAACTTTGAAAAATTGAAACCTCGTTCTTTTGCCATTTTAAACTGTGGCGCTAACCGCTGATTTATATAAAAATCGGCTGCTGAGGTTTCACTTCCGTTATATTGGGGAAGACTGCCAATATAATTGCTGTGATCTAATCCAAAAGTAGGTTGAGTGGTTTTATGTAGTGTGGTTAAACTTTCTGAAAATTGCTCCCAAAAACTGCTGGATATTGAACCTTCAGGTATATACTCCAACAATAAATATGAAGTGTTTTCAATAACTCCATAATTAATTACTGAAGGGATTTTAAAACTGTTTGAACTTCTTAGGAAGTCTAGGCCTTTGGCTTCGGCTTCAAACATTCGGGGGAATTTTGAAGCAATATTAGTTTTAACAACAAGTTTTTTTGAGTCACATTTCAGTAAAAATACATCGTTAATATCACCGCCAGAAAGAGGTTTAGATTCAAGTAAATTCAGATTGTTTTCTTCGGCTATTTTGGTAAGAATATTCAAAATTTATTTACGTTCGTAGGTTAAATACGAAAATGAATAGTTGTGCTTTTCATCTTTTTCGTGTTTCACTTCAGAAATTAATTGCCATTTCTCCATATCAATTTCAGGAAAATAGGTGTCAGCTTCAAAAGTTCCGTGAACTCGGGTTAGTTCAATTTTATCGGCAGAGTCAATGGCTAATTTATAAATTTCGCCACCACCAATAACAAAAGGTTGTGGATCATTTTGAGACTTCAGCAAGGCTTCATCTAAGCTATGCACCACAATAGCGCCTTCTTTTTTATACTCTTTGTTTCTTGTAATGACCAAATGCGTTCTATTGGGAAGTGGCTTTGGGAATGACTCAAAAGTTTTTCGACCCATAATAATATGATGTCCGGTGGTGAGCTTTTTAAACCGTTTAAAATCATCCGGCAAGTGCCAAACAAGGTCGTTGTCTTTTCCTAATTCGTTGTTTTCTCCGGCTGCTGCAATTAAGGTAATCATTGTACGTCTGGGGGTAAGGGGTTGTTGTCCTCCTTTTTTTTTACTTCCTCTTTTTTCGGAAGCTGAACATTACTTTCCACCTTTTTTTCGAGCTCTTTAATACGGTCTGCTTGTTTGGCTTTTAATTTTTCAAGTTGACGGTCTTCCCATTCCTTGCCCATAAACTTGCTCATGACAAACACGTTAAATACGTGGATTAATAGTATAAAAGCCCATATAAGTACCACCCAAACGGACCAATTTGGGAAAAGAATATCGGCTCCTTTATTTAAGACTAAGTCAACGACCAATAGAAAGATAGAACCAATTAAAAATAAAATAAAATGCCGCATTAAATTCTTTTTCTGTTTAATGCGTTTGCGGGCATATTCGTATTGTTCGCGTTGTTCCGAGTCGATTCTTTCGGTTTTTTTGGATTTTGAAAACATAGTTGGTTACTTTTATGTCTAAAGTAAAAATACCTATTTTTAATTGTTTAATCCAACTTGATGCAAGATTTTAAAAAACACTTTCCGGCTTTACAAGGGCGCACGTATTTAAATACACCTGCTTCTGGGCTTCTTTCAAAACCTGTATATAACTGGCGCAAAGAACAGGAAAAGAATTTTTTAGAAAATGGCAATGATTACGGCGCTACTCTTGAAACGCTTGTAGCTATCCGAAAAAAAGTAGCTGAATTTTTTAGGGCTTCGGAAGAAAATATTGCTTTGGTTCCTAATTTTTCATTTGGGTTAAATACCTTGCTGGAAGGATTGCCACAAAAACAGAAAATCTTACTGCTAAAAGATGATTACCCATCAATTAATTGGCCAGTACAAATGCGTGATTTCGATATTTATTTTGCTGAAACAACTGGAAATGTTGAAGAAAATATAGAAGCTGCCGTAACTAAACATCGACCAACGGTTTTTATTTTCAGTATTGTACAATGGCTTAGCGGAATAAAAATAGATTTCGATTTTTTAAAAGAATTAAAAGCCTACCATTCAGATTTACTTTTAATTGCAGATGGAACCCAATATCTAGGAACTGAAATCTTTAACTTTGAAGAAAGCCCTTTCGATGTTGTAGGAACAAGTACCTATAAATGGTTGCTTTCGGGTTATGGTAATGGTTTCCTTTTGTTTAAGGAATCTGTAAAGGAAAAAGTAAACCCAAAAACCATTGGTTTTAACTCTGCTGCCAATTTTAATAGTAACCCCGAAGAAACATCGTTCGTAAAACATTTTGAACCGGGACATTTAGATATTTTGAACTTCGGAAGTTTACGGAAATCGCTTCAATTTATGGAAGAAATAGGAATAGAAAGCATTCAAAATAAAATTGAAATGCTGTCTACAAAAGCAAAGTCAGCTTTTGTGGAATTGGAATTGTTAACTGAAACAATTGTGAATAGAGAAAACCATTCAGCTATATACAACATTAAAGGGAATGATGTTTTATTTCAGAAATTAAAAAAGAACAACATCATTTGTTCGCAACGTGGTGGCGGAATTCGTGTAGGGTTTCATTTTTACAATTCAGAAGAAGATTTGGAAAAACTTTTAGAAGTTTTAAAGAAGTAATTACTCAACCACTTCAACACCTTTCCAAAAAGCGATATACCCTTCTATAGATTTGGCAGCGTGAGAAGCTTCGGGGTAAAACCAAGCGGCATCGGGATTTTTTTCGCCATCTACTTCAATCGTATAATAAGAAGCTTGCCCTTTCCAGGGACAATGGCTCCTCGATTCACTTTTTGTAAAGTATTTTTTATGTATGGTATTTGGCGGAAAATAATGATTGTTTTCAATAACTATAGTGTCGTCGCTTTCGGCTAATACGGTATCATTCCAGATGGCTTTCATAGCAATTCTTTATTTTTTTCTAATTCCGCGAGTGGTGAAAGACAGTCCTTGCTGCCCTGCAGTTGATATCATCACCGCTTCAAAAAAAGGTTCTAATTTGTTTTTTTTCGTTGCCCAATCAAACACAAAATTAGCACCAGTACCGCCACCTTCATCTTCTTCATCAACTACAATTTCTATAGTCTCCATAGGTTGCACATAGACAGGATGATCTAAATATTCTCTAATTAGCGTTCCGTAAGTGTCGTAGTAGTCGGCTTTATAAATGTAAATAGTGTCTTTTAAACTTATATTTCTAATACTAACAGTTGCAGTTAGGTTAAATGTAAAATTTTTGTTTTGCTGATAAATTTCAGAGTAAACGGGTAAATAGGTGCTTCCTTTAGTTAAAAGGCTATCAGGTGTGCTAACATTTATTTTTCTATTCTCCCAATTATGGGTAGGGTCAACCTGTGCCAATTGTTTTTTCATCGGGTCTTCACAGGCAGATAGCGATAATAAAAGTAAAAGGATACTTAGGTACTTCATAAGTTGATTTTGTTGAAAATTACGCATTTTTTCGCTTAAATACATAATTTTTATAGTACCCTTTGCTATCTGTAAAAGAAGTTTCAATTTCGAGTCCAGATTCATCGGCCAACCAATCTACCACTTTATCGTTATATTTTTGAGATATTTCTGTGTGTATGGTTTCCCATGGGTTAAACTTAATGGCTAAACCCAGTTGCTTGATGGTCACTTCCATCTGCTTTGTAGCGACCAAAAAACTTTTAGCAGTTCCGCTTTCAGGGTTGTAGGTTTCCCAGTGTTTAAAATCATCAATTTGAAAATTAGCGTCTAACTCCCGATTAATACGCACCAAGATGTTTTTATTGAAAGCTGCCGTAATCCCAGTTTTATCATTATAGGCATTGAGTATGGTTTCGGGTTCTTTTTTTTGATCAAAGCCCATAAAAAGCATATCATCTTTCTGCATCGTATCTTTCAATTTTGAGAGAAAATCAATCGCCCGCGGATGTAATAAATTACCAATATTAGAACCCAAAACGACAATTACCTTTTTACGGGTGTTATATTGTTTCAACCGTTCCAAAACTTCAAAATATTCGCCTTTTTCAGGGTCAACCTCCACATTAGGTAATTCTTCTTCTAGTTTTTCTGAAAGGCTATCGATGGCATTTTGGCTAATGTCGATAGGTTTATACACAAAGTTGAAGTCGTTTTCTGAAAGGTATTTCAGCAGTATCTTTGTTTTCTTACCATCGCCAGCTCCCAATTCAATAAGATCGAAACCTTTTTCTTTACCCCGGAAATAATCAGCAATAGGTTGCTTATGTGTTCCTAAAATTTCAAATTCACAATCTGTTAAATAATATTCTGGCATCGCCATAATATCTTGAAATAGCTTATCTCCAGCTTTATCATAAAAGTATTTTGAAGAAAGATATTTAGGAAACGATGTTAAGCCTTCGTACACTTCCTTTTTAAAAGGAGTGTCTAATTTGGTTTGCGTTTTTGTTGTCATATAAAAGAAGTCGGAATTATCTGGCTAACCTTAACCCGGTAAACTGCCAACGTAGATTAGTTTGAAAAAAATTGCGATAAGTTGAGCGGGTATGTTTTGGTGATGTGGCTACCGAGCCACCGCGTAATACTTTTTGGTTTACCATAAACTTCCCATTGTACTCACCAATAGCTCCCGGTGCTTTTGTATAGCCTGGATAGGGAAGGTAGGCGCTTTCTGTCCATTCCCAGCGGCTACCCCATTTAAATTGATTTTGAGCTACTTCCCATTCAAATTCGGTGGGTAAGCGGCAGTCTTTCCATTGGGCATATGCAAAAGCTTCATAGTACGAAATATGGGATACAGGTGCATCCATATTTAATTTTTCCAGTCCTTGCATGGTGTATTGATGCCACTCTCCATCGATGTTGTGCCAATATTGTGGTTGCGAAATACAGTTTTCATTAACCCAATCCCAAGCTTCAGCATGCCAAAGGTTATGGTCTTTATATCCTCCAGCTTCAATAAATGCTTCATATTCAGCATTAGTGATTAACTTATTTGAAATTTCAAAATCATGCAAATACACTTTGTGCCTTCCCAGTTCATTATCGTAGCAAAATGTATCAGGATTATCGTGGCCAATTTCATATACACCTTCTGAAACACCAACCCATTTCTGTTCAAATTCCTGAATCGGGTTTTCAGAAAAAGAATCATTGTACTTTGGTAGTAACGGGTTGTTTCCGAGGATATATTTTATATCGGTCAGCAATAGTTCTTGATGCTGCTTTTCGTGATGAATTCCAATATGTAATACTTCTTCAATTTCTGAAGTAATATTATCAGATTCTAAAAATTCTTTCAGTTCATTGGTTACATAATGGCGGTAATCATACACCTTTGCGACACCTGGTCTTGTTAGGTTACCACGATTATTTCTTACAACACGTTTGCCAACAGTTTCGTAATAGCTGTTGAAAACAAATGCAAAGTCTTCGTGAAATAACTGATAATTGGGTTTGTGTGGTTTTAAGATGAATTCTTCAAAAAACCATGTAGTATGACCCAAATGCCATTTGGGAGGGGAAACATCGACTATGGGCTGAACCACATAATCTTCAATCTCTAAGGGTTTGCAAATAGTTTCGGTATGTTTGCGGGTTTCCAGAAAAAAGGAAACGAGGTTTTCGGTTTTAATCATAACAATAAAGTGCCGGATTTTGCCGACACTTTAAAGATACCAATTCTTTTTTGTGAAAGATGTTTAGGGTTTGTTAAAGGAAACGATTTCCTACTTCCCAGTTTTAAACGTTATAGGGACCGTAAACTTAATAGCACGTGGCTTACCACCCATCATGCCTGGTTTTGTCATTTTAGGCATGGCCATAATATTACGTTTAGCTTCTTTTTGTAAAGCTGCAGTTCCACCACTTATGTTTTTAATTTCAACCAACCCTTCCTCATTAATAATAAACTTTACAACAACGCGTCCTTGATCGTTATTTTTATAAGCTTGAGGTGGGTATTTAAAGTTTTTAGCAATGTGCTGCGCTAACATCTGGTTAAAACAAGCGTCGCGTTTAGCAACATTTCCTTTTTCACAACCAGGCCAAACGGGAGGGATTTCTTTTAGGGTTACTACATTTTTCTTTACATCTCCCCATTCTTCTTGGGCAAAAAGTGTTGTTGAAAATAAAATACAAAGTATTAGTAGGGCATTTTTCATATAAATAGGTTTTTAAATTGCTACCGCTCCTTTAATATGTGGGTGCGGATTATAATCTTCTAGGGTAAAGTCATCAAATTTAAAGCCAAAGATATCTTTTACTTCTGGATTCAACTTCATTTTTGGTAATGGTCTTGGCTCCCTGGACAGTTGTAATTCAACTTGTTCCATATGGTTGCTGTAAATATGGGCATCTCCAAAGGTATGCACAAAATCTCCTGCTTGGTAACCGCAAACTTGAGCCATCATCATTGTTAATAATCCATACGAAGCAATATTAAATGGAACACCCAAGAAAATATCAGCACTGCGTTGATATAATTGACACGATAATTTTCCATCCGCTACATAAAACTGAAAGAAAGCATGACATGGCGGAAGCGCAGCTTTGCCGTTTGCTACATTCTCAGAAAACGGTTTGCTTGTATTAGGCATAACACTAGGATTCCAAGCACTGACCAACATTCTACGACTATCCGGATTGGTTTTTAGGGTTTCAATAATTTCTGAAATTTGATCAATCTCTTCACTGTTCCAGTTTCGCCATTGATGACCATAAACAGGACCAAGATCACCTTTTTCATCAGCCCATTCGTTCCAGATTCTAACGCCGTTTTCTTGTAGATATTTTATGTTGGTATCACCATTTAAAAACCACAACAGCTCATAAATTATAGATTTTAGGTGCAGTTTTTTTGTGGTTACCATTGGGAATCCTTCGCTAAGGTCAAATCGCATTTGGTAGCCAAAAACACTTTTAGTCCCGGTTCCAGTTCTGTCGTGTTTTTCGCTTCCGTTTTCTAAAACGTGTTTTACAAGATCGTGGTATTGCTTCATGGTCAAAAATTTAAGTGGTTAAATGTAAATAATACCACTTTTCTATAAAACTTAATATTAGGTGATTTATTATATAGTTATTAACGGGGTGTTTGTAGCTTCGACAAATTCCTCTTTTGGTCGGAACATTTAAACAATTTTTAACCAATTATCATTCCAGCAATAGTCGCAGAAATTAAGGAAGCGATGGTTCCTCCAATTAAAGCCTTCATTCCAAATCTTGATAACTGCTTACGTTGTCCTGGTGCTAAAGAGCCAATTCCACCAATTTGTATCCCGATAGATGCAAAATTGGCAAACCCACATAGCATATAGGTGGCCATAATGATTGACTTTTCATATTTTAAATGAAGGTCATTTGTTACATTTTTTAGGTCGGCCAATTGAATGTAACCTACAAATTCACTAGCGGCGAGTTTAATGCCTAATAGTTGTCCCATCAACATCATATCTTCACTGGAAACACCAATAAGCCACATAAGCGGTGCAAATAAATACCCTAGTATAAACTCTAATGAGAGATTATCGTATGGAGTGTGCATAGCTATCACTTCATTTAAAGAAGTAAAGTGCCACGCTATGTTTAAAGAATCAATTGTAAAGCCATCAAAACCAGCTAAACCTCCTAAAATACCGTTTACCAATGCAATCATTGCAACAAAAACCAGTAACATTGCCCCAACGTTTACAGCTAAACGCAGCCCTTCTGTAGTTCCGTTTGCGATAGAATCTAATAGGTTTGAACCTATTTTTTCTGAAGAAACTTTCGCATCGGTATTAACTATTTCGGTTTGTGGATACAATATTTTTGAAATAACAATGGCTCCAGGTGCTGCCATAACCGAAGCTGCCAATAAGTGTTTGGCAAATGTTAATCGCAATAATGGGTCGTCTCCTCCTAAAAAGCCAATATATGCAGCGAGGACAGCCCCTGCCACGGTTGCCATACCGCCAATCATGACAAGTAAAATTTCAGACTTGTTCATTTTTTCTAAATAGGCTTTAATTAAAAGCGGGGCCTCTGTTTGTCCCAAAAAGATGTTTCCGGCAACACTTAAACTTTCTGCGCCCGATATTTTTAAAACTTTAGATAAGAGCCAAGCTAATGCCCGTACCAATTTTTGAATAATTCCTAAGTAAAACAGTACAGATGTCAATGCCGAGAAAAATATAATGGTAGGCAATACTTGAAACGCAAATATAAATCCGAAGGTATCCATATCTACCACTAGGCCTTCAAAGAGAAATTTACTACCTGCTTGTGTGTATTCAAGAATACTTATAAAAACATTTCCTATTGCTTCAAAAATGCTTTGTATGAACGAAATTTTTAGAACACCAATAGCAATAATAAGCTGAAGCGCTAAGCCAATCCCTACGGTCTTCCAATTAATTGCCTTTCGGTTTGAGCTAAATAAAAAAGCAATAAATATTAATGAGACCATACCTACAATACCACGCCACAAGCTATTAAGAGAAAAGCCTTGCGCAGGTATTATTTCGTCTGTGTCTTTGGTTATTGTTGAGGTGTCACTTGTTGTAGCTGTAATTAGTTCGTCGTTTCGCCTGCTTTTAAAGCTATACGTCTCTTGATTTTTTGAAAAAACGAGTGAAGAGTCTGTTAAGGTTTCTACTCGATACCGGCGTATGGTACTTTTAGGAGTGTCGTGGAAAAAAACAAGCAAATTATTTTGGTAGATGTAATCACCCGATGCTTTTATAGAATCTTTGGTTTGTAAACCATATTCAAACCTCCCATTGTCTAAATTTAAGTAATCTTGGTTAGGGGCTAGCTTAACGAAGGAAGTGTCTTTTTGATTTTCAACTTTCTGAAACAACCAGTTTTTTTCAATAGTTTGTGAAAAACCTGTAGAGCAGAAAAAACACAAAAAAGCAATCAATAAAAAATTACGCATAGAGTTTGTAGTTTATTAATTACTTTTTAAAAAATAGTAGGGTACATAATAATATGTTTGCTGAAAAATTTATTGAAAAGCTACTCTCGTTTTGAAATTTCATCACGGATGCTCGCTGCTCTTTCGTAATCTTCATTGGCTACAGCTTCATCTAGCATTTCGTTTAATTCTTTTAAAGAAAATTTACTAAAATTCTGTTTTGATGGTTTAACAGATTCTTTATCTTCTCCAGAAATTAATTCTTCCAGAACGATTTCTTCATCTTTCGAAATTTTGCCCTTATTCTTTTTAGGTGTTGTCTTTAGAAAAATACCGGCCTTGTCCAGAATGTTTTTATAGGTAAAAATAGGAGCGTTAAACCGAAGTGCCAAAGCAATGGCATCGCTGGTCCGGGCGTCAACTATTTCTTCAAGTCCTTCGTGTTCACAAATAATACTGGAATAAAAAACGCCATCTACTAATTTATGGATGATGACCTGTTTTATTACAATTCCAAAACGATCTGCGAAATTTTTAAAAAGATCATGGGTGAGTGGGCGAGGTGGTTTAATCTCTTTTTCTAAAGCAATTGCGATGGATT
The DNA here is from genome assembly GCA_002360635.1 of Flavobacteriaceae bacterium UBA3356. Taxonomy (GTDB): domain Bacteria; phylum Bacteroidota; class Bacteroidia; order Flavobacteriales; family Flavobacteriaceae; genus Marixanthomonas. The sequence continues at coordinate 234,571 of DEQW01000002.1, read as the reverse complement.
GCGCTTCAAAAGCTCCAATAACAATTGGTAATTTTCGTTCGCCATCCATTTCACTCAATATGAGTGCATAGGCGCCGTTTTGCGTTTGGCTATAGGATATTCCTTTTATGTTTAGTCTTACAAGACTCATTAAAAATTAAAATTTCAATGTTATAGGGTTTGTTTTACTTTAAAAAAGCCCCTTGTAAAAAGAAGGCTGTTTAAAAAAGGAAGTTTCCTTAATTAAACAGCCTTTAATATCAGGCACAAAGTAACAAAAATTATCCGTTCTGTGCTTTGAATTCTTTTAGTTTTTCATTCAGTTTAGGCACTATTTCAAATGCATCGCCTACAATACCGTAATCTGCATTTTTAAAGAAAGGTGCTTCTGGGTCGTTATTGATTACAACTTTTGTTTTTGAAGCGTTAATTCCAGCCAAGTGCTGTATCGCTCCAGAAATACCTATTGCAATGTATAAATTTGCAGCTACCGGCTTACCGGTTTGCCCTACGTGTTCACTGTGAGGTCTCCATCCCATATCACTAACGGGTTTAGAACAAGCGGTTGCAGCACCTAAAATATCGGCCATTTCTTCAATCATTTCCCAATTTTCTGGTCCTTTAAGGCCACGACCACCCGAAACTACAATTTCAGCATCGGCTATAGTTACCTTATCGGTTGCTTTGTCCACAGAAACCACATCTACTGAAAAATCTTCAGAAGAAAGTTCTGGTGCAAAATCTTCAGCAGTTCCCGCTGCTTCGTTTTCTTTAACACCGTATGCGTTTTTAGCTAACCCAACTATTTTAACATCGGTTTTAAATTCGGTAATGGAAAACGCTTTGTTGGTAAAAACACTGTGCTTTACTTTAAAAGGTTCTGTACTTTCTGGAAGTTCGGTTACATTAGGTACATATCCTGCATCTAGATTAACAGCTAATAGCGGTGCCATATATTTACTGTTGGCACTACTAGAAACCACTACTACTTTGGCGCCTTCCTTTTTTGCTGCTTGTGCTACTGCATCTGCATATGCTTCAGCATTAAACTTATCTAATTTGTCATTGGAAACATTCAGCACCTTATCCGCACCGTATTTTCCTAATTCGCTTGTGTCGCCACCATTAATGGTAACGGCCGTTACTGGCGTGCCCATTTTGTCTGCAATTCCTTTAGCGTAGGAAACAGCTTCTTGGGCTATTTTTTTAAATTTTCCTTCTTCGGATTCTGTATATACTACTACTGACATATTTTAATTTTTTTGAATTCTGAATAAAATCAGAATGTAATTTTAGTTTGCTTTAGATTTCAAATACTTCCGAAATATACTTCGGAAACACAATGTCTTTAGATTACTTTAGCTTCGTTATGAAGTAAATCAACTAATTCGTCAACGGTTTCAACCAATTTGATGTCACCTTTTGGAGCTGGTTTTTCAAATTGTGCCGTTTGTGTTTCAGCATTTGCATCTACAGCATCTTTTACTGTTAAAGGCTTTTTACGGGCTTGCATAATACCACGCATATTCGGGATACGAAGATCACTTTCTTCTACGATACCTTTTTGTCCCCCTACTACTAAAGGCAATTTAGCCTTTACAGTTTCTTTACCACCGTCAATTTCACGGATGGCTGTTGCTGTGTCACCTTCAATTTCAAGGCTTATGCAAGTGTTTACAAAATTGGCTCCAGTTAATTGTGCAATCATTCCAGGGACCATACCGCCGTTATAATCAATAGATTCACGACCTCCAAGTACAAGGTCGTAACCACCTTCTTTTACTACATTGGCCAATTGCTTAGCAACTGAAAAACCATCGGTAGCTTCAGCGTCTACTCGAATCGCTTCGTCAGCACCTATGGCAAGAGCTTTTCTTAGCGTAGGTTCAGTTTCTGCACCGCCAACATTTACAACATGCACGGTGGCACCTTGCTTTTCTTTAAACCACATAGCGCGGGTAAGACCAAATTCATCATTAGGATTGATTACAAACTGTACCCCGTTTGTATCAAATTTGGTGTCGTTATCGGTAAAATTAATTTTTGAAGTAGTGTCCGGTACGTGACTTATACACACTAAAATTTTCATATAATTTGTATCTTTTTGAGTAATATTTTTTTTGGGTAATTCAATGCTAAATTTGCTTAGAATTACTCAGGCACGAAGATAGGGATATATTTCCAAAAAATGCTATGCACGCATAATAAAATTCCGTTAAAAAATCCGCTATAATTTATATTTTAAACTAAAAAGAATAGAACCTTCAAGAATAGAAGTGATTTTTTGTTCTCTCACCCCTGGAAGTGTTCTATTTTGCACAATATTTTCACTGTTCAGATTTAAAATATTTGTTCCTGTTAATGTGTATTCCCAGTTTGAGTTTTTCTTTGAAAAATTTAGTTCAGGGTTAACATAAAAAACGTTTCTTTTAGTATCGTTTGTATTAAAATTTTTATAAATGGTGTTTAGTTTCCATGTTAGAGAGGATGAAATAGCTCCTTTCAAGTTTACAAAGGGCTCTTGAACTGTAAATTTTGATTCTGTTATGTCAAATTGGAATTTTTCAAATGTGTATTGATACCCCATTTTTATATGTATGGGCGATTTTTCAAATTTAGAGGCCAGCTGTAATTTGCCACTCAAACGTTCACTTTTGAATATGCTTGGTAAATTGTCTTGAAAATAGTCTTTATACGAGGTGTCGTATGAAACACTATTTGAAACAGAGAAAGGAACGTTAAGAAATTGCTTTCTCGTAAAAAGCAAAAGAGAAGTTGTCCTGTCATTGTTAACTGTTTTGTATTTGGAAATGGTAAGATTGTTAGAATTAACAATGTCATTGTTAATAGCCTTTTTGTTAAACTTATGTGAAGCATTAAATATTACAGACATTTTTTTTTGAGGGAAAAAAATAAAGTGCTGATAGTTAATTTTATGGTAAGGGTATAATGATTGAAAGCTTACATCGTCATTTAATGTTAAATTTCTATAATTTACGACAATAGCATTTTCAATTAAATTATCAATAGTTGGGGTGTTTTTAGAATATGTATAGCCTAAATTCCCTATATTGTTACTGTTTACTTCTACTTTTAAGTTGGTGTTAAAACCTATATATTTAATTTCAGTAGTATTTCCTTTAAATTTTTTTAAAAGATAATTGTAATTTGCTCCAACTGTGTAGCTTAATAGTTTACTTAATTTTAAGGTAAAATCTGTGCCAATATTACTTTTAACTGTACTTAGGTTTAGTTTGTTGTCATTTTGGTCTGTATTTTTTATAGTTGAATACAGTTTTTCATCAGCTAAAGAGGTGGATGAAGTAATATTAAATTTAAATATTCTTTTATTTATAGAATATTTTAAATTTAAACCTGAAAACAAAGAGCGCTTTTTTAAGTCTTGTAAAATATAAAAATTGGTGTTGTCAAAGTCAAAATTCAAAAAAGGCTTATTAGCTGTTATTTCTTTATTAGCATCAACATCTGTATAATTTAAAAACAGAGATGTTTTAAAAATAGCATTATCGACTTTGCCGGTATAGGTAAGATTGGAGTTTGTGGTTATTTCTTTTGGCTTATATTTTTCAATAAAAAATCCGATACTGTTATTATTCTTGTTTTCAGTAATCAAATTTTGATTGCTTAGGTTCATATTTATATTAGAATTGAATGCGAATATCGATTTTTCAGTTCTCTTATAAATAGCTTTTAGGTGCCCAATTCCAAAATAATTTTTTTCTAGTGCTTTGTTTTCTTCAGCAATAGAGAACGAATTATTGTTGGCGGTCAATTGTTGATTGCTTAAAAAGGCTTCTTCTTGTTTTGAAGCATTGAATATACCATAAAAGTCAATTTTAATTTTTTCCGTAGGATTGACAATTGAACTAATTGTTGCAAAATTTATAACACGACTTTTTACTTTATCACCAACAGATAAAAACCGCGGAACATCCTCGATATTTGAAAAAATCACATTACTGCTCGAGCCTGGCTCTATGGTTATTGGGTCAGTAAGGTCAATATAGTCTTCAATCGAGATTGGGTTGGTACCTGTGTTGTTAAAGTTTGTGATAAGAGAACTCTTTGTTTTTTTATTGAAACTGAATAAGGCTGATCTGAATTCATATTTGTTTTTTACTCCTCCTCCAGTATTTATTGTTCCTGTAATTTTATTTTTAAAATCATCTTTTATGTTAACATTTAAAGCAGTAAGTCCACTTTTACCTTGTGTCCGTATCGATCCAAAATCTAAATGGTTTTTTATTACTTCTATATTTCCTACTATTTTTGCAGCAATGTTTTCTGTAGCAAATTTATGTTGGTTTTTGTATAGATTTTCACCATTAACGAGCAATCTGTCTATTTCTTTACCATTTAAAGTAACTTTATCCTTGTCATTTATATCTAACCCTGGGAGGTTTTGAAGTATATCACTTAAGTTTTGTTCAGTGCCGTTTAAAAATGATGCTGTTTTATAAATGGTTGTGTCTCCTTTTATAAGAATTCTGGATTCCGCTTTTAAAACCACTTCTTCCAGTTCAGAGGTGTCTTCTTTCAGAATAATAGTCTGTAAATTTATATCTTCAAGGTTTACAGTAATTTTCCTACTCACAGTTTTAAAGCCTAGATAACTTATTTTAAGTAGATACTCCCCAGTCTTGGCTTTAATCGAAAACCCACCTGTTTTATTAGAAATGTCGTAACTAACAGTAGTGTTTTCATTGATTGTCTTAAGCACAATATTTGCACCTTCAATAGGTTTATTTTTAGCAGTTTTCAATCTGCCTGAAATAACCTGTTGTGCAGAGGTATAGTTGAAAAAAATAAAAAAAGTAAAAACCAATAGTTTTTGAATGGTCATAAGCTTATTTGGCTATTGACTGCCAGATAAATACTGTTCTTCATATTCTTTTATACTTACAGGTTTAGCACTATTTTCAGGCTCTGAGATGTGCAAGGCTTGGTCTGGAGTTATTTGTAGTTTTTTAAAAGTTATTTTGGTTAAATCCCCTATTTCTAATTGTAAAATTAAACCGGGTAAACCATTATAGTCTATAGGACCGTCTTGTATAGGAACGTCTTCACAATACCAAGCGGTTATAGTTTGTTTTCTGCCAAGTCTCGTTGTAGTAGTTGTAGCTTTTTTACAGGAATACCCAGCTATACTTTTCGTTCCATCCTGTAAGGACCAGTTATATGTTGGAATATTATCTTTAATTGTTGTACTATTGCCAGCTATGGTAAAATTTAAGATAAATAGATTTTCACCATAATTTTTAAAATAAGATGTTTTCGATAGCTTTTTTAAGGTATGAGTTTGCTCATATTTTTTGCCCAAATGTTCAATATATACCGTATCTATAGTTGTTTTTCCTTTAGAAATTAATTCTTGCAAAGAAATGTTATTGGAATATATATAGGAATAAACAGAGGGTTCTTTTGCCTTTTCAGAAAGTTCTTTTTGGTCTCCTATGCCAGCAATAGCCTGTCTAATATAGATTCCTTTTAATGTCTGTGAATACCCTATTGTTGTACTAGCAAATAGAAACAAAATCAAGAGATTTTTCATAGTAGGTTTTTATAAAAGACTGCTTTCTTTATAATATATTTTATGAAAGCAGTCTAAAAATTAGTTAAACTTCTAACCAAATACAACGCTCTATAGTGGTAGTATTTGTTCCGCCAAATGGATTTTCCTCTTCAATCACTGCAACTACACGACACCACCACCATCCATCAAAGATGTTTATAGTTTTGGTCTGGTCAGTGTTGGTTTTGTTTGTTAAAACAATGTTTTCATTAAAATCAAGTGTCTCCACACTTGTGTCTGCAAAAGCAAAACATGAAGCAAAAACCATTACAATTATGGTTAAGATTAATTTCCTCATAATTTTTATATTTAAGGGAAGGTACAAATCCACAAAAAAAAATCACATATACAAGAAAAAATCTAAATTTTTAACAAAATTAATTGTTAATACCTCAAAATCGCAAAAAACAATATTTAAAAGTTGTTGTTATCTTAATTAAATAATAGTGTGTATTTTTGCTGTTCTGTTGTAAAACAGAAAAAATTGATGTCTAATTTAAAATTACCGCTCCGTTTATTGAGTGGAGTCGAGATATGAAAACACTACAATTCCGTGAAGCGATACAGGAGGCCATGAGCGAAGAAATGCGTCGCGACGATACTATATATTTAATGGGTGAAGAAGTTGCCGAATACAACGGTGCTTATAAGGCCAGTAAGGGAATGCTCGATGAGTTTGGGGCAAAGCGAATTATCGATACCCCAATTTCTGAACTTGGTTTTTCCGGAGTTGGAATAGGTTCTGCCATGAATGGTAACCGTCCTATTATTGAGTTTATGACCTTTAACTTCTCGTTAGTGGGGATTGACCAAATAATTAACAACGCAGCGAAAATGCGCCAAATGAGTGGCGGACAATTTAATATTCCTATTGTGTTTAGAGGACCAACCGCTTCTGCAGGGCAATTGGCGGCAACGCACTCGCAGGCTTTTGAGAGTTGGTACGCAAACTGTCCAGGATTAAAAGTGGTAGTGCCTAGTAATCCTAAAGACGCTAAGGGGCTGTTGAAAAGTGCCATTCGTGATGACGATCCAGTAATTTTTATGGAAAGTGAGCAGATGTATGGTGACAAAGGTGAAGTGCCTGAAGGGGAATATTTAATCCCATTGGGCGTTGCTGAAGTAAAGCGTAAAGGAGCCGATGTAACCATTGTTTCCTTCGGAAAAATTATCAAAGCCGCTTATAAAGCTGCCGAAGATCTTGCAGAGGAAGGTATAGAATGTGAGGTTATTGACCTTCGTACCGTTCGCCCTATGGATCACGAGACGATTTTAGAATCGGTTAAAAAAACAAATAGATTAGTAATTTTGGAAGAAGCTTGGCCTTTTGGCAATATTGCAACCGAGATTACGTATCAAGTACAAAGCCAGGCGTTTGATTATCTGGATGCACCTATCGTTAAAATAAACACAGGTGATACTCCGGCGCCATATTCGCCAGAACTATTGAAAGAATGGTTGCCAGGACCAGCCGATGTGGTAAAAGCGGTGAAAAAAGTGATGTACAAATAAATATATTAAGTGACATTGTAATTAATGTACACTTTTTTTTAAAAAAAACCTTTCTTACTTTTCGTAATGTAAGGTTTTTTTATCTACTAAACGTAGCAGATTTCAAACCTATATGAAGCATTTTCTTTTTCTGTTTTTGTTAATTTCCAGTTCAATTTTGGTTGCCCAGACTAAAGTAAGCGGTACAATAAAGGATGCTTCTGGTGAGCCATTGCCATTTGTGAATGTTATTTTTAAAAGTTCAAACGAAGGAACTATTTCTAACGAGGAAGGCCGTTTTTATCTGGAGAGCGATTCAAGTTACGATGCGGTGGTATTTTCATTTATAGGTTTTGAAACTAAAGAAGTTTCTTTAGAAACTAAGAACACCTATAAAATGGAGGTGGTTTTAGAAGAAGAAGCTTCAGCTCTAGATGAAGTAGTAATTATAAGTGGTAAACAGCCAAAAGAAAACAACCCGGCGATTGATATACTTCGAAAAATTTGGGAAAACCGACGCGAAAATGGGGTTAAAAAGTTTAAACAATACAGCTACGATAAATATGAAAAGCTGGAATTTGATTTAAACACTATAGATAGCACCCTTATAAAAAGCCGAATTTTTAAAGGAATGGAATTTATTTGGGACCAGATTGATACTTCAAATGTTACCGGAAATTCATATTTGCCAATCTTTATAAACGAGGCCTATTCCAAAGTATATGGTGACAATACATTAAATCAGGAAAAGGAGGTTTTAAAAGGAAATAAGAATTCCGGTTTTGAAAACAACCAAACTTTAATTGCCTTTGTAAAAGACCTTTATAAAGAATATAATGTTTACGATAACTACCTGAAATTTTTTGATAAAGCCTTTACCAGTCCATTGTCCAGAACGGGAATAGATGTTTATAACTATAAATTATTAGACAGTGCATTTCGTGATAACAAATGGTGTTACAACATCGTTTATTACCCGCGTAGAAAAAATGAACTTACCTTTAAAGGTGACTTTTGGGTAAACGATAGTACGTGGGCCATAAAAGAAATTAATCTGCAAGCTTCAAAAAGTGCAAATATTAATTGGGTGCGCGAAATATATATTGAACAAGAGTTTGATGTATTAAATGACAGTATTTTTTTAATAACCCGTGATCATTTTTTAAGTGACTTTAGCCTTCGGAAAAAAGAAGAAGCACAAGGTATCTACGGAAGAAGAACCACATTGTATAACAATTATGAGTTTGATTTAAAAAAGGATAAAAGTTTCTACGGCGAACAGACCGACCCTTACAACGAGGAAATTTACAACCGTCCAGATAGCTTTTGGGACCAGAACCGAATGGAAGAATTGAGCAAAGATGAAAAGGGCATTTATACCATGCTCGATACGCTAAAAACCATTCCTCGTTTTAAAGCATTGTACAACATTGGTGCAACCTTGGCGAGTGGTTATTACGAAGTTGATGATTTTGATATTGGCCCGGTGTTTTCCATTTTCGGTTTTAATGAAGCCGAAGGATTGCGAATTCGTTTGGGTGGAAGAACGTATTTTAGTCAAAATGATCCTTGGCGAATTGAAACCTTTGGGGCCTATGGCTTTAAAGATAAACGATTCAAATTCGGCGTCTCAGGAAAACTGTTGTTAGATAGAAAATCACGATTAACCATTTTTAGTGGGTATCGAAAAGATGTAGAACAAACGGGAGCGACTTTAACTACGAGTAATGATGTTTTAGGGCGAAGTTTAGCTTCTTCATCTTTAATTTCAGTGGGAGCCAATGATCGGCTTACACGAATAAAATTAGCCACTGCTGGATTTTCGGTTGAACCTGCAAAAAACTTTACAATTCGGGTAACTGGATCCCACCGAAAATTAATATCTGCTACTGATACTTTCAGTCTCGATTATTTTACTGAAGATGGAAGTATAAAGAGCACCATTTCGCAACCTGAAATTGAACTAGGTTTATTTTACACGCCTAGTAGAAAAACCTCTGGGTACGGAGTAGAACGGACCATTATCAACGATGGTGATTTCCCTAGCTTCTATTTAGGGTACACCTATGGTTTAAAAAATATACTGGATGGTGATTTTGAATATAAAAAACTACAAGCTTTTTACACCCAGCCGTGGAATATTGGAGGTTTTGGCCGGTTATATTCAACTATTGAGGCAGGAAAAATTTTCGATCCTGTTCCGTTAGGGTTATTAAGTCCGGTACCTGGTAATCAAACCTACTTTAGCTTATATAATGCGTTTACAAACTTAGATTATTATGAGTTTGTAACCGATACTTATACATCATTACACTTACAGCACAATTTTGGAGGCCGAATTTTTGGTCGTATTCCTGGACTTCGCGATTTAGACCTTCGTGAAATCATTGGGTTTAGGGCAGTTTATGGTGAAATTTCCGATGAAAACCGAGCGCTAAATGCTTCAAATATTGTGTATCGTGCACCTGAGGATATTTACTGGGAATGGAGCGTGGGTGTTGGAAATATTTTCAGGATTTTCCGTCTTGATTTTAACTTCCGAGGGAATTACTTAGGCAATCCCGATGCTCGTGAGTTTGGGGTTACTGGTATTTTTGGCTTTTCTTTTTAAAAAAAAAATCTTTTCAGAAATAAATACATACTAAATAAATATTCTATATTTGTTTCATTATGAAGTCAATGGATATTGCATAACGGCACATTTAATTAAAAAACGTAGTTAATCAAACTCTTTTTTATTAGGAATGTTCCCTCTCTTTTTGGAGAGGTTTTATTGTATGTACTAACCAACATCTTCCACAAATGACTTCATTAAACAATACCCTAGTAAATTTTATAAAACTTTTTAAACAAGCTATTTCAGGAAAAGAAATAGACTATACAAAAGGTAGTATTCGCAAAGCTATTTTTTTACTTTCTGTACCCATGATTCTTGAAATGTGTATGGAATCAATTTTTGCTTTGGTTGATATCGCTTTTGTTTCACAAATAAGTACCAACGCAGTTGCAACTATTGGTCTCACCGAATCGGTAATAACCCTTGTATATGCTGTGGCTGTGGGTCTAAGTATGGCGGCAACTGCTGTTGTGGCAAGACGTATTGGAGAAAAGGATACTTCTGGCGCCAATAGAGCCGCAGTGCAAGTAATAATTTTGGGTGTTTTGGTAGCTATTGTCGTATCGGTATTCGGGATTTTATATCCAAAAGAAATATTGGGTCTTATGGGTGGCGAACGCGATTTAATTGAAGAAGGCTATCGGTATACTCAAATTCTTTTCGGTGGAAATATTACGATCGTATTATTATTTCTTATCAATGCTATTTTTCGGGGAGCTGGAAATGCTTCTATGGCGATGTGGGTGTTAATTCTTTCCAATGGATTAAATATTATGCTCGACCCGATATTTATTTTTGGATTGGGCCCTATACCCGAATACGGAGTCGCTGGAGCTGCAATTGCTACTACAATTGGTAGGGGTGTGGCTGTGGTGTTTCAGTTATTCATTCTTTTTTATGGAGCTACGCGAATAAAACTAGCGTTTAAAGATATCGTGATTAATATTTCAGTAATGTGGAACCTGATAAAGGTTTCGTTGGGAGGAATAGGCCAATTTATCATTGGTACGTCTAGTTGGATATTTTTAATGCGAATAATGAGTGAGTTTGGCAGTGAGGTACTCGCTGGTTATACAATTTCAATACGTATTATGATGTTTACCATGATGCCTGCTTGGGGAATGAGTAATGCTGCGGCAACTTTAGTTGGTCAAAACCTTGGAGCTAAAAAACCAGATAGGGCAGAAACTTCGGTTTGGAAAACCGGAAAGTACAATGCTTGGTTTATGTTAATTGTATCGTTTTTTTATTTTGCTTTTGCTGAAGTAATAGTCGGCTGGTTTAGTCCACAACCGGAAGTGATTAAATACGGTGCTCTAAGCTTGCAAATTATTACGGCTGGGTACGTTTTTTATGCCTATGGAATGACGATTACGAATGCTTTTAATGGTGCCGGAGATACCAAAACGCCTACTGTTATTAATTTTTTTTGCTTTTGGGTGCTTCAATTGCCTTTTGCATATATTGCAGCCATTTGGCTAGACTGGGGTCCCACGGGAGTGTTTTGGGCAATTACAATAGCAGAAGTACTTATCGCTATCATAGCCATATTTTGGTTTAAAAAAGGAAAGTGGAAACTGGTAGAAGTGTAATAAAAAAGGTTGCTTAATACTAAGCAACCTTTTAAAATTTATCTTAAAAAGAAATTAAAAATCTGCTCTTAATGATAGGATGAAATTCCTTCCTGCACCTGAAATACCAGAACTATACGGACGGTATCTTCGGTCTGTAATATTCTCGAGTCCGCCGGTTACGGTAAACGTGTCGTTTAGTTGGTAACTTGCTTTATAATTAAGCGTGTACCAACCCGCTGCGTAGGGATTCCCATTTTCATCAATAGCGTATATTTCAGTTTTGCTTTTTTCTCCTTCGGGAAGATCTTCAAAATCACGTTTACCACTGTAATTCATATACATTTGCATATTCAAGTTTTGGGCTCTATAGGTTAGCCTTGAAACCCCAAACCAAGGAGCGGCGTGCCGAGAACGGCTTGTAGTGCCGTCATCCAACTCTTCTTCGCCGTATTGGTAATTAAAGTCTGAAGAGAAGCCAAAACCACTAGGTAGTTTTACTTCTACACCCGCTTGTACGCCATATACATTTGCTACAGCTGCATTTTGGATGGCTTGAACTTGACTTAATTGACCATCATAAAAAATACTGTCTTGTCCGTTCAGTTTAAAATCACGACGAACCAATGCGTTTTTTAAATGTGTATAATAACCGGTAACATCTACTTTTACTACATCGTCAAACACTTTGGCAATTCCTAAATCGATATTATAGGCATATTCAGCATCTAAATCAGGATTTGGAACTACTACCGAACCTGGTTCAGAATCAAACACCTTCCCAACATCATCCACATTGGGTGCTCTAAAAGCTGTAGAGGCATTAGAACTAATTACCCAATCGTCACTTGGGCGGTAAACCACACCTAAACTTCCGGTAAGGTTACCGTTTTCCAAATCTGCTTTTTCAAAAGGGAATGGATAAAACTGCGTGTCAAACTCGGCATCCAGCTTGATAAAATTATACCGAAGACCACCTTGTAGTAATATTTGATCGTTAATAGTAAATTGATCTGAAACATAAGCTGCATACGATGACCAAGTTGCTTCTGGATAGCGGCTTGGCCCCGGTTGGCTAACACCAGTTTCAATATTAAGATCAATTCCTGTTGAGTTTACATCGTTTGTAACAGCTTCGAGGCCGTAATATAATTCATGTTTCTCGCCTAAAGCCTTTACAAAATCCACATTGGCAGAATACGCATCTACTTTTTCAACACGCGTTTCACGATTAGGATCATTGAAATTTCGGCTAATTCGGCTTTCTTCAAAATTTTGAATGGCTAGACGTACCGATAGTTGATCGTAGATAGTATTCTGTTTGCTATGAGTTATATTTAAATTATTCATCATCCACTTTTGTGGGCCATAGTTCCATTCGCCATAACGTGGAGCTCCATCCCGTGTTCGTAAACGGCGATCGTATCTTGCATACTCTGAAGTTTCAGAATAGTGCAGCCCATACTGAAAATCCCAGTTTTCATTTGGTTGAAAACGTACTTTTTGCATCAAATTAATTTGAGAATAAGCCGAAGGTATTTGTACACGGGGATCTTCGTTGTTTACCACTACATCCATACTGTCTTGACGTTTTACGAAATACGGGCGTAAAAACTCATCGGGACCTTCGCTACCTTGTTTTAAATCGTCATAATCGTAAGAAGAAATGCTGGTCGTTAAAGCCCATTTTTTCCATCCTACATTCACATCTAAATGGGCTGTTTTTTCATTGTTGGCCGAAGCATACCGAGTTATCGCTTTACCTGTAATAAAAGGTTTGTCATCTAACGAAAACTGTGGTGTAAGCGTTTTAAAGCTCATAACTCCACCAATGGCATCACTTCCGTAAATTACCGACCCTGGACCAAAAAGCACCTCTACATGTTCGGTAGCAAAAGGATCGAGTGATATTACATTTTGCAGATTTCCACCTCTAAAAATCGCTGTGTTCATCCGCACACCATCAATGGTATAGACCAAACGGTTGGTCGCGAAACCACGTATCATGGGGCTACCGCCACCTTGCTGACTTTTTTGGATGAATACTTCCCCCGAAATCCCCAGCAAATCGGCAGCAGTTTGCGGATTTTGCAATTTAATTTCTTCCGAGGAAATAGAAGTGACTTTTGATGGGACATCAGACGATGATTGGTTCCATCGCGTTGCCGAAACAATCACTTCATCCATACTTATGTTTGAAGCCTCCATTAACAAAAGAAAGTCAGCAGCTTGTAATTCCGCATAGCTTTTAACTTCAGTTTTATAACCGAGGGTTCGTATTTCAATTTTTTCAGCATCTTTTAAAGCCGAAATATTTGCCTTTCCTTTAGAGTTAGTTGTGGCATAGGCATTTGTGTTTTTGCTAATAAGAGTAACCAGTTCCAGAGGTTGTTCTGTTTCCTGATCTTTTATGGTAATTACTTGGGCGCTTGCTGTATAGGCAAAGCCTAATAATACCATCAATAAAATAATGTTTTTCATTGTAAGCTAGTTAAGTATTTAATAAAACAGGGTAGCTTAGTTATTGTTATAACTGGCTAAAGCACCTGTTATTAGATAAAAAAATGTAATTGAAATGTGTTGTTAGCTAACTTGGGGAGGCGTGTGTGGTGGTGGAAAAGAAATAGACTTGTAATGTATTGTAAAATAACTAATTTCTTCTTTTTGTCTATCTATTTCTGAAGTATAAAAATTCCAAATAGGTTTTTTATGAATGAATAAGCTGAGGTAAAAATTAGTAAGCCGTTTTTGTTTTTCTTTGGTTTTATTGTCTTCACCTAAAACCCCTAAAAAAATTTTATTTAGCTTTTGGTTTAGTTTGGTTTCCTCATAATCCCACCAACACCAATAAGAAATACTGTCCTTAGTTGTCTTGGTTTCAACCACATCATACATTTGACCTTCATATTCAAACTCTTTGGAATGTTCCCATTTCAACTTTTTATCTACTTCAGCTTTTGAAAATTTCAATAAAACAAGTTCCTCTTTATCAATTCCGGCAATGAGCTTATGTTTTACTTCTTTTTTGAGATTTTTTTTATGAAAAGTCAACCAAACATAAGTACCCGCCGAAGGCAGCAGTAAGCATAGTAGTAAAAAGATACCTATGTTTTTTTTCATGTAGGTAGAGAATATTGCTAGCAAATGTAATTAATTTCATACTTCTTCTACCTCGTGTTGTTTTGGTTTTAAATGCACTTGGTTTTTTAATATAAAATTAAACTTGTTTTTGCTGTATTAACCGCTTAAAAGAGTTATTTTTGCACCCCCAAAGTAAGCTGGTTTTTCAGTTAAAAAGGAAGATAAAATAAATTAAATAAAAAATGACTGCAGACAAAGTACAGACTTTCGATGTATTGATCGAGATCCCGAAAGGAAGCCGAAACAAGTATGAGTACGATTTTGATTTGAAGAAAATACGTTACGACCGTATGATTTTCTCTTCTATGATGTACCCGGCAGATTATGGTTTTATGCCAGAAACATTGGCGTTGGACGGTGATCCATTAGATGTTTTGGTGTTAGTAACCGAACCAACTTTCCCTGGTTGCGTAATTGAAGTAAAACCTATTGGAGTTTTCCATATGGCAGATGAAAAAGGTCCAGATGAGAAAGTAATCTGTGTGCCCGTAAGTGATCCAATTGCAAATAATGTGAATGATTTATCTGAGCTAAATCCACATTTAATTAAAGAAATTGAACACTTTTTTCAAGTATATAAAGACTTAGAAGAAAAGAAAGTTGACGTTGGCGGTTGGGGTGATGTTAATGAAGCAAAAGAAATTGTTGCTAAGTGTGTAGATCGTTTTAGAGAAAGTGATATACCTTTTCAAGAAGTAAGTATTCGTTAATACTTCTTTCCTTTAAGATACTATTACCAAAAATTAGAAAGCAATAACCAACTCGGTTATTGCTTTTTTGTTTTGTCCTATTTTGTTACTTTAGCATCGCTTTAACAAAATCTTTAAAAAATTATGGAACAAAACATTATTTATGTGCCTATAGTATTGGCCATTTTAGGTCTTCTTTTTATGCTCGTTAAAATGAGCTGGGTAAAAAAACAACCAGCAGGTAGTGAGCGTATGCAATCTATTTCAAAAAGTATTAAAGAAGGCGCACTCGCATTTTTAAGTGCAGAATATAGGCTGTTGGCCATATTTGCAGTTATAGCAGGAGTGTTGCTTTTTATTATTTCTACACTGGTTCCATCTACTAGTTGGATGATTGTTCCTGCCTTTTTTATTGGTGCTATCTTTTCGGCATTGGCTGGAAATATAGGAATGCGCGTTGCTACCGAAGCAAACGCACGTACTGCTGAAGCTGCTAAAACTAGTTTGCCACAAGCACTGAAAGTTTCTTTTGGAGGTGGTACGGTAATGGGACTTGGTGTAGCCGGACTTGCGGTTTTAGGCCTTAGTTTGTTCTTTATGTTTTTCGCCAGTCAGTTTATTACTGAAGGAGGAGATTTTTATGGAGATATGACCATTGTTTTGGAAGCCTTGGCAGGATTCTCACTCGGTGCTGAAAGTATCGCACTTTTTGCCCGTGTAGGTGGTGGAATTTACACCAAAGCAGCCGATGTAGGTGCCGATTTGGTTGGTAAAGTAGAAGCTGGAATCCCCGAGGATGATCCGCGTAACCCAGCTACAATTGCCGATAACGTTGGGGACAATGTAGGTGATGTTGCCGGAATGGGTGCCGATCTCTTTGGAAGTTATGTTGCAACTGTTTTAGCCGCTATGGTATTGGGTAATTATCTAATTCGCGATATGAGTGTAGATGGACAGTTTACAGATGCCTTCGGAAATATGGGGCCAATTTTGTTACCAATTTTAATCGCTGGAGTCGGAATTTTAGCCTCCATCATCGGTACTTTTTTAGTTGGAATTAAAAATAACGACGCAAAAGAACCACAAGTTCAAAAAGCGTTGGATATGGGTAACTGGACGGCAATTGTACTTACGTTGATTGCCAGTTGGTTTTTAATAGACTGGATGTTACCAGAAACCATGACCATGAAATTTTTTGGCGAAGGTGTAAAAGAAATTGCAAGCATCAATGTATTTTGGGCGGCTTGTATAGGGTTGGCTGTAGGAGCGTTAATTTCTTTTGTAACAGCACATTATACGAGTTTGGGTAAAAAACCGGTTATGGATATCGTTCAAAATTCATCAACAGGTGCTGCAACTAATATTATTGCAGGTTTGGCTGTTGGAATGAAATCTACTTTTTGGAGCGTGCTACTTTTTGCCGCTGCTATTTATGGATCGTATGAGTTAGCTGGATTTTACGGGGTAGCGTTAGCGGCTTCAGCAATGATGGCAACTACTGCAATGCAATTAGCAATCGATGCTTTTGGGCCTATTGCCGATAATGCCGGGGGTGTTGCCGAAATGAGCGAACTAGAACCCCACGTTCGTGAACGTACTGATATTTTAGATTCTGTAGGAAATACAACAGCAGCAGTAGGTAAAGGATTTGCGATTGCCTCAGCGGCTTTAACTGCGTTGGCGTTATTTGCAGCGTATGTAACATTTACTGGTATTGACGGAATTAATATTTTCCGTGCGGATGTTTTGGCAATGTTATTTGTTGGTGGAATGATTCCAGTAGTTTTTTCAGCATTAGCGATGAAATCGGTAGGAAAAGCAGCGATGAAAATGGTGCAAGAAGTTCGCCGTCAGTTTAAAGAAATACCAGGTATTATGGAAGGGACTGCCACGCCAGAATATGGGAAGTGTGTAGATATTTCAACAAAAGCTGCACTACGCGAAATGATTCTTCCAGGTCTGCTGACCATTGTAACACCTGTTATCATCGGGTTGCTATTTGGGGCAGAACCTTTAGGTGGTTATATGGCTGGTGTTTGCGTAAGTGGTGTAATGTGGGCTATATTTCAGAATAACGCTGGAGGAGCTTGGGACAACGCAAAAAAATCATTTGAAGCTGGTGTAATGATCAACGGTGAAATGACTTATAAAGGAAGTGATGCACATAAAGCTGCTGTTACGGGTGATACCGTTGGAGATCCGTTTAAAGATACTTCAGGACCATCGATGAACATTTTAATTAAATTAACGTGTTTGGTCGGTCTGGTAATCGCACCAATTTTAGGCGGTCACGGAATGGATGAAGAAATGAAAGGCGAAAATGTTTCAGAAGAAATGTATATGATCGATGAAGATGGAAACCAAACATTGTTAACCGATAACCAAGCGAAACAAGTAAAAGAAGTTTCAAAAGAAATTATGGTTAGCTTGTCATCAAATGATACCTTAACAACTGCAGATGTTACCATAAAAACAACTAAGGATGGCAAAACAACAACCGAAAAGAAAAGCTTTTCTGGAACAGAAGAAGAAGTAAATGCGCAAATTGAAGCGCTACGAGAAAAATCTCAAAAATAGAACTTCTTTGTTAAAATAAGTTTAAACCCTGATTAAGAGTCAGGGTTTTTTTATGTTTTTATAGTATCTTTCAGATAATGAACTACGACGATTTAATAACATTGGGGATAGCTTTTGGCCTAGGTATGTTGGTTGGGTTACAACGTCAACGAACCGATAATAAAATGGCAGGTGTAAGGACCTTCACGCTTATTTCTATTTTAGGAGTAGTAGCTGGTTTTTTAAGTAGAGATTATGACAACCCGTACATACTTCCGTTAATGGGCTTGGCCGTCACAGGGTTATTGATTACTGCTAATATTATAAAGCTAAAAAAAATTAATGAAGCCGATGTTGGTCAAACTACCGAAGTTGCTGCATTACTTATGTTTGCCATAGGTGGCTATCTTGTTTTGGGCGATCAAATAATAGGTGTTGTAGTAGGTGGGGTTATGGCAGTTTTGTTATATGTAAAAGAACGTCTTCATGGTTTTATTGAAAATTTAAAAGATAAAGACTTAGCCGCCATCATGACATTTGCCGGGATTTCATTGGTAATTTTACCAATACTACCTGACAAAACCTATGGCCCTTTAGATGTTTTAAATCCCAAAAATATATGGTTAATGGTTACGCTTATTGTTGGCATAAGTGTAATAGGTTACTTTATTTACAAATTTGTAGGTAAAAAAGTAGGTGTTATTTCAAATGGGGTATTGGGAGGCTTAATTAGCAGTACCGCTACCACAGTAAGCTATGCTAGAAAAACTAAGGATGCCAAGAATATTGGAAAAATGGCAGCTTTTGTTATAACCGCAGCTTCTGCCATAGCGTTGGTAAGGATATTGATAGAAGTAGGGGTGGTCATCCCTGAAAAACTTCCTCAAATAATGTTACCTATCATAGTTGAGCTTATAATTATGATATTGTTATGTGTAGGCTTGTTTTATCTGTTTAACAATGACGAAAAAGATGATGAAATGCCAGAGCCTAAAAACCCTGCTCAATTTAAAAGTGCATTAATCTTCGGTCTTTTATATGGACTTATTTTATTGGCGGTAGCATTTACAAAAGAAGAATTTGGTAACGAAGCTTTATATATTGTCGCAATTATAAGTGGATTAACAGATGTAGATGCCATTACGCTTTCTTTGTCACAAACCATGAAGGGTGGAGGTTTAAAAACCGAAACAGGCTGGCGTTTAATCTTGTTGGCATCCCTTTCAAACTTACTTTTTAAAGGTATTATGGCAGCCGTTTTAGGAACCAAAGAATTAACAAAATGGGTTGCAATCTCATTTGGAATATCCATTGCTGCAGGTTTATTGTTAATGTGGTTGTGGCCGGAAACTTGGGTATTGTAATATGGGGCTATTCAAGAAAGATCCATTACAAATAATTTCTTTTCATAGTTATGGAACGGACTCTCACTTGTACATCCGTGGTAGGGCTTTAGAAGATGAAAACATCGACCTTTTCAAAAACGGAATTTTCAACTTGATAAAAAATACCTATAAACGTTTTGAAACCGATGAAATCCCTTTTACAAAGCTTAAAA
Source organism: Flavobacteriaceae bacterium UBA3356 (assembly GCA_002360635.1). Classification (GTDB taxonomy): domain Bacteria; phylum Bacteroidota; class Bacteroidia; order Flavobacteriales; family Flavobacteriaceae; genus Marixanthomonas. The sequence goes on along the minus strand of DEQW01000002.1, from coordinate 215,376 downwards.
TAACATTACCGGATGATTCAGTTTATTATACTGAAACCGATAAAAGAGGTTATTTTAAATTTAAGGAAACCATTCCTGGCTTAGATAAACTTACAAATGAAGAGGGTTGGTTACAATATGAAATTTCTTTTGAAGAATCATTCCCCAATAGAATTATAAATAATCAAAACCGGTTTCCTGGTGAGATGCTTATTCCTTCAAGAAAAAGTGAATTTGGGGTTATTAGCGATATCGACGATACCATAATCCATACCGGCGTTGCTTCATTTTTAAAATTAAAATTAGTTTTTAATACTTTTTTCAGAAATGCGGAAAGTAGATCACCTTTGGAGGGTGCTTCAGATTTTTATCAGTTATTGCATCAAGGAAAAACTGCAAAGGAAGCGAACCCGCTATTTTATGTAAGCCATAGCCCTTGGAATTTATACCGATATTTGGAATTGTTTTTAAAAGCAAATACCTTCCCTAAAGGGCCTGTTTTATTGAGAAGCCTTCCTTCACCTTTCAGAAGGAAAAAAGAAGAGGAGAAACCACAAAAACAGAAAGAAATTCTCAACATTCTAAAAACATACCCAAATAAAGGCTTTATTTTAATTGGCGACAGTGGTGAGCATGATGCTGATATTTATATAGAAATAGCCGAAAAGTATCCAAAACAAATTAAGGCAATCTACTTACGGAGTGTGAGACACAAAAAGAAAATGAAGCGTATTAAAAGTTTGTTCTCAAATTATGATACAACACCTGCTTTATTGGTAGAAGATAGTAAAGAGGCAATAAAACACGCAAAATCACAAGGATTTATAAAGTGAATTAGGACAGGTCTTTAAAATAGTCATACGTATCATATTGTGCCCGTACGGCTGGGTTACCGTGTTTTACGTATTCATTTTTTTGGTCAGGATCAATTATTCGTGCTTTAACATTATCGTTTAATTGAATTTCTATTAATTCCTTAATTGTATTGTGGTGGTCTTGATCTAAAACAGGAGTAACCACTTCAATTCGGTGGCTTAAGTTACGTTTCATCCAATCTGCGCTACCAATGTACATCTTTTCGTCACCATCATTTCCGAAGATATATATCCGTCCGTGTTCTAAAAACCGGTCAAGAATACTAGTTACATAGATGTTTTCGCTTTGCCCTTTAATACCGGCTACTAAGGAGCAAATTCCACGTACCAATAACCTGATTTTCACACCGGCATTACTAGCTTTATAAAGCATTTTAATCATGCTTTTATCTTGCAGGCTATTCATTTTGGCAATAATGTAAGCGTCTTTACCCGCTTTAGCCAGTTCCATTTCATTTTCTATTAAATCTTCAAAAGTATCTCGTAGTGTAAAGGGTGAAACTAAAAGCTTATCAGGTTTTGGAATGATCATTTTTCCCTGTAGTACCAAAAACAGCTTGTTAAGGTCTTCTGTAATGGTTTTATTGGCAGTCATGATGCCGAAATCTGTATATAATTTAGCCGTATTCTCGTTAAAATTACCCGTTGCAATGTATCCATATCTTTTTGATGATCCGTTTGTTTCACGCTCAATACATAGTATCTTTGAGTGGATTTTTATAGCCGGAAAACTATAAATTACGTGTGCGCCATTATCTTCAAATAATGTACCCCACTTTAAATTGTTGTGCTCATCAAAACGAGCTTTTACTTCTATAAAAACAACAACTTCTTTTCCGTTTTTTGCCGCTTTTGCAATGGCATCGTTTAACCTTGACTCACTGGCAGCTCGATAAATAGTCATTTTAATAGTGGTGACTTTTGGGTCGTCTGCAGCTTCTTCTAATAGTTTTATTACCGGTTCGAAATTTTGGTAAGGGTAATGTATAAGTTGATCTTTTTCATCGATGGCTTTAAAAACCGAATCACAATCTGCTAACACAGGGTGTGGTAACGGAGGTAATTCTTCAATAGATAGTTTTTTTGAAGTTGGATTTGGGAAATCAAAAAAGTCTTTGAAGTTATGATATGTTCCACCCTTAATAATATCAGTGTTATATACTTCTAAAGCATTTTTTAGTGTTTCTTCAAACTGTTTGGGCATTTTATTGTCGATCAATAGACGGGTTGCCTGGCCTGTATTACGCTTAGGAAGCGATTTCTTTATCCGTTCCATTACGTTGCCAGAAAACTCATCTTCTATATACAATTCAGCATCCCTAGATTTTTTAATGGAATAAAAGGTGATATTTTCTTCTTTTTGCGGCGTTTGCTTTAAGCTGTGTTTTAAAACATCGTCAATGAAGGTGATAAAGTATTTTCCGTTATGCTTTGGAAATGTAAAAAAACGAGGTTCGTCATCAGGGATTTTAACCAACTTAAATGTATCGTTTTCCAACTGAGCAGCGAGATACAATGCTTCATTTTCAATAAAAACAGTATCGCTGTTTGAGCACGGATTGCAACTTATTTCTAACTTATCCTTTAGCGAATCTTCAAAATACGATTTAGCAATTTCTTTTTGAGTGGCAGAAAACCCTTTGTAATCAATTAAATGAATGTTTTCTTCTTTTAAATCTGGAATAATCTGGTTTTTGAAAATATCGCCAAACTCTTCCTGCTGAAGTTCAACCTGTTTTTTTATTTCTTTTAAAACCTTGTTGGGCTTGGTTATCAGTTTTTTTCTGAAAGGTTTTTCAATCTCTTTAATTTGTCGAATATCGGACACGCGAACTCTAAAAAACTCATCCAAATTGGAAGAGAAAATCGCTAAGAACTTGATGCGTTCGTATAGAGGGTTTTTCTTGTCTGCCGCTTCTTGTAAAACCCTGTGATTGAAACGTAACCACGAAAGGTCGCGGTGGTAATATTTTGTATTGTATAGTTTTGCCATAGTAGTTACGGCAAAATAAACATATTGCTACATCTTTTGTGTGAGCGAAATGTTAAGTTTAAAAAAAAGACCTTTTTTTACGCAGGTCTTTTTTAATGTTAAATAATACTAAACTACTGTCTAGTAAATGTAACTGTTTCTGTAATTTCGACTGTAGTGGTTACCCCAGATTGATTTTGTGTCTGAGTTTCTGTGGAAACGTATATTAATGTACTTGCTGTTAATTTAGTTATTTCAGCTTCATTTTCTTCATTATCTACAGTCACGGTAAGTATGTCGCCATCTCTATTCCACGTACCAGATCCGGAATATTGAATTGGATATTCTTGTACAATAGTTTGACCAGAAGTTTCAGTTGTAACTTCTAGAATATAATCACTATCTACTTCATATGTTTTTGGATCATCAGAGAACTCAACAGTTAAATCAAGTTCTTTTGCTATTCCGGTAGATTCAGACTCAATAGTAGTTCCTTGTGTTTCTGTTCTACTAGTAGATTCATAAGAAAAATCAGTTGCTTTCCAAGTACCTACTAAAGAAGCTGAAGTATCATTAGAGTCTTTTGAATCATCATCTTTACTACAAGAAATGATAGATAAGGTTAAAAGGGAAAGAATGAATAATTTTGAGAATTTCATAAAAATTTAATTTTGAATTAGTTTTGATAAGCGGCGAATATACATAAACGTTAAAAAATTAACATTAAAATTCTTACTTATTTAAGATTCAAAATTAATATATTGAAAATCAGAAAAAGAGCTAAAACAAACCGTGCAGTTCGGCATCAATTTTACTGATTACTTCCCCTAAATGTTCAGGGTCATCTACAAAGTCAAGGTTGTCCACATCTAAGATGATGAGGTTTCCTTTGTCATAATCGTGTATCCAGGCTTCGTAACGCTCGTTTAAACGGCTTAAGTAATCTATACTAATTGAGTTTTCGTAATCGCGGCCGCGTTTGTGTATTTGGTTTACCAAATTAGGAATAGAACTGCGAAGATATATCAATAAATCGGGTCCCTCAGTAACACTTTCCATCAAGTCGAACAAGGAGCGGTAGTTTTCAAAATCACGATTGGTCATCAATCCCATGGCATGCAGGTTAGGGGCAAAAATGTAAGCATCCTCATAAATAGTACGATCTTGAATAACATCTTTTCCTTTCTCTCGTATTTCGAGAATTTGACGAAACCGACTATTTAAAAAGTAAATTTGTAGGTTGAAAGACCATCGTGCCATTTGGTTATAAAAATCGTCCAAGTATGGGTTGTCTTCTACATCTTCAAACTGTGGTCTCCATTTATAGTGTTTGGCCAGTAAGCGGGTTAAAGTTGTTTTTCCAGAGCCAATATTTCCTGCAATTGCTACGTGCATACTATTTATTTCTTAGGTTCGGTTAGTTTTAAGATATGGATGTTTTCTCCGTCATAAATATACAGGAATTCCTGCGTAAGGGACAAGTCTTTTATGGTTAATTCGGGCAATGGTATTTTTATAGCTTCAGGATATTTCTTGGTTATTCCTTCACTTATTTCAGCTAAATAATATAGCGAATTTCCCTTTACACCCATTACTTTTTCATCTTGCTGAATTACTTTTTTATAACCTTCCAAAGCTATTTCAGAAAGTAAACTTCCATAGACATTAAAAACCCGTATTTTATTTTCGGTAAGTAGGTAGCAATAATTAAAGTTACTGGTTTGTGAAACCAATGTGCCCGAAAAAGGTTGTGAAACCACCGAATTGTTTAAAGACCGGTAGTTGAACAATTCTAATTGCTGGGTGTCTACATTAAAAACCCAAAGCCTATTATTGCCGGCATTGGTTGCCGTATTAATATTTAAAAACTGGGGAAGGTTGTTGAAATTGATGCGCTCTATTTCGTTTAAGTTATTATCTACCAAAACAACGGTGTTGGTGTCTTCGTAAAACAGAACAACATTTAACGGATTAATTATGTCTACCGATGTGATAGGCCCTAACTGAAGATCATTAAATACAAAATCACCATCTACGCCAGTTTTGTGCAATTCCATATTATTGGTGAAATAGACATTTTCAAAGGCATCAATACCAATAAATTTATCTGCTTTCAAAGGTGCTTTTGAAATAGATTCAATTTGTTGTGCCAGTAAAACTGGTGTAAGTAATAAAAAAAATAGATACACGGCTTTCATAGGAAGTTCAAGATACAAAAAGCGTGCTATATATTGTGTGCTTTACTTTAAAGGCTTCGAGCCTCGGTATATTTTTGACTGGCTTTTTTGGCTATCTTCAAATATTTTTTGTCTATTTCTTCAGTACGTATGTTTTGTTTTTCTTGTAAACTAGCAATTACACGGAAGGTATTTAAATATTCTTCCTGAAGATCATAAACAGTTTCTGCGATGGAAAAGAGTTCTCCGCTTTCACTTTCTGAAAGTTTTTCTTTAATTTTTTTAGCTAATTCAAGTAGTTCGTCACTTAGGGCATCAAACTTTTCTTGATTATTTAAAAACCTAGATAAGATGGTATCTATCTCATTGCTGGTCTCATTGGCATTTTGTGCCAGTTGTCTTGCTGCCTTAGTGGATTTATCCTGTTGGTTAGTTGAAAAAAATCCCATTTGTGAATTAATTTGATCGAAAGATACATAAAAACCACCTTGTAGCATAATTCTTACATAAATTTACGTATTTCTACGTAGTCCATAAAGACGCTTTATAAATCCGTATCTTTAGTGAAAAATCAGTTATGCGAAAGATGCTTCTCGGTGCTGTTATAGTGCTTTTCATCGTGTTTGGACTACGGTACTGCGAACACAATAAGGACCAAAAAGAACAATTGGAAGCCAATACGGCACTCATACAAAAAGAACTTAAAAATGTAGGAAAACTGATTGTCACCGAAGGAAGTTACGCCCAAGTTTTTACCTACGAAGATTGGAAAAAATTCTATTTAGATGTTTTTTCAGCTCGAAAAAAAGCCCTCATCGTCGTGAATGCAAAAGCAACCATTGCGTATGATCTTAGCAAAATTAAAACGGAAGTAAACAAAGAAACTAAAATGGTTACCATAACCTATATTCCAGAACCAGAATTGAACATCAACCCAAATATTGAGTATTACGATGTGCAACAAGATTACCTAAACCAATTTAAAGCGGAAGATTATAATAAAATAAAAAAGAAAGTAGAAACATCCCTTCGAAAAAAAATAGAAGCATCTGAATTGGTTACTAATGCCGAAAACAGGTTGATTTCTGAATTACAAAAAATCTATATTCTCACCAACTCTATGGGATGGACACTTCAATATCAAAATCAGCCAGTTGAAAGTGAGGCAGATCTAGAAAGAATAAAGTTATAATTTCTTTTGCAATGATTTCCATCCGCCACCATTAACCACCTCAATATTGTTGTTGGTTAATATTTTAGCAGCATTGCCACTGCGAACACCACTGGCACAACAAGTAATTACGGGTTTATTCCATTGTTTAATTTCTGAAATTTTAGTGTTTATTTCGTTCAACGGAATATGTTTCGAGCCAGAAATGGCTCCAGCATCATACTCTTTCCGAGTACGAACGTCCAATATTACGGCATCGCGATTTTTAAAATCTTGAATTTTCTTAGTGTTGTTTCCGAATAAAAAATCTAATAATCCCATATGTTAATTACTTACTTGATTTGTGCTTTTTTCTACCAAAAATAGTCCGTCGTTAATTAGATGGGCAACTTTTAGGCGTTCTTTTTTAAGTGCTAAAAGATGTTTCAGCACTTTTTCTGAAAGAGGTATATCTTCCAGCGCAATCAATTCATATATCTCTAAAGGAAGCAACCAGTCTTTTGTAAACTCCTTTTCAATAGTCTCAAAAATAGTTTTTAACCCAGGTAGCTTTTCTTCAAACGATTTGTTCTCTTCATTATTCCGAAGTAAACGTACTTGTTTGTACAAATCGTTCAGCTTGATTTCTTTTTCAGAAAGGTTAGATCGGTTGGTTTTCGTTTCGCTCAATTTATGAAGCGATATGGGAAAGGACAGATAATCGGCTGCCCCTGCAAAAGCGGAAACAATTTCTTTTCCTACGGCCATATCAAAATCACCCATTTCTGGGGTAAACAAAACTTCATCTTTATAGGTAACCGTACAGTTTGTAAATTGGATGAGCATTAATTCGCCACGAAGGTTTCGCATCCCGGTAACGTTTAAACCTTCAACGGTTATTCCACTTTCAAACTCGAAAGCAATAGGCTTACCATCGTAAAAATTATAAGCCTGTAAGTCGCGAGGCCCCATATTTTCGATGGCGAGATTTATTTTTTTAAGTTTCCCCAGTGGTGATCTAAAACCGTTGGTATGTCGGCTAATTCCGTGGCCAATTACTTCTTTTTCACGGTATGCGAGCGCAGTTTCGCCTTCGGTTTCAAAATAAACCACTTCATTGTCTTCATTTTGAATCATTCGGGAAAAATGACCACTTACCTGCAAACCGGTACTCAATTCAATGGTGCCTAATTGTTTGGAGTTTATCAATTTATTCAATCCACGCCAACCACCTTTTCTAACTGCCATTGTATTTGCAAATTCTTCCAAAACCTCTTGTAAGTATGCAAAATCTGGGGTTACATACAATTGTGGTTGCGGTTTGGTGATATCAAATTCTTGGTAAGCTGCATCGATGGAATACGGTATTTTCTTTACTTCATCTTTCATACACCACGTACTTTCCCCAATAGAAGAAAGCAAGCCAGCACCATAAATTTTAGGTTTTTCAACAGTGCCAACCAGTCCGTACTCAACGGTCCACCAATGTAAATTTCGAATAAGTGAAATTTCAGAGGGTTCCACTTTTTTATGTTGAAGCTCTTCTACTCGTTCTTCGGCATTTTGGATTATAGTATCTGAAATACCATCCGCTTCTTTTAAAATAGAAAGTTCCCGTACAGCTTCATACATTTCCATATCGTGCGCACTGGAAATAGCCTTCGCGCCAATTTCACCAAAACGACGCAGGTATTCTGCATAATCGGGACTGGCAATTATGGGTGCATGTCCAGCACCTTCGTGGATAATATCTGGTGCAGGCGTATATTCAATATTTTCAAGTTGACGAATATCGCTGGCAATCACCAAAACTTTATACGCCTGAAACTCCATAAACGCATTAGGAGGAATAAAGCCATCAACCGCAACGGCTGCCCAGCCAATTTCTTTTAAAATACGGTTCATTCCGTACATAGAAGGAATAGTATCTATTGAGATACCTGTTTTTCTAAGGCCGTCCAAATAACTTTCGTGCGCCACTTGGCTTAAATAATCTACGTTTTTGCGCATTACATACCGCCAAACTGCTTGGTTTATTGGTGTATATTGATCGTAATCCTGAGGTTTTATGTACTGCTTTAAATGCGGTGGTAACCTGTCTAGTAACTCGTTTGTTTCAATGCGCTCTTTCATAGGGGTCAAAAATAATGAAATTAGAATTACTTAGGTCGTAATTAATAATACCTTATAACAGATTTATGAATGAGTTTGTAAAAACTGTATCTTGCAGAATACTATGAAACCGGCTTCCCGAAAAACCGAAATAATAACCACAGCATCCCGTCTTTTTAAAGAAAAAGGATACAATGCGGTGTCTATGCGCGACATTGCACAGGCTATGGGGATAAAGGCTTCTAGCCTATACAATCATATTTCGGGAAAGCAAGAGATTCTTTCAACCTTAATATTGACGGTGGCTCGAGAGTTTACAAATGGTATGGAGCAAGTTGTTTCGAGTAAGGGGACATCAGTAGAGAAAATTGAAAAAATCATTGAATTCCATATTGATATTACTGTTACGTATTCTGAAGCGTTGCCAGCATTAAATAATGATTGGATGCATTTAAAAGAAGACGACTTACAGCAGTTTGTGAACATGCGTGATGATTATGAGCAAAATGTTCGAATTGTTATTAAGGAAGGTATTAAAGCCAATGAAATTGAAGCAAGACATCCTGAAGTGATATTATTTTCAATACTTTCTACCTTACGAACTTTGTATTTATGGTATGAAAAAAGGGGAAAACTCGATGTAAACGTTTTAAAAAGAGATATGGTTTCAGTATTGCTTCAAGGTATTGTGTAGTTATCACATTGCTAAACCTATATTTTTCAATTAAATTTGCAAAAAAAAATGCTTAGGGAGCGTATTCTGCTTCTTCTAAGGTTATTGAGATATGTTTTACTTCATAAACAGCTCTATTTTCAACTAAAATTTAAATGAAAAAACTCCTCTTAGCGCTATCTTCTATTTTTTTAATACCAATAATAGTAAGTGCACAACATGATACTCTTGTCCATCAAAATGAAAATATCGCTCCTAAAAAGGATAAAATAAAAACCTGGGATCTTGTAAAAAATGATGCTTCTTTAGCTTGGGGTGGTTTCAAGTATGTGTATTCGAGGCCCTTGCAATGGGAAAAAGATGATTTTGCTATTGCAGCTGGTATTGTAGTGGGTACAGTAGGGTTAAACCTTATAGACGACAATACTAATAGATTTTTTAATAAACAAGGAGAGGACATACCGGATTTAATACAAGATTTTGGTTTTTACTTTGGTAGTCCCCAAAATAACTATGGAATTAACGGCGGGCTATACTTGGTAGGTTTATTTACAAAAAGTGAAAAGTTAAGAAGGACAGGAATCTTGATGATAACAGCAGCTAGTGCAGCAGGTTTGGTTCAAACCATTTCAAAAACAGCTGTAGGTCGAGCCAGACCTTCTACAGGAGGTAAGTTTACTTTTAAGCCATTTAGTAAAGAAGGTGGGTATCACTCTTTTCCTTCTGGGCATACAATACTTTCTTTTACTACATTTTACTCTTTATCAAAACAGTTTGACAATGTTTGGGTAAAAGCTGGGCTTATAGGGGTAGGAATGGTGTCTCCTGTTTCTAGGCTATGGGCTGGCGCTCATTGGTTAACCGATGTAGCGCTAAGTACCGCTCTTACCGTCGTGGTGGTAGATGCTGTCGATAAATACCTAGATGAAAATATGAAGTCTGATGCCGAGTTGTTAAAAGAAAAAAAGAATAAAATTTCTTGGCGTTTTCAACTAGGAGCTGGCACCGTAGGTTTAAGAGGAACATTCTAAAATAGATTAAAAAAGTTGCTTATATTCTTTCCTTTAAATTAAAATCATGCAACCCAATAATTTCACTACAGAATTCTTCGGCATAGGAATCCAAAACGGTAAAACACCTGAAAATCTTGGTGTGCTTTGGCGAACCGCCCAAAATATGAGGGCTAGTTTTATTTTTACGATCGGTAATCGTTATGCAAATCAATCGAGTGATACGCATAATGCCGTAAAATCACTTCCGTATTTTCATTATGAAACCTTTGAAGATTTTTATAAACACTTACCAAAAGGCTGCCGTATTGTTGGGGTTGAAAAAACAGAGAAAGCCGTTCAGTTAGAAAACTTTGAGCATCCAAAACGTTGTGTGTATTTATTGGGAGCCGAAGATCACGGCTTATCCAACCAAGCGATTGAAAAAGCACATTTTTTAATTCAATTTCCTTCAGAAAAAAGTTTAAATGTCGCTGTGGCTGGCAGTATTATTTTGTATGATCGAGGACGAAATAAGCTGAAAATTTAGTATATTCAAAAGAAAGCAAGTATAATTTTAAAAGATATCCGCCGCATTTTATATTGAGCGGCGTCGAAATACGGGCGTTGTTATGAGCAGAGGATTTGTAAGAGAAGGCGATCAAGAAGAACCACCAATGATTCCGCCACGGGCAGCACTGCCCGAAGGAGTGGTAAATTATATTACGCCAAATGGCATGGAGCAGTTAGTGCACGAACGAGAAAGATTGCAAACTGAAATTAAAGAATTAACCATTACCGATGAGCGAGAACGAAGACGAACGTTAGCAGTTATTGAGGGGAAACTTAAATTGCTCAATGAACGTATCCATGCTGCGCGAGTTCTTGACCCTAAAGAGCAACCTAAAGATGAGGTACGTTTTGGTGCTACAATAGAAATTCAAAATTTAGATACCAAAACCAAACAGCAATTTACAATAGTTGGTGTTGATGAAGCCGATGTAACAAAAAGTAAGATTGCATTTGTTGCTCCAATTGCTAAAGCCGTTACAGGTGCGAAAATTGGCGAAACAGTAGATTTTAAATTGGGAAATGAAGTTAGAAAGTTGAAAATACTTAGCATTTCTTATACATAAAAAACGCCTTGTAAAAAATACAAGACGTTCTTTCAATATGTCAATTTCTATTTATTTTTCAAACGGAATAAATTCAAAATTTTGTCCGCCAACAGATGCTTCTAAGCTTAATCCAGCTTTTGGCATAGTAAACACGGCAACACCGTTTCTATAATCGGCGTTTAAGGAAGCCCCATCTTTAACCAATACAGCTGAAACTTTGGCTGAAAGTTCAAAATCGTCGTCTTTAAAACGTTGCAAAGATTCTTCACTATTAAATAAAATAGCTTCTCTGTAGGCTTCACCACCTATTTGGGCGCCTACATCTACTTTTTTCATTTTTGCCATTCCAATAAGTTGTCCGTTTTCATAAACAGCACCATTACCAGAAGCACCGCCAACTATAAAGGCACCTTCCCCTACATTTGGGAAGATTACGTATGCATCAGCATCAGCGAAATATTTCGCCATTGATTTATTCTTAGTAATAAATGCTTCTTTCGCTTTTTCAGCATCATTTATTACTTCACGGTCTTTGTCATTTTGTGCAAAAAGTGTTAAGCTAAAGCACATCAGTAATACGAGTATTAAATTTTTCTTCTTCATAATTATGTTTTTTTGTTATTCATTAGCTAAGTTACTGATTGATTATTACCATATTAGTTAATGAGCTGTTATTGTTAGTTAAAGGAAATCTTAACGTTTATCAAGGAACCTTTTCTACCGTTAAAATTTTAATAATGATTATTGTAGGGATGAAAGTAGGTTAGAGTAATTCATTTTAAAGTATCTTTGCAACAAATTAAAATTATGGCACATAAAGCAGGATTTGTAAATATTATTGGTAATCCAAACGTTGGTAAAAGCACGCTTATGAATGCTTTTATAGGCGAGCGACTTTCTATTATTACTAGTAAAGCACAAACTACGCGTCACCGTATTTTAGGAATTGTAAATGGTGAAGATTTTCAGGTGATTTTAAGCGATACACCTGGTATTATAAAACCAGCGTACCAATTACAAGAAAGTATGATGGATTTTGTGAAATCTGCTTTTGAAGATGCTGATATTTTATTGTACTTGGTTGAATTAGGTGAGAAAGACCTTAAAGACGAGGCGTTTTTTGAAAAGATAAAAAATGCTAAAATTCCTGTTTTACTTCTTATCAATAAAATAGATAAAGGAAACGAAGAAAAATTGACCGAAGCCCTACAGATGTGGCAAGAAAAAGTTCCTAATGCGGAGATTTTTGCTATTTCAGCATTAGAAAACTTTGGTGTTTCTGAAGTATTTAAGCGCATTATAGAGGTGTTGCCAGAATCTCCTGCTTTCTATCCAAAAGATCAATTAACCGACAAACCGGAACGCTTTTTTGTAAACGAAACCATTCGGGAAAAAATCTTGATGCACTACAAAAAAGAGATTCCTTATTCTGTAGAAATTGATACCGAAGAGTTTTTTGAAGATGACGATATTATCAGAATCCGAAGTGTGATTATGGTAGAACGCGAAACGCAAAAAGGGATCATCATCGGCCATAAAGGTTCGGCGCTTAAACGGGTAGGAGTAGAGGCACGGAAGGATTTGGAAAAATTCTTTGGAAAACAGATTCACTTAGAAACCTATGTAAAAGTGAATAAAAATTGGCGTAATGATGATAAACAATTGAGGCGATTTGGCTATAATAAGTAGCTGAAATCTATCTCTGGTTTATTTATGATTAAGGCTGTAATGCTGTCTGCGAAGGCAATATGGTCATCATAAAATAATATAGTTCCTGCATATCGGGTCTGCCTTTTTTCTTTCCCACGGTTCCGGCAACGTACAGCAATACCCAAATTAAAATCAATACGATAAAAATCCATATCTGAATATCAAGAGGATTCCCCAAACTATAATTTGAGTACATCCAAGTAGCGTTAATCATAAAAAGGATGCCTACTCCCACGTGCAAGAAGATAAACATAGTCCAAACAGTAGGGTTGGGTCCAAAAAAACCTTTGATGGAACAACTGTTTTTTTCAGCTTCTTCAAATTCCAAGTGCAGCTGGGGGGACCAAAAGTGTTGTTGATTTTTTGGTAATTTTATAAAAATATGGTCATCCACACAAGAAATTTTAAAAGCAACCTGTTCGCTTTTGGCTTGATTAAACAACAACTTTATTTCGTCGCTACTATGGTCAAGCTTTAAGGAAAAGCGAGGTCTCAATATAATTTCATTGCTAAGCTTCGTCACTTTATTTAATTTTAAAGGGATTAAAATACTATTTTTTCTGCCAACTAAAACCTATTTTTGCACTCTAAATTATAGAATATGAGCATAGTTGCTATTGTAGGAAGACCAAACGTAGGGAAATCTACCTTTTTTAATAGATTAATCCAACGACGGGAAGCTATTACCGATGCCGTAAGCGGTGTTACCCGTGACCGTCATTATGGAAAAAGCGACTGGAACGGCAAAGAGTTTTCATTGATTGATACTGGTGGATATGTAAAAGGAAGTGACGATGTTTTTGAAGCTGAAATAGATAAACAAGTTGAACTTGCTATTGAAGAAGCAGATGCCATTATTTTCATGGTTGATGTAGAAAGCGGCTTAACCGGTATGGATGAAGAGGTTGCTACCTTGCTTAGAAAATCTAAAAAACCATTCTTCTTAGCAGTAAACAAAGTAGATAGCGCCACGCGAGAAAATGATGCGGTGGAATTCTATTCTTTGGGAGTTGAAAAATATTACACCCTATCCAGTATCAATGGAAGTGGAACGGGCGAATTGCTCGATGATTTAGTAGCATCCTTACCAGAAAAAGAAGAAGAGGAAGAAAGTGAATTGCCGCGTTTTGCTGTGGTAGGAAGACCAAATGCCGGAAAATCATCCTTTATAAACACGTTAATAGGTGAAGAGCGGTACATTGTTACCGATATCGCCGGAACTACTCGTGATAGTATTGACACTCGCTACAATCGTTTTGGTTTTGAGTTTAATCTAGTTGATACCGCTGGAATTAGACGAAAAGCTAAAGTAAAGGAAGATCTAGAGTTTTATTCGGTGATGCGAAGTGTCCGTGCCATTGAGCATTGCGACGTCATGATTCTTATTCTTGACGCTACAAGAGGTTTTGATGGGCAAGTACAAAACATTTTTTGGTTGGCACAACGCAATAACAAAGGGGTTGTGATTCTGGTAAACAAATGGGATTTGGTTGAAAAGGAAACCAACACCGTAAAAGAATTTGAAAAACACATTCGTCAAGAATGTGAACCATTTACCGATGTCCCAATCGTATTTATTTCCGTATTGAACAAACAACGTATTTTCAAGGCAATTGAAACAGCGGTTGAGGTTTATAAAAACCGAAGCAAACGGATTAAAACAAGTAAATTGAACGATGTATTGTTACCCATTATTCAAGCTACGCCACCGCCACAATACAAAGGGAAGTACGTGAAAATTAAGTTTATAACGCAATTACCAATGCCTTACCCTACTTTTGCGTTTTTTGCCAACTTACCACAATATGTAAAAGATCCTTACAAACGGTTTTTGGAAAATAAGCTTCGTGAAAATTTTGATTTTACAGGAGTGCCGGTAAAAATTTACCTTCGGAAGAAATAACAAGGATAATAGAATGAAAGTTGTTTTTTTTATTCTAATTTCTTTGTTTTTTCATGGTTTTACACTTCAAACTGAACCAAAAAACGAGCGCTTTCTTGAATTGGCGGCCAATCATATAGACAGTGAACCCGAACTTGCAAGAGCCTATTTAGACTCTATAGGTAAACCCTCCGAAAAGAAATTGGAAAACCGACTAGGGGAATACTATTTCTTAAGAGGTAAAATAGCAGATCACGACTATGACCGAACGGCTTTTGTTTCAAATTTCGTTAAATCTTTACGCTATGCGGAGAAATACAATGAATATGAGATAGCTGCTCAATCTTCTGGATACCTGGCTTCTAATTTTTACCTGATAAAGAAAGATTCTTTAGCCGACATATATCTTAACAAAGCAAAGGGATATTATACAAAGATCAAAGATACTTTCGGTCTTTTAGATATTATGCAATTTCCAGCATACGCAAAATATGTTAACAATGAAATGGAGGAGAGTATATCCTTAATCAATGAGGACCTTGAAACCTACAAAAATGTTGAAGGTGATCAAATGTATTATTCATTTGCAATTTTTCTCCTAACTTCTAATCACTTACATCTTGGCAACATTGATAAGGCGTATGAATACAGTGCAATTTATAAATCACTAAAAGGGAACAAATTTATAGAACCCTACTATTACCTAACGTATGAGAATTCTATAAATCTTTGTTTTGTAGAATACTACTTAAAATTTAAAAATCTCGATTCGGTTAAGTCTTATTTGGACAAAGTTCACCTCAAGGAAGGGAGCAACGATATTAATGTACAAAAAGGACTGTACGAAAACTATATAAATTACTACCGTCTTACAGATAATCCACAAAAAGAAAAAATCTATCTAGATTCGTTGGGCATTTTCAATGCTTCCATCTCGGAAAAGGCAAACATTTCCTCAGTTGAAATGCTTAAAGACCTATCTGAAACACAATTAGCTTTAAACGAAGAATCAATTGAAAAACAAAAAAACAAAAGGTTTGTTTACTTATTAATTGCCGGAGTATTGGTGTTGCTGGTAGTACTCTATTTATATTTTAAAAAGGTAAAAAAGAAAGAATATCAAATTTCATATATAAGAAGCAGTTTTCTAAGTTTGAAATCAAAACAGGAGAAACTGGCCGTTAAAAATATTGAGCTGGAAGAATTTCTGGTTTCTGTACGAAAAGAAATAAAAGAGATATCCTCCATATACTCACCTTTTGACCAAAAGACACGAATTAATGATTTATATAAAAAAATTCACTTAAACCACAGCAATTTTGTGCATAGTAGTGACCACTTAAAAATTGTTAGTTCCATAAACGAAGGCTTCTTTCTACAGGCGGAAAAGGAATTTCCCCAGCTAGATGACCTTGAGGTATTAATTTGTTACTATCTTTTTATAGGTTTTAAAAACAAAGAAATTGCCATGTTTGTTGATCGCTCGGTTAGGGCCATCGAGAGCAAGAGGTACCGCATTACCAACAAAATAGGCATTGATACAAAAAAAGAGAATCTGAAGGAGTTTTTAGCCCGTACGTTTCAGAATTAGTTTTTTCCAAAATCCCATTAATTTCTATAAATCTTAGTGGGTGCGTAGTAAGTGAGTAGTAGTTAGCAATTAATTTTTTACGCGCAATGCGCATATTTGTTTGACGTATAATCAATAGAATAATTAATTGTTAATCACTTACAAAATGAGTTTTAAAAATTACATTTTAGGTGCTGCTCTGTGTTGCACCTTTACTGTGTTATCGCAAACACAAAGTCAATCTACTGTTACAGAGATAAATGCGCCAGATAATTTCTTTATAACGGCACCAATGTCCAATTACCCTAGGGTCGATGCAAAATCTGTAAAGAAAAGAGAGGTAAAAAGAGGAGGGTTGAGTGCCAAAAATTTGCAAAAAGGGAAATTTATTGAGAACCTTTCAAAAAGCAATTCTTCTCAAGATCCGTTAGCCCAAAAAGAACCAGGTTCTAGGGCTTCAAGAACACCTATCGTGAATTTTGACGGTATTAATTTAGATGTAAGTCCGCCAGACCCTACAGCAGCTGTAGGCCCCAACCATATTGTACAAATGACGAATGGTTTGTGGAGTGTTTGGGATAAAAATGGTAATGAGGCAGCTGGTTTCCCGAAAGACATCAACGACCCGCTTGGAGGGGTTATCTCGGGAGATCCAGTGGTATTGTATGATAGAGAAGCAGATAGATGGTTGATTACGCAGTTCCAGTTACCTGATGCGGACCAATTTAAATTAGCAATTTCAACAACTCCAGATCCTACTGGGACATATGCTGTATACAGCTATGATGTGCCAGAGAATGATTATCCTCATTACGGTATTTATGGAGATAGTTATGTAGTTACTGGAAATTTCAACCCAAGTGAATCAGGCAGGTTTTATGCTTTTAACAGGCAAAAGATGCTAGATGGTGATCCATCCGCAGAAATTGCAACATTAACCTTACCAGATTATGTAGGTACAGGAGGGTTTCAAGCGCCACAACCTGTTCATTCAGAGGGAGCGGGAATGGCAGCCGGACCTGCACCAATTGTTTGGTTTCAAGATGATGCATGGCCTGGAATTACTGAAGATCACGTAAAAGTTTGGGACCTTACTATAGATTGGAGTAATCCAGCGGGGGCAACAGTGTCTACACCTTTGGAAATTCCAATGGCAGCTTTCGATTCCTTTCTAGAAGGTACTGGAGGAGATAGTTTTGCAGTATTGCAGCAACCTGGAACAGCACAACGCATAGACCCTATTGTATTTGCGATGTATTTTCAAGCACATCGCTATAATTTTGGAACACACGAATCCATTTTATTTAATTTTCCGGTTGAAGTGATAGATGGTTCTCGAATATCTGGAATACGCTGGGTAGAATTAAGGAGAGCTACACCTTCCGACCCTTGGGAATTATATCAAGAAGGAACGTACCAAGATGCTGGAGGGGAAAGCGTGTTTTTATCTGCAATAGCAATGGATCAAGAAGGTAATATAGGACTTGGTTATACCAAAACAGGAGCTACTACTTTCCCTTCATTATACTATACCGGTAGATTTGATGGGGATGCTTTGGGACAAATGACAATTGCTGAGACCTTGATTGTAGAAGGGACTACTTCGGTAACTTCAAATTCTCGATATGGAGATTATTCACAACTGGTAAGAGATCCATCCGATGATTTAACTTTTTGGTTTACGGCCGAATACGATGGAGAGCCGAGGAAAACAAGAATTGCTTCTTTCAAAATTTCTGAAACACTTTCTGTAGACGAACTTGATTTAAATGTTTCAGATTTGGTAGTATATTCAGCAGACAACAAAATTTTTAATTTACAATTAGACACAGCTACTACGAGTGATATTCTTAGACTTTCAGTATTCGATATTTCAGGAAAAAATATCTATAAAGATCAGGTTTCAAAAGAAGATGGTTCGTATACAGCTACAATCGACTTATCATCTGTAAGTTCGGGGACATACATTGTAGAATTTGGAAATGCAAAGACAAAACTTAATAAGAGGATAATCGTTAAATAATGTATATGAGAATTATAAGCTTTATTTTATTTATAGGATTAATTAATTCTTGTTCAAGTTCAAAAAAAATGTCTGAAACAGACTATACGTATGGAACAGTTGTATATTCCGCGGCCGAAAATGACTGTGCCTATTCTATAAAAGTAGATACTCAGGCAGAAGATTTATTTTATGATCCCGTTAATTTAGAAAATGAATTTATAAAAGACGGGCTGAAAATCAAATTCCATTTTAAGGCACTGAGGATGAAAAGTAGATGCAATAAAGCAAATCCAATTAGTCTTACATATATCAAGAAGCAATAATTTTTTCATGATTAATTTTTGAGGTTTAATTGGGGCTTCCTTTCGGGGGCCTCTTTTTTGTTGAAGAACGTCAAAACTTTATGGGAAAAAGGTAGTAGTTTCGGTTTGACTGAAGGGAAGTAGCGAATTCTGGGTGTAGAAAGGTGAAAGTTGAATAAAATAAGCTGAATTTTTTCTTGATTGTTTTTAAAGTTATACGAAAAGGTTATTATCTTCGTTTCGATTATAACTAACATCAATCAAATCAAAATTCTTATGAAGCACCTATTAACTGGGGTTTTGCTTTTGCTTTCTTTTGCAGCTTTCTCACAAACCAAAGACTTTGAAATTTCCGGACAGCTTATTTCCGAAGAAAAAAAAGAACCATTAGAGTCGGCTACCATATACCTTCAGCGAGTTAAAGACAGCTTGTTGGTTACTTATACCATTTCAGATAAACAAGGCGATTTCTTTTTAAAAGGTAGAACCGCAGATGAGAAGCTAAATTTATACATTTCATATGTTGGCTTTAAAACCTATTTTAAATCTATTTTTATAGATAAAGAAGAAATTAATTTAGGGGAAATTCCACTCGCTGAAGACGATAATGTATTAGATGAAGTGCTCATCAAATCGCAAGCACCGGTTACGGTTAAAACAGATACGTTAGAATTTAATGTGGCTTCTTTTAAAACTAAAAAAGACGCCAATGTTGAGGATTTGCTGAAAGAACTTCCAGGTGTGGAAGTAGATTCCGAAGGAAATATCAAAGTAAATGGCAAACCGGTAAATAAGATTTTAGTGAACGGAAAACCCTTTTTTGGCGATGATCCTACCATTGCGACTCGAAATCTTACCAAAGAAATAGTGGATAAGATACAAGTTACCGATACGAAAACAGATTCTGAAGCTTTCACTGGTGAAAAAGGAGATGAAGAGAATAAAACAATTAATATCACCATCGATGAAGAGAAAAACAAAGGAATTTTTGGTCGGGTAGCAGGTGGCGCGGGTACCGATGAGCGTTTTGAATACGCAGGGCTGCTTAATTATTTTGACAACGACCTACGAATAAGCGCCCTAGCTGGAGGTAACAATATTAACTCACCTGGGTTTAGTTTTGGTGAAATTCAAAAAATGTTCGGGAATGCTCGTTATATGAGTGTTAATAGTAATGGTACCTTTAATATTGATGGTAGAATGTTTGGTGGCGGAGATGGAATTACAAACTCTAGAACGGCAGGTGCCAATTACGCAGATGATCTTGGAAAGGAAACCGACTTAACAGCAGATTACTTTTATTCTGCAGCCAACTCATTTAATGATGAAATACGCAATCGTGAGAACATTTTACCAGACGATCGTTACTTTTCAAATAACACTTCAAGTTCAAAAACTAATTCCGATAGCCACGCAGCTAATTTGCGTTTTAAAACCCAAATTGATTCAACCTTTCTTATCAATATTCGTCCGCAATTTCGGTATAATACAGGTGAATCGTATTATAATAATTCTGAAGAAACCACACGGTTAAATGGCGAGTTGACTAACCAATCGAGTACTCAGCGAAGTTCAGAGAATATTCAGAAATCGTTTGAAAATAGATTTAACCTAACTAAAAAGTATGGTAATAAGGGTGGTTTTTTAAAGCTAACAGTTACGAATGAAATTGAAGATTCAGAAATTGAAAACAAAGTAAATTCAAACACTGAAATTTTTGGTGATGAACCTGAAACTATAATTAGAAATCAATTCACCGATGGCGAGCAAAGCTCGAATCAATATGAAATTACCCCAGAATTTAGATTTCCTATATTGGCTAAAAAGCTCTATTTAGATTTAGAGTATTCTTACCGAAATGATAAACGAGAAGACCGCCAGAGTGTGTTCGATTTTGACGAAACTTCTCAAGATTTTTCACTTTTCAACCTTGATCAAAGTACCGATTTTACAAATACAGATAGTAGGTCGCGTCCAGAAATAGGGCTGCGTTACAATGATGATAAATTACGAACGGGGATTAACGTAGGTTATGTAATGAGAACGCTGGAAAGTGAAGATGCGTTGCGCGACATTAATTTTGAAAACGATTTTAATGCAGTAGAGCTTTCGGCAAATTTAAGTTATAAGTTTAGCCAAAAGTTTAGAATGTATTCTGGCTATTATTTGCGTAATGATGCACCGAATGTTTCACTATTATCGCCGTATGTTGATGTTTCAGACCCCTTAAATATTGTTCAAGGAAATCCAAACTTAAGTCCATCAAATAATCACAGCGTTTATATGGGTTTCAATAATTATGATTTTCAAACAAAATCTGGATTTTATAGTAATTTCAACGGAAACTTCACAAACGATAGAGTGGTTTCAAAAACAACTATTGACGAAAATTTTGTTCGGAATACAACCTATGCAAACGTAGATGGATATTACAGTATAAATGCAAGTGTTGGTTATAATAAGTCCGTGAAAATTGATAGCGTAAAAAGTGTTAAGTATAGAGTTGGCGGTTATGTAAATGGAAACCGAAATGTAAACTTTAATAACGAAGTACAATACGCGAGTAAAACGTTTACGTACTCACCAAATGTAAGCGTTGGATTTATATGGGATGGTTTATTTGAGATAGAACCGTCTTACGAAGTGTCTTTTAGTAAAAACACGTTTAATTTAGATTTGTTTGAAGACAGAACGTATGTAGTACACGATTTACAGTTAGAGACCACCACAACATTTCCTGAAAAGCTTGAATGGAATAATGACATAACGTATAGCTATAATTCGAACATTGCACCTGGTTTTCAAAAAGATGCTTTATTCTGGAATGCATCGCTTTCCTATTCTGTTATGAAAGATAAAGGATTGATAACTTTAAAAGCCTACGATTTGTTAAATCAAAATACCAACGCTCGCCGAACTTCTACACAGGATTACATTCAGGATGTTCAAAGCACCGTATTGCAACGCTATTTTATGGTCGGCTTTAGCTACAAGTTTAACACGCTCGGAAAAAAAGGGGAAACAAGAGGTGGCAATTTTTGGTTTGATTGATTGGAGATGCTGGCTGCTGGGCCTTCGATACATCCTTCCTTTCGTCAGGATACTCAGGCACCTATAGAGTGTGGAGTTAAAAAAAATGTTTGATTCTGCCTGTAATTCTCATGAAATATAAAAAGGTGTTTGAGTGAATTCGAAAGACCGATAGGGATTACAAATTTGTATCGAAAATACCGATGCTTGAAGTTGGAAAAAATGAAATTACCAACAATAACGTTTTGTTTGATAATGAAAAAGCATAAATTCCACTGACCACTGAGTTACCATCCCCCAGAAGCACCGCCACCGCCGAATCCACCACCGCCAAAACCGCCACCAAATCCACCGCCGCCGCTAAAGCCACCACCTGAACTACCACCACCAAAACCGCCAGTGCGTCCCATACTACTTAAGATGATGACATCCAACAAGCTACTGCCAGATCTTCGGCCACCGCTGCCACCACGACCATTCTTCTTTGAACTTAAAGCAATAATAATAATGATGAAAATGATAACTATTATTATGAAATTTCCGCCACCATTAGATTTTTTATTGAAGTCTCGATCTTCCTTAAATTCACCATTTAAGGCTGCAAAAATAGCATCGGCTCCTTGGTCTAAGCCCGTATAAAAATTCCCTTTTTTAAATTCAGGAATCATAATACGATTAATGATGCGTTCGGCCATTAAATCGGTAATGCGGTATTCGATACCGTAGCCAGTATTGATGTCTATTTTACGGTCGTCTTTGGCGAGCAAGATTAGAATTCCATTGTCTTCATCTTTTTGCCCGATGCCCCATTTTTGTCCCCATTTGGCTCCTAAAAATGAAATATCCTCTCCTTTTGTTGTGCTTATAACTGCTACTACAATTTGTGTTGAGGTAGAATCGGCATACCGAAGTAATTTGTTTTCAAGATTTTTCTTCTGGGTAGGATTTAACAGATCAATATAATCATATACCGAAGTCTGCTCTGTTTGTTTGGTAGGTTTTGGTGGAATATCAAACTGCGCAACACTTATTTCAGAAAAAAATAGAAAACCTATTAAAAGTAAAAGAACGTTATATTTCTGAAATAATTTGGGCATATCTTAATGTCGTCTATAGTCTTTATAAGTATCCTGAGCGTAGCCGAAGGGCACAATTTAATAATTACCCTACTGAAATATCATCAGGCAATTCGTTTTTGTCGTCTTTTTGATACGGAAAGTGTTTTTTAAGTTGTTCACCTGCCATGAGAATACCATCTATAAGACCTTGTTCCATATTACCTTCCTTAAATTGACTGATAATGGTGTCTTTGGTGCTTTCCCAGAAATCGGGCGCCACAACATCGTTTATGCCGCTATCGCCTAAAATTACAAGCGTACGGTCTTCTACAGCAACATAAATAAGTACACCATTGCTTTGCTTGGTGTTGTTCATGTGCAACATGTCAAATACTTCGGCGGCTCGTTCAAAAGGGTCAATCTCGCTATGAGCTTCTAGGTGTATACGAACTTCACCAGAGGTATTTTTTTCTGCTGTGCGGATGGCTTCAATAATATCGCCTTCTGCTTCGGCTGAAAGGAAATCTTCTACTTTAGACATATAAAAGGGGTTTCTTAACTGTTAAAATCAAACTCAACTTCGGGTGCATCTTCACTTCCAGCATCTGCTTCAAAATAAGTTTTTCTTTCAAAGCCTAAGATGCTTGCTGCAATAGTTGTTGGAAATTGGCGTACTTCAGAATTAAAAATACGAGCTTGATCATTAAAACGATTCCGTTCTACATTGATTCGATTTTCAGTGCGTTCCAGCTCGTTGATGAGTTCCTTAAAGTTTTCATTTGCTTTTAGGTCTGGGTAGCGTTCAAAAGTGGCTAACAATCTTGATAGAGCGGAAGTCAGCCCCGATTGTGCTTGCTGAAATTGCGCCAACTGTTCTGGTGTAATATTGGAAGGATCGATAGTAACCGAAGTTGCTTTGCTTCTAGCTTCAATAACCTGCGTTAATGTTTGTTGTTCAAACTCTGCGTAGCCTTTTGCGGTTTTTACAATATTGGGAATTAAGTCTGCTCGACGTTGGTATGAGCTTTCTACATTTGCCCATTGTGCGGTAACGTTTTCATCCATAGGCACAAGCCTATTGTTAACGTTTACAAACCAAAATCCACCAATTGCCACAAGGGCAACGATTATTATTACGGGGATGAGCCATTTTTTCATAATTTATATTTTAAAGTTGGTCTTTTATTTTAAGCAATTCTGCTTTTACTGTTTCTAATTTACGGATAATCTCGAAACGGCTTAATGTTTTTTGTTTGTTTTCTTTTAGATGGGTTTTGGCACCTTCGAGAGTAAAGCCGCGCTCTTTAACCAAGTGATAAATAAATTCCAAGTTTTTAATATCCTCTTGAGTAAATTTACGGTTTCCTTTAGCGTTTTTTTTCGGTTTTAATGCGTCGAATTCTTTTTCCCAAAAGCGGATAAGAGAAGTGTTTACATTAAAAGCTTCGGCCACTTCACCTATACTGTAATATCTTTTTTCGGGTAAATCTATGTGCATCGTAACCTTAGGTTATAAATTAAAAACGTTTGAGATATTAAAGGTATAAATTTACTGCTTCTTAATCTAATGATTGGTTTTCTTGCTGTGCTTGTTTTTGCATTTCTGCAAATTCTTCAGGTGTCAAGTTTCCGTAGTAAAAATTAATAGGGTTAATACGTTCGTCATCTTTAAAAACTTCATAGTGAAGATGTGGTGCCTCAGAGCGACCAGTACTCCCTACAAAACCTATTAAATCGCCTCTTTTTACTCGCTGCCCTTTTCGAACATTGTATTTATAAAGATGTGCATACAAGCTTTCGTAACCATAACCGTGGTCAATTCGAATGTGGTTTCCATAGCCAGTAGCATTATTGTCGGCACGACTTACAACTCCGTCCCCTGAAGCATAAACGGGCGTTCCTCTAGGCGAGGTAAAATCCATTCCGTAGTGAAATTTACGTGCTTTTGTAAAAGGATCGGTACGGTATCCGTAGCCGGAAGCCATACGAGTGAGGTCTTCATTTTTTACAGGTTGAATAGCAGGAATTGCTGCTAATAGTTCTTCTTTCTCTTCTGCAAGTTGCGAAACTTCATCCAAAGAACGGGACTGAACTACAATCTGCTTGGTCAATATATCCAACCGTTCGCTGGTGTTTATTATTAGTTTGGAATTGTCAAACCCTTCTAAATTTTTGTAACGGTTTACACCACCAAATCCAGCTTTTCGTTGTTCTTCAGGTATTGGGTTTGCTTCAAAGTAAACTCTATAGAGATTGTTATCGCGTTCGGCAACTTCTGAAAGTACATTTTCTGCTTCAGCCATTTTTTTGTTCAGAAGTTCATATTGAAGTTCCATATTAGCCAGTTCCCGTTTAAGCGATTTTTCCTTAGGTGTCTCTACATAAGGAAGATTTATGTATACTAAAAACACTAAAAAACCCGCTAATAAAGTGCCGAGAAGGCTCAATAGTATGATACCAAGCTTACGGCCTTTTTTCTTTTCAATTTTACGATACGAAAGTGTTTCACTATCGTAGTAATATTTAACCTTAGACATACGTTAAAAAATCCTATTTTTGCGGTTGATGGGCAGCGCTAACCTTTGGATAACGAATTACAAATATAGAAATTGTTTTGCGTTTTGCCTTAATCACTAATTTTGAATAAAATATAACGCATGAAATCTAAGGAAATAAGATCCACTTTTTTTGAATTTTTTAAATCGAAACAACACACCGTTGTTCCCTCAGCGCCTATGGTAATTAAGGACGACCCAACCTTAATGTTTACCAATGCAGGGATGAATCAATTTAAAGAGTTTTTCCTCGGAAACAGCGATCCTAAAAATACTCGGGTTACCGATACACAAAAGTGCCTTCGCGTAAGTGGTAAACACAATGACCTGGAAGAAGTAGGGATGGATACGTACCACCATACGATGTTCGAAATGTTAGGAAATTGGAGCTTTGGCGATTATTTTAAAGAAGAAGCCATTGCTTGGTCGTGGGAACTTTTAACTGAAGTTTTTAAAATAGATAAAGACAAACTCTACGTAACTATTTTTGAAGGGGATAAATCGGAAGGGTTAGATAGGGATACGGAAGCTTATAATTTCTGGAAACAACATATTGCCGAAGATCGAATTTTAAATGGTGATAAAAAAGATAACTTCTGGGAAATGGGTGAGCAAGGACCTTGTGGGCCGTGTAGCGAAATTCACGTAGATCTTCGTTCTGATGAAGAAAAAGCGAAAGTACCTGGAGCTGAGCTAGTGAATGCAGATCACCCACTAGTAGTGGAAATTTGGAATTTGGTTTTTATGCAATTTAACCGAAAGGCCAACGGCAGTCTTGAAAAATTACCCGCACAGCACGTAGATACCGGAATGGGTTTTGAGCGTTTGTGTATGGTGCTTCAAGACAAGAAGAGTAATTACGATACCGATGTATTTACACCGTTAATTCGCGAAATAGAAGCGATTACAAACACCAAATATGGCAATGAGGAAGAAAAAGACATTGCTATTCGTGTGATTTCAGATCACGTTCGTGCGGTTGCCTTTTCCATTGCAGATGGACAATTGCCTTCCAATACGGGAGCAGGTTATGTGATACGTCGTATTTTAAGACGCGCCATTCGATATGGATTTACATTCTTGGATAAAAAAGAACCTTTTATTTACAAATTAACAGATACATTAGTGAAGCAATTGGGCGAAACCTTCCCAGAGCTTGTTTCAGAAAAAAACTTGATTGCCAATGTAATTCGTGAAGAAGAACAATCTTTTCTACGCACCCTAGATCAAGGTCTCGTGTTGCTGGAAAATGTGATTTCAAACGCTTCCAGTAAAACCATTTCAGGTAAAAAAGCCTTTGAATTATATGATACCTACGGTTTTCCAATCGATTTAACCGCCTTAATTTTAAGAGAGCGCGGATATGAATTAAATGAAAAGGAATTTGAAACCGAACTACAAAAACAGAAGGAGCGTTCTAGAGCTGCCACAAAAATAGAAACAGGTGATTGGGTTATTTTACATGAAGACGATGTAGAAGAATTTGTAGGCTACGACACCTTAGAGACTCAAGTAAAAATAACACGATACCGTAAGGTTGAAAGCAAAAAAGAAGGTGAATTGTATCAATTGGTGTTCAACTTAACACCTTTTTATGCAGAAGGCGGTGGTCAAATAGGTGATAAAGGCTACTTGGAAGCATCCGATGGAGAAGTCATTTATATTGTTGACACCAAGAAGGAAAACAATTTGATTATCCATTTTGCTAAAAATCTGCCTCGAAACCCCGAGTCAAGTTTTAAAGCGGTGGTAAACCCGCAGCATAGATCTAACACAGCTTCTAACCATACTGCAACCCACTTGTTACACCAAGGCCTGCGGAATGTTTTGGGTGATCACGTAGCGCAAAAAGGTTCTTTGGTTCACAATAAGTATTTGCGGTTCGATTTTTCACATTTCAGTAAAGTAAGTGATGAAGAACTTAAGCAAGTGGAAGATTTTGTAAATGCTCGCATCCATGAAAACCTTGCTTTGGAAGAACAACGAGGAATACCTTATCAGCAGGCAATAGATGAAGGAGCAGTAGCCTTGTTTGGCGAAAAGTACGGTGATGCCGTTCGTACCATCCGTTTTGGAAACTCAATGGAACTTTGTGGTGGTACACACGTACCAAACACAGGGAATATTTGGCATTTTATAATTACTTCAGAAAGTTCTGTCGCTAGTGGAATTAGAAGAATTGAAGCCATTACAGGCGAATTTGCTAAAAATTATTTCATAGATAGAAGTAACCAATATGCGGAGATAAAGAAAACGTTGAACGCTCAAAACCCTGTTAAGGCAGTAAGTAGTTTACAAGAAGAAAACAATGCGCTACAGAAGCAGGTTCAGGAATTATTAAAAGATAAAGCTAAAAACTTAAAAGGCGATTTAAAAAACGAGCTTGAAACCGTAAACGGCATTAACTTTTTGGCAAAGGAAGTAGATTTAGATGCTTCAGGAATGAAAGATTTAGCTTTTGAAATGGGTGGAGAAGTAGATAACCTTTTCATTTTATTCGGATCAAAACAAAACGGAAAAGCGTTGCTTACGTGCTATATCTCTAAAGATTTAGCAACCGATAAAAAGTTGAACGCAGGACAAATAGTACGCGAACTTGGAAAACACATTCAAGGTGGCGGTGGCGGACAGCCGTTTTTCGCAACAGCTGGAGGGAAAAACCCAGAAGGTATAAATGAAGCATTGAACAAAGCAAAAGACTATATCTCATAATCTTGAAATTACAAACGCAAATAGCACTAACCCCACAACAGAGTCAGATAGATTATACATCTAAAGTCCTGTTGATGGGGTCTTGTTTTACAGAGAACATTGGAGGAAAACTTGAATATTATAAATTTCAGAACCTTCAAAATCCATTTGGGATTGTATTTCATCCGGTTGCGATTGAAAAGTTAGTGACACGAGCCATTAATGAAGATTTATTTACTGAAGCAGATATCTTTCATCATAACGAACAATGGCATTGTTTTGAGGCACATTCAAAGCTTTCAACGAGTGATAAAGGTGCTTTTATTTCAAATTTAAATGGTAATTTAAAAAGTTTAAAAACCTACCTTGAGCAAGCTTCCCATATCATTTTAACCTTCGGGACAGCTTGGGTCTATCGATTTATAGAAAGTGATGCGATTGTAGCCAATTGTCATAAAATTCCGCAGAAAAGGTTTTTAAAAGAACTGCTTTCTGTTGAAGAAGTTTCTGCCACAATAGAAAATACTCTTACACTTATTAAAACCGTAAACCCTAAGGCTACGGTTATTACCACCGTTTCGCCAGTTCGGCACATCAAAGACGGTTTTGTAGAAAATATGCAGAGCAAAGCACATTTGCTTTCTGGCCTACACGATGCCATTTTAGGTAAAAAGCAAGCTTTTTATTTTCCTTCTTTTGAAATTATGATGGACGAGTTGCGCGACTATCGTTTTTATGAAGAAGATATGCTTCACCCAAATAATCTAGCTATTTCCATTATTTGGGAACGATTTAAAGATGTTTGGATTGCTTCAGAAACCGATACGCTTCAAAAAGAAATTGAAACCATCCAAAGTGGATTAAAACATAGGCCTTTCAATCCTTCGGGTGAGGCGCACCAAAAGTTTCAGATTAATCTTCAGAAGAAAATAGAAACACTTCAAAAAGAACTTCCCTTCATTAAATTCTAGATTAAAAACATTCTTCTGAAATGTCTAAACCACAGTAAAACATAAGAATAGGGCAATTGCCGTATTGATTAAAGTTGGGTCCTGCCACATCTTTGTAGCATACAATAACCAAAAACCCAACAATTATGAAAACGTTAAAAACTATTTCCTTAATTCTATTTGTAAGCTTGTCATTAATAGCATGTAAAAGTGATGACGATGGCGGAAGCGATTCTCAAGGTGGTGAAGGTGATTTTACTGCAAAAGTCGATGGCAATTCTTTTGAAGGCTTAACAGGAACTGTTAAAGCTGTAATCACCGATAATGGAGCTGGTCAGTCACTTGCAGTTAGTGGCGGAACTAGTGAATCTGAAAATCTACAGATGATCATTCAAGGTTTTGATGGAGAAGGCACGTATCAATTAAATTTTACTAATATAGGGACATATAGTTATTTGCCAGACCCAAATAATCCAGATCCTAATACTGTAGTTGTTTTTACCACAGTTGGAGATGCTCAAAGTAACAATGGTGAGTTGAAAGTGTCAAGTTTTGATGGTGAAACCATAAAGGGAACTTTCACATTTACAGGGTATAATTTAGATGATAATAATGACACTGTGACTGTAAGTGATGGAGCATATAATATAAAAGTTTCGGATCAATAAAAAGAGTTAGAAAATCTCAGATGTTGAGGTTTTTACGTGGAGCCGGGAGCGGGACAATTTGTTCATCTTCCGGTTTTTTTTAATTCCTGCGAAGGCAGGAATCTCTTTTTGAGTTTACTTTCCATTTTCAACTAAGAGACTTTAATGCCTGTAGGAGTTCAAGATTCCTGCCTATTCAGGAATAATACGGCAATTGCCCTATTGATAATAAAGTAGTTACGTAGCATCTTTGAAACATACATTTAACTAAAACCACGATTATGAAAACTTCAAAAATGTTAATCAATTGGGCTTTTTTCCTTTCAATAGGAATAATGATAGCCACTGCACAACGTGCGGAAGAACCAAATTTTAGATACGATACCGGTGCTAAAATCAATGAAATGACCCTTACAGAAGGTGGTATAATGGTCGTTGCTACAAATGATGGTTTAGTAGGTATAAAACCGGGAAGCAGTGATTTGCTTTTTAACTTTACCGATTACGGCCGCGTAAAACCCGAAGAGCTTTTCTTTGTACCACAAGCACCTTACGTAATTGTAGGGCAGACAGGGTTTGCCAGTCTTTCTACAAAAAAAGCAGTAATCGATTATATATCAGGTAAAAAACTGTTTAGCACCGAAGACAATGGCTGGAAACAAGTAATGACCTGTGACGTAATAATGCCGCAAAATAAATTGGTAGTGAGCGGTCAGCGTCGATCAGATGAACAGTATGCTGCGCAAGTAGCGGTATATGATCTGAATACCGGAAACGAAGACTATCGTTTTAATTTGGTTGAGCCAGGTAAAGTGACTATGAAAAACTATATGGTTACTGGACGCCCTTTATTATTGAAAAATAAAATGTTGGTGCCAACAAGTCAAGGGATAATCTCTAAATCGCTTACTGGTGAAACTTTATGGAACAATAAAGTAAAAAACATAAACTGGATGGTTGCCGATAATACTGAAAAAGAGATTTATGCTTTCGAAAGTGTCAATAACGGTAGCAATACTAAAATCCATAAAATCGGCACAAACGGTGCGCAACTCTGGAACGACGGACAAAAGGTAAAAGGCAGTATTGCTAATTTTGAAATATTACCCAATGGACTAGCTGTGGTTAGCAATGTTGATAATAGTGGTAAAAAAGGATTAATGAAGTTAGCCGGAGGTCGTTCAGAATCTAAAATCGCTTTTTTAAGTGCTACTGATGGCGAAGATCTTTGGGACAAAGCACCAAAAACAAAAGGGTATGTTCAGCATTTTTACATTATGGAAGATGGTATTCTCTTCGGAATTTATGAAGGTGGAATCAATAA
This sequence comes from Flavobacteriaceae bacterium UBA3356, assembly GCA_002360635.1. Taxonomy (GTDB): domain Bacteria; phylum Bacteroidota; class Bacteroidia; order Flavobacteriales; family Flavobacteriaceae; genus Marixanthomonas. The sequence continues at coordinate 184,607 of DEQW01000002.1, read as the reverse complement.
AATTTCATTTGAAGGGCAAACACTTTTCAAAAAACCATTAAAGACAGGAGAAAATATTTTAACAATGGCCGACACGCCACAAGGGTTGATTTATATTACTTCGGAAGATGCAAATATCGTTAACCTTCAAAATGGAGAACAGGTTTGGAAAAAACCATTAAAATACAAAAGAGCCAATGCTGTTAGCTCAACCTACGATAGTAAAAACTCACGATATTTAATTAGTGCCGATGATGAACTTTTTGCTGTCGATGCAACCTCAGGTGAAGTATCCACTTTAGCTGAATCTAAGTTTGATGGTAAAGAGGATCCTACTCACGTTGAGGTTCGAGATGACGGTATTTTATTGACCAGTGACCAAAATATGATGTTGTTAGACTGGCAAGGTGGTAAAAGCTGGCACGAGTATTACCGTGCACCAGGTAAAAGTGCTTTTGGGGCAATCATTGCAGGTGTAACTGCGGTGGCAACGGCAGCAACCGCAGCGGCGGCATATAATGCAGCCAATCAAAACCGTAATAAATTAGGTGCTTATACAGATAGAGGCGAACGGTATGCCGATTTAGGTGGCGGAATGGCCATGGCAAGTGGTGCTTCAGTAGCTGAAATGTTGAAACGTTTTAAAGCAACAGCCGCTACAAAAAACAATCAATTTGTATTGACAAAACTTGATGATGGTGTCGGCTTGGTAAAACTAAATAAAGACTCGGGCGCCAAGGAAAAAGAAATTGTCTTAAAGGACAAGAAGCCAGAATACCAAGTAGATGAAATTGCCGGAATTTTATATTACAAAGCCGATAACAATAGCATTTTTGCGTACGATCTGACCAAATAAATCAAATTAGCCAACCAAGTTAATTTCAGGCCAAACCTGATTGAGGAGCAGGTAAAGCCAATTATGAAACCCCGTCTTTTTTTAGATTGGGGTTTTGTTTTTTAGTTAAATAGGGCAATTGCCGTATGGTTTCAAAATCAGTTTCTCTGTAATTTTATAAAAATTGAGTTTCACATGCTTTCAGTCACAATTATATCAGCTTTTATCTTTTTAGTGACAGGGGTATTGCTTTTGTTTTATTTAAAAAATAAACAACTTAAAAGTATACAAGAAGAATATGTAATTCAATTAAAAATTAGGATTGAAGAAAACCAAAATCAAATCAATATTAGGAAGAGAAACTTGGCTGCCTATAACTTTTTGAAATACAATTTGAGTGAAGCATTGTTTATTCAGGAAAGTATTGAATTATAAGTTTAATTAAAGCTCTTCATCTGTAAAATACAATTATAACTATTTCATTTACTTAAAATTAATATCTTTAGTTGAGAAAAAATTTGAACATGAAAAAAGTATTGAGTCTCATTTTTTTGGTTTCTTCAGTAGCACTTTCACAAAACAAGCAAACTATAGACTCTATTAATAATTTATATGTTCAAGGATTAAATATTCCTAAAGACTCTCTTATAAAATTATATAAAGTCAACGCTGAGAACGCACGAAAAATTTCCTATGAAAAAGGTACAGCCGATGCCTACTCAAAACTTTCATTAGCTTATTCCTATCAAGGGGTTTACGATAAAAGTGCACAATATGGGCTTGAGGGGGTTAAATTATACGAAAAACTAGGTCTAAATGACCAAGTAGCATACCGGTATGCTGAATTGGGCTATAGCATGAAATATAATGATATGGAAAAGGCTCAAGCCTATATGCAAAGGGGGAAATCAGTCGCTGAAGAAAATAACTATGATTCAGTTTTAAAGGATATTTACAACAATTATGGGGTTTTAAAAGAAATTCAGAACCAATTGGATAGCGCCCTTTATTTTTATAACAAGGGATTAAAAATTAAAAAAGAACAAAATGATTCCATCGGGATTCCATACAGCATAAGTAATATAGCTGGAGTTTATGGTTTGCAAAAAAAGTTTGGTAAAGCCAAAGAGTATTTTAACCAATCACTTCAAGCCCGTTTAAAAATGGAAGATTCTATCGGGATAGCAGAAAATCATACGCAAATTGGCGAAGTTTTTATGGCGGAAGAAAAATATGACGAAGCCATTTTAAATATTAAAAAATCACTGCCTATTTCACTGAAAAAAGAATATAGAAACCTTACCCAATACAACTATAAAACCCTTTCCGATATATTTAAAAGTCAGAATAAAGCAGACTCTGCGCTATTTTACTTTGAAAAATATCTCGCTATAAAGGATAGTATTCACAACACAGAGGTTCAAAAAAAAATAGCAGAACTTTCTATTGAATATGAAACTGAAAAAAAAGAAAAAGAATTAGCAGAGCGTGAACTAGAATTAGAACAGAAAAACACGCTTATTTACGGAAGTTTAGGTCTCGCTTTTCTGTTAGGATTGTTAGGCTACCTATTCTACAACCAACAAAAACTGAAAAATCGTCAACTTAAAAAAGAAGGCGAGTTAAAAACTGCGCTCGCCAAAATTGAAACACAAAACCGACTGCAAGAACAACGCCTTAGAATTTCTCGTGACTTACACGATAACATTGGCGCACAGCTTACTTTCATTATTTCGTCGATAGACAATTTGAAGTTCGGGCTTAAAAATGCTACTCAAAAGACAAAAGACAAACTGACCAATATAAGCTCGTTCACGTCACAGACTATCTACGAATTACGTGATACAATTTGGGCGATGAATAAGGAATCCATCACTTTTGAAGACCTACAGGCCCGCATTACCAATTTTATAAACCAAGCGAGCGCTGCTTCAAAAGGGGTTGATTTTACTTTCCAGGTTTCAGAAACTATTTCAACCGAACATACTTTTACTTCGGTAGCTGGGATGAATATCTATCGTATTATACAAGAATCGGTTAACAATGCTTTGAAATATGCAGATGCAAATAACATTTCAGTAGCTATTTCCGAAGAACAGAATAAGTTTCTTATAACTATTTCAGACAACGGAAAGGGTTTTAACATAACTGAAATACAACAAGGAAATGGCCTTAACAATATGAAAAAAAGAGCTCAAGATTTAGAAGGAAATATTGAGTTTCAATCTAACGTAAATAAAGGAACAAACATCGAACTTAAGGTTCCGAAATATCGTTCTGTAAAAAAGTAAGGCAACTGCCTTATATTTTTTAAGGTCATAATTACATACTTTTAAGTATCTTTAGTACAACTAACTACCTATGAACATTAAAGTTTCTATTGTTGATGATAATTCGTTTTTAATTCATGCCATTAAAGAAAAACTCTCTTTTTTTGATGAAATTGAAATAAAGCATACTGCTCTTAACGGAAGTGAATTACTTACTAAGTTAGAAGAAAACCATAATCTTGACATCATTTTAATGGATATTGAAATGCCGGTTTTAAACGGAATTGAAACCACGCAAATGGTGAAACAAAAATATCCGCAAATTAAAATTATCATGCTTACCGCTTTCGATAATGACGAACATATTTTTAACGCTATAAAAGCTGGAGCCGATGGTTATCTTTTAAAAGAAATAAACCCAGAAGAGCTCTATAAAGGAATAAAAGAAACCTTATCTGGCGGGGCAGCTATGAATCCTTCCATAGCTTTAAAGACCTTAAAACTTTTACGTAACCCTATTGATATTGATAATTTAAAAGACAAGGAAGAAATTTCATTATCAAAACGGGAAGTAGAAGTTTTAGAGCAATTAAGTAAAGGTCTTAGTTATACTGCCATTGCAGACAATCTTTTTTTGTCGCCAAGCACGGTTCGTAAGCATATTGAAAATAGTTACAAAAAACTACAGGTACACAGCAAAATAGAAGCTGTACAAAAAGCCAAACGGCATAATATTATTTAACTTTCAAATAAAAATTCAGGTTTTCACGTTAAGGGTATAATGATAAAGTCTTGTTAAGGCTTAATAAATAGCATATAAGATTTTACAATTTTGTATTTTAACCCAAATAACAAATTAAACCTTGAATATGAAAAAGCTTTTAATACTTGCACTATCTACCGTAATTTTTGCTTGCAGTAGTGATGATGATAATGCACAGGTAATTAATAACCCTCAAACCCCAGGTTTGGCTTATGCAGTAAGCGATACGGATTTTACGGCAACCTACAATTCGTTGCGAAGTGAATTACAGACAAATTCAAATATTTCAATAGTAGCCGAAGTAAATCATACGGCAAATGCCCAAAGTATTAATAAAACCTTGCGAGACACAAGGGTTATATTCTTCGGAAATCCCGCTTTAGGAACCCCTCTAATGCAAGAAAATCAATTGGCTGGGTTAGATTTACCTCAAAAAATGTTGGTTTATGAAGATTCAGACAAGAATACCTTTGTTACTTACAACGGAACAGAATATTTAGCCGCGAGACATTCAGGAGTTGGAGGGGCTTCTACATTACAACAAATTAAGGGAGCACTTGCCAGTTTTACTGAAAATGCTACTAATGGTTCGGTCACAGAAAATTCTAGTACCGGAATCACCAATAAGGATGGTATTATTACCGTTGCCAGTAATAACGATTTTAATGCCACTTACAATAATTTACGAAATGCAGTTGTGGACAATTCTGCACTTAATCTTTTTGCAGAACTGGATCACCAAGCCAATGCAGAAACAGTTGGATTGACATTAAATCCTAGTAGGGTTATAATCTTCGGAAACCCAGAATTAGGGACACCTTTGATGAAAAATTCACAAACTACTGCTATAGATTTACCGCAGAAAATATTAGTTTGGGAAAAAGAAGATGGCACCGTAAATATTTCTTATAATAATCCTGATTTTCTAAGTGAAAGACACGGGATTACAGGAAACGAAGATACACTACAACAAATTAAAAGTGCTTTAAACAATTTGGCCATAGACGCTGCAAATTAATGAGCGTATTGATCGGGCATTTTTCTGCTATTTAATATTTTTTCTACGGCAGAACCAACTGAATATAAAGTAACTTCAGAGAATGGTGAAGCAATAAGGGTTAAACCTATTGGTTCACCATTATTTTTATACCCCATTGGTATGGTTAAACAGGGGTGTAGGCCAACAGCCGCTTGGGCACTATGGTAATTGTTAATGGATAAAATCGCATCCAAGTTATGTTCTGTTATAGGTTTTTGGAAAAAAACAGTGCCTTGCTCTTTTAAATTGGCTTTTATTTTCTGAAATGATTTTGCTGAGGTTGTATCAGCCATAATACCGTCAAAAATACCTTGGTTATAGGGCATGTAGCTCAAGCTATCTTTTTTATTGAAAGTCATCACTTCTTCAAGATTATTAACTTGTATGTTTCTTGAAGCATATTCATCTAAATACTTTGGAAGGTCTTCTTTCATTTCAAGATTTAGAAGTGTCAAAAAACCATCTAATGAAGTTTCAGGTGGTGTGATTTCTATAATTTCGGCCCCTACGTTTTTTAATTTTTTAATAGTAGTAGCATATATAGAATCTGAAACCAAACTTTTTATAACACCAAGTCGCTTTCCTTTTATTGAAGTCTTTTTAACAGCATCAATATATTCTTCAGAAACCGAAACACTACTAGCATCTTCTTTGTCTTTACCAGTCATGGCGTTCATCAAAATAGCGTTGTCAACTATATTTTTGGTCATCGGTCCAGGTGTGTCTAGTGTATGCGAAATAGGGACAATACCACTTCTGCTTAATACACCAACCGTAGGCTTTAGGCCAACAATGGAATTTTGCGCAGATGGTGAAATAATTGATCCCGCCGTTTCGGTTCCTACCGCGGCAACGGCATAATTTGCAGCTGTTGCAGTACCGCTTCCGGCACTGCTACCGCCGGTTTCAAATTGTTTTCTACCATACGGATTGAGTGTTTGGCCACCAATAGCGCTATAACCCAATGGGCAACCTTGACAGAAATAATACGCCCATTCGCTTAGATTTACTTTTCCTAAAATAAGTGCACCGTTGCTTTTAAGCTGAGAAACAATAAACGCATCTTTTGTAGGGCTATTTTCTTCTAGAACTTTCGCTCCTGCCGTTGTGTTCATACTTTTTGTATTGATGTTGTCTTTTAGCAGGATCGGCATCCCATATACAGAATACTGGTTGCCAGTTTTATTTTTATCACGCTCTCTGGCTTCTTGAAGAATATTAGGGTTTAAAGCAATAATGGTATGAAGGCTTTTTTCTGTGTCTAACTCGTAGTTGAAAATTCGTTTTAAATAGAAAAGAGTCAATTCTTCATAACTAAACGTGCCTTCGGAAATAGCTTGTTGAATACTGGGGATGTCTTTTTCAAGTATATATGGCTTTAACTGCTCGTATCTTGTTTGGGAAAAAGCTGAAACAGCTGTGGCTAATTCTTGAAACACCTTATTCTTGTCTAAAAACTTCGATTGAATTAACTTATAACGCATCCTTGGATTCGTATGGTTTTGCTGACTTTCAATTTCAGCACTTTCATCATAAGTATCCCAAAGCGGTTTTTTATCTTCTTGAGCTTGACTTTCTGTGAAATTGAAACTAAAAAATAAAAAGAAAGAAATAAGTAATATAGTTGATGTTTTCATAGTCAATCGTTTTTATAAAGATAAAAAAAGCCATCCTGTAAAAAAGGATGGCTTTGAATATATACGATAAATTGAATTTTATAGATTAAAAGCTTTTCTCACTGCATCTACATAATCTAGTTTTTCCCAGGTAAAAAGCTCTACTTCTTTTTTGATAGTCCCTTTGTAAGGGCTTTCAAAAATTTTGGTTACCGTTTCTGGAATACGTCCCATATGTCCATAAGCAGCGGTTTCCACATAAATAGGGTTACGTAATTTTAAACGTTTTTCAATAGCTGCAGGGCGCATATCGAAAATTTCAGCTACTTTTTTAGCAATTTCACCATCGGTTAAATCAATTTTAGAAGTACCGTGTGTATTGACTAATATTGAGGTAGGTTTTACCACACCAATAGCATAGCTTACTTGAATTAATACTTCTTCAGCTACGCCAGCAGCTACTAAGTTTTTAGCAATATGTCTTGCCGCGTAGGCAGCACTTCGGTCAACTTTACTCGGGTCTTTACCACTAAAAGCACCACCACCGTGGGCACCTTTTCCGCCGTACGTGTCAACTATTATTTTTCGTCCCGTTAAACCAGTATCTCCGTGAGGACCACCAATTACAAACTTTCCAGTTGGGTTTATGTGGTAAACAATATCATCATTGAACAGTTTTTGAACATACTCAGGTAACTTCGCTTTTACCTTCGGAATTAAAATTTCAATAATATCCTTTTTAATTTTGTTCAACATCTTTTCATCTTCATCAAAATCATCATGCTGAGTTGATAAAACGATGGAAACTATTTTTTGCGGAACATTGTCGTCGCTATATTCAATAGTTACTTGACTTTTTGAATCAGGACGCAAATATGGAATTTCGGTTCCATCACGGCGCAATTTCGCCAATTCAATAAGAATCGTATGCGAAATTTCTAGTGCTAACGGCATATAATGTTCCGTTTCGTTAGTAGCATAACCAAACATCATTCCTTGATCACCAGCACCTTGCTCTTCTTTGTTTTCGCGGTCAACGCCTTGATTAATATCTTGTGATTGCTCGTGAATCAATGAAATCACACCACAAGAATCACCACTAAATTGATAGGCTCCCTTTGTGTAACCAATTTTATTAATTATATCCCTTGCAATATGTTGTACATCTAAGTAGGTGTCGCTTTTTACCTCTCCGGCAAGTACTACTTGTCCTGTTGTTACCAAGGTTTCACAGGCTACTTTCGATTCGGGGTCGAAAGCTAAAAAATGATCTAATAATGCGTCGCTAATTTGATCTGCAACTTTATCTGGGTGTCCTTCAGAAACACTTTCTGAAGTAAATAAGTATGCCATAAAGGTCTTTTTAAATTTTTATATTCTGAAGATTTGACGAACGCGTCGAAGGAAGTTTACACTGCCTTTAGCATTTTTTAACCCCGTACTTGATACGGGGTCTCAACTTCAGTTAAACCAGTTGAGCAGAGGTTGCAATCAGTCAAATCTTTCCTCTTTCAGCGGACAAAGATAAGTATTAAAAATAGAATTTTAAAAAAGGAATTTTTTCAGAAAAATTGAAATAAATTTGGAATATCAAAAAATGTTTAACAATCTTTGTGCTCACAAAGTTCAAATCTTTATTGAAATGTTATCAAGAAAGGCCGAGGGAATAGACCCTATGAAGCCTTAGCAACCCTTTCACTTGAAAGAAGGTGCTACATTCTACAAAAATGTCCAAATATTGGAAATTTTTTGATAGATAACGACAAGACAATTTTTTTAAATTGTTTACTCACTTCTTAATAACATTTTTCTTATAAAGTACGCCAATAGGCGCATTTTGACTTTTGGTTTAATTTATTATTAACTCAAAAAAAAAGAAAAATGAGTACACAAAAATTAGCAACACAATCGTTGCACGCAGGACACGACGTAACAGCGAATGGAGGGACTAGAGCGGTGCCTATTTATCAATCTACCAGTTATGTTTTTAAAGACAGCGACCATGCTGCCAATTTGTTCAACCTTTCGGAACCCGGATTTATTTACACCCGTATCAACAATCCCACAAACGATATTCTGGAGCAGCGTTTAGCAGCTTTAGAAGGAGGAATTGCAGCCGTAACAACCGCTTCGGGAACTTCGGCAATTGCTACAACCTTGCTCACGTTATTGCGGGCTGGAGACCATATTGTAGCTTCTAGTAGTTTGTATGGCGGAACATATAATTTGCTGAATGTTACCCTGCCAAGATTGGGTATTACAACTACATTCGTAGATGCAAATGATACTGAAAATTTCAACAAAGCGGTTCAAGAAAATACCCGAGCGATTTTTGTTGAATCGTTAGGAAATCCAAAATTGGATGTATTGGATATTGAAGCTATTTCTGAAATTTCAAAAGCGAATAAAATTCCGCTACTAGTTGATAACACAGTCGCTACCCCAGCTTTGCTAAATCCAATTAAGTACGGAGCCAATATTGTAATTCATTCGCTTACCAAATACATCAACGGAAATGGGACTGCTTTAGGCGGAGCAATCATCGATGCGGGAACGTTTGATTGGACCAACGGAAAATTCCCTGAATTCACCGAACCATCACCTGGATATCACGGTTTAGTTTATTCCGAAGCATTGGAAGAAGCTGCATTTATCGCCAAGGTTAGAATTGAAGGATTACGAGATTTCGGTGCGGCATTGAGCCCATATAACACGTTTCAAATTTTGCAAGGTCTGGAAACCTTGGAAATCCGAATTAAAAAACATAGTGAAAATGCCTTAGAGCTTGCTAAGTGGCTTCAGAATAGGGAAGAAGTAGCTTGGGTAAATTATCCTGGACTTTCAGAAAGTAACTACTTCAACCTTGCTCAAAAGTATCTACCGAACGGTCAAAGTGGGGTAGTTACTTTTGGTTTAACAGGTGGTTTTGATGCTGCTAAAAAGTTTGTAGATGCCACTGAACTGTTCTCTTTGTTGGCCAATATAGGCGATACCAAATCTTTGATTATTCATCCAGCAAGTACTACACACCAACAGTTGAGCGATGATCAGCAAGAAACTACTGGTGTTACCAAAGATTTAATACGACTTTCAGTAGGATTAGAAGCTTTTGATGATCTTACTGATGATTTAGAACAAGCTTTTAAAGCGATTACCAAAACAGTCTTAGTTTAATTTTAGTTGTAGAAAACGGCAGTGCGATATGCCATTCCGCTGCCGTTTTAACCATATTATGAAATTACAAACTTTACATATAAACTATACAACTCAAAACGAAGCTTTTTCGGGCACAATACCTATAAGTTTTGAGGTTTTTGGACCTCGTTTGGGCAAAGCACCTATTGTTTTGGTAAACCATGCATTAACTGGGAATAGTTCAGTTACCGAAGAAAACGGCTGGTGGAATCAGATTATTGGCGATGAAAAGTGTATCGATACAAAGCAGTATACAGTTCTTGCTTTTAATATTCCCGGAAATGGTTACGACGGATTTCTATTTGAAAACCCCGAAGCATTTTCAGTATACGATGTTGCAAAGCTTTTTTTACATGCAATCAATCAATTGAAAATTGAAAAGATACATGCTGTTATTGGCGGTTCGTTAGGCGGAAGTATTGCTTGGCAAATGTCGGTATTACGTCCCAATCTGTTTGAAAATATCATCCCAATAGCAACCGATTGGAAAGCGACCGACTGGTTATTGGCAAATTGCCGAGTTCAAAAACAGATTTTAGAACATTCTGAAAATCCTGTTCACGATGCAAGGATTCATGCTATGACATTGTATAGAACCCCGGAATCTTTTAAGCAGAAATTTAATCGTAGTCGAAACGAAAAGTTGAACGTATTTAATGTAGAAAGTTGGCTATTGCATCATGGTGAAAAGCTGAAAAACCGATTTCAGTTGGAGGCCTATAAAACGATGAACCATTTGTTAGCCACCGTTAACATTACAAAAGAAACGGGAAACTTCCTTTCTGCAGTAAAAAACATAAATGGGAATGTCCATTTGATAGGCGTTGACACGGACCTTTTCTTTACAAATAAAGAAATTAAAGACACGTATCAAATCTATAAAACCATAAAAAGCAATGTTTATTATCACGAAATAAATTCGATACACGGGCACGACGCTTTTTTAATTGAATTTGAGCAATTACAAACCATTTTACAACCCATTTTTCAGAAAAAGAATACAAATTATGAGTACGATAACCATAGACAAAAGAATACAAGAGAAGCCACTTCAGTTAATTGATTTGGAAAACATAAAAAAGAAAAAAGTGAATGTGGTGATCTTCGGTCACGGCAACGTGGGCGCACGCTTGGTCGATCAAATTATTAAGTCGCAAAAGGAAATTTCAAGAAGGCGCGATTTAGACTTGACTATTTTTGCGGTGGCAAATTCTAAAACGGTATTATTTAATAAAAAGGGAGTGAAGTCAAATTGGCTTCAAGAAAAAAAGGAGAAAGGAAAACCTTATACCGTTACTGATGTAATAAAATTTTCAAAAGAACATAATCTGGAAAATCTCATTGCGATTGATAATACAGCAGATTCAAACTTTGTTTTTAATTACGCAACATTAGTGGAAGGTGGTTTCAGTTTGGTTTCTTCCAATAAAATAGGGAATACGATCGACTTGGATTTTTATAAAAACCTACGAAAAACACTTTTAGAAAAACAGAAAGAATATTTATACGAAACGAATGTAGGCGCTGGCCTTCCGTTAATTGATACTATAAAACTATTGCACCTTTCCGGAGAGAATATTACACGTATTAAAGGCGTGTTTTCAGGTTCCTTAAGTTACATTTTTAATGAATTTTCAGAAGGAGAAAAAACCTTTAGCGAGGTGTTGAAAGAAGCTATTAACTATGGTTTTACCGAGCCTGACCCCAGAGAAGATTTATGTGGGAATGACGTAGGCCGAAAACTTCTCATTTTAGCCCGAGAACTCGATTTACATAACGAACTGGATGATATTTCTATTCAAAACTTGATACCCAAACCCTTAAGAAGTATTTCAAAGTCAGCTTTTTTTAATCAATTGCAAGAGTTGGATGTTCCTTTTCATATTAAAAGAAAAAATTTGGCAAAAGACCATGTTTTAAGGTACATTGGGGACTTACACGGAGATTTATCCAAAGAGGATGGAGCTATTTTAAACGTAAACCTAACGCCTGTTCCTAAAAACAGTGCATTGGGACAGTTAAAAGGTAGCGATTCCATTTTTGAAATATATACTGAAAGTTACGGCAAAAACCCAATTGTAATTCAAGGTGCAGGGGCTGGAGCGGCTGTCACGGCTAGAGGTGTATTTGGTGATATTCTTCGTTTGTGCGATAAATTAAACTAAAACAAAAAACATGAAAGTAACACTTAACAGAGTAAACGACAATTATCATTTTGAAGGAAAAGGCGCATCGGGACTTCCTGTGCATATTGACAATAAAACAGGCGATGAAGTGCGTGGCTCTAGTCCAATGGAATTATTGTTAATGGGCGTTGGCGGTTGCAGTGCAATTGATATTGTTTTAATCTTGAAAAAACAACGGCAGGAAATTACTTCATATAGTATGGAAGTGGAAGGAAAACGAAAAGATTTAAAAAGTGCTAAACCTTTTGAAGCTATCCACACCACTATTTATTTAGAAGGTGCCATTGACAAAGAAAAAGCCAAACGTGCAGCAGATTTAAGCTTTGATAAATACTGTTCAGTTTCTTTAACATTAGAAGGAAATGTAGCAATTACCTATGATGTAATTTTAAATGGAAAAAAACTATAGGCTTAAATAAAAGACATATAACTTAAAAAAAATAAGGTGATGTCTTTTTAATTTATACTTTTATAATATTGATTCTTAAAAATTGCTTTCACGAAAAACTAAATATGGACTAAAAGCGCTCACCTTTCTTGCTAAGCGAGAAGAAAATGAACCGGTGCCCATTTCTGTAATTGCTGAATCTGAAAATATATCTCAAAAATTTTTAGAAAGTATTTTGCTCAGTATGCGCAAAGCTGGCTATTTGGGGTCAAAAAAAGGAAAAGGGGGCGGTTACTATTTATTGAAAGAAGCGGACGAAATAAAGGTTGCGGAAGTTTACAGAATATTGGAAGGCCCTATTGCAATGGTGCCTTGCGTGAGTTTAAATTTCTATGAAAAGTGTGATGACTGCCCAGACGAGGCAACTTGTTCGGTGCACAAGTTAATGATTCAGGTTCGGGACAATACTCTAAAAATCTTCGAAAATACGACCATTGAAGACATTATTATAAGAGCATAGTTTTGTGTGACTGTGTAATTTAAAAGTAGTATATTTGTAAAGTCTACTAATCCGATAGGGTATAAAGAGTATGAGAGGTATTTCTTCAAAAAACATTCATATTTTAAATCAAAATTTACGGTATGAGCAGCCTTCAGAAATTATAAAGTTTGTTTTTCAGTTTTCTGAAAATCCTTGGCTTACTACTAGTTTTGGGCCTTACTCCGCAGCATTGTTGTATGCAGCGACCCTTCAAAAAAGAGAATTACAAATTGTTTGGTGTGACACGGGTTATAATACTAAAGCAACTTATAATCATGCCCAATATTTAATTGATAAACTAAAGTTAAACATTGATATTTTTACGCCAAACTATACCACCGCATTTATTGAGAATATGGTGGGAGAACCTACTATCGATAATCCAAAACATGAATTTTTTTCTGAAAAAGTTAAGATAGAGCCTTTTAAAAAAGCATTGAACAAGTACAAGCCGGACATCTGGTTCACTAACCTTAGGAAGCATCAAACTGATTATCGAAAATCGATTGATATTCTAAGTTTTACCGAAGAAGGTATTTTAAAAGTATGTCCTTTTTATCATTTTACAGATAATCAAATGTTAGATTTTATGGATAAACATCGCCTTCCAGCTGAATTTGACTATTACGATCCTGTAAAAGCTTTAGAAAACCGGGAATGCGGCATTCATTTTCAAGGATAACTACAAAACAGTTTCTGTAAACTTCAGAAAAAATATGGTATTTTTCACTTTTTAGAAATACTACCCTATGATTCCAACTAAAGAAGAGGTCATTGCTGCTTACAATCGGGTTAAGCCATTTGTACACCAAACACCTGTGCTTACTTCAACTTTAATAAATAACTTAACAGAAACAGAGTTATATTTTAAGTGCGAGAATTTTCAGAAAATGGGTGCGTTTAAAATGCGCGGTGCCATTAACGCCATTCAGCAACTATCAAAAGCCCAACAAAAATCAGGTGTGGTTACGCACTCTTCGGGAAATTTTGCGCAAGCATTGTCGTTAGCGGCAAAAAACTTAGGGGTAAAAGCGTATATCGTAATGCCTTCAAATGCACCACAAGTTAAGAAAAATGCAGTGCGTGGCTATGGAGGGATCATCACAGAATCGAAACCCACACTCGCCGCCCGTGAAAAAGAAGCTAATAAAATACAAAATAAAACAGGAGCTACTTTTATTCATCCATCAAACGATACGAACGTAATTTTAGGACAAGCAACGGCAGCCGTCGAGCTTTTAAAAAAACATCCTAATTTAGATTATGTAGTTACTCCCGTAGGTGGCGGCGGATTGATTGCCGGAACTGCATTGGCGACTCATTATTTAAACCCTGCTTGTAAGGTAATTGGAGGAGAACCTCTAGGGGCTGATGATGCGTGGCGTTCCTTACAATCTGGTAACATTGAAACCAACGAAACAGCAAGCACTGTTGCCGATGGTTTACGCACTAATTTAGGCGATAAAAACTTTCCTATAATCAATAAATTGGTTCCTGAAATTATACGTGTTGAAGAAACTGAAATAATTGCTGCCATGAGCCTTATTTGGGAACGTTTAAAAATAGTTGTTGAGCCTTCATCAGCCGTAGCTTTGGCTGCAGTTTTTAAAAAGAAAGCGTATTTTAGGAATAAAAAAATTGGGATCATAATTTCTGGTGGAAATGTGGATTTAAGAAACTTACCCTTTTAAAACTGAAATTTTACGTTACTTTGCCCCGCAATGAAAAAAAACCTGATTATTCTATTTCTTTTTGTTCCACTCTATCTTTTTTCACAAGAAGAAACACGCTCTGGTTTTTTTATGGATGCCAATTATTTTTACGGCACTATTGTACGTCATAATAAGGATATTGCCCATTTGGTAACAGACCATCCTCAAGGGTTTATCTTAGGATATAATAAAAAAACATTTGGTTCAAAACGGTGGCACCGAGAATACAATTATCCAGACTGGGGAATTTCAGTAGTACATCAAAATCCCGGAAATGATATTTTGGGGGAAAATTACGGTCTCTATGGTCATTTCAACTTTTACTTTTTAAACCGAAATGTTGTGTTTAGAATTGGCCAAGGTATTGCATATACTACCAACCCGTTTGATTTGGAAACCAATTTTAAAAATAACGCCTACGGAAGCGATCTTTTAAGCTCTACATATTTATTACTTAACTATAACAAACAAAGAATTTTTAAAGATATTGGTTTACAAGCAGGCCTGGCGCTGGTTCATTATTCCAACGGAAATTTTAGGGCGCCTAATTCCAGTACCAATTCAATTACATTTAATGTTGGGTTGCAATATGAGTTTGAAACAGAGGAAACTGAGTATATAACGAATGTAACTGAAGAAAATATAACAGAGCCGATTAAATTTAATTTAGCGTTACGAAGCGGAATTAACGAAAGCGATTATGTGGGATTAGGACAGCATCCATTTTTAGTTGTTTCCACTTTTTTGGACAAACGGGTTAGCTATAAGAGCAAATTTCAAATAGGCGCCGATGTCTTCTTTTCAGAATTTTTAAAAAAACAAATAGACTATTTAGTGGCTTCTCAACTAGATAGGTCGCTTACCGGTGACGAAGATTATAAACGGGTAGGTGTTTTCGTAGGCCACGAGCTCACTTTAAATAAATTGTCGGTTGTATCACAATTTGGTTATTATGCCTATTACCCATACGATTTTGAAGGAAGGACTTACATTAGGGCTGGTTTAAAATATTACCTAACAAATCAATTTTTTGGCGTGACGACTTTAAAATCTCACGGAGCCAAAGTAGAAGGAGTAGAATTTGGAATTGGGTTTAGAATATAGAAAATGAAGAAAGCAATTTATATAGTTAGTCTATTGTTATTACTGGTTTCCTGTAACTCAGAAAATGCACCAGACTGCTTTCAAGCCGTTGGTGGAGTGATAACAGAGGAGTTTGTTGTGGATGATTTCAGTAAGATAAGAATAGAGAACGACGTTGCGCTGCAATTACAACAAGGAACAGAGCGAAAGGTCTTAATTAAAACCGGAAAAAACCTATTGCCAGATATTTCCGTATCTATAGACGGAAACACATTGGTTATTAAAAACAATAACAGCTGTAATTTGGTGCGAGAGTATGATAACGTACAAGCCATTGTAACCACACCTAATGTTACTGAAATTAGAAATGCTTCTTCTCGAAACGTTACAGGAGTAGGAACATTAATTTTTCCTTCATTGACTTTGACGAGTAATAGTACGGGTGGTGTTGTAAATGCACGGAAAAGCGGTGACTTTTACCTTAATCTTGAATGTGAAGACTTTAATGTTTCAGCCAATGGACAAAGTGTTTTTTACATTACTGGAAGTACAGAAAATGCCACGTTGGTTTTTAGTGATGAATTTCCAAGGTTTGAAGGTGAAAACTTTGTGATAGATACATTAGATATTCGACAGCGAAGTGCTAATAAAATGATTGTCAATCCAATAGATAGAATATCTGGGGTTATTCAAGGAACAGGCGATGTGATTTCAGTAAACAAGCCTTCCGAAGTGGATGTAGAAGAATTATTCACGGGGCGATTAATCTTTATAGATTAATGTATATTTATGCCACGCTTAAAAAAAATATGAAGTATCAACTTTTTGCATTCGTAGCTTTTTTGTTCACTTGCGTGGCCTTTTCGCAGGAAAAAGAACAAAAACCATTCTCACTTGAAGCCGACTACTTTTACGGAAGCATATTAGAACATAACCCAGATATAGCACACTTAATTACTGATCACCCAACGGGTTTTATTCTTTCCTATAATAGAAAGACCTACGGGTTCAATGAATGGGAGCGACGCTATCAGTATCCAGATTGGGGATTTAGCTTTGCTTATCAAAATATGAAAAACCAATATTTAGGCAAAAACTATGGGTTGTATGGGCACTTTAATTGGTATTTTTTAAATAGAAATTTGGTAATTAGACTAGGGCAAGGGGTGGCTTATGCTAGCAATCCTTATGATCGGGAAAAAAATTATATTAACAACGCTTACGGTACGGAGTTATTGAGCACTACGTTTTTAAAGGCAAACTATGTTAAAGAAAACTTGTACAAGGGCCTGGGTTTACACGCCGGGGTATCTATAATTCATTATTCCAATGCAAATTTACGGGCACCTAACAATAGTACAAATACGTGGGCTTTTAATGTTGGACTTAGCTACTTGTTTGATCACGAAAATTTCCCAGATTACGTTGTAAAAGACGATCCGCCAAGCGCTTCGCACGCCGAAAAATTAAAGTATAATTTTGTGTTTCGTTTTGGCTGGAATGAAAGCGACGTCGTGGGACAAGGACAGTTTCCCTTTTATGTAGCTTCGGCTTTTGTGGACAAACGTATTAATTATAAAAGTACGTTTCAAGCAGGCGTAGATGTCTTTTTTGCTGAATTTTTAAAAGAATTGATTTACTACCAATCCATTGCGTTCCCAGATTATAATTTATCTGGTGATGAGGATTATAAAAGGGTAGGATTGTTTATAGGCCATGAGCTTCGGTTTAATAAAGTGGCTTTCGTATCTCAATTGGGATATTACATATATTATCCATTCGATTTTGAAAATAGAATATACAATCGGCTTGGGTTAAAACGCTATTTCTTTAACGATAAAATTTTTGCTTCAGTAACGGTAAAAGCACATTGGGCCAAAGCTGAAGGAGTAGAGTTTGGTATTGGGGTTCGCTTGTAATAATTGCTGAAATATTTCAGAAAATGAAAAAAGTACTATTTGTAATAATTTTGACAACCTTTTTTGGATGTGATTCCGATAAAGGGTTGAATTGCTTTCAAGCGGCCGGAGATATTATTCAGGAAGAATTTACTGTAGATGCTTTTGATAAGATTACAGTTTGGGAACGCACACAACTTTTTGTAAAGCAAGGAGAAACCCAAAAGGTAGTTGTAGAAACTGGCGAAAACCTGTTAAATGATATTGAGGTTCGGGTAAAAGACGGTGTGCTTAATTTACGAAATAACAACGGCTGTAATTTAGTACGGGATTACGGGTTGACAAAAGTTTACGTTACTACACCAAATGTTTCTACAATTAGAAACAGTTCTGGTTTGGCGGTAGAGAGCATTGGCACGCTTTCTTTCCCAAATTTGGTTTTAATAAGTGAAGATCAAGAAAGTGAAGATGCTTTTCATATAGATGGGGACTTTAAATTAGACCTCCAAGTTAGAAACTTACAGATAGTTGCTAATGGGTTATCTAACTTCTTTCTTACCGGGACTGCAGATAAAGCTAATTTTGGCATTTTTGCAGGGGATGCACGTATTGAGGCTGAAAACTTGATAATAGGAGAGTTAATGCTTTTTCATCGAGGAACGCAAGATATGATTGTAAACCCCCAAAATGCCATTCGTGGTAAAATTGTGAGTTTAGGGAATGTAATTGCTAAAAATAGGCCTCCAATTGTCGAGGTCGAAGAGTTGTATAGAGGGCTCCTTATTTTTGAGGAGCAGTAAGCTCTACAAAAAGCTTTTCCAAGGTTGTGTTTTTTTGATGTAATTGAAGTATTTTCAATCCATTGTCGTGTGCAAAGTCAAAAACAGAACTTCGCATATCCTTTTCCGAAGAAAAATAAATATTATAAATAAAGTATCCACCAGGGTTTTCAACCTTAGTTACATTAGGTAATTGTTGTAGCGCAATTGTTTCTACACGATAATCAAATTCTACCTCTACAATTTGCTGTTGACCCGCTTGTAACTCATTTAGTTTCTTATCAAGCACTATTTCACCTTTATTAATAATAATAACGCGGTCACAGATAGCTTCCACCTCTTGCATAATGTGAGTGGATAATAAAATTGTTTTTTCTTTTCCAATGCTTTTTATCAATTCCCGTATTTCTATAAGCTGGTTGGGGTCTAAGCCTGTTGTGGGCTCATCGAGAATAAGCACTTCGGGATTGTGGAGCAATGCACTTGCAATACCAACGCGCTGTCGGTATCCTTTTGAAAGTTGCTGTATTTTTTTATTTGCTTCCGGTAAAAGTCCCGTGCGTTCAATAATAGTCTCTATCTCTGTTTTTGGGGTATTATATATTTCAGCTTGAAATGTGAGAAACTCCCGTACATACATATCGAGGTATAAAGGATTGTGCTCTGGTAAATAACCCACACTTTTTTGAATGTTGTGGTCCTCTTCTGAAACTTTAAAACCATTAACAACAGCAGTCCCTTCTGAAGCAGGAAGATAGGTCGTTAATATCTTCATCATCGTGGATTTTCCAGCTCCGTTAGGCCCTAAAAAACCAACAATCTCACCAGTGTCTACAGTAAATGAAACATCATTTAATGCTTTTTGGGTTCCATAGGTTTTGGTAATATTTGAAACAGTTATTGACATATTTTATAAAAAACAAAGCTACATAAATTTATTACTGCAGAAGTTTTAAAATTTAGATAAAAGGTTTTTAAAATGATTATTTATTGGTTAATTTAGCCATCGTTAAACAACAACTATGTACAATACTTCACTTTATTGGTGGCATCCTTATAAACTATAACCTATCGGGATTATTGTACTTACATTATTATATATGAAAGTCCCGTTGAGGGGCTTTTTTTATTTTTAAACTATGCAAAACAGTAAAAAATTACGCAACTGGCTAGAAGCTTTTGGATTAGATCATCCTTTGGTAATCGCAGGTCCATGTAGTGCCGAAACTCAAGAACAAGTGTTGAAAATAGCACACCAATTAAAAGATACCGACACTACGGTGCTTCGTGCCGGAATATGGAAACCTAGAACCCGTCCTGGTAATTTTGAAGGAGTAGGAGCGTTGGGTTTAAAATGGTTGCAAGAGGCTAAAAACCAAACAGGAATGCTTACCACAACCGAGGTGGCAAATGCCAATCACGTAGATTTAGCATTAAAACACGATGTTGATATTTTATGGATTGGTGCACGAACAACAGTTTCTCCTTTTGTGGTTCAGGAAATTGCTGATGCCTTACAAGGAACCGATAAAACGGTTTTGATAAAAAACCCAGTAAACCCGGATTTGGCTTTGTGGTTAGGCGCAGTAGAGCGATTTTACAGTGCAAATGTCCAAAATTTGGGAGTAATTCACCGGGGGTTTTCAACTTATGAGAAAACAAAATACCGAAACAATCCAGAATGGCAAATACCAATTGACCTTCAAAACCAATTTCCAGATCTGCCGTTAATTTTAGACCCTTCGCACATAGCAGGCAACCGAGATATAATTTTTGAACTGTGCCAAACTGCTTTAGATTTAAACTACGATGGTTTAATGGTAGAGACCCACTACGATCCGGACAATGCTTGGAGTGATGCCAAACAACAAATTACACCTAAAACATTAGATCAAATGACGGTTGATCTTCGTATTAGGAAAAAAGGAGATGATAAAGTTGAATTTAACAATGAATTGAGCAAGTTGAGAGCGCAAATAGATGTAATTGATGATAAAATTGTACAAATGATGGGAAAACGTATGAATATTGCAGATAATATTGGAATACTTAAAAAAGAGCACAATGTAGCCATCTTACAAGTGAAGCGTTGGAATGAAATTTTAGGAAGGATGATTTTAGCCGGAGAAAACAACAAATTAAGTGAAGAATTTGTGCTACGATTATACAAAGCCATTCACCAAGAGTCTATTGGTCATCAAAAGAAAATTTTTAATGAGTAATAACTTCCAATTAATTTTCTGACTTTTGTAACCATGAAAGGCACTGTATATAAATCTACCGGAAGCTGGTACACCGTAAAATCGCAGCAGGGTGACTTTTATCAATGCCGTATAAAAGGAAAATTTAGAATTGGAAATATAAAAAGCACCAATCCCGTAGCAGTAGGGGACCAGGTTATTTTTAAAGTAGAGACCAAAGGTGATGAAACCGTTGGGGTAATCCATACAATCGAACCACGGGATAATTACATTATCCGAAAATCTGTCAATCTTTCAAAACAGACACACATAATAGCTGCCAATATCGATGTTGCTTTTTTATTGGTTACTTTAAACAATCCGCCAACTTTTACCACTTTCATAGATAGATTTCTAGTCACTGCAGAAGCCTACCATGTAAAAGCTGTGCTTTTGTTCAACAAAATAGATTTATATAACGAAGAGGAGTTGCTGGAAATAAAATACTTAGCAGCTTTGTATCGAAATATTGGGTATGACTGTATCGGTATTTCGGCAAAAACCGGAAAAAATGTCGATAAAGTAAAAGCATTTATGGAAGATAAAGTGACTTTATTTTCAGGACATAGCGGGACAGGTAAATCCACATTGGTAAATGCCATAGAACCTAACCTCGATTTAAAAACTGCTGAAATATCCGAACAACACCAACAAGGGCAGCACACTACAACATTTGCTGAAATGTACGACCTGTCTTTTGGCGCACAAATAATTGATACACCAGGTATTCGTGGCTTTGGTGTAGTTGAAATTGACAAAGAGGA
This sequence comes from Flavobacteriaceae bacterium UBA3356, assembly GCA_002360635.1. Taxonomy (GTDB): domain Bacteria; phylum Bacteroidota; class Bacteroidia; order Flavobacteriales; family Flavobacteriaceae; genus Marixanthomonas. Next base: position 163,319 of record DEQW01000002.1, on the reverse strand, counting down.
ATTAGGTAATTACTTTCCTGAATTCTTTGAACGTAAACAAGAATGTAAATTCAATAACTGTTTACATATCAACGAACCGCAATGTGCCATAAAAGAGGCCTTGGAAGCTTCAGAAATCGCTTGGTCGCGTTATAAAAGCTACTTGCAAATACTAGAGGGCGAAGACGACGGCTACCGAAAAGATATTTATAAAAAAGAATAACTTTATGCGAATTGTATTGCAACGTGTTAAAGAGGCTTCCGTAAAAGTAGAGGATGAAATCGTTTCAAAAATAGGACAAGGTTTCTTGGTTTTATTAGGTGTTGAAGCTGAAGATACACAAGAAGATATAGATTGGTTGTGTAGAAAAATAGCAAGATTACGTATTTTTTCTGATGAAAATGAAGCGATGAATTATTCCATTCAAGATATTGACGGTGAAGTGATAGTGGTTAGTCAGTTTACTTTACACGCCAGTACGAAAAAGGGAAATAGACCTTCTTTTATAAAAGCTGCAAAACCAGATGTGGCAATTCCATTGTATGAAAACTTCCTTAAAACATTAGAAAAAGAACTTGAAAAAAGTGTGCAAAGTGGTGTTTTTGGTGCGATGATGGATGTCTCATTGATTAACGATGGGCCAGTTACAATTACCATCGACACAAAAAATAAAGAATAATTTCACATTTTTTTAACAATTATGTATATTGCGTCACATGCGATTATTATTTACCCTAAGCCTACTTATTTTATCTATAAGCACGTTTGCTCAAGAAGCAAAGTATTCAATTGCTGCATTGCCAGTTAACTTAACGAAAAATGCCAACAGTGTCCTGTTAAATGAAAAGATAAAAATAGACATTACCGACGACAGCCAAATGATTTACGAAAACCATAGGGCAATTATGGTGTTTAATAAGAAAGGAAACAGCAATCTAGATGCCTATGCATACTACGATGATGATGCAAAAGTTAAAGATGTTGAAGCTTGGGTGTACGACGCAAAGGGCAATGAGATTGAGCATTTTAAACAGCGCGATTTTGAAGATATTAGTGCTTCAGATGGGATTTCAATATACAATGATGACAGGGTCTTGTATTTAGATTATACGCCAACGACATATCCTTACACGTTAGTTTTCGAGTCAAAAACCGAAAGTAATTCAACTGCTTTTATACCAAGATGGTTTCCAATTGGGGATTATTATACTTCTACTAAAAATAGTGAGTTTATTGTAAAATTCAATCCGGCTAATAAACCAAGAATTTTAAAGAAGAATTTGGAGGGTTACGATATTTCAATTACTGAAACTCCAGAAGCTTTTATTTGTAAGGCCAATAACGTAGAAGCTTTGCGATATGAAGATTACAGCCCTTCACGACGAGACATTTTACCACACGTAAAATTTGCCCTTAATCATTTTTATTTAAAAGGTGTTCCTGGGTATGGAAAGGACTGGAAAGAGTTTGGAACTTGGATGGACAAGCAATTGCTTACTGGGGTAAGTGAACTTCCGCCAGCAACTGTAGCAAAAGCAAAACAACTGGCCGCTAGCGAGACGACAAACATTGGTAAAGCAAAAAAAATCTACGAATACTTGCAGAATAAAGTACGTTACATAAGTGTACAAATTGGTATTGGTGGATGGAAGCCCATGTTAGCTGAAGATGTAGATAAATTGAGCTATGGAGACTGTAAGGCATTAACAAACTATACTAAAGCTTTGTTGGATATTGTAGGTGTTCCATCTTACTATACCGTTTTATATGCAGGAGATGACGAAATTGATTTTAATCCTGACTTTGCGATAATTGAAGGGAATCATGCAATTTTGGGAGTACCTGACGGGGAAGATATAATATGGCTTGAGTGTACCAGTCAAGATACTCCTTTTGGATATGGAGGGAACTTTAGTGATGATAGGGATGTGTTGGTCGTCACGCCAGAAGGCGGTAAAATTGTCCATACCAAAGCATACACATTTAAAGAAAACACTCAAGAAAATATTGCTGTAGTTAATATTAATTCTTCAGGCGTGTTACAAGCAGATTTTAAAGGCGTCTCTCAAGGGTTACAATATGATAATAAATACCGACTTGACAAATTAGATGCTGATGATCTCGAAAAAAAGTATAAAAAGCGATGGGGGCACATAAATGGTTTTAATATTGAAAACATAGCACTTAAAAATAACAAAGAAGATATATTGTTTACTGAAAACCTAACCATCAACGTTCCTAATTATTGTTCTTTTGTTGGTGAAGATTTATTATTTGGCCTTAACATTTTTACACAATCGGTAACCGTGCCACCACGTTTTCCAGAAAGGAAACAAAAACTTCAAATTGCAGAAGGGTTCACTGAAGCCGATACCCTAAAAATAAATATTGCCGAAGCCCTAAGCGTTGACAGCCTACCCGAGCCGGTAAACATAGAAAACAAGTTTGGGAGCTATTCTTTTTCCGTTTCTAAAATTTCAGAAAATACAATTGAATACAGGCGTAATTTCATCTTGAAAAAAGGAACGTTTCCCGCTTCAGATTATAGAAAATACAGAGCTTTTTTACGTAAGGTATCAAAACTCGATCAATCAAAAATACTGTTAAAACAGAACACTTAATTTTACATTTTTATTATGAAATACCCAATTACACTACTTATTGCATTATTTTTTTTTCAAGTTGCTTTTTCTCAAGACTTTAGGTTTGGAAAAGTGTCAAAAGAGGAATTGTTAGAGAAACAACATCCCGCAGATTCTACTGCCGATGCGGCTATTTTATACCGCGAAATGAAGAGTCAGTTTAAATATACGCCATCAGGAAGTTTTATAGTTGAAACAGATGTTTTTGAGCGTATTAAAATTTATAACAAAGAAGGTTTCGATTGGGCCAATAAAAAGATAAAACTCTACCAAGGAAATGGAGGTTCTGATGATGAATTATATGGTCTAAAAGGTTACACCTACTTTATGGACGGAAATAAAGTTAAAGATGAAAAGCTTCGTAATGATGGTATATTTGAAGAAGAAGTTAATGAGTATTGGGAAGTAACAAAATTTACTATGCCTGCTGTTACCGACGGTTGTGTTATTGAATATAAATATACACTTAAGTCACCTTTTATTACGAATATAGACGAATATAGGTTTCAAGAGCAGATACCGGTAAACAAGGTAGAGATGCGATTTGCAACACCAGAATATTTTAACTATAAAATGCATCAAAAAGGATGGATTCCTTTTAGAATTGAAGAAAGTACAGATTATTTGGATATTAATATGGGTATGAGTAGAACACGTGATTTTTACAATAAAAACGGTAATGGTCATAGTGTTTCAAGCAATAATATATCAGTTTTAGAAAATGTTTATTCAGTTAATATAGATGGCGTTCCAGCAATGAAGGAAGAGGCTTTTTCTGGGAATATTGATAATTATTCTTCTGGATTAAAATTTGAGCTTTCATACATAAACTATCCAAGCTCACCTCTAGAAATGATCACTACTACGTGGGAGGATGTTTCTAAATCTATTTACGATTCTGATGCTTTTGGAGGGCAATTGAAACGGGACAATTATTTCGATAATGATATTGATGAATTGTTAAATGGAATAACAGATCCTAATAAGAAAATGATTGCAATTTTTGAGTATGTAAAAAGAAAAATGAACTGGAATAAGTTTTTTGGGTTATATGCTTTGGAAGGGACTAAGGATGCTTATAAAAAAGGTTCAGGAAGTGTAAGCGATATTAATTTAATGTTGGTTTCCATGCTGCGATACGCTGGGCTTAATGCCAATCCGGTTTTGGTAAGTACAAAATCTAATGGTATTCCTTTTTTTCCTACCCGCAATGGATTTAATTATGTGATAGCTTCAGTAGAGAACGGTAATTCTGTGGTTTTAATGGATGCAACCAATAAGGAAGGAGAGCCTAACGTTTTAGAGCCAGAATTGTTAAATTGGCAAGGAAGGATAATCCGTGAAGATAAAACATCTTCTTGGGTGTCACTATATCCCTCAAGCCATGCTTCACAAAGTACTATGATGAATCTAAGTATAAATGAAGACGATAATTCTATTTCGGGATCGGCCCAAAACCGGTATACTGGCCACTATGCAATGCAACAACGAAAAACCTATAAAAATATTGAGCAAGAAGAAATTAGGAAAAAACTGGAAAAAAATAGCGGTGAGACTGAAATATCCAATATAACGTTCGGAAATTTAGAAAAACTATATAATCCTGTTTCCTTAAAGTATGATTTTGAAAATTTTGATGCTGTTGAGGAGATAGGGGGTAAATTATATCTTTCTCCCCTACTTTTTCTGGCAATTGATGAAAACCCATTTAAGTTGGACGAACGTAATTACCCAATCGATTTTAACTATCCAATTAAAGATAGATATATTGTAACAGTTGATATTCCCGAAGGATATAAGGTGGAATCTGTTCCAGAAAGCACTAACTTTGTATTGGGTGAAAACTTAGGGGCTTTTAAATACATTATCAATAATGTTGGGGGTAAGTTGCAAGTATCTGTAGAATTTGCTATTAATACAGCCGTAATGCCAGCACAGGACTATAGCAATATAAAAAAGTTCTTCAAGTTGATGATAGATAAAGAACAAGAAAAGGTAGTACTTTCAAAAGCATAGCGAATGAATATTGAAAACGCACAAGAGGCCGTTGACGCATGGATAAAAGAACATGGGGTTCGTTATTTTAACGAGCTTACCAATATGGCACAGCTCACCGAAGAAGTAGGCGAAGTAGCTCGTATTATTGCCCGGAGGTATGGTGAGCAGAGTGAAAAAGAAAGCGATAAGGAGAAGGACCTTGGCGAAGAGTTGGCAGATGTTCTGTTTGTTGTGCTTTGTTTGGCAAACCAAACGGGTGTAAACCTTGAAGAAGCTTTCAATAAAAAACTGGACATAAAAACAAAACGTGACCACGATCGCCATCACAATAACGAAAAATTGAAGTAATGTTCAAACAGGTTATAAATCACAAAGGTTTTTGGAAATCAGTATTTTTGCTGGGAATTTCATTTGTAGTTTTATTCGTATTTATAAAATGGGCTTTTGATGGGTTTTCAACTTCTTTTTTTGATGAAAGAAATCCATACATATTTATTGGAGGCAGCCTATTGGCAGGTTTAATTTATGGCTTTTTTGTAACCTATGGAAAGTTTAAGAAAAAGTTGAAAAAGTAAACTGATTATGAAAGCTGTTCTCAGTTATAAAAAATCTAAAGAGGTTTCAGCTACCATACAGGTTTCAGGATCTAAAAGTGAATCTAATCGACTGTTGATATTACAATCTCAATTCCCAAACCTTAAAACTGAGAATCTTTCAGAAAGTGATGATACTATGGTGCTACAAAAAGCACTCATGTCTAAAAAAGGCGAAGTAAATATTCACCACGCCGGTACTGCTATGCGGTTTTTAACTGCCTACTTCGCAACTCGGCCAGATGCTTCGGTCGTATTAACAGGTAGTGAGCGTATGCAACAGCGTCCTATAAAAATACTGGTAGATGCGTTGCGAGATTTAGGGGCCGAAATAAGCTATCTTAAAAATGATGGATATCCGCCCATTGCCATTTCAGGAACAGAAATTACAAAAAACACCGTTTCTATTGCCGGGAATGTGAGCAGTCAGTACATTTCGGCTTTACTTTTAATTGCACCCTCTTTACAAAATGGATTGACAATAAATATTAAAGGGGATATCACTTCGGCTCCATATCTTCAAATGACGGCTTCATTGCTTAGAAAGATAGGTGTTTCTTGTGTTTTTTCAGAAAATAAAATTGAAGTCACACCTGTGTCAAAAATTGATGATATTGCAATATTAATAGAATCAGATTGGAGCTCGGCATCTTATTTTTATAGCATGGTAGCTCTTTCCGAAGCAGCAGAAATAACCTTAATGGGCTATTTTAAAAACAGTTTACAAGGAGATTCTATTTTGGCGACCATTTATGATTTATTGGGTGTTTCCACTTATTATGATGAAGAAAATGCTTCCATATCACTTTCAAAAAATAACAAACCAATTGCCGATCACGTATTGCTAAACCTTGTAGATACTCCAGATATTGCGCAAACAATTGCTGTTACTTGCTTTGGTTTGGGGTTAGGATGTAAACTAACAGGGTTGCACACTTTAAAAATTAAAGAAACCGATAGGTTATTTGCCTTAAAAACCGAATTGGAAAAACTGGGAGCGAAAGTAACGGTTACTAATGAAACATTAGAGTTGGTCGCTTCTAAAGAAATTAATGAAAACGTAACCATACAAACTTATAATGATCACCGTATGGCCATGGCTTTTGCACCTTTGGCGCTAAAACAAACTATCCATATAAATGATGCTGGGGTGGTGTCGAAGTCGTTTCCCACCTACTGGGAAGATATCCAAAAAACGGGTATTAACGTAGATTTTAAATAATAATTGCTTATTTACTTGACAACCCCTATGTTGAGGTTGTATATTTGCAACTTTTCATGACAAAACACGACTTTCTATGGGAATGAAACTTTCTAATTTCAACTTCGACTTACCAGACGAATTATTAGCCGAATATCCAGCATCTAACCGGGATGAAGCCAGATTAATGGTTTTAAACCGAAAAGAAAAGACGATTGAGCATAAAATGTTCAAGGATCTTATCGATTATTTTAATGAAGATGATGTGTTGGTTTTAAACAATACCAAAGTGTTTCCGGCGCGATTATTTGGTAATAAAGAAAAAACAGGAGCACGTATCGAGGTATTTTTATTACGTGAATTAAACCCAGAAACTCGTCTTTGGGACGTTCTGGTAGATCCTGCTCGTAAAATTAGAATTGGTAATAAACTATATTTTGGTGAAGACGAATCGTTAGTGGCCGAAGTAATTGATAATACAACTTCGCGAGGGCGTACGCTTCGGTTTCTTTTTGATGGATCGTATGAAGAATTCAGAAAAAAACTGACAGAGCTTGGTGAAACCCCATTGCCAAAGTACATTAAACGGGATGTGGAACCAGAAGATGCAGAGCGCTACCAAACAATTTTTGCAAAAGAAGAAGGAGCTGTTGCTGCACCAACGGCAGGATTGCATTTCTCGAAGCATTTGCTAAAGCGCCTTGAAATTAAAGGGGTTAATTTTGCTGAAGTTACGCTTCACGTAGGATTGGGGACTTTTAGCCCTGTTGAGGTAGAAGACCTTTCAAAACACAAAATGGACTCTGAAGAGATTGTACTTCCTCAAAGTTCTGTAGATACTATCAATACAGGGATTAATAGAAAAAAACGTGTTTGTGCAGTAGGAACCACGGTTATGCGTGCCTTAGAAAGCTCCGTTTCCTCAAATAGTATGCTTAATGAATACTCAGGCTGGACTAACAAATTTATTTTTCCTCCTTACGATTTTAGCATAGCAAACTGTATGGTAACCAATTTCCATACACCAAAATCTACTCTATTGATGATGGTTTCTGCTTTTGCAGGACATGATTTCATTAAAGAAGCATATGCTGAAGCAGTTAAGGAGAAGTATAGGTTCTATACGTACGGAGACGCTATGCTTATCATCTAATTTAAGACTTAATTACTTTATAAAATCCTGATCCTGTATCAGGATTTTTTTGTTTTTAGCAGATAAATGATTTTCTAATTTGAGAATAAAAAAGTATCTTGTAGTGTTGTAAAAGTATCAGCATCAAGAGCGTATGAAAAAAACTACTTTTTCTTTCTTTTTTTTGTTTTTCGCTATTACGGTATTATCTCAAGAAAGTATCGTTAACATGCCTATTGGTTTGCGAACAGATACTATTGAAAAAATACACCCAATTGAACTTCCTCCTCTTGATCTTATAGCTCTTCAGCAACAAGATAATATTAACGACCAAGACAAAAGTCTTCCATGGCGATACGGAATTAAACGAAACTTAAAAATAAATATCCATGAAGAAGGTCACGTAACAGAATTAGAAAATGGTGATAAAATTTGGCGAGTAGCCATTAAATCCCCTAACGCTATTAATTTGAGTATAAATTTTGAACAGTTTTACATACCAAATGGTTCTAAATTGTTTTTATACAATGATGATGGGAGTGATATATTAATGCCCTTATCAAACGAACAAAATAGAGACAATCAACAATTGGGTTCTTGGTTTGTAAATGGGGATATAATTCGGGTTGAGTATTATGAGCCTGTTTCAGTTAATGAACAAGTGCTTTTAAATATTGGAAGTATTATTCACGGCTATAGAATGTCACGAGTTGATGAATATGTAGAAGAAAACCGTGGCTTAGATGATTCTGGCGATTGTAATTATGATGTAAACTGTTCAATAGGGGAAGATTTCGATATTCAAAAAGATATATTAAAGAAAACTGTTGCATTGCTTAACTTGGGTAATGGGTACTTGTGTTCTTCAGTTCTCGTCAACAATACTAATAACGACAAAACACCGTACTTGTTAACAGGGAACCATTGTTTAGATAATAGCGATCCAGCCTTTTGGTCCATAAGGTTTAATTGGATGAGCCCAAGTCCGGTATGTGGTGAAAGTGATCAAAGCCCAGGAATTCAAACAAATTTCACGATGAGTGGTGCAGCCTTAAAAGCAAACAATGATCTTAGTGACTTTGCATTGGTAGAATTATATAATGAAGTTCCCAGTTCTTGGGACGTTGCTTTTGCAGGGTGGGATATTACCGACGAACTTCCACAATTTGAAGTGGGCATTCACCACCCCAATGGAGATATAATGAAAGTATGTCGTGATGATTCGGGTGCTGTGCATGAAACTGCAAACGGTAAAGAAGTATGGTTAATAGGTGGGATTTCTGCAGGGCAAGGCAATGGTTGGGAAATAGGTACTACTGAAAGTGGCTCATCAGGGTCGCCACTATTTAACCAAAAAGGGCATATAATAGGTCAATTATATGCAGGTAATGCATCTTGTGAAGGTTTAGAAGGCAATAATGAGTATGATATTTACGGAAGGTTTGCTGTATCTTGGGATGCTGGTGCAAGCCCTGATAAACGTCTTAAAGAATGGTTAGACCCACTCAATACAGGGCAAACAGAGCTTGGAGCCATAGAAAACCTTTTGAATGCCCCTAGCTTTGAAATAACGGGCGAATTAAAAGTTTACCCCAACCCAGCTTCGGAGACTATAACTGTTTTAAACAGCCGCTACCCAAATTTATCATATCAGTTCTATAATGTAACAGGTCAAGAAATAGGGAAGGGGTTGGTGTCAAATACCATGAATACAATTTCGATAGCCCAATTTTCAGAAGGGGTTTACTTTTTGAAATTAATAGATTTGGATAGTGATTCCAGTATTACAAAAAAAATTGTGGTAAATCGATAATTGCTTACGCTTTTCAATCCATAAATACTTCTTAATCTTTCTATAATCAAATAACTAAACCGTAATTTTGCACTCTTATGGTTTCAGAAAAAAAAGACATACGAGCATTATCAAAAGAAGAATTACGTGAATTTTTTGTAAGTATTGGCGACAAAGCATTTCGTGGTAATCAAGTATACGAATGGCTTTGGAATAAAGGGATCCACAATTTTGAAGATATGACAAATATCTCAAAAGAAACCCGGTCACATTTGGAGCAAAACTTTGTGATAAACCATATAGAAGTAGATAGCCTTCAAAAAAGCAATGACGGTACCATTAAAAATGCTGTAAAACTACACGACGGTTTTGTTGTAGAGTCTGTTTTAATACCAACAAAATCTCGAACTACAGCTTGTGTTTCTTCTCAAGTAGGTTGTAGTCTGGATTGTAAATTTTGCGCAACATCCCGTTTAAAACGAATGCGGAACTTGAATCCAGATGAGATTTTTGATCAAGTCGTCGCTATTCATAAAGAGAGTCTACTGTATCATGATAAGCCTTTGTCCAATATAGTTTACATGGGTATGGGTGAACCGCTCATGAATTACAAAAATGTTCTGGAGTCCATTAAAATGATTACCTCGGAAGAAGGGTTGAGAATGTCACCAAAACGGATTACACTTTCCACATCTGGTGTTCCAAAAATGATTAAAAAGCTAGCAGATGACGAAGTGAAATTCAATCTCGCTGTTTCCTTGCATTCTGCCATTCAAGAAACGCGGGAGCAAATCATGCCGTTTGCTAAAAGTTTTACTTTAGAGGATTTACACGAATCAATAGAGTATTGGTATGCTAAAACAAAGCGTCGTGTTACGTATGAATATATTGTTTGGAAAGATATAAATGATACTGAAAAAGACGTAGATGCTTTGGTACAGTTCTGTAAATCGGTTCCATGTAAAATTAACTTAATAGAATATAACCCTATTGATGATGGTGAGTTTCAGCAAGCAGATAATTTAGCTTTAGACTTATATATAGAAAAACTAGAAAAGAACCGCATACCGGTTACGGTGCGAAGAAGCCGCGGAAAAGATATTGATGCCGCTTGTGGACAGCTAGCGAATAAAAGCTGATGAGTAAGAAATTTATAAAATGACAAAATAAAAAAGAGCGGTTTTAAACCGCTCTTTTTTTCGTTGTATTTAAAGTAAGAATTATTTCTTAGCTACTTTAAAAGTTTTCTTAGCTCCGTCAATAGTAACGGTTGCAAGATAAACACCAGACTTAAGAGCAGACAAGCTAACTGATTCGTTAGTGTTAGCTAATTTCTGAGAAATTACCTGCTGTCCTAATACGTTATAAACTTCAACTGAATTCATAGCTGAACTCGCTTTAAGGTTTAACTGGCTAGCTGCATCAACAAAATATGTGAAATTGTCAAACGCTTGCTCATTAACTCCTAAAGTAGATTCAACTTGTAATCTGTCAATTCCAATAAAGTTAGAGTTAGAACCTGCAGGACCTCCATCGGTTACCCAATAACGAAGAGCAATTCTAGTTGTAGCTCCTTCAGTTGGAAGACCTGAGATTGTGATTTCTTGAGCTGGTTCCCAAGTTTCTGGGTAACCACCTTGATCAAGATTTGGATTAATTTCACTTAATAATTCAGTGTAAGAACCTACATCACCAGAAGTTGGCTCTGTTCCAGTTCCATCTGGGTCAATACGTACTTCTAATCTGTCAGGGAAAGTACTGCCTTCACCTGTTCTTGTGTAAAATGATATGATATCACCATTTTTAAGGTCTAATTCTGGAAGTAAAAGGTAAAGATCAATTAAGCTACCAGCAGTGGCGTTAAAGTTCATTCCTACATAAGCTTCAGGTGCTCCATCAAATGCTGGAAAAACATCTGGGTTACCCTGAAAAATATCGGTTGTTCCAGGAGCATCACTTACGTTAACTACTACATAATCAGTTAAAGTTGTGATGTCATCAAAGCCCTCATCAATAAGCGTAGTTTGGGCGTTCATTGCAAAAGCAACAAAAAATGCTGCTAATAAAGTAATTTTTTTCATAATATAAATGTTTTTTAGTTTAAGGCGAATATAGTGAATATTATTAAAAATTTATAATTTTTACTTGCATTTATTCTATTTTTGAAGCACGAATGAAAATCGTTTCGCAAATAAAACAACCCATTGAATCCGAAATGGAACTTTTCGAAAAAAAGTTCTCTGGTGCCATGTCTTCAAAAGTTGCTTTACTCAATAGAATTACACATTATGTTGTAAACCGTAAAGGAAAACAAATGCGCCCTATGTTTGTTTTTCTTATCGCAAAAATGACTGGAAACGGAGCAGTCGAAGAAAGAACATACCGGGGTGCATCGGTAATAGAGCTTATCCACACCGCAACCTTGGTTCACGATGATGTTGTGGATGATAGCAACCGTCGTCGTGGATTCTTTTCGATCAATGCCCTATGGAAAAATAAAATTGCGGTTCTTGTTGGCGATTATTTGTTGTCTAAGGGGTTATTGCTTTCTATTGACTATGACGACTTCGATTTACTGAAAATCATTTCGGTTGCCGTTCGCGAGATGAGCGAAGGGGAATTGCTTCAAATTGAAAAGGCCAGAAAACTTGACATTACTGAAGATGTGTATTTCGATATAATCCGTCAAAAAACAGCTACGCTTATTGCCGCATGTTGTGCAATGGGCGCCCAATCGGTTAATGCTCCCAAAGAAGAGGTTGAGGCGATGCGAGAATTTGGTGAGTTGATTGGTATTGCATTTCAGATAAAAGATGATCTTTTCGATTATGGAAATGAAAAAATCGGGAAACCTACCGGTATAGACATTAAAGAACAAAAAATGACCCTTCCTTTAATTTATAGTTTGAACACCGTCCCGCCCAAAGACAAAAGATGGCTTATAAATTCGGTAAAAAATCACAATAAGGATAAAAAACGAGTAAAACAGGTTATTGCTTTTGTGAAAGACAGTGGTGGTCTAGACTATGCGATCACTAAAATGAAAGCCTACCAAGAGAGAGCGTTGAAAATTCTTCAAACATACCCAGAGTCTCCCTATAAAGAAGCATTAGAGTTGATGGTTAACTACGTAATTGACAGAAAAAAATAAACTGAACTCTCAAGCCAGAAAACCTAAAGTTTCAATTTTTTTTATTCTCAGGCAACCTTTTGCACTAAAATTGCGTCTCTATTAATAGAAAGCCATGCGAAGCAAACTGTGAAATTAATTTCATTACATAAAAATTATAAAAAGCTTATAAAGAAAGCAAAAAAAGGCGATCGTCGTGCGCAGTACGAATTGTACCAGTTTTTTGCTCCAAAAATGTTAAGTGTTTGCAGGCAGTATCTAAAAAATAATGACTTGGCCGAAGAAACTATGCTCAACGGATTTTACAAGGTTTTTACAAAACTGGATTCGTTTAGTGATCAGGGTAGTTTTGAAGGGTGGATACGCCGTATTATGGTAAATGAATCTATTAGTGAATTAAGAAGACAAAATAAACTTTATTTTAAAGACGAATCGGTTATTGAAAACTCACTTGAGTACGCAACGACCATTGATACAGGTTTTGAAGTAGCTGAAATACAAAAAGTGATAGATAGTCTGCCCGATGGCTATAAAACCGTATTTGTATTATATGCCGTAGAAGGCTATAAGCATAGTGAAATTGCCGAATTATTGCAGATTAGTGAAGGCACATCTAAATCGCAATTGTCAAAAGCCCGCAAGATGCTTCAAAACAATATTAACAAACAAAATGACGTGAATTATGGAGCCCAATAAACTTGAAGATAGCATTCGCGAAAAATTACAAGAACGGGAAATACAACCCTCTGGTGACGCTTGGGAAAAATTGAATGCACGTTTAGGAAAACCCGAAAAAAAGAAAAGTTACTTTATTTGGTATGCCGTTGCGGCCAGTTTAGTGAGTATTTTAGTAATCGGGTCATTGTTGTTCAGTAAAACAGGTAAGGTTTCTGACTCTGAAGACCTAGTTGAAACACCAATCAATAAAGAGGTGTTAGACTCTGAAAAACAAACGGAAAGTGTTCCGCAGAAAACCAATATAGAAGATATTGCTGTTGAAGAGAACCTTAAACAAGAGAAGAAGGAGGAACAAAAAAAATCTAAGAAGGAACTTGCAAAACAAAAAATAAAGCCAAATCAGTCTGTTGAAATTTCACCTGAAAATGAAAAAGCAATTGCTAAAACCGAAACCAATTTTAAAGAACAATCTATTCCGAAGAACAAAGTAGTGGATAAAGCTAACGAACACTTTATTGAGAACAAGGTTGACGAAGTAGTAGCACAGGTAAAAGAAATTCAGAATAAAAACCAAGAAGTTACCCTTGAAGAAATCGATGTGCTTTTGGCCAAAGCCCAACGAGACATAAAAACACGGCAAATACTTAATCCTGAAACTCAAAAAGTAGATGCTGCAGCCCTGCTTTTAGACGTGGAACTGGAGCTAGAAAGAAGCTTTAGGGAAAAAGTTTTCGATGCTTTAGGCGAAGGGTTCAATAAAATACGGACTGCCGTTACCGAACGTAATAATTAATACACAATAATTCATTCATCAATCACGCCCAGAGGCAATCCCTTCCTTAATTGGGAGGGATGCCAAAAGGCACTAAATCACACAAATCATGAAAATATTTACGTATTGTACCGTTTTGACGGTATGGTTGCTGACTATGGTCTCAGCACAAGCACAGGAAAACGACCTAGCAAACGATATTGCTGTTTTAAAAGCCGCACAAGAGCAAGTTGTGACCGAAGAAAAGGAAGCACTTAAAAACGAAGTGGAAGACATCAATCAACGATTGGACAATAACGAAATTACATTACCTGAAGCAGAACAGTTAAAAGAAGAAGCTGCCGAAAAACGAGCGCTGAACATTGAAAACCGTTTGGCGATAATCGATAATAAAATAGCTTTGTTAGAGCGAAATGGAAGAATAGGGAATATGGAAGGTTCGTCTATATCAATAGGTGTAGGTGCTCTTGACAAGGATAACGATCGTGTTTTCGGAATAAAAGTAAGAGAAAGAGGAACGGCCAATAAAAGAAAATACGACCGTAGAACAACCAGTGCTTTTGTGTTTGCCTTTGGTTTAAATAATGTGATAACCGAAGGAGAATCGCTGAACGATTCAGACTTTAAAATAGGAGGGAGCCGTTTTGCCGAAATAGGTTGGGCGTGGCGAACACGTGTGTTTAAAAACACGAACTGGCTACGTGTAAAATATGGTTTTTCTTTTCAGTTTAATGGTCTGAAACCTACTGATAACAGATACTACGTAGATACCGGCGATCAAACTGAATTACAGGAATTCCGTTTAGATTTGGATAAATCTAAGTTTCGAATGGATAATTTAGTATTTCCGCTTCATTTTGAGTTTGGCCCTTCAGAAAAAATAGAAAAGGATGAATATTTTAGATACAACACCTACAATAAAATTAAAGTAGGTCTAGGTGGGTATGCAGGTTTTAACCTTAGCTCACGTCAAAAGCTAAAATATTCCGAAGATGGAGAAGATGTGAAAGAGAAACTGAAAGCAAATTACAACACCAATAATTTTATCTACGGTGTAAGCGGTTACATAGGCTGGAAAGGAACAGCTGTTTATTTAAAACATGACTTAAACACCATTTTTAAAGATAATCCAATCGATCAAAGAAATGTTTCTTTAGGACTTCGTTTTGATGTTGATTAATATATTGAATAGCCATGTTTTTAAAAGCTTCTTTTTTCTGAAAAGAGGCTTTTTTGTTTTCTGTAAGTAATTCTTAAAAGCGACTTCCATTTTATTATATTTGTTTTAATAAACTTCCTGAAATTTGATAGCAAAAACCACCATAGACAATGTGTTTGAAACCGCTCGCGTAGAAGAGGTGATTGGTGATTTTGTACAACTAAAAAAATCAGGTAGTAACTTCAAAGGGCTTAGTCCGTTTAGTGATGAGCGCACCCCTAGTTTTATGGTGTCGCCCGTAAAACAGATTTGGAAAGATTTCAGTAGCGGAAAAGGTGGAAATGTAGTCGCTTTTTTAATGGAACATGAACATTTTACCTATCCCGAAGCTATAAAATACCTCGCCAAAAAGTATGGAATTGAGGTTGAAGAAACCCAACAGACCGACGAACAAAAACAACAAGCAGATGAACGTGAAAGTTTATACCTAGTTAGTGAGTTTGCGAAAGATTATTTTAAGCACGTGTTGTTTAAAACCGAAGAAGGAAAGGCAATTGGTCTTAGTTATTTTAAAGAACGAGGCTTTACTGAAGAAACCATTAAAAAATTCGATTTAGGATTTTCGCCCGATAGTTGGGATGCGTTTACCAATCACGCCATAAAAAAAGGGTATAAACTCGACTATCTTGAAAAAACTGGGCTGACAATTGTCAAAGGAGAGAAACAGTTCGATCGTTTTAAAGGTCGGGTGATGTTTCCTATTCGTAGTATGAGCGGTCGTACGTTGGGTTTTGGTGGTCGTATTTTAACAAACGATAAAAAGGCAGCCAAATATCTCAACTCGCCGGAGAGTGATATTTACCACAAAAGTAAAGTGCTGTATGGTATTTATCATGCTAAACAAAGCATTGCCAAAGAAGATAACTGTTATCTGGTGGAAGGCTATACCGATGTAATTCAGTTTCATCAAGCTGGGATTGAAAATGTAGTATCGTCTTCTGGTACTGCGTTGACGCCAGAACAGATTCGGTTGGTAAATAGACTTACTCAAAACATCACCGTTCTTTTTGATGGTGATGCCGCAGGGTTACGTGCCTCACTTCGTGGTGTCGATTTAATTTTGGAACAGGGAATGAACGTGAAAATCTGTACGTTCCCAGAAGGAGAAGATCCCGATAGCTTTTCACGGAAAAACTCGTTGGAAGAATTAAAGTCGTATTTAGAAGAAAATTCGCGTGATTTTATTTCGTTTAAAGCTTCGTTGTTTGATTCAGAAGCAAGAAACAATCCCAATAAAAAAGCTGAAGCTATTCATAGCATGGCAATGAGTATTTCAAAGATACCTGATGTGATTAAGCGGGAAGTTTATATTAAGGAATGTTCTCGAATCACGGGAATTTCTGAAGAGGTAATTTCCAATGCTGTTGAGCAACTAATTCAGAAAGATAAACGGGACGTGTCCCGTAGAAAAAGAAGTGAGCAAAAGCCTATGCAGGTAGTTCCTTCAGAAAAGGAAAAAACTGAAAAGATTGATGTTCAGTACGAGCTAGAACGAAAAATAATTGAATTGTTATTATTGTACGGAACTAAGGAGGAGGATTTTGAGGAGCTAATACTTGATACAGATGAAAAGGGCGATGTTACTTTTAAACCTGAAATGCAAACGACGACGGTGTTTCAGAAGATATTTTTGGATCTTCAAGAAGACGAAATTGAATTTACAAACGATGCGTTTAAAGATTTATATTATGACATTATAAACCGGTTAACACGCGAAGAGGATTTAAAAGTAGATGCTTTTGTAAATAGTTTGCAACCCGAAAAAGCATCGGCCGTGACCGATATTTTAATGGAAGAAGAAAAATATAGTTTGCACGATTGGGAACGTAATGAAATTTATGTAAAAGAAAAAGAACATTCTGTGTCACAAGTTGTGAGCGAAACAATTTTAAATTTACGTCGCGAATTAGTGAACCAGAAGATTAAAGAGCTTTCAGATGCTATTAAAGAACAAAATCCGGATGATGTAAAAATAGATCTACAAGATGTTGTAGATTATATTACACTTAAAAAAGTGATTTCAGAAAAACTACGCCGGGTGTTATAATTACCCAAACTGAAACATACGGGACTGGTGTATCAAATCTGCCAAGTTATCCACTTTCAATTTTTTCAATAAACGTGTTTTATACGTACTTACGGTTTTTTCGTTAATGTTAAGTGCATTGGCAATGTCCTTGTTTCTTTTTCCCCTTGAAAGTAAATTCAATACTTCAATTTCGCGCGATGAAAGTTTTTTGTAGCGGCTTATAGCGCTGCTTTCACCTACATTACGGCTTGTAAATGTAGAAGTAAGTTCTTCGTTTAGGAAGATTCCACCTTTTGCAATTTTGGCAAGCGCATCTAAAAACACTTTAGTGGAAGCTGTTTTTGGTACATACCCTGCAGCTCCTGATTTTATGGAGCGAAGCGCATAGATTTCTTCTGGGTGTGTTGAAAATATTAAAACCCTAGTTTGTGGAAAAGATTCTTTAATACTCCTTAGTGCATTAATGCCGTTAATTTGTGGCATGTCTATCTCCATGATGAGAATATCAGGGTTATGGTCCTGTAAACTTTTGTAGAGTTCTTCTCCGTTGTTAACTTTTGCAAGTATTGAGAATTCGTCTTTTTTCTTTTTCAACATACACGAAATCCCTTTGCGGGTTACCGGATGATGATCTGCAATGACAATTTTTTTCATTAGTCTCTTTGTTAATAATCCTTAATATTTTTTAAGGGAGCAAAAAGTGTGAGGTTTGTAATATTTATACTACAAATCAAAACTAAAAAAAAGATTGTCAGTATGAGAGATTATTCGTTCAACGTACAGAAAATTCGTTGAATATTATAAAACCTTGTAGGAATTAGGAATATTGCATACAGGAATCGGCTTCATTTTGTGTTGGTTAGCTTTGTTTAGGCGTAAGTAAATGTTAAAAACCTCTTGTTTTCTTCCTTCAAAATCAGTTGGCTTTTTACCATTTTCTTGCATTTTCATGGCCCATTCCAATTCGTCATAACTAGCTCCAATTTGATCTTCATCGGTACGGCTATCGCCAAAAAGGCCATCGGTTGGAGCAGCTTCTAAAATGGAAACAGGTACATCAAGAAAACGGCCCAATTCATACACTTCACTTTTAAGCAAATCGGCTATTGGGCTTAAATCTACTCCGCCATCTCCATATTTGGTATAAAAACCTACACCAAAATCCTCAACTTTATTTCCGGTGCCTGCTACTAAATATCGATGCAACCCTGCAAAATAATATAAGGTGCTCATACGTAATCGCGCACGGGTGTTAGCCAGGGCCAAGTCTAAAAAAGTAATATCGTTGGTTTGTGGTACTTCGGTTTTAAATTGTTCAAAAACAGAAGTAAGGTCTACCTTAACATCGCTCACATTTGCATAATGGGTTTTTAAAGTAGCAATATGCTCTTGGCCTCGGGTAACTTGACTTTGAGCTTGGTGGATAGGCATTTCTAGGCACAATGTTCTAAGGCCAGTTTTAGCACATAAGGCAGATGTTACGGCAGAGTCAATACCTCCACTTATGCCTACCACAAAACCATTCATATTGGCATTGGTTGCATATTCTTTTAACCAATTTACAATGTGATCTACTACTTTTTCAGTTTGCATAATGCTTATTATTTATTGGTAAACTTTAAAGTGTGAGTACTTAATACCTCTATATTTTGAACTATAAAGCCTACCTTTGCACACAAAAATAAACTAAAGTTAAAATTTAAAAAAGGAGATAACGTTAAACAGTTGTCAAATTGTATCTTATATGAAGTTTTACGCGTTGTTATTAGTGTTTGTAGTGGTCTTTTTTACGGCTTGTGATTCAAAAAGTAAAAGGGAAAAAGAAATTGAAGCCATTCCTATGGATGTAGATGTGGTTCGTTTTGATAAGGAGTTTGCGACAGCATCTGTTCAGGATATCCCGAAACTTAAAAAAGAGTATCCACAATTTTTTCCGACGCAATTTGCAGACAGTGTTTGGGTATCTAGAATTCAAGATACACTGCAACAACAATTAGACGCTGAGGTTGCTAAACAATTTCCTGATAATTCTGAAATTGAAGATCAACTCATTCCTTTATTTCAGCATATACAGTATTACTTCCCTGAATTTACACCACCAACGATTTTCACGGTAACATCAGATGTAGATTATAATAATAAGGTAATTGCTACAGATACGATGTTGATTGTTGCTTTAGACACGTATTTAGGAAGCGATCATCGCTTTTACGAAGGCATCCAGAAATATATTTCCAAAGATTTAAAACCGGCTCAACTTGCGCCAGATGTAGCTTCGATTTATGCTCGACAGCTTATTTCAAAACCACAAAAACGCGACTTATTGGCCCAGATGATTTTCTTCGGAAAAGAGCTTTATTTAAAAGACCTTTGGTTGCCAAACACCCCAGATTCAGAAAAAATAGGCTATACAGAAGCCGAACTAAAATGGGCAGAAGAAAATGAGGAATATATGTGGCGTTATTTTGTTGAAAAAGAACTGTTGTACAGCACAAACCCTAAATTACCGGCCCGTTTTATAAACAAGGCTCCGTTTTCAAAATTTTATTTAGAAATTGATAACCAATCCCCCGGAATGGTAGGGCGTTATTTGGGCTGGCAAATTGTACGAGCGTATATGAAAAACAATTCAGTTGACCTCAAAAAAATGTTGCAAGAAAAACCAGAAACGATATTTAATAATTCAAAGTATAAACCAAAAAAGTAATGGCAAATAACACTTCAGAAATTAAAATAAACATAGACCTTGACGAAAATAAAGTACCTGAAAAACTACAATGGTCTGCACCAGATGGAGGCGTGGAAAATGAAGAGGCAAAAGCAATTTTTCTAAACGTTTGGGATCACGATAATAGAGAGTCCCTTCGCATCGATCTTTGGACCAAAGATATGCCGTTGGATGATATGAAAATATTTTTTCACCAAACCTTGAGCGCTATGGCCGATACTTTCGAGCGTGCTACAAATGATGAAAAAATGAGTGCCACCATGCGCGACTTTTGCGACTATTTTGCAGAAAAACTAGAGCTTACCAAAGAGTGATGCGGCTCATTTTTGTGTATAATGCAGATTCGGGTAAACGAAAAGCATATTTAGATAGTTTACATAAGATTATAAGTCCTTCAACGTACACTTGCAGCCTTTGCGAATTGACCTATGGTCTTTTTTCAGAAAAGAAAAAGTGGAAGCAATTTCGAAAACAGGAAAATGTAGAAATGGATTTTTATCATAAAGATGAATTTGTGAAAAAATTCAGATCTAAGTGGTTGCCTAAATATACATTTCCTGTTGTCCTTTCAGAAAATGGTGGCGAATTAGAAATTTTTCTTTCTTCGGAAAAATTAAATGAGATAGAAACTGTTGAGGCTCTTATTGAGATAGTTAAGAAAGGTCTAGCGTCTCGTTAATCTGGCCAATATATTGTAATACCTCGTCACGACCAGTCGCATTGGTGGATGAGGTTATAAAATACTGAGGCATTTCCACCCAAGTTTCAAGCATTTTTTCTTGATATGCTTTTAAATTGCGTTCTAATGCTTTGGGCTTTAATTTATCTGCCTTGGTAAAGATGATGGCAAAAGGCAATTGATTTTCACCCAACCATTCCATAAACTCAAGATCGATAGGTTGCGGTTCGTGACGGCAATCTATCAAAACAAAGCCCATGATTAACTGTTCCCTGCTTTTAAAATATTCAGTGATAAATTTTTGAAACGTTTTTTTACTTTTTTTGGAAACCTTCGCATAACCATAACCAGGTAAATCGACTAGATGCCAGTTTTTATTCACCAAAAAATGATTGATTAGTTGTGTTTTACCTGGGCGTCCCGATGTTTTTGCAAGGTTCTTACGTTGCATTAACATATTTATAAGGGAAGACTTACCAACGTTAGACCGGCCAATAAAAGCATATTCTGGTAAATGCGATGAAGGACATTTGGCAACATCGCTGTTGCTCATTACAAATTCTGCCGATTTAATCTTCATAAAACTTAAAGATTTCGTTTTTGTAACCAAGCGTAGAGAAGTTTGTTAAACTCGTCTGGGTGTTCCATCATAGCGGCGTGGCCACATTTATCAATCCAATATAAATCTGAATCAGGTAACAATTCGTCAAATTCAGTGGCAACTTCGGGAGGCGTTACATTGTCGTTTTTTCCCCAAATAATACAGGTTGGTGTGTCCATTTTGGGAAGATCCTTTGCCATATTGTGTCTAATTGCACTTTTTGCAATAGCGAGCGTGCGTATTAGTTTGTTTCGGTCGTTAACAGAAGCATAAACTTCGTCCACAATTTCTTTAGTGGCAACAGCGGGATCATAGAAAACATTTTCAGCTTTTTTCTGAATATAATCGTAGTCGCCCCGTTTTGGGTAGCTTTCGCCCATAGCACTTTCGTATAAGCCCGAACTTCCGGTTATAATAAGCGCCTTAACCTTTTCAGGATATAATTTTGTACAAAGCAAACCTATGTGGCCGCCTAATGAATTGCCTAACAAAATGACTTCCTCAAAACCCTTGTGGTCAATAAATTCTGAAACGTATTTTGCGAAATTTTTCACGTTCGTTTTCAGTAAGGACATGCTGTAGATAGGCAATTCGGGAATAAGAATTTTATAACCTTTATCAGGGAAAAAATCAGTAACTCCGTCAAAATTGCTCAACCCACCCATGAGTCCGTGTAAAACAACAACTGGCGTACCTTCGCCATGTTCTATATACTTAAATTTTCCTTCTTCGTGTATTTGGTTTGCCATTCAATACTGAAATTATAAGAAGCAAAAGTAATCAAAATTATAGAACAATAGCTTTCTTCCTAACAGACAGTGTGCTATTAATTTTTGTAGAGGACGCTAGTTCACTGCAAAAAAAAATATAAAAACAAGTCTGTCCCTTTTCAATAAGAGATGAAAGGCTAACAAGCTTTAATTAAAAAGGTTATTAACAATAAACCTGCTTGAATGGCATAAAGATTAGTAGGTGGTAAAACTTATCAACAAAGTGGTAAAAAGTGGTAAAAAGTGGTAAAACTTCTTTATATTTGAAACTAACAATAGCCAAAAATTAACCCCTTAGTGCTCAATTTAATAGGTACATACGAATGCAAAGCAGACTCGAAAGGGAGGGTCATGATGCCGTCGGCGCTAAAAAAACAATTAGCTCCGGTGACACCAAGTGGCTTTGTGGTAAAGCGTGCGGTTTTTCAACCGTGCCTTGAATTATACCCAATGGATGAGTGGAATGAGCTAATGGCCAAGATGGGTAAACTAAACCGGTTTAACCGTAAAAACAATGATTTTATTCGTCGTTTCACGGCGGGAGTTAAAACGGTTGAGCTGGATGCTACGGGTAGGCTATTGATACCAAAAGACTTGATGTCTTTTGCCGGTTTGAGTAAAGAGTTGGTTCTCTCTTCGGCAATAAACATTGTGGAGATTTGGGATAAAGAAAAATATGAACAAGCCATTAACGATGCTGCCAGTGATTTTGCAGATCTGGCTGAGGAAGTAATGGGCGATGTCAACGATGATGACCATGGAATATCATAATCCGGTATTGTTAACCGAAACGGTTGATGGGTTAAACATAGATCCTAACGGGGTTTATGTAGATGTAACCTTTGGCGGTGGAGGGCATTCGCGAGAAATATTAAAGCGTCTTGGTGACCATGGAAAATTGATAGCCTTTGATCAAGACAAGGATGCGCTTGAGAATGCTATCGACGACTCGAGGTTTTTGTTGGTTAATGAAAATTTCAGATTTCTCAAGCGCTTCTTACGCTTTTACGGTCACAAAGAAGTTGACGGTATTTTAGGTGATTTTGGGGTTTCATCACATCAGTTTGATGTGGCGGAACGTGGTTTTTCAACTCGTTTTGAGGCAGATTTAGATATGCGGATGAACCAAAAGAGTGAATTTTCAGCTTTTAATGTGGTTAATAATTATGATGAAAATCAGTTGCGAAGTGTGCTGTCTCAGTACGGTGAGTTAAGAGCAGCAGCCGGAATGGCACGTGTGATTGTTGAAGCAAGGCGCAATGGTGAAATAAAAACCAGCGAACAGCTTAAAAAAGCATTAGGGCGTTTTTTGCCAAAACACAGGGAGAACAAAATATTGGCTCAAATTTATCAAGCTATTCGTATAGAGGTAAATCAAGAGCTTGAGGTTCTAAAAGAGTTTTTGCTGCAAACGCAAGAAGTCTTAAGGTCTGGAGGCAGGTTGAGTTTAATAAGCTACCACTCGTTGGAAGACCGATTGGTAAAACGCTATATGCGGGACGGACAGTTTCAGGGTCAGCCTGAAAAAGATGTGTTTGGAAGGGTAGAAGTGCCTTTTAAACCGGTGGGGAAATTTATAATTCCTTCTGAAGAAGAAATAAAAGAAAATAATCGCGCTCGTAGTGCAAAACTGCGGGTAGCAGAAAAACTATAATGAAGAAAAACTTTTATAACATAATAAAAGGAAAGTTTTTGGTGAACGACGATGCGCTTAAAAATTGGCGCTTCATCTTTTTTCTGTCGTTGTTGGCGTTGATTATGATTGCGAGTTCGCATAGTGCTGATAAAAAAGTATATAAGATAGCGAAGCTTAATAATGAAGTAAAAGAATTAAAAAGTGAATATCTAGATATTCGGAAGCGATTAATGCAAACCCGGATGGAAAGCAAAATTGAAGTGGCGATGGCAAAAAGGGGATTGAAACCCTCGGTTACGCCCCCTCAAAAAATAAAAATTATAAACAAAGAATAACGCGGTGGCTATAGAAGAAAAGAACATATTAAACCGCCTTTATATTATCGCAGGATGTATGTTCATCTTCGCGATTGCTGTTGCTGTTAAATTGGTGAACATTCAATTTGTCGAAGGTGATGAATACCGAGAGTTGGCCCATAAAAACACCACTCGAAACTTCACAATCCCTGCTAATAGAGGCAATGTGTATGCTGAAGATGGTAGTTTGTTAGCGACTTCAGTTCCCAAATACGATATCCGTTTTGATGCCGTAACCGTTTCTTCTGAGAATTTCAAAAACAACATTGTTCCACTTTCTAAAGAAATGGGCAAAATGTTTAACCGTCCCGCTTCGTATTACCAAAATGTATTCAGAAAAGCGCGTGCAAACAAAAATAGATACTTATTAATTGCTCGAAACTTAGGCTATTCAGATTATATAAAACTGAAAAGTTTCCCCCTTTTTAAATTAGGCCCATACAAAGGTGGAATTATAGTAGAACAGCGTACCGTTCGTGAACATCCATTGGGAAAAGTTGCTGAGCGTTTAGTAGGCGACCAAAAAAATAATAGTCCTGGAGTGTATGAGGTAGGTTTGGAAGGTGCTTTTGATGAATATTTACGCGGAAAAGAAGGAAAACGCCTCAAACAAAAAATTGCACGAGGACAATGGAAACCAGTCTTTGATGAGAATGAAGTAGAGCCTCAAGATGGGTATGATGTTATTTCAACGATAAATGCAAACATTCAAGATATTGCTCATCACGCATTGTTGAAGCAAATGGAGCATTACGAAGCCGAGCACGGATCTGTAATTGTGATGGAAGTAAAAACGGGTGAAATAAAAGCCGTTGCCAATCTCGGTAGAACTTCCAACGGAAATTATTATGAAAAGTTAAACTATGCTGTTGGTGAAAGCCACGAGCCGGGTTCTACGTTTAAAGTAATGGCTTTAATGGCGGCTTTGGAAGATGAGAAAATAGATACTACAACTGTAGTGGACACCAAGGATGGTAGAAAACGTTTTTATGGTCGGTACATTCACGACTCTAAGCACGGAGGTTATGGTGAAATATCTGTGGCAAAAGCGTTAGAAGTATCGTCAAACATTGGATTGGCCACGATTATAGATGAAGCCTATTCTGAGAACCCAGAACAGTTTATAGATCATTTAAAAGAATGGAATTTAGATAAGCGTATAGGCATAAAAATAAAAGGTGAAGGCAAGCCTGTAATCCCGGGACCGGGGCATGAATTATGGAGTAAAAACGCTCTTCCCTCCATGGCATATGGATATAACTTAAGATTGACTCCTCTTCAAACCTTGGCTTTCTATAATGCTATCGCTAATGATGGTATTATGGTTAAACCAAGGTTTATTAAAGAAATAAGAGCCTGGAACCAAGAAGTGGAAATATTTGAAACTGAAGTCGTAAACGATCAAATTTGTTCTGTAGAAACCTTACATGAAATTCGAGACATTCTTAAAAACATTGTAAGGCGAGGAACAGGAAAACCTTTGTATTCTAAATATTTCTCCATGGCTGGAAAAACTGGAACAGCTCGTACGGAATACTGGATGGATGATTGGGAAAAAGACCGTCGGTATATTTCATCTTTTTCAGGATATTTTCCAGCAGAAAACCCAAAATATTCTTGCATTGTAGTAATTCATAAGCCTAGTACTAAAAAAGGGTATTATGGAGCAGATGTTACGGGGCCAGTATTTAAACGTATCGCTCAAAAAATATTTACTGAATCGCCATTAATTGCTGAAATAGCCAATGTAGATGAAGAAGACCCAATTTTAGAAAAAGATTACGAAACCTATTACCCAAAAGCTCAAGCGCACTACACTAAAGTTCCTAACGTGAAGGGAATGGCGGGAATGGATGCGGTTTCATTATTGGAAAATTTAGGTTTAAAAGTACAAATAATAGGAAATGGCACCGTTGCCGATCAGTCTATAGAATCTGGAGAAGCTTTAAAGAACGGCCAACAAATAACCTTAAAATTATCGTGATAGTATTAAAAGACATACTCTATAAAATTCCAATCGAGAAAACGATAGGAAGCACAGCTGTGGCTGTTCGGAATATAGAATTCGATTCACGAAATGTTGGGCTTAATGATGTTTTTGTTGCGATTAAAGGAACGGTCTCAGATGGTCATGACTATATTTTAAAAGCTTCGGAACAAGGAGCACTAGTTGTTATTTGTGAAACCCTTCCTGAAACGATTATCAATGGTATAACCTACGTTCAGGTAGCCGATTCACATAAAGCATTGGCAATAATGGCCGCCAATTATTTTGAAAACCCTTCTGAAAACATAAAACTGGTCGGAATTACAGGAACGAACGGTAAAACCACCATTTCAACCTTATTGTACGATTTGTTTACAGCTGCAGGCTATAAAACAGGGCTTATTTCTACAGTTAAAGTAATGGTGAATGACACCCGTTACGAAGCAAAACGAACCACACCAGATTCGCTAACCATAAACCGTTATTTACAAGAAATGGTTGAAGCCGGTGTTGAATATTGCTTTATGGAAGTGAGCTCGCATGGTGTTCATCAAAAACGTACCGAAGGCCTTCACTTTGCAGGTGGGATTTTCACCAACCTCACGCACGAGCATTTAGATTATCACAAAGATTTTAAAGAATACCGAGACGTTAAAAAGAAATTCTTTGATCAGTTGCCAAAATCGGCTTTTGCCTTGACGAATGTAGATGATAAAAATGGAGCTGTAATGCTTCAGAATACACATGCAAAAAAATATACCTACGCCTTAAAAAGCTACGCAGATTATAAAGCGCAAATATTGGAAAATAATTTTACCGGTTTGTTGCTGAAAATTAACAACAATGAGATTTGGGTAAAACTAATTGGGGCATTTAATGCCTACAATATGTTGGCCATTTTTGGAGCTGCAGATATTTTAGGAATGGAAACACTAGAATTGCTTCAGCTTATGAGCACATTGGAAAGTGTAGATGGACGGTTTCAGTATCTAATTTCTGAAAAAAAGATAACTGCTATTGTTGATTATGCACATTCGCCAGATGCTTTAAAAAATGTGTTGGAGACCATTAACAGCATTCGCACCGGAAATGAAGAATTGATAACCGTAGTAGGTTGCGGCGGTGATCGTGATGCAACAAAACGCCCTATAATGGGCAAAATCGCTGCCACATTAAGTACAAAAGTGGTCTTTACTAGCGACAATCCGCGCACGGAAGACCCTGACAAAATTGTAGAAGAAGTAGAAGCGGGTGTCCCTGCGGAACATTTCAAAAAAACGGTTTCGATAACAAATAGAAAACAAGCGATTAAAAGTGCCTGCCAAATGGCGAATGAAAACGACATTATATTAATTGCTGGAAAAGGACATGAAACCTATCAAGAAATAAATGGAGAACGAATCGATTTTGACGACTTTAAAATAGTAAACGAATTTTTAACCGTCCTAAATAAATAACCATGCTGTATTACTTGTTTGAATATTTAGAAAAAGAATACCAGTTCCCAGGGGCGAGCCTTTTTGAGTTTATCACATTCCGGGCAGCTTTGGCGGTTATTTTATCACTTTTCATTGCAACGGTTTACGGAAAAAAAATAATCAAGTATCTGCAAAGGAAACAAATGGGTGAGAGTATTCGCGATTTAGGTCTGGAAGGTCAAAATGAAAAAGCGGGTACCCCAACAATGGGTGGTGTTATTATCATTTTGGCGACTTTGGTTCCTGTTCTATTATTCGCCAAGTTGGAGAATATCTACGTGATTATGTTGATTGTCACCACACTTTGGATGGGGATCATTGGCTTTATTGATGATTACCTTAAAAAATTTAAGAATGATAAAGCTGGGTTACCGGGGAAATTCAAAATTATAGGTCAAATTGGTTTAGGAATTTTCGTAGGGGTGACAATGTATATGCATCCAGATGTTACGGTAAAACGAAAAATAATTAAACCTACAAACAATACAGAAGTAGTAGCTCAAAATACACCACAGGAAGAGTTTAACCCAGAAGAAAAAACCTTATTAACAACGATTCCTTTTATTAAGCAAAATGAGTTTAATTATGAAAAACTGATTAGCTGGGCAGGAGAAGGGTACACAAAATATGTATGGATCATCTTTATTCCAATAGTCATTTTTATAATCACAGCCGTTTCAAATGGAGCTAATCTCACGGATGGAATTGATGGCTTAGCGGCAGGTTCTTCTGCTATTATTGGAATTACCCTCGCCATTTTTGCGTGGGTGTCGGGTAACGTGATTTTCTCAGATTACTTGAATATCATGTTTATCCCAAATACTGGAGAGCTAACCATTTTTATAACAGCTTTTGTGGGGGCACTCATTGGGTTTTTGTGGTACAATGCATATCCAGCCCAAGTATTTATGGGAGACACCGGGAGTTTGACCATTGGAGGAATTATAGCTGTTATGGCAATTGCTATTCGCAAAGAATGGTTGATACCCATTCTCTGCGGAATCTTCTTGATGGAAAATCTTTCCGTGGTGTTACAAGTTGGGTGGTTTAAATACACAAAGAAAAAATTTGGTGAGGGAAGACGCATTTTCAGAATGTCACCGCTACACCACCATTATCAGGTAAAGGGATTTCACGAAAGTAAAATAGTTATCCGATTTTGGATTATAGGAATTTTTCTGGCGATTCTGACGATTGTTACGCTTAAAATTAGATAGATAAGGAAGTACGATTTACGAATGACGAAGTACGAATGAGGGATTAAACTTAATTTGATGAAGAATGAATTAAAAAAGAGAATGTTTCGATTTGCTGTAGATACTGGAAAGTTATGTGCAAAGTTTCCTTTGTCGAGAGAATACAATGCGTATTGCAATCAACTAATTAGAAGTTCAAGTTCAGTTGGAGCAAATTACAGGGCTGCATGTAGAGGTAAATCTGATAGAGACTTTTTAAACAAACTCAAAATTGTTGAAGAAGAAGCTGATGAGAGTATGTTTTGGTTAGAAATTTTACTAGAAATAAGTGATAAGGAACACCAAGAAATTAAAAGATTGCACAGTGAAACAAATGAGTTATTATCTATTACAGTTGCATCAATAAAAACTGTAAAAAGTAGGATGAATCGTAATGGGTAAATCGAAAATCGAAAATCGAAAATCGAAAATCACTCGGTTAGTGATTTTAGGAGCCGGTGAAAGTGGAGTAGGAACGGCTTTGTTAGGAAAGAAAAAAGGATTTGAAGTCTTTGTTTCAGACTTCGGAAAAATAAAGGAAACGTATAAACAAGTTCTTATACATAATGAGATTGAGTGGGAAGAACAAGGTCATACTGAAGATAAAGTGCTTTCGGCAGATATTGTAATGAAAAGCCCGGGAATTCCCGATACGGCTAAAATTGTTACAAAACTGAGAGAAAAGGGCGTTAAAGTGATTTCTGAAATTGAATTTGCTTCAGCATATACCGAAGCAACCATCGTAGGGATTACTGGAAGCAATGGAAAAACCACAACCGCAACGCTAACTTATGAAGTACTTAAAAACGGTGGCTTGAATGTCGCTTTGGGTGGAAACATAGGAAAAAGTTTTGCAGAGCAGGTTTCTGAAGAAAAGTTTACAAGCTATGTGTTGGAGTTAAGTAGCTTTCAATTGGACGGAATTGAAACATTTAAACCACATATAGCTGTTTTAACCAACATTACGCCGGATCATTTAGATAGGTATGATCACGATTTCAGTAAATACATTGCTGCAAAATTTAGAATAGCAATGAATCAAACGGCTGACGATTATTTTATTTATGACGCAGACGATAAAGTAATTACAAAATGGCTTTCAGAGCACCCAATACAATCTCAATTACTGCCTTTTTCAACAAAAAAAGAGTTGAAACAAGGCGCATATATAAAAAACAACGAAATAATAATAACAATAGATAATAACCAATTTACTATGCCAATCTCAACCTTAGGTTTACAAGGAGAACACAATACCAAGAATGCTATGGCAGCCTCGACTGTCGCTAAACTTTTAAAGATTAGAAAAGCGACCATCCGCGAATCGATGGAAAGCTTTCAAGGTGTTGAACACCGTCTTGAAAAAGTATTAAAGATTAATAATGTCATGTACATTAACGACTCTAAAGCCACTAATGTAAACGCTACATTTTATGCGTTAGATAGCATGGAAAGCCCAACTGTTTGGATAGTTGGTGGTGTAGATAAAGGAAACGATTACTCGGATTTACTTCCGTTGGTAAACGAAAAAGTAAAGGCTATTGTTTGCCTAGGAGTTGATAACGAAAAGCTAACCAAACAATTTGGTAATATAGTAGATATGATTGTAGAAACACAATCGATGAAAGAAGCTGTGCAAATAGCATATAGATTGGCAGAGAGAGGTGATAATGTATTGCTGTCGCCAGCCTGCGCTAGTTTCGATTTGTTTACAAACTACGAAGATAGAGGAAGACAGTTTAAAGAGTCAGTAAGGCTTTTATAAAAAATAAGAAGAATACCAATGCGGGAAATATTTCAACATATAAAAGGAGATCGGGTAATTTGGGCTACTGTTGCGCTGTTAGCTGTATTTTCTTTTTTGCCTGTATATAGTGCTAGTAGTAATTTGGCATATTTGTACGGGGATGGAAGTACGTTACCGTATTTGCTGAAACATTTTGCCCATCTATTGTTAGGGTTTGCCATTTTATATGGCGTACACAAAATACCGTTTCATTATTTTAGAGGTCTGTCCATTATTGCGTTACCAGTAGTTATTGTATTGTTGTTATTAACGTTAGGGCAAGGAACCACTATAGATGGAGCTAATGCCAGTCGCTGGATACGTGTGCCTTTTGTGGGTGTTACCTTTCAGACTTCCACATTGGCGGCGGTTGTTTTATTAACCTATGTAGCCCGGTATTTATCTAAAATTAAAGGGGAAACTGTAACTTTTAAAGAAACGTTGCTTCCATTATGGTTGCCAGTATTTGTAGTATTAGCATTAATTCTTCCAGCTAACTTTTCAACCACGGCTATTATATTTGCGATGGTAGTTGTATTGGTGTTTGTAGGAGGATACCCAATAAAATATTTAGGAATCATTCTAGGCGCAGGTTTATTATGTTTAACATTGTTTGTCTTGACTGCAAAAGCATTTCCAGGCGTATTTCCGAACCGAGTTGATACGTGGATAAGTCGAGTAGAAAACTTTACTGATGGAGAAGATACCGAGGCAGATTATCAGATTGAAAAAGCAAAAATTGCAATCGCTTCAGGAGGAATTACGGGATTAGGACCTGGTAAAAGTATTCAGAAAAACTTTTTACCACAATCCTCTTCCGATTTTATTTACGCGATTATAGTTGAAGAATTTGGCTTAGTAGGAGCCTTGTTTTTAATGTCGTTATACCTGTTTTTACTGTTCAGATTGGTAATTGTGGCACATAAATCGACTTCCATTTTCGGAAAACTATTAGTAATTGGAGTGGGCTTGCCTATTGTATTTCAGGCATTGATTAATATGGCTGTAGCAGTCGAATTGTTTCCAGTAACGGGGCAGACATTACCATTGGTAAGTAGTGGTGGAAGTTCCATTTGGATGACGTGCTTAGCAATAGGAATGGTATTAAGCGTAAGTGCCAACCGGCAAATAAAGAAAGAGAAAGAAGAACGGGAAGAAAACCCATTAGATATTTTAAGTGAAACCATATAAATTCATCATATCAGGCGGCGGAACCGGAGGGCATATCTATCCGGCGATTGCAATTGCAGACGAACTTCAGCAACGGTATCCTGAAGCGGAATTTCTGTTTGTAGGCGCCAAAGACCGCATGGAGATGGAGAAAGTTCCACAAGCGGGTTATAAAATTGAAGGATTATGGATTTCAGGATTGCAACGAAAACTCAGTTTAAAAAACTTGATGTTTCCTTTTAAATTGATTTCAAGTTTATTGAAGTCTAGAGAAATATTAAAAAAATTTAAACCTACTGTTGCTATTGGCACAGGAGGTTATGCAAGTGCACCGTTATTACGAAGTGCTTCTCAAAAAGGAATTCCTTGTTTAATTCAAGAGCAGAATAGCCATGCGGGAATTACAAACAAATGGTTGAGCAGCAAAGCGAGTGTTATTTGTGTAGCCTATAACAAGATGGAGAAATTTTTCCCTTCTGAAAAAATAGTGTTTACAGGAAATCCGGTACGACAAGACTTATTGGATATTTCAGAAAAAAGAAGTGAAGCACAACAGTTTTTCAATCTAGATGGGAGTAAAAAAACATTGTTGGTGTTAGGCGGAAGTTTAGGTGCCAAAAAGATCAATGAGCTTATAAATACTTCGCTTTCATTTTTTGAAGAAAAAAACGTTCAGGTAATCTGGCAGTGCGGGAAGTTTTATGAAGAAACTTATAAAAACAAATCTACTGGAGCGATTAAAGTTCATGCTTATTTAAATAGGATGGATTTGGCATATGCAGCGGCAGATATTATTATTTCGAGAGCAGGGGCATTATCTGTTTCCGAATTATGTTTGGTAGGGAAACCGGTGATTTTTATTCCATCGCCTAACGTGGCAGAGGATCACCAAACTAAAAATGCGCAAGCTGTTTCAGAAAATAATGCGGCTATTTTGTTAAAAGAAAATCAATTGGACGAACATTTTGAAAGGAATTTTTCAGATTTGCTTTCTTCCGAATCAACCCAAAAAGAACTTTCAGAAAATATAAAGAAAATGGCAAAACCCAATGCCACGAAAGATATTGTTAGAGAAATTGAAAAGCTAATTTCTAAACAAAAAACGAGTTATTAAATGAAGAATTTAGATAACATAAAAACACTTTATTTTATCGGTATTGGCGGTATCGGGATGAGTGCGTTAGCTCGTTATTGCAAGTTAAAAGGCTATGATGTTATGGGGTATGATAGAACGGAAAGTACTATTACCGAAACGTTAGAGAAAGAAGATATTTCGGTATCATTTATAGATTCGATTGAGTCGATTTCAAAAAACAACTTCGATAAAGAGACAACCTTGGTAGTCAATACACCCGCTGTTAAACAAAACAACATTTTGTCGTGGTTTCAAAAAGAGGATTATAAAATTGTAAAGCGGGCAGTATTGCTGGGCGAGGTTACCAAAGATACCTTTTGCTTAGCTGTAGCTGGAACCCACGGGAAAACTACAACTTCAGCGATTTTAGGTCATTTATTAGCTGAAACAGGAATGGCGGTTACGGCATTTCTAGGTGGTATTTCTGAAAATTATAACTCAAATTTTATCTCAAACGGCACGTTAATAACGGTGGTTGAAGCTGACGAGTTTGACCGTTCTTTCATGCAGTTACGTCCAGATATTGCTTGTATTACTTCTATGGATCCCGACCATTTAGATGTTTACGGCGATGTTTCAGAATTTGAAAAAACATTTAAGGATTTTGCTGCTTTGATTTCTGAAAAAGAACATTTATTACTTAAAAAGGGTTTGCCTTTAAAAGGAAATACTGTTGGGATTGAAGAAGAGGCAGATTATGAGGCACAAAATGTTCGAATTGAAAATGGCGGCTATGTTTTCAATTTAAAAACACCAACAAGAGTATTAAAAGATTTAAAATTTTTCCTTCCCGGAAAACATAACCTACATAATGCTGTAACAGCTCTGGGTATGGCGATTTTAGCAGGTTCTCCAACCCGTCGCCTACCCGAAGCTTTAAAAAGTTTTAAGGGAGTTCAACGTCGATTTTCATATAAAATTAAAACCGATGATTTGGTGTTGATTGATGATTATGCGCATCATCCAACTGAATTGGACGCATTACACCAAGCCGTAACCGAAATGTATCCTGAAAAGGAGAAATTGATTGTTTTTCAGCCGCATCTTTTTAGCCGAACAAGAGATTTTGTAAATGACTTTGCTGAAAGCTTGTCAAAATTTGACGAGATAATCCTATTAGATATCTATCCAGCACGAGAAGAACCGATGGAAGGAATTACCTCAAAATGGTTGTTAGAAAAGATTGATTCAGATAAAAAACAGTTGGTTTCAAAAGTTGATTTGGCAAAGACAATAAAAGACTCAGGCTGTAAGATAAAAATAATGGCAGGTGCTGGAGATATTGGGGTTGAAGTGGATAAGGTGAAAAAAGTTTTAGAAGATGAAGCGTAGTTGGGAGTACATAAAATTTGTGTTACTGTTTGGTCTAGTTGTTTTTTTATTCAGCTTTACCAAACAACGAAATGGTAGTAGAAACTTAACCAAAATTAACATAGAATTTTTAGATGAAAATAGCCCTTTCATAACACGTAATACAGTTAATAAATTGTTGATACAAAATTACGATAGTGTTACGAGCATCCGTAAAGATAAGTTAGTTTTGAAAGAGGTAGAGTCTCGTTTGCTTGAAAATGAAATGATACTCGATGCAGAGGTGTACATAAACTTAAATGGATCACTTGGAGCCAAAATAACGCAACGAAATCCACTGGGAAGAGTAGCTGCTTCACCAGATTATTACATTGACGATAGGGGCGAAAGAATGCCATTGTCTGTAGTTTACACAGCAAGGGTGCCGTTGGTTACAGGAGTTTCAGAATCTAATTTTAAAAAAGTAACACCACTTTTAAGGGCAATTGATGGAGACCCTTTTATGAAAAGCAGTGTAATAGGGTTAGAACTTCAGCAAAACGGGAATATTGAATTAAGGTTGCGAAAACACAATTTTAAAGTGCTTTTTGGAAAGCCAGAAGCCATAGCCAATAAGTTTCAAAACTTTAAGGCGTTTTATAAGAAAACAAAACAAGATAATAAGCTTTCAAGTTATAAGTTGGTCAATTTACAATTTGGAGACCAAGTAGTAGCAACAAAAATATAAGCGATGGAAAACGAGAACATAGCTGTAGGATTAGATATTGGAACCACAAAAATAGTAGCCATGATAGGCCGTAAAAACGAATATGGTAAAATGGAAATTTTGGGAGTGGGAAGGTCTAAAAGTTTAGGTGTACATAGGGGTGTAGTAAACAATATTACCCAAACTATACAGTCCATACAACAAGCTGTGCAAGATGCTGAAACATCCTCTGGAATGAAGATTGACAATGTAATGGTAGGTATTGCAGGTCAGCATATACGAAGTTTACAACATAGCGATTATATAACCCGAAGTGACAGCGACGAAGTAATTGATGAAGCCGATATTGAACGTCTCTGCAACCAAGTGCACAAATTAGTTATGTTGCCTGGTGAAGAAATAATTCATGTTCTCCCACAAGATTTTAAAGTAGATGGGCAGGCCGAGATAAAAGAGCCTATTGGTATGTACGGAGGCCGTTTGGAAGCTAATTTCCACGTAGTGGTAGGCCAGGTTTCTTCAATTAGAAACGTCGGGAGATGTATAAAAAGTGCTGGATTAAACCTTTCAGCAATTACATTAGAGCCTTTGGCTTCAGCAAATGCAGTGTTGAGTAGGGAAGAAAAGGAAGCTGGTGTAGCACTAATAGATATAGGTGGCGGTACAACAGATTTAGCAATTTTTAAAGATGGAATTATTCGCCACACAGCAGTTATCCCTTTTGGCGGTGGTGTAATAACAGAAGATATAAAAGAAGGGTGTTCCATTATTGAAAAACAAGCTGAATTACTAAAAATCAAATTTGGATCTGCCTGGCCAGGTGAGAACAAAGAAAACGAAATAGTTTCCATACCAGGTTTGCGAGGAAGAGAACCTAAAGAAATTACACTGAAAAACTTGTCAAAAATAATTCATGCACGAGTAGTTGAAATTATTGAACAAGTGTATTTAGAGATAAAAAATTACGGTCACGAAGAGCAAAAGAAAAAATTGATTGCTGGGATTGTGTTAACCGGCGGTGGTGCACAATTACAACATTTAAAGCAATTAGTAGAATATATAACCGGAATGGACACGCGTATTGGGTATCCAAATGAGCATTTGGCAGGTGGTAGTGACGATGAAACTACGAGCCCAACGTATGCAACGGCTGTAGGCTTGGTACTTAGTAGTATAAATAATCAAGAAAAAAGACAACAAAAGCAGCAAGAAAAACAAGTTGAA
Organism: Flavobacteriaceae bacterium UBA3356; assembly: GCA_002360635.1. GTDB lineage: Bacteria > Bacteroidota > Bacteroidia > Flavobacteriales > Flavobacteriaceae > Marixanthomonas. Next base: position 127,351 of record DEQW01000002.1, on the reverse strand, counting down.
GCGCCTGAAACAGTTGAAACTGATGAGCCTAATACCTCGGCCAAGGAAGAAGAGAAGGAGCCACCTAAAGAACGCAAACGTTTTCTAGACAAATGGGCTGAAAAGTTCAAGGAGTTTTTAGATAACGCAGAATAAAAAAGAAAGAAAAAGAACCTCACAAAAACAAACAATATGAGCAGCAACACAGATTTTGATAACATTTCGTTCGATCTGCCCAAGAACCAATCAAACGTTATAAAGGTAATTGGCGTAGGCGGCGGCGGTAGCAATGCAATCAACCACATGTTCAACCAAGGAATTAAAGGGGTTGACTTCGTGATTTGCAATACAGATGCACAAGCACTTGAAAATAGTTCAGTGCCTATTAAAATCCAATTAGGCGTTTCTTTGACCGAAGGGTTAGGGGCTGGAGCAAACCCTCAAATAGGAGAACAGTCCGCCATGGAAAGCATGGAGGAAATTAAAAGTATGCTCACTACTAACACCAAAATGATTTTTATCACTGCCGGAATGGGTGGTGGTACTGGTACTGGAGCAGCTCCAATTATAGCCAAGATGGCGAAAGAGTTGGACATTCTAACCGTTGGGATTGTTACCATTCCATTTCAGTTTGAGGGAAAAACCCGTAACGAACAAGCTCAAATAGGGGTTGAAAAACTACGACAAAATTGTGATTCGCTTATTGTAATAAACAACAATAAACTGCGAGAAGTGTATGGAAACCTTGGCTTTAAAGCTGGTTTTTCAAAAGCAGACGAAGTACTTGCCACTGCTGCCCGTGGTATTGCTGAAGTAATAACGCACCACTATACACAAAACATTGACTTGCGCGATGCCAAAACAGTACTTGCTAACAGCGGTACTGCTATAATGGGTAGTGCAAGTGCAACTGGGGCAAAACGAGCAAGTGAGGCCATTGGTAAAGCTTTAGATTCCCCATTGTTAAATGACAATAAAATAAAAGGTGCCAAAAACGTACTGTTGCTTATCGTTTCGGGCAGTGAAGAAATAACCATCGATGAAATAGGTGAAATAAGTGATCATATTCAAGATGAAGCTGGACACAGTGCCAACATCATTATGGGAGTAGGTGAGGACCCAGAATTAGAGGGTGCTATTGGTATAACAGTCATTGCTACTGGTTTTAATGCAGAACAGCAAGATGATATTGTAAATACTGAAAGTAAAAAAATTATTCATACGCTTGAAGAAGAACAAAAGGCAGAACAAGACTTATCCGTAAAACAAGGCGCTACACGTGTTGAACTACCAAAAGAAGAGAAACCTATAAAGGAGGCAAAACCAATCATTAAACATACTTTATTTGAAGAAGAGGAAGTGGAAGATAAAATGCCTCCAGTTTCTGAGGTGACAAAACCAAAAGAAAAAACCTCTATTCCTTTTGAAGGCTATGTTGAAACTTCAGAATTATTGAAAAACATAGATGTATCGTATGAAGAAATTGATATTCATCATATTGCTGAATTTGAGCAATTGGTAATCAATGAAATGGATGTAAATGATTTTGTAATATTAGAACCTAAAAAAGATATTCAGAAAAAGGAAGAGAAAATTATTTCCAATAAACCTGATCAAAAGCAAGAAAAAGCATCAGAGAGTAAGGAACAGATGCTAATGTTCGATCTTCCTGTAAATCCTGTTTCAGATTCAAACAAAAGGTATGAAAAAGAAGAGGAAGATAACGAGACGTTGATATCAAATGTTGAAGACATAGAGGTAAACGATCATGTAGAAGTAATACCTGTTACTGAATTTTCAAACGAAGGTGTTAAACGATACAGCTTAGATGACTATCAGGAGAAAGAGGATGAGCTTTTAAATGCCAAACCGGATGCTAAAACACATAAAGCTGCAGAAGAAGAATTGGTTTTTGAAAAGAAAACTGTCGCACCTGTTGAAAAAGACACTAATAACGATGATAACAATGAGGTTGACCCATTAAATTCACCTATCTCTAAACTGTTGAAAGACCGTACCGAAGAGCGTAAAAAGAAGATGAAAGATTTCAATTATAAGTTTAGAAACAGTGGATCGCGAATAGAGGATATAGAAAATCAACCAGCTTATAAAAGAATGGGAATAGATTTAGATGATAAAAGGGATTCTGAAGGTTCTCTTTCCAGAACTTCTGTGAATAGTGATGACGATGATGATATCGAATTGAGAAGTAATAATTCATTTTTGCACGATAATGTAGATTAACAGACAAATTTTAAATATTTAAACCCACAAGGCGTGCCTTGTGGGTTTTTTTCTTTAGTAATAAAAACATATTAGCTATCTTCGCATACTGTTATAAAAAACAAAATAATGAGCTTACAAAAGCAGGTAATGGACGCTATGAAAGTAGCAATGAAAGAAAAAAATGCCAATGCCTTAGAGGCATTACGATCAGTAAAATCAGCTTTATTATTAGCACAGACTGAAAGTGGCACTAAAAAAGAACTTACGGAAGAAGAAGAAATTAAATTGCTTCAAAAACAGGTAAAACAACGTAAGGATAGCGCTGCAATTTATAAAGAACAAGGTAGGGAAGACCTAGCTGAACCTGAGTTAAAACAAGCAGCTATCATTGAAAACTTTTTGCCAGCTCAACTTAGTGAAGAAGAAGTGGCCAAGGTTGTTGATGATATAATTGCTCAAACTGGAGCAGAATCAATGAAAGATATGGGAAAAGTAATGGGAATGGCAAATAAGAAATTAGCTGGACAAGCCGATGGGAAAACCATTTCAGGAATAGTAAAAAATAGATTGAGTTAATAATATAGATTCCCGCCAAAGTTTATGCTGAGCATAGCCGAAGTGCAGGAATGAGGCCGCGTAGTTCAACTGGATAGAATATCAGATTTCGGCTCTGAGGGTTGAGGGTTCGAATCCTTCCGCGGTCACTGAATAAAAAGGCTCCACACAAATCAATTGATTTGTGTGGAGCCTTTTTTAATTAATAAATTTGATTTAAGATTATAATATGTATTTGCCTCAACCAATTTTAAATATCATTAGCAACAGTACTACTTAAATTTTAATTTAATAACTCTTGGCTCTATTAAAATTAACCAACTTTATTGTATCCTTTAAAAAACAAAGAAGCCGCTTTAAAGCGGCTTCTTTTATTAATTGGTGTTTACCATTTACCAAAATTAAATAAAAATACTTATTTAATTAGTTTACATCCCAGAATAGTTTACTTAAAATGGTGTCACCGTTACTTAAGCCAGCAACTGCTGCCTGACGGTTTGCTCCATTAATAGTTTGAATAATTACAGGGTATGTAATTCTATATGGAAGATCTGTTGCATTAACTGCAGGTACAAAAGTATAAGACGCTACACCAGCATCATCTGCTTGTTCTGTAGGTAATGTATAAGAGTCACCTGGTAAAAACATTGTGTTAGGGAAACCAGTTCTTCTGTATTCTGCATATGCTTCGTGACTTTGCATATAAAGTGCAATGTATTTTTGATTTAAAACATTAGCTTGATTAGCAGCTGGTAAGCCAGCAACAAATGTATCTATATCAGCACTTGGTACACCCCACTTTTCCATAGAGGCACGTACACCGTTTTCATATTCAGCTTGACTCCAGTTGTTGTTTTCTGATAAAAGGAAAGCAACTTCTGCATACTCCATAAGCACTTCACCATAATCTGGCTTTAATACATTGCTACTAGGAAAAGAATACGTAGCATTACCAAGTTGATTTAAAAGCTCAAAAGCATAAGGAATACCTTCATAGTCAGCAAAATCTGTACTTTCTTCGTAATCATCAGCCTTAATATCATCTATACTGACACTTTTTGGTGCAGCCATTTTAAATAACCTTGGGTCTGGTGAGAAATTCCCAACATCACCTTTTAATAGGTTTACAAATGGATGTGCTACAGCAAAATCAGTACGAGTAATAAAAGCACCCCACCAAGGAGAAGCTTCATTATCAGTCTCTCCATACGCTTGTACAGCGTTATCTGCATTTGATGTCATTACTCCGTCATTAATAGCGGCGCTAATAGCACTGTTAGCTAAACTAGCATTTACACCTTTTAAACGAGTTGCAACTCTCAATATCAACGAGTTAGCAAACTTTTTCCATTTAGAAGCATCTCCATCGAAGATGTTGTCTCCACTTGTGAAAACAGGCTCTGAAACTGATATCATGTCTGCTGATTCTCTTAATTCCTTTAAAATATCAGCATAGATCTTCTCTTGTGTAGCAAAAACTGGTGATTGCGTTTCTTCTACATTAAGAGCTTGAAATTCTGGATCATCGCTACCATATGAGTAATAAGGTACATCTCCAAAAGTATCTGTAAGTTTATGGAACAGATATGCTAACATAATTCTAGAAGCAGCAATCTGGTTTTCATTTGCACCTACAGCAGCTACATCAGCAGCACTGTCTGGATCTGTATTTAAATCAATAATGGTTTTAAACTCATTAGCGGTTAAGTACGCATTATACAGAGATTCCGCTGATGTTTCTCTAAACAAATAACGGTCTTCATCTGCATAAGCATTTTGTCCCCAATACTCTACCCAGTTCAGTGTTAATCTACCACTGTTGAAGGCGCTTCGCATTCTATCAACATATTGCTTAGTAGCAGCGTTGAATACCGTATTAGTTGGAACAACTTCCGGTGCGTTTGGGTTCTTGTTGTAGTCCTCAATATCTTCACTACACGATATAAATGCGGAGGATATTGCAAACAATACTGTTACAATTAATATCTTTTTCATTTTTTTAAAATTTTAATTCTACATTAAATCCTATTGATCTTGTTGATGGTAACGAACCACCTTCTGCTCCTTGGATGTTTCCACTACCAGTACTAGCAACTTCAGGATCAAAGTTATCATTGTCTAATCCCCATACTGCAAGGTTTCTACCAAATGCGCTAACTCTTACAGAGTCAACATAATCAAACCATTTTGATGGGAATGTATATCCTATCGATACTTCACGTAACTTCACGTAGTCTGCATCAAAAACGTTTTGAGCATCATTTCCTGTAAAGAATCCTTGACCCCATTGTTGAGCCGAGATACGTGTTGTATTTGGTGCTGTATCTGTTACTGTGTAATTTCCTTCGTCATCATATGTAACAGTTCCTGTTACACCGTCCAGTACAAGACCTTCTTCACGAATATTATTAGCAGCAGTAGACTCCAAGATACCAGAGTAGTGACCCCAGATGTTTGTAAGAGATCTATACTTACCTCCTTTTTGAACGTCAATAAGGAAACCTAGGTTTATACCTTTATAGGTAAAGCTGTTTCTAATACCCATGTTGTAGTCTGGTAGGATACTTCCTAAGTTCTCAACATTTTGAGTTTCAGCATAACTTCCGTTTGCATTAATAACTTTATTTCCTTCGTTATCGTAAACATAGTTTGTACCTCTAATTACACCGTAAGGCTCACCTACAACTGCATTTAAGGTAACACCGTTAAATGTATAGTTTGCAAGTACTAAAGACTCAACATCTTGAAAAAGGCTTACAAGCTCATTTTCGTTCTTGGCAAAGTTCCAAGTAATATCCCAAGAAAAATCATCCGTTTTTATTGGAGTAATATTTACTAAGGCTTCAATACCTTTATTTTCCAATTGACCAGCATTCACAAAAGTTGAATTAAATCCTGTTGATACTGGTACTTGTACTGGTGTAATCAAGTCGTTCGTTAGCTCATTGTAATACGTTAAATCAAAGCTAAAACGGCGGTCAAAGAAAGCCATTTCAAGACCTACTTCCCAAGTTTCTTTAAGCTCTGGTCTTAACGTGTTATTGTTGTTTGCATTTGGTGTTAAGAACTGAGTCGTTCCTAAAAATGAAACGTCTGAAGCAAATGTGTTACGTAATCTATAAGGCTCTGTATCACTACCAACCTCAGCATAACCACCTCTTACTTTACCAAAAGATAACCAAGATGCATCAATGAATTGTGAAAACACTATACTACCATTAATGGATGGGTAAAAGAATGAATTGTTTGCTGCAGGTAAGGTTGAAGACCAGTCATTTCTACCAGTTACTGTTACATAAGCAAAGTTATCATATCCAAAAGAGGCAGAACCAAATACACTATTTGTTCTTCTTCTAGAATCAAACTCTGTAACAGTTGCATCATCAACAGAGTTGCTTAAGTTGTAAATCCCTGGCACAACTAAACCACCATTAGAAAAACCACTTAATCTATGAAATTCAGCATCTCTTCTGTTGGTACCTACAAAGGCATTAAGACTTAATTTGTCATCAAAATATTTGTCATCATAGTGTAAACGAGCTTCATAGTTTACTTCTTGGAAATTTCTATCTGCTTCGTTATGTCTTGCAACTTGCGTTGAAATTTCACTTAAAGATACATTGTCATTGATTCTTAGGTTATAGGTATCAGCATAAATTTTACCAACTGCATAAATTTTGTCAGTAATATCATATTGCAACCCTAAATTACCGTACCAACGAGTTCTCTTATCTGTAGCAATGTTTTTATTTAGTATCCAGTAAGGGTTATCGGTATATCTTGCCTTAGGATTGTCAAAAGCTATACGGTTCCACGTTCTTTGTGTTCCGTCAGGCAATTGAAATTTCTTCAAACGTTCAAAATCTAAAGAAGTTTGACCAAATTGGTATAGTTGCAAAATAACACTGTTGTCTCCATATCCAGATTCAGGTCTGTTGAAACCATCTGTAACAGTAAAGTTAACACCAGCATCAACTTTAAGGCGCTCTGAAATTTGAGAAGATCCGTTAAAGTTAACAGTATTTTTATTAAGTTCAGAGTTTGGAACAATACCTTTTGTTTTAGTATTGTTTACCGATAAACGGAACTGAGTGTCTTCTGTACCTTGTGTAAAGGCAACACCATTATTGAAAGATATACCCGTGTTAAAGAAATCTTCTCTATCATTTTTAGGATATTTCCATTCTCTAGGGTTTAAGAAGTCTTGTGGAAATTCTGGATCAAATGCATCCCAATGTAATACTTGTTGTCCATTGTATCGAGGCCCCCAGGATTCATCAGTTGCATAGTCCACAATATTATATGTAGTACCATTAATTACAGCGGTATCGAACGTACTTTGCTCAATCGTGTTTGGATCACCAGCACCACCACCGTATAATTTCTGTACTTGAGGTAGGATGTTTACGGTCTCAAATGTAACACCTGAGTTTACGGTAACTTGTCCTTTACCTTCTTTACCAGATTTAGTAGTAATTTGGATAACACCGTTAGATGCTCTCGAACCATAAAGTGCTGCTGCAGCACCACCTTTAAGTACGTTTATACTTTCTACGTCGTCTGGGTTAATGTCAAAACCAGCATCACCATAGTCACGACCACCACTACCAACTTGAGCAGTAGTAGAGTTGTAGTTTGAGTTGTCTAAAGGAATACCATCTACAACAATTAAAGGTTTGTTCTCACCTGTAACAGAACCAATACCCCTTAGTACAATTCTAGAAGAACCTCCTAAGTTACCGGTTGGATTTGTAATTTGAACACCTGCAACCTTACCTGATAATGAATTAATAGCATTACTAGGTCTAGTTACGTTCAACTCATCACTGCTAACCTGCTGTGTGGAATATCCAAGAGATTTCTTTTCCCTAGAAATACCAAGAGCGGTTACTACAACAGTTTCAAGAGCTTCTCCTTGCTCAAGAACAACATCGATTGTACTGCTTTCGCCTACAACCACTTCTTTAGGTGTGTACCCTACGTAACTAAATACTAAGGTTTCACCAGTCGATGCTTCAATAGTGTAATTTCCATCGAAGTCGGTTTGTGTTCCGGTCGACGTTCCTTTTACTAAAATGTTTACTCCCAGTAAAGGAACTCCGGACGCATCTTGTACTGATCCCGTAATTTGTTTCTCTTGAGCAAACATAGTTTGCACCATTACGAAAGACAGTAACGTTAACAGAATTTTAAATTTTTGTCTCATATATGTATTTTTTGTTAAGCTTGTTACAAAACTATTCAAATTACTTACTTTTTGCATGAATTAAACGTTAAATTTTTTATCAATATTTTAACATTTTTTTATAAGGTTAGTAATCAAATGTTTAAATGTTAATATTTTATGCCTTAGTGCGTTATGTAAGAGGTAATTATTGATTCTTTCTTTAAACAAAATAAAACGTGCTTAGACTCGAAAACATAGACTGGATGGCTCCTTACGCATATCCTATAGTTCTTTTAGGATTCGCTTTCTTCTTATTCCATGTTTTTGAAAATTGGTATGCTAACGTAATGAACAAACCCTTGTATAGATACATTTTAATCTATAAAAAGTTAAATAAAGAAGAAATAGAAGTACTCAAAAAGGGTTTTTATTTCTATAATTTACTGTCAATAAAGGAACAAAGGCAGTTCCAGCATCGAATAGTTATGTTTATTTCGCAAAAAAAGTTCGTAGGCAGACAAGAAATGAAAGTGGATAAAAAAATGAAACTGTTGATAGCTGCAACTGCTTGTATGCTGAGCTTTGGAAGGAGAAACTATAATTACGGGCTTATTGATTACATCCTGCTATATCCTAACGAGTTTTACAGCACTGTAAACCAAGCAAACCATAAAGGAGAATTTAACCCAAGGGAAAGAGCACTTATTTTATCTTGGAAGCATTTTGAAAAAGGCTATAAAATTACTGATGACAATCTTAATCTGGGTATTCATGAGTTTATGCATGCTATGCAATTGGAAGCTATGCAAAGTCGAGATGTGGACTCTTTGAGGTTTCAAAAGCAATTTCAGAATATCTTGAAAAGATTGACAGTACAAGAAGTAAGAGATACGTTAGATAAAACACGTTATTTCAGAAACTACGCATTTACCAACCAATACGAGTTTATGGCAGTCTTAGCTGAGTATTTTATAGAATCACCAAACGATTTTAAAGAACATTTCCCAGAACTCTACAAATATACAAGGCAACTCCTCAATTTTACTTTTGCTGGCTATTGATTTTCTTTGAAATAGACTTAGCTATTATTTTAGCATGAATCCGCGAATTTTCAATAAACCACTTATGGGTTTCCATGCCGCCACAAATAACGCCAGCCAAATATAAGTTAGCCACATTGCTCTCCATTGTTTCTGGATTGTATTTGGGAAAATATTTTCCTTCTTTAGACAACTCGATGCCTAATGTTTCCAGAAAAGCAAAATCTGGGCGATACCCAGTCAATGCAATAACAAAATCGTTGGGAACAGTTATTACTCCCTCAGGTGTATCAATTATTACTTCGGTTTCCTTAATCTCTTTAATTTCTGAATTAAAATAAGCTTTAATGCTTCCTTCTTCAATTCTATTTTCAATATCGGGCTTTACCCAGTATTTTACACGTTCGCCAATTGTAGAACCTCTTACCACCATAGTAACATCGCCTCCTTTGCGCCAAATTTCCAATGCAGCATCCACAGATGAATTGCTCGCTCCAACCACAATGTTTTTTTGCATTACATATGGATGTGCTTCTTTGAAATAATGAGACACTTTTGGAAGGTCTTCCCCCAGAACATTCAATAGTTTGGGGATGTCGTAAAATCCAGTGCTTACGACTACGCTTTTTACACGGTAATTATTTTTTTCTGAAGTAACACTAAAACTTCCGTCTGCTTCTTTTTCAACCCCTGTTATGGTTTCGTATAAATTAATATTGAGCTTGTTTGAAGTAGCTACCCGTCGGTAATATTCTAGCGCTTCATTTCGGGTAGGTTTCGGGTTGTTGCTGATAAAGGGGATTTCATCGATTTCCAATTTTTCTGAAGTGGAAAAAAAGGTCATATTCAGTGGGTAATTATAGAGAGAGTTTGTTAGTGTCCCTTTCTCAATCACTATGTAATCTAAATTGTGTTTTTTGCATTCAAGGGCGCAAGCAATTCCAATGGGGCCGGCGCCTATGATGAGGACATCTTTTTTGTTAGTCAATGTATTCTTTTACCGCAAAGATAAGAAAAGCCTACTTGGTTTTCCAGAGCAGGCTTTTTTTAGATAAAACCTATTGTTTGATTAATTTTATTGTTTTGCTTTTTTTGTTTGAAATAATATTGCAAAAGTAAATTCCGCTAGGCTGACTCGTTAGATTTAAAGTATAGCTGTTTTTCCCTGTCACAATATTTTTTATAGAATGGGTTTCTATTTTTCTGCCCAATACATCAAAAATTAAAATTGAAACGGGTTTTGCATTATCAGAATTAAATGCAATGGTCGTTGTCTCAGAGAAGGGGTTGGGGTAGCTAATTCCTTTTTCTAAAGCATCAAAACTTACTTCAGGGGTTCCAAGGGTTCGGTCCAGGGATCTGTTGATACATTCAAATCCAGATATGCCATTGGGGTTGTAAATACTGAAACCTTCACTTTGTGTCAAAGCCCATATATTACCAAATTCATCTACTGCAATATCTTCAGCTTGTTTGTGTGCCAAAGGGGAGCTTTCAGCTAAGAACGTTGTAAATGTATCGCCTGTTCCACCAAAATAAGAAATACCTCCGTAATAGGGCCAAGTTTGAGTGTTATACGCGCTTAAGTAAATGTTATTGCTGGCATCAATATCTATCGCCCTTACATTATCTGCGGCAATATTGCTGTTTGTAGTGTTCCAATTGGTCCAATCTGCGCCATCATATTTCCAAAGTCCTCCTGTGGTTGCAAGCCACATTATGTCGTTATTGTCAAACTGAATGTCATTAACGTGTTCAATTCCTGTAGATGCTAAGTCCATTCTGCTCCAAGTGCCATTATCGTATATGTCGATACCTTGATAATGTCCCAAATACATTTTTCCTCCAGTACGCCCTGTAAGGCAATCCGGATTGCTAGTTAACCCATTTGAGAGATCCCATTGAGTCCAAGAATCAGCAGCTTTGTCATACATAAATGTATTTCCGTAATAGGTTCTTAGAAAGACTAAACCATTATCTGTAGATTCTACTTCTTGGACAAGCTGAAGATTAGGATGAGCAGTAATATTATCCCAAATAATCCAGGATGCATAATCACTATAATTTCCGTCGGGTATTTGGATGGCATAGCCAGATGTTCCATCGTAAGTAAACCAAATATCACCGTCACTATCCTCAGTGATTGAAGTACCTATGGTTGTTTGATATTGTGGTTGTGGGTTAGGGAAGAGGCCTTCATTGTTGGGGCCATATACTTCCCAATTGGGGCAATCAAACACTTGTATGCCGCCTTGTCCATTGGCAAACCATCTGCGGCCTTGGCTGTCAATAAAAATATCGTCGTTAAAGTTATCGGGCAATCCGGTATTGTTACGGGTATATCTTGTCCATTCGGCACCATCAAACTTTCCTACTACTCCTGAGCCAGATACCCAGTAATTTCCATCGGTATCTATATGGCAGTCGAAAATGGAATAATTTGTGGTTTCCACTGTCCAATCGGTTCCATCAAAAATCAATGCTCTGCGGTTGCTACCTTCAGTTAAAATAATTTTATCATCCTGTATGGCTATTGAAGATGCGTTCATACTTGAAACGGGTAAATCGTCACTGGTTATGTGTGTCCAGTTAGTTCCATCAAAAATATCTACGGCACTTCCCACTAAGGCCATGATTCTATTTTGGTTGTCAATTACAACTTCGTAAATGGTATTTGCAGATAATCCACTATTGGCAGTGGTAAATTGTGTCCACTCTATACCATCATACTTAATCAGTCCATTTTCTGAAGCAATCCATTTAATATCGTTTGCATCAATTGCGATATCATTAAATTTAGTTCCTGCAGGCAGGTCAGAATTAGAACTTGTATAGTATTCCCAAGTGGCTCCGTTGTAAAAACCCACTCCGTTTATAGAATTGTCAGCATTAGTGGTTACGGCCCAAAGGTCATCACTAAGGCCAACGGCCATTCCTTCTGTTTGGTCTGCTAAGAGAGGTGAATTAGTAGTGTCGTAATGTTGCCAGTCCAACCCATTACTCGAAGTGGCTATACCTTTTTCGGTACCTACCCAAATAATACCTGTATGGTCAAACTCAATATCGAATATGAGTCCATTTGGCAAATAATTTTCTGCATAAGTTCCCCAGTTGGTATAAACGGTATCGCTAGTGGCGATGCGAACCAAGCTGCCTTCCTCAGAAGAAGATGTATAGCCTCCCGTCCATATATTATTAAAATCATCTCCTTTAATGGTGTAATGTAATTGACCGCCAATCCCTGTGTTATCTGAACGGATGTATGTCCAGTTTGGGTCTGTCTGAGCTTGAAGTTGAAAAGTTAAACCTATTAAAAATAAGCTGATTAGTAGTTTTGTTTTCATGATTTATCCCTTTATAATAAAACAAGCATGCCTAAAAATACCCTACCTAATACATCATTATATTAAGCGAGAGTTGTTTTTATGGTTCTGTTAATCATAAAGTTATGAAAAAATAAAGAAAACAAATAACTTGGTGTTTTGCTTAGAAAATACTGTTTAATTATTGTGTTGTCTTAACTAAGTTTTTAATAGTTTCAGTTGGGTTTTCTGAACCGAAAACATAACTACCCGCTACCAATACATCTGCACCGGCTTCAACCAATTGCTTTGCATTTTTATTGGTCACCCCGCCATCGATTTCAATTTTTGTAGAAGCGCCTTTTTCTGAAATAAGCTTTTTCAACTCTCTCACTTTTTCATAAGTGTTTTCAATAAAAGATTGTCCGCCGAAGCCAGGGTTTACGCTCATCAAGCATACCAAATCAATATCTTCGATTGTATCTTTTAAAACTGAAATATTAGTATGTGGGTTTAGAGCTACACCAGCTTGCATCCCCTCAGTTTTGATGGCTTGCAAAGTTCTGTGTAAATGCGTAGAAGCCTCATAGTGAACAGTTAAAATGTTGGTGCCTAACAGAGCGAAATCTTTTACATATCGTTCTGGTTGAACAATCATTAAGTGAACATCCAGTGGTTTTTTTGCATGTCTTGAAATAGCTTCGATAACAGGCATTCCAAAAGAAATATTCGGAACAAAAACGCCGTCCATAACATCTAAGTGAAACCAATCTGCTTCACTGTTATTTACCATATCGATGTCTTTTTTGAGGTTGGCAAAATCTGCTGCTAGGATGGAAGGTGCTAAAATGGTTTGGCTCATGGTTTAAATTAAAAAAGGTTCTAAAAGACCTAAAACACTTTTTGAAAAAGGGGTAGTGTCTTTTGTCTTATTTAAATATTGTTTCAAGTTTTTTAAATCTGACTTTGTTTTAATAATACTAAAGCCTGATTTATATCCTTCAAAGATACGATGTTCGTTTTGTTTGTTAAAGATGGTAATTATGTTTTTGTGACGCTTGTCTTTTTTTATGTCTTCAAAAAGGTTGAGAAGCATATCTTTTTCACCTTCTAAAACTTGCAGGAAATTTCCGTAGTAATATAATAAAATACCTGTGATGTCTTCACTGCCATTATTGATTTTTGTTGTAGAAAAGATTTCCTCTAATTGGTTTTCTTTTAACTCATCAGATTCACTGCTTACATAACAGATAGTATATACCATTTTCAGAAAATTTTGAATATATCAAAAATACGATAAAAAAACCTCCGGTAATCAGCCGGAGGTCATTCATCAATCAAAAAACGAACAGTCTTTAATTTCCGTCTAAACGAAAACCTCATACTGTCGTACTCTTCTTAGGGTTACCCTAAATAGGTTTTCAATATTTTACTTCTTGAAGTATGTTTTAACCTTCTAATTGCTTTTTCTTTAATTTGTCTTACACGTTCTCGGGTAAGATCGAATGTTTCTCCTATTTCTTCGAGCGTCATAGGGTGTTGGTCACACAAACCAAAATACAACCTAATTACATCGGCTTCCCTAGGGGTTAATGTGTCTAAAGAACGTTCAATTTCGGTTTTTAGAGATTCATGCAATAATGAACGATCTGGATTTGGTGATTCACCACTTCGCAATACATCATATAGATTAGAGTCTTCTCCATCAATAAGTGGAGCATCCATCGATACATGGCGACCGCTATTTTTTAGCGACTCCTTTACATCGGTAATGGTCATATCCAGCTCTTTTGCTATTTCTTCAGCAGAAGGCGGGCGTTCATTTGCTTGCTCTAAAAAAGCAAAGGTCTTATTAATTTTATTAATACTACCAATTTTATTCAAAGGTAACCTAACTATTCGAGATTGCTCAGCTAATGCTTGAAGAATTGACTGTCGAATCCACCAAACCGCATAGGAGATAAATTTAAAACCACGGGTTTCATCAAAACGTTTTGCAGCTTTAATAAGGCCCAGATTCCCTTCATTTATAAGGTCCGGTAGGGTCAAACCTTGATTTTGGTACTGTTTTGCTACCGAAACAACAAAACGTAAATTAGCTTTAGTAAGTTTTTCTAATGCTAGATGGTCACCTGCTTTTATGCGCTGTGCCAGTTCAACTTCTTGTTCCGCAGTAATCAGGTCAACCTTTCCAATTTCCTGAAGGTATTTGTCCAAAGAGGCGGTCTCTCTATTGGTTACCTGTTTTGTTATTTTTAACTGTCTCATGTAGTGTTAAATGGGTTTGTGGGTGCTTATTTCACCCTTCTATTTAATTATACGTAAAGAGGCGTGCAAATGTTACAAAAAAGTTAAATTATTTTATTGAATCACTTGTTTTTTCTGTTTGCTCAAGGTTTATCAAACTATCGATTAAAGTTCTGTTGGCCGTTTCTATAATTGTGCTGTCTTGGCTGTTATAATAGCGATATACTGTTTTTTTTCTGAAAGAATCAAAACCCTTTTCAACACTTTTTGTATTTAACTTTCTAGACTTTTTTTCTTCAATAGTAGAGGTGTTTTCTTCAGAATTTTCTGAATTTTTCGAAATATTATCAGTAGTTGTTTCAGGTAATATTTTTTGTGTTGAATCTATCTCAATTGATGTAGTTTTTTTGCCGGTTTTAGAATCATTTTCAATTGAGTCTAATTTTGAAACTGCAGATTTTTTGTAATTATTCAAATTGTTTTCAACCTCTGTGGTTAGTGGGTTTGATTGCTGTGTTGGCTTATTATTGTTTTCAGAAAAAACAATTGTTAAAACTATTCCAGTGATTATTAAAACCCCTGTGGCTATCCCCCATGACCAATAAGCTTTTCTGCGTTTTTTTGCTCTTTGTGTTAATGAAACATCTATCTTTTCCCAAAGGCCACTTTTTGTCTTTGTTTCTTTATTTTGGAGCTTTTCTTTAAATAAAGTTCCTATGTCTTTTTTATGCTCCATCATACAATTTTTTTGGGTTGTTTTTCAGTTTTAAAATAGCATCTTTTAAAATTTGCTTCGCTCGATGGTAATTAGATTTTGAAGTGCTTTCAGATATAGATAGTAGTTTTGCTACTTCTTTATGGGAAAACCCATCCAGTTGATACAAATTGAAAACCAACCTATATTGATCGGGCAGTTTTTGAACCATATGCAGCAATGTTTCAAGCGGTAAATTCATGGTATCTTTTTCTATGGTTGTGTCTTCTAAAAGATCGTTTTTATAATCAACGGCTATAGGTTTTCTCGTTTTGTATTTAGCAATTGCTTTATAGATGGTAATTCGTTTCATCCATCCTTCAAAAGAACCTTTCCCTTTAAAACTTTTTATCTTTTCAAAAATGGTGATAAAAGCGTCGTGGGTATTGTCTTCGGCATCTGCTTCATTTCTACAATATTTCAATGATAAAAAATAAAGGGTGTTTTTGTACTTTTCGAACAGTTCATTTTGAGCTGCTCGATCATTTTTTTTACATCGTTTTATTAAATCTTTTATATTCAAATACTCATTTTTTACTTTGACTTAAAGTAGTAAAAAGAAAATGATTTTTTAATTTATTATGGACATGAAATAGCTTCTATTGTAAACTGAAATATGTTGATTAAGCTTCCAGATTTTTCATCTTCAGTACGAACAAATATTTGCTGTGGATTTGTAGTGTTTGTATAATTTTCTCCTGAAATTTCATTTGTCTCATTTTCAGCATCTTCTTCTGTTTCATAAAAAGAAAATTGTTGTGTTTTTGCGTCATTGCTTAAGGGAGAAATTTCCAAGCAAGCTAAATAGTCCTTTAAATTGAACTCGGCAAAACCAGGATTGTCTTCAAATTCACAGCTTGTATAAGTAGTTTCTTTACATGGTAAATCGCAGTTGATAGCAATGTTAAACAAACTTGTGTCATTACTGATAATCATTGAAGTGTCGCTTGTATAGTCTAATTCCCAATCAAAATTCCAGTCAGCTCCAATTGCTCCAGTGTCATTTAAAAAGATATTAAGATGAAGTTGGTCTTCAATAAAATAAGTGGTCCAATTGCCAAAGTAAGCTTTACTGTTATGATGAAAAGTGGCGTTACCACCTTGTGCTATTTGGAAATAAGAGTCAGAGTATATACCATTTGGATTACCGGGCTCTGTAACATTCCAAATACAATTTTCTGTAGTTAAAGCACCATTGCACTCGTTTAATATTTCGTCTTTTTGGCAAGAGTCTATGCTTTCTTTAAGCTCTTCGTTATTGGTTATTTCAATGGTTTTGCCAGTACTTAATTCGCCAGTTATGGGGTAGCTTAGGCTTATGGAATAATCATCGTTTAAGCTCCCTAATACTTCACTAAATTGCTCATTATTTATAATAGGTATTGTATTGATTAAATTCATGTTTTCGTCAAAAACAAATAAATTGAACCAGTAATTAAATTCAATACAATTAATTGAGGTTTCTTCATCTTCGGTTGGAATCCTTTTTATTAAATCGTACAGTTCTGTATCAACAACATCTGTATTAACTGGAACTTTTTCAATAGAGTCGCTATCACAAGAAAAAGTAAATAAGGTTAAAGCCAAGAATAGTAGTTGAAATGTGGTTTTCATATTTAATTGTTTAATGGTTCTTTCTTAATAGTGTAGCTTTTATGAAAAAGTTGCGTGAAACTTTAAAAAAATATTGAACATAAAAAAAACAGCCCCTTTTAAAGAGGCTGTTTGACTTTCGGTGTATTGGCTTTTTACACTCTTACGTGACCATCACCAAATACGTAATATTTGTTTGTCACCAATTGCTTAAGACCTAAAGGCCCGCGGTGGTGTAATTTGTCTGTACTAATTGCTAACTCTGCACCTACGCCCATTTGTCCACCATCGGTGAATCGGGTAGAGGCATTGTGGTATACTGCTGCACTGTCTATGTGTTCCATAAACTTTTTAGCAGCTTCTTTGTCTTCGGTTAGAATAGCACTTGAGTGACCACCACTGTAATGGTTAATCTTTTCAATCGCATCATCTAAACTGTCAACGGCACCAATAGCAATTTTTAGTGCTAAAAACTCTTCAAACCAAACTTTTTTATCTAGAATGACTTCAGAGTCTGTCAGTACTTTTTTCACTTCGTCATCTACAATTACTTCAACATCTGAAGCCGTAAGTACTTTTTTCAATTCTTGAAGCTTCTCTTCGTAATTTGGTAAGTTTTTGTCAACTAACACCTTGTCAAGTGCATTACATCCTGAAATTTTATCAGTTTTCGCATTGATAATAACTTCAATTGTTTTTTTCCAGTCAGCATCTTTGTGTACATAAAGGAAGTTGTTTCCTCTACCGCTAATTAAAACCGCGCATTTGGCGTGTTCTTTCACAAATTGAATTAATCGCTCACCACCACGTGGTACAATTAAATCTAATTGCTCATCAGGATTTCGCAAGAATTCTTGCGTTTGTTCACGATTCATTTGCAGCATCTTGATCCAATCTTTTGTAAGATTGTTTTCTTTTAAGGCTTGATGCCAGCAATCTACCAATATCACATTACTGTGATAGGCTTCTTTACCACCTTTCAGCAATATTTTATTATTGGCTTTAAATGCAAGTACAGCAGCTTCAATAGTTACATCTGGTCTTGATTCATAAATAATCATAATCGTCCCAAATGGTGCTGTTCTGTTATTAATCTCAAGTCCACTGTCTAATGTAAGACTTGAAATTTCTTTATTTACTGGGTCTTCCTGATTTTTAACTTCTGAAATGGCTTTTATCATGCCATCTACTTTCGCATCGTTTACTACCAAGCGATCATACAAAGCTTGGTCATCTCTAGTAAAAGCTTCTAAATCCTTTTTATTGGCTTCTAATATATCTCCTCTTCTCTTATCGAGAATAGAGATCATACTTTCCAGTACGTTGTTTTTTGTTTTTGTGTCTATCAATTGCATATTTCTTTCTTTCTTAATTTATAATTAGTTTGTATTATGCGTAAAAACGGGTTCCTACGTCTTTACCTTCTAATAGCTCAACAATTACGTTTTTACGCTTTCCATTGGCTATAAAGGTTGGAATGTCTTTGCGAGCTGTTTCTTTTGCTATTTTCAGTTTAGACTTCATACCACCACGGCCTTCACCTTCACCTTTTTCATTTTTCTGAACATATTTCTCCACGTTTTGGTTGTGGCGAACTTGTGCCAGTTTTTCTGAATCATCATCATCTGGGTGACCAGTATATAGTCCATCAGTATCTGTTAACAAGATTAATGCATCAGCCTGGGTTAATTCGGCTACTAAGCTTGCCAACTCATCATTATCACTGAACATGGACATTTTTAAGGAAACAGCGTCATCCTCATTTGCAATAGGTACAACGCCTTCATTCATTAACCCTTCATAACAATTAATCATGTTTTCACGGTGTTTGCCTGGTGCAAAATCACGTTTGGTGGCCAATACCTGTGCACAACGCATTCCGTGATCGTGGAATAGGCTGTAATAATGGCGCATCATACGCGGTTGTCCAACTGCAGAGAATATTTGCCTACGGGTTGAAGGATCGTCAGAAGAGCAATCCCCTAACACTTCCTTACCAGCAATTGCAGATCCTGAAGAGACCAAAATGGGCTCAATATCATTCTCGTACAATTCGGCAATTTGTCGAACCAATTCATTTAAAATGGGTCCTACAATACGGTTGTCCTTATTCGTCATAACGTTGGTTCCTACTTTTATAACCACTCGTTTTTTACTCATGTTGTTTGTTTTAATGTTTGGTTTATTGTCCAAGCTCTGTAGCTCGGTTAAATGCTGCGTAAGCAGCTTCTTTAATTAATTCTTTAATATTATTGTCTTCCATAGAATCTAATGCGGCACGAGTTGTTCCTCCTTTTGAAGCGACTCTATCCATCCAACTGTTTGGCGATAGGTCTGAATCGTTGAAGAGTGCAACAGCGCCTTCAAATGTTTGGGAAACCAATACTTTTGAATCGTTTTCTGAAAAGCCCATTTTTAAGGCTGCTTCTAGCATTGATTGCATAAAATAGAAAACATATGCAGGGCCACTTCCTGAAATACCAGTAGAGGCATTTATAAAGTTTTCGTTTTCTACGTGAATGGCCTCGCCGGTAGTATCTAATAAGTTGCGAACCATAATAAGTTCTATACGGCTTACTTCTTTAGATTCAGTAAACGAAGTAACGCCTTTACCCACTTTTGCTGGTAAATTGGGCATTGTACGGATAACCTTTTTAACGCCCAATCCTTTTTGAATGCTTTCTATGGTAATTCCCGCCATTAAAGAAACAAAAACCTGATCTTGATTGACTTGATCTTTCATGGTTTTAAAAAGGTCTTCACTATGGTATGGTTTTACCGCAACAAAAACTACATCTGCTTTTGGCAGACAGTCTTCTAAGTTTTCATACGCATCAAAATGCGGAATGGCACTCAATGCTTCCGTTTTTTCTGGTGAAACATCAAATATCATTAAATTTCTTCTGTTCAAGTAAGGCGATTTTGCCATACCTTCGGCGTAGGTTAATCCCATATTTCCTGCACCAATAACTAATACTTTCATAATTTTATTTAATTGTTTGGTCTATAGGGTGCAAGGACCATACGAGAAACCTTGGTATTTGAAATATTCGGAATTATTTGATGATTTATTCCAATAAACTCAACAAACACAGTAGTTAAGCTACTTTCATTAATTAATTGTTAATTTTTTAACTAAAAAAAGGTTGGTGCAGAAATGGCAGTATTTGTCTGCCATAATGGGTATTCTGCTATATTGGCAGATAAAAAAACGCCTTCTGTTAAGAAGGCGTTTTTAAAGTTTATGATGAAGAAAATTTAGTCTCTTCTCTTATTATCGCGGTTTCGGTTGTCACGACCTCTATTGTTGTCACGGCTTCCACCACTGCTTTTACGCTCTTGGTAGCCTTCTGGTTTTGGCTCAAGTGCTTTTTTAGAAACTTTCTCTTTTCTAGTTCGCTTATCAATACCAAAATATTTCACGTCGATCACATCGCCCATGTTTACAACATCGGTTACGTTATCGGTTCGATCCCAAGCTAGCTCAGAAATGTGCAATAATACTTCATTGCCAGGTGCTTCAACATATTCTACTACAGCTCCAAAATCAAGTATCTTGATTACTTTAACTTCGTAAACGCTTCCTACTTCAGGTTTAAAAGTAATCGAGTCAATTTTAGCTAATACAGCATCGATTCCCTCTTGTCCAGTTCCAAGAATTTCAACAATTCCTTCTTCTGTTTCAGGATCTTCATTAATAACAATAGTTGTATCTGTTTCTTTTTGAAGCTCTTGAATTACTTTTCCGCCTGGACCAATTAAAGCTCCAATATATTCATTTGGAATTTTAACTGTAACCATTTTTGGTGCGTGTGATTTTACATCTGCATTTGGTGCAGAAATAGTGTCAGTTAACTTCTCAAGAATATGTAATCTTCCATCTGCAGCTTGTTTTAAAGCTTTTACAAGAATTTCATATGAAAGACCTTTTACTTTAATGTCCATCTGGCAAGCGGTGATACCATCTGCCGTTCCGGTTACTTTAAAGTCCATATCACCTAAGTGATCTTCATCCCCTAAAATATCAGAAAGTACTGCGTATTTTCCAGACTCTGCATCAGAAATTAATCCCATTGCAATACCAGAAACGGGCTTCTTTAATTGCACACCAGCATCCATTAAAGCCATAGTACCACTACACACAGTAGCCATAGAAGAAGAACCGTTAGATTCTAATACTTCTGAAACAACACGAACAGTATACGGACAATCTTCAGGGATCATGCCTTTTAACGCACGTTGTGCTAAGTTACCATGACCGATTTCTCTACGAGATGTCCCGCGGATTGGTCTTGCTTCTCCAGTACAGAATGGTGGGAAGTTATAGTGAAGGTAGAATGTTTCTTCGCCTTCATACGACGGCATGTCAATCTGGTTAGCTTCTCTAGAAGTACCCAAAGTAACCGTTGCCAACGCTTGTGTTTCTCCACGTGTAAAAATAGAAGAACCGTGTGTTGATGGTAAGTAGTCTACTTCACACCAGATTGGTCTAATTTCGTCTGTTTTTCTACCATCTAAACGCATTCCTTCGTTTAAGGTTAGGTCGCGAATGGCAGCTTTTTCAGTTTTGCGGTAATAATCTGAAACTAAATCACCAAATTCTTCTAATTCTTCTTCGGAAAAAGTGGCTTTGATTTCTTCTTTTATTTCAGAAAATGCTGCGCCTCTTTCGTGCTTTGAAGAGCCTGCTTTAGCTACGGCGTACACTTTGTCGTATGCCATATCATGAACTTTCTTTTCTAGATCAGCATCTTCATTTCCTTCTGTTTCGTATTCACGTACTTCTTTTCTACCAAAGGCATCAGCTAAACGCATTTGCGCAGCTACTTGGTTTTTTATGTGTTCGTGGGCGAACTTAATGGCTTCTACCATTTCTTCTTCGCTAATTTCCTTCATTTCACCTTCAACCATCATTACAGACTCTGCTGAAGCTCCAATCATCATATCGATGTCAGACTCCGCTAACTGTGCACGACTTGGGTTAATGATGAACTCACCATTTACACGTCCTACGCGTGCTTCAGAAATAGCACATTCAAAAGGAAAGTCAGAAAGTTGAATCGCTGCAGATGCAGCTAATCCAGCCATGGCATCTGGCATAACGTCATCATCGTGTGACATTAACTGAATCATCACTTGTGTTTCAGCGTGATAATCTTTTGGAAATAATGGACGCAAAACACGGTCTACTAAACGCATGGTTAAAACTTCACCATCACTAGGTCTTGCCTCTCTTTTAAAGAAACCACCTGGGTAACGTCCAGATGCAGCAAATTTTTCACGGTAATCTACCGTTAAAGGAAGAAAAGGAAGGTCTTTTTGTTCGTAGTTAGAAACTACAGTACAAAGCAACATACATTTTCCAGATTGTACAACAACAGAGCCGTGGGCCTGTTTTGCCAATTTTCCGGTTTCGATAGAGATTTCTCTACCATCACCAAGGTCTATAACCTCTTTAAATACTTTAGGTATCATATTGTTTTTCATTGTTGTGCACCCCGAAATGTATCGGAAGAGTATGCACAGTTAAAATTGGTCGATGTCCGGTTGTCGGACAAAAGTTGTGTTGTTGTGGTGACCAATGAAAAACCTAAGGGTAGCTTTTCTATGTTTTTCTATTTTTAATAGAAAAAAATCAAAAAAGGGGCTAAAAAAGCCCCTTAAAAATAATTACTTACGTAATCCTAATTCTTTAACAATTGCACGGTATCTTAGAATATCTTTTTTCATTAGATAATCAAGAAGCGATCTACGCTTACCTACTAACTTTACCAAAGATCTTTCTGTGTTGAAATCTTTCTGGTTAGTTTTAAGGTGTTTTGAAAGATGCTCAATACGCTGTGTAAACAAAGCGATTTGTCCTTCGGTAGAACCGGTGTCTTTTTCAGACTTCCCGTGTTTTTTGAATAATTTTTGTTTCTCTTCTGCAGTTAAATACATGCCAATATTATTAAAATGATTTTTATGTACTGAATACCATTTTGGTAATCAAGCGGCAAAGATAAGCTAAAAAATAATAAATAAGCCTTTAATGCTATTGTTTTTTAATAGCTGAAATTTAGTAAATTTGCATCGTGAAACTAAAATTTCTACATAGTTTTTTTTCTTTTCTATTGGCAATATTAATTTTATTGTCAACTAGTTCTTTTACTATAAAAAAACATTTTTGTAGTGGATTCCTTATTGATTCGGCTGTTTTTACCCAAGTAGAAAAATGCTCTAATGAACCTTGTTCTGATTCTTCTAAAGAAACCATCGTTACACAACCCGATTGTTGTGATGATGTAATAGACATAGTAGAGGGGCAAGAAGTGGTCATTCATAAAAAAATTGATGATTTAGATTATCATCAGCAACTGTTCTTATTAGCTTTTTCAGAATCATATTCCTACATTTTTGAAAGCTCGTCAAGACAGGTTGTTCCTCATAGACATTACATTTCACCTATTTTGGTGCGTGACTTTCAAGTTTTCCATCAACACTTTTTAATTTGATTTTTAAATTTTATGAAATCAAGACAGTTCTCTTTTCTTCTTTGAAGACTTGAGAAGCTATCTTCTAGAAGCCTATCCATAAAATTTTTAAATTAAATAATGAAAAATATAATAATAACTTTAGTTATATCTTTCCTTCCTATACTTGCACTTTCTCAAACTCAAGTAGAAGGTGTCGTTTATGAGGGGGAAACAAACAAACCACTTTTAGGGGCTAATGTATATTGGCTCGATACAGAAGTAGGGGTGGTAACAGATTTTGACGGAAAGTTTTCAATCTCATATAAAAAATCGTACAAGAATCTTGTTGTGAGTTATGTAGGGTTTACTTCAGATACTTTAGATGTGGTAAATCCCACAAAAAAATTGAAAGCAACTTTAAGTTCCAAGAGTAGTTTAGACGAAGTAAAATTAGTTGCTAGAAAAAAAGCAACCTCAAGGTCTTATATAGAAGCTCAAAATGTAATTAACGTAAGTAGTGACGAATTATTAAAAGCTGCTTGTTGTAATTTATCTGAAAGCTTTGAAACCAACCCTTCTATTGACGTAAATTTTGCAGATGCAATTTCTGGAACCAGACAGATAAAAATGTTGGGCTTAACAAGTCCATATATTCTTATCGCTATGGAAAATATTCCTACAGTGCGAGGTGCAGCACAAGCTTATGGGTTGACATTTACACCAGGCACTTGGGTGGAAAGCATTCAAATAACCAAAGGAGCTGGAAGTGTTGTAAATGGTTATGAAAGTATTGCAGGACAAATTAACGCAGAATTGCAAAAGCCTACAAAAGACGATAAGCTCTTTGTTAACCTATATGGGGCTAGTAATCAACGATTCGAGTTAAATACACATTATAACACCAAAGTAAGTGATAGGTGGAGCACAGGTGTTTATTTGCACGGGAACACGCATCAAGAAAAGCATGATGTAAATCATGATAACTTTTTAGATATGCCACTATACAATCAGGTTAATGTGATGAACCGGTGGCAATATACCGATACTGAAAATGGTTTTGTAGGTTTCTTAAATGTAAGATATCTTAATGACGAAAAGCAAACTGGAGAGTTGAATTTTGACCCAGATACCGATAAGCTAACCACCAATGCTTGGGGAAGCGAAATTGAAACCGAACGATACGACTTTTCGGGTAAATTTGGGTATGTAAATCCAGAGTTGCCTTGGCGAAGTGCCGGTTTGCAATTTGCAATAAGCAACCATCAACAAAACTCTTATTTTGGTTTACGAACCTATAATATTGAGCACAGCAGCATTTATTCAAATTTCACCTATAATTCAATTATTAGTGATTCGCGACATAAAATTAAAACTGGAATTAGCTTTACTTACGATAAGTATGATGAGTTGGTAGAAACCACTTCTTTTAATCGCATAGATAATTCAATAGGCGCCTTTTTTGAGTATAACTTTGATGATTTAGAAGACATTAATGTAACTGCAGGCTTGCGTGTTGATAACCATAATAGGTTAGGGGTTTTTGTAACGCCAAGAATACATGCAAAATACACACCTTGGGAAAAATCTGCCTTTAGAGCCTCTATAGGAAGGGGGAAACGCTCAGCAAACATATTTGCAGAAAACCAAAACCTTTTCGCTACTTCCAGAAATATTATCATCAATCCTTCTGCTGAAGGAAATATCTATGGGTTAGAACCAGAAATTGCTTGGAACTATGGTGTTTCCTATCTTCAAGGGTTTAATTTATTTGGAAAGAAAGCAGATATAACGTTTGATTTTTATAGAACTGATTTTCAAAATCAAGTAGTGGTAGATTGGGAAAATTCACAAGAAATTAATTTTTACAACTTAGAAGATGAAAGTTTTGCAAACAGTTTTCAGACCGAATTTAATTATAACCCATTTACAGGTTTTAATACGAGCTTAGCTTATAAATATTACGATATAAAAACGAAGTATCAAGCAGGTGAAAAGATTAAACCTTTAACGGCGCAACATCGTTTTTTTGCAAACGCATCGTACGAAACACCTATTAAAAATAATAGTAAATGGAAATTTGATGTTACCTACAATTGGTTAGGTAAACAACGGTTTCCTTCTACACAAAACAATCCGGTAGCGTTTCAATTACCAAATTTTTCACCCAACGTTAATACGTTGAATGCGCAAGTAACTAAAGTATTTTCACCAAAATTTGAAATATATATAGGAGGTGAGAATGTAACCAATGTAAGACAAAACAACCCTATTTTAGGGGCAGACAACCCATTTGGCCCAAACTTTGACAGTACATTTGTATATGGTCCAATTTTTGGAAACCTTTATTATGCTGGATTAAGATTTAGAATTAAATAATAACATATTAAAAAATAATAAAAGATGAAAACAGTTATAAGTATATTCATTTTGTTCATCACAACAGTAACTTTTGCACAGAATAAAAACGCAAGGACTTCTTTAGAGGTCGATGGCGTTTGTGGCATGTGTAAAGAAAGGATAGAGAAAGCAAGTATCAAAACCAAAGGCGTAAAAAGTGCAATTTGGGATGTCCAGACTCATGAACTTAAATTGATTTACAACGAAAATAAAACCAATTTAGACGCTATTAAAGAAAACATCTTAGCAGTAGGGCATGACGTAGAAGAATTAAAAGCTACGGACACAGCTTATAATAGTGTTCACCCTTGTTGTAAGTATAGAGATGAAGCTATAAAAGACGATCATAAAGAAGAAAAAAAAGATGGAGATGGTCAAAAATAATTAAAGATAATCATAAAAAAAGCAGCCAAATTTGGCTGCTTTTTTTTATGCCGTCTTTTCTCGCATAGGTCTATTTAGAACTAAATCTAAATATTGATTTACACGAGTTTTTAAATCTTTACGGTGCGTAATAAAATCTAAAAAGCCGTGTTCTTTTAAAAACTCTGCGGTTTGAAACCCGTCTGGCAGTTCTTGGCCTGTAGTATCTCTTACTACTCGTGGCCCGGCAAAACCAATTAAAGCACCTGGTTCGCTAATATTTATATCTCCCAACATAGCAAAGGAAGCGGTTGTCCCTCCTGTAGTAGGATCAGTACATAAAGAAATGTATGGAATGCCGGCATCTGACAATTGTGCTAATTTAGCACTGGTTTTTGCCAATTGCATTAAAGAAAGGACGGCTTCCATCATACGGGCACCACCACTTTTTGAAATAATCATTAGTGGGATTTTCTTTTTCAGCGAATAATCTGCTGCTCGGGCAATTTTTTCGCCCACTACGCTTCCCATGGAGCCGCCAATAAAGCTAAAATCCATACAGGCAACCACTAAATCTTTACCCATAGATTTTCCTACAGCCGTACGTGCTGCATCCTTAAGACCGGTTTTCTTTTGGGCATCTTTTAAACGATCTGGGTATTTTTTCTTGTCCTCAAACTTTAAAGGGTCTTTAGAAGTTAAATTTTTATCCAGCTCTTTGTATTTATTGTTGTCAAAAAGCAATTCAAAATATTCATTGCTTCCTATCCTAACGTGGTAGCCATCTTCAGGGCTTACATAAAAGTTTTTTTCAAGTTCTTCAGAGTCAACAATTTTTCCTGTTGGAGACTTATACCATAATCCTTTTGGGACGTCTTTTTTCTCTTCGGTAGGGGTTTGAATTCCTTTTTTAGTTCTTTTAAACCAAGACATAGTTGAGGAGTTTTAAGGTTATAATGTGTTTACATTGTTAAGGTCTTCAAAAGCCTTTTCCAATCGTTTTTTGAAAGTTAATTCGCCTTCGCGCAACCACTTTCTTGGGTCGTAATATTTTTTATTGGGCACTTCGTCGCCCTCAGGATTTCCTATTTGTGTTTTTAAATAGTCAATGTTTTTGGTTACGTAATCGCGAACCCCTTCGTTAAAGGCATATTGTAAATCGGTGTCTATGTTCATTTTAATAACTCCGTAGCCAATAGCTTCTCTTATTTCTTCAACTGTAGAACCGCTTCCGCCGTGAAAAACAAAATCAATAGGATTGTGGTCGGTGTTAAATTTTTTCTGAACATACTCTTGCGAGTTTTTAAGAATGATCGGAGTTAACTTCACATTCCCTGGCTTGTAAACGCCATGAACATTTCCGAAGGCAGCAGCAATTGTGAACTGATCGCTTACTTTCATAAGCTCTTCATACGCATAGGCTACTTCTTCAGGCTGGGTGTACAGTTTTGAAGAATCTACATCTGTATTGTCAACACCATCTTCTTCACCACCTGTAATACCTAATTCAATTTCGAGCGTCATTCCCATTTTGCTCATGCGCTCTAAATATTTTTTCGAAATTTCAATGTTTTCCTCAAGAGGTTCTTCTGAAAGATCAATCATATGCGAGCTGAACAGTGGCTTTCCTTTTTCTTTATAAAATTGCTCTCCAGCATCCAGTAAACCATCAATCCAAGGTAATAATTTTTTTGCAGCGTGATCAGTATGTAAAATAACCGTCGCTCCGTACGCTTCTGCTAAATCATGAATGTGTTTTGCACCGGTAACACCGCCTAAAATAGCGGCTTTTTCGTTTTCGTTGCTCAGTCCTTTACCTGCATTAAAATAAGCACCTCCGTTAGAAAATTGTATGATTACGGGCGAGTTTAGTGCAGCTGCCGTTTCCATAACGGTATTGATGGTATTGGAACCAACAACGTTTACTGCAGGCATAGCAAAGCCTTTTTCTTTAGCGTATTGGTGTATTTTTTGAACTTCGCGTCCGGTTGCTACTCCGGGCTGGATGGAATGATTCATAGTTTAAGTTATTTTACCACAAAAGTAAGAATTTTTAGTGGTTTAGAAGGGATAGTTTATACCTATATTATAGACTGCATTTTGAAAATTATAATCTTTAAACCATCGCTCGCCAACTGGTCTGGCAGGATCGTGTGTTTTAAAGCCTATGTCAAACCTGAGCACAAAAAAACCAAAGTCATACCGTAACCCAAAACCAGATGCAACTCCCAGTTCTTTTAAGTCTTGAATGCCTTCAAACTTAAATGCCTCTCTATCTTCATTGTCAAGAACGTTCCAAATATTACCAGCATCAATAAAAAATGCTCCTTTAAATGCTCCTAAAATGGTATAGCGGTATTCTAAGTTGAAAGCTAATTTAAAGTTTGCTTCATTAAAATCTAAAATACCACCACTACTTCCAGGGCCTAAGTCATAAGCACGCCAACCTCTATTGTCATTGGCGCCACCAGCAAAATAACTTCTTGTAAAGGGTATGCTGTTACTGTTTCCGTATGGTATCGCAATACCCCCAAAAGCCCTAGCGGCAAGAATATTGTCATCGTTTAGTGCCCAATGTTTTATGTATTCGGTTTCCCCTTTTATGTATTGTGAATAGGCAACCCCCAAGGTTTCGTAATTACCGTTTGTATTTTTTTCTTGCCCGGTTGCTCTAGAGGCGAGTGATAAAAAATTACCAGCACTTTCCAGTTTCCATCGTAACCTTGAAAAGTTATTGTCGTAAATATTTTCGCGGGTGTCACGTGTCCAGGTAAAATTTGAGGCGAAAATAAGGTTGTCTTCCGTAAGTCTAAATTTACGTTCCGCTATACCCAAAACTTCGGCGTAAATTTCAGAAGAAACTGAGTTGGGAAGACTTCTGTCCAATATATCGTCAATAAATTGATTGGCTTCATCTGGAATACCAAGTTTTGGGTCTCCAGTAGGATCACCCATAAAGTCATAACCTATTTCTTCAGCAATTTCATTTAATCGGCTATAAGTGTTTTGATATACATTGAAATAGTTGTCTGTTCTAAGGTTACGAACATATTGTACGTTCGCTAAGTTAAATTGATTGGTTCTAATTTTTGAAGGTTTCCAACGGTAATTAAAAATGGCATTTATATTTTGCCTATCAAGCCCTATGTTGTTTTGTGCACTGAAACCAACACTAATTTCAGTAGTAGGAGACATATACTTTGGAATTATCTTGTCCGTATTTATAGGGAACAAAATTCTAGGAAACGATAGCTTTACATCTCCACCCACATCTGAAGTGTTAAAAAAACTTCCACCTTTATCTGCTGAAGAACCTACGCTACCACGGCCTGAAATTTCTAATATTTCAGCACCTCTAAAAACATTTCTAATCTGAAACGTAGAGCTAAAACCAATTCCGAACTGTTGAATGGTTGAGGTGTAAGCATCAAAATCAACACCTAAATTATATTTCTTTCTTGGTGTGAGTAGGATTGTGGTTATTAGTTTTTTGCCTGTGCTGTCCCTAGGGTCTTCTTGATAGCTAATGTTGGGGTATTTAAAAACCTTTAGGTCGTTTATTTGGTTGTATGTAAGTGTGCGGTCTATATCTTTAAAAATTGAATTTGGTGTTATAGATATAGCATCGGTAATGGCTTTGGGGTTGAATTTTAATTTATCAAAACTGTACAGCTTATAACCTTCGTATTCAACGGAGTCTGTTGGGGTTTCATTTCGGTTTTCATAGCTAAAATCGGTAACGATCCGTATTTCATTTACGGTATGCACTTTAAAGGGCTCTGTGTAGGTGCTGTCACCTTCAGTCACTTCCCTGTTGGGGATTTGATATTTTATATTGGCTTTGTGTCCTGTGTTTACGGTATCTGCTTCAAAACCTACATAGTCTTGGTCAAAATGAAATAAACCAGAATTTCTAAACTGAATGGTTAGCCTGTCTCGTTCATCCACAAAATCACTTGCATCGTATTGCTTGCCAGACTTTATAAATGTATTCGCAATAGATTCCTGAAAAAGGGAATCGACCACTGGAGAAGCAATTTCTTTTGTAATTGAATCTACAAAATAGGGCTGATGCCTCTTTACATTATAAGTGATAGCGGCTCGTTTTTTCTTTTTTTCTAGTGGCGTTACCGTATAATCTGCCTCGGTATTAAAATATCCATAACTAGCATAATAGCGCTCTAAACGTTCTTTAGAACTTTCACTTTTTTCTTTATCGATAATAACGGGTTCATCTCCAGATTTTTGTAGCCATTTATTAAGGCCTATATAACTATTGCCAATTTCGTCTACCTGTTTTTTTGAAATAAATTTGATTAAGCGCTTTTCTCGATTTGGTTTTTTGTGTAACCATTTTTGATAAGTAGAATCTGGGTATGGATCAGCCAAATTATAAATATGAAGCCCGAGTGGAATACCTAAAACCGGGATTTTAGGGTTGGGTTTTTGCTTAAGTTGACTATAAACCCTATTGTCTTTAATCTCCAAACTATCAACAATGATTGTGTTTTCAGTTAATAGAAACTTATCGTCCGGTACGCGTTTTACAGCGTTACAGGATATAAACAGTGCGGTTACTCCTAAAAATAATGCTATTTTTGTGAGGGTTTGGGTCAAGTGTTCAGGTTTACTTAATTTCAAAAATACTATAATTTGGTAAGTAAAAGTCAAATAAAGTTAATAACGAGTTTACAGCAAAAAAAGTACCGAGAAAAACACGGACTTTTTGTGGGCGAAGGTCCTAAAGTTATTTCAGAATTAAAACAAGAAAATCTACGGATTCATTCTTTTTTTTCAGTAGAAGAAGGAGGAATTACTGCTGAACATGAGTTCCATGTTACGCAAACTGAGCTTCAGAAAATGAGCTTTTTAAAAACTGCAAATACATCATTGGCTGTTTTTGAGATACCTGAACCAAAACCAATAGAAAAAAAGGGTTTAACGGTTGTGCTCGATGCAATTCGTGATCCTGGAAATTTGGGTACCATTATTAGGCTTTGCGATTGGTTTGGTGTAAAACAATTGATTTGCTCAACTGATACTACCGATTGCTACAACCCAAAAGTTGTACAGGCGACGATGGGGTCACTCGCTCGGGTTGCCATTAAATATGTAGACATAGAAAACTATCTGAAAGAAACTTCATTGCCCATTTACGGTGCTTTTATGGATGGAGAAAATGTTTATAAGAGGGAATTTCCACAAGATGCAATTTTAGTAATGGGGAATGAGGCAAATGGTGTATCAGGAACTATTGAAAAACTAATTACAGAAAAAATAACCATACCACAATTTGGAAATCAAACAACAGAAAGTTTGAACGTAGCAACGGCAACCGCAATTTTGTTGAGCGAAGTTCGACGTTCTACTGAAATGTAAAATTGATAAAAATACCGCGTGTAGACATCTGGCTTATATTTCCGGTCCAAGGACTGTTTGGGTCTACATCTGGTACCAACTCATCGCTGGTAGCGAACACCCCTCGAATAGATGGTGTGAACTTAAAATAGTACAGGTAAAAATCGATACCGAAACCTATTTCGTAATAGCTGGTGCTTTTTGTCATTCTAAACTCCCCGGCGGAATTATCCTGCGGATTATCTTCGTTGCTAGACAAATTTAAGGATGTAGAAATGCCTCCTACGATAAAAGGTTTAAAGTTATTTAATCTTTTAGTTGATATTTTTAAAAGTAAAGGAACGTGAATGTAAGTAGATTTTACTTCGCGTAATATATCTTTTTCTTCTTCAAAACCTGGAAAACGCAGGTTTCGCTGTGCGTAATATAACCCTGGTTCTAGCCTTAAATTCACGTAATTATTTACCCGTAAATCACCAACTAAACCTACATTAAAGCCAACATCACCTTCAACGAGAACGTCTGTTCTGTCATTGGGGTTTTCATTTTCGTAATCGAACTTGAAATCGTAACTGTTAAATCCTAAAAAATATCCCCAAGTAAGAAAACGTTGGTCAAATGTTTCTCGGTTTGCCAGTCGTTCTTTGTTAAAAAGCTGTGCTTGAGCGCTTTCGGCAAATAATAGTATGGCAAGTACAAAAAATAGTTTCTTCATATTTATTTAGTGGCTGTATATATGGTGGCTACGCCAAATGTTTGCGGTTTGTTTTTCACTTCTATAAACCCAATTTTACGTAAAATATTGTTGAGGGCTTCCCCATGTGGAAAAACAGAAGCACTTTCACTTAAATATTTGTACGCAACTTTGTCTTTTGAGAATATTTTGCCAATAACAGGTAAAATTCCTTTGGCGTATATGGAGTATCCTTGTTTAAATGGAAATTTTGTTGGCACCGATGTTTCCAAAATAACAAAAATGCCTCCTTTTTTCAAAACCCGTAAAATTTCAGACAATCCCTTTTCTAAGTTTTCAAAATTTCGAATTCCGAAAGAGACCGTAATTGCATCGAACGAGTTGTCTTCAAAAGGCAATGCTTCTGAGTCTCCTTTAACAAATTCAACAGTGTTTTCAATAGTTTTCCCTTTTACCTTTTTTCGGGCAACAGAAAGCATCCCTTCCGAAAGGTCTAAACCAATAATTTTAGAGGCTTGTGTGTTTTGGGCAAACTGAATGGCAAGATCGCCGGTACCGGTTGCTATATCCAGAATAGAATCCGGTTTGGTTTCGGCAACCATTTTAATAACTTTTTTTCTCCATTTAATATCAGTTCCTAAAGATATTACGCGGTTTAAACCGTCATATTCACCTGAAATGGTGTCGAACATTTTTTCTACCTGCTGTTTTTTATTTTCAGCAGAATCTTTATAGGGCGTTACTTTTTTTTCTGAAGTCATAGCGGAAACAAAACTACGTTTTTTTTGGTATTTGCAAGTAACTCTTTCTCTAAAAGAGATTAACAAATACGTGACTATAACTAATTTTAAATTACATAACTTTGCAGCACTTATTTTAGAAGATATTTATGAAGATTATTATTGCCGGTGCCGGTGAAGTGGGATTTCATTTAGCAAAACTTCTATCCTTCGAATCTCAGGATATAACACTTATAGACACCAATAAAGAATCATTGGCCTATGCAGACACCCATCTGGATATTCGGGTTGTTAAAGGTGATGCTACGTCTATTTCAGTTTTAAAAGATTCAAAAATTGACTCTACAGATTTAGTTATAGCCGTTACTTCTAGCGAAACAACAAATATTACGGTATGTGTATTGGCCAAACAGCTAGGGGCAAAACGGACAGTGGCCCGAATTTCTAACACCGAATTTATAGAAAAAAAGGAAGAAGTTGGGTTTACGCGGTTTGGTATTGACGAACTTATTTCCCCAGAATCACTTGCCGCCAGCGAAATTGCATTACTGTTAAACCAAAGTGCATTTAACGACACCTATGAGTTTGAAGATGGCGCGCTAACTATGATTGGTTTAAACCTATCTCGTACAGCAGCATTTGTTGGTAAAACAGTTAAAGAAGTGGGGGAGCAATTTCCTAACTTGGAATATGTGCCATTGGCTATCCAGCGTTTTGGCACACAATACACACTCATACCGCGTGGCGATACCCAGTTTAAAGAAGGAGATCAAGTATATTTTACTACTACGGAAAAGGGAGTTGATGAAATTTTCCAGCTTACAGGAAAAGTAAGGGAAGATATTAAAAATGTAATGATCCTTGGCGGAAGTAAAATTGGTTATAAAACCGCACGTGACCTTTGTAAAAGTAGCTTTAGAGTAAAGTTAATTGAAAGCAGCAAAGACAAAGCTTTTGAAATTGCTGACGATATCCCAAATTGTTTAGTAATTAATGGGGATGGGCGTAACGTAGATTTACTGGAAGAAGAATCTATAAATGAAATGGATGCTTTTATATCAGTTACCGGAAATAGCGAAACCAATATTATGTCCTGCCTTGTGGCAAAATCCAAAGGGGTTAAAAAAACCATCGCTTTGGTTGAAAATATGGACTACTTTCAATTGTCCCAATCTATTGGAATAGACACTTTAATAAATAAAAAGTTACTGGCAGCGAATAATATTTTTAGGTATGTGCGTAAAGGTGAGGTTGTAGCTATGACCAAATTGAATAACATGAATGCCGAATTACTTGAATTTAAAGTTACTTCATCCTCAAAAGTGTGTGACAAAAAAATTAAAGACATAGACTTGCCGAGATCTGCCGTAATAGGCGGGGTGATTAGGGATGATGAAGGTTTAATTGCTCTGGGCGATTTTAAAATTAAAAATGGAGATCATATCGTAATTTGCTGTTTGCCACAATCCATTAATAAGGTTGAAAAACTCTTTGTATAATGAGATCCTTATCCAGGCTTAATTTAAAAATTATCTTTCATCTTTTGGGTTTACTCTTAGCAGTAAATGCAGGGTTTATGTTTTTGAGTGCTTTAGTCAGCTTTTTTTATAAGGATGGTGCTGTTTTAGACTTGTTTTATGCTGGCTTGGTTACAATGGCAATAGGAGGCACTGCTTTTTTGGTAACTAGAAATCACCGTAAGGAAATTCAAAAAAGGGAAGGCTATCTTATAGTTACATTAGGTTGGATTTCTATGTCTCTGGCAGGAACTTTACCTTATCTCTTTACAGGTGCCATCCCTGGTTTTACTAATGCCTTTTTCGAAACAATGAGTGGGTACACCACTACAGGGGCTTCAATATTAAGTGACATAGAAAGTCTGCCTGAAGGGGTGCTTTTTTGGCGGAGTATCACACATTGGATTGGAGGTATGGGTATTATTGTTTTAGCAATAGCAATTCTTCCTTTGTTGGGAATAGGAGGGATGCAGTTATTTTCTGCCGAAGCACCTGGGCCTGGAGGTGATAAGTTGCATCCTAGAATTGCCGATACCGCAAAACGTTTGTGGGTTATCTACGTAGCATATACCCTTGCTGAAACATTGCTCTTAAAGTTGGCGGGAATGAGTTTTTTCGACGCAATAAACCATTCATTAAGTACTCTGAGCACTGGTGGTTTTTCAACAAAAAATGCCAGTGTCGCTTACTGGAACGATCAGCCTATTATACAATACATAATTGCTTTCTTCATGTTTTTGGCGGGTACAAATTTTGTATTAAGTTACTTTGCTTTTAAAACAAAATTTTCAAAAGTATTGCAAGACGACGAGTTCAAATGGTATTGTTACGGTATAGTTTCATTTAGTATAATAGTAGCATTGTTAATATATTTTAAGGCAGATATTTCATTATCCTCAGTAGACCACCCAATGGTTTGGGGCAGATTGGAAAGTGCGTTTCGGCATGGTGTATTTCAGGTATTAGCAATTGTGACAACCACTGGTTTTGTAACAGCCGATTACACAGCTTGGACTACGTTTTTAACTGTTTTGTTTTTCGGTTTAATGTTTTTGGGTGGGTCGGCAGGTTCTACAGCGGGTGGTATTAAAATTGTTCGTCATTTAATAATGATAAAAAACGGTATTTTAGAGTTTAAACGAACTTTACACCCAAATGCAATTTTACCCGTTCGCTATAAAAACAAAGCCGTAGATCAGCCAATTGTATATAATATATTGGGTTTTTTTATACTTTACATGCTTTCCTTTATAATGGGTGTTTTGGTTTTTTCTTGGTTAGGGTTAGATTATAAAACTGCCTTAGGAGGAGCTGCATCCACATTAGGGAATGTTGGGCCCGCATTGGGGGATTTGGGTCCTGTAAATAATTATGGGGCTTTGCCCGGAGCTGCAAAGTGGTGGGCATCGTTTTTAATGCTAATAGGACGTTTAGAGTTATTTACCGTATTGATATTGTTGACACCTTTCTTCTGGCGAAACCGGTAAATTAGAGCTTTACTTCAATTTTATCTGCTAATTTTCTTGCTTTTTTTGTTACTTCGGAAACAGAACTGGTTAAGGAATCGTAGGTTACAACAACTCCCATCCGTCTATAAGGCCTAGCTGTGGGTTTTCCGAATAATCTAAAATCACATTTTGACGTTGCCGAAACAATTTCCAATCCTTCAAAAGTGGGTTCTTTTGAATCACCAGGAGCCAAAATTACTGCGCTGGCACCAATTTTTTCTTGTGTAATTTCAGGAATAGGTAAACCCAGTACAGCTCGCAAGTGTAGTTCGAATTCATTAAAATTTTGGGTGTTGGCCAAGGTTACCATCCCCGTATCGTGAGGTCTAGGTGAAAGTTCAGAAAAATAAACACCATCATCAGCTACAAAAAATTCAACTCCCCAAATACCTGCTCCTGTGAGCGATTTGGTTACTTTGGCTGCCATTTCTTGGGCAGTTTTTAAGTGAATATCTTCCATAGTTGCGGGTTGCCAACTTTCCATATAATCCCCGCGTTCTTGTCTATGGCCAATGGGCGGGCAGAAAAGCGTTTCGCCGTTTCGTTGTGTGACAGTAAGAAGTGTTATTTCATAATTGAAGTCAACAAAAGCCTCGACAATTACTTCAGCCACATCACCACGGGAACCTTCTTGAGAATATTGCCACGCTTTTTCAATGTCTGCCTCGGTTTTAATTGTGCTTTGTCCTTTTCCGCTAGAGGACATTAGGGGTTTTACAACACAAGGCATTCCTACTTCAAAGACTGCTTTTTTTAGGCTATCCGCTGAAGTTGCATAGCGGTAATCGGCTGTTTTAATGCCTAGTTCTTTTGCCGCTAGGTCACGAATGGCCTTCCGGTTCATGGTGTAATTAGCAGCTTTCGCTGAAGGAACTACGGTGTAACCCTGCTTTTCATATTCATAGAAACGTTCGGTACGGATGGCTTCAATTTCAGGAACAATGTAGTCAGGTTTGTGTTTTTCAACAATTGTATCCAGTGCATCGCCATTCAACATATTAATGACCTCAAAACTATCAGCTACTTGCATGGCTGGAGCATTTTCATAGCTATCTACTGCAATGATGGTTTGTCCTATACGTTGTGCAGCGATGGTGAATTCTTTTCCCAATTCGCCACTACCAAGTAAAAGTATGGTTGCCATCGATTAAGTTTTTAAATGATTATTCTGAAAGTACTTTTTTAATACGTTTCATAGCTTCTACAATATCTGCTTCGGAAGCAGCATAAGAAAGACGAATACAGTTTGGGTCACCAAAGGCTTCTCCCGTAACCGTGGCTACCAAGGCTTCTTCTAGTAGAAATAATGAAAAATCGGTTGCTGTATTTATTTTAGTACCGCGAATTGTTTTTCCGAAGAAACTTGAAATATCCGGGAACACATAAAAAGCTCCTTCTGGTTCGTTTGTTTTCATCCCAGGAATTTCAGAAAGCAAATCTAAAATTAATTTTCTACGTCCTTTGAACGCTTCTACCATGTATTGAATCTTGCTTGGAGACTCTTCTAAGGCAGTTATGGTGGCACGTTGTGCTATACAGTTGGCGCCACTGGTAACTTGGCCTTGCATTTTGGTACAGGCTTTCGCTATCCATTCGGGAGCTCCAATATAGCCAATTCTCCAGCCGGTCATGGCATAGGCTTTTGAAACCCCGTTTACGGTAACAGTCCGATTGTACATGTCTTCAAATTGTGCCATAGAAGCATGTTCACCAGTGAAATTGATATGTTCATAGATCTCATCACTGATTACGATGATGTTAGGATGTTTTGCTAGCACATCTGCTAAAGCCCGTAATTCAGCTTTGCTATAGACAGAACCACTTGGGTTGCAAGGGGAACTGTACATAATCATCTTAGTTTTTGGCGTAATAGCAGCTTCAAGTGCTTCTGGAGTAACTTTAAAGTCGCTTTCAATACTGGTTTTTATTTCGACAGGAACACCTTCGGCAACTTTAGCGATATCGCTATAACTAACCCAGTAAGGGGCTGGCAACAAAACTTCATCCCCTTCGTTGAGTAAAACTTGGGCTAAATTGGCAAGTGATTGTTTAGCCCCAGTAGAAACAACAATCTGCGAGGCTTTATAGTCGAGATTATTGTCTCTTTTAAATTTCTTTATAATTGCTTGTTTCAACTCTCCGTAGCCATCAACTGGAGTATATGCGTGATAATCACTAGTTATGGCTTGTATGGCAGCTTCCTTAACAAATTCTGGAACAGTAAAATCTGGCTCACCTAGACTAAGCCCAATGATGTCTTTTCCTTCTTCTCGAAGTTCCCTTGCTTTAGCTGCCATGGCAAGTGTGGCAGATGTTGCCATTTTGTTAACGCGGTCAGAAAGTTGTTGTTTCATAAAAGTTGATTATGCAGATATGGAGGGCTTTAGCCCCATTTGTTTTAAATATTTAAAATGTGCTATAATAGCACTTCTTGTTGTCTTGTATTCGTGGTATGGAAGGTTAAACTCCAAAGCGGTTTCACGAACAATTCCTGAAATTTTAGAATAATGAACATGACTTATATTTGGGAAAATATGGTGTTCTACTTGATGGTTTAATCCTCCGGTAAACCAATTTACTATTTTGTTTTTCGTAGAAAAATTTACGGTGGTGAATAGTTGGTGAATGGCCCACGTATTTTTCATATTTCCGGTTTTATCGGGTAGTGGCATGTCTGTGTCTTCTACAATATGTGCCAATTGAAACACGATACTTAAAATTAATCCTGCTACATAGTGCATAATGAAAAAGCCAATTAATATTTTCCACCAAGCAATATTGAAAAACAAAATTGGAATCACAATCCAAACTGCCATATAAATTAGCTTTGTAACTATCAACAAGCTCCATTGTGTAATAGGCTTGGGAAGCTTTCCGTAGGATAATTTTTTTGATAAATAACGTTTTGTTTGTTTAAAATCGGTCGTTAAAGCCCAATTAAAAGTTAACAATCCGTATAAAAAGACACTGTAATATTGTTGGAATTTATGAAAGCGGTGCCACTTGGCATGTTTAGAAAACCGAATAATTCTTCCGGCCTCCATGTCTTCATCATGTCCGTGGATGTTTGTGTAGGTGTGATGCAGTACATTGTGCTGTACCTGCCAATTATAAACATTTCCAGCCAAAATGTACATACTGCCACCCATAAGTTTATTGATCCATTTTTTTGAAGAATAGGACCCGTGATTTGCATCGTGCATTACGTTCATCCCAACACCAGCCATTCCTACACCCATAACAATGGTGAACAGTATTTGTGCCCAAGTGGGAAAGTCTAACGTTAGCAATAAAAAATACGGGGTAAGATATAAGGAAAACATCACGATTGCTTTTATGTGCAATTTCCAGTTACCAGTACGCTGTATGTTGTTTTCCTTGAAATAGGAGTTTACGCGTTTATTTAATGTTCTAAAGAATTTAGCTGAATCTACGCGCGAAAATTTAATATGAGGAGTGTTCACTTAGTTTATATTTGTATAGAAATTATTCCGAAAAATTAAAGGTTAAAAATACATATCTTTAAGCAAATACCTTGCCGCAACAGTAGAAAATTTATCCATAAACTATACTTTTGCACTTTAAATTTCTAGCATGGACCTAATTTTAAAATATTTCCCGCATCTTTCAAACACGCAACAAGAACAGTTTTCAAAGTTGGAAGCGTTATACCACGACTGGAACCTGAAAATAAATGTTGTATCACGCAAAGATATTGATGAATTGTATTTGCGTCACGTACTGCACTCATTGGGGATTGCTAAAATTCAGGAGTTTAAAAAAGATGCGAAAATTTTAGATATAGGTACAGGCGGTGGATTTCCAGGAATACCATTGGCAATATTATTTCCTGACACACATTTTCATTTGGTGGATAGCATCGGGAAAAAAATTAAAGTGGTCGAAGAAGTCTCAGAGGGGTTAGGGTTGAAAAATATTAAGATCACCAATGATCGAGCTGAAAATATAACCGGTCAATACGATTTTATCGTAAGCCGGGCCGTAGCTCAAATGGAAACATTTGTTCGCTGGGTAAAGGGCAGAGTTGCAAAAAAAAGCAATCATGAACTTAAAAACGGAATTCTCTATTTAAAAGGAGGTGATTTAACCGAAGAACTTGCTAAGTATCCAAAAGCAACTATTTTTTCTTTGACCGATTATTTTGAAGAAGATTTTTTTGAAACAAAAAGCGTTGTGCACCTTCCTTTAAAATTTAAAAAATAATTTTTTCTGAAGTAATCATCGTTTTATTTCATTCATTCTCTGAAACAAAAACCATTGCAGGCCAATTATAGTCTTTGCATCTATGATTTTTTCCAAGAGATATACACCCAATTCCTTTACCGGAACTTTTATTAATTGGATGTCTTCATCCTCACTTTCAACACCACCGCCTTTTTCAATTTTATCTTCTGAAGAAACTTCAGCATAAAAAAGGGAAAGTTTTTCAGTAGATCCTCCTGGTGAAGTATAAAATTGTGATAAAAGCTGAGATTTCTTTATTTGATAGCCTAATTCTTCTAATACTTCACGTTCCACACATTTAGATGGGTTTTCGTTTTTTTCCAATGAACCTGCAGGTATTTCCAGTATCCACCCTTCGTTATGTTGAGTGGTTGGGTATCTAAACTGCTTCGTTAATAAAATGCTGTCCGTGTCTTTCTCATAAAGTACAACAGCCACGGAATCACCCCGATGAAAAGCTAACCTTTTAGCTTTAATGGTTTCTCCATTAAAAGTATCGTAGGTTG
Source organism: Flavobacteriaceae bacterium UBA3356 (assembly GCA_002360635.1). GTDB lineage: Bacteria > Bacteroidota > Bacteroidia > Flavobacteriales > Flavobacteriaceae > Marixanthomonas. The sequence goes on along the minus strand of DEQW01000002.1, from coordinate 86,705 downwards.
TTTGAGCTTTTAAAATTTTATAATGGTCGTTAAAAACAACACGTTCGTTTTCAATGGAATATTTCATAGCTAAAAGATACAGTAAAAGAGAGAAATTAAAGTATTATTAAGGATAAAAAAAGCCCCTTAATTGGGGCTTTTTTTAAATACAAAGTTTAGGTAATTAATCTTCACCCAAGAATGGGTATCTGTAATCTGTTGGGGAAACAAACGTTTCTTTAACCATACGTGGGGAAATCCATCGGTATAGGTTTAGTTTGCTTCCTGCTTTATCGTTAGTTCCACTTGCTCGTGCACCACCAAATGGTTGTTGACCAACAACAGCACCTGTTGGTTTATCGTTTAAGTAGAAGTTTCCTGCTGCATTTTCAAGGATGTCAACTCCTTGTTGCAACGCATATCGATCTTCACTAAATACAGCACCTGTTAAGGCATATTCACTTGTTCCATCAACTAAATGAAGTGTTTCTTCCCACTTATCGTCTTCATATACATAAATAGTTACTACTGGGCCGAAAAGCTCCGTACACATAGTCGTGTATTTTGGGTCTTCAGTTTTAATAACCGTAGGTTGAATGAAATATCCTTCACTTTTATCATATTCACCACCTGCAACAATTTCAGCATTGTCATCTTTTTTGGCTTGGTCAATATAACTGGCCAATTTATCAAAAGAGCCTTCGTGAATCACTGCGTTGATGAAATTGTCCATATTTTCAGGCGTTCCCATTTTAAAGGACTTTAAATCTTCCTGAACATATTTTTTCACATCACCCCAAAGGCTTTTAGGAATATAGCAACGACTGGCCGCACTACATTTTTGGCCTTGGAATTCAAAAGCACCTCTTGAAATAGCTGTAGCTACTTGCTTTGGGTTTGAGGTTTTATGTGCGACGATAAAATCTTTACCGCCAGTTTCACCTACAATTCGAGGGTATGTTTTATAATTGTGGATATTGTTTCCTATTTGTTTCCAGATGTTTTTAAACACCGTTGTAGAGCCTGTGAAGTGCAAACCACTAAAGTCTGGACTTTCTAAAATAGTATCGGTAATCATTTCAGGATCACCCATTACCATATTGATAACACCGTCTGGTACACCTGCTTCTTTAAATACATCCAACACTACTTTTGCTGAATACACTTGGCTGTCACTTGGTTTCCAGATAGCAACGTTCCCCATTAACGCAGCACTTGAAGGAAGGTTCCCTGCAATTGCGGTAAAGTTAAAAGGAGTGATTGCATATACGAAACCTTCTAATGGTCGGTATTCCAATCTATTCCAAGCAGCAGCTGTAGATTCTGGTTGCTCCTTGTAGATTTCAATCATGGATTGAACGTTGAAGCGTAAAAAGTCAATTAGCTCACAAGCCGAATCTATTTCAGCTTGAAAAATATTTTTAGATTGTGCCAACATTGTCGCGGCATTGATCTTAGCTCGATAAGGGCCAGCGATTAACTCTGCAGCGCGTAAAAAGATAGCAGCACGATTTTCCCAAGGCATTTTAGCCCATTTTTTTCGAGCTTCCAAAGAGCTTTCAATTGCTTCTTTAATGTGTTTTTTTTCGGCTTTATGATAAACACCTAATGCGTGTTTATGGTCATGCGGAGGTGACATTGTAGCGGTGTCGCCCGTTTCTATATTTTTCCCATTTATGTATAAAGGCACATCAATGGTACTGTTGTACATTTCTTTGTAGGCTTTTAAAACTTCTTCTCGTTCAGGAGTCCCGGGAGCGTAGCTCAATATTGGCTCATTTTTGGCTACCGGTACTTCAAAAAATCCTTTTCCCATAGGTATATTAATTTTTTTATCGGTTCGTACTTGTTATAAAGGTGCAAAGGTACAAATTTAGGTTGGAGAATTTGTGTTATGGGGTTGTTAAGTTATTCGTTTATAGAAGCTGACAAAGCTTGTATTTTAATTTGAAACTTCGTAGGTAGATATCACAGATTATGATGTGTTTTTTGTAATTTTCAAGAAGAATTATAGACTATTTGAGTATGTGTACCCTGACATTTATTCCGACATCCAATAATGGATTTGTTTTAACTTCCAATCGTGATGAAGCGCCGGGAAGAACTACGCTTTCTCCAAAAATGTATGAAGAACAAAATACCAGATTACTTTTTCCAAAAGATGAATTGGCAGGTGGAACGTGGATAGGAATAAGCGATAAAAAGCGCCTTATTTGCCTGTTAAATGGAGGCTTTACTGCTCATGAACGTAAAGATGACTATAGAATGAGTCGGGGGATAATTGTGAAGGATTTGCTAACTGCCAAAGATGCTGTTTCAGAAATAGGAGGGTGTGATTTTAATGGAATCGAGCCGTTTACAATTATTATGGTAGATTGGGCAAACCACTTGCGGATATTTGAGTTGGTATGGGATGAAGCTGAGATTCATTTCACTGAAAAACCATTAGCGCCACAAATTTGGTCTTCCTCGTTATTGTATACCGAAGAAATGAAAGAAAAGCGTGAAAAATGGTTTTCAACCTTCTTGTTTGAAAATTTAAAACCGGATGCTTCAGATTTACTTAAATTTCATAAAACGGCAGGAGAAGGGAACCTTAATATAGATATGGTGATGGATAGGGGTTTTGTAAAAACAAAGAGTATTACCCAAATAATGAAAAATGAAAAAATAGAAATGCACTACGAAGATCTTCAAGAAAATAAGGTTGTATCAAAAATTTTCTAAAACTAGTTTAATGCAAATGCTGCGTGTAGCTTAAATGAAGGAATGGCTACACTAAATCTAGTTTTAGCATCAAGATTTATTAAGGTATAATGTCCTTCCATAGAGCCTATTGGCGATTTAAGTAAGCAACCGCTGCTATAAATGTGTTTTTCTCCTGGTGAAAGAATGGGTTTAACCCCTACAACGCCCTCACCTTTTACAATTTCGGTTTGTTTTAAGGCATCCTTTATTTTCCAATAGCGCGTTAAAAGTTGAACAGTATTTTTGCTTTGGTTTTCAATAGTAATGGTGTACGAGAAGGTGTAACACTCCCTTTGTTTATTGATTAAGGTTCCTTCAAATCTTGGAATGACCGAAATTTTAATCCCTTTTGTTATTTGTTGTACCATTGTTTTAATAAAATGCTGCGGTGGCCAGAAAAAAGAAAAAAGCTGTTAATCCAGCGCCTAGCAGAAAAACATTGCTTAAAAATACAAATTTAACGATAGTTATAAAACGGTTTTGCTTATAAAAGTTGCGAAGCGCCTTGTAAAAGTAGAAAGGCCCAACAAGTATAAACAGTAAACTTGAAAATAACTGAAACCCTAATAATAAATCTGGAAGTAGGCCAATAAGCATTCCTAAAAAAACAAAACTGAAAATATGGAATATAAATACCGTATGCTCCATGTAAGAAAATTTTTTACTTGAGTACAACACCCAGAAAAAGAAGGCGTAAATAGGGGTGAAGAAAAACAAAAAAAATGGTGTTTTTTGAGCAAGGTACACGAAAAAGGCAGTTGGGTTTTCTTTTATGCGCTTCAATGCGTCGCTTTTTTTGTAAACCCACCGGTTAAAACCTGTATTTGAATGATTTAGGCTGTCTAAAGCTACTGTGGGGCTTTTTATTTTTGTGGTTTCATAAAAGTCATTATAAAGAGAAAACCGTTTCAATAAGCGTTCGCCCCTTGAAAGAGTGTCTAAGCCTTTTTCAGAAATATATTCATAGGTTTCTAGCGAGTCTTTTTTTACGCCAGAAATTTTTTCTTTTAAAATAGAATCAACTTGCTTTTGGTTGGGCATTTCATTCTTCTGTAAAATAGAATCTACTTTAAGGCTATCTGCTTTATTTGAATATAGCTTAAAGTTGTTCCCAGTTTGTCCTGATGAAACTTCTTTATCATTGGGTTTTTCATTGAGGTTTAAAAATGCACTTTCTCCTGTAATAGTTGTAATAAGGCTTTGTAAGATGAAGTAGATAATGGATACGCTTAAAAAAAACCGAAATGGGTTGGCATATTTTAAACGTTCGCCATTTACATATCTTTTGGTGATGGTTCCCGGTTTGAAAAGTAAATCTTTTAAGGTGTACCGCAAACGGGAATCGTAAGTGACAATGCTGCCTGCAAATTCAGCGAAAAAATCTTTAAAAGAGAGTTGTTTGGTGCTATTTAGTTGTGAGCAATACGGACAATAAACGTCACTTAAATCTAGCGGTTGCCCGCAATTAAGGCATTCTTCCCCGCGGTATTTTAAGGCTTTCCGACTATTGGATGATATGCGTTTATGCTTGCTCATCCCATAAAGATAAAAGGTTAATTGGTTAGTTGTTGGTAATATTGGTAGAATTTCCTCTGCCCATTCCTATAATACGATCGTAGCGAGCTCCAAGGTCCCTAAAATACACCAATACCGTATAGTCGTTTTCAGTTTGCCAAAAGTTTCCGCTCACAGCACCGGGCTCAATTGTCCCGTCGCGATCTACCAGTACATATTTATAGTTGTAAAATCCTTGTTTAAATAGACGTGAGTTTCGGTAGGTGTCGCTCTGTGGGTCATATTTCATATAGGTTGATCCGTCTATAGTCCAGTTGTTGAAATTTCCATAAAGGTGGATTTCCTTATCTCCAATATCATCAAAATATTGAAGGTTAAAATGCAAACGCACATATTCTGCTTCAATATCTTGGTTGTTCGCATTGATGTTCCGTACCACAAAATTTCCGTTAATATCGGGGTTATAGGTGTAGGGGCGATCGTAACGGGCAATATCGGTAAACAAGTAATTTTCATATACATCGCTTACGCCAATACGGCTAATGCTGTTTCCGGCAGCACGAACATCTTTATTGTCAAATGCTAAAAATTCGTTTCCGCCCCAGAAAGAAGACTCCTTGTCATATCTATATATCAATTCGTTGCCAATTGTATATTGCGGTTTCAAGTCTGTGATGGCTGTTTTCAGATTGCTGTTTTGCATCACCAAGGTGTGTACCGTTTGTTTCGGGTTAATTAGTAAAAGGGAAGGGGAGTTAATGGTAAATTGAACGGTCTGTTTTTCTTCTATGTATTGAAGATCACGCGAACGTTTAATTTCTACACTCACCCCGGCAATTTCCTCAACAACCATAAATTTACGTGAAAAAATTGGGTTGTTGTCACTGTCAAAAATAGAAATAAGGTAGTTGCCGCTTTTTGTAATTCTGCGTGTTTCGCGGTTAGGGATTGATAGGGTGTAATGCGAAAAAATCTGTAATGTATTTAGTGAATTTTCATAGGTTTCAATCCGAACATCGTCAAAACCATCTAAATATTCACTTTTGGAAAGGTCGCTCTCGCTCCAATCAAAATTATGGTGGGTAATGGTGTAATAAAAATCTTCTTCTTCTCCATTTAGGGCATCAAAAGAAAGCTGAAGCCGCTCGCCCAAACGAATAACGGGTAGTTCGCTTTGTGCAGTTGCACCTTTAAACTGAATGGTTTTAATATAGTTGGGAGCTGGAATTTCTGACAACTGAGCAAAAAATAATGAGGGGGTAAGTAATAATAAAAGGCCGAATAATTTCTTCTGAAACATATAAATGAAAATTTTGTTTAAAGATAATCAAATTTTGTACCTAAGTGATGTTGTATGATGATGCGAATCAATTTCTAAATAAAATTATAATTATTTGTTGTGCAAAGCGGTTATAAATTTATAAATTTGCACACCCGAATTTTTAGCCTTATTTGTGGCTCGGGAAAAAAGATAAATGTAACACACACTATCCTATGTCCAAAGACATTAAGATTAAAAAAGGTCTTGATATTCGTTTAAAAGGAGAAGCGGACAAAACACTCTCTAATGCGCCGCGTTCACGGACCTTTGCAATTAGACCTTCAGATTTTCATCTAATTACCCCTAAAATGGTATTGAAAGAAGGTGAAAAATTACAAGCTGGAGACCCTGTTTTTTACTCAAGGGAAAATAAAGACCTGAAATTTGTTTCGCCTGTAAGCGGTATACTAACAGCTATCGAAAGAGGTGCAAAACGCGTTATTGAGCGTATTGTAATTGAAGCCGACCAGCAGGATGCGTACAAAGAGTTTGGAAAAATTGATGTAAGCACAGCCGACGCTGAAACCATTAAAAACAGGTTTCTTGAAGCAGGTTGTTGGCCTTTTATCAAACAACGCCCTTACGATATTATAGCTGATGCTGAAACTACACCAAAGGCAATCTTTGTTTCGGGTTATGCCAGTGCACCTTTGGCTGCCGATTATGACTTTACCTTAAAAGGCAAAGAAGCTGAATTGCAAGCAGCAGTTACTGCATTGGGCAAGTTAACCGATGGAGCAGTTCACGTTAGCATTGGTAGTAGTGGAACTTCTTCCTTTGATAACCTTAAAGATATAACGCTTCATAAAGTATCTGGCCCACACCCTTCTGGAAATGTGGGTACACAGATTGCTAAAATTAGCCCCGTTAACAAAGGAGAAACGGTTTGGACTGTTTCTGCACAAGACCTTGTTGTAATAGGTGAATTGCTGTTGACTGGAAAATTTAATGCTGAGCGTATTATCGCATTGGCAGGTTCTTCAGTTAAAAATCCAAAATATTATAGAACAAAAATTGGTGCGGAAGTTTCAACATTTGTTTACGATTCTGGGTTAGATGAAGATAACGTTCGTGTTATTAGTGGAAATGTACTAACGGGTACTAAAATTTCCCCAAAAGGGTATTTAGGGTATTATGATAATATGGTCACAGTGATTCCTGAAGGAGACGATTATGAATTTTTTGGATGGAATAAACCCGTATTTGATAAAATTTCACCTTCTAGGGCATTGACGTTTTCTTGGTTGTTTCCGAAGAAAAAGTACGAACTGGACACCAATACCAATGGTGAGCACAGGGCTTTTGTACTAACAGGGAATTACGAGAATGTATTTCCTTTGGATATCTATCCGCTACAAATTTTAAAAGCTTGTATGGTGCAAGACTTGGACGAAATGGAAGCTCTGGGAATGTACGAGGTGGCTCCAGAAGACTTCGCATTAACTGAATTTATTTGTGTATCAAAACAACCACACCAGCAGATTATTCGAAATGGTTTGGATCAAATGATTAAAGAAATAGGATAACGCTATGGGATTGAAACAAAAATTACATACGCTAAAAGAAAAATATAAAGGCAAAAAGATGGCACCTGCATTTAATGCACTGCATACCTTTTTGTATTTACCTAACGAAACAACCCGCTCGGGAAGTCACGTTAGGGCGGCAGACGATTTAAAGCGTACCATGAATACGGTAATCTTGGCGTTGGTGCCTTGTTTGATTTTCGGGATTTTTAATGCCGGGTATCAACATTATGCAGCATTGGACGAGACGTTGCGAGCAGCACCCGTTGCTAATTTCTTTACATGGGACAATTTTATAATGGGATGCTGGACAGTACTACCATTGGTGATTGTTTCCTATGGTGTAGGGTTAGCAGTAGAATTTTTATTCGCGGTAATAAAAGGCCACGAAGTTGAAGAAGGGTACTTGGTGACAGGAATGTTGGTTCCGTTAATTGTACCTATAGATATACCACTTTGGATGTTGGCTGTTGCTGTAATATTTGGTGTTGTAATAGGAAAAGAAGTTTTTGGGGGTACCGGTATGAATATCTTAAACCCTGCATTAACAATACGGGCCTTCTTGTTTTTTGCTTACCCTACTTGGATGAGTGGTGATAAAGTTTGGGTTCATGGAGCTGTGGAAAGACAAAAAGAAATTGCCTCTGGAGCAAATGTAGATGCAATCTCTGGTGAAACAATTTTAGGTAGTTACGCTCAAAATAACTCAGTTGTCTACGACTACTGGGATATGTTCTGGGGCTTTATACCTGGTTCGGTAGGAGAAACATCTAAAATATTGATTATAATCGGAGCGCTTTTTTTAATCTTTACTAAAATCGGTAGCTGGAGAATTATTTTTAGTACACTAATTGGAGCCTTGACGATGGGGCTTATATTTAACGGTGTAGTAGATGCTGGATGGATTGGTGAAAGTTCTAAATTTTATGGATTAATGAGTGTCCCATTTTGGCAACACCTTATTATAGGTAGTATTTTATTTGGTGCCGTATATATGGCTACAGATCCTGTAACTGCCTCACAAACCAATAAAGGAAAATGGATTTACGGATTTTTAATAGGTTTCATTTCTATTTTAATCCGAGTATTCAACCCTGCTTATCCAGAAGGTGTGTTCCTAGCAATACTGTTAATGAATGTATTTGCACCAACAATCGATCATTACGTGATACAAGGGAATGTTAAAAAACGAATGAAACGTATAAAAGTTAAAACCGCATAAGCAATGGCGATTAATACAGATAAAAACAGCTATACTATCATCTTTGCCGTAATTATGGTAATTGTGGTAGGTTCTATCTTGGCAGGTTTTGCCAGTGGGTTAAAACCAAAAATCAAGGAAAATGAACGGTTTGAAAAGCAACAAAACATCCTTTATGCAATGGGTGTTAATGAAAATGAAGGCCCTAATGACGCAACTTTTGTGTCTACAGATAAAGTAGAGGCAGAATTTAATAAATACATTACTAAGCAATTGGTAATTCAAGGTGATGAGGTCACTGAAAATGATGAAGCATACCTTATCGATATAAAGAAAGAAGAAACTAAAGCAAAAGATCCTGATTATACCAGAAGGCTTCCTCTTTTCGTAGGCGAAATAGAAGGCAAGGAAGTATATGTTATTCCGGTTAGGGGGAAAGGTCTTTGGGATGCTATCTGGGGCTTTGTTGCAGTTGATAAATCGATGACGATTCAAGGTGTATATTACGACCATAAAGGAGAAACTCCAGGTCTTGGGGCTGAAATAAAACAACGTTATTTTATGGACGACTTTACCGGCGAAAGTTTCTTGAATGGGGGTGCTTTTGAGGGTATTGAAGTTTCTAAAGGCAACAACGATCCTACAAATATAGATAAGGACGATAATGAAGTTGATGCCCTGGCGGGAGCTACAATTACAGGAGACGGTGTTGCAGCTATGCTAAGAAAGGATGTTAGATTGTATGTGCCTTATTTTAAATCTTTAAACTAAAACCATGGGACTTTTATCAAAAAAAGACAGTAAACTCATAATGGACCCATTAGCGGACAATAACCCGATTACTATTCAGGTATTGGGAATTTGTTCAGCATTGGCAATTACAGCACAATTAAAGCCATCTATTGTAATGGCTGTTTCTGTACTATTTGTAATGGGAGTTGGGAACGTAGTGATTTCGTTATTGCGAAATTTAATCCCTTCAAAAATTCGAATTATTGTACAACTTATTGTTGTAGCAACTTTAGTAATTATTGTAGATCAGGTGTTGAAAGCTTTTGCTTATTCCCTTAGTAAAGAACTATCTGTATTTATTGGGTTGATTATTACCAACTGTATAATTATGGGACGTTTTGAAGCCTTTGCCTTAGGAAACAAGCCTTGGCGTTCTTTCTTGGATGGAATAGGAAATGCCGCTGGATATGGAGTAATACTTATAATTGTTGGTTTCTTTCGTGAATTGCTAGGGTCAGGAACTTTATTTGGATTTCCAGTACTCGGTAACCCTGTAACTAAAACAGGCCTTTACGCAATAGGTTATGAAAACAATGGTTTTATGGTGTTGCCTCCAATGGCACTGATTGTAGTTGGAATCATAATTTGGGTACAACGTAGTAAGAATAAAGACTTAATAGAAGAAAACTAAAAAGTACTGAAGTATTAGTTGAAAAGATATTTTAAAACTAATGCATCAATACTCAATACTATAAAAAAATGGAGCATTTAGAATTATTTTTTAAATCGATTTTTGTAGATAACATGGTGTTTGCATACTTTTTAGGTATGTGCTCATACTTGGCTGTATCTAAAAAAGTAAGTACAGCTGTAGGTTTGGGAGCGGCTGTAATATTTGTATTAACCGTAACAGTTCCGCTTAACTGGTTGTTAGACCAATATATTTTGCAAGAAGGAGCCTTAACTTGGTTAGGCCCAGAATATGCTGAATACGACTTAAGCTTCCTTTCCTTTATTCTATTCATTGCAACCATTGCGACAATGGTACAATTAGTAGAAATAGTTGTGGAGAAATTTTCTCCTTCTTTATACAATTCTTTGGGTATTTTCCTTCCGTTAATTGCAGTAAACTGTGCCATTTTAGGTGGTTCATTATTTATGCAATCAAGAGAGATTGAAACCTTTGGATTAGCGCTTAATTACGGGTTTAGTTCAGGTATTGGTTGGTTTTTAGCAATTCTTGCGATTGCCGCAATCCGTGAAAAAATACGGTATTCAAATGTTCCTGCACCGTTACGTGGATTAGGAATAACCTTTATTATTACGGGTTTAATGGCAATTGGTTTTATGAGTTTTGGTGGAATGTTAACCGGAGGAAGTGAAGAAAAACCATCTTTAGATAGTGATCCAGAGAGTTTAGGAACTCAAATGGAAGAAAAAATAGAATCAACTGAAACACCTGAAGTTTCAACCCTACTAACAAAAAATTAATATGTTTTTAGCAGCAAGCACATTAGGAGTTATTATTGCAACGGTTGTTGCCTTTTTGGTACTTACCTTGCTATTGGTCGCACTTTTGCTTTTTACAAAACAAAAGCTGTCACCTTCTGGTCCAGTGACCATTACAATTAACGATGAAAAGAAACTGGAGGTAGAGTCCGGTGGAACGTTACTTTCTACCCTAAGTGGGAAAAAAATATTCCTTCCTTCGGCTTGTGGTGGAGGTGGAACTTGTATTCAGTGTGAATGTCACGTTCTTGAAGGTGGTGGTGAAGCATTGCCTACCGAAACACCACACTTTACTCGTAAAGAATTAAAAGAAGGCGCACGACTTTCCTGCCAGGTAAAAGTAAAGCAGGATATGAACATTCATATTCCTGAAGAAGTCTTCGGAATTAAAAAATGGGAAGCAACCGTAGTTCGTAATTACAACGTAGCTTCTTTCATTAAAGAATTTGTAGTTGAAATCCCTGAGGACATGAACTACAAAGCCGGTGGATATATTCAAATTGAAATTCCTCCTTGTGAAGTGAAGTTCGAAGATATGGACATCACCGCTCACCCAGAAGAACACGATACACCAGATAAATTTAAAGAAGAGTGGGATAAGTTTGGACTTTGGCCATTAGTTATGAAAAATGACGAAATGGTTGAAAGGGCTTATTCTATGGCTTCATACCCAGCTGAAGGACGTGAGATTATGCTTAACGTTCGTGTCGCAACGCCACCTTGGGATAGAGATAAAAACCAATGGATGAATGTAAACCCAGGTATTGCTTCGTCTTACATATTCAATGCTAAAAAGGGTGATAAAGTAACTATTTCAGGTCCTTTTGGAGAATTCTTTATCAATCACTCAGAAGCTGAAATGTTATATGTTGGTGGTGGAGCAGGAATGGCACCTATGCGTTCGCACTTGTATCATTTGTTTAAAACATTGAAAACTGGTCGTAAAGTTACGTATTGGTACGGTGGTCGTTCAAAAAGGGAGTTATTCTACTTAGAACATTTCCGCGAATTGGAAAGAGAGTTCGATAATTTCAAGTTCTATTTAGCCCTTTCTGAACCAATGGAAGAAGACAACTGGAAAGTAAAGAAAGATATAAATGATGAAGGTGACGGATTTGTTGGGTTTATACACCAAGTGGTAATCGATAACTATTTAAGCAAACACGAAGAACCGGAAGAAATAGAATTATATTTCTGTGGACCACCATTAATGAACCAAGCTGTTCAAAAAATGGGGGAAGATTTTGGTATCCCAGATGAGAATATTCGATTTGACGATTTTGGAGGATAAACCTCAATTTTAGAAACGTATAAAAAACCCACAAGTAAGAAGCTTGTGGGTTTTTTGTTGAACATATTTGAGTATTAAACTACTTGTTCAACAAAAATAAATTAAAAAGCATACTTTAAATATCTGGTGTTTAAAATATTGTGCTATTTTTAAAAAAATAAAATATCTCTTAGCCGCTAATTTAACAATTTCACTATGGACTTATCTACTATAAGAAAACAAACACTATTTGTTTTTTTACCTACCCTTTTTTTATTTATGACTTTTCAAGGTTTTGCTCAGACCAATCCCATGACTACTATAAAAAAGAGAGGTATTCACTTTAATGTCAATACAAACGACAAGAGCAACTCTCAACAGAAAAAAGCCATCATTGCTGATTATGATACTGAAAAATTATCTCAGTTATACTATAAAAATGTAGCTAAAAGAGCGAATTTAAAAAGAGAAGCAGAACAATATGCTTTACTGCGCAATATTCCACTAAAAATATATAATGAAGACGGTTCATTTTCTGAATTACAAAAATTGGCTGATGACGGCTCTTTAATATATTATACGTTGACTAACGTTGATGCTGCCACCTCTACAAGGGCAAACTTCTTGAATACGGGTGGAGGCTTAGGTCTAGATGTAAATGGTGATAACTTAACGGCACATGTTTGGGATGGAGGCCCTACACGGCCTACTCACCAAGAATTTGATGGCTCTGGAGGAAATAATAGGGTTGCTATTAATGATGGAGTGACTGGATTAAATGGAAATAGTTTTCATGCGCAACATGTAACAGGAACCATAGTAGCTTCTGGTTTTGACTCTGATGCAAAAGGCATGGCGTGGCAAGCTAATGCATTAACGCATGACTGGAACAGTGATCTAGCAGAAGCCACAGCTGAAGCAGCAAATGGAATGTTGCTTTCTAATCACTCTTATGGTTATAGGGCCTCAGTAATCCCTGTCCAGTGGTTTGGAGCTTATAGAGAAGATGCAAGGGACTGGGATGAGTTAATGTATAATGCCCCTTATTACTTAATGGTCGTTGCTGCGGGAAATGATGGAAGTGACAATACTTCAAATACTAATCCACTAGATGGTGAATCTGCTTACGATAAATTATCGGGGACATCGACTTCGAAAAATAACCTTGCTGTTGCAAATGGACAAGATGCCAATATTGATGGCAATGGGAATTTAATTTCTGTTGCTAGAAATCCTGGAAGTAGTGAAGGCCCTACGGATGATTATCGTATAAAGCCCGATATAATGGGTAATGGGACAGGTCTATACTCAACATATGATAATACAGATAATGCCTATAATAGTATATCGGGAACCTCGATGGCATCTCCTAATGTAACGGGAACCTTGCTGCTACTACAAGAACATTATAACAACTTAAATGGAGTTTTCATGAAAGCAGCCACCCTAAAAGGATTGGCGCTCCATACTGCCGATGACGTGGGTGTGACAGGACCAGATGCCCAAACAGGATGGGGGCTTTTAAACGGCAAAAAAGCTGCTGAAACCCTTACAACCGCTTCGGCAAGTAGTGGTAGTGCGATTGTAAACGAACTATCTCTTTCTCAAGGACAAACCTATCAAATTACGGTACAATCCAATGGAACGGATCCTTTGCAAGCTTCTGTTTCTTGGACTGATCCAGCAGGCACGTTAAATAACAATACTAACGATAATACACCTGCTTTAATAAACGATCTTGATATTCGCTTAGATAATGGAACAAATTATACGCCTTGGCGTTTAACTGGAGTTACAACAAACGGGAGTGGTGATAATATAGTAGATCCTTATGAACGTATTGACATAAATGGAGCATCTGGGACTTATACCTTAACCGTAACACACAAAGGCACACTTTCTGGAGGCGCTCAAGATTTCTCTCTAATTGTAACAGGAGTTGTGGTTGCTACTTCCCCGGAGATTAGTTTTGCCAATCCAACAGGAACTATTCAGGAAGATACTAATTGCAGCTATTCGGATATTGATGTCCCTCTAAATATTGCGCAAGCAGCTTCAGAAGATACAGATGTAACTTTTACGGTAACTGGGGGGACTGCGGAAGAAGGACTGGATTTTGACCTGTTAAGCCCTACAATTACATTTCCGAAAGGAACAGTTGATTCACAAAATATGACACTCAGAATATACCATGATGGTTTTGTTGAAAGTGGCGAAACAGTTGATATTGAACTTACAGTCAACCCTAATGGGGGAGATGCAACAGCAAACACGAATGCTGATACTTTTATATTAACTATAGATGATGATGATCTTGTGCCAAATTCTTCTGAAAACAATATATTATTTTTTGAAGATTTTGATGATGGAGACTTTGAGGTTAGTACATCAGGAGATGGAGATTCAGACTTTTGGGGCGTAGGAAACAATGCTGCCTTAACAAGTGCTTATTGGACTACCACCGGTAATGCTACAGTGTTTGCTTTTACCAATGATGATGATTGTAACTGCGATAAATCCAATGATTTACTAAATACAGACAGCTTCAGTTTAGATGGGGAGTATACAAGTGCCACACTAACTTTTAATCATGCTTTTGCTGATATAGTTGGTGAGACTGGTACTGTAAATATATCTGTAAATGGAGGTAGTAGTTTTACTACTATTAGCACACTTTCAAACTTTTCTGTCGATCAAGGAGGAGGTAGTTTTTCTACTCCATGGGTTAACAACAACACTATAGATCTTACTAGCTATATTGGAAATTCAGATGTTATTATTCAGTTTAAATACAGTGATAATGGAGCTTGGGCTTACGGAATGGCTATCGATGATATTTCAATTACAGCAACTTCAAATACAATTGTTCAAACAGCTGTAAATTCTAGTGCTCCAGATGAAATTTCAATTTCAAGTTCGGGTGCAGTGTACGCTTCAGACCCTACTTCAGGAAATATTATAGCAGATTTAGTTAATAATAACAATGATGATTATGGATGTGCAGAAATTTCAGTATCAAGAGCAGGTAATGGTGCGCAATCCTATAATGGTAGTGTATTGCCAAATTTAGCTATGGATAAAACGTTTACTGTAAATCCAGAAACTGCTATTGCTTCTGGAGATGTAGAAGTAACCTTCTATTTTTCTGAAGCTGAAATTGATGGTTGGGAAGGTGTTACAGGATTAACCGTAAATGATTTGGTTGCAGCAAGAGAAGACAGTACAACAGAAACTTCTCCGCTTACCGTTGGTTCATTTGGAAGTAATGTAACGTTAACAGGAACTTTTACATCGCTTTCCGGAACATATTACTTTGGTTCAGCAAATACATTTGGCACTTGTACTGGTGTAGTTAAAACATGGAATGGTTCAATTTGGAGCCCTTCTGGAGCACCTGGTGATACAAACCCAGTAATTATAAATGGAACATACAATACCTTAATAGATGGAGACTTAACAGCCTGTACACTTACTGTTTCAAATGGGGAAAATGTTATTGTAGGGGCGGATAGCTTCATAAAAGTGAATGGCGATATCACCATAAATGGTACTTTGACGGTCGAACATGAAGGGAGCCTAGTACAAGTAGATAACAATGCCACAGTAACCAAAAACGGAACGATAACTATTGAAAAAACCAGTCCGAGCATTAGTGATAGGGGTTTTATGATCGTTTCCAGTCCGATGACGGAAGACACAAAAAGTGCCTTTGGCAACCCGATACAGTTCCGAAACCACATCACAAATAATTTTGTGCCCAATCCAGATGTTGAATTTGATTTTCCAGATGCCAATAACTTTGCTGATGACAATGGCGACAACTGGCAACAGTATGCCGGAATGATGAACTCTGGCGAAGGCTATTTAATGATGCCCCAGACCACTCCTACTATTGGAAGTCCTGCCAGTTACGATTTTGAGTTTGATCAAGGAACTTTAAACAATGGTGTGGTCAACTTTACACTTGGCTATAATGGTTCACAAAATGCAAGTCCGAATATATTAGGTAACCCGTATGCCTCGGCCATAGACATAGATGTGTTTTTTGATGATAACATCATGATAGACGATGTATATTTCTGGGAACACTTGACCCCACCTTCAAATTACCCAGGTTACAATGCTAGTAATTATGATATGGGCGATATATCCATCTATAATGAAACAATGGGAGGTGTTCCGGCTGCAAATGGAGGAACAACACCTAATGGATATATTGCTTCAGGACAAGGCTTTGGTGTGAAACCAGCAAGCTCAGGAATTGTGGAGTTTAATAATGCTATGCGTGTTACTGACAACAATGATACGTATAGAAAACCTGTAATAACAAGAGACCGCATTTGGTTGAATGTTTTCAATGATACTTATAAAATGGGGAGCACGGCTTTGATAGGGTATTCTGAGGTCACCACTGATGGGTTTGACAATGGGGTTGATAGCAAGCGATTGGCAACCCCCGTATCATTATATTCTGAACTAGAAACTGGAGAGAAATTAGTAATTCAAGGGCGGAAGCCTTTTGAAATTGAAGATGAAGTAATGCTGAGCTTTTCTACACAAATCGAAGAAATTCAAACATACAACATCAGCATTCATGACTTGGATGGCTTTAATTTGAGTGAGGCTACAGTATATTTGTTGGACACAGAAACTGGGACCTTTACCAATTTAAGCAAAGGGGATTACTTGTTCAATAGCAATGCCGGAACCTACCAGAACCGTTTCAAGTTGTTGTATAGAGGCACTGAGTTGAATATTTCAGAAAATGTCTTAGATACTATTTCTGTATATCCAAACCCAACAAGCCGTTTGTTAAATATCACATTGCCTAACAGTTATATAACTGCTTTAAAGGTATATGATATCCGTGGAAGAGAAATTCTATCTCAAAATGTAAATGGAGAAAACAAAACACAGCTTGATGTTTCTAAATTAGACAGTGCATTATATTTTATTTCCGTTTATACAATAGAGGGTACTGTAACTAAACGGTTTTTGAAAGAATAATTTTAGATATATACTTTTAATAAAAAAAAACCACGCTCAAAGAGCGTGGTTTTTTTTTATTAATTGTGGAGCCGGGGAGATTCGAACTCCCGTCCAAACGCGCAATTATACTGCTTTCTACATGCTTAGTTTTCATTTAGATTTTCGTGGGCTTGCCGGTCGAAAACTACCAACGCACCCCTTATCTTCGCTTAAGTTTCGCAAGTGCATCAAAGCCCTGCACAAGCTAGGTTTACTTCTACGAAGTCACTAAACCAAACGCCGTAAACCAAGGCCTTTGAGTGACTTCCTGCTTGCCCGTCTTACGGGCCGAGGCATATCCTACTATAATTCAGATTATGCAGCTAGGGCGTAGTTATTCTCGCCGTTTAAAAAAGTTTGAAACATGATATTTACGAGCTGTGTCCCGGCGCTCGGCATGCTTACAATACAATAAGACCCGCTGTCAAAACCAGTCGGCCCCTTTTGTAATAAACTGTTACCAGTATGTTGTTAATTATAACTACATTCTACTCGCAACGAATTAACAAAGATACATTAAAATCTATATCTTTGCGGTGGTCTTTCCGAAAATGAAAAGACACTAATAATTGTACAAAAAGCATTCCATATGGCAATAACCTTCGCACTTATTAAAGAACGTAAAAATCCACCAGACCGCCGTGTCGTTTTTTCACCAATAATGTGTCAAGAAGTCATAAAAAAATATCCCGATGCTCAGATTATAGCAGAAACATCGGATATTCGAATTTTTAAAGATGAAGCCTATAGAAAAGCTGGGGTAGAAATTCAGGAAGATATTAGCGATGCCAATGTATTATTGGGCGTTAAAGAAGTGCCTGTTGAAGCGTTGATTCCGCATAAAAAGTATTTCTTTTTTAGTCATACCATAAAAAAACAACCGTACAACCGCGAGTTGCTACAGGCAATTCTTCAAAAAAAAATAGAATTGTACGATCACGAAACCATTACGAAAAAAAATGGAAGCCGATTAATCGGTTTTGGGAGGTATGCAGGATTGGTTGGAGCTTACAATGGATTTAGAGCTTTGGGTCTTCGAGATAAACTTTTCAACCTAGAGAAAGTGGATGTTCTACCAGATTTAGATGCTGTAAAAGAAGAATTGGATAAAATAGAAATTCCAACTATTAAAATTTTACTAAGTGGGACAGGAAAAGTAGCCTATGGAGCCAAAGAAATACTCGATTTCCTTAATATAAAAAAGGTAAACGTTAGCGATTATCTTACCAAAGATTTTGACGAGGCCGTTTATTGTATGATAGATGTACTCGATTATAATAAGCGTACAGATGGATTACCTGGTGATAAATATGAGTTCTATAACGATCCCTCTGGCTATGAAAGTGATTTTATGCGCTTTGCTACTGTGAGTGACTTTTTTATAGCCGGTCACTTTCACGGGGAAGGTGCACCTTACCTGTTTACAAGGGAAGATGCCCGTCACCCGCATTTCAATATCAATTTGGTGGCCGATGTTTCTTGCGATATAGATGGCCCAGTGGCCAGTACGATACGGCCTTCAACCATTGAAGACCCGTTTTATGGATATGACCCAGTTACTGAAAAAGAAACTTTCTATGATATCCCTGGCTCTATTACTGTTATGGCCGTAGATAACTTACCTTGCGAATTGCCTAAGAACGCCAGTGAAGGCTTTGGTGAAATGTTTTTAGAAAGTGTCATCCCGGCTTTTTTCAATGGTGATAAAGATGGTATTTTAGCTCGCGCCAAGATGACGACCAGCGAAGGAAAATTGGCCGAAAACTTCAGTTATTTACAGGATTATGTAGATGAGAAAGAGTAATATATTGTTTTACTTCTTTTTCAATACAATAGGCTGCTGGTTTTGAATGGTCATGAGTTGGGCAAAAAATTCTTTTAAGCCTTGATATGCTTCAGCGGGAAAGGAGTGGTTGTTGAGTTTTAAGCTTAAACGAACATTGATTTTACCTTCTGTTTCATTGTAAACTACGGATACCGCCCCATCGCCGTTTGGCAGTTTTAAGGCTGTATTGGTGGGCAGTTTTTCAACAGTATACAAATTGTTTAAGTCTATAGAAATTAAATAGGTGTTGGTCAATGGAAAACCAAAATCGATAGGGTAATTCCGCTCTTGTAGGTTAAATGGATTTTCGGTAAAATAGGTTTCTATATAAAAAGGGTTCAGGAATATTTTTCCGCTATTGCCTTTATCCAGTTTTGTTGTGTAGCTTTCCTTAAAAGGTTCTTCAAGGATTTTTTGGTTTTCAATGGTATAGTCAAAGATTTCAAGTTGCGGAAGGCCTGTTTGTTTTTCTTTAAGGAATTCTTGTTTTGAATTTTCTTCCAAAGCTTCCCTTTTTTGCCAACCCATATAGCCCGTATTGACTTCATTGACAACTCCGGTGAAAATCCCTACTTCATTAGCAGTGATTTTAGTATTTACATAATGCACATTTTTGGTATAAGGGACAATGGGTTGCCAATAACTCCCTTTTTTAAAGTCCATAACCCTCCCTCGTACATTTAAGTCACGGTAGGGCAACAATCCAAAAGGAGTGTTTTTGTTGGTGGCGTCCAGCATATAATTTTTACCTTTAATAGTGAGTTGGACAATAGTGAAATTAAAGTCGGTCATTACGGGATAATCTGTTGTTGGGAGTCCGTTTTCCCGGGTTGACAATAAAACTAAATTGCCTTTTAAACCAGCAGCTTCCAGAGCATTTAAAAGTGCTATGTTGATTTCAGAGTTATTCCCCGATTTTTTTTCGAAAGCATCTTTTACCCGAATTTCTGAAATAATGCGGTAGTTGCCGTTCCAGTTAAAATGTTTTTGGATAAAGTAATATACTGCTTTAGCTTTTTCCATTTCATCGCGAATGGATAAGATGGATTGGGGCAGTTTATCTTCAAAATAGTTGTCGTATTTAAGTTGTCTGCCAAAATCCTTGTCGTAACGAAACAGTTTATCCACATCATCCCAGCTTTTGGTGAAGCGTTCTGTGCTACCGGACAGATCAGTATATTCTGTTAGTTCGAAATCCAAACGGGCATTATAGTTTTGAGCTGCTAGCATGTATTTTTCTTCTTCAAACGCTGGAACGTTAAACATGGCGTACGTTGCAACTTCACAAGCGGCGGCGATTTCAAATCCAGGAACGTTAAAACAGTGCTTTTTTACTTCGGCCTCATTTATATCGAGCTGTAAACTTCCAAATAAGGTGCGGTTATAATTGTAGTTACCGGGAATTTTTGAATGAAACTCGCTATACATTTTTGGCAATGGACCTTGAAAGTACCAATCTCCAAAATTTGAAAAATAAGGTGATTCTATTCTATACGTATATTCTAATATGCTTCCATCTTTAACATTGGGGAAAGCAAACTTTTTAAGTGACCAGTTTGGGGTTTCATCAGTGGTGTAAAATGCATCTGAAGCAACATAGGTTTTAATGGTATTGTTGTGGGTCAATGCTTTTAACTTAACTACTTTTTCTGAAACATCCCCATCGTGGTAAAATGGTATTTCTACAGTAGCGTGTTTAAAGTTTTTGGCATCAAATACTTTTATTTTGCGATGTACTTCTTTTATCAAGCGTATGTAATTATCAACGATTTCCACATAGTTTTTTCCGCTTTCAAAAAGGACGACCCCGTTTGCCGTTGGATCTTTTTGGTACTTAAAAAGTGAAAACTCTGATTGTGTAGGGTTTCCAAATTCGGCTGTTTTGCGTTGTTGTGCTTGTAGAAGGAAACTGTTGAGGATTATGATAAAAAGGAATAGAGAAGTAGGTTTTAGGCTCATTTTTTAAGTAACATATTAGATAGGGTTGCAAAATACACAAAAAATTAATTTTTAAAAGTTTTGGTTCTTTTTCTTTGAAGGATATTCTCAATGAACCCTCCAAATACACATCCAATAATGTAGGCTATAAAATCAGTATACTCAAAAGAGGTTCCCAGGATTGTTTTAATAAGCTTTGATTGAATGTTTAAGTGTTTTGTAATTTCAAAAAGCTGAAGGAATTCAATGCCAAATGCAAATAACAAGGTGGCCAATAATACTTTTTTTGAAGAAACACATATAAACGTTTTTATAAAACTAAATATTAAAATGACCACCAGTATATCGCCTACAAACCCACGAATAAAAGGGTTAAAATAAAATATCGTGATTAGCACTTCTATTATCAGTAACAGAAAAAAAACAATAAAATAAGATTTGTTGAATTGTAACTTCATAGTGTGTCTATTAAAAGCCATGAACATAACTTTTAAAGTATGTTCATGGTTGATTATTAATTATTCGCCCAATCAATTTTACGGGAGGCAAACATAATAATGGCAAGTATGGTAAATAGACCAATACTACCTACTAAAAGCGCATAACTTTCTAATTGAATAATGATGTAAATAAATCCATATAACGAAGCAAGAGAAACACCTATTAAGAGCGGAAACTTAAACCCTTTTAAAATAGCTCTTGAATAGACAACAATAAGTGCCAACACTGAAAAGGCAGCGATTAGGTACGCCTTTAAGAAGGTACTGTGTTCGGAAATAGAAATAAGCAATGTATAGAACATCACCAGCGCTAAACCAACCATTACATATTGAAATGGGTGTATGTATATTTTTGAAACTAACTGTATCAATAAAAAAACCAATAATGTAAGACCAATTACCATGAACCCATATTTGGCCGTGCGTTCACTTTTTTGGTATTCATCCACAGGGATAATAAGTTTGGTTCCAAAAGCGAATTCCTGTAAGTTGGGTAAATACCCAAAAAAAGCTTGTTCAAATTGGCGGTTAATTTGTAATACTTTCCAAGATGCACTAAAACCATCTGCTGTAATATTACGGGAGCCGTCTTCAGGTAAAAATAAACCGTTAAAACTGGGGGAGTGCCAATTAGATGTCATCGTTGCAGAAGTTTCTTTACCAATTGGGATAAATTGTAAACTTTCACTGCCATTAACGGTCATGGTAAATGAAAAAGGGGTAGGGGATTTTACAGTTTCTGTTATACCTACAATAGCTTCACTCTGTATAGTGTTCAAACTATTCGTGTCGTATTTTGGGTTCATAGTCAACTTTTGATTGCCCAATTGTACTTCAAGGGTATTGCGAATCCCTTTTAAGTTTGAAGTTTGTACAATTACAGACGCCTTCTCCCACTCAATGGTTTTGGGCTTAACAGCTTCCGAAGAAAAATCTATAATAGGAAACTCACCAGAAACTTCAATGTCAGAATTATAAACAACCGATTTATAAATACTTCTATTGAGGGGTTTGGTTTCTACTTTTGAATCTATGTTGAGTTTGTCAGGAAGAAAATAGGCAAATTTTGATATTTCTTTAGTAGTCGTGAAATAGCTTTCCTTTTTTTTGTCATATGTTTTTTCCTCCTTTTCTATTGTATAGGGTACTTTTAAAATAGGGCCGGATAGTACTACTTCGTTTCCCCATTTGCTATTTATTTCATTAACAACTTCTTTTTGCCTGTAAGACCGCTCAGTTATCAAATCTTTTACAAATGATAAGGGTATCAATAAAACCATAATTAAAACCCCTACTACTAGCATACGTGCTGTGATGGAGTTGCGCATCCAGTTACTGAATTTGTTTTTTTTCTGTTCCATAATATAGATTTAAAGTACTTTGAAATTCAAAGTTAATTAATAAAAAAATTAGTTGTTTATCAGTTTTTCTAAAGCTTCAATATGTTTTTTGAATTCAGTTTTACCAATTTTTGTAGCACTGTAACGGGTGTTTGGTTTCCGCCCTATAAATTGCTTTTGAACTGAAATATATTTTTCTTTTTCCAGTGTTTTTAAATGGCTTGCCAAATTACCATCGGTTACGTCCAGTAATTCTTTAAGACCATTAAAATCGACATCCTCGTTTACCATTAGGATCGACATAATACCAAGCCTGATACGGTGGTCAAACAATTTGTTTATGTTATCTATAATGCCCACAGTTATTGTTTCTTTTCTAGCACAAACATAAGGCTTCCATAGATAATGTGTAGTACTCCAAAACCAAATATCCAAAACCAAAGTCCATATCCCGGAAGAGCTGCGCAAATAAGGCCTAAAATAATTTCAGCATACCCTAAGTATTTTACATTTCCCAGCGTATATTTTGAAGCATTTACCAATGCCAAGCCATAAAATATAAGCATTAAAGCACCGGTGAGTCCATAATGTTGGTTACCTAATTTAATGAGTATGTAAATACCTCCGGTAATTAAGGGGATTAAAAAGTTAAGTAGTAATCTTTTAGTGGTCGCATCCCATATTTTTTCGTTGTTTTTTGTTGCTTTTCGGGTTGTTAATAAATACGCCGTAACCACACTCAATACAGCTACGAGTGCTAAAACCAGTAAAAGTAATTTAAAATTTTGGCTGTGGAGCGTTAGATATTCTCCGGGTTCAGGAAATAAAAATAGATAGGCAATCATAGCTCCTGCTATAGCATATATTCCTGCGAAAATCCCTGATAGGCCACTTAGCGATATAAACCTAGAGGACCGGTTCATTAGGTTTTTAATTTCACTGATATCTTTTAAATAATCTTTTTGTTTCATTTTTAAAGAGCTTTGAAAAACAAAGTAAATATATTTTTCTGAAATACGAAAACCAATTTTTTGTTAAAATTTAAAAAAACAGGAAAAACCCTCTTCAAAAACAGGAAAAATCCCCTTGAAATTTAAAGCAAATCGTAGCATCTTTATCCTATAATTAATCAATGCTAATTAATTGGGGAGTTAATAAAGCGATTGTATTAAAAGGCCACTTTTTAAAGTGGTCTTTTTTTATTTCTATTTTCTCAAAAACAGGAAAAACCCCCTTTTAATTAGGTGTTTTTACCTATTGTACAAATTAATAGTTTACCCCATCTTTGTAATAGCTTAATTAATTGGGGAGTTAATAATAGCGATTACAAGGGCTGCCAATTTTATGTTGACAGCCCTTTTTTACTCAGGAACTTATAATTTATTTTTAGCCAAATAATATAGTTTAAAAAGAAAACCTGCTTGAAGAAGGCAGGTTTTTTTAATTTATTTTATTAAAATTAAAATACTTATATATTTATACCCAAATTTGACCTAAAACTTATGCATAGAGCTTACCTGTTTTTGTTTTTTTTAATATTCTTATCTTACCCCGTCTTTTCTCAAGAAACTGTCCAAGAACCAGTACCTACAGAGATACTTTTTAAAAAATCGCAACAATATAACTTTACAATATCACCAAATGGAAAATATTTTGCTGAAATTTTAGATGTAAATGGTAAAAGTGACATAATAATTATAGATATAGATAACTATAGTTTACTGCATAGAATACCCATTTCAGATCAACAAATAGATGCTTTATATTGGCTTACTAATAGAAGGTTGTTGCTCGAAACAGGAGGGGCTATTTTCGCAATGGATATCGATGGATCTAATAGCATGATGATTGTTGATAGTAGTGCTGAAATATTAAATTATAGTTTAAAAAACGCTTATTTGAATATTCGCTATAATTCACTAATAAGCTTAATGCCTGAGAAGGAGCATCAAATTTTAATTGAAACATATGATTACAAAGCCTATGCTTCTATACAAGAAGTAAACGTGTTTACAGGTAAAAAATACGTTTTGTACCATGGGAAAAAATTTAAAGTGAATAAATGGTTTTTAGATAGAAATAGAGAGCCTAGAATAGCCATGCGATATAAAAAACAGGGAGTTGAGTTTTTAAAATTTAACCCTGAAACTGAAAAGTTTAGTCCTTTCAAGATATTTATAAATGGAAAAGCTTATGCATTAGACATAGATGAGGACTCCTTTCTGGATAAAGAACTAACATTTGAAGGTTTTGGAGATCACCCCGATGTTATTTTTCTTACTTCAAATATTGAATCAGATAAAAGAAAGTTGATTTCTTATAATATTGAGAAAGAAGAAGTTGAAGAGACAGTTTTAGAAGATGTTAACTGTGATGTTATTGATGTTACCGGAGAAGGGCTTAGTTTTGTCTATGACAACAAAAATCAAAAATTAGCAGGTGTTAAATACGAAGGGTTTACCCCCCAGTATAAATGGTTTTCAAATAGCTTTAAAAAGCATTATTTAAAACTTTCAAAACAGTACCCAACATTTTTTAATGAGTTTATAGATTCAGATGCTCGTTCCGAAAGAATAGTTGTGTATCAAAGAAGCGATACTAATTCAGGGAATATAGGTGTTTATAATACTAAGGACAATAGCTATAGTGTCATGTTTCATTTTAATGAAGAGCTTAACGAATATTCATTATCAAAAACTAAAAGTATCACCTTACAAACACGTGATGATTATAAGCTGCCTTGTTACCTTAATTTGCCAGTTAATTATGATCCTAATAAAAAATATCCTTTTGTTGTAATTCCGCATGGTGGGCCTTGGGCAAGAGATTATTGGGGAATGGAGGAGTTTTCACAATACTTTTCTTCAAGAGGCTACATAACACTTCGCGTTAACTTTAGAGGTTCTACTGGATTTGGAAACTCTCATATGGAAGCAGGATTAAATAGTATGGATAAAATTATGATAGATGATTTAGAGGATGCTACTAATGAAGTTATTAAAAATTACAACGTTGACTCTGAACAAGTATTTATCTTTGGTCATAGCTATGGAGGTTATGCTGTTTATATGAGTTTGTTAAAAAACCCTGGTTTGTTTGTTTCTGGTGTAGCGATTTCGGCTCCTACTGATATTGAAAGCTGGTTAAAAAAACAAAGAAAAGATAATAATTCAATGAATTATAAATTTTGGATAAAAGCATTAGGGTCTAAAAAATCAGACTATTTAGAAAGTATATCTCCTATAAACTATGCAAGCTTTATTAATAGGCCTATGTTAATTCTTCATGGAAAAAAAGATGAGGTGATTCCTGTAGAGCAGGCTAAAAACATGGCAAAAAAGCTCAGAAAGGCCGATAAAAATGTTAGTGTCGAAATTCTAGAAACTGAAGGACATTCAATATCTGACAGTAATATTATGGGGTATGTTTTAGAAAAATCAAACAGTTTTTTTAAAAACACAAAATAAGTTTAACAACTACTCAGTAAGTCAAAAAAGATTAAATAAGAATTTATAGCTTTAATACTATTGTCCTAAATGATTAATTGTCTTACGTATCGCCACCAAATCAGTCAATAATTTTTCAAGTTTAGCCAAGTCGAGCATATTTGCTCCATCGCTTTTTGCGTTTGTAGGGTCAAAATGGGTTTCGATAAATAGACCATCCACTCCAGTAGCAATACCGGCTCTGGCAATGGTACTGATCATATCTGGACGACCGCCAGTAACACCCACACTTTGATTGGGTTGCTGTAAACTATGCGTAACATCTAAAACAGTGGAGGCATATTGTTTCATAGTGGGAATCCCTCTAAAATCCACTACCATATCTTGATAGCCAAACATGGTTCCACGATCGGTAATCATTACTTTTTCATTTCCGCTATCGGTAACTTTTTTAGCGGCATGTTGCATGCTTTCAGGACTCATAAACTGTCCTTTTTTCAAATTGACAACCTTTCCTGTTTCTGCAGCTGCTACAACTAAATCGGTTTGACGAACCAAAAAGGCCGGTATTTGTAAAACATCTACAAAGTTTGCGGCCATAGCAGCATCACTGCTTTCATGTATATCCGTAACAGTAGGAACATCGAATGTCTCTGATACTTTCTGAAGAATTTTCAATGCTTTATCATCCCCAATTCCGGTAAAACTATCAATTCTACTTCTGTTGGCTTTTTTAAAGCTACCCTTAAAAATAAACGGGATTTCAAGCTTGTTGGTTATTGAAACTACCTTTTCGGCAATTTGCATGGCCATATCTTCGCCTTCAATAGCACAAGGTCCAGCCAGTAAAAAAAAGTTATTGGAGTTGGTATGTTTCAGTTTAGGGATTAAATCAAGTTTCATAGCTTTCGTTTGGAATGCAAAGATAAGGAATTCAGTTTTCAGAAAAACATTCCACTTTTCAGTATTTCAGAAAATTAAATGAAAAGGAATGAATAATTCTTTAAAAAATATAACATTATTTATAGTACGTTATTCCATTAATTAACACTACTTTTGCGCCCGCGAACATCAAGGTCACATATAACAAACCAAAACGTGACTATTCACTGATTGTGAGGATGTTTCATTTTTAAAAAGAGCAACATTATGAACATTAAAAACATTGCCATTATAGCACACGTTGACCACGGTAAAACTACCTTGGTAGATAAGATTATGCACCATTGTAGTTTGTTTCGTGAGAATGAGCAAACTGGTGAGTTAATTTTAGATAATAACGATTTGGAACGTGAGCGCGGTATTACCATTACCTCTAAAAATGTTTCGGTTACCTATAAAGACACAAAGATTAATATTATTGACACTCCTGGTCACGCCGATTTTGGAGGTGAAGTAGAGCGGGTATTGAATATGGCCGATGGTGTTTTGTTATTGGTGGATGCTTTTGAGGGCCCCATGCCGCAAACTCGTTTTGTACTTCAAAAAGCAATTTCATTGGGCTTAAAACCTTGTGTGGTTGTAAATAAAGTAGATAAAGATAACTGTACGCCAGATGAGGTGCACGAAGCTGTTTTCGATTTAATGTTCGAATTAGGTGCCGAAGAGTGGCAATTGGATTTTCCAACCGTATATGGTTCAGCAAAAAATAACTGGATGAGTGATGATTGGAAAAAGCCAACTGACACAATTGAGCCAGTTTTAGATATGGTATTAGAGCACATTCCTTCTCCGAAAATTGAAGAAGGTACTACCCAATTGTTAATTACATCTTTAGATTACTCTTCTTTTACCGGTAGAATTGCAATTGGAAGGTTACAGCGTGGTACGTTGAAAGAAAATATGCAAGTAACACTTGTAAAACGTGATGGGACTAAAGTAAAAAGTAGAATAAAAGAATTACATACGTTTGAAGGATTAGGCCGTATAAAAGTTCAAGAAGTTCAAGCTGGTGATATTTGTGCATTGGTTGGATTGGAAGGATTTGAAATTGGAGACACTATTGCAGATTTTGAAAATCCTGAAGCATTAAAAACCATCGCCATTGATGAGCCAACCATGAGTATGTTGTTTACCATTAACGATTCTCCTTTCTTTGGAAAAGACGGAAAGTTTGTTACTTCCCGTCACATTAAAGAACGTTTGGAGCGCGAGTTGGAAAAAAACTTAGCTTTACGAGTGCAGCCAACTGACAGTGCAGATAAATTTATGGTATTCGGTCGTGGAGTATTACACCTTTCAGTTTTAATTGAAACGATGCGTCGTGAAGGATATGAACTTCAAATTGGACAACCACAGGTAATCATCAAAGAAATTGATGGTAAAAAATGTGAGCCGGTTGAAGAATTGACAATCGATCTTCCTGAAACCGTTAGCGGTAAAGCCATCGAAATGGTAAGCTTACGTAAAGGTGAAATGTTAAGCATGGAAGCCAAAGGTGAGCGTATGGTTTGTAAATTCAACATTCCATCACGAGGAATCATTGGTTTGCGCAACCAATTGTTAACTGCTACAGCAGGTGAAGCCATTATGACACACCGTTTCTTAGAGTACCAACCTTTAAAAGGCGGTATTCCAGAACGACAAAACGGTAGTTTGGTTTCTATGGAAAAAGGAAAAGCGATACCTTATTCTATCGATAAATTACAAGATCGTGGACGCTTTTTCGTGGATCCGGGAGAAGATATTTACGAAGGTCAGGTGATTGGAGAAAACAGCCGTCAAGACGATATGACTGTGAACATCACAAAAACCAAGAAGTTAAGTAACGTACGTTCTTCAGGAGCTGATGATAAAGCCAAAATTGTACCGGCAATCAAATTTTCATTAGAAGAAGCGTTAGAATATATTCAGAAAGATGAATATGTTGAGGTAACACCTAACCACCTTCGTCTAAGAAAAATATATTTAAAAGAAGTAGACAGAAAAAGAAATAAAATAATGTAATCTATTTCTTATAATCTTATAGAAGAAACCACTATCATTTTGATGGTGGTTTTTTTATTTGTGTACTTTTCTTTGGGTGATATAATGAGTGCTTATACTGTTCAATAAAATAAAAATCACAAAAAACAGCACCCAATCATTATAAAAAGTAAACCGTTTTAAGGTGTGCATTCCTACAGCTACAATAGCTATATTACTTATAGTGATACACGTTACAAAAGCAATAGCTTTAAATCGGTTGATATTTGAGACGTTTATTTTACTAATTCCGAAAAGAAATAAAATAACAAATAGCAACACGTATTTTGAGTTTTCAAATCCGTAACTGAAATTTTTAATATACAGCGAAAGCCACTTTTTAAAATTGTCTTTTATCAATGGTATGGACATTGCCGTAGTCGTTTCATCAACTTTAATTAAGGCATCATCTTTCGAAAGTTCGTTCTCGTATCGCTCTTTCCCGATAGGATAAATTGTGCCATTTGCAATTTTTGCAAAATTGGCTATATAGTGTGAGATAATATCTTGCCCTTCAGAAATGGCAGCAGCTTCATTATACTTGTTTTCTTCAATTTCAGCATAAATAGCATTGAAATAGGCTTTTTCTTCTTCTGAAGTATATATAGCTACATCCTCTTTATCCGCAACGTACATTGCAGGTGCTAATAGATGGATGCCAGTCCAAGGTGTATTGGTAAAATGGCCGTGCACGATTTTATGATAGGTGCTATCCGTCAGTGAAACCAAAAACGGTAGTAGTGCCAAAACAATAAAATGTGGTATGTGGTTTTTAAAGGTTTTTGATTTGTAACTTATCCAAAACAAGATTACCATCCCAATAGGGACAAAATACAAAAATTGTTTTCGCGTTAATAGGAGGATGAACAAGAAGATAAGTGCATATCTTAAGTGAACTGTACGGTCTTTAAAAAAGAACAGTAAAAAGTGAATTGTTGTTAATAAATATAAAGGATAAGCAATCGCTTCTGTAAGAATGTTGTTTGCTATTTTATGATTATATAAGTAAGGAACTAAGATGATCAAGGTCAACAATAAATACCAAAAAGCTTTTAGGGAAATTTGCTTGCGTAACTGATTGATAAAAAACCAAACCGATGCCAGTCCTAAAAAGAGTTGTAATACCTTTAAGGCAGTTTTATAAGAATCACCAAAAACAGCTTGGACAGCATTTACAAAAAGTGGATATACCGGCGTACGATTAAACCAAATATCAATATAACCAAGGGAGTCTGGTTGTAATGCGACTGGAGTGATTAATACAAGAATGGCTACCATACAAAACAGGGCGCCCATACAAAGTTTAAACTGCTTATCAAAAAAAGTGAACAACGCCATATAGTATATACTTGTAAAACCGTTGCTAAAAGTAAAAATAATTTTAGTTTTACATGGCGTAACCAAAATTAGTTTCTTGAATACACTGAAAAATAAAAACAATCCTGAATTTCAGGTGCAAAGATATACTGCTTCGCATAAAGCGGAATGGAACGATTTTATCACATCGGCAAAAAACGCCACTTTTTTATTCAACCGAAATTTTATGGATTACCACAATGATCGGTTTGAAGACTTTTCGTTGTTGATTTTTAAAAAAAATAAACTTGTTGCTCTTCTGCCAGCAAATAAGAAAGAAAACGAAGCGTTTTCTCACCAAGGGTTGACCTATGGTGGATTGGTATTGTCCCGAAAAATAAAATTTACCGATGTTACTCTGCTTTTCTCTAAAATGTTGGAGTTTCTCAATGAAAACAAAGTTGAAAAACTACATATTAAGTTACTGCCCGCTATCTATCATTCAATCCCGTCGGAAGAAATACATTATCTACTACAGCTTGTTAATGCGAAACGAAGCAAGGTGATGTTGGCTTCTGTGGTAAACTGTCAGAACCCTTTAAAAATACAATCCAATAGAATAGAGGGGGTTAAAAAAGCGCAGAAAAACCAGCTAATTATTAAGGAAGAACAGAGTTTTAAACCTTTTTGGAATGAAATTTTAAAACCAAATTTAAAAAGCCGTTTTGATTCAGAACCTGTTCATTCTTTAGATGAGATTAGGTCATTGGCAAATAATTTTCCTAAAAACATACACCAATTTACTGTTTATAAAGAAAATGAAATCGTGGCAGGTGTAACAATTTTTGAAACAGAAACCTTGGTACACACGCAGTATATTTCAGCAAACAATGACAAACAAAAATTGGGTAGTTTAGATTTTTTACTCCACTATTTATTGACTGACCGGTTCAAACATAAAAAATATTTTGACTTTGGAACGTCAAATGAAGAAGCAGGTGCAAAAATAAATGAAGGTTTACAATATTGGAAAGAATGTTTTGGTGGGAGGAGCGTTGTATATGAGCAATATTTTTTAGAAACAAAAAATTACACGCTTTTAAATTCGGTTTTTATATGATTCCATTTTTAGATTTACATAAAATCAACACCCGTTTTGAAGCCGAATTTCAGTTACGGTTTAAAACATTTTTAGATTCTGGATATTATATTCTGGGAAACAATGTCAGTTCTTTTGAAACCAGCTTTGCTGAATACTGCGGAACCAAGCATTGTATAGGCGTCGCTAATGGATTGGAAGCTTTACGACTGATTTTAGAAGGCTATAAGGTTTTAGGAAAGCTACAAGAAGGTGATGAGGTTTTGGTGGCATCAAACACTTATATCGCTACTATTTTGGCCATTAAACAAGCGGGAATGACACCGGTTTTGGTAGAAGCTGAAATGGAAGCTTTTAACTTCAATATTGAAGCAATACAAGAAGCGATTTCTGAAAAAACAAAAGCAATCATGCCAGTTCATTTATATGGGCAATTGGCACCGATGGCAGATATTTCAAAAGTGGCAAAAGAGAATAATATAATTGTGATTGAAGATGCCGCACAAGCACACGGAGCAAAAAACTCAAATGGCAAATTAGCTGGAAACTTGGGTGATGCTGCTGGTTTCAGTTTTTATCCCACAAAAAACTTAGGTGCTTTGGGTGATGGAGGAGCGGTTACAACAAACAATGATGAATTGGCTTCCGTAATACGAAAACTTCGCAACTACGGTGCTTCTTCAAAATATGTAAACGAATTAACCGGTTTTAATTCACGGTTGGATGAACTGCAAGCAACCTTTTTAAATATAAAACTTCCCAAACTTGATGCTGATAATGAACATCGACGCGAGTTGGCTAGAAAGTACATTTCTGAAATAAATAATAAAAAAATCACGCTTCCAATTTGGGATGGCAGTGATAACCATATTTTTCATTTATTTGTAGTTCGAGTAAAGAATCGTACTGATTTTATAGAATACTTAAAGGAGAACCAAATAGGCACATTAATTCATTACCCCATTCCGCCACATCAACAAGAAGCATTACCGGAATTTAATGATTTATCATTTCCAGTTACAGAGCAAATTCATAATGAAGTAGTGAGTATTCCAATAAGTCCGGTGATGAGTGATGAAGAACTGGATGAGGTTATTTTAGCAATCAATAACTACTAATTGAAAATCCCAAAATTTATACGCGACAACCTGCTTTTAAAGATGACTTCTTTAAATGCTGGGGTTATTGTAATACGGTTGTTTGTCGCTTTTTTTCTACAGCGTGAGTTGACAGATATTGTCGGGAAGGCTGGATACGCAAAAATTGGTTCGTTGCGCAATTTGTTGCAAATGTTAACTTCTATCACCTCGTTTGGTGTTTTTAATGGCGTGGTAAAATACGTAGCCGATTTCAAAGAAGATAGCGAGCAACTTCAAAAACTGTTTTCAACCACCTTTGTGTTTACGTTGATAGGAAGTGTTACTTCCTTTTTAATACTTTTTTTTGGCGCTAACTTTATCAGTCAATATTTTTTCTACACCACAGATTTTGCCTACATCCTAAAAATAGTAGCTGTGGTAGCCCCATTTATTGCGATACAACGAGTATTTAATGGTATTGTAAACGGGTTGTCTGATTACAAGAAGTTTGCAAAAATAGAATTGATTGCTTATTTGTTAGGCGCTATCTTAACATTGGTTATGTTGTATAACTATAGCATAGATGGGGCGTTGCTTGCTATTGCTCTCATACCGGTAATTCAGGTGCTAGTAATGCTGTTTATTTTTATAAAAGTATTGCGACGATATGTTCGTTTTTCTGAAATTTCCTTTAAAGCACCTTACGCTAAAAGTCTATTGGCTTTTTCATTAATGTCTTTTGTAGCAACTGTTTTAGTAAATTATGTTGAGATAGATATTCGTTCTATGTTAGCCAAGCGAATGAGTGAAGACGATGCCGGTATCTGGACAGGGATGACCACGCTTTCAAAAAACTATATGGTATTTTCTGGGGCTATTTTTACGTTGTATGTAATTCCGAAATTTACTGGGATAAAAACCGAAATGGGTTTTAAAAAAGAACTCTTTAATATTTATAAAACATTATTACCGTTATTCGGCATTGGGATGTTGGTCATTTATTTTCTGCGCTTTCAGTTTATCGAATATATTTTCATAGATTTTGATGAAATGGCGCCATTGTTTAAATGGCAGTTGTTAGGTGATTTTATTAAACTAGCCGCATTGGTATTGTTGCACCAGTTTATTGCGAAGAAAATGGTACGTAATTTTATTTTTACTGAATTGTTTTCACTAGTCTTGTTTTACGTTTTTTCGTATATGTTAGTTAATGAGTATGGTGTAGAAGGAGTAGTGTTTGCCCATTTTATTAGGTATGTGCTGTACTTTTTCTTGGTCTTTTACTTAGTGTTACGCTATTTCAAAAAACAAAAAAACAACCCTGAAACCATAAAATCATAGCCATGCAACCGTATAGAGATTCATTTCGGCATGTTATGAAAGCCACTTCGTTATTTGGCGGGGTGCAGGTTTTCAACATTCTTATTTCTATTGTACGGTCTAAATTTATTGCGCTGTTTATCGGTCCTACGGGAATGGGGATTGCCAGTTTATTCAATACAACAATTAACGTGGTGGATGCGGTTACCAATCTTGGATTGAATAGAAGTGCAGTCAAAGATATTTCGTATGCGAAAGAAAATTATGAAGCCAATAACGTAGCCCGGACCATTCACGTTTTAAAACGCTTGGTTTGGTTTACAGCAGTCATTGGAGCGGTTTTAATGATGATAACATCACCATGGTTAAGTGAGATAGCTTTTGAAAGTAAAGAATATACCCTTTCCTTTATTTGGCTTTCAGTAGCACTTCTTTTTAAGCAATTTACGCATAGCAACTTGGCTATTTTACAAGGCTTGCAAAAACTTGGAAATCTGGCGAAGGCTAACTTAGTAGGAAATACGGTTGGACTTCTTATAACCGTACCGTTGTATTATTTTTTTCGAATAGATGCCATTGTGCCGGCTATTATAATTGCGTCGCTAATCAGTTTTGCGATTACGCTGTATTATGCGAGCAAGACAAAAGTTGAAAAAGTTCCGCTTACCAATAAAGAAGCCTTTTCCGAAGGGAAGGAGATGATTCAACTAGGGGTTACGCTTAGTGTGAGCAGTGTGATTACTTTACTTGCCGCGTATATTATTCAAATATATATTAGTAATGAAGGAGGAGTAGATGCGGTGGGCTTTTACAATGCAGGGATGGTTATTTTAAACACCTATGTGGGCTTGGTTTTTAACGCGATGAGCACGGATTATTTTCCGCGTCTTTCGGCAGTTTCCAACGCCATTGAAAAAATACAAAACATTGTTTTTGAGCAAGCGTACATCGCTGTGCTATTAATTCTTCCAATAATTGTCATATTTGTAGCTTTTGCTCCATTTTTTATAACATTGCTGTATAGTCAAGAGTTTACACCGACGGTGCAATTTGTAAGTTGGGGTATTTTAGGAATGCTTTTTAAAGCAGTTTCCTTTTCATTAGGCTACATTATTATTGCGAAAGGGGACTCTAAGGTATTCATTAAAACAGCTATAGGATTTAATAGTATTTTAGTTGTTATGAATATTATTGGGTATACCTATTGGGGACTTGAAGGATTGGGAATTAGTTATTTTATCTATTTTATTATTCATTTTATAGTGGTTTGGTTGATAACATATTACCGTTATGATTTTACATTTAAAAAAGAGTTTTATTACATTTTCGGAATTTCTATTGTACTTTGTGGAGTGGCATTTTTACTGTCGTATCTAGAAGACGATGTGCTGAAATATGTTTCTTTAAGTGTGATGATACTAATTTCAAGTATTTTCTCAATTTATTATATTGACAAAAAAATAGCGATACGGGATTTGATTCAAAACTTTTTCAGAAGAAAAAAATAATGGCCAGATTAAGGAAAACATTTCGAAAATTTAAAAAGAAACTGAAGTTCTATCTTTCGGTAAACTGGTTTGCTACGTGGTATTTTAATTTTAAAATGTTTCCTTTTTCCACAGCGATAAAATTTCCTGTTTTTTTCTACGGAAAAATCCGTTTTTCAAATTTAAATGGCCAATTGGTTATAGACGCACCAATAAAAAGAGGAATGATTGGCTTTGGGCAGCATTTTGAATTCCCTACAACATCCAAAGGAACAGCAGAGCTTTTTTTACAAGGGAAAATGGTGTGCAAAGGTAACGTGCAGATAGGTAAAGATGTGTGTATAAAGGTAGCAGAAAGCGCTTATTTTGAAATGGGGTACATGGCTTGTTTGGGGTCGGACTGTAGAGTGTTGTGTACTGATAAAGTTATTTTAGGAAGCAATGCACGAGTAGGGTATCAAACACAATTTATTGATACCACTATCCATCAGTTAATTGATTTAAAGACGAATGAAAAACTACCAATGTCAGCACCTATTTTTATAAATAAGAATAATTGGATAGGGAATAAAACAACGGTAATGAAAGGGGCAAAAACACCCGAAAACTGTATTACAGCTTCAAATTCATTGCTTAATAAAGATTATACTTCTTTTGGTCAAGATGTTATAATTGGTGGAATTCCAGCAAAACTATTAAAAGAAAATATAAGGCGTGATTGGGAAGGAGAGCGTGCCAAAATGGAGCACTATCTAATTGTAAATTAAAGCTAAGCTTTCCACGTTTCTACATATTTTTCAGCAATTCGAATATAATGATGCTCTTTTTCAATAAACTCCCGCGCATTTTTAGATATTTCAGTGATTTTTAACGGGTTTAAAATCAGTTGTTCCAAATCTTTATAAATTGCTTGTGCATCGGGTAGCGCATTAACCACAATTGGTTTTTCTAAATTATAGTATTCAACAAACTCTTTTTCAGCACCTGTAAAAACCACTTTCCCTTTCGCCATTGCTTCCAGAGCATTGTATCCTTGATCAAAACCTAGTACTTGATCTAAGACAATGTGGGCTTTATTGTAGAGTTCAATATATTCAGCATAGGGAACACTTTCTACGGTAATGATTTCAACTTTATTAGCGTACTTTTCTTTTAATTTGGAAAGTGCTGCATCAAAATAATCGCTTCCTTTTTTGTAATAGTTACTTCGGTTTATACCGTGAAATATCACAATTTTCTCTTCAACCGAAAAAGGAATATATTGTAACTTTTCAGTATTGATAGGGTTTGCGATTAACCCTAAATATAATGGGTGACCTTTCATAGGGATGTGATAATCCATATCGGTGGCAATTACTCCTGAAATATGCTGAAACACAAATTCGTGCAACGATTTAAATTTCGGCTGAATGTATTTTAAAACGTGATCGAATTCTTTTTCGGAAACTTTACCGTCAAACAACGGGCTTAAAATAGAGTAGCGGAACTTTTTATCGTATGCATATTTTACACTGATGTAATCCGTTCCGCAGGACAATAAAAATAATTTTTTATTATGCTTTGCTAAAAATGAAACAACCTCTTTTTCAATTTTAGGTGTTACACCTAAGGGACTTTCATTAATTAGCTGCACCACGTCGTAGCCTTTTAATTTTTCAGAATGTCTAAAAAATTGTTTTTTGATATTTTCTGCAGCTAAATCAATCTTGAAAAACATAAAAAGCAAAACTTTCCATTTTTTGGCAAATCCAGAATTGTATTTTCTATTCAATTTAATATCAACGGGATAATTTTTAAAATAATCACCACTTCCAATAATGGTAACCTCGTGCCCGAGCGCAGTTAGGCCTTCTTTTAAAGAATTATGCAACCGACTGTATTCACCTACAAGGAGTATCTTCATAAATGCGTTATATTTGCTAAAACGACCCACCAAAAGTACAATTATTTATGGCCAGTAAGCAACCGTCAACACAAATTAAAGTCTGTTTGGTGGCTATATCATTGGGAAGGGGAGGTGCAGAACGTTCTACAGCCTTGCTCTCTCAAATGCTTGCCGAAAAAGGGTTTAATGTGACTATAGTAATATTGAATAACCTGGTTGATTATCCATATAAAGGGGATCTGGTAAATCTAGGAAAACTAAAAACGAAAGAAGACACTATAATCAAGCGGTTAATAAGGTTTAATAAACTTAAACAGTTTTTAAAAAAAGAAAAATTTGATTTTATACTCGATAACAGAACACGTAGCAATGGAGCAAAAGAGTTGTTTTATTTAAAACACATATATGCAAACCAGCGTGTTCTATATGTAGTACGTAGTTTTAATTTGCTTCAATATTTTCCGAAAGAAAAATGGATTACAAAAAAAATGATCAATAATTCTGAGTTGATTATAGGAGTTTCAAAAGCTATTTCTGAGAAAATAAACGCTGAATACAAAACCAATAAAACAAAAACGATATATAACCCTGTAGAGCCTTTATCTGAAACAGAAAATAAAAACCCACCTAACGAAAAATATATCCTTTATTTGGGCAGAATTGAAGAGAAGGTAAAAAACTTTACATTATTGCTAAACGCTTATAAAAACTCTAAGCTTTCAGAAGCTTCAATTCATTTAAAAATAGTGGGCGATGGTCCTGATGTTGATTGGCTAAAGCAAAAAATAGAAACCATGTCACTTTCAGAAACTGTTTCTGTTAATTCCTTTACACCTATTGTATTCCAGTATTTAAAAAATGCCTTATATTTAACGTTGACAAGCTATTATGAAGGATTCCCAAGGGTTTTAATAGAAGCACTTTCAGTAGGTACTCCGGTGCTTTCTGTACATTGCAAAAGTGGACCAGATGAGATAATCATTAATAAGAAAAACGGTTTATTGATTGAAAACCATTCGGTTGAAGCATTGGCAGAAGCTATGAATAGGTTAGCTTTTGACACTGAACTCTATAAAACATGTAAAACGAATGCCCAAGACAGTATTTCACACTTAAAAATGGATGCTATTGGTGAACAATGGGCTAATTTATTGAACAATAAACAAACACGATCTTGAAAAGTAAATTGATTGACATACCAAAAATAGTTGACGTAGAAGGAAGGGGAAACCTTTCTGTAATTGAAAAAGACGTTTTGCCGTACCAGGTAAAACGTGTTTATTATCTATATGATGTCCCCAGTGATTCTAGCAGGGGAGGACACGCCCATAAAGAACAGTTAGAGTTTTTAATTGCAGTAAGCGGTAGTTTCGATGTTATCCTAGACGATGGAACTGAGAAGAAAAAAGTAACACTTAACAAACCTAACAAAGGCTTGTTGATAGCAACTGAAACTTGGAGGGAATTAGAAAATTTTTCATCTGGTTCGGTATGTGTTGTTTTATCTTCTGGAGAATTTGATGAGGCAGATTACATAAGGAGTTATGAGGATTTTAAACTATTTGTAAGCCGTTAGCCGAACCCCAAATTTTTCAAATAACACTTTACTTTTCACCATTAGTTTCAACACCTGCTTAGGCTGTTTTAATAGCTTTTGTTGTTTGGCATTCAAATTTTTTAAGTCGATTTTCGAAACATATTCTTTAAAAGAAACTACATCTCCAGCCAATTTATATTGAATGGCAAAGGAATACCTGTTTAAGTCTAAATACTGCTTGAGAAAAGGATTTTTTTTGCCCTCTGCTTCGTATTTGTCCAAGTCCATGTACCTACGTTTTAAGGTATGGGTATTAGAAATTCTATTACTCCCGTCTAAATTATGAGTAGCCGAAATTTTTGTGGAAAAAGCCAATGGAGAAGCTAATGCTGCACGTAACCAAAGGTCGGTGTCCTCGCCAGCTCCGTGTGTAATGGTCGTGTCAAAGCCATTCAATGTTTTAAAAAACTCTTTCTTCATGCCAACAGCCGAAGTCCAAGCAAGTGCATCGGCTAAGCTATGTTTGAAGTAATCATCAACTAGGCCAATCCAATCATCACCTTTTTTTAAAATAGGAGAGATCATGGGAGTGGTTAAGTTTTTATTGTGCTTTTTATTGTAAGCTGTAGCAAACCACTGCGCTTCTGGAAACTTTTTGGTAATGTTATTTATGTTTTCTAAATGAAACGGATACCAATAATCATCTGCATCTAAAAAAACGATATGCTCTGCCGTGGCTTTTTCTACTCCGTAATTTCTAGTGGGACCTACGCCTTCATTTTTTTTACTGAAATAGTTGATCCTAAAATCATTTATAGCTTTTACTACGTCTTCACTATTATCGGTAGAACCATCATTAACAATAATCACTTCAAAATCTGAAAATGATTGCTTTAGCAGACTATCCAATGTTTTTTGGATGTCTCGTTCTTTATTGTAAAGCGGTATGATTACAGAAAACTTAGGCATTGTTTTTTAGTTTAGCATAATGTTTTAAGCGATATAAATCGAATAAAAACAGCGATGGATTGGCAGATGTAAAATTTTTTTGGATCGGTTTTTCAAAAAAGGCGATTCCCCAACAAAAAGGTTTTGTGAGATGATATTTTTTTAATTTCAAATAAGCCTTTTGTAATGGCCGTTCGGCAGACATTATTTTTTTCTGCTCAAAAAGAACGGTGGTTTCCACCGCTTTAAGAGCTTTGTTTACGAATGTTTTGTTGTCTTCCAAACCCAAATGATATACAGGGTTATCAATATGAAGAATGGTTACTTGCTTTTCTTCTAGAAACTGTTTAAAAAGGTTGTCAACACCGTACTCATTAAAGTTTATTTTTTCACTTATCGGTAAAAAGATATTTTTTTTTATAAAGAAACATCCCGAGTTAACAGCTAAATAGGTCTCTTTATTCCTTTGCGCTACAGTTAAAGATTCTCTCTCATGGCCGTATTTCCATCTAAGCATTTTGTTGGGTTCGGGCTTTGTTTCTGAATAGGTGATTCCGCCAAAAATGAGGTCTGCTTGTTTTTTTTTTGAAATAAAACGCTCTATAAAGTCCTTATATTTCGGTATAACATCAGCATCTAAAAAAAGCAACCAATTATAATTTGCTTTCTCTGCCAACCTATTTCTTGTAGCTGTACGACCTTTGTTTTTAGTGTTTTCAGCGTATAAGCAATAATCTAAGCTGTTGATAGTTGAGTTGCTGCTTTTGGTATTTTCGTTGTGAGATGCATCATCCAACACCAATATTTCAAAAGTTAGTTTAGCTTGTAAACATTGCTGGTGCAAGGTATTTACAAGTTCCGTAACATCATAATTATATGTAGGAATAAGGATGGAGAGCATTGCTTAGTTGAACAAGTTTAAGGTTCTTACATTGAACGTTTGTAAATTTAATGGTAAATTAATAGCCAGCGAAATTTTTGCTGCTCAATAAAAATATAACCTTTACGCTTTGGTTAAAACATACTATCTTTCTGTTTAAAAGAAACGTAGTGCATAATACTATGATACAAATTACAATCGCTAATATTAAAACAAAACTTGCTATTAAAAAGGTAAGTTGTATTTGTTTTATTTTGCTAACTCTTTCTATTTCTGCACAAGAAAAATCTTGGATGTACCTTAGGGCAATAGATACTACTTTTGTACCACAATTTTCAAAAGTTGGTGATCATTTGGTTTATAGTGGAAATGATACAAACCTTAAAAATACACTTCAGAAATATAAGGTGTTTGAATTTAAAAAAACCTTTAAAAAAGCAAAGAAGGAAAACCTAAAGAAAACCTTTTTTGTAATTGCTGATAAAGAATTTATCTTAGAAGATTTACTTCAAAATGTCCCTCATTTATTTGATTATGGCGAAATAATAGCTCCTGAAGATAAAAAAATATTCGAACCTGATGATTATGGATTAACCAGTACTATAGGGGCTAATAAAGGTGTGCAAGCAAACCTGGATTATTTCGATTTTTTAAATGTACCCAAAGCTTGGTATTACACGACAGGGTCTCGTGATATTTTCGTGGGGATAGCCGATGCAGCTGTAGATACTACGAATGCTGAGTTTAAAGGCAAAACCAAAGTATTTAGATCTTCACCCCTTGCTAAAGGTCACGGTAATGGTGTGGCAGGCATCGCAGCTGCTCAAGGTAATAATGGATATGGCGTAGCGGGAGTTTGTTATGATTGTTCTATTTATGCAACAGATTATGGTCATTTTAAAGATTTAAATCAATTGTTAGAGCTTTCTCGTGCTGGTGCCAAAGTAATCAATTGTAGCTGGGTAAGCAGCAGATACTATCAAACTGCCCAAGATGCTATTGACGAAATGTACAACAACGGAACCATTATCGTTGCTGCAGCCGGTAATACCGACTGGTCTAAAACAAAAGGTGAAAAACTATATTACCCCGCATCCTATAACCATGTAATTTCGGTGGCCTCTATAAGTTATAAACATGAAACTGTTAAAGACCATACGTTATTGAGTAAAAAGGGAAACTATTATGGTGAGAATATTCGAGGTTATTTAGGTAGAACTTTAGGGTTCAAAGACAGAGCATCACTTACAGGTGTTTTTAATTACCCGGTTTCGATTACAACACTTAATCCAGAAGTAGATTTGTTAGCACCATCATCGGGGCAGTTTCGTATTTCAAAATGGATGTTGGAAGATGAAATTGAATATATTTGGGAAGCTAGTTCTCCCACAGCTCCGTTGGTAACCGGAACTATTGGTCTAATGTATTCACTATATCCTTGCTTACCTACTAATGAGGTAGAAAGCATTCTAAAGCTTACAGCTTGGAATATTGATGAGATTGGCGATAATATAAAATATAAAGGAAACTATGGGGCTGGTGCCTTGCAAATTGGAGATGCTGTAGAAATGGTATATCAAATGGTTTCTGAAGATGAAACAGTAACGATTGATAATCAAAACTTTTCACGATGGGATTTTAAGTTGACTACATATTCTAAAAAAACGGTTCTGAAAAACCAACAATTTACAGATGCTGCTACACTAGATTTAACTTCAAAAAATCAAATAGTTCTTTCTGAAAACACAATTTTAAAACCAAATAAAGAAGGAAATATCCACCTTAAAAGTAATCCGTCACTACAAAAAGAATGTGAATTAGAACTTAGAGAAGGATTTCCAGAAAATTAGACTGTTTTCTGAACCACCTCAAAAATTTGATTTTCATCGCACTTCAACGTTTTGGAAGGGTACTTTAGCAATAACGCATAGTCGTGTGTGGCCATTAAAATGGTGTTGCCATTTTTATTAATTTCTTGTAGCACCTCCATTACTTCTACACTGGTTTGTGGGTCTAAGTTCCCGGTAGGCTCATCGGCTAAGATTAACTCTGGATCGTTTAACAAAGCTCTTGCAATAGCTACACGTTGTTGTTCTCCACCGGACAATTGATAAGGATATTTAAACGCTTTGGTTTTCATATCTACTTTTCCTAATACTTGGTCAATTTTAGCATCCATTTCCTTTTTATCTTTCCAGCCAGTAGCGGTCAATACAAAAAGAAGGTTGTCTTTTACGGTACGGTCGTTCAGTAATTTAAAATCTTGAAACACAACACCAAGTTTTCTTCGTAAAAACGGGATGTCTTTTTCTTTTAACGTAGGTAAATCGTAGCCAACAATTTCACCTTTTCCTTCTTGCAAGGGCAAATCGCCGTAAAGTGTTTTCATAAAACTACTCTTCCCGGTTCCGGTTTTTCCAATTAAATACACGAATTCGCCTTTTTCAACCCGAACGGAAACATCAGATAAGATAAGGTTTTCCCGTTGGTAGATAGCGGCGTCTTTTAATTCTAAAACCGGTTGCGACATAATAATGTGTTGTGTTTATTTAGGTTGAGACTTCAAATGTAATTTGAATTATAACGAACTGCAATAGCTAAAGTATATTTCCTTTACGTGTTAGTGTTAATGTTATTTTCTTTAATTAGCTCATCATCTTTTTTCCAAATGTAAATTGGCATAGTCACAATAGTAAATAGTATCAAAAGAAATGTCCAATTCCACTTGACTTCCTTTTTAATGTTTTTAAAAGACCAAAGTCTATAAACTAAATAAATTAAAGCGGGGTAAAAAAATAAACTCACGACTAAATTTTGGTATTCAAAAGGAACGATATTTTTTGAAATCCAAAGAAAAAAATTAACACAGAAAAAAGTCAATGTATGAATTAACCCAATAACTACTGGAGTTGTGAGAATGATTTTAAAGTATAACTTCATTAATCTTCAGAAATTGCTTCTTTTAACTTTTCAATCTCTTTTTGCTGCTGAAGCGTATAAATAGTAAGCTCTTCAATTTTTTTCAGTAACAACAAGTTCATTTCTTTTAACGACATTCCTTCATTTTCCATTGTTTCAGCAGAAGGAATTTGCGGTAAATGGTTGTGCTTTTTTAAATAGGCTTCCAGTTCAGGTAACGTTATAAGTTTGTAGTTTGGCATTTTTTCCGAAGTACCAGTAAAATACTGTTCAAACACATAATCGGGAGCAACGGCGCCTTGTAGATCGACCAAAACCTCTTGAGTGTGTATTTTGCCTTTAACGGTTAATAATTCATCCGGTTGTTCGGTGCCAATGCCTATTTTTCCATTTTTTTCGGTCAAATTTTTAAATGGGTTGCGTTGCGCACTTAAACTAAACGTTATGAATAGCATTAGGAAAGCAAAAACTGTTTTTTTCATCTTATTATAAATTCTGAAATGAAACATAAATGTACTTGATTTTTTTGAGAGGTTGCTAAAGGTTTCTTAAAAACATAATTATCGCATCCATCTTTCGTTACAGATTAAGACAATAATGTAATTTTGTTATCAAAAACCTCAAGCCCATGCGCAAAACCTTGTTTGCATTTACTGTTTTTCTATTTATTTCCACATATGCTTTTTCACAGCAAACTGCTGCGTTAACCAATGATTTAGTGGATTATAACAAAGCGATTGAACTGTACAACAACAACCAGTTTTTAGCAGCTCAAACATTGTTTTCTAAAGTAAAATCAACTGCTGAAGAAGAAACCATTGAAGGTGATTGTGCGTATTACATCGCCAATTGTGCCGTTCGGTTAAATCAGCAGAATGCCGATCAATTAATGGAAGAGTTTGTAGAAGACTACCCAACTAGCATCAAACGAAACGATGCGTACATTAATGTAGCAAACTATTATTTTGAAAACGGAAAATACTCGTATGCTCGCAAATGGTACGATAAAGTGGATGAAAGTAGCTTGAGCCGAGGCGAAATGGAAAAGTATAATTTCAATAACGGCTATGCCTACTTTAAAAGTAAGCGGTATAGCGAAGCAAAAAAATATTTGAATCGGGTTTCTACTTCTCAAAAGTACGGCTCACAAGCGAAATATTATTTAGGGTATATTGCTTATGAAGGTGATGATTACGAACAAGCAAATCAGCAATTTGAAGAAATAAAAGGCGATGAACGCTACTCGGAAGACTTATCCTACTACCAAGCTGATATGAATTTTAAATTGGGGGATTTTCAAAAAGCAATCGATTTAGGAAAAGAACAATACGATTCTTCTAGTCCGCAGGAACGCAGTGAACTTTCCAAAATCATCGGCGAGAGTTATTTCAATTTAGGGCAATATGCTGAGGCGATTCCTTATTTAAAGGAATACAAAGGAAAACGCGGTAAATGGAACAATACTGATTATTATCAATTGGGATATGCATATTACAAGCAAGGCGATTACCAGAGCGCGATTAACGAATTCAATAAAATCATC
Organism: Flavobacteriaceae bacterium UBA3356; assembly: GCA_002360635.1. Lineage (GTDB taxonomy): Bacteria > Bacteroidota > Bacteroidia > Flavobacteriales > Flavobacteriaceae > Marixanthomonas. The sequence continues at coordinate 41,870 of DEQW01000002.1, read as the reverse complement.
GACGGAAATAATTCCGTAGCGCAAAATGCCTATTATCATTTAGCGGAAAGCTATTTAAAGCTGGACCAAAAACAGCAAGCGCTGAATGCGTTTAAAAATGCTTCGGAAATGAATTTTTCCGCAGAAATAAAAGAAGACGCTTTTTTAAATTATGCAAAGCTGAGTTACGAAATAGGAAACAGCTACCAAAGTGCGCCTCAAGTTTTACTGTCGTTTATTGAAGCTTATCCAGACAATAAAAATAACGAAGCACTGCAAAATTTGTTGATTGATTCATACATTACATCAAAAAACTACAAAGCTGCAATGGAGCTGTTGGAAAACAACAAAGCGTTTGAAAATAAGTTGGCGTATCAAAAAGTGGCTTTTTTCCGCGGAGTAGAATTATATAATGAAGGGAATTATACTGAAGCGAAAGCATTGTTTGATAAATCCTTACAAGAACCGCGCGATGCAAAATATACGGCAAGAGCGACTTATTGGAAGGCAGAAAGTGATTACCAATTGTCCGATTTTGACGAAGCATTGATTGGTTACAAACAATATTTGCAACTACCGGAAGCAACTTCCACACCGGAATATGACAATGCTCGGTATAACTTAGCGTACAACCAATTCAAGTTGAAAAACTATTCCGAAGCCATTACCAATTTTAAAGGATATTTGGAAAGTTCATCGGCAAACGGCGCTCGAAAACAGGATGCGTATCTACGATTGGGAGATAGTTATTTTGTGACGAGTCAATACTGGCCAGCGATGGAAAATTATAACAAAGCCATTGAAGTTGGTGCAGCGGATGAAGATTATGCCGCGTTTCAAAAAGCAATTAGTTATGGATTTGTGGATAGAATTGAAGATAAAATTGAAGGCCTGCAAAACTTTTTACGCACGTATGTGAAATCGGTGTACCGAGATGATGCTTTATATGAATTAGGAAACACCTACGTATCTCAAAATAAAAACAACGAAGCGTTAAGAATCTACGATAACTTGATTCAAAACATCCCGAAGAGTATTTATAAACCAAGAGCGTTGATGAAAAAAGCGTTGATTTTGGATAATACAGGAAAAAGTAATGAAGCGTTGGCTATTTTTAAGCAGGTAGCCAGTGAGTATCCTTCCACGCCAGAAGCCGTGCAAGCTGTTTCTTCAGCAAAAATTATTTATATCGATCAAGGGCAAGTAGATCAATATGCCAATTGGGTGAATACGTTGGATTATGTTTCTGTAGAAGATAGCGAGTTGGACGATGCTACGTACCAAGCTGCCGAAAAGCCGTATTTGGAAAATAAAATCAGTCAAGCGATGAGCCGTTTTGAAGCCTATTTAAAAGAATTCCCCAATGGAAAAAATGCATTAGATGCACACTTTTATTTAGGTCAGTTATATTTTGCTGAAACAGAAAAGGAAAAAGCCATTCCGCATTATGAATATGTGGTTTCTAGAGAGCAGAATGAATTTACAGAGCCAGCTTTGGCCCGAGTTTCAGAACTGTATTTAGGGAAAAACAATTACGAAAAAGCACTCACGTATTTAAAACGTTTGGAAACAAGTGCCGATTCACAACAGAATATCATATTCGCACAGACCAACAGTATGAAAGCCAGTTACGAGTTGAAACAATATGGGGAAGCGGTTGGGTACGCTGAAAAAGTACTTCAGAATTCAAAAGTGGATAACAGTATTAAAAGTGATGCACAAGTAATTATTGCCCGTTCGGCTATGAAAACCAATGACGAAGCAAAAGCGAAGAAAGCCTATGCTGAGGTTGGCAAAATAGCAACAGGCGAATTGGCTGCCGAAGCGTTATATTACGATGCCTATTTCAAAAGAAAAGAAGGAAGTTTGAAAGCTTCAAACGAATCGGTGCAACGATTGGCCAAAGATTATCCGGGTTACAAATTATACGGTGCAAAAGGATTATTGCTAATGGCAAAAAACTTCTACGATTTAAAAGATGCCTACCAAGCTACTTATATTTTGGATAGCTTGATTAAAAACTTTAGCGATTACACAGAGATTGTAAACGAAGCCAAAGCAGAACTTTCTAAAATTAAAGCTGCTGAAGCAAAAACAAACGCTTCGGTAGAAACTGAAGAAAACTAAACGTTTAGCTACAAAAAAATTAAAGAATCAAACCTCTCAATATAACTTATGACTTTATTGAAAAATTATAAGAGTCCGTTTTCAGAAACATACAGAAACCTACTTTTTTTAGCCGCATTAGTGTGTTCTTCATTATCTGCCGTTGGCCAAGATAAAGACGGGGAAGAGCAAGAAGATAATTTAGATACCGAAGTGGTAAACATCGTAAAGCCATACACGCCCACCATTTCTGATGCGTTTAAAGTAAAAGAAACACCGATGTTAAACGATTCGATCACTACACAGAAAAAAGAAGTGAAATACGAGATTTTTTCTGTTCCCGTAGCGTCTACTTTTACACCTGCTAAAGGAAAAGCGGAAACAGTTGAAAAATCGAAACCGATTAAATTGTATGACAATTACGCAACTTTAGGGTTTGGTAATTACACGTCTATTTTGGGTGAGCTGTACAGCAATTTTCAAATAAGCCGAACCGATAACGCCGGGTTTTATTTTCGACATAATTCTTCACAAGGCGATATAGATGGTGTTTTATTGGAAAACAAATACTATGACACCAAGTTAGATGCCAATTACAGTAGCCGACAGCGTTATACAAGCTATAAACTTGATGCTGGAGTAGAACATCAACTGTTTAATTGGTATGGTTTAAATGATTTTTATACACAAAACTTCGAAACAATTGGTTCTGAAATAGATCCGCAACAGCAATATTATAGCGGGTATGTAGGAGGAAGCATTTCGGTAGATGATTCTTTTTTTGAAAAAGCCACAGCTAATATTCGATATACTGGCGATGCGATTTCTTCTTCTGAAATCAATATCAATGCACAACCGGAGTTTTCATTTCCATTAACCGATTTAACCTTAAAAGTAGAAGGAGATGTGGATTATCTAACGGGAAGTTTTGATAAGGGTTACCTTTCTTCCGAAGGAATTGATTATAGCTATTTAAACGCAGGAGTGATTCCTTCGTTAGTGTATGTAAATGAAGATTTATCGGTTTCCTTAGGGGCAGCTGCTTATGTAAGTTTAGATACTGAAAATAGTGAAACGGACTTCTTTTTATATCCACGAATCAACGCTTCGTATCGTTTAGTGGACGAATTATTAATTGTCTATGGCGGGGCAGAAGGCGATTTAAAACAAAATACGTATTACGACTTCAAGGAAATCAATCCGTATGTGTCTCCTACGTTATTCATAGCACCGACGAGCCAGTTGTATGAAGGTTTTGCCGGGTTAAAAGGAAAGTTATCTAATTCAGTAGGATATAACGTTCGAGCTTCCTACGGAAAAGATGAAAACAAAGCGCTGTTTAAATCAAATCAATTCTCAACTGGAGCAACTACTGGAGAAGGCTACGAATATGGAAACTCTTTTAATGTAGTTTATGACGATGTGAATACGCTTTCGGTTTTTGGTGAATTAAAAGTTGATGTCTCAAATACATTTACGTTAGGGATAACAGGAGAATATTTTAGTTATGATACTACCAACGAAGCTCAACCATGGAACCTTCCAGAGTTAAAAGCATCCTTATTTTCAAACTTTACTATTACCGAACAATTGTATGGAGGTGCTTCGTTATTCTACGTAGGCGAGCGAGAAGATATATCTAAAAACATTCCATTACCTTTTGAACCTATTATTGAAGAACGAATAATATTAGATGGCTATTTAGATGCTAATGTTCATGTAGGTTATAATATTAATGAGCGACTATCTGTTTTTGCGAAAGGAAGCAACTTGTTAAGCGATAATTATGAAAAATGGCTTAATTATCCCGTACAAGGAATTCAAGCCTTAGTTGGTGCTACGTGCAAATTTGATTGGTAAAAATCAACATGCAACAGCCTCAAAACTTACAAGAAGTACAGGAGATTATCAAGTCTGGAAAACCGGTATTGTTATATTTCTCAGGAGAACGGTGTAGTGTCTGCAGAGCATTAAAACCTAAAGTTGAAACGGCGATTACTTCAAACTTTGAGGATATTTTTCTTTTCGAAATTATACTAGAAGAACATCCTGATATTGCAGCTAACTATATGGTGTTTACAAATCCTACAACGTTGGTTTTTTTCGATGGTAAAGAAGCCATACGAGAAGGGAAAAACATGAGTATTCCTGAGTTTGAAAAAGCTGTAGATAGAATCTACCAGTTATATAATTAACGATGATTTTTTATTTTATAAGAGTATAAATTATCACAATTAAAAAAGCAACTATATTTACAGTTGCTTTCTTTATTTTTGCATCACATTTTTAAAAATAGATTATGAAAAAATTATTCCCTCTCTTTCTTTTAAGTCTCTTAATTTCGTGTGCCCCAGAAAAAATACCGGCAGACCTTTTGGTAAAAAATGCCACTATTTATACAGTGAATGAAAATTTTGATACTGAAAATGCTTTTGTAGTCAAAGATGGAAAAATTTTAGAAATAGGTGTAAAACCGGAGCTAGAATTAAAATACAATATTGCTGAAACCTACGATGCAAAAGGAAAAACAATTGTACCTGGATTGATCGATGCGCATGCTCATTTATATGGTTTAGGCTTAAACTTACAAGATGTAGACTTAACCGAAACTACTAGTTACGATGAGGTGTTGGCACGGGTAATAACATTTCAGAAAGAAAAAAACAAAGACTACATCATAGGTCGCGGTTGGGACCAAAACGATTGGGAGATAAAAGAATTTCCCACTAAAAAAGAGCTAGATTCTCTTTTTCCCGAAACACCTGTTGCTTTAACTCGAATAGATGGTCATGCGATGATCGTAAATAGTGAAGCACTAAAACGAGCTGGAATTACAGCTGAAACAAAAATGGATGGTGGCGTAATTGTCGTAGAAGATGGAAAACTTACTGGAATTTTAGTAGATAGCCCAATGAGTTTGGTTGAAGAGTCTTTCCCTAAGCAGAATAGAAGTTATAACAAGCAGGCTTTACTGGATGCAGAGCGTATTTGTTTAGAGATGGGTTTAACTACAATCAACGACGCAGGACTAGATAAAGAAATAATTGAATTAATAGATAATTTACAACAACAAGATAGTATGGCATTGCGTGTATATGCAATGGTAAGCAACAAATCTAAAAACTTAGATTACTATTTAAATAATGGAAAAGTTAAAACCGATCGGTTGAACGTACGTTCGGTAAAGGTGTATGCAGATGGGGCTTTAGGTTCTAGGGGAGCTACTTTGCGGGAGCCTTATACCGATATGCCGGGACATTTTGGTGCCATGATTACACCAGCAGATAGTTTACAAATGCTTGCCGATAAAATTGCTGCAGCCGATTTTCAAATGAATACTCATGCGATTGGCGATTCGGCTAATATTTCAGTTTTAAGAGCTTATGAAACTGCATTAAAAGGAAAAACAGACGCTCGGTGGAAAATAGAACACGCTCAAATTGTAACTGAAAAAGATTTTGATAAATTTTCAAAAAATATAATTCCGTCTGTGCAACCTACACACGCTACAAGCGATATGTATTGGGCAGAAGACAGAGTAGGTTCAGAAAGGATAAAAGGTGCTTACGCTTATAAAACATTGTTGGAAAATGCAGGCATTGTTGTTTTAGGTACTGATTTTCCTGTTGAAAAAGTAAACCCAATGTACACGTTTTATGCTGCCGTAGCCCGTAAAGATTTGGAACACTACCCTGAAGATGGATTTCAGAAAAAAGATGCTTTGTCCAGGGAGGAAGCTATAAAAGGAATGACCATTTGGGCAGCGTACTCAAATTTTGAAGAAGATGAAAAAGGAAGCATTGAAGAAGGTAAGTTTGCTGATTTTACAGTTTTAGACAGGGATATTATGAAAATACCCGAAGATAGCATCCCCAATACAAAAGTGCTGGCGACTTTTATAAATGGTAAGAAAGAGTTTAGCTTGGAAAAAGAATAAATGTTTGGATATAAAATTTAAGCTATATTTTTAATAGTTATAGTTTTATCTAAAGCCCAAAACTATTTTCCACCTTTAGATTTTAAATCGTCTAAGCATAGAGGATCTAATTGCGGAACATTTGCCCGGTTTTGTAAAAACCGTGCAACTTCACGTTCGTCTGTATTTGTAGCTTCAAAGTACATTAAGCAATCTTCTATCACACAATGGCGAGCATTGTCAGGGTCTTCGTGTCCTTTTGGGTGAATATCATCGTCTGAAATGTTTACAAGACCTAAAATATGACCAAACTCATGCTGAAGCGTAGTAGCTTCGAGGGTTTCAACATCAGAACTTTGATTATTAGCTATTAAATCTAGCATTGTTTTTTTGTAAATAACTATCGATGTGTTTAAATAGGCTGTCCCTAACGTAACCGATGTATCGGTATCTTTACTTGAATTTCCGTTTGAAAAGAAAACATAGACAGCTATATTATCGTCTTCAGTATAAGCGGTCCTATTGTCTTCCTCAATTTCTTTAATTTCATCAATATCAAAAGGTGCGTTTTGGGGTGCATTAATAACGGTTTCTTTAATTAAGATGCCTCCGGGTTTGGTTATGCGGTTATTTAAAAATTGTATAAGTAGATTTTTGGTTTCTTCTTCAGGTTTAAAACCTAATGAATACACAAATTCAATGGTCAAACTATTATAGATGTCATTCGACAAAATATCTTCTGCTGAAGCTCCTAAAGATTTTTTGTTTTCTGCTGTTGGATCGTTTATTGCATCATCAGAATCGTCGTCCTTACAACCGGTAAACAATAAAATTGAAATTAATAAGAAAAGTAGGGAAGCAGGGGAAAATTTCATAGTGTAATCATTAAATTTTTAGCAAACATACCCTTTACTAGGATAATTTAAAAATGGGTAGTATTAATTTAACGCTTTGTAGGGTATTTCAGTATGTAGCCAAAAGATAAGGGTAAACCTTCAGTAAATTCATCAATTTTTATTCGTAAGTTTCGCTAAATAATCGTGGTGGTCTCCTTCACAGACTACCTCAAAATCAAATCCGTTTTTATAGCAATATTTTTTGAAAATGGTTTCATCTAAATAAACCCAGTTAAAGGGCTCGCTTTTTACTCCTTTGTATTTCATTGTAAATTCCAGTTCACCATAATAACCGTCTTCTGAAATAAAAATATTTTCTTCTGCAGCAGCATCAAACATGTATTGTAAGTCACTACTGTCTATAAGAATCTGTCCGGTATGGGTAAGCAACGATTTTAATTTCTGAAGGTATTTTGAAACAAATTCCAGTTTCTGAAAAATACCGGTTCCATTCATTAACAATAATATAGTATCAAATTTTTTGTCTTGCAAATGAAGTAAATCAATATGTTCAACTTGCTCCACACCGCGCAATTTTGAAACTTCCACAGCCCCTTTTGATGTGTCAATGGCAGTAACGTGCAATCCTTTTTCTTGAAGATACAACGAATGGCCTCCAGCACCGCAACCTACATCTAACACCTTTCCAAATGATAGGTCGAGCGCTTTTCGTTCAACAGCGGGCATATCTTTATAACTTCGGAATAAATAGGGAAGAGGCATGATATCTTCTTCGGTAATATTTGTTTCGGTTAAAATATCCTCTGTATAATTTCCGTGGTAATAATCAAGTAAAGCGTTGCCTAAAATATCGGTCATTGTTTTTTTAGTTGATGGGTCGCTGAGTTTATAAGTTGATGAGGTTTGAGTAGAGAGAATTTCATCATTTGAAAATCGTACCTCGTACTTCAAAATTCGTACTTTTGCGTTGCTATGGAAGAGATTCTAAAACAACTGCCACAACGCGCCAAAGATACGCATAACGAGAATAAAAAATTCTTTAAAAAGCTGAAGCGCAAACCACCTAAAAATTTAGATTCTTTGATGCAAGAGTTACATACCGAGGAGTTTGAGCGTACCGATTGCTTAACGTGTGCCAACTGCTGTAAAACAACGGGGCCTCTTTTTACACAAAAAGATATTGAGCGTATAGCGAAGCACTTTAGAATGAAACCGAGTAAGTTTATTGAAGCGTATTTACATTTAGATGAAGAAAATGATTACGTGTTGCAAAGTGTTCCGTGCACTTTTTTAGGCGCAGATAATTATTGTAGCATCTACGATGTACGCCCAAAAGCCTGCAAGGAATTTCCGCATACTGATAGAAAGAAGTTTCAGCAAATTTCAAACTTGACATTGAAAAATGTAGCTATTTGCCCTGCGGCCTTCAATATTGTTGAAGAAATGAAAAAAAGGTTGCCTTAATTATATTTATACTACTCATAAAGCATATACTGCTTCCGCATAGTATCATATTTTTCTAAATCACGTAACCAAGTAGCTCTTATTTCAGGATATGTATAACCGTTTTCTATTTGTTCTTGCAGTTTTGTTGTACCGGCAAGGTTGGTAAAAAAATTGTTGAAAAAGCCGTTTTTCTTTCCATAGCCTACGTAGGCTTCAATAAGCCATTCGAGATTCAATTTATCTAGGTTTTTATTCTTCCGAAGATCTAATCCATTACAAGGCTCACCTTTAAATTTTGGGTATTTAGCGCCTTCATTGGCTTGTGGCGTAAAGGTGAACGGATAAAATTGTGAAGGCAAGGATGGCGCCCCAAAAACTTGGAACTGCATGTCGGTCCCACGACCAGCGCTAACAATAGTTCCTTCGAAAAAACAAAGACTGGGGTAGAGGTTAATCGCTGTGTCGTTTGGTAAATTAGGTGATGGTTTTACAGGTAACGAATATGCTGTTTGGTGGGTGTAGTTTTTTACTTTAATTACTTTAATGTCAGCCTTTATATTATTGTTCAGCCAATCTTGTCCGTTAATCATTTGTGCATATTCGCCAATTGTCATTCCATGAACAACGGGTACTGGGTGCATCCCTACAAAGCTGGAATGTTCTGGTTCTAAAACTGGGCCGTCTATATAATGTCCATTAGGATTTGGGCGATCTAAAATGAGAACAGGAATTTTAGCTTCGGCACAGGCTTCCATCACGTAATGCAAGGTTGAAATATAGGTGTAAAATCGTGCACCTACATCTTGAATGTCAAAAACCATGATGTCAATTCCATCTAATTGTTCTGTCGATGGTTTTTTGTTTTTTCCGTAGAGCGAAATAATGGGCAAACCGGTTTTGGTATCTACACCATCTTTGACTACTTCGCCGGCATCTGCTTTTCCGCGAAAGCCATGTTCCGGGGCAAATACTTTTTTTAAGTTTATGTTTTTTTCAACTAAAAAGTCAACTAAGTGTTTTGAATTATTTTCAACCCGCGAAGTTTGGTTGGCAACCACACCGACTGATTTGTTTTGTAATAATTCAGAATACAATGAAAATTGATCTGCACCAACTTCGATAGATTTTTCTTTTACAATTCCATCTTCTGTCTTTAAGCTTCCTACTTCTATTTTGTATCTTTTATTGTTTTTTGCTCTTTTTCTTTTTCGTTCCAAATCCCTTTCACTGTCTTCTTTTATATCTGCTCCAGCTTCAATATATTGATCGAGTGTGCTTTGTTTTACAGGTTCTTTTTCGGTAACCGAAGTTCCGCAGGAAAAAAAACTGAAAAGCAGAATGAAAACTGTATTTTTGAACATAAGTAACTGCATAAACAAATTTGTGAATTTCGAATTTTTCATCGCCCGACGCATAATTGCTTCCAAGGATTATAAAAGTAGCATTTCGGCACCAATAATAAAAATTGCTATTACAGCAATTGCTATTGGTATTATTATGATGTTGGTATCTATTGCTACTGGGGTTGGGCTTCAGGAAAAAATTCGTGAAAAAGTCTCTGCTTTTAATGGGGATATTATTATCACAAATTTTGATACAAACTTCTCCAACGATTCACAAATTCCTATTTCAAAAAATCAAGATTTTTATCCCAAATTTTCGGGTGTTGAGGGCATTGACCATATACAGGTTACTGCTTTAAAAGGTGGCGTAATCAGAACTGCGGAAGATTTTGAAGGCATTGTGGTAAAAGGTGTTGGCGATGATTATAACTGGGAAACTTTCAGTGATTTTTTAATTGAAGGAAGACTGCCTGATTATTCTGAAAATTTAAACGATGAGATTTTAATTTCGCAATATTTAGCTAATCGACTAAATTTTAAAGTAGGAGACCGGGTAAACACTTTCTTTTTACAAGATGCCGAAAACAGAAAACCCCGACCTCTTGGTTTAAAAATCGTTGGGATTTACAACAGCGGTTTTCAGCAGTTTGATGAACAATATATAGTTGCCGATATACGTCACATTCAACGCCTAAACAAATGGGACGATAACCAAATAGGCGCTTTTGAAGTGTTTGTAGATGATTTTGATGATATTCAAGAGGTGGGAAATGCAGTTTATAACGAGACTGCCAGTACGCTAGATTCACAAACTATCCGTCAAAAATATGGAGCTATTTTTGAATGGCTCGATCTGTTTGATTTTAACATTGTGCTCATTATCGGGATCATGATTTTGGTGGCAGGGATCAATATGATTACCGCTTTGCTGGTTTTAATATTAGAACGCACCCAAATGATTGGAATATTAAAAGCTTTGGGAAGTAATGACTGGAGCGTACGAAAAGTGTTTATTTACAATGCCATGTACTTAATTGGCGTAGGCTTGTTTTGGGGAAATGTGATAGGGTTAGGGCTTTTGTTTCTTCAGAAATATTTTAAATTATTTCCACTAAACCCAGATACATATTACGTGACCGAAGCACCTGTTTACATAGACCTGGGGTACATTTTACTATTGAACGCAGGAACATTTATTTTATGTTTATTAATGTTGCTTATTCCATCTTATATTATTGCCAAAATCTCTCCAGTAAAGGCGATTCGGTTTGAGTAATATAAAATCTTGTAGTTCCTTTTACTAAACTGTACCTTTGCACCGCATAAAAAACAGCTATGAAATACGCAAAAAACATGTTGGAAACTATCGGTAATACACCGTTGGTTAAAATAAATAAACTAGCCGAAGAAATCCCGGCTTTAGTCCTCGCCAAATACGAAACCTTCAATCCCGGAAACTCGGTAAAAGACCGGATGGCGGTAAAAATGATTGAAGATGCCGAAAAAGAAGGCCACCTAAAACCGGGCGGAACCATTATTGAAGGAACCAGCGGAAATACAGGAATGGGGTTGGCACTTGCAGCAATTGTAAAAGGCTATAAAATGGTCTGTGTCATAAGTGACAAACAGAGTAAGGAAAAAATGGATATTCTGCGGGCTGTAGGAAGTGAAGTGGTCGTTTGTCCAAACGATGTAGAGCCAGACGATCCACGTTCGTATTATTCAACTTCAAAACGACTGGCAGAAGAAACCCCTAATAGTTGGTATGTAAACCAATATGACAACCCCAGTAATGCAAAAGCACATTACGAAAGCACAGGGCCCGAAATTTGGGAACAAACCGAAGGCAAAATCACACACTTTGTAGTTGGGGTAGGTACCGGCGGAACCATTAGCGGCGTTGGTAAATATTTGAAAGAAAAGAATCCGGATATTAAAGTTTGGGGAATTGATACCTACGGAAGTGTTTTTAAAAAATACCACGAAACAGGTGAGTTTGACGAAAACGAAATCTACCCATACATCACCGAAGGAATTGGCGAAGATATTCTTCCAGCCAATGTAGATTTTGATATTATCGATGGCTTTACTAAAGTAACCGATAAAGATGCAGCGGTTTATACACGGAAATTGGCAGAAGTAGAAGGCATGTTTTTAGGGAATTCTGCCGGAGCAGCTATGAAAGGTCTACTTCAGTTGAATGAGCATTTCACTAAAGATGATGTGGTGGTGGTTTTGTTTCACGATCACGGAAGCCGCTATGTAGCTAAAATATATAATGACGATTGGATGCGCGAGCAAGGATTTATCGATTAACATTTCGGAAATAAAATTTATAAATCCCGTTCCATTGCATTTGGAGCGGGATTTTTTTACTTTTAGAGTATAATGAAACGCGAAGCACAAAAGTTGTTTAAATATTTACGTACCAAACCGGTGCCTGTAAACACGCGCGAAATTCTCGCTTTGGAACGTACCAAGCTTGCAAACGAGCGTACATTGTTGGCTTATATAAAAGCATCCTTATATTTATTATTGGGTGGTTTGGCGTTGCTAGGCCTTGACGATTTTCAAAGCATTAGATGGTTAGGGTATGTTGCTTTGGTAGTTTGTATCGTTTTTTTGGGCGTAGGGATTATGCGGTATATAGTTTTAAACCGAAGACTATACAAATGGCATCGAGTGTTATTTACCGATACCATTCCCGAGGATAATGAGAAAAACACGGACGATACAGCTTCAAAATAAAATGTACCTTCGTTACTGAAACTCCCCGTAACTTTTTCTAACTATGAAAGAAGATTTTCTGCATTACGTGTGGAAGTTTCAGAAATTTACCACGAGCCAGTTGAAAACTACAGACGGACAATCTGTAAAAGTCATTTCTGTTGGGCAACATAATTATGATTCCGGACCTGACTTTTTTAATGCGAAGCTTTCAATTGAAGAACAATTATGGGCCGGAAATGTTGAAATTCATCTAAAATCTTCAGATTGGTATGTGCACAACCACGAGAAAGATAGGGCGTACGATTCGGTAATATTACATGTGGTTTGGGAACATGACGCCGATGTATTTACAAAAGAAGATTCACCTATCCCTACTGTGGAAATAAAAAGTATAATAAACACAGCAACCTTGGGCAAGTACCGTAAGTTGTTTTCTAAAAAACAGCAATGGATACCATGTGAACCAGAACTCCCATATGTTGAATCATTTACAGTACATAATTGGTTGGAGGCCTTATATTTTGAAAGGCTTCAGCAAAAATCTCGGCATATTTTAAAAGAACTAGAAAAATCTAATAACCATTGGGAAGCAGTTTTGTTTAACCTACTGGCAAAGAACTTCGGTTTAAAAGTAAATGGAGACGCTTTTTACAGTATGGCACAATCACTGGATTTTTCAACAGTGAAAAAATGTACTGAAAAGCAATCGGAATTGGAAGCTTTATTTTTAGGGCAGTCAGGCTTATTAGAAGGGATAAATGAAGACGGTTATTTTCAAGAGCTTCAAAAAACTTACAAATATTTAGTCCATAAATTTCAGCTTTCAAATGATGAGGTAGTTATGCCAAAATATTTCAGGTTACGGCCACCTAATTTCCCGACAATACGCCTGTCGCAGTTGGCGATGTTATATGCAGTAGAAAAACAGTTGTTTTCAAAGGTAATTTCCACTTCAAAAAAAGAAGACTTTTATAAAATGTTTGGTGTGACTGCATCTGCCTATTGGGATACGCATTATAATTTTGGAGTTGTTTCAGCAAAACGGAAAAAGAAATTAACAAAAGCTTTTATCGATTTACTACTAATAAACACAATAATCCCATTGCAGTTTTGTTACGCTAATGCTGTTAAAAAAGATATTTCTGAAGAACTTATTCAGCTTACTTCGTCTATAGACAAAGAAGAAAATTCGATAATTAAGAAATTTAACCAATTAAAACCAGTTGCCCGTACGGCTTTACATTCACAGGGATTACTTCAGTTAAAAAACAATTATTGTAATAAGGTAAAATGCTTACAATGCGCGATTGGGAATGCTATTTTAAAGGGAGGTTAATTTTAATTTATTTTTTGAATTATGTGAACCACACAATTTTAATAGAAAAATAGTAATTTGCAAGTATGTTACAGATGGTGTACCGTATTCGTTATTTTTTTGAAAAACGTGGCTTTTATGTGAGCTCACGTTTGGCAGATCGATTGGGGATGCGGGTTAAAAACGTACGGCTTTTTTTCATTTATCTTTCATTTGCAACATTGGGTGTGGGTTTTGCCATTTATGTAACACTCGCTTTTTGGCTACGGTTAAAAGATTTGGTATATGCTAAACGGACTTCGGTTTTCGATTTATGAATAGGTTTATCAATTCAAAAATATACGGAGCGATCTTTTTGTTGATCCTTATTTTTTCAATAGGGATTTTAGCTTTTAGGTTTTTTTCTGGTTATACGTGGATTGATGCTTTCTACATGACTGTGATAACCATCACTACGGTAGGGTTTCAGGAAGTCCGCCCTTTAGATCCTTATGAAAAAATATTCACTTCACTTCTTATCCTTTCCAGTATATTTATAGTAGGATATGCTATTTCAGTAATAACAGAATACCTTTTAAGCAAGAGCAACATTGGTAACTTAAAACAGAAAAGAATGCAAAAAAAAGTTGATTTATTGCGAAATCATGTAATAGTTTGTGGTTATGGTAGAAATGGTCAACAAGCGGTAGAGAAGTTAAGGGATTATAATAAAGAATTTGTGGTCATTGAAAAAGACGAGCAGGTGGTAGAGCGTTTCTCTGGGAGCCATATGTTGTTTATAACCGGTAATGCCGGTGAGGACCTCGCTTTACTGCAAGCCGGAATAGAAAGGGCATCCACCATAATATGTGCGTTGCCCAGTGATGCAGACAACCTATTTGTTGTACTTTCTTCAAGGCAAATAAACCCCACATTAAAGATAATAAGCCGTGCCAGCGAAGAAACCAGCTATCAAAAATTAAAACTTGCTGGAGCAAATAATGTGGTCATGCCAGATAAAATAGGGGGCGATCATATGGCAAACTTGGTTGTAACGCCAGATTTAGTCGAGTTTTTGGACAACCTTTCTGTTTCTGGTGAAAAAGACAGTATTAACGTAGAGCAAATCCCTTTTGAAAATGTGTGTCCCGATGGAATTGAAAAAGCAATTTTAGATTTGGATATCCGAAAAAAAACAGGCTGTTCGGTAATTGGCTATAAATCCCCGAATGGCAATTATTTTGTTAACCCTGAACCTTCTATGAAACTTGAAAAAGATTCTAGTTTAATACTTATAGGAAGACCTGATCAGATTAAAAACTTAAAAAAGTTATACAATGTTTAAGAAACCGTTAATTTTTTAACGTGTAAATGTTTGAAATAAGCCAATTTTTTTAGCATATTGCCAAAACAAATTTTTTCAAGCGAATAGTAATTAACTAAAAATAACAATGAAGAAGCTACTTCTTTCCCTATTTTCAATTCTAACACCTTTATTAACATATGCCCAAGATGCGAGTACATCAGCGAACATAGATGCTACTTTTAAAAAATATACTGGGTGGTTTGTAGATTTCATTTTTTATGAAATCCCGTTTTCTGAGGAGTTTCAAATTCCGTGGGTATTAATTGTACTTATAGGTGGAGCAACTTATTTTTCAATTTATTTTAAGTTAATAAACTTTACAGGCTTTTGGACAGCAATTAAGGTAGTTCGTGGGAAATATGAAGATATAGAAAAACACGGTGCCGATACTTTATATGGTGATTCTACACCAAATGAAGGTGAAAATATAATTGAAACCATTCGAGATGATAGTGCCGAAGGAGAGGTTTCGCACTTTCAGGCGCTTACCGCGGCACTCTCTGCCACAGTGGGGTTAGGTAATATTGCCGGTGTAGCCGTAGCTTTGTCTATAGGAGGACCTGGGGCAACATTCTGGATGATATTAGCTGGTCTTTTGGGGATGGCTTCAAAATTTGCAGAATGTACACTTGGTGTAAAATATAGGGATGTAGGACCAGACGGGACTGTGTATGGAGGACCTATGTACTATTTGAAAAAAGGGTTAGGTGAAAAAGGAATGGGCGGATTAGGAAAAGTACTCGCCGTCATCTTTTCAATTTTTGTAATTGGAGGCTCTTTTGGTGGTGGAAATATGTTCCAAGCTAATCAAGCAGCTGCACAGTTTGTACAACTTTTTGAATTTTCAAATCCTAATGCAGGTTTGTATTTTGGATTAGGAATGGCGGTTTTAGTTGCCATTGTGATTATAGGAGGAATTAAAAGGATAGCATCTGTAACCGAAAAGATTGTTCCATTTATGGCCGGTGTTTACGTGTTGGCTGCAATTATAATATTAGTTGCAAACTATAATCACATAGGCGATGCTTTCGGGCTTATTTATGAAGGTGCTTTCTCTGGCTTAGGAATAGCTGGTGGATTAATTGGTGTTATGATTCAAGGTATTCGTCGTGGAGCATTTTCAAACGAAGCCGGAGTTGGATCGGCAGCTATTGCTCACTCTGCAGTTAGAACAAAATACCCTGCCAGTGAAGGTATTGTGGCACTTTTAGAACCTTTTGTAGATACAGTGGTAATTTGTACTATGACAGCCTTAGTAATTATTATTACAAATTATGAAGCAGGCTTCATGGAATACGGAACTGAAATTACCGAAGGAGTCGAAATAACCGCAACAGCATTCGATACTGTAATACCACACTTCTCTATTGTGTTAACTATTGCTGTTATATTATTTGCATTCTCTACAATGATCTCTTGGTCATACTACGGTATGCAAGGTTGGAAATACCTATTCGGGAAAGGAAAAATCACAGACATGGTTTACAAATTCTTATTCTTAATATTTGTAGTAGTAGGAGCATCAATAAGCCTTGGTTCTGTAATAGATTTTTCAGATGCGATGATTTTTGCAATGGTGGTTCCTAATATTATTGGTGTAATACTATTAACACCTATAGTAAGAAAAGAACTTAAAAAATATATGAAAGCAATAAACAAGAAGGAAGATGCATTAGATAGTGGGGCAGAAGATCTCACAAAGCATATTTAAAATGTAACTTCCTCAACCTATAATTGGAGGAATGAAAATTACAAAATCCCACTTCACGTTCAATAGAACTCAACGGAGTGGGATTTTATTATTAGTATTCCTTATACTTGGCTTAGTGTGTATATACTATTTTGTAGATTTTTCTGAAAAGTCTACATTCGATACTTCTTCAGAAGAAATTACAGCGTTACAACAAGAGTTAGATTCGTTGCGTGTTTCTGAAATAGCAGCTAAGAAGCCAAAAATCTATCCTTTTAACCCTAATTTCATTACCGACTATAAAGCATATACTTTGGGGCTTTCTACTGAAGAATTTGACCGGTTAAAAGAATTCCGAAGTAAGGATCAATGGATTAATTCTACAGCAGATTTTAAAGAAGTCACTCAAGTTTCCGATTCTTTGTTGGCTGAAATAAGCCCATACTTTAAATTCCCTGATTGGGTCACCAACCCTAAACCCAAAAAGAAAAGCTTTTCTAATTATACTGCCGAAAAGTCCTACGCCCAAAAAATAGATTTAAATAAAGCAACAAGAGAACAATTGCAACAGGTAAGCGGAATAGGGGAGGCCTATAGCGACGGGATTGTAAAATATAGGGAAACGCTTGGTGGATTCACAGCCGACCTACAGTTGTATAATGTATATGGCCTTGATGCCGCTGTAGTAAAAAGAGCCTTGCTTCAGTTTACTGTTAAAACCCCAAAACAGATTGATAAAATGAATATCAATACTGCTTCGGCTTCCGATATTGCAACTATTCCTAATATTTCATTTGAATTGGCAAAAAACATTTGGGAATTTAGAAAACTGCGGGAAACAATACAGGATATTTCAGAATTACAGAAAATTGAAGGGCTCTCGAAAAGCAAGTTACAGCTAATTCAGTTATATTTGTATGCTGACTAATCAATGATTTCTACAACTTGAAGTGCTGTGTTGTTACACATTTCAAAAAAAATAATAAAAACCGAAACCACTATTTATGAATAGCATGTATTTTACAGAAGAACACGATTTTTTTAGAAAAAGCTTTCAGGACTTTTTGCAAAAGGAAGTCGTTCCACACATTGATAAGTGGGAAAAAACCGGAGATATAGAACGCTTTATTTGGAAAAAATTTGGTGAAATGGGCTATTTCGGTATTAACTACCCTGAAAAATATGGTGGATTGGACCTCGATCTTTTTTATACGGTAATTTTCCTGGAAGAGCTTCAGAAAATAAATTCTGGTGGTTTTGCAGCAGCGATGTGGGCCCACGCTTACTTGGCTCAAACGCACTTAAACAAAGAAGGAAACCACGAACAAAAAGAAAAATACCTTGCACCAAGTATTGCTGGTGAAAAGATAGGTTGTCTCTGTATTACCGAACCTTTTGGGGGTAGTGATGTTGGTGGCATGCGAACCACAGCAGTTAAAAAGGGTGACAAATATGTTATCAATGGCTCCAAAACCTTTATTACAAACGGTGTGTACAGTGACTATCTTGTAGTTGCTGCAAAAACATCACCAGAGCTTGGTAACAAAGGCATCAGTATTTTTGTAATGGACCGTGATACCAAAGGAATATCATCTACAAAATTGGATAAATTAGGATGGAGAGCTAGTGATACTGGCGAAATTGCTTTTGATAATGTGGAAATCCCTGCCGAAAACCTAATGGGCGAAGAGAACAAAGGCTTTCCTTACATTATGCAGCATTTCGCATTAGAACGATTAATTATGGGGGTTAATGCCCACGCTCGTAGCGAATTTGCCCTGGAATATACCATACAATATATGAAAGACCGTGTGGCATTCGGTAAATCTATTTCAAAATTTCAAGCCCTTCGTCATAGAGTAGCGCAATTAACAAGTGAAGTTGAAGTGTGTAAAACGTTTAACTACGTAACTACCAAAAGGCTTAACGATGGCGAATATGTGGTAAAAGAAGCCACAATGTCCAAATTGATTTCCACAAAAGTTTCAGATGAAGTGATGTACGATTGTCTACAATTTCTCGGCGGTTATGGCTATATGGAAGACTATCCATTGGCACGTTTAGCACGTGATAGTAGATTAGGGCCTATTGGCGGAGGAACTTCAGAGATACTGCGTGAAATTATTGCCAAAATGGTGATGGACGGTAAGGAATATAAACCTGCCACATAATCTTTACTGAAACATTATGCGTTTACCACTTCTAAAATACTTTTTTAGTATAACTGTTTGTTTTATAAGCCTGCAACTGTTTTCCCAAACAGAAATTAAAGGAAAAGTTGTTGATTTTACACAGTTATTACCTATTGAGAGCGCTAGTGTGTATGTGCAGAATTCAACCATTGGAACTATTACCAATACAGATGGGAAATTTTCGTTGACTGTTCCTGAAAAGTATGTAAATGATACGCTCGTAATTTCATCCATAGGTTTTAAGAGCTATAAAACCCCAGTTAAGGATTTTGATGGTTCCATGGATATTTTCTTGGAAGAAGATATCGCTTCGTTAGATGAAGTAATGATCATTGCCGAAACGAGACCCAAAACAGGGAATGATATTGTGTTGCGAGCTATAGAGGAATTACCTGATAACTTACCAGAACAGCCTTATTTACAAAAAGGATTTTTAAGACATAAAGAGCGTAACAAAAAAGAGTTTAAATGGCTTATTGAAGCAGCATTGACCTTATACGATTCCAGTTATGCTTCCGGCGCTAAGGATAACCTGAAAGTGAACATAGACGAAATTAGAAAAAGTTATGACCTTAGAGATGTGGATAGCCTGTTCGCCTATACATCATATTTAAAGTACCACGAACATAAAGTAAATATAAAATCAAAGACACTTCGAAGAGATACTATTGAAACAGCCTCTTTGGTCAAAGCCATTAAATGGAACGACGAACGGGTAAACGGCTTGGATAACTTGTTTAAAGGAAAGCTCAGTTTAATTAGAAATGCAAATGCCACTGGAGCACTTTTTGGAGAAGACGTTTTAAAAACACATCAATTTACCCTTGATACGGTTTTAGTGGATAATGACAGAAAGCTATATAAAATTAAAATTTTAAAAGGTGAAGATTATGTTGGCCTGAATACCAAAAACATATATAATGAAGGGTTTGAGCCAAAAGGGTGGCTCTATATTTATTGGGACAATTACGCTTTTAAGAAGGTGGAGTATGAATTGGTAGCTGCTTCTACCGCACAAAAACGTAGAAGTAAAAGCCTTTTTGACACGTTGGTAAACCATAAACTGGAACTCACCTATAAAGAATACAACGATAAAATGTACCCTAGTTACATATATTATGAAACCCCAAAATTGGTACAGGTTGGAAACCGCTCATCCGATAAGATAGATGAAGAAAAAGCTCAAGCTGATAAAGAAGAACAGTTTTACTACACCGTACAAGAAATACTTTACACTGAAATTGTTGAAGACCCATTACTGGTTCAAAAGGCAAAACAAAACGATTGGTCTTCTGATATTTTTGTGTCCAGACCATACAACGCAACATTCTGGAAAAACTACAATGTATTGTTAGAGAGTAATGAAGAAGAGCAGCTCATCCAAGATTTAAGCAAACGAGCTTCGTTGTTTAAGGAATGATTTTTTTAATATTCTTTATCGATTTGCATCATCAAAAATATCCTCTTTAAGTAAACTTACAACATATCAACATGAAGATTTTTTTTATCCTTTTATTCCTCACTCTAAATTATGGTGTTATTAATGCCCAATTAGAAATGAGATCAAATCCATATATAAAAGGAAGAATTATTATGAAAGATAAAAGTGTTAAAGATGGTTTAATACAATTTAATAGCTCGGCATTTAGAGTAAGGTTTCGGGAAGATAAAGAACAAAAAGACAAAGAAAAGATTGATTATAAAAGTATTGAAAAGATTGTCTTGACTTCAAAATATTCTGATGAAAGAGTGTTTTTTTATAAAAAAACGGATGCGAATAAATTTTTAAAATTTGTTGAATTAATACATCAATCATCAAAATATGATGTTTATGTAAACTCAAGTAATGATTTGAGTTTATTTTACAAAGATGTTGACAGGAGTAATGTTAATGATTTTCTATCCTTAGGCTCAGGCATTATTAATCAGCCTTATCGTTCAGTGTCACAAATTAAAGATTACTTAAAACAAGTTAAAAATCCAAAATATTTATTAGATACTAAGAATCTTGACGAAATTCAATTCATCCATTCAAATAGAAGACTAAGAAAAGATGCAAAAAAGTTTTTCAAAGGATGCCCAGAGCTGTTGAGAAAAATTGATGATAAAGAATTAAAAACGGACGATATTATCGAAATAGTTGAGCTTTATAATTCTTGTAATGAAAACGATGAGAATTAATTTGCACGTCTAAAACTTAAGCTTGGGTTTTCTTGAAGAACCTTTTCAATAACCAGTCATTTTCAAGAAGTGTTGGTTACCCCGAGGACAGTAATTATATTATCTAAATAAATCGTAATTTGTAATTCGTCAATTTAAAATTTAATAGTATCTTTGCCGACCTAAAGAGAGGAGGTGATGACACTATGTTAATAATACCAGTAAAAGACGGCGAAAATATAGATAGAGCGTTAAAGCGTTTCAAGCGGAAGTTTGACCGTACGGGAACGATGCGTCAGCTACGTAAAAGACAACAATTTACGAAGCCATCTGTTAAGCGCAGAGCGCAAATCCAGAAAGCCGAATACATTCAGCACTTAAGAGATCAGGAAGAAATTTAAATGTTCCTGCGTAGGCAGAAATCTACTGCCGACTCTAAATTATATATCCGTTGGAAAGATTTTCCAGCGGATTTTTTTATGAAACAAATCCTCATTTTGGTTCTTTAAGTCGAATTTCAGTATCTTCATAATCTACAATTCTGAATTTAAAATTAAAATGCCTTTTTCAGCCTTCATCGATTACCTTTCTTTGGAAAGAAAATATTCCCCTCATACCGTTACAGCGTATAAAAAAGATTTGGAAAGTTTTTTGGAATTTGCCTTAGCTGAATTTGAATACACTGAAATTGCTACGGTAAATTATTCCGTTATCCGTAGTTGGATTATTGCACTGGTAAACAATGGAGTTTCTAATAGAAGTGTTAACCGTAAAATATCTTCCTTAAAAACCTATTACAAGTTTTTGCTGAAAACAAAACAAATAGAAGTAAGTCCGTTGGTTAAGCACAAGGCTTTAAAGACTTCAAAAAAAGTACAAGTTCCTTTTTCAGAAAAAGAAATAAGCGAAGTGTTGGAGTTGCTTCAAGAGGCCGAAGGGTTTGAGGGTGTTCGCAATAAACTCATTGTCGAGCTTTTTTACACAACCGGAATGCGCCGTGCCGAACTGGTAAATTTAAAAGTAAGTTCTGTTTCTGAAACATTAAAAACTATTAAGGTTTTAGGAAAACGAAATAAGGAGCGTATTATACCTTTGTTGCCGACAGTTTGCAACACAATAAAAGAATATAAAGTTAAACGTTCAAAGCTAGAAGAAATTGAAGATCGCGATTATTTATTATTGACGAAGAAGGGCGTTAAAATATATGAAACGCTTGTCTATCGGGTGATAAATTCTTATTTTAGTACAGCGTCTGAAAAGGTGAAGAAGAGTCCGCATATTCTGCGGCACTCTTTCGCCACGCATCTTTTAAATGAAGGTGCAGATTTAAACGCAGTAAAAGAGTTGTTGGGGCATTCCAGTTTAGCTTCTACGCAAGTTTATACGCACAGTAGTATAACAAGGCTAAAGGAAGTGTACCAAAACTCACATCCTCGCAACTCAAAATAAGTATTAACTTTAAAACTTCGCTTATGAAAGTAAATGTGCAAACTCCAAATTTTGTCGCAGATGGTAAGCTTATCAACTTTATCGAAAAGAAACTTTCCAAATTAGAACAATTTTATGACCGTATTATTTATGCCGATGTATTTTTAAAGGTTCAAAAAACCAGCGAAAAAGAAAATAAAAATGTAGAAATACTCTTGAGTATTCCCGGTGATGACCTCATTGCAAAAAAAGAGGCTAAGTCTTTTGAAGAAGGAACAGATGAGTGTGTGCATGCTTTACAAAGACAATTAAAAAAGAGAAAACAAAAACAAAGAGCATTTTCTTAAACTTTTTTAGCAAAATATTTTTTTAAATAATAAATTTATATAAATTTGCAGTCCGTTAGAAATAGCGGACTTTTTTATGCTGAATTTTTGGTGTAAAAAAAGGCTTCAAAGCCGATGTAGCTCAGCTGGCTAGAGCAGCTGATTTGTAATCAGCAGGTCGTGGGTTCGAGTCCCTCCATCGGCTCTTTGAAAAGCAAAAGAAATTAGTTCTTTTAAAATTGGGGAGATACTCAAGCGGCCAACGAGGGCAGACTGTAAATCTGCTGTCTTTCGACTTCGCAGGTTCGAATCCTGCTCTCCCCACTACGGTTTAAAATAATTTAAATCGTTTTTCTGAATTTACAAAGCAAATTTGCTGGGTGTAATTCATTAGTTGAGTTTTTTAAAATATTTAACTCAAACTATGTTCTAATAAATATTGAAATGTTTATTTTTGTACTCCTTTTTCAGAAAGTATAAAATAAAAATTAAGCGGGAGTAGCTCAGTTGGTAGAGCGTCAGCCTTCCAAGCTGAATGTCGCCGGTTCGAACCCGGTCTCCCGCTCTAAATTCCTGCGAAGGCAGGAATCTCTTTCATGGCTGTTGCTTGTGTAAGGAGATTCAACTCTTTACGCCGGTGTAGCTCAGGGGTAGAGCGTTTCCTTGGTAAGGAAGAGGTCATGGGTTCAATTCCCATCATTGGCTCAACTTTGTTTAAAATTGAACACTAATATATAACTAAGATTTAAATTAATACAACATGGCAAAAGAAACATACGATCGGTCGAAGCCTCACTTAAACATAGGTACAATTGGACACGTAGATCACGGAAAAACAACTTTGACAGCTGCTATTACGAAAGTAATGGCTGATGCTGGTTATTCAGAAGCAAGTGCTTTTGATCAAATTGATAATGCCCCTGAAGAAAAAGAAAGAGGTATTACAATTAACTCTTCACACGTAGAGTATCAAACAGCTAACCGTCACTACGCACACGTTGACTGTCCTGGTCACGCGGATTACGTAAAGAACATGGTAACTGGTGCTGCTCAAATGGACGGTGCTATCCTTGTGGTTGCTGCTACAGATGGGCCAATGCCACAAACTCGTGAGCACATCCTTTTAGGGCGTCAGGTTGGTATTCCTCGTATCGTTGTATTTATGAACAAAGTTGACTTAGTTGACGATGAGGAATTGTTAGAATTGGTGGAAATGGAAATTAGAGATTTACTTTCTTTCTACGAATATGATGGTGACAATGGGCCAGTTATTTCTGGTTCTGCTTTAGGAGCATTGAACGGAGAGCAAAAATGGTCTGATACTGTTTTGGAATTAATGGAAGCTGTTGATACTTGGATAGAATTGCCAAAACGTGATGTAGATAAAGATTTCTTAATGCCAATCGAAGATGTATTCTCTATTACAGGTCGTGGTACTGTTGCAACAGGTCGTATTGAAACTGGTGTAGCTAACACAGGTGATGGTGTAGATATTATCGGTATGGGAGCTGAGAAACTTACCTCTACAATTACTGGAGTTGAGATGTTCCGTAAAATCCTTGATAGAGGTGAAGCGGGTGATAACGTTGGTATCTTGTTAAGAGGTATTGAAAAATCTCAAATCTCTAGAGGTATGGTAATCTGTAAGCCAGGTTCTGTAACTCCTCACGCTAAATTTAAAGCAGAGGTTTATATCCTTAAAAAAGAAGAAGGTGGACGTCATACTCCATTCCATAACAACTACCGTCCTCAGTTCTACGTTCGTACAACTGATGTTACAGGAACAATTAACCTTCCTGATGGTGTAGAAATGGTAATGCCAGGTGACAACCTTACAATTACTGTAGACCTTATTCAGCCTATCGCAATGAACGTTGGTTTGCGTTTCGCAATCCGTGAAGGTGGTAGAACTGTAGGAGCAGGTCAAGTAACTGAAATTATAGACTAATTAAGTTAGTATAATAAAGTCAAAAGGTGTCCACCAAAGGTGGATGCCTTGACTTTTATTAAGGAATTAGCTTAGTCTATTAAAAAATAGAATTAGCTTTTCTTTTACAAACGGGCGTAGCTCAGCTGGTAGAGCAGTGGTCTCCAAAACCAAAGGTCGTGAGTTCGATCCTTACCGCCCGTGCTAAATAGGTTAAAAACCAATTGAAATGGTAAATTATATAAAAGAATCCTATAGTGAACTTAAAAACCACGTAACCTGGCCAACTTGGGCAGAAGCACAAAAACTAACAGTTGTTGTGGCGGTATTTTCAATTATACTGGCATTACTTGTTTTTGGTGTTGATAAGGTGTTTAGTAGAGTTATAGAGTTTTATTTTGAATGGATCAAGTCGTAAATATGACTGAAACTAAGAGTACAAAAAAGTGGTATGTAGTCCGTTCAGTAAGTGGACAGGAAAACAAGATTAAATCGTATCTAGAAACTGAGATTACACGATTAAATCTAGAGGATTATATTGAGCAAGTTCTAGTCCCTACTGAAAAAGTGATTCAAATCCGTAATGGAAAGAAAATTAATAAGGAACGGGTATTTTTCCCGGGATATATTATGATCCAAGCGAGTTTGGCCGGAGAAGTACCGCATATTATAAAATCAATTAACGGAGTAATTGGTTTCTTGGGTGAAACTAAAGGAGGAGATCCAGTGCCACTAAGACAATCTGAAGTAAATAGAATGTTAGGTAAGGTAGATGAGCTAGCTGTTGAAGATGACAATGTGAACATTCCTTACGTAATTGGTGAAACTGTAAAAGTAATTGATGGTCCTTTCAACGGCTTTAATGGTACAGTTGAAAAGATAAATGAAGAAAAACGCAAACTTGAAGTAATGGTGAAAATATTCGGAAGAAAAACACCATTAGAGTTAAGTTACATGCAAGTAGAGAAAATTTAATTGTTACACGCTATATAAATAGGTTTTTTCTTTAGCTTCCACATAAGGGAAAATCACAGTAAAATTAAAACAATGGCAAAAGAAGTAGATAAAGTAGTAAAGTTGCAAGTTCGAGGTGGTGCCGCTAACCCGTCGCCCCCAGTTGGACCAGCTTTAGGTGCTGCCGGTGTGAACATTATGGAGTTCTGTAAGCAGTTTAATGCTAGAACCCAAGACAGACAAGGAAAAGTGTTGCCAGTTGCGATTACGGTTTTTAAAGACAAATCTTTTGATTTTGTAATTAAAACCCCACCCGCTGCTGTACAAATTCTTGAAGCTGCCAAGATCAAAAAAGGATCTGGTGAGCCACACGCAAGAAAAGTAGCATCTATTTCATGGGATCAAGTTAGAGCTATTGCAGAAGACAAAATGCCCGATCTTAATGCATTTACCGTAGAGTCTGCTATGAAAATGGTAGCTGGTACTGCAAGATCTATGGGAGTGAAAGTAAAAGGAGCAGCTCCTTTTTAATCTAGAAAAAGAATCTATAAAATGGCAAGATTAACAAAAAAGCAAAAAGAGGCAAAGCTTAAGGTAGAGGATAAGTCCTATACAGTAGCTGAGGCTTCCGCTTTAATAAAAGAAATCACCAATGTAAATTTCGATGCCTCTGTAGACCTTGCGGTTCGTCTTAACGTGGATCCACGTAAAGCAAACCAAATGGTTCGTGGTGTTGTTACCTTACCACACGGTACTGGTAAAGATGTTAAGGTATTAGCTTTAGTGACCCCAGATAAGGAAGCTGAAGCAAAAGAAGCTGGAGCAGATTATGTTGGTTTAGACGAATACCTCGAGAAAATTAAAGGAGGGTGGACAGATGTTGACGTTATTGTAACTATGCCAAGCGTTATGGGTAAATTAGGGCCATTAGGACGGGTTTTAGGACCACGTGGATTAATGCCTAACCCAAAAACAGGTACGGTAACAATGGATGTTGCTAAAGCAGTTTCTGATGTAAAAGCTGGTAAAATTGACTTTAAAGTTGACAAAACCGGAATTGTACACGCAGCAATAGGAAAAGCGTCTTTCGATGCTGAAAAAATTGCCGGAAATGCAAGAGAATTATTAACAACACTCGTTAAACTGAAGCCTCAGGCTGCAAAAGGTGTGTATATAGAAAGTATCTATATGTCTAGTACTATGAGTCCTAGTGTAGAGATCGACACCAAGCGTTTCACTGAGCAGTAAAATTGAGAACTTATGACAAGAGAAGAAAAATCACAAGTAATTGAAAGTTTGACTGCACAGTTATCCGAGAACACTATTATATATTTAGCAGATATCTCGGGGCTTGATGCAGGATCTACTACAAAGTTACGCCGTGCTTGTTTTAAAGCAGGAGTAAGCTTGAACGTAGTAAAAAACACCTTGCTTTCTAAAGCTATGGAAAGCAGCGATAAGGACTTCGGCAACTTAAGCGAAGTACTTAAAGGAAATACCTCGTTAATGGTTTCTGAAACAGGAAACGCCCCAGCAAAAGTAATTAAGGAATTCAGAAAAAAATCTGATAAACCATTACTTAAAGGAGCTTTCATCGAAGAAGCAATTTACGTAGGCGATGAGCAACTTGACAGATTAGTTGAAATCAAATCTAAGGAAGAAGTTATTGGAGATATCATTGGATTACTTCAATCTCCTGCCAAGAATGTTATTTCAGCACTTAAGTCAGGTGGCAGTACAATCGCGGGTATTGTTAAAACCCTTTCTGAAAAAGAAGGATAAAATTTAGCACTAATTAAATTACACATATTAATACAATTATTTTAAAACGATAGAAAATGGCAGATTTAAAAGATTTCGCAGAACAATTGGTTAACTTAACAGTTAAAGAAGTTAATGAGTTAGCTGAAATATTAAAAGAAGAGTACGGTATCGAGCCTGCTGCTGCAGCTGTAGCTGTTGCTGGTGGTGCTGCTGCTGGAGGCGATGACGCTGAAGAGCAAACCGAATTCGACGTAATCCTTAAAGCTCCGGGAGGTTCTAAATTAGCAGTTGTAAAACTTGTTAAAGAATTAACTGGTGCAGGTCTTAAAGACGCTAAGGAATTAGTAGATAACGCTCCATCTCCAATCAAGGAAGGTGTTGCTAAAGATGAAGCTGAAGCAGTAAAAGCTCAGTTAGAAGAAGCAGGAGCAGAGGTTGAGCTTAAGTAAGCTCGCCGAGTTTCAAACCTTAAGGTTTAGGCCTTCCGGAACACCGGAATAGGCCTAAACCATTTTGCGTATATAAAGGTTAATATTTTTTTGAGTATAGGCAAAAGTAGTTTTTTTAATTAAAATTCCGTCCATAGATGTCAGCAACGCAAACTGAAAGATTGAATTTTTCTTCTGTACAGAATAAGCCGGACTATCCGGATTTTCTGGACATTCAGATCAAATCCTTCCAGGATTTTTTCCAGCTTGAAACAAAATCAGAAGAAAGGGGTAACGAAGGTCTTTATAACACCTTCATGGAAAACTTTCCAATAACAGATACCCGAAATCAATTTGTATTAGAGTTTTTAGATTATTTCGTAGATCCGCCAAGATACTCCATACAAGAATGTATCGAGCGTGGTCTTACCTACAGCGTTCCCTTAAAGGCACGTTTAAAATTATATTGTACCGATCCTGAACACGAAGATTTCGAAACCATCGTACAGGATGTATATTTAGGGGTAATTCCTTATATGACCCCAAGTGGTACTTTTTGTATCAATGGTGCAGAACGTATTGTAGTCTCTCAGTTGCACCGTTCACCTGGTGTGTTCTTTGGACAATCATTTCACGCAAACGGAACCAAATTATATTCAGCCCGTGTAATTCCTTTTAAAGGTTCATGGATTGAATTTGCTACCGATATTAACAGCGTTATGTATGCTTATATCGATAGAAAGAAAAAGTTACCTGTAACTACTTTATTCCGTGCTATTGGTTTTGAAAGAGATAAAGATATTCTTGAAATCTTTGATCTTGCTGAAGAAATTAAAGCTACCAAAACAGGACTTAAAAAATACTTAGGTCGTAAGCTTGCTGCACGTGTACTTAAGACATGGCACGAAGACTTTGTGGACGAAGATACAGGCGAAGTTGTATCTATTGAACGTAATGAAATTGTATTGGACCGTGATACCGAGCTTGAAAAAGATCATATTGAAGAGATATTAGATTCTGGTACCAAAACAATATTATTGCATAAAGAAGATAATCAGCAAGGAGACTATGCTATTATCCACAACACATTACAAAAAGACCCTACCAATTCAGAAAAAGAAGCGGTAGAGCACATCTATAGACAATTACGTAACGCTGAACCGCCAGATGAGGAAACCGCTCGCGGTATTATCAATAAGTTGTTCTTCTCAGACCAGAGATACAATTTAGGTGAAGTAGGTCGTTACCGAATGAATAAAAAATTAGGTCTTGATATCGACATGGAAAAGCAAGTGCTTACCAAAGAAGATATCATTACTATTGTAAAATATTTAATCGAGCTTATCAACTCTAAAGCAGAGATTGATGATATTGATCACCTTAGTAACCGTCGTGTACGTACAGTAGGAGAGCAGTTGTCGTCTCAGTTTGGTGTTGGTTTAGCGCGTATGGCACGTACTATTCGTGAGCGTATGAATGTTCGTGACAATGAAGTGTTTACCCCGATCGATTTGATTAACGCGAAGACACTTTCTTCAGTTATCAACTCGTTCTTTGGTACCAACCAGTTGTCGCAGTTTATGGATCAAACGAATCCATTAGCTGAAATTACGCACAAGCGTCGTCTTTCAGCTCTAGGGCCTGGTGGTCTTTCAAGAGAAAGAGCAGGGTTCGAGGTTCGTGATGTTCACTACACACACTACGGAAGATTATGTCCTATTGAAACACCTGAAGGACCAAACATTGGTTTGATTTCTTCTCTTTCAGTATACGCTAAAGTAAACAACTTAGGATTTATCGAAACACCTTATAGAAAGGTAGAAGACGGTAAGATAGACCTAAAGAGTGAACCAATGTATCTTTCTGCTGAAGAAGAGGAAGAAAAGTTAATTGCACAGGCAAACATTCCGCTTAAAAAAGACGGACAGATAGATAGTGACAGGGTTATTGCTCGTATGGAAGGTGACTTCCCAGTAGTTGAGCCTAACACGGTTAATTATGCCGATGTTGCACCTAACCAGATTGCTTCTATTTCAGCATCGTTAATTCCATTCTTGGAACATGATGATGCCAACCGTGCTTTGATGGGATCGAATATGATGCGCCAGGCAGTACCTTTATTGAGAGCAGATTCTCCAATTGTTGGTACAGGCTTGGAACGTCAAGTAGCTTCAGATTCTCGTGTATTGATTAATGCAGAAGGAGATGGTGAAGTAGAGTATGTTGATGCTAACGAAATTACTATTAAGTACGACCGTACCGATGATGAGCGTATGGTAAGTTTTGATAGTGATTCAAAAACATACCAACTTGTAAAGTTCAGAAAAACAAATCAGAGTACGTCTATTAACCTAAAGCCTATCGTAAGTAGAGGTGATCGAGTTAAAAAAGGACAAGTACTTTGCCAAGGTTATGCAACCGATAAAGGTGAATTAGCATTGGGTAGAAACATGAAAGTGGCCTTTATGCCTTGGAAAGGGTATAACTTTGAGGATGCAATTGTGATATCTGAACGCGTAGTACGAGATGATATATTTACGTCAATTCATATTGATGAATATTCCCTTGAAGTACGTGATACCAAGTTAGGAAATGAAGAATTGACACATGATATTCCTAATGTTTCAGAAGAGGCTACAAAAGACCTTGATGAAAACGGAATGATTCGTGTAGGTGCCGAAGTAAAACCAGGTGATATATTAATTGGAAAGATTACTCCAAAAGGGGAAAGCGACCCAACTCCTGAAGAAAAATTACTTCGTGCGATATTTGGTGATAAAGCGGGTGATGTAAAAGATGCTTCATTAAAAGCTTCTCCATCACTACGTGGAGTTGTAATTAACAAGAAGTTATTTGCACGCGCCATAAAAGATAAGCGTAAAAGAGCAAAAGATAAAGAAGATATCTCAGCACTTGAAATCGCTTACGATGCCAAATTTGATGCATTAAAAGATGTATTGGTTGAAAAACTATTTGCAATTATTGGTGGAAAAACGGCTCAAGGAGTAACAAACGACCTTGGTGAAACAGTATTCCCAAAAGGTAAAAAGTATACCTTAAAAATGTTAAATGCCGTTGATGATTATACGCATTTAACAGGAGGTACATGGACGACCGATGATGACCTTAATGCAATGGTTGCGGACTTGATGCACAACTATAAAATTAAAGAAAACGATTTACAAGGAAGCTTGCGTCGTGAGAAGTTCACCATTTCTGTTGGAGATGAATTACCATCAGGAATTTTAAAACTTGCTAAAGTTTACATCGCTAAAAAGCGTAAACTAAAAGTAGGTGATAAAATGGCTGGACGTCACGGTAACAAAGGTATTGTAGCACGTATTGTTCGTGAAGAAGATATGCCTTTCCTTGAAGACGGAAGCCCAGTAGATATCGTGTTGAACCCACTAGGGGTACCATCACGTATGAACATTGGTCAAATTTATGAAACGGTACTAGGATGGGCTGGACAAAAATTAGGTCGCAAATTTGCTACCCCAATTTTTGACGGTGCAACAATAGACCAAATCAACGAGTTGACTGATGAAGCTGAAATACCAAGATTTGGACACACGCATTTATATGATGGTGGAACCGGACAGCGTTTTGACCAACCTGCAACAGTAGGGGTTATTTATATGCTGAAACTGGGTCACATGGTAGATGACAAGATGCACGCACGTTCTATTGGACCATACTCATTAATTACACAACAACCATTGGGTGGTAAAGCTCAGTTTGGTGGACAGCGTTTTGGTGAGATGGAGGTATGGGCACTTGAGGCCTACGGAGCATCAAGCACCTTACGTGAAATATTGACAGTAAAATCTGATGATGTTATTGGTAGAGCTAAAACATACGAAAGTATAGTTAAAGGCGAAACGATGCCAGAACCAGGATTACCAGAATCGTTTAACGTGTTAATGCACGAATTGAAAGGTCTGGGACTTGACATTAGATTAGAAGAGTAATATAGCTTCCCCGCAAAAGCGGGGAACATTAACTCTCGCAGGGACGCTGCAAAACGTCCCATTTCAAACATAACAAGATTAGTACACAGCATTATGGCAAGAAATAAAGAAAACACAGTTCAGAAATTCAACAAAATTTCTATTGGTTTAGCCTCACCTGAATCGATTTTGGCAGAATCGCGTGGTGAAGTTCTTAAACCTGAAACGATAAATTACCGTACGCACAAACCAGAGCGTGACGGACTTTTCTGTGAGCGTATTTTTGGTCCTGTTAAGGATTATGAATGTGCCTGTGGTAAATATAAACGAATTCGCTACAAAGGGATCGTATGTGACCGTTGTGGTGTAGAGGTAACTGAAAAGAAAGTACGTCGTGATCGCGTAGGGCACATCAACTTAGTTGTTCCTGTTGCGCACATATGGTACTTCCGTAGTTTACCTAACAAAATAGGATACCTTCTTGGATTGCCGTCCAAAAAGTTGGATATGATTATCTATTATGAAAGATATGTTGTCATCCAGCCTGGTATCGCAAAAAATGAAGAAGGGGAACCGCTTCAAAAAATGGACTTCTTAACGGAAGAAGAGTATTTAAATGCTTTGGAAGCTATTCCAGTGGAAAACCAATACTTGGAAGACAGCGACCCAAATAAATTCATCGCTAAGATGGGTGCTGAGTGTTTAATTGAATTGTTACAGCGTATCGATCTTGATACATTGTCTTTTGAATTACGTCACAAAGCAAACAACGAAACGTCTAAACAACGTAAAACGGAAGCGTTAAAACGTCTTCAGGTTGTTGAAGCGTTGCGCGATGCAAATAAAAACCGTGAAAACAAACCAGAGTGGATGATTATGAAGGTGGTACCAATTATTCCACCAGAATTACGTCCATTAGTACCACTAGATGGTGGTCGTTTCGCAACATCAGATTTAAATGATCTTTACCGTCGTGTAATTATTAGAAACAATCGTCTAAAACGATTAATGGAAATTAAAGCTCCGGAAGTAATTTTACGTAATGAAAAACGTATGCTTCAAGAGTCTGTAGATTCTTTATTCGATAACACGCGTAAATCTTCAGCAGTAAAAACTGATAGTAACCGTCCATTAAAATCACTTTCAGATTCATTGAAAGGGAAGCAAGGACGTTTCCGTCAAAACTTACTTGGTAAGCGTGTGGATTATTCAGCACGTTCGGTAATTGTTGTAGGACCGGAATTGAAGCTTTTTGAATGTGGTATTCCTAAAGATATGGCTGCTGAATTGTACAAGCCTTTCGTAATTAGAAAATTAATTGAGAGAGGAATTGTAAAAACAGTTAAGTCTGCTAAGAAAATTATTGATAAAAAAGAGCCAGTAGTTTGGGACATCCTTGAAAATGTATTAAAAGGGCATCCTGTAATGCTTAACCGAGCTCCTACTCTGCACAGATTGGGTATCCAAGCTTTCCAACCAAAATTAATTGAAGGGAAAGCAATACAATTACACCCATTGGTATGTACTGCCTTTAACGCCGATTTTGATGGTGACCAGATGGCGGTTCACCTTCCATTAGGACCAGAAGCAATTTTGGAATGTCAGTTATTGATGTTGGCTTCTCATAATATTTTGAACCCTGCAAACGGTTCGCCAGTTGCAGTTCCTTCTCAGGATATGGTTTTGGGTCTTTATTATATGACCAAGTTAAGAACCTCTACCAAAGACGTAAAAGTAAAAGGTGAGGGATTAACATTCTATTCAGAAGAAGAAGCAGTAATTGCTTACAATGAGAAGCGAGTAGATCTTAATACACAAATTAAAATTCGTACTAAGGATTTCAATGAAGAAGGCGAATTGGTTTATCAAATTATCGAAACTACCTTAGGTAGAGTGATATTTAACCAAGAAGTACCAGAAGAAGCTGGATATATTAATGAAGTATTAACCAAAAAGTCACTTCGTGATATTATTGGTAGAATTCTTAAAGTTACTAGCGTACCAAAAACAGCTGCTTTCCTTGATGAAATTAAAACA
Source organism: Flavobacteriaceae bacterium UBA3356 (assembly GCA_002360635.1). Lineage (GTDB taxonomy): Bacteria > Bacteroidota > Bacteroidia > Flavobacteriales > Flavobacteriaceae > Marixanthomonas. Next base: position 7,977 of record DEQW01000002.1, on the reverse strand, counting down.
TTAGGTTACAAGTTTGCATTCGAAGGTGGATTGTCTTTCAGCTTAGGAGATATTATTATCCCTGAAGAAAAGCAAACCATGATTGAAGACGCAAACAAACAAGTTGATAGTATTGTAGGAAACTATAATATGGGACTTATTACCAATAACGAACGTTACAACCAAGTAATTGATATTTGGACAGCAACCAACGCTGAATTAACGGAACTTTCTATGAAACGTATCCGTGAAGATCAGCAAGGGTTTAACTCTGTGTATATGATGCTTGACTCTGGAGCGCGTGGTAGTAAAGAACAGATTAGACAGCTTACCGGTATGCGTGGATTGATGGCAAAGCCTAAAAAATCGAACTCTGGTGGTGGCGAAATTATTGAAAACCCGATTCTTTCTAACTTTAAGGAAGGACTTTCAATTCTTGAATACTTTATCTCTACTCACGGTGCACGTAAAGGTCTTGCCGATACAGCACTTAAAACGGCTGATGCAGGTTACTTAACGCGTCGTCTGGTAGATGTTTCACAAGATGTTATTATAAACGAAGTAGATTGTGGTACATTAAGAGGTATTGAAGTTTCGGCATTAAAGAAGAATGAAGAGGTAGTTGAAACCCTAGAAGCGAGAATAATTGGTCGTATTGCATTGAATGATGTAATAAACCCACTTACTAAAGAAGTCTTGGCAACCGCAGGTGAGCACATTTCAGAAGAAACAGCTAAAATTATTGGCGACTCTGCTGTAGAAAGTGTTGAAGTGCGTTCTGCATTAACGTGTGAAGCTAAAAAAGGAATTTGTTCTCAATGTTACGGCCGTAACCTTGCAACCAATAAGATGGTTCAACGAGGTGAAGCTGTTGGTGTTGTAGCTGCTCAGTCTATTGGTGAGCCGGGTACACAGTTAACATTGCGTACCTTCCACGTGGGTGGTATTGCAGGTAACATTTCAGAAGAAAACAAACTTGTTGTTAAATACGACGGTAAAGCTGAGATTGAAGATTTAAAAACGGTTAAAGGTGAAGATGCTGAAGGTAATGAAGTAGATATTGTAATCTCTCGTACTTCAGAAATTAAATTAACCGATCCTAAAACTGGAATTACCTTAAGTAACAACAACATTCCTTACGGTTCTACACTATACATTAAAGATGGTGCTAAGCTAAAAGAAGGTGATGTTGTTTGCCAGTGGGATCCATATAACGGTGTGATTATTTCAGAATTTGCTGGTAAGATCAAGTACGAGAATATCGAACAAGGTGTTACGTATCAAGTTGAAATAGATGAGCAGACCGGATTCCAAGAAAAAGTAATTTCAGAAACTAGAAATAAAAAGAAAATACCAACACTTCAAATTTTAGGTAAAAAAGATGAAGTTATCCGTTCGTACAACTTGCCAGTGGGTGCCCACTTAATGGTTGATGATGGCGATAAAATTAAGATTGGTAAAGTACTTGTAAAAATACCTCGTAAATCATCAAAAGCTGGTGATATTACCGGTGGTCTTCCACGTGTGACCGAGTTATTTGAAGCACGTAATCCTTCAAATCCTGCTGTAGTAAGTGAGATTGATGGTGTTGTTTCTTTCGGAAAAATTAAACGTGGTAACCGTGAGATTATCGTTGAGTCTAAGCTAGGCGAAATCAAAAAGTACTTGGTAAAGTTATCTAATCAAATTCTTGTACAAGAAAATGATTATGTACGTGCCGGTATGCCACTTTCAGATGGATCTATTACTCCTGAAGATATTTTACGTATTGAAGGACCTTCAGCAGTACAGCAGTACTTAGTGAATGAAGTTCAAGAAGTATACCGTCTACAAGGTGTAAAAATTAACGATAAGCACTTTGAGGTAGTAGTACGTCAAATGATGCGTAAAGTACGTATTGTTGATAGTGGTGACACTACATTCTTAGAAAATCAATTAGCTCATAAAGATGATTTTATTGAAGAAAACGATAAAATCTTCGGAATGAAAGTAGTTGAAAACGCTGGAGATAGTGATACTTTAAAAGAAGGACAGATTGTAACACCACGTGAGTTACGTGATGAAAACTCAATCTTGAAACGTAATGATAAAGCACTAGTTGAAGCTAGAGATGCAATTAATGCAACTGCAACTCCTATATTGCAAGGTATTACAAGAGCATCGCTACAAACTAAATCTTTTATCTCTGCGGCTTCCTTCCAGGAAACTACAAAGGTATTAAACGAAGCTGCTGTAAGCGGTAAAGTTGATACTCTTGAAGGATTGAAAGAGAATGTTATTGTAGGTCATAAAATACCAGCAGGTACCGGAATGCGTGAATACGATTCTATAATCGTAGGAAGCAAAGAGGAGCTTGAAGAAATGACTCGCGAAAAACAAGAAGTGAATTACAACTAATACGTTGTATTATATACATAAGTAAAGAAAAATCCCGTTCAAACGGGATTTTTCTTTTATATTTAGTTATCAATAATCATTTATGTGGCTTTGTTAAGTAAAGCTACAAACATTAATAAGAGATTTAAACCTATGTCAGACGATAAAAAAAAGCAAAAGCAAGGACAAATAAATATAGAACTAGATGAGAGTACAGCGCAAGGTATTTACAGCAACTTGGCTATAATCAATCACTCCCAATCTGAATTTATAGTAGATTTTGTTAGTATTATGCCGGGTGTGCCTAAAAGTAAAGTAAAGTCTAGAATAATATTAACGCCTCAACATGCAAAAAGACTTTTGAGAGCGTTAAATGATAACATTCAACGATTTGAGAAGGCGCACGGTGAAGTAGAAGAACAAGAACAACCTACTATGCCTTTAAATTTTGGCCCTACTGGTGAGGCTTAATTGAACAGATTATAAGTATTAAAGTACCCTACTTAAATTCGCTTACAAAATGCAATTTTATGTTAGGGTATTTTGTTTGTGTCATTTGTAAAGTAAAGGCAGAATCTGCAAAGAACACCAATTGGTTTCTTTTGTCTTTTGCCAAAAACTTTGCTTTTACACGCTTAAATTCTTTAAATTCTTCGCTTTTAGGATCTTTTGGTTCAACCCAACATGCTTTATGTACATTAAGGTTCTCATAGCGACAAGAAGCTCCATATTCGTGCTCCAATCGATATTGAATTACTTCAAATTGAAGAGCACCTACAGTTCCTATTACTTTTCTTCCGTTTAATTCTAAGGTGAATAGTTGTGCAACCCCTTCATCCATCAATTGATCAATCCCTTTTTCTAGTTGCTTGCTTTTCATAGGGTCTGCATTATTGATGTACTTAAAATGTTCCGGAGAAAAGCTGGGAATACCTTTATATTGCATTTCTTCACCTTCTGTAAGGGTGTCACCAATTTTAAAATTACCTGTATCGTGAAGGCCTACAATATCACCTGGATAAGAAATATCTACAATTTGTTTTTTTTCGGCAAAAAATGCATTGGGGCTAGAAAATTTAAGTTTTTTTCCATTTCTCACGTGTAAATATGGAGTGTTGCGTTCAAAGGTACCAGATACAATTTTTACAAACGCAAGACGGTCACGATGCTTAGGGTCCATATTTGCGTGTATTTTAAACACAAAACCTGTAAAATCTTTTTCATCGGGTTTTACTAAGCGTGTATCACTTTCCTTTGGTCTTGGTTTTGGGGCAATTTCTACAAAACAATCTAATAACTCGCGTACCCCAAAATTATTTAATGCGGAACCAAAGAAAACGGGTTGTAGTTCTCCATTAAGATATTCTTCTCGATTAAATGTAGGGTAAATATCAGCAAGTTCTAGTTCTTCTCTAAGTGTTTCAGCAGATTCGCTTCCTATTAATTCATCGAGTTGTGGATTGCTTAAATCCTCAATTTCAATAGTTTCTTCAATGTTTTTTCGGCTACTGCCACTAAAAAGGTTTACGTTTTTTTCCCAGATATTATAGATTCCTTTAAAATCATATCCCATCCCAATTGGAAAACTCAATGGGGTAACGCGTAAGTTTAATTTTTGCTCAATTTCGTCTAATAATTCAAACGCGTCTTTACCTTCACGATCCATTTTATTAATAAAAACAATCATGGGTATGTTACGCATTCTACAAACTTCAACAAGTTTTTCGGTTTGAGCTTCAACACCTTTTGCCACGTCTATTACAACAATAACACTATCTACTGCTGTAAGTGTCCTAAACGTGTCTTCTGCAAAGTCTTTGTGACCGGGAGTGTCTAGGATATTAATTTTAATTCCTTCATATTCAAACGCTAATACAGATGTAGCAACTGATATACCACGTTGCCTTTCAATCTCCATGAAGTCACTTGTGGCTCCCTTTTTAATTTTATTACTTTTTACGGCTCCAGCTTCTTGAATTGCACCTCCAAAGAGTAATAATTTTTCGGTTAAAGTGGTTTTACCTGCATCTGGGTGAGAGATAATTCCAAAGGTTCTTCTGCGTTCTATTTCCCGTTTAATTGACATGGATTGATTTCTAAATTTGATGGCAAAGATACGTGTTTTTAAAGTAGTTTTTTAGGGTGTTTTAAAGAGTTTTAAAAACAAAAATTCCCACAAAATAAAACGCTCTCATCCTAGTGAAAACCGATATTCTACGTAGTTATACGTATATATGTTTCCTACAAAAAAAAGGGTTAAAAAGTAAAAAATATTGTAGTTCACCGAGAATATTCAACATTTAGGCTAATAGTTGCTTTTTAGTAAGATTTTAACATTTTTTCCTACGTATCTTAGCACTCAGAAAGCGATTAAGTAATCTATTGTGAAGGTTCATTTATATACCAATAATTTTAGATATTCCTCTACTGAATTTCGTTTTATCCAAATCAAATTAATAATGTAACCTATAGAGTTGAAAGGATGATGTTCTTTTGCTAGAAGTTATTTTAATGAAGATTTAAGTTATAGTTAATGATAAAATTATGAATACTAATAAAATTCAAGCTTATGTATAAAATAATTACTAAATTATTTACTTCTGATAAGAGGTTTTTAATAGGTCTCATTTTAATAGTTTGCTTGGGTAGTCAAGGATTTGCTCAGGTGAAAACCTCTACAGATGAGGGAGAAGTAGTATTACCTTATACTCAAGAGTATTTGGATCAATACAATGCAGAATTAGACAAAAAGGCTGCTAAGCATAATACCTTGTTTCGTTCTAAATCTAAAGCACAAGCGTTGCATAACCATTCAGAATCTAGAAATGTAGGTGGTTGTAACTTGATTACGTGTGGTTCTTTTGAAAAAGGGGATGTAAGCGGAGGAACTTTTCGTACTGCTATTGGTGGAACAAATGGTCAATATCAAGCAGATGCAAGATATACGTGTTGGGATGATAACGGTACAGTAGATTGGTCTGAAGGACAATATATTTCATATTCAACAACAAATTCAAACTCAGTTTATCCTGGTATAATTGAGCCTTCAACTTATGATGGAGGCGGTTTTGCTATATTTTCGTTTAGAAATGAATCTATAGAGCAAACATTATCTGTTATACCAAATACTGTGTATACGGTATGTTTTGAAATAGCTGTTATACCTCGTTATGCTACAGTTAATAATAATAATAGTGGTGGGCAAATTTTGGAGTATAGACCAAATTTACAATTTGGTGTTAGAAACGGAGCTGTTGTGGTTAGTGATCCACTTACTTATACCGATGATGACCTTATTCAGCATCCTACAAGTGATTTTCCGTCTAGATTATCTTTCTCTACTACGGGACCAAACCAAAACCCTGGAGGATGGACTGAGATAAACCCATACTGGGAAAACAGATGTATAACTTTTAGAACAGGACCTTCAGCAAATTCTGTAGAGGTGTTTTATAAAACCGGAAACCCGGGAGAATCTGTAGTTTTAGTAGACGGTTTAAGACTGTCTGTTGAAGGTTATGCAAACTCTCCAGAACTTTCTGTTACTGCAAAAACGTATTGCGAACCTACTCAGGTTCAGCTGAATAGTTTTGTTACGTCTACAACACCTACTGGTGCTGAATTGAGATGGAGTGCTAATGCAGATTTAAGTAACCCTCTTCCTAGTAATCCTACAGTAACAACTCCTGGTGAGTGGTATGCTTATTATTATAATCCAGATTTAGGGTGTACTTCGCCTTCGCGAAAACTTACATTAACTAATTCTGATATAGCTATCACAAATACTAAGAAAGATGTTACTTGTTTTGAGGGTAATGATGGAGAAATCGATATAACTGTAACTGGAGGATCTTCGTCTTATACATACGCTTGGACAACTAATGATGGTAGTGGCTTAAACCCTACAGCAGAAGATCAAACTGGATTAACTGCAGGAACTTATAAAGTAACTGTAGATGACGGTATATGTACCATTGATAAAACTATTGTGATAACTCAACCCGATCAAATTGATGTTGAGGCCAACGAATATAATCCATTATGTGATAATGGAAATGAAATTGTTTTAACAGGAGTACCAACAAACTCAAACGGTGAATGGACCGGAACCAATGTTGTAGATAATGGAGATGGTACGGCAAGCTTTGATCCTTCTGGATTGAGTGGAACTATTACAGTGACTTATACCTACACAGACGGAAATAATTGTACAAATAGTGATACAGCAGACATTGTAATCAATGAATCTCCAGAGCCACCGATAAGTAACGGTGATATTGCAGAATGTAAAGAAGAAATTACACAAACACTTGATGCAAATGATGCAATTTCAGCAGCACCTGGTACTAGTATTGTTTGGTATACAGATGCTACCGGTAACTCAGTAGTTAACAATCCTATTCTTAATTCGGTAGGAACGGTTACCTATTATGTTGAAGCGATAAGTAATACAGGATCTTGTTCAAGTTCAGATAGAACAGCAGTTACTTTAACTATTTATAACTGTTCTATTTCAATAGAGAAAACAGCAAGTCCTAATAATACTCAAAATTGTAACACTATCGCTCCAGGCGAAATGATAACCTACACTTTTAAGGTTACAAACCTAGGAGACGTTGCAATAAATGATATTGAAGTAAATGATCCATTAATAGATACGGTAAACCCAGTACCAGGTCCAAACGGTGGTGACGCAAATAATAACGGAATTTTAGATGTTGGAGAAGAGTGGACTTATGAAGCAAGTTATGAGGTAACTCAACAAAATATTATTGATGGTCAAGTTGAAAATACTGCAACTGTCGATGGTACAGTTACTGGTTCATCAGCTTCTTACAATGTAACAGATACAGATTCAGTAACTGTAACACTTTGTCAAGATGCTGAAATATCTATTGTAAAATCAAGTACTAGTGAATCTCAAAATTGTCTTGACCTTAATGTTGATGATACCATTGATTATAAATTTGAAGTAACAAATGAAGGCGATGTTGATATCACGAATGTAGAAGTTATCGATCCATTATTCCAAGCTCCAAATCCTGTAGTTTCAATTACATTGGCTTCTGGAGATATAAATAATGATAATATATTAAATGTTGGTGAAGTATGGATGTTTGAAGCAACTTATACAGTAGATCAAGATGATATTGATGCTGGTCAAGTAGAAAATACAGCAAGTGTAAATGGAGAAACTGGATTAGGTTCAGTAAATGATACTAGTAACACTATTACAATTCCTATTTGTCAAGACGCATCGATAGCATTGATTAAGGAATCAGATATACAGATTGATCCGAACACGGGTTGTTACGGTGGAGAAGTAGGCGAGACGATCACCTATAGCTTCAAAGTAAAGAACACGGGAGATGTAACATTAACCAATGTGATGGTAACCGATTTAGTAGGCGGTGTAACGATGAGCGGTGGGCCTATTGCTAGTTTAGCACCGGGAGCAGAAGACACAGCCACCTTCACAGCGAGTTATGAATTAACCCAAGCTGATATAGATGCAGGATCATTTACCAACCGAGCGTTAGCCACAGGAACGCCACCAATCGGTGATGATGTAACCGATGAGTCAGACGACACGAGTTATACAGAAAACGGCGATACGGTAGT
>DEQW01000001.1:622035-996951 GCA_002360635.1 Flavobacteriaceae bacterium UBA3356 | reverse complement strand
CTGGACTAGTGCTTTTCATAGGACACGTTGTTCTGTATAATCACGAACGCCCAAAAGATTTATGGCTTCGTTCCAACCAACAGATTGTGAAAACCTAAATTTCGTTTCACCAGCTTTACCTCTTTTAGTTGTAATAATTACCACACCAGCTGCCGCTCTTGAACCATAGATAGCTGCTGCTGATGCACCCTTTAATATTTCAATGTTTGCGATATCTTCTGGGTTTATATCGGCAATACGGTTTGTTGGGTTGTCTTGGTTAGAAGAACTACCTCCTGCAGCAGCGGCAGAAACAGTGTTTAAACCTGCTGCTATAGAAGAGTTATCCACATAAACCCCATCAATTATATAAAGTGGTTGTGTATTTCCTTGAATGGAAGTCGCACCTCTTAATTTAACCGAAATTCCTCCTCCAGGAGCACCTGAACTTGCATTCACAATTGCTCCAGGAAATTTACCGTATAACGCTCCATCCAAGGTAGGTGGAGGTGTAGTTCCTGTAATTTGTTCAGCAGATAGTGATGCCACGGCATTTGCGGAATTTGTACGTTTAACTGATGTTGCCAAACCGGTAATTACCACTTCTTCCAAAGCCTGGGCCGACTCTCCTAACGTTACTTCAATTGGTCTTCTATTAATTGCCCTGAATTCTTGAGTTTCAAAACCTAAAGAAGAAAAGACCAAAATAACTGGCACTTTATCAACTTCAATGCTGAAATTACCATCTACATCTGTCGTAGTTCCATTACTTGTCCCTTTTTCTATTACATTGACGAAGGGAACAGTTTCTCCATTTTCATTGCTGACCGTCCCCGTTAAAGTCGTTTGCGAGAAAGCAAGAAACGGAAAAAGTAAAAATAAAAACAGGAGATACCTGTGGCTAAAGTTGTTTTGTTTCATAATTGTTTTGTTTTTATTGTTAATTCCTCCAAATTACTAAACATTTTTTAAGAAATAATCATTTTTCACTTTATTTATACACATTATTATTAACCGCTAAAATGATTTTAAATATTACTCGATAAATCTTCTACAAGTTTCTTTATCTTCTTAAATTTGCAAATCAATTTTCTGAATATGTATAGAACGCACAGCAACGGCGAGTTAAGAGCAGAACACATTAATACCCAAGTAACGTTATCTGGATGGGTTCAAAAAATCCGTGATAAGGGGTTTATGGTCTGGGTAGATTTACGAGACCGCTATGGGATTACTCAATTAATTTTTGATGAAGAACGCACTCCTAAGGAAGTGATGGATAAAGCTTCAAAATTAGGAAGAGAGTTTGTTGTTCAAGTTACGGGACAAGTAATAGAGCGTGAATCAAAAAATCCAAATATGCCTACTGGTGATGTGGAAATATTAGTTTCAGAAGTCACAATTTTAAATACTTCTTTAACGCCTCCCTTCACTATTGAGGATAAAACAGATGGTGGAGATGACCTTCGTATGAAATATCGATATCTTGATATTCGTAGAAACCCCGTGCGCAACAAGCTGGTTTTTCGTCATAAAGTGACTATGGCGGTTCGAAACTATCTTTCAGAAAAGGACTTTGTAGAGGTTGAAACACCTTACCTCATTAAATCCACTCCCGAAGGAGCTCGTGATTTTGTAGTGCCTAGCCGAATGAATGAAGGGCAGTTTTATGCCCTGCCACAATCACCACAAACCTTTAAGCAATTGCTTATGGTTGGTGGAATGGACAAATATTTTCAGATTGTAAAGTGTTTTCGTGATGAGGACCTTCGTGCCGATCGCCAACCAGAATTTACCCAAATTGACTGCGAAATGACTTTCGTGGAACAAGAAGATATTTTAAACACATTTGAAGGATTAACACGGCATTTGCTGAAAGAAATAAACGATGTTGAAATAGGCGATTTCCCAAGAATGACCTATGACGAGGCGATGCGTCGCTACGGAAACGATAAGCCCGATATCCGTTTTGGGATGGAATTTGGCGAATTGAATGCTGTAGCGCAGCACAAAGACTTTAACGTATTTAATTCAGCTGAATTAGTAGCTGGAATAGCCGTTCCTGGCGGAAACAGTTATTCCCGAAAAGAAATCGATAAATTAATAGATTGGGTAAAGCGTCCGCAAGTTGGAGCGCTGGGCATGGTTTACGTGCGTTGTAATGATGACGGAAGCTATAAATCTTCAGTCGATAAATTTTACGACCAAGATGATTTAGCCAATTGGGCCGAAGCAACTGGAGCCAAAGCAGGCGATTTAATCTGTGTGCTTTCTGGTGAAATGAATAAAACTCGAACCCAATTAAGTGCCTTACGCATGGAAATGGCAGAACGCTTGGAGCTAAGAAAAGCCGATGAGTTTGCCCCGCTTTGGGTTATCGATTTCCCACTATTGGAATGGGATGAAGAAACAGAACGCTACCACGCCATGCACCATCCCTTTACATCACCAAAGCCAGGCCAAATGGAGTTGTTAAAAACCAACCCTGGTGCCGTAAAAGCCAATGCATATGATTTGGTACTGAACGGAAATGAAATCGGCGGCGGCTCGATCCGTATTCACGATAAGGAAACACAATCTAAAATGTTTGATTATTTAGGCTTTACACCCGAAGAAGCAAAAGCACAATTCGGATTTTTGATGGATGCCTTCCAATATGGAGCACCCCCGCATGGTGGTATTGCTTTTGGACTGGATAGACTAGTCGCTATTTTAGGTGGTCAAGAAACCATTAGAGATTTTATTGCTTTTCCTAAAAACAATGCAGGTCGTGATGTTATGATCGATGCACCGGCACCTATTGACAAAGAACAGCTTAAAGAACTTAATTTGGCAATCACCCTTAAACCTTGAGATGAACTGGAAAAAAATCTTTAAGGTTTCAGCAGTTATAATAGGATCACTTGTTGTTGTAGCTGGTATTTTTATCGGTTATGTATATTATCAATACTATGGTAAGTTTTCTGCCAATGAAGAAAAATATCCCCAGCATATTGGCTATATAAATCCCGAAAAAGCAATACTAACTGAAAATTTTGAACTTTGTGATGCGAATCTCGTTGGTACTTATTCTAGTTCGCAACCAAAAATTTACAAAGGAGGTAAATATGCTTTCAGAAAGTATATTCAAAATAATTATACCAATGATGGGTATACAGATTCTGGTTTTTTAGTATTTCGGTTTCATATAAATTGTAACGGGGAAACAGGAAATGTAGTTGTTTCAGAATTGAATCAAGATATGCAGTCTATTTCAATGAATGGTGACATGGTTAATCAGTTATTAAAATTAACTGTTAGAAATGAAAACTGGCAAGTTGGATATGTTTCAGACGAAGACGGTAACACTTACAATCACTATATGTACGTACTTTATAAAATTGAAAATGGGGAACTGCTTGAAATATTACCTTAGTTTATTTTGTGTTATTTTATTGAGTTCGTGCGGTGACAGCGAAGACTATTCTACACTTTCTGGGGAAGAACGAACCGCTCTTTCCAAAAAGGTATTTAAAAACGGCAGTCATCTTTTTCAAGGTTCACCTAAAAGTATGACCCGTATAGAAAAAGCAATTGATATAGACCCTAATAATTGTGATGCCGTACGCGAACTTTCTGTTGCTTATTTAAAAAGAGGAATGCCTGATAAATGGAAACCACAGATAGATAAAGCTGTTGAATGCGACCCTGTTATTTGGCAACCCTATCGAGGGTACAATTATCTATGGTTTTACCGAGATTACAAAAAAGCAATTGCCGACTTAAATGCCAGCGATACCTTAACCCCAAATTTTGTTGATGCCCCTCAAGGCCACAGTGTAGATTATTGGCGAGGTATTGCTTATTTAGGCTTAAAAGATTATGAAAACTCTATTAAATATTTCAACAAAAACATACAAACAGAAACCGAAGAATACGGAGAGGATTGGGTGGAGCCAACTGCTTTCTTATATAGAGGGATTGCTTATTATGAAAACAACAACTTTGGAAAAGCATTAACAGATTTTGAAAAAGTCTTGTTATATAACAATAACCGCTCTGCCGATGCAAAATACTATCAGGCACTAATTTTAAAATCTGAAGGAAAAAACAAAGAAGCAATTGCATTACTTAACAATGCAATTGAGGACTATCAAGCAGGTAGTTACAACAACAGACATTATGTTGAAACCCTTAGGCAGTTGTACCCTGAAAATTTTACAGAAGTATTAAAACAATTGAATAACTAATTTATTATAAATAGTAGTTGTACAAAATACTTTTTGTAATGTAAGCTATAGCTAAAAACTAACAATAAGGGCACGCCAACTCTTTATTTATATCTTTATACCATGCCAGAGTCTAAAACGTTTCTGTCTAAATTTTTGAAATGGAGGTATAAAAATATTTCCCAAAAAAACTTTGTGCTTATTTTAAGTGCTTTGGTAGGTTTATTAGCCGGACTTGTATCGTTATCTTTAAAGAATATAACTTTTACCATTCAGTCTTTTTTTGAGCACGCCCTTATAATTACCGAAAATCATATTTATTTTGTTTTGCCTTTTGTAGGGCTGTTATTGGTTTATCTATTGAAAAAATACGTTTTGGTGAAAGAGTTAAAACCCTCGGTTCCTTCATTTATAAAACGGTCTATCCCTTCGCTTCTCTATTCTTTATTAAGGCAAAAAGGGCTATTGTCATATCGCTTAATTTACCATCCTTTAATTATGGCACCGCTAACAGTTGGTTTTGGGGGTTCGGTTGGGTTATTAGGGCCTGCAATTACATCTGGTTCGGCAATAAGTTCAAATTTGGGAAGGATATTGCACGTCGATAAAAAAACAAGAACCTTGTTAATCGCTTGTGCTACCTCTGGAGTAATGGCATCTATGTTTAAATCCCCAATTGCAGCAATCGTTTTTGCAGTAGAGGTTTTTAGTTTAGACTTAACGTTTGCCTCTTTGCTTCCACTACTAATTGCTTCAATTTCGTCAGTTTTAACCTCTTTCTTTTTTTTAGGGGATGAATTGCTTTTCAATATTCAAGCCTCCGATAAATTTCTAATTAATGACACACTTTTTTACATTCTGTTGGGCGTTGGTACTGGGATAGCATCTATTTATTTCACAAAAATCTATTTTGCTATATATGGTTTCTTCGATCATATAAAATCACGTTTTTTAAAGCTCTTGGTTGGAGGCCTTGCCATTGGCGTCATGCTTTATTACATCCCGCCATTATATGGGGAGGGTTTAAGTTTTATCACAGATTTATTAGAAGGAAATCATTTGCACGCTTTAGGAAGCACACCATTTGGTGATGCTACAGATAATATTTGGGTTGTCATTGCATTATTATTCGGAATTACTATTTTCAAAGCAATTGCTATGACAACCACATTTGCTGCTGGAGGTGTTGGTGGTGTTATAATACCTACTATGGTTATGGGGAGCGCTTTAGGGAACGTTGTAGCAAAAGTAATTAACAACTTAGGGATGGGCTTTTATGTTTCTGAAGCAAATTTTACGTTAATAGGTATGGCCGGTTTAATAGCTGGAGTGATTAACGCTCCTTTGACCGCTATTTTCTTAATTGCTGAAATTACTGGAGGTTATGAGCTTTTTGTACCTTTAATGATTACGGTCGCAATATCGTATATGATCACTAAAAAAGGAATGGAACATACTATATACACACACGAACTTGCAAAAAGAGATGCCTTATTGACCTATAACCGGGATAAGAATGCATTGCTTTTAATGGAACTGGATAAGGTTATAGAGCAGAATTTTATTAGTATTACACCAGAAATGAAGTTGGGCGAAATTTTAGAGTATGCAGTCGCAAAATCTAACCGAAATATTTATCCAGTAGTAGACAAAGACAATACTTTTTTAGGCATCATTTTACTGAACGATCTTCGTAAAATCATGTTCGACCAAAAGTTATACGATAAGATTACAGCTAAAGATTTAATGGAGAGTGCACCATCGTTAATTTATTACAAAGAAGACACCATGCAAGAAATAATGAAAAAGTTTGAAGCCAGTGGCGCTTGGAATTTACCCGTTATCAACAAAGGGAAATATTATGGGTTCATTTCAAAATCGAAGTTATTGACAGCATACCGTAGAAAATTAATTGATTTTTCAGGAAACTAAAATTAACCATATGAGAATTGTTTTAATTATAGTGTTTATAGCAATTGTTGCTTGTGGCTGTTATGGATTTTACATCCGTCCAGAAGATTACAGCACAGGCGAACTCTGTATCGGACTTTCCATCGTTGGTCTTTTCTTTGTATGGATGCCCCTATTTATCTACCACAGGTGGCGAAAAAGAAATTTTAAAGACTATATGCTTACTAAAGAAAATCTTGACAAAATGAGGGAAAAAGGAAAGGAAAAAAAGATATAAACCATCTCCATTTTTCACTTTTTTTACATTTTTTTAACTTTTCAGCCTAAATTAATAGTACCTTTGAGTTATTATTAATTTATTTTTTTATTACAATGGAAGGAACAGTAAAGTTTTTTAACGAATCTAAAGGTTACGGTTTTATCACAAACGACGAAACCGGAAAAGACATTTTTGTACACGTTACCGGCCTTAATGGCGAAGCTCTTAACGAAGGTGACAAAGTAGAATATGTAGAAGAAGAAGGAAGAAAAGGAATGACAGCAGCTCAAGTGCGCGTTATTCACTAATAAGTGATATACTTTTAAAGATTTTATCAAACCCTCCCAAAAAAGGAGGGTTTTTTAATGGTTCTAATTCATATTCCGCTTTTCAATAAAAAACTTTTTTAGCAACTCTGAAGCTTCTTCTTTCATTACACCCCCAGACATTTTTGTTTTTGGATGCAGCTTGGTATTCATATTAATACAGCCGCGTTGTTCGTCCCTCGCCCCGTACACAACTTTATCAATTTGGCTCCAATACAAAGCTCCAGCACACATTTGGCAAGGTTCAATGGTCACATATAGCGTGCAATCTTTTAAATATTTTCCACCTAAATAGTTAGCAGCTGCAGTTATTGCTTGCATTTCAGCATGGGCAGTAACATCGTTCAACGTTTCGGTTAAGTTATGGGCGCGGGCAATTATCTGGTTTTTCACAACAACTACGGCCCCAATAGGAATTTCATCCTTTTCAAAAGCTATTTCGGCTTCCATTAGGGCACGTTTCATAAAATAGGTGTCGTCGTACGGTTTTAATAAATCCATGAGTATCTTTTATAGAATATTCAAAAGTACAATATCAAAATGTATCTTTGCTGTGTGCCAGAAAAGATATTAGATAGCGTTCACTTTCCTGAAGATCTTCGGAAAATTTCAAAAGAAAAACTACCGCAAGTTGCAAAAGAACTGCGTGATTTTATTATCAATATTGTTGCAACCAAAGAAGGACATTTAGGCGCCAGTCTTGGTGTTGTAGAGTTGACTATCGCTTTGCATTACGTTTTCAATACACCAGACGATATTTTGGTATGGGATGTTGGTCACCAAGCCTACGGCCATAAAATTTTGACTGGAAGAAAAGATATTTTTCATACCAATAGACAGTTTAATGGCATCTCAGGGTTTCCCAAATTAAGCGAAAGTAAATACGATGCTTTTGGCGTTGGACATAGCAGTACCGCAATTTCTGCAACTTTGGGTATGGCCATTGCCTCACAAATAAAAATGGAAACGCAAAGACAGCACATAGCTGTAGTGGGCGATGCTTCCATTGCGAGCGGTATGGCTTTTGAAGCTTTAAACCATGCCGGTATTGCCAATACCAATATTTTGGTCATTCTTAATGACAATGCTATTGGGATAGATCCGAGCGTAGGTGCCTTAAAGGATTATTTTACAAAAGTAAGCTTAGATAAGGCACCAGACACAGAAAATATTTTTGAAGCGCTAAACTTCAAGTATTCTGGACCCGTTGACGGTCATAATTTAGAAGAATTGACTTCAGAATTAGAGCGTTTAAAAAACGTTTCCGGACCTAAATTGATGCACGTCATCACTAAAAAGGGGAAAGGGCTTCGCCAAGCCGAAGAAAATCAAGTGAAATATCACGCTCCAGGAAAGTTTGATGCGCTTACGGGTGATTTATTGCCAAAAGATAGCAACGGACTTCCACCTAAATTTCAAGATGTTTTTGGCAAAACAATCGTGGAATTGGCCAAAGAAAACGAAAAAATAGTAGGCATTACACCCGCAATGCCAACAGGGAGTTCCTTGAAATATTTTATGGATGAATTTCCTGAAAGAGCTTTCGATGTGGGCATAGCCGAACAACACGCCGTTACCCTTTCCGCCGGGCTTGTCACACAGGGACTGACTGTGTTTTGCAACATCTACTCTACTTTTTTACAGCGCGCATACGATCAAGTAATCCACGATGTGTGTTTGCAAAATTTACCCGTTATTTTCTGTTTGGACCGTGCCGGTATTGTAGGCGAAGACGGTGCCACGCACCACGGTATTTTTGATCTTGCTTTTTTACGGTGCATCCCCAACCTCATCATTTTTGCACCCAGAAACGAGATTGAATTACGGAACATCCTCTACACAGCTCAATTAGGATTAAAAAGCCCGATAGCAATCCGTTATCCACGTGGAAGAGGCTCCATAACAGATTGGGAAAAACCGTTTTCTGAAATTGAAATAGGAAAAGGAATCTGTTTACAAGAAGGTTCTGAAGTTGCCATTTTGACCATAGGCACAATGGCCGAAACAGTTTTTAATGCCATTAATACTATTTCAGAAAAAGAAAAAGTTGCCGTGTATGATATGCGTTTTGTAAAACCATTGGACACTGAATTGTTAAACGCTATTTTCAAAAAATACCACACAATAATCACCGTAGAAGATAGCGTGATTAAAGGCGGGTTTGGAAGTGGTGTGCTTGAATACGCTTCAGAAAAAAACTATAAAGGAACTTTAAGAATGTTGGGGATTCCAGATTATTTTCCTCAGCACGGAACGGTTGAAGAGCTGAAAGACCAAGCTGGAATTTCTGAAGAAAAAATCAAGGAAATTATTTTAAAATACCTTTAAAAAATCTACTTAAAATCCCCACGTACCTTTTCAAAGAGTTGCAACGACTTACCATCGGTTAATCGTGATACATAATGACAGGCAGTTAAAATAGATTTATAAAGTGAGTCTTTTTCAGAAATAACATTATTGAAATTCTTCAATATCAACCGGTCGTAATGGCGTTCATTACCGTTTAGTACATTCTCAACAGAGGTTGTAAAAGTGTCTATTAAAGTTTCCAATACTTTGTAACCAGCTATTTCTTTCTCTACCACTTCCTTGCTTTGGTATATTTTTTCAATACTAATACGTAGAATATCATTTATCTGGGCTTGGTACCGGCTTTTATCCAACAGCGCTTGTGAGAATTCCCCTTTTAAAATTTCTTCTTCATGGCCTAAAAACACCTCAACCGCTTCGGTTATTAACGTATTGATTGCCAAAGAGCGTAAATACGCCAACCTGTCTGAACTTTGTTTAAGATTGTTGTATTTGTTAGTGTTAATGGTGTCTTTAACCAAATTGATTAAATATTCCAGTGCAAACTCCTCTTCAATCAAGCCGAGGTTGATGCCGTCTTCAAAATCGATAATGGTGTAGCAAATATCATCGGCCGCTTCTACCAAATACGCCAATGGGTGACGGCAATAGCTCATATTGGTATCGTTGCCACGTTTCAGTAAGCCTAATTCGGCTGCTACCTCATCAAAAAATGCTACTTCAGATTGAAACACGCCGTACTTTTTATCGGCTATATGGTTGGTAGGTTTCTTCGGCAGTGATTCTTTTGGATATTTTGTAAACGCACCTAATGTTGCATACGATAATCGCAAGCCACCTTCAACACCATTTTTGGTTTCGGTTAAAATTTTAAATCCGTTGGCATTTCCTTCAAAATCTACTAGGTCTTGATACTCTTTTGGGGTAAGCTTTTCTTTGTACCGTTTTCCGTTTCCGTTTAAAAAACAATCACCAATCGCTTTTTCACCGCTATGTCCAAATGGTGGATTACCAATATCATGTGCCAAAGCTGCTGCTGCTACAATGGCCCCAAAATCATTAAACTGATAACCATGTGTTTTTTGTAACTGTGGGTGTTTTTCAAGAATAGCCTTTCCTACTTGTCTCCCTAAAGAACGGCCTACCACAGAAACTTCAAGGCTATGGGTTAAACGCGTATGAACAAAAGAGGTTTGCGAAAGTGGAATGACTTGGGTCTTATCCTGCAAGCTTCTAAAGGCGGAAGAAAATATAACCCGGTCGTAATCTACCTCAAAACCCAAGCGGGTTTCGTCTTGTTCTATACGTAAGCGTTTATTGGTGTCCCCCTGTCGTTTAAGCGAGAGCAGTTTTTCCCATTGCATCATAACACTGAAGTTTTACCTGCAAGATACTATTTTGAATAAACCACGCCAAGTGAAAAGGCAATGTTAAGCAATTAACATTAAGGTAACCTTCTTATGACATATTAGTAATCCTTAGGTAACACCAACTTTACAGTATGTCCATTTCTTTGTGGCATCAAATAAAACTAAAAATAGATTTAAAAAATGAAAAAATTCTTTCTTTCTTGTATAGCCATTACAGCAACAGTACTTTTTGTTAGCTGTAGCAGTGATGATAACGATATTATCGCTGTAGATGATGATCCAACACCTGTAAACGCAGAGCTTAAAGGACAAATTACTGAAGACTTTACATTAACTAACGATGTAATCTGGACATTAGATGGTCGAGTAACTGTAACAAACGGAGCAACTTTGACAATCGATCCCGGAACAATAATTAAAGCAAAACCTGGTCAAGAAGCAGATGCATCTGTTTTAATTATTGCTAGAAATGCTAAAATTGAAGCTAACGGTACAGCTAGCGAGCCAATAATCTTTACTTCAGCAGCAGACAATATCGAATTAGGACAAACTGCTGGTACCAACTTAACAGAAAACGACCGTGGTCTTTGGGGTGGTCTTATAGTTTTAGGAAACGCTAGAGCGTCTTTATCTGGAGATGCTACTGAAAACCAAATTGAAGGTATACCCGCAAGTGACAGCAACGGTTTATACGGCGGAAACGACAATGCGGACAACTCTGGTACACTTAACTATATCTCTATTCGCCACGGTGGAACTTTAATTGGGGAAGGAAATGAAATCAACGGTCTTACACTAGGTGGTGTAGGTTCAGGAACAACGGTTTCAAATATTGAGGTTGTTGGTAATGTTGATGATGGTATCGAATGGTTTGGAGGTTCAGTAAATTCTTCTAACCTATTGGTTTGGGCACAAGGTGATGATGGCCTTGATATTGACGAAGCTTATTCAGGAACTATTTCAAATGCTGCAGTAGTATTAGGCGATATTTCAGATCACGCAATGGAAATCGATGGTCCAGCTGGATCATTAGAAGGTCGCTTTACTCTTGACGGTATTTCTTTATTCGGAAACACTATCACTGAAAATGGTGAGTACGCCGATTTAAGAGACGGTGCTATGGGTACTTTAAGAAATATCTACGCTGAAGGGTTTAAAGAATCTGCAGATGTTGAATTAGACAACAATGGCGTTTCTCAAAACTTTTTAGATGGAAAAATAGTATTCCAAAATTGGGTTCTTAATGGAGCTGATAATACTGTTTTTGTTGAAAAAGTAGGTTGCCTTGAAAATTGTGATGATGACAATGATGATAACGACGTACTTGAAGAGTTAATAATTTTAAATCCATCCTTTACCGAAAGAGCAGCAAATTGGACCACTACAGGATCTACTGGCGGTGCTAACATGTCTGTTTTCTCTTGGACTTTCGCAAGCTCTAAAGGAGCCCTTTAATTCGATTGATTAAATTTTTTGTTCTCATATAATTAGCCAACTTGCTCGCTTTTTTTAAAGCGGGCAAGTTTTATAAATAACAGTTATGAAAAATACGTTACTAGTAGTATTACTTTTTTTATCACAATTTGCTTTTAGTCAAACAGGAACCGTTACAGGAACCGTAAATGATGGTGAGTATAACGATGTTCTCCCTTTTGCCAATATAATAGTAAAAGGAACTCAAACAGGTACTACATCAGATTTTGAAGGAAAGTATACATTAGAACTAAAACCAGGTACATATACGTTGGTTTATTCTTTCGTTGGTTATCAAACTAAAGAAATAACCGATATTATTATTTCAGAAAACGAATCAACTGCAATAGATGTAACCTTACAAGCAAGTGCTGGTCAACTTGATGAAGTAATAATAACAACCACAGCACGAAAAAATACAGAAGCAGCAGTGCTTAGCCTACAAAAAAACTCAATTAACTTAATGGATGGCCTTTCGTTAGAGTCTATTAAAAAGAGTGGTGCCAGTAGTGTGGCAAGTGCTGTTAAAAATGTACCGGGTGTTTCTATTCAAGGTGGAAAATTTGTATATGTAAGAGGTCTTGGTGACAGATATACAAAATCTATTTTAAACGGTGTTGATGTCCCAGGTCTTGACCCAGACAGAAACACATTACAGCTTGATATCTTTCCAAGTCAAATTCTAGAAAATGTATTGGTAATTAAATCTGCAACAGCTGATCAGCCTGCAGATTTTACTGGTGGTGTTGTAGATATTGTTACTAAAGATATTCCAAGTCGTGAAGAGTACAGTTTATCTATAGGTGCTAGTTATAAGTCAGATTTTCATTTTAAAGACAATTACCTTGTGTCTGATAAAAGTGATACCGACTTTTTAGGTTTTGATAATGGTTTAAGAGAAAACCCATTGTCACCACTTCAAGAAGTACCATTACCACAACAAAACGGTGAGGTTGTAGAGGCTATAACCCAGCGTTTCAATCCTACCTTAGCAGCACAACGTGAAAAAAGTTTGATGGACTTCAAACTATCCGCAACAGCTGGCAACCAGTATGAAATTGGAGATAACAAACTTGGGTTTTTAGCTTCACTATCCTATAAAAATGAAACTACATACTTCGATGAGTATATTGATGGCCAAATTTACAGAAAAGATGAAGCCAATAAATCTAATTTTGAATTACTTGCCGATAGAACTCAAAACGGAGAAGTAGGTAATAATAATGTATTAATTAGTGGTCTTGCAGGATTATCTTTTAAAACAGAAAGATCAAAATATAGGTTTAATGTACTTCATATTCAAAATGGAGAATCTGAAGCATCTATTTTTAGACAAAGTAATTTTATTATTAGTAGCAACCAAGTAAAGAAAGATAATTTAATTTATACAGAAAGAGCTATAACCAATGGTTTGTTAAGCGGAAAACATTCTTTAGGAAGTGAAAATGATTGGACTGTTGAATGGAAACTGTCTCCAACTTTAGCTCGGATTGACGATAAAGACTTTAGGGTTACCCCTTTTAGAGTTACTACAAACTCTCAAACAGGTGAAGAAATATTTACTATCGAGCCTAGTGAATCTGGTGTTCCTTCAAGGTTTTACAGAAATTTAGAAGAAATAAATTTAGCTGGAAAATTAGATATTGTAAAAAACCACAGCTTATTTGGCTATGACGCCAAAGTAAAATTTGGAGGTGCATATACCTATAAACAGAGAGATTTTGAAGTGGTTAAATTCTCAATTCCTTTCTTAAACTTTCCTTCAGCTTCTTTAGGCGGAGATCCTAATTTACTTCTGGCCGATGAAAACGTCTTTGACCCAGCTACCAATAGCGGTTTTTATATTAGGCAAGATTCAAACGATTCAGATTCGTATGATTCTGAAGTATCAGTTGCTGCCGGATATGTATCTGAAGAATTTAAAGTTACCAATTGGTTTAATGCCATTTTAGGAGTACGTTTTGAAAAATTTGACTTAATCTACACAGGAGAGAACCAAAATGGCACACAATTAATTGACGCAACCGTTTTGGACAAGTCTGACTTTTTTCCTTCAGCAAACCTAATTTTCGACCTTAACGAAGATGGTGATGAAAAAATACGGGCTTCTTACGCACGAACAACGGCAAGACCTTCCTTTAAAGAAGCATCTTTAGCTGAAATTTTCGATCCTATTAGTAGCACTACTTTTATTGGTAACATAAACCTACAGCCTAGTTATATCAACAATTTTGATTTACGCTTTGAAAAATATGGTGAAAACAGCGATTTCTTCGCATTAAGTGGTTTTTACAAATCGTTTAATGACCCAATAGAACTTTCTTTTATCAGAAGAGCGTATGGACAGTACACACCTTTAAATCTTGGTGATGCAAATGTATTTGGGGGAGAAATTGAAGTTCGTAAAAACCTTGGCTTTATTGATGGATTGCAAGACCTTTCGTTCAATGCCAATTTTTCATTGATTGAATCACAGCAAGAATATAGTGATGACGAAAGAGAAGGAAGGCTTGATAACTTGAGAGAAGGCGAAACATTAGACGATACCCGCCAACTCCAAGGGCAATCCCCTTATCTTATCAATGTAGGATTAAATTACGATAACGAGGACACCGGATGGCAAGGTGGATTATTTTATAACACGCAAGGTAAAACTTTGCAAATTGTAGGTGCGGGTGATGTAGCTGATGTCTACACACTACCTTTTCATAATGTTAAGTTGAATATTTCAAAAACATTGGGAGAAAACAAAAATTCTACAATTAGCTTACAGTTTGAAAACTTATTGGATGACGATATAGAAAGTGTATATCAGTCATTTAATGCTGAAGATCAAATTTATTCTAAATGGAACCCTGGACAGGAAATTAGTCTTAGTTACAGTATTCGTTTTTAAAAGAATATACCTTACTAAAATAAAAAACCCCGGCAGATTTAGTCTGCCGGGGTTTTCTTTTTTTAGTTTATCACGCTCTAATTAGATACTATTTGCGTGTTGTCCTTTTTAAAGGTATTTACCTTTGCAATTTTAGAGTTCATATAAGTAACTTCTTTAATGGTTTCCCCTTGAAAGAACATCCAAGAACCTACTTTTCTTCCGTTGTCATATTTAGCAATGGCAGTTTTATTTCCATTCGTGTCATAGCTAATCCACTCTCCCTGTAATTTATTATCTAATGTATAAAAACCTGTTTGTGCCACTACACCATTGTCGTGATATAACGTAGCTTCAATAACATTTCCATCTAATCCTGTTAGCACATATTTATTTTTCTTTACTTCTTGTGCAGTACCAATTCCTACTATTGCTATTAAAGCTAAAAGCGTGATTATATTTTTCATAATATTTTTTTTAAAGTTCTGTATACCAAATATACAACTAAATTTACATTAATTAAATGTTTACTTAACATTAAATTTACATTAAAACTGTAAATATCTTGTTTTCAGTTATTTGTGTATTAAAACTTAACATTGGCATTAGCTTCAAATTAATAATTTATTAATATTACCATGACACCTACACTACATTAGAGTAGTTAATTTGTAGGGTCTTTAGACAAATTTACACCTCATAAAATCGTTTAAGTTTTTGTCGACTAGATTTTTTAAGTGTAGGAGCTGCCCTGATCAGGCAGCTTTTTTATGTTAATAAAATAGGGTATTATTATATAGAAATAATATTTAGGAAACATTAACTTAACATAAGAATCGGTTCTTTGCGCCGACAAAAACTTAAAATGATTCTATATGAGGCTACGCTATATAGTGTTTGCAGCATTATTTGCTTTTTTTATCAAAGCAAATGCACAAGAAACAACAGATACTTCTTTTGGTAAAGGGCTATTAAACCTCGTAGCCAAAGACAGTTCGTGGAGCGTTAAATTTGCCCCACGTATTCAATTTAGGGCACTTTCCCGTTGGGACTATACTGGCGAACAATATTCAAAACCCGATCAAAACTTTTTAATTAGGAGAGCTCGGTTAAAATTCGACGGGTTCGCTTATTCCCCAAAATTGAAATATAAAATAGAGCTTGGTCTTTCCAACCGGGATATTTCGGGAGGAAACCAGTTTACCAGTGATGCCCCACGATATATCTTGGATGCTGTCATTATGTGGAATTTCTACGAAAATTTCGAATTATGGGCAGGACAGACCAAACTTCCTGGTAACGTAGAGCGGGTGGTATCATCTGCCAATATGCAATTGATTGACCGATCCTTGTTAAACAGAAGATTTAATATAGACCGGGATTTGGGTATTCAATTGCGACACCGCATCAAACTTTCAGAAAAAATTATCCTACGTGAAAAATTTGCTTTGTCACAAGGTGAGGGAAGAAATATCACCTCAGGTAATCTTGGAGGCCATCAATATACAGGTAGATTAGAGCTATTGCCCTTAGGAGCATTTACTGGAGGTTCTGAATACGTTCAGAGTGATTTAAAACGCGAACAAACCCCAAAATTAATGATAGGTGTTACCTATGATTATAATGATAATGCTGTAAAGACCAGAAGTAACCAAGGAAGCTATATGCAGACCAGCACAGGGTTTTACGAGACGGATATTTCAACTGTATTTGTTGACGCGATGTTTAAATACAAAGGGTTCTCTTTTATGGGTGAATATTCAAATAGAGATGCAGACGATCCCGTTGCTACAGAAATTGATGGCTCACCTGCTTTAGATGAAGAAGGAAACCCTACCAACGATGTTGTTTTAGTTGGAGACGCTTTAAATTTTCAAGCCGGCTATCTTTTTAAAAACAACTATGAGGTAGCTGGACGCTTCACTACAATAAGTTTTGATGAGATTACCGGAAAACAAAGCCAAAATCAATACACGATTGGAGCTTCAAAATACATTGTGGGGCACAAACTAAAGGTACAAAGCGATTTAAGCTATAATACAATTGAAAGTGAAAAAGGCCCAATAACATTTCGCATAGGGTTTGACCTACATTTTTAAAAGATAATAGATAACAATTTGGTAACAATAAAGGGCAATTAAATTAAGAGATTTGCACCACTTTAATTAAAGAAAATGGAAAACATATACTTATTAATGATCGTAGCATTGGCAGTACTTGCCGTAGCCGATCTTGTTGTAGGGGTTAGTAACGATGCCGTTAATTTCCTTAACTCTGCCATCGGTTCTAAAGCCATATCATTTAAATCGATAATGATTATTGCCAGTCTTGGTATTTTTATCGGTGCCGTCTTTTCAAGCGGGATGATGGAAGTTGCCAGAAAAGGTATTTTCGACCCCGGACAATTTTACTTTGAAGAAATCATGATTGTCTTTATGGCAGTTATGATAACCGATATATTACTGCTCGACTTTTTTAACACTCTTGGCTTACCAACATCAACAACCGTTTCAATCGTTTTTGAATTATTGGGAGCTGCCGTAGTGATGTCGCTAATAAAAATTGGCGCTAATGAAACTGAAACTTGGGCAGATCTTGGTAAATACATAAACACGGCAAAAGCTACCGAAATTATATTGGGGATTCTGCTTTCCGTCGTCATTGCCTTTACGGTAGGTGCAGTCGTTCAGTGGCTATCCCGCTTGGTGTTTACCTTCCACTACGAAAAGAGAATTAAAAACTTTGGTGCTTTATTTGGTGGAGTTGCCCTAACGGCCATTGGATATTTCATCTTTATGAAAGGACTGAAAGGAACCCCTTACTACGGAGATTTTAAAGAGGTAGTAGAAGGGAACGAGCTTTACTTTGTTGGAGGAAGCTTTATTTTCTGGACGCTCTTTTCTTTTCTCTTTATGAAACTGTTCAAGAAAAGCATACTTATAATCGTAATTGCAGTAGGTACGTTTGGTTTGGCACTCGCCTTTTCAGGAAACGACTTGGTTAACTTTATTGGTGTCCCTATGGCTGCCTTTCATTCTTATGAAGCTTGGTTGGCCTCTGGTGAAGCTGCCTCTTCTTTTTCTATGGATGTTCTTTCTGAAAAAGTGCCCGCAGAACCTTTCTTGCTATTTATAGCTGGTGGTGTAATGGTATTGACGCTTTGGTTCTCTAAAAAAGCCCGTAGCGTAGCTGAGACCGAAATCGGACTATCCAGACAAGGGGAAGGTCACGAAAAATTTCAACCTAACATGTTATCTAGAGTAGTTGTAAAAGGTACTTCGAGAGTAGCTCAAGGACTAAATTATGTTTTGCCAAAAGCTACCACTAAAAATATAAACTCGCGTTTTGAAAAACCAGTGGTAGAGTTACCAAAACATAGAACCTACGAGTTACCAGCTTTTGATATGATTAGGGCTTCCATTAACTTAGTTGTAGCAGGAGTTCTTATCTCAATCGCAACCTCAATGAAGCTTCCTTTATCCACCACTTACGTAACCTTTATGGTGGCTATGGGTACTTCACTTGCAGACCGAGCTTGGGGGCGTGAAAGTGCAGTGTACCGTGTTGCTGGAGTATTAAATGTGATCGGTGGCTGGTTCTTTACAGCATTTAGTGCCTTTGTGGCTGCAGGAACGTTAGCATACCTTATTTTCTTAGGGAAAGGGGTTGCAATCGCAATTTTACTAATGTTAGCTGTGCTTTTATTGGTGCGAAACTACCTTTCTTACAAAAAGAAGAGTAACATAATAATGGATGAAACTGGTCTTAAAAAGACTGAAAGCAATACCGTACAAGGTATCATCCAGGAAAGTGCAGACAATATTGCAAAAGTAATTCACCGAAGCAATAAAATCTATTCTGATATGCTTCGTGGATTGGCAAAACAAGACACCTCTAAGCTGAAAAAGAGTAAAAAAGGAGTTAAGAAGCTAAACGATGAAATTGATGAATTGCGTGATAATATTTTCTATTTCATAAAAGATTTAGACGAAAAAAGTGTTCGCGGAAGTAACTTCTACATCATTATCCTTGGGTATTTGCAAGATGTAGCTCAATCGCTTGAGTTTATTTCAAAAGCGAGTTATAAACACGTAAATAATAATCACAAGGCATTACGTTTTAATCAAATTAAAGATTTACAGGAAATCGATCAATCTTTGGAAAACTTATTTGTTGACATTGAATCTATCTTCCAAAATCGAGAAATCGAAAAGATTAAAACGGTGCTTGATAAAAAGCAAGAGTTGTTCGAGTATGTTTCAGAAAAAATTGAAAAGCAAATAGCCCGTACTAGAACCGAAGAGTCGAGTCCAAAAAATACAGCACTGTATTTCAGCCTGTTGTTGGAAACGAAAGATTTGATAACTGCTTTAATGAACTTAATGGAAGAATATTATTTAAGCTACAAAAAAGCATAATCTATTATTCTTCGGAAACAGAAAGAGCCTTTTACACAATTTGTAAAAGGCTCTTTTTTATTTTAAAAAATCATTTCAGTTACCTTTCTATCCCTAGTTTTTTATGTGTATTCGTAATCGCTTTTTCATTTTTTTTATCGATCCAATCTTGTCCTTTCAACTTACGCATCAACGTATCAAAATGACGCATAATAGCAATATTATAGATGGCTTTGCCTAGGTTTTTAGGGTTTCTAGCAATGGCGCGTAAGCTCATGGAAAAACCAGGGGTTATATATCGCATGTAGTGCCAATAACCCTCGGGCATGTACAATACATTTCCGTGTTCTAATTGTGCTCTAAACCCTTTTGCCTCTTTTAGCGCAGGCCATTTATTGTAATCAGGATTGGTAAAATCTATATCTTCCCGGGTGATGAGCGAATGTGGAATTTTATACAGATAATCATTCTGTTGTTGATCAAACAAAATCACCTCTTTTTTTCCGTGGAAATGAAAATGAAAAATATTGGCCAAATCAATATCGTAATGCATAAAGGTGTAACTGTCCTCACCTCCAAAAAATAACATGGGAAGCCCTTTCATTAGTTTTATCCCAAAGTCTGGATACGAATAATCTTTTTGAAGTTCTGGCACTTCCTTTAAAATATTCCAAAGAAAAATACGGTATTTGGTAGGTTCTTTTTTGAGCAAATCAATATACTCACTCATTTTCATGGTTGCGTGTGGCTCGTTAAAACCATCTTCATGACTTACAGGCCTATTGTCATAAAGCGGAACTTCTTTATCGCCAGCTACTTTGGACATATAGTCTAAATCCCATTTTTTGTAAGCAGGCCAATCCTCGATAAACCGCTCTATTACGACTGGTTTTTGGGGTTTGAAATAATTTTCAATAAAGTCTTCTTTTGAAATTGTTTCGACTCTATCTATATCTTGTAATTGCATATGCTAATTAAAACAGCAAAATTACAAAACTTAGCCGAAAGGTTTTCTTAAAGAAAAGTTTACTTTGCAAACGCATTGGTTTTTTTGGGTTAAGCTTTTCTTAAGATCTCTCACACCTATTCTTATATTTGGTAGAACACAAGTTAATAATAATCATCAATAAATATAATTTAAAAAAATATTATTGTTTAACAATAATAATTATATATTTGTTATTGTTAAACAATAATTTTATGAAAACAAACATACTCTTAAAAAGATTAATTGATATTTTATTTATCTTCCATTGTGCTGGCTTGATAGGTTTTATATTTATTCTTCCTTTTGGTGTTTTCAGCATTAATATCGCCGAAGTACCTATAACAAGCTATGAGGAATTGACAAAACTACCTCTCTTGTATTGGGTAGGCATAGGCTTGAGTTTTCTATCCTATATAATCTTTCTACTTGGACTATACTACTTAAAAAAAACAGCGAAGCATGTACTAAATAACAATTTTTTAAAAACACCAGTTATCGAAAATTTAAAACGCAGTGGGAACATGCTGACTATAGCCGGTATTTTTCTTATGGTAACTTATACCGTGTTTTGGTTAAGCACATTATCCTTAGGGACAATTAAACTAACCTATGGCACTAATATCATGATTCCCTTGTTTTTAATTATAATAGGACTCTTTTTTATCTTACAGAGCAATGCACTTTTTAAAGCTAAATCAATTAAAGAAGAAAACGACTTAACCATATAAAAGCTAATGATGAAAAAACCACACCTCTTGATTAATTTTTTATACTGGACTACAACTATAGCTTTTGTGCTTTGCTTAGCCGTTTTAATCTTTAATTTTACATTTATTGCTTTTTCCGATAATGGACATATTGGAAACTTTTCAAGTGACTTGCATCCATCTAATGGTTTTAATATTCCTGTTGAAATGAGAATAAAAACTCCAGATTCGATTTTTGACTTAGAAGGGAATAAAGCAACCTATAATTCGATCACAGGAAGCAAAACATACACCTCCAGAAAAATCCCCTCTAAATCTTCTTTTGAGGGGATATTAAATAGAATAGATAACGCACACGAGTTTACAGAAAAAAAGAAGTTTGTGTATACAACCATACAAGTTAAAAGTTCAAATCTTTTATTTACGGTATTAAGTATATTCTATAGCTATATTTCGCTTATTGTTACAGTATTTATACTTTATCTATTAAGAAGAACCCTTATTCCATTAAAAAAAGAGATTACTTTTACTCCTATCATTTCAAAAAATATCAAGTATATAGGACTTGCATTTATTATTTCAGAAATAGTTAGTCTTCTGTTAAGTATTTACTTTATTAATAGTTATGGTTTAATTCAGTTTAAACTTCCTACCGAAGACCGAAACCTTAGTCAGGTTATAAAATATTCGTTCAACCCAACTTTAGACTTTGACTTTACATTTTTTATAATGGGTTTGTCTCTATTAGCACTAGCTTTTCTTTTGAAAAAAGGAAATGAAATAAAAGAAGAAAACGATTTAACTATATAAGTCATGGCAATCATTATAAACCTTGATAGTATACTAGCAGACCGTGGTATGAAAGGCAAAGAACTAGCCGAAATTGTAGGCATAACAGAGGCCAATCTTTCCATTCTTCGGTCTGGAAAAGCTAAAGCCGTGCGTTTCTCAACCTTAGAAGCTATTTGCTATGCTTTAAACTGCCAACCAGGTGATATTTTAAAATTCAAAAAAGATTGATACACTTTTATTGCCAAAACATAATCACATTTTATAACTTTATCATTTTTAGAACCAATAAACCTAGTTGATTTGAAAATAGCTAAAAACCCTATCGAATCGTTTATAAACAGCTCAACATCGGGTAGTTATATCCTACTTTTGTTTACGGTCATTGCTTTGGTTTGGGCAAATTCGCCTTGGCACGAAAGCTATCATACTTTCTGGAACGAAACTTTTGCCATTGGTTTTAGTAATACAGATTTTATAATTGAAAAACCTCTGTATTTGTGGGTAAATGATGGGCTAATGACCATTTTCTTCTTTTATGTAGGTTTAGAAATTAAACGTGAAATTTTAGATGGCGAACTTACCACCATGCGAAAGGCATCTATGCCTATTTTTGCGGCTTTGGGGGGCATTGTTGTTCCTATTGCTATTTTCTTATTACTACACGACCAAGACCGAGGAGCATCAGGCTGGGGTATCCCTATGGCTACAGACATCGCCTTTTCATTAGGAATACTTAATTTATTGGGGAAGCGTGTACCATTAGGACTTAAAATATTTTTGACAACCTTCGCTATTATTGATGATATTGGTGCCATTTTGGTAATTGCAACATTCTATAGTCACGAAATGCACCTCTCCTATTTATTTGTAGCACTTGGCATTTTAACTTTTTTGGCATTTTTGGCTTACAAAAAATTTCACTCAAAATATTTACTGCTAATTTCTGGAATCGCTGTATGGGTCCTTTTCTTAAAATCCGGGATACATCCTACAATTGCAGGGGTTTTATTGGCATTGGTCATTCCATCGAGTAGAAACATAGAACTAGACAACTTTTTTGAAGAAATACGAAAATCCCTGAACCTTTTCAAGAAAACAAAGGCCAAGAGAATCGTTCTATCGGATGAACAACAGGATGCTGTCGATAAAATAAACCTGATAACCGATCGCGTACAAACACCTATGCAACAATTGGAAAATGGCCTTAGTGGATGGGTTGCGATTGTTATTATGCCCATATTTGCCTTGGCCAATGCCGGAATAACCATAAGTCTCGATTCGTTGAGCACTACAGAGCTTATCTCACAAATAGCCATTGCTATGGTTCTGGGGAAAGTTATAGGTATTACTTTATTTAGCTATTTAGCCTATAAACTTAAAGTTGCGGTACTTCCCACTGGAATAAACTTTAAACAGATTCTTGGAGTTAGCTTTTTAGGTGGCGTAGGCTTTACTATGTCACTATTTATAGCCGAATTGGCCTTTAGATCTAATGACCTATTGACGACCTCTAAAATTGGAATTTTATTAGGCTCTATGGTTGCCGGAATAGCAGGATATCTTATTTTGAGGTTTCAATTAAAAAAGAATGAAGAGGAAAAAGCATCCCGTAACGTTTAACAAAATCTACTGATTCACCCATACAGAGTTTCTTGGGTCTGTCGCCGCATCTAGAAAGTCGATTTTTAGTTTTTCAGCAATGTTTTTACCTATTTCAAAACAATCTTGAAAATTGTCGAGCGTAGTTATATTAAAATGATTGTTTCTATTATACCAAAGATTTACTTCGTAATATCCCTTGCCATTTTTAAATATAGACACGTAATCTAATTGGTTAAAATTTTTCCACTTACCTAGTTTTATTGGACCAACACAATGTTCAATTTTATATCTCTTTTCTTCAAAATCAAAATGGTAGTCCCTAATCACGGAAAATGTCAAGCCAGTTGAAAACAACATACTTGCTGCATACAGCCAGCTTGTATTTGGTTCAACAATAAATTTATAAAGACAGACCAACATTAACGTATAGCAAAGTGCAGCAATAATTCTATGCCATAGTGGACGGTTTCCTTCAGAAATAAAAACGTTTTGTTTAATCACAAGAAGACAATAATACTCACATTACTAAAAAACCCCAAATTTCGACAGTGAAATTTGGGGTTTAATTGTTTTTTGATATATGCTGTTTAATCGGCCAACACAATCGCTTTATTGTTATTCATTTCAATGGTTCCGCTGGTAATTTCAAGTACCCACTTCCCATCTTCTTTATTGAATTTATTTTCAAAACCTTCAGCTATGGTAGGATTTCCAGAAAATTTTACTTTCCCTTTCGCTAAAACAGATACAATTGGGGCGTGGTTATTCAACATTTGAAACTCACCTTCTACGCCCGGTACAGTTACCGACTCTACTTCTCCACTTACCAATAAAGCTTCTGGTGTTACTATTTCTAAATACATTATTTTATGCTTTAGGCTTTAAGCTTATAGCTTTAAGCAATTTATGATTCAGCTAACATTTTTTCTCCGGCCTCGATTGCTTCTTCAATAGAACCTTTCAAGTTAAAGGCTGCTTCTGGAAGGTGATCTAACTCTCCATTCATAATCATATTAAATCCTTTAATGGTTTCTTTAATATCTACCAATACACCTGGAATACCTGTAAACTGCTCTGCTACATGGAATGGCTGAGAAAGGAAACGTTGTACACGACGTGCACGGTTTACCGCTTGCTTATCTTCTTCAGATAATTCTTCCATCCCCAAAATAGCAATAATATCTTGTAATTCTTTATAACGCTGTAACAACTCTTTTACACGTTGTGCACATGCATAGTGCTCATCACCTAAAATATCAGCAGTAAGAATACGAGATGTAGAATCTAACGGGTCTACCGCTGGATAAATACCAAGCTCAGCAATTTTACGTGACAATACCGTTGTAGCATCTAAGTGAGCAAACGTTGTCGCCGGTGCTGGATCGGTAAGGTCATCCGCAGGTACGTAAACCGCTTGTACAGATGTAATAGATCCTTTTTTAGTTGAAGTAATACGTTCTTGCATCGCACCCATCTCGGTTGCTAATGTTGGTTGGTAACCTACTGCAGAAGGCATACGACCTAAAAGTGCCGATACCTCAGAACCTGCTTGTGTAAAACGGAAAATGTTGTCAACGAAGAAAAGTACATCTTTTCCTTGTCCATCTCCTGCTCCATCACGGAAATATTCAGCAATTGTTAATCCTGAAAGCGCCACACGAGCACGTGCTCCTGGTGGTTCGTTCATTTGTCCAAATACGAAAGTTGCTTTACTTTCTTTCATCGCAGATTTATCAACTTTAGATAAATCCCATCCGCCATCTTCCATAGAATGTAAGAAGTCGTCTCCGTACTTTATAATTCCAGATTCAAGCATTTCACGAAGTAAATCGTTCCCTTCACGAGTACGTTCTCCTACTCCTGCAAATACAGAAAGACCACCGTGACCTTTTGCAATGTTGTTAATCAATTCTTGAATCAATACTGTTTTACCTACACCGGCACCACCAAATAATCCAATTTTACCACCTTTTGCATATGGCTCAATCAAGTCGATTACTTTAATACCTGTAAATAATACTTCGGTAGAGGTTGATAAGTCTTCAAATTTTGGTGCTTCACGGTGAATTGGAAGTCCGTCATTTCCTGCTTTAGGAAGGTCTGGCATACCGTCAATAGCATCTCCAATTACGTTAAATAGACGTCCATACACATCTTCACCAATTGGCATTTGTATAGGCGCCCCTGTTGCTACAGCTTCAACACCTCGGCTTAAGCCATCAGTAGAATCCATAGAAATGGTACGTACTGTGTTTTCTCCAATGTGAGATTGTACTTCAAGAACCAACAAACTTCCGTTGTTGTCAACTTCTACTGAGTCGTATATCTTTGGAAGCTTCGCTCCGTTAGCAAACTCTATATCCACTACAGGGCCAATAATCTGTGCAACTTTTCCTTTAACTTGTGACATTATTAACTGTTTATTTTTTAGTTATCTAAGGGTGCAATTATCACCCTGTTTTTGAACGGTGCAAAGATAGTTTTTTCTGTTTAAATTACGCAATGGAAATTAGTGAATTTTTAACTCTAAATTTTAAGCGACTATTCTATCGTTAATCAAGCGGCTCACAAAGGTTTCTCACATTAGTCTTAAATAATTCCATAACTTCTTTTAACAGCCTATTTTCTTTTGAAATTTCACGCCCGTCAATTTCCACAATTGGGGTAAGCTCTCCCATGGTTCCTGTTGCAAAAGCAGCATCGGCATTCATAAATTGTGAAAGTGTAAGATCTGCTTCTTCAATGGGAATATTGCTTTTTTGGCACAATTCAATAACCGAGCCTCTTGTTATTCCCGGTAAGCAGGCGTGTGCATAAGGTGTATAAATAATGTTGTTTTTAAGCATAAACACATTGCTTCCGTTTAATTCGGCTACAAAACCGCGTTCATCCAGCAT
The DNA here is from genome assembly GCA_002360635.1 of Flavobacteriaceae bacterium UBA3356. Taxonomy (GTDB): domain Bacteria; phylum Bacteroidota; class Bacteroidia; order Flavobacteriales; family Flavobacteriaceae; genus Marixanthomonas. The sequence continues at coordinate 970,857 of DEQW01000001.1, read as the reverse complement.
TAATCCGGCATCTTTACCAGCCACATTAGCTTGTATTTTAGCAAGGATATTATTCAATAAATTTGCGTGATGAATTTTACTATCTAAAAATTGTGGTGCGTTACGGCGTTGACTAGAACTAAGCACTTTAATACCACCACTATTATCGTATACTAATGGTTTCCATTCTGCTAAAACTATTAAGCAAGAACCGTTTTGATTAACACGCGGATCCATCCCACTTGTAATTTTCTCCCCTCGGGTTAACGTTAACCGAATATGGACATCGTCATTCATGTTATTGGCATCGAGTGTTTTTTGTATCGCTTCTTTTATAACTTTTTTTGAAGGAATATCAACAAACGCAAGTGTTTTAGCACTTTCGTGCAAACGGGTAAGGTGTTTATCTAAACAAACAATCCCTTCAGGATAAACCCGTAATCCTTCCCAAACAGCATCACCACCTTGTACCGAACTATCAAAAACCGATACTTTAGCCTCGTCTCTATGGTATAGCCTATCTTTTATAAATACTTGAATATCGCGATTACGTTCGTCAAATTGTTGTAACATATTATTCGTTTTTAAGAATGTATTTTTTTAATGTGTTGTAATAAGGCATGGCTTCTTCCAATACTGGTTTTAAATGCTTCGAAAGTTCTTTTTGACTTCTTTTTTGTTTCTGAAACCCTTCGGAATTATGAACGTTTGTATACCAATAGGGTGCCCAAACGCCATCTTCTGGAATGCCTCCTTTTTGCCAAGTGAGCATCTCTTTTGAAAAAGAAACGTTTAATTTTTCACAGATTTTTTTTAAATATCGTTCTGGATTAATCATCAACTCGTCACTGTCTATTACAATTGGCGTCCCCCCGTTTTCTTTCAGAAATAAAAATAGCTCTGTTGCTTTTTTTAACCCTATATCTTCCAGTTTTGGATTATCAATCACTTTTGAAAAAGAAATTAGCAGTTTTTCGGGATGTCTTATTAGAATAATGTTTTGCCACTTCAGAATAAAGTCAGGTTTTTTATCAATATAATGATGTGCCATTCCTTTTACAAACACGTGTTTTAGCCCAGAAAGCAACTGGATACTTTCTATCACAACCTCTTCTTTTAAATCCATCGTCCTTAGGATATCGGCTGTGGCAGGATGGTCCACCTCCGTTTTGGTGTTTTTCAAATAATAGCCATAAAAAGGCTCATCCAAAACATTGAAATCGTCGCGTTGTGCAAAAGCATACATAAGTGCAGTTGACAAATTTCTAGGGCCGGAAATAAGGTTGATAACGCTCATATAATTTTCTTGTAATTTCAGGAATAAAGCATTAAAAGTACAGCAAAAAATAAACTTAAAAGCACTGAAACTATCTGAAAATAAAAAAGCCTTCATAAGTTATGAAGGCTATATAAATTGCATTTTGATTTTATTATTCTACTGTAACCGATTTTGCTAAATTCCTAGGTTGATCCACATCCCTACCCAACATAACCGCAATATGATAGGATAATAATTGTAAAGGGATTGTAGTAACCAATGGCGAGAGTGTCTCTGGAGTGTTTGGAACCTCCATAATATAATCTGCCATTTCTTTTACCGTAGTATCGCCTTCGGTCACTACAGCGATAATTTTTCCAGCCCTGGATTTAATTTCCTGAATATTGCTTACTACTTTTTCGTAATGGTTGCTATTAACGGCAATTACCACTACTGGCATCTGCTCATCAATTAAAGCAATTGGACCGTGTTTCATTTCGGCAGCGGGATATCCTTCTGCGTGAATGTATGAAATTTCCTTTAATTTTAAAGCGCCCTCCAAGGCAACTGGGAAGTTGTAGCCTCTTCCTAAATACAAGAAATTGGCTGCATCTTTAAATACTTTTGAAATTTCCTTGATTTTTTCATCGCTTTTTAAAGCTTCTTCCACTTTCCCGGGAATCATATCTAACTCTCGAAGGTGCAGCATATAGTCACTTTGTGACAATGTTCCTTTAGATTTTGCCAATCTAAGGGCAATCATTGTCAACACGGTAATTTGAGTTGTAAAAGCCTTAGTTGAAGCCACTCCAATTTCAGGACCTGCGTGAGTATATGTTCCGCTATGCGTTTCTCTAGAAATGGTTGAGCCAACTACATTACATACCCCATATACAAAAGCACCCTTTTCTTTGGCTAGCTTAATAGCGGCCAAGGTATCTGCTGTCTCACCACTTTGAGATATGGCGATTACGACATCCTTTTCAGTAATTATTGGGTTTCTGTATCTAAATTCTGAAGCATATTCTACCTCAACGGGTATTCTTGCTAAATCTTCAAAAACATATTCGGCAACCAAACCAGCGTGCCAAGAAGTTCCGCAAGCTACGATGATAATTCGGTCTGCATTGGTAAAGCGTTTAATATGGTCTTCTAGGCCACCTAAACGAACAATTCCTTTATCTGCTAACAAACGGCCTCTGTATGTATCTTTGATCACAGAAGGTTGTTCATATATTTCTTTCAGCATAAAGTGGTCGTAGCCGCCTTTTTCAATCTGCTCTAAATTAAGCTGAAGCTCTTGAACATAAGGAGCAACCAATTTATCCCCTTTAATTTTACGTACTTTCACATCACGTCCACGGCGAATAATTGCCATCTCCTGATCTTCCAGGTAGATAGCGTTGTTCGTAAACTCAATAAACGGAGAAGCGTCACTGGCCACAAAAAATTCGTCGTCACCTATACCGATAGCCAATGGGCTACCTAACTTTGCGACTACAATTTCATCTGGTTTATTTTTATCGAATAGGGCTATTGCGTATGCCCCTACAACTTGGTTTAACGCGATTTGTACTGCCTTACCAAGTTTTACATCTTCTTGCTTCTTTACTTCTTCAATTAGATTTACCAAAACTTCTGTATCAGTATCTGAAGTAAAAGTATAGCCACGATTAATAAGTTCCTTTTTTATCGAAGCATAGTTTTCTATAATTCCATTGTGGATGATAACCAAGTCGCCACTATTAGAATAATGTGGGTGTGAGTTAATATCATTAGGAACTCCGTGGGTTGCCCATCTTGTGTGGCCAATTCCTAAAGTTCCTTTCAAAGAAATGTTTTTTTCTGCCTTGGCTTCTAAATCTGCAACTTTCCCTTGTGTTTTACACAATTGAATATCCGACCCATCATATAGGGCAATTCCAGCACTGTCATAGCCTCTATATTCCAATCGTTTTAATCCGTTTAAAACAATTGGATAAGCCTCTTTCTTTCCTATATATCCTACAATTCCGCACATACTTTTTAATTAGGTTTGGTGTAATAAAGTTGTAACTTCAATCTTCGTTCTTCACTTGAAGAACTGCTTCCGTGTAAAACTGTTCCTTTTGGGGTTAACACACTTGTGCCTGGAACTCGTTTAAGACCTGGGGATTGTGTATTTTGAAGGTCTTGGAAATTTGGCTGTACCACATTATCTGTAACCATAAGGCCCAACGGAACATTTGTAGAATCGTTGTTTATTAAATTACTAACGTGGGTTGTTAATCGTATTTTATAGAAATCGCCGGTATCGCTACCGTCTTTTTGAAGCGTTCCTAAGTGATTAATTTTATGCGTTGAGGGTATTTCGGTAGTGGAAGGGTCTAAAAAGTAATCAATTAGGACAGATCCATTGGTTGCATCAAAAATTATAACACGCTCTGGCTCACTCTCCAAAGCAGCAGTTTTATTTTTATCTACATAAAAAACCAAATTGGCTTCATTTATCAATGGTTTTTGATCGCGCAGAATATCTAACTCGTCGGGAACGCCGTTAGGACCAGGTTCTAGATTGGCATTTAGAAGATCCTCCTTTCCAAATAACTGTATTACCCCAGCAATACCATCTCCTCCTTTTACATAGAGTCTTTCATCTCCGTTTTCTATATCTGGGTTTGCGATTGCACTTTGAACATCCTGTGATAATTCATCATCGAATAAACTAACATTTATCCCTCCGAAATTAATTTCTAAACTACTGTCGTCCCTTCCATCATCTTCATCGTCTTCATCATCAAAAGAATAATACAAAGTTATGTTTGCTTCTGAAGGTTCAAAAAGGAACAAGTTTCCGTTATCTATTGCAGATTGGGCTTTAAAATAAATGCCTCTAAAATAGTTTTTGAAGTTATTATTGCTTAAAAGTTCTGGAGAGCCTTCCATGTCGATGATTTTCTGTTGAAAAAATTCAACAGGCAAATTTGCCCGTAATCCTGGACCCAAAGTTTCTACTATAGTATCCCCATCGGCACCAATTTCATTGGTTTTAAAGACGAAGCCTTCGTCACTAGGAACAAAATCTTCTATTTCAAAAATTAAATCTCCTAATAAGCTAGGGTTATTATCGAACGTTTGCCCTAAATTTGAATAATAATTCTGTGTTTCTTGAAATCCTGTTTCAGGGTCTAAATCCCTTAGGAAAAAGTTAGACTCGAACATAGATATGTTTATCGGGTCTTCACCATACACAGAATCCAACGTGTAATTAAGCGTGTCTTCTCCCACTGTTTCGCTTTCGCTGAAAAAGGGTATATAAAGCACAACACTGTCTAAAGTTGCATTCTCTCCAAATGTAGGTTCTGTAACTCCTAGAGTTACCTGAGAAAGCAAGCTAACAGTAGATTTGCCATAAATAGGGTTATTATTAACCCCTAATTGATATGCAGACAATCCATTTGTTTGAATTGGCACTAATTTACGGCTATAAGCTATAACCGAATTGGTTTCATCTGGCTCTATAAAGGTGTTATCTCCAACAATTTCTGATCCTATTATATCTATATCCTCTTCGCAAGATGCCAACGCAACTATTACAAATAGCACAGCTGCTAGTTTTGGCAACAAATTCTTAATCTTCATATAAAATTTTAAATGTGTGGTGTTCTTTTTCTACAATACTTTCGACTCGTAAAAATCTAAATATGCTTCGGAAAACTCTTCTTTTTTATGATACTTTAACACAGGTTTATCTAAGTTGTTAAGGTAGTCTTCCAGTTCTTGAAGAATTTCATCAGAACCAATGATTGCTGCATCAGAGTTTTTCACTGCTAACTTCATTAAATTAACATAGTTTGGAGTGTCTAGCTCTTCAACAGATTCTTCATCAATACCATCAAACAATATTTTTTCTTTTACGTTATCGTTTAACGTATTATCGAAGCCTTGATTGTATACAGAGGTAACTATTTTACTGTTTTCAAATAAAGGCTCTGTTCCGTAGTAGTTTCTTAAGTATAATGGCAAGAAAGAAGCCAACCAGCCATGCACGTGGATGATATCTGGTGACCAATTTAATTTTTTTACGGTTTCAATTACCCCTTTTGCAAAAAAGATGGCACGCTCGTCATTATCTTTAAAAAAGTTTCCGTCTTCATCTGCAAAGGTCGCTTTGCGCTTAAAGTAATCGTCATTATCGATGAAATAAACCTGCATACGTTCTTTTGGAATGGAGGCTACTTTAATGATTAACGGCATATCAAGGTCGTTAATGACCAAATTCATACCACTTAAACGTATAACTTCGTGCAGTTGGTGGCGTCTTTCATTTATATTGCCATAACGTGGCATAAAAATTCTAATTTGACCACCATTGTCATTAACCATTTTAGGGGCTTCAAACGACATGGAAGAAATCTCGGTCTCCGGCAGGTATGGAACTACTTCTGAAGACACATACAAGACTCTTTTATCTTTCATATATTTTTTACTTTAATAGCTTACTTGTTTTGAAAGTGCAAAATTACGAAAATTTATGTAGATTGCTCATAATCTATTAATTTTGCCGCCACTCAATTAAAATTTATGAGCGTATATACCAACCGAGAATCGCTTTTAGCTGCTCTCAAACCTTGGCGGAATACTAAGACCATTGGTTTTGTCCCAACTATGGGAGCCTTACATCAAGGCCATCTATCTCTTGTGAATGCTGCCTTAAAAGAAAATGATTGTGTTGTCGTGAGCATTTTTGTAAACCCTACACAGTTTAACAATGCCGAAGATTTAGATAAATATCCTCGTAACTTAAATACCGATATAGCTTTATTGAAATCACTAAGCGAAAATATAATTATCTATGCCCCGGATGCGTCCGATTTATATGGCGATGAAATTACTGCAACTGACTATGATTTTCAAGGTCTGGAACACGAAATGGAAGGCAAGCACCGAGAGGGACATTTTAATGGAGTAGGGACTATTTTAAATATTTTTTTCAGAATCGTTGAACCAGACAATGCTTACTTTGGTGAAAAAGACTTTCAGCAACTGCAAATTGTGAAAAAGTTGGTTGAAATAGAAAACCTTCCAGTAAATATAGTCGGTGTACCTATTGTTCGCGAAGAAAACGGACTAGCTTTAAGCTCCCGAAATGAGCGCCTTACTGAAACTCAACGGGAAGAAGCTGTGTTAATTTCAAAAACACTAAAAGAAGTAAAACAACAATATTCCTCGCATACTATTTCAGAATTAAACCGTTTTGTGAAAGAAACATTCGATAAAAACGACCAATTAGCGTTAGAATATTTTGAAATAGCTAACGAAGAGACCTTAAAAACAGTTTCAGAAAAGTCTAAAAACCAAAATCATAGAGCCTTTATAGCTGTTTTTGCAGGAGAAATTAGATTAATAGATAATATGGCTCTAAATTAATACCTTTGCAAAATGCAAATACACGTAGTAAAATCTAAAATCCATAGAGTTAAAGTTACCGGGGCAGACCTTAATTACATAGGCAGTATTACCATAGATGAAGATTTAATGGATGCCGCTAATATAATTGAAGGAGAAAAAGTACAGATTGTTAACAACAACAATGGTGAACGACTGGAAACATATGCAATCCCCGGCCCTCGAAATAGTGGTGAAATAACCCTTAACGGTGCCGCTGCTAGAAAAGTAGCCCCTGGAGATATATTGATACTTATCACCTACGCCATGATGGACGTAGAAGAAGCAAAGCAATTTAAGCCTGCTTTGGTTTTCCCAAATGAAGAGAACAATCTTTTAAAGTAATTTGAAAAAATCAGTTACAAAGTTTCTTAAAATCGCCCTGCCATTGGCTTTGGGCGTTTTTTTAATCTATTATTCTTACACAAAATTTACCCCAGAACAATTAGACGAAATTTCGTTTTACTTTAAAAAAGCAGATTACACCTTTATTGTATTGTCTGTTTTCCTCAGTTTGGTAAGCCATATAATTAGGGCTGTCCGGTGGAATTTACTATTAGCTCCCATAGGCTATAAACCTAGTGTGCTCAATAATTTTATGGCCATTTCGGTAGCGTATTTAATGAATATGTTTATTCCTAAAAGCGGTGAAATTTCTCGAGGGATTGTTTTAGATAAATATGAAAAAGTCCCTTTTGACAAGGGTTTTGGCACTATAATTTCCGAAAGGGTTGTAGACCTTATTTTTTTAATGGCGTTCACTGCTTTGGCACTTTTTCTTGAGTTTGATAGTTTATATGGTTTTTTAACCGAAATAATAAACCCTTCAAAATTAATATTTGCCTTTCTAGGGCTTATAGTTCTTGGAATTATTTTCTTCCTTTTTCTAAAGTATTCAAAATCAAAGCTAACACAGAAGCTTAGGGAATTTTTATTAGGGTTAAAAGACGGAGTTTTCAGTATTTTCAACATGGAGAAGAAATTTTCCTTCATTTTTCAAACTTTTTTAATTTGGGGATTATACTTGCTGTCGTTTTATACAGCGATGCTTGCTCTAGACGATACCGCTTCAATTCCCATTGGTACAATAATTATCGCTTTTGTAGTTGGTAGTTTTTCTTTTGCATTTACCAATAGCGGCTTTGGTAGTTATCCATTTTTTGTTGCTGCTATACTTGCCGTATTTGGTATCCCAGAAACAGCCGGAACCGCCTTCGGGTGGATTGTTTGGACATCGAACATAAGCTCTATTATTCTTTTTGGTGGGCTGTCCTTTCTATTTCTTCCTATTTATAACAAAGGAAAAGAGTAAGCTCAAGTTTTCTAAAATCAGTATTTTTAAATTTTAGTATCTTTCCCAACCTAAAACGTAACCTGCATGAAAAAAACAGTATTCCTCCTCTTATGTTTCTTAGTAACTGTTTCAGCTTCTTCACAAATACTTTATGAAGAATTTAATTCTGAAAAGCTTCAGGAAACACGAAAGTTAAAAATTCAACTTCCCAGAAATTACGATACAAATTCTGAAAAAGTCTACCCTATTGTTGTCGTTCTCGATGCAGATTACCTTTTTGAACCCGTTGCCGGAAATGTAGATTATCTTAGCTATTGGGAAGACATGCCCGAAAGCATTGTAGTAGGCGTTATGCAAGGCGAATCGCGCTACGACGACTGTAATTATGGCGATACTAATTTTTTTCCAGCAGAAAAAGGTGCTGATTTTTTTGAATTTATTGGTCTTGAACTGTTACCATATATTGACAACAACTACCGTACAGCAAAATTCACCATTGCCGTAGGACATGACTTTACAGCAAATTTTATCAATTATTATCTTTTTAAAGACCCTCCACTTTTTAACGGTTATATTAGTTTAAGCCCCGATTTAGCTCCGTTGCTAGACGAACGAATTCCACAACGAATTCCCGAAATCGAATCTAAAATTTTCTATTATTTGGCCACAGGCACGGACGATATTAAGTCGTTAATGGAAGTTACACAATTACTCAACGAACCCTTAAAGAAAATTGAAAAGGACAACTTTGAATACTATTATGACAATTTTGATGGCGCCACTCATTATTCTCTTGTAAGTCGTGGCATACCAAATGCTTTGGAAAAAATATTTTCGGTCTATCGCCCCATTAGTAAAAAAGAATACACTGATGTTTTATTAAAGATGGAAACGCCCATTCATGAATATTTAGAAGAAAAGTACAATACCATAGAAACACTGTTTGGCCTTACCAATCCTATACGAGTGAACGATTTTATCGCCACAGCCACAGCGGCCGAAAAATTGAAGCAATGGGAATCGCTTAGGGAAATAGGAACGCTTGCCAAAAAACAATATCCAGATAAAAATATGAGCGACTATTACTTAGGCCGCTATTATGAAGAGATCGGGGAACCTAAAAAAGCCATGCGAACTTTCCAAGGTGCTTTTGATAAGGAAGAAACCGATTTTATAACCGTAGATATGTTATTGGACCGAGCAGATAAAATAAAGGCGGATTTTGGTTATTAAAATTTACTTATAACCACACGGTTAACCAACGCCCAATTAGTAAGTGCATTGGTACCTTTTTCAATAAGAAGTTTATCAATGATATTGCTTCGGTGTTTTTCTATGGTGCGAGTAGATACGCAGAGCTCGTCGGCGATTTCAACAGTGTTTTTTTGCGAAGCTATCAATTTAAGTATGGTAATTTCAGAAGGGGTAAGGGTTTTCAGCTTTGTCATTTCTTCTGAAGCATTATTTAATGAATCAATATCAAAAGATTTACTGAAATATTCCTTGTTGTTTAATACAGACTCCATACAATCGTCTATTTCTTGAAAAGAGTCTTCTTTGAGCAAATAACCATCAATTTGAAGTGCTTTAGCTTGTACCACGTATTCTGGTTCTCTATGAAAAGAAAGAATTATAAATTTGGTTTCGGTGTTTTTTTCTTTAGCTGCTTTTATAACTTCTAAACCTGTCATCATAGGCATGTCAATATCCAACAAAGCAATATCAGGTTCTAATTGTAAAATTAAACTCAACGCTTTGTTTCCATTATTGGCCTGGCCAACTACATTATATCCATTCCGGGTCAATTCTTCGTTGAGCCCGCTCAATAACATAGGGTGATCGTCTGCAATTACTATCGAAAAATCTTTATTAATCATCTTAGGTTGGAATTTGTAATAAAATAGATGTTCCTTTTAAGTGTGCACTTTGAATGGTTAATTTTGAATGTATTATTTTGGCACGCTCCAATAAGGTTTTCATACCAAGGCTTTCCCCAGTATTCAATTTTTCTGAATATTCAAAACCGTTACCATTGTCTTTTATTAAAGCTTCAATGGTAGTTCCTTTTTTTACAATACTTACCGAAGCAGCTTTCGCCTCGGCATGTTTTACCATATTGTTGAGCACTTCTTGTATAATTCTATATAAATGCAACGCTTGGTCCGGATTTAAATCACCATCGATATTTTCAATTTCATTGGTAAAAAATATGTTGGTATTGGCATCTACCTCGTTAATCATGGTCTCAATTGCCTTTGTTACCCCAAGTTTTTCAAGAGTTGCCGGATGCAACCCTCTTGAAATACTCCTAAGCTCTTCCAAGGTATTTCCTGCTAAAGATTCCATATCGCGGTCGCCCGTGCTTTTAGTTTTTTTTGTAAGCAACATTAATTTTTGCCCTACGCTATCGTGAAGTTCACGGGCCACTCGGGTGCGTTCCTCTTCTTGGGCTTTTATTAAATCTTGAGAGAATTTCTCTTGTAGTTTTTGCCTTTTCTTTACGGCAGAACGGGAACGTATTAATACAATTCCGCCAAATACTCCCAGCATCCCCAGCCCACCAAAAAGTAACCATTGATTTTTTAGTCTGTTTTCAGCATCAAGCAGCGCAATATCGCTTTGTTGCATTTCAATTTTAGCATCCCTTTTTTCGGTTTCATACAGCGTTTGATAATAGCTTAATGCTTTTACTTTTTGAACGTTAGAAATAGAATCTTTAATGGCTTCATAAGCTTTAAAGTGAACATAAGCTTGTGAGCTGTTTCCCAATGAATCATATACATTTGCCAAAAACTTCTCAGCATTCATAAGGTCCTCATAATCGGAATTTTGCCTTTTTATCATTACATGCTCTTTTGCATACCGTAATGCTTTTTGGTAATCTTTTTTAGCATACCAGAGGTGTTTTAAGGCTTCTATATAGTTCTCCTTATTTGTACCCGTTCTATAAGTTTCAGGACCAGACTTAATTTCGTTAAAATTCTTTTCCGCTTTTTTAATGCTGTCTGTTTGTGCAAAAGCAATAACCATACTTGCAAGCATCGTCGGTTTGTAAAAATCGGCATGCCATGATTTCTCAGCAGCTTCTTTGGCAAGTTTTAAATTTGCAATACGGCTTTTTTGGTTATTTACTTTGTTGGCATCGGTTGCGGCATTGTAGTAAAATGAAACCAATTGCGCATGGCTGTTTTTTGCTTTTGCTATTTTTATGGCTTCATCCCTTTCCTTTTTAGCTTCTTCAAAAAAACTGTTTTGACTGTATAAAATAGAAAGCGAGTTTTTGGCACTGATGATATTAAAAGTATCTTTTAATTTCTGAAATATCCGGATAGATTCTTGCAGACCTTGTGAGCTTTTGGCAAACTCGCCCATTTGGCTTTGAGAGCCTGCTTTATACATTTTGGCAAGTCCTAAAAGCTTTTTAGCAGCCCCTTTTTTTGCATATGTTTGGGTTGTATCATAGTAGTTAATGGACTTTTCGTAGTCCTTTAAATAATAGTAACTATCACCAATATTTAAATACAATCTTGCTAGCGTAGCAGGTTTGTCCAATAATTTAACTTTATGCTTTAGGTTTTCATAGGCTTGCAATGCTTCTTCCGGAGCCCCTTTTTTATTGTTTAAGTAATCCATTTTATTGGAAAGCTGAAAAAGAGCTATGTTTAACGAATCGAATTGCAGGGCAACCTGTATCGTTTCATTTATAATGGAATCAGGATTCTGATTTGTTTGAAAAGTTAGATACGTTGATAAACTATCCATCCATTTTAACTTTTCTACCTTTTCCGAAGCATTAATTTTTTGAGTGAGTTCATCTATAGTTTCATCCGTTTCTTGAGCTGAAACCGATAAACATAGTACACAAAATGAAAGAAGTAAAAGTTGTTTCATGGGGAACGCCATTACTTAGGTAAATATACTTATTTTAGCGAAACGATTATGGCAAAAACGAAAACCACTTTTTTCTGTCAAAACTGCGGCGCACAATATTCCAAATGGCAAGGGAAATGTACCTCTTGTGGCGAATGGAACACCATCGCCGAAGAAGTAATACAAAAAGCCGAAAAGGTAAGTTGGAAACCATCGACAGCCACGGCAAAACGAGCTGCAAAACCCTTACGTGTTTCTGAAATATCCACAATTAACGAAGTTAGGTTAAACACAAAAAACAACGAGCTAAATAGAGTTTTAGGTGGCGGTTTGGTTCCCGGTTCTCTAACACTCTTGGGCGGTGAGCCTGGTATTGGGAAAAGTACATTAATGCTTCAAGTTGCTTTGCAATTGCCTTATAAAACGCTCTATGTTTCGGGGGAAGAAAGCGCACAGCAAATTAAAATGCGGGCTGAACGCATACAACCGGTTTCAGAAAATTGCTACATCCTTACCGAAACAAAAACGCAAAATATCTTCCGAAATATCGAAGAGACCGAGCCTGACATCGTGGTGATCGATTCCATTCAAACCTTACACACCGACCAAATTGAAAGCAGTGCCGGAAGTATTTCGCAAATACGAGAAACCACTACCGAACTCATAAAGTTTGCCAAGGAAACGGCTACCCCTGTAATTTTAATTGGTCATATTACCAAAGACGGTAACATTGCCGGGCCAAAAATTTTAGAACACATGGTCGATACGGTGCTTCAATTTGAAGGTGATCGTAATCATGTGTACCGAATATTACGCTCTCACAAAAACCGTTTCGGAAGTACAAACGAATTAGGCATTTACGAAATGCAAGGCAGCGGACTTAGAGAGGTGTCCAATCCTTCAGAAATATTAATTTCCAAAAATGAAGAAGACCTCAGCGGAACGGCAATTTCAGCAACCTTAGAAGGGATGCGTCCATTGATGATTGAAATTCAAGCCCTAGTTAGTTCTGCGGTATACGGAACACCGCAACGTAGTGCAACTGGTTATAATGCGAAACGTCTGAATATGTTATTGGCTGTTCTGGAAAAACGCGCTGGCTTTAAACTGGGGGCTAAAGATGTTTTTTTAAATGTTACTGGCGGAATTTCGGTAGACGACCCTGCAATTGATCTTGCCGTGGTTGCAGCTGTGCTTTCGTCAAATATTGACGTAGCTATTGATAAATCACTTTGTTTTGCGGCTGAAGTAGGATTAGCTGGTGAAGTTAGACCTGTTACTCGGGTAGAACAACGCATCCTGGAAGCTGAAAAATTAGGTTTTGGTAGCATTATCGTTTCCAAACACTGCAAATTTCCGAAGCAAAAGTTTACCATCAACATTATAAAAGTGGCGAAAGTACACGATGTTGTAAGACACTTATTTGGGTAATTTTTGGGCTGACTGCTTTTTTTATCGCTTTTCAAATTAACACTTCTTTAGGCAGTAAACTAAAACAGACACGGTATCTTTAAGATTCAATCTTAAAAATATTGCTATGTCCTTTTTTTCAAAAATAAAACAGACCATCTCGCTTTTAAAAGATGTCGATCTTGATGCTTTAGGAAAATTATCGCAAAAAGTGGATTTACCAGAAGTGATGACTGCCGTTGGCGAATTAGATGATCGCCAATTAAAAGGGTTAATGAAAATGCTAAAAAGTCAAGGCAAAAAAGGACAACACAAATTACCGCCCATCGATGGTGATTTTTATAATTTAAGCTTAAAATTGACCGAACGACAGCGTGAAATACAGCTAAAAGTCCGCCAATTTATGGAAAAGGAAATAAAGCCAATTGCCAACGAATATTGGAACAAGGCAGAATTCCCATTTGAAATAATCCCTAAAATGGCCAAATTGGATATCTGCGGAATTGCCTACGAAGGCATTGGTCCCGATGAACAAAGTTTTTTAATGGAAGGCATTATCGCTATGGAATTAGCTCGAATTGATGTCTCTATCTCAACTTTTTTTGGCGTACACAGTGGTTTAGCAATGGGGTCTATTTACGTTTGCGGAAGCGAGGAACAAAAACAAGAATGGCTGCCCAAAATGCAACGGATGGAGAAAATTGGTGCCTTTGGTTTAACCGAACCCGATGTAGGCTCAGCCGTGGCTGGAGGTTTGGGAACTACATGTAAATTAGTAGGTGACGAATGGGTACTCAACGGACAGAAAAAATGGATTGGGAATGCCACCTTTGCCGATGTAATTGTCATCTGGGCACGGGATGAAGATAGTGGCAGAGCCAAAGGATTTCTGGTGCGAAAAGGAAACCCCGGTTTTAAAGCCGAAAAAATGGAAAACAAAATGGCGCTGCGAACCGTACAAAACGCCTTGATTACCATGAAAGATTGCCGTGTTCCCGAAAGTGATCGATTACAAAAATGTGAATCGTTTAAGGATACTGCTAAAGTGCTAAAAATGACTCGTGCCGCTGTGGCTTGGCAAGCCGTAGGTTGTGCAAGGGGCGCATATGAAAGTGCCTTAAAATACACTAAGAAACGTGAGCAGTTTGGGCGACCTATTGCTTCGTTTCAATTGATACAAAATCATTTGGTTGAGATGGTTTCCAACTTAACCGCTATGCAAACATTGTGTTTTCGTCTTTCAGAATTACAAGATGAAGATTTATTGACCGATGAACACGCTTCGCTTGCTAAAGTATTTTGTAGTATGCGAACACGAGATGTTGTAAGCCGAGCCCGTGAAGTTATGGGTGGTAACGGTATTTTACTAGAGCATGATGTTGCTCGCTTTGTTGCAGATGCGGAAGCTATTTACAGTTATGAAGGTACTAAAGAAATAAACTCGCTTATTGTAGGTAGAGCGATTACAGGATATAGTGCATTTGTGAGTTAAGAACAAAAGAGAATTAAGCTAAAGGAAGTTTTTTATCTTGGATTTTTGTTCAATAAATTTACAGTATCGTAATAAAATCCTATTGCTACGATAACTTTATTTAACCCAACATTAAAGTCATTTTTATTTATCTTTTGTTTCATGGCCTTTGCAATTATAGAAGGCGCAATATTCCCATAATTTGACTGTGAATTTAAAATCTCCTTTATCGCTTCATTTTTATTAGTTTTATTAATACAATTTAAATAATCCCCATTAGGGTTTAAACTATAAACCTCAATCTTTTCTTTTTTAGGATCTTCATATTCAGGCAGAACAGCTATTGGTATTTCATCACTTTCATCATCATCATCAATAAATTCAATCCAAATTTTATTAAATGTTCCTTTATTTTCCAGTTCATTTATTATTTGAATTGATTCATCATTTAGATAGAAGTCTTTTTTAAAACTACTTAAAGTTTGTATCGAACCTAAGTCGTTTAAGTATTTATAAAAGTTCGTATTGTTATCAGAATTTTCATAGTGTTCTTTCAATTTTTGTTCAAATAGATAAGTGGCTTTATTTAAAATTTTCACATCCTTGTCCGTTAGACACCCTTTCAAATCATCAGCATATTTTTTATCAGCCTGGAACTGACATGATGCAGTACTAACTATACAAATAAATAACCATAGTTTATTTAACATAAATATCTTTCCTTTTTTGACCAGTTACTTTGCAAACTCTAATTATATTTCATTCAGCAATTTAGATATTTCATCCAGTTTTGGGGTTAAAATCACTTCAATTCTACGGTTTTTTGCTTTTCCTTCAGAAGTTGCGTTTGTTGCAATTGGTGCGTATTCCCCTCGCCCGGCAGCGGTAAGATTATCTTTCGGTATCGAAGCATTTTCAGTCAAAATACTGACTATTGCGGTGGCTCGCTTTGTAGAAAATTCCCAGTTAGATTTTAAAGTACCTTTACCACCGTAAGGCACATTATCGGTATGACTTTCGATTAACAATATCATCCATATTAACTACACCTAGTATTGGCAGCAGCTATTTCTTTTTTAAATTCCTGAATTTTATTATAGTCTTGAATATCCAGAATATCTAAAAGCTGCAACCATCCAATAATTCCGTTTTTATAATAATGAATTAAAATCTCATCAAAATATTCAAGCTTTTCAGATTCGGTTTGTAAAAAATTATATTTTAATTTTTCTCCATTTTTAAAAATTAATACAAACTTATTATCAAGTCCATTTGATAAATGAGGGGAAAATACTACCATTGGGCTTACAAACCTTCCTTTTATGTCATATGCTTGAACAAAGTCAACCTTTTTTATAACTTCAAGACTGAAATTATTATTGTCAATTTGAATTCGGTCTTGCCAAAAAGTTAATTTTCCACAATATTGGCCTATTTCTTTTTCGTATTTAGAAAAGTTGCTTATCAATAGTCCAATTATATAAATTATTACAATAATCAAAATAATAGTTTCCCAACCATCAAAATTAAACTCGTATGATTCTATTAAATAATAAATTAGAAAAATTAAAGCTGCTAACAAAATAGCAAGAATATTTTCAGGAGAAATGTAAATTCCTTTTTTCTTTTCAAATAATCTTAGACTTCTTGGTCTCACTGGGTATTAGTTAATTTTTAATTCGAACTAGATAGAGAACTAAAAACTCTATATATGATTCATTCCAATAAATACTTTCTTTATCTATAGACTCAACTCTAAAAGACAAACGTAATTTTCTTTTAAAATATAATTTTAAAGTTTGTTTTTCCGGGTCAAATTTCCATTTCCATTTTCCAACAAGTTTTGTGACACTCCAATTCTCAACATTCAAATCCTTAACAATTAACTTTCCACTTTTTTTAAAATTTAATTCCGTTATGTCACCATTATGATTTTTTTCAAGTTTAATATAAATTTCATTTGGTTTTTTAACTTCGCTATTTAAGGTCAAAATTCGAGTAAGAAGGATTGTGTCGGATTCATAAAAATTACGGTTCTCATTATCTACAAACCATTCTGTTTTTTTGAAATCAGATTTTATCAAATCTTGAGCGTTCAATCCTAAAGCTAATGATAAAATTAAAATTAGAGTTACCTTCTTCATAGTTATTTCCAACGTATAAAATAAAAACTGAAAAAATCAAATTTCATTCAACAACTTAGAAATTTCATCTAGTTTTGGGGTTAAAATCACCTCAATCCTACGGTTTTTTGCTTTTCCTTCAGAAGTTGCGTTTGTTGCGATGGGTGCGTATTCTCCGCGACCCGCAGCGGTAAGGTTATCTTTTGGTATCGAAGCATTTTCAGTCAAAATATTTACAATTGCCGTGGCTCGTTTTGTAGAAAGATCCCAATTATTTTTTAGAGGGCCATTGCCACCGTATGGTACATTATCAGTGTGTCCTTCAATCAATACGGCTATTTCAGGGTTTTGAGCGAGTACACTTCCCAATTGAACAACGGCTTGTCTCCCTCTTGAATTTACTGCCCAACTTCCGCTTTCAAAAAGCAGTTTGTTTTCCATAGAAACATATACTTTCCCGTCACGTTGTTCTACCGTAAGGCCATTGCCTTCAAAGTTGGTTAACGCAGCAGAAATAGCATCTTTTAAGGCTTTCATTTTTGCATCTTTTGCAGCAATGATCCCTTCCAATTCATCTACACGTTTAGAGCGGGCAGCTAAATCTTTTTGAAGTTGGTTTAACCGCTGACTTTCTGCGGCTAAAGCACGTTCTTTTTCTTCTAATTGCGTTAAGAGCTTTCGGTTACGTTCTAAGTTTTCGGTCAGTGCAGATGAACTATTTGCTTCCAACGCATCATACGATTCTTGTAAACGGTTGTAATTTTTTTCTGAAGCAGCCAAACCCATCGCCAATCGGGTATTTTCGGCTTTTAATTCTTCAATTTCTTCTCGTAATTGAGCCACAGAATATACCTCTCCATTTGATGAAGCATTGTCCAATTGATTCATTAAGGATTCGTTTTCAGATTTTAAAGCCGCATAACGGTCTTTTAAATCGTCATAAATTTTTGAAGAAACGCAGGAAGTAGTCATTGCAGTAATAAAAATTCCGAAGAACAATTTTTTAAGCATATTCTGTATCGATTTGGTATTATTATTTTAAAATTCGAGCTCAACTAACAAAGGACAATGGTCACTGTGTTTGGCTTCGGGTAATATAACGGCTCTTTTTAAGTTTTCTTGTAATGGTTTTGCTACCATGTTATAATCTATACGCCACCCCTTATTATTGTTACGGGCATTAGCGCGATAGCTCCACCAGGTATAGTTATCTGGCTCTTTATTAAAGTGACGGAACGAATCTATAAATCCACTATCCATAAAGTTTCCTATCCATTCACGCTCTACCGGTAAAAACCCTGAAACATTTTTATTCCTAACCGGATCGTGAATATCAATTGCCTCGTGACAAATATTATAATCGCCACAAATTACCAAATTGGGTATTTCTTGCTTAAGTTGATTAACATACTTTTGAAAATCGTCCATATACGTAAGTTTATGCTCTAAACGGGCGATGTTGGTTCCGCTGGGTAAGTATAAACTCATCACCGAAAGATCATCAAAATCTACACGTATGTTTCGCCCTTCGTGATCCATATAATCTACACCGGTACCATAGGCAACATTGTTAGGCTCTTTTTTAGAAAAAATAGCCACACCGCTGTACCCTTTTTTTTCAGCGCTATACCAATATTGATACGGATAGCCAGCTTCAGTAATGGCATCGGTATCTACTTGTTCTTTCATCGCTTTGGTTTCTTGTATACAAATAACATCTGGGTTGGCACTTTGTATCCAGTCTAAAAACCCTTTTCTAATGGCAGCTCGAATTCCGTTTACGTTGTAAGAAATAATTTTCATAACATTTCCCGTGTAGACGGGAATCTTTTTAATAAGTTCGTATTCTTTTTATAAAAAAAGGCAAGTTAAAAAAATCTATTATACTTTGATCAACGGTAAATTTGATTCTTTATACTTAGTTTAGGTAAGATTCCTGCCTACGCAGGAATTAAATTGCATTTGTACCCTACGGAATACCTGAAAGGTTTTCTTAAAATAGTCCACAAAATAAAAAGAGTTGTAGTAAGTTGTATAGGTAATGAAGTTGTATCTGTTTCTTTTAGCGTTTTTTATGGCCGCAGTTGGCTTTGCGCAGGATACTTTATCTAATTACCGAACTAAAAGAGCGGTTATAACCGATACGGTTGTTGTGGATAGCTTTAGCATTAATCCGTCTCGTTTTCGGGTGTTGGATAAAACAGGATCGGTTATCGATTCGCTTTCTTATACAGTTGATTATGAAAAAGGAACAGTTGTTTTTTCTGAAGAAATGCGACAATCACAAGATTCTGTTACCATTGAATACCTTCGCTACCCGCTTTTTTTAACTCGCGACTATTATACGTTTGATAAAAATTTAATCGTAGAAAACACTGGTGCAATTGAGAAACTATATTCCTTGGATGAAAGCACCACTGACAACACCTTTACGCCTTTTGATGGGTTAAATACCGTGGGAAGTATTTCGCGAGGCATTACCATAGGAAACAATCAAAATGCAGTACTAAACTCGCAATTAGATCTTCAAATTACTGGGAAGCTAAGTGATAAAGTTTCCATTCGGGCATCAATACAAGACGCTAACATTCCTACTCAAGAAGGCGGTTATTCGCAAAGTTTAGATGAGTTTGACCAAATTTTTATTGAACTATATAGCGACAAATGGAAAATACGAGCCGGTGATGTAGATCTTGAAAACAACAACAGTTACTTTGGCCGTTTTAACAAAAAAGTGCAAGGAATTGCCCTTGGCGGAACTTTTGATCACGAAAATGGCGCTAAAACGTCAGCTTTTGCCAGTGGTGCAATTGTTCGCGGGGTTTTTCAACGAAGTCAGTTTACAGGACAGGAAGGAAATCAAGGTCCCTACAAATTAGTGGGACCCAATGGTGAATTATTCATTTTAATTGTTTCGGGAAGTGAACGGGTATATGTAAATGGTTTGTTGTTGCAGCGGGGTGAAAACAATGATTATGTAATTGATTACAACGCTGGGGAAATTACATTTAATTCAACATATCCCATTACGGCGAATATGCGTATTTCGGTTGAATATCAATATACAGACCGAAATTTCACCCGCTTTATTGGGTATGGAGGCGGAAATTACAGCAGCGAAAAGTTAGATCTTGGTACGTATGTCTATTCTGAAAATGATGCCAAAAACCAACCGCTTCAACAAAACTTATCTGAAGAGCAAGTTGCTATTTTACAAGCTGCTGGCGATGATATGGACGCAATGACAGCGCCTTCGGCTGTTCCAGACTCGTATTCAGAAAATAAAATTTTATATAGAAAAGAAGTTATTAATGGACAAGAGGTGTTTGTCTTTTCTACCAATCCGGATGATGAACTATTCAGTGTTCGGTTTACGTTGGTTGGCGACAATCAGGGTAATTATGTAATTAGCAATCAAAGTGCCATTAGCCGAATTTTTGAATATGTGCAACCAATAAATGGTGTTCCGCAAGGTAATTATGAGCCTATTATTCAATTAAATGCCCCGACAAAACTGCAAATTGGTGGTTTAAACGGAAATTACCGTCCTTCGGAAAAAACAGATATTGGGTTTGAGGTTGCCGGAAGTAAGAATGATCTTAACCTTTTTTCAAATCTTGATGATGGTGACAACGATGGTTTTGCAGGTCGTTTAACAGCTAAACAGCAACTATTAAAAACACAAGATACGCTGCAAATAAACGGATACGGGACGTTAGATTTCATCAATCGTAATTTCAGAACCATTGAGCGTTTGTACAATATTGAATTTAATCGTGATTGGAATTTGATTAACCCAGTGGGTGATCAACGCTTTATAACCAGTGGCGTAGAACTTTTTCAACCCGAAATTGGTGGCGCAACGTATGAATTTCAGAATTTAGATTTTTCTGAAAACTTTAGCGGCGTAAGACACGTTGTTTCTTCAGCTATTCAGTTGAAAAAACTTCGCATACAAACCAATGCAAGTTTGTTAAATAGTAAAACCGACTCATTGGACAGTAAGTTTACAAGGTTGGCAAATACCACGACATATTCGTTTAATAAAAGCTGGGTAGGTGGAAAAGTAGGTTATGAAGACAATCAAGTACGAACTATTGAAGACGATCAATTAACGCCTGTAAGCCAGAAATTTCAGTCGTATGAAGGTTTTGCAGGTATTGGCGATAGCACGAATGTTTTTGTAGAAGCTGGGTATAGACACCAAATTAACGATAGTATTAGTAACGCCACCCTTCAGAAAGTAAACAGCTCGAACACCTATTTTATGAAGTCGAAGCTTATAAGTACTGAGAACACACAGCTTTCGGTATTTGCTAATTACCGGGTTTTAAAACGGGAAGCTATAGAAAGTAGCGATACAACAAGTTTTAGTACCTTAAACCTTATTGAACCTAGGCGTGAAGAACAACTTGAGAAATCGTTGAACTCCCGAATTATCTACAATCAATCTTTGTTAGATAACGGAATACGCCTTAATACCACACTAGAATCTAATAACGGTGTGGTGCCACAACAGGAATTTACATATGTAAAAGTAGACCCAGGGCAAGGTGTGTACACTTGGAACGATTATAACAACAACGGCATTCAAGATCTGGAAGAATTTGAAGTAGCGCAGTTTCAAGACCAGGCAGAATATGTTAGGGTTTTATTGCCCAATCAAATTTTTGTGAAGATTAGACAGAATAAATTCAGCCAGATTGTAACGCTCAATCCGCAACAATGGTCTAATAAAGAAGGGATTTTTAAGGTGATTTCTCAATTTTATAATCAGACATCTTATGTAATTGACCGAAAAGTAAGGCGCGATAATGATGGGTTTAATATTAATCCTTTTGAAGATGGCGGCGATGATCAATTAGGTTTGAACCTCAACTTTAGGAATGCGTTGTTCTTCAACCGAGGTAAGCAGCGTTACACAACGAGTTATACCTATATTTCTTCTTCAAGTAATAATTTACTGTCGGTAGGGCTTCAGAAAAACACATTGCAAAGTCACCAAGTAAAGTTTAACCATAAAGTGTGGGAAAGCTGGTTGTTTAATTTGACAGGTGCTTTAGGCAATAATAAAAGTACTTCGGAAAATTTTCCAGCTCGAAATTTTAAGTTGGACACCTATGAATTTCAACCTAAAGTTTCTTATTTATTGGATAGACAGACACGTTTTGATGTATTTTATCAGTTTGCAAACAAGGACAATGTATTGGGGAATATGGAAGCGCTGAGTCAACAGAAATTAGGAGTTTCGTTTGCATATAGCAATGCTGAAAAAATATCAATGAACGGAGAGTTTAATTACATCACCAACGATTTTACAGGAAGTGCTTTTTCACCTGTTGCCTACCAAATGCTTGAAGGGTTGCAGCCGGGAACTAACTTTACGTGGCGTGCATTGTTTCAGAAAAGAATAACGAAGTATTTAGATGCTAATCTATCGTATTTTGGGAGAAAGAGCGAAACTTCAAAAACGGTGCATACGGGAAGTGTACAGTTGAGAGCTTATTTTTAAAGCATAAAAAAAGCGGAACTAATAGTTCCGCTTTTTCAATTATTTATTTAAATAAGATAATTATTCAACGACAATTCGTTTTACTTTGCCTATTTCACCATTACCTAATTTTACTAAATATACCCCACTTTGAACGTAAGTCATATTTAATTGGTGATTGTAACCATTTCCTTCGTTTTCAAGTACTCTGTACACTAATCGTTGTCCAAGAACATTGTAAACTGAAAGTTCTAATTTTCCTGTAACTGATTGTGTATCTAAAGAAACATCATAGATGTTTTTTCCAGTTTTAAGTACTGTGAATTCTGCTTCAGCAAATGGATTGTCATTAACACCTAATGGATCAAAGATATTTACCATATAATCTTCTGTTTCACCATAAGTGGTTTCTTCACAAGCATCATTTGGCACTGGATTGTTCCAATTTGTTTTAATACGCATTAAATGTTGCCCTAAAGCAGCATCTGCTGGCACGACAAGGTCCATCGTTTCAGTATATGTTCCAGCGCCTTGTTCATCTGCAATTTCATAATTGTCAACTACCAACTCATCTGTTGTGAACACAAAATCATCGTTAAAGTCAATCCACACACGCACAAACTGATTGCCATATTCTGTTGTAATTGTTAGGTCGTTAGTTGTGTCAATTTCAAGATCTGTAGAAAGGTTTGTGTAATCACCGTATCCATTAGGATCACAACCAGAAGGGTTATCTATATCACCTAATTGGACCAAACGGATACCATCGCCCAACGTACAATTAGATTGTGGCTGACAGTTTACATTAACTACTACTTTTGTAGTTTCATCATTACTTGTGTCACTGTCTCCAGCTAAAGAAGTTGTCGCTGTGAAATTATACGTTCCAAAAGCAGAAAGATCTGCCGTCTCGGTAAATGTATAACTCATTTGCGAATTTCCATTGAGAGGCCCTGCAACGGTTTCTGTTACAACGGTTCCATTAACATCATAAGAAACATCAAAATTTGACTGTGGCTCCCCACCAAAATTGTTGATAGTAACGCTAACAGTTTCAGATGCTGATAAATTTTCACCTGAATTTGGTGATGTAATAGCAGTAACTCCAATATCATTTGGTTCTAAATATGTTACTTCTTTTGTTGTAGCATCGTTGGTATTGTCTTCATCAGCACTATAATCTGTAGATGCTGTAATGGAATACGTTTGCCCAACTGTTGATAGATCTGCAGTAGCAGTAAATGTATATTGCGTTGAAGTTGCAGAAGCCAATGGGCCCGCAAATGTTTCGGTTACTACTGCTCCACCATCCACTTGGAAAGTTACATCAAAGTTAGAAGCTGCATTTTGACCAAAATTGAAGATGGTAACCGTTACTTCTTCACTTGCTGAAAGTGTTCCGGTAACTGGTTCGTCAATACTAACTACTCCTACATCATCATTAAAGTTTGGTGCAATTTGGAATACACCCACAACATCTTTTCTGCCGCTGTTCATATATTCATTGATAAACCAAAACTCTTTATCATTGTTCGGGTCTAGATCTATTTTACTATAGTCACCATACCTTAAACCTGGTATATTTTGATTACCAGCTGCGATAAGTTCTTCTGAAACTGTCATTGTATTTAAAGGATCGCTTGCAAATCTACCTGTATAATACGAACTCACTCTAAAATCGGTTGGGTTTGGGGTGTCTGGACCAGCCATTGCTGTATATCCCATACCTATATTACCTTGAAGGTCCATCATCATACTTCCGTGCCAAGCGTGTTTTCCATCTGGTGAAGTATAGGTTCCTTCTTGATGAATAGTCCAAGGCTGTCCATCGCCCGACTGACGTAATTCAAACCAACGAATACCAGCCAATTCTCCTCCAGAAGCATCAGTATCAACAACAAAGTTAAAAACAGCAGAGTTATGCCCAGAAAATTTTCTGAACTGTGCTTGATTCATAATAGTTGCTTGTAATGCATCAATCGCTATACCTCCTCCAGGTTGGGTTAAGTTTGAAAAACTTCCTCCATCAAAAACAGAGATAAATGGTGTTGTTACAAGTTCATTAGGTTGTGAAATAGATGAGTTTCCTGGAGTATCCCAATCCACATCAACTGTCCATAACTTTACGTGATCTTCCGATACTCCGCCCCAAGCATCATCTTGAAGGTATACAATAGGAGCACTACCAGCTGCTGGTAGATTATCGTCAGTAACATTTATTGCTTGAGGACTGTAAAAACCACTAGTTTCTATTCCAGGAAGCGGAAATCCAATTATCTGTGCATTAGGATCACCTGCTAACATTGCATCCCGTTCTAAAGCATAGATACGATTATTAGCATTTGAAGTGTTATCTGTAATATAATATCCATCACTCCATACTGAAAGCTTTTGATAATCATTTACAGAAGGAATTGTATACGTATACCACCCATCATTTACTGGGTCGGGACCATCAGATACTGCAACTTGCGCTCCAGCTCCTAAAAAGGTTATTACCCAACGATCTGCAGCATTATCATACGAAACCGTAAGATCACAGCATCCTCCATTTGGAAAAATGGTTGGATTAGGTGCTATTTGGTTTGTTAACGCATTACCTGCTTTATCATAAATTATAAAACCCGTGTTAAAAACCACAAATACATGATCAGGACCAACTGCTAAAGCTGGATCGGTAGGCGAAGAATTTGACGACGCTGCATCGAACACCAAACTTGGCTCTTTTCCAGGTATTTTACCTGCTAATCTATGAGGGTTACGCACAAAATAATCGTTCTCAGTTTGTGGATCTTTTCCAGGTATTACATTGTTTTTAGACGATCGTGCATCGTTCATTTCCCGCTCTTTAGTTCTAGCAGGTGGAAGATTTGTTTGTGAAGAAATGGAAGGAACGTGTTGCATGGAAAGAGCTTTTCCTATAAACGTGGGTTTTTCTCCATCTCTGTCTTGTGCTTTTACTGAAAAAACTGTCAGTACAAATAACACTAGTAGGGATAGTTTTAACTTCATTCTATTAGTTTTAGTTAATAATTTCTTAATTCTATAAAAATACAACGTCTTCTTTAGAATACAAGAGAGCTTTGCGTTAAAATTTATAGCACTCAACTAATTATGGTGCTATAAGGGTTTAAATATCAAGTTGATCATGCTCTACTAACTTTATCTTGTTTAAAACTCAAAAAATTATTTTCTAAGGCACATTATTTGTAAATTAACCTATCGTAAAACAAAACCTAATATTAATGACACTACTAAAATTTAGCTTTGGATTCCTTTTTTTATTCGCAATAGCTTGCAATAGCTCTAAAGAAACAACCTCAGACAACAGTAATATGACTTCGGTAGAAACACAAAACGAACAAAAAATGATGAATGCCGGGTTTAAAAAAGGAGTTGTTGTATATTCAAATGAAGAAGGCGATTGCCCTTACACCATCAAGCTTGAACAAGAAGATACGTATTACGACCCTATAAATTTAGAAGAAAGCTATAAAACGGATGGTGAAAAAGTTTGGTTTCAGTTCAATCCATTACGAAGAATGAACCGTTGTGTAAAAGCCAATCCCGTATTTGTTTCTGAAATACAAAAAAGAGCAGAATAACATCCTGCTCTTTTATTACTTTATGTAGCTTTTCTTACTGAAGCCAATCTTTAAAAGAAATGCTCCTTTTCAGTTTTTCTGAAATTTCTGAAATAGCAATTCGCTCTTGTTCCATCGTATCGCGATCACGTATTGTTACAGTATTATCTTCTATTGTTTGATGATCTACCGTAATGCAATAAGGAGTTCCAGCGGCATCTTGACGACGATAACGTCTTCCCACAGCATCTTTTTCATCATACACCACATTATAATCCCATTGTAGTTCCTCAATTATTTTTTCAGCTATCTCTGGCAAACCATCTCTTTTAATTAATGGTAAAATAGCGGCTTTGGTTGGAGCTAATATGGCCGGTATTTTTAAAACGGTTCGTGTAGTTCCGCCTTCCAACTCTTCTTCTTCTAAAGAATTGCTCAATACTGCCAAGAACATTCTATCTAGCCCGATTGATGTCTCAACTACATAAGGAACGTAATTTTTCTTTAACTCGGGATCGAAAAACTGAAGTTTTTTACCACTGTGCTCTTCGTGTGCTTTTAAATCAAAATCAGTACGGGAGTGTATTCCTTCCAATTCTTTAAATCCGAAAGGGAAATTAAACTCTATATCTGCCGCGGCATTAGCATAGTGTGCTAATTTTTCGTGGTCGTGAAAACGGTAGTTTTCTTCTCCCATACCCAAAGAAAGATGCCATTTTAAACGGGTTTCTTTCCAGTATTCGTACCATTTTAATTCTTCGCCTGGACGTACAAAAAATTGCATTTCCATTTGCTCAAACTCCCGCATACGGAATATAAATTGGCGTGCTACAATTTCATTTCTGAAGGCTTTACCGGTTTGTGCAATACCAAATGGTATTTTCATTCGACCGGTTTTTTGAACGTTCAAGAAGTTTACAAAAATACCTTGTGCAGTTTCCGGACGTAAATATAAATCGGTTGCATTTTCTGCAGAAGCACCTAGCTTAGTACCAAACATTAAGTTAAACTGACGTACTTCGGTCCAGTTTTTACTTCCGGTTTCAGGACAAGCGATACCTAATTCTTCAATAAGGGCTTTAACGTCTTTTAAGTCTTCAGCTGCAAGCGATTTTGCCATGCGGCTTAAAATTTCTTTTTGTTCCTTTCGATAACGAACGACTCTTGGATGCGTACTTACAAATTCAGCTTCATCAAAATCATCGCCAAATCGTTTTTTCGCTTTCTTTATTTCTTTTTGGGCCTTTTGCTCCAATTTTTCGGCATAATCTTCAATCAATACATCGGCTCGGTATCTCTTTTTTGAGTCTTTGTTATCTATTAAAGGGTCGGTAAAGGCATCGACGTGACCAGAGGCCTTCCAAGTAGTTGGATGCATAAGTATGGAGGCATCGATCCCAACGATATTTTGGTGCATATACACCATACTTCGCCACCAATACTCACGTATGTTATTTTTAAGTTCTACTCCATTTTGTGCATAATCATACACGGCGCTAAGGCCATCATATATTTCACTGGACGCAAAAACATATCCATACTCTTTTGCGTGGGAGACTACCTTTTTAAAATGATCTTCGTTATTTGCCATAGCGCAAAAATAAAAAAACCGCTACGATAACACGTAGCGGTTTAATAAATTTATTATTGTTATTATTTTAATTCCATAGTTGTAGTGGCTACTTGTGTTTTACCATCAAAAACATTTACTACGTAGCGTCCTTCTATAAGATTGTTTTCAGTAGCATCTACTAGCACACAAACATCCAATTCTTCATTCTCGTAAAAAACAGTTGTCTTGGCACTGTAGTTAAGTATACTGCCATCAAAACCGATAGTTTCTTTAACTCCTAATAAGTTGTTTTTTGGATTGATTACTTGTACATATAAATCACGGTCTCCACTTTTTGCAATGGCATTTGGTGCTAGGGTAAAACAGGCACGTATTTTATCGGCTCTGCTCGCTCTTCGGGTATCCACTATTTTACCACTGTTACGTATAATCACTGCTTCTCCCCTTAAGTCGGTTGCTTTAACTATTGACCCTTTTTTAATAGTTTCGGCCATAGTAGTATTTTCTTCACTTACAGAATCTACAACCTTTATCGTTTCGTTTAACGCTGTGGTTGTACTATCACGCTCCATGGAAATCCGTTTGTTCACGGCTATTAGACTGTCGGCTCGTTTAAAAAGCATTTTACGTTCATTTTTCAATCTTCCTACTTCAGCTTTATACCTTTCTATTAAAAGCACGTTAGCTTCTGCGTCTTTAACCGAGTCTAGAAGAACTTCTATTCGGTCACGAGCTGCTAAAAGATCCTTGTCCTTTAACTCGTTATCTTGAATTACCTCATCGTAATTAGCGATAAGTTCTTCCAACTCATTTTCAATTGTTTCTTTTTGTTGCTCAAGCCCCGTTACCTTATCTTTACTATCATTGTAAAGAGAGACAGTGTAAACGGCAAGTGCAATCAACAATACAGATAATACTCCTATAAGTATTTTAAACTTGGTTCCATTGGTTTCTGAACTCATGTCAAATTGGTTTTAAATGCTAAAGTACTAAGGTAGTAATAACCGAAACGTTTACAAAATGGTAAAAAAATTTAAATTATGTTAAATCTTTTGTTTCCTAGAGTTTGCAATGGTTGTAACGAACTGCTTTTAAAAGACGAAAAAGTACTTTGCACTACGTGTAGATTTGATTTGCCATTGGCTTGTCATCATAGAAATAATAATACCGCATTTTCTGATATTTTTTATGGTCGATTCCCTTTAGAGCAAGCTACTGCCTTGCTTCAGTTTCAAAAAAGGGGGATTACCCAAAATATACTGCATAATTTAAAATATAAAAATCAACAACAGATTAGTGATTTCTTCGGAAAATGGCTTGGAAGTGAACTTGCTGAAATTTCAGAGTATAAAAACATTGACATAGTCATTCCAGTTCCGCTACATAAACAAAAACTTAAAAAAAGAGGTTACAATCAAGTGGAAGGTTTTGGTAAGGCCATTGCAAATGCTTTACATATTCCGTATCGGGATGATGTTTTGCTGAAACTTTCAAAAACAAAGTCACAAGTTTTTAAAGAGCGCTTTTCACGTTTTAACCCTGCTTGGAAACAAGAGGGCATTTTTTCACTTCAGAAAAAAGAAACGATCGAAAACCAACATGTTTTATTGGTAGATGATATTGTTACCACTGGATCTACACTCGAAACATGCGCACAAGAATTATTAAAAGCTAACAATGTAAAACTTAGCTTGGCAACCATTGCCATTGCATAATAAAGAATCGTTATTTTTGCCTCGATGAAAAGCAGATTATTATATATTCCCATTCTATTATTGTTTTCTCTATCGTTTGTAGAGTGCGCCAAAAAAGGTTCTCCTTCTGGTGGTGAGCGTGACACTATCCCTCCTGTAATCGTTAGGAGTGTCCCTGAAAACTATACTACGAACTTCGACGGAGATGAGATAAGTATTTATTTTGATGAATATATAAAACTGAAAGATCTTCAGAAAAATTTAATCATTTCCCCTCCACTTGAATATCCGCCAAATATTACCCCGCTGAGCACCTCAAAAACATTGCGTATTCAAATTGAAGACACCTTAAAGGAAAATACTACTTATTCTATTAATTTCGGTCAAAGTATAGTGGACAACAACGAAGAAAACCCTTTTGAATATTATAAATATGTCTTCTCCACCGGAAGCTATATTGACAGCCTTAAAGTAAAAGGACGCGTGCAAGATGCGCTATTGCCAAGTCCAGAAATACCAACAACGGTTATGCTTTATGAAGTTGACGAAGCGTTTAATGACACCTTGGTTTTTTCAGAAAAGCCCACATACATCACCACAACAAAAGACAGCACCGGTATTTTTGAAATTACCAATGTAAAAGAAGGAAAGTATCTTTTAATGGCTTTAAAAGAAAACAATAATGATTACACCTTTCAACCTGTAAATGATAAAATTGGTTTTGCTGAAAAATTCATTACACTTCCTTCAGACAGCAGTTATACACTGACGCTTTTTAAAGAAACACCAGAATATTTTATCGCCCGACCTAAGCACGAAACCAAAAACCATATATTATTTGGATATGAAGGTGATGCCGATAGCTTACAATTAGAATTAACCTCTCAAGTTCCCGCCGATTTTGAATACAGAACCTATCGGGATAACGAAAAAGACACCCTGCATTATTGGTTTAAACCTGCTATTGAAAATGACTCTTTAGTGTTTTTAGCAAGAAACAAAGGTTTTCTTGATACCTTAAACGTTCGGATTAAAGATTTATATAGCGACTCTTTAAGGGTTTCATCTTTAAATGCTGGAACAGTCCTACCAAAAGACACTTTAAAGCTACTTGCAAACACCCCAATCGAATCAATAGACGTAGAAAGAATAGCCATTTTAGATAATGATTCCATTAGCATTACCCCTGAAATAGCTATTAACAAAAAGTACAATATTGCCCAATTATTTTTCCCGAAAGATGTAGAACAAACCTATCAAGTTCAATTATTGCCCGGTGCCATTACTGACTTTTATGAAGCAACCAACGACACTTTAAATTATACTTTACGGACAAAAGCAGTTTCGGATTATGGCACGTTGAATATTACGTTGGAAAATCTAAATCAGCTTCCTGTAATTATTCAATTGGTGGATAGTAAATTCAATGTAACTTCAGAAAAATATATAACCGAACAAAAACCAGTGTTGTTTGAAAACATAAACCCTGGAAAATATTACGTTCGGATTATATATGATGAAAACGAAAATGGAATCTGGGATACGGGTAATTTTTTAACTCGCCAACAACCAGAACGCATTCTATATTACCCCACACAGTTGGAAGTACGAGCCAATTGGAGTTTAAACGAAACGTTTATTCTAACCGAAAACGATCCCGGTCCTGTAGAAACTTTAGATGACCCCGAGTAGCAGCAATATGTTCTTTAGTTAAGGTTAAGGTTTCTATAAATTCTTTTTCAAAATCTTTAGTGGAAATTTGTTCCCCCAACACATCATATGCCGCAGAATGACCACTGTATTCGTGATCATTTCCATCAAAACCTACACGGTTTACTCCAATACAATAACTCATATTTTCAATGGCACGGGCCTTTAACAAAGCATCCCAAGCTGAAGTTCGTTTTTTGGGCCAATTGGCTACATACAGTAACACATCATAATCTTCGGTATTTCTTGCCCAAACTGGAAAACGAAGATCATAACAAACTAACGGACAAATTTTCCAGCCTTTGTAATCTACAATTAGTCGGTCGGTTCCTTTGCTGTAAGTTTTATGCTCTCCAGCTAATGTAAACGTATGTTTTTTATCATAAATTTCATAGTCACCGTTTGGAAACACAAAGAAAAGGCGGTTATAAAAATTATTATTTTCTGAAACAATAACACTTCCGGTTATGGCCGAATTCTGTTTCTTGGCTTCAGCAATCATCCAATTTAGGGTCGTTCCGTTTGTTTCTTCAGCAAGGGTTGAAGCATTCATAGAAAAACCGGTGGGAAACATTTCGGGAAGTATAATTAAATCGGTTTCTTCAGAAATAGAATTTATTTTTTCTGAAAACATGGGCCTATTCGTTTCGGCATCTTCCCAATGCAACAGTGACTGAATTAGTGTGACGTTTATAGTTTCAGAGTTCAAAATGTGTGTGTTTAAATTTCTATTTTTTATTTTCGAGTAACTCAACAATTAGCTTTGCGTCTTGCATTTGAGCATGGTCCATCGCTGTGTTGCCACGATCGTCTTTTATAGTTGTATCTGCTCCATTCTCAAGTAAAAGTTTTACAATATCTTTTTTAGCGAATGTAGCCGCATAAATTAAAGCTGTGGCACCATTAAAGTTTGTTGTGTTTACATTAGCGCCATTATCTAGTAACAGTTTTGCGATGTTACTATGACCTTTAAAGCAAACGCCCATTAAAGCGGTGTTGCCAGATGCATCTTGAGCATTGATATTGGGATTGTATTTTAAAATCACTTCAGCAATATTTTCAAGCCCATAATAACACGCTAACAAAAGAGGAGTAGATCCTCTGGGATCTTTTTCGTTTATCCATCCGGGATTTTGCTGTAAATGTTCTTTTACATTTTCAGTTTCTCCCTTTCGAATGGCATCAAATAATATAGTACTCATATAACATCTAAATTAATAAAGCGGAATGATAAAGTTACCATTCCGCTATGGGTTTAACAAAAGTTTACCTTGTTAAGAAAGGTCATACCTGTCTAGATTCATCACTTTGTCCCAAGCTTTTACAAAGTCTTTTACAAACTTTTCTTTTGAATCTTCTGAAGCATACACCTCGGCAAGGGCTCTAAGTTCTGAATTGGAACCAAAAATAAGATCTACTCGAGTTCCTGTCCATTTGGTTTCACCGATTTTACGGTCGCTGCCTTCAAATAGATTAGCATCTTCCGAAGTTGATTTCCACGTAACCCCCATATCAAGTAGGTTTATAAAAAAGTCGTTTGTAAGCTGCTCCTTTTTATCTGTAAACACACCATTGTTAGAACCGTCGTAATTAGCGCCCAACATACGCATACCTCCTACCAAAACAGTCATTTCTGGTGCCGTTAAGGTAAGCAGCTGTGCTTTGTCAACTAATAATTCTTCTTCAGTAACTTTATATTTATCTTTTACGTAATTTCTGAATCCATCAGCAAGTGGCTCTAGGGCATCAAATGCTTCAGCATCGGTTTGTTCTTCAGAGGCATCTGCTCTGCCAGGAGTAAAAGGTACATTTATATCATGACCTGCATTTTTAGCAGCTTTTTCAACAGCGGCGCATCCAGCTAAAACGATTAAATCTGCTAGTGAAACTTTTTTATTTCCAGATTGTGCTTCGTTAAAGTCTTTCTGAATACTTTCAAGCGTATTTAGAACTTTGTCTAATTGTTTTGGATTATTTACTTTCCAGTTTTTCTGTGGTGCTAACCGAATGCGTGCCCCATTTGCTCCTCCCCTTTTATCTGAACCTCTGAAAGTGGAAGCAGATGCCCAAGCGGTTGAAACCAATTCTGATATAGAAAGATTTGTATCTAAAATTTTAGATTTTAAATCGGAAATGTCTTGACTGCTTACTAATTCATGATTCACTTCAGGAATTGGGTCTTGCCAAATTAACTCTTCTTGTGGAACTTCAGGACCTAGATACCGTTCTTTTGGTCCCATGTCACGATGTGTAAGCTTGTACCAAGCACGTGCATAGGCGTCGGCAAATTCATCTGGATTTTCGTAAAAGTGTCTTGAAATTTTTTCATAATCTGGATCCATTCGTAATGAAAGATCTGTTGTTAACATAAACGGATCGTTCATTTTATTAGGGTCGTGGGCATCAGGTACTGTTCCCGCACCAGCATTATCTTTTGGCTTCCATTGATGTGCGCCAGCAGGACTTTTAGACAACTCCCATTCATACCCAAATAAGGTTTCAAAAAAGTTGTTATCCCATTGTATTGGTGTTTTAGTCCAAGCTCCTTCTAATCCACTGGTAATCGTATCGGCTCCTTTTCCTGTTCCGAAATTATTTTTCCAACCCATACTTTGTTCTTCCAAACCTGCTGCAGCGGGTTCTGCATCTACATACTTTTCGGGGTCTGCGGCTCCGTGCGTTTTTCCAAAAGTGTGTCCTCCTGCAATTAACGCTACGGTTTCATAATCGTTCATCGCCATACGCCCGAAAGTCTCCCGAATGTAATGTGCAGCATCTATTGGGTCTGGGTTTGCATTGTGCCCTTCAGGATTTACGTAAATCAATCCCA
The DNA here is from genome assembly GCA_002360635.1 of Flavobacteriaceae bacterium UBA3356. Lineage (GTDB taxonomy): Bacteria > Bacteroidota > Bacteroidia > Flavobacteriales > Flavobacteriaceae > Marixanthomonas. Next base: position 937,143 of record DEQW01000001.1, on the reverse strand, counting down.
TATGTGCTGCCCCTAAAGGTTTTTCAAGTTGGTCTTCTGTAAATCTGTCTTCGTTTCCTAACCATTCCGTTTCTGAACCCCAATACACTTCTTCGGGTTCCCAAACGTCTTCTCTTCCGCCAGCAAAACCAAACATTTCAAGCCCCATAGATTCGTGTGCACAGTTCCCGGCCAACACCAATAAATCTGCCCAAGACAGTTTTTTACCATATTTTTTCTTAATTGGCCATAGTAATAATCTTGCTTTATCAAGGTTGGCATTATCCGGCCAACTATTCAAAGGAGCAAAGCGCTGTTGTGCTGTTCCTGCTCCTCCACGCCCATCTTGAATACGGTATGTACCTGCACTATGCCAAGCCATTCGTATAAAAAACGGCCCATAATGACCATAATCTGCTGGCCACCAATCTTGGCTATCGGTCATTAATTTATATAAATCTTCTTTTACCGCTTTTAAATCGAGCGATTTAAATTCTTTTGCGTAATCGAAACCTTCATCCATAGGATCTGTCAAGGATGAATTTTGTCGTAATATATTTAAGTTTAATTGGTTTGGCCACCAATCCCTATTGCTTCTTCCTCCTCCAGTAGTACTGTGTAAACTACCGTTTAAAAAAGGACATTTTGCTGATGATTCATTAACTTCCCAAGCTTCTCCATGCTTATTGCTATTATTACCCATAATGTTATTGATTTTTAATACTGTATAGATATAAAGTTACTATTTTATATTTTTAAAAATCAAAATTTTGATTTCAATACGTAATTAAAGTATCAGGGAAAATTATACTTGTAAGTGAAGAATGTTTGTTTTTTAAATTGAATTTAATATTTCTGCGGCCTTTTTTAATTCTTCATCTGTTTTGGCGAAACAAACTCGTATTTGTTTAAAGTCTTGGTTGTTTTTATTGAATACCGAAGTAGGGATCGTCGCGATTTTATGTTCTCTAGTTAAACGGTCTGCAAAGTCTATATCACGTTCTTTTGAAATTCCAGAAAAATCCAGCAATTGAAAATAAGTTCCCTGTGAAGGGGTAAATTTAAACCGGGAATCTTTAATCAACTCTAAAAAGAAATCTCGTTTCTTCTGATAAAAAGAAGGAAGTGACAAATAGTTTTCTTCATCTTGCATATAGGTTGCCAATGCTTTTTGAATAGGGTGGTTTACTGAAAATACATTGAATTGATGTACTTTTTGAAATTCTTTCATTAAATGATCCGGTGCCAGGCAATAGCCTATTTTCCAGCCAGTATTATGAAATGTTTTTCCAAAAGAGGCGGTTATAAAAGTGCGTTTGGCCAATTGTGGAAATTTGGCCGCACTTTGGTGTTCTTCCCCATCAAAAACTATGTGCTCGTACACCTCATCGCTAAGCACCAAAAGGTCTTTTTCCTCAGCTATTTTTTGAAGTTGCAACATATCGTTTTCAGAAAACAACATTCCGCTTGGATTGTGCGGTGTATTGATGATAATCATCTTGGTTTTAGGTGTCACTAGATTACCCACTTCATCCCAATTTGGTTTGTAGTCTGGAGCTTTCAATTGTACTGCAACTGTTTTACCGCCAAATAATTCAACCGATGGTTTATAGCAATCATATGCAGGTGTAAAAATTATCACTTCATCATCCTTGTGAATAGTAGCTGCTATTGCTGTGAAAATTGCTTGTGTCGCACCCGCTGTTATGGTAACCTCCCTGTCTGCATTATATCTTTTATTATATAGGCTCTCAATTTTTTTTGAAACAACCTCTCGCAACTTTTTATCCCCTGGCATAGAGGCGTATTGATTGTTTCCCTCTTTCATTGCTTTGTTAACCAGGTCAATCAAGACCGGATCACTTTCAAAACCAGGAAAGCCTTGCGCTAAGTTTATGGCATTGTAATCTGCCGCCATTTTACTCATTACGCTAAAAATAGAAGTTTGTGTATTTGGCAATTTTGAAGTCATTCTATAAATATAAGGGTATCATTTTAGCTCTCCAAAAACTTCCTTTTTTAAAAATGTGATGTTTTAAGAGAATTATGTAACTTGTTTGTTTTATTGAAGCTTTTTATGTTTAAAAAATTACTTTTTTATTGTTTTTTTATAATTGGTATATCTGGTTTTGCACAAAACTTAGATTCAATTCCACTTTATAAAAAGGCAACGTTTGAAGAGCTAAAGGAAAATGCCAACATTTACTATAACAGAGGGGAGTACCGTGAGTCCCTTAAGCTGAATATAGAATTATTAAAAAAAGGGCTAGAAGAAAAAAACAACAATTACATACACCAAGGATACAGAAATTTAGGGTACGATTACCTCGAGTTAAATGACAGTGTTCACGCAAAGGAAAGCTTCAAAAAATCTGAAAAATATGCCAAGCTTTCCCAAAACGACACCGCAACGGCACTCTCATATATGGATTTGGCAAATATATATGCCGAATTAGACATAAATTATAAAAAAGCATTATTATACCACGATAAAGCTAATTTTCTTTTTGAAAAACTAAAAGATTCTGCCGGAATGGCCGATGCTTATTACAATACTATTCTTACGGCAATGGCTGCAAAGGACTATAAAAAAGCCTACGTAAACATATTAAAAGCAAAAAAACTCAACGATTTCAATAAAAAACATTTCAATTATATAGGAATTGATATTTTAACCGGTGAATACCATATAGAAAGAGGAAACTATAAATTGGCGGACAGTTACCTGAATAGTGCAATAGAAGAAGCCAGAAAAGAAAACCTTACCCTAGAACTTGAATCTGCTTATTTAGCACTTAGCAAAAGCCTCTATCTACAGGAGAGATATGATGAAGCTTACCGAGCTAGATTGGAATTTGATAAATACCTTGAAACAAACTTGCGCAATGTTAACAACGCTCAAACGGAAACTGTTTCAGCTAAATTTCAAGTTTCAGAATATAGAAAAGACATTGAAGCTGCAGAGCTTAAAAACCAATTGCAAGCCGAAATTGTAAGAAACAAAAGCAACTTAAACACAACGCTCTATATTGTTTCGGCAGTCCTATTATTGTTATTTATAATTTTCTTGTTAGCGTACCGCAGAAGAAAGCAACTGGTAAAAAAACTTAGAAAAAGAAACCGGGAATTTTTAGAGGCCAAACAACAAGCCGAAAAACTGTCCCGTTCTAAAACTGAGTTTTTCTCAACCGTAAGCCATGAACTGCGCACTCCTTTATATGGTGTTATAGGGTTAAGCTCCATTTTATTGGAAGATCCATCTTTAAAGGGACACGAAAACGATTTAAAATCGTTAAAGTTTTCAGCAGATTATTTATTGGCCTTAATCAACGATGTGCTTCAAATTAATAAGATTGACTCCAATAAACTGGAGGAACACAGCACAACCTTTAACCTTAACGATTTTATCGAAAAGATAACTGCTTCTTTTGAGTATATGCGTCTTCAAAATAGAAACAAATTATCAGTTTCCATTTCAGAAAAAGTTCCAAAAGTACTTCAGGGAAACACCATAGCTCTTTCACAAATATTAATGAATTTGGTAGGAAATGCTTGTAAATTCACCGAAAACGGCCATATAACAATTAATATAACTCCCGAGAAAGTGACTCCAGACGAAGCGATATTATGTTTCAATGTGAAAGATACTGGGATAGGTATTTCAGAAAAAGATCAAGAACGAATTTTCAATGAATTTTCACAGATTGACAATGAAAATTATAGCTATCAAGGAACTGGCCTTGGACTGACCATTGTTAAAAAGCTGTTATCACATTACAACTCAAAAATAAATGTGAAAAGTGAAAAGGGAAAAGGTTCTGAGTTTTGGTTTACTCTAAAGTTCAACGTGGTAAATAAAGCTACTACTAAAATAGAAGATAGTTTATTGAACAAAAAATTGTTGGTGAAAAAGCGAATTTTAATAGTTGAGGACAACCGCATTAACCAAGCGGTTACCAAAAAAATATTAGAAAGAAACCAAGTAATCTGTTCAATTGCCGAAAATGGCAAACAAGCTATTGAACAAGTAAAGAAAAACGCTTTCGATTTGGTTTTGATGGACATTAATATGCCTGTATTAGATGGCCTTGAAGCGACTAAGAAAATCCGTATGTTTAACTCTACTATTCCAATTGTAGCGTTAACAGCGGTTGAAGTAGAGGACCTTCGATTTGAAATATACAACAGTGGCATGAACGACATTATTGTAAAACCCTACGATATGAACAAATTCCTCCAAGTTATTTTACGAAACTTAACTGTCTTCTATTCGGGTAAAATGGCGCCGCAGTTTTTTTAAAAATTTTAGAAACTTAAATCATAATACATAGCCCGTTTGTATATAAACCAATACGTCGTTTATACATTTTTTTAAGTCGTTTTTCACTTCTCTTTCCCAAAACCTGAAAACAGTATAGCCCATATCATTAAGCTTGCTATTTACTTCGCGGTCGCGTTGCATGTTCCGTTCTATTTTAGGTATCCAAAAACCGCGGTTGCTTTTTATGGTTTCTTTTTTCTCGCTCCAATTATAACCATGCCAAAACTCTCCATCAATAAATATTGTCAGTTTGTATTTTTTAATTGACACATCGGGTTTGCCCGGCAAGTATTTTGAATCCACACGATACCGAACACCCTTTGCCCATAATGCTTTTCGGAACAGCATCTCGGGTTTGGTGTTTTTGCCACGTATCTTGCTCATAATTTTAGAGCGTTTTTTAGTGGTATAAAAACCAGATTCTTCGCTAAACTGTGGTACTTTTATTTTCTTATCTTCGTAGGACATACACTTTCAATGTATGAATAATTTACAACATTCAGAATGTATCTTTATTTAGCTTTTTGTCTTTTCAGGCTTAATAACATTACTTCAGAAACACAAATAGCTTATATTTATTTCATTTAAGACACCAAGAAGAATAAAAAAACCCAAATCGAAAAAAGATTTGGGTTTTTCTAAGCAATATATTCTTTAATGTTTATCCTTCTGCACTTGCCTTCAAATATTCGCGATTTATACGTGCAATATTTTCTAATGAAATATCCTTAGGACATTCAATAAAGCAAGCTCCAGTGTTACTACAAGCTCCAAAGCCTTCTTTGTCCATTTGCTCTACCATGTTTAACACTCGACGAGTTGCCTCAACTTCTCCTTGCGGTAACAAAGCAAATTGACTTACTTTTGCCGAAGTAAACAACATCGCACTTGCATTAACACAAGCTGCCACACAAGCTCCACAACCTATACATGTTGCAGAATTAAAAGCTTCGTCTGCATTATCTTTTTCTACCGGAATAGCATTCGCATCAATTGTATTTCCAGAAGTATTTACCGAAACATATCCTCCTGCTTGTTGGATACGGTCAAAACCACTACGATCTACCACCAAATCCTTAATTACAGGAAAAGCAGTTGCTCTAAACGGTTCAATCACTACCGTATCACCATCATTAAAGCTACGCATGTGTAATTGACACGTCGTAGTGTGACGCTGAGGTCCGTGTGGTTTTCCGTTAATTTGTAAGGAACAAGATCCACAAATACCTTCACGGCAGTCATGATCAAATACAACCGGTTCGTCTCCCTTTTCTATTAGCTGTTCGTTCAAAACGTCTAGCATTTCTAAAAAAGACATATCACCATCCACACCATCAATCGGGTAGGTTTGCAAACTTCCTTTTGTGTTAGCGCCTTTTTGACGCCATATTTTTAGTGTAAGCTTCATAAGTTAAGCTTTAAAATATTATTTATAACTTCTAGTTTTCACTTTAATGTTCTCGTAGTCCAAGTTTTCTTTGTGCAATACTGCCTCGCTTGGTTCGCCTTTATATTCCCAAGCAGCTACATACATAAAGTTTTCATCATCACGCATCGCTTCTCCTTCATCGGTTTGGTATTCCTCCCTAAAGTGACCACCACACGATTCTTCACGGTGCAAGGCATCTTTCGCAAACAATTCTCCTAATTCTAAGAAATCTGCCACACGACCTGCTTTTTCAAGTTCTGGGTTCATTTCATCCATAGAACCTGGTACTTTTACTTCTTTCCAAAACTCTTCACGTAAGGCTTTAATTTCTGAAATGGCTTCTTTTAATCCTTGTGCGTTTCTAGACATTCCAACTTTGTTCCACATAATCTTTCCTAGACGTTTGTGGATATCATCAACAGACTTAGTTCCTTTGTTGTTAATCAATTTTTCCAATCGCTCACGAACATCTTTTTCTGCTTGTTCAAAAGCTGGAAGATCAGTTGAAATTTCTCCAGTTCTAATATCATCGGCTAAATAATCACCGATTGTATATGGCAATACAAAATACCCATCGGCCAATCCTTGCATTAAGGCAGAGGCACCTAGTCTGTTAGCTCCGTGATCGCTAAAGTTAGCTTCTCCGGTAACGTAACATCCTTTTATTGTTGACTGTAAGTTGTAATCTACCCAAACGCCACCCATCGTGTAGTGCACGGCAGGATAAATCATCATTGGGGTTTTGTATGGATTTGCATCCACAATTTTTTCATACATTTCAAACAAGTTACCATACTTATTAGCAACGACTTCTGTTCCTAATTTTATAACTTCTTCTTTGCTTGGATTGTGATTTCCGTGCATCACCGCTTGCTCTTTTCCGTAACGCTCAATCGCAGAAGCAAAATCTAAGAATACGGCTTCTCCTGTTTTATTAACACCAAAACCGGCATCGCAACGTTCTTTTGCAGCACGAGAGGCCACATCACGAGGTACTAGGTTACCAAACGATGGGTAACGACGCTCTAAGTAATAATCACGTTCTTCTTCTGAAAGCTCTGTTGGTTTCTTTTTACCTTGACGAATAGCTTCGGCATCTTCTTTTTTCTTCGGAACCCAAATACGGCCGTCATTCCGGAGAGATTCAGACATCAAAGTCAATTTGGATTGATGATCTCCCGAAACTGGAATACAGGTTGGGTGAATTTGTGTGTAACAAGGGTTTGCAAAGTAGGCACCCTTTTTATGTATTTTCCAAGATGCTGTAACGTTACTTCCCATTGCATTCGTGGATAGGAAAAATACGTTTCCGTATCCTCCTGATGCAATAACAACCGCATGTGCTGAATGTCTTTCTAGTTTACCAGTAACCAAGTCACGGGCAATAATCCCACGTGCTTTTCCGTCAACAATCACCAAATCCAACATTTCGTGACGGTTAAACGGCTGAATTTTACCACGGTTTATTTGGCGGTTCATAGCAGCATACGCTCCTAATAGTAATTGTTGTCCTGTTTGTCCTTTTGCGTAAAAAGTACGCGACACCAACACTCCGCCAAATGAGCGGTTATCTAACAAACCTCCGTATTCACGAGCAAAAGGAACTCCTTGTGCCACACATTGGTCAATAATATTAGCAGAAACTTCGGCAAGACGGTATACATTCCCTTCACGAGAACGATAATCGCCACCCTTTACCGTATCATAAAAAAGACGGTAGTTAGAATCACCATCTCCTTGATAATTTTTTGCAGCGTTAATTCCTCCTTGAGCTGCAATAGAGTGAGCTCTACGAGGGGAATCTTGGTAGCAGAATGTTTTTACGTTATACCCTAATTCGGCTAACGTTGCTGCAGCACTTCCTCCGGCCAAACCTGTTCCTACAACGATAACATCAATATTTCGTTTGTTCGCAGGATTAACAAGGTTAATGCTGTTTTTATGATTTTTCCACTTCTCGTCTAAGGGTCCTTTTGGTATTTTAGAATCTAATATCGACATAGCTTTTGCTGTTTAGTGGGAAATTTGATTAAAATGATGGTATAAGGCAATAATGATAAAGCCTAACGGAATTACAATTGCATACAGCTTTGTAAATCCTTTTACCGCTTTTGAAAATTTGTTGTTCCATCCCATGGTTTGGAAAGAAGAAGCAAATCCATGCCATAAGTGAAACATTAACAACACGAATGAAATTACATAAATACCAGTACGTACTGGGCTTTCAAACTTATGAACCAATTCGCCATAATATCTCGTTGCATCTTCTGGATTTGATTCAACATATTTGTGAACCATTTCCGGAACCCAAAAATCGTAAAAGTGTAACCCTAAGAATGCTAAGATTACAGCTCCTGAAATAATCATATTCCTAGATGCCCACGAAGAGTTGGTGTTTCCTTTATAGGACTTGTAGCTTATTTTTCGAGCTTTATTGTTTTTAAGCTCTAATATAATTCCCATTACAAAGTGAAATACAACCCCAAAAATTAAAACGGGCTGTAAAATAAACTGCACTAACGGGTTGGTACCCATAAAATGAGACCAGCTATTGAATGTTTCTTCCGAAAAAACTGAGGAAAAATTGATAGTAAAGTGCTGAGCAAGAAAAAATACAAGAAATAGACCTGAAAGGGCCATCGCCACTTTTTTGGCGATCGAAGCGGATAATATTCCCATTATGGTTTAATTTTTCAAAAATTAAGGTAGACAAAAATACCACCGAAAAAGCTTTTAACAAAAAGTATCAATTGTTTTCCTGTTTATTTAGAACTATTTTAAATACAAAGCTTATTTAATCTCAAACGCCTGTGTGGATGTATTACCATCTTTAGTTACAGTCACTTTAAAAATACCATTTGGCAAATAAAATTTACCATTATCAGCTTTTCTCACTTTAGCATCGATTTTATCAAATACTTTTCTTCCTTTTTCTGAAACTGATGCATCATATTCCACCACATTAATTCCTTTTACAGCATCAGTTGTAAGTTTCTGCACCTCGCTTCCCTCTTCGGTTTCAATAGTAATTATTGCTTTTCCTTCTGAAGGACTATAAAACTGAAGCGTTACCGAAGGTTCAATTACATCGTACCACTCACCATATTTACTTCCCCACCGACTTGAAAAACGTATGGGATCTATTTCAGCTAACAATAAATCATTCATTTTTGAAACATTCATCTGCTGAAGCAAAGTAACATCAGCTAAATAGAAAGAGCGACCGTGTGTTCCTAAAATTAAATCTTTTTCGCGCTCTTGAATTACCAAATCGTGAACCGCCACACTTGGTAAACCTTCTGAAAATGCTTCCCAAGAATCTCCTTTATTAAAGGAAACATAGGCTCCATTATCAGTACCTATATATAATACATTTTCATTTTCAGGATCTTCCTTAATTACATTTACAGGGGATGCTGGCAGATTACTACTGATATCTTTCCACGTTTGTCCGTAGTTTTCACTTACATATGCGTAGGTTTTGAAATCGTCCCAACGATACCCATTCAACGTAACAAACACCCGTTCTTTTTTGTGTTTTGAAGCAATTACTCTACTCACCCACAAATCTTTTGGAAATGATTTTGAAATATCCGTCCAGTTTCCACCTGCGTTATTTGAAACGTGCAACATACCATCATCACTCCCAGCATACAACAACCCGAATGTAAAAGGTGACTCACTAATACTTGTCAATGTTCCGTAAGCGACATTTCCTGGCTTTCCACCTTTGGTAAGATCACCTGAAATGGCTTCCCAGTTGTTACCTTGATTCATACTTCGCATTAATTTATTTCCGCCGAGATAGAGAATATCTTGATTATGTGGGCTCAATAAAATAGGCGTTTGCCAATTAAAACGATAAGGGCTTTCGCCCAATTCATGTTTCGGTTGAATATACGTTTGTTCTCCTGTTTCACGATTAAGCCTGAAATAATTTCCAAACTGAAAACCGGTATAAACAATATTGCTATTTCGATTATCAATCTGAACGTGCATCCCATCCCCGCCCATAATACTTTCATATGGGTTTTGTCCAGATTGTTGCCAACCGTAGTCTATTTTGGCATTGTGCGGCCCTACCCATACACCATTATCCTGTAAGCCGCCATACACATTATAAGGCTCCTCATTATCAACATTCACAGTATAAAACTGCCCAACCGCTGGGGCATTGTTTTTAATCCACGTTTTACCATCATCGTAGCTAATATTAACACCACCGTCGTTCCCATCAATTAAATGGCCCGGTTTTTTAGGGTTAATCCATAAAGCGTGGTGATCTGCGTGTACGTTTTCTGCACTGATGGATTCGAAGGTTTTCCCACCGTCAGCCGATTTTAAAATAGGCACACCATAAATGTAAATTTTATTTGAATTTGAAGGGTCTACATGTATTTTTCCGAAGTAATATCCGTACGAATAGTACAAATCATTAATATAGCCTTCGTGCGTTTTTTTCCAGCTTTTTCCACCGTTTGTACTTTTATATACCTCAGCACCAATAACAGGTGTGTCAAATAATTGCGTATTGGCATCTTCTAAATATTTAGCAAGATCAGCTGGTTTTACCGAACCGCTACGCACCATGTTTTTTACGTTTTCGGCTTTATATTTTTCTTGAAAACCGTTAGCGCGTAAAAACTTTTTTAGCTTATCATTGTCCAACGCCAAGAATTCTGAAGCACTCATTTCTTTGAATATGTCTTTGGTTAAAGCATCGCTATCAGTATCCATTTTTTCTTTTTTGCGATGATCTTGATTGTCGATAATGGCATACACTATGTTCTCATCGACAACTGCTAAACCTATACGTCCAGCGCCTTCACCCGTTGGAAACCCACTTCCGGAAACAGACATCTTTTTCCAAGTATCGCCTCCATCGGTACTTTTATAAATGGCACTCCCTTCACCGCTTCCGGTAAAATTCCACGCTTTTCGGTCTTTTTCCCAAGAAGAAGCATAGATTAAGTCGAAGTTGTTAGGATCGCGGTCCATTTCGATAATCCCGCTTTCGTTATTTACAAACAAGGTTTTGTTCCAGGTTTTACCACCATCTACGGTTTTATACACCCCACGTTCTTCATTGGTAGAATATAAATGCCCAACAGCACTTACCACTACCTCATCAGGATTTACAGGGTTGATTAATATTTTGCTAATATGATGACTGTCTTTCAGCCCCATATTTTGCCACGTTTTGCCTTTATCGGTAGATTTCAGTAAGCCAATTCCAGCATACGACGATCGGGAAGCGTTCACTTCGCCAGTTCCTACCCAAATGGTTCCGGTTTTCCAGTCAACGGCTAAACTCCCTACGTTTTGGGTTAGAGTATTGTCTATAACTGGCGTAAAGGAAGTACCATTATTATTGGTATACCAAACACCGCCGCTGGCATAGCCTGCGTAAAATTCAATTGGATTATTGGGGTTCACGGCAAAATCCACAATACGGCCGCTCATTACTGTTGGACCAATATTTTTGAAAGGAAGGTTTTTAACCAGTGAATTTTTCGAAAGTTGTTCTTTTTGCTGCAACGCTTTTTCTAATTCGGCTTTTGAAGTTGCCAGTTGTTGAGAAAATGCCGAAATAAAAAAGAAAGAGAATAAAAAAAGTAAGGATTGCTTCATTTGAAATGGTTTTAAGGGTTGAAATTACTGAAATGTCCCCGCTTTGGCAAAATTTTATTTTAGTATTAACAGCCTTTGCTTTTATTTCTATTAATTTTGAAAAAATTCAGAAAAAAACACAATGAAGTATCATCCAATTGACAGCAACTTATTTATAAAAAACCGTAAAAATTTTATGGCCCAGATGAAGCCAAAAAGCCTTGCGGTATTTAATAGTAATGACATTTACCCCATTGGTGCAGACAGCACGATGCCGTTTCAACAATCTCGCGATTTATTTTACCTGAGTGGTGTAGATCAAGATAAAAGTATGTTATTATTATTTCCCGATGCTGTAGAAGAAAAACACCGTGAAATTTTATTTTTAACTGAAACCAACGACCATATTGCCGTTTGGGAAGGCGAAAAACTAACCAAAGAAAAAGCAACCGAAACAACTGGCGTAAAAACTGTGTATTGGCTTAAGGAGTTTGATAAAATTTTCTTTGAATTAATGACGCAAGCGGACACTATATACTTCAACACCAACGAGCATTACCGTGCAAATGTTGAAACCGAAACACGTGAAGACCGTTTTATTAAAAAAACGAAAGCACAATTCCCTGCACATAGCTGGGCAAAGAGCAATCCAATTTTACAACGGTTACGCTCTGTAAAAGACCCAATTGAATTGGATATTATGCAGCAAGCTTGTAATATCACAGAGAAAGGTTTCAGAAGAATTTTAGATTTTGTAAAACCTGGCGTGATGGAATACGAAATTGAAGCCGAGTTTATGCACGAGTTTTTAAGCAACCGCTCACGTGGTTTTGCCTATACCCCAATTGTTGCCAGCGGGAAAAATGCCTGTGTATTGCATTATATTGAAAATAATCAGCAATGTAAAGACGGCGAATTAATATTGCTAGATGTAGGTGCTGAGTATGCTAATTACAGTAGTGATATGTCTAGAACAATTCCGGTAAGTGGAAAATTCACTAAAAGACAAAAAGAAGTGTACAACGCAGTAAACCGTGTAAAGAATGATGCTACAAAAATGCTTGTACCTGGAACACTTTGGAAAGAATACCACGAAGAAGTTGGAAAATTAATGACTTCAGAGTTACTTGGATTGGGAATTCTTGACAAAGCCGATGTGAAAAATGAAGACCCAGACTGGCCAGCCTACAAAAAATACTTTATGCACGGTACCAGCCACCACATTGGCCTGGATACACACGATTACGGAATTCTGTGGGAGCCGATGCAAGCAAACCAGGTGTTTACTGTAGAGCCAGGTATTTATTTACCAGATGAAGGTTTTGGTATTCGATTGGAAGACGATGTGGTAATTAAGGAAAATGGGGAGCCTCATAACTTGATGCGCAACATCCCAATTGAAGCAGATGAGATTGAAGAAATCATGAACAAGTAAACGTTTAAAACGTTTTTAGATATATTCCGGTATAGAAATAAATCGCTATACCGGATTTTTTATACTTAAAAAATGACACACACTTTTAAAAACACTCCTATATATTATAGTATAACCGGAAGCGGTCCGGCAATGGTTTTATTGCATGGCTTTTTGGAGAGCTCTACTATGTGGGATAAATATATTCTTTCACTTTCAGAAAAACATACCGTCATCACCATAGATTTTCCTGGACACGGAAAAAGCGGAGTTGTTTCTGACACACACAGCATGCAACTTATGGCCAAAGTAGTAAAAAGTGCTTTAAATGAATTAAATATTGAGTCTGCAACATTTATAGGTCACTCCATGGGCGGCTATGTAGCATTAGCTTATACTGAATTGTTTCCAGATGAAGTTGAAAAGTTAATTTTATTGAATTCTACGCCTGCAGCAGATTCAGAAGAACGTAAGCAAAACCGAAGACGCGCTTTAAAAGTACTGGATCATAATGCAGAAGCTTTTATAAGTATGGCGATTATGAATTTGTTTTCTGAAAATTCAAAAAAGAAATTTATTTCTGAAATTGAAGCATTAAAAAAAGAAGCGCTTCAGTTTCCAGTAGCAGGGATACAAGCTGCTATTCGCGGGATGATTGATCGTAAAGATCGAACCGAAGTTTTAGCAAATTTCAGAAGAGAGAAAGTAATGGTATGCGGTAATGAAGACACAATTATGCCTATTTCAGATTCAAAAAACATTTCAGAAAAAACAAATTCAAAGCTTATTCAATTAGAAGGAGGACATATGAGTTGGTTAGAAAACACCGATGAAATACATAGAATATTGCATTTCGTCGAATAAATTTACCTTTTAACGTTTTTTTAAAACTTTTTTATATATTTATCACAACAAAAAACGTAAAAAACATGAGTAATTCCTCTAAGTCCTCATTTATAATAAAAAGTTTAGTGTGTCAAACCATTGGCCATAAATACATTGAAACTCGAAAAATAACCAATCACATCCACGAATATACGTGCAAGCACTGTGGCCGTGAAGTAACCGAAAACCCAACGGGAAATATAGAATTACTTACTCATAAAGTAAGGGAGGTTAACAACAATGTAGCAGACTTTTTTGAAAGGAAAAACAGAAACGTAGCTATATAAGCTCTAATTGTCTTCTTGCATTGAATTCCAACCTCTTGCTACCAATGGAATTTTTGTGTTAGCTCGTGTTATTAAGTGCATCCCTTCACTCTCTTGAGTCATATGTCCAATAACGGTTAAGTGTGGGTTCCCTTTAATTTTTGGAAAATCTTCAGTAGAAATAGTAAACAACAACTCGTAATCTTCCCCTCCACTTAAAGCAATGGTGGTACTATCCATTTCAAATTCTTCACAGGTTGAGATGACTTGTGGATCTAATGGAATTTTATCTTCATATAAATTACAACCTACTTTCGAGTTTTTACAAATGTGAATTATTTCAGAAGATAATCCATCACTCACATCGATCATAGAAGTAGGTTTAACGTCTAGGTTTTTCAATAAGACAGAGATGCCTTGTCGCGCTTCTGGCTTTAATTGACGTTCAATTATATAAGTATATTTATCAAGATCAGGCTGCGATTTCGGATTCACTTTAAAAACCTGTTTTTCACGTTCTAAAACCTGAAGACCTAAATAAGCAGCGCCCACATCACCTGTTAAAACCAACAAATCATTTTCTTTTGCGCCACTTCTATAAGTAATATTTTCTTTACTTACTTGACCCAAAGCCGTAACACTTATAACTAATCCTGTTGTAGATGAAGTAGTGTCACCACCCACCACATCAACATTATAAATACTTGCAGCCGTTTCAATTCCGGCATATAATTCTTCCAACGCCTCCACTGGGAATCGATTAGAAACAGCAATTGAAACGGTAATTTGGTTTGCCTTAGCATTCATAGCAAACACATCAGATAAATTGACTACAACAGCTTTATACCCTAAATGTTTTAATGGCATATAACTTAAATCGAAATGCACACCCTCCACCAACATATCTGTTGTAACGACTATTTGGTTATTTTCTTCGGAAGTAATAACTGCAGCATCGTCACCTATTCCTTTAACCGTAGTATCTTGCTTTATTTTAAAGTTTTTTGTTAAATGATCTATTAGGCCAAATTCACCCAATTCTGAAATGCTAGTTTTTGAATCGTTTTTATTATCGAACATGTATAGAAGGTTTTAGTATGCAAAAATAAGGGTTAACGTTTAAACAAACTGTCTTTGCCTTTAAAAACTCAATATTGATAATGAGTTAATTAGATGCTCGCCCTATAAATAATTTTTGTAGTTTCGCAACACATTTTCTATGATAATCTTATTAACTTATATCATTTAGTGCTAAATTCACAGTCTTATACCGTATAACCAAATACTTTACTAATGAAAAAAACTCTACTTTCACTCTTAATTTTGGCATGCACGCAAGTTTTCGCACAAACCCCTTGTAATAACGGGATGGCTGGTCCATACCCTTGTAGTGGGTACGATTTACAATCACGCATTTCTCTTGGAGATATGAATGCAAATGCTGCAAATGATTCTTGGGGCTGGACAGACCCTCAAAATGGTAAAGAATATGCAATTATTGGCCTTGAAGGAGGCACTGCTTTTATTGACATTTCAGACCCTACAAATCCAATATATTTAGGAAAATTACCAACACACAGTTTTAGTAGCAATTGGAGAGATGTTAAAACATATAGTAATCATGCATTTATAGTTAGTGAAGATTTTTCACACGGAATGCAAGTTTTTGATTTAACCCGACTACGAAATGTAGCGAATCCACCGGAAACATTTACTGAAGATGCACATTATGATGATTTTGGTAATGCCCATAATATTGTGATAAACGAAGACACTGGTTACGCCTACGCAGTTGGAACATCTACTTATAATGGAGGCTCCCATTTTATAAACATACAAGACCCAACAAACCCTGTAGCTGCAGGTGGTTTTGGGAATGACGGATATACCCACGATGCACAAGTTGTTACTTATAATGGTCCAGATAGTGACTATACGGGTCGTGAAATTTTATTAAGTAGCAGCGGTTACGAAAACTATGTTTCTATTGTAGATGTTACCGATAAAGCAAACCCTCAAAGTATTTCAACCATTAATTATCCTAATTCAAGTTACACCCATCAAGGTTGGTTTACAGAAGATCAACGCTTTTTTATACTTGGCGACGAAATAGATGAACAGGATTTTGGCTTTAACACAAAGACTATCATATTTGACTTGAGCGACCTTGATAATCCGGTATTAGATTTTGATTATTACGGAACAACTGAAGCTACTGATCACAATGGATATGTGCTTGGAGATAATTACTATTTAGCCAATTATGCTGCTGGATTGAGAGTACTTGATATTTCTGATATTGAAAATGGAAATATTTCCGAAACAGGATATTTTGACTCTTTCAGTGCTCATAATAGTGTGGGATATGAAGGTGTTTGGAATGTATATCCATACCTAGGAAGCGGTAACATTATAATCAGTGATCGCTCAGGAGGATTGTTTGTAGTAAAATCATCAGCTCCAGATACCACGAACCCTGTTGCAGTTTGCCAAAATGCAACTGTCTCATTAAATTCAAATGGAGAAATCATTGTTGACCCTAACCTATTGGACGGAGGCTCAAGCGATGATAGTGGTTCGTTCTCTTTATCCTTGAGTGAAAATACTTTTACCTGTTCAGATATAGGAGAAAATACGGTCACATTAATCGTAACAGACCCTTCAGGAAACACCGATAATTGCGCAGCAATAATCACTATAGAAGATACTACAGACCCTATATTAACGTGTACGGCAAATACCACTGTTGAATATGATTCTGGAGTCAATTTTTACACGCTACCCGATTATGTAATAAATGATATGGTACAAGCTTCCGATAATTGCACTCAGAGCCCATCCATTTTACAAGACCCTATTGCTGGAACAGAGCTTACAGAAGGAACATACACCATCAATTTTGAAGCTGAAGATGATGCTGGAAACGTGGGAAACTGCTCTTTTCAATTAACTGTAACAGAAGAATTATCTGTTAATGAAGTTTCTTTTGAAAATAGCATTAAAATATTTCCAGTACCCGTATTAGATGAAGTAAATATCACTTCGGAAAACAAAACAATTGAATTTATTGACGTTTATGATATTATGGGAAAAAGGGTTTATACCGAAAAAAACATCAACGTCACTAAAAAAATAATAAACATTTCAAGCCTTTCAAAAGGAATGTATTTTTTATCAATTAATAATAAAGCAACCAAAAAAATTGTAAAAAAATAAGCTCTTTTGTAATGTTATGAAACTCGACGAGACATACTCAATATCAGTAGCACACTAACATTTAATCTTTTACGTTAGGATTAGAAGCTTTAAAACAATATTTTCTATATAATTAAACTTAAATAATGAAACAATTTTATCTACTCGCATTTTCACTTATCAGCACTGTTACTTTCAGCCAAACTCCATGTGAAAATGGAACCGCTGACGGTTTTCCTTGCCAAAACTTTGACTTATTATCGCATATTAGCCTTAGCGAAATGAATGCCTCTGGCGGAAACGACTCGTGGGGGTGGACCGATCCACAAGACGGTAAAGAATATGCTTTAATCGGTTTAGACAACGGAACTGCTTTTATCGATATCTCAGACCCAATTAACCCAATTTATTTAGGAAAATTACCTACGCACACATCATCAAGTACATGGCGAGATGTAAAAGTATATAGTGACCACGCTTTTGTAGTAAGTGAAGCCTCTGGGCATGGAATGCAGGTTTTTGATTTAACCCGATTAAGGGATGTAACCAATCCACCAGAAATATTTACAGAAGATGCACATTACGATGGCTTTGGTAGCGCTCATAATGTTGTTATAAACGAAGACTCAGGTTATGCTTACGGAGTAGGAACAGGAACATTTAATGGAGGTCCCCATTTCGTAAACATTCAAGATCCCCTTAACCCAGTTGGCGAAGGAGGATATGCAATGGATAGTTATAGTCATGATGCTCAAGTTGTTATCTACGCAGGTCCTGATTCAGATTATACAGGAACTGAAATTTTAATAGGAAGCAATGAAAATGAAGTGGTAATAGTAGATATCACCGATAAAGCCAACCCAGAAGGCGTTTCAACTATAAGCTATAATAACGTAGGCTATACCCACCAAGGCTGGTTTACAGAAGATCAAAAGTATTTTATACTCGGAGACGAAACTGACGAAATATCTTTTGGCTTTAACACCAGAACCTTAGTGTTTGACTTTACAGACTTGGATAATCCCCAATTTCACACTGAATTTTCAGGTCCAACTCCTGCTATAGACCACAACGGTTATGTTGTTGGTGATAAATATTATTTTGCAAATTATTCAGCAGGTTTAAACGTATTAGATATAAGCGATATTGATAACCAAAATATTACTCAGTACGGATATTTTGATACCTATCCAAGCAACAATAACGCAGGTTTTAATGGCAGTTGGAACGTGTATCCATTTTTTGAAAGCGGAAATATTATTATAAGTGGGGAAGGAGGTTTTACCTTAGTAAAAGATAGCAATATACTTAGTGTTGAAGATGTAGCATCTAACGATTTCGCTTTATACCCAAACCCTGCAAAAGAAATTATAACCATAGCTTCACCAATATCTCCATTAAACCAAGTAGAAGTATATTCTGTTCTGGGCAAGCGTGTTTTAAACTTTGAATTTCCAAATACTAATTTAGAAGAGGAAGTTAACATAGCTTCCTTACAGTCAGGAATCTACTTAGTTAAAATCAACAACCTTACCACCAAGAGATTAATAGTAAATTAAAAGTATGAAATTTTACAATTTAACCTACAAAATATTTTTAGTTCTAGTACTGATTAGTTGTTTTTCCTGTAAAAAAGAAGATTCTCCAAAAGAAGAACAAGCTAACGAATTTCAAGGTGAAGTAGACTACGTTAAAACATATGGCGGTAGCAACCTTGACAAAGCTGTAAGTATTGTGTTGGCAGATGATGGAAACTACGTTATACTGGGATCGACTAAAAGTACAGATGGAGATATTACCGACAAAACGACATCAGATGAAGACTATTGGCTTTTAAAGGTAAAACCTAATGGCGACATAGTTTGGAGCAAAACTTACGGAGGGCCTGAGGACGACACTGCCTCCAGTCTTGAAAAAACGAGCGATGGAGGTTACATAGTATCTGGATACAGCAGAGGTGCTGGTGGCGATGTTAGCAATAATGAAGGTTTTCATGATTTTTGGATCGTCAAGTTTACAGCTTCTGGTGATTTAGAATGGGAAAAAAGCTATGGATTTGCAGGAAGTGACAAGGCCTATAAAGTTATACAAACCAAAGATGGAGGTTATATAGCAGCTGGTGTATTAGATGTCACGGCTAGCAATGGCGAAGGTGGGTTAGGCTCTAACAGGTCTTCACAAGATTTAGGCAGATCCGTACAGCACGCAGGGGGTGATTATTGGGTAATAAAACTTTCTGCAAGCGGGCAATTACAATGGAGAAACTATTTTGGCGGTACTTTTACCGATACCGCATATGATATTATACAGGTATCTGATGGAACATACCTTGTTTACGGCACCTCAGATAGTAATGATGTGGATATTTCTGAAAACATTGGCACCTACGATTATTGGGTAGTTAAAGTATCTGCAAATGGAGAAATGCTGTGGGAGAAAAACTATGGCGGCACACAGATAGAAAACTTATATACTGCGACTATTGCTCAAGATGGGAGTTTTGTCATGTTTGGTGACACCCGAAGTGATGATGAAAACGTTTCTAGTAATTTTGGAAAAGCAGATATTTGGGGTGTAAAAATCGATGCTGATGGAGTCTTATTGTCACAACAATCTTATGGCGGCAGCGAATTTGAAAGTGCAAGGGGTATTACCTCGCTTACAAACGGAAATTTTATTGTAACCGGCAACACCAGAAGTATAGAAGGGGATTTTACTGAAAATAATGGTGACAATGATGCCCTGGTTATGCTAATAGACGACAATCTAAATATTGAATTTCAATTAACACTTGGTGGCTCAACGTTCGATTTTGCCCAAAGCGCTATTGAAGCAGAAAATAACACTTACGTCATTGCGGGAAGCACCCAAAGCAACGATAAAGATATACCACAAAACCGTGGTGTTGAAGATTTATTGCTATTTAAAATAAAATAACCCTAAAAATTAATTTTTAATGAAAAAGGTCCTTTTATTATTTGTTCTTACAGTCACATTATTTGCTTGTAAAGACGTCGATGAAATTATAAACCCAAATTATAATATGACGTTCAACTTTACTCAAAATTGGGACGGTGAAGAAATAACAAATCCTGACTATCAAACAACCGTATACACAAATGCAAACGGTGAAGAGATGACAATTTCAAAATTAAATTATTTGATTTCTGATATAACTTTCACTGATAAAGATGGTGATGTAACAGTTATTGAAGGATACAATATTATGAATGCCAGGGATGGTGTAAACACACAGTATACCCCAAGTAGAAAAATATCAGAAGGCGAATATACCCTAAGCTTTACTTTTGGTTTTGACGACGAAGACAACATTGATGATGCTTATACAGAATTAAATTCACCTCCATGGGGTTGGGGGGTTCCAGATGAGCTTGGTGGAGGATACCACTTTATGCGCTTAGAAGGAATGTTTGCAGACAATACAGGCACCCAAACCCCTTACTTATATCATGCAATTAGGGCTGCTATAGTAATGGGAGAAAATCCAGAAACCGAAGACACGTCCTTTAAAGTAGATTTAGGTGCGGTAACGATTACTCAAGATACTTCAATTGAAATTAAAATGAACGTTGCTGAATGGTTTAAAAATCCACACCAATGGAATTTAAACGAACTAAGCAGTAATTTAATGATGAATGCTGAAGCTCAAAGAATGATTTCTGCTAATGGTAAAAGCGTCTTTAGCTTAGGAACTGTTGAATAATAAATACTCGCGGTGATGTTTTTTAGAAAAACATATATAATTTTTTATGTAGCATGTTGTTGCTTTTTAATAACCTCTTGCGCTAAAGATGAAAAAGATAACCTTGAAGATGAAGGGTACGAACCTACACCATTATCTTTAGATATACCATCCATTTTTGAAGAAAGAATATCACCTCCAGTTATACCTCAGGATAACCCTCAAACAGAAGAAGGTGTAGCCTTAGGGAAAAAGCTTTTTTTCGATCCTATCCTTTCAGGCGATAATACATTGGCCTGTGCTGGTTGTCACAAACCCGCTGAAGGCTTTTCAGACGCAAGACAATTTAGCCCCGGTATAGACGGAATTGAAGGGAGTAGAAATTCTATGCCCCTATTTAATCTTGCTTGGAATTACCAAGAAAATTTCTTCTGGGACGGTCGTTCTTCGTCTTTAGAAAATCAGGCTTTACAACCTGTTATAGATCCTATTGAAATGCACAATACTTGGCCCAATGCCGTTTCAAGTTTACAAGCAACATCAGACTATCCAGAACTTTTTTCCAAAGCTTTTGGTACGGAAACAATAGACTCTACGTTAGTTTCAAAAGCAATCGCTCAGTTTATACGTACGCTTATTTCCAGCAATTCAAGGTTTGATCAATTTTTACGAGGAGAAATAGAGTTAACAGAATCTGAAAGAAACGGACTTCAAGTTTTTGAAGATGAAAATCGCGGTGATTGTTTCCATTGCCACGGCGATCCAAACAATCCACTCTGGACAGACAATGACTTCCATAACAACGGTTTAGATGAAATTTTTGACGATCTCGGCAGAGGTGCTGTTACCGGTGACCCAAGAGAGTTTGGCCTCTTTAAGACACCTTCTCTACGTAATTTAGCATATACCGCACCTTATATGCACGACGGTCGGTTTGAAACCTTAGACGAAGTAATTGATCATTATAGCGAAGGCTTAGTATATTCTGAGACCATCGACCCCTTAATGAAAGCTGTTGGTGAAGGTGGTGTGCAGCTTTCTGAAAAAGATAAAGCAGATCTTAAAGCCTTTTTACTTTCCTTATCTGATGAAAGTTTCATAAACAATCAAGACTTTCAAAAGCCTTAATTTTTCTCCCACCAAAACTATATATTTCGTTCAATTTTAAGTCTTTACAGCCTTAAATGTTAATTATTATTTAAAACTATAACGCCATAAGTTTAAATTGACCTGTAACTATGGCTACCATCTGTAATTACCGTATATTTGCACTTTAATAAGAACAAATTTATCTTATGATAAAAGTTAGTGAAAATGCAAAATCTAAACTAGAAGAATTGATGTCTGAGGAAGGCTTCAATATAACTAACGATTTTGTGAGAGTAGGTGTAAAAAGTGGAGGTTGCTCCGGCTTATCCTACGACCTAAAGTTTGACAACAAAATAGGCGAAAACGATAAGCTTTTTGAAGATGAATCGGTTAAAATTGCAATCGATAAAAAAAGTTTCCTTTATCTAGTAGGAACCACTTTAGAATATAGTGGCGGATTAAATGGCAAAGGGTTTGTTTTTAACAACCCAAACGCAAATCGCACTTGCGGTTGTGGCGAAAGTTTTTCGCTTTAATTAAAATTAAATAAAAATCTTGATTTGTTTTATTTCTGAAACAGATAAAGCAAAAAGAAAAAATAAAGCTACCAATGGCTAAGTTTACTGAAGACGATTTAAAAAAAGAACTCGAAACAAAAGAGTACGAATACGGATTTTATACCGACATAGAATCTGATACGTTCCCTGTTGGTTTGAATGAAGATATAGTTCGTGCCATTTCAAAGAAAAAAGAAGAGCCCGAATGGATGACCGAATGGCGCTTAGAGTCTTTTCGATACTGGAAAGAAATGATAGAGCCAGAATGGGCAAACGTACATTACAAGAAACCAGATTTTCAAAACATTTCATATTACTCAGCTCCTAATAAAAAGCCAAAATACGACAGCATTGACGAGGTAGATCCTGAATTGTTGGAAACTTTCAACAAACTAGGTATTTCGTTAGATGAACAAAAAAAATTAGCTGGTGTAGCCGTAGATATTGTAATGGACTCTGTTTCTGTTACCACTACATTTAAAGACACATTGGCCAAAAAAGGAATTATCTTCTGTTCTATTTCCGAAGCAATTAAGGAGCACCCCGAATTGGTTAAAAAGTATATTGGCTCGGTTGTGCCACAGAAAGACAACTTTTACGCAGCCTTAAACAGTGCTGTTTTTAGCGATGGATCGTTCTGCTACATCCCAAAAGGTGTACGATGCCCAATGGAACTTTCAACCTATTTCCGAATCAATCAAGCAGGAACAGGGCAGTTTGAACGCACACTGGTTGTTGCCGATGAAGATAGCTATGTAAGTTATTTAGAAGGGTGTACCGCCCCAATGCGTGACGAAAACCAATTACACGCCGCTGTTGTAGAGCTTGTAGCTTTAGACGGTGCGGAGATAAAATACTCCACAGTTCAAAACTGGTTTCCTGGAAGTAAAGATGGAAAAGGCGGGGTTTTTAACTTTGTGACTAAAAGAGGGCTTTGCGAGAAAAATGCAAAAATTTCTTGGACACAAGTTGAAACCGGAAGCGCCGTTACGTGGAAGTATCCTAGTTGTATCTTAAAAGGGGATAACTCGATTGGTGAGTTTTACTCCATTGCTGTAACTAATAATTTTCAGCAGGCAGATACCGGCACCAAAATGATCCATTTAGGTAAGAACACCAAGAGTACTATTATCTCAAAAGGTATTTCTGCTGGAAAATCTCAAAATAGTTATCGCGGATTAGTACAGATAAATAGCCGTGCTGATAATGCCCGTAATTTTTCACAATGTGATTCGCTCTTAATGGGCAACGAATGTGGCGCACATACTTTCCCCTACATTGAAGCAAAAAATAAAACCGCACAAGTGGAACATGAAGCTACAACAAGTAAAATTGGGGAAGACCAAATTTTTTACTGTAACCAACGAGGTATTGATACCGAGAAAGCGATTGCATTAATTGTTAATGGTTTCAGTAAAGAGGTGTTAAATAAACTTCCTATGGAGTTTGCTGTAGAAGCACAAAAATTGCTTGAGATTTCATTAGAAGGTTCTGTAGGATAATTTTTCTGAAACAATAAAAACTTAAATATAAATAGTAAAATGAAAAAAACGCTTTTGCTGCTATTGTTTATAGCCACAGTTGTTTCCTGTAATAACACCAAAAAGGAAACAGAAACAGAAACGGAAAAAGAAACAGCCTCAGCGACCAATGAAAACGTGCGCACTTATAGAGGTGAGTTTATTTACACGGATGATGCTGCGGTTTTAAAAGGAAACAATTTTATCTACGGGGTTACCATAGATGATAAAAGCCAAGAGTTGGCCGATAAGGTTTCAAAAGTAGAAAAAGATGATTACGATATGGTTCCTGTAATTATCACTGGTGTTGTAAGTCCCAACCCAAAAGCAGAAACCGAAGAGGTTTGGGAAGAAGTTATTACCATAAAGGAAATTCTTTATGTTAGTGACAAACCTGCTAAAACACAAATAGAAATTGAAGAAAAGAAAAGTTAATTATGCTACATATTAAAGATCTGCACGCAAGCGTAGAAGGAAAAGATATTTTAAAAGGTGTTGACATCGATGTTAACGCCGGTGAAGTTCATGCTATTATGGGGCCTAACGGTTCTGGTAAAAGTACGTTGGCTTCCGTTATTGCAGGAAAAGAAGAGTTTGAACTTCAAAAAGGTGAAATAAATTTTGAAGGTGAAGATATTACTGAATTAGATCCTGAAGAGCGTGCTCATAAAGGATTGTTTTTATCCTTTCAATATCCTATTGAAATTCCCGGTGTTACCGTAACAAACTTTATTAAAACAGCCATCAACGAAACCCGCAAAGCAAAGGGACTCGACGATATGCCGGCTAGCGAAATGCTTAAAAAAATTAAGGAAAAAGCAGATATGCTAGAGATAGACCGTAAGTTTTTATCACGTTCCTTAAACGAAGGGTTTTCAGGAGGTGAGAAAAAACGCAATGAAATCTTCCAATTAGCTATGATGGAGCCTAAATTGGCCATTTTGGACGAAACTGACTCAGGATTAGATATCGATGCTTTAAAAGTTGTTGCCAATGGTGTAAACAAATTAAAAAGCAAAGACAACGCTGTAATTGTTATTACGCACTACCAACGTTTGCTAGATTATATCGTCCCAGATTATGTTCACGTATTAATGGGAGGAAAAATTGTAAAATCTGGTGGTAAAGAGTTAGCGTACGAACTTGAAGAAAGAGGGTACGACTGGATTAAAGAAGAATTAGTTTAAATAATTCAAAAGAGTTTAGATACTCAAGGCTTTTATTAATCTTGTCTTGAATATTTGAGTTTAATTTTTGAATTCTGAATTAAAAAAAATGAGTAATTTAAAAGATAAATTAGTTTCATCATACATCGCTTTTGAAGATCACTTGGAGCCCGACTCCCCTATTCACGATCTTCGTAATGAAGCCATGAAAGTTTTTGAAGAACAAGGATTTCCTTCCAAAAAAGAAGAGGCTTGGAAATACACTTCTTTAAAATCACTTGAAAAAACCGATTATAGTATATTTCCGAAGCAACAGGAAAAGCATACGGAGCTGAAAGACGTACGTAAATATTTCTTGCACGATATCGATACGTATAAAATTGTTTTTATTGATGGTGTTTACAGTTCGTTTTTATCTGAAACTACTCACGATTCAATCGATGTCTGTTTGCTTTCTTCAGCTTTGAATAAACCAAAATATCAACCTGTAATTGAAACTTACTTTAATAAAATTGCCAAAAAAGATAGTCTTACGTCTTTAAATACGGCTTTTGCGAAAGAAGGGGCCTATATTCATATTCCGAAAAACAAAGAAGTTGAAAAACCGATAGAGATCATCAATTTCTCAACAGGAAATGAAGCAGCAGTAATGTTACAGCCACGAAATCTAATAGTGGTAGGTGAAAACGCACATGTGCAGATTATAGAGCGTCATCAAAGCCTTTCAGAAAACGCAGTATTCACTAATAGTGTTACTGAAATTTTTGCTGAAAAAAGAGCTTATGCTGATTACTATAAGGTACAGACCGATAACCCTTCGGCTTCGTTAATTGATAGTACATATGTTTCTCAAGCGCGTGAAAGCAATTGTAGAGTGCACACTTTCTCTTTTGGCGGTAAGTTAACAAGAAACAACCTTCATTTTTATCAAAATGGAGAACGTTGTAATTCTACTTTAAATGGCATCACCATTATTGAAGACAAACAACACGTTGACCATAACACATTAGTGCACCATACTGCACCTAATTGTGAAAGCCACCAAGATTACAAAGGGATTTTTGCAGATAAATCTACTGGTGTATTCAACGGTAAAGTTTTGGTCGATAAAATCGCTCAAAAGATTGATGCGTTTCAGCAAAACAACAATATTTTAGTTGATGATCGAGCAACCATCAATTCGAAACCGCAATTGGAGATTTTTGCGGACGATGTAAAATGTTCTCACGGTTGTACCATTGGTCAATTGGACGAAGAAGCTTTATTTTATATGCGTTCCAGAGGTATCGCCAAGAAAGAAGCTCGTGCATTATTAATGTATGCATTTGCCAACAGTGTTTTGGAAAGTGTAAAAATTCCAGAATTAAAACAACGTATTAACAAACTGATAGCTAAAAAAATCGGCGTTAGTTTGGGCTTCCAACTGTAATCACACACCAAAATAAATTTTCCATGGCCTTTAACGTTCAGGAAATAAGAAAAGACTTTCCCATTCTTCAACGTGAAGTAAATGGCAAGCCTCTGGTTTATTTGGATAATGCAGCTACTACACAAAAACCGCAAGCGGTTATTAACAGTATAGTAGATTACTATACAAATTATAATGCCAACATCCATCGTGGAGTTCACACCTTATCGCAAGAAGCAACCGATGTATATGAAGGTGCACGGAAAAAAATACAGGAACACTTCAATATAAAACATGCCCACGAAGTTATTTTTACCGCCGGAACTACACACGGTATTAATTTGGTAGCAAATGGCTTCAATGAATTTTTAAACAATGGTGATGAGATTATCGTTTCGGCTTTAGAACATCATTCTAACATTGTTCCTTGGCAAATGTTGTGCGAACGCACAGGAGCTGAATTGAAAGTGATTCCTATTGATGAGAAAGGAGTGTTAGTTTTTTCTGAATATGAAAAATTACTTTCAGAAAACACAAAACTTGTTTTTGTAAATCATATTTCAAATGCCTTGGGAACCATTAACCCAATTGCTGAAATTATTGTAAAAGCACACGAAAAAGGTGCAGCGGTTTTAGTGGACGGGGCACAATCTTGTTCGCACATTAAACCCGATTTACAAGCTTTAGATGTTGACTTTTACGTAACGTCGGCCCATAAAATGTGTGGGCCTACAGGTGTAGGAATGCTCTATGGAAAAGAAGAGTGGCTAAATAAACTACCTCCTTATCAAGGTGGTGGTGAGATGATTGCTGAAGTAACGTTTGAAAAAACTACCTACGCTGGGCTTCCACATAAATTTGAAGCTGGCACGCCAAATATTTCCGGCGGTATTGCTTTTGGTGCTGCAATTGATTATCTTAACAGTATCGGTTTTGATGAAATTGAAACCCACGAGCATAAATTACTAACGTATGCCACAGAGCAATTAACGGCAATAGAAGGATTAAAAATATACGGAACTGGCGTTGATAAAACCTCGGTTATTTCGTTCAATATTGAAGGTATTCATCCTTACGATATTGGTACTATTGTTGATAAACTGGGCATAGCGGTTCGTACGGGGCATCATTGCGCACAACCTATTATGGATTATTATAAAATCCCTGGTACAGTTCGGGCTTCTTTTGCGTTTTATAACACAAAAGAAGAAGTTGACGCACTCGTTAAAGCTGTAAAAAAAGCAAAAACAATGTTAACTTAAACTCTAAAATTTATGAAGTTATTTGCCACTATTAGTCTTGTATTATTTGCCTTTGTTTTTACGGGTTGTGATGAAGCCAAAAAAGCAATCGATGTTGCCGGAAATGTTCAGTTATCTGGAAATTACACTGTAACCAATGTTGATGAAACTGCCATGTCTGCTACAAAGCCAACCATTACTTTTGCAGCTCTTAGTGGAAGGGTTTCAGGAAATGCTGGGTGTAACACCTATTTTGGAGATTACTCTACGAATGTCAACAGTCTCACTATTGGTGAACTAGCAGTAACTAAAAAAATGTGTCCAAAAGAACAAATGGTAGTTGAAAATCAATTTTTGGAAGCGATGAACAATGTAGGTGGTTACCGTATTCAGGAGAACGTGTTAACATTATATGCAAAAAACGACCAAAGTGTATTAATAACCGCTACAAAAGACAAAGAAGAAAATTAATGACCATACAAGAGATACAAAACGATTTAATAGATGAGTTTTCCATGTTCGATGATTGGATTGAACGCTATGAATATATGATAGAACTTGGAAAGTCGTTGCCTTTAATTGATGAAGAACTAAAAACCGAAGATAAACTCATCAAAGGATGTCAATCCCGTGTCTGGCTTAATGCTGAAATAAAAGATGACAAGGTAGTATTCACTGCAGATAGCGATGCCGTGATAACAAAAGGAATCATTGCTATACTCATCCGAGCGTTTTCAAATCAAAAACCTGAGGATATCATTGAAGCAGACACAAAGTTTATTGATGAAATTGGTTTAAAAGAACATTTATCTCCTACTCGTGCCAATGGTTTAGTTTCTATGGTAAAACAATTAAAATTGTACGCCGTAGCCTACCAAGCACAACTAAAAAATTAAAAATTATGAGCGCTGAAACTATAAATACAACCGAATTGGGCGATAAAATCGTAAAAGTGATTAAAACCATTTACGATCCTGAAATCCCAGTAGATGTTTACGAACTTGGTCTTATTTACGATGTTTTTGTAAATGAAGACCACGAGGTAAAAATCTTAATGACGTTAACCACACCAAACTGCCCAGTAGCAGAATCTTTGCCTCAAGAAGTTGAGGATAAAGTAAAATCCATTAAAATGGTAAAAGACGCCGAAGTGGAGATCACTTTCGATCCACCGTGGAGTCAAGATTTAATGAGTGAAGAAGCAAAGCTGGAATTGGGCATGCTGTAAACTCAGTAGGTAGTATATTATTGGTTAATTGTTATGTTTTGTCATTCATAAACATAACAATTATACCAAAAACCCCAGATTTTAAAAATTATCTATGGAAAAACAAATTGTAAACCGCGTAGCGAACAGTAAGCTTATAACCTTTAATCTGGAAGACTTTTACCCCGAAGGCAAGCGCGTTTCAATAGATATTTCACAGTGGTTGCTAGAAGGGATTGTTCTTCGCGAAAAAGATTTCCGAAACGATGTAAAAGCACACGACTGGTCGCAATATGAAGGTTGTTTTGTTAATCTATATAGTTCAACCGATGCTATTATCCCCGGTTGGGCATATATGTTTCTATCACTTCAATTGGCGCCCTATGCTAAGAAAACGGTAGTTGGCACCTCAGAAACACTTGAAAGTATTTTGTTTTCTGAAATTTTACATACTTTAGATATTTCAGAATATAAAGACAAGCCCATTATCATTAAAGGTTGTGCCAACAAGCCCATCCCGGAAAATGCATATGTTCTGCTTGCCCAAAGACTTCAAGAAGTTGCCAAGAGTGTCATGTATGGTGAAGCGTGTTCTTCTGTTCCATTATTTAAGCGGAAAAAGTAACCCTCATCGAAAATTACTTTCCGTATATCGAAATTAATGGTTTTCAAAATTCATCTACTTTTTAAATTGACTAGATACCTTATCTTTACAAAAAACCAAACTCAATATTTATGAAAAAAATTTTAATCTTCCTTCTATTCGTTTCACCATTTATTGCAATGGCTCAAGATGAAGAAACCGAAGAAACGAAAGACGGCTGGAGCAAATCTGGTAATGTTTCTTTAATTTTTAATCAAGCTGCTTTTAATGAAGAATGGACAGGCGGAGGTACTTCTAACTATGCGGCCAACCTTAACTTTACGTATGATTTTAATTACCGAAAGGGTAAGTTAACGTGGGATAATCGAATTCTTGCTGATTACGGAATCACTAAAATTAAAGATGAAGAATTTTCAAGAAAAACAAACGACAGGTTGGAGTTAAATTCAATTGTAGGTCGCCAAGTACAAGAAAGCAACTGGTTTTATTCCTTTTTTGTAAACTTTAGAACCCAATTTGCAAAAGGGTATGAGTTTAGCGAAGATGCCAATGGAGATGACATCCGCACCGAAACAACTCGTTTTATGTCCCCTGGTTATTTACAATTTGGACCGGGTATGCTTTGGAAAAAAGATGATAACTTTAAAGTAAATATAGCTCCTGCAACCGCACGATTAATTTTTGTTAATGAAAAATTTACTACTGTTGATCCTGCTTTGGCAGAAGCATTTAACGATGCCGGAGGTTATTTTGGGGTTGAAGCCAATGAAACAACCCGATTTGAATTTGGTGCTTCTTTGAACGCCTACTATAAGGTAGATTTAATGGAAAACGTTTCTATGGAGAACATTTTAGGCCTGTACTCTAATTACCTAGAAGACCCTCAAAATGTAGATGTTGATTACACGATGAACTTAGTTTTGAAAGTTAATGATTGGATTACAGCAAATGGTACCTTCCAGGCAATTTATGATGATAATGCAGTGCAAGGTTTCCAAATACGTGAAACCCTTGGTGTAGGAGTAGGTTATAAGTTTTAGTACTTATAGAAAAAACATAAAAAAAACCGGCAAATTGAATTTGCCGGTTTTTTTTATTCTTCGTAGATGTAATGCTCAGGATAAAGAAAGTTGTTATAAGGAAAACGTGTAACGTGGATATCCCTTACTTTTTCATATACTAGCTTCCTAAACTCTTCAAAATTGTCTTTGTTCAATGCTGAAATGAAAATAGCGTTTTCTTCACGGTTCATCCAAGTTTGTTTCCAATCTTTCAATGTGTTGTGCGCTGTTGTTCTTTCTGTTTCTAAATCGTCTTCTTCAATAACTTCAGGTTTGTATTGATCAATTTTATTGAAGACCATAATAACGGGTTTATCGGCGCTTTCAATTTCGTCCAGTACTTTGTTTACCGAAGCGATATGATCTTCAAAAGAAGGATGAGATATATCAACTACGTGTAACAATAAATCTGCCTCCCGAACCTCATCTAACGTACTTTTAAACGATTCTACCAACTGTGTAGGCAATTTTCTGATAAACCCAACGGTATCGGTCAATAAAAAAGGAAGGTTGCCAATTACTACCTTTCTAACTGTGGTATCGAGGGTTGCAAATAGTTTATTTTCAGCAAACACTTCGCTTTTACTAATGCTGTTCATCAAGGTTGATTTACCAACGTTAGTATATCCTACCAAAGCGACTCGTACTAAAGAACCACGGTTGCCCCGTTGCACTTCCATTTGCTTATCAATCTTCTCCAATTTTTTCTTTAGAAGCGTAATACGGTCTCGAACAATACGACGGTCTGTTTCAATTTCGGTTTCACCAGGACCACGCATCCCGATACCACCTCGCTGACGCTCCAAGTGCGTCCACATACCAGCCAATCGAGGTAATAAATATTCGTATTGTGCCAGTTCTACTTGGGTACGGGCATAACTGGTTTTGGCACGTTGTGCGAAAATATCTAGAATAAGGTTTGTTCGGTCTATAATTTTACACCGCAATATTTTTTCAATATTTTTTTGTTGTGCGGGTGATAATTCATCATCAAAAATAGCGGTACCGATATCGTTTTCTTCAACAAATTCCCGTACTTGTTCCATTTTTCCGCTTCCAATGAAGGTTTTAGGATTTGGAGAATCCATTTTTTGTGTAAAGCGTTTAGACACTTCACCTCCTGCTGTATAGGCAAGAAACTCCAGTTCGTCCAAATATTCTTGAGACTTTTCTTCGTCTTGATATTGGGTTATTAAACCAATGAGTATGGTTTTTTCGTATTCTATCGTGGTTTGTTCAATCATATTTTAAATTCTAATACAAAGATACAAAAGCTTTTGCTTCAGAATTTTGTAATTTACACGCATTTAACGAACGTATACAATCAATGGTAAAGGCTGTGAAAAGCAGCTTATTGCCTTTTTCTTATTCAGCCATTAAAAAAATTTCTGCTCAAGGCCCCTTTTAAGGGTAAAAGGAAGCTGAAGATTAATTTCCTGTTATATCTATATTATCGACGTGATACCGGGTTGTTGCATCTGGATCTGAACCTTCATATAAAAATGCGAAATGTACAGAGCCTTCTAAACAAGAAACATTTATCGGGCCAACAGGTTGAAAATCTCCAAAGCCGTCACTTGGGCCCGTTGGGATGTTGGCATCTATAGTTCGCCAATCTGCAGTGGTAACATCACCTGTAAAGTTTGTTGAAACTAAAACACTTAAAATTGTCGCATTGTCAAAACTGGCTTGCACGTCGAAACTCAATTCTTCGCCCGCTGTGGTATCCATATTAATTTCAGGGGTTACCAGCCATGATTCAATATTATTTTCACCTGTATCGAAACCTGATATTTGTACGTAGTTACTATCATCGAAGTTGCCTATTTCCCAAATAGTACTGCCACCCGCAACATTTACATTGGTCCATCCTGCATCTACATAATCTTCAATAGTATTAAATTCTTCAAAATTTATGGCAACAAATGGCGATCCACCACCACTCGTTGTGGTACAATCCAATGGGCCAGAATCACCATCCCCGTCTGTAGTTTCAGAATTAATAATAACCTCGTCAAGCTCGTAAGTTCCATCGAAATCTTCTTCGTCTTTACCAACATATTTAAATGCAATGTGACCGCTACCTTCTATACAAGATAGATCTATATTGCCAGACTCTATCCAATCGCCAAAAAAGTCACTATCTGCAACAATTTTAGCTTCGGGGATAGGTAACCAATTTGCTGTAGGAATAGTGCTTGGACTACCATCCCAATTGGTGGAATATAAGACTACCATATAGCTTCCATCAGAAAAACTGTTTGATGTTTTAAAGTTTAACGTTTCTTGATTTTGAGCATTAAAATCAATTTCTGGAGTGACCAACCAACCAATTGAAGAGTTGTCACCTGTGTTACGGGCACTAAACCTTGCCGAAATTCCTAATGATGCATTGCTGCCATCATCAAAATAAGCTTCCCACAATTGGGTCCCTGCTTCAGCATAATTGGTCCAGCCATTTCCGCTAATCGGCGTACCTTCGGTTTGGGTTTCAAAGAAATCCCTGAACAATTCTGTTTCACCTGTTTCGGTTGCTAAACCACAAGCATCGCAACGGTCATCTCCATCTAAGTTTATAGTAGAGGGATCGTTTACTGTAACAATAAACGTACTTGCGTTAAAACTTTTGCTCAATATAGCAGCCATAGAACCTTTTCCTTGCGGTAAAAGCAATGATTTAAAATCTGCAAATGTACTGGTACTGAACACAGTTTTAATTCCCGTGGTGCAACTTTCTAAAATACGTTCCCCATCAAAGCTGTCTTCAGGTTCACCGGCAAATGTTTTTCTGTTGTCGCCCAACACTTCGCTACTGTTAAACTGAACATTTTCCAATTGAATATATAGATTGGTTTTTGAATCGTCAAACTCTGTTATGCTAATTGGTAACGGAACAATTTCAGCTAATTCTTCATCCCTTATTAGGAATTCATCAAATTGAGATTCGGCAATGCTTTCAATGGCATTTCCATCTCTAATCCCTAAAGTTAACACACCACTGTCTAACCCTACAGTAAGACCATCCAATTTAACATGTACCTTACGGCCAAACTCATATACTGTAAACAATGGGTTTACGTCTACCAAGACTTTTACCCCGGCTTTAGGGTTTGCAGGACTGTCCTGTAGAATTAACTCTTCAAAAAAGTTTCCTCCTTCATCGCTTGAAATAACATAACCCGTAACGTACGAATCGGTTTCAGAAAAGGTTAAAAACTCATTTTCGTTTGTGTTCAATTCTTGTAAATATAAGTTTCTAAGCTGGTCAATAGTAACATCGCCTTCAAGGTCAACAACTGCTGTGTCACTATCTGGCAAATCAAATTCATCATCCTGAACACAAGATGTAGCCACTACTGCTAGTAGGAACAGGGTTATCAGTTTGTAAAAATTAAAAGTTTTCATCTTTATGTGTGTATTTATTTTATTCCGTTTTATTTAAAATCGTACGTAAAAATTTAAGTAATAAGTGGTCCCATACCCAAAGAAATAGCGAGGGCCAAAAATAGCTCCGTTTGCTCTGGATTGATCTTCCTGTAGGTCTGGATAGGTAGTTTTTCTTCCTTGTTCAAAACCACCTGTTTTATATTCTTGATCTAAAATATTATTAATCACTGCAAAGAAGCCTACATAGTAATCTTTCACTTTCCAAGATTTTCCTCCTACTGCGTTGACCAAAAAGTAGTCGCCAAATTCTTCTTGCTGAAGTAATTCTTTAGCCACTTCTGGATCGTAATCTGAATAAGGCTGCCCGTCAAAATCTGTACTGAAATTAGCCGATCTTGCTAAATTATTTACGTCAATATATGCATTGCTAAAATAATTGGTTGTTGCACCCACCCACCAGAAATCGGGATCACGATATTCAAATCCTAATTGGTAAGCTCTTTCAGGTCCTCCTGCAATGTGATAGTTTTTTAAATTGGTTGTACCATCACCAAAGGTCAATGGGCCTTCAAAATCATCACTTGTTAAATATAAATTTGGATTGTTGTTATAAATGTATTGCCCAACAGAAGCTGCAGCCTTTAATTTAATTGTCGGTGTTACTTGTGCTTCTATACCCAATTCGGCTCCCATATGTCTTTTTTCAATACCGGTAACCACTTCCTGTACAAAAGCACCTTCTTCAAAACCAAGACCCGTTAGGTTTTCAGTAAAGTAAAAACCAATGTCTGTTGCATCTTTAATGTTTGCATAAAAACCTGTCAACCTTGCTTTAACGATAGGTGAACGAAATATATAGCTAAGGTCAACACTTGTTATTTTTTCATCTTCCAGGCCAATGACCACATCGTTGTTTTGGCGTGAGTTACTAAAAGTGTTACGAATACTCGGGGCTTTAGTCAAGTAACCGGCATTAAAATCAACCAAGTGACGTCCTGTTACTTTATAGGTTGCTCCTCCTTTTACTTTAAAGTTGGTAAAACTCACTTTTTCACTTTTGTCTAACGATCTGTTTCCAGGGAAATTTCCGTTTTCATACAATCCGTTACGTTGGTAGTTAGTCGATGACATTTCGGCGCCTGTGTAAAAATCTACTTTATTGTATTTAAACTGAGCTTGAGCAAAACCTGAAAGCACATCGGCATTAATTTCATAATTATACTTATAGCGATCACCTTCTTTAACAATGCGGTTTCTGTTTTGCAAGTCACTTTGCGCAACATCTCCAAGGCTTATCTCTTGGTTTTGTGCATCTTCACCCGCAAAGAAATCAACATCAAGATAACCAGTGCCTCCCAAAAGGTCTTTTAACTCAGCAAAGTTTTCACTTTTTAAATTACGATAGTTTACACTACCGGTAAAAAGTATGTTGTCTGCAAAACTGGTATTTAAAATAGTGTTTGCAGTAAGTTGTGTATCATCAGTTCTGTCCTCCTGTATGGCATAAATTGAATTTCCCCCACTTGCTCTTGCAATAGCATTGGCTCTATATAACGATTCCCAGTCCAATTGACCGTCATTTATAAACTCTTGTTCTGCTAAATAAGCATTTTGGTAATCTACAGGAGTTGGGTTTTCATCTTGTAAAAAATAGCTGGGAAGGCGCTGGTAATAGTTGCCCAATGGGTTGCGGGCACCACCAATATAAGCCTCTTCACCATCTATGTTTATTAGTCTTGTACCGCCATTGTCAATGCGGGTATTTCCCATTTTTCCAAATTGGTAACCTAAATTGGTATTAAGTCCTGTTTTATCTGAAATATCCCAGTAGTGGTTCAACATAATAACCGGTTCTTCAATTTCACGAACGCGACTATTCCGTATTTCCTCATCTTGACACCCCCAGTTTGGGTTGTACCTTCTATCTTTTAGATCTTTCATTTCTTGGGTAATAGCGGTAGATTTACCTCTTCTGTTTGGAGTATAAAAAGCCGAAAAATTTAAGCTATGGTCTTTGTTTAATTGTTTTTCTACAGAAAAAAATATAGAATTGGCATCATACAAAGTTCCGTCTATGTAACCTTCATCACCAAAGCGTCTTGAAAGCAACACGGAATATGCCCAGCCATCCTTCAATAGCCCACTATTATAAGATCCCATTACACGGCCACTATAACTACGGTTTGCCATAGCATATGAAACACGCCCCCCTTCTCTGTATTGTGAGGCCCTCATAACAATGTTGGTTGTTCCAGCAATACCACCAAAAGTGTAATCGTTAGGGTTTAGCCCCATTGAAAACTCACGGTTACGCTGCGCATCATTTAAACCTCCCCAGTTGCTCCATTGTGGGCGACCGCTATATTGTTTGTTCATTTCAATACCATTAATGAGCACTTTCCCATTTTCACTATCCAACCCTCTTGGGCGGAAAAATGTGGCGCTGAAATCAAAAGCGGCAGCATTTAAGAACACATCCCTTGATGCCTGCAAAAGACCTGAAATATTAAAAGAAGTACCATCATCTTGATCCAGTTCGTTATCTGAAAGGCTAATAATCCCTATTTGTGCTTCAATTTCGGTAAGATCGATTTCTAATAATATAGGGTCTAAATTGATAGTTTCCCCATTTTGAATAATAATTGGAATGCGTTGGCCATGATAACCCACTTTATTAACCAAAAGCACTTGTTCTCCTTGCGGCAAATCACTTCCTGTAATATTAAAAATCCCTTCGGAAGTAGTTACTGTATTGAAATTACTGGATTGAATACGCACCTCAACATCAGGTAATGGTTCGCTGGAGTTCGTATCTACAATCCTACCCTTTAAAACTGCATCTTGGGCTTGAAGCTGAAAAGAACTCAATAGCCCAATCCACAGTATGCATAAATACTGTTTCATGTAATAAATGGTTGGTTTTCGCTAAAAAAGGGGGAGGATTATTAAAAGTAAAACTACATTTTTTTATTGAATAATCAACTTTTTAATACTTTTATGGTTATTTACCTATAATTTTAACATTTATCAATGAAGATAATCTACATATTTTTTATTGTTTTTACTTTCTATAGCACTCTTGGTTTCTCCCAACAGACTAAAAAGTATAAAATAAACACTATTGCTTTTTACAATCTTGAAAACCTATACGACACCGAAGATGATGCTACTATTTATGACGAATCTAGTCCCATTATGGAAATGACAGAAAGCTTACGAAAAGAAGTTTATAAAAAAAAGCTTTTCAATATGGCGAAAGTTATTTCTGAAATTGGGAAAGAGATGACAGCGACCACTCCAGCTTTAGTGGGTGTTTCTGAAATTGAAAACAGGAAAGTATTAGAAGATCTTGTAAACCAAGAACCACTTTTGCAAAAGGATTATGGAATTGTTCACTTTGATTCTCCCGATAGACGTGGAATTGACGTAGCCCTATTATACCAAAAAAAACTTTTTATCCCCACTCATTACAAGGCACATCCACTTATGATATATCAAGACAATGATAAGACCAAGCGTATATATACCAGAGACCAATTAGTAGTGAGCGGGATGCTTGACGGTGAAAAAATACACGTAATTGTCAATCATTGGCCATCACGAAGTGGTGGCGAAGCCAGAAGTCGTCCAAAGCGAATAAAAGCAGCAAAACTGAACAAACGCATTATCGATTCAATCTTTAGTGAAGACCCTTATGCCAAGATCATTACAATGGGGGATTTAAACGACGACCCAACCAGTCCAAGTGTAAAGGACGTTTTAAAAGCTAAGGAAAATAGGGAAGATGTTAAGTTAAAAGAACTCTATAACCCTATGGAGGAAATGTACAATAAAGGCATTGGAACATTAGCTTGGAGAGACAGTTGGAATTTGTTTGACCAAGTTATTATTTCAAAAGAATTGTTAGAAAGGGATTATTCTTCTTATCGATTTTATAAAGCAGGGATTTACAACAAAAGTTATTTAGCAAATCCCAGAGGACGTTATAAAGGTTATCCATACCGAAGTTTCACCGGTGGTTTTACAGGCGGCTACAGTGACCACTTTCCAGTTTATATCTTTTTAGTAAAAGAAATTTCTGAATAAATATTCAGCAACAAAAAAAGAACTCTAATAAGTGCTTTTATTTTTTTAAAACCATTGGCCCCAAGGAATTCTACTTAGCATTAAAACAAGGGCAATCGTGTAAAATATGGCCAACATTTTAAATTTCGGTTTTGACACCAATTTCTTTTTATGTTTTGAGTATCCAACCGTAATAAACACCACCATCAATATCATTACAAGCGGGTGTTCTACAGCATTTAAACGCAACATAGAGTCTTTCATTACTGTGCCCATTCCGTTGTTTGTAATTGATTGTAAGCCTAACGGAGAAATAAAGTAAAGTATTAGTCCAATTAACAGTTGAATATGGGTTACAATTAAACCAAATAACGAAATTCTAAAGTCTTTAGGCGAATATTCTTTATTGGAAAAAAAACCTATTAAAGCATTTAGCGTTGCCAACACAACAACAACTAGAACAAGGTAAGCCCAATAGGAATGAACAAATTGAATAGTAGTGTACATAGTTATATTTTTAGAGTTTCAAAGGTAGCGATTATTCCATAAAAAAACCGCTTCAGTTATTGAAGCGGTTTTAAAATATAGTAAAAGCTTATTAATTGAACAAGTAACGAATACCTACTTGCATTTGCCATCTTGATGATTGAATACCACTATCATCTACTTCTTCAATTCCATCTAAAAATGCTGGATCAAAAGTGAATTCAGGATCTGGCCCAGCAGACTCTGTTGTAAGTAAACCTACTTGGCTAGGAATAAACTTTCTTGTTCCCCAATCTTTATTCAATAAGTTGGTGAAGTTGAAAATATCTAAAGAAGCTTGAAATGCATGTCTATTGTTTCCAATATTCAATGCAAAGTCCTGTAAAAACTTTAAATCTATAATGTGGTTCCAAGGACCTCTATCCCCGTTAACTTCTGCATATTGACCTCTTCTGCCTTTTAAATAGTCATTTCCTTCAATAAATTGGTTTAAAGCTGCCCATTGTTCAGCAGGTGTAACCAAAACATTATCATTATCATCAGTAATTGGAACTAGATTAATTTCTGAAGCATTAGCTGGCACGTATATCAATGCATTATCTCTTGAATCATCGTTTAACAAATCTCTTCCTTCATTATATGTAAAACTGTATGGCGATCCTTGTTGACCATTATAAAATACTCCAATAGTTGTTTTGAAATTTTTATTCCATTCATATTCATATAATGCATTTGCTGAAACTCTATGTCCTGTAGCAAATTGAGAGTTTGTAGCTCTTGGGTTTGCATTTTTACCATTTACGGTAATTAAATTTCTCCATTGTGAGCTGTTTTGTGAAGATGTTCCTTCAAAAACATACTGTCCATCACCATATGTATATGCAGCTTGTCCGGAAAACCCATTAGAAAAAGGTTTAGTTATGGAAAATGTTGCATTATAAGAATACCCTAAGCCAGTATTTGATCCTAGAATAATTCTACCATATGTATCATCAATTGGGTCACTGTCATTATAATAAAGTCTATCATCTGCTCCATTTAACCTACCTACAGCTGGTTTTATATTCAAGTTTTCATAAAATACATTTGTAATTACGTCATTGTATAAAAAATCTGCTGAAGCAATTAAACCCCAAAATGGTAATTTTTGATCTACCGCGATATTGTATTTCATAGTTTGCGGTAATTTAAAATCTGGAGCAAATAAGTCTACGTTTCCTCCCAAAGCTCCAGTACCAGGTACAGCGGTAACTGGTTGGTCGTTTATGTTTGGATTAAACAAAACATCTTCAGGCAACAAAAAGTTAGCAGCAAAACCACCTGTTACACCATTATTGTTGTATGTTGCTCCAGGCCAAACTAATGGGATACGAGAAGTAAAGATACCTAATCCACCTCTTACTTGAGTTTGTTTTTCACCTGCAACATCCCAATTAAAACCTAATCTAGGTGAAATATGGACTCTACTATTAATCGGTTTGCCAACTTCCGCATTCTGTAGGTCCTTTCCAAATGACTCTAAAAGAGGAATGGTTCTATTATTAAAATCATTATTTACAGTTCCATCTTCAAAGAAAGGCACATCTACACGAAGCCCCATTGAAACTTTAAGGTCATCAGTCACATCAACTTCGTCCTGAACATAAAATCCTAATTGAGAATAGTTAAATTCTGCAGCTCCAAGACTGTTATCTCCTGAACCTCCTAATAAAGAGTAACTGTGAAAATAATCTTCTGAAGCAACCTCATTTCCAGGTATATCATCTAAATAAGTGTTGAAGTCTGAAAGGCTATCAAATGTATAATCTCCAAAGTTCTGACCAAAGAATACGTTTTTCACATCTAAATATTCAAAGTTACCACCTATAGTAATGTTGTGAGCTCCTGAAAATATAGAGAAGTTGTTGGTTACGGTAAACACGTCTTGCTCCAATAAGTTTGCAGTTGAAAATGGCTCTGAACCAAAATTGATAGAACCAATACCATCTCTAATCTCTACCGATGGGAAAGGGTCACCTAAAGGTCCTCTATCATCAACTACTGTTGTATAACCAACAATTAAATTGTTTGCTAAGTTTCCTCCATTACTCGTATTCCACTCGATGGTAGATGAGTTTGTTGTTGAAGGGAAGAAAACACCGCTATTAAAATAGTTAATAGAACGGAAGCTACTTGAACTTGGAGAAGTTTGTTCTGCTTTTACATAGTTGTGCTTTGCAGTAATAGAGTTTCTCTCATCAATGTTCCAGTCTAATCTAACTGTTAATTTATCACTAGTTAAAGAAGAGGTGTTGTTGCTGAAACCACCCGGATTATATCCATAAGTGTTAATTAAACCTTGCTGTAAAGCGTTTAAGTCTTCAAGTGAAGAATCTCCTGTGTACTCCCCAAAGCTGAATGGCTGTGGCGTTTCTTCTTCTTGGCGCTCGTAGTTAACAAAGTAAAATAATTTATCTTTTACAATAGCACCACCTATTCTTGCTCCGTATAATTTTGCTGTAAAGTCTGAAAGTTTTTCTCTCTCATCGGTATCAATAGCTCCAGGAGTTTTCCCAGCTAAATCTTGATTTCTGAAGAAAAAATATGCAGAACCCTCTGTTTTATTTGTACCAGAACGTGTAATTGCGTTGATAGCACCACCAGCAAAACCAGATTGTCTTACATCAAAAGGCGAAAGGTTAACTTGAAATGACTCAATCGCATCAATTGATAATGGGTTTACACCTGTTTGACCACCATTAGTTCCTGAAGCAGCCAAACCAAATACATCGTTGTTAACTGTACCATCAAGATAAATTGAGTTGTAACGGTTGTTTTGACCAGCTAAAGAGATTGAACCTGACTCACTAACAAGAGCTTGAGGTGTTTTTCTTACAAAATCTCCTAACCCTCTACTTACTGATGGTAATGTATTAATCTCTCTAGTAGAAACGTTTGTTCCGGTTCCAGTTTTACCTGCGTCAAAAACACCGTTACGTTGTGTTGTAATAACTACTTCATCTAGCTCATTAGAAGATTCATTCATGGTAACGTCAATTTCTTCAGAGTCTCCTAACTGCAGATAAATGTTACTTTTTACAACATTTTCATACCCTATAAATGATATTGTAATTGTGTAAGGACCTCCAACTCGCATGTTTACGATTCGGAAAAAGCCATCAAAATCGGTTATTGCACCGTACTTTGTTCCGGATGGATTATGCACCGCAACAATATTAGC
Organism: Flavobacteriaceae bacterium UBA3356; assembly: GCA_002360635.1. Taxonomy (GTDB): domain Bacteria; phylum Bacteroidota; class Bacteroidia; order Flavobacteriales; family Flavobacteriaceae; genus Marixanthomonas. Next base: position 895,330 of record DEQW01000001.1, on the reverse strand, counting down.
TCCTGGAAGTATCTGGTTGTTAGCGTCAACCACTTTTCCATTAATTGAGGATGTTGTTACCCCTTGTGACCAAGAAGTAAAAATTCCTCCCATTAAAAAAATTAATACTAATAAAAGTTTTTTCATTGTAATGAAGTTTGTTTTTTTAAAAATTTCTGCAAATATACATCTCCTTTTTCCTTTTTTAAGCTATAAAGGTTAAGAAAATGCTAACAAATTTTTCTAAAGTAAAACTACAATGAAAATTGTAAAGTATTGGTTTTCTGAATATTAATTAATAACAGGTTTTCAACATATTAAAAAAACCTTAAATTTAATATTCTATACAGTCTAATTGAGACCTCAAAGGCGTCATATAAGAGATATAATCTTCTTTATATTTTTCTTCCAACGGTTTGGACATGGGTAAGTCTTGCTTAAATGGATCTACTTGCTTTCCATTTTTCCAAAAACGATAACAAACGTGAGGGCCTCCAGTGTTACCTGTCATACCTATCCAGCCAATAACATCACCTTGGCGCACATAATCTCCTACGCGAACATTACGCTTTTTCATATGCAGGTATTGAGTATCGTATGTACCATTATGGCGAATCTTTACGTAATTACCATTACCACCGCGATATTCAGATTTTATAACTGTACCGTCTGCCGTTGCAAGGATAGGTGTTCCCAAAGGGGCTGCGAAGTCAGTTCCTTTGTGTGGTCGCAACTTATAACCGTAGTACTTTATTCTTCTGTTTAGGTTGTATCGAGATGAAATCCTGCTAAATTTAACCGGAGCTTTCAAAAAAGCACGACGTAAATTATCTGCTTTTTCATCATAAAAGTCTATTACGGTTGTACTATCTAATTTCGTTTCGTAGTTAAAAGCATACAAAGGTGTTCCACGATGTTCAAAATAAGCAGCTTTAATTTCTCCTAAACCAGCTGGTATTGTATCGTTGATATATTTCTCGGTATAAATTACTTTAAAACGGTCTCCTTCTTGTAGATGAAAAAAGTTCACTGTCCAAGCATATATATTGGAAAGTTTATCAGTCATGTAAGGGCTTAAATTTTGATCACTCATTGTTTGTGACAATGAACTTTCAATAATTCCTCCAGCAGACTTTTCTTTATAAGTAACTGGTTTTTCCGCAGTATAGCTTACAAGTTCATTTCTGAAATCTACAACAGAATAGTCTACCTTGTTATTTTCGTAAATAAAAACTTGAGTAGTGTTTAAAGAATCTTTTGAATTAAGAAGCACATAGGGCTTTCCCACTACAATCTTACGTACGTCAAAACTATCCCTGAATTTAGTAGCAACTTTAAAAATTTTCTCTTGCGCAACCCCATTGGCATCGAGAATACCTCCAAAAGTGTCGCCAGGGCGTATGGTATCTCTAACTACATCGTAATCGTTTAAAATATAACCATACTCTTTAATTAAGGCAGGGGCTTTTTCTATTTTTACAGCTTCGGCTAAGTCTTTTTTGTCAGATTTACACGCTACGAAGAGCAAAACCGACAAGCATAATAAAAGTATTTTCTTCAATCGTCTAGAGCTTTAATTGGGGTTTATTCTTTGCAATGATCTTTGGGAAACCACAGCATTTTCAAAATTTGAGTCAAATATTAATAAAAAAAGAGTATTTAAAAAGTTTATTACTATAAAAAATGCCCTAACAGCCTTATTTTAACACTAATAGACTGTTTATAAGCGCTTTTATTTATAAAACGTATTTTTAGCAATCCTTGTAATTCCGTTAACGTAAATATTCAAGTTTTGTTTTACAAGAATATTCTTTTCTTTAAATAAAATTAATCAACTAGAATTTTAAACGAGTGCTTAAGACCTTTAAACTCTGATAATGAAGCTTTTAATGACCCAACTGCGAGATCTGCCTTTATAAGCATAGGCATTTTATTATCATCATCGGTTACCCAAACAGTAAGGCTCTCTTTTTCTTTAAAAACCCTTCCTGCCTGCACATAAGGCCTAAATATTAAACACGGAACGTCACCGAACTTTGTGTCAAGCACTTCTCTACCCAAAAATTTTAAACGAAACTTATAATTTTCCTTATCAAAAAACATATTCATATCTATTGTTTCGCCTTTTTGTATGGTGCTTACATCTAGATTGTTACGCAAGTAATAAAAGGCTGAAACCATATCTTGTGCATCCTTAGGAAAGGAAACTACTTCTTCTTTATTATGCTTTTTGTTGTTAACGTGAGCAATTCCCGTAGAGTGATCAAAATCTATCTGAATGTCCTTAGTGTGTCCCCCTTCGTTTATTTTCCGGATGAACCGGTACGGTATATCTTTTTCTTTATCAATATAGGATTGGTAATAATCTTCTACATTGAAAAATATTTTTGAAAGGCCTACAGTTCTGCCTTCCCCCTTTACGTGATACACTTCTTTACCTTCAAGTTTAACATCGTTCACTTCGAGTGTGGCATACCCGGCTGTAACAAAACCATAATGCACCCTAAACTTAAACCATTCTCCATCGCCATAGGCTTTTTCTTGCGACATAAGCACAATAGAACTGCATAAAAAGAAAAGAGAAAGTACCTGTTTCATTATTTGGGGTTTTATTATTTAAGAAGTATACAACTTCTGTTCCAAAAAAAGAAGGCTCCATCTATTAAACGATGGAGCCTTACATTTGTTACATTTTAAAGGGTCCCCCTTAATTCTTGTTCGCGTTCTATAGCTTCAAACAATGCTTTAAAATTACCTGCACCGAAGCCTCTCGCTCCCATTCGTTGTATTATTTCGAAAAATAAGGTTGGTCTATCTTCTACAGGTTTTGTGAAAATCTGTAATAAATAACCCTCTTCATCTGCATCAATCATGATTCCCAGCTTCATTAATCTTTCAATATCTTCTTTCAATTTATGATCGAATTCTTCTAAACGACCTGGAACAGCAGCATAATATTCTTCTGGTGGTGTGGATAAAAATTCCACTCCTCGTTCTCTTAATTTAGAAACTGTTGTAATAATATCGTCCGTCGCTACGGCAATATGTTGTACCCCTGGTCCTTCATAAAAATCTAAATATTCTTCAATTTGAGATTTTTTCTTTCCTTCAGCAGGTTCATTAATAGGGAATTTTATTCTTCCATTTCCATTACTCATCACCTTACTCATCAAAGCTGAATACTCAGTATGGATTTGCTTGTCATCGAAAGAAAGGAAATTTACAAAGCCCATAACATCTTCATACCATTTTACCCACGTATTCATCTCATTCCAGCCTACATTTCCTACCATGTGGTCTATGTATTTTAGACCTACTGGTTCGGGATTGTATTCTGTTTTCCACTCTCTAAAACCTGGCATAAAGGTTCCGTTGTAATTTTTACGCTCTACAAACATATGTACGGTTTCTCCGTAGGTATAAATACCTGCACGCACCACTTCGCCATGTTCGTCCTTTTCAACAGTGGGCTCCATAAATGGCTTAGCCCCGCGTTTAGTGGTTTCTTCAAAAGCACTACGGGCATCTTCTACCCAAAGCGCTACCACCTTTACACCATCTCCATGTTTTACAATATGGTCATTGATAGGGTTTTTTGAACTTAAGGGGGTTGTAAGTACAATGCGTATTTTATCTTGCTTAAGCACATAAGAAACACTATCCTTACTACCTGTTTCCAATCCTCTGTATGCGTACGATTGAAAACCAAAAGCAGATTTATAAAAGTGTGCTGCCTGTTTGGCGTTTCCTACATAGAATTCTACATAATCGGTTCCTAAAAGCGGAAGAAAGTCTTCTGCTCCTTCAAATATTTTTTCCAGTCCATAATCGACTGATTTTACGTCTTTGCTCATTATTTTATCTTTTTAATTAATGCGTTCTTTTATTAAATAAGTGGTATTTATTAATTTCTTTTTAATAATTACCACATAGCACGCATTTGTGCTGAAATAGCTAAGTTTCTCACAAGTTTGGTTTTTTAGTCATGTTCAAGCCAAGATTGATAATATGTGCCATCGGCCAATTTTAAAGCATCTTCTGTTACTTGTAATGGCTTAAAGGTATCGACCATTACGGCCAATTCATCGGTTTTCACTTTCCCAATACTTCGTTCGGTCGCTCCAGGGTGTGGTCCGTGAGGAATTCCCGCTGGATGTAATGAAATGTACCCTGCTCCTATATCGTTTCGGCTCATAAAATCACCATCTACATAATACAATACCTCATCGCTGTCAATATTGCTGTGGTTATATGGTGCCGGGATTGATTCTGGGTGATAATCATATAATCGTGGCACAAAACTACAAACTACAAAAGCATCGGTTTCAAATGTTTGGTGTACAGGTGGTGGCTGGTGTATTCGGCCCGTAATGGGTTCAAAATCGTGGATGGAAAAGGCGTACGGATAATTATAACCGTCATAACCCACTACATCAAATGGATGCGTGGCATAGGTCATTTCAAAAATATCATCTTGTTTTTTGACTTTTATCAAAAAATCACCTTTTTCATCGTGAGTTTCCAGTTCTTCGGGTCTTCGCAAATCGCGTTCGCAATATGGAGAATGTTCCAATAATTGCCCAAACCAATTTCGGTATCTTTTTGGGGTATAAATAGGGCGTCGAGATTCTACGATAAACAAACGGTTATCATCGGTATCAAAATCTATCTTATAAATAATTCCGCGAGGGACTAACAGGTAATCGCCATATTTGAAATCGAGGTTACCCAAGTGCGTACGCAATTTCCCGGTGCCTTTGTGGATGAATATTAATTCATCTGCATCTGTATTTTTATAAAAATAATCTTTTTGTGATTCTTGAGGGGCCGCTAGTATAATGCTACAGTCACTATTAGTTAAAACAGTTTTTCTGCTTTCTAAATAATCTTTTTCGGGTTGTATATCAAATCCCTTAAACTTATAGGATTGTAAGTTGTTCTGTTTGGCAATCTTTGGCGCAACGCTATATTGCTTGCCTATTTCCTTTACTTGGGTAGGGCGATGCTCATGGTAACTGTTGGTTGACATCCCGTCAAAGCCTATGGTGCCAAAAAGCTGTTCAGAATATAAACTTCCGTCAGGCTTTCGGAATTGTGTGTGTCGTTTATGGGGTATTTTACCCAATTTATGATAGAATGGCATAATGTGCTTATTTACCACAAATATCGGAAAAAAATCACTGTTTTTGTTTTAAGGTTATGCTAAAACCTAAACCCAGCAGTAATATGCCATTCGCTTTCGTCCCGTTCTGGCGAAAAAGCCCATTTTACTTCAAGTGGACCCAAGAAAGTCTCCATGCCATATCCCACAGCGAAACCACTATAATCAATACCATCTATCCATTTACCATCTGTAAAAAGGTCGTCACCTACATTGGCAATATTAGCAGCTATATTAATATGGTTTTTTTTGAAAATTTCATAGTCCAGAGTTAGAGAAGATTTTAAGTAGGTATCGCCACGAAGGCTTAATCCCTCATAACCATAAAAAGTTTTGAAGTTGTTTGTGGGCTTGTAGCCGTAACCACCCAAGAAAAAATCGAGCGAGCGTGTTCCGTCACCTCCAATTTTAAATCCTCCTTCCGTGGAAATCACAGCTGAGAGTTTACTTGAAAAAGACTGGGCGTAGGCAACTTTTGCTTGTGCAATTGAAAATTGACCAAAATCATTGTTATCTCCTTCTGCTAGAAGATATAGATGAAAATCTCCATTGAAGAATATCCCCTCTTTTGGAAAAAAGCTGTTGTTGAATGTATCGTACCGCAAATAACCATACGTACTGAAGTAATTTGTGTTTTCAAAAACGGTTCGGGCATTGCCATTTTCATCAATCCCAATGGTTTCTGATAAATATCTTAGCCATTTATGCTCAAGGCCTGCACCCAACAAAAAAGTTCGTCTAAAAAGCGTTTCTAAATATATATGGTTGGTCAAATCGCTATATTCAAGTTCAAGTTTGTTTAATTGTGTGTTTTCCTCAGGGGGTAATTCTGGGAAAAGAAAATCAACATCCACATCTTTATCAAAAAAAGAGTATTGAGAGTTCAGTCCAATACTCCAATAAAAACCCTTATCTATATAATAGTTAAAATTGTACCGCAGATTGTCTCCTACTACAAAATCAAACGAAGCAATATCATTGTTTGTGAGTATTCGTTTTCGGGTCACATTCATCAATGCTGCTGTCCCATAAAGATCATCGTAATGCGCACCTAACCGCATGGACATTTTAGAGTCATTTTCTCTAAGTGTAAAAACAATTTTATAGGTGTTGTCGTCATTAGCTATCAACCGGTAATTAATATCTTGAAAGTTGCCTGTTGCCGATAAATTGTTGACACCTTCATTAAAACGGTCATACGTTATTTTATCGGGAACTTTCAATTTCAATTTCCCCATAACATAGGCGCGCGTATAATTTTCATTTCCCCTAACTTCAACGGTATTGATATAAATAGAATTCTTCTTGAAAAAGTCTACTTCTTGTTTTCTGAATTTCTGTTGTCTTGAAGCAACTTCTTTCAATTCTTTTTTTAAACTATTTGCTTCCGTTTCTCCTGCTTCAATTATTTTTTTTCCATCATTGAATGAAACCACAGAAAAATCCTTAATATCCGGATTGATGTAAATATCGGTCCGTCCCCTTTTTTCTGCCATATCTTCGATGGTTCGGTAGTTATTTATTTGCACCAATACATCAAAGGCCGATTTCAGTTTTTTACGGCTTTTTAAACTGTCCTGAACATCGACGCCAATCACAATATCGGCGCCTTTGTTTCGCACTTCATCAACCGGGTAATTATTTACTACGCCCCCATCTACCAACACGGTATCATTAATTACCACAGGCGAAAATAAAGATGGCAATGCACCGCTGGCAGTTATGGCTCTTGGCAAATACCCTTTATCAAGAATAACTTCTTTCCCTGTTTCAACATTTGTCGCCACACAAAAAAAGGGAATGGGCAGTTTACTAAAATCCTCAATATCGCTCACATGCAATGTGAGTTTTGAAAGTAGGTTGTATACATTTTGCCCTTTTGAAAGACCAGAAGGAAACCCTACCTTAAAATGATCAAACGGTAAGGTAATAGCGTACTTTTCAGATTCGTCTTTTTCATAAAATGTTTTGGAACTTCTTGGAATATCATCTTGAATTAAAGTATTGAAGTCAACCACATTAAAAATAGAATCCAATTGCGTTGCTGAATATCCCGATGCATATAAAGCTCCAACAATCGCACCCATACTGGTCCCTCCAACATAATCAACCCGAATACCTGCCTCTTCAATGACTTTTAACGCACCAATATGTGCCAAGCCCTTAGCACCGCCGCCACTTAACACCAAACCAACTTTAAGGTCTTCTTGTTCAGGTTTTTCGTCCTGTGCAAAGGTTGAAATTGCAATTAATAGGGTTACTATGTAGATAATGTTTTTCATTAAAAGTTGATGAGTCTAAAAAAAGTCGATGAGTTGATAAGTCTATTTATTTGTGTATGTTGAATATATTAATTTTTTTGCTGGGATTTATACAATCCATCCAGCATAGCTGTTATTTCAGTTAAATCACTGCGAAGTTCTACATATTTTTCTTCTGAAAGAAACTCTAAATCATTTGACAAGATACATTGGTTTAACAATTCCAAAGCAGAACCAAAAGCGATTTCGGTAAACCTTGCTCGATCTTTTTTGGAGTGCCGTCCAGTTCCTTCTGCTATATTCGATGAAATTGAAATTGCCGCACGACGCATTTGACTTGTCAAACCGAATTTTTCTTCCTTCGGGAATTTAGCGGTCGTTTTATAGATTTTCGAAGAGAATTGTCTCGATTTTTGCCATACTTTCAATTTTTCGAATCCAAAAATTTTCATATTGTATCACTTTAAATTGATTTCATTTTCTCCTTATCTCATAATCACCTCTACTACTTATAGACTCATCAACTCATTCCTGAAAATGCGTTACTATCTTCTTTGCCCGGCTTGTCCCCACAACATCTGCCAATTCATCAAAGCTTGCGTTTTTTATTCGTTTGGTACTTTTAAATTGTTTTAATAACTGAATCACGGTTTTTTCACCTATTCCCGGGATGGTTTCTAATACAGTATCCAAGGCCTCTTTACTACGTTTGTCGCGATGAAAGGTAATCCCAAAACGGTGCGCTTCATTCCGTAATTGCTGAATTATTTTTAAGGTTTCACTTTTCTTATCTAAATACAACGGAATTGGATCATCGGGATAAAACAGTTCTTCCAATCGTTTTGCAATACCAATAATGGCGATTTTTCCGCGTAATTCTAATTTATCAAGGCTTTTTAAGGCCGAAGACAACTGTCCCTTTCCTCCATCTATGATGATGAGCTGTGGTAAAGGTTGCTCCTCTTCTTTTAATCTTTTGTATCGTCGGTAGACCACTTCTTCCATCGAAGCAAAATCGTCCGGCCCTTCAACAGTTTTTATATTAAATTTACGATAATCTTTTTTACTGGGTTTTCCATTTTTAAAAACTACGCACGCAGCTACCGGGTTTGTCCCTTGAATGTTACTATTATCAAAACATTCAATATGTCGAGGCTCTTCACTTAGACGAAGATCTTTTTTCATCTGCGCCATAATTCGGTTTTCGTGGCGATCTGGATCGACAATTTTTGCCTGCTTAAACCGCTCCATTCGGTAATATTTCGCATTACGAAGTGATAAATCGAGTATTTTCTTTTTATCGCCCGCTTTTGGGATGTGTACTTTTAAACCTTCTTCGGTTTCAATTTTAAAAGGCAAATACAATTCTTTGGACTGCGAATTAAATCGTTGTCGCAATTCGATTACAGCCAACGTGAGCAATTCTTTATCACTTTCGTCTAGTTTCTTTTTTATTTCTAAAGTATGCGAACGAATAATGCTTCCGAAGGAAATTTGAAGGAAATTTACATACCCATAACTTTCATCTGAAACAATAGAAAACACATCTACATTATTAATTTTCGGGTTTACCACCGTGCTTTTAGCTTGGTAATTTTCAAGCACACCAATTTTTTCTTTTATGCGCTGTGCATCCTCAAATTTTAAGTCGGCTGCATATTGTTTCATTTGGTTTTTAAACTGATTGAGCGAATCTTTAAAGTTCCCTTTTATGATGTTCCTTATCGCTTCAATATTTTGATTGTAATCAACTTCAGTTTGTTTGCCTTCGCAAGGCCCCAAACAATTACCTAAATGATATTCTAAACAGACTTTGTATTTATCGTTCTGTATTTTTTCTTCAGCCAAATCATAATTACAGGTTCGAAGCTGATATAGTCCGCGTATTAAATCTAGCAAGGTATGCACGGTTTTCATACTGGTATAAGGACCAAAATATTCCGAACCGTCTTTTATTAACCGGCGAGTAGGAAAAACCCTTGGGAACCGTTCGTTTTTTATACAAATCCATGGATAGGATTTGTCGTCTTTAAGCAAAACATTGTAGCGAGGCTGGTATTTTTTTATGAGGTTGTTTTCCAGCAATAGCGCATCGGTTTCGGTAGCTACTACAATATGCTTTATGGTCTTTATTTTTTTGACCAATAAGCGGGTACGGGCGTTGTCGTGCTGTTTGGTAAAATAAGAAGCTACCCGTTTTTTAAGGTTTTTGGCTTTCCCAACGTACAATAACTTTTCATTTTTATCATAATATTGGTACACTCCGGGCGAATTGGGGAGTGTAGAAATCTGTAGCTGTACCGAAGCTTCTGCCATAGTTCAAAGATAGTGGCTATTTTGTAGTTTCTCTTTCCTATAATCTACGAAATTTTGTTAAGAAAGGGTTAAACAAACCCTTTTAAAAAACCTTTCTTATGTTTCTTTACGTACTTTATAGTAACTAACATACCCTATGTTTAACACAGCCTTTATTTCAGTTTTAAAAAAGCGACTTCTACTATCGCTGGCTGTATTATACTTATTAGTACCGTTACATCAATCCTTATTGGAAGGTTTTCACAAACTATCCCACGCATTGACACACACAAATGCAAGTCATGATCACGAGTTAGACCATGAATTGAACAGGGATCACAGCCATGAACATAAAGCGATTGCTTTTTTCAACGAGTTGTTTTCTGCAGATGATACAGATTCTGATAAAGAAGCATTGTTATTAGAGATTAAGTATGACAAACACCTTACCCAAAAATATTTTAAATTAAACCCCGTACACTCTATCCATACAAAACAAGTATTCTTATATCATTTCGGAAATTACAACACTTCACTTTCCGTTCAAACCCCTCCACCTCAAACGAGCGTTTCATAACACGTTTTAAAATTTCAGAATTACTTTTTTCTGAAACATCTATTTATTCAAAAAATTAAAATTTTATGAAACCTATATTTCTATGGGTAACACTACTATGTGGTGTAGTTACGTACGCGCAAACCATAACTGGTAAAGTGGTTACCCAAACTAATTCTCCTGTTGAAAACGTTGCCGTTTTTAATAAAAACTCAGGAGAGCATACGCATACCGATGTTTCGGGTGCTTTTACATTACAAAACAACACCGAAAATGATGAGATTTATATTTCTCACTTAGGATTTGAAACAGTTGTTTTTCCAGTAACTTCAGAAAGTTTCTCTTCGGAAACAAACATTGTTTTAAAAGAAGCTTCCGTGAGTTTGCAACAAATTGTAATCTCTCCCGAAGTAAATACCCTTAACCAAATTACCGATGTAGATTTAGAAACCGACCCGGTAAAATCGTCGCAGGAAATCTTACGGAAAGTCCCCGGACTTATCATTGGCCAACACGCTGGTGGTGGAAAAGCTGAACAGATTTTCCTTCGCGGCTTCGATATTGACCACGGTACCGATATTAGCCTTTCTGTAGATGGGATGCCAGTAAATATGGTGTCGCACGCTCACGGGCAAGGCTACAGCGATCTACACTTTTTAATACCAGAAACCATTGAAAATATCGAGTTTGGCAAAGGTCCTTATTACGCTAAGGAAGGTGATTTCACCACAGCTGGATATGTCGATTTTAAAACAAAGAACAAATTAGACAATAGTTCGATTTCAGTGGAATGTGGTGATTTTAATTCGTTTAGAACGGTAGGTATGTTCAAAGTATTGGAAACCGAAAAAAGCAACGCGTACATTGCAGCTACTCTAAATACTTTTGATGGTCCTTACGATTCCCCCCAAAACTTTAATCGATATAATGTAATGGGGAAGTTTAATTTTAAATTACCTGGCGACCAACATATGTCTATAAGCGCGTCGCACTTTCAAAGTAAATGGGACGCCTCTGGGCAAATACCACAACGTGTTGTAGACTCAGGCTTAATTGATCGTTTTGGTGCTATCGACGACACCGAAGGTGGCAATACCAGTCGTTCCAATTTAATAATAAACCATACGAAAATCCTATCCCCAACGCAAAAGCTTAAAAGCACGGCTTACGCTACGCATTATGATTTTGAGTTGTACTCTAACTTTACGTTCTTTTTAGAAGACCCCGTAAATGGTGATCAAATAATGCAACAAGAAGACCGTAACTTGTTTGGTTTTGAAACAGCTTATTCTGAAAAATTAAAAGCGAATGCTTTCGATTTTGAATATACAGCTGGTGGTGGTGTTCGATATGATGATGTAAATGATGTTCAGCTTTCCAGAACTAAAAATCGAGATGAAATATTAGAGCGGTTAGCTTTTGGAAATGTAGACCAAATGAACGCTTTCGGGTTTGTAAATACTGAATTTGATTTTGGTGACTTTAAAATAAATCCGGCGTTACGATTGGATTACTTTAAGTTCGATTACGAAAATTTCTTAACTGAAACATATGATAATAAAAGCGAAAGCAAAGTATTCGCCAGTCCAAAGCTGAATTTTGTATACAGCCCAAACCGTCAACTGCAATTATTTGCAAAAACAGGAATTGGGTTTCACTCAAACGACAGTCGGGTTGTAGTAGCCAATAGTGGAGAAGATATTTTACCCGCAGCCTATGGAGCCGATTTAGGAGCAATTTATAAAGTAACAGATAACTTGATTTTGAATACCGCTCTTTGGTCGCTGTTTTTAGATCAGGAATTTGTATATGTGGGAGATGCCGCCATTGTAGAGCCTAGCGGAAAAACACGCCGATTGGGAGTTGACTTTGGCGCTCGGTATGAAGCAACCGATTGGCTATACTTCTTTAGTGATATAAATTACACCTACGCCCGAAGCACAGAAGCACCAGAAGGCGAAGATTACATTCCGTTAGCACCCGATTTAACCTCAACGGGAGGTGTTGCTTTTGAAAACATCGGTGATTTTTCAGGTGGATTAAATTATAGATATATTAAAGATCGTGCTGCAAACGAGGATAATAGTATTGTTGCTGAAGGCTATTTTGTAACCGATTTCAATATTAATTACACCTACAAAAATTTCGTGTTTGGAGTTATCATTGAAAATTTACTTGATACCGAATGGAATGAAACACAATTTGCCACTGAAAGCCGCTTATTTAACGAAGCCGAACCAGTAGAAGAGATTCATTTTACACCAGGAACCCCATTTTTTATAAGAGGAAAAGTGACGGTTAATTTTTAAAATTTTCAAAATTATTTATACGAAAAAGCACAGTGCACAAATTTGTATTGTGCTTTTTTAATTAAAAAGTTGTTGTAAAACTGCTAGGGATTTAGGTGTTTTAAAGCCTTGCGAATGGTATTGATAATAATTAAGAAGTAAATTTAAAGTTGCCGTTCTCGTTTTTTTATGGAGTTTTATTTCAGTTAAACTGTCAAACTCTTTAGTAAAAAACAGTTTTAACGCCTCTACCTCTTCTCCTTCTACTGAAAAATGATCATCAAAATGTTGTTCAAAAGTTCCTTCTTGGATATTAAAATATGGATATTCAATAGTTGAGGTGTCTGGATAAAAACCTAAATACTGAGATAATTTTAATAGGAAAAGTATATGAAAGTTGGCATAGTTTTCATGCAAATCCAACCATTGAAAAGAATACGTTAAAAACTGAAATAATTGCGAATTGCTTTCTTCTTCTTTTATCGTACTTTTTAAAATTTCAGAAAGAAACATAACGAGTGATGATTTATAAACGTCGCTATGCAGTGTTTGATACGGCTGGATGATTTTCGCTTCTTTTATATATTCAAGCGTGCCTTTATTTTTATGGTTGGCAACTAAATCGAGTAATGTTAAAGGCTGAAAAAAAGAAGTGCGAAGTTTCCCTTTTTTCGATTTTAATATATTACGGAGCATGTAGCTTTTTAGCCCATCGACTTCTGTAAAACAGCTTACAATTAAATCGGCTTCAGAATACCGTAAAGAAGAAATTACAATGGCTTTGGTGGAAACGAGCATTACCTGACTACCATAATTTTAGCCACCTTAGTTTCCAAGGCGTCTTCAGTGCTTATTAAAACCAGATACACGCCAGAGGCTACTTTATATTTTCCAAACGCTGTTGTATCCCATAAAATACTTCCACCTTCACTTGTTTCTTCAAAAACCAGGTTTCCTTCAATATCAGTTATTTTTACTGTAGCATTGGCTGTAAGGCCGTCAATAGTGACGTTACCCTTAAAGCTAGGGCGTACTGGATTGGGATATACATATACTTCATCAAGGTTTTCACGTGGTGCAGTTGCTGTACCATTATATGAAACCAAGCCTTTATTGGTTGCAATGTAAACCACCCCGCTAAACTCGTCAATAGCAATATCTTGAATGTTATTGGATGGTAAAGGCGAATTATCCTTGGTAAATCGCAAAAGGGTTTCTTGTCCATTGGACGACACATAAAAGACGCCAGAGTTACCGGTTGCTATCCATTTATTATTAGAGCCATCGACAACAATTTGGGTGATGGATTGTTCAAAAAGCAGCTCTTGGGGAACACCGTCTTCAACAATGATTATTTCTTGGGCTTGCACATCTGCGTTTTCTTCAAAAAAGCCACCTGTATTGAAAAGTACGCGCAAGCCTTCAAAAGTTCCTATCCACAATCTGTTCTGTTTGTCCAATGCCAACGCACGGATATATACACTGGGCAAATTTCCATTTCCTTCGCCTTCGGTTATCCTATTAAACTTATTCTGGTTCTGGTCATACCCGGCCAAGCCACTTTGAGCAGTCCCAAAGAATACATAGCCTTGGGGAGTTGTTACTACTTCAGTTAGAGCCAATTCACTATCTGTATTAACAATATCGCTTACATCTACCCGTTGAAATTGACCTTCAGGAGTACGTTTTATTAACCCTTCGGCTATTCTTGACTGTGTAAACCATAAATTACCTTGATTGTCATAATCCATCCCAAAAAGGCGAATTCCTTCAACACCTCCAGTTGAGGTAGTGGTTATCTCAAGGGGACTATTTGTTTCATTAAATAAAGTGGTTGGCTGCTGTTCTATAATTTGTAATAAACCCTTTTGATATGATGTCATAAAAACCTCTTCAAAGTTATTTGGATTTATTTTTACCCTTACCAAATCGTTTACATCCGTATTAAATTTTGCTGCAAGATCTTCATAGGGAATATTGGTCCAGATGCCTTCCCTTAAATTGCTAATTCCTTTAAATGTTAAAGGAAAAGGGTTAAATGTAACGGAAACATCACCATAATTCATCCATAGTTGTCCAGGAGATGTGTCAATGCTAAAACCTTGATTGGAAAGTGGACCGTCTGGTAAAATTTGTTCGGCTTGGTTGCTATCAAAGGGTACGGCTAAAATACCATCTTCACTTGTACCCATGTAAAATACATTGTTGAAAGCATAACCAGAAAGTAACCGATAATCAAACTCAGAAACCGAAGTTACGGATGCTTGCTGCTGAAAACCTTCCGTATAAGCATGTATAGATGCGGTGGCTGTAATGGTCAATACATCATTAAACGTTTGAAAATCTACAATATCATTAAAATTCCCTACGGAATTTATACCTCCATTGGGATTAAAGTTGAAAACAGTATTTCCAGTATTGGCAACATAAAGTTCTGTCCCCAGCTTTTGAATTCCCTTAAAATTTCCGTTTTGTATGGTAGTCCATTGTTGGAAATCGATTAAATTTTCATTTTCCAATAGCGCTCTTTTAATTCCATTGGAAGCAGTTGCTGCAAAAATATAGGGTTCGGCCACTGTTGTTTGGGCAATGTTTATCTGTGTTCCGCCAGCACCAATAAAGTACGTATCGCCAAACTCTAACGTTGCTAAATTATAAACGGATATACCGTATTCTGTAGAAATGTACAGCGAGTCGTTGTATTCATCAAAGTGATTGATGTTTTTTTGATTTGGAGGAATCACCTGTTTATCCAGTATATCAACAACCGTCAATATGTTTTCTTCACCATCTTGAACTATTTCAATAAGTCCCGTTTCATAACCAATCACTAATAAATTGTGTGCTTCACTATAATGAATGGTAGAAATAAGTTCTCCGGAAAGACCGTTTACAGTCGAAATGGTTTCAATTTCATTCGTTGTTAAATCATATGTGAAAACAGCATTTTCTGAAGCTGCATATATCCTATCATTTCCTTGAGAAATATCTTTAATTGAAGTATATGAGAAATACCCCGACCAAGAATTTTCAAAATTTTGGGCATTACTGTAAAAGGTAAGAAAAAACAGAATCGTTGTTACAACATACTTCATAGAGAATACTTTTTCAGAAATATAACACGCTAAAATACTATTTATTGCAGGATTTCAATGAAAAAAGGTTGATGATATTACTACTATATCATCAACCTTTTATAATCTTTATCTAAAAAATATTTCAGAATTACACGACTCCTTGAGCCATCATAGCTTCTGCTACTTTTACAAATCCTGCAATATTGGCTCCTTTTACATAATCTACATATCCATCGCCATCTTTACCGTATTTAACACAAGCAGCGTGAATATCGTTCATAATGGTATGTAATTTTTCATCTACTTCTTTGGCTGGCCAGCTAAGTCCTAATGCATTTTGAGACATCTCTAGACCTGATGTTGCAACACCTCCAGCATTTGATGCTTTTCCTGGTGAGAACAATATTTTAGCTTTCTGGAATACTTCAATAGCTTCTGGTGTAGAAGGCATATTAGCTCCTTCCCCCACACAAATACAACCATTATCAACCAATGTTTTAGCTTCATTGGCATCTAATTCGTTTTGTGTTGCACACGGTAACGCAATATCACATTTTATGCTCCAAGGACGTTTCCCGTCGTGGTACTCTGCTGATGGATACTTGTCTAAATATTCTTTAATACGACCACGCTTTTCATTTTTAAGCTCCATTACGAAAGCCAGTTTTTCTTCATCAATCCCTTCTGAATCATATATAAATCCTGATGAATCTGAAAAAGTAACCACTTTACCACCAAATTCCATTGCTTTTTGTGCAGCAAATTGAGCTACATTACCAGAACCGGAAATCACAACTGTTTTTCCTTTAAAAGACTCGCCTTGAGTTTCAAGCATGTTTTTTGCAAAGTACACGTTACCATAGCCTGTTGCTTCAGGACGGATTAGCGAACCTCCGTATGAGCGTCCTTTACCTGTCAATACTCCTGTAAACTCGTTACGAAGCCTTTTGTACTGACCGAACATATAACCTATTTCGCGTCCTCCAACTCCTATATCACCCGCTGGCACATCTGTGTTTGGACCAATGTGTTTGGCCAATTCTGTCATAAAGCTTTGGCAAAAGCGCATTACTTCATTATCACTTTTTCCTTTTGGGTTGAAGTTAGACCCTCCTTTACCACCACCCATAGGTAGCGTAGTAAGACTGTTTTTAAAAACCTGTTCAAACCCTAAAAACTTTAATATGCTCAAATTTACCGATGGGTGAAAACGCAATCCACCTTTATATGGGCCAATTGCAGAATTAAACTCTACACGGTATCCTTTATTAACCTGGATATCGCCATTGTCATCTATCCAAGGTACTCTAAATAAAATGGTGCGCTCTGGCTCAACCATACGCTCTAATAGCATTTTATTTTGGTATCTTTCGTTTTTTTCAATGAATGGAATTACCGTTTCTGCAACTTCTGTTACAGCTTGCATAAATTCCGGTTCATTAGGATTTAATTCTTCAACTTTTGAAATGAAATCTTGAATACTTTGTTTCATTGTAGAGAGGGTTTTTATTGTTTATGGTAAAAATATTTCAGAATAATAAAGTGATTTGTAGTGCTTTGCAAATAGTTTGTTTAACTCTGAAATACTTTAAATTATTTGTTTGCGTTATTAAAATGCAAATATAACCGTTATAAAAAAAAAGGACGTTAATTTTTTACAAATAAGCTAAATATCTTCAATATATTTCACTGTTAGATATGTTTTTATATATTTGTTACGATTCAAACTAAACCCAATCGACAATGAATACCAGAAACCTGCTGTTGGTATTTTTACTTTTAGTTTCCGCAAAACAGGAAATTTATAGCCAATTCGGCTTCTCTCACGAGATAGGAGTAATTACCGGCCCTGTTACATTTTATTCAGACTATGGACAACGAAACGATTTTGAGACCAATGTTGGTAACGTGGGTTTTGGTGTAGGTTTGATCCATTACATTAACTTTTCTTACAGGGCAGATTGTAACTGTTATACACGAGACACGTATTTTAACGATCACTTTAAAATACGTAACGAAATAGATTACCACAAAACAAATCTTGAGCATTTGGGCAGATGGGTAGATCCTGATGATAATTCAGAATTTGCTCAAAAACTACGGGCTATGAATGGCTCTACCACAGTTTTCGATATAGGTTCGCAACTGGAATATTTTCCGTTGAGCATTCGTGATTTTGCTGCCGGAGGGTATAAAATTGCCCCTTTTGTAAGCTTGGGTGTGCACTATGTTAATTTTAATCCTGAAGTTTCATCGAGCAGAGGTCCTTTAAACGATCCTGTTTCTACTCCAGTAAAATATATCAACGCTTTTCAGCAAGAAGCTGCCTCCACATTTTCTATGGTAGGTAGTATTGGTATTCGCTATAAACTTACTCCGTTAAGCGACCTTATGCTTGACAGCCGTTGGCAATACTATTTTAGTGATTGGGTAGATGGTTTAAACCCTGGAATCGATCAAAACGAAGTGAGACCCGTTCCTGAAAATAAATCTAACGATTGGATTTATTGGTTAAATATTGGGTACATTTATTACCTAGATTAAAAAACGAAACAAACTAAAAATTTAAAGCTCGGAATCTTTCGAGCTTTTTTTATATAATACGTGCAAGATTTCATTATCCTATCGCTTGTTTTAGATCGGCAATCAAATCGTCTGCATCTTCAATACCAACACTTAAACGAATTAACGAATCTACAACACCTGTTTTTTCACGATCTTCCTTAGGGATACTTGCGTGTGTCATACTTGCTGGATGTCCTGCTAAACTTTCTACTCCTCCCAAACTTTCGGCTAAGGTAAATACTTTCAGGTTTTCCACTATTTTAATGGCTTCATCGTAACTATTTCCTTTTGTTGTGAAAGAAAGCATACCTCCAAAATTGTCCATCTGTTCTTTTGCAATATCATAATTAGGATGGTCTTTAAATCCTGGCCAATATACTTTTTCAATTTTAGGATGAGTGGAAAGGTATTCAGCTACTTTTTTTCCATTTTCACAATGACGTTGCATGCGCACGTGCAACGTTTTTAACCCGCGTAGCACCAAAAAACTATCTTGTGGCCCAGCAATACCACCACTAGCTTTTTGCACAAAATACAGTTTGTCTGCTAATTCTTTATCTTTAACCGCCAATGTTCCCATAACCACATCGCTGTGACCACCCAAATATTTAGTGGCGCTGTGCATAACAATATCGGCTCCTAAATCTAATGGCCGCTGTAAATAGGCCGTTGCAAATGTATTGTCCACAGCCAGCAAAACATTGTTTTTTTTAGCAATAGCTGCCGCTTTTTTTATATCAATAATGTTCATCATAGGGTTGGTTGGCGTTTCCACCCAAATCAATTTTGTTTTATCGGTAACGTACTCGTCAATTTTATCGGCATTTTGCATTCCAATAAAACGAAATTTAATTCCAAAATCTTCAAAAATTGAGGTAAATAAACGGTATGTCCCCCCGTAAAGGTCATTGGTAGAAATTACTTCATCGCCCGATTTTAAAAGTTTGATAATTGCATCTATTGCGGCAAGGCCGCTTCCAAAAGCCATCCCGTAATTTCCATTTTCTATACTGGCAATAGCACGTTCCAAAGCACTTCGGGTTGGATTTCCACTTCGCGAATACTCAAATCCTTTGTGTCCTCCTGGAGTACTCTGTGAGTAGGTAGTTGTTTGGTAAATAGGAGGCATGACCGATCCATAAGCAGGATCTATATTCTCTTGACCCCCGTGAATAGCTTTCGTGTTAAATTTCATATTCTTCATCTCTCTTATATGCTTTTAAGCCTTTTAATATAATTTTTGCAGTCGCTCTTTCTAATCTTAGTACTTTTGAAACATAAAGATAACTGTTTCCCATTGGAAAGATAAACCCTTTAATTTTTTACATATGTACAGTAAACTACTAGTTCTTTTTATTTGCATTGTTTCGATCATTGGTTGTAAAAAAGAACAATCACTTTCTTTTTCTTCTGAAAACTTTTCTGAAAAAGAACTACCTATCTGTAAAACAGTAAGTTGCCCGGAAATCACTATTAATTACTTTACTGTTTCTGGGGAAGAATCTGTTTCAACTGTAATTAATGCTGAGCTTAAAAAATTCATTGTTTCTTCTCTTCAAATAGGTGAAAAGCCTGTTGAAACTAATAGTATTGATGAAGCTTCATCAAATTTTATAAAAACCTACCGAAAACACAGTGCCGAATTTCCTGATATGGCAGCAGCATATTTTGCTGAAATCAACGTACGTAAAAGTTTAAACACTCCAGAAATTCTTTCGGTTGAATTACAACAATATAAGTTCACGGGTGGTGCCCACGGTTACGGAAGTACAACTTTCGCTAATTTCGACCCTAAAACAGGCGAATTGCTCCAACAGAATGACTTGTTTACTAATGTTAACGACTTTGAAAGTTTTGCTGAAAAGGAATTTAGGAAACAACATAATATTTCAGAAGAAGAATCAATAAATTCAACAGGTTTTTGGTTTGAAAATGATACATTTTACCTTCCTGAAACCATTGGTTTTACTAAAAACGACATTATAATAATCTATAACCAATACGACATTGCTAGTTACGCCGATGGGCCTATTGAATTGAAATTACCGATAGAAAAAGCCAAAGAGTTTTTAGCCTTTTCGGTTGAATAAAAACACACCGATAGTATGAAAAAAGTATATTATTTAAGTAGTTGCGATACGTGCAAACGTATTATGAAAGAAATTGAAATTCCACAATCTTTTCAGCTTCAAGATATAAAAGCACAAGGTATTACAAAGGATGAACTGGAAGAGCTATATAACTTAGCAGGTTCCTATGAGGATTTGTTTAGCAAACGTGCGCAATTGTATAAAAAACGTAATTTAAAAGATGAAAAGTTGCTTGAAGAAGATTTTAAAAACTTGCTGTTAGAGCATTATACATTTTTAAAACGTCCCGTTATTGTAAATAATGACGAAATTTTTATTGGAAACAGTAAAAAAACAGTTGAAGCCGCTAAAAACTCAATCCACAACAACACATGAGCAGCCGTGTGTTAGCCTTAATAGCAGCTACGGCTGCTAGTGCTATTTATGGATTGAACCATACCATTGCAAAAGGCTTAATGCCCAATATTATTGAACCCTATGGGTTTATTGTATTGCGCGTTGGCGGTGCGGCTATTCTTTTTTGGTTAATAAGCATTTTTTACCCTTCGGAAAAAATTGACAAGAAGGATTGGCCCCGCATTATAGCTTGTGCCTGTTTTGGTATGGTCATTAATATGCTTATGTTTTTTAAAGGGCTAAGTTTATCCACGCCAATAAACAGTTCGGTTGTAATTACTGTTTCGCCGGTTTTATTGCTTATTCTTTCGGCTGTTTTTTTGAAAGAACAAATTACACTTCGAAAATCTATAGGGATTGGTATTGGTTTGGCTGGAGCCTTAGTATTAATCTTATTCGGACTGAAAATTCAACCGAACGCTCCTAATATTCCATTGGGCAATTTGTTGTTTATCATCAACGCTACCTCGTATTCTATCTACCTGATTATCGTAAAACCTTTGGTTGCAAAATATAGCTCCATCACCCTTATGAAACTATTTTTTCTGTTTGCCATTGTAATAAACTTACCTATTGGTTATTCAGAATTTGTTGCAGTTGATTGGTTTAACTTACCATTCGATGCCATTTGGAAATTGGCTTTTGTCGTAGTCGGCACAACTTTTTTAACGTATTTGTTCAACATTTACGCATTAAAACAACTTAGCCCATCAACCATAGGGGCTTTTATTTACCTACAACCTGTTTTAGCAGTCTTATTTGCTGTTTTGGTAGGTGCCGACACCCTTACACCTTTGCGAATCCTTGCAGCAGCATTAATCTTTTTAGGCGTGTATTTGTCCTCAAGAAAGCCTAGAAGAAGAAAAATATAAATATTGTGAAGTTGTTTTCGCTAAATACTTTACTAGCTTTATAAAAAACAAAAAGAGCCTCGAAAGGCTCTTTTTTATTATTGTTTTATGAGGTGGAAATTACCAAATCCGTACACGGTCTTCTGGTGCTAACCACATAGCGTCACCTTCTTTAATATTAAACGCTTCGTAAAAAGCATCTATGTTTTGTAGAGGCTGTGTTGCACGGTAACGACCTGGTGAGTGTGAATCGGTTTTAACCTGCTCACTCAATGATTTGTCGCGTTGTTTAGTACGCCAAACAGTTGCCCAACTCATAAAGAAACGCTGCTCTGGAGTAAACCCATCAATTTTTCCTGGACGTCCGTTCTTTTCGTAAAAACGTTGTAAGCCATCATATGCTCCTAAAACACCACCAAGGTCACCAATATTTTCACCTAAAGTGAACTTACCGTTAATGAACACGCTATCCAATACTTCAATGTTGCTGTATTGTTCAGCTAATTTATCTCCTCTTTCGGTGAAGTTTTCAAGATCTTTATCGGTCCACCAATTCACTAAGTTTCCATTGGCATCAAAGCGAGAACCACTATCATCAAATGCGTGAGAAATCTCGTGACCAATTACAGCTCCAATTCCACCGTAATTTACAGCTTCATCTGCTTTATAATCGTAGAAAGGTGGTTGTAAAATAGCTGCTGGGAAAACAATCTCATTGTTAAATGGATTAAAGTATGCATTCACGGTCTGTGGTGACATACCCCATTCTGTACGGTCTACAGGCTCGTCAATTTTATCTAAATTATCTTTCAAGTTCCATTTTCCAACAGCAATCATGTTATCGTAATAACTGTTGCCTGGCTTTACTTCCATTGTCGAATAATCTTCCCACTTATCTGGGTATCCAATTTTAACGGTAAACTTATCAAGTTTTTCAATAGCTTTTGTTTTAGTGCTATCGCTCATCCATTCAAGTTTGTTGATGCGCTCTTTATAAGCAGCTATGATATTTGTAATCATAGATTCTGCTTTCTCCTTTGCTTCTGGCGGGAACATTTCGTCAACATACAATTTACCAACAGCTTCGCCAACAGTTCCATTTACTGTGCTTAACGCTCTCTCGTCCGCCGGTTTTTGTTTTTTGCTTCCGTTAAGGTATTTACTGTAAAAATCCCAGTTTGCTTTATCAATTTCAGTAGTAAGCATTCCCGCAGAGTTGTTTAGTGTTGCCCAACGCATTACAGTTTTCCAAGTATCAACATTACCCGATTTTAAGGTGTTTTGAACAACATCCATATATTTAGGTTGCATTACAATTAATGTATCAACATCTTTAGTCACGCCAAGGTCTTTAATAGCCTCTTCCCAAGAAATAGCTGGAATCATTTTCTGTACTTGCTCTATAGAACGTGGGTTATTAAAGTTTCTGAAATCACGACTCGCCACTTTATCCAATCTTGGTTCTGCCAGTTTTGTTTCAAAAGCTAAAATGGTTTCAGCTTGTTTTCTAGCGTCTTCTTCACTATCGCCCAAAAATTGAAGCATACGAGTAATATGGTTTACATATTCTTCACGTATTTCAACCGATTTAGGGTCTGTATTGGTATAGTAATCACGATCTGGAAGTCCCAATCCGCCAGGTGTAAGATAAGCAGCGTTCATCGCACTGTTACTTGGATTTGAAAATGCTGCGATACCAAAAAACGGCTGACTTACCATAGTCGCGTTTTCTGTCATTACCTTTTGTAGGTCTTCAACAGAAGAAATGCTTGCAATTTTATCTAACGCAGGTTGTAAAGGTGTTACACCAGCTTCATCACGAGCTACAGTATCCAACTTTGATTCAAAGATCATTAATGCTTTGGCTTGGTCTGTATCTTCGGCATACTTGTCGCTTTCTTTTGCTTTATCCAAAATGGACAACATATCCTGGTCGGTCTTTTTTCTTAGCACACCAAAACCACCCCAGCGTACCTGATCGTCTGGAATTTCAGTGTTTTCCATCCATGTTCCGTTTACGTAGTTGTAAAAATCGGTTTGTGGATTAACGGTTGTATCCATATTTGAAAGGATAATCCCGCGCTCTTCTTTTTCGGCCTGAGCCATTTTTTTGTCCTTGTTGTCACATGCACTTACAGCTATAGTAAGTACCGCCACAGCAAAAACAGATTTTAGCATACTTGTTTTCATTGTTTGGTTATTGAATTAGTACTTTTTTAAAGTTTATGTTATTTATATAAGTATCAAAAAATTGATATTGTTACAATTATCGTTAGTTTTTATCTTCAATTTCTTGTTGAAATATGGAGTCTCGCATTCTTTTTTGTTCTTCAATTTCTTTTTTCTCGGTATCAATGCGTTGTTGGTCTATGGCATCTTTTTTAAACTTATCGTTTAATTGAACAAATAAATTACTGGTAGCTGCATTCATTTCTTCTATATAAGTTTGAAGTTTTACAGAGTCTATTCTACTTCTATGAACTAATTGATCTAATAAGTGTGCTCTTGTCTGCGCCACCATAACGCGAGATTCTATGGATTGTACAGCTAAGGTATCAGGAAGTTTTTTAGCAATAGAATCTGTAAAATTCATTAAGCGTTCGGTGCGGTTTTTCAATTCGGATATCGTAGCGTTATTAATGGCTTTTGCCTCGGCTTCAAAGTCTTCAAAAGCTCCCCATTGGCTGGTATAAGTCCGTACTTTTTCGGAAAGTTGAGGAAAAGAAATTTCTTTATTTCCGTAGCGCGAGTTCGTTTCTTCTATTTCCTGTTCTACTTCGTTTTGTGTTTCCTTGTTTCCGCAGTTAGTTAAAAGTATACTAGCCGAAACGACTAAAAAAAAAGATAAAAATTGATTCATTCTGCAATTCTCTATTACAGACAAAGATAAGGCTAATCTGTAAAATTAAGTTAGTTTTCTGTTAAAGAAGTCCCTTGTATAATGAGTATCTTTGCGCTTCTTGAATAAGATTAAAAATGCTACTATGAAAAAAAGAATTCTCATTATAGGTGCTTGCGGGCAAATAGGAACCGAATTGACCAACTTTCTACGTGAAAAATTTGGCTCTCATAAAGTAGTCGCCAGCGATATACGTGAAGGGAATGACGAATTAATGGAAAGCGGCCCTTTTGAAGTGTTGGACGCTATGGATTATGATGCCGTGCAGGACGTAGTGATTAATTATGAGATAACCGATGTGTATTTAATGGCTGCAATGCTTTCGGCCACTGGCGAAAAATTCCCTATGAAAGCTTGGAACCTGAATATGAATTCACTTTTCAACGTTTTAAACCTCGCCAAAGAAGGTAAAGTGGACAAAGTATTTTGGCCTTCCAGTATTGCTGTTTTTGGTTCTACAACCCCAAAACAGGACACGCCACAACGTACTGTGATGGAGCCCTCCACCGTTTACGGAATAAGTAAACAAACCGGCGAACGTTGGTGCGAGTATTACAACAAACGCTTTGGGGTCGATGTGCGAAGCATTCGTTATCCTGGTATAATTAGCTACAAAACCCTTCCTGGTGGCGGCACTACCGATTATGCTGTTGATATTTACCATAAAGCCTTAAAACACAAAAACTACATCTGTTTTTTAAATGCTGAAACCACTTTGCCTATGATGTATATGGAAGATGCCATTAGGGCAACCGTAGGCATTATGGAAGCAGATGAAAAGGATATTAAAGTAAAAAGCTCTTACAATTTATCGGCGATAAGTTTTAATCCTGAGGAAATTACGGAAAGCATTAAAAAACACATCCCTGAATTTACAATTAGCTACGAACCCGATTTTAGACAAGCTATTGCTGATAGTTGGCCCAGTAGTATTGACGACAGTAAAGCCCGTAATGATTGGGGTTGGCAGCATCAATATTCGTTGGATGAAATGACAGAGAAAATGTTAACGAATTTGAAGGGGGAGTATGAGTAATAGCTCATATCTCTACCGAAGAAGTAAAGTAGTTAGATCAATTTGAACTCATTAATTCTCTTAAAGTTGTTGTAAATGGATAAGCTGAAGTTCTTCCTGACTTAAATTTTTTTAAACTCCATTTTTTATTTTCAAATTCTTTGGACTCAACTTTTTCAATATCAATAACTAAATAGTGTTTTTGGTAATCCTTATCATTTTTTGCTTTAGGATAACCTTTCTTTTCTAAATTTAATCTAGAAAACACTTTTGGCCCCTTACTTGTGATACGCCAAAGATCTCCACTTGATTTTTCTCCATGTGTATGGAGTAATAAATATTTAGCAGAAATGGTTTCTTTATCTAAAACCAAAGAACCATTGCCTGAGCCCATTCTGAAGTTATAATTTCCTTTTTTAATCCAATCGTATTGTTCTTCAGAATTATAAAAACCTACTAAAACATGAACCTCATCCGGTATTAGTTTTCTCCCATCCAAGTATTCTGGAATCGGTTCGTTAAAAGGCTTAGACTTTCCATCTTTTGTTATTTCATAGGTTTTTGCAGCGATGTTCTCCCGTTGAGAAGCTCTGTTCACTAAATGATATACTACCTCATCTATAAACTTAGATAACGCTGCAACATCACCATCTTCATTGTTAGGATTTAAAGCAAATGCTCCTAATCCAGGTATTAGTTCATGAAAACCCTTAAACCTAGCTTCCTTATTTCCAGGATACAGAATATAAGCACCACCTGTTCTCCGAATGGCATCTTTATAAGCATGCATTTTCAATAAATCTGCATTTTTAAATTTACCGCTGCGTTCCTCAGTCTTTATTTTGTTTAGTTCTTCTTGCTCCTCTTCTTTTGTAAGTTCTTTGTTATCCTCATTTGTTTTAACCTTAAAATGATTCACCTTATACTTTGCATCAAAGTGAATGTGAACGATTTGCTCTTCTTTTTCGGCAACTACGTCGTCTAATTCTTTTGGCCATACACTCAAGGTATAATCTGGTCGCATTGCCATAGTCCAACTCCCAGGGTTTGGATAACCATCCTTACTCCCAGAAAAAGTTCTGTTGAATGAAAATTTTATATTTAAAGCCCTATTTCTTATAATCGTACTTCCTTGTAATGCTGTGTATTCTCCTGATTTTATAATAAGATTAAGGCCGTTTTTTGTTTTTTCAAATAAATGGGCATAGGGTTTATCCTCGTGGGTAAGCTTGGACAATTTAAACTTGGCTTTAAATAGGTCGTATAACACAAAAAACAACCAATATTCATAAAGTGTGGCAATATCACGCTTCCCTGCATTATAGACATCTTCCCCTCCTGTCCAACTTAGTTTGGAAGCTAAGTCAAACATTAACCACGATTTTAAAATTTGTCGGTAGCCGCTTTTTCGTTGCAGCGTGGGGGAATTTAGCTTTAAGGTGGTTGGGCGGGAAATTTCTTTAAAGAAGGAATGGTTTAAAAAGTGTTCTAACTTACTAGCGATAAAGTCTGCTTCTTTTTGATCTTTAGAACCTGACTCAAAAGCAGCACTGCAATCTTCACAGAATTGTAAATAAACTTTTAGCGTATGTTTAATAAATCGATTTTCTGGATTATCTAGGGAAGGTTCTTGTTTATAGCTATTTATTTTTGTGGGAACATCTTTTAATATTGTTGTTTTAGATAAATAGTGTTCTTCAGGAAGAGGTATTCTATTCGCCCCTCTTAATAGTTCTTTTATGTTTTTATTTGTAAAACGCTTCAGGCTTCTTATGTCAGCATGTTCTTCTTTATTAACCCAAGTTGTTTTAGGGGAAGAAAAAATACGTAATATACACTCTTCAAACTCTTCTTTATTAAGAATTGATTTTACAAAGCTAAATTTTTGATAGAGTGTTTTGTTACTCTGGGAAAAGTCAGGTTCAAAATATTGGTTTACCGGAGAGTTGGATTGCATTAATAGCTCCGTGCACTTATCGGTTATATCCTCAATCATAGAACGATAATTTTCCCGATAACTTTTGTCATAATCATTAGCAGCATCAAACTTAGTAGCTAAAACTTCAAGATGAGTTTTTAAATTCTCTTTCTCATTTATTATACTGAGTTCTAAAGTACCTACGTAATTACCTGGTGCGATAATTCCTCGACTACTTCTTTTATTTTTAGAAGGAATACATTCTTTTGTGGCTTCAAGCTGATATTCATTTTTAGAAAACTCATATTCATAACGTTTAGATTCTAATATTTGAATAGGAGCTTCGCCAAATTCTTCCGCTTCGGCTGCATCAATTTCAAAAATTTTGGCGTAGTTTCCTATAGGATATAGCGTAAGAAAAACACCCTCTTTTAGTCTAATTTCTTTGAAATCAACTGTTTTTTTCATCACAAATTAAGCTTCTGCATAACTGGTAAAGCCATTGGCAACAACATTATGATACATGCGCGTTATTTTCTCTAATGAAATGGGGTAAATTATTTTAGCATTAACGTTACTTCCCTTGTCAAATATCTCTTTTTTATCTTCTTCTGTTAGCTTAGAGTCATAGCACAAACTAGCCAATACCTTTAAAACATCTACTAATTTACTCCTACTACCATGCAGTTTGGGAAGTAGTTTTTGCATAATGGCAATGTCTACTTTTTCATTGCTCTTTTTAGAGTAATCAGGACTTATTGTGTCAATTTTACGAAACAACGTTTGAATTTCAGAAGCAGAACGATATCCAAATTCTGCACCTACTTTTTGCAATTCAATAAAGAATTTCTCTAGTTCTTTATTTAAAGTTTCGAGATTCTCTTTTTCAACTTCACTTTTTGCTTTCTTTACAAAATCTTCTGAAAACTTTGCGCCTAATCCTGTTTTACCATCTTCTTCGTATAATTTTTTCAAATTAAACGGAATAGTAGATTCAAAAAACAAATTTAAATCCTTAACATCAATTCTAAACTCAATCACATTCGCTCTATCCAATACTTTTGGACTAAACATATACGTGGTTTCATCAATATTAACCGTACCTATCACAAATAGGTTTTCAGGCCAAGGTAATTCACTGGGGACTTCAATTGAGCCATTTTTTTGCTCATCGTCTTCCTTTTCTTTGTTTAAATTCTCTTTTGAACTATGAAGCTTAAAGTTATCATTAGACTCCATAACACTTAGAAAATCTGCAAAATAACGCTCCACATGGCTCAAATTCATTTCATCTAGAATAAGAAAGTAGGGTTTCGTTTTATCATCATTTGCCTTTATAATTAACTCTAGAGCTTTGTTTTCTGGTAAAACGTACTCTTTGTTGTTTAAAGCATTTACATAGCCCAATAAAGGCTCTCTATTAATCCAATCAGCCCCTACTGGAACAATACAATATTGTTCTTTGCTCTCGCAAATCCATTGTGCAAAACTCTGTGCCAATTTAGTTTTACCAGAACCTGAAAGTCCTGTAAAAATCACAAAGGGTTTGGTTAGTAGTGATGCTATAAAACGATTAACAAGTACAGGATCAAAAACTAAACCTGCCCTTTCTAAGTTATCTATAAAATTATTTTTATCAAACTCTAATAATTCTGTTTTTGGAACCTGTTTATTCACCTTAATACCTAAGTAAAAATTTATCAATTTATTTAAGTCATTATCAATAACAGTAGTACTAGGCAACTGATTTACATTATAAACTTTATAGATATATGATGTGCCATATCTCTTCGGTTTAGTAGAGTAATTCTCTTCAAAATAATCATTAATCGTTTTTACTTTTTGTATCTCCCAATTAGAACTAGGTGTGTTTGTTTCACTTACACCATAAGCCAATATTAATATTTCATAATCTTTATAATAAAGATAAACAGGGTAAATTCCATCACTTGTTGTGTTTGGGCTTTTTAAAAATGAAATCCAAGGAATTCTGGCGGCATTCCCTTGACCAAAACTAACTTTAACATCTGTTCCTAAATATTCTGAGTCGAAATGTTTTGTTTTTAGACTATCAGTTTTAGCTTGCTCTAAAAAGGAAAATAACTGCTTTGAATACTTAAATTCATCAGTCGTTTTATTATTATTTCTGTCCATATTCCATTTCCAAGCTTTGTAAGATAATTCATAAAAAGGCACATTAGTTTTTGTCTTTATAGCTTCTAATAAAGATAAATATTCTGAGTATGTATTAAAGCTAGGATTTATACCTAGTTCTAATTCAATAAAAGGTTTAGTAGGTCCATTTATTGGTAAATATTTTTCAGGTTTTATATAAAAGAGTGCTTCGGTTATTTTTGTTTTTCCAATACCCTTTATTTTTAAAATATCTGAAAAATCTAGGTTTGTAATTTTATTATCTAAGGCTTTTTTGAAAAAGTCCCATAACCTTGGTATTTCATTATTAACTCTATCATATTTATAAGGAAATAACCATACTTTTTGAGCTTGGGCTGAAGGTATTCCTTTTTCATCACTTGGTATTTGAGCTCCAATTTTTTTAGCTATTTTCTGAAGAAAATTAAGTCTTCTTTCGTCACCATATTTATATATATAACAATAAAAAGTAAAAGGATCAATTTCGTTTAGGTCAATATCATGCGTTTCAATGTCACTTTTAGCCTTATCATTAAAAGGAGTTATTCCAACAGATTTTAATAGTTCAATTAGTTCAAGTTGAGAGTTTTCTTTCGAGGATAAGTATTCTGTGATTTTTTCATGAGTTTTTACCCAGGTATACCTTTCTTTACTCATTATTATTTTTTGTCTTTATTAATAATTCAGCCTCTAAAATAAACAAGATTTTTAATTATCTCAGGAAATGATTATTAAAATAATGATTCGTGTTGAATGGTAGTGAGAAATTAAATAATTAGAATAAGCTAAAATCTAGATTTTAAAATATTCAATATACCTCTCATTTCTTCTTTATAAAAAGAAACCGTTGCGAAAAGGCAACGGTTTAATTCATAATCTAGAATACTCCAAAACATTGGAGTAGTTTTTACTCCCCAACACTACATACTCTCAACAAACTCCATAAACACCTTTTTATGGCGCTCCAAATCCAAATTACCAGAAACGGATACGCGGACAATATAATCCTTATCGCCTTCTTTTGTTGTTCCTTGCGTTGAAGTTGCAGGAATCGTCCAATAGCAGCCTTTTAATTGTCCGTAGCTTACGCAGAACTTACTTTCATTGGGAATTTCTGTAATCATTAAATTGATTAGCTTTAAATTCAAAGCTCTTTTGTGTGCTTCTTTTTCTTCGGCAGTATTTCCTTTTGTGGGAAGGTCTAATGAAAATACGGACGGTGTAAATCCTTCATCAGCCAATTCATCTGAAACAAAATTAATTTTCGCTTCTGGTAAAACATCTTGGATGAAAGTCACAAATTCACGTGTGTTTTTATACGCATCGATAATCCGTTGGTTCATAGAAGGCATTTGTTTTGCTAATATTTCATATTGAAGTGCTGTTGCCTCATTATCACAAAGATTTAAGTGTTTTTCTATTTTTTCAATCAACGCATCTGTTTTTGTGTTTCCTACACAGTAACCAGCTGTACATTTTCCGCCACTCGGAAATTTGGATCCACTAACGTATGAGATAGTCCGCACCGTTGAGAGTATTTCGCCTTTGCCTAAAAATTGAAAATTAGGGCAGAATGTTTGATCGAGAATAAAAACGGGATCAATCGCAGTTTCACCTGTTGCCGTTTTACGTTCAGCACTCAAAACTTCTTTTAATTTTTGAAGATCTGGAACTTCAACCCTTGGGTTTGTGGGGATTTCAGCAATGATATACGGAACCGCATTTTCTTGAGCTATTTTAGTTAAAACGGTATCGATACTTGTAACCATATCGTTATCACCATCCACTGGCAAATCTACCACCTCAACATTGTCAAGGCAAGCGGCTACGCGTCTTGCTTGGTCATTTGTTCCACCGTAACAATTTGGTGGAACAATAAATTTAATGTCTTTACCATTGTGGTTTTCCAATGCATCGTGAATTAGCCCCATCATAATCGCATATTGCATTGACAACCCACTTGAAGCAACTAATGCCTTTGTAGTTGTACCCGTAATAGCATTAATGGAATCTATGACGCTTGATTTATTTGCTTGATTAGAGTTCTTGGCTTCAAAAGAAGATTGTGCTACTAACGATTTTAAAGCGGAATAACAATTGTCCGGTGTCATGGCAATCGTTTCTCTTCTTCTTACATGCTGAATAGCTGAAATATAAGGTTCATTCTGCTCGCCGTTTACTACCAAAACGCTTCCTAAATCGCCATAGAGATTGATTGCAAAATCTATATTTTTTGAAAGTTTTGCAGTGGAAATTTTATCATCTTCTGAAATGAAAATAGTGCTTCCGTTAAATTCGGAAATATCTGCTACGTTGTCAACTTTCTTTAATTCAAATTCATACCCATATACACGTTTCACAACTTCGGCATCAAAATATTCTGGTAATTCATTTGTATAAACTATTTGAGTGCTTTTATTGTCTAATAAGTTTTTCCGTAGAATCGCCAAAACAGGAATCGTCTGTGATTGAAAACTAATTACACTCTCTGGCTTTAGCTGATGCAGGTTAGCAATTCCCCATTCTAATATAGAAGATAAAGGGTGCCCTAACCGAATATAATCGTACGCAGTGGGCAATGTGCTGAGTGCCGATGTTTCAGTGTTATTATCATTGAATAAGCTTTCAAACTCTTCTAAAAACTGGGTTTTGGCCAATTCTTCATTATAAATATCCAGTCGGTGGGTTGTTAGACGCAACCAATCAGTTGGCATATTTTCCAATACCTCTTTTATGTAATGTAGCATTTTATCCTCTTTCATTATTTTCATTTTAGATAGGCCGGAAACATACAGTATTTAGTTTTATTTTAAAAGTGTTATAGGACGTTTTGTTAGATGACACCTAACAAATAGCACAGGCTATTCTACTTGTAGCCTCGCCAAGAATCACTTCGACAAGCTCAGCATAAACTTCTCTTCTTTTCTCGTAGCCTCGCCAAGAATCGAACTTGGATCTAAAGTTTAGGAAACTTCTATTCTATCCATTGAACTACGAGGCCAATAGTATTTCAAAAATACTACTACTTTTTTTTATCCCAATACACATAAGCGCCAAAGGCAACCAAACAGACCAAAGAACCCCATAGTAATCCATTTTTTAAACTATCGGTATTTTGACCTACTATCGCTATGAAGATAGTCAACGGGGTAATACCCAACATAGTGGCGCCAATAAACCGCCAATATCCCATATTTAGTATTCCGCCTACAAAGCTAATAGCATCGTTGGATAGAAAAGGATTGATACGAGTTACCACGACGGCCCAAAATCCGTAATCATCAATAAAACTTTCAATTTTCTTTTCAGTTTTACTTCCTATTATTTTTTTAACCAATATTTCACCAAAATAACTACCAATAGCATAACCAACTGAAGACGCTGTAAATACGGAGAGTAAAATGATTAAACTTCCCCAAATGGGGCCATACGCCAAAACTGAAACTACCATCAAAGCGACGGAAGGGATTACAATTAAAAACATTTGTGCTACCATTGCTAAAATAAGCACCACTGGACCCAACCAACCAAAGCCGGAAACCCATTTTTCTATGCGATTTTCATCATTACTGGTAAGTACGTTCCACGCTTCGGTAAAAAACTGTTCAACTGAAGGAATTGTAAAATAACACACCACCAACGTAATTACCAATGCAATTGAAATATACAACGGCAATCGCCCTTTACTTTTTGGAGAATCGGTGTCGTTATTGCTCATACATCCTATTGATTTGTTACTTTAATTCAACCTTTAAAATACTGGGCACTCCACCAGTTGCTTCATTTGATATATATAATGTGCCGTCTGGTGAAAACGTAATTCCTTCTGGTTGGTAGAAGACTTTGTTGTTTAACGGATATTCTTTTTTAACAACACCTTTTGGACTCACAATTAATATTCTAGGCTTTGTGCCTTGAAGTACATAAATTTCATTTGTTTTAGGGTGAACGGCAATATCTGACGGCCGAATTTTTTTCAATGTTTTTTGTATCTCCACATCCGTTGTAGTAAGCAGTAACACTGGTTTTCCCAGTAGCGTTTTTGTCTCTAAATCATAACCATAAATCCCTCTTCCATCATTATCAAAAGGTTCATGGTCTTTGGCCATTATTAAAAGCCTATTGTTTTTTTGATCGGCCAAAAGCGTTTCTATGTTATTTTTTTCTGAAAGCGGTAAGTCATATTGATTGAAGCTGGGGGCATCACCCAAAAAATTACACAATTCAAAAATTTCACCATCACTGCGCACCACGTACATATTTTCGCCCATTAAAGCCAACCCTTCATAATCGCCATCGCCTGCAAATTTAACTTGACCGTCCAGTTTTTTGGTTTCTAGGTTGTAAAAAAAGACAATTCCCACCTCATCTTGAATACACGCGATGCGACCATCTTCCAGCCATACGATTCCGGAAATTTCATCAAGAATACTAGGTAGCTCCCAGCTTTCAACCACTTCTTGTGTAGAATCCAACGCAACTCGTTTTTTCTCAATACGGGTTTTATAAAAATGGTAAAATAAAAAAGATACAGCTATGATTATAACAGCAAGAACGGCTACTACTTTGTTCATGTGCTTAGACAACGTATTCATATTTAAATTTACGTTTTTAGGAGAAAGTCAAAAATACGTATTAAAATAGAGCTATAACCCTAATGATTTGTTATAAAACCAATTGTGTGGAGGATGAAATTGAATAATAAATAATAAAAAAAACCTCTCTGAAAACAGAGAGGTTTTTTTGGCTCCTCCACTTGGACTCGAACCAAGGACACCCTGATTAACAGTCAGGTGCTCTAACCAACTGAGCTATGGAGGAATTTAATTTTTATGTCTTTTTTGAACGTTTTGCCTAACCATTATTTCAGTAAATATCGTTAGGCGGGTGCAAATATACCCAATTTTTAATTTCATCAAAATAAATCTGAAAACTTTTTTAATGAATTTTATAATTAATTTGAGGTTACAAATATTTACGTTTTAATTCTAAAACCTTCATAAAAAAAATACTTCAAAATTTCTTCCGAAGCATTTTTAGAGATTTTACTTTATTTCATCAGTTTTACTCGAAAAGCCAACGGTAAATATCGTTTCCGTTTGCAAACAATACCAATGCGATCAACAAGAAGAAACCCACCATTTGTGCGTACTCCATAAACTTATCGCCCGGTTTACGACCGCTAATCATTTCGTATAGTAAAAACATGACGTGACCTCCATCCAACGCTGGAATTGGGAGAATGTTCATAAACGCTAAAATAATAGAGATTAAAGCAGTGGTTTCCCAGAAGCTTAACCAGTTCCATGTATCGGGGAACAAGCTTCCTATCGCTCCAAACCCACCTACTTGTGTGGCGCCTTTTGCGGTAAAAACATATTTAAATTGCGTAACGTAATCTGTTAAAACATTATATCCATAGCTTATTCCGCCAGTGATACTTTCTCCTAAACCATACGTTACTTTCGTTCCGTTACCTACCAACTCTTTGGCATAGTTATTTACACCTATTTGCCCTGTTTCGTTTGGTTTTACGGTAAGGGTTTCCAATGTGTTGTTTCTTGAAACCACTATTGTGTTTTCATTGTCTTTATTTGCTTTCACCAATGAAGTAAACTGGTGCCAGTGTTCTACTTTTGTCCCATTAACCGAAACAATACTATCTCCATTTTTAAAACCGGCTGCCATCGCTGGATAATCGGCTGCTACGGTGTCAATTACCGCATTTCGCATCGGGTTGAAAGGACGTAACACATCCTGCTGAAACATTTTTGTCCCGATATCTTCAGGCATTGCAATTGTTTCTGTTGTTCCATCGCTGTGTTCAACAGTAATGTTTTGAACATCCCTTAAAAACAGGTGTTTATTAATTAAAGTGACATCTTCAAAATCTTTTCCGTTTACTTGTAAAATATGATCACCGTCCTGAAAACCCATTTCTTTAAAAGTATCGGCAACTGCAAAACCTCTAGGAATATCATCGTTTGTAATAATTGTGGTTCCATTAAAAAATAGAATTCCCATATAAATTACAAATCCAACGATAATGTTAACAGTCACACCGCCCAACATAATAATCAACCGTTGCCAAGTCGGCTTGCTTCTAAACTCCCAAGGTTCGGGCGGTTTCTCCATTTGTTCTTTGTCCATGCTCTCATCGATCATACCGGATATTTTTACATATCCGCCCAATGGCAACCAACCAATACCATAAACGGTTTCGCCTATTTTCTTTTTGAAAAGGGCAAATTTTACATCAAAAAAGAGGAAAAACTTCTCAACACGGGTTTTAAATAACTTTGCTGGGATAAAATGCCCCAGTTCGTGCAATACAATCAATATAGATAAGCTTAATAATAGCTGGATTGCTTTAACGGCAAATGGACTCATATTACTTTATAAAATTAGCGTACAAAAGTAATCTTTTATACCCGCTTATAAAAATTAATGCAGAACTTGTAGAAACATCTTCTAAAACTTTTAACGCTTACAGCTTTACCATTTGTTTATTAGGCAGTAATTTTGCAAAAATCAATACAGAATATGCTTCAATTTTTTGCAAAGTATAAGTTTTTTGGGATCGTAATGCTTGTTCTTTCAGCTATTATAATTACAATTATTTATAATGTTTACACTATTGATGAGGGCAAAACTTTACCTATTTATCAGCCCAATGATGTTACTGCCGAACTCGTAGACACGACAGTGCAGCACATAAAAAAATACCATAAAATTGCAGATTTTTCATTAACCAATCAAAACGGGCAAATTATCACCCAGGAAGATTATAAAAACAAGATTTATGTAGCTGATTTCTTTTTCACTACCTGCCAAACCATTTGCCCAATAATGACAGACCATATGGTGAACGTTCAAGAAAAAGTAAAAAACAATCCTGAAATCATGCTACTTTCCCATACCGTCACACCAGATATCGATACCGTTGCACAACTTAAAAGATATGCCCAGGAAAAGGGTGTGGACGACACAAAATGGAACTTAGTGACCGGTGACAAAAAGGAAATTTACGACTTAGCCCGAAAATCATATCTCGCCGCTAAAGACACGCCTTATAATGAGTACGATTTAATACATACTGAAAACTTCGTTTTAGTAGATAAAAAGAGACGTATTCGTGGGTTTTACGATGGTACAGACCCCAAAGCCATTGAAGAATTAATGGACGATATTGAAATATTGCAAAAGGAAAAATAACACATTTCTTTAAACCGCTTCTAAAAGAATACTTTATCACTTTAAAACCTTGCAAAGCAAACCTAATTCCCTTACTTTTGCGTTGTTTAAAATCAATCTAAATAAAGATAATGCATACAATCGCCACTCTAAAAAAAGGGCAACGGGCTATCATCAAAGAGTTTTCGGTAGAACACGTTCCGCTTAAATTACTTGAAATGGGCTGCTTGCCCGGCAACGAAGTGGCATTGGTACAATCCGCCCCGTTTCAGGATCCTATGTACCTCAACATTAATGGCAGCCATTTAGCCATTAGAAAAGAAACCGCTGCACTTATTGAAATTGAATTATTGTAACCTATGGCCAGGCAAATTAATGTAGCTCTTATTGGAAACCCAAACACAGGAAAAACATCTGTTTTTAACCGTTTAACGGGTTTAAATCAAAAAGTAGGTAACTATCCAGGAATTACGGTTGAAAAAAAACAAGGCCTTTGTAAACTGGACCGAGGTTTAAAAGCCCATATTATCGACCTTCCCGGAACCTACAGTTTAAACGCCTCTTCAGTTGATGAAAATGTAGTCATTGAACTTTTATTGAACAAAAATGACAAGGATTTTCCAGATGTAGCGGTTGTGGTTGCCGATGTAGAAAATTTAAAAAGAAATTTACTTCTTTTCACCCAAATAAAAGATCTCGGCATTCCGGCTGTACTCGCCATCAATATGGCCGATAGAATGAAGCGGAAAGCCATTTCGTTGGATATCGAAGCACTTGAACAAAAGCTGGAAACCAAGATTGCGTTGGTAAGTTCGCGTAAAAATGAAGGATTTGACAATCTGAAAGAGCTTATTACAAATTATAGTTTGCTATCTACCAAACCATGTGTAAACGCTTCTAAAATTGCACCTGAGTATTTTGAAAGGCTGCGGAAAGCATTTCCAAATCAAGAGTTGTACAAACTTTGGCTGGTGATTACCCAAGACGTCAACTTCGGAAAACTAAACCGTAAAGAATTAAAAGAAGTCACCGATTTTCAAACAGAATCAAAAAGCAACCTGAAACGGCTTCAGCAAAAAGAAACCATTGCCCGCTATCAATTTATTAATGGTGTGCTAAAAGAAACACTTACAGTAGATACGGCAAATGCCAAGGACTTTAGGAGTAGAATGGACCGCATACTCACCCACAAAGTTTGGGGGTATGTAATATTTTTTTCCATTCTATTGTTAATTTTCCAAGCAATTTTCGATTGGAGCAGTTACCCAATGGATTTTATTGATAGCACTTTCGCTTCTTTGAGTGAATGGATAAAAAATTCGCTTCCGCCGGGCGACTTTACTAATTTGATTGCCGAAGGAATCATTCCCGGAATAGGTGGAATTGTCATTTTTATTCCACAGATTGCCTTTCTATTCCTCTTTATTTCCATTTTAGAAGAAACTGGTTACATGAGTCGTGTCGTATTTTTAATGGACCGAATTATGCGCCGTTTTGGATTGAGCGGTAAGAGTGTCGTTCCTTTAGTTTCGGGTACTGCTTGTGCTATTCCAGCGATTATGGCCACCCGAAACATTGAAAACTGGAAAGAACGATTAATCACTATTTTGGTTACTCCTTTTACCACATGTTCGGCCCGATTGCCAGTATATCTTATTATTATAGCTTTGGTAATTCCCGATGAACGGGTATTAGGAATATTCAGTTTACAAGGAATCACTTTGATGATTATGTACCTTATTGGGTTTGGCGCTGCAATTGGCTCGGCTTGGTTATTGGATAAATTCCTGAAAATACCTGGCCGCTCGTTTTTTGTTATTGAAATGCCTAATTACAAAATTCCGCTTCCTAAAAATGTATTGATTACCGTTGTTGAAAAAACCAAATCCTTTGTTTTAGGGGCTGGGAAAATCATTTTAGCTATTTCCATTATATTATGGGTATTAGCATCTTATGGACCTGGAGACTTTAATAACGCTGAAGAAATTGTAACTGCTGAAAGCAGTGGGCAAAACCTTACACAAGAAGAGCTGGACACTAAAATAGCTTCCTTTAAGTTAGAGAATTCTTATATTGGTATGATGGGTAAAGGCATTGAACCTGCAGTAAGACCTTTAGGGTATGATTGGAAAATAGGAATCGCGATTGTAAGTTCGTTTGCTGCCCGTGAAGTATTTGTAGGAACACTTGCCACTATTTATAGTGTAGGCAGTGAAGAAGAAGAAACTATTAAAAATCGTATGGCAGCCGAAACAAACCCTGTTTTAGGCACGCCGTTGTTCAATTTTGCGAGTGGTGTATCGCTATTACTGTTTTATGCTTTTGCAATGCAATGTATGAGCACCTTGGCTATTGTTAAACGGGAAACCAACAGTTGGAAATGGCCTATGTATCAATTGTTTATTATGAGTGGTATCGCTTATGTATTGGCATTGGCTGCCTTTCAACTATTGAAATAACTGAAAAATTCACCTAATGTTAGGTTATAAAACAGATTTCGACCAAAAAATGCTATTAAAAATTAAAATACGATAAAGATTATGCAGACGATATTGGTACTTATAACATTTTTAATCGCAGCAGGCTATTTGCTGAAAAAATTTGTCTGGAACCCTTTAACTGAAAAAAGAAGGCAAACCACTGCGGGCACACTCGATGGCGGTAACACTAAATGTGGTAAAAACGATTGTGGTTGCCATTAATTATCATACTCACAAACCAAAAGCGTATATCCATTTTCTTTTTTATCCCTTTCTGTATTTGGGTACGGAGTTACCTTTATTCCTTCTAACTTTACTTTTGAAGATGTAAAGAAAGTATGGTTTTTCTGTTCTTTAGGCTTTGCTTTGCCAAAAATTATAGTTTCTTCAACAGCTTTTTTTCCCTCTTCTTCAATTTTAACCTTTATCCTTACCCTACCTTCCCATACACAGGTAGTACTGGTAGGACAACGGGAATCTTCCAACACCTCTATAAATGTCACAGAGTAACCATTGGTTTCGACTGTTTCACCTAATTGTATTTTTATAGCGATTTTTGGCACATCTAAAGGTTTATCTGTGTTTTCTTGTGAAAAAGCCGTCGCTGTAACGACTAAAAGTAATAAAGCAACTATTTTTTTCATCGTAATTCTATTTTCAACTTTAAAGGTAAAGAAACATAATGACAAATAGATTAGCCAAGTCCTACATCTAATGTCATCATTATTATAAATCCTCCAATAAACCCAAGGGTTGCGATGTCTGCATTACCGGCTCGTTGTGTTTCAGGAACAACTTCTTCGATAACAACAAAAATCATAGCTCCTGCAGCAAAAGCCAGTGCATATGGCAAAATAGGCTGAAATGTCAGTACTGCCCAAGCTCCTAAAACAGCTGCAATAGGTTCTACAATCGCAGAAGATTGTCCGTACATAAAGCTTTTCTTTCTACTCATACCCATACCCCGTAATGGCATGGAGACGGCAATACCTTCGGGAAAGTTTTGCAAACCAATCCCCATTGCTAATGCAACAGCACCTCCAATAGTGGCTCCGTCAAACCCAGCAGCAACTCCTCCAAATAACACTCCCACAGCCAATCCTTCTGGGATGTTGTGTAGGGTTATGGCCAAAGTCAACAATGTTGTTTTATGCCAAGGCGTTTTAATTCCTTCTTTTTCAGATTCTTTAAAATTTATGTGTAAGTGAGGTAAAACCTTATCCAGCCCAAACAAAAACAGAGCCCCTAATAAAAATCCTACAGCCGCGGGAATTACCTTTACAAATCCTTCGCCAGGGCTCATCTCAATACCGGGTGCCAATAAACTCCAAAAACTTGCCGCTACCATAACGCCCCCTGTAAAACCAAGCATACCGTCTAGCGCCACACGGTTCATGTTTTTAAAAAAGAACACCAAAGACGCTCCTAATGCTGTTAAGCCCCAGGTAAACAAAGTAGCGTATAAAGCTGCTAAAATGGGATCTATTGATTCAAAATAGTCTATTATTTGTTCCATATATTAATTCGTTTGTACGTATAGGTTTTCAGCAGTTTTTTTCGATATAAAGGATTGGTCTTTTCCAACCAAAATAACCATAGAGCCGTCAAAAAACTCTTTCCCCAGTACCTTAATTTTTGTGCCGATTGTTATTTTTTTCTTATCTAAGTACTGTAAAAATTCAGCGCTAGATTCTTTAACCCCAACACAAACACCTCCTTGGTTTTTGTCTAAATCTGATAAGAGTTTCTTTTCAGTACGTTTAATATTTCCATGTTTATCGGGAATGGGGTCGCCGTGAGGGTCAAAATCGGGTTCACCTAAAAATTTATCTAACCTAGAAATTAACTCTTCAGAATGAATATGTTCTAATTGTTCTGCAATTTCGTGAACTTGATCCCAGTGAAAATTTAATTTATCTACCAAAAAAACTTCCCAAAGACGATGTTTCCGAATAATGGTCAAGGCTGTTTTCCTTCCTTTTTCCGTTAATGTAACGCCTTGGTACTTAATGTAATTCACCAAATCTTTTTCAGAAAGTTTTTTTACCATATCTGTTACCGAAGATGGCTTGGTCTCCATTTGCTCAGCAATAGCGTTGGTAGCAACCCCTGTAGCAGCAATTTTTTCTAAATGATAAATTGCCTTCAAATAATTTTCTTCCGAAAGACTGTATTTCATAAAACAAAAATACATTTTTAAATTTAATAAACAATATTTTAGTCTTATCTAAAATTTAATTTTAACTTTGCGCAAATTAAAATTAGCATACATGAAAATTATGAGGGTTTTACTATTTGTAATGATCACTTCTTGTACTTTAGCTCAAAAAGCAACACTAAAAGGAAAAATTAATACTGAATCCGGACCGCTTTCGTTCGCAACCATTCAATTAGAAGGCTTGGAAACTGTAGGAACAAACGCCAATGAAGACGGTACATATTTAATAAAACTTAAAGAAGGTGCTTATCAAATAACCGTTTCATCAGTTGGATATAAAACCATTTCTAAACAGATTCATATTTCAGAAGGTATCAACAAAAAGTCTTTTACGCTTACAGAAGACCTACTAGGTTTAGAGCAAATAGTCGTGAGTGCCACTCGAAACAGAGTAAACAGAAAAAAAGCCCCAGTAGTTGTATCTACATTGAACCCTAAATTATTAAAAGCAACCCAGTCGTTATCGCTTGCCGATGGTTTAAACTACGCACCAGGCGTACGCGTTGAAACCAATTGCCAAAATTGTGGTTTCACGCAGGTTCGTCTTAACGGGCTCGACGGAGGCTACACTCAAATATTAGTGAACAGCCGAGCTATATTTACTTCGCTTTTGGGTGTTTATGGACTGGAACAAATACCGACAAATACGATTGAACGTGTAGAAGTAGTGAGGAGCGGTGGTTCAGCTCTGTTTGGGTCCAATGCGATTGCCGGAACCGTAAATGTTATAACAAAAGACCCGGTTTTAAACACTTGGGAAATTGGAAGTTCACTTTCTCTTATTAATGGCGAACAACCAGATCGCGTCGTTAATTTTAATACCTCGGTAGTCGCAGACGATTTAAATAGCGGTATCACTCTTTTCGGAAATTACAGAAGCCGCGATGCGTATGATGCGAATGACGATGGTTTTACCGAAATTACAAAGCTTACCAATAACACCGTAGGTGCCAAAGCTTTTATTAAACCCTCTGACAGAAGTAGGATAACCGTTGACTTGACAGCTATTAGGGAATTTAGAAGAGGTGGAAATAAATTAGACTTAGCCCCTCAATTTACCGACATTACCGAACAATTAGACCACGATACTTTTACAGGTGGTGCTGAATATGAGTTAAATAGCCAAGATTACACTAATAAATATGCTATCTACACCTCAGCATCTTATACGCAACGCGACAGTTATTACGGTGGTTTAGGTGGTGGAAGAACCAAGCAAAACAGTATTCTAGCTAATAATGCTTTCGGAAATACTACAGATTTGGCGATTGTTAACGGAATTCAACATACCAAAACGTTTAAAAACGACGACGTTTTAACTTCGGGTGCAGAATATAATTATAGTACCACTGAAGATGTTATTGCAGGTTATAATCGATTAATTGATCAATCTGTTGGTAGTATAGGCATTTACAGTCAATACGAATGGAAGCCTACCGATAAATTTACCACTCTATTAGGCGCCAGGTTTGACAATGTAACCGTAAATGGGACCTACCAAGTTAACACCATTGAACGGAACGTAAACCTCAGTCAATCTTCATTGAGTCCGCGGGTAACGGTAGCCTATCAATTTACAGACGAATTAAAGTTTAGAGGTGGTTATGCACGTGGGTTTCGAGCCCCGCAAGCTTTTAATGAAGATTTGCATATTTCATCGGTTGGTGGTGAGCCGCAATTTGTTATCCTTTCTGAAAACTTAAAAACTGAATATTCCAATGCATATACAGCATCCTTAAACTATTCAAAAGACTTTAATAAGTTGCAAACCGATTTTTTACTGGAAGGCTTTTACACAGACCTGAAAGACCCTTTTACCATTGTAAGCACAGGAACGCCTTTGCCTAATGGTTCTATTTTAGAAGAAGTACGAAATGGATCAGGTGCTGAAGTATTTGGCGCCAATTTTGAAATAGGGCTTTCCCCTTCAAAAAAGTGGCAGTTTCAATTGGGTGGAACGGTTCAAGAATCTAAATACAAAGAACCTCAACTTTTATTTGAAAGTGACGGCACTGCAGGCGAAAATGATATTATAATTGATGAGTTTGTACGAAACCCAAACGTGTATGGATACGCCAATGCGTCTTGGATTCCTTCTGAAACGTTTAGACTTGACCTCACAGGAAATTATACTGGGGGCATGACGGTGCCACGCGTAATAAGTAATACAGGATTTTTAAAATTGAATGAAGTACATCCTTTTCTTGATATGAACATCAAATTTGACACCCATATAGATTTTTCTGAAGATTTTCAGACTACCTTTTCGGCTGGTATAAAAAACATATTTAATAGTTATCAGGATGATTTTGATAAAGGTCCCACGCGAGATTCAGATTATATCTATGGCCCTAACGCACCTCGAACTTTTTTTATAGGTATCACCTTCGGAAAACTACATTAAAATGAAGCAGACAATATTTTTAATAACGCTATTGGTTTTATTTTTTTCTTCTGAAGAAATTAAAGCTCAAAAACAGGAAACCATCAATTGGATTACATTTGAGGAATTAGATGACTCTCTTTCGGTTAAACCTAAGAAGGTCATGTTATTTTTCTATGCAGATTGGTGTGTGTACTGCAAAAAAATGGAGGAAGCAGCGTTTAAAAAACCTGAAATAATTAAAAAACTAAATAGAGATTATTACGTAGTAAAGTTAAATGCTGAAACAACTAAATCATTCGTCTTTGACAGTGTGGTTTTTAATAATACGGAAGCTAACACCAAACGAAATCCTATTCACGACATAGCAAAACTTTTCGCTTCTCGTGAAGGCATTCCTTTTTCATTGCCCGCTACTATTTTTCTAGATGAAGATTTTGCAGTAACCAACCGGTTTTTTGAGTATTTAAGTCCCAAAAAATTAATGGAAGTTATTACAGACCTATCGTCTTAAAACCCGCGTTCTTTCTGAAGCTGTTCATAGGCATCTTGCACTTTCCTGAATTT
The DNA here is from genome assembly GCA_002360635.1 of Flavobacteriaceae bacterium UBA3356. Classification (GTDB taxonomy): domain Bacteria; phylum Bacteroidota; class Bacteroidia; order Flavobacteriales; family Flavobacteriaceae; genus Marixanthomonas. The sequence goes on along the minus strand of DEQW01000001.1, from coordinate 850,983 downwards.
TTCTTCAGCACCTTTTTGATACGCCTCATCCATATGCTGTAGTTTATCAGGGTGATACTTTTTAGCCATGGTGCGGTATGCTTTTTTAATTTCAGCATCGGTGGCCGTTCGGTCAATTTCTAAAATTTTATAAGCGCTATCCGGATTTTTAAAGAACATAGCCTTAATACTTTCAAAATCACGCGCGCCAACACCCAAATACCCTGAAATCTCATTTATTTTCCGTACTTCAGGCTCACTCACGCGTCCATCGGCATTTGCAATGCTAAATAAAAAATGAAGTACTTGTAAACGAGATTCGTACCGCATTCGCTGCCGGAACATACTACAAATTTTTGCTGCAGAAATCTCCCGTTTTTTTATCACTTCATTAAAAACCCGGAACGTAGCATTTGCTCTTTCTCTTCCGTAAGCCTGCACGAAATACTTGCGTACATAATCCAATTCTTGTTGGCTTACATTACCATCTGCTTTAATGACTAAGGATGCCAATGAAAGCAAGTTCAGTTCAAAATCGGCCGGGGTAACACGTCCGCCTTGTTGCTGAAAGCTACGTTGAAAGCTTCCTTTAGATTTATTACTCCCTAAATAGTTATCTAATAAACTTCCTATAAAAAACCCTACGATAGCACCAGGAAATCGATACACCATATAGCCAATAAAAGCTGCAAACCAACGAATCATACTTTGTGTAATTTCTTTTAAAAATTGCGACCAAAGATAACCATTTCCTGCACTACCCAATAATGAACCTAACATTCATTATAAGGTATTTCAGACTTAGGGTTACTTAACCCTAAACCCATTAAAAATTAGTTATCTTTGTAAAAAATTGTTACACACTTAAATTGAACATATTATGTATCCACCGGAATTAGTAAAACCCATGCGTGAAGACCTTACCAACATTGGTTTTTCCGAATTATTCACTGAAGAAGATGTTAATCAAGCGCTACAAAAAGAAGGTACTACACTGGTTGTGGTAAATTCGGTTTGTGGTTGTGCGGCTGCCAATGCGCGTCCTGGAGCTCGTATGTCGCTTCAAAATGCAAAAACACCCGATAATTTAGTAACGGTTTTTGCAGGTGTTGACCGTGAAGCTGTTGATGCCGCAAGAGCACAAATGGTACCATTCCCACCAAGTTCGCCTTCTATGGCTTTGTTTAAGAATGGAGAATTAGTACACATGCTAGAACGCCATCATATTGAAGGCCGTCCAGCAGATATGATTGCTGAAAACTTAAAAGGAGCTTTTGACGAGCATTGTTAAGCCTTCTTTTTTAGCACATCGCAACGATTAAAAAATAAATTACTCCGCTTCTGAATATTTTTGGAAGCGGATTTTTTACTTTTGATAAACCATGAAACAGCTTTCGCATATTTTAAGTTATCCGCTATCGGTGATTTTTTACCTTTTTTTTGGGTTAAACCTTCTTATTTTTCACCCTATTCAATGGATTTGTCTTAATGTGTTTGGATACGAAGCCCATAAAAAGAGCGTGGATTATTTTAACTGGGTTATTTTACGGTGCCTAAATATAGTAGGAACTACTTTCAAGGTTACCATTAACAGTAGTATTCCTAATAATGTACCGATTATTTTGGTTTCAAACCATCAAAGTATGTGGGACATTCCGCCTATTATTTGGTTTCTACGAAAATATCACCCAAAGTTTATCTCTAAAATTGAATTGGGTAAAGGGATTCCTTCTATTTCATATAACTTAAAACACGGGGGTAGTGTTTTGATAGATAGAAAAAACCCAAGGCAAGCTGCCGGAGAAATCATTAAAATTGCTAAATACGTTTCAAAACATAACCGTAGTGTGGTTATTTTCCCAGAAGGAACCCGCAGTAAAGATGGGAACCCGAAGCCTTTCAGAAAAACAGGATTGCTTACTTTGTTTAAAAAAGCACCTGATGCGTATGTTTTGCCAGTAAGCATTAGTCATTCCTGGAAACTACAGCGTCATGGCATGTTCCCTATTCCTTTAGGTGTGCGTTTAGAATTAATAGTACATTCTTCTTTAAAAGTTTCAGAACACGAGCCTGAAGCGTTGATTGATTTGGTTGAAACACAAGTAAAATCCAGTATCACAGTTTAATGAAAAAATATTCTGAAACACTCATTGAAAACACCATAAGCTTTGTAAAAGAAGAATTGAAAAATGCTGAAGGCGGACACGATTGGTTTCATATTGAGCGTGTGTATAAAAATGCGATGCATATTTCAGAAACCGAACAGGCAAATTCTTTAATCGTTTCTTTAGGTGCATTGTTACACGATATTGCCGATTCAAAATTTCACGATGGTGATGAAGCGGTTGGACCCAAAAAAGCAACTGATTTTTTAACTTCGGAAGGTGTTTCCGAAGAAATTATTGAACACGTAGTGCAAATCATCAAAAATATTTCATTTAAAGGCGGAAATAAAGAACAAGCTTTTCATTCAAAAGAATTAGCAGTTGTTCAAGATGCAGATCGGTTAGATGCTTTGGGCGCCATTGGTATTGCCCGCACCTTTAATTATGGTGGCTTTAAAAACAGAAAACTCTATGACCCTGAAATAAAGCCTAATTTAGAAATGTCCCCGACAGAATATAAAGCTTCTACTGCTCCGACCATCAATCATTTTTATGAAAAATTATTGCTTTTAAAAGATAGGATGAATACCGAAACTGGTAAGCGTATTGCAACAGAAAGACATGTATTTATGGAAACTTTCCTGCAACAGTTTTATGCGGAATGGGAGGGCAAAAAATAGTATTTACTGTCTGTTCGAGCGCAGTCGAGAACTACAAGTACTCGACTGCGCTCGACCGGACAGGTTGATTGGTTTATCCTTTTACAGGAGTTGTTTTTTCAACCTTAAGGTGCTCTGCGAAAAAGCCCATCATAGCATTGTAAAGATCCAATCGATTTTCTTCTTTACCAAATCCGTGACCCTCATCATATTTTACCATATAAGGTACCTCTACACCTTTTGCTCTTAGGCTTTCAACAATTTGGTCTGCCTCATCAATATTTACACGTGGATCGTTTGCCCCTTGCACAACCAATAGTGGGTTTTTTATTTTGTCTACGTGCAATGCCGGTGAAATTTCGTCCATTATTGCTTTTTCTTCTGGTTTGTTAGGGTTGTACCAGATTTTATATAAAAGCTCTCTGTATTTTTCCCAGTATGGAGGAATGGTATTCATAAAGGTATTTAAATTACTTACCCCTACATAATCCACACCACAAGCATATTTGTCTGGTGTTTTTGTCATGCCGCGTAATACAGCATAACCCCCGTGGCTTCCACCATAAATTGCTACTCGATCTTTATCTATATATCCTTTTTCAATTACATAATCAACTCCGTCCTCTACATCGTCCATCGCTTTACGACCTATTTGTCCAAAACCGGCTTTTAAAAATTCTTTTCCGTACCCTCCAGACACTCTAAAATTTACGTGCAATGTTGCGTAACCACGACTTGCAAATAATTGTGCTTCTGGATTAAAGCCCCAATTATCACGAACACCTTGTGGACCTCCGTGAGGATTTACAATTAACGGTACTCTTTGTCCTTTTTTATAGTTATTGGGCAGTGTAATGTAACAGTGAATAGTAAGGCCATCACGACTCTTAAAAGTAATAGGCTTCATACTAGCCATATCTTCAGCTTTTAACTGTGGTAGTAATTTATACAATAAGGTTACACTGTCTTTTTCTACGTCATATAAATAATATTCACCAACTATTTTATCACTAGTAACGGCTACCATATATTTCGACTCATCATCCGTTCTTCCAACGGTAAAAAACTGCTTGTCACCAAACTCTTTTTGTAATCGTTTATAGACTTTTTTATACGTATCACTTACAGGAGTAATCACAGCTTTTTCGCCAGTATAGCTGAAATAATCTATTTCATAGTTACGTTTTCTGGAAAGTGAAATCCCAGAAACATCAAATGTATCGTTACTGAAAACAGTTTTTATTTTTTTGTCTTTCTTTAAATCGTACAGTTGGATTTCTATCTTATCACCATCTAGATTAGAGATTACATAAGCATCATCTGGGTTTTCGGTATTCGGATTAAAAGAAGAAATACCAAACGTATCGCCAAATTCAGTAAGCTTAACTTGCTTAAATTCGCCATCAATCTTATATAACAGTTCGGTTTTTACACCATCTACAATACGATTAATAGCTCGTAAATTACCTTTGCGATCAAAGTTATAACTAGCAACTGGTGGATCACCCGCTTGTACGGTGTACAATTTGGTTACTTCTCCAGTGTTAATATTAAGACGATATGGTTCTTCTTGTTGCAGGTTGTCTTTATTCATCTGCACAATAACGTGATCTTCATCCTCTTTTAAGCCTTCTATAATATTAACCCTCACACCTTCAAAAGGAGTAAGTTCCTTGTCATTTTCGCCCGTAACATTTACCCCATACACATGGTAATTTTCATCACCACCTTTATCTTGAAGATACAAAATACGGTCGTTGTTTGCCCAAGAAAATCCACGAATTAAATCTTCTTCTTGCTTTTTCAAAAGCGTTTCTTTTTGTGTTGCGGTTTCTTTTAAATATAAGTCACGCTCACCAGACTTTCTACGTTTCATATACGCGATGTATTTTTCGTCAGGGGAAAGCTTAAACGAAAAAGCTTCTGGAGTTGTAAAATAGTCTTCTACAGAGTATTTATAATCACCTTTTTCTTTTGCAGCGAGTTTATCTAACTCGGCATCAGTTGAAGGTAATGCTGTATTTCCAGGTTTTGTCTTTACAGTTTTACTTAAAGTTAGCGGATATTCTTGTCCCATTTGTTCGTATGTTCCTTTTATGCCGTTTTCAATCAATGTCCCGGTATAGGTCATTTGTAATTTGGCAGATTTAATTGTCACCGTTTCGTCCTGCAAAACTACCGAATCAAGTTCGATTCCCGAAGCGCCTTGCGCAGGAACATCTAGGGTTGCTTCGTAGCCTTCTTCAGTAGGTGCGATATTAATGATCAATTCCATTTGCATTCCCTGCACATCGAGGATGCCGCTGTAAGAGCCGTCTAATTTTTGAGCTTGTGCTGACGCTCCAAATAAGAGTATCGCCAGTACAATTGAATATTTTACTAGTGTTGTCATAATTTTGTTGTTTTAAAATATTAAAGTTACGATTAAATAAATTGCAACGCCTATCACAATTCCAATTCCGAATTTGATGAGCTTAATGCGTTTGTTGGTTTTTGTTTCCATAATTAATGGTGGTGTAAATGAATGTATTGGGTTATAAGATCGTTCCGTCCTTGATTTTTACGGTTTCGTTTTTCACGTCTGATTTGAAGTAAAAAGTGATAAAATCTACTGAATCATAATCTTCCACTTCGTCTATTAAAACATCATTTAATCTTTTTGCTTCTTTTTCTGCGGAAGATGTAAAATCGCAATTCAGTAATGTGAAGTTTAATTTAGTATTACTGATGCCATCATTTTTATTAAATTGAATTCCAGTATAACTATTTCCAGATTCTATACGCTCACAATTACAATTTTGCTGAAGTGTGGTTTCAATTGAATTGGTAAGTTTTGTATTAGACTTTACCATTTTGCCAATCCCGAAACCAAAAGAGATTCCTATTATAAAGCCTATCAATAATTTTAGGATTAACTTTTTTGTGCTTTTCGTTTTGTTTCGTGTTTTCATAATAAAAAGTTTAAGTGGTTACTTTCTGAAAACAAATCTGCAACACAAATCACAATATAAAAAGAGAAGCCACCCCAGTTTTAGGAAATTGGGGTGGCAACAAAACTGTGAAATACACTTTAAACAGTGGGTTTTAAGCTTTTTTATGAAATGATACTATCTAAAAAAAACGCAAACCCCATATTTATAAATTTAGGGTGTGAAAGGGGTTTTTAAGCAACATTTTTAATATTCTTGATGTAGAAAGAAGGGTTTAGCCCAGTATCTTTTTTGAAGTATTTTGTAAATGAGTCGGCAGATTTATAGCCTACTTCTTCAGCGATAGATTGAATGGAATACGATCTAAAAATAACATCGTCCTTTAACCGGACAATGGTATAATTAATACGAAGGTCATTAATATAAGTGTTGAAGTTTTTTCCGAAATGGGAATTAATCACTTTAGAAAGGTACGAAGTATTGGTGTTTATCTTTTTGGCAACATTGTACGAGTTGCAATCCTGTTTTAAAAAATACTCTTGTTTTTCCAGTTTTTTTAATCCGTCGAGTATTTGTTGTTTGGTTTCTTCAGGAACATCAGTACTGTTTTTTTCTTCCAGTACTTCGTCCTTGGTATCAATGATATCTTCGGGTTTCTCGGCAGCTTTAATTTTTGCCAATAAGGCTTCGAATTTTGCTTCGTTCGCTTTCTTGTTTCTGTAAAATTTCAGCAACAGAAACAGAAGTATTAAAATAATTATAGAGCCTCCCAATAATAAATAATTAAGTTTTGATTGGCTTTTCTCTTTTTCGGAAACCAAAGCATCAAAATCTTTTTTGAAAGCGGCTCTTTCTTTTTTAATAAAGCTTTCCTTGGCGCTTTCTTTTAATTTATTAAATTCAGCTTGTGTGGTAAGGTATTTTTCATAATAATAACTTGCCCTTTCAAAATCACCTGTGTGCTTATAGGCTTCGGCCAGCTTTTCGTAATAATCCCTCATGAAACCTTCTTCTACAGCAGTTACTTGATAATCATCAAGACCTTGCTGCAATATTCTAATTGCTTCATGATAGTTTTCTGCGCCAACCTCTATTTTACCAAAAGCATATGCTTTGTTTAGTTGTATTAAATCATATTCGCTAGGGCAAATCGTGTATGCTTTTCTATAAGCTTTTCTAGCAGTTTCAAACTTTTTTTCTTTATACGCTATCTCTGCATCTATACTATAAGAAAAGCCCAAATAGCAAGAGTCAAGTTCTTTTTCTTGAAATTGTTTAACGTATTCGTTATATAATTTTGCGGAGTCTAGTTGCTCTAATTTAATGTGTGAAAATGCTAAACTCCCATATAATGAAACAATAGCACTGTTCTTTTTTAGTTGAGTAAAATTTGAATCTAACGGCTTGTTCTGGTAATATTTTAGTGATTTTTTGCGAATGGCTATAGCTTTTTCGGTATTTCCGCTTAAATCTTGAACGCTAGCTATTTTATTAAGTGCGGTTTCCCTGTACTGTTCATCATTTTGAGCTTTTGCAAGTTTTAACAACTCGTTATAATAGTACAATTGTTTATCAACGGTTGTCGCTATTTTTTGCAGATCTCCAAGCAGTATAAGTGCTCTCATCTCCATTTTTGGGAGGTTGTTTTCTCGGGCATAGGCAAGTGTTTTTTCAGATTGTTCATTGGCCTCTTTATACATTCTGAAATTAACATAGATTAAGGCTACAGATTCCATCCCTAACCATTCTTCAGTTTTGTCACCTTCTCTTTTTCCCTTTAAAATATAAGCTTCAGAAGCTTTGATAGCTTTCGGCATATTAGAAAACTCATATTTATGAATGGAGTCCCTAATAGCATCAAAAGACAATCGAGATAGCTCTTCTTCAGTCTGCGAAAATGAATAAGATACAAGTGTGACAGCGAAAAAAAGAAATAGGTAATTTCTCATAAATTGTAAGTAGCCAAAAACGGAATTTTGTAACAATAAAACTCAAAGATACCAATTAAAACAAACGCATTTGCGGGTTTTTCAGGTCTAAATAATGTTTCGTTTCTAAAGATGGTATTTCTCTACCTTTTAAGTACTTGTTTTTTGCAATCGCCATTGTGTTTTTAACCTGTGTAGCAATTGTTCCTTCGCCGCGCATGCGTCTGCCCCATTGGCTATCGTTTAACGCGCCTCCGTGACATTCGGCGATTTGGTTGAGGATTTTATCGGCACGGTCTGGGATGGTTTTACGGGCCCAATCTTCAAAAATCGTGGCTATTTGTCCATTAAGTCGAACAATAGTATAGGAAACCCCTTTTGCCCCTAATTCGGAAACTTTCTTAACTAACGGAAGAATTTCATGACTGTTTAATGAAGGAATAATTGGCGCCATCATGACCCGAACCGGAATTCCGTTTTCTGAAAGCACCTCAACCGCTTTTAACCGTTGTTTAATACTTGCCGTTCGAGGTTCTAATAAGCGACGGGTTTCTTCTGAAAGAGAGGTAATTGAAATATTTACTGAAATAATATTCAGTTTTGCCATTTCTTTCAGGATATCTAAGTCGCGTAATAACAAAGCATTTTTGGTAATAATACCTGTTGGGTGTTTCCATTTTAGCATTACATCAAGACATTTTCGAGTTATCTGAAGTTTACGCTCAATGGGTTGATAGCAATCAGTATTTCCGCTAAAGACGATGGTATTTGGTTCCCAGGATTTGCTTTTCAGTTTTTTTTCTAAAAGCTCTGGGGCATTCTTTTTAACTAAAATGGTTCGTTCAAAATCGAGACCAGCACCGTAGCCCCAATATTCGTGGCTATTGCGAGCGTAACAATACACACAACCGTGTTCGCAACCTTGATACGGATTTGCCGAATAGCCCATACCAACATCAGGGCTATCTACTTTGTTTACAAAGGTTTTAGGAAACACATCGATGTACTTTGTTTTGTTGGCATCGGCTTCTTCACCTTCAGCTTCGCAGTAATTTAAAAAGTCGTCACGAAGTTCGTGGCTTAATTCAAAAAACCGATTGTGAACACGCTTTTGCGCACCGCGACCTTTTATGTGGTTTTCAGAATTGGACATAAAAAAACTTTGAAGTGATTGAATACTTCAAAGTTAATTATATTATTGGAAATATTCCGTTTTAAATTGGAATAATTCCGTTTTAGTTGGTTGCTTTCTCAAACACTTCCTTTCCACCAACTACAGGAATTTCAATACTGGTCTCGTCAAGGTCAATAGTCAATTCGGTACCTGGTTTTGGCAAGAGCGTGAATTTATTATCACTTGAAAAAATCATTAATCCAATTTGTTGCCCAGCAGGAATTACCTGATCATCTGGGATAAGGTCGAAAGATAGTTCGTAAAACTTGCCAGGTTTAAGCGGCTCACTCTCGGTAAGCGATTTGTGATTCTGTGGGTCTGCCCAACCTCTTGTAATGATATTTTCGGTCATTTTTGCCTTTTTATCTTTGTTCCAAGGCAAAGAAACCATCCAAACAGAAAGATTTGCTGCAGGTTTGCTACTGGCCAATTTAATTGTAAGCGTTGATAATCCAGAGAGATGGATGTCTTCTTTTAAAATTGGGGTAACAAATAATAAACGATGATCAGAATTTGCTAATTGTGCCAATGAATCGCCAGACAAAGTATAATCATCTATCAAGGTTTGTTTGCCTTGTTTTTTTATTTTTTCAGTATTCAATAAACCTACCTTACGTCCATCTTTTTGTAAGTATAATGTAACATCTTCAGCATCGGGGTTTGGGTAATTTTCATAAGCTGTTGGGTTGTCATTTTTGTCGTTTTCCCTTACAATGTATGCTTTTGGGCCTTTTTCGGCTCCGTTATCAATACCAAAAAGATATTTTGTAAACCAACGGTTCATCATCGATATTGGAGGTGGCCCACCGTGGCCGTATTGATGATAGTAAATTTTTGCAGGCAGTCCCATTTCTTCCGCAGCTTTGTAGATACGGTAGCTATGCTCGGGCATTACGTTCCAATCGTTGAAACCATGGGACATAAATAAAGCGGCCTTCATGGGTTTCATATCGTTTAAATAATCACGGCCTGCCCAGAATTCGTTGTAATCACCTGTTTTACGGTCAATACCGTTTCGTATTTCGGTGTCGCGATATACAGAATCGGCATATGCTCGTTTAGATTCATCACCGCTATTGATAAAATCATAAAGCACATCAACATCTTCTCCTAAATATCCGCCTGGCGAACGTACCAATCCATTCGATCTATAATAATGATAATAAGAAGTGTTTGGTGCAATGGGAATAATCGCTTCCAAGCCTTCAACACCTGTAGTGGCTGCTGCGAGCGGAAGTGTTCCGTTATACGATGTTCCTGTCATCCCAACTTTCCCAGTAGTCCAGTACGCTTTTACTTCTTCATCTCCGTAAGGTGTTTTGTATCCTTTTGCACGTCCGTTAAGCCAATCGATTATAGCTTTTGGCGCCAAAGATTCATTATCACCACCAACTGTTGGTGAACCTTGCGAAAGCCCTGTTCCTGGCGATGAAGAATGCACCACAATATACCCTCTAGGCACCCATGTACGTATTTTTGAGTTTGAAATAATAGGCCGCTCTCCTCTTCTCGTTACAGAAGGATGAACTATTTCTTTTCCTGAAGCTCCTAATTCGTGATGTACGTCATGAAAAGCACCCTCTACATTTGGCGCAACGCCTGCAAAATAGGGACTCGACTCATATACCACAGGAAGTTTTAACCCTTCCGTTTCTGTCTGCTTAGGCCGTGTTACAGCTACGTGCATACGGTCTGGCTTATTATCACCATCGGTGTCGAAGGTGGTTTCTACCCAAAGGTCTTCACGTATCCAGTCTTTCGGGTTTTCAAAAGCCGGAACAATCTGTGCTTCGCCATCTTTAAAAGTGGGTTTTGCATTTTCTTGGGCAATCAAAGTACATGTAAATGCACCGATAATTAATAGTAGAAAATATTTTTTCATAGTGTTTAAATTTAATTATTGCCCAGGAAATTTCGGTTTACGTTTTTCCAAAAAAGCACTTGTTCCTTCTTTAAAATCTGCTGTACCGAAGCATTTTCCAAATTCGGTGATTTCGGTTTCAAAACCATTTTCACCTTCTTCAAAACCTGCGTTAATTGATGAAATTGCGGAAGCGATTGCTACTGAAGAGTTTTTCATTATTTTTCCAGCAATTTTTTCAGCTAAAGCCATTAGCTCTTCTTGTGACGTTACGTGGTTTACCAACCCGTATTCCAATGCTTGAGCAGCATCAATCATTCCAGCAGTCATAATCATTTCCATAGCACGGCCTTTTCCTACCAACTGTGGCAAACGTTGCGTACCACCATAACCAGGGATAACTCCCAATGAAACTTCAGGAAGTCCCATTTTAGCATTATCGCTAGCAATTCTAAAATGTGCCGCCATCGCCAATTCCAGTCCGCCACCTAAGGCGAAGCCATTGACCACTGCAATTACGGGCGTAGAAAGATGCGCTACAAAATCGAACAACTTTGCTTGACCTTTTGCTGCCAATTGTTCTCCTTGTACTACGGAATACCCTGCAAACTCACTAATATCTGCTCCTGCAACAAAAGCCTTTTCACCACTTCCGGTAATGATAATTACTTTGGTGTTAAAATCATCTTCAGCTTTTTTAAACGCTTCGTGAAGCTCTTTAATGGTAGCTTGGTTAAGGGCGTTCAATTTTTTGGGACGGTCTATTGTAATGGTTGTAATACCGTTCTCACGATTATAGGTTAAATTCTTAAAATTCATAGTGTGTTTTTTTGTTATGGTAAAAATACGAAAATGCTTATAACTGTCTCTTAAACCGAACGGTAAATGTAGCTCCTTCTCCCTCTTCAGATTTTAAGTTTATTGTGCCTCCATATGTTTCTACAATATTTTTTACCATAGCCAAACCTAGTCCCATGCCGCTGGATTTGGTTGTAAACTTTGGTTCAAAAACTTTTTCTTTATTGTTTTCTGAAATACCCGGGCCATTATCGCTAACACGCACACAAACAAACTCTCCTTCTGATGCTACCGTAACTTTAATTAACGGTATTTCTGGCTTAGTCTGCTCAATAGCCTGAATGCTGTTTTTAACTAAGTTGGTAACCACGCGTATTAACTGCGTTCGGTCAAATTTGGCGATGATTTCTTTTTCTTCGGAATGAAATTCAATATACCCTTCATTAAAAATATCGAGCGCCAGCTTGGTTATTTTTACCACATTGAGTGTTTCATCTTGTTGGGCGGGCATTTTCGCATAGTTTGAAAATGCTTCGGCAATAGAACTCATGGTGTCGATTTGCTGAATAAGTGTTTTGCTGTATTCGTCTAATCGTTCTTCTATATTTGGATCGTTTTGATTAAACTTCCGCTGAAAACTTTGTACCGTCAGCCGCATGGGTGTCAACGGATTTTTAATTTCATGTGCCACTTGTTTTGCCATTTCGCGCCAAGCGGCTTCACGCTCACTGGTTGCCAATTGTGCAGCACTATTTTCAAGCTCCTCAATCATTCCGTTATAGGCATTTACCAATGTTGAAATTTCTTCGGTAGTGGAATCGATTACTATTTTTTTGTTGCGTTTGTTCAGCCGGGTTTCGGTTATCTTTTCACTAATGGTATTTAATGACTTTGTAATGTATTTTGAAAGAAAATAGGCCAAGGCAATGGCTATCAACAACATTAACAAATATGCCATCCCCAAACGGCTTAAGTTTTGTTTCAGTTCCTTTTTAATGAAACCATCATCTTCAATATAAGGAAGGTTGAGTATTGCCAAAGGTTTAAAATAGTTGTCTGTTATGTATGAATAAGAGGATTGAAACTCTTGCCCATCTTCAGTAAAATTTTTTACAAAATGTTTATTTGATGAATTTCGCAACTCACTTAAAGCGTAATCTGGCATCTTTTGATTTGAGGTGTCTTTTAAAAAAGAGGCTTTTGAAGATTTTAAAAGATTTCCATCAAGATCATATAAATAAATTTCGAGGTTATGGATTTCCTTTATTTCATAAATTTCATCTTTAAAAATAAGCGGGATTTTATCCGTTTCAACAGGATAGGTTGTTTCTTTTAAAACGTAATTTATATTTTCACGAATAGCTGTTTCCTTTCGTTCCAAGCGGTCGCGATGGTAATCTTTTGCTTCTTCCCGGTATTGATACACCGTTACCAAAGCAATTAAAATAGAAGCCCCAACCACCAACAAGAGCATGGAAAAGAAAATACGATTGCGCAGGGAGTGCTTAAATAGTTTCATGAAGTGTATTTCTAAACGAAAGATAACAATAATTGCACCAATTTTCTTCCGAAGAAAAGCAACAGTTTATTTTTCGCGAAGTCGTTTATAAAATTTGTAGCCCAACATTAGTAAAATTGAGAATGCAATGATGCCTAAAACACCATAAATCCAGTTTACAGCATTACGCAACATTACTAAAAAGATGACAGCGAAAAGTATGATGGTTGCGCCTTCATTAAATAATCGCATAAAATTTGAGGAGTGTTTTACAATACCTTTTTGAAGCTGTTTGTAAATTTGGTGGCATTTTAAATGGTACAAAATCAAAAGGAACACAAATCCTAATTTTACTTGCATCCAAGCATCGGTTAAGTAAAATGGTCGCAGCGAAATTAGCCAAATGGCAAAGCCGGTAGCCAATATTGCCGAAGGCCATGTGATAATTGTCCAGAGCCGATTGGCCATGATTTTGAGTTGCTTTCCTAAAATTTCTTTTTCGGGCGAAGGTTTTTCTGAAGCTTCAATTTGATATACAAAAAGCCGGACGATGTAAAATAATCCCGCAAACCAGGTAATTACAAAAATTAAATGCAGGGCTTTTATATAGTTGTATTCCATCGCGACAAAGATAATTAAATAAAGGTTTTTAATACTTTGTCAATTGTCGGCAACCTTATTTTTTTATAAACTTTTTGACTGTGTGCCCTTTTGATGATTTAATTTGTATGAAATAGATGCCTGTCTCCAAGCTTGAAACAGTAAGTCCATTTTGAAAGTCAACTTCTTTCATGACTAGTTTGCCAAGGGAATCAAAAATCTGAACGGAATCTATAATAGCGTTAGTAGTTTTAATGAATAACTTGTCGTCCACAGGGTTTGGATACATATAAAATTTTGGGACTGTTTCTTCATTGGTTGCTAAAACGGGGAAGTTTCTAAAATTAAATGTAAAACCAGGTGTTAAGTCAAAAGAAAAACTGGCTTCTCCAGATGATGAATTTTCATCAACCAAAAAATATAATTCACCATTTTCATCCATAAACTGAGAAAAATAATAGTTTTCAAGGCCATTATGGTATTCGCATATTTCTCCGGTTTCCTGAAAATCATTAGCTATCAATCTTGCTCCAGAAAAATTATCGTTGGTGTAAAAAAACTGGCCACTAAAATCATTACAGGAACCGGTTCCTGTAAATGATAAATCTTGATTTATTGTTAGGGTTGGGCTTATAGGAGGGTTATAATTAGCAATGTAATCACTATCCTCACCAAGATCAGCATCCATCGAATGTAGGTGCCAGGTTCTCAATAAAGCTTCATCGGGCATGCCAATAGGGGTGTTTACATAAAAAGCTACATTACCTTCACTATCAGTTAAGCGCAAGCTTTTATAATCATATAATGAAGAAGCAAAATAATCATATGTAAAGGTTTTTAAATCGAACGTTTCAGTAGTCAAAAAGTCCTGAAAATATAGATTTTCATAATAGCAATTAGGCACATCGCAGTCAAGTAAACTTATTGAAATATCTGTAAACGTAAAGGTGTCACCAGAAAAAGTAATTTCACCAATAAGTCCATTTTGTACGCCATTTGCATGTGCCGAATAACTAGAGCCGTTGTCTTCAAAATTAATATTGCTTATAACTCCTAAAGGAGAGTAATTAGAATCTCCTTCTAATTTTAAAAATCTTAAATGCCAGGTTTCTTCAAAAATCTCTGGAATTTGACCATAGGTAGTATATGCAATAAATACCAAGAGAAGAGTAGTTAGTTTTTTCATGGTTAGTTGATTGGTTGAATACTTAAATATACTAAAAATCAACTAATCAATGTCTTCCTAACCTCCCGATTCAGAAAATATCCGGTTACAATTGTGGATAATAAATCGGCGATGGGAAAAGATATCCAAACGCCCAATTCGCCAAAAAAGTTAGGCAAAATCAATATCAACGGAATAAAGAAAAATCCTTGTCTGGTAAGTGTGAGTAACAAAGCTGGCGTTGCTTTTCCAATGGCCTGAAAATAAGCCGAACCTATTAATTGAATGGCAATTATAGGGATTGCCAAAAACACGCAGCGCATTGCTGAAGGCGTTTCAGCCAAAATAACTTCATCTGTTGTAAATACCGAAACGATAGCTTCAGGAAAAGCCATAATCAAGATAAAAATCACCAAAGCAAGTAAACCAGCATACTTTATGGCTTTATTGATACTTTCCCTAACCCTAGGGAACTTATGTGCCCCATAATTATATCCGGCAATGGGTAAAAATCCTTGCGTAACACCTAAAACAGGGAACAAAGCGAACATGAGCATCCGCCCAATTATTCCGTACATTGTCACCGAAGCTTCGCCTCCTAAACTAAAAAGGATGTTGTTCATCAATAAATACGTAATGCTTACCACAGCTTGTCGTGCTAGGGTTACAAAACCTAAAGCGGACATTTCTTTTAATATAGCTTTATTAAGTCCAAAGTGTGAAAAACTAATCCGTAGTTCAGATCGGTCACTTAAAAAGAACCAAAGGATAAAAAGAAAGCATAATACGTACGAAACCGTCGAAGCCCAAGCAGCACCGGCCATTCCCATATCGAATACATAAATTAAAATATAATCCAAAAATAGATTACCAACCGATGGGATGATCATGGCAATCATGGCAATTTTTGGCTTTCCTTCGGCACGTATTACGTTGTTCCCCATCATGGAAAGAGCTAAAACAGGAACGCCATAGAGTACAATGCGATAGTAAATTTTAGCAGGTTCAAAAATGTCACCTTTTCCGCCAAAAGCAGGGATTAGCTCATTTACAAAGTATAGGCCTATAATTACCATAAAAACAGTAACCAAGATGGTGACCGTTATTTGGTTCCCGAAGGTTTTCAGGGCTTTTTCTTTGTTGTTAGCCCCTAAGGCTCTAGATATGATGGAAGAACCACCAATACCAATGGCCATTCCCAAAGCGGCAATAAAAAATGAAACCGGTAGTACCACATTAATAGCTGCAATGGCGATGGAACCAATCCAGTTTCCTACAAAAATAGTATCGACAAGAATGTTTAATGACATTACCAATATACCTATTGAAGCAGGAACAGACTGCTTTACCAATAGTTTACTAATCGGCTCTGTGCCTAAGCTGGCCGAACGGTTTTGTAATGCCATTAAGTAAGTAAGTTAAGTTTATGCTATTGCCTTGTCCACATCGACAATGCGCCATTCGTCGATCCAGCCGGCTAATAATTCAGCAAAATCATCTCGATCATTCAAACAGGGAATGGTCGTAAATTCTTTTCCTCCGGTTTCGTGGAAAATTTCTTCTCCCTCCATAGCGATTTCTTCTAAAGTTTCAAGACAATCGCTTACAAAAGCCGGTGTTACAATTGCTAATTTTTTAATCCCAGCTTTGCCCATACGTTCTATCGTCCTATCTGTATAGGGTTGCAACCACGGATCAAAACCTAAACGGGATTGAAAGGAAACGGAATAACTATTCTCTTTTAAACCCAGTTTTTCAGCAACCAATCGTGTGGTTTCATAACATTGATGGCGATAGCAATATTGATGCGCTTTTGAAGGTGTTATGCAGCAAGAGCCATCAATTTTACAATGGCTGTTTGTTATATCACTCTTTCTAATGTGTCGTTCTGGAACACCATGATAACTGAACAGCAAATGTTCGTAATCTAACTCTTTTATATGCTCTTGAATACTTTTAGAAAGCACTTCAATATACTCTGGCCTATTGTAAAATGCAGGTAATGATGAAATTTTTAACTGCGGAAAAAATTCTTTTTGAAGTTCTTCTACTTTTACATTTATCGTTTCGGTAGTTGCCATGGCAAATTGTGGATACAAAGGAATTACCAAAACCTCATCCACATTTTGATCTACAAGTTCTTGCAAACCTTTTTTCAAAGTCATACTCCCATAGCGCATAGACAAAGCAACGGGAATCGTAGTTTTCTCCTGAACTTTTTTCTGAAGGCGTTCTGAAAGAACAATTAAAGGCGATCCTTCATCCCACCAAATTTTTTGATAAGCTTCGGCACTTTTTTTGGGTCGCGTGTTTAATATAATACCCCGAACCAATAAAATACGTGCCCATTTTGGAACATCGATCACTCGGGGATCCATTAAAAACTCGTCAAGATATTTTTTAACATCCTTAGGGTTAGTGCTATCTGGTGACCCAAGATTAACAAGGAGAACTCCTTTTTTCATATCAAATTTTTCTTTTGTAAAATTACTCGTATTAAAATGATTTTTCAAACTCCTAAAACATATAATAACTATGAAGTTATTGGTGTTCCTTATGCTGAAAGACTCATTAAATATTTTTTAGGTGTGGTACCGTATTTTTTCTTAAAAGCTGCAATAAAATGACTGGCAGTACTGTACCCAACTCTTAAACCAACCTCGTTAACATTGTGAGAACCGCTAGCCAATAACTGCCGCGCCACTTCCATTTTATAATCAAATAAAAAACTAAAAACCGAATCTCCATAAATTTGCTTAAACCCTTCTTTCAGCTTATTGATAGGCAAATTAATCTCATCGGCCAGCTCTTGCAGCGTTGGAGGCTCTGTCATATTTGATATAATAATTTGTTTGGCTCTTTTTATTTTGGTCACGTTATCTTCATCGGCTAAAAAAGGACATTGCTCGACATCCAAATCGGCCGGCCTATTAAAATAAAGGCTTAGCAGCTCATAAACTTTCCCTTTAAAATATAGGGGTTTTACCGAAGGATGCAAGTTGTAATTCATTAATTGATTAAGAACAATCGCCATCGACGGCGATATACTTGCATCTTTGTAGTACTTTCTGTCCTTATTTTCGTCACTTAAAAAGGTTATGTAATTGGCTTCGGTGGAAAACAACGCATGAAACTTTTCAATGGGAAGCAAGACCGAAAGCAACCAAGAATGCGGCGGAACATTTATATGTAAAGGCAAATCGCGCTGTGGATTATATAACAATAATGAGTTTTCTTCGCTAAGTGGCAGTTTGTAATTTCCTTCATTAAAAAGAAAGCTTGCCGATCCCTTTATGCAAAAATGAAACTGAATAAAATTAGATCCAATTTCTCGTTTAAAAGTCTGGCTTTCATCAGTTTCATTATTAAATTTTAAAATAAAAAATCCTTCAGAAATAAGGGTTTCATCATAAAATCCTTCAGCGACATTTTTTTCAGAAATCATAATAAGTTTTTAGCTCTTTATTTAGAATTATTCTAAACAGCACAATAAAATCACTGCTCGAACGATGCGAAATTAGGGCATTTATATGACAAATGTCATATTTTAATAGAAATTAACACCGTTCGATATAATTGATACCGCAAGCGTTATTTTTTGACTATTATTGCCCTTACATTTGCGCCGTTAGGTATGAAAAGAATTAATAATACACCTTTATCAACTTCTGAAGGGAATTTTTACGCTATTGGTCTTAATTATAAAAAGGCCGATGCTGAAATCCGTGGTCATTTCAGTATTAATGACACAGCACAGACCAACATTCTAAAGCAAGCAAAACAAGATGGTATTCCGTCTTTAACGGTTATTTCAACGTGTAACCGTACCGAATTGTATGGCTTTGCGCAACATCCCTTCCAGCTTATTAAATTATTGTGCGAACATACACATGGTACTGTTGAAGAGTTTGAAAAAGTAGCTTACATCCATAAAAACAGTGAGGCTGTTTCGCACTTATTTAATGTAGGCACAGGATTGGATAGTCAGATTTTAGGTGATTTTGAAATTATAAGCCAATTACGCACCGGGTTTCGCCGTTCAAAAAAACACGGATTGCTCAATGCGTATATGGAACGGTTGATCAATGCCGTGATCCAGGCTAGTAAACGTATTAAAAATGAAACTGAAATCTCAACGGGTGCCACTTCAGTTAGTTTTGCTGCTGTTCAGTATATAATGGCACACGTTCCATATGTTTCAGAAAAAAACATTTTACTCTTCGGAACCGGAAAAATAGGAAGAAACACCTGCGAAAACTTAATTAAGCACACCAAAAACGAGCATATTACGCTCATTAACCGAACAAAGGAACGCGCTGAAAAAATTGCCGGAAAATTCAACCTTATCGTTAAAGATTACGCCGATATACAAAGTGAATTAGCACAGACCGATGTCCTAATAGTTGCTACTGGCGCACAGCAGCCTACTATTTCAAAAGAATTATTGTTTATAAAGAAACCGCTGTTAATTTTAGATCTTTCCATTCCGCGGAATGTTTCAGAAGATGTAAAAGAAAACGAATTGGTTACATTGGTTCATTTAGACGAATTATCTTCCGTTACCAACCAAACATTGCAACACCGTGCCGAGCAGATTCCGGTTGCCAAGGAGATAATCCAAGAGATTGAATCTGAATTTATCACTTGGGTGCGTAACCGTCATTTTATACCGACTGTAAAAGCGTTAAAAACGAAACTAACACAAATTAAGGCGGGTGAAATTGATTACCACCGCAAAAAAATAAGTGACTTCAATGAAGAGCAAGCTGAAATTATCAGCGACCGAATCATTCAAAAAATCACAACCCAAGTTGTAAACCACCTGAAACAAGCAAATGGTTCGACAGAAGAACACCTACAGATGCTGGAAACCATGTTTCAGTTAGAAGAAAGCGAACGTGAATAAAACCATCCGAATCGGTACCCGCGACAGCGAATTAGCACTTTGGCAAGCTAAAACCGTACAATCTCAACTAGAATCTTTTGGGTATAAAACTGAATTAGTCCCTGTAAAATCCACGGGCGATTTGGTATTAGACCAACCTTTATATGAAATGGGAATCACGGGTATTTTTACCAAAACCCTAGACGTTGCCATGCTCAACGGAACGGTTGATATTGCCGTACATAGTATGAAAGACGTTCCCACTCATTTACCAAAAGGAATCGTGCAAACTGCTGTGTTACCAAGAGCAACATCGACTGATATTTTGGCAACAAAAGGCAACTTTGATCCTGAACAACCTTGTACCATTGCCACGGGGAGCCTTCGCCGAAAAGCACAATGGCTTAACCGTTATCCAAACCACACCGTAGTCGATTTACGCGGAAATGTAAACACTCGATTACAAAAACTTCAAGACAATGATTGGCAAGGTGCCATTTTTGCAAAAGCTGGCTTGGAACGTATAAACGTATTGCCCAATAACTTTGAATCTTTAGATTGGATGATACCCGCTCCCGCGCAAGGTGCTATGGTGATTGTAGCCTTAAAAAAAGATGAATTTAGCATAGAAGCTACTTCAAAATTAAATAATACCGAAGCCGATATTTGCACTTATATTGAACGTTCTTTTCTACAGAAATTAGAAGGTGGTTGTACTGCTCCTATTGGTGCATTGGCCACGTGTATTGATGATACCATTCAGTTTAAAGGGGTATTGTTTTCTTTAGACGGGCAAACAAAGTTAGAAGTCGCCAAGGATTGTTCTAAAGCTGATTACAAATCTTTAGGAACTAGCTGTGCTGATGAAATTTTAGCCAATGGCGGAAAGGAATTAATGGCGATTATAAAGTCTAAAATAGAAAACTAGACACTTTATGAAATCCATTCTTTCCACAAAAAAGTTCACCCTTGCTCAAAAAGAGCTGCTTCTAAACTCAGGTTTAACTTTCGTGGAATACAACGCCATTTCTATTGATTTTGTACCATTTAATGCTCCGAAACAGATTGAAAATGCCATTTTTACGAGTAAAAATGCTGTAAAAGCTGTTTTTTCCATTAAAAAGAGAACTCCTGAAATTAAAAATTGCTTTTGTGTAGGTGAAAAAACAAAGGTGCTTTTAGAGAAAAATGGTCAAAAAGTGGTGAAAACCACTCAATATGGTTCAGAAATGGCTGATTATTTGATTAAAAATCATAAAAACGATACATTTTACTTTTTCTGCGGAAATAAACGGTTAGAAACCATTCCGAAGGCTTTAAAAGAAGAAAATATTACGTTTTCAGAAATTGAAACTTACGAAACAGTATTAAATCCGAAACATTTTCAACGTCAGTTCGATGGTGTTTTGTTTTTCAGTCCCAGTGCGGTACAAAGTTTTGTTTCAGAAAATAAATTAAAAAACTCAATTGCTTTCTGCATTGGTACAACCACAGCGGCAGAGGCAAAAAAACATACCGAAAATGTCGTGATTGCTAATTCAACTTCGGTTGAAAGTGTGATTGCTAAAACGGTTAAAACATTAAAAAACTATGATTAAAAACGATTTATTTCTACGGGCTTTAAAAGGGGAAACAGTAGAGCGCCCCCCGGTTTGGATGATGCGGCAAGCAGGGCGTTACCTTCCTGAATTTATGGAAATAAAAGCCAAATACGACTTTTTTACACGTTGTCAAACCCCTGAGCTTGCCAGTGAAATTACCGTACAACCCATTCGTAGATATGGTATGGATGCAGCTATTTTGTTTTGTGATATTTTAGTAATTCCACAAGCCATGAATATCGAGGTAGAAATGAAACCCGGTGTTGGGCCTTGGCTTCCAAACCCGATACGTGGCGAAAAAGACCTAGATAGTGTTATTGTTCCCGACATTCAAGACACACTAGGCTATGTGATGGACGCCATTAAAATGACTAAGGAAAAGTTAGATGATGAAATTCCGTTAATTGGTTTTGCCGGAAGTCCTTGGACCATTTTATGTTATTGTGTGCAAGGTCAAGGGTCGAAAAACTTTGATAAAGCAAAAGAATTTTGTTTCACGCAACCCGTTGCAGCGCACACTTTACTACAAAGAATAACCGATACTACAATTGCGTACTTAAAAGAAAAAGTAAAGGCAGGAGTTAATGCGGTGCAGGTTTTTGATAGCTGGGGCGGCATGTTATCACCTACCGATTATCAAGAATTTAGTTGGAAGTACATCCAGCAGATTATCGATGCTTTAAAAGACGAAGCACCTGTTATTGCCTTCGGAAAAGGTTGTTGGTTTGCTTTAGATACCATGGCGACAAGTGGCGCATCTGCTTTGGGCGTTGATTGGACGTGCGACCCACAAACAGCTAGAAAATTGACCGGAGGAAATATTACCTTACAAGGAAACTTTGATCCTACGCGTTTGTTTAGCCCACCATCTGAAATAAAAAAGATGGTTACACAAATGATTAACGACTTCGGAAAAGATAAATACATTGTAAACTTAGGCCACGGAATTTTACCTAACATCCCAGTAGAAAATGCCGGTGCTTTTATTGAAGCGGTTAAAGAATACAAAGCCGAATCATGAATGTTTTAAAACGCATCCGTCAATTAAGTGTCAAACAGTTGTGGCATTTATCGGTTGTGTTTATAAAACAGCCTTTTTTAGTCTTTCCTACACTGAATGCAACTAAGAAAACTATGCAAATCAGTAGTGATTTGTATGGAAAAGCGCATCATAAAAATGGTCCTTCCAATGCATTTCGGCATGCGTTGTGGAATATTTTGATAGCAAAGACAGCTTTCAAAAAATTTCAGAATGTTGAAAAGAGCATCGATTGGGCACAAAAAGTGACCGATTTACACGAAAAATTAGCGCCGAACAGTTCTATAGAAACCGCGATGGATTTACACAACAATGAAATGGGGCGCCGATTTTTTGAAGAAGTTTTAGACCTTTCAGAAGAGAAAATGATTAATTTACTTCAGAAAAGAGCAGAAAATGCTCAAAAAGTGGCAAAAACAAGCGAAATTGAAGTTTTTAAAAAAGAGTTAGTTTTTATTAAAAAACCTTTATAGAACAAATCATGCTTAAAAACATCTTAAGCGGCATCCAAGCTTATTTTAAAACGTTTCAACTAATTTCAAAACTGAAGTTATGGAAATATTTTGGCGTACCTATCTTAATAAGCTTATTAACGGCTACGGCGATTGGCTTTTTAGCGTGGGGATTGAGTGATAATATTGGTGCGTTCATTTCAAAAATTTGGTTTTGGGAATGGGGTGCTGAAACTTTCAGAACCATTAGCGATGTATTGGGAGCTTTAATTATCGTTGCAATTGGCCTTATTCTCTACAAGCACATTATTATGGCGTTGAGTGCGCCTTTTATGAGTCCTGTTTCCGAAAAAATTGAACAACACTTTTCAGGAACCATACATACTCACAGAAATACTTCAAATACGTCTCAACTCTGGAGAGGCATACGGATTAACGTTCGTAATTTACTATTGGAGCTACTTTTTACTATTCCTATTTTATTACTCAGTTTAATTCCGATTGTAAATATTTTCACTTCGGTTTTACTGTTTTTGGTTCAATCGTATTACGCTGGCTTCGGAAATATGGATTATACACTAGAACGGCATTTTACTTACAGAGAAAGTATTTCATTTGTAAAAAGAAATAAAGGCACTGCCCTTGGAAATGGAATCGTTTTTATGGCGATGCTTTTAATACCGGTTGTAGGTATTATTTTAGTCTTACCACTATCAGTAACCGCTGCAAGTAGTGAGACAGTGAAATTATTACAGAAAGATATGCTTTTGAAGCAACAAGAAATTAATGAATAGTATGAAAGAAAAATTCGTAACCTACATAAAAAACCTACAAGATACGATCACTTCAAAACTTGAAACCATTGATGGCAAAGCTACTTTTAAAGAAGACCCTTGGGTTCGAAAAGAAGGTGGTGGCGGTCGTACCCGAGTGATTGAAAACGGAGCTGTTTTTGAAAAAGGCGGCGTAAATATTAGTGAAGTACACGGCGAATTGCCTGAAAGCATGCAAAGTTATTTTGGCGTAAAAGATGCGAACTTCTTTGCGTGCGGTTTAAGTTTGGTGTTACACCCTAAAAACCCTTTTGTACCAACCGTTCATGCCAACTGGCGTTATTTTGAAATGTACGATCAAGAAGGAAACATCGTCGATCAATGGTTTGGCGGTGGGCAAGACCTTACCCCTTATTATTTATTTGAAGAAGATGCGACACATTTTCATCAAGTGAGTAAAACAGCTTGTGATAAGCACGACCCAAATTTCTACCCTAAATACAAAGCTCGTTGCGATGAATATTTTCACAATGCCCACAGAGGTGAAGGCAGAGGTATTGGCGGTTTATTTTTCGATTATTTAAAGAAAACCGAAACGATGAGCATGGAAGATTGGTACAACTTTGTAACTGAAGTTGGAGATAGTTTTCTAGAAGCTTATGTGCCTATTGTTGAAAAAAGAAAAAATATTGAATACACTCAAGAAAACCGCGATTGGCAAGAAATTCGTCGTGGCCGTTATGTAGAATTTAATTTGGTACACGATAAAGGCACGCTATTCGGTTTAAAAACCAATGGCCGCATTGAAAGTATTTTAATGAGTTTACCGCCTCACGTTCAATGGCGATATGATCACAATCCAGAGCCTGGTAGTGAAGAAGAAAAACTGCTTGAGTGTTTAAAAAACCCAAAAGAGTGGGTGTAAATGAAGTTCTAAACGCTTCAATTGTTATACTTTTCTGAATAAACACAATACTTTGTTCATTTTTAGGTTCAGCTTAGTACTTTTGCTGGGTATTTCGTAATTTGACCCTTCGACTCGAGTTTACCCTGAGCCAGAAGACAATATCGATTTATTTTTCAGAATTAAAGCAAATAAGCAATCAACCATGAAAGTTAAAATAATCAATAAATCTGAACATCCAATTCCTTCGTATGAAACCATTGCCTCAGCTGGAATGGACCTTCGGGCTAATGTTTCAGAGTCTTCAACCTTAAAACCATTACAGCGAGCTATCGTAAAAACCGGCTTATTTATTGAGCTTCCCATTGGTTTTGAAGCACAAGTACGACCACGAAGCGGATTGGCTGCAAAAAAAGGGATTACCGTTTTAAACAGCCCCGGAACCATCGATGCAGACTATCGAGGTGAAATTGGCGTTATCCTTGTGAATCTTTCCAACGAGGATTTTACCATTGAAAACGGCGAGCGTATTGCACAATTAGTTATCGCAAAACACGAACGTGCCGTTTGGGAAGAAGTGGAAACGCTAGAAGAAACATCCCGCGGAAGCGGTGGCTTTGGTAGCACCGGAACTAAATAAACACCTAGAATAAAATAAAGTTAAATTAAAAAAGATACCCGCCTACGCGGGCATACATATGAAAATAATCGTACCAATGGCCGGACGTGGTTCGCGGCTTCGTCCACATACGTTAACCATACCAAAACCGTTAATTCCGGTGGCAGGAAAACCAATTGTGCACCGTCTGGTGACTGAGATTACTGAAATTTTAGATGAAAAAGTAGATGAAATCGCTTTTATACTGGGCGACCCTGCATTTTTCGGGGATGATGTAGTTGAAAGTTTAGAGGAATTAGCGAACAGCTTAGGGGCAAAACCTACTATTTACCGTCAGTTAGACCCAAAAGGAACCGGTCACGCTATTATGTGTGCCGAGCCATCATTGGAAGGTCCAGCGGTAATTGCGTATGCCGATACGTTGATTAAAGCCGATTTCAACCTAGACAAAGAAGCCGATAGCGTTATTTGGACCAAGAAAGTGGAAAATCCGGAAGCTTATGGCGTGGTAAACTTGAATGACAAAGAAGAAATCACCGAATTAGTTGAAAAACCAACCGAATTTGTAAGCGATCAAGCCGTTATAGGTATTTACTACTTTAAAGACGTAGCTGTTTTAAAACAAGAACTTCAATACGTGTTGGATAACAACATTATTCACGGAGGCGAATACCAAATTAACGATGGTATAAAACGCATGATGGCAGATGGGAAAGTATTTAAAACCGGAACCGTTGATGAATGGATGGACTGCGGAAATAAAGAAGTAACCGTAGCCACCAATAAAAAAATGCTCGGTTTTATTGCCGAAACTAGCGAAAAGCTAATAGCAGATAATCATACCAACGAAAACTCAGAAGTAATCGAACCTTGTTTTATTGGCGAAGGTGTTGTGTTAAAAAATAGCACGGTTGGTCCGCATGTATCAATCGGTAAAGGCACAATAATTGAGGATAGTACCGTTAAAAATAGTATAATCCAAACACATTCGACGGTTAAAAATGCTACTTTGGACAACGCGATGATTGGAAATCACGCCACGTTTAACGGCAAGTTTACCAACGTGAGTATTGGCGATTATTCAGCATTGAAATAAAAGCAAAGAGTCCCCTCGAGCGCAGTCGAGGGGGTTGATTTACATAGGAAATAAAGAGGTCTCGACTGCGCTTGACCAGACATAACATTTGAAATTAAGGTTTTTATATATCGTTTTAATTTTCTTCGGAATTCTTTTCATTCCGAAGCAAGTTGTTGCGCAAGAAACTGAAACTATTGAGGAACAACCCACAGACGATTTAGGGAATGTGACCGATGCCTTTCAGGAAAACTTTTTTGAAGCCTTAAAGCAAAAAGGAATTGAGAATTATGAGTTAGCACTCGATGCGCTTCGGAAAGCGGAAAAAGCCGCTAAAGGTGATCCAAAACTAGAAGCTGTCGTTGCGTTTGAAAAAGCCAAAAACTTAACCGAACTAAAGCAATTTGAAGAAGCTGAAGTAAGTTTTAAGCAAGTTTTAAAAACCGAACCAAAACGATTGGACGTATTAGAGTCGTTGTACGATTTATATTATCAAAAAAACGATTATGATTCAGCTATTCCGCTAGTTCAAAAGTTAATTGAGTTTGATGAAGATTATAAAGAAGATTTAGCCAATTTATATTCTCGAACACGTCAATTTGATAAAGCCATTGAAGTATTGGACGACTTGGATGAAACCTTGGGCGAAAGCGATTATCGAAATGCCCTTCGTGCTCAAATTTACAGGCAAACTGGCAATACAGAAGGACAAATAGAGAGTCTAGAGACCCGTATTGATAAAAACCCGAAGAAAGAACAGGACTATTTAGGGTTAATTTATCTGTATAGTGAGGAAGGCAATACTGAAAAAGCATTTGCTACCGCTAAAGAACTATTGAAAAATCAGCCAAACTCAAAACAAGTTCACTTGGCTTTGTATAAGTTCTATCTAGATGAAAATAATACTGAAGAAGCCTTTAAATCTATGAATATTGTATTTGCTGCTTCGGAAATAGAAAAGGAAAGCAAATATAAAGTGTTGAGTGATTTTATTGGTTTTGTTGAGAAAAACCCTCAATATGAAACCGAATTGGAAAATGTAGTTGCTAATTTCAGTGAAACCAGTACAGGCAAAATTTATGAGCAGTTAGGTGGTTACTACAACTCGAAAGGACAAAAAGAAACCGCTTTAACCTTTTATGAAAAAGGAATTGAAGGCGATCCGGATAATTTCAGTTTATTAAAGAACACCTTGTTGCTTCAAATTGATTTCAAAAAATATGATACCGCTGAAAAATTAAGCAGTGATGCATTAGCAATATTTCCGGCGCAACCGTTGTTATATTTAATCAATGGTGTTGCGAAAAACAACCTTAAAAACCCTGATGAAGCCATTGAAAGCCTCAACACCGGTTTGGATTATCTATTTGACAATCCGACGATGGAGCAGGATTTTTACAAACAATTACAACAAGCGTACACATTAAAAGGAGATTCTAAAAAAGCCGCTGAGTATGCCAAAAAAGCTGCTCAAATTAAGCTAACAAATTAATACATGACCTACACAAAATATATTTTTATAGTCTTGGCTATTGTACTTTCATCTTGTGGGGCAGCCAAGAAAGTAAAAGGCTCTAAAACAGCTAAAGAAAGTATCTCAACTAAAAACATTATCGCTTCACACGAAGCAGCATCGCCAAATTTTAAAACGATGGCTGCCCGCATTCAAGTTAGCTACAAAGACGATGACACGCAACAAAGCGTGACGGTAAGCCTGCGGATGGAAAAAGATAAAACAATTTGGGTAAAAGCATCTTTACTGGGCATTACATTGGTGAAAGCCAATATCACCCCAGATCGCGTTCAGTATTACGAAACGATTGGCGGCACTTATTTTGATGGTAATTACGCCCTATTGAGTGACTGGTTAGGAACTGAAATTAATTTTGAAAAAGCACAAGCTATTTTGCTAGGGCAATCCATTTTTAATCTTAACAAGACAGATTATAAATCTACGGTGGTTCAAAATAAATATAAACTGCAGCCCAACATACAGCCTCAAAATTTTATTCATTCGTTGTTTTTAAATCCTGAAAACTTTAAAATAGCTTCTGAAAGCCTTTCGCAACCTAATAATGATCGGCTATTGAGTGTTCGTTATACCGACTACCAAAAAGTGGGAGCAGATTTTTATCCTTCAGAAATAAAAATAAATACTACTGAAAAAGACAGTAAAACAAATATTGACGTTATTTATAAAAAAATAGACCTGGATGTAAATATTGGTTTTCCATTTAACATTCCTGAAGGGTATGATGAAATTCAACTATAATGCGTAATAACTTTATTACATATTTTCTTTTTGGGTGTTTCTTGTTAGTGGCAACAACGCTTTCTGCTCAATCTGAAAAACAAAAAGAATTAGAAGAACAACGACAGGCGATTCTTCAAGAAATTAAGCAAATAAACTCGCTGTTATTTAAAACCCGAAAAGAAGAAAAATCGGTGTTGACACAAGTTGAAGACCTGGATCAACGTATTAGCGCTACTGAAAACCTTATACGTGTTACCAACAGGCAAGCGAATTTATTAACGCGTGAAATTAACGACAACCTCACCAAAATAGACAACCTTCGTACTGAACTGAAAGAGTTGAAAGAAGATTATGCGGCGATGATTAACAAATCGTACAAAAGTAAATCGCAGCAAAGTAGGGTGATGTTTTTGTTGTCTTCGGAAAGTTTTTTGCAGGCATACAAACGCTTGCAGTATATGAAACAATACGCAAAGCACCGTAAAGAACAAGGTGAGAGCATTAAAGAAAAAACGGCGCAATTACAGCAATTAAACAAAGACCTTATTTCTCAAAAGCAGAAAAAAGAAGATTTAATTGCCCAAAACCGAAAAACCAAAAACGAACTTGCCAAAGAAAAGAAAGACCAACAAGCGCTTGTAGCTTCACTTAAAAAAGATGAAGGCAAGTTTGCTCGTCAAATACGGGAAAAGCAAAGCAAAGCCGATGAAATTGACCGACAGATAGACAAATTGATTCGTGAAGCCATTGCAAAATCCAATAAAGCTTCAGGAAACAAAGTAGACAATACTCGAGAATCCACTTTTGCCTTAAACGCCGAAGCAAAAGAACTGGCTGCCAACTTTACCACTAATAAAGGAAAATTGCCTTGGCCCATAACCAAAGGAGGCGTAGTGGTTAAACAATACGGAAAACACAGGCATCCACAGTTACCTAATGTTACAACATTTAATAGTGGTGTGGAAATAGCTACTGAAAAAGGTGCAGAAGCTCGTGCTATTTTTAAAGGTGTAGTATTGGAAATTCAACAACTAAAAGGGGCAAATAAGGCAATTTATGTACAGCATGGTAATTATATCACCGTGTATAACAACTTAGCTACCGTTTCGGTGAAAAAAGGTGACAATGTGGACACCAAGCAAAGTCTGGGAACCATTTTTAGTAATCCAGCTACTGGTAAAACCACCATGAAATTCCTGATTTACCAAAACACCAAACGTATGAATCCTGCAGATTGGATTTATAGGATGTAGCTTTAATGTGGAAGTCTATCTTTTAAAATTCCATACAAAAGCGTTCCCAATAAAGCACCAAAAATCACCACCAAAATAGAGAAGTAACCCGACCCAACTAATACATACATAGGCCCTGGACAAGCGCCAGATAATGCCCAACCTAATCCAAAAATAGTTCCGCCAATAACATATCTGGAAAAACCTTTCTCTTTAGGGCTTAATCTCATTTGTTGTTTGCCTACTGCTTTTAAATCTTTCTTTTTTATAATTTGAATTCCTATTACTCCTAACACCAGCGCCGAACCAATAATACCATACATATGAAACGAGCCAAACTGGAACATTTCATAAATTCGAAACCACGAAGCTGCTTCAGATTTGTACATTATAATTCCGAAGAAGATTCCAATACTTAAATAAACTATCTGTTTCATATTCTTAAAATATTATGGGGAAAATGGCATGAATCATCACCAATCCACCAACAAAAAATCCGATTACGGCTAGTAATGATGGAAGTTGTAGATTACTCAATCCTGAAATGGCGTGACCAGAGGTACACCCACCAGCATAGCGAGCACCAAAGCCCACCAACAATCCACCAACCAATAAAACCCCTAACATAGATGGATTTGATAATTGTTCCGTTGAAAATAATTCGGGCGGCAAATATGCTTTACCTGAACTATCAATTTGATAATCATCAGAGAGTTGTTTGGAAACTTTAGGATTGATATCCACCTTATTGTTAGACATAAATTGAGAGGCAATAAATCCGCCAATAACAGCCCCAATCACCACCAATAAATTCCAACGCTCTTCTTTCCAATTAAATTTAAAGAAATCGGCTACTTTTCCAGCTCCTCCAGCTGCACACATGGTTCGTAAATTTGAGGACATACCAAACTTCTTTCCTGCAAACAGTAATAAAAACATAACCAAAGCAATGAGTGGTCCGGCTACGTACCACGGCCAAGGTTCATAAATAATATTCATAAAGTTTAGTTTTGAAATTCAGTTACGGCATCACTTAAATCGAATACGGTAGTGTTTTTTAATTCGGTTTCCAAGATACTGCTTCCCGCAGCACTTCTATACCCTCCTGCACAATGAACCACGATGGGTTTGTCATTTGGAATTTCAGAAACTCGTTCTCTCAATTGGTGCAATGGGATAGTCAATGCTGTTTCAAAAATCTTACCTTCTTCCACTTCACTATCATTACGTATATCTACAATAGTGAAGGCTTTTTTGTTTTCTTTAAATTCTGAAATGTTAAAATCTGGCGATGTCTTTAAGTCGCCGTTGCCTAATGTCACAATTGCTTTAACCTGTTTTTCATATCCGATTTTTGCTATCCTGTTGAGTAATGTATTTGCTTCTTCTACTGAAGTGACGACTACATAAAATTCCTCTTCTGGTTTAACAATGGAACCTAACCAAGTTTCAAATTTCGAAGTTTCCGAAGTAGCCATAATATTGATGCTTCCTGGCAGATGATTCTTTTTAAAATCGCTTTCATCGCGAGTATCAATGACTAATATATCATCTCTCGTTTCTGAAATGGAAAGTTGTAAAGGAATGTTTCCTATACTCCTAGAGAGGTTACTGGCACCATCTTTATTAATAGCCACATTATAGCCAAAATAATGTGGTATAAAAGGTTGTGAGCTTAAAAGATGCTCTGTAAACTGTTCTTCGGTTTGGTTTTTAAATGCCCAATTACTTATACGTTCGTTTCCTAATGTGCTGGAAGATGCGTCTGCGCTCATCCCTTTTCCACAAAGTGAACCAGCACCGTGCGCTGGATAAACATATGCATTGTCTGGCAAATCCTTAAATTTAGTCTGGATGGTATTGAACATCATTTTAGCCAGTTCTTCTCGTTTAGCTTTTAAATGGCCTGCTTTTTCACGTAAATCTGGGCGACCTACATCACCTATAAACAAAGTGTCTCCAGTAAATAATGCTGTATTGTCGCCATCGGTAGCCTGTATGGTTATACTATCTGGCGAATGTCCTGGTGTGTTTATAGCCGTAAATTTGATATTTCCCATTTTTACAGTATCGTCATCATCAAAAGTTGTGTGTGGATAGTCAGCTCCTGTCTTTTTGCTGGAATATATCTTGGCACCTGTTTCTTCATGAATCTGTAAATGAGAACTTACAAAATCAGCATGCGGGTGGGTTTCAAAAACGGCAACAATTTGTGCATCATTCTCTTCGGCAAATGCATAATATTGCGTAGGATCACGTTCGGGGTCTACTAATGCCATTTTACCTTCACTGATAATTGCATACGAGTAATGTGAAAGTGGCTTATATTCAAATTGCTTTATTTTCATAACATTTATTTTAAAATTGATTTACAAAGATAAGAAAGAGTAGAAATCTTATCTGTAACAATGGTTACCTACTATATTAAACTAGAAATTAGTTTTTTTGAAGAATAATAAAAAGTTCATTATCCTGGCGTTGTGGAATTGAATTGTACGCAGTTTTCATAGTCTTAATTTCAAAATGAGGGCTGAAAAGCGTTCGGTATTCTTTTTCACTTCCGCCAAAAGGCGGTCCGTCATCAGTTAAGGGAAATTTAAAAAGCAACCCTGCGAGTTTCCCTTTTGGTTTCAGCAATTGATGTGTTTTAACAGCATATTCATTCCGTAACGAAGGTTTGAGTGCACAAAAGAAGGTTTGTTCTATAATAAGGTCGAATGTTTCTTGTAGCAAAAAAAAATCGATGTGTAGTAATTTTTTTGAAGGGAAAGTTGGTACTCTTTGTTTTAAATTTTGCAAAGCAGTTTCTGAAATATCTACCACATAAACTTCAGTAAAACCATTGTTGTGAAGATATTCTGCCTCATAAGAATTTCCACCACCGGGGATAAGAATTTTTAATTCCTTATTGGTTAGTTGATCAAAATAGGCTTTTAAGGGAGTGGAAACATAGCCAATGTCCCACTGTGTATCCTTGTTTTTATAACGGTTATCCCAATATTGTTCATTTAGCATAGTTGGAGAACTTCAATAGGTATTATGAAAATTCTTTAAATAGAATATAAAGGGCCATCGCCAGTACAAACCACCCAAAGCTCTTTTTAAGTTTTTTTCCGTCAATAAATTTGTTGAGCCATATCCCAACAAAAATACCCACAATTGAAATTGCGGTAAAAAGCAATAAAAAAGTCCAGTCGATATCCAGGTTTTCCACATCGCCTATAAAACCAATCAGTGATTTTATTGCAATAATTAACAGTGAAGTCGCTACTGCCTTTTTCATGGGTAATTTGGCCAACAAGACCAACGCTGGAATAATAAGGAATCCACCACCAGCACCTACAATTCCAGTTAAAAGCCCTACTACAATCCCTTCAACAATTATTAATGGATAGTTATATTTCACTTTTGTTTCTGTGGCAATCTTTTTACCGTTCGATTTAATCATCGAAATCGCCGCCACTAACATAATTATGGCAAAAAATACCATTATTGCTATGTTCTTGGTTACCAAAAAGCCATTAACCTCAAACAACTCTTCAGGTATTGCAGGGACTATAAATTTTCGGGTGGCATAAACTGCGATAAAAGCTGGAATAGCAAAAACAATGGCCGTTTTAAAGTCTACCAGTCCTTTTTGAATGTTTCTAACAGCGCCTACCAATGCCGAAACTCCCACAACAAATAAAGAGTACGCTGTTGCAGTTACTGGATTAACATAAAATAAGTATACAAGTACTGGAACGGTTAAAATGGAACCTCCTCCACCAATAAGCCCTAAAACAACCCCTATTACCAGTGCGCCTGCATAACCGAAAATTTGTGATAACTCCATTAAGATAATTTCATTTTTGGCAAAAGTAGCATATTAGCTTTATTGCTAACGTATCTTATGTTACATAGAAAGATCAAAGCGAGCGTATTGTTATACTATTTCGCTTTAACTCTATTTTTTTCATGGTCTCCAGTTTTTTTAATAATCGTGATATTACAACTCTAGACGTGTTTAAATCGTAGGCTATTTCTTGGTGTGTAGTTTGTAAAGTAGTATCTCCAGACACTTTAACCTTTTCATTTAAATATTTTAAAAGGCGTTCATCCATATTAAGAAAAGCAATGGTATCTACTGTATTTAATAATTCTTGCAATCGATTGTGATAACTATGAAAAACAAAATTTCTCCAACTTTTATAGGTTGCTGTCCATTCTTCCATTTTCTGAACAGGTATCATAAGTAGTTCTGTATCCAATTCGGCAACAGCTTTAATTTCGCTTTTGGTATGGCCTAAACAACAGGACATGGTCATGGCGCAAGTGTCGCCAGGTTCTAAAAAATAAAGCAGTAACTCATCACCATTATCGTCTACGCGAAGTACTTTAATAGCACCTGATAGAATTAAGGGCATTGATTTTACATAATCACCTATTTCAATTAAAGTTGTGTCTTGAGGAATTTTTTTTAAAACCGCAGTCTGTTCAATTTCGTCTAATAATTTTTTTTCAAAAATTGAAGCGTATGTGGGATGAATTAGTTGATCCATTTGTATTGATTGATCGCTTTTTCTGAATTAAAGCTAAGATACAATCAATAAGTAGTTACAAAAGGGTTTTTAACAGTTTCTATAAAATTTTTAGATTTATTGAAACAATGCTTTTAGTTCGGTTGCATCTTTCGCATCCATTTTTTTAGCAAGAACCAAGCTTAACTGTCTTCTGCGCAAAGCGGCATCATAACGTTCCTTTTCAAGATCAGTTTCTGGTTTTACGGGAGGTACAGGTACTGGGTTGCCCATTTCATCTACAGCTACAAATGTATATATCGCCTCGTTTGCCTTACTGCGCATACCACTTTCGCGATCCTCGATCCAAACGTCCATATATATTTCCATGGAACTTTTAAAGGCGCGGGAAACTTTTGCTTCGACCGTTACCACGCTTCCTAACGGGATCATTTTGTTAAAAGCTACGTGGTTTACCGATGCTGTAACTGTAATACGACGGCTATGCCTGCGTGCAGCAATTCCGGCAGCCCGGTCCATTCTAGCTAATAATTCGCCCCCAAACATATTTCCTATTGGGTTGGTTTCACTGGGCAGGACAAGATCTGTAATAATGGTTCTTGATTCTAACGGTGTTCTGGCTTCCATTGCAAAAATAAATTTTTGCAAAGGTACATTGGTTTTTTAAAGAAATGGAATAAAGTTGAGGTTAATGTCTATTTGGTAAGGTCCTTTACTAATAACCAAGCCGCTTCGTTTTCGGTACGTTTAATGGAGCGAAGTTCACGAAGAGCCTCTCGCCTATCTTCATAGCTACTGTAAACCACTTGATGCAGGCCATATTTGTTAGTACCTATCAGCTTAGCCTTAAAGCCTTTTTCTGAAAGTTGTCTAACTTTTTTCTGGGCGTTTTCCTCCACTCGAAACGCTCCAGCAATAATATGGTATTTACCTGTTTGTTTGGGTACAGTAATTTTTAAAGCCGGCAACGGATTTTCAATTACAAACGTTGCTTCTTGTATTTGGTTTTCAATACGGTTGTCTGCTTCTTGCTTTGCAGCAAAATTATGTTTTTGTACTTGGCTTTCGTAAAGTTTCATACCTCCAAAACCACCTAAAGTAAGTGCTATCAAACCAATTGCAGCATACTTTAAATATGGTCTGGCCTTGCGACGCTCGGGTGTAAAGTGGATAGGTGCTTTTTCTTCAAGAGTATCAACAGTTTCTTTGTAAACTTCACGTGAAACTTTTGTAGAAACATAAGTGTTTAAGCCAAAAGATGCTGTGCTAAAATTCTCCGTTTCTGAAGGAATGAATTGCATGGATTTTTCAGAATTCAATGCAAATTCACCTAGATTTTTTAAGAAAACCGTTTCACCTTCTGTAAGTTGAAGCGATATTTCAGCCGTGAAATTTCGTATTTTTTGAACCGCTACTTCATAACTACAGTTTTCTACCGAAGCAACATAATTTGCCAACAATCCATCATTGGTTTGCAACTGCCTGTTAAAAGATAGTGATTTTCCAGGTGGATAAAAGGTGTTGGTTTCTTCATCGATTCTAGCGGAACGATATTGGGTTAAAAACGCCCCAAATCCAGGAATGATAACACACTCATAGCGATAGAGTAAGTCTTTTATGTAAGTGGCTAGTTGCATACTAACAAACATAGATTAATTTTTCATGTATTTCAATTACTGGGCTTAAAATTTATCAACAACTTAAAAAAGTGTATTTTTAACAACTCCCCGATTGCATATGTTACTTTATGTTATCACAAAAAGAATTACTTTACACCCTTGCTTTACAGCGCACTCCCAACTTGGGCGATACGTCTGCTAAAAAATTATTGCGTGCCGTAGGTTCGGCGGAAGCTATTTTTAAAGAGAAAAAACATAATTTGCTGAAAGTAGATGGAATTGGCTCCTTTAAGCTGAAAGACCTCAACGAGAACCAACAACTAGGTGAGGCAGAACGAGAACTTCGCTTTATTGAAAAAGAAAATATTGAATACTGTTACTTTCTTGACAAAACCTACCCCGAACGCCTGAAACATTGTCTGGACGGCCCTATTCTATTTTTTCATAGTGGAAATATCGATTTAAAGAACAGAAAAATAATTAGCGTTGTTGGTACCCGAAAAATTACTACTTACGGAACAGTTTTCTGTCAAAATTTAGTTGAAGAGTTGGCGCCGCTCAATCCCGCTATTGTTTCTGGTTTTGCCTATGGCGTTGATATTACTGCTCACAAAGCTGCTATGGACAATGGCCTACAGACAATAGCTTGTTTAGCTCACGGACTAAATCAAGTGTATCCAAAAGTGCATAAAAAATATGTTGCGAAAGTTGAAGAAAATGGTGGCTTTATCACGGAATTTTGGAGCGATGATCCTTTTGACCGAAACAATTTTTTAAAACGCAACCGAATTATTGCTGGATTATCTGAAGCGACCATCGTGATAGAATCTGCTGAAAAAGGTGGAAGTCTCGTTACCGCAGATATTGCAAATTCATATAACCGAGAAGTTTTTGCCGTCCCTGGTAGGAGTACCGATAAGCAAAGCCAAGGTTGCAACAACTTAATAAAAACCCAACAGGCACATTTATTAAATAGTGCGGCAGACCTCATCTATCAATTGGGATGGGAAGTGGAAGAAAAAATTAAAAAACCACAGCAAACTCAACTTTTTGTAGAATTGACTGAAGAAGAAAAGAAAGTTTATCGTTTTTTAAAGGAAAAAGACAAAGAGTTACTGGATATTATCGCTCTGGAATGTCAAATACCTACCTTTAAAGCAGCTACTATCTTATTAAATATGGAATTAAAAGGTGTCGTTCGCCCGTTGCCCGGAAAATTGTTTCAGGTGGTTTAATAACCTACTTTCTCACGAACGCGCTTCAATACTTCGTCAGCTACTTTTCCTGCTTTTTCAGCGCCAATTTTTAAAGCTTCATCAATTTCTTCTAGATTATTAATGTAGTGGTTATATTTTGCTCGCTCTTCTGAAAACTTTTCTGTTACTAACTCAAAAAGGGCTTGTTTGGCATGACCGTAGCCGTAGCCGCCGTTTTCATAGTTGTCGCGCATTTCAGATACTTGTTCAGGGGAACCTAATAATTTATAGAGTGCAAACACATTACATGTATCTGGGTTTTTTGGTTCTTCCAAAGGTGTGCTGTCGGTATCAATACTCATTATCTGCTTCCGAAGTTTTTTATCAGGCAAAAAGATATTAATGAAATTATTGTTGGATTTACTCATCTTAGATCCATCTGTCCCGGGGATAAGCTTAGTATTTTCTTGTATTTTGCCTTCAGGTAGTATAAAGGTTTCACCCATTTTTGCGTGGAAACGGGAAGCAACATCGCGCGTCATTTCAATGTGTTGTAATTGATCCTTCCCAACGGGGACAATTTCGGCATCGTATAATAATATATCGGCTGCCATCAGCATAGGATACGTAAATAAACCGGCATTTACATCTTCTAATCGATCCGCTTTATCTTTAAAGGAATGTGCCAAGGTTAAGCGCTGATATGGAAAAAAGCAGCTTAAATACCAAGTGAGCTCCGCTGTTTGCGGTACATCGCTTTGTCTATAAAATACTACTCTGTTTATGTCCAGTCCAAAGGCTAACCAAGTTGCAGCAACACTATAGGTGTTGTTCCGTAATGTTTCAGCGTCTTTTATTTGCGTTAGTGAATGCATATCGGCTATAAACAAAAAGGACTCGTTATTAGGGTCGTTTGCCATATCGATAGCTGGTTTTATGGCTCCTAAAATATTTCCTAAATGCGGTGTTCCTGTGCTTTGTATTCCTGTTAGTATTCTAGACATATTAACTTTCTATTTCGATTCCGTTTGATATAAACTTCAAAAGGGAATCTATTTATTATTCAATTTTCAGCAAAGGTACTTTTTTTACCTTTTTGATACGCCTCAAATTATTACTTTTGATTTCGAATGAACATACTCAAGGCTTTCTTCATTTTTTTATACCGAATCTG
The DNA here is from genome assembly GCA_002360635.1 of Flavobacteriaceae bacterium UBA3356. GTDB lineage: Bacteria > Bacteroidota > Bacteroidia > Flavobacteriales > Flavobacteriaceae > Marixanthomonas. The sequence goes on along the minus strand of DEQW01000001.1, from coordinate 812,943 downwards.
GTTCTATATACTGGTTACTATACCAATTATTTTATTTTTCCCTATTTTGGTGATAAGCATTCTTCGCGAAAAATGGTATCCGTTCTTCTTTGCTCTGGCTAGGTTATGGGCAACTATTATTTTATTTGGAATGGGCTTTATACCCAAAATAAAACGTGAAACCCACTATAAAAAAGGGCAAAGCTATATGTTCGTGGCCAATCACACTTCGATGGCCGATATTATGTTAATGTTGTACGTAACACGAAACCCTTTTGTGTTTGTAGGCAAAAAGGAATTAGCGAAAATTCCGATATTTGGTTTTTTCTACAAACGCACCTGTATTTTGGTGGACCGCAACAACCCTAAAAGTCGGTTGGAGGTTTTTAAAAGAGCCCAGAATAAATTGAATCAAGGTTTAAGTGTCTGTATTTTCCCTGAGGGCGGGGTGCCGGAAGATCTCTCACTTGTATTAGATACTTTTAAAGATGGGGCTTTTAGATTGGCAATAGAGCATCAAATACCCATTGCGCCTATGACCTTTCACGATAACAAAAAACGGTTTTCCTATTCCTTTTTATCGGCCAGCCCAGGTAAAATGAGGGTAAAAGTGCACGAAACATTGCCCACTAAAATTTTGAGTATGGAAGATAGACGAATGTTGAACCATACAACCCATAAAATTATTAAAGATGAGCTTACCCAACCTACTGTATAAAAAAACCGTCCTATGGCGAAGAACGGTTTTCTTTAATCATGTTTGGCATCACCCAAACCTAACCAACTAAAAAACAGTGTCAATTAAACTTTAAAACTTGACACTAACCTAAAACTTAAAACTCAAGCCGCTATACAAACCAATGTAGTAAGGCTTATACCCTACCGATGAGTCTGAGTACGGATTAAGTTGATATTTAAACATAGGTTCAACATTAAACTTTAATCGTTTACTAATTTTGTAATCAAAACCAACACCTACATTCGTGGTAAAACTAACTTGATTAAGGTTGTTAGCTTCACCTAACACACTCCTAAAACCTCCATCTTCTACAGATATTTCATTATTTCCTAAGAAGAGAGTACTAAGACCTCCTATCATATTAACGCCAAATCGATTGTTGACTATGGCGTATTTTAATTCAAGCGGCACTTCGTAATAACTTATGTCTTGTATAATCTGTGCATTTCCTCCAGTAGATTTTGGTGTAACGGAACCAAAACCATCCATAGGATTGTCAAAGGCTCCTTTGTCAGCAGGTATAATTATGTTTCCACCACCATTGTAATCAATCGTTCTAAGCCCAAAAGCAACAGGGCCTGTACCAATATCCACACCACCTGTGGCATAACCTAGATTTACGTTATTAATTCCAGAACGTACACTTAATCTGTCCGTAATATTATATGCCACTTGCACTCCATAACTAATGTTGACATCGCTACTTTGTGAATTATCTGCAAACATTGGGTCTATAGACGACCCTCCATTTAATGAACTATAATAAACAGGCGCTACATTGGGAGCAACATCCCATCTATTTTGAGGTTTGTTACTTTTGGCAACAGCCTCATCTGCTTTTTTAGCATCTTCAATTTCGTCAAAAATTGACTTTTTTTCAGTTTCTTTTACAACCTCATCTTCGGTTTTGACAGTCGCTGTTGCAGTGTTCTTTTCTTCGGAAATAACTCTTTCCTTATTAATCAGTCCATTATTTTTTTCCTTCTGTTGTTCAGTTAGATTTGAACTGTTTTTTTCAGAAGCGATGGCAGTATTGCTTTTATTTTTTGAGTTGTCCTTAGAATTTATAGCATCGTTTTCTGAAGTTATGGCAACAGCATCGTTTATAGTAATTGTATTATTTTGCTTAGCAGCTTCACCTTTCTTTTCAGAAGAAATTTTATTGGTTTCATTTTTTGCCTTTTCTTCAGAAGTGTTTTCTACAGCAACTGCTGTAGTATTGGATTTTTGAGAGTTGAATTTGTTTTTCTCAGTATTCTTTTTGTATAAATTTTTATCTTGTTTTGAGTTATCATCTACTGTTTTATCTGTAGATTTTTCATCTGTTTCTGAAGCAACTTGTGTATCATCAAAAATAGTTTCTTCTGTTTTTGTTTCAGAATCTGAATGAATGGTAGTATTTTTTTCTTCAGTAACTATCTTATTATTGGTTTCTTCGGTATTAAAAACTGAATTTCCAATGGTAAACAACAAAGCCAATAAAGCGGCTACACCGCCCAGTTTCCACCAAAGCGGAATTACTTTTCGGTCTTTTTTCTTCTCTTGTAGTTTTGCCTGAATATTGTCCCAAACATGCGGGGGTGGAGTCGTTTCAAGGTCTTTGAAACGCTCTTTAAAAAGCTCGTCTATGTGCTTTTTGTTTTTCATGAGGGGAGTTCTAATTTTATATACGTTATTTTATGGTTTGTAGTTGTCTATTTTAGTTTTTAATATACCTCTTGCTCTTGCTAGATTAGATTTAGACGTACCATCGCTAATTCCTAACATTTTGGCTATTTCTTTATGCGAATAATCGTCCAAAACATATAGGGTAAACACTAACCGATACTGATCTGGAAGCTCTTGAATAATTTTCAATAGAAAATCCAAGGGCACTGTTTCCGTATCAACGGTCACATTATCTTCCTCTTCAATTTGTGCTTCATCTTCAATGCTGTAAACACGCTGTTTACGGTATTTCTGAAGCACAGTATTAACTGTTATACGTTTAATCCAACCTTCAAAAGAACCTTTCCCTTTATACTGCTCAATTTTTTTAAAAATGGTAAGAAATGCGTCTTGTAAATTGTCTTCGGCTTCGGTTTTATTGGGCGAATACCGTAAACAAATGGAAAACAAGATACCGGAATAGCGTTTATACAATGCTCCCTGTGCCTTACTGTCCTGCTTCTTACATTTTAGTATGAGCTCGTCTAAAGTCAAATTGCGGTACCGTGGTTATTGATGGTTATTACTTATTTACAGTGCAAACGATACTAATAATCAAGGCCCTACATACTGTAGATACCCTAATTTACAAAAGGTTGCGTGCAGAATGTACCTTTTTATTCTTTAAGGGTGTTTATAGCGTCTTTAATTTTAGTTTCTAATTCTTCCATAAGTTCTGGGTTGTCTAAAAGAAGTGTCTTAACTGCGTCACGACCTTGCCCTAATTTGGTATCGTCGTAACTGTACCAAGAACCACTTTTTTTGATGATTTCAAAATCTACCCCTAAATCGACAACTTCACCTACTTTCGAAATTCCTTTACCGTACATGATGTCAAACTCGGCCGTTTTAAAAGGTGGTGCTACTTTGTTTTTTACCACTTTTACACGGGTTTTATTCCCTTGTACATCACTGTTTGAGTCTTTTATTTGCGTAGAACGACGAATATCTAAACGTACGGAACAGTAGAATTTAAGGGCATTACCACCAGTTGTAGTTTCAGGGTTACCAAACATTACGCCTATTTTTTCACGTAGCTGGTTAATAAAGATAACCGTACATTGTGTTTTGCTAATCGATCCTGTCAATTTACGAAGTGCCTGCGACATTAATCGGGCATGAAGTCCCATTTTGCTGTCTCCCATTTCACCTTCAATTTCACTTTTCGGTGTTAATGCCGCTACCGAATCGACTACAATAATATCGATAGCTCCACTTCTAATTAAGTTATCGGTAACTTCTAAGGCTTGTTCCCCATTATCTGGTTGCGAAATAATCAAGTTTTCAATGTCAACCCCTAGTTTTTCTGCATAATAACGATCAAAAGCGTGTTCTGCATCTATAAAAGCGGCGATACCTCCTTTTTTTTGCGCTTCAGCAATAGCGTGTAAGGTTAACGTTGTTTTACCTGAAGATTCTGGACCGTAAATTTCAACTACGCGTCCTCTTGGATATCCTCCTACACCTAATGCTACATCAAGTCCTAACGAACCTGTTGGGATTACATCTACTTCTTGTACCGCGGCATCTCCCATTTTCATAACCGTACCTTTTCCGTACGTTTTATCCATTTTATCTAGTGTAAGCTTTAACGCTTTTAATTTTGCTTCTTTTTCTTTGCTCATAGTGTGTGTTTTAGCTGTAAATAAGTCAGTAGGCTAAGGTACTATTTCTTTGCTTTTACTACAAAAGGAAAAACCCTGAAACTAGTTTTTTTTGTTAACAGGGTTGAAAAGTGTATTTTTGCCTCAATATTTAAAATTATTTCTTTTCACTCAAAAAAAGTATAGCATGCAACTGTACAACACCTTAAGTGCAAAAGAGCGGGCCGATTTATTGGAACAAGCAGGTGAAGACCGCTTGACCCTCTCTTTTTATCAATATGCCAAGATTGGCAATCCAGAACTTTTCAGAAATCATTTGTTTATCGCTTGGGACGAATTAGATGTTCTAGGCCGTATCTATGTGGCACACGAAGGGATTAATGCGCAACTCTCTGTTCCCGCTAAAAACTTCGGAAAATTTAAAGAGTTTATCGATGGCATCTATTTTTTAAATGGCGTTCGATTGAATATCGCTATTGAACACGATTTGAAATCTTTCTTAAAACTGAAAGTAAAAGTTAGGCCAAAAATTGTTGCAGATGGCTTAAATGATGAAACATTTGACGTAACCAACAAAGGCGTGCACGTTGATGCAGAAAACTTCAACAACCTTATCGATGACCCCAACACGGTTTTAGTTGATATGCGGAATCATTATGAGAGTGAAATTGGTCACTTTCAAGGCGCCGTAACACCCGATGTGGATACGTTTCGCGATTCGCTGGACATTATTGAAGCGGATTTAAAAGACCACAAGGAAGATAAAAACCTAGTGATGTATTGCACCGGTGGAATTCGATGCGAAAAAGCCAGTGCTTATTACAAACACAAAGGATTTAAAAATGTATTTCAGCTAGAAGGCGGCATCATTGAATACGCTCGTCAAGTGGAAAATAAAGGATTGGACAATAAATTTATTGGTAAAAACTTTGTGTTCGATCACCGTCGAGGGGAACGAATTACCGAAGATGTAATCGCCAATTGCCATCAGTGTGGCAAGCCCTGCGACACCCACGTAAACTGTGCTAACGAAGCGTGTCACTTACTTTTTATCCAATGCGAAGAGTGTTCCGAAGCTATGGAAACCTGTTGTAGTACTGATTGTAAAGAGATTATTCAACTTCCGTATGAAGAACAAAAAAGACTTCGAAAAGGCATCCCTAACAGCAATAAAATCTTTAAAAAAGGACGTTCAGAAAAACTAAAGTTTAAGAAGTAGGTTCTTCAATTATTGGTATCTTTACTTTTCAAGAGAATGTTTAATCTTCGTCTCGTTTTCTTTTGAAAATGAGCTATATATATACAATATGGGCTGTACAAGCTGTGCCACAGGCGCCAACGGACAGCCAAAGGGATGCAAAAACAACGGAACTTGCGGTACCGATGGCTGTAATAAATTAACGGTGTTTGACTGGCTTTCCAACATGTCACTTCCTGCCGATATGGAACCTTTTAAAGGCGTGGAAGTGCGTTTTAAAAATGGACGGAAGCACTTTTATCACAATAACGAAAATCTTACCCTTAGTATGGGCGACGTGGTCGCCACCGAGGCGTCCCCCGGTCATGACATTGGGATTGTTACGCTAACCGGCGAACTGGTTCGTGTACAAATGAAGAAGAAAAATGAGCGCATGGATATGGATGCGCTTCCAAAAATATACCGAAAAGCCTCCCAAAAAGATATTGACAAATGGCAAAGCTGCCGTGATAAAGAGCCCAGTATTCAAAAACAATCACGTGAAATTGCTATTCGTTTAGGGTTGAAAATGAAGATTAGTGATATTGAATACCAAGGTGATGGCTCAAAAGCTATTTTCTATTATACTGCCGAAGAGCGCGTAGATTTTAGACAATTAATTAAAGAGTTTGCCCGTACGTTCAATACCCGTATCGAGATGAAACAAGTTGGTTTCCGTCAGGAAGCAGCACGATTAGGCGGTATTGGCTCGTGTGGCCGTGAATTGTGTTGCTCCACTTGGTTAACTGATTTTAGATCGGTAACCACTTCGGCGGCTCGATACCAACAATTGTCATTAAATCCATTAAAACTGGCCGGACAATGTGGCAAACTGAAATGTTGTCTTAATTACGAATTGGACACCTATTTGGAAGCGTTAAAAGAATTCCCTAAAAACGATGTTAAACTTCAAACTGAAAAAGGGCCTGCTATTTGCCAGAAAATTGACATTTTTAAAGGGTTAATGTGGTTTTCATATGTGAAAGAAGGGATGAACTGGTTAGAGCTTTCCGTAGAAAACGTAAATAAAATTATTGCACTAAATAAAAAAGGCACTAAAGTTGCAAGTCTTGAAGAGTACGTTGTTGAGGTTCAAGAATCGAAAAAAGAACTGTTCAGCAATGTAGTGGGGCAAGACAGTTTAACACGTTTCGATAAACCCAAAGGTAAAAAACAAAGCAAACGTCGTAAAAGCCGTAATAAAAATAGAAAGCGAAGTAAAAATAGAAATTCAAAAAAGAATGCATAAGCTGTTTTTAATTGCAGTAGCAGGTTTATTAGCCTCCTGCAATACCGATGCTGTTATGAGCGATACTCACTCGTTGCCTAATTATTGGGATAAAAACGACACCATTGCGTTTTCCATTCCGCAGTTGGATTCATTAAAACAATACAATGTTTTTTTACACCTTCGGAATACGAACGACTATCGTTTTAACAACCTGTTTTTAATTGTTTCAATGGAATTTCCACACGGCAAGACCATTCAAGATACATTGGAATATAGAATGGCCAAACCTAATGGCGAATGGTTAGGCGAAGGCATTGGAAGTTTAAAAGAAAGCAAACTTTGGTTTAAAGAAGGTGTTGCTTTTCCAGAGGAAGGAACGTATCAACTTCGCATCATGCAAGCCGTACGCAATAACGGCGATGTTGAGGGCGTTACCAAACTAGAAGGCATTACAGATGTTGGCTTTAGTATAGAAGAAGCATCGCAACAACAATAACATGGCAAAAAAACAAGCTAAAAAATCGGTCAAAAAAAAGCCGAAAAAACAACAGGATGGTACCAAAAAGCACATTAAAACTTTTTGGAAACTATTTGGTATAGGAATTTTATTGGTCATTTTGGTTTTCCTCTTTGCTTCTTGGGGATTCTTCGGAAGCCTCCCGGACGAAACTAGCCTTGAAAATCCAGAAAAAAACCTCGCTACCGAGATCATTTCAACAGATGGTAAAACCTTGGGGAAATTTTACAAGGAGAATCGAACTCCCGTCAAGTATGAAGAACTGCCAGACCACTTGGTTAACGCCTTAATTGCGACCGAGGATGTTCGCTATTATGATCATTCAGGTATCGATGCAAAAGGAACACTTCGGGCAGCTGTCTTTTTAGGTTCTAGGGGAGGTGCCAGTACTATTTCGCAACAATTGGCAAAGCTGTTTTTTACCGAACAGGTTTCAGATAATAAATTAGAAAGAGGCCTTCAAAAGATAAAGGAGTGGGTTATTGCCACCCGTTTGGAGCGTCGTTATACAAAAGAGGAAATATTGACCATGTATTTTAACGAATACGATTTCCTTAACCAAGCCGTAGGTATTGAGTCTGCAGCGAGTATTTACTTTGATAAAAGCCCTTCAGAATTAACCACTGCCGAATCTGCCATGCTGGTCGGGATGTTTAAAAACTCATCGCTTTACAACCCTTTGCGTAATCCGGTAGGTGTAAAAAACCGAAGGAATGTAGTTCTTGCTCAAATGGAGAAGTATGATTTTATTACTGAAAGTGTAAAAGATTCGCTGCAAGCTTTACCCCTTGATATTAAATATACACCGCAAGGCCATGACGAAGGGATTGCCACCTATTTTAGGGAATATGCCCGTGCTTTTATGGCCGACTGGATAAAAGAAAACCCTAAAACCGATGGCTCTCAGTACAATATTTATAGTGATGGTTTAAAAGTGTACACGACCATCGATTCTAAAATGCAGGAGTATGCTGAAGAAGCAGTCGATATGCACATGAAAAACCTTCAGAAAGAATTTGACAGCCAGAACGAAAAAAATAAAACGGCACCTTTTAGAGATATTACTGAAGAAGAAACCGAGCAGATCATGAAATCGGCCATGCGTCGAAGTGATCGCTGGCGTGAAATGGAGCAACAAGGAAAAAGCAAAGAAGATATTATCGCTAGTTTTAAAAAGAAAACCCAGATGCGAATCTTTTCTTGGACAGCCGAAAACAACGCGATCGATACCACAATGACCCCTATGGATTCCATTCGGTATTACAAACGATTTTTACGTTCTTCTTTAATGTCCATGACACCGCAAACTGGCGAAGTAAAAGCTTGGGTGGGTGGTGTTAATTACAAACACTTTAAGTATGATATGGTGAAGACCGGGCAACGTCAAATAGGCTCAACATTTAAGCCTTTTGTATATGCCACCGCAATAGACCAAATGCATATGTCGCCTTGCGACACATTACCAAACACACAATACACTATTGAAGCTGGAAAGTATGGCTTATTAAAACCCTGGACGCCTAGAAATTCAGGAGGGGATTATGGCGGCATGGTTAGCTTAAAAGAAGCCTTGGCTCGTTCCATCAACACCGTAACAGCTCGTTTAATAGACCGCGTTGGACCAAAACCTGTTATCGAATTGATTTCAAAAATGGGTGTAGAAACTAAAGATATGCCCGCCGCACCATCTATTGCTTTGGGAACACCAGATGTTTCTCTCTATGAAATGGTGGGCGCTTACAGTGTTTTTGCAAATGAAGGTGTATATGTAAAACCAACACTTATTCAACGAATTGAAGATAAAAACGGAACTGTTTTGTTTCAAAATGTACCCGAAACCAAAGATGTTATTAGTGACGAAACTGCCTACGTAACAGTAAGTTTAATGCAAGGAGTGGTACAATCTGGATCTGGTAGTAGGTTACGAGGAACTTGGCGCGGTGGCCATATGTACAAGAATGTAATTACAGGCTATCCATACGATTTTAAAAACCCTATTGCCGGTAAAACTGGAACGACACAAAATAACAGTGATGGTTGGTTTATGGGCATGGTACCAAATTTAGTTACCGGCGTTTGGGTTGGTGGTGAAGACAGAGCTGTTCACTTTAAAAATACGTCATACGGGCAAGGAGCCACTATGGCATTACCTATCTGGGCAATCTATATGAAAAAGTGTTTAGCCGATGAAGAGCTGAACGTTTCAGACGAGAACTTTAAACGTCCCTCCCGTTTATCGATTGAAACAGATTGTTCGCAATGGAAAGAGGATAACCAAAACACTGAAGATGTCCCCGATGAATTTGACTTTTAATCATTTTTCCTGAAAAAACTTAAAGAGGCTGTCTAAAAAGTAGAAAAGAATTAGTTTGTCCAGTCGAGCGCAGTCGAGACCTTATTGAGTTTCAATAATTTGTAGTTCTCAACTGCGCTCGAACAGAAAGCTAAAGTCACCTTTTAGACAGCCTCCTTTTATACCTTCCTAAAAATGCCTCTCTCTTCTGAAGGGTTTTTGAAGCAAATTTTGTAATTTTCTGAAAAATTAAAATAATGATCAATAAAACGGTTTCAAACGTTGAAAAAGCTTGTGAAGGCATTAAAGACAGCATGACGTTGATGCTTGGAGGTTTCGGCTTAAGCGGGATTCCAGAGAACGCCATTAATGAATTAGTGAGGAGAAATGTTCAAGATGTAACGTGTATTTCAAACAACGCTGGCGTGGACGATTTTGGTTTAGGCTTGTTATTAAGAAAACACCAGATAAAAAAAATGATTTCATCTTATGTAGGTGAAAACAAAGAATTTGAACGTCAGATGTTAAGTGGCGAGATGGAAGTTGAATTAATTCCTCAGGGAACCTTAGCACAACGATGCCAAGCCGCACAGAGTGGAATACCAGCATTTTTTACACCAGCAGGTTACGGAACCGAAGTTGCAGAAGGAAAAGAAACCCGCGAATTTGATGGCAAAATGTATGTAATGGAACGTGCATTTAAAGCAGATTTTGCATTTGTAAAAGCTTGGAAAGGTGATGAAGCCGGCAACCTTATCTTTAAAGGTACAGCAAGAAACTTTAACCCAAATATGTGCGGTGCTGCCAAAATAACGGTAGCTGAAGTTGAAGAACTAGTCCCAGCTGGAGAGTTAGACCCTAATCAAATACATATTCCAGGGATATTTGTACAGCGTATTTTCCAAGGAAAAGATTATGAGAAAAGAATTGAACAACGAACCGTAAGACCTAAAAAATAATGTCATTAAGCAAAGAACAAATAGCACAACGCATCGCAAAAGAAGTTAAAGACGGGTATTACGTAAACCTTGGTATTGGTATTCCTACCTTGGTTGCCAACTTTGTACGGGACGATATTCAAGTAGAGTTTCAAAGTGAAAACGGAATTTTGGGAATGGGGCCTTTCCCTTTTGAAGACGAAGAAGACCCAGACTTGATCAATGCCGGAAAACAAACCATTACAGCCTTGCCAGGAGCTTCTTTCTTCGACTCTGCGATGAGCTTTTCCATGATTCGTGGACAACACGTAGATTTAACCATTTTGGGCTCTATGGAAGTAGCACAAAATGGAAACATTGCCAACTGGAAAATACCAGGTAAAATGGTAAAAGGAATGGGCGGCGCAATGGACTTAGTAGCTTCAGCAGAAAATATTATTGTTGCGATGATGCATACCAACCGTGCGGGGAACTCAAAACTGCTAAAAGAATGTACATTGCCACTTACAGGTGTGGAGTGTGTGCGGAAAATTGTGACCAATCTTGCTGTTTTAGAAATAAAAGACAAAGCCTTTCATCTATTGGAACGCGCTCCAGGTGTAAGTATTGATGAAATTAGAGAAGCTACTGAAGGCGATTTGGTTGTTAATGGTGAAATTCCCGAAATGAAATTTTAATAAACCAATTTATAAAAAAGTTTTGACCGGTGTAAAAACATCGGTCTTTTTTTAATATAGAAATAAGATATTTCCTACTAATTAATCTTATTTGTTAAAATTTTGTGTATTTAATCGAATTAATATGTTTTTTATCGATTAAAATTAAATTCTTTTTCATATTAGCATTCCCAAGTTTGAACAACTAACTAAAAGCCTACTTTATGAAAAACATAGTTAACTCCCTAAAAAGCACATTTGTTTTACTTAGAAATGTGCTTTATGTAGCAAAGAAGGTATTCTTGCTCATGTAATACTGCCAATTGGCAGTTATGGGCTACTTATTTTTGCCCCGAATCTGCAATGATTCAAATATTAAACCCGTTCTTTGTGAGGTTAGAACGGGTTTTTTTATTTTGATTTTTTTCAGTCCGGTGGTTTCGGTACGATTTTAAAACCGCTACTTCGTATCGTTATTAAAATCACTCAATCACCTTAAAGTTAGTCTTTGAATAAAAATACAGTAGGAGCGAACCAATCACTGCTTTAGGTAATTTAAAAGCAATATATAAGGCGGCTGAGTGATCCCGATGGAATCGGGATTGTATCGAAGCCCCAAAACCTAAATCCCCTTCGGAATAGCATCAATAAGCTTTTGTGTGTATTTTTTTGATGGGTTTGCGTAGATTTCATCTGCATCACCTATTTCTTCTATTCTTCCTTCATTCATTACCAAAAGTTGGTCTGCCATATATTTAACAACAGCCAAATCGTGAGAGATAAATAAATAAGTAAAGCCAAAATCATCTTTTAATTCATTTAGCAAATTTAAAACCTGTGCCTGAACTGAAATGTCCAATGCGGAAACCGACTCATCACAAATAACCAATTTAGGCTCTAAAGCAATGGTTCGTGCAATGCCCACACGTTGGCGTTGTCCACCGGAGAGCTCGTGAGGATACCGATAATAATAGGATTCATCTAATCCAACTCGGGTTAATAATTGTTTTGCTTTTTCTTCACGTTCCTTTTTTGAAGAGCCAATTTTATGAACCTTCATCGGTTCCATTAGCGTCTCGCCTATTAGAATTCGGGGGTTTAAAGAAGAATACGGATCTTGAAAAATTAGCTGTATTTCTTTTCGGAGTTTTCGTATTTCAGAAGGTTTTAGTTGTGTTAATTCGCTTCCGCGGTATAAAATTTGTCCTTTTGTGGCTTTTTCCAACTGTAAAATGGTCTTGCCCAAGGTTGATTTTCCACAACCAGATTCGCCTACCAACCCCATAGTTTCACCTTCGAAAACAGCAAAACTCACATCATTTACCGCTTTTACTGTTTGTTTCGGCTTAAAGAATCCTGCATTACTATAATATTCTTTTTCCAGGTTTTTTACTTCCAGCAAAGGGCTTTTGGTATAGATTTTTTTATGGCGTTTCGCGCGGGTTTGCGAACTTTCTACTTTAGGAATAAAACTATTTTCTGCAATAGAAGCGATAGTAGGCAATTTTTCCAGACGTTTTTCCAATGTTGGGCGAGAAGCCAACAACGCTTTAGTGTATTCGTCTTTTGGGTTTTTAAAAATTTCGGCTACCGTGCCTGTTTCGACAATATCTCCTTTATACATTACCACTACTCGATCTACAATTTCTGAAACCAATGCTAAATCGTGTGAAATGAACAATAAGCTCATCCCCGTTTCTTGTTGCAAATCTTTCAAAAGCAATAATATTTCTTTTTGAACAGTAACGTCAAGGGCTGTTGTCGGCTCATCGGCAATCAATAATTTAGGTTTACAAGCAATCGCCATAGCGATCATAACCCGTTGCATTTGCCCACCACTAATTTGATGTGGATAACTGTTATATAGTTCTTTGGGTCTTGGCAGTTTTACTTTTTCGAAAAGGGAAAGGGTTTCTTTTTTTGCTTTTGAAGCTGAGTAGTTTAAGTGATGTTGTAATATTTCTGAAACTTGATAACCACAAGTTAATGAAGGGTTTAGAGCGCTCATAGGCTCTTGAAAAATCATGGCAATTTCTTTTCCACGAATGTTTCGAAGTTCTTTGGAGCCAAGTTCTAACACGTTTTTTTTCTGAAATAGAACTTCCCCTTTTACGTGTGATATCTTTTCAGGCAACAGCCCCATAACTGACATAGCAGTGACCGACTTACCTGAACCGGACTCTCCCACAACACCAACTATCTCATTTTCAGAAATTGAAAAGGAAATATTGTGGATAACCTCAACTAATTTTGATTTTTTCCCGAAAGAAATAGAGAGATTGTTAATTGAAAGAAGGGGATTGTTGTTCATTGAATCAAATGTAGCAATTTTAACTTTATTTCTAATTTTTTCTTATCCTACATGAATAGTAGGGTTTACAGATTTTACCTACAAAATTTAACAATTTTAGCCGTGTAGTTTATCGATTAAATTTTGATTTTATTAATATTTTGGGTTAATTCGTATCAGATTTTTAACAATTAGTCTATTTTATTGCAGTTTATGACGAAAAAATACTTTTTTTATAAAGCTCTAAATCTCTTTAATTCTGTTAAAGATGAAAAGCGTACTATAAAGCACCCACCTCATTTAATTTCTCATTCATATTTATCGCCAATTACGCTTCTGCTTTATCCCTTTATTACTTTATTTTCTTCTACTGCAGGTTTTCAACATACTTTTTCAATACTATTTCTTTACCATTCGTATTGGTCAAAATCCAAAATAACTTACGAGTACACATAATAAAAACGTATTGCCCCACAATACGTATCCCCACAATAATTTAAAACAATAAACCTAATTATTAACCCTTAATATTCACTAATTATGAGAAACAATTATAAAGACCTTGCCGTGGCAACGTCATTATTATTAGCTTCATTTGTTGGTTTTGCACAGGAAAGTCCTAAAAAACCAATTAAAAAGCTTAAAGTTTTTAATCAAACCGAAACCAAATCAGTTGCTAACTCACAACAAGTGCTTTCGCAACAACTACAACTACCGGAAGGTAATTCCCTTTCAAAAATTTCAGAAAAAGTAGATGAGTTGGGGTATTTCCATAGAGAATACCAACAATACTACAAGAACGTAAAAGTAGCTTTTAGTTCGAGCAAGATTCACGCTAAGGATGGTTCCATCGTAGCGATGAGCAATAATGTTTTCCGAATTAAAGATGTTTCAGTATCCCCAAAACTTAGTAACGTTCAAGCATTAAACAGAGCGCTCGCTCACGTTGGTGCCAACACCTATCTGTGGGAAAATAGACAAGAAGCAAACCTAGCTAACAACTACGAGAAGCCTACTGGCGAATTGGTTGTTTTTCCAGCAATTGAAAATGTGTCTACCACCAATAGATTAGCGTATAAGTTTGACATTTATGCTACAGCGCCGTTATATCGTGCCGATGTTTATATCGATGCCAACACAGGTGCCTTTATAATGGAAAACAAGCGTATTCATCACGCTGATACACCTGCCACGGGAAGCAGCCTTTACAATGGGAATGTTTCCTTTACGGCAGATAGTAATGGTGGCCAGTATCGTTTGCGCCAAACAGCAGATGGTAACGGAATACAAACCTATGACTTAAACAACGGTACCAACTACAACAATGCCAGCGACATTACCAGCAGCAGTACTACCTTTAACGGTAATGCTACCGGTGTTCAAGCGCATTGGGGAGCAGAACAGACTCACAAATACTTTTTTCAAAATCACAACAGAAACTCCTATAATGGTTCTGGTGCTGTAATTCGCTCGTATGTAAGTTACTCTTCCAACTACGTTAACGCATTTTGGGACGGTAGCCGTATGACGTATGGTGATGGTGATGGTGTCAATTACGGTCCTTTAGTTTCATTAGATATTGTTGGGCATGAAATTGCTCACGGTGTTACTGAATATTCAGCTAACTTAGTTTACAGTTATGAATCTGGAGCATTAAATGAATCATTCTCTGATATTTTTGGAGAATCTATTGAAAATTTTGCGCAAGGGAATAATGATTGGCTTATGGGTGACGATATAGGTGCTGGCGGAAGTGGTGGCGCTTTACGTTCTATGAGCAATCCTAACGCTTATAACCAACCAGACACCTATCTAGGAACAAACTGGTATTCAGGTTCAGGAGATAACGGTGGTGTTCACTACAACTCTGGAGTACAAAACTTTTGGTTTTATCTGTTAAGTGTAGGTGGAAATGGGACCAATGACAATGGAGATAGTTATAGCGTTTCAGCAATTGGAATGGACGCAGCAGCCTCTATTGCATATAGAAACCTAGCAGTTTACTTAAACTCAAACTCACAGTACGACGATGCTAGAGCAGGTGCTATTCAAGCAGCTATCGATCTTTATGGAGCTGGAAGTGCAGAAGAAATTGCAGTAACAAACGCTTGGCATGCAGTTGGAGTGGGACAACCATATGATGGCGGAAACCCTCCACCACCAGAAGAGTGTGCAACTGGCGATGTGTATTTGTCAATTACATTCGATAATTATCCAGAAGAAACAGCTTGGACCTTGAAAGATAGTTCAGGAACTACTATAGATTCTGAAAGCTACTCAAGCTCAAATGCAGATGGTTCTACTGTAAATGTTACTTTTTCAGGACTTGCAGCAGATGATTATACTTTTACAATTACAGATTCTTACGGAGATGGTATTTGCTGTTCCTACGGAAATGGTTCATACACTCTATCATCAGATGATGGAACTATCTTTGCCGGAGGTGATTTTGGAAGCTCTGAAGCCACTCAATTTTGTATTGAAGACGGAGGGATTGGTGCCGATACGGAAGCACCAAGCGATCCTACAGGTTTAACTGCATCTAACGTTACTGAGACTACTATAGATCTTTCTTGGAATGCTTCTTCAGACAATATAGGTGTAACAGAATACGAAGTATATCAAGGTAGTTCTTTATTAGGAACAACCGCAAACACTTCAACTCAAATTACTGGATTGGTTGCCAATACCAGTTATACCTTTAGTGTAAAAGCAAAAGATGCGGCAGGTAATGTATCAGGAACTTCTAATGTTGTAAACGTAACCACTGGTTCACCTTCTAATGTAGAATATTGTGACTCACAAGGAAACAATTCTTCATACGAATGGATTGATTTAGTTAGACTGAACAACTTAGACAATGCAACCGGAAATAACGGTGGGTATGCAGACTTTACAACTATGTCTGCAAATGTTCCATATGGTTCAAATACAATTTATATCAGCGCTGGTTTCTCTAGTTCTAGCTACAGAGAGTATTGGAAAATATGGATTGATTATGACCAAGATGGGATTTTTGAAACTAATGAAGCGGTAGTTAGCGGTTCGTCTACAAGTAGCGGGACGTTAAATGCCAGTTTCTCAGTACCTACATCAGCTGCAGCCGGACCTACACGAATGCGAGTGTCTATGAAGTATAACAGCGCTCAAGGAGCTTGTGAGTCGTTTACGTATGGTGAAGTTGAAGACTACACTGTAAATATTGGACAACCATTTTATACAGCAGGAGGCAGTACAGATGGTGAAAACCTTGGTGCTAGTGTAGCTGCGTTTGGCATTAATGTATATCCTAATCCAGCTAACAGTGTTTTAAATGTGGAATTATTGGATAATAGAGAAGCAACGTATGAAATTTATAACGTACTTGGACAACAAGTACTGAACGGTTCTATAAACAGAACTGCAACCATCAACGTTGATACACTTTCTAACGGTCTGTATCTTGTTAAGATTAATGACGGACAGAAAGAACTGGTAGAACGATTTATTAAAGAATAGCGTTTAATTAGTTAGTCTATTTCTTAAATACCAGAATGTAGAAAACCCCCTTTCTTAATTGAAGTGGGGGTTTTTGCATTAAAAACTTTTTCTTAAACTGTTAAAATCTCATCTTCCTCTAAAAGTGCCTCATTCCGAAGTTTTAGAAAAATTTGCGCAACGGTAATAGTATCTTTTTCACAATAGGTGATGATACGGTCTATATCATTTTCTTCATAATATACATCTCGTACATCACTGCCATCTATATCATCTTTTGGGGAAGGAATTCCCAACACATGAGCCATCAGTTTTAAGGAAGTAAATGTTTTATAATCCCCAAATTTCCATAATTCTAAAGTATCTAAATGTGGAACTTCCCACGGTTTTTTTCCGAATAGATTTAATTTAAATGGCAAGCTTATGCCGTGGATAATCATGCGCCGAGCGATATATGGAAAATCGAATTCCTTTCCATTATGTGCACATAGTATATGTTGCGGTTTATTGAAGTGGGTTTGCAGCAGGGTTTTAAACTCTTTGAGTAATGTTGCTTCATCACCGTGAAAACTCGTAACACGAAAGTTCCGGATGTCACCTTTCATTTTAAAATACCCTACCGAAATACAGACAATTTTACCAAATTCGGCCCAAATACCGGCTCTATCGTAAAACTCCTCGGGAGAAAAATCTTCTTTGCGTTGGTATTTTGTTTTTTGCTCCCACAATACTTTTGCGGTTTCGTCCAGATTGTTGTAATCTGGATATTGCGGTACAGTTTCTATATCCAGAAACAAAACGTGCTCTGGGTTTATACGTGTAAGCATACTTTTGAAATTTTACAATCGGGGAGAATTTAAAACTACAAAAAAATTACGAACCTATATTTAACATTTTATACACTTCTTCAATATATGTGTAAAAATCATTGCCAAAAGGATCGTCTTCTTTTTTACCACGGTGATGCCCTAAACGGACAATTATAATATCATCTTCAGGAATAACAATAACGTATTGACCCAAAATACCTCGCATGGCAAATATATCTTTGCCACTGAGTTTATTCAGCCAAAAGCCGTAACCATATTCAGGGTTTTCTTTAAATCTGGGTTGGATTGATTTAGCCACAAAAGCAGAATCCAATAGTTGTTTCCCGTTCCATTTTCCGAAGTCTTTGTAGAGCTTACCAAAACGGGCAAAATCGCGCGCGTTGGAACCAATGCAACAATACGCTTTCACCAAACGGTGTTCGTCATCATCTACTTGCCACAAAGCTGGTTTTACAGCACCCATAGGTTGCCAAAAGCTTTCCTGTAAATAGGTCGCTAACTGCTTCTCTGTAGCTTTTTGAATTACCATCGCCAATAATTGAGTATTACCACTCAAATATTTATACTTTTCCCCTGGGGTTTCTACTACTTTTAGGTTGAGAATGGTTTCGGCTAGATTATCATCGTAATACGCACGAGCCGTGATACCAAATGGGTTTTTGTACGATTCGTCCCAATTTAAGCCGGAAGCCATAGAAGAAAGATCGCCTACCGTTAAGCCCGTGTCTTTAAATTCTGGATAAAAGTCGCCAACAGGTTGGTTTAAACTTTTAATGTACCCATCGTAAATTGCTTTTCCCAATAAGGCAGAAACCACGCTTTTGGCCATTGAAAATGAATTGGTCTGCGAAGCTTTGCTGTAGCCTTCAGCATACTTTTCATAATAAATACTATCATTTTTAATGATTAAAAATGCAACAGTACCCAATGCTTCATTGGTTTTGGTAAGTGTTTCAGTTGGCTCTACAGTATTGTAATCTTCGGCTTTAGGCCACGGCTGTGGATTGCTACTTTCCGAAATTATTTCACTTTCAAAATACTTAAAGTCGTCAATAAAGGCTGTAGTATGACCGGTAAGATAAACCACCCGAATGCCTTTTAATATGTAATTATAATCGGTTAGGTATAAAACCAGTATGATTGCAGCTATGATGCCGAGGAGCCAAGTTGGAAATCTCTTCATAAATAAACTATACTTTCAAATATACGGAAACGTCCTTTTGAAGTGACTATTAAAACAACTCCCCTTGTTTAACCGGACTTTCGTGTTGTAATAGCCATTTTTTACGGTGCAATCCTCCCGCATAACCCGTTAAAGAGCCATCGCTACCAATAACACGATGGCAGGGAATAATAATCGAAATCGGGTTTTTACCATTTGCTGAAGCAGCTGCCCGAATTACTTTTGGGTCACCCAAAGCATTAGCAATTTGTTGATAACTAGCGGTTTTACCAAAGGAGACTTTTTGTAACTCTTTCCATACTTTATGCTGAAATTCCGTTCCTTGTGGATTTAATGGAATATTAAATATTTGTCGGTCACCTTTAAAGTATTCGGATAGTTGTTGAAGTGCTTTTTGAAGCGGTTCAGGAAGTGTTTCTGAGACATCTGTTAGCGGAGTAATTTCATTATCAATAAATAGTGCCGAAGTCAAGCCTAAGGCATTACCTTTCAATTCCATCCAACCTATTGGGGTGTTCAAATATTCGGTTTTCACGACTAATTTTGATCTTCTGTATTGTCCTTTTCTTGCTTAAAATCTTTTTCGGGAATGTCACTTAACTCAATTCCCATGCGTTTTGCACGGCGTTCCCAATTTTTTCGGGCTTGCATTTGCATATCTTCTATGGCATCACTTTCGTCCATGATTTCAAGTCCTAAGAGGGTTTCAATGATGTCTTCCATGGTTACTACACCAATAGTATTTCCAAATTCATCTACAACCGAAGCGATATGGACACGTTGTTTAATAAAGGTTTCGAACAAATCTGGTATGGGCTTATCGGCATCGACTACAAATATATCGCGTTTTAATTCCATCAATTGCAATTCGCCGTGTTCCTCAACAATTTGTTCCAAAATATCATCACGTAGCACAAACCCGGTTATATTATGTGTTTTTTCACGATATACAGGAATCCTTGAAAAGCGTAGATTCTTGTGTTGGGCGTGAAAATCTTTCAGTGTTAGGCTCTCATTTTCCAACGTTACCACCGGAAAAGGAGTCATTACATCTTTTGCCTTTACTGATTTAAAAACTAAAAGATTTTTAATTACAGTCGTTTCATTTTCTTCAAAAACACCTTCTTCTTCCGCAGCATCGGTAATGGCAATAAATTCTTCCCGGCTCATCGTGCTAACGTGGGCAGATTTACCTATAAGCCGTGTAGTAAGCATTAATAGCCACAAAATCCCTGTATACTTAAGCGGAAATATGATAATTTTTAAAAACTTTGCAGTAAAGTTCCCTAGAGATTTCCAATAAGTAGCACCAATTGTTTTAGGGATAATTTCAGAAACAATTAAAATCAACACAGTCATTATCGCCGAAACGATTCCTACCATACCTCCAGAAGGCCATACTTTTTCTGCTTGCACACCAACCAAAATGGCGCCCACGGTATGGGCTATGGTATTGAGCGTTAAAATTGCAATTAACGGCTTATCAATGTCCTTTTTAAAATTAGCTAAGGTTAAAGCATAGTTTTTTCCTTCGTTTTTTTTCATTTTTATGTAAGTGGGCGTAAAGCTTAACAGGGCTGCCTCTAAAATAGAACAGAGAAATGAAAAGAAAATGGATATAAGAGCATACAGTAAGAGTAGTGTCATTCCTTTAAAGATAAATTTTGACTAAAATAAAAATTTAATGGCGATTTTATGACAAGGTAATGTTAATAACCAAAAAAAGAGGGCAAAATCGGCCCCCTTTTTAAAAACAACCTGTCAATCACTACTAAATTTGCTGTTTAATCATTTTTTTCCAGTAATTAGCTCGATTTAGGCAAACTTCGGCATCTGTTGAAGGTGATGAGTCGTCATTTTCTTCATAGAAGATAATTTCATCTGTAGCAGATGGGCTTCTCAATTCCAAAGCAACACGAGATAAAGGTTGTTTACGTTCTTTAAATGTAGCGACCCGACACTCATTTACAGTGCTTAAATCGACCGTTTTAAAGGTGTCTGTCAACTTATTTTTATAAGAGAACACTAATTTATGAACGTTCTCGTCCAGACCGATAAGAGTATTGCCTATCACTTCAGAAGCATTTATTGTTACTCCATTTTGGGATGCCAAATTTTGTAAACTCTTTTTAAGTTTTTTTTCGGTTGAACTGCTTTTAATAATTACAAATACTATAGGTACCATAAACAATAATAATATAGCGAGCCCTATAAGGGTGGAACTTGTTTCCATTTTTTTATAAAATTTTAAATTAATTTTTAGTGAAAGTATGACGTGTTTTGAATAGTATAAAACACGTATTGCCGGGATTATTATTAAGTAATCCGGCTGTTTATTGTTTCAGAAAAAGAAACATTCACCAAAAAAAATGGAAAGGATATAACTGTTCTTGAATTCGCTTTTTAAGATTCCGTTGCGGAAAATAATCGAGCGTATTAGAAGTGTTGTAATTAGTAGCCTCTGTAAGTTCTAACGGCTGATAAAATAAAATAAACGGATTTATAGGCTCATCCGTTTGTTGATAGGATACCTCAATAACCGATACTTCGTGAAAATAAAGTTGTTTCGAAAATAAATCGGCACTAAACCTTGTTCCTTGTGAGGTTGAGGATTCATTAGATACGTTTGAAACAGCAAAAGCATTACCCGAAATCAAAAACAGGCTTACAAGTAAAAAGAAATAGCTTATATGTGCTTTAAATTGTTTCACGAAACAAAGGTATGTAGAAATAGAATTGAGTGTGCCAAAATTATATTAAAAAAGCCATCATATGATGGCTTTAGGCAATGTTTTTTAATGTCTCTTACGATTTAAAATTTTCGTATTAAGTTCTCTATTTTGAGATCTTTGAATAGAAATAACCTTTACTTCTTTCGCAGTATTCTCAAAATTCAATTTTAATTGACTTTTAGAATTCTGTAGTTTAGGTCTCATTTTATTAGTTAATGATTTTATCAAAGGTATTATTTTTATTTAATTCTTCAGTAGCTTTTTTCTCTAAATATGGTATTGCTTCTAATGAAATACTCTTTCTAGGTGATGCATTTTTTCTTTTTAAATTAATTTTCACACCTTTATTTTTCCTTTTTTCTTCATCTTGTGTTTTAAATAAATCTATATATCTCTTAGGCGAAACACCATCATACATTAATAGTTTTACTCTATTTTCCGTATTAAATCTTTCAGTTATTGAGTCACTATGTAGTTTTAAAGCTAAACTTTTTTTATAGGGCTCTATAAAATAAACCTCCTTTATTCCTGAAGCAACAATATGTCTTGCACAATTATGACAAGGATAAGTAGTGCAAAATAGTTTTCCGCCTATAATCTCTGAACCTGACTTTTGTGTAGCATTAATTATTGCATGCATTTCTGCATGAACTGCTCTTGAAAACTCTATCAAATCTCTTATTCTAGAGTCCCCTAGAACCTTATTCGCTTCATCAATTTTTCCCTTATCAATAATTTTTTTATCAATTAATTGGTTTATAATTAATTGAGTTAATTCGTTTTTTTCTTCATCATTAAAACATTTACCGCCGCTTTTGTTAATACATCTATGGTCACTTGAATCTACATCATTCTCTGTATATAAATTTCCTCCATATTTAGGCACATCATTCCAACCGACAGAAATAATATCACCATTTATATTTGTAATTGAAGCTCCTACTTGTCTAGACAAACAAGCAGAATTAGCTGATGCTGAAGTAGCCATATACATAGCATTTTCTTGATAAGTGGGTGTAATTATTTTAGTACCAAATATTAAATCTAAAAACCTTTGTAGCTTGTCTGTAACTATCTTATCATGACTATCTTCGATTCTCAAAAAATAATCTGCATTAGGAAAGGTTTTGGAAACTTTTTGACCATGTTCTTCTACCTGATCAGAATCTATTTTTATTAAATTCTCAATATCAGAATTTTCAATACCTTTTAATTTTAAGTTTTCTTTTCTAACCTCGAGAGGGGAAAAGACTCCTATAAAATAGAATATATTTTGATAAACTTTTTTAAGTAACCTATATTCATCTATATGCTTTATAGAGTTTATAACATAGCAAACTCTCTTTTTTTTAACTAACTCTTTATCACTTTTTGATTCTGCCTGTCGGTCCTTAGTTATTTCATGAATTATAATTTTAGATAAGATATCATTTTCAAAATCATTACGAAGCTTATTTCCAGAATCAATTAACTTTTTATAACTATTGTATGATTTTACTTTTGATTGAATATCATAATGCTTTCTAATAAAATCACTTAGCTTTATTTCAATACATTTATAATCAAATGTATCCTCCAGAATTTGTTGTAAAGTTTTAGATACAAAATTAATATCTGTTCCTATAGGTCCACATAAACCAATCATTAATTCATCTGTTATAGTATACTCTAAATACTCTTTTAAACTATTCGGCTCATCTGATTCGCTAATTTCATTTTGCTTTTCAATCCTTAATTGTTTGGCTTCAGACATATTAAAATTTAGTTTAATTTAATTTATCAAAATAATAATTAATAATTTAATTTGGAACAGGGTTTTTCCTGTTTTTTAGAAAAGAAGCTTCGCAACATCTTTAGCAAAATAGCTGGCAATAATCTGTGCTCCGGCTCTTTTTATAGCGGTAGTCTGCTCTAAAACTACAGCATCATGATCTAACCATCCTTTTTCGGCTGCGGCTTTTATCATGGCGTATTCGCCACTTACTTGGTAAACAGCAACGGGAACATCGACTGTATTTCGAATATCGCGGACAATGTCCAAATAACACAATCCTGGTTTTACCATCACAATATCGGCGCCTTCTTGAATATCCATTAGAGTTTCTTTAATGGCTTCTTCCCGGTTGGCAGGATCCATTTGGTAGGTATTTTTGTTTTTCGGAATGTCTTTTTTATCTACTGGTGCAGAATCCAGTGCATCACGGAAAGGACCATAAAAAGCTGATGCATATTTAGCACTATAGCTCATTATTCCAGTATCGTGAAACCCTTCATCTTCTAATAGCGTTCGCATTTCAAAAATACGGCCATCCATCATATCACTTGGTGCTACAAAATCGGCTCCGGCTTTAGCGTGTGATAATGCCATTTCGGCCAAAACCGCCG
The DNA here is from genome assembly GCA_002360635.1 of Flavobacteriaceae bacterium UBA3356. Classification (GTDB taxonomy): domain Bacteria; phylum Bacteroidota; class Bacteroidia; order Flavobacteriales; family Flavobacteriaceae; genus Marixanthomonas. Next base: position 789,145 of record DEQW01000001.1, on the reverse strand, counting down.
TGGTATCGTCATTAAGAATTTTTCCTTCAGAAACGATTCCATCGTGTCCAAAAATTGAGTAGGGATCTAAGGCAACATCGGTCATCACCAACATCTCTGGCACTGCATCTTTTACCGTTTTAATGGCGCGTTGCATTAATCCTTCGGCGTTCAACGCTTCTGTTCCACTATTATCCTTTAAATTTTCAGGTACTTTTACAAAAAGTAAAACCGACTTTAATCCTAAGTTCCAAAGTTCCTTTACCTCTTTAGCCAATAAATCTAAACTGTATCGATAATAATTGGGCATCGAAGCAATTTCTTCTTTCACTCCTTTTCCTTCAACCACAAATAACGGAACCAAAAAGTCGTTTGGTGAAATAATGGTTTCTCTTACTAAACTCCTAATGGTTTCAGTAGTTCGTAATCTTCGGTTTCTTCGTAATGGATACATTATTTATGAATTTAGAATTATGAAATGAGCTTTCTTTTAAATTTCAGATTAACGTTTCAGAATACTTTTAAATTCTTTCTTTTCTGAAAAGAAAACTAATAACAAAAATACCAATAATAAGACAGTACCTATAATTAAATTTCCTTCAAATACATAAAACGAAAGGACTGAAAATCCGGTTGCGAGCAGTAAATACCCGCCTATTCTTTTTACATCGTACGGTACAGCGTAGTTTCGTTGTCCAAAAAAGTATGAGAGCAGCATCATACTCCCGTACGCTGCCAATGTAGCTATGGCCGAACCTTGATAACTGATTACTGGAATTAACGCAAAGTTTAAACCTAAGGTAACTATTGCCCCAAAAACCGAAATATAAGCGCCAAATTTAGTGCGATCGGTCACTTTGTACCATACGGAAAGGTTATGATAAATGCCCAAACATAAATTCGCCAATAAAATAAGTGGCACGATGGAAAGTGCTTCCCAATATTCGGAGTTAGGGATTAAAATACGTTTAAAAATATCGATATACACAATTACAAATAGTAAGATAATACTCCCGAAGATGGTAAAATACTTGGTAATCGTTGCATACGTCTGTTTTGCGTTTTTACTTTCTGCATGGTTAAAGAAAAAAGGTTCAATCCCCAACCGGAACGCGGTAGCGAAAAGCGTCATAAAAACACCCAATTTATAGCAAGCGGCATACACACCCACTTCGGCTTCGGCGATGTTTTCTGGTAATAGATATTTCAGTAAAATTTTATCGAAAGCTTCGTTTATTGAAAATGCAATACCAGCAATTAATACCGGGAAAGCGTATTTAAACATCCCTTTCCAGATGGTTTTACTGAAACCAAAACCAATTTTAATGTACAATGGGAGCAATACAACCAACGTAATGGCACTCGCAATTAAATTGGCTATAAACACGTAGGCCACTTTATTTTCTTCGGAATAAATTGTACTCCAAAACGAATCTGGAGCACTTTCTGCCCAACCAGGAAGTATTAAAAAGAAAAAGAGGTTAAAGCCTAAATTAACACAGACATTAAAGATTTTGATGACCGCATACTTCATCGGTTTTTCATTGGCTCGGTACCATACAAAAGGCAGAACAGCCAAAGCATCTAACGCCAAAATAAGCAAGCCGTACGTAACATATTCTGCTTTAAACTGAAGAAATGTTGCCAACGAATCATCAAAAAACAAAGTAATCGATAAAAATAAAAGCGTTGAAATGGTAAGCGAAGTCAATGCCGTAGACTGAACTTGGTTTTTCTGTTCTGCGTGTTTATTAACAAACCGAAAGAAAGCAGTTTCCATTCCATAGGAAAGCAAAACGTTTCCTAAGATTAAAAAAGCCATTAAAGAAGCGTAGATGCCGTATTGTTCTTTTCCTAATACAGAAACATACAACGGCACCAAAATGACCGCCAAGGCCCTTGGGAGGACAGTAGCAAGGCCATACACAAAAGTTTGCTTAAATAGTTTTTTAAAAACGCTCAACCTATTCTATTTTGAAGCGTAAAAGTATTGAAATTATTACCGTTATCAATTAAACGTGATGTGATTCCTTAATTATCTGATGGAGCTTTATTTTGTGGAAAAGCAAGCATCTCTTTTCTACGGATATTAGTGATTTTGTAATAGTTGGTCGTGCCATTTTGCACATAGCTCACAACCGCTTCGTTATCTGCCAACTCAAACGGAAACGATTTTGGCGGGGTGTTTTGAGCTTCTTTTTTCGGGTCGCTATCCATTATAATATCACGATTTGTACCTTTTTTAAAATATCCAATATATTGCTTTTTAGCTTGAGGTGAATTTTTAGCTTTTTCAATTTTATTTCTGAAATAAATACTATCAACCCGTACATCTTCAGTAAAACCTTTAAATGTGATATGTACGTTAGTGCCCGATCCTCCTTCTTTAATGCCCGCTACCCAATCTTGGTAAAACACATCGTCAATACTAAAGGGAGGGTTTTGTGTGAGTTTGTAAGAACTTGTCTGGCTGCTGCCACAGTTAGAAAAGCTAAACAGTAAAATTGAAGCTGTACAAACAGCGATTATATTTTTAAATGAATGCATCTACTTATTTTTAATGTGAAGATATAAAAATTTATCTTCACGTTATAGTTTATATCCCACGCCGATAAATGCTGTTACACCATCTGCCGCTGGAGCATCAATTGTTACATTTTGTGCTTTAAAATAAGGAATAGTGAGTTTTATCATCCAATTTTCAGAAAAATTATAATTGCCTCCCACACCTATGTTAAAGACTGTCAAAGCACTATTCTCAATATAACCACGGGTTAAGTCTTCAAAACCATACCCATAACCAATTTGTCCAAACACATTGAATTTATTTTTATTGAACACATAATATTGTAATGATGGAATTACACCGTAGGAATGGATAGTAGTTCCGCTATTGTTTTTAAAAGCAGTATTGTTTGATGTGAAAAAGCTAACCCCAGCAGATAGTTTTGGAATGATAAAAAATTCAGAAGTTGCTAAACCTATAAAGCCAAAATCGTCAATTCCGTATCCTGTGGTAAAAGGGGCTCCTTGTATGGACAGCGAAATATCCCCTTTTTTATATTGAGAATACGCTGAATTGAAAGCTATTAAAAATAGAATACTAAAAAGTAATTTTTGAGATTTCATATAATTTGGTTTAGCTGTTTTCTCAAAACTATCAAATAGTATTCCATTACTAAGAAATAAGTGAAACAAAAAAAGCCTTCCGAAAGAAACGGAAGACTTTTCTGCACTAAGTAGGTATTATATTTTATCCCGCTAAGGCCTCGGCACCACCAACAATTTCCAAAATTTCGTTGGTAATGGAAGCTTGTCGCGCTTTGTTGTATTGTAATGTAAGATCATCACGAAGATCTTTAGCGTTATCTGTTGCTTTGTGCATCGCTGTCATTCGGGCACCGTGCTCACTGGCAACACTATCTCTAATTGCTTTAAACAATTGTGTTTTTAAGCTCTTCGGAATCAATTCTTCTACAATGTCTTCTTTGTTTGGCTCAAAAATATAGTTTGGCGTTGCTTTTTGTGCTTCCGCTTCATCTACTTCAGGTGGTAAAATAGGCAAGAATTGCTCATTCATTACAATCTGCGTAGCTGCATTTTTGAACTTGTTGTAAACCAACACGATTTTATCGTAATCCCCATCAGCAAATTTTTGCATTAACATTTCGGCGATTTCAGAAACATTTTCAAACGAAAGATCATCAAAAATTTCATTGTTATTTAAGATAACAGTTTCCGTCTTTTTTAAAATATCGTTTCCTTTTTTACCAATTGTTACGTAATCTACTTGCTTTCCAGCATAGTTATCTGAAGCAATACGTTTTGAACCTTTGATAATATTACTGTTAAATGCACCTGCCAAACCACGGTTAGAAGTAATTGCTACCACTAACACTTTGTTTACTTCGCGCTGATCTGAAAACTTACTTCCACTATCGGCATCCAATGTTGCACTCAAATTTTGAAGCAACTCCGTTAGTTTATCAGCATACGGGCGCATCGCAGTGATGGCATCCTGTGCTTTTTTCAACTTTGCAGCCGATACCATTTTCATGGCACTGGTAATCTGCATGGTTGACCCAACAGAGGTGATTCTACTTCGTATTTCCTTAAGATTTGCCATTCTTTTATAGAATTATTGCGTATTGAGTATTGAAATCAGATTTCTCAATACTCAATACTAAAATCTAACTACTTTTTATACTTTGCTGAAAGATCTTTTGCTACAGCCGTTAAGGTATCGGTCACTTCATCAGTTAACTTACCTGACTTTAACGTATCTAACACATCTCTATGCTTTGCATTAAGCAACTCAAGATAGTCTCTTTCAAATTCTTTTACTTTCTCAACAGGAACGTCACGTAACAGGTTTTTAGATCCTGCGTAAATAATCGCAATCTGGTCTTCAACTGTAAATGGTGTGTTTTCCGGTTGCTTTAAGATCTCAACGTTACGTTTTCCTTTTTCAATTACATTCTTAGTAGCAGTATCCAGATCTGAACCGAATTTAGCAAAGGCTTCCAATTCACGGAAAGCAGCTTGATCCAGCTTTAAAGTACCTGATACTTTCTTCATTGATTTAATTTGAGCGTTACCACCTACACGAGATACAGAAATACCCACGTTAATTGCAGGACGAACACCTGAGTTAAATAAATCACCATCCAAGAAAATCTGTCCATCGGTAATCGAAATTACGTTGGTTGGGATATATGCAGAAACGTCACCCGCTTGTGTTTCAATAATTGGTAATGCTGTTAATGACCCACCACCTTTTACCATTGGCTTTAACACCTCAGGAAGGTCGTTCATTTCACTAGCAATTTTATCATCATTGATCACTTTTGCTGAGCGCTCTAATAATCTTGAGTGTAAGAAGAATACATCCCCAGGGTATGCTTCACGTCCCGGTGGGCGACGAAGTAATAACGATACCTCACGGTATGCAACTGCTTGCTTTGATAAATCATCATAGATGATCAAAGCAGGACGTCCCGTATCACGGAAGTACTCGCCAATTGCCGCACCAGCGAAAGGAGCATATACCTGCATAGGTGCAGGATCTGATGCGTTTGCCGCAACAATAGTTGTATATGCCATCGCACCAGCATCTTCCAATACTTGTGCTATGTTTGCAACGGTAGAAGCTTTTTGTCCAACCGCAACATAAATACAATATACTGGCTCACCAGCGTCGTAAAATTCTTTTTGGTTTAAGATGGTATCGATAGTAACCGTAGACTTACCAGTTTGACGGTCACCAATTACCAATTCACGCTGTCCACGACCTACCGGGATCATCGCATCAATTGATTTAATACCAGTTTGTAATGGCTCAGTTACCGGCTCACGATAAATAACCCCAGGTGCTTTACGCTCTAGTGGCATTTCGTAAGTTTCACCTTCAATAGGTCCTTTTCCATCAATTGGCTGTCCAAGTGTGTTAACCACACGGCCAACAATCCCTTCACCAACGTTAATAGATGCAATACGCTGTGTACGTTTTACAGTAGATCCTTCGCTAATTTCTTTTGAAGGTCCTAATAATACAACACCAACGTTATCTTCTTCAAGGTTCAAAACGATTCCTTCCAGACCGTCTTCAAACTCTACCAATTCACCGTATTCTGCATTGGCAAGCCCATATACACGTGCAATACCATCACCTACGGTTAAAACAGTTCCTACTTCGTCAAGTGAAGCTGATGCTTCAAAACCTGAAAGTTGTTCCTTTAAAATTGCTGAAACTTCAGCTGGTTTTACTTCTGCCATCTTATTTAGATTTTAGATTGAGTTTTATTTCAATCCTTAATTTAATGTAAACTCTCTTTTAATTCTATTTAATTTATTTGCAATACTTGCATTGTATTGAAGGTCTCCTACTCGTAATATAAAACCTCCTATTATAGTGGTATCTATAATATTATTTATGGTAACCGAAGTGCTTCCGGTTAATTCTTTAACTTTAACTAATACCGTTTCTTTTAACTCTGAAGTAAGTGGGACTGCAGTTGTTACTTCTGCTACTTTTACCCCTTGTGCTTCATTATAAAGATAGATATAACTTTCGGCCACAACCCCTAATAAATTCAACCGTTGATTTATTACTAAAACCTGTATTAGATTTTTAGTAAGGTCTGATTTGCCACTAAAAATTTTAAGCAAAGCTTCTTTTTTATCTTCAGCTTTAATAACTGGGCTTTGTAACATATTTTGAAGCTCCTTACTACCGTCTAAGGTAGCTTTTACAGATTGCATATCGCCAAACATTACGTTTTGTGTATTGTTTTCTTCAGCTTTCTGTAAAACTGCTTTTGCATATCGTATAGCTGCTCTTTTGCTCATAGTTTTGCCCTAAGATTAGCGGGTTCGTTTAATTTTTTCTACTAGTTCAATTTAGCATTGGCCAACATACTGTCTACCAATTCTAATTGTTTTTTATCTGTAGATAATTCTTGCTTAACTACTTTTTCAGCAATTTGTACTGAAAGCTCGGCCACATGACTTTTCAACTCAGACATTGCAGCTTTCTTCTCACTTTCTATTGCAGTTTGAGCTTGCGCAATCATTTTGCTTGCTTCTGCTTGTGCTTCTTCCTTAGCATCGGCTATCATTTTTGACTTGATATCGCGAGCTTCTTTCATCATACTATCACGTTCGTTTCTGGCTTCCTGAAGCAGCTTTTCATTGTCTGCTTTTAAGTTTGCCATTTCAAGCTTTGCTTTTTCAGCAGAATCCAACGCGTCTTTTATACCTTCTTCACGATCATTAACTGCTTTTAAAATTGGTCCCCACGCAAACTTTCGAAGCAATAGTATTAAACCAACAAAAATAAGTATTTGCCAAAAAAACAGTCCGAATGAAAATTGTTCTAATAATTTTTCCATTATCTAAAATTTCAAAAAATAATTTTAATTTTTAATAGTACAGTAGCTATAACCAACCGTTATAGCTACTGTAAATTTAATTTACGCTGCGAATAAAGCAGCAAATCCGATACCTTCAATAAGCGCCGCTGCAATAAGCATTGCTGTTTGAATTTTACCAGAAGCTTCAGGCTGACGTGCAATCGCTTCCATAGCTTGACCACCGATTCTACCGATACCAAGACCAGCTCCGATTACAATTAAACCTGCTCCTACAATTGTTGGGATTTCCATAATATATATAATTAAAAATTAAACGTTCAAATTAATGTGCTTCTTCATTTGCCATACCAAAGTAAAGCGCCGACAACATAGTAAATATATATGCTTGTAAAGCTGCTACTAACAACTCTAGTATTGCCAATCCAAATGCTAACCCGAAAGAAAGTGAGCTTCCTAACCAGTTTTTAAATATAAACATTAACGCAATGATGCTCATTAATACAACGTGACCTGCAGTCATGTTTGCATACAGTCGAATCATTAATGAGAATGGTTTAATAAACATTCCTAATAATTCGATTGGCGCCAATACAATTCGCATTAGTTTAGGTACTCCAGGCATCCAAAAAATGTGTGCCCAATAGTTTTTATTAGCTGTAAATGTTGTGATTAAAAATGTAATTAAAGCTAAACCAAAGGTTACTGCAATGTTACCTGTAACATTTACACCTAACGGTGTCATCCCTAGTAAATTTAAAAACCAGATAAAGAAGAATATTGTCAATAAAAAGCTCATATACTTTTTATATTTCTTTTCTCCTATATTAGGTATTGCTATTTCATCTCTTACAAATAAAACTAGAGGCTCAAGAAAACGACCTACCCCTTTTGGGATACCATTGTTTTTCTTATACGATTTTGCAAGTGCGCGGAACAAGAAAAACATTAATATAGACACTAATATCATAGTAACTACATTTTTGGTAATCGAAAAGTCTAGTGGTTTTTCGTTTGTTGCGTGGCCTTCTTCGTCATAGTTTATAGTACCCGCAGCATCCGTTTTATAAATATTATTGTGATATAGCTTGTAGTAGTTACCATCAACCTCAGCCACAGTCTCCCCGTGGTTGAATTTAGAAGAAGAAAACACTTTTAACCCATCATCAAAAATAATTACAGGTAATGGAAAGCCATAATACTTTCCTGCTTCTTCGTCAGAGAAGAACGTAAAATCATATGAGTCTAACAGGTGATGATTAATATACTCCTGTATCTCAGATTTTTTATCGCTGTCTTCTTGCTCGGTAAGCTCGTGCGTTTGAAGGTTTTCTTCAACATCTTGAGCATAGGCTGTAGTAAAACCTAATAAAACTACTACTACAAATAAAATCTTAACTATAAATGGCTTTTGCATAATACACAAATAGTGATGTCCTTAAAATCGGTGCAAAAATACAGTTATATATTTTATTGTAAAAACAATTTTAATTCTTTTTTTCAGGTTATAAAACCATCAATATACTTGATTATTAAGCTGTTTAGAAAGATAGAAAACTTCTAAAGCCAAACAGACTGCGTATGGAACAAAGAAAGCAACAAATTCAATGGTTTGCATGCTCCCATCTGCTCTGTATGTTGGATAGAAAATAAGAAAGAAAAAAAGAAATTTTAAACCACTACCTGCCATAAAGATAAAACCAGCTTGTGAAGATTTCTTTTTTAATGCCCGCTGTATCACGAATAAAATAATCCCAGCAAGGATAAAATTAACTACGTATGAAAGTATTATTTTATTTTCAAAAAGAGGAAGATTGCAATAGAATAATATAGCTAAATGTATTGCAAATACTATTATTAATATACCTGCTAAAACAGCTAAAAACTTAATACTCTTGGCCATTTTTATTTATTCAATCGGTTGGTTTGTTTCACTACCAAATAAAGAGATAAGCCCACTCCCACAAGAGTTCCGATAATTACATACAGTTTTCCGCCGTCATTATACTCGGTATCTAGCCATTGACCGCCACGCACAAAGAGGTAAATAACCACAGCCATTTCAATGGCAATAGCACTTAGCGCGGCCCATCGCCTTAGCCCATTGTTGTTTTTATCTGCCAAAACTACTTAAGAGGTTCGGTAGATTTTTTGGCACGCTGTTGCCTGTCGTAAGGACTCGGCTTTGATGCTTCGTCTTCTTTAAGTTTTGTTTCGGTTTTGGGCTTTGTTTCCTTTTGGGAGCCTTTCATAACACACGAGGCATTAAATGTAGCACCGGGTTCAACGGCTAATTTTCCAGCAACTACTTCGCCTTTAATATGTGCTGTTGATTTTAATGATAATGTTCCTGAAACATCTAAGTTACCTTCAAATTTTCCTTCAATATCGGCATTTTCACAAGTAAGGGTTCCGTTAATATAGCCACTTTTTCCCAACACCACTTTTGAAGGGGTTTTAATTGTACCTTTTACGGTTCCATCTATTCTAAAAAAGCCTTGTGAAACCACATCACCTTCTAGTGTTGTGCCTTCATTAATTCGGTTTTGTCCGCTACTGGGCTCTTGTCCGGTTCTTTCTTTTTTTTCTGAAAACATAGGTCTGGGTTTTTAGGTTTGTTTTTGTTATTCTACAGGTTCATTTTCATTATTTAAATAAGTGTCCAAATTTTTATGAATCTGAATAATCTTATAGTTAGGCGTTGAAATTTCAAAAGAAGGTTTCTTTATTTTAAATTCTTTGTTTTCCTTCAGAACCTGTGCGAAATTACGTCCGCCTGTTTTGGTGTTTAGACCGTGGATTACAACCAATTTGGTTTGTGGGGTATAATAATCCAGTGACGCGCTCATATTGGTATATCGATACGCATCTATGGCTTCAACCAATTTGTCTTTTAATGCTTGTGCAGCTTCCGTCTCTGTGCTGTCAAATTTATAAACTACTTTCCAACTTTTGGCTTCTTCATCAGCTAAAAAATCACTGGATTCGATGGTGCGAAGAGTTTTCCCGTAAATAAACTCAGCTTGTTGGCCTTCTTTGGAATTTGGATAATTCAATGCTATAAAATTCAACGCTTTTTTATAAGCCTCAAAACCTTGTTGGCGAGCAATTGCCGTTGCTTTTAAGAGTTCGAATTTAGGGACAATCTCCGTTCCTGTATATTGTGAAATGTACGCATCACTTTGTTCAATTACATGTTCGTATTTTGAAGCTTCAAAATCTTTGTACAATTGTTTATACTTAAATTCTGGACTTGATTCATCGGTCGCCAATGCTGTATTCGGGTTGCGTAGTATTTCAGCATAACGCGAATCTGGATGGTTGGTTATAATGTCGTTTTTATATTGGGTTGCCAACGACTCATTTTCCATCTCGCTATAAATTTTATACAAATTATATTTAGACGGAAGTATTAAACGATCTTCAGGATTGAAGGTCAATAATTTTTCAAGCCGTTCTGTTGCGAGCCCGTATTCTTTGAATTTTTCTTTGTAAATCAAACCTAATTGGTAATATGCGAAATTTCGATCACCTGCAAGACTATCGATTACTTTTTGGTCGGTTGGGATTTTTGCAATATATGTTTGCGGGTCAAAACGTTCATTATCTGAAATTGCCTCTGCCTGAAAAGCATCTTCTTCCTCTATCAATGAAGTTTGTTTGTCTGAACGTCTCCAGTTATCTTCCAGTTTACGGTCACCCCAAATTTTATTAAACTCTTGTTTCCCGTAGGCAACCGTGGTTGGGTTGTAAAAATAAAAAGTGCTGCCCTCGTTAGAAGGACCACCAGAATTTGTGTTTTTTTGGTAAAATTCGTTATTAGCGATGCTTTGTTGTTCTTTTACCCTAGCAAGGGAATCAGCAATTGCCTTTTCTTTCAGTTTTGTAGTATAGTTAGTGAAATAGGCTAACCGCTCTCCCTCAGTCATATTTACAAAACGTAAAATACTATCGTTTTTAATCGCAATATCTTCGTATTTAATTACATCATCCAAGTTTTCACGTTTCTTTTTAATACGTCGGTGCTTTTTAGTATTCTCTTCAAGGTTGGTCAACGTACTATCATAATATGCTCCAGCGGCTTTGTATTCCGTAGCATCAAAATTTATAATTGCTAATGTTTCATAATTTTTGGACTGTAACGTTCTATCTTGTGATTTCTCTTGAATGGATTTGTTATAAAACTTTACAGCCGTATCTATACTGTCCAGATTATAGTAATACTCACCTATCTGATTATAAATTTTATCCAAATACGGACGGTTTTCACGGTCTTCTGCCAATTCATTCAGCAACTCTAAAAAGGCGGTTTTATCTTCATTATCGTAGTCGAAATTTCTCGCTTTGGCAATGTAGGCGTTAATCATATACACCCTTGGTGCTTTACGGTTTAGTTCGATTACTTGATCAAAAGCCATATTAGCGCTGTCTCGCTCTCCAATACGGTTGTACAATTGTCCCTTAATGTAATTATAACGTCCTTTAAGCTCGTTGTCCTCTACATTTTCTGAAGCAATTTTCATATAAGGTAATGCTTCAGGGATAGAATCCATATTAACGTATGCTTCGGCCATAATAGCAGCAACATCAGCTAATTCTTCTTCGTCCATTTCAATTTTTTCGCGCTCTACATCTTCTAAAAGTTCTTGTAGGTTTTCTAACGCTACTTCTTCATTGTTTAACCGAATGTTTGCTTTTGCTTTCCATACATTGGCGTTGGTAATGTTATTACTGGTTGGGTAACGGTCTAAAATAAAATTGAAAGCATCTAAGGAAGGAATAAAACGACCATCATAATAACGCGCTTTACCCAATAACATATAGGCTTCATCAATTTGAGGGTTATGCTCTTTGTTGTTTACATAAACCGAATGCTTTTGGATAGCCTTTGCTGCTTTTTCTTCAGCCCGATTAAAGTTTGGGTTTTTAGATTCCCCAGGTAAGGTTGCATTTTCATCAAGATCGATGCGCTCAACGGGAAGGATTTCCCAAAAATTATCGCGATAGCTAGCTGCTAATCCTTCTTTGCCATCTTCAAAAGCTAAATTTCCATTGTATAGCGTATTATATTCGGCCGTTACTGCGTGGAAATTACGACTTAAAAAAGTGTCTTTTTTTCGTGAACAAGCTGCTAAAACAATAACAGCCAATAAAAAGAGAGTAGTTTTATATATGCCTTTCAAAATTGTGTCAATTTATTATGATACTGTAACTTAAAAGCGTTGCTTTTAGTATATAAAAGCAAGAAATAAGCTGTAAAAATAAGGTTCTTTTTGGTTTCTGTAAGGTTATAACGTTAAAAATTGGCTGATATTAGTCGATTTCCATTACTGAAATCATTTTCCTTTGTAAGTTTGCTGAAAAATTGAAAACAATGAGTGGTTTTTATTCGCTGCCCGTTTCCGAAGTGAACAGGGAAACGCCTAATGCTGTATCGATTACCTTTACTATACCCGATGAATTGAAAGATATCTTTTCATTCAAAGCTGGACAATATATTACCATAAAACACACAATTGATGACACCGAATTGCGCCGTGCCTATTCTATTTGCTGTGCGCCAGATAGTGGCAAACTGAAAGTGGGTGTTAAAAAAGTGGAAAAAGGACTATTCTCGGTCTTTGCCAATACTAAATTAAAAGTGGGCGATACACTGGAAGTATTTCCGCCAGAAGGAAAGTTTGTTTTTGACCCCAAGGATGACGAAGCCAACAGTATTTCAAACCATTACGCTGCGTTTGTTGCCGGAAGTGGGATTACCCCAGTGCTTTCTATTGTAAAGACTGTTTTAAATGAAATGCCGGACAGTACGTTTTTATTGGTGTACGGAAATCAATCGCTTTCTGAAACCATGTTTCATTCTGAAATATTAGCACTTCAAAAAAAATACAAAGACCGTCTTTTTGTTGAATTTATCTACAGCCGAAAACTGGAAAACGAAGCATTATTTGGTCGAATTGAACGTTCTACCGTTAATCTTTTGCTGAAAAATAAATTTAAGGACCGTACCTTCAACTCTTTTTATCTATGCGGCCCAGAGCCTATGATTGACGAAGTTTCTTCAACTTTAAAAGAAAACGGTATCAATGAAAAACAGATTCTTTTTGAACTTTTCAATACAGCCGAAAAAGGATTGCTCACCAAAAAGCACGAAGGTGACACCCAAGTAACCATCACGCTTGATGACGAAGTGGAAACCTTTTCTATGCCTCAGAAAAAATCAGTGCTTGAAGCAGCATTGGATCACGATTTAGATCCGCCATACTCGTGTCAAGGTGGAATTTGTAGTACGTGTATTGCCAGAATTACCGAAGGAAAAGCCGAAATGCGAAAAAATCAAATATTGACCGATGATGAAATTGCAGACGGATTGATTTTAACCTGCCAAGCGCACCCTACTACAGCAACTTTGTCTGTGGATTATGATGATGTGTAACTTCGGCTCCGCTCAGTTACCGAAAGGCTCAAAGGGTTTAAAAAACTTTATAAATAGTATCTAAAACTGTTTTTGGTGAGATGGTTTTTATAGCATCTTCATACCCTTCAGGAAATTTATTCCCATAAATAGAGGTAGGAATCAACGGATATTGTTCACGGTCTGCCGTTAACTGATTTTCAATTGGCTGATTAAAAGGTACAAAACCCGCAAACGGATGCGTTACACCCCAAAGCGTGATAACAGGTATGCCAAACATCGCTGCCAAATGACCATTGCCACTGTCCATAGAGAGCATTCCGTCTAGGTTTGAAATTAAAGCCAACTCTTCTTCAAAAGTTAATTGTCCGGCGACATTTGTTACGTTTTCAAAATTAGAAGCAATGCCTTTTAGCTTTTCTTCTTCCTTTTGACCACCTCCAAACAGAAAAATTTTATACTTTTCAGTTTTATGTACTTCTGAAATAACTTGCTTCATTTGCTCTAACGGATACATTTTACTGTCATGAGCTGCAAAAGGGGCAATTCCAATGGCTTTTTTGGTATGCTGCCCAATTAAACTGTGTAACCTTCTATTAAGTTGTTGCCTTTCAGGAAATGTGTGTTTTGAAAGGTCTAACGGAAAACCTAATTTCTCAAAAACGTCTGCGTAGCGTTGATGTGTGGTTTTCAATTGCGCAAACTTTTTATTTTCTGAAGCGGTTAACTGTCTCTTTTCTTCTCGTCCTTTATCGATGGTGGCAACTTTATACCCTTGCAACCGTAGATAATTCGAAATAATTTTTGAACGGATTACATTGTGTAAATCGGCTACCACATCAATTCCATTGGATTTTGCTTCGTTAGCAAGTTTTAATAAACCGAAGTTTTTATGCTTCCCATATACATCGGCTTCAATAAAATTTATTGTTGGGATGGTATTGAAAAATGGTTTAAAGTGTTTTTTTGAAACAACGGTTAGTTGTACTTCAGGATACGTTTCAGAAAAAACCCGTAATACCGGTACAGTCATCGCTACGTCTCCCATTGCTGAAAAACGAAGCACTAAAATATGAGAAGGTTTCGGCATGAATAGAGTTTTAATTCTTCCGGTTGAGTAAGAGAAAAGTATTACTTTTCACCGCGAAGAACTGGGTTCAACTCATCATCATTGTACATTTTCATCTGCTTGTACACTTTCATATACTTATCGCCATTAGCAATATCTTCTAAAAGTTGATTGATGGCTGTACTTAAATCCACACGCTGTTCTAGCAGTACATTCAGCTTAGCTTTACATGCCGCTTGGTGCTTTTGAGAAGCATCGGTACGAGTTGCTTCTTCATTCATATGGTAAATTTTTAAAGCCAATATGGATAACCTATCTATTCCCCAAGCAGGGCTTTCTGTATTGATAGTAGCATTGTCTTTTACGGATACATCCTTAAATTTTTCAAGAAAATAGCTGTCAATATATTCTACGGTATCGGTACGGTCTTGGTTAGAAGCATCGATTTTTCGCTTTAACAGTAATGCTCCAGCAGGGTCGATGTTGGGATCACGAATTATATCTTCATAATGCCATTGTACAGTGTCAATCCAGCATTTTCTATACAATAAGTGCTCAATTAGTTCAGCATCTTTATCGTACGGATTTTTAAAATCTTGATCTACTGAATCAATTTCGTGATACTTTTCTATTACTTTTTGAAATATTTTATTGGCTTTATCGCTAAACATAGGGTTTACTTTTTATTTTTTCTCTAATATATGCAAATACTCAAAAGTCGCATTGGCTTTATGGTTTCTATTTTCAGTTTTATCGGCTTTAAAACGCTGGTATTTTTTAGTTTCCAAACTATATTTTCCGAAGCGTTTCATAATGGTTTCTACTTCATCACAGCTCATTAACCCTTCATTATTGTAACTTAAAAAGATGTATTTAAATTGTGCATTTTCAATCAACTCGGTGAACGATTGCACTACCTCACCTTTTTTACAATAATTACTTTTATAATACTCCCGTAAGCCTGTTTTTCCTTTAGGTACAAAGGTATCATATTTTGCAATAGTATTCAGCAAATGATAGTTTGCTCCATATTGCCTAGCGTTGTACGGCGGATCTAAATATAAAATATCGCCTTCAATTTCTGTAATAAGCTTATTACTGTCTTTCTGAAATACTGCGTGAGACTGTTCTGTTTTCTGAAATTCAGCCGGACGTATCACCATTTTCTTTGCGGCGGAAGCTTTTATTTTCTTTAAAAAAGCACCATAAACCGAAGCTGTATTTGCCACCTTATCGGCACTTTCCAATAACGAAGCCAATAGAAAATAATATTGGTTTTCATCAATCGCTGAAGTTTCTCGCCACGCTTCAATTTGTTGGCGAACAGCATCTATTTTTTGTCCGTTTTCTGAAGTAAAATACAAACGCCCTGCTTTTCCTCCTTCAGAATAATTCTCGAAAATAAATCCTTTTTGCCCTTTCAGGCTATTTAGTGAATCGATTAATGTTTCAGAATTTAAAGCAATGTGATTACCAATATAATTTCGGTTTAAAACATAACTGTAAAACTCCATGTCGTTGGCAATTACTTGTTTTACGTGGCTTTTAAACGTTCTGCCAACAATTCCGGTACCCGCAAAAAGGTCGCAGAACACTTTTTGAGACAAATCGTTTCCACACACCGAAGTAACCGTATTGAAAATAAAAGAAGATAGTTTGTGTTTGGAGCCTATATAATTCATTGTGTTACCCAAATAATATCGCTCAATGCTTGCGAATTGTCTGCAAAAGTAAAAGAATGTATCTTGTTAAGATTGAGATTGGAAATATATTTTTTCCAATTAATATTCTGAAAAATATTGAAAAAATCCTATTGATACTTATTGTATGTTGAGCTTGACATACAATAAGTATAGTTTTGATTAATGGTTAATAATTTTTTACTGAAAGAATTTGGTAATAGAATTCGTGAGTTAAGAAAAAAGGAAGGCTTGAGCCAAGAGCAACTTTCTTTTAAAACGGGATTTCATAGAACTTATATTGGAATGATTGAAAGAGGTGAGCGGAATATTTCACTTACGAACATAGCGGTATTTGCAAAAGTATTCAATTTAACTGTATCCAGATTATTAGAATTTCCAGATTCAGAAAAATTATTAATCCAATATCAAATAAAAGCAAATTAATAATGTCAAGGAAGCACTCATTCATATTGACATTATCTAACAATGCAACAGAAAAGCAAGGGATTAACTACCTCATAGAAAAACAAACAGGTTTTTTTAAGATTGATAAGGATATGAAAAAAGAGCTTTTAGATAAAGTCAATATTCCCTATAACTATTTACAGTCATTTGATATGGTATATATACCAAAATTGAAAGGAATTAAATTTGAACAAAAAAATATAGAAACACATTTGGACGAAATAATTTTTGTTGAATTAAAAACTACAAAAAAGTATCTACCAGATAACCCAAAAGGATTCTTTTTTGGTGCAACTGAAAATGAATTTAATTTCGGTAAATTATTAGGTAATAGGTTTAGGTTTTGTTTTGTGTGTTTAAATGAAAAGTCTCCTTCTTATGCTATGTTAACAATCGAACAATTGGAAAAAATAATAAGGAATAAAAGAATACAATTCCAGATTAATTTATAGAAAGTTCAATTTCAAAATTTGATTTTTCAAACTCAGTTAATAATTCAGGTTTGGTGTATCTATAGGTATCAATGAATTCGATTTTTTGGTTTATGTCAAAAAAATAATATGCTATTCCTTTTTTGTATAAAAGCCAAGTTGTATTAATGAATCCATTTCTTTTGGAAAGTTGTAACCCAATTTTTTTATTTTCAGAGTCTAAACTTTCGATTATTTCTTGAATTTTCATTTATTCTGAATTTTGCATTAGGGATTGACAATAACAAATAAGCAAAATTATTTAGCTATCACCCAAATAATATCGCTCAATGCTTGCGAATTGTCTGCAAAAGTAAGGGAATGTAGCTTGCTAGGATTGAAATTGGAAACATATTTTTCTATTTCGGTTTTAAGCAACAACAGATTGGCTTTTAATTTCCAATGTTGCTCATTTTTATCATAAACAACAATAAACAACCTGTTTTTTAGATGATGTCGTTGTTCCTTACTTTGATTACTATAAAACCACTCTATCATTTCCTTTTCATTGTTTTTTGCATAGGCCAGCGGCTTTTTAAACTGTTTCGGGAAGATTGTGGTTTTATGATCGAATGGCACCTTCATTAAGGTAAAATCAACTAAACGATTCTTGCGGTTTTTTGTTGGAGTTACTTGCGGCAAGTTCGTAAATATTTGCTCTACAGCCATGGCACTCCAGAAGTTGTACCAGCGGTTTATGGTATAATTAAAAAGTTCCCGTTTGTTTAATTTATGTGTAGCAACAATTTCAGCCATTTGCGGCATTAAAGCTTCCCAAGTTGGTGTTGTATAAATAAAATTGGTGTAGTTGTCCCAAAGGTTATTTTGTTTTCGCCCCCAAACATAGGGATATTGTAGCCGTTTTTGTAATTCTGTTTCTACTATTTGTAAATCGAGCGCTTTCATATGAACAACAATACAATTGGCACTAAAACGACCAGCCAAAGCAATCCTTCTTTAAAACGAAATTCCTGAATGTTCTCTATATAATTTGCTACAATTACTGACAACGGAGCGATTATAAAAAACAATTCGGCTCCTGTTTTTTGGGGACTGAGAAATGTGATGAACAAACACACAGCCAATGTTACGAGCAATAAAATAGCATTCGGCTTTTCTTTTTTTGACAAAGAAGCAATTTTAACTAGTCTAAAGGGCAGCGACCAAATTAAAAATGTCCCCATAATGGCTGCTGGAAGTAGTAATTGAATATTGTTGTATGCAGAAAAATCTAAACTAATGGACGGAATCCATTCCGTTATCCATAAAAAGGAGTCATTCGTTATTAAATGAAATGAAACCGATAGTATAAATATCGCAGCAAATCCAATGAAAGGGATAATAAACCACCTATGGTTCGTTTCAGATTTCTGCAAAATGGAAAAAAATAACAATACAAAAAATAATATGCTCCAAAAATAAAAAAGAGCGGCCACTGTTATCCAGAGCGATGCATCTAGAATTTTTCGTTCTGTATTTTTTTCCGAAGAAAGGCTCGCTAACCTTCTAAAAGCCATCAATAAGAATACATTGGCAAGCAATATGTTTGGGTCTAAAAAAATAACGGGCAATGTTATTAAAAAACAAGTAAATAGTAGGACAGTGTAGGTGTTTTTGTAGGTAAGGTCATTTTTCCGAACAATAAAATCCAACAGAAAAATAGCGAACACAGACCATCCAATAAAAAAGAAATTTACAAGTAGTTTTGAAAGATTAAGAGCGTTATCAACTTGTACTAAAGCTCCAAAAACATACCCAAGAAAGATAACCGCTCCGAAGATTACGAAATTAATAGGTTTAGATTTTCCGAAAAAGCTTGTAAGCATAGCGGGTATTTTCTATTTTTGTGCTATAAATATACAGATATGGAATGGAAAGATTTGTTTTACGGTATTGCAGATTTATTTGAAGATGTGCTTTTTATACCTTATGATGCCCTTCGCAGCTTAGAGCTAGATAGCTGGTGGCTCGCCAATATAGTGAGTTGGATGTTCATTATCATTGGTTTTGTTGCGTTTTTCTATTGGATGAAGCAACTTAAAATATTCAATGACAATAATGAAGAGGATCGCTCATCCACTTCACATTCATATTTAGGATAGGGGTTTAATTTAAATCGAACCCTATATCTTTTCTAAAGTACATCCTGTCAAAAGATAGTTTTTCTATGTTTTGGTAGGATTTTTTTAGTGCCTTTTTGTAATCTTCATCTAAGGAAGTAATGGCAATAACCCTTCCGCCATTGGTAACAACTTTACCATCTTTCATTGCAGTACCTGCGTGAAAAACAATGGAATCTTCTATGGTTTCAATTCCTGAAATTTCCTTTCCTTTTTCATACGCTTCAGGATAACCGCCAGACACAACCATTACAGTCGTTGCTGCTCGCGAATCAATCTCTAAATTGATTGAATCTAATTTTTGCTGAAATGTGGCTTGCAATAATTTCCCTAAATCTGTTTTTATTCTTGGTAATACAACTTCGGTTTCGGGATCACCCATACGAACGTTGTATTCAATAACGTAAGGTTCATTATTTACTTTTATAAGACCAATGAAGATGAAACCTTTATAATTTATTTCTTCTTTTTGAAGTCCTTCAACCGTAGGTTTTACAATTCGGTCTTCAATTTTTTGCATTAATTTTTCATCTGCAAAAGGAACAGGCGAAATCGCTCCCATACCACCAGTGTTCAAGCCTTTATCACCTTCACCAATGCGTTTGTAATCTTTGGCTGTTGGCAGAACCTTGTAGTTCTTACCATCGGTCAATACAAATACGCTTAGTTCAATACCGTCAAGGAATTCTTCAATAACCACTGTGTTACTAGCTTCGCCAAATTTTCCACTTAACATCTTTTCAAGTTCATTTTTAGCTTCTTCAATATCTTCCAATATTAAAACACCTTTTCCTGCAGCTAATCCATCTGCTTTTAAAACGTACGGTGGTTGGAGTGTTTCTAAAAACGCTTTTCCAGCTTCTAATGATTCTTTTGTAAAACTTTCATACGCTGCGGTCGGGATTTTGTGCATCGCCATAAACTCTTTGGCACGTTCTTTACTGCCTTCCAACAAAGCACCTCTTTCTGAAGGACCAATAAGCATCACGTCTTTTAATTTTTCTGAAGCAGAAAAATAATCTGCTATCCCTTGAACCAACGGATCTTCTGGCCCTACTACGACCATCTCAATATCGTGTTTTACAACAGCTTTTTCAATCGCTTTAAAATCGGTTACTTTTAAATCCAGATTTTGCGCAATCGCTTCGGTTCCGGCATTTCCGGGTGCTACAAACAATGCATCGCACAGTTCACTTTTTTTAAGTTGATACGCAAAAGTATGTTCTCGGCCACCAGAGCCTAATATTAAGATGTTCATAGGAAAGAATTTTTTCGACTTCAAAAATAATTGTTTGTAACTTGAAGCCCTAATTTTTTATGTTGAATTTATTTGAAACTACATTACGGTTAAAGGGGTTTCCTATTCAGGAAGCAAAGAAACGGTTGAAAGAGATTCAACAAATTTCAGAAGCCGATTACGAGGCCTATGTAAAGGATTGTCGACAAAAAGTATTTGAATATCATCTGCGAGAAAACCCTTTTTATCAGTCTTTTATTGATGGTAAGGCGATTAAAAAATGGGAAGATGTCCCTGTTTTAACCAAAAGAAATCTGCAAATTCCTTTAAAGAAGCGGTTTTCTAACGGTTTTTCAAAGAAAAATACTTATACAAGTAAAACCTCGGGGTCTAGCGGAACACCTTTGTTTTATTCAAAGGATAAACTTTGTCATGCTCTTACATGGGCGGTAATTATCAATCGCTTTGGATGGCATGGTATTGATCTTGACACTTCTTTTCAAGCTCGTTTTTACGGAATTCCGTTGGACTTTAAGGGCTATCAAAAAGAACGGTTAAAAGATAAGTTAAGCAACCGGTACCGGTTTCCTATTTTTGATCTTTCCGAAGAAAAGCTAGAGGAATTTTTATCTGTTTTCCAAAGAAAAAAATTTGATTACATCAATGGTCATACTAGTTCTATTGTGTTGTTTGCGAAATATCTTCAGAAAAAGAACTTGATACTAAAATCTGTTTGCCAAACTCTAAAAACATGTATTGTCACTAGCGAAATGCTTTATGAGAGTGATAAAAAGCTTTTAGAAGAACAGTTAGGGGTTCCTATTATAAATGAATACGGTGCGAGCGAGCTTGATTTATTGGCTTTTACCAATGCTGAAGAAGAGTTTCAAGTAAACAATGAAACACTTTTTATTGAAATTTTAGACGAAAATAACCAACCTGTTGAAAAAGGAAAATCCGGTCGTATTGTTGTTACCTCGCTTTACAACAAAGCCCATCCATTTATACGGTATGATGTTGGGGATTTAGGGGTACTTGATAAAACTTCTACTTTTAAAAAGCCTGTCTTAAAGCAATTGATAGGTCGATCTAACGATAATGCTCTTTTAAAAGAAGGAAAAACCGTCCCAGGGCATACTTTTTATTATGTGACAAAAAGCGTAATTGAAGAAGATGGAAATGTAAAAGAGTTTGTAGTAGAACAAACCGCCTTAGATGCTTTTACAATTATATATGTTGCAGAAAAAGAACTGACGGCAGATAACTTAAAAAACATTGAGAAAGCATTATCAAAATACGTTGAGAGTAACCTCAACATTACATACAAACACGTGGCATTATTAAAACGAAACCAAAGCGGAAAATTAAAACAGTTTGTTTCAAAACTTAGTTGAAAGGTTTTCTATTAAGTACAATAGGCGAAAAAGTTATTTGTATTTTTGAATAGCGTATTTACAAACACATTATGAAATGGCTACTGAAAAATTTACAACCCAATTGACTATGGATAATCAGGACATTCCATCTTCATATTTTTCAAATATTTTATACGGATGAAAATAACCATCGTTGCGGGCGCTCGTCCCAATTTCATGAAAATTGCCCCAATAATCCATGCCATTGAAAAGAAGGAAGGAATAGAGCATAGGCTTGTACATACGGGACAACATTACAATAAAAACCTGAGCGAAACTTTTTTTAACGAATTAAATATCCCAAAACCTGCAGTAAACCTAAATGTAAAGAGTGGTTCGCAAGCTACCCAAACTGCAGCAATTATGGTTGCTTTTGAAAAAGAACTGGAAGAAAACAAAACAGACCTTGTATTAGTAGTAGGTGACGTTACGTCGACTATGGCCTGCGCCATTGTGGCTAAAAAAGCCCACGTAAAAGTTGCCCACATTGAAGCGGGTATACGCTCTGGTGACCTTAACATGCCCGAAGAGATAAACAGAATGGTTACAGATAGTATTACCGACTATTTTTTTACAACATCAGAAACTGCCAATAGCAACTTATTAAACGCAGGTATTCCTGAAAAACGGATTTTTTTTGTGGGAAATGTTATGATAGACACCCTTAAAAAAAACCTGCCCAATCTTAAAAAACCTGTTTTTTGGGATGATCTAATGCTTGAAGAAAAACAATATTATGTTTTAACATTACATAGACCTTCTAATGTAGATGCTAAAGAGTCTTTCTCAAGCTTACTACAAAAGATAGTAGAAAAAGCAAATGGAACACCCATAATTTTCCCCGTACACCCGCGTACACAAAATATATTAGATGATGCAGGTCTCAATTTTGAAAACCTTCATTATGTTGAGCCACAAGGGTATTTATCATTTATTTATCTTGTAAAACATGCCAAAGCTGTATTGACAGATTCAGGTGGAATAACAGAAGAAGCTTCGGTTTTAAATGTACCATGTATAACTTTCAGAGATTCAACTGAAAGACCCGAAACCTGTGAATTTGGCACGAATAGACTTGTTGGAAATGATTTTCAAAAAATAAACACTGCTTTTGACGATTTAAAAAATGATAAGTGGACAACTTACAAGACCATTCCTAAATGGGATGGGCATGCAGCTGAACGGATAGTAGCTATTATTGCAAATCTATATGAGTGCTAAAGAAATTTTATTAATAACCAATTACTTTCCACCCGAAAAGGGAGCTGCGTCCAATCGTATGTATTCTTTGGCAAAGGCACTTCAAGAATCTGGTTTTAGGGTTCACATTGTTTGTCCTAAGCCCAATTATCCCACAGGACAAATTTTCGAAGGGTATAAAGATAAAGACGGTTTTTATAAAAAGACAACAGAAGACGATTTAATAACGCATCGCTTATGGCTCTGGGCGAGTAATTCTTCAAACAAGTTTTTGCGTTTACTTTCTATGCTTTCTTTTTCCTTTAGCTTATCGCTTTTTTTTCTTTTCAGAAAAAATCCCAAAATCATTTTTATTCAGTATTCTCCAGTTTTTGTAGGTTTTACAGCTGTATTTTGGTCTTGGGTTTTAGGAAAAAAACGAATTTTAAACGTTTCGGATCTGTGGCCGTTGGCTGGATTGGAAATGGGTTTGTTGAATAAAGGAACGTATTATTCAATTTTAGAGAAAATGGAGCGGTTTTGTTACCGAAAATCAAACTTGATCGTAGGACAGTCTGAAGAAATTCTTTCGCATGTTACCAAATATTGTAAAACTCCTACTTTTTTATACCGAAATATCCCTGACTTTACTCCTCCTACAATTACTGAAAAACCAATTGAAACGCCTATAAAACTTGTATACGCAGGTTTATTGGGTTTAGCACAAGGATTAGCTGAAATATGTCATAAAATTCAACTACCAGATGGTATTGAACTTCATATCTATGGCGGTGGGCCTGAAGCGAATATAATTTCAAAAATAACGAAGGAAAGTATTTTTTATCATGGCGAAGTAGACCGAATTGAATTGCACTGGGCCTTGCAGCAATATGACATTGCTTTTATTCCTTTGACCAATAGGATTTATGGCTCTGTTCCTTCAAAAATTTTTGAATATACTCGTTTGGGGCTCCCTGTTTTATATTTTGCAGGGGGTGAAGGTGGAGACCTTGTGGAAAAACATCAATTGGGCTGGAACATTCCTGTTTCAGATTTTGATGCGCTTCAAAATTTTATTTCAAATTTAAATGTTGAAAAGGCCAGATTTTTTTCAAAAGAAGATATAAAAAACAAATCTATAAAGGCTTTCAATTTTAAAGAACAGTTTGAGGGATTAAATAAAGCAATTAATGACCTCTAATATGCTTTTTTATCGCCTTTAATTGCATTATAGACTGTCTGGAATACAATTTTAATATCTAAGAACAACGACCAATTTTCTAGATAAAAAATATCGTATTTAACACGGTTTATAATATCATTTTCTGTTTCCACCTCGCCACGATATCCACTTACTTGGGCTAATCCGGTAATCCCAGGTTTTATAAAATGACGCACCATAAATTTATCAATACGTTCGGCATACATGTGTGTGTGGCTTACCATATGAGGGCGTGGCCCCACAACAGACATATCGCCCTTTAGTACGTTGATAAATTGTGGCATTTCGTCTATACTTGTTTTACGTAAAATGCGCCCTATCCACGTAACTCTAGAATCGCCTTTTGTTATTTGATGCAGGTGAGCCATTGGGTTTGGCTTCATAGACCTAAATTTGTAACAAAAGAACTCTTTATAATCTAACCCATTTCTTTTTTGTTTAAAAAACACTGGTCCTTTTGAGCCTAATTTTATAAAAATTGCCAAAATTGGGGTAAGCCAAGAGAGAATTCCTACGATTACAAATAAAGATAGTATAATATCAAACCCCCGTTTAATAAACTGGTTAAACGGTTCATCAATAGGGATTTTTCGTAAAGACAAGATAGGCAACACTCCATAATAGCTAAAATCTAGCTTTTTACTGTAAATTTCTTTGTTATCTGGAAGGAATTTAAGTGTTTTAAGATTATTATCAACGTAGTCTATTAACTGAATAAGTTCCTTATTGTTTAACTCGGCCACTGATGAATAAATTTCTTCCACATTATTATTGGTAATATATTCTATACACTCTTCAATAGAAGCTTTTTGAGGTCCTTTTAAGTTGAATGTTTTGTCAAGTTGATATCCATACTCGGGATTATCTGAAAAGAACTTACGCAACTGATCTGTTTTTTTATTTAGGCCAATAATTACAACTTTTCTATTGTTGCCTCCTGTAAGCACCCTATACCTTTTTAGCAAGAAATATATTGCAAACTTTACCGCTGTTATGCAGGCAAATACTAAAAGAACATAATTAATTACCGAAATAGCATTTGTACTTTCGGCATTAAAAATTCCAAAATATGCAAAGACAATTAAAAAGAAGATAATAAACTGCTTTCCAATTAGCGACATGATTTTCGCTACGTGTGTAAAACGGTATATTTCGTAAAAACTGGACTTTAAAGAAAGTATGATCCATCCTAATGTTACAAAAGCAATATAGTTGATGATTTCGTAAGTTTCAGCAAAGAAATAGAAAGCCCAGAGATGAATGATCAAAAGATCAATCACATAGGTTATTGGCCTTAAATAGCCGGAATATCTTCCACTTTTAAAAATCATTCTTACTTCCTAATATGTTTTGAGAAATTTTTATGTTCACTTTTTAATAAGTCTTCTTTTGAAAAACTCTTGAAATATTCAAATGTGGTTTTCAATCCTTCTTCCCTAGATATTTTAGGTTCCCAACCCAATATTTCTTTTGCTTTGGCGAT
Source organism: Flavobacteriaceae bacterium UBA3356 (assembly GCA_002360635.1). Classification (GTDB taxonomy): domain Bacteria; phylum Bacteroidota; class Bacteroidia; order Flavobacteriales; family Flavobacteriaceae; genus Marixanthomonas. Next base: position 763,540 of record DEQW01000001.1, on the reverse strand, counting down.
ATCTGGTTGTCGTTGCATTGGATCATCCTTTGGTAAGGGTTTAAATACGATTTTCTGTTGTGTGCCGGTCAATTTTATAATTTCTTCGGCAAAATCCAGAATGCTTATCTCGTGTGGATTACCAATATTAACTGGTAATGAATAGTCGCTCATTAATAATCTAAAAAGCCCTTCTACTTGATCGTCCACATAACAAAAGGAGCGGGTTTGCGAACCGTCTCCAAAAACAGTTAAATCTTCACCGCGTAAGGCTTGCCCTAAAAAAGCAGGGATAACACGCCCATCGTTCAATCGCATTCTAGGTCCATAGGTATTAAAAATGCGCGCAATTCTTGTTTCTAAACCATGAAAACGATGGTAGGCCATTGTAATGGATTCCTGAAAGCGTTTTGCCTCATCATAAACCCCACGTGGTCCAATGGTGTTTACATTTCCGTAGTACTCCTCGCTCTGTGGGTGTATCAATGGGTCGCCATATACTTCGGAAGTTGAAGCAATAAGGATTCTTGCTTCTTTTTCTTTGGCCAAACCAAGTAAATTATGCGTCCCTAATGACCCCACTTTAAGGGTTTGAATTGGGATTTTTAAATAATCAATAGGGCTAGCTGGAGAGGCAAAATGCAAAATATAATCTACGTTTCCGGGAACGTGTACAAACTTTGTAACATCGTGATGGTAAAAATGAAAATTTTCATCTTGAAACAGATGTTCAATATTTTTTAAATCACCGGTAATAAGGTTATCCATCCCAATAACGGTAAAACCTTCGGCCATAAACCTATCGCATAGGTGTGAGCCTAAAAAGCCTGCAGCGCCAGTAATTAATATCCTTTTTTTCATTTTTTATTTTCTTCCAATTGAAACGTAGGTAAATCCTTCGTTTTTCACATCCTCAACATTATACAAGTTTCTTCCGTCGAAAATAACCGGATTTTTTAACTTTTGTTTTATTTTACTGAAATCGGGTGTTCTGAAAATACTCCATTCAGTACAAATTAATAACATTTCAGCATTTTCTAATGCATCGTACATCGAGTCTGCATATTGTAATGTATCGCCAAATTGTTTTTTAATGTTCGGCATGGCTTCAGGGTCGAAAACCGTTAGTTTAGCTCCTTTTGAAAGTAGCCCGTGCATCATATCTATAGCTGGTGCTTCACGTACGTCGTCGGTTTCAGGTTTAAAAGCTAGTCCCCAAATGGCAATCTGTTTCCCATTTAAATCATTATTGAAGTATTTTTCAATTTTTGGAAGTAAAATTGTTTTTTGGGTTTTGTTTACTTCAATAACCGAATTCAATATTTTAAAATCATAATTTTCGATTTCTCCAGCTTTCTGTAATGCTTTCACGTCTTTAGGAAAACAAGAACCGCCATAACCAATACCGGGAAACAAAAACCGCTTTCCAATACGGGAATCGGTTCCCATACCTACACGCACTTTATCTACATCTGCCCCTACTTTTTCGCAATAGTTAGCAATTTCGTTCATAAACGTGATCTTTGTTGCTAAAAAGGAGTTAGCTGCATATTTGGTTAATTCAGCAGACTTTTCATCCATCACGATAATAGGATTTCCTGAACGTACAAATGGAGCATAGAGCTTTTGCATAAGCTCGGTTGCTTTTTTACTACTGGAGCCAATAACTATACGTTCTGGTTTTAAAAAATCGTCCACAGCGAAACCTTCCCTTAAAAATTCAGGGTTTGAAACCACATCGAAATCACATTTGGCATGTTTGGCAATTACATTGTTCACTTTTTCGGCAGTACCAACGGGCACTGTACTTTTGTCAACGATAACCTTATAGGTTTTAATTTTCTTTCCTATTTCCGAAGAAACGTTTAAAACGTAGGAAAGATCGGCCGATCCATCTTCATCTTCAGGGGTTGGCAATGCTAAGAATATAATTTCACCATGTGCTAACCCTTCATCTAATGATGTTGTAAATTTTAAACGGTCGGCACTTATATTTCTTTCAAAAAGGACATCTAAATGTGGCTCATAAATAGGAACTATCCCCTTGCGCATGTTATTGACTTTTTCATCGTCAATGTCAACACAAACAACTTCATTTCCGGTTTCGGCAAGGCATGTTCCTGTAACAAGACCTACATAACCTGTTCCTACAACTGTTATTTTCATGTTTTAATGGCTTATTTTAAGTGAGCAAAAATACAATTTGCTATCATTTTATACTTCTTTTATTGGTTTGTTTTGTACAACCATTTTATTGGACACTAACACGATAAGTATAAACCCAATATAATACGCTCCTATTTGCCTATGGAATACATTTTCGACCATACAATAGGCTATTAACGAAAACAACAACGCAATTGGAAAATAATGGTTTCTATTTTTTACAAAAAGAGCAATTATAAGAATACTGAATAACAAAAAACCTATCAATCCAGCGCTAACATAGAAATCCAAAAATTGATTGTGTGTATTATACCTTTTATTTATGAAGTTTTGTCTTTTGTTAGAATTTGTTATGTTTTCATAGCAAGAAACCAATTGGTCCTTAGTATTGTAAAAACCTATTCCAGTCCAGTTAACCTCTCCTTGTTGAGCAATTTGCCATCCACACTGCCAAGTTTCTGAGCGAAGCTCCCAAGTCATTGTGTTGGTTGCCAAGCTAGTCAACAGAGAAGGTTTTTTATCATTTTTATCCCTGAAACCTATATAGAACAAAGTTCCTAAAACTGCTACAATAACCAGAAGAATAGGTATCCTGATATTTTTCTTTGAGCCATATAATTGACGCAATAAAAGCAAGCAAACCAACAATAACAAGGCGATTTTTGTACTTATTAAAAACAGGAATAATATGTTAATTATTATATTGGCCAGATAATACCTGTTTTTGGGATGAAATTTTGGTAGCATTAAACTATAGGAAACTAAGATACTTAACACAGATAATAAGCCTAAGTAAAGCCTATCTACCAACAAAGCCTCGATGACCATGGGCGAATCCCCAAAATGGAAATCTTGTAATGTATTTGTCAATATCACTATATTAATAACAGAAAAAACAATTGCAGCTACCGAAGAAAATAAAATTGCCTTTTTTATTTTATCAAAATCACGAACCGGTATATATAGTACGACCAGCCCCACAGCTATAAGCACCTTTTTAATAATTGTAAAATCATCTTCTAGCGAATCTGAAAGTGCTGAATTGACAAATAAATAGCCAAAAAAAAGTAACAATAAAAATATTAGGGAACTATCAATTTTTTTAAAATCCTCTTTTTTTACTACAAAAGGAAAGACCACAACTAAAATGCCTAACAAAATATTAGGCAGCGCTCGTATATAGTCCTCAAAAGGAATAGTCAAGAACAACAATAGGTATACATACGGATAAATTGCGGAAAGTAGAATTTTCATACACCTATGTTACTATAAAGTTTAAAAACTGAAAGGTAAAAAACAAATTAACAATAACCTCATGTGAGCATTTTTTTATTAAAATGACTTAACTACTGTTTTTCTTTGTTTTTTTAAAATACTTTTCTCTAAGCACTAACATTATAAACTCGGTATTACCTACTAAATATCGTTTCCACATCCGTTTGGGCTCTTGTAAAAATCTATAAAACCATTCGAAACCGGATTTTTGCATCCATTGTGGTGCGCGTTTGGTTTTGCCAGCAAAGACATCGAAGCTTCCCCCTACACCCATTATGAAATTAACTTTAGAAAGTGATTTTTTATGTTTGTGAAGAAAGGTTTCTTTTTTAGGGGAGGTAATTGCTACAAAAAGCATTTGGGCACCAGAATTAACAATATCATCCACAATAGCACCTTCATCTTCATCTTGAAAATAACCATTTCTGTACCCTGCGATTATTGATGGGCTATATTTTTCTTTATAAATAGCAACCAATTTTGAAACAACCTCTTCTTTTGCACCAAGAAGATAAATTTTATAGTTTTCTTTATATGCTAGTTCTATTAAGTTAGCCATTAAATCAGGCCCAGCGACACGCTCTTTTAATGGAGAACCTAAAAATTTTGACGCCCAGACTACAGCTTGTCCATCTACATTAACAATATCGGCACTGTTCACACTCTTACGAAGCTCATTATCTTTTTGCAAATCAACCAATACGGAGGCATTTACTGCAGCGTGATGTAACTGTTTGTTTTCAACAATGGCTTGCTCCACCATCTTCAGGGTATCCTGCATGGAAAGATTATCAATAGTAGTATTTAAGAAGCTGATTTGAGGACTCATAGTGCATTTAAAATTCCGCGCAAAAGTATGGGTAATTGCATATATATGAAAGAAAAATTTAACTTCTCTTTTTTAAAATAATATAGGCATAGCTGGTAAGTGCAGGTATAGGGTTTTTAACAAGCCAATGCGCTTTTTTTTGTTCCAAATAATCTAAAAAAGGTATTTTCTTTCTGTAATACCCATGTCCAAAAAAGCCAACATATTTTATCACTTCAAAACCAATAGCTTCAAACCTTTTAATAGATTTTTCTGAAGGTCCACGACTCCAGCTATAATATGCAGGGAATTTTTCATGTTGATAACGATCTGCTCTAGGGTTAAAAAAATTTAGTAATTTATCAGTAAAGTTTTCCGGTAGTATGCGATTCACTAAAAACGGAAATGCATACAATGTAGAAAAACAATGAACAGTAATACCGCCAGGCTCTAAAAGATCATAAAGATTTTCATAATATGTTTTTCCATCTTTTATATGCTCATTCACCATTCTGCTAAAAATAAGTTGATATTTTTCTAAATGCTTATCAGCAATCTTAGGGGTACATAGATCAGCCTCCCAAGTTGAATATACCGTTGAGGCCTTTAATAGTTCTTCGCCAGACAAATCATTAGTGGTATATTTAATTCCTAAATCTGACACGATATTCGGAGTAAGGGTAGGGTTTGCACCAGATCCAATTTCCAATACTTTTTGGGCGTTGTAAGTCTCTATAAGTTGTAATAAAAACTCGGGGGCTTTTTCCCACCCAGGGAATTCTGATGTTTGATGATACTTTATGTTCATTCAGTAAAAATACTCTTAATTAAAAAAATGATTTTTTAAATTAGCAAAGAATTTAAAGAATCCCTTGATTGCTGAAATTATATTTCTTTTAATTTATTTCTGATGTTGTTTTTCTCACATCAATATTATTTTTATAAAGGTAAAATGCTAATGTAAAATATATAAGCCAAAAGTATGTAGAAGAATGCGGCAATTCTAAAATAACATTAAAACTTGCCCATATTACCACTCCAACTATTGATAGTATTAAAAACTTAAGTACATTATTTACCCGTCGAATCCCATAAAAAATTCTTCTAAGCGGATAAAAAATCAATAAAATCCACCCGCCTAAATGGTATAACATAGTTATAAATGAATTATGAGGAGGGACAAGATAAATGCTTTCTGGTCTTTTAAACACTAAGACAATGTTATTTACTTTTTGAGCAACTTCCGAGGACAAATACGGTACGCCAAAACCATTACCATAAATTATACTGAAGTTTTCTGTGGTTTTTGTCAACAATTTACTCCAATATAAGAGTCTTGCATCAGCATTTCCATCTGTAAATGTTGCAACGAAAAACCACAATGCTAGACAGCTTAGTATTGCAAATATTGATAGTATAATTTTAATTTTTAGGGATGCGCTAATAAAATAAGACAACAAGAAAATTATTATCACAGCCAAATAAGCAGAGTCATGACCAAAGCTCAATGAAAGTATCAATAACAATAAAAAGACCCCTATTTTTTTATAACTTTTTAGAAACGTAAGTCCCAAGGCTACAGCTGTTATGACTGACGGAACAGTTAAAGGCGAAAAGTAATTGCGTTTTAAAAAAGGGTTTTCTCCAACGCCAAAAAAAATATAAAGTATATATCCCAGTTGTAGGATGGTTGCTATAATTGCTATCGCAGTTATTATTTGTATTAAAATTTGCAGTCCGTTTTTAAGCCCTGCTACTGCCCTAAATATAAAATAAGATTGAATAAGATAACCAAACACCATAAATTGCCTAAGGTATATATATAAATTACCCTCTGGATGGAACTTAAATACAATCGAAATTGCCAAATAAATTAATGCGATCAAGCTTAATAGCTCAATGGGCTTCAATCTAAAACCCGATTTAAAAGTAAAGGAAAACAAGAAAGTTATTAATAGGATTACATCGTGGTAATATAAGTGGGAGTAAAATGCACTTTTTGTATACGCCCTGCCCAAAAACAAAAGTAGTAGTAAATCTAGGATGATAAGCCCAATAAAAGCTTTTTCTTTTAAAGTTAAAGAAAGATAATTTGCTTTAAAAGAAGCTACTTTAAACATACTTTGTTTCATTTTTCGCAAATATTCTTTTTCCAATCCAACAGTCGCAAAGCTAAAAATTAAAAACTCTTTTGCCTTGAAGAAAAAGAATAAAATATGTCTTTAAAAGGGCCCAATGGTATTTTAATGAGAAACAACCTATGAGCTATAAGTTTTAAATACTACAATTACCATCTATTATGTCTTGTTGGGTGGGATTGTAACCATTAAGGGAAACGTCATACGTGCCAACATAACCATTGGTTATAAGATTGGTGATTCCACAAAAATCCCTTAATGCAACGTTGCGGTATATTATTAGCTCTTCTACACTATATAAGCCAGTAAGCCAGTAAGCCAGTCAAGATTAACAAGGTTTCCGAAATATTTTATCCTTAACCTTTCTGTAACCAAACCTAAATTTTTCATGCTTATGGTAGAAAGACCATTAGATCCATTTATATCTAAAACTCCTAATTGGGTAATATTATCTGCGATAAACGTTTCTAAATTATTGCCAAATAAATGAATATCAGATACTTCGGATACATTTTCAATATTGATATCACTAATATTAACACAATTAACAACATATAAGGATCCTTCTATTTTTGATATATTATTTATGGGCAAGTCGGTTAAACTGGAATAATTTTCGAACCTAACATGTGTCGCTCTAGTCATATTGCCAAAATAAACTTCAGCTAAGGAATTATTTCCATTGATAAAGAATGATGTGGGTTCTGTCCTATCCTGTAGGTTCTCCAAATTTAAAACCGAAACTCGTGATCCCCTAAGCGTTAAGCTCTTTAAATCTGAAAGAATAGGAAGCCCCAGCGCAGTAAGTTGATCGTTGTGTGTTATTTCTAAATCTTCTGCCTTAATAAGGCTATTTGCTTCTATTTTTTCCAACAATGGATTGTCTTTTATCTCTAAATTTCCTGCCATAGTAAGATTATTTACTTCTATTTCCTTTAAACTTCGGTTGCCAAATATTGTAATATTGCCATTTAATTGGGTTAAATTTTTTAAAGCAATAGAAGCAATAGCAGTGCTGCTAAAAGAAAACTTATCTTCAACAGTTGTTAAGCCGTCTAAGTTTATCGATAATAATTGCTCAACAATTATCTTACCAGCTTTGGTAATATTTTTTAAATTTACATCAAGATCTAAACGGTTATCAATAATGGTAATTGATAAGGGTTCTGATGGGGTTTGTATATTTTCAAGATTTACACTTGTTAGCTGTGTGTTCTCAATGTGCAATGTTTTCAAGCTCGTTAAGTTATCTGCCTGGAGAGAACTTAAAGCTACGTTGCGAACAAAAGAAAAAGTACCATTGATCTTTTTTAGGTTTTCAAGGTTTAAATTAGATAGCTTATTGTTCTCAATTAAATACAAATGATCCATTTCTTCAATATTAGCTATATTTAGCTGTGTAAGTGAATAACAATTATTTAATGTGAACGAACCCACCTTAGTTGCGCCAATAGTGATAGTTTCAAAACGAGAGTCAGTAGATTCAAAACCTCCAAGAACTGTTACATTTTCAAAATTCAAATTAACAACCCTAGTATTAATGAATTTTACATGCTCCCGGATTGCTGTTAAATAGTAGAGCCCATCAATATTTCTAAGAGTTTCATTAGCATCTAGTTCAATAGTGTTTATAGCTGTAACACCACTAAAACTATTTAAGTTTTCAAGCAAAGGATTTTCGCTTATCAATAAATTATCAAGCTCAGTTAGGTTTTCAAGGCCTTTAAGCGTGGTTAAAACGGTATTGTTTTGGATATTAAGGGTATTGATCTTTTTAAGGGAACTTAATGAGCTTAAGTCATCGATGTCATTTTGGTCAACGCAGCCAATACAGATTGTGCCTTCTACACTGGTGTATCCCATTTTACCAAAGTCTTCTACTTCTTTTTGAGTACGCAACGTTACATCTCCCACATATTTATTTGTAGCGTTTGTGGAATCATCATCTTTATTACAGGCAATAACCAGTAATAATAGTAGTGAAAATAATAGTGCTTTTTTCATTGAAAACAGTTTTTTGATTAAGTATAAGGCAAAAACAAGTAGTAATTAAATATAGAAAATTAAATTTAAATGGTAGAGGTCAGTAGATAAATACCTAATTTATAATACCTTTAAATATTTTATAATCAATTAATTGGTATTTTTTCTGTCTGTTCGAGCGCAGTCGAGAACTATTTGTAAACTGAATAAAGGTTTCGGCTGCGCTCAACCAGACATACGGCACTTTTACCAATATTTTAATAGATAACTAACTACTGACCTCTGTAAAATGGATTTAGAGTATTTTCTGCCTCAGCGTTTCAAATATCCCCTTTTTATACATCCTAGAAGGTCAAGGTAAGTTTAATGAGATCTTACTTTATACAGGAAGTCGTCTATTCATTCTTAATCTTGTTTAAGTTTTTATATTTAGCGGCTAATGTTTAGCCAAGATGTCATCAATTATAGTTTCGAAATTATGGATGAAAATTTCTTCTGTATATTTTTCATTGAATTCTTTCTTGTTGTTTTCTTTTATAGTTTCTATTTGTTGTGGGTTTTTAATTAAGTACCTCATCCTCTCTGCTAAAGCCTCTACATCTCTTTGGGGCACTAAAAAACCATTTTTATTTTCTTGCACCATACTTGGTATCGCACCATTATCTGTAGATAAAACCACCAAGCCCGTTTGGTATGCCTCGAGAATGGACAAAGGGAAGCATTCATTTTTATAATAGGTGGGAAGCACAAACACGTCTGATTTTAACAAGTGTTCATATTTTTTCTCGTTGAATGCTGGGCCAAACAACTTAACATTCGTCAACTTATTTTGACTAATGTATACTTCGAGTTGCTCTATAGTAACATCAGATGATGGGCCTACGATATGAACTTTGAATTGATTGTCGTACTCTTTTAAATTTCGGATTGCTTCTAGAAACACCAAAATGCCTTTGTCTTTCATTAAGTTTGACAAGTAGATAAACGTAGGAATGGTATTGGTTCTTTCAGTAGCAACAACGTCATTTTTTTTGACTCCATTTGGCAAGAAATAAGGTGTTTTAGGATAAATGTCTTGTATATCGTTTTTAAGGGCTTCGGCCAGTTGTATTACCTCAACATTTTTAAAAACAAATTTGTATATTCTTCTTTTTAGTTTGTTTTCTATTTCGTTCTTTATGCCTTTTCCGTGCAGATGGAGTACGATATTTTTTCTAAAGATTTTTAATATGCATACCGAAATTGCGTCTTTATAAAATGCGAAGCCGAGTGGTGAAAGCGTAAAATAGACAAGGTCATACTTATTGAACAGGAGTTTCCCCAGTAATTTAAAATATATTGAACATGCTCCAAAAATTTTACCCAGCGAGAAATTTCCTAATCCTTCCATTTTATTTGATAACTGGATAGGTATGGTATCTATATGGTATTTGTTGTTCAACAATTCACTTTCCGCCAGAAGTTTGTTCATTAAGGAAGCTCCGTGAACCGGTGGTGGCAATTGAACCAAAAATAAGATTTTATTCTTTTTCATTCTTCAGCAAAATTAAGTAATAGATGCTGGTAAAAAACACAATTCCTTTGTTAACCCCCAAAATATTTTCTGTCATTCCGCAAATAATCATAAGTGCAACGATTCCAAATAGTAGAAAGTCGTTTTTCTTTAGGCTAAGGAATAATCCCGATCCTAAAAAAAATAGATAAGTCAGTAAACCCAAAACACCCAACTCTACCAAGTAATGGATATACTCATTATGAGTATTAAATTTTTTTTGATAGCCAATAGTAAACTTTTTTTTATTGTACATTTCATTCAACCTGCTTTGGGTACAACCTATTCCGCTACCAAAAAGCACATTATTTTCTTTTACTACTGCAAGTGCACTTTCCCATTTGGCCAATCGGATATTTAAGGAGTTCCAATTGGTGTTGTGTATATCATTTTCAATGGTATATTCAAAAATATTACCTTCAAACACTTTAGCTTTATTTAAAAAAATAGTTGCAGGAAGAAAAATTACCAATGCCAATAATGCTAGTTTTTTAAAATTTAAATTGTGCTTGTGCATGAATAAGAAAAAGACCAGTAACACAATAAAATAAGCCACTAAAACTGAAAAGGACTGGAGTAGATAAATTCCTATTGCTAAAACGCCTACTATAATTCCAATATATATTTTTCCTGTTTTTCCGTTATTTTTAAAATTATTCAAGAATATGCAGGAAGAAAAAACTAAATACATGCCAAAATATACAGCATGAAGTTCTAGTGGTTTGCTGAATCGATGATATAAAAAGTAATTTTCATTTACTAAATTCTCAGGATTAAATATATATAAAGAGCCAGTGTCCCACACATTGTAAGTTGCCATTAACAAACAATACAATAAAGCCAATAAACATACATACGCAAATATATTGAGCAACTTTTTTATTTGGTTACTGTCTATATTCAATGTAGGAACAAATAGGAAAAATATTATAAACGAAAGTGTTTTCTCCAACCCCTTTAACCCACTTGTTAAATCGCAAGAATATGTTACTGAAAGTAAAGAAATAATAAAGAGGACAGGGAATAACAACCAAGGGGTTTTTTTTATAAGCTTAAACCTTTTAATGTTTAACAGGCTAAAGAATATAAAAATGAAAATAGCAATATTATTGAGTATCATTGGCAACGGAATAGTAGCAATCACTATCCCGAATGAAATATAATGTAGTTTATCAATTAGATTCCTGTGCAACCTCATTTTCTTTTATGTTCAGGTTAATAAACAATTCAAAAAATAATATTACCGAAAAGTAATCAAACCAATAATCTAGAACAAAAAAGCCCAATATTGAAAGCATAAGGATTCTGCCATAAGTCAATTTATACCAATTTTTTATCATATAAAACATATAAACCACGAACAACAGAATACCCAGAAGACCAAACTCACCAATAATTTGATTGTAAAATGAAAAAGGTTGGTTATGAGTACCGTCTTTATACCCAATTGACAATATTTTTTTGTTCCATAAAGGGAAATGATTTTTTGAAAATGCTTCTGATTTATATTCCCAATCTTTAGGAAACCAGTCTGTATAATCACCTGCCGTTAAAAATGCAGTTCTTGACGAAAATTTACCAGCTCCTTCACCATAGATGAAGCTTTTAGGGCTACTCGTCCAATTTTGAAGTGTTTCTTCAAAAGAAATCATTTTTCTCGGTGGGTCTACTTTACTGTTAAGGTTTTCTGTAAGTATGAGTTTCACGTAACTAAGGTTATGGGGCGTTACAACCATTAATGCAAGAAAAACCAGTACAATACTGGAAACTATTTTAATTTTGGTCTTTAGACCGAAAGTAAAAAAGACATATATTGATGCAATAATAGAGAATATAAAGACCCCGCTCATATAAGTTGAGAGCAACATGGCAATTATGGCTAAAACAACTTTACGATTTCTTTTGTACGCATAAAAAACGGTATAGAAAGACATAATTATCATAGAGATCGATGAGTTTGAAAAAACTCCTTTTAAATGGTCTCCTGTCGATTGTCCGTAAGAATACATAGTACTTGCAAACGGGTTAAGCGTTTTAGTTGCTATAATTACACTACCAATTTGCACCAAAATTATAATCAAGTTTAAAATAAAAAAGATGTCTAGCAACTTCTTTGTTTTATTTATATCAAAATTTTTGACAATGGTTTTTATCACTAAATAGGCTAGTAAAGCCAAAACCCAAAATAAGAATGCAATTAGAGAATTAAGGTTATAGCTTAAGGAATAGCTTTCATCAAAAAATAAGAGAAACTGTGTTGCTGATAAAAAGCATATACCTGAATAAAAAATAAAGCGTTCATCAACAAGAATTCTATTTTTACTTAAAAGCAAAATGATGATACCAAAAAAAACCAAGAAAAAAAGCTGAAATACAAGATTACCTGATAATAAAAATATTACCAAAAGTAAATAATACTGAATAGTATTTTTGCTTAACATACCACAATCTCTATTTTTGAATTAATCCGTTATATTACACCATATTTTACCCTAAATCGATCTTCTCGAATTTTTCAACAAACTTATCAGTTCTTTCATTCAAAATATTTTTAATTGTTGTTTTATTTACAATTATAAAATCTAAATTGTCAATTAACTCTTTGCTAGTTAAGTTATGAATATCTAGCAAAAGGTTTTTTTGTCCCAGTTCATCAACAACTCCTTGCGTTTTAAAACCCTGATAACGTATAGGTAATATTGGGGTAGCAACACTTGCAGCCAAAATACACGAGTGTAATCGTGTCCCTATTAAAAGCTCGCATTTTTTATATAATGCCATCATTTCATAAACAGATAAATCTTTTGTGTAAAATTCTGTTTTTACATTTTTTGAATTTAAAACTTTTCTAACCGTTTCAATTATGTCGATATCGCTTTCACCATGATGTTTTACTGTAACTTGTGGAATAAAAATTGGGGTTAACCCATAATTTTCATGGGCATAAATACAAGTTTTAATTATTGATTCTATATAATTTTCTTTTGCTTGCACCGGATTTTCTGATTCGGGAAAATTCCAGTTGACCATGGTAATACCTATATATTTTTTATTAGAAGACAATTTTATTGACAAAGTATCATCCATTTTCTTTTTCAAATAGAAAGCCAGATCCGGAATGACCTTCGCTTTAAAGTCCAAGTGATACTTTTCAATAAATTTGTAACTCACTCTTTCCCGAACAAAGATTTGATTACAGTAAGCTAAATACTTTGCAGCTGTTTTTTCACTTTTTTTACTTGCAAAACCGCCAAAGCTCTGCCCCATAATTATAACTTTCTTTTTTAAAAGATAGGCTGCTCTAATCGGTTGAAGGGTCCGCCACAAAAAAAGATTACCTCTTAAGTCTTCCTTTTCATTATAAATAAACTGCCCTCCCTTAATCAATACTAAATCGGCCTTTTTTATATCTTGGACGGAATGAAACTGTTTTCCTCCTAATATTCTCCCTAATGTTGGGCTAAATAAGGATAACTTTAATTGAACTACTTCTTTCACTAAACGGTAAACCGCTAAAAGATCATTTAGTTTAGATTTGTTTTCAGAAGTATATGGAGTGGGAAGAATACCCTGTTTTATTTCTATATCAAATTTAGACATAAACCTATTATGAAAAAGAAATGCCTTACGATCTTTTTCCCTAAATGTTGAATGTAATACTATTTTTGAATTTGGGTACTTCTCTTTTATAACTTCATAACAAGCCATTGTAATAGCCAAATCTCCCTTGTTTGAGTCAGAGTAACCGTGTGTTATTAAAATGTTCATTAAATTACATTTAGTTTGTTTTTATTTTTTATTAGAGCTAAAATACCCATAACAACCAAAAAGATTATATATATAAGCTTACTTGAATCTATAAGGAAATTTACAAGAATAAATAAAGCTGAAATTAACAAAAATGAGGAGATTGACTTAAAGCGATTAAGTAAAAACTTTTTTTCATTGATTGCAACAACATTTAAAAATGATAATAGTAATTCTCCAAAAAGGATGCTCAACGCAATCAAGTATAATTGATTTCCGAAAATAAAGTAAAACAATACACTTGCAAGTATTGTGCTCCCAGCTGCCAAAATAATATTTCTTGAGTATTCTCTATCTTTATCTGCCAATAACAATCTCGCTCCAGTGCTTGTTGTAAAAGATGAAATAAAGCCTGCTAGCCCAACAATAAAAAAAGTGCTTTGATAAGAAGAAAAGTCTTTACTGAAAAACACGGGCGCAATTACATTTAAGAAAAAACCTAAAGATACAAACAATACTAACCCTCCAATCGTAGCCATTTGGTCAACCTTGAGAGCCACTTTAAATTGAGTAAGTTCTTTGTAAAAACTTTGAACTATTATCTGTCTAACTCCCTTGAATATCATATAGAACTTCAAGATAATGTAAATAACAGCTATTGTTGAAGACGCATAAAAAAGTGATATAACGTTCACTAGGCTTATTCCTATAAAGAGAAACAAAACACTTGCAATTCCCAGCCCAAAATGAAGCCAATATTTTTTTAAGCTTTTAAGTTTTGGTTTTATAAAATATGAAACTCTAAGACTACGAGATACAATAATTCCAGCAATAAAATAAGAAATAATAATACTAACTACATAAATTATGATTAATTGCTCTCTCATATACATAGATGCTATAAATAGAGTTGTAACTGGAATAATCACCCTAATTGATGAAACAAAAGCACCCATCTCTGGTTTACCTCTTCCATAAAGTGCATAATCACCATTTAAAGCAAAGATTGGAGAAAAAAGGAATAAAAAGTTTTTTGTTATAAGAAAACCACTTAAACTAAAAATTACCAAAAACAAACATAGAGTAAGTCTTGCAGATTGAGTGTCATAATATTCCTTTTTCCAATTATCCATTAATGCAATTTTTCGAGTTGCTGATAACTGGATGCCAAACGAAATTATTGAAACTATTAATATTACGAGACTGTCTATTTCTCCAATTACAGAAATAGTATTATTGGATATGTTTGTAGACAAATATTTAAGAATAAAAATATTTGATAAATGGGCAAAACCCGTAAAAAATCCTACTATTGCAAGTCTTTTTATCATTTATAAGCAATAAAAATCCAATACTCTCATTTCAATTAATTTTTATCCTTTAAATCTTGTATATAACAACAAGAATACTATAAAACCGCATTCATTGGCATTTTTTTAAGTTTTAAATTTGGTCCCAGAAACAAATTATCAAAATTAGTGGAGCCATTTTTAAAGTTTCAAGACACACTCAAAAACCTATTAGGTTTTTTTCTTCATAGTTAATCGTTCAATAGCTTTTGAAGGCTTTTCTTCCAATGGACTGTTTCCAAATTCAAATTCTGCGACACTTTTTCAGTATTCAGCACACTATATTTAGGCCGTGCTGCAAAAGTAGGATAATGGTCTGTTTTGGCAAGTTTTATCGCATCATTTTGATTGGAATAATTGAGAATAGCTTCTGCAAAATCATACCAAGTGGCTTCGCCCGCATTGCTATAATGGTATAAACCGTATTGTTTGTTTTCTGAAGCAATAACCTGCAACAAGACCTTGGCAAAATCATTTGCATTGGTAGGCGTTCCCGTTTGCTCGGTGGTGATAGTTATTTCTTTTCGCTCTTTGGCAAACTTAAGGATGGAATTTAAAAAATTATGCCCGTAGGTAGAATATAGCCATGAGGTTCTGAATATGAAATACTTTTTGCAACCCTCTTGAATATACTGTTCCCCTTTCAATTTTGAAGCACCGTACTCGTTAATCGGATTAGTGGCATCGGTCTCTAAATAAGGTGTTGTTTTCTTTCCGTCAAAAACATAATCTGTCGAAATGTGCAATAAGGTAGTTTTGGCGTCCTTACAGGCCAATGCTAAGTGTTTTACTGCTTTGGCATTGCTGTTAAACGCTTTTTTTTGTTCACTTTCAGCTTTTTCAACATTGGTATAGGCTGCGGTATTGATGCAGTAATCGAATTTTTTTTCTGAAAAAAGAGCGGTAACCGCTTCCTGATTTTCAATATCAAGTTGGTTTCGCGAAGCAAAGAAAAAACTTAGTTGTGGGTATTTTTCTGAAGCATCTTGTAAACACCTTCCCAATTGTCCGTTTGCACCTGTTACTAATACGCTTGTCATAAAATCGCTTCCTTAAACGCGGGAAGTTGTTTATCTTTTTCTGAAATGATCAACTCCTCTTTAGGCAGATGCCAATCTAGCCCTAAGGTTGCGTCATTATAGATAATTCCTCCTTCTGAAGTTTTATCATAAAAATTATCACATTTATAGGCAAAGACAGAAGTTTCAGAAAGTGTGATAAAACCGTGTGCGAAACCTCTAGGAACAAATAGTTGTTTTTGCTCTACATCGTCAAGTAGTACGCTGATGTGTTTTCCGAAAGTTTCCGAATTTTTTCTAATATCAACAATAATATCGAGCACTTTGCCTTTTACCACCCTAACCAATTTGCTTTGCGCCATAGGTCCACGTTGAAAGTGAAGTCCTCTTAACACACCATACGTGGAAATAGACTGATTGTCTTGAACAAAATCAATTTCAAGCCCTGTCACTTTTTTGAATGTCTGTTTATTATATGTTTCAGAGAAAAAACCCCTTTCATCTTGAAAAATACGAGGCTTTAAAATGAAGCAGTCTTTTAATGTTGTTTGTTGTAGTTCCAAATTAGTCCAGTTGCATTAAATGGTTTCCGTAGCCGCTTTTTAACAAGGGTTGGGCAAGTTTTTCCAATTGTTTTTTATCAATGTATCCCATTTCGTAAGCTGCTTCTTCAATGGCGCCAATTTTTAACCCTTGACGTTCTTCGATCACCTCCACAAATTGAGCAGCTTGCATTAAAGAAGCAAAAGTCCCGGTGTCTAACCAAGCTGTGCCTTTATCTAAAATGCTTACGCTTAATTTTCCTTGGTTTAGGTAAGCATTGTTTACATCGGTTATTTCGAGCTCTCCACGGTGGCTGGGCTCTATGTTTTCAGCAATATCCACTACGCTGTTATCGTAAAAATAAATTCCCGGAACGGCATAATTGGATTTTGGTTTTTTAGGTTTTTCTTCTATGGATAAAGCTTTCCCGTTATCATCAAACTCTACCACTCCATAGCGTTCGGGGTCATGCACGTGATAAGCGTAAATAATACCGCCATCGGGGTTGTTGTTGGATTGAAGCAATTCTTTTAATCCACTTCCGTAAAAAATATTATCCCCTAATATTAATGCTACTTTATCTTTTCCTATAAACTCTTTTCCTATTATAAATGCTTCAGCAAGTCCATTGGGTTCATCTTGTACAGCATAACGGAAATCACAGCCGTATTTTGAACCATCGCCCAATAACTTTACAAACAAGGGCAGATCTTCAGGGGTCGAAATAATTAATATTTCACGTATTCCTGCGTGCATAAGGGTTGACAAAGGATAGTAAATCATGGGTTTATCATAAACCGGCATTAACTGTTTGCTTACCGCAAGTGTTAATGGATGTAATCGTGTGCCCGAACCTCCTGCCAATATAATTCCTTTCATAATCTATCTGTATTGTTTAAATACCATTGAATGGTCTTTTTTATGCCACTTTCAAAATTTTCTTCTGCTTTCCAACCCAATTCATTTTCAATTTTTGAAGCATCGATGGCATACCTAAAATCATGTCCCGGTCTATCGGTTACAAAAGTAATTTGTTCTTTATAGGAAACATCCTTTGGTTTCAAGTCGTCTAAAATATCACAAATTGTATGTGCGATGTATAGGTTTTCCCTTTCATTTCGCCCACCAATGTTATAAGTTTCGCCCAATGTACCATTTTCCAAGACCAATTTAATGCCTTTACAATGATCTTCTACATATAGCCAATCGCGTATGTTTTTTCCGTCGCCATAAATAGGGATAGGTTTGCTCGAGATCGCTTTCCTAATGATGGTTGGGATTAACTTCTCTTTATGCTGGTTGGGACCGTAATTATTGGAGCAATTGGTGGTCACTACCGGCATTCCGTAGGTATGGAAATAGCTACGTACGATAAAATCTGACGATGCTTTTGATGCACTGTACGGGCTATTTGGTGCGTAGGGTGTTTTCTCTGTGAACAACCCTGTTTTGCCTAAGGTTCCATATACCTCGTCGGTTGAGACATGAAGAAAACGGGTATTTTTAAAGGGTTCTTTTAACTTGTTTGGTCCATCCATCCAGGTAACATAAGCTTGGTGCAACAAGTTAAACGTGCCATTTATGTTAGTTTCAATAAAAGCAGCTGGACCAGTAATGGAGTTATCCACATGTGATTCTGCCGCAAAATGAACTACTTTTTGAAATTGGTGTTTTTCAAAAAGTGATTTCAGAAAATTTTCATTACAAATATCCCCTTTGATAAAATGATAGTTTGGAAGCTGCGAAACAGGCTCCAAATTTTTTAAATTTCCAGCATAAGTAAGCTTGTCAAGCACAAAAATTTCGTCACTTGTGTTGGTAAGGTAATACTGGGTAAAAATTGACCCAATAAATCCTGCTCCTCCAGTAATCAGCACTTTATCGTTATTCAAAATATTTTTTTAGATTAAACTAAATGACATTTAACACGTTGTTTTTTAATATGTAAGTTATTAAACATTTTGTGTTTTTGAGTCATCCTCCTTTGCTAATTTTCTTGCATAATTAAAGGCTCTTTTTAGTAAAGCAAACAATAGGAATATCAAGACCAAGATAATGGGATACAAAATAATTTTATTTTTCAACTTGCTTGCTTCTTCCTCGACCAATGCAGATTTGGTGATTGGCACACTGATGTCTTCAGAAAACACCAACTCTTCCTTAAGTTCGTTAACATCTTCTTTAAACTGAATTTTGGCATCAACCAAGCCTGTCAAATCCTTATCAAGGGTTATTTGGCTATTACTTGGACTGCCTCCATTTATATTATAATTGTTTAGTATTTTGTCTATTTGTTCTATGGTTGTTTCGTTTACGTCAATCAATTCCTGTAAATTGGCATATCCTACCTTTTTTAAGTCCTCCATCAATGGGGTCGTGTTAATGTACTCAGTAAAACGATCAATGGTGCTCGTTGTAGCATTATGAGACAGTCTTAAGTCCATTTTATGGTATTTAAAATCTAGTTTAAGTGAACTGTTAATAGTATTGTCGTTTTCAAATTCATAATCCTCAAACAGCAGCTCTAAGGTACGGTTATCCCTCCCGTATATGCTTGCTATTTCCTCAAAGCTTACTATTGGCGATACAGTAACAGCTCTAACCAAGGGGCCTCTATCCCATAGTCCTGCTTTTTTAAGATAAGCTGAGTCTTTGTTAATCACTTTTTGGTTATAGACTTCAACGGCACTGTAAACATAACTAACGGTATTGAAATTTATGCGAGTAAGTACGCTTGCCTCTTTTGGGGTTTTATCATTTTTCTGTAAAAAATATCCTGCTACTGCTCCTAAAATTATGATTGCTAAAAGTATAATCCAGTTTTTAAGTAAAAACATGATAAAGCGATAGACAGCGATAAAGCAATTTTTAAAAAAATCGCCGACTAAACGAAATAGATAAAATAAATCTATTTCTTCAGAAGAATTGGTGGTTTGATTACTCATGATTTTTGGGTTGTTAAGTGTCCAGTATTTGTTTTATTATTTTTTCGGTGATTACATAGGTGGGTTTTACGCCACTTGTGCCCAATCCGCCGGAGGCTAATGTGCTTCCAGTTTCTAATGGGTTATCTGATGCATAATACGCGTATCGAACCTGTGTTTTTGAACTGATACTTCCTCGTATTTTAGCGGCAGCTTGTATCGCTTTTTGGTAATGTGCTCCTTCCATCTCTAAACCAATTACGTTCCAGGTAGATTCGTGGAAAAAACGTAATACATCCCTATTTTGCAAGGATGTCCCCAGTACAGTTATCATAGTTCCCGTACAAACATTCACGTCTTCATCTTTAAAATCTGAAATATTCAACTGATTTTCAAAAGGATAATTATCTGCTGTCCCTTCAAACACGTGAGCCGAAGGAATCATAACATCGCCTTTGCCACCTTCTAAAATTCCGGCTTTTCCCATAATGGATACCGATGCCACATTTAAAAAATGTGAATTCCCATTATTATCTTTGTACGGTTTTAATAGTTCGTCCATCGTTTCATACGCTTGTTCTCCAAAAGCATAGTCCATAACAATAATCACTGGCATATCTTTCGTTTCAACACCTTCGGAAGTATATACAGCGTTAGAAAATTTATCTGAATCAAAAACCTGAACATCTATATTGGCTCCACTATCATCATCAATGACCGTCATCCCATTTTTAAGGGCCATCTTTGTCACTTTCTCCCTGAGTTTACCGTTAGCTGGGTTACTTAAAGATTCAAAAAGTTCTAAAGGTTGCTTCTTTTTTGCTTCAGAAGTTAATGCTGCATGTGCAAAAAGGGTATTCATCACACTGTGCATATTGGCACTGATAATATGTAGCGGCCGTTGCAAAAGCTTTTTATCATCAAGCGTTTTTTTGATTTTTAGCGCCCACTTTTCTCCGTGAATATGGTGCCCTAAACGCTCTCGTAGCACTGGGCTAAAGGTAATAATGCGTTTATTGTTGTCCACCACTTCTTCAAGGGCTAATTTTCCTAAATAATAAATAATATTTAAAAAACGGTGTGGGTTTTCTTTACTGGCAAACTGTGGATACACTTCGCTCACCTCTTCAAAAGTCCTGCCCAAAAAGTTTGCTGTGTGTGTTAAGGCAATTTCCTTGTCCTCTTGGGTTAATTCGTCCTTTTTTTGAATGGTGTTTTCCAACTTTTTCCAATCGCGAATCACTTTCCCCTTTTCATCGATCATGATCTGTTTCATAATCTTGTGCGATTCTATGTACAGAAATGTGAGGTGCGTAAGGACATCATATATTTCAGACCTGCCACGAGTTACCTCAATGTTCATCTGCTCTTCGTCAATACGGTAGCAATTTCTGCGTCTTTTTGAAGGAATTATAGTCTTAAAATGTGAATTTTTATAACCTTCGTCACTTGTTAGGTTTATAAAGCGGCATTCTTCAATCCCCGTAGGAAGCCTATCGATAACGTACAGCAGACCTTGTAACTCTATTTTTTCTTCGGAAATGGAGCCGTATATTTCTGGTCGGAGTGTTAATAAGGATTCTCTCAATGTTTCGCCCGATACCCCCATAGGTTTGTAAAAACCGCGATTAAATAGGTGCCGCATAGTTATATATAACCTTTCTATGGCGCTGGTGCTCTCTTGAGCCCGGGTTCTGTTATGCGATTTCATTCTCTTCATTGCTGCAAATATACATTAATTTCAATCTTGCAAAGAAAGTAGCTTTTCAGCTATTTTTCTGTCATTTGAGAGCCTTGGTAATTTGTTTTGACCACCTAGTTTTCCTTGCGATTTCATATGCTCCGTAAAACTGCCTTTCTTAAGTTGTTTAATGTGCAAAGGTTGCAATATTTTACCTTCAATTAGATCGAAATAATAAGAGTTTTGTTGTTGCATCGCTGTATCGATGGTTTTTGCTATTTTTTCAAGGGAATCGGGCTCCCTTTCAAATTCAATAAACCATTCATGATAGGGCAGGCCTTCTTCGGGGTTTGTTTGTGGAGCAACCGTAAATTCTGAAATTGAAAAACCGTGTTTTTGTATGGCTTCTTTCATAGCCTGCTCAACCTCTTTCCCAATTACGTGTTCTCCAAATGCCGAAATAAAATGCTTTATTCTTCCTGAAACAATTACACGATACGGATTTGTTGAAGTAAATTGAATAGTATCACCCACATTATACCCCCAAAGTCCAGCATTTGTTGAAACAATCATTACATAATTTACCCCAACTTTGACATCACCGATAGTGAGACGTGTCGGGTTTTCATCAAAAAAATGTGCTGCTTCAATAAACTCGTAAAAAATACCTGAGTCTAATAATAGCAACATTCCGTCGGCATCTTGTCTGTCTTGAAAGGCGAAAAACCCTTCTGAAGCTGGAAAAAGCTCTATACTGTCTACTTTTCTCCCAATTAAAGATTCAAACTTTGCTCTGTATGGTTCATAATTTACACCTCCATAAATAAACAATTGAAAGTTTTTAAAAAGGTCACCTACATCTTTTCCGGTCTTTGCCCGTAACCGTTCAAAATACATTTGTACCCAAGACGGAATGCCGCTAATGACCGTCATATTTTCATCTTTGGTCTCTTCAACAATAGCTTCTACCTTAGTTTCCCAATCGTCTATGCAGTTGGTCTCCCAACTCGGCATACGGTTTTTTTGAAGGTATTTTGGAACGTAATGCGCCACAATACCAGATAATCTGCCTAGTTTAATTCCGTTTTTTTCGGTCATTTCAGGGCTTCCTTGTAAAAAAATCATTTTTCCATCTACAAAGTCGGCATTTCCAGTTTCATTAATATAACAAAGAATGGCGTTTCGGGCAGCCTCAACGTGATGTGGCATGGACTCTTTAGTGATAGGAATGTATTTTGCCCCGCTTGTGGTACCAGAAGTTTTAGCAAAATAGAGTGGTTTTCCAGGCCATAAAATATTTTCTTCACCTGAAACTACCCGGTCTACATAGGGTTTTAGGTTTTCGTAATCCCGAATGGGTACTTTTTCAGCAAAATGGGAATGGGATTTTATATTTCTGAAGTCGTGGTCCTTGCCAAAAACTGTGTCTTTTGCATTCTTAATAAGGCTTTCGAAGACTTTCTGCTGTGTCTTTATTGGTTTTTTTGACCATTTTTCTATTTTGGAAACAATGCGTTTGGCAAAAATTTTGGCTGCTAAGGATTTTATGAACATAGTATGCTATTCAAAATCTATAAAATTAGTTGGATCTATCGGGTAGCCTTGTCGCCAAAGTTCAAAATGAAGGTGGGGCCCTGTGGTAAGTTCGCCCGTACTGCCTACAGTAGCAATTACCTCTCCTGCTTTCACTAATTCCCCTTGTTCTTTGGTCAATGAGGCGTTATGTTTATATGCTGAAAGCAAATCGTTACGATGCTTTATAATGATCACATATCCTGTTTCAGCAGTCCATTCGGCAAAAATTACAGTACCGTCGGCAACAGCTTTTACTGGTGTATCCCTCACAGCGACTATATCTACGGCATAGTGCCTATCATCAGGATTATACTCTTCGGTAATGGTTCCTTTAATAGGGGCAAAAAGCACATAATTGATTTCTGAATCTCCAAGTAATGGATTGTATTTATCTTCACGGGACACTTTTTCGCGCAATAGTGAATCTGCCTTTGAAGGCGCTAAATTAACTTCTGAAGCATCAATACTGGCAGCGTTAATTATGGAATCTTTATTAAAATCAACCGTTTTAACGTCTCCTGTGAGCACTTTTCGTATTGAGGCAAGGTATTGGTCATTTGCTTCTATTTCTTGCTGTAGCGAGTCCGCTTTGTAGGTTAAGCGTGTAGCGCGTTGCTTTAGTTTTGTGGAAGAATAGCCAGGAATGTATTCCCGAAGTGGTGTGAAGGCAATTAAAATGGTTGTTCCAGCTATTAAAACCAATGCTGAAATAACACTAAAGACAAACACATTTAAGCGATTTAACTTAAAGGAAAAGCGCTCTTCAAACGTGTCTTCATTAAGCACTACCAGCCGGTATTTGTGCAACAGCTTCTTTTTTATCTTTTTTGCCCTTTTTTCTTTTTTAGCCATGTTGTATGCTTCGTAACTACAAATATAAAACAATCTTACACCCTCTTGCACTAAACTTACATTGAAAACGTTTTATGTAAGGAATTCTTGTTACCTTTGCCCTATAAATTTTTATATGATGATTGCACTATTTTTACCCCTAGCTATAGGCCCTTGGCAAATTGTTTTAATCGTTTTGGTTGTTTTGCTATTGTTTGGCGGACGAAAAATACCAGAATTGATGCGAGGCTTAGGTAGCGGTATCAAAGAATTTAAAGATGCTTCTAAAGATGAAAATGAAGAAGCAAAAATTGAAGATAAAAAGTAAATATTAACTTTGTACCTTCAAATAAAAACCCGCTAAATCTTTTAATTTAGCGGGTTTTTAAATTTTAGAATGTTTTCTTACTTGCTAAGTTTGGCGGAACGCAGAATCGATTCCAGCTCAAACTGCAGATCACGTTTTTCAACCGATGGGGCATAGGTAAAGCCTTCTAGTATTAAATATCGGTCGTTTTCTTCATCTTTTACAGCAAAATTAATAAAGGGCCCACCCATAAAGGCTCCTTTTACTTCCCAAGTACCTTTGGTTTCATAGGCTACGTGCCCATCAATATTAGTTTTAAAAAGATAAGGGGCATAAGCATCCTCTGTAATAAAGCGCCCTTCATCTTCAACTGGTAGGTATCCGCCGCCAATAGAATCACGCATTTTAATAATTTCACCAACGGCCATACTATCAGTAGTGATGGTATTTAGCGGAACTTCGTAAATTAAAATATTGGTTGTTCCAGATTTCAGGCTTTTTCGCATCCAGTAAAAATCGTCACTAGCATTGGCTATACGATAAGCAGAAGGTACTTTGATATCGACCCCAAAACGTTCTTTTAGCGAATCTGTTTTCATCATAGAAACCTTGGTGCGACGTTGCCGCTCTTTTATTTCTGAAGCGTGTAACGCCTCAATTATCTGGTCGTGTTTTTCTTCAATTAAATTGATCAACCCTTCTTCTGAAGTAGCAGTAATAATAGCCCCAACCTGTGGCCTAGCGTATTCATTTTTTGCAATCTTTACATTATTTTCTTTACCCAAACTAACATGAAGAAAGATACGGTTAGTTCGTGCAAAGTCAGTAAATGTAGCTATTGGCATTTGGTTCATAGTGAATAACGGCTCATCTTGTGGAAGGCCATCGGTAGGTGCCGCAAAGTAGGTTCTAATCTCTTCGCCTACTGGTCCGTTCCATAAATCGTTATCGATTACAACTTGAAGATGGTTTACGTTCCCTACTGAATCGGGAAGGTATGAAGTGTCTTTTTTACCGGATTCGTTGCACGAAAAGAGCACAGCGACAGCCAATAAAGCAATATAAATTGTTTTCATGTTAGTGTTTTTGTTGGTTGTTTACCCTTTTTGAATCTTTAATTTCATTCCGGGTTTTAAATTAGTACCACTAATATCATTCCAATTTTTAATTTTTTCAACAGTAACTCCAGGAAATTTTTTAGAAATGCTCCACAGCGAATCTCCACTTTTGACAGTATATGTTTTTACACTGCTACTTGATGTTGTTGCTTTTGATGTGCTTGCAACTGGTTTTCTTGGGTGAATTGTTAAGCGTTGTCCTACTCGCAATCGATTGCTTCTTAAGCCATTCCAACGTTTAATTTGGCTTACACCTACGCCATATTTTTCAGCAATTTTACCTAAATAGTCCCCTTTTCGTACTCGATATCGAATACGGTCTGGCTGATCCACGACTTCATCTAAGGGCTTTTCGCGTTCGTTTAATTTTTTTTCAGCATACGCATAAATGGCTTCCTCATTGGCTACAAATTTTCCAATTTGATCGATAGGAAGGCGAAGTACATAATTCTCATCTTTTATTACCGGTATTATTCCGAGTTTATAGGAAGGGTTTAAATATTCTATCTCTGCTTTTGGAATAGAGGTTATTTCAGCAATTTGATCAAAAGTGATCATTTTTTTTACTCGAATAGTGTCGGTTGTTACATACGGTATTTGTGGCCCTTCACTTTTAAAACCGTGCTCTTCGGCATATTCAAAAATATACATTGTTGCTAGAAAAGCTGGAACATAGCCAGCTGTTTCACGTGGAAGATAACTGCGAATATTCCAATAGTTTTTCTTTCCACCAGAGCGTCGAATGGCTTTTGCAACATTCCCGGGGCCCGAATTATAGGCGGCCAAAGCCAAATCCCAATCTTCTAAGCTGTTGTATAAACTAAACAAGTACTTACTAGCTGCTTCGGTAGCCATCATAGGGTCTGAACGCTCGTCCACATACGAATTTACATCTAAACCAAACATTTTACCCGTACTAAACATAAACTGCCATAAACCGGTAGCCCCCACCCTTGAAACGGCTCGAGGATCTAAAGCAGATTCAACAATGGCAAGATATTTCATCTCTAACGGCAAACCGTAGCGATCTAGCTGTTCTTCGAACATGGGAAAGTAATAATCGCTCAAAGCCATCAATTTAGACAACGATTTTCTGCGGTTTTTTAAATACCCGTTGATGACACTTTCTAAAGAAGGGTTATACTCAACATTAAAAGGCGTTCGGGCATTTAATTCTGCTAGTCGTTGTTTCAATACCTCGGTAGGTAATTCTTTATACGGTAATGGGTCGTAGGTTTGGTTTTGAACAGTGCCGTACATTTCTTCAAAACGGCCTGTGGAGAATAATTCATTCAACCAAAGGCTGTCAATTTTTCTAGCGTTTGCCATATCTTCCAAAGAAAAAATCATCGTATCCTTAACCTTAGTAGCGACAACGGTTTTAGGCAAATCTCCCGTAATTTTCTGAACGGTAATTGAATCTACAATCTGTATGTTTTTCTTTTTAAGAGAATCGATTGATTTATCTTGAGCAAAAGAAGTACATACTCCGAATGCAAACAAAACTGAAACGAAAAGAAGTTTTTTCATAGTCTTAATAGCCTGGGGTTTAGCTTAAAATAATATTAAAAATACATAAAAGGAAAAAAGTATGACTAAATTTTAGTGATTATTCCTTATGCTGAAACGGATTTATAAAAATTTTATTCTCTAATAGCCTTAATTCCTGGCAGTGTTTTACCTTCAAGCATTTCAAGCATAGCGCCACCTCCAGTAGAAACGTAACTCACTTTATCGGTAAAATTAAATTTTTTCACTGCAGCAACCGAATCGCCACCGCCTACTAATGAAAAAGCACCGTTTTTAGTAGCCTTTGCTATGGCATTCCCTAGGCTAATCGTACCTGTTGCAAAAGGTTCCATTTCA
Source organism: Flavobacteriaceae bacterium UBA3356 (assembly GCA_002360635.1). Classification (GTDB taxonomy): domain Bacteria; phylum Bacteroidota; class Bacteroidia; order Flavobacteriales; family Flavobacteriaceae; genus Marixanthomonas. The sequence goes on along the minus strand of DEQW01000001.1, from coordinate 736,679 downwards.
AAAACTCCTGCTGGGCCGTTCCAAAGGATGGTTTTAGATTGTAATATAACAGATTCAAAAAGCTCATTGGTCTTGGGGCCAACATCCAAGCCCATCCACCCTTCTGGTATATTGTCTATCATACTTACATCGGTACTTGCCATTTCTGAAAAACTATCAGCAATAATAGCATCAGTTGGTAAGTGTACCGAAACACCCTTTTCTTTTGCTTTTTCAAGTATTTCGAGGGCAAGATCCTGCTTATCTTCTTCTACCAACGAAGCGCCAACTTTTCCACCCTGTGCTTTAACAAAGGTAAAAGCCATTCCGCCGCCAACAATTAAATGGTCTATTTTATCTAAAATGTTTTCAATTACAGTAATTTTCGAAGAAACCTTCGCACCGCCAATAATTGCAGTAATTGGTGATTGACCATCATTCAAAATTTTATTTACATTTTCAATTTCTGAAGCCAATAACAAGCCGAAACATTTATTTTCAGGGAAAAAATCTGCAATAATAGCAGTTGAAGCGTGTGCTCTGTGAGCTGTACCAAAGGCATCATTTACATAATAATCACCCAATTTAGCCAATTTTTCAGCAAAAGCACGATTACCTTGTTTTTCTTCGTCGTGATAGCGAAGGTTTTCAAGTAATAAAATTTCACCTGATTTTAAGTTGGCCACTGCTTGTTCAACTGATTCTCCAATACAATCCTCAACAAATTTTACGGTAACGCCCAAAACTTCGGTAGCGGTATCAACTACGTGACGTAATGAAAAAGCTGTTTCTTTGTTTTTAGGTCGCCCTAGATGTGACATTAAAATGCAACTTCCTTCATCTTCCAAAACATTGATTATTGTTGGTTTTGCAGCTTCAATACGCGTCGCATCGGTTACTTCATGATCATCGTTTAATGGAACATTGAAATCCACGCGAATCAGTACTTTTTTTCCTTTAAAATTTACATCATTTACTGTTTTCATACTTGAAATTTTACACTTGCAAATATAGTTTTTTAAACCGCAATGCTGAAAGGTTTAACAGTGCATCGTTTCAGCGTTTTTTTGTGTAAGATTTCCGATGAAAAAATATGTAGCTTTGCGTATGGATTTTTCAAACGTTATTGGTCAAAAACACTTACAATCACACTTATTAACCACCATCGAAAATGGTAGAATTCCTCATGCACAATTGTTTATTGGAAAATCTGGAACAGGTGTTTTACCCGCGGCAATAGCCTATGCTAACGCTATATTATGCAGTAATTTTTCACCTGAATCTGAAGCGTATAAAAAATGTAGTCAAAAGGTATCAAGTTTTGCACATCCCGATCTTCATTTTGTGTATCCAGTTAACACCAATGACAAAATTAAAAAACACCCTGTTTCTGATAATTTTAGTGAAGAATGGCGTGAATTTTTGAGAGAAAACCCTTACGGATCACTGTTTCAATGGCTTCAGAAACTTGGAATAGAAAAAAAACAAGGCATCATAAAGGTAGATGAAGCTGCCGATATGATGAAAAAGCTCTCCTTAAAAGCTTATGAAGGCGGGTATAAGGTAATGATCATTTGGATGGCCGATAAAATGAACACCCAATCTGCCAATAAAATTTTGAAACTTATTGAAGAACCGCCAGAAAAGACAGTCCTTTTATTACTTACCGAAGACGAAGAACAATTAATCGGCACCATTCAATCACGTTGCCAAAAACTACACTTTCCACTTCTTTCCGAAGAAGATATTGCTACTTTTCTACAGCGTAAAAAACAATTGGACGAAAACACATCCTTAAAAATTGCGCATCGGGCAAACGGCGATATAAACAAGGCTTTACAGATTATTGATGAAGATAGTGATGACAAAGCTTTTGAACGTTTGTTTATTGATTGGGTTCGCACGGCTTTTAAAGCAAAAGGAAATAAAGCCTCTATTAACGATTTGCTTTCATGGAGTGATACCGTTGCCGGTTTGGGACGCGAAACACAAAAGAAATTTCTCACTTATTGTATTGAAGTATTTCGACAGGCTTTACTGAAAAACTACAAAGCTGAATCATTATTGTTTTTTGAAGCAAATGATTCTAAATTTTCTCTAGAAAAGTTCGCCCCTTTTGTGCATCAAAACAACATATTTGATATTACTGAAGCTTTAGAAAAAGCAATTTATCATGTAGAGCGAAATGGAAATGGGAAAATTATATTTACAGATTTATCTATCTCCCTAACTCGCTTAATACATCGCAAAGAGCTTGTATAATAATTTTTTATTATTATTTTTGATTATGATTGATAAAAACTATTGATTTTAAGCTAAAATTAGGTGTTTTAAGCGGTTTTATAATTTTTAATACACATTTCGACACCTAAAAGATATAGCGCGCTTAAAAGCAAAATAAAGAGGCTTTCAGGCCTTTTTAAAGCAATATATGTGAGAAGAATACTCTTTTGAGGTCCAAGCATTCATATTTGACCACAATCCTACCCAAAAAGCTTTTAATGAAAATGAATTTCCTGTTTTATATTTTTCTGAAAGCAGGCTTACATAAAATGAATCAAAAACCATTGGTTTAATAGTTACAATTTTTATTTCATCTGAAAAAAGTTTATTCATACTCTCTTTTGAAAAATGCCAAAGGTGCCTCGGAACATCATAAGCTGCCCAAAACTCTTTATAATAATTTGCATCGTATGATTTATAATTTGGTACAGCAATTAAAAGTGTCCCTCCTGGCTTTAATAGATTTTCAATTTGAGAAATTGCTTCATGTAAATTAGGCACATGCTCTAACACATGCCACAAGGTAATAACATCAAATTTTTGATTTGAAAATTCGGCAAAAGATTCTTTTAAAAGAACATCTTTTTTCTCTGAAATAGATCGAGCTTTTTCATTGGGTTCGGTTCCATAAATTTTCCAACCTTTCTCTGAAGCTACTTTTAAAAACTCACCCGTACCAGCTCCAATATCTAAAACAGATCCTGTTCCCTTATTTAATTTTGTAATAAGCTCAACTTTCTTTTTTAGCGCTCTTTGTTTTACTTTTTGATATAGAAAAGGAAGTAATCCTTTTTCAGAATCGGTGTGCGAAATGTAAGCGTCGCTTTCATAATAATCCAGAAGTTTTTCTAAAGTTGGCTGTGGTGTGGTCACCAACATTTCAAGTTCTGGATCATATTTTAACTTAAAAGATTCTCCCGAAACGAGAAAATCTTTTGTAGTGATATAGGTAGATCTTTGTCTTTTTTCCAAATGAATATATATTGAAATGTAATTACGAACTCAAACGTTCCACGTGAAACATATTGTTTATCGTCCCATATAAACAAGCATTACCGAAATATCATTTGGTGATACTCCACTAATTCTTGATGCTTGAGAAACTGTTGCCGGTTGTATTGTTTTTAGCTTTTCCCTCGCTTCATAAGAAAGCGATTTTAATTTGGAATAGTCAAAGTTTTCTGGAATTTTAATTCCCTCTAACCTATTTAATTTATCCGCATTGTTTTTTTCTTTTTCAATATACCCTGCATATTTAATTTGAATTTCGGCTTGTTCCAACACTTCATAATCGAGGTCATTTTCTTGAATATATTTTTCTACATCTTCAATTTTACGCATATCTTTCATATCAATTTCTGGCCTAGAAAACATCTTTACCATCTTATCGCTTTGTTTTACTTCAGCAGAATTATTTTCTTTTAAAATAGGATTTGCAACCTCGTCACTTACACTTGTATCTTTAAAAAATTGCACAAAAGCTTCAGATTGCTCTTTCTTTTCCTCCATTCTTCGAAGGCGTTTTTCTGAAGCCAAACCTATTTCATATGACTTAGGTGTTAATCTAAAATCGGCATTATCCTGTCTAAGCAATGTTCTATATTCAGCACGAGAAGTAAACATTCTATACGGTTCTTCTGTGCCCTTGGTAATAAGGTCATCTATTAAAACACCGATGTAAGCTTCATTGCGTTTTAAAATAAAGTCTTCTTTTTCGTGGGTTTTTAAATGCGCATTAATACCAGCCATCATTCCTTGACAAGCTGCTTCTTCATATCCTGTAGTCCCATTGATTTGTCCAGCAAAAAACAACCCTGAAACCAACTTGGCTTCCATAGTATGTTTTAATTGTGTTGGCGGAAAATAATCATACTCTATTGCATAACCAGGACGAAAGAATTTTACGTTTTGAAATCCGTCACATTCCCTCAATGCTTTAAATTGAATATCCTCTGGCAAGGAAGTTGAAAATCCATTTACATAATATTCAACCGTATTCCATCCTTCGGGTTCAACAAACATTTGGTGTCGATCTTTATCGGCAAAACGATTTATTTTGTCTTCGATTGAAGGACAATAACGCGGCCCTACACTTTCAATAGATCCGTTAAACATGGGTGAGCGATCAAAACCTTCGCGTAAAATATCATGTACCAAATTACTGGTATGAGACATATAACAATCCCGTTGATTAGTTAACGGTTTTGTTTCGTCGGAGAATGAAAATTTCTCAGGAATTTCGTCTCCTGGTTGAACAGACATTTTAGAAAAATCTAACGAACGGCCATCGACTCTTGGAGGTGTTCCGGTTTTCATTCTACCAGATTCAAACCCTAAATCAATCAAGTCTTTTGTTATTCCAGTAGCAGCTCTTTCTCCTGCTCGACCCCCTCCAAATTGTTTTTCTCCTATATGGATTAATCCATTTAAAAAAGTCCCGTTAGTAAGCACAACAGATTTAGCTTTTACTTCTAACCCTAATGAAGTTTTTACTCCTACAATTTTATCATCTTTAACCAAAATACCAGAGACCATTTCTTGATAAAAATCAAGATTGGGAGTTTGCTCCAACATCAGACGCCAAGTTTCAGCGAACAACATTCGGTCACTTTGAACTCTTGGACTCCACATCGCTGGCCCTTTTGATTTATTCAACATCTTAAATTGAATAGCAGACTTATCTGAAACGATTCCACTATAGCCTCCGAGCGCATCAATCTCCCGAACAATTTGTCCTTTTGCAATTCCACCCATAGCAGGGTTACAAGACATCTGAGCGATATTCTGCAAATTCATCGTAATCAACAATGTTTTTGACCCCAAATTAGCAGCGGCAGCGGCAGCTTCAGAACCTGCGTGACCGGCACCAACAACTATAACATCATATTCCTTTTCAAACATAAACTTTACATTGTTCCACGTGGAACACTTCAATTTTACTTAGTGATCCACACTAAAATTAGTATTCTTTTTTAAAATGGGCGCAAATATAGCTAAATTGCTAATAATCAGCAACTTAATTGTATAAATATTTGTAAATCAAGGTTCTACAGAAAAGTACGCTTTTCTAAGGCTTCATTTTCCTTAGTACGCATATGGGATGCTTCTTCTTCGGTTTTATCTATATATCCACAATAATGAAGGATTCCATGGATTATCACACGGTGCAATTCATCTTCGAAAGATACTGAATAGGTTTTTGCATTCTCTTCTACTCGTTCTACGGAAATATAAATTTCACCATGGATTTGCTTTCCCAAGGAATTGTCAAAACTGATAATATCAGTCAACGTATCGTGATCCAAAAATTGAACATTTAATTTATGCAAATATGCATCATCGCAAAACACATAAACTATCTCCCCTTCTTTATAATTTTCACCTGCAATTATGGTTGAAATCCATTCTGAAATTTTCTGGCTATTTTCTAATTCAAAATCGGTTTCAGAATAAAACTCAATCATTGGTTTGCTTAAAATAAGTTTGTACTTTTTCTTTAAATTGTGGTTGCAAAGGTAGTGCTTCCCTATTTAAAATTTCAGTAGTATTAAAGTACTTTTTGATTGCTTCAGGTGATAAACGTAAATTGTTAGAAAAATGATTTCTATTGGTTTCAGACTCCCTTCGGTTTTCTTCTCCTTGTTCAAAAGAAGCTTTGTCCAATTTTAATAATTGATGCTGTAAATTTAGCATTCGTTGCAAAGTTTCTTGATTAAATCCTTTTTCTAATAATTGCTGTTCAACACCTTCCATTTCGCGTAGCAAGTCACCGCCTTTTCCTTTTAAGCCCTCCTTATTCAAACGATCTTCCAGCTGTTGTCTAAGCATTTGTTGTTGCTTATAGATTTCATACAATTTTTCACTGGATTGCTCGCTATTGCCATTTCCAGACTCTCCATCCTGTTGTCCTTGGTTTCCACCCTCACCGCCTTGGCCATTTTCGCCTTCTCCCTGACTTTTTCCTTCTCCTTTACCTTCTCCTTGACCCTGACCTTCCTTTTCGCCTTTTTCACCACCTTTTTGACCTTCCATGCCTTCTTTCATTTGTTCGGAAAGGCTTTCTTGCTTTTTAATGATATCGGGTAGCTGAAACCCCTGTCCTTGGCCTTGGCCAGAAGCACTCATCATCATCTGGTTCTGCATATTGTTCAACAACTCACTCAACATAATGGCAAGTTCGTTCGCCCCGGTTACGGTGTATTGTTGACTTGAGACACCCTGTCGCATTTGGTTTTGCGCCAATCGGTCAAGTGATTTATCGATATTGTATTGTATTTCGGTTAGGGTACTATTTATTTTTCCACTAATCATGGGTTGACGTAATGACAATGCGAAAATACTATCATCTAAATGTTCAAAATTAAGTTTAAGATCATTTTGAATATTCAGTTTTTTACCAAAAACTGGACTGCCATAATCGATGGTTTTAAACTCTTCCATTAAATCTTCTTGACCAAAAGAAAACACAATTAAGTTATCTAAGATTTGCCGAAGCATTTTTACATCCTCTTGAATGGTTTCCATTTGCCCAGCCTGCATTTGCATCTGCATTTGTTTGCCCATTTCTTTCATTTTTTCACCTGCTTTTTGTTGGCTTTTTTGGGCATCCTGTTTCTGTTGTTGCTCTAATTTTTCCGAAGCATTTTGTTGTTCCTTATCTACAACTTTCTCCCCTATTTCATCTTTAGGAAGATCCATCGGTTCTTTTAAATCTTCATTATCTTTTTCTAATTGCTTCTTATCTTCTTTGTATTCCTCAAACTTTTTATTGAGTTCCTCCTGTGCTTCTTTAGTGTTATCTTCCTCTGGTGCTTTTGAAAGTTGTTCCTGCTCTTCTCCCAATTTATATAAATCTTCAGCCAGTTTTTCAGCTTTTTTAGTAACATAATAGCGCTTGGTCAACTCGACCAATTGCTCCAAGTTTTTCTCTTGATTTTTATTTTGCTTTGCTAACTGCTCCAATTTTTCAGTTAAATCTTCTTTCTGAATTTTTTCCTGCAGTTTTTCCAGCTCATCCAGCAGCTTTTCATTCTCCTCCAATCGTTCTTCATTCTCTTGCAAACGATCTTCCAATTGTTCTTTAAAAGGATCATCTTTTTCTTCTGGTTGGAAGTTTTCAAGATTTTCTTTCATTTCCTTAGAAAAGTTCTTCATCATCTGTTCTTGTTGTTTTTGCCGTTTAATGAAGTTTTCCAATTTCTTTTTATCGTTCCAATTCAGTTCTTTCTTTTCCTTTTGGGTTTTGGACAATTCTTCCAGGCTTTTATCCTGCTCTTTCATTTTTTCCAAGGTCTTGTCCAAGTCTTTAACATTGGCATCCTGTTGTTTCAGTTGTTCGTTTTGTAATTCATCATCTGTTAATTTTCTGAAGGAATACACACCGGATTTACTGGATTTAAAATTATGAATGGCATCGTTGTCAAAAACTTCAAAATAATAATCATAGGCTACGCCTTCTTCCAAAGGCAATTGTCCTGGGAAGGTGTAAACAAACTGGTCGAAATTACTCTTGTTAAGCGAAAGTGGCTCTTTTTTGGCGTTTTCTTCCTCACCTGTTGGGTAATAGACCAAACGTAGTTTTGTCAACCCGTAATCATCGCTTACACGACCTAAAAAATAAATTAGTTGGGTGTCGGTGCTGTCTTGTTTGGATTGTACATCGATTTCAGGATATTCGTCTTTAACGACACCTAAAGTGAAGGCTAAATTTTCGTAATCTTTCAGGTTTTCGTTGGAAGTGGTAATGGCATAATCTAACTTAGAATAAATGTTTTTCTGAAAATTGAATTGTTGTTTTTCTTCAGCAAAACCATAGATAGTATCCGCCGTTTTTAAATTAACCTGCTGTGTGTTTTTAGTGGCAACTTGCCAAGTAACTTGTGTCCCTTCAGGGATGGTGGCATTTCCCGTGCTTTTTAAGGTTTCATCTTGCTTCCCAGTATAGGAAGGATAATTTAAAATCATCTCAAAGCCTAATAAAGAAGGCGTTTTAACCACATCAAGCGTATAATTTCTGGATTGAACTTTATTGGCTTTTAATTTAAAGTCAATTGGTTCTAACGGTTGCGAAAATGTATATTCAAACAAGCCGGGTGCGGTTTGTTGTAGGTAATAGGTTTCGTTATTGAATTCAATACTCGCATTCTGCGGAATGACGGTTCCTTCGGTTCTTATTTTAAGCGTATAGTTTTTACTTTCAATAGCTGAAAGATTATCATTCAACACAACAAAACTGAAAGGGGCCGGCGGTTCATAAGCCGTATCATAGTTGACAACCCGCTCGTAGCTACTGGAAAAAAGATCCTTTTCGCCCAATAAACTAATAACAACAAAAATGAGAACTGGAATGGCAGCATACTTTAAATATTTCGTGTTTTTTTTGAAATCAACTGCTGTTTGAAAGGGAATAGGTTGCAGTTCCGAAGCTTTTTGGTCAATACTGGCCACCAAAAGTTCACTTTCGCGTTGGTTTCGGTTTAATTGAATGACATTCAATAGCTTATCACTTACATTCGGGAAGTGATTACCTATGATAGCAGAAGCTTCTTCGTATGAAATACCGTGTTGAAACTTGAATAGTTTAGCCAACGGAAAGGCAATAAACCTTATAAAGAGCGTAAGTTCAACCGCTATAAAAGTCCAAAACAAAATGGTTCTACCCAATGGGCTGAGCCATAAAAAATATTCTACTAACAGCGTGATTAACAAGTAGAGCAACCCAGTGGCGAAAAATAAAATAGCGCCCTTGATCAATTCATTAGTGTAATACTTTTTAATGAATTGTTCCAGTTTTTGCTGAATGATGTTGAATGTGCTCATACTTCGTGCATTCTTTTTATATAGAACTCATAAAAATACAATTTTATTTCAAGACTTCTGTGAACTAGTTGAGTATCAAAAATTACTCCAAAAACCTTATTAAACCCAAGTTCCCAAAAATGTAATTTGTATAATTCAAATATGTAAAGTATATTTGACATATAGTAAAAATATTTTTACTTAAAATAAAGTTTATTTGTCAATTATGGATTCAAAAAAAATAATGGGTTGTGAGCGTACTAAAATTGAAAAATGGTCGCGATTTCAGTTACCCAATCGTTGGAAAACCATTGGCACATTACTATGTTTAGCACTGTTTGTTACTGCAATAGTTTTAAAGTTTACAGAATTTGAAGTAGGGTGGTTTAAAGGTGTGTTACGACGCGGTATTCTAGTTGGTTTGTTAATAATTAGCATATCTAAAGATAAAAACGAGGACGAAATGATTGTTTCCTTAAGGTCTAAAGCATATACTTTGGCTTTTATTTTTGGTGTAGTTTTTACATTAGTTCAGCCGCTATTAGAATATTTGATACATAATTTTGTTTTTGAAGCAAGCCCCAATAACACCTTCAGTTATTTTGAGGTATTGTCATTTATGTTAATGATGCATATTGTATTTTTTGAAGTTTTAAAACGTAATAGATAATGGAGAATACAATTAAAGTAGAGCGTGCCATTTTAAACTTAACCCAAGATGAGTTAGCAAAGAAGATAGGTGTATCACGCCAGACCATTAACTCAATAGAAGCTAACCGTTACGTGCCATCAACTGTATTGGCGTTAAAACTTTCTGAGGTGTTTAAAAAACCTGTAAACGAATTTTTTAAATTAAGTAATGATTAGTTCAAAGAACTAAAAAAAGCGATACAAACACTTCACTACAAGATATTTATAGGTAAAAAATTGGATTATATCTTAACTAACTGTTTGCTCCTTAAAGAAATTATTCTACAATCATTTTTAAAGTTGAATGCGAACTAGTTGTCTTGATACTTACAAAATATATGCCTGAAGAGAGACTTTCTTCGATATCAATTTCATTGGTGTTCGAAAACTCTAGATTACTTATTTGTTTTCCAGAAATTTCTGAAATGTTTACTGAAACGGACTCAAAAGTTTCAGATAACTTGATAGAAAAATTGCCATTATTTGGGTTGGGGTATAGGCTTGTTTTAGTTTCTACAAAATTTTCAGAGATAGCTAATAATTCATCATTTTGATAAACAGTTGTTTTTCCTGGAGAGAACTCACCTGCTTCTTCATTCTCAAAATCTCCAATAATAAGTTTATCTCCTATACTATTTATATCTAAAGCATGTCCAAAAGATTTTCCATCATTATCTGATATGGTTTCGCCAACTTGTACCCAATCTGCATTTTCAAATTTATACACCTCCACTTCTCCTGTATCGTTTATGTATGGGTCACTTACAGCAAGTACAGATCCTTCTTCATTCAAACTAATCCCAGAACCAAAATAAAGATTATCTGTATTACCTGTAATATCACTACCCAATTGAGTCCAAATTTGATTTTGTAATTCAAATACACGTATTTGTCCCTTTTTATTTCCAGACACATAGTCATAAGAGCTCACAGCTATGCGATTCCCCGAACCATTAAGCTCTATTGTATTTGATGAAGATCTATTCCCTCTACCTAAATAATCTCCAGGGTTTTCCCCTAAAATATCGTTTCCTATTTGGTTCCAAGTATTGTTTTGAAACTCAAACACTCTTACTTTCCCTGCATCATTACCATTATCATCATTTCTAGGAGATGACAATGAAATTCTATCTCCCGCATTATTCGTTGATATAGAAGCTCCTGCTCTGTCCTCGATAGCTTCCCCAGTAATTGAAGACCCTATTTGCTCCCAAATTCCATTTTGAAAATTATATGCATTTACATATCCTACATCTGAAACTCCAGCACAAAAAATTGTGTCGCCCTCTGCATTAATGGAAATTGATGTTCCAAAAAACTCTTCTTCATTTGTTCCATACAAAGTGTTTCCTATTTGGTTCCAAGTGTTGTTTTGAAACTCAAAAACACGTACAGCTCCAGAACCTATCGCGTTTTCATCATTCCATGGAGAGGCAAAAATAAATCGAGTGCCATCTTCATTTATATCAACATTTCCATCAATAATAAATTGAAAAGGAAGCCCTGGAACGTCATTTCCGATTTGAACCCAAGCGTCATTCTGTAATTCAAATACACGAACTCTTCCTAAATTGGTGTCACCACCATCTAAATCAAAAATTGCTATACGGTTTCCGTCACCACTTATTGAAGTAGCATATCCTGAACCGAAATCTTCACTTTCACCATATATTTCGTTTCCTAATCTTTCCCATTGTGAATAATAACGTAAGTACAAGTAATAATTTTTTCATTGTTATATTTTATTTGGCGCGAAAGATACAAATTCCTACAAAAATTTCTCTTACAGATTCATTACCTTTGCAATCCTTATAAAAAACAACTTTCATGGCTCAAAAAACACGGGTACGTTTTGCTCCAAGTCCTACAGGACCGTTACATATTGGTGGTGTTCGCACTGCTTTATTCAACTATTTGTTTGCTAAAAAACACGATGGTGATTTTGTGTTGCGAATAGAAGATACTGATCAAACTCGGTATGTAGAAGGTGCAGAAGATTACATCGTTGAAGCCTTGGATTGGCTAAACATTCCCTTTGACGAAGGCCCACAAAAAGATGGTGGATTTGGTCCGTATCGCCAAAGTGAACGCAAACATTTGTACAGAGAATATGCCGATAAGTTGCTTGCTTCAGAAAATGCCTATTATGCTTTTGATACTGCTGAAGAGTTAAATGAACACCGAAAAAATCACGAAGCGGAAGGAAAAACCTTCATCTATAATTGGCACAACCGGTTAAAACTAAAGAATTCCTTATCGCTCTCAAAAGAAGAAGTTCAACAGAAACTGGATGCTGGTGAAGATTATGTAATTCGATTTAAATCCCCTGAAAATGAAACGCTTCATTTAAAAGATATGATTCGTGGTGGTATGCAGATTGACACCAATATTTTAGATGATAAAGTGTTGTTTAAAAGTGATGGCATGCCAACGTATCATTTAGCGAATATCGTTGATGATCATTTAATGGAAATCACTCACGTAATTAGAGGTGAAGAATGGTTGCCATCTCTGGCTCTTCACGTTATGTTATACAGATCATTTGGCTGGGAATCACCTAAATTTGCACATTTACCATTGATTATGAAACCCGTTGGTAAAGGTAAATTAAGCAAGCGTGATGGCGATAAAATGGGCTTTCCTGTGTTTCCATTAGAGTGGAAAACGGCCGATGGCGATGTTTATTCTGGCTATCGAGAAGATGGTTATTTAGCCGAAGCAGTTATCAATATGTTAGCTTTTTTAGGTTGGAACCCAGGAACCGAACAAGAGCTTTTTAGCTTGGAGGAATTAGTTCAAGCTTTCGATTTAGACCGAGTAAACAAAGCCGGTGCTAAGTTTGATCCTGAAAAAACTAAATGGTTTCAACATCACTATTTACAGGAAGTTGACAATGGAATTTTAGCAGGACAATTTAAAGAATTGCTAAAAAATAAGGGAATTGAAACCTCCCTCCCAATTGAAACAATTACAGCTTTACTAAAAGAGCGCGCCACCTTTGTCGAAGATATTTGGGATCAAGGTAGTTTCTTCTTTGAAGCACCAGAAAGTTATGATGAAAAAGCGGCTAAAAAAGCCTTTAAAGAAGGTACTGCTGAAATACTTCAACAGGTTATTTCGCTTATGAAAGAGGTGGAAGATTTTTCCGCAGCAAATGTATCCGACAAAGTAAAGGGCTGGATTACCGATAATGAAATAGGTTTCGGAAAAGTAATGATGCCGTTGCGCCTATCGCTTGTTGGCGAAATGAAAGGTCCTGATGTTTTTGTGATTGCCTCGCTTCTTGGAAAAGAAGAAAGCATTAAACGTATTGAAAAAGCGATTAAAAGTATCTGATATTAATTTATAGAAATGGTTTTAAATTAATACCTATGGACTTAGGTGGGTGTGATCTCTCCTTTCGTCGAGATGACTTAAAAATAAAGAACAGCAGAAATTATAAATGTAGAACTGTTCCCTTTTACATCCTCAAATTCTGAAATATCTTTTTCGTTCAAGTTATTTAGCATATTGGTGAGACCATATTGGTAATGAGCACCCAACCTAAAGCTTTTTAAACCAGCAGTGAGCCCGCCCATAAGTCTAAAGTTGAAACTAGATATATCTTCGATGTCTTGAGCCCTAACAGTGGTATATCCATCTAAAATATAGTTTTCATAGGCTTCGTCTTTAAGTTTCATTTTCCCGTTTACGTTTAAAATAGGGCCAAACTCAAGACTTAAATGGTGTTCAACAATATTAAGACTAGCTAAAAAGTTTATTTGTGCCCCTATAATAGAGTATTCTAAGTTTCGGGATTCTGTTACATCACTCGCTAAAATTTCGATATTAGATTGTATAAAGTTAATCCCGTAGATGAGATCAAAACCATTTCTAAAGGAACCCCTGGTAGTAAAACCGCCTGTAAATCCCTGTCCTTGTTTCGTTGTAAAATCTGATGTGTTAATATCAAACAATGTTAAACCTCCTGTAATACCTAGGCGGTTATATTCATCAAAATTTCGTTGTGCCGTAAGTTGTTGAAAAGAAACTACTAAAACGGTAACAATTAATAGGTTTTTAATACTCATAAAGTGGTAAATTAATAGAAGCTAAAAGTAGCTTTATTTTTGTATCTTCAACTAATTATTCAATTAAAAAATTTAACTAATGGGTGGTTTACTTCTTTTAATACCGATAATCATTGTCGGTTTTTTTATTTTGCTTTCAGGCATATTCACTGTAAAACAACAAACTGCAGCTATTGTAGAACGCTTCGGAAAGTTTTTAAGTATCCGAAATTCAGGTTTACATTTTAAAATTCCTGTTTTTGATCGTATTGCCGGACGTATTAATTTAAAAATTCAACAATTGGATGTTTTGGTAGAAACTAAAACAAAAGATGATGTATTTGTACGGTTAAAAATTTCAGTACAGTTTCAAGTAATTAAAGAAAAAGTTTATGATGCTTTTTACAAACTTGAAAATCCGCACGACCAGATTACATCTTACGTATTTGATGTAGTGCGAGCCGAAGTACCTAAAATGAAACTGGATGATGTTTTTGAACGTAAAGATGATATTGCCATCGCTGTAAAAGAAGAATTGAACGATGCAATGATCGATTATGGATACGATATTATTAAAACATTAGTAACCGATATTGATCCTGACGTACAAGTAAAAGCTGCTATGAACCGTATTAATGCTTCAGAGCGTGAAAAAGTAGCGGCCGAGTATGAAGCAGAAGCAGAGCGTATTAAAATAGTAGCTAAAGCCCGTGCTGAAGCTGAAAGTAAGCGTTTGCAAGGACAAGGTATTGCCGATCAACGCCGGGAAATTGCACGCGGACTTGAAGAAAGTGTAGATGTTTTAAATAATGTTGGGATCAACTCCCAAGAAGCTTCGGCCTTAATTGTGGTGACGCAACATTATGATACGCTACAGTCTATTGGGGAAGAAACAAACACCAACCTAATTTTACTCCCTAATTCACCTCAGGCAGGCAGTAACATGTTGAACGATATGATAGCTTCGTTTGTGGCCAGTAACCAAATAGGTGAGGAAATGAAAAAGCAAAATGAAGCGAAGGGAATTACACCTAAAAAACGGAAAAAACGTACACCACCACCAAGTGATAACATTGATGATGTATCGTTTTAAAATAAAAAAAGCCGCTAACTTTAGCGGCTTTTTTTATAAGTTTTAAACTTGTTTAATAGTCTTTATCTTCTACTTCTTTTACCTTTTTTACACCTAAGATGCTATTGGCAATCTTTACAACCAATGCTTTTTGGGCGATTGAACCAATGAGGCTTGCAATCATATTCAATGGAGAAAAACTCTCCTTAAAATTTTCTTTTGTAGTACTAACACCAAGCTTAAGCTCTTCTTTATCTATTTCAGATTTGAGCTTCAGGTATTTAAGGTCGCGATCTATTTCTTCAAAAGTAGTGTATCGTTTCATTCTTGATGGTTTTCAATGGTTTCCTTATAAGTTTTAACCTCTTTTTTGGCTTGTTTTTTCGGAGAGATATCATCTTCGTCATAAAGCACTTTAGAGAATTTTATAAGTAGGCTACGTTCTATTATTTTTCTTCCGAATAAAATTAAAAACAATGTTACCAATCCATAAAACCCACCAACTATTAAAAAGCCGGCAAAACTACTTTCCATAACAATACCTAACCATAAGGCTACTCCAATTGAAATAAAAAGAAGTACAAATAAGAAAAAACTACCAAAAACCAATAAATTGACAAGAGATATGGCTCCTTTCATAGAGGATTTAAATAGGCGAAGTTTGTAATACTCCGCCGTGCTTGTGCCGTATTCTTGTAACTTATCGCTTACGTTTTGTAAACTGTCGGTAAGACGTTCAAATGCCATATTATGCAGTTGCTTTTTTGGTCTTCGTTTTAGCTTTAGCTGTTTCGGTTTCTCTTTGTAGTTTTGCGTTTTGTTTTCTTAATGCTTCCAGTTTATCTTCCATTGCCAATAGAATATCGTCTGCTTTATAACTTGCTGAAGATAATGTACTTTCTAATTTTTCTTCAAAATTAAGTCTAGCTTTTTGAGCTTTTTCACTTAAGTTACTAGAAGTTTCTTTCACTTGCTTATCAAGTTGTTTTCGTGCTTTTTTAGCTTCTTTGCTTATTTGCTTTCTGGTTTTTGAACCTTTATCTGGAGCGTATAGAATTCCTATTCCCGCTCCTATCGCAGCTCCTGTTAGTAAAGCTAAAAGTGTTTGTCCTGTATTAGATGCCATGTTTCTTTAAAATTATTGGTTAATATTCATTTCATAACAAAGTTACACAAGTAGGCTTCTAGTTGCTGTTAATAACCGGTTAATACTCAAAAAATTACCCATAAAATATTCTTAAAAAAGTATTTTTATTGCCAAAAATTCTTAATTAATCGCCAAATTGAAGAGGTGAATTCTTAAAAAACCAATGTTATGCTATTTTTGCCCAAGAATCACGCAATGGAACCGTACGGTTAAAGACAATTTTCTCTTCGGAAGTATCCTTATCCACAACAAAATAGCCTAATCGTTGAAATTGAACTTTATCTTCAACTTCCAGGTTTTTTAAACTCGGTTCCGCATATGCTGTGATAACTTCTAAAGAATTTGGATTTATAAACTCCATAAAATCTTTTTCCTTATCGGCATCTGGTGAAGCTTCAGTAAACAAACGATCGTAGAGTCTAACTTCAACAGGAAGGGCATGTTCAACTGAAACCCAGTGTAACGTTCCTTTTACTTTACGTTTAGAAGCCTCGGTTCCGCTTCCACTTTTACTATCTGGATCGTAGGTACAATGTATTTCGGTGATATTACCTTCAGCATCTTTTACAACGCTTTCGCCTTTAATGATGTAGGCATTTTTTAAACGAACTTCTTTGTTTAAAGTTAATCGGAAAAACTTTCTATTGGCTTCTTCTTTAAAGTCTTCTTGTTCAATGTACAGCTCACGCGAAAAAGGAACTTCACGATAGCCAGCACTTTCATCTTCTTGGTTATTTTCAGCTTCGAGCATTTCAGTTTTACCTTCCGGATAATTGGTTATGACCAGTTTTATAGGATTTAAAACCGCCATCACACGAGGTGCTCGTTTGTTAAGATCTTCACGCACGTTAAATTCTAAATGGGAAACATCTATTACATTCTCTCTTTTTCCTACTCCAATGCTGTCTGCAAAATTTTTAATTGATTCTGGGGTGTACCCACGTCTTCTCAACCCTGAAATAGTTGGCATTCTTGGGTCATCCCAGCCATTTACAACACCATCTTCAACCAGTCTGGCTAATTTTCGTTTACTCACCACTGTATGACTTAAGTTTCTACGGGCAAATTCTCGTTGCTTAGGGCGTAATGTTCCTTTTTCGTGTACTTGGTCCAGAAACCAATTATAAAGCTCTCTATGGGGCAAAAACTCAAGCGTACACAATGAATGTGATACACGCTCTATATAATCACTTTCTCCGTGCGTCCAATCATACATTGGGAATATTTTCCAATCGGTACCCGTTCTATGGTGACTTTTATGCAACACGCGGTACATAACCGGGTCGCGCATTAACATATTTCCTGAAGTCATATCTATTTTAGCACGCAACGTATGTTTACCTTCCCCTAGTTCGCCTTTCTTCATTTTTTCGAACAGATCTAAACTTTCTTCCACAGGACGATTTCTAAAAGGACTTTCTGTTCCTGGTGAATTTGGTGTGCCTTTTTGTTCTGCAATTTGCTCAGACGTTTGTGAATCTACATACGCTTTTCCGTCTTTAATTAATTGCACGGCCCAATCGTATAATTCCTGAAAATAATCTGAAGCATAGCGTTCTTCAGCCCATTCAAAACCTAACCAAGAAATGTCGCGTTTAATGGCATCTACAAATTCTTGCTCTTCTTTTGCAGGGTTTGTATCGTCAAAACGTAGGTTTACTGGTGCTTTGTAGCGTTCTCCTAAACCAAAATTTAAACAAATGGAAGAAGCATGACCAATGTGCAAATAGCCATTAGGCTCTGGTGGAAACCGAAACCGAAGTTCGTCTTGCGTATGCGTTGTAGTTAAATCTTCTTCTATTATATGCTCAATAAAATTAAGTGGTGCTTCTTCTTTTGCCATGATTGGTATATTGTTCCTTAAAAGGAATTGTATTTAGTTATCTAAAGTAAACAGAATTAATTAGTTTGCCTATCTATAAACAGATAAGTAGCAAAGGTAAAAAAAGTATCTTTGCAAAAACAATTTGCATGAGTACAATACGCTTAAAGAATATCCGCATTTTCGCTAATCACGGTTGCCTTACTGAAGAAGAAAAAATAGGCAGCGATTATATTGTAAATTTAGAAGTTACTGCAAATCTTTCAAAAGCTGCTAAAACTGATGAATTAAGTGATACTGTAGATTATGTTCAGCTTCAAAAAATAGTTAGAGAGCAAATGGCAATCCGCTCTAAGCTACTGGAACAAGTAGGCCAGCGTATTATTGATGAAATTTTAAAAGACATTCAACTGGTTGATGCTGTAAAGGTTCGGGTTTCAAAGATTAATCCGCCAATTGGTGGTGATATTGCTGAAGTAAGTGTTACAATGACTTCAGAACGGTAATTTCAAATTTAAATAGGAAAATTCGGTTTAATTTTTTTACATTTGCAAACCTTATTGGCATCGTGGCCGAGTGGCTAGGCAGAGGTCTGCAAAACCTTGTACAGCGGTTCGAATCCGCTCGATGCCTCAACAAAACCTTCTTTCTTACTAGATTGAAGGTTTTTTTATTGAATAGGGTCTTCTACTGGGGGAATAGGTTTTTCTAACGGATGTTTCGGTCCTGGTATTTTATCTAAGTTGGATTTCATTTCATCAGGAAAAATTCCTTGTAATAACAATGCTACACCAAAACCTGCTATTAAAATACTCACCCATTTTTTAGTTTTAATAATAAAACGGGGTGTCATCTTATTTTTTAGTTTTTTAGCTAACGTAATCTTTAAAAGATCGGTGCAGAAAAAAGTAATCAACACAGTTAGTAGAAAGAAAAACACACCATTTTCTGAATTAGTTAATGCATTTGCCATAATAATAGTACCAATCCAGCCAGCGAGTACGCCGAAGTTTACAAAATTCAACAGAAATCCTTTTAAAAATAAGCTTCCCAGTTTCTTTTTAACCTTTACTGCGTAATGTTCCCGTACTATTTTAAAAAAAGAGCGGTTGGTACGGATGTAGGATATAATTCCATAAGCGATTAAAATGGCGCCCCCGAAAATAAGCAATCCAGGATCATCTTTAACTTTATCTAAAATTTTACTGGTACTGAAATACGCAATTACAATAAAAACAATATCGGCAAAAATTGCTCCTAAATCGAAGAACACACCTGCTTTAAAACCTTTAGTAATACTGGTTTCAATAAGTGTAAAAAATACAGGACCTACTGCAAAAGCTAGTAGGAACCCGTAAAAAGCTGCGTATCCAATACCATCAAACATAGTATTGTAAAAGTACAAATTACTTTATACTTGAAAACGCTTTAAGTAACTATTAATCCACAATACGAATAGTACCCCCTGCAAAACTCTTTTTCTTTACTTCTTTTGGATTTCCATACACGGTAACATCACCTCCTGCAGTTACTTTTATAGTTGCTTTTTCACTAGCGTTAATTTCAGCCTCGCCAGCAGCAAACAGTTTTAAATTGGTGTCTTGGGTTTGTAAATCCATTGCTTCGATGATACCTCCGGTTCTAATGGTAATATCTTGAGATTTCGCTAATCCTGAAGCTTCAATGATACCTCCGGTAACGGCTTTCATTTCAACATAATTTACTTTTAAACCTACTCGAATCTTTGCTCCTTCTTGTGAACGTAATTCAATTTTATTTTGGCTAATTGCTTCGTTTGCAACTATTATAGCTCCTTCATTCGCATCGATTATATCAATTTCGGTGTAGTGAACTTCAACAAAGGTTTCTTCTCCGTTAAAACGTTCATCTAATTGCATTCGGATTTTTAATTTTCCGTTGTCATTGATAATCTTAACACTTTCGGTGTTTTTACCTTTGATAACAACTTTGTTTTCTTCGGAAGGAATTAAATTTACTTCAATTAAATCGAATACTTTTAATTCATCAAAATCACCTATATTTTTTTCAACCATACGTTGAGAAAAGGCTGAAAAGGTTATGAATGCGATAAGAAGTGTAGAAATTGTTTTCATAATAAGTAGTTTAGTTTCTTTAAAGAGTAGTTTATAATTGAAATGTTACACTTACTTTTCAATTTCTTTTTTACTACCCAACATCGTGAAGTCTAAATGCTTTCTAACTAAGTCTGCATTTTTTACTTTTACATAAACCTCGTCTCCTAATGTGTATTTGTTGTGAGTTCGCTGACCAACTACTGCAAATTCATCTTTATCGAATACATAATGATCGTCGCGTAAATCACTTAAACGAACCATCCCTTCACATTTATTGGAAACGATTTCAACATAAATTCCCCATTCAGTCACACCTGAAATCACACCTAAGAAGTCTTCATCTTCATGGTCCATCATATACTTAACCTGCATGTATTTTATACTGTCACGTTCTGCATTTGTAGCAAGATTTTCCATTTCGCTGGAATGACCACATTTATCTTCGTATTCATCTTGGTTGGCTGATTTATTTTTATCTAAATAAGACTGTAGCAACCTATGTACCATTACATCTGGATACCTACGAATTGGCGATGTAAAGTGTGTATAATAATCGAACGCTAAACCATAATGACCAATATTATTCGTGGTATAAACCGCTTTACTCATCGTTCTAATTGCTAAAACATCGACCAAGTTTTGTTCTTTTTTTCCAACGACATCTTTCAATAATTTATTGATAGAATTGGCAGTTTTTTTAGGATCTCTAGTATCCAGTTTATAACCAAAACGCTGGATAATTCGTTCCAGAGCGGCGATTTTCTCATCATCTGGCTCGGCATGTACACGGTATACAAATGTTTTTGGCGAATTTTGTTTTCCTATAAATTCGGCAACGCTACGGTTGGCAAGCAACATAAACTCTTCAATTAGTTTATTTGCATCTTTACTTTCCTTGAAATAAACGCCTTCCGGTTCGTTGTTTTCATCCAATTTGAATTTTACCTCTACTTTATCAAACGAAATAGCTCCTTGACGCATCCTATCTGTACGTAATATTTTAGCTAATCGATCCATTTCTAAAATTGCCGAAGCAATATTTGAATCTACCATATATTTTTTATCAGTAATGGAAATGTTAGCCGGTATTTCGTGTTCTTTAGCTTCTGGATTTTCAATAACGTGCTGTGCTTCTTCATACGCAAAACGAGCATCACTATAGGTTACCGTTCGTCCAAACCACTGGTTTTTAACCTTCGCTTGATTATCTATTTCAAAAACAGCTGAAAACGTATATTTTTCTTCGTTAGGGCGAAGCGAACACGCATTGTTTGATAATACTTCAGGAAGCATCGGTACCACGCGATCTACTAAATACACTGAGGTTGCACGTTCATATGCTTCATCGTCTATAACAGTTCCAGGTTTTAAGTAATGTGAAACATCTGCAATGTGAATTCCTATTTCATAATTACCATTTTCTAATTTCTGAAAGGATAACGCATCATCAAAATCCTTTGCATCTTTCGGGTCAATGGTAAACGTTAACACATCGCGCATATCACGACGTTTATTTATTTCGTCTTCTTGAATAGATGTATCTAATTGATTAGCATATTCTTCCACTTCATGTGGAAATTCATACGGCAATCCGTATTGTGCTAAAATGGAATGAATTTCGGTATGGTGTTCACCAGGCATTCCCAACACCTTTTTAACTTGACCTAATGGCGAATCTGCTTTTTCGGGCCAATCGATAATTTCAACTAGTACTTTTTCACCACCTTTTGCATCTCCAATGTTACTTTTCGGAACAAAAATATCAGTATACATACTGCTATCGTTGATTTCAACAAAAGCAAAATTCTCGTGAATATCGATGGTTCCAACAAACTCAGTTTTCTTACGTTGTATAATATTGGTTATTTCGCCTTCAGCTTTACCACGTTTTTTACGTTTAAAAACATAGACTTCAACCACATCACCATTTAAGGCTTTGTTTAAGTTTTTATTACTAACGAAAATATCATCTTCAAGATCGTCAACTATAATATATCCTTGTCCACGGCTGGTAATATCTACCACACCCGTGTAGTAATTTTTAGAAGGGGCAATAACATACTTTCCTCGTTCCACTTCGTTGATGGTTCCTTTAGCAGTTAATTGCTTTAATTTTTTGGTAATTTGGTTACGGCTGTTAGGATCATCTAATCCTAATTTAGCCGCTATTTGTTTGTAGTTATAAGGTTTGGAATTCGCTTTTCGTAGTATTTTTATAATGCTTTCTCCAAGCCCTTTTATTTTATTGTTTTTCTTCTTCGTTTTTCTTTTTGGCATTGTTTTATTTTAATTAATGTAAATGTACTATTATTAAGATAATAGCGTGTTTCCTTTAGGAAAGATTTAGTACCTTAGTAAGGCTTCTAAAAAGCAATTTTTAAGCTATGGAAAACTTTATAACCGTTGCTACTTTCACATATCAAAGTGAATATGCTGTTCTCGCTTTACTTTTAGAACAGCATGACATTCCGCATGTTTTTTTAAACGAAACCATGGCGAGTGTTTTTCCTTTTTACTCAAATGCAATTGGTGGCATTCGCTTGCAAGTGCACAAGCAAGACGCAGAGCGAGCTCGAGAAATCATCAAAGACTTTGATAACACTTCAAAAATGAGAATCGTTTAATTTTAAAGTTTTCAACCTTATTAACAATATAATAACCATCTCTTTTCTTTTTTAAAATTTTAAAATAAATAATGATGGTTATTATAGTGTGTTAATATGTAGCATAACTTTTTGAAGTTTTATTTTTATTTTAAGTTATAGGTTATTTTGTACAGGTTGTTAACATAGTTTTAAGAATGTTTTCTTCTGAAAAATAAAAGAATAGGCACAATAATTAACAGCTGTCAACAATCCATGTTAACAACGTATTTTTAATATGTATTTCTGAAATATCTGTTTGAAACTTACTTTTCGATGCTGATAACTCGGTCAAAAAAGAGGGAGTTAAAATTTGCTTTTGAAATATTAAAAAGCATATGGAATTTATAATCCAATTTCACAACTTTTTTTCTTGCTAAACTATTAACAAATGTAAACACAGTTGTTAACTATAAAGTGAACTGAAGTTTAATAAAACGTAAACAATTGATTTTTAATTATAACCGTTTTATTATGTAATAATACAATTATCTTTGTATTAAAATAAACATCATGAAAATAGCAATAGGAAACGATCACGCAGGGACAGATTACAAAAATTCCATTTCAAATTATTTACAATCAGAAGGTTACGAAGTTATTAACTACGGTACCGATAGTGAAGAAAGTGTAGATTATCCAGACTTTGTCCACCCGGTTGCAGACGATGTAGAAAACGCAAAAGTAGATTTTGGTATCATTATCTGCGGAAGCGGTAACGGTGCAAATATGACGGCTAATAAACATCAAAAAGTACGTTCAGCTTTATGTTGGACAAAAGAAATTACAGCGTTGGCTAGAGAACATAATGATGCAAATGTATTAAGTATTCCAGCTCGTTTTACAAGCGAACCACAAGCACTGGAAATGGTAAAAACGTTTCTTACAACAAAATTTGAAGGCGGTCGCCACCAACGTCGTGTCGAAAAGATAGCTTGTTCATAACCGACTACTTTTTTATGTCTAATTCACCAACACATACACACGATCATACCAATTTAAAAGGAAGAAAGCTGTTATTAACAATTGTTTTAAACATTGTAATAACCGTATCACAGGTAATAGGTGGGTTAATTTCTGGTAGTCTTTCATTGTTAAGTGATGCGCTTCATAATTTTAGTGATGTAACCTCACTCGTTATAAGTTATGTGGCAGATAGATATTCAAAAAAAGAAGCTTCTTTCGATAAAACATTTGGTTATAAACGTGCTGAAATTATTGCCGCTTTTGTAAATGCCGTTACACTTTTAGTAGTGGCGGTTTACCTTATTTATGAAGCTATAAAACGATTTATAAATCCGCAAGAAATAGAAAGCAGTTTAGTTATTTGGCTAGCTGTGTTGGGGATTGTAGCGAATGGTTTTAGTGTGTTATTACTTAGAAAAGACGCAAAAGAGAATATGAATATGCGTTCGGCGTATATACATTTATTTACCGATATGTCTGCTTCGGTCGCTGTATTGATAGGTGGTTTATTAATGAAATATTTTGGGTGGTTTTGGGTAGACAGTGTGTTAACTGTTTTAATAGCTGTTTATTTATTGGTGGTAGGTATCGATTTACTTAAAAACTCCTTCAATGTATTAATGTTGTTTACGCCCAAGGATATTAAATTGGAACGTATCAGTAAAAAAATAACGACTATTTCTGAAGTAAAAAGTATTCATCATATTCACGTATGGCAGCTTAATGAACAAGAAACACATCTTGAAGCACATATGGAATTTTCTAAAGATTTAACCCTTTCAGAATTTGATGCTATTTTAGAAAAAGTAGAAAAAATATTGTTTGATGACTTCGGAATCAATCACGTAAATATTCAACCAGAATTTCAAAAAGACGATCCGAAGGAAATTATTGTTCAGGATTAAAAAATAACTCAATGGAAATTACCATCAAAAAATTTGAAGACCTATCCATTTACGAACTGCACGACATATTACAGCTTCGTTCTGAAGTATTTGTTGTAGAACAAGATTGTGTATATCAAGATATTGATGGGAAAGACGAAAAAGCTCTGCATGTTATTGGAAAAAAAGAAGGAAAAATAATAGCGTACACCCGTTGTTTTCCACAAGGATTTTATTTTGAAGAAGCTGCTATTGGAAGAGTTGTTGTAGCTAAAGATCAGCGTAAATTTAGCTATGGTCACGATATCATGGAAGCTTCAAAAAAGGCCATAAAAAAATATTATCAAACCGAAAACATAAAGCTTTCGGCTCAACAATATTTAATTAAATTTTACCAATCTCATGGTTTTGAACCCATTGGCGAAGGATACCTTGAGGATGGCATCCCACACATTGCTATGGTTACAGCTTTATAAGCTTTTTGTCCATATTTAAGTGGTCCAACATTTCATTGGTAAATTTATAATGCCCCCGTCTTGTAATAATTTTAAAACGCTCGTTTCGCATTCGAGTTAATACGTCTAAAAAGCGCCACTTGGACTTTAGTAAATTTGTTCTGTCAGACTTTAAGCTTACTTCAAAATAATGCTTAATTCCTGCTCGCTCCGCTACAATATCTGGGGTGATGCTTATATCACTTCCTTTTTTATTGTACGACTTAGGGGTCTCATAGCCTTCAATATCGGCTTTAATGTTCTCAAATCCTTTGTTTTCTAAATACGTAACGGATTCTTTAAGAACGTCGTCGTTTTCCTGCTTGTCTCTTTGTACCATAACCCATATTATACGAAAATTTAAGCAGTATTTCTATTAATAATATGTTAATAAAGTGATTTAATGGTGTTCTTTCCCTTTAGAAACAACTGTTTTGTTGAAAGGAATTCCCAATTGTGTGAAGATATTCTCATCGTCTGTATGGTCTGCTAAATCTACTCCGTATTGAATTTTTTTGGTGTCGTCATAGACAAATGTGCCGAACAAACGATCCCAAATAGAAAACATATTCCCGAAGTTGCTATCGGTCCAGGGAAGTTGGTAATGATGATGAAACTTGTGCATATTGGGTGTTACAAACAGATAGCTTATGCTTTTGTCCAACCAAGCGGGCAGACTGATATTTGCGTGCGTCCAATACGTGAAAAGCACGCTTAAAATTCGGTAAAATAGGTAGAAAGCGATAGGCATTCCCATAATCACGACCGCAATAAGAGCGAAGGTTTCGCGGATGATAAAATCGAACGGATGATGACGGGTTCCAGTGGTGGCATCTACGTGTTTGTCGCTGTGGTGAACAATATGCAAGCGCCACATAGCCGGAACTTTGTGCAATAAGTAATGCACACCATATTGAGCAATAAAATCTAATACTAAAAGTGAAAGTAGTAACTCAACCCAGATAGGTGATTGAAAGAAGTGTAATAATCCAAATTGCGAATCATTTAACCAAATGAAAATAGCCGCTGTTGCAATACCAAAAACAGCGTTGATAACCATGACAAAAGCCAATAATATAAGATTGGTTTTAGCATGCTTCCACTTTTTGTATTTTAAGTTTATTAAACTGTAATATCCTTCTAAAATCCAAAACAACGCTAACACAAAAAATACCCAACCGGCTTTCATCCAGATGGGCATGGTTTCGAAAAAATTTAGGAAAGCTTCCATTGGAATAAATATACGGTTCTATAGGTTTCTACTACTAGGTGGTTGAGTAATTTTTCATTGTTGAAACAATGAAAAGTTGTATCGAAAACACCGATTTTTAATTACTTTAAAATCTTTTCATATCGATTTCCTTCAGTAAGAACTGAAACAGCTTCTAAAATTTCAGGATTGTGATTTACGTGATAGTTGTACATCCCTTCTCGGTAAAAATAGCGCTTTAAAATTTCGTCGCTTAACAACGATTTTATTTCGGCTTTTTTAGAAATCAATGCTTTTTCTTTGGCTCTATCTATCGATGTCATTAATTGGTTGTACCCTTGCTGTATTTCATCTTTAAGATCATCATCTTCCGCTCTTCGTAAGGCTTCAGCAAATTCCTTTTCGGTTTCAGTTTCATATTCAAAACCATTTTTCTTTAAATAAGTCACAAAATTTTGGAAATCACTATCGGTAAATTCAAATGTATTGTAATCTTCTAATTGATGCGAATAGTAATATTGCGTCGCATAATCGAAAATCGCCATATCTTTTAGCAAGGCTGTTGTAATGGGGCTAAATTTTGCCGTTTCCACTTCCACATCTGGCATAATTCCGCCGCCATCGTACACCGTTCTTCCTCCTTTTGTTTTAAACTCGTTGTATTCTTCAGTATCTACCCGAATTGGATCGCCATTTTCATCACGATTCCAATAATCTAACGCTTGAATACAACGACCGCTTGGCGTGTAATAACGAGATATTGTGACTTTTAATTGGGTGCCATACGTAAGCTTTTTAGGGCGTTGTACGAGGCCTTTCCCAAAACTACGGGCTCCAACTACCACGGCACGATCTAAGTCTTGCAAACCACCGGAAACAATCTCACTGGCCGATGCACTGCGACCATTAACCAATACCACTAACGGAATTTCTGTATCTACAGGATCAAATTGTGTTTTATAAACTTTGTTGTATTTTTCAATCACCGATTTTGTGGTGGTAATCACTTCGCCTTTATCCACAAATAAGTTTACCACGTTAATCGCTTCGTTTAAGAGTCCGCCAGGGTTTCCACGAAGGTCTAAAATCAATTTATTGGCACCCTGTAGTTTTAAATCTTCTAAAGCTGATTTAGTTTCTTGGGTTGTTTTTCGGTTGAATTTACTCAGTACAATGTAACCAATATTATCATCTAATAATTTATAAAACGGCACCGCTTCTATTCCTACTTTTTCACGGGTTAGCGTGGTAGTTTGTGTTTTTCCTTGGCGTTTATAGGTAATTTCAACCGAACTGCCTTTTGATCCTTTTAAGAGCTCTCCAGCATCGCCATCAAAACCTGCCACCGGTGTCGTGCCGATTTTAACGAGCTCGTCGCCAGCTTTTAAACCAGCTTTGTCGGCTGGATATCCTTGAAAAGGTTCAATGATGGTAATTTTATCTTTTGTGGTTTTAACCGAAGCTCCAATCCCGGTATAGGTGCCCGAATTTTGTATGCGGCCATCTTCTACTTCTTGTTCGTTCCAATACACGGTGTATGGATCGAGATCTTCCAGCATACCATTAATAGCTTTATCCATTAAAGTTGCGGGTGTTACTTCGTCTACATAGTTCATGTTTAGCTCTTTGTAGAGTGTGGTGAAGATTTCTATTTGCTTGGCAATTTCAAAGAAATCACTTTTAAAACTCACCGTTGTAAACATGATAACCACGGCGATTATTGGGATAAAGATTTTCTTTTTCATGATTTTTTATTTTAATAATAGCTGACGCAGGTAACAAAAGAAGTTACCGTTTAAATATACACAAACCTTTTTGCTTTATTAAAAAGCAAGCAAGTAGTCTTGAATTTCGTTAAAAATTCTGCTGTAAGTGAATCTACAGATTACTGTAAGTAGTTATTAATACTACTATTAGCTAGCAAACCATTAGATACTAATTAACGCAAGTAATGCTGAAATTAGTATTAAGACAATTTCGATTTTGCGATTCTTTCTTATTCATCTAGTAGCCGCCTATGATAATTTATTTGCCCAAGATGATACGTTACATGCGTCGCTAAATGAACCAATAGATATTCGGTCGATTCTATTTTTGAAAACTTCATAACAGGATACTCTTTTTTCAAATCTTCGTTTGTAATTGAAGCAAGTGAATTCTTAACCATTTTTATGGCATCCTTTATACCATCAACCAATTCTTTTCTTGAAACATTTTTTTGAGTAAACTCAAGTTCTCTATTCCTTACGTAGCCAGTGTTTGCTATTTCTTTTCCAATAAAGGTGTGCAAGTTTCCAATAATATGTAGCGTTAAATTCCCTGCTGAATTAGCGATGTTTTTTTCTACTCGCCAAATAGTTTCTTCATTTTTATAAAGTTCTATTTCAGTGATTAACTTGTTTAAGTCTCTTTCAAAAAATGATAGTATTGCGTCTTTGTTCATTTAAATAAGTTGCTTTTATGAAATTGCAACGTTTGTGTATTTCCGCTGTAATTGCGGTCATACATTGTTGCGCATAGTTATTTTATATTTATTTGGTTCAAATTCAGTTCAAATTGATTTCCAAATTTATCATCTACAAGTTTACTGATTTGAATATTATTCCAATTCAATTCTATCCGTATTTCTTTTTTTGTTCCGTTCTCAACAACCGTAATTACAATAGGAATACTTTCTCTTTTTGTCTTATAGAATTTGAGTAGGCTTTCCGTTTTTCCATAAAGATGAGAAGTCAGATGAGAACCTAATTCGGTGTTAATTTCGTTTGAGACTGGTTCAATTTCAACAATTCCTTTTTCCGAATTTTCTTCTTCCAATCCGTGTAGAAATTCAATCGTCGGAAGTTTTATTTTTTCAATTTTTATTGATTCCGGATTTATATTTCCGACATATTTTATTCCGTATATTCCACAAGCTTGTCCAAAAGATTGTTGGATTGTAAGACTTAAAATTAACAGTATAATTATTCTTTTCATTCGTTCTTTCTATATTATACACACCTAGTATATAAAAACATTAAACCTATTTATTTTTTTTACTATTCCTTTTAACCAACCACCGCACCACCAATAGCACAATAATAACCACAATAAACAACGGCCATAGGTATAACAATCCTAAAAAGAATATTTAAACTCCGTTAAATGAGTTTGCCCTACTGTTATTAATCTTTATTTAGAGCACAGGTTATATTATAAGTTCCAATTATCAAACTCAAATCACGAACTATATGAAAGTCTTCGTTTTCAATTTTTTTAATTAGTTCGGGACAATTTTCTAAAAAAGGATATAAAATGGGTTTCTTTTTTTTATTGCCAAAACTATCATGCCCTATTAAAGTTAGTTTATCTTGACTCTTTTTACGAATATAATATTGAAAATAGCTTGCTGTATTATAACCAGCTATAAGTTTTCGGTAAAGTTCTAATTCCCCTAAAACTACTTCCTCAACATTTTGTATTCTTTTTTTGCCTTTCACCGGAAGGAACCTAAGTTTTGTAATATTTCCAGATTTATCTTCCAAAGAAACCGATTCAATTTTTTCTAATTTAATTTTATTGAATCTATCTCCAACTTTTTTATAGTATTTAAAATACTTGTTGTTGGAATATCCTCGCATATCAGTTATTGTTTCTCCAGACTTAAGATAAATTGTGCAAGGTCTTGTTTGAGAAATTGTAACGAACGAAATAAATAAAATTAATAAACTGATGTATAGTTTTTTGCTCATATTTTTCATTTAGATTGCTATAGGTGTTTACCTATTTCATCTTTCCCCTCCTAACCAACCACCGTACTACCAACAGCACAATAATAACCACAATAAACAACGGCCATAAGTACAACAACCCTAAAAAGAACACCGAAACGCCGTTCCAGCCGCCTTGAAGGGCGTTTTTAATTTTTTGTCCGTAAGAAACGGTTACGCCACTTTCTGCTGTGTATTTGTAAAATTTTAAGTTGATGGTGCTTACAGAAACTCGGTTTTGCAGGTATTTTAAGCGGCCCTCTTTGGCTTCAATTTCTTCGCGGATGTTGGAGAGCTCGCGTTCAATTTCGAGCATTTCCTTGACGTTTTTCGCTTTGGATAGCAGTTCTAAATACCGGTCTTCTAGTTTGCGCTTGGCTTTTAAGCGTGCTTCGAGATCTACAAACTCTTCGGTAACATCTTGCCGTGAAATATCCCGTTGGTCAAAATACTCAACCCCTTCAGAAACCGAATTGATAAACGCTTGAAAATTTTTGGTAGGCACGCGCACCGTCATATTTCTATAAATACGATTGTAGCTTTTCCCAGAATTATCATTGGCTACAAACCCTTCGTATTGTGAGGTAAGTTGTAAAATTCTTTTGTGGGTTTCTTCAGGTGATGGGGTTTCAAAAGCGAGGCGGGCCGTTTTAATGATTTTTTGTTCTTGTTGACGTGTAGGCGGAGGTGGTGGCGTTAATTGTTGTGTGATAGGCACTTCTTCAGAATACGCTTGGTCTTCCATTAATTCACCAGCCGGTGAAGGTGGTGGTGGAACAGCATTAGAGTTTCCACCATTTGAACATGCGAGAATAAGCGAAAATAATAATAGGCTAATTGCTTTCATCTGTTAGTTTTTTAAGAAGTGAAATAACCGAAGCTTCAACAGCTTCGTAGGTTGGTTTTTCCCTTCCAAGATACAAAAACAACAGCGCAAATTTCTTGCCGCTTTTTTCTAGATACGCTCCTTTGTTGATTCTGTAGGCTTCACGAAGCTTTCTTTTTATACTATTTCGGCTTACGGCCAACTTAAAATTCCGTTTGGGCACGGCAAAAGTAGCTTGATTGGTTTCGGCATCTTCCACTTCAATAAAAAACACTTTTACAGGATATTTTTTATAAGATTTCCCTTCGGAAAAAAGCCGAGCTATCATTTTTCGGCTTTTTAGTTTTTCGTTTTTAGGAATTTTTTGGCTCATAGCGTAAAGATATAAAAAAAGAAAAGTGCCTTAAAAGTAAGTTTTGCTGTCTGTTCGAGCGCAGTCGAGAACTATAAATTGTCTATCCCAAATAGGTTTCGACTGCGCTCAACCGGACAAATCCAGTTTTACTTTTAAGGCACTTATGATTTCAAAAGAGGTTTCAGAAAAAATTATTCTACACCCCACGTGTTATTTTCAGGATTGATATCAGCCATACGGTCTGAAGCATCAATCTTCATGCTTTTCACTTTTTTACCGTCCGTGATTTCAAATTGGTAGGTAGGATACGCCCACGCCCAATCTGGCAATACACGATATTTCATATTTTGATACGGATTTGGTTTTTCGGCACGCGCCATTTGCAACGGAATGTAGAAATATTCTTGTGTTCCGTCTTCATACATTACAAACAAATCGATAGGCATTGGCATTAAACCAATTCGCTCCAATGTTATGGTTGTTGTGTTTCCAACAGATTCAACACCTTTAATTCCGTAATCTATGGTATTTGTAGTTCGAGCAAAATCGGTTAAGTACCAATCCAGCTCGAAACCTGAAACTTTTTCAGCTACGCGGATAAAATCGTTTGGTGTTGGGTGTTTAAATGCCCAATCTTCATAATATTTTTTAAGTGTCTTGGCTAAGTTTTCTTCACCAATTACATAACCCAACTGTGCTAAAAATACAGCACCTTTACTGTATGCCGTAATACCATATGCTCTATTACTTGCGTAACGGTCTGCATGTGTGGTTTGCGGTTGCTCTTTACCACTTTTGGCCAAATACGTATATCCTCTATACGAACCGCTAAACGGATTTGGATTTTTCTCGTCCATTACCTCGTTCATAGCAGCTGCGGAAATATAACTGGTAAAACCTTCGTCCATCCATTCATGTCTCGCTTCGTTGGTAGCCATTAAAAACTGAAACCACGTGTGAGCAAGTTCATGAGCTGTAACACCTACCAAACTTTCAAATTTACGCTCGCCAGTTATTAGGGTGCTCATGCCATATTCCATACCACCATCGCCGCCTTGAATTACGGAATATTGCTTGTAAGGATAGGGTCCTATTTTTTCATTGAAATATTTTAATAATTCAGCAGTTTTAGGCTGTAAGTTTTTCCAGTTTTCTTCAATTTCAGGATTATCCTTATAGAAAAAGTGAAGCGTTACGCCGTTTGGTCCTTCGTATTTATCGTGAATATATTCATCATCTGCCGCCCAAGTAAAGTCGTGTACTTTTGGTGCTTTAAAATGCCAAGTATACTTTCCGTCTACAGGCTTCATGTTCTTCAAACCTTTTGGTCCGTAGCCGTGGCCAACTTCTTCAGGATTTTGCAAATAACCAGTTCCGCCAATAGTATATGCAGCGTCTATTGTTATTTTTACGTCATAATCACCCCAAACGCTGTGAAACTCCCGACCAATGTATGGATAGGCGTGCCAGCCTTGAAAGTCGTATTCAGCTATTTTAGGAAACCATTGCGCCATTGATAGAGCAACACCTTCTGCGTTGTTACGACCAGAACGACGAATCTGTACCGGTACTTGTGCATCCCATTCCATATTAAAAGTGGTACTTTCACCGGGTTGAATGGGTTTATTTAATTCTACTTCAAGAACGGTACCTACTACTTCATAATTTAAAGTTTGACCGTCTTGCGTTAATAAGGTTGGTTTTATATAGCCAATTTCTGAAGGGGATAATTTCGAAATACGATCTGCTACCCTACCATCTGGATCTGCAATGGTTCTGGAACGAACGTCCATTTCACTGCCTGGTTGAAATGCGTTAAAATATAAATGGTAAAAAACTCTATCGAGAACATCGGGTGAGTTGTTAGTGTAAACCAGTTCTTGTTTTCCTTTATATTGATAGGTTTCAACATCCATATCAATTTCCATCTTATAGTCAACTTTTTGTTGCCAATATGAAGTATTGTTCTGCGCAAAAGCAGTAGCAACCATACAAAAGATTAAAATGTTTCCGAAAATATATTTCATAAGCGTAGTTTTTGATTTTTAAAAAAGCGTGGTCTCCAATTGACTTTGGTTGTCTGTTCGAGCGCAGTCGAGAACTATAAGGTTTCGACTGCGCTCAACCTGACAGTATCGATTTATTTTAAACGAGACCTTTTATCGGCCATAATCAATGCGTTGTACATATTCACCATCTTTCCAGAAGTTGAAATGTTTCCGAAGTTATCGGTATTGGATTCTTCTCCACCTAACATAACAGGGCTTTTTGTAGTAAGACCGCTATCCATTATAACTTGTTTTACTTCTTTTGCTGAAAGGTTAGGGTAGTAAGAACGAATCGTCGCAGCAACTCCAGCTACAGCAGGTGCCGCCATAGAAGTACCTTGTAAATATTCATACGTATCTAAAGGTGTCGTTGCCCAAATTTTTACACCAGGTGCAAAAACATCAACATTAGATTTTCCGTAGTTTGAAAAGTTTGCCACTAATTCGCTACCGTATTTGTAGTTCAATGCACCAACTGTTAACACGTTATCTGCATATTCGGCACCGGTTTTAGTTTGATCGTTTGGATACACTTCTGTTTCATCTAAATTGAGGCCTTCGTTTCCGGCAGCGTTCACAATTAATACGTCTTTAGATTCAGCATATTTAATAGCCTCACGAACCCATTCTGGATGTGTGCTGTAGTATTTTCCGAAGCTGGTGTTTATTACTTTAGCACCGTTATCCACAGCATAACGGAAAGCCAATGCTATGTCTTTATCATACTCATCGCCGTCTGGCACAGCACGAAGCACCATAATTTCAACATTTTTTGCCACTCCATCGATACCAATCTCGTTGTTACGTTCTCCAGCAATAATACCTGATACGTGTGTACCGTGTTTAGCATCTTCTTTTTTAGGGTCTGGGCCATCTACATCGTTGTTTCCGTAATCTGTATCGGTGATGTCATCGGGATTATCACCTAAAACACTTCTAAAATCTTTTTCAAGGTTGAAGTGGGTGTCTAATCTTCCGTTGAAATATTCGATACCGCTCTCTAATTGCTCGATAACTCCCGGAACAGCATCACCATAGCTTAACATTTGAGTAAGCATGCCAATTTGTTGTTGTTCGGTTGCAGTTGGGTTAGCGATTGCGGCCAAGTCTTTTGCAGTATATTCTTCTTTGCCCAGCTTTTTTACCATTGCTTCGTGAGCAGGTTTTACCTGAGATAATATTTGCTCGTATCGAGCTTTGTTAGCCATCGCATCTTGCTTTTCTTTTTCATACTCAGCTTTTGCTTTTTTATACAATGCAAACGATTCGCGATCTGCAGCACTAATGGAAGCGTCCGTTTTTCCTTCAAATTTCGGACTCAACTTTTTAACGATACGGGCGTATTCCATATTTTCACCTACAATGTCGCCTAGGAAATTCCATCCGTGCATATCGTCTACGTATCCGTTATTATCATCGTCTTTACCATTACCGGCAATTTCATCTTCGTTGGTCCAGATAACGTTTTTTAAATCTTCGTGTTCAATATCAACGCCACTATCTATTACGCCAACTATAACGGTTTCACCTTTACGTTTTGTTAATATTTCGGTATACGCTTTATCGACACTCATTCCCGGGATGGTATCTGTAATAAGATCTGTAGCACCCCATCTTTTATATTGCTCGTCATTTAAGGGAGCTGTTTTAAGTGGTAGGGTATCGATGTTTTCAATAGGAGTTGAAACAATTGGAGCCGAGCTGCTTCCGCAACTAGCCAATAATACTGCTGAAGCAGCAGCCAAGAAAGAAATTTTAAGGATATTCATTTTTTAAATTAATTAAATAGTTCATTAAAAGTAAAAACCTGATCTAAGCGAACGCCTTTTTCAGTGTGTTTTACGGTAATTATTTGGTTGTGAGCATCGTGCTCTAAAAAAAGATAATAATTGTTGTCAGCTGCTTGATTTAGAAATTTTTCTTTTTCAGGTAGCGTTAACAAAGGTCTGGTATCATACCCCATAACATATGGCAATGGTAAATGACCGGCCGTTGGCAAAAGATCTGCCATAAAAACCAATTTTTTTCCTTTGTAATTTATGTGGGGTATCATCTGTTTATCGGTATGACCATCTGCAAATAGAATGCCGAAATCCATTTCGTTGGCTTCAGCAAAATCACCAGCTGGTTTATCAACAAAATTAAGGTGACCACTTTCTTGCATGGGTAAAATATTTTCTTTTAAAAATGAAGCTTTTTCCCGTTGATTGGGGTTTACAGCCCAATCCCAATGATCTTTATTGCTCCAAAACTTAGCATTTTTAAAAGCTGGTTCGTAACCGGTTCGGTCTTTATTCCATTGTATACTTCCGCCGCAATGGTCAAAGTGCAGGTGTGTCATAAAAACGTCGGTAATATCATCACGATGAAAACCGTGTTTTTTTAAGGATTTGTCTATACTATGGTCTCCCCATTGGTAATAATAACCAAAAAATTTTTCACTTTGCTTGTTACCCATTCCAGTATCGATAAGTGTTAAGCGGTCTCCGTTTTCAATAAGAAGGCAACGGGCAGCCATATCGATCATATTATTACTGTCTGCGGGGTTTGTCCGGTTCCAAAGAGACTTTGGTACTACTCCAAACATAGCACCACCATCTAATTTAAAATTTCCAGATTCAATGGGGTACAACTTCATATTATGAATTTTAAAGTGTGCAAAATACTAAAAGGGAAGCAGTCCCTTGGGTGCAGACCGAAATATTTGTATTATTTTTAACAAAAAGTTAGCTTTTGAGAAATTTCAAAAGACCTTATTTTACAAAAAAAGGAATTATATGGTTGAATTGGCAGGAATTATCGTTTTAGGAATTTTAGCACAATGGGTTGCATGGAAATTTAAGATTCCGGCTATTTTACCATTAATTCTTATAGGCTTGTTTGTAGGGCCTATCTCAACGCTACTATCTGAAGATGGCCAACAATGGATACGGCCTATTTACAACGGTGAAAAAGGACTGTTTCCTGGCGAAAATCTTTTCTACTTTGTTTCTCTAGCTATCGGTATTATTCTTTTTGAAGGAGGGCTTACCTTAAGGCGAGGTGAAATAACCAAAGTAGGTGGCGTAATCGGTAAATTAATAAGCCTCGGTTCTACTGTAACATTTATAGGCGCTGGTGTTGCCGCACATTATGTTTTCGGGCTTGATTGGCGAATTTCGTTCCTTTTTTCAGCATTGATTATTGTGACAGGTCCTACGGTAATTACACCAATTCTAAGAAATATTCCTCTTAAAAAGCATGTTTCTGCCGTCTTAAAATGGGAAGGAATTTTAATAGATCCTATTGGTGCTTTGGTTGCAGTTTTAGTGTTTGAGTTTATAAGTGTAGAGGGCGATGCTGGCTATACCAAACAGGCGTTGATAGAGTTTGCCAAAATTATTTTGATAGGTTTTTCTTTCGGAATTTCGGCAGGTTACGCCCTGTATTTTTTTATTAAAAGAAAGTTTATTCCGCACTATCTTTTAAATGTAGTGTCACTTTCCATGGTACTGATGATTTTTGTTTTGAGCGACCAATTTGCGCACGAATCGGGATTACTGGCAGTGGTAGTAATGGGAATGTATTTAGGAAACAGCGACTTGCCAAGCCTTAAAGAACTCCTTTATTTTAAAGAATCGTTAAGCGTATTATTAATTTCTATTCTATTTATACTACTGGCAGCCAATATTAGCTTAGAAGATCTATTATTGGTTTACAACTGGAAAACGGGCATTTTACTAGCCATTATCATTTTTGTGCTTCGGCCGCTAGCGGTATTTTTGAGTACTACAGGTTCTAGCTTAAAAATAAATGAAAAACTTTTTATTAGTTGGGTAGGCCCACGTGGTATTGTTGCTGCTGGTATTGCGTCGCTTTTTGGTACTAAATTAGTAAATGAAGGTGTTCCCGGGGCCGAATACATTACCCCATTGGTATTTGCTGTTGTATTGGTGACGGTTTTGTTAAACGCAGCTTCGGCAAGGTTTTTTGCTTCGGCAGTTGGGGTTTTCTTAAAAACTTCGGAAGGAATTATGATTGTAGGCGCTTCAAAAGTTTCTAGACTGATTGGAACGTATCTTCAGAAAAATAATCGTCACGTAGTATTGGTCGACACCAACAGATTGAATATTGAAAAAGCTAGAGAGTTAGGGCTTGAGGCCATCAATGGAAATATTTATTCGGATGACCTTTCGGATAATATCGAATTGAACGATGTAGGCTATCTACTTGCTATGACAGGTAATGACGAAATTAATAAACAAGCTATTTCAAGATATGGGGATATTTTTGGTGAAAATGGATCATTTAGATTAATGAATTCTGAAGAAAGAAAAATAAAAAACACCCTTTCTTCAGAAGAGCTTTTTTCAACCACCCATGATTATGTGCGCTTTACTGAAGTGGCCCGTGACTTCCCTTCTATACAAGAGTTGCCAATAGACACACAATCTAAGTTTATGAAATTGCTAGGGTATATTGAAGAGGAAGAAAATGCAGTTGCCCTCTTTGTGAAAAACGATGAAAACCATATAGACCTCATTGAAAACCCTCAAGAAATGGAAATTACAGAAGGTAGTCAATTGGTATATCTTGGAAAACCAATCGATTTTGAAGATGTTGTAAACGCCACCAAAGAGGAAGAGGATACCATACAAGATCAAAACTCATAATAAAACAAGTATGTTTCCGTTTTTCAATAAAGTTTCTTCGTTATGAAAAAAGATATATTCCTGAAACCACTAGCGGTATTTTCAATTTTATTTCTTTTTTCTTGCGAAGACGATACTTCCATTTCTTGCGTAACCTGCAATTCTCCCGAAACCACCGCTTTTGAAGTTTGCCGCGACCAAAATGACAACGCTACCGTAAATGGTGAAAATACGGATACTGATTATGATGTTTACATAGCTGGTTTAGAAGAAGCTGGCGTTACTTGTGGAGGCGGATGATAGTTTGTTTAATCATTCAGCTTTAACACCGCCATAAATGCTTCCTGTGGTATTTCAACATTACCAACGGCGCGCATACGCTTTTTACCTTTTTTCTGCTTTTCCAATAACTTTCTTTTACGGGAAATATCACCTCCGTAACATTTTGCAGTTACATCTTTTCGAAGTGCTTTTACAGTTTCCCTAGAAATAATTTTAGAGCCAATAGCTGCTTGAATAGGGATATCGAACTGTTGTCTTGGTATTAGTTCTTTCAACTTTTCACACATACGTTTTCCAATATCGTAAGCATTATCACGGTGTAAAAGTGCAGAAAGAGCATCTACAGTGTTTCCGTTTAATAAAACGTCTACTTTAACCAAATGCGATTCGCGCATCCCAATTGGGGCATAATCGAATGAAGCATATCCTCTAGAAACAGTCTTTAAACGATCGTAAAAATCGAAAACTATTTCGGCCAAGGGCATATCGAAAGAAAGCTCAACCCGTTCTGTTGTTAAATATGTTTGGTTAACAATTTCCCCACGCTTTTCAATACAAAGCGACATAACAGGACCAACAAATTCTGCTTTTGTGATAATAGTTGCTTTTATAAAAGGCTCTTCTACACGATTTAAAGAGGAAGGTTCAGGCAAGTCTGATGGATTGTTCACCATGATCAGTTCGTCTGGCTCTTTATTTGTAAAAGCGTGGTAGGACACATTGGGAACGGTTGTTATAACCGTCATGTCAAATTCGCGTTCCAAGCGTTCTTGGATAATTTCTAAATGAAGCATTCCTAGAAACCCACAACGGAAACCAAAACCAAGTGCAGCCGAACTTTCCGGTTGAAAAACCAAAGAAGCATCGTTTAATTGCAGTTTTTCCATAGAATTTCTAAGCTCTTCATATTCTTCGGTATCAACAGGGTAAATACCAGCAAAAACCATAGGTTTTACGTCTTCAAAGCCCTCGATCATATTAGTGGTTGGGCTTTTTGCATCGGTAATGGTATCACCTACTTTTACTTCACGGGCATCTTTTATACCTGTTATTAAGTACCCAACGTCACCGGTTTTAATCACTTGTTTGGGCATTTGCTTTAATTTAAGGGTACCCACTTCATTGGCTTCATAGTTTTTACCAGTAGCCATAAATTTTATGTTCTGGTCTTTCTTTATTTCGCCATTTAAAACCCTAAAATAGGTTTCAACCCCGCGGAAAGGATTGTAAACAGAATCAAAAATCAACGCTTGAAGCGATTCGTTAGGGTTTCCTTTAGGTGCAGGAACTCGCTTGATAATTGCCTCTAAAATTTCATTAATACCTAAACCAGTTTTTGCACTGGCAGGGATAATTTCTTCAGCATCACAACCTAAAAGGTCTACAATATCATCGGTCACTTCTTCTGGGTTTGCTGAAGGAAGATCTATTTTGTTCAACACTGGAATGATTTCCAAATCATTTTCCAGGGCTAAGTATAAGTTTGAAATGGTCTGCGCTTGTATACTCTGTGCAGCATCAACCACCAATAAAGCCCCTTCACAAGCTGCGATACTTCGGGAAACTTCATATGAGAAATCTACGTGCCCTGGCGTGTCAATTAAATTCAGGGTGTATTTTTCGCCTTCAAATTCATAATCCATTTGTATGGCATGGCTCTTAATAGTAATACCACGCTCTCGCTCAAGGTCCATACTGTCCAGTAACTGCTCTTGCTTTTCTCGAGAGGTTACCGTTGCGGTAGCATCAAGTAAGCGGTCTGCCAAGGTACTCTTACCGTGGTCAATATGAGCGATAATACAAAAATTGCGAATGTTCTTCATAGTGTTCTTCTTCCGTAGCAAATGTTGACTGCAAATATAGTTTAAATTGAAACGAAAGAAAGCATTTCAGGGTTTTCATCGAAAAAATTACTTTAATCATTGCGAATTATGATATTATTAACATATTTGTAGTAATAGCGTTTTTAATTGAAGTTAGCTTCATCTCCCCTAAAGACGTAATTAAAAAAACGAATAACAACCCTAACAATCTACTAATGAAAGGACTGTGCTTACTATATGCATTCCTGTTTTGTGTCACTTCAATTTTTGCCCAAGATTTATCAGTTACAGGTAATGTTATCGATGCCGATAAAAACCCAATTTCATATGTAAATGTGCTTGTTTATGAAGAAGAAGCTACCGACCCTTTTAAGGGGACAACGACAAACGAAGATGGAAGCTTTTTACTGAAAGACCTTGAAGCCAAAACCTATAAGCTTACGTTCACTTTTGTAGGCTTTAAAACAGTTGAAAAAGTAATTTCTATTACTTCAGAAGAAAACATCGGCACCATAACATTGCAAGAATCAACTGAAACGTTAGAAGAAGCCGTGATCACGGCCAAAAAGCCGACGATACAAAAAACAGCTGGAAAATTGGTATTTAATGTAGAAAATACCTCGCTTTCTGTAGGTAGTACGTTCGATTTACTGAAAAAAACACCGGGCGTGGTTGTCATTGGTGAGTCTATCCAGATTAAATTTCAAAGTCCCGAAATATACATTAATAACAAAAGAGTGTATTTGAGCTCATCTGAGGTTGTTTCCCTACTTGAAAATACCGATGCTTCCAATATTAAATCGGTTGAAGTAATTACCAGCCCTTCGGCCAAATATGATGGTGCAACGGGTACGGTGCTAAATATCAATACCTCAAGGGCGATTTCCATTGGCTATAAAGGCTCAGTCAATGGCTCTTACAATCAAGGAACCTACCCTAAATACCGATTAGGAACCTCACATTTTTACAAAAACGACTGGATTAATTTTTACGGAAGCTACGGTTTTAACACGCGTAAAAACCTTAAGGAAGATGAGAATTTCACTCGTTTCTTTAATCCGGATGGAAGCACTAATTCTATTTGGAATTCCGACTTTCAAAAAATTACCCGTACCAACGCCCACCAAGCAAATCTGATTGCCGATTTTACCTTAGACGACAAACAAACCATTAGTTTAGCAACTACCTTTTCCATAAATCCTAACGAAACGCTTGACAATAATGGTTTTGCAGTTATACGAAATGCCCAACGAACAATTGATAGTACGTTTACTACTTTGAGTGACCTAGCCTCTGATACGCACACACTATCCATTACAGGCGATTATAAGATTTTGTTGAATGCTGAAAACTCCAATGTAACTGTTTCTGCCAATTATACCGATTATAATAACGAACGGCTTCAGAATGTAGGCACGACATACAATGACCCAACAGGAAGCCTATTGCGTGAAAATAGTTTTTCAACGAATGCCGACCAAGGAACAAACATTTTTACGGGTCAAGCAGATATAACCCATTCCTTTTGGAAAGGAAGCCTAGAAGCTGGAATAAAATATAGTAATATTGACAGTGATAGCAAACTCGATTTTTTCGATACCGATATGGGCGGTATGGGTTTCAATCCGTCCCTTTCAGATGATTTCAACTATCGCGAAAAAGTATATGCAGAATACATAAACCTTGACCAAACGTTTGGCGACTTTAGTCTTGTTGTAGGGCTGCGCGGCGAATATACCGATGTGGAAGGCCGCTCAAGAACGTTGGGAGAAACCAATACCGATGATTACTTTAAGCTGTTCCCAAGGGTTTCAGGACAATATAATTTTAATGAAAAACACAGTGCTGGTTTTGCTTACACCAAAAGTATTTCACGACCCAATTACCAAAGCCTAAACCCCTTTCGTTACTTTATAAATGAAAACAATTTTAATGAAGGGAATCCGGGGTTGGTGCCGGCCATTTCAGATAAAATAGCAGTAAATTATTCGTATAATAATGTTTGGAATTTTGAAGCGTATTACGAAACCATCGATAATTCATTGAGCGCTTTAACCTTTCAAGACAATGAAAACAGAACGTTGCGTAACAGTGAAGCAAATTTATTGCGCGATTTCCAGTACAGTTTCGATATTCAATATACCCCAAGAAATTTACCCAGTTGGCTGTACTTTTACGTAGTTACCTCTACCTATTATTTGGAAAACGAATTTTTGGCGGTAGAAAGTGTACCAAGGACTTATAAAAACCATACAGCTGGATTTTATGGCTATGTATATTCTAATTTTACACTTTCAAAAGACCGGTCGTGGACTGCAGATTTATCTTCTCAATATCTATCAAACTTTATTCAGGGATCAACATCTTTTAAAAATGGCTACTTTTTAAATATTTCTTTTAGAAAGTCCTTTTGGAATAATCGCGCAAGTATTACCGCAGGTGTTAACGATGTTTTCAATACCGCAACGAATTATAGGCAAGTATCTAACTATTACAACCAAGATAATTACTTTTCCGCTCAAGTTGAAACCCGGTTGTTTACAGTAGGCTTTAAGTACAACTTCGGAAATGCCCGCTTGCGCGATAATA
The DNA here is from genome assembly GCA_002360635.1 of Flavobacteriaceae bacterium UBA3356. Lineage (GTDB taxonomy): Bacteria > Bacteroidota > Bacteroidia > Flavobacteriales > Flavobacteriaceae > Marixanthomonas. Next base: position 694,244 of record DEQW01000001.1, on the reverse strand, counting down.
ACCGATCTACAACAACAGACGAGACACAGCGCATCGATTAACAAAAGAAACACTTCTTTAGTTCAAAATTGTTTCCTAGCGTATTTTCCGTAATTTTGCAATTGTAAAATATTAAAATTTCCGCAGAAGGCATCTTGTCATGCTGAGCGGAGCCGAAGTATGGCAAAAATAGGAAACATAGACGTTGGTGATTTTCCACTGCTGCTCGCACCCATGGAAGATGTGAGCGATCCACCTTTTCGTGCGCTTTGTAAAGAGCAGGGAGCCGATGTGGTGTATACGGAATTTATTTCTTCGGAAGGATTGATACGTGATGCTGCCAAAAGCGTGATGAAGCTAGATATTTATGAAAAAGAACGTCCCGTGGGCATTCAGATTTTTGGTGCCAATCTCGATTCTATGTTGCAAAGTGTAGAAATCGTGGAAGCCAGCGGCCCAGATATTATCGACATTAACTTTGGTTGTCCGGTAAAAAAAGTAGTTAGCAAAGGCGCCGGGGCCGGCATTTTAAAGGATATTGATTTAATGGTTTCATTGACCGAAGCCATGGTAAAACATACCAAATTACCCGTTACTGTAAAAACCCGCTTGGGTTGGGACGAAAATACCATTATGATAAAAGAAGTAGCCGAACGCCTACAAGATGTAGGGTGTCAAGCTATTTCCATTCATGGTCGCACCCGTGCACAGATGTACAAAGGTAATGCTGATTGGAAACCTATTGCTGAGGTGAAAAATAACCCAAGGATGCACATTCCCGTTTTTGGAAACGGTGATGTAGATACTCCAGAAAGAGCCATGGAAATGCGAGATAAATACGGCCTTGATGGTGCGATGATTGGTCGTGCGAGCATTGGTTATCCTTGGTTTTTTAAAGAAGTTAAGCACTATTTTAAAACCGGCGAACATGCATTACCGCCAACGATGGAAGAACGTGTGGAAGCTGCCCGTCGCCACTTGCAAATGGCCATTGATTGGAAAGGTGAAAAGTTGGGTGTTTTTGAAACGCGCCGTCATTATACCAATTACTTTAAAGGAATTCCAGACTTTAAGCCCTACCGAATGAAAATGGTAACTAGCGACGATAGCGCTGATGTTTTTGCTGCCTTTGATGAGGTGTTGCAAAAATTTGGTGATCACCAGTTTGTTTAAGCCAACAGTTTTTTACGTACCCTACTCGAAGCGATTTTTGAAGCAATAATACCTAAAACGGTAATCGTTACAAAAACAATTACCACGTTAATAATTTTAAACTTAACTGGATATGCCAATGTTTGAGTAATGTTCACAAACTCAAATTGTAATTGTGCCCAAACTAACAATATCCCTAGACCAATACCCAATAGACCACCAAAAGTGGTCATGAGCGTTCCCTGCAAAAAGAAAATCTTGCGGATATCTTTAACCGTAGTTCCTAAATTATAAAGCGTTTTAATGTCCTTTCGTTTATCGAGAATCATCATAATGATAGATCCAACTACATTAAAAAGAGCGATTATCAGTACCAATGTAAAGATAAGGTACACGGCAATGTTTTCGGTATTCAACATTTTATACAATGCATCGTTTTGCTGAATTCGGTTTTTGATAAGCACTTCTTCTGAAAAAATAGGCTGAATTTCTTTTCTGATATCTTCTTCTGAAACACCGGGTTTTAATTTCAGTTCAATGGACGAAACAGTGGTGCTGTCCAATTTCAGCAAGTCCCGGGCAAAAACAATGTCGCTGAAAACATATTTACTGTTCAGGTCTTCATTTACATCATAAATGCCAGACACCACGGCGTTGCGTTTGGTAAAAGCATTTGCAACATCGGTCGCTAAAATTTGACCAGTTCCAGGGCGCGGTACGTAAATATCCAGCAAATCGGTATAATCATTCACACCCAAGGAAAGTTTATGGGCAATGTTAAAGCCTATAACCACTTCTTGTTGTCCGGCTGTAAACCATTTGCTTAAAAATATAATACTATCGGTTGGGTTTACAGCATTGTAGTTTTCATCTACACCTTTAATGTAGGCAATATCGTTTCTACCTTTATATTGAAGAAAAACCCGTTCTTCAATCACTTTTGAAAAGCTTTCAATGCCTGAAATGTTTCTTAGTTTTTCTTCGGAAGCTTCTGAAAAATTAATTGTTTTTCCTCTTTCAGGAAATACTTTTAAATCACTATCAAAAACATTAGTAAACTGAAGACTGAAATCTTTCAATCCAGAAAAACCGGAAAGTACAATAAACAAGGACATAGCACCCACTACCACACCAACAGCTGCAATTCCGGTAATGATATTGATGGCGTTATTACTGCTTTTTGAAAATAAATACCGCTTGGCGATGTAGAGCGGGAATTTCAAGATTACGATTTTTTTCTTCTTGGGAGCAAATCCGGGTTTTCTATCGGGTTTTCTTTGTGTTTTACCGCTTTTTCTATGTTTTGAATGTATTCCATAGAATCGTCATTATAAAAAGAAAGGTCGGGCATCTTCCGAAGCTGGTGCTTGGTAAGTTGTGCAACTTGATGCTTAATTTTTGGGGTAAGTTGCTTTAATTCTTTAATAATAGCTTCTGCTTTATCCGAAGGAAAAACACTCACATATACTTTTGCAATGGAAAGATCGACCGTTACCGAAACTTTAGATACGGTCAAAATCGTGCTTAACTGCCCCGATTCGCGAAGCAATTCCTGTAAAACATTGGCAAGGTCGTTTTGTAACACCCCTGCAATTTTCTTTTGTCTGTTACTTTCTGTCGTACTCATACTGCAAAAGTAGGACAATTAATACTAACATCTGTTTAATTAACCAGTTGACTGTAATTTAAAATTAGAAATATTATTTTTTCTTCGGAAATTAATAAAGATGCTGCCATAAAGATTTAGTAATTTTGAAATAGAAAAAGGTATAAAATGGATAAAATAGAACATATAGGCATTGCCGTAAAAAATATTACCGAAGCAAATAAAGTTTATAAAAGTTTGTTAGGCTATGAACATTACAAAACCGAAAGTGTGGAGCGGGAAGGTGTAATTACTTCATTTTTTAAGTGTGGTGAAAGTAAGATTGAATTGTTAGAGGCGACAAACCAAAATAGTCCTATTGCAAGGTTCATTGAAAAAAAAGGTGAAGGAATCCATCACATCGCTTTTTCCGTAAGTAATATAAAGGATGAAATTAAACGACTGAAAAGTGAAGGCTTTACGGTTATTAATGAAGAGCCCAAAAAAGGGGCAGATAATAAATTAGTTGTTTTCTTACACCCAAAATCAACTAATGGCGTGTTAATTGAGCTATGTCAAGAAATAGAATAAAAAGGTAAAATGCACAATTATTGAAAAAAATGTTTGCATTAACTGTAAAGTGTTTTACATTTGCAGCTAGTCCGGTCCCATAGCTCAGCTGGTTAGAGCACCTGACTCATAATCAGGGGGTCCATGGTTCGAGCCCATGTGGGACCACTTTTTTGGTTTAAGAAGTTTAGTTCTTTTTTTGATTTTAGTAAAAAAAGTTTTCAGTTTCGTATTACTTTTTTATATTGATCATTTTATTTCAATTAAATTGCTTTATTTTAGCCGTTTATAAAACAACAAATTGTATTTTTTTCTGTTTAGAACAGTAATATAAATGAGAAAAATGAGTTGATAATTATTGGATAACTTTATTTTTACTTTGTTATTAATAAAAAAATAGTACTTTAGACACCAATTATGCGACCCCGAATCGTTTTCATACTAACTATTGCACTAAGTTTATATAACAGTGCTTTTGGCTTTGCACAATCTGTAAAAGATAGCAAAGGGCCACCCCCGCCTAATGATACTCGCACTGTTCAACTCCCTATTGATGATAATATCACCATATTATTAATTATTGGTACTTTATTAGGAATATACTTTTTGATAAAAAAGTATCGCTCTAACGATATCCCTGCGTAATCCGGGCCACATATTTTCCCACTACATCAAATTCTAAGTTAACAGTGCTTCCTTTTTTTAATTTTTTAAAATTAGTGTGCCCATATGTATAAGGGATTATAGCCACGCTAAATTCATTTTCTTTTGAATTGACAACCGTAAGGCTCACCCCATTGATGGTAATCGAGCCTTTTTCAATAGTTACGTTACCTTTTTCTGCTTTATAGGTAAACGTGAAAATCCAACTTCCTTTTTCTTCTGTGATTGATCTACAAACCCCAACCTGATCCACATGGCCTTGAACTATATGACCGTCTAACCTATCGCCAAGCTTCATGGCGCGTTCTAAGTTTATAGAATCGCCTTTGGCAAGATTGCCAAGGTTGGTTTTTTGTAATGTCTCGTCTATAGCAGTTACAATATAGCTGTCGCTTTTAACTTTAACAACGGTAAGACAGACGCCGTTGTGTGCTACACTCTGGTCTATTTTTAATTCCGAAGCTAAATTACTTGTAATTTCTATATGAAGGTTACTACCTTCTTTGGTCAACTTTTTTATTTTCCCAACCTGTTCAATAATTCCTGTAAACATCCTTAAATTAGTTACATTTGTAGTGCAAAAATAGAAATTAAAAACCGCATTAAGGGTTATGGCGAAGAAGGAAAAAACAATTGTAGGAATTTCAATAGGTGATCTTAACGGGATTGGCAGTGAAATCGTGCTTAAAACGTTCGAAGATTCACGAATGCTGGAATTTTGTACTCCGGTAATTTTTTCTTCAGTAAAATTAATGTCCTTTTTCAAAAAACAATATAACCTTGAGGTTAACCTTCACGGGATCGACTCACTTGATAAAATAGCCCATAAAAAAATAAACGTACTCAATGTTTGGCAGGAACATGTGGATATCAATTTTGGAAAGGAAGACAAAAAAATAGGAGAGTACGCCATTAAGTCTCTCAAAACTGCCGTTTCAGCTTTAAAAGAAAAAAAAATCGATGTATTGGTTACTGCGCCAATTAACAAATCTAACATACAATCTGAAACATTCAACTTCCCGGGTCACACAGATTATCTTGCACAAGAATTAAAAGGCAATAGTTTAATGTTGTTGATTTCTGGTGATTTGCGGGTAGGATTGCTTACAGACCACGTTGCGGTTAAAGATGTGGTGAAAAATATTACTTCAGAAGTAATAGAGAAAAAAATCAATACCATTCACGATACATTAATACAGGATTTTGGAATACGGAAACCTAAAATTGCGGTTTTGGGCATAAACCCACATAATGGCGATAATGGTGTTATTGGCAATGAAGACGATACAGTTTTAAAGCCTAGCTTGGAAATTCTTCGAAAAAATGACAAATTAGTATACGGTCCATATGCGGCAGATAGCTTTTTTGGCTCAGGAAACTATAAAAATTTTGATGCTATTATTGCTTCATATCACGATCAAGGCTTGATCCCTTTTAAAACACTTGCTTTTGGTAAAGGAGTAAACTATACAGCAGGACTTAATAGGGTTAGAACATCGCCAGACCACGGAACAGCCTACGATGTAGCCGGAAAGAATGAAGCAGATTTTGAGTCGTTTAAAGAAGCGGTTTTTAATGCTATTCAAATTTTCAAAAAGCGAAAGGAGTATAAGAAAATCTCAAAAAACCCTTTAAAAACTAGCCAAAAAAAATCCTTTTCAAAAAAGAAACGATAAAATAATTTGCTATTCAAATAATTTTTTATCTTTGCACCCGCCTTACAAGTAAGGTGGGAATGAGAAATTGGTGTGATTATGAAGGAATTGAAAGAATTTACGATCCCTTTTATAGGGCTTAAAATAGGCGAGCACCGGTTTGAGTTTACAATTGATAAACCGTTCTTTGAACATTTTGAGTATAACGAATTTAATGATGCAGCTATAAAACTAGATGTATTATTGGTTAAAAAAGCGACACTATTGGAATTTACGCTAACTTTTAAAGGTACCGTAAATGTAAATTGTGATGTAAGCAACGAGCCGTTTGATCAGAAAATAGACGGAGAATATAGATTTGTTGTAAAATTTGGTGAAGACCATAATGAGGAGGATGAAGATTTATTAATCTTGCCTCACGGAAGTCACGAAGTTAATATACAGCAGTTTGTCTATGAATCAATTGTTTTGGCACTGCCAATAAAAAAAATTCATCCCGGAGTTGAAGATGGAACATTAAAAAGCGAAATACTCGATAAACTCGAAGAATTGCGACCCAAAGGAAAAAGTGAAAATCCAGACGAGAAAGAAATTGACCCTCGTTGGAACGAATTAAAAAAACTATTAACGGATAAATAATATAGAGCAATGGCACATCCTAAAAGAAAAATCTCGAAAACAAGAAGAGATAAAAGAAGAACACATTACAAAGCTACTGCCCCTCAAATAGCAACAGATCCTACTACAGGAGAGGCTCACCTATACCACAGAGCACACTGGCACGAAGGTAAATTATACTATCGTGGACAGATTGTAATCGATGCTGTTGAAGAGGTTGAAGCATAGAACGTTCATACTTTAAAACAAGTAGCTCTCACATTCCAGTGGGAGTTTTTTGTTTTTAGTCTCATAAACGTTAAAAACAACCCATTTTAACCTCCATTTTGATGAATTTTTAGTAATTTTCACTCCCTTTAAAAGGTTTTGAAACCTTTTTTTGGTGAATTTAATTAAAATCTATGAACAAAATCACAGCAGCAGTTACCGCTGTCGGTGGCTATGTGCCGGAATACGTCCTTACCAATGAGATTCTCGAAACCATGGTTGAGACCAACGATGAGTGGATAACTGCTCGTACTGGAATTAAAGAACGTAGAATATTAAAAGATAAAGGCAAAGGAACTTCCTTTCTTGCTATTAAAGCAGCAGAAGACCTTCTTAAAAAAAGCAATACCGACCCTAAAGATATCGACATGGTGATTATGGCAACTGCCACACCAGATATGCCGGTAGCAGCAACAGGCGTTTACGTAGCCACCCAAATAGGTGCCGTAAACGCTTTTTCGTATGACCTCGTGGCGGCATGTTCCAGTTTTTTATACGGAATGTCAACCGCAGCTAGATATATTGAATCTGGTAGGTACAAGAAAGTATTACTAATAGGTGCAGATAAAATGTCTTCAATTATCGATTATGAAGACAGAACCACTTGTATTATATTTGGAGATGGAGGAGGAGCCTTGCTTTTTGAACCTAATGAAGAAGGCTTCGGCGTTCAAGATGAAATTTTACGTAGCGATGGAATAGGAAGGCAAAGCTTAAAAATAGATGCCGGCGGGTCTATTATGCCAGCTTCAGCCGAAACGGTCGCAAACAAGCAGCATTATGTATTCCAAGATGGGAAAACGGTTTTTAAGTTTGCAGTTTCCAATATGGCAGATGTAAGCGAAAAAATAATGAACCGTAACAACCTTACCGGGGAAGATGTGGATTGGCTGGTACCGCACCAAGCAAACAAACGAATTATCGATGCTACCTCAAAGCGGATGAACCTTCCTTCAGAAAAAGTGATGATGAACATTCATAAGTATGGAAATACAACATCGGCAACTTTACCTTTGTGTATTTATGATTATGAAAAACAATTAAAAAAAGGAGATAACTTAGTATTTGCTTCCTTTGGCGGAGGCTTTACCTGGGGTGCCGTTTACTTAAAATGGGCCTACGACGCAAAATAAAAAACGAAAGATTAAACCAACTGATATGAAGTTAAAAGAAATTCAAAATTTAATCAAGTTTGTGGCAAAATCCGGAGCCAGTGAAGTAAAACTTGAAATGGACGATGTTAAAATTACCATTAAAACCGGAACAGAGGATGGTAAAGACAAAACGACATATATTCAGCAAGTTCCAGCAATGGCCGCACAGCCACAACAAGCTGTCCCTTCAGCCGCTCCTCAACAAACTGAAGCCCCATCCGCTCCTGCTACCGACATTAAAGGAACAGGTGGTGATGAAGATTCAAAATACATTACGGTAAAATCTCCCATAATCGGAACTTTTTATCGCAAACCATCTCCAGACAAACCAGTTTTTGTTGAAGTAGGCGATACGGTAAAAGAAGGAGATGTGTTGTGTGTTATTGAAGCGATGAAACTTTTCAACGAAATTGAAAGTGAAGTTTCAGGAAAAATAGTAAAAGTATTGGTAGACGATGCTTCACCAGTAGAGTTTGACCAACCACTTTTCTTAGTAGACCCTTCATAATAACCTCTAAAATTTCGAATCGAAGTCTGAATTTTTTAGAATTTAGGATTTGGAATTTGTTAATTTCAGAAAGTTATGTTTAAAAAAATATTGATTGCCAATAGGGGAGAGATAGCACTTCGTATTATCCGTACCTGCCGCGAGATGGGCATTAAAACCGTTGCGGTTTACAGTAAAGCAGATGAAGAAAGTCTTCACGTACGCTTTGCAGATGAAGCTGTTTGTATAGGCCCTGCCCCAAGTAATGAAAGCTATTTAAAAATTTCGAATGTTATTTCGGCTGCCGAAATCACCAACGCCGACGCCATTCACCCAGGATATGGTTTTTTATCTGAAAACTCAAAGTTTTCAAAAATATGTGAAGAGCACGGCTTTAAGTTTATTGGTGCCTCTCCAGATATGATTGACCGGATGGGGAACAAAGCAAGAGCCAAAGCAACCATGCGCGAAGCAGGTGTGCCTTGTGTTCCGGGAAGTGAAGGTGTTATTCCAGATTTTAAAGCCTGTAAAAAGATTGCCAAAGAAACCGGTTATCCAGTTATGCTTAAAGCAAGTGCCGGGGGTGGAGGAAAAGGAATGCGCGCCGTTTGGAAAGAAGAAGATCTTGAAGCTGCTTGGGAATCAGCCCGCCAAGAAAGTAAAGCTGCATTTGGAAATGACGATATGTACATGGAAAAACTCATTGAGGAGCCACGTCATATTGAAATACAAATTGTAGGAGATAGCAAAGGTAAAGCTTGTCATTTAAGTGAACGCGACTGCTCCATACAACGTCGTCACCAAAAACTGACAGAAGAAACCCCAAGCCCGTTTATGACTAAAAAGTTACGGGACGAGATGGGTAAAGCTGCCGTAAAAGCTGCAGAATTTATTAAGTACGAAGGTGCCGGTACGGTAGAATTTTTGGTAGATAAACACCGTAAATTCTACTTTATGGAAATGAACACCCGTATTCAAGTAGAACACCCAATTACCGAACAAGTGGTAGATTACGATTTAATCCGCGAGCAGATATTGGTTGCCGCCGGTGTTCCAATTTCAGGTAAAAACTATTTACCGCAATTGCACTCTATAGAATGTAGAATTAATGCCGAAGACCCTTATAACAATTTTAGGCCTTCCCCCGGGAAAATACAAGTCTTGCACGCCCCAGGAGGTCACGGAGTTCGCTTAGACACCCATGTTTATGCAGGATATAGCATTCCGCCTAATTACGATTCTATGATAGCGAAGCTTATTACTACAGCGCAAACAAGAGAAGAAGCAATTAGTAAAATGAAACGTGCATTAGATGAATTTGTTATTGAAGGAATAAAAACAACAATCCCTTTTCATAGACAATTAATGGACGACCCAGCTTACGTAAGCGGAAACTACACTACCGCTTTTATGGACGATTTTAAAATGAACGAACCAGAAGAGGAAGAATAGAAACTTATATGCCAAGTTAAAAGCATCAAGTTCCAGAAAGATTTAATTTCTTTGGAGGTTGATGCTTTTTTTATTGAAATTTACTAAAACCGAAATATGAACTTTTCCTATTGGGAACATACATCTTGGCTTCAGGATATAGATTTTGCTGTTATTGGCAGCGGATTGGTGGGACTTAACTGTGCATTGACACTTAAAAAGAAACATCCAACTGCAAACGTCACTGTTTTTGAAAAAGGGATGTTACCCAGCGGTGCCAGTACTAAAAATGCTGGTTTTGCTTGTTTTGGAAGCCTTTCAGAAATACTGGACGATCTTTCAACTCATTCCGAAGAAGAAGTCATAACTTTAGTAAAAGAGCGGTTAGAAGGCTTGCAATTGCTTCGGGCGAATATTGGTGACGAACAGCTCCAATTTAAAAAATACGGAGGATATGAGCTATTTACTGAAGAAGATAGCGAATTATTTGACCACTGTCGTTCAAAATTAGAATACATAAACCAATTACTGTACCCCATTTTTGACGATAATGTTTTTTCAATTGTCGAAAATAAATTTCAGTTTAAAAAAATTCAGCCGCAGCTTATATTCAATAAATTTGAAGGGCAAATAGACACTGGAAAGATGGTGCATGCCTTGCTTCAGAAAACCTACAAAGCTGGAATTACCGTTTTAAATTGTGCTGAAGTTACATCGCTATCTCAAGAAAATAATTCAGTTTCCTTTCAGCTTAACAATGCAGTAGAAGTTAAAGCAAAGAAAGTATGTATTGCCACCAATGGATTCGCCAAAGAGTTATTGGATGAAGAAGTAAAACCGGCACGCGCTCAAGTTTTAATTACCAAACCCATTGAAAACTTACCTATTAAAGGAACGTTTCATCTAGATAAAGGTTATTATTATTTCAGAAATATTGATAACCGGATTCTTATTGGTGGCGGAAGAAACCTTGATTTTAAAGGTGAAGAAACCACTAAAATGATAACTACGGAACAAATTCAAAACAGGTTGGAAGAATTGTTACAAACTACCATTTTACCTGAAACTACATTTGAAATTGATAAACGTTGGAGCGGAATTATGGGTGTGGGAAAACAGAAAAAACCGATTGTAAAACAACTCTCCTCAAACATATTTTGTGGAGTACGTCTTGGTGGCATGGGCGTGGCTATTGGAAGTGCAATTGGCAATAATTTGGCTAAATTGGCCAGCGGATAATTTTTATCACCATTTCCAGTCCAATTCCCTAGAAAATTCAGCATTTCCCCTAATAGTTAATTGCTTTAATTTTTCATCAACATTATCGGTGTTTACTTGATCTTTAGGAATAATCAAATGCATTCCCGAACTAAATATGATAAAATAGTAGTTGCTTATCTCTACTATTTTTTCAAGAACCTTATATGATAGTTTTGATTCGCCTGTAGGGGAAGAAATTAATACGTGATTTTCATCAAAAAAAAGCTCTGTTTTTTTGTTAAATTTGGTTTTATGTACCTCTTTTACCGTTCTATGATTAATTTTTTTAAGGCGGTATTTATGATAAAAAGGAAAAAGGATTAATAGGGGAATAGACAGAGCTATTGAGAAATACAATGTTGCCGTGTCACCTAAAAGATAAATTAATAACACAATTAAAAATATCCCTAAAAATGCTACAAACCAAGCTTTTCTGCTGTCCTTTTTGGTGGACTCTTTTGTTTTAAAATAATAAAGCTGGTGTAGCAAATAATCTTTTTCTTGTAAAATAAAGGATAACTTCATACTATCAAAATTAAGGCTATTTTGTCAATTGGTTAAAGAAAAAGGATTACTATTGATACGAGAAAATTTAGTATTTAAATGAAACGGTTCTTCAAATTTATTTTTAAAGCATTGGTCTGGTTTATCGTTATCAGCGTTCTGTGGGTGGTTGCTTATAAATTTGTACCAGTTCCATATACTCCTTTAATGGCAATTCGAGCTTATAACTGGGACGAAAATTACCAAACAAGACATCAATGGAGATCCGTTGACGATATTTCAACTTATTTGCAATTGGCTGTTATTTGTTCTGAAGATCAAAACTTTATGAAACATAATGGTTTTGATTACGATGCCATTGAAAAAGCCTACGAAAAGAATAAAGCAGGAAAAAAACTACGAGGAGCCAGTACCATTTCTCAACAAACAGCAAAAAATGTTTTTCTTTGGCCAGACCGTAGTTGGTTCAGAAAAGGCATGGAGGTTTATTTTACGTTTTTAATCGAAACTATTTGGAGCAAAGAACGTATAATGGAAGTGTACCTAAATAGTATTGAAATGGGTAATGGCGTTTATGGAGCAGAAGCCGCAGCACAATATTGGTTTAATAAAAGCGCTAAAAATTTATCACAATATGAGGCCGCTGCAATAGCTGCTATATTACCAAACCCTAGAAATTACAAAGCTTCACCGGCTTCAACATATATTGAAAAAAGAAAGAGTTGGATTGTAAAACAAATGCGTTATTATGGTACTTTTACTTTACAAGAAACAAGTGATAAATGACGACAAAAGAATTAAAAGCCACCCTACTGAACTATTGTAAAGACGTTGCAAATAAGCGTTTTAACAAAATAAAACAGACTATTTCCGATATTGAAGAATCGCTATTAGAGGAATCTAAAAGTAGCGCAGGAGATAAACATGAAACCGGCAGGGCGATGCTACAAATAGACCGCGAAAATGCGGGTAAACAATTACAGGAAATTGAAAAACTCCAGCAGTTAGTCCGAAAAATCGACATTAATTCAAAATCAGATTACGTTCGGTTGGGAAGTTTGGTGTATACCAATCAAGCCACATATTTTATCGGTATTTCAATTGGAGTTGTTACTGTTGGTAAAACAAACTATGTGTGCGTGGCGTTAAACTCACCTATAGGTCAATTGCTTTCTGGGAAGAAAAAAGGCGATTCGTTTGTTTTTAATGAAAAGGAATATACCATTAAAAGCGTTGTTTGATTTCTTTTAAAAGATCAGGCAAAATTAACTCTTTCACTTATCTGAAGCATTTTTTTACTTATCGAAAACAACCAATGCAATTGTTCCCGTACCAAATGAGCTTCTTGAAATTGACGCTCTAACTTAGGGTGTACAGAAGTAGGAAGATCGTGGTTTTCCAAGGTGAATTTTGGAAGTTCTTGTTTGAAAAATTCATTTTTATTTTCAACATCAATTTCTCTTGAACCATTTTCCTCTTGTTGTAAAAAAGATAATATATGCTCTAAATTTTCATCAATATGCTTTCCTGCAGTTGTAAATCTGCTGGAAGCTTCAGTGGTTGGGTTGTTTTGAATATAGGTGCTTAACGAGGCAAGGGAAGATAGTAACGTATGGTTCAGCACAACAAGCTCATAAATTTTACCGAGGTTTTTTTGTTTCGATTTTGGATCTTGCGACATGCGTTGAAAGGCGGCACTTAGATTAGACATTTCTAAAAATGCATTTTTTCTAGAGAGCTTGAATGTGGTAGGCAATTCTCCCTTTTTTTGATATTGGTCTATAATTTCTAAAAGGAAAACTCTATTAGCCGCGACACTTTTTTTAATACTGCTTTTAATGTCCATAAACTCCCAAGCAGGCCATAAAAATAACATCGCAACTGTAGAAATCCCTGCTCCAATTAAGGTGTCGATAATCCTAAATTGAATAACTGTTAAAACATCGGGCCTAATAATCGCGTAAATAAATACTACACTCAGCGTTATAAAAGTAGCTGCGGTTTTGTAGTTTTTTTGTAGCATAGAGAGCGCCATAACCAACGATCCTAAGCCCAAAATGGCAAAAACGTAGGTATTTTGCGTTATAAATACAATTGCAGTAGCAATCGCTCCACCTATTAAAGTACCAATAATACGTTCTTTAGAGCGAGATTTTGTTAGGCCATAACTGGGGCGCATTATTACGATGAGAGTAAGCAATATCCAGTATGGGTTTTGAAAATCAAAATAAACACCTATGCCATAACCCACCATTACTGCTACGGCCAGTCGTAAAGCATGTTTAAAAATAGCCGATTTAAAACTGAAATTTCTAATTAAAAGCGCGGGGTTATAATCTTGTGTGGTTACAAAGCGCCTTGCCACTTCCTTTTTAATAAATTTTATATCCCGAGGGTTTGGATTGGCAAGCAACCATTTTATTTTCTGAATTTTTTCAATTTGGTTTTCTTGGTATTCCAATAAATTCTGAAGCATTAAGAACCCTTCATAATCTTCAGTCTTACTGCTCGATTTTAATTCGGAAACATTTTTTTTTAGCTTTTTAAAGCAATTTATCAATGTATCGTTTTTCGGAATTTTACGTACGTTTTGTCCTGCTTCAGAAATAAGTAGCAACTGTCTGGACATTTCAAAAAGTAAGTTTTGAAAACTTTGTACAAATTCTGGATGATTGCTTAAAAGGACATCCATTTTGTTGTAATTTACTGGGTTTGCCAATCCCATTTCCAGCATATCAACTAATTGAACAAAAACTAAAAGCCGTTTGTTATTGTATGCCGAACGACCTGAACTCTTCCTAGATGAAATTAAAATTTCACGAAGCGTTTCATGGTTATCATTAATTTCGCCTTGTAGTGCTAGAAGTTTGGATTGTAATTGTTCCCTATCGGAATTTGGACCAATCAATTTTCCTCTTATTTCTAAAAATTCAGCAGTTTGTTGGTAGGTTTGCGTGAGTAATTCTTCCGTTTGCCCTTTGGGGTTTATTTTGTGCCAAATAGTAGCCAATACCAAATACCATAAACCACCAAGACCTACAAAAAATGCATACTCGTAGGTTTCCAATCGCTCTGCTTCGTGAGCAAAACTTAACACTAATGCTAATAACCCAGAAAAACTAATTAAAGAAGCTCTAAACCCGAACACCGCGATATATGAAATAGCGAACGTTAACACCCCTAATACCGGCAATAAAAACCAAGTGTCAAAATCAAGATAGCCGCCAATAAAACTCACGATAACAATAAGTGCGATAGAATATAAAATTCCATAGGTTTTATGCCGAAAGCTACCGCTCACATCACTGGGTGAACTCCAAAAAGCTCCAAAAGATAAAGCAATGGCAATTTCCATAAATCCAAATTGCACTCCAATTATAATTGGCAAAGACAAAGCAATACCTACAATAATTGCTTTTGAAAAGCTGGTGCTTTTCAAAAACTGTATGAGCTCTTTAAAGTTTGTAGAAATTGTTTTTGTAAGGTTCAAATCTTGATGGTTCAACTGCAAAGGTACTGCGTAACTAAGGTAACTAAGTTAATCTTTTCTGAAAAAACCTAAAAATGAATACAACACCCAAAGATATGCGTAAACAAACTTGTAACTTTATTACAAAGTGATTTGTACTAAAAAAATAAAAAATGATGAATAAAGAAATATTATTAAAAAACAGACCAAAAGGAAGGCCGACCCTTGACGATTTTGAGTTTAAAGAAACTGAAAAACCCAGCCCTGAAAAAGGAGAGGTTTTGTTAAAAACAAAGTATGTATCGGTAGATCCGTATTTACGCGGAAGAATGCGGGATGAAAAATCGTATATAGAACCATTTCAATTGAATGAACCTATAGAATCAGGCATTATCGCTGAAGTAATAGAAAGTAACTCAGACAATTTTAAGAAAGGCGACTATGTAAATGGTATGTTGCAATGGAAGCAATTTCAGACATCCAATGGAAACGGACTTCAAAAAGTAGATGGTAGCAAGGCTCCGCTATCTGCTTATCTAGGTGTTTTAGGTTTAACCGGAATTACTGCGTTTTTAGGGCTTGAAAAAATTGGAAAACTAAAAAAAGGAGAAACGTTGTTGGTTTCAGGAGCATCAGGCGCTGTAGGGACAGTTGTTGGACAAATAGGAAAAATTAAAGGCTGTAAAGTAGTTGGTATTGCGGGTACAGATGAAAAAATAAATACTATAAAAGAGAAATTCCATTTTGATGAAGGCATCAATTATAAGACTACTGAAAACATGAGCAAAGCCATTGCTGAAGCTTGTCCTCACGGCGTGGATGTCTATTTTGATAATGTAGGAGGCGAAATTTTAGACGCCGCCATGGCTAACATTAATAGAAAAGGTAGAATTGTAAATTGTGGCGCGATTTCTCTATATAACGAAACCGAACGCCCCACCGGCCCAAGGCATGAAACCACCTTAATTAAAAAAAGCGTTTTAATGCAAGGCTTTACCGTTCGCGATTACCAAGATGAATTTGGCGAAGCCGTTCAACAGTTGGCTACCTGGTTACAAGAAGATAAACTAACCTACTCTGAGACGATTGTAGAAGGGTTTGACAAAATTCCGCAGGCATTTATAGATTTGTTTGATGGTAAAAACAAAGGAAAAATGATTGTAAAAGTATAAACCGCTTTTTGTAAGCATATTAGTTTATTAAAGACTTGCTAAAGCCTACGTTAAAAGCCGTTAACGTAGGCTTTTAGTTTTTGCTCTGTTTGTAACTTGCACATATGGAAAAAGTATTAGTAGTGGGTGCCAACGGTACCACAGGAAAAAAAATCGTTGACATATTAGATAAGTATAGAAATTACGAACCTGTAGCAATGATTCGCCATCAAGATCAGGCAGGACAATTTAAAAAGAAAGACATCGAAACGGTCATGGGCGATTTGGAGAAAAACGTAAGCCATACCGTAACGCGAATTCATAAAATTGTATTTGCAGCTGGTTCTGGTGGAGATACTTCAAAAGAAAAAACCACGGCTGTTGATCAAGAAGGAGCCAAAAAATTAATTGACCTAGCCGAAATTGCAGGAATAAGAAAGTTTGTGATGTTAAGCTCTATGGGAACTGATAATCCAGAGCAAAATGAAGACTTGCAACACTATTTAGAAGCCAAACAAAACGCAGATGAGCACCTACGAAACAGCGGTATGGATTATTCCATAGTGCGCCCGGGAGCGTTGACAGATGACAAAGGCACGGGAAAAATAAAGCTAGCGAAAAAACTGAACGAACGCGGAAGCATTACTCGTGATGATGTAGCCGAAACTTTGGTCGCAGCTCTTCACGATGATATTGCACCAAATAAAACCTTTGAAATTTTACAAGGGGAAACAGAAATTGACGACGCTGTAAAAACTATTTAGAAGGCAAATATTTTGCAGGAATTGGATGCTCGTCCGATTCTTGCATCCAATAGATATTTACAACCCACCATCGGGAACCATCATATAACAGTTGTATACTGTTTATGCC
This sequence comes from Flavobacteriaceae bacterium UBA3356, assembly GCA_002360635.1. Lineage (GTDB taxonomy): Bacteria > Bacteroidota > Bacteroidia > Flavobacteriales > Flavobacteriaceae > Marixanthomonas. The sequence goes on along the minus strand of DEQW01000001.1, from coordinate 677,426 downwards.
CCGTGCGAAGGGTTGTTTGTCTTTTTGGGAACGATACGACTCATACGTACTGAATACTTGGGTAATATTTCCGAAGGTATTCTCTACACGATGGATTTCTTTTTCAAAAAAACCGTTTTCCACCAACCAAGTACCAGCAGTTTCTACATAATTTTTCGGACTCATATAAGTGACATCAATAACCCCTTCTTCATTTTTTCGAGAAGGAATTAACTGTGCTCCATCTTTAAATAGATAGTTGAACAACTCCCAATTACGAGCTTCCCCTTTCTCTCCTGAAATAACGCTATATAAAGTTTCTAAGGTACTGTCTATTGTTTGTACTTTGCCAGAAAAGTCCGTGTTTTTTTGAGCTTGAACAGCGAGTGTAAAAAAAACAAGCGATAAGCAATGAAGCAATTTTCATATCATTCTATTTTTCAGAAAGATATACAATTTTGTTTTTTTTAATTGGTTCAGGATGATTAAAAAAGATAGGATTTCCCTTATAAATAGCTTCAATTAAATAATGACTTCCTTTAAAAAAAAAGTTTTCAACTTTTACTTCTATTTTAGTTTCCTTTTCTGAAGAAATCATTAATTGATGTGGCAGAAATATTCTTTTTTCTGAAGAAATAACCTCCGAGGGAAGCACGGTAACATCGCCAAAAAAACCAGCCTGATACTCGGTTTCTAGGCTGTTGTAAATTGCTTCAGGTTTCCCGAAGCGCTCCATTGTGCCTTTTTTCAATAATAACAATTCATCTGAAAAAGATAGTGCTTCTTCAGCATCGTGTGTAGCTGTGATGCAACTTATATTTTCTTCTTTTAAATATCTAAATAAACGTCTACGCAACTTATTTTTTCGGAACGTATCAATGCTACTAAAAGGTTCGTCCAATAAAAGCAACTTTGGAGCCTTAGCAAGTGCTTTAGCCAAGGCAACCCGTTGTTTTTGACCGCCACTGAGGTTTTTAACTTTTCGGTTGGCAAAAACTTCTAAATCGACTACTTTCAACAAGGTGTTTACACGATCACTTTCTTCCTTAGGGTTCAATCGTGGTAAATGCTCAGCGATATTTTCTCGAACGGTGGTAAAAGGCATCACGTTTAAATCTTGAGCGACTAATTTCATAAACGGTTCACCGGGAATGAGACTATGGTTAGGGCCTTTTAATTGTTCACCTTCCCACGAAATGGTTCCGTTTTTTAGATGTAACAAGCCGTACACAAGGTGTAGCAAAGTAGATTTTCCGCATCCACTTTCGCCTAGAACAGCAAGATGTTTTCCTTGTTTTAATTCAAAATCAATATCCTTCAAGATTGTTTTTGAATCGTATGCAAAAGATTGTATAGAGACAGAAAGCATAAAAATAAATATTGAAAAAGGTTGCCAACTAAGCTTTTAAACACGTTGACAACCTTAATTATGAAATTAATAACGAATTACTCTTTAATTTTTTCGTTTACTTTTTCAGGTAACACTTCATACCCCATATTGTATAATGTAAATCCAAAAATATCGGCATATTGATCGATGGTTTTACTTACTGGGGTTCCGGCACCGTGACCGGCATCGGTTTCTATTCTAATTAAAACCGGGTTTGAGCCACTTTGGTGTTCTTGAAGTTCAGCAGCAAATTTAAAACTATGCGCCGGTACTACACGGTCGTCATGATCGCCAGTAGTAATCATCGTTGCAGGATACTCCACACCGTCTTTTACATTGTGCAAAGGTGAATATCCTTTAAGGTACTCGAACATTTCTTTGCTGTCTTCGGCTGTTCCATAATCGTATGCCCAACCGGCTCCAGCTGTAAAGGTGTGATAACGTAACATATCTAATACACCAACTGCAGGTAATGCTACTTTCATTAAATCGGGGCGTTGTGTCATGGTTGCTCCAACCAATAATCCACCGTTAGAACCTCCACGAATGGCTAAATAATCTTTTGAAGTATAGTTGTTCTCTATTAAATATTCAGCTGCAGCGATAAAATCATCAAAAACATTTTGTTTTTTCATCTTCGTTCCAGCTTTGTGCCACTCTTTACCGTATTCGCCACCACCACGTAGGTTGGGTACAGCATATATACCGCCTTGCTCCATCCACACAGCATTGGTAATACTAAAGCTTGGTGTTAAGCTTATGTTGAAACCACCATAACCATATAAAATAGTCGGGTTTTTACCGTTAAGTTCAAGTCCTTTTTTATGTGTGATGATCATAGGAATTTTTGTGCCATCTTTTGAAGTATAAAATATTTGTTTGCTTTCGTAGCTTTCAGGATTGAAATCTATTTCAGGTTTGCGGTACAATTCCGAAGTTCCTTCTTCAATATCGAATTTGTAAATACTTCCTGGCGTTACGTAATTGGTAAAGCTGTAATACAATTCTTTTTCATCTTTTTTGGCTCCAAAACCTCCCGCGCTTCCTACTCCCGGTAGTTCTATGTCGCGTATTTTGTTTCCGTCATAATCATATTGAGACACTTTTGAAACAGCATCGACCATATATTTTGTAAAGAAATAGCCACCTCCTCTTGAAGGGCTCAACACATTTTCAGTTTCTGGAATAAAATCCTTCCAATTTTCAGGTGTTGGATTGGAAGCATCTACGGTTACTATTTTTTTGTTCGGTGCGTTGAGGTTGGTTACTAAGTATAATTTGCTGCCATCGTTGTCCAACAAGTAGGTATCACTATCGGTATTATCCAATATAGTTACCAACTTGCTATCTGGCTTGGTCAAGTCTTTTAAAAACAGTTTGTTCCCAGAGGTAGAAGTACTGGCACTGATTGTAAGATATCGGTTGTCTTCGGAAACGCTTCCCCCTACATAACGGTGTTTTTCAGCTTCCGTTCCGCCAAATATCAACTCATCTTCCATTTGAGACGTTCCCAGTTTGTGGTAATACAATTTATGCTGATCGGTTTTTGCAGAAAGCTCACTCCCTTTTGGTTTGTCGTAACTAGAGTAGTAGAAACCTTCGTTTCCTTTCCAAGATAGGCCGCTAAATTTAATGTCTACCAAAGTGTCTTCAACAATTTCTCTATCTTCAACATTCATAACTAACACTTTTCGCCAATCGCTTCCTCCTTCAGAAATACTATAGGCACTTGTTTTTCCATCTTCAGAAAAACTTAAATTATCTAAGGAGATAGTCCCATCATCTGTAAAGGTATTTGGATCTAGAAAAACTTCGGCATTACTTGGGTCTTCTTCTGTTTTGTAACGATAAACTACGTATTGGTTTTGTAAGCCATCGTTTTTATAAAAGTAAGTATAGTCGCCTTCTTTAAATGGGGGGCCTACTTTTTCGTAATTCCAAAGGGTTGATAAGCGTTCTTTTAAAGCGTCGCGATATGGGATGTTTTCTAAGTAGCCATATGTGGTTTTGTTTTCACGTTGTACCCAATCGGCAGTTTCTTCGCTCATATCGTCTTCGAGCCAACGATATGGGTCTTTTACTTCGGTTCCAAAATAGGTGTCAACGGTATCGACTTTTTTGGTTTCGGGGTAGGTCAAAGCAGTAGTTTCTTTTTTAGGTTCTTCTTTGCAAGCCACAACGGTAAGGCCAATTACAATAGGAATGATTAGTTTTTTCATATAAAATAATTTAGTAGTCGGTAAATGTAGTAAAAACCGCTCTTGTAAACTGTTATAAGTTTGTTAGTAATTTTTCAGAAAAAAAATTAATACTGAAATAACGGACGATACACTTTCCAGTACTTATAAATTAAGATAATATTGATAACCGCTACAACAACGGCACCTGCTATATCTGGAAGGTCCAAAAACAAGTGAAATAATACAATATTTACACTAATAGGAGCTAATAATAGCAAAGCGAACGGAACCCATTTTTTTATTAATAAAAGGAAACCAATAAAAATCTCCAGAGCACCAACAATGGGCAAAACATAACCAGTTGCTTGTAAAGATTGCATAAAGTTCGCAGCATTTTCCGGTAGCTCTGGCGCGGGCATAAAACCTATAAATTTATTAAGCCCAAAAACGAGTAAACCTAACGCAAGGATAATGCGCAGGATAGTGGTAAAGGTTGAATTCATAAGTATGGTTGTTTAGTGTTTCTTTTTTAAATATACTGAAAAATAAAAAACCCCGACACCAAATTATTGATTTCGAGGCTAAAAGATATTTTTAAAAAAGACTATACTAATTTATTCTCCACTAAATACTCTGCAATTTGTACTGCATTTGTGGCGGCACCTTTTCTTAAATTATCACTTACAATCCACATATTTAATGTGTTTGGTTGGGTTTCGTCACGCCTAATTCTACCCACAAAAACTTCATCTTTATCGTGAGCGTATATAGGCATTGGGTAGGTGTTGGTATCGGGATTGTCCTGTACCGTGATTCCTTGCACGTTATGAAGTGTTTTTCGAATATCGGTCAGGTCAAAATCATTTTCAAACTCAACGTTTACCGATTCGCTGTGCCCTCCTGCAGTTGGAATTCGCACCGCAGTTGCCGTTACCGAAAATGTTTTATCACTTAATATTTTTTGTGGCTCGCGCGCCAATTTCATTTCTTCTTTAGTGTATCCGTTTGCTTCAAAAACATCGCAATGTGGCAATGCATTTTTATGAATGGGGTATGGATACGCCATTTCACCTTTTACACCAGCCATTTCGTTTTCCATTTGCTGTACCGCTTTTACACCAGTTCCTGAAACAGATTGATAGGTAGAAATAACAACACGCTTCATGGTATATTTTTTATGAAGAGGTGCCAATGCCATCACTAACTGAATGGTTGAACAGTTTGGGTTAGCAATGATTTTATCTTCTTTGGTAAGTTCGTTAGCGTTAATTTCTGGAATAATCAGTTTTTTGTCTGGATCCATTCGCCACGCCGAAGAATTATCGATAACAGTTGTTCCTGCTTCAGCAAATTTTGGTGCCCAATCTAGTGAGGTATTTCCTCCAGCCGAAAAAATGGCTAGTTGTGGTTTGGCAGCAATAGCATCTTGTATCGAAACAATTTTATACTTTTTATCCTTAAAAGTGATTTCCTTTCCTATAGATCGTTCCGAAGCTACAGGCAATAGGTTACTAATTGGAAAATCACGTTCTTCCAAGACTTTTAAAAGGACAGTGCCAACCATTCCTGTGGCACCAACAACTGCTATATTCATTGCTTTAAATTTTTGCTGTAAAAATACACAGTATGGTTTGATTTCTTCTAAAATAAACACAAAAAAAGACCCTTCAATACTTTTGGTACAGAAGGGTTTTATTAATATTAAATAATTGCAGTGTAGCGGTTTCCTAACTATAGTTGCTAGGAGCTAAAATTTATTTATTTTGCCTTTTTAATTCGTCACGAATTTCAGCTAATAATTCTTCTTGCGTTGGACCTTTTGGCTCAGCAGGCGCTTCTTCTTTTGGTTTTTTGGTTTTATTATAAGCTCTAACAATAATAAACAGTACAAAGCCAACAATAATCAAGTTTATGATTGCATTTACCCATTTACCATACATAACAGCATTTTCGGGCTCAACAACTTCTCCATCTGCTCCTACAACAGCCTCATCTAATACTACTTTAAGGTCGGCAAAATCCATTCCACCTGCAAAATGACCAATAATAGGCATCATAATATCATTGGTAAATCCTGAAACGACCATTCCGATGGCTCCGGCAAGTATAACGGCAACGGCTAAATCGATAACATTGCCCGTCATAATAAAATCTTTAAATTCTTTTAACATGTTGATTGGTTTTTAAGGTTAACAACGGCTAATTTAAATAAAAACAAACGTATAACGTTTTTATTTTCGACAAATAACCCGTTTTACACGTTGTGAAACGCCCGTAATAAGTTCATATGGAATTGTATTAATTACTTGAGAAAGTTCGTCTGCAGAAGGGTTTTCGCCAAAAACAATCACTTCATCACCTTCCTCACAATCAATATTGGTAACATCTATCATAATCATATCCATACAAACATTCCCAACTATGGGAGCTTTTACGCCATGAACGGTTACCCATCCTTTTCTGTTACCGAAAATGCGTTTTATTCCATCGGCGTGGCCTACAGGTAAGGTTGCCGTTTTTGTCGTTTCAGAAGCTTTAAAAGCACGGTTATAACCAACTGTTTCTCCTTTTTTTACGGTATGAATTTGGGAAATTACCGTTTTTAAAGTCGCAACTGGTTTTAGATGTTTGTTTTCTTCAGGATCGTTACCAAAACCATATAAACCTATTCCCGTACGGACCATATCGTATTGTGCTTCAGGATAATTTAAAACGCCAGAAGTGTTCAATGTATGAAGCAAAGGCTTATAACCAATTTCACTAATAATTTTTTGTGAAATATCCTTGAATTGAGCCAACTGCGATTCAGTAAACGTTGATTCTGCAGCATCTTCACTTGCTGCTAAATGCGTAAATATCGATTTAATTTTTACACTGGAAGTAGCGGTAGTTTCTTCAGAAATAAAATCAATATCCTTTGCAATAAAGCCCAATCTATTGAGTCCTGTATTAAACTTTAAATGTATGGGATAATCTGTGAGTCGGTTTTCTTCAGCAAAATCTATAAATTCTGTCAACATAGAACGTGAGTAAATTGCAGGTTCCATGCATGAATCGATAATTTTTTTAAATGTTGCTGGTAAAGGGTGTAAAACCAAAATAGAAGTTTCAATACCTGCTTTTCGTAATGAGATACCTTCATCTGGATAAGCAACTGCAAAATAGGAAACACCTAAAGTTATCAATTCTTCTGCAACGGCAACTGAATCACTTCCATAGCCAAAAGCTTTTACAACGCCCATAACCTGGGTATCTTTATCAATTTTTGAAGTTAAATACCGATAATTTTGCGCCAAAGCGTTTAAATCTATTTCTAAAACTGTTTCGGTTGCTTTTTGCATAAATTATGCTTGCTTTTTAGGCGGTATTTGTTGTGGATCTTTCACTTCCATTTTCTTTACTTTGTCCCGTAAAACAGCCTTATAATACGCTGCTCTGCTTAGTGGTTCGTATTCTTCGGTTTCACCAAGAAGCACCAAATCGTCACTTTGAGACTTTCTAAAACTATAATTTGCCAAGTTTCCGGTACGGGTGCAAACAGCATGTACTTTGGTTACATATTCGGCCGTAGCCATTAAATTAGGCATTGGCCCAAAGGGATTGCCTTTAAAGTCCATATCGAGTCCGGCGACAATTACACGAATACCTCGATTTGCTAAATCGTTACAAACCTGTACAATCTCGTCATCAAAAAACTGAGCCTCGTCAATACCAATAACATCACAATTATCGGCTAGCATAGGGATATTTGCGGCTGCTGGTACAGGTGTTGACCTAATTTCATTGCTATCGTGAGAAATTACCTTTTCTTCGTCGTACCGAATATCGATAGTCGGTTTAAAAATCTCTACGCGTTGCCGCGCAAATTTGGCACGTTTTAGCCTTCGGATGAGCTCTTCCGTTTTTCCCGAAAACATAGAGCCGCAGATAACTTCAATCCAGCCAAATTGTTCTTTTTGATTAACGGTATTTTCAAGAAACATACTTCAATTTTAGAATAAAACGCAAATCCTTGACGTTTACATATAGGATGCGTAAATTTAACAAAACAAAATACAGTAGAAACACATCATTTTAAAAAGTTATGAAGAAGAAGCTTAGGAAGCAGATACAGGAATTGATTGAAAAACTTTCAGAAGAAGAAAAACAATTTAACACCACTTCTGTAAAAAATATTGTGGGACAATTATATGAAAAATTAGCTATTCTAGAGTATATGGAACGTCAGATCGATTCAGATTCTGAAGAGACGGCTTTCGATTCAAAAACCTTTAGAGAACAAAACTGGTTTAAAGAACCAGAGCCAGTTCCACAACCTGAACATGAAGAAGATCTGGTGGAGCCTTTAATGGAAAAAATAAAAGATATTGTGGCCCAGATGCCTCAAGAAGCCAATCGTGTAGATCAATTGTTGGAAGATATTCTTCCGAAGAAAAACTATCAAAAAGACGATAAAAATGAGTTGGAAGACTTTGCTGCGGAATACCAGCAAATGCCAACGTTTGAGCGTAAACCGAATGGTGAAAAAGATAAAAAAAACAAACCGGAAACTCAAAAACCGAATGACACCGTAAAAGTAGCCGAGCTCGCCAATACAAAAGAAGCAAAGCAACGGTCTTTAAACGAATCGGTAAACAACGGTATGCAAATAGGTCTGAACGATCGTTTGGCTTTCATCAAACATTTATTTGATGGCAATGCAAACGATTATACCCGAGTACTCTCACAAATTAATACCATGAAAACCTATGATGAAGCCGAAGCGTTTATTAAAGGAAAAATAAAACCTGATTATAATTATTGGTTGAATAAAGATGAATATGCCGAACGTTTTATGACGGTGGTAGAGAAAAACTTTAATTAAGCCTTTTTTCAAATTTTATGGGAAAACTCTATCTCGTTCCAACACCAATAGGGAATTTAAAGGATATTACCTTTCGCGCAATTGAAGTTTTAAAAGAAGCCGACCTTATTCTCGCTGAAGATACGCGCACCAGTGGAAAGCTCCTGAAACATTACGAAATTGATACCCACATGCACTCGCACCACATGTACAATGAGCATAAAACCGTGGAAGGCATTGTGGATAGGATTAGAAATGGTGAAACCATTGCGTTGATTAGCGATGCCGGAACACCCGCCATAAGCGACCCTGGTTTTTTATTAACACGAGCGTGCGTAGAAGCCGGCCTTGAAGTAGATTGCCTGCCTGGCGCCACAGCATTTGTCCCAGCTTTGGTTAATAGTGGATTGCCCAATGATAAATTTGTATTTGAAGGTTTTTTACCCGTAAAAAAAGGGCGTCAAACCCGATTAACCCTTTTAGCTGAAGAAACGCGGACGATGATTTTTTATGAATCACCACACAAACTAGTTAAAACCTTAACCCATTTTACCGAATACTTTGGTACAGACAGAAAAGTTTCTGTATCGCGTGAAATCACAAAATTGCACGAAGAAACCATTCGCGGAACTGCTGAAGAAGTGTTACAACATTTCACCAAAAAACCACCCAAAGGGGAGTTGGTTGTTGTTGTGGAAGGGAAGAAATAATTATAAATCATTTAATTTACTTAAATAATGCCTAGCTCTTTGAGGGTTTTCTGTAGCATTTATAACTTCTGTAATATTATAATTAGAGTCAAAAACAAACAATATGGGTTGATCATCATTTAACTTTCTACCTAAAATAGTGGATATGTTTTCAAAATGATCATATTTTACAATAATATCATACTTTTCATTTTCAATATCTTTATTAAATTCAGTGCTTGTTAGCTTTCCTTGTTTATAAAAATATTTATAAGAAATACCATCAACGATTGTGGTTTTGTTAAGAATGTTTCCAGATTCATCATAATCTATCTTATCAGAATTTAACTTTCCATTTTTATAAGAAGATTCGCTTTTTATAGTACCGTTTTTATAGTACGTAATATTAGGACCATTCAGATAACTGTTTTTGTAAGTTTCTTTCTGTTCCATCATTCCATCCTCATCAAAAAGAATTCTGAATCCGTGGAGAAATCCATTTTTAAGTTGAAACTCCTCGGCTTTTGTCCCATTTCTCATTACCAAGAAATGACCATCCATAACTTCATTATCTGAGCTTACATAACCTCGTCTTTTCTTTTTGTTAATTACATATCGATAATCATTGTAAGTAATTGTCTCTATTTTTTCATTTTGCAATCCATAAACCGCTTCGTAAACGTGATTACAAGAGGTTATTGTTATTACTATAAAAAAGAGTAAATTTTTTTTCATGAGCTTAAACATGTTTGCCTTTATTCCACCCGTGTTTTCCTAAGTATTGTTCACCGCTTTCAACAGCGCCCTCTTCAATAGAAGTTCCCATAGAATCGTTCCAACGGTTTAAGTAACCAAATAGGGAAATAACACCCAGCATTTCTACAATCTCGCCATCATCCCAATGTTCGTGTAAGCGTTTTTCAATTTCTTGAGTTACTGCATTCGGCACTTGTGAGGCAGCCAATGAAAAATCCAAAGCTGCCCGTTCGGCTTCAGAAAAAGCAAGGTGGGTGCGATATTCCCAAATATTATCCAATTGTTCTTGCTCGGCACCGTAGCGTTCTGCTGCCCGAATGGCGTGTGCTTGGCAATAACGGCATCCGGTTGCGTTACTGCTTACCCAAGCAATCATCCGCTTTAATGCTGAGGTAACACGGCCTTCATTGGCCATTACGGCTTTGTTGAGGTTTATAAACGCTTTGCTTATCGCTGGCCTGCGTTGCATAGTCAAGACACTATTGGGGCAAAAACCCAAAGTTTCATTAAAGAACTCAGCTAATTCTTGGGTTTCTTGATCGTGATCTGAAGGTAATGGAGTTACTAAGGGCATGTTTTATCATTTTTACGATGATAAAGTTACATATTTACACCTTAAGAGAAAGTAAACATTACTTTACTGTTTCAGAAGTTTAATCGTTGTTCCAGAAATTTTCAGGAAATATACTCCAGTTGAAAAGTGGGAAAGGTCCAGTTGATTTTCAATACCAGAGAAATTACCTGAAAGTAAAACCCTTCCGTTGATATCGCTCACTGTATAAGTATTATTATCGATTTGTTGACCTTTTACATTGAAAACAGAACCTGAAGGATTTGGGAAAACGGTAACTGATATTACCTTTTCGTCACGTATTCCCAAAGGGTCGTTGTTGTACTGAAATAACAGAATATCTTGAGAGGCATCTAAACCCAAGTTGTTTGCAGCTACCAAGAGTTTTCCTGAATTGGTAATTATGCTTTTATATGTTTGCTGTATTACTTCCGGGGCTGGCTCAAACTGGAAGCTGTTATCTAAATTACCATTATTAAAATATCTCTTAAAGTTAATAAATGTTCCTCCATCATAATCCACAGATGAGCTATTGGTAATAAAGCGTTGATTTTGCTGTATCAACTCAACTGAACGCCCATCAAGGTAACCGTTGACACCAAAACTTTGATCAAAATTTCCCGTGGGGCTTAATTTGAGTAATTTATAAACCATCATCATTAAATCGAAGTCCCAATAGCCACAATTTAGCAAAACGCTTTCATCGCTAAAGGCCCTTGCGCTGCAACTAAATTCTTCTTCAATAGGTATTTCAGTTTTTCCGTTGGTGCCAAATGTTTCATCAAGGTTGCCGTTTGAGGTGTACTTTTCGATATAGGAAGGAGCGTTACCTCCAACGGTTTCATCGTAGGTTAAAAATAATTTTCCATTAGGTAGCAGGGTGCCATTTAAACTTCCAACATTTCCGCCATTATTCGCTGTAATTGCCAACGAACCATTTGTTCCGTAGGAAGTATCCAGATTGCCATTGGGTAAAAATCTTTTTACGGTTAGGGTATTGTTTTGGGTTTTCTTGGTATAAATTTGGTTGTTTTCATCCAATCGCAAAAACCTTCCATCCACATTTATAGATCCATTATTTCCGAAGGATGTATCTGTTAAGCCATTGGGAAGCAAACGGCCAATCGTTTGACTAGAGTTGCCATAAACAAATATAATTTTTTCGTCACTTTGAAAAGCGATGTTGTTATATTCTAAGGATATTGGGTCGATTAAAAAACCATCATCTGCAAATGAGGCATCTATCGTTCCATCTTCAAAATACATGACAATGAAACTTACAATATCATTTTCCCCTAAACCTTCCCCAGCAACGGCTATTTTTCCAGAAGGGGACTGTGCTAAAGCATTAAAAAATTCTATTTGTTGGTTAATGTCTGTATAAACCACGCCATTGCTTCCAAAGGAGGTATCATACGTTCCATCTTGGGCAAACATAAACCCGATACTTAAAATAAAGTAGAAGCATAAAAGTGTTGTTTTTTTCATGAAATATAAATTTTTATTGAAAATCTGGTTTATAGTCTATTAAAATACATATTTAATTTTACTTTTTTGTTTTGCTTCACAAGTAGTAACTTTATCTTTACATTTCTCCCCCTATTTAGAATAGAACTTTATGCGCTGGACCTTACAACCAAAACCTCCTGAAGAGATCGTCAATCGGCTTTCAAAAGAATTAGGTGTCGAAACAATAATTGCTGCATTATTAGTTCAACGCGGAATTGAAACCTTCGATGAAGCGAAGCATTTTTTTCGTCCTCAATTGAGCGATCTTAACAATCCATTTTTGATGAAAGACATGGACAAAGCGGTAGAGCGGATAGAGCAAGCAATTGCCAATGAAGAAAATATTTTGGTGTACGGCGATTATGATGTGGATGGAACCACTAGCGTTGCATTGCTTTCTTCCTATTTAAAAAGCTACTATCCCAATGTGGCTACCTATATTCCAGACCGCTATGACGAAGGCTATGGAGTTTCGTATAAAGGAATTGATTTTGCCGAAGACAATGGTTTCTCACTTATTGTCGCTTTAGATTGTGGTATAAAAGCAATCGATAAAGTTGTGTATGCTTCAGAAAAAAACATTGATTTTGTTATTTGTGACCATCACCGTCCCGGAGCAGAAATTCCAAAAGCGGTTGCCGTACTCGACCCCAAACGGGAAGATTGTGAATATCCATATAAAGAATTATGCGGTTGCGGCGTGGGTTTTAAATTAATTCAAGCACTTTCAGAAAAAAGAGGATTGCAGGTTGATGATTTATTGCTATACCTTGATTTAGTAGCAACAGCTATTGGTGCAGATATTGTTCCTATAACTGGGGAAAACAGGGTGTTGGCATATTATGGCTTAAAAGTAATTAACAGTAATCCTAGAGTAGGGTTTAAGGCGATTTTAAAGCAAATAAAAAAAGAAACACTCACGATTACCGATGTGGTTTTTATCATTGCCCCAAGAATCAACGCTGCAGGTCGCATGAAACACGGCAATCATGCGGTTACTTTATTAACTGAAACTGATATAAACCGTGCTGCTGAATATGCTTCAGAAATTGAACAATTCAATACCGATAGGAGAGATGCAGATAAAACCATTACCGAAGAAGCACTACTTCAAATTATAGAAAACAAGGAAGAAAATCGCACGACTACAGTGGTGTACCAAGAAGATTGGCATAAAGGTGTAATTGGCATTGTAGCTTCACGATTAACCGAAACGTATTATCGGCCAACACTTGTGTTTACTAAAAGTGGAGAAAAATTAGCGGCTTCGGCACGTTCAGTAAAAGGGTTTGATGTTTATAATGCATTGGACGGTTGTTCAGAATATATTGAACAGTTTGGTGGGCATAAATACGCTGCAGGCTTGACATTGTACGAAAAAGATTTTGAAGCCTTTAAAACTGAATTTGAAAAAGTAGTTTCTGAAACCATCGACCCCAAACTATTGCAACCTGAATTAAAAATTGATGCAGAAATTAACTTAACTGAAATAACTCCAAAATTTTATCGTCTTTTAAAGCAGTTTGCTCCCTTTGGCCCCGGAAATATGACTCCTGTATTTATGACGCAAGGATTAAAAGATACTGGTTGGGGAAAATGTGTAGGCGAAGATAAAACGCATTTGCGTATTACTGTTAAGCAAGCTAATTCAGCACAATTTGTGGGGATAGGATTTGGTATGGCAGAGAAACAAGATATTGCTTGCGGTGGCAATCCATTTAAAGCAGCTTATGTAATTGATGAAAACGAATGGCAAGGTGATGTAAGCATGCAGCTTCGGTTAAAGGATATAAAAGAATAGTTTGAACAAAAAATACCATCATTTCAATATTTTAAAAAGCCTATTAATATTTATTGGTTTTCTTTTCTTTTCCACATCTCTTTTATCTCAAGAAATTTCAGGGAGGGTGTATGATGATTCCTCGGTAGTACCTGGTGTGACTGTTTTTAATGCTAACCAAAAAACGGCTGTTGTAACCAATGAGGATGGGGCTTTTTCTATTAGAGCTGTAACAGGTGACTCGATAACTTTTCAATCGGCATTTCACGAAAGTCAAACTAAAATAATCAGCTTAAAAGATTATAGCACAATACTAGTCGTTGAACTTAAGAAGAAAGTAAATACCTTGGCTGAAGTGTTTTTAAGCAGCAAAGAAAAGGAGTTTGACTTGGAAGAATACAATATAGATTTTAATGCTCAATTGCAAAAAGACCGTGAAAATAATCCTTTGGACTATGGAGCAGCTCCGGTAAATGGTGGTGTAAATTTAATGACTCTCGTGAAATTAGCAATTTCAATTTTTAAAAAGAAGCCTGAAAAAGAAATTATATACGCAACTCAAACAGACTTGATACACCTATTTAAAGAAGATAAATTTTTTACCCAAACATTACTTGAAAACACCCTAAAAATCCCGAAGCAGTACAAAAACCTCTTTTTAGATTATTGCGCTGCCAAACAGATTGAAGAAAGTCTTTTAAAGGAAGAAAATATGCTTCAGTTACTTGATCTTTTGGTTGTCAGTAGTAATGAGTTCAGAGATATTGTTGCGAAATATGAAGATGATAAATAATTATTTAAACTCTTTCAGCTCAAACTTCTCACCATCAAAAACTCCGTAGGTATAATGGTTAATCCAATCGCCGAGATTAAAGTAGGTTGAATTTTCACCTACTTTTATCTCCATAGGCAAGTGGCGGTGGCCAAATACAAAATAATCGTAATGCTTGTTTTCTAGCTTTCGTTTAGCGTACTGCGCGAGCCATTCGTTTTCCTCACCTAAAAACTGTTTATCTTCATCACCGGAGATTAATTTATTTTTTACAGATAGGTGTTGTGCCACACGAACCCCAATATCTGGGTGCATCCAGCGAAACAACCAATTAAAAAATGGATTAGTAAAGATTTTTTTCATGCGTTTATAACCCTTATCGCCAGGACCTTTACCATCGCCATGGCCAACAAAAAAATGCGTATTGTTAAAAATAAATTCTTTAGGTTCGTGATAGACTGGGATGTTAAGCTCCTTTTCAAAATAATCATCCATCCATAAATCGTGATTACCTACAAAAAAGTGAATAGGAATACCACTGTCACGTATTTCAGCAAGTTTTCCCAAAACACGTACAAATCCTTTAGGAACAACGGTTTTATATTCAAACCAAAAATCGAATAAATCACCTAATAAAAAAATGGCGGCTGCATCTTCTTTTACTTCATCTAACCAGGCTATAAATTTCTGTTCACGAGGTTTGCTGGTTTCAGTCGTTGGCGCGCCCAAGTGGTTGTCGCTCGAAAAATAGATTTTTTTGCCTTCCGGTAGTTGCATAGGGTAAAGATAGAAAAAAGACTGTAGCGGTAACTTGGGTGCTTGTAAAATTAATTGTCAGCAGCATACCACTCAGCGTAACTGGTAGCAGTTTCTTGTAGTTTTAATGAATGAAGTTGAATGTTATTGGGCAATCTTTTTTTAATTTTTTCTGCAAAATCAATCACCATCATTTCGCTGGTAGGCTGATAATCTACCAATAGAACATTGTGGTCTCTATCCTGTAATTCTTTTGCTAGTTCTACGTGTGGGGTGTTTTTATTAAACACGGTGGCGTGATCAAAAACATCGACAATATCTTCTTTTACAATCTTTTTAAGATCGCCAAAATCGATCACCATTCCGTATTTTACATGGTTGTTATCGTCAATAGGCGTTCCAATAACCGTAACGGAAAGCTTGTAACTGTGCCCGTGCACATTGCGGCATTTACCATCGTAACCATATAGTGCGTGGCCGGTTTCAAAAGAAAATTGTTTCGTAATTCGAATCTTGCTCATGTATCTATTTTATGATACAAAGATAGAAGTTTTAAGGACACTATTTTTTTCTGAAAAACATATCTTTTTCCGAAGTATATTTGTTCATCTTTATACTTTAATAAAATGGAAACAGAAGAACTGTTCGAACAATTGGATTTTACAGTAAATCCTGTTTTTGAAACCCTTATTGAAGACATACAAAACAAGCAGTTTTCAATAATTGATAATTTTTTTTCTTCGGAAGAAGTTTCGCAACTTCGTAATTCATTATTGGAAAAATACGAAGCTGACCATTTTAAAAAATCGGCGATAGGAAACCGAGTGAATGAAGAAATCCATACGGAAATACGAGGTGATTTTATTTTGTGGATGGACCAACAAAAAGCCACACCTAGCGAACAGATTTTCTTTAATAAGATTAACGCTTTGGTTGACTATCTAAATAGAACTTGCTTTATGGGGATTTTACATAAAGAATTTCATTATGCGGTGTACCCAACCGGAACTTTTTACGCAAAACATTTAGATACGTTCCAAAATGACGATAGGCGAAAACTCTCGGTGGTTTGTTATTTAAACGAAGCTAATTGGCCTAAAGAAAATGGCGGCGAATTGAGCCTCTACTTGGCCAACAATGAGGTTTTAGATGTGTTGCCACTTCCTGGACGCGTCGTTATTTTTGAAAGCCAAGAACTGGAACACGAAGTGAAAGTAGTAAAAGCTGCTGAGCGTTACAGTATTACAGGCTGGTTAAAAAGTCGCTAATTATCGGTTTTTGTATTTGTTATAAACTACAACAACAATCACTAAAATAGCTAAGATTAAAAATAATCCAGGACCGCCTATAAATTCTAAAATTTCCATTTTTTTGTTTTAGTAAAGATTACGATTATACTTCTTTATTCAAATATTTTCTTCGGAATTTTATCACCAATCCTCCAGCTCGTATTAACATCCAAACAAAAAAGGCAATCCAAATAGCGTGTAATTTCAGTCCAAAATAATCTGAAATAAGCAAAGCAGGGGTAAAGCCCAAAAAGGTAGCGACCAACAATAAATTACGTAAGTATTTTGCTTCGCCTAAGCCCTTAAAAATTCCGTCGAACATAAACGCGATGGCATTTATAGGTTGCATTAATAAAACAATCCAAAACACCGAACTGAACAACACCAAAACGGTGGCTTCTTTATTAAAAAGCAGTCCGATTTCGTCGTACGCTAAGGCACACCCTGCCATCAAGATAAGCGCTATTAAAATGGCATATTTGCTTATTTTCTTACTCAACACCCACAACGATTTATAATCTTTCGCTCCTAATAAACGCCCGCCAATGGCATTTCCGGCATTCGCATAGCCATCGATAAAGAAACTGAAAAACAACCAAATATTCATTAAAATACTCTGGGCGGCGATGTAATTTTTACCGTAATCTGTAGCGTAGGCGTTTGCTAAATAAATAGCAAAATTTAACGCTGCAGTACGTACAAAAAGGTTAGCTGCCATTAAAAGTAGAGGCTTTAATTGTGGATTTATATTAAAGCTCAATTTTAAATGAAAAGGTGTTTTCTTCCAAAAAAACCACAAGGCCATCAAAAGCATCACACTTTGGGCTGTTAAACTTGCGTAGGCTGCACCTTTTAAATGAAGCGGTGGAATAATGCCTTCTACACCATAAACTAAAAGATAATCTAAAACCACATTCACCAAAGCTCCGGTAAGGCTACATTTCATCGCCCAATAGGTGTTTTGTAGCCCTCGGAAAATTCCGAAGATGGCAAAAGTGATTAGTGTCAACGGATAACCGATGGCACGAATGCGGTAGTAATCGGCAGCATAACTTAAAATAAGTCCTTCGGCATTATACAAACTGAAAATAGCTTCTGCAAAAAAAGCGGTGATGCCATAAATAAATAGGCTCAATATAAAATTAAAACCGATTGCTTGCGGAATCAAGGTTTTAACCGCGTGCAACCTATTCGCTCCCAAATGTTGTGATACAATGGCCGAAATAGCCGTTTTAGTTTGTGCCACAATCCAAATGATGGCCGAAAGAAATGAACCAACTAAACCTGCTGCTGCCAAAGCTTCAACCGAATGTTCTTCCACATTACCAATTATGGCAATATCGGTTAGCGATATCAAAGGTTCGGCAATACCGGCAATAATAGCTGGAATTGCAATTTTATTGATGCTCTTAAAACTGACCGTCGTATTCAAAGCGAGTTGATTAAGTGAGCAAAAGTAGCAGTCTAAATTTTAAAAGACCAACTCGTAACAATAAAAAGGATGTTTACTTTGCTTCGGGAAATAAATAGATTCTAATTTTTGATAGCCTCGAGCTTCGTAAAATTTTTGGTTTCGATGGTTTTGGCTAAAAGTATCTAAACGTACTGATGTTGCATTGTTTTCTTTCGCAGTAGCTTCAGCAAAATCCATTAATTTTTTGGCATATCCTTTACGTTGATGTTCAGGGTGAATAGCCAATCGATGAATGTAATAGTTATTTGCATCTTCAGTAAGCCAGCTTACATCGTTATACTCTTCGTCTTTTAAGGTTGAAATAACAATGCTGCCAATTATTTCTTCAGAAAAAGTAAGCACATACAGTTCATTTCTTTTACTATCGTTTTCAAACGCTTCGAGTGTAGGATACTGCTCATTCCATTGAAAGATGTTTTGTTCTATCATGTTAGCGGCACACGCACGGGTTATTGTTATAATTTGCTCAATTTCTGAAACGTTTGCTTTTCGAATCATTTAATAAAATAATTTAATTGTTTATTAGTTTTAAAGGTTCAAGGTTAATAAAAATTATTATTTTAGCGATATAATTATGGGGGATTAGCTCAGTTGGCTAGAGCGTTTGGCTGGCAGCCAAAAGGTCATCGGTTCGACTCCGATATTCTCCACTTTACAAAGGCAATACCTATAAAAAGGTGCTGTCTTTTTTTTATTTGAGCTGAAACCATCGGAGGAGAAGTTTATCCTGAGCTTATTTGAGGCACGAAAATAATAGCCGAAGGGACTCCGATATTCTCCACAGACCACCGTTAACGCGGTGGTTTTTTTATTTTATAAAATCTATTGTTGCTTTCACAACCTGTTTAAGTGAATTGGGCATTTTATCATCATTCCATGGATGTTTTGCCTCTAAAACGTGGTTGGTGCCTTCTATAATTTTTAGTGTGCTTTTTGGGTTCCATTGGTGCATCGATTTTGCTTCTTTAACGGAAACAGTTGGGTCATCACTTCCGTGAATAATAAGGTGAGGGATTTCTAAGTGTTCAACAGCTCGTTGGATGGTGAGCCTGTTTTCATTTTCCTTAAAATCTGTATAAAATTGAAAGTGATGCGGCATTTGCTGTTTGGTACGGCCATTTTTAACGTATTTAACGCCACTTTCTTTCCATTCCTTAAATTCGTCTGATTCTTCCTTAAAACGACTTTTATAATCGCTAACGCCAGCCCAAGTGATGACTTTTTTTATTTTATCATTTTCTTCGGTTTTAATTAAAACGATCCCGCCACCGCGACTGTGACCAATTAAGGAAATGTTTTTTACATCTGCTTCTAACATGTAGTGCTTAGTGGTTGCAAAATATTCAATAACCGTTTCTAGATCATCTAGCTCTTTGGTGTAATTGTTTTCGGCAAAGGCTTCAAGGTCTGGGAAATCGATAGGCTCATCAACGGTGCCACCATTGTGTGAAAAATTGAATTTAATGAAAAAAAATCCTGCTTTGGCAAATGCTTCGGCAACTAAATGCCAAGCGCCCCAATCTTTAAAGCCTTTGTAACCGTGGCAGAAAATGATCACCGGTTTCGGTTTTTGGTTTTCGCTGTAATATACATCGTATACAATGGGTTTCTTGTCTTCCCTATGTAGTATTTTGTTTTTTTCAATCATCATCATGCTATCTCTTTTTCGGTAAACGGTTCATCCGGGTTACAAATTTCAAGGATTAACCTTTTTAATTCATCAGTAAAAGTATCTAATGTTTCTTGCGTAATAATTTGATCTTTTGATCCGCCGCGTGCTTTTTCTCTTTTCCCGAATTTTAAAAATCCGCTGCTGAGGTTTTTAAACGAAATAATACCTGCTTGCGCATTATTAATAGGAATTTCTTTATTCATCATTAATGCATACGCTAATACCTGAAATGCTTTACTGTATTTGTAATCTACCGTTATTTCTTCCCAATCTACTAATTCTACATCGCCTTGAGCTACTTTTCCGGTTTTATAATCAACGATGCGCAATTGTCCATTGTATTCATCCACGCGATCCACTTTTCCTTTTATTTTTACAGGGAATGATAGTTCTGAAATAGGCACCTCAACATCTAAATTGTTTTCAATAGAAATAATTTTAATCTCATTGCCCGCTTCTATTTCTGAAATTTCTTGGTTGATGAAATTTTCAATATATCGTTTTGCCACTTCAAAAATGATGAGGTTTTTCCCTTTGTTGAAGGTTCCGCCTTTAAAGGTTTTTTTAAATTGTTTGGTTACATCTTCTTCAATTCTAGGCTTTAGAGCTTTTAATAATTCTGAAGAAAGAAATTGACTTATGAATGGTTTGTATAGAACTTCCAAAGTATCGTGAACGATTGTTCCGAGTGTGTTTGCTGCGACCGTTTCTTCCACTTCTTCAGTTTCGTTAAGTCGTAAAATTTTCTGAAAATAAAAATCAATCGGATTTCTAATATAACTAGAAAGCGCTGATGGGGAAAAGCCTTTTGCAGCAATTTCTTGCAAACGTTGCATTACTGCATCTGTTTTTTCAATGGTTTTTAATGTTTGTACAGTCGGTGTAATTTTAGGCGATAATATGGTTTTAGAAAGCGTATGGTTGGCTTGCTTTTCAATTTCCAATTGTAATAAAAAGCGACTTTTTTCTCCCGTGTTTATGCCTTCAGAATGATTATTGTATAGTAAAGTAACATCCTTTGCACGTTGTAACATGTGGTAAAAGTGGTACGTGTAGATTGCGTCCTTTTCGGTGTACAATGGTAGGTTGAATTCCTTCTTTAAATCGTAGGTAATAAACGATGCGTTCGACTTTCCAGTAGGTAACACTCCTTCATTAACCGATGTAACAATTATCGTTTCAAAATCGAGTACCCTAGTTTCTAAGACTCCCATAATCTGAAGACCTTCATACGCATCGCCTTCAAAATCCAGTGATGTGGTTGCAATGAGTTCGGTAAACAATCCTTGTACCGTTTTTACCGAATCCAAATGTGAGTATGAGTCATTCAGGGCATCAATCTTGCTAAAAACTTGATACAATTGGTATAAAACAACACGTTCCACAGGGTTTTCTTGAAACTCGCTTTTCAGCTTATTTAATACTTTTAAACAGTTAGTGATGGCTGTTTTACTATTGTTGTTCCAATCTTTAAATAAAAGTGACACAATATCAGTGTCTTCTTTATCTGAAAACTGCAAGATATCGTCAATAGTGAGGTGTGTTTTATTTTCGACATTAATTTTTGAGGCTATTACTGAAGCGTTGGTCAGTAACGAATTTCCTAACGGATGATTAATAAGCGAAAGCACATCTTTATAATAAATTGTTTTAAATTTTTCTGAAGCAGCTTCAGAAGAGACGGAATGAAGAGATAATGCAAGTTCAAAAAACAAGGTGGCTGGAAAATTTTTAAGCACGGTTCCCATCGTGACATTTACAGAGTCTAAATTGTCTGGCAGTGAATGCAACACTGGTATTAGCAAGTTTTCATCGGCCAATACAATAGCGGTTGAATTGAGCTTTTCTTTTGAATAGGTTGCCAAAAGCTCACCTACATACTTTGCCTGACCAATGTTTTTTTGAACTTCAACAAAGTGAATGTCTTTTTCTTCCTGAAAGTAATTTGATATTCCCAAAGGCTTATTTTGCTCAAAAAATGACCAATTTTTTAAATACCTTCTTATAAAAAGGGAGGCGCTGTGTTTGGTGTCATCTACAAAAGTTTCATCAGCATCCCAATAAACCTCAGTATTGCCTGTTTGTAGTAGGTTTTGGATAATATCTTGCTCAGCCGAGTTCAGCGCGTTAAAACCTATAAAAACGTGTTTTTTAATGTTGTTTTGGTCGATATATGATTCTATCTTTTCTGAAGCCATCCGATACACTAAGCCCTGATACGCTATGGCTTCTTCTAAAAGAGTTCCTTTTAGCTTGGTGTAAAATTCGTATAGACTATTCCAGAATTGAAGGTATTTTTCAATAAGCTCGGTTTTTTCTTCTTTCAAGTTCCACCGCTCCATTGTTTTTATACTTCCTAAGTAATTGAAGAAGTCTTTTGGGTTTACTAAATAGCGATCAATTTCATTGAAATCATTCAGTAATGTAATTGCCCAAGAATTATAATTCTCGAAATTTTCTTTTTCTGAAAAAGAAGAAGTTTGTAAATAAACCTGATAACTTTTAAATAGAAGTTCTGTGTTGTCAATTATAGAAAGGCCCGAAACAGACTCAATAAACTCTTCGATACTTATTATGTGAGGTAAAAAAGAAGTTGTTTGCGAATGCTTACTCAAGTAATTTTTAAGAAAGCCACCGGCACGCTTGCTGGGAAGTATGAGGGTAAGACTGGAGAGGTCTTCGTGTTTGTTTTTTAAACTGAATAGGGTTTCTTCCAAAAATGTTTGCATACCCTAAAAATAAGAAACGCCCCCGATTTTCGGAGGCGTTTTTGGTATTTATTTAAGCGTGTTGCTTATTAGTTATCTCTGTTTTTGTTAAGAGAGATTTCAACACGTCTGTTTTGTTGTCTTCCAGCAGCTGTATTGTTTGTAGCAACTGGTCTTTCTTCACCGTAACCTTCAGATGTTAATCTGTTGGCAGGCATTCCGATTGTAGTTAAGTAATCCATTACAGAAGCTGCTCTTTCTTTAGATAACTTCATATTGTAAGCATCACTACCTCTACTATCTGTGTGTCCTTCAATGTGGAATACAGTGTTTGGATATTCTTTCATAATATCTGCAATACTCTGTAGTGCACTGTAAGACTCTTGACGGATAGAAGCTTTATCGTAGTCGAACAAGATTGTTTTAGAATACTCGTTGATTTCTTTGATAACTTCAACAGTTACTTCTGGACATCCGTTGTTAGCAACAGTACCGGCAACATCTGGACATTGGTCATCTTTGTCTAATACACCGTCGCCATCTCTATCTTCGTAAGGGCAACCGTTGTTAGCAGCAGGACCAGCTTCGTTTGGACATTCATCATCTCCATCAGCAATTCCGTCACCGTCAGCATCTGGACAACCGTTTAATTCAGCTAAACCAGCTACAGTTGGACAAGCATCTTGTGGATCAGCGATTCCGTCACCGTCAGTATCAGGACAACCGTTGAACTCAGCTAAACCAGCAGTTTCTGGACAAGCATCGTTTCTGTCTTCGATTCCGTCACCGTCAGTATCAGGACAACCGTTAAATTCTGGAAGACCAGGAGTTTCTGGACATTCATCATTTTGGTCGTAGATTCCGTCACCATCAGTATCTTTTCCACCAAATTTAAATACGACACCAGCAGAATGTTGGAAATGCTTCACTCCGTAATCGTCTTCAAATGCATGTTTATAAGTTGATTGTAGGTTCAATGCTACATTTTCAGCAAACCAAATTTTTACACTTGCTAAACCGTTAGCAGTACCAAAACCTATGTCGTCTACCCAAGTGTAACCACCACCAACACCAAGAGAAGGATCAAACCATCCACCAGGACCGTTGATTAAGTCTCTAAAGCTATATCTAATTTCACCATCTGCACCGTAGTAACTTAAGTCATCTACTTTTACGTCACCAACTTTGTCTATTCTATTAATAGAACCTACAGCAGAAAAAGTAAAACCGCTACCAACATATCTGCTGATTGCAACTTTAGATACTGAAGGTAAAATGTTCCAGTGGTCTTCTACATTAAAATATTCGTCAAAAAGCTCACCTCTCATTAGTGAAGCTTGGTTTTGGCCGTCCTCTAGACCTACTGGATAGACGTCAACAGCATTGACACCAATCTCAATAGCCCAAGGGTTGTTTTCGTCTTGTGCGTTCGCTACGCCAATTCCCATAAATAGAATGGCAGCAACTAATAAACTGTTAAGATGTTTCATATTCGATTGTTTAATTTTTAAGTGTTAATTAGAGCAAAAGTAAGTTCTTATTACTTATAAACAAAGTCAAATCTATTAAATTTTTCATAAATACAAAGCCTTTTGCCCCCAAATTTAATTTATTCAGTCTTAATAATATCTAGTTTTTTGCCCACTTTAATAAAGGCATTTATTGCTTTGTCCAATTGGTCATTAGTATGAGCAGCTGATAATTGTACCCTAATTCTTGCTTTGCCTTTTGGCACAACAGGATAGAAAAATCCTATAACGTAGATACCTTCTTCCAATAGCATATCGGCCATGTCTTGGGATAGTTTTGCGTCATATAACATCACAGGAACAATAGCAGAATCACCATCAATAATATCAAAACCTGCTTCTTTTATGCCTTTTTTAAAGTATGCTGTATTTTCTTGTAGACGATCCCTTAATGTAGTGTCGGTATCAAGCATATCAAACACCTTAATAGAGGCTCCAACAATTGCCGGTGCCAATGAGTTTGAAAATAAATACGGACGCGATCGCTGGCGGAGCATTTCGATAATCTCTTTTTTACCAGTAGTGTAGCCGCCCATAGCGCCACCTAAAGCTTTACCTAATGTACCCGTTATTATATCTACACGATCCATAACACCTTTTTCTTCTAGGGTTCCACGGCCAGTTTTTCCTATAAACCCAGTGGCATGGCATTCATCGATCATAACCAATGCATCATATTTATCAGCTAGATCACAGATTTTATCAAGTGGAGCTACTAATCCATCCATAGAAAATACACCGTCGGTAACGATAATCTTAAAACGTGCGCCATTTTCATTGGCTTTAATTAATTGTTGTTCCAATTCGTTCATGTTACTATTTTCGTAACGATAACGAGCTGCTTTACATAAACGAACGCCGTCTATAATGGAAGCGTGGTTTAATGAATCTGAAATAATCGCGTCTTCCTTCGTCAATAAAGGCTCAAAAACACCTCCGTTTGCATCAAAACACGCTGCATATAATATAGTGTCTTCCGTTTGGTAGAAATCGGCTATTTTTTGTTCCAGTTCTTTATGAATGTCTTGCGTTCCGCAAATAAACCGAACAGACGACATACCAAAACCGTGCGTATCCATCGCGTCCTTGGCTGCTTGTATAACGTCTGGGTGCGAAGAAAGCCCCAAATAGTTATTTGCGCAAAAGTTGATCACTTCTTGTCCTGTCGAAATTGTAATAGCGGCATCTTGTGGAGAGGTGATGATGCGCTCTTTTTTAAATAATCCGTCGTTTTTTATTTCCTGAAGTTCTTCTTGCAGGTGTTCTTTAATTTTTCCGTACATAATGTCTATTTTTTTTCAAGTAACAAAGTTAGGCTTTATTTATAAGTATGCCATTTTCTGAAGTATAAACCAAGATTTTTTCAGCAATCTTAAAATTCATTTCTGAAAGCGCTGCTGCATATTGGTTTATTTGAATCCTGTGTTTTTTAGATTGACTTCCTGTTTTATAATCTATAATACTTACGCTACCGTCGGGATGAAAATTTAAACGGTCGGGACGTAATATTTTTCCTTCTGAAGTAATTAAATCTCGTTCGTTTTCTACTTTTTCGGAAGGTTGAAATAAGTGGTTTAACTTCTCGTCACGTATTAAAGCTTCCACCGCTTCTTTTAAAATTTTAAAATCGCTTTCTGAAACAATCGCTCGCTTTTTTATATTCTCTAATATTTCCGAAGCATCGTTTTCATATTTAATTTCAGCCATTGTATCGTGAAAGAGATTTCCGCTTAAAATAGCAGCTTCGGTTTCGGTGTCCCAAAGCAATGCTTCTTTGGTTACAATATTCAAGTTACGGCTTGTTGGTGAAGTGTTGATGTATGTGGGCGCAACCGTTTCAGTAACATTTTCTTCCTCTTTTGGCTCTTTCAATGTTTTTTTACCAAATTGATATATCAATTGGTCATCGTTCCATTTCTGTTCATGTTTAAGGTATTCTACAAACAACTGACTAAAATCCTTAGGTTGATCTTTTACGCTGCTTGGTTTTTCGGAAAAAATATAGAGCTGTTCAACAGGCCTTGTCAGGGTAACATAGAGTAGGTTTAAATTGTCGAGTTCTAAGGTGTTTCTGCGGTCTGCGTAAATTTTAGCACCTTCTTCGCCAAATTCTGCTACACTGCTATTAAAATTTATTAAAGCCTCTTCAAAACCAAAATCGTTTTCGGGCGCTTTAAACCAAGTTTTTGGTTCTATTTCTTTGTATAGATCGGTTTCAGCAAACGGGAATAATACAATAGGGAATTCCAATCCTTTTGCTTTATGGATGGTCATTAATCGCACTGCTCCGGTAGTTTCGGCAGCGGCAACCGAAGCTTTTTCTTTTTTGGTTTCCCAATATTCTAGAAAGGCCATTTTTGACGCTAATGGTTGTTGTTCAAATTCATATACCAAATCCATAAATCCGAAGAGATAGGCATCGGCTTTTTCTTCCAATTTAAATTGACGAATGCAATACTCAAAAGCTTCGTATAAAGAAACTGAATGTATAAAATTGGAATTAAAATCGATGTTGTATTGCCGTAAGAGTTGCGTTACTTCTTCAGCAGGTTGGCTTAAAAACTGGGTAAAAAAAGTATGTTTTTCTTCTGAAATGGTAAGATACTCGTGAATAAAATCGAGCATATTGATTTTTGCTTCTTCATTTTCAGGTTGTAAGGAATAGACAAGTGTCTGAATTAACCCCTGAACCAACGGCGAGGACTGAAGCAATAACGTTTCAGAAGAAACAATTGAAATCCCGTTTTCCATAAGCCAAGAGCCTAATGCAATTCCCTCTTTTTTGCGACGTGTTAAAATACAAATATCTTGTTCTTGGTAACCGTTGGCTTTTACTTCATGTATGGTTTGTAACACCAATTTTGCATAGCTTTCTTCTTTTTCTGCAGCCGATTGTTTTTCAATAAACTCAATCTGTATGTAGCCTCCGTCTTTTTTATTGGGCTTTTGCTGGTTTCCTATTTCATATAAATGTGTGTGTCCGGCATCGCCAAAGTATTTTGAAACAAACGTAAAAAATGAATTATTAAACGTGATAATCTCTTTACAACTTCTGTAATTAGTGTCTAGATTTTCTACTTCTGCTGTTGAAACAGCAAAAGGTGTTTTGCCGCCGTATAAATCCATAAACTGTTCAGGCTTTCCGCCTCGCCAACGATAAATGGATTGTTTGGCATCGCCCACCAATAATAGCGAACCTGCTTCTTCATTTGCCACTTGTTGCGATAATGCGTTTTCAATTAATGGAATTAAATTTTCCCATTGCAATTCGGAAGTATCTTGAAATTCATCAATAAAATAATGACGGTATTTTTCTCCCAACCGTTCATAAATAAAAGGCGCAGGCTGGTTTTTTATTTCTTTATTAATGATGGAATTAAATTCTGAAATAGGCAAGATGTTTTTTTCTTCCTTAATAGCTTCAATTTCCTGTTGCACCAAGTTGATAACTGAAAGCGGGGTGATGTTTTTTACTATGGAATTAATTAACTGTAGCTGAAATACCAACTTTTTACTCGTTGAAAAAGCGGAAACCAATTCTGGTGCTAATCCGTCCATAATATTGCTTTCTGGGGGTTTTATACGTCCTGGGTACAAGGGTTTTTCGCCTAAGGTTTCTTGCCATTTGGCGCCGTACGGAACATCAAAATTGCCTTCAGAAAGCTTTACAAAATAGTTGTATAAATATTTCCCGCTGAAATGGCTTTCATCCAATCCGTTGTCAGCAATAGTTTTAAGTGTAATGGAAGCAACTTGTATTATGTTTTCTGAAAGTTGTTTTTGTTGTTTCAGCAAATGCTTTTTAAACGAAAGAAAATCGTCGAGCGATTGTAGCTTTAGTTTTTTAATGTGTTTGGCTTCATTTTCAGAAAAAAGCAAAGAAGAAGCTTTGGTAATATCTAGGGCAATATCCCACGATTTATCATCATCTGTTTTTTCAAGTGCGAAGTCCAATAAGACGTTGGTGATTTTTTTATTGTCGCCCGCCTTGCTAATTAATTGATCTACGGCTTCAGACAATAATTGATCTGTATCTAGACTCACTTCAAAATTTGAAGAAAGTTTTAAGTCACGAGCAAAAGTTCGAAGTAATTGATGGTTAAAGCGATCAATGGTTTCTACGCTAAAAGCCGAATAATGATGTAATAAATGCTTTATAATTGCTTTTGAAGTGGTTTGAATGGTTTCAAGGCTCATTCCTGTTTCAGAAGCAAGAAGCGTCATCATATCCGATGGACTTGAAAGAGATGTTTCCGAAGAAAAAGCAACTAGATTTGAAACAATACGCTGTTTCATTTCAGCAACTGCTTTGTTTGTAAAGGTAATCGCCAATAGGTTTTTATAGCTTCCTTCGTTTTTTGAAAGCAGTAAACGGCTTAAATATTCTTTTACAAGGGTAAAAGTTTTGCCACTTCCTGCGGCAGCGTTGTAAATAGTGAAGGGCGAGGTTGTTTTCAAGCTGTTTTTTGTTTAAAAGTAGCGATTCGTGATTTTATCAGCACAAATTATCAATATAATCTATATGGTTATAAAATCTTATAAATTTTATAACATTTTTTACGTCTTCTTCTGCGTACCTTTGATAATGAACATAACAAAAAAATATAAATAACTAAAAACGATATAATTATGGCTTTCGAATTACCGAAATTACAATACGCTTTTGACGCATTAGAACCACACATTGATGCTAAAACAATGGAAATTCATCATGATAAACACCATAATGGATACACCAATAAGTTAAACGCCGCGATTGAAGGAACCGACCAAGACGGAAAGACAATAGAAAATATTTTAAACAACCTTGATATGGACGATAAAGCTGTTCGTAACAATGGGGGTGGTTTTTATAACCACAAACTGTTTTGGGAGATAATGTCTCCTAATGGTGGTGGAAAACCTTCAGGTGCATTAGCCGAAGCAATTAATAGTGCTTACGGAAGCTTTGAAGACTTTAAAGAAAAATTCTCTTCAGCAGCGAAAGGTCAGTTTGGATCTGGATGGGCTTGGCTTTGTGTTCACGAAGGTGGTAAAGTAGAAGTTTGTTCTACTCCTAACCAAGATAATCCATTAATGCCAGGAGTTGGTTGCGGTGGAACACCAATACTTGGATTAGATGTATGGGAACACGCATATTACCTAAACTACCAAAACCGCAGACCTGATTATGTAAATGCATTTTTTAATGTGATAGATTGGGACGAAGTATCAAAACGATACGAGCAAAATAAATAATACTTTAAATCGAAAGTAGAACCCACCAGGAAATGGTGGGTTTTTTTATGCGGTATAATGATGATTCATAATATGAAGTTTTGGTATACGCTTGCCACCTAAATTTAACGTATAAAAAAAGGCGGAAAGAATCCACCTTTTTTTGCCCCAAATCTACCATGAACTTAACCTACTTATGCTATGGTATGGTTCAAATATATATTATAAATCATTTTGATGATGAATTTTTAGACTAAACACAGTTATATTCGATTAAAGTCTCTTTTTGTAACGTATTTTCTTTCACACAATGATTAGCATGTGAATTGTTTGCCAAAAATTTATATATTTTGCTTTCTACTTGACAAACAGGCTACAAATGTTACTTAAACGTTACGCTAATGTAAATTTAACGTTAACTAATTAAATTTTTCATATATTTGAATTTGATAAAAGTACATGTGTTATGAGTAATGATGAAAACAAATATTATATACTGAAAGTAAAATATTCGGTTCAGGAAATTTCTGGAAAGAAAAAAAATGGCAAAAAATCGATCCATAAAAGAAAGAAGCGTTATCTGGTAAAAAACCTTGATACTTTGGATAGTAAATTCAAAGATATTGAACACACATTAACCGAAGTGGATGATTCTAAATCCAAAAACATCTTTAATCTTTTCAAAGATTATATTGTACGATTCGGTTCTAATTGCAATTCCACGTATCACAGAATGCTGCGAATTTAATTGATAAAAAAAATATTTAAAAAGGAAGTGTTGAAGGGCACTTCCTTTTTTTTGTCCTAAAATTAAGCTAGCAAGTAAGTGTCCAAAGGGAAAGGGGGAATGGTTCGCTAACAAATTCATTTTTTTAGGGTTGATGTATTTATTGTGGCTAGCCCCTCCAATAAGTTTAGAGCTTAAAAAAAGGCGAATGAGTTGTGGAGGGAGGGAAACGGCTCGAAACAAAGTTTGTTCAAAGAAATAAAGTTTTGGTAATTGCTCGCCACCCCGAATTTGGCGCATAAAAAAAGGCGAACAAGTGTTCACCTTTTTTTGCCCCAAATCTTACCATAAACTTAACCTACTTATGCTATGGTATGGTTCAAATATATATCAATTTTTTAGTTTTACCATAAGGCTTTTCCTACTTTTGGATGAACTGTTTTATAAACTCGATTAACGGTTTAATTATAGCTAATTATACTGTTTTTTAACCGTTTAGTAAGCTCTTTCTGGGTTTCCTTCGTAAAAATGAACATATGCTTTGTTTACCACTCGCTTTCCACCATCTGTTGGATAATTACCTGTAAAATACCAATCGCCTAAATTTTTAGGACAAGCTTTATGTAAGTCATCTACCGATTGGAAAATCAATTTTACATCTGCATTTATATCTTCATCACTTATAATTTCAGCAATTTTATCTGAAACTTCTTGATCGCTAAAAGGAGCATATAATTCTTTTACATGGTTCACCACATCTTTATCTTCTGCATCTAACTGCGCTTTACATTTTTTATAAATCTCCTCAACAACATCGTACGTTCCTCGTTCTTTGTGCAACGCCAAAGCTGCTTGAAAAGCTACTAGATCTTCTAAACGCGCCATATCGATTCCATAACAATCTGGATACCGTATTTGCGGAGCAGATGAAACCACAATTATTTGTTTCGGGTTCAATCTGTCCAACATTTTTAAAATACTTTTTTTAAGCGTTGTTCCCCGCACAATACTGTCATCAATAATTACCAGGCTATCCGTTGGTTTAACAACACCATAGGTTACGTCGTACACGTGAGCGACCAAATCGTCACGGCTACTGTCTTCTGTAATGAAAGTTCGTAGTTTTACGTCTTTAATCGCAATTTTTTCGGTACGGATTTTATGTTGCTGAATTTGCTGAAGCCTTTCGGAGGTTAAATTTCCCTCTTCTTCAAGAATTGCTTCGTTTTTTTGTTTGTTCAGTTCATTTTGGGCGGCGTCAAGCATTCCGTAGAAGGATGTTTCAGCGGTATTAGGAATGAAAGAAAACACCGTGTTTTCGGTATCGTGGTTTATTTCTTTTAAAACCTTAGGCATGACCAAACGACCTAGTTCTTTTCGTTCTTCATAGATTTCTGCATCGCTCCCGCGGGAAAAGTAAATACGCTCAAAAGAACATGATTTACGTTCCAATGGTTCTAAAATTTGCTTTTCTGAAAAATTACCGTCTTTTTTCAATATAATGGCGTGACCTGCTTCAACTTCTTTAATATCTTCAAAAGGAACATTAAAAACAGTCTGTATTGCGGGTCTTTCTGAAGCAACAACAATCACCTCGTCATCTTTATAATAATAAGCTGGGCGGATTCCTGCGGGATCGCGCAATACAAATGCATCGCCGTGACCCAACATGCCGGCCATGGCGTAACCACCATCCCAATCCCTAGCCGATTTTTTTAATATTTTTTCAATCTTTAACTTTTCAGCAATAAAGGGAGAGGCTTCCATTTTGTTCATTCCAGCCTTTTTTGCTTTTTTGTAGAGCTTTCGCACACCTTCATCTAGAAAATGACCAATTTTTTCCATTACGGTAATGGTATCGGCTTTCTCTTTTGGGTGCATCCCAAGCTTAATCAAGTTGTTGAATTGCTCGGTTGTGTTCGTCATATTAAAATTACCGGCAATAATTAAATTACGGTGCATCCAGTTGTTTTGACGAAGAAAAGGGTGTACATTTTCCACACTGTTAATGCCAAACGTTCCATAACGAACGTGGCCTAAGAGCAACTCACCAATGTAGGGAATGTTTTTCTTTTGAGCGGCTACATCATTTTTGTATTCTGGGTACTTTTGAAACTCCTCGTTAATACGGCCATTAATCTGTGCAAAAATATCTTGTATGGGTTGCGATTTGTTGGAGCGAACTCGGCTAATGTAGCGTTCTCCAGGATCTACATCGAGCTTAATACTAGCGAAACCAGCACCATCTTGACCGCGGTTATGCTGTTTTTCCATCATTAAGTACATTTTATTTACTCCATAAAATGCAGTCCCATATTTTTCTTTATAATATTCAAGAGGTTTCAGCAATCGTACCATTGCTATTCCGCATTCGTGTTTTAAAGCGTCGCTCATTTTTTCTGAAATATTAATTCAATTAAAAAAGCCCTGAATTTTCAGGGCGCGTTGTTATGTTAATTCTATATCAAATTGTGTTAGGTTTTGAAATTGCTTCAAACGCCTGTGTACTTCTTTTTTTGTGAGATTTTCCAGTCTTTCTGTGCCAAATTTTTCTACACAAAACGATGCTAGAGCTGAACCATAAATTATAGCATTTTTCATATTTTCATAACTATAATCCCTAGTTTTTGCCAAATAGCCTGTAAAACCACCCGCAAAGGTATCGCCTGCTCCCGTTGGGTCAAAAACTTCTTCTAAAGGTAAAGCAGGTGCAAAGAAAACATCCTCGGTATGAAACAATAACGCACCGTGTTCCCCTTTTTTAATGACCACATATTCTGGTCCCATTTCTCTTATTTTTTGAGCTGCCACAACTAATGAATATTCACCTGTTAATTGCCTAGCTTCTTCATCATTAATGGTAATCACATCTACTTTGGCGATAACTTGTTTTAATTCGGCTAATGCGTTGTCCATCCAAAAGTTCATCGTATCAAGTACAATTAATTTTGGCGAATCCATTTGCTCAATTACACTCAATTGGACGAGTGGATGCAAGTTTCCTAACATCACCACTTCGGCATCTGTATAGTTTTCTGGTACTTTAGGTTGAAAGTTCTCCAACACGTTCAGCTCGGTTGCCAACGTGTCTCGGGAATTCATGTCATTTCGGTATTTACCGCTCCAAAAAAACGTTTTCCCTTCTTTTACAATTTCAAGCCCTGAAACATCCAGGTTATTGTTTTTTAGCATCGCGATATATTCCTCTGGAAAATCACCGCCTACGACTGAAACAATAGCGCCATCGGCATTAAATTGGCTGGCTGCTAAACCTATATACGTAGCGGCGCCACCTAATATTTTATCGGTTTTACCAAATGGAGTTTCAATAGCGTCGAAGGCAACAGTACCAACAATAACGAGTTTGCTCATAAAAGGGTTTTAAATTGAGGGTGCAAATTTAGCGAAATATTTTAGAAAAATGAGGATTTTAACGAAGACTAAACAAAGTGTAAGATGCTGATTATTACTTTCTTCCAAAATCTGCTGGAATTTCGCCCCAAGCTTTGGTTTCCCATTTAACCACTTTGGTTGAATACGTGTTGTTTTTGAGCCAAGTTTCGGCTCGGGCGATTAATTCAAATAATGATTTATTTTTTGAAGACTTCTTTAATTTGGTATTGCACTTTTTTCGCTTTACCCAACCCATTGCAATTTTGCTGTCACTATAAATAATACGGTCGCTATTGTTTTTCTTTAGATAGGCAAGACCATGGACCAACGCCAAAAACTCACCTACGTTATTGGTGCCTTGCTGAAAGGGCCCTTGATGAAACAGCTGCTTATGCGTTTGGGTATCCACACCTCGGTATTCCATTTTACCAGGGTTACCACTAGAAGCGGCATCAACCGCGATGGAATATAAATTAGGTTGTCCTATTTTCTCTAATTGCTCTTTAGTTAGTGTTTTTTTCTTTTTAGTATTTTTTCCTCTATAGTCTGCGTATTCTTTATTGTAGGCTATTTTGGCTTCTTTTAAACTTTCAAAACTCTTGTATTGTGCACCGGTCACCCCTGTAATGGCTTTTTTACATTCTTTCCAGCTATGGAAGATACCCGTGGGATTCCCGAACCAGACTACATAATATTTTTTAGGTTTTGCCATTAGTCAGTTTCTTCAGCAATTAATAACTTCTCGATTACTTTTGGAAAATGCTCATATTCTAGCTTGTGTACTTTTTCAGCAACTGTTTCTGGGGTTTCATTTTCTGAAAGTGGCGTTTTTTCTTGAAAAATAATTCCACCTTCATCATAATTTTCATTTACATAATGAATCGTGATGCCAGTTTCTGGCTCTTTATTGGCAATAATTGCTTCGTGAACATGGTTTCCATACATGCCTTTTCCGCCATATTTAGGGAGCAAGGCCGGATGAATATTGATCACTTTATTGGGGTATTCTTTTAAAATTAATTCAGGAAACTTCCACAGGAAGCCTGCCAGTACAATTAAGTCTGGTTTTATTTTTCGAAGTGTTTTCAGAACGCCTTCTTCAGAAGATAAGGTTTTCTTATCGAAATATAACGATTTGATATTGTGTTTTTTAGCCTTTTCCAGCACCTTGGCATTCTTCTTGTTCGACAATACAAGAACAACTTCACCAATTTTAGATTGTTTAAAATATTTTATTATATTTTCGGTATTGGTACCACTACCGGAAGCGAATATAACAATGCGTTTTTTCATCAAAATAACAATGAGGTTTTCAAGAAGTAATATAAAATAAATAACAAAAGTAAGGTAATAGGGTTTTACTTCTCCCAAAAATGTTTAAATTGGTATTCACATTTTATGTTTAAAATGGTGTATTAAATTAAAAAATTTTATTTTTGCCACTTAATTAAATTTTAAAAACAAAGATTATGTCAGACATTGCATCAAGAGTAAAAGCAATTATAGTAGACAAACTAGGAGTTGACGAAAACGAAGTTGTTAACGAAGCAAGCTTTACAAACGACTTAGGAGCTGATTCCTTGGATACAGTTGAACTTATTATGGAGTTCGAAAAAGAATTTGATATTCAAATTCCAGATGATCAAGCTGAGAACATTGCAACAGTAGGTCAAGCAGTTTCATATATAGAAGAAGCTAAATAAATTTAGTCCTTTATGGAACTTAAGCGAGTTGTAGTTACAGGTCTTGGAGCACTTACGCCCATTGGTAATAACATTCCCGATTATTGGGAGGGTTTAATAAATGGAAAGAGCGGGTGTGCCCCTATCACTTATTTTGATGCTGAAAAGTTCAAAACAAAATTCGCTTGTGAGCTTAAAGATTTTAAACCAGAAGATTTTTTTGATAGGAAAGAAGCCAGAAAACTGGATCGCTTTGCCCAATATGCTTTAGTGTCTTCAGATGAAGCCATTAAAGATGCGGGAATAAACCTAGACGAAGTTGATAAATTTCGCGTAGGTGTTATTTGGGGTGCTGGTATTGGTGGTCTTGAGACCTTTCAAAATGAGGTAATAAATTTTGCAGAAGGGGATGGAACGCCACGTTTCAACCCCTTCTTTATCCCTAAAATGATAGCGGATATTGCTCCTGGTAATATTTCTATTAAACACGGCTTTATGGGGCCTAACTATACCACGGTCTCTGCGTGTGCCTCTTCTGCCAATGCGATGATCGATGCTTTAAACTACATTAGATTGGGTCATTGCGACGTGATAGTTACTGGAGGTAGTGAAGCAGCAGTTACAAAAGCAGGTATGGGAGGGTTTAATGCTATGCACGCACTTTCCACCCGAAACGACAGTCCCGAAACTGCATCAAGACCATTTGATGCGACACGTGACGGATTTGTGTTAGGAGAAGGAGCTGGCGCATTAATCCTTGAAGAATACGAGCACGCTAAAAAACGCGGTGCAAAAATCTATGCTGAAGTTGTCGGTGGCGGAATGTCCAGTGATGCCCACCATATGACTGCTCCACATCCAGATGGAATTGGCGTAGAGCGTGTAATGCTTAATTGTCTGCGAGATGCAGGAATGAGTCCAAATCAAGTTGATACCATTAACACACACGGAACTTCAACACCTTTAGGTGATGTAGCCGAGTTAAAAGCTATTACGAGTGTATTTGGAGAGCATGCTAAAGACATTAACATTAATTCTACAAAGTCCATGACCGGTCACTTATTGGGTGCTGCGGGAGCTATTGAAGCGATTGCGTCTATTTTGGCCATGGAAAACAGTGTAGTACCACCTACCATTAATCATACTACGGTAGATGAAAACATAAACCCATCCCTTAACCTTACCCTTAATAAAGCTCAACAGCGAGAAATTAAGGTAGCTATGAGTAATACTTTTGGTTTTGGAGGACACAATGCCTGCGTGCTTTTTAAAAAACTGGACGCGTAAAAAATAGATGACATCTATAAAACACATATTTAATTCCCGTACAACTACTGACGGGGATTTTTTTTATGCCATGAAAAAAATCTTGGGCTTTAAACCTAAGGATATTTCTATATACAATGAAGCCTTTACCCATAGATCGTTGCATGAAAAAAACAATAAAGGACAACCTCAAAACTACGAGCGTTTGGAGTTTTTGGGCGATGCCATGTTGGGCTCGGTAATTGCGGCACATCTTTTTAATAAAGTGCCTTCAGGGGACGAAGGGTACCTTACCAAAATGCGATCTAAAGTAGTAAGCCGTGAGCATTTAAACGAACTAGGAAGGGACTTAAACCTTATTAAATTTTTAAAATCTTCTGTTACTACAGATCAATTTGGAGGAAACATCCACGGAAATATTTTTGAAGCCCTGGTAGGTGCCATTTATTTGGACCGTGGGTATAAATACTGCGAAAAATTTATTTACAAACGTGTTATAAAACCATATGTGGACATTGAGCGATTGGAGGGTAAAATAATAAGCTACAAAAGTCTTTTTATTGAATGGTGCCAAAAAAGCAAAAAACACTTTAAGTTTCATATATACGAAGACACCGGCAAAGATGAGTTAAAACACTTTGCAGTTAAACTTCAACTGGAAAATGAAACGATAGCCAAGGCA
This sequence comes from Flavobacteriaceae bacterium UBA3356, assembly GCA_002360635.1. GTDB lineage: Bacteria > Bacteroidota > Bacteroidia > Flavobacteriales > Flavobacteriaceae > Marixanthomonas. The sequence continues at coordinate 640,562 of DEQW01000001.1, read as the reverse complement.
CGGGCTACTTCAAAAAAGAAAGCTGAAGAACGGGCAGCAAAAAGAGCTTATTATAAGTTTCAGTCAAAAATTGACAAAGAATTAAACTAAGCCTTTCGGTAGTTACCTAAAGTATCCTTATTTTTATACTAAAATCCGTTATGGGTAAACACAGATTAGTGCTCGAGGACGATTTTAGGGAAGATTTTCTAATACTGGCCATTCACTGTGGAGTAGAACCCTATAAAATGGCATTCCATTTAAATAAATACTTACAATTACGGTTAAAAAGAAGAAGGACCGATCTTGAATTTTCTAAGAATGGTCTTGAAATACAATTTCCGATGTTTGAATTTGAAGACATCACAAACTACACGGTTTATAACCTTGTTGCAAACACATGTAAATCTGCAACAGCAAGTATAACTGCCAGCGGAGGTTTGTTTGAATCGAATGTTTCAGAAGAATATATTACCACACATTTGATTCCTGAATATAAAAAAGTGGATTATTTTTTAAAAATTATTTCAGAAAACACACAAACATCCACAAAAAAAATACTTTCCGAAATGAACAAAATGAAGCCCGTGATATCTTCTTATTTTATTGATAGTGAACACATAAAGTCTAAAAATAATTTAATTTTCAATTAATGCTGAAACAAAAAAGAACCAAAATAGTTGCGACCTTAGGCCCTTCTACTACCAAGAAAGAAATCATAAAAAAAATGATTATGGAAGGAGTGGATGTGTTTCGCATCAACTTTTCGCACGCTAAATACGAAGATGTAAAAAAGCGTATCGCAACCATTAGACAGTTAGGGGAGCAATTGGGGATTACCCCGGCAATCCTAGCAGATTTACAAGGCCCTAAATTACGGGTAGGCATCATGAAAGAGGAAGTGATTGTAAAACCAGGGGATGAGCTTAGTTTTTGTACTGGAAAAGAGTTTGAAGGCACAAAGAAAAGGGTGTATATGAATTACGATAGCTTCCCAAAAGATGTAAATAAAGGCGAACGTATTTTACTGGACGATGGTAAATTGATTTTCGAAGTTCTTGCAACTAATGGAAAAGATGAAGTAAGGGCGAAGGTAGTTCAAGGTGGACCGTTACGGTCGCGAAAAGGGGTAAACTTACCAAACACGAATATATCTTTGCCAGCGTTAACCCCTAAAGATAAAAAAGACGCCATTTTTGCCGTTCAACAAGAAGTAGATTGGATAGCGCTTTCGTTTGTTCGCCACGCCGATGATTTAAAAGAACTACAAGCTATCATCGAAGCACATTGCGAATATAAAATACCAATTATAGCTAAAATTGAGAAACCTGAAGCCGTGCAGAATATCGATAAAATTGTTGCCTATTGCGACGGTTTAATGGTTGCCCGTGGCGATTTGGGAGTAGAAGTTCCAGCTGAAGAAGTGCCGTTAATTCAAAAAGAATTGGTGCTAACAGCAAAAAGAGCACGGATTCCGGTAATTATTGCCACTCAAATGATGGAAACGATGATTACCTCGTTAACACCCACTCGTGCCGAGGTGAATGACGTAGCGAACTCTGTAATGGACGGTGCCGATGCGGTTATGTTAAGTGGTGAAACTTCTGTTGGAAAATATCCGGTAGAAGTAATCCAGACCATGGCCAATATCTGTAGAAGTGTGGAAAATTCAAACTTAATAGCTGTACCCCATGAGCCACCAAAAATTAGAACCAACCGGTATATTACCAAATCGGTGTGTTATCACGCAGCAACCATGGCCAATGAAATTGATGCGACCGCCATTTGCACGTTGACCAACAGTGGTTATACTGCTTTCCAAATTTCAGCATGGCGACCAGACGCGAACATTTTAGCCTTTACTTCGAACAAACGTATTTTATCACGTCTAAATTTATTGTGGGGCGTAAAAGCTTTTTACTATGATAAATTTGTGAGTACAGACGAAACAGTTGACGATGTAAACAAAATTGCACAAGATCAAGGGTACGTAACGAAAGGCGATTATCTAATTAACCTTGCGGCTATGCCCATTGCGGATAAAGGTATGGTGAACACGCTGCGGGTTTCGTTGGTAAAATAATAAAAGCCGAGTTTTAAAACTCGGCTTTTTAATTTCTAGAAAACTTTAGTCTATGACTTCAATGCGTTCTAATTTCATTTTATTTCCATCTTTTGTAATGGTCACTCCATAGCTAAATCCCTCGGTACTGTATGCGTAGTTTATTTTTTCTAAGGAGTCATCTTTTCTATTTACAGTTAGCTGGCTTGTCCAAGTGCCGCTTTTTGGGTCCTTTTCTTTAATGGTTTCTTCGTTGCTCCCTTTCGGATTGGGGAAGGCAAAACTCTTTGGGATATCAAACAATTGTGCCGCAATATAAAAAGCTTCATGCCAATTTTTAGTAGGCAACAATAAGGTTTGTGTGTTTGAAGGGTTACTAGCTGTTCCACCAGTAGTTTCGGTAAAAGAAACTTCTGGGAACTGTCCTTTTAAATCCTCAGCATAGATTTTAGCTTTTATATCTTCTTCCGGAGGGAAAAACTTGGAGAGATAGCCATTAAAAGCATATCCTGTTTTCTGGTTGTATTCTATTTGGTGCATGCCGCCTTTAATTCCGCCAATATTCATGGTTTCTTCATTTTCAGGAGTAATGACTTTAACTTTGGTCCCGTAGGGCATTACGCCTAACTTTTCACTGTTCAGGTTGTTGTGTTCGCGAAGGGTAAGGCCACTTGAAGCGGTTACGTATAGAAAATCTGGTGTGGTTTCTGTTTCTTTTTCAGCTAAGGCAAGTTCGTTTGTTTCTTCAGAAATTTCTGAAGATTCATTTGATTTTGTTTCGTTTTTACAAGATAATATCGTGATGGTTACGGCTAAAACGAATAGAGAATAAGCTACTTTTTTCATAATAGATGGGTTTTGAAATTACTAATTAGATTCAAGTAGTCTTATTGCATATTTTAAAAATCAAATTTTAGTTGAACGTCTATACTTTCCTCAGGTTCGGGCTGTTGCTCCTTTTTTTCGTTGTTGAGGTTCGATAAAGAAATCCCCAATAATCGCACCGAATTTTTCATTTTCTCTTGAAATAACAAATCTTTAACAGCTTCCAGCATCAGCGACTTGCTGGAAATATAAAACGGCAACGTCTTGCTTCTAGTTTGTAACGTAAAATCGCTGTACTTAATTTTAAGCGTAATGGTTTTTCCCGCCACATTGCTTTTAGTGAGGCGTCGTTCTACTTCCTCGGCAATGGTTTCAAGGCGTTCTAGCATATACACTTCCGAAGAAATATTTTCTGAAAATGTACGTTCAGCAGCCAGTGACTTTCGGGTTCTAGTAGGTTTTACGGCGCTGTTATGAACTCCCCGAACCACGTGGTAATAATAGCCACCACTTTTTCCGAAGTGTTCAGTTAAATATTCAACCGATTTAGATTTTAAATCTTCTCCCGTGTAAATTCCATGGCGGTACATTTTTTCCTTGGTCACTTTCCCTACACCGTAAAACTTTTTAATATCGAGTTTTTCTAAAAATTCAAGTACTTCTTCTGGCGGGACGGTTTTTTGTCCGTTAGGCTTGTTAATGTCACTCGCAACCTTGGCAATAAACTTATTAATAGAAATCCCTGCAGAAGCATTCAGTCCCGTTTTATCTTTAATTTTCTGTCTGATTTCTTTAGCAATTAACGTAGCACTAGGATTCCCTTTTTTATTTTCTGAAACATCTAAATAGGCTTCGTCTAACGATAAAGGCTCGACTAGATCTGTATATTCATGAAAGATTTTCCGTATTTGTTGCGAAACTTCCCGATACCGATCAAAATTACTTTTTACAAAAATTAGATGGGGACAAAGGCGTTTTGCCGTTACACTGCTCATAGCCGATCGCACCCCAAATTTTCGCGCTTCATAGCTTGCAGCACTTACCACACCACGCTTGCTGCTTCCGCCCACAGCAATAGCTTTACCTCGTAATTCGGGATTATCCAGCTGTTCTACTGAAGCATAAAACGCATCCATATCTACGTGGATAATTTTACGAATAGGTAGCGGCTCGTTCATTTTATAAAATTATAATATCTTAGTAGTAAAGTACGCAAGAAAATGGCCAAAACAGCAATTATTTTAGGGGCAACTGGTTTAACGGGAAGTATATTGCTTCAACGCTTACTTGATGACGATTCAATTTCAACCATAAAATTGTTTTCACGAAGCTCAAGTAAGTTTAAAAGTCCTAAAATAGAAGAATATCTAATCGATATTTTTCAATTAGAAAATGAAACCGAACGCTTTACTGGAGATGTGGTTCTTTGTTGCATTGGGACTACAAAGTCGAAAACACCCGATAAAGAAACGTATAAAAAGATAGATTATGGTATTCCCATCACAGCAGCGAAATTGGCTAAACAGAATTCAATTTCCAAGTTTATTGTGATTTCAGCTTTAGCCGCAAACCCAGAAAGTAGCGTATTCTACAACAAAGTAAAAGGCGAAATGGAACGCGATGTTTTACAGCAGAATATTTCAGAAACCTATATCTTGCAGCCTTCATTGATAGGTGGTGACCGAAGTGAAAACAGAACTGGAGAGTCTATTGCGCAGTTTTTTGCGAAGGTATTTGGGTTTTTAATCCCGAAGAAATATAAAATGATTGAACCGGAAACCATAGCAAAAGCAATGCAAAACCTAATTAGTAAAACGTATTCTGAACAACGAATCACTTCAGAAAAAATTAAAGAAATAGCAGCGACATGACAGAAATAGAACGAAAATTTTTAGTGACATCCAAAGACTTTAAAGAGCTCGCGTTTAAAACTACCAGAATAGTACAAGGGTTTTTGAGCACACATCCCGAACGAACTGTGCGTGTGAGAATAAAAGGCACCGAAGGCTTTATCACGGTAAAAGGTATAGGAAATGAAACCGGAACCAGCCGTTTTGAATGGGAAAAACAAATTACCGTTGAGGAAGCTGAAGCGTTGCTGGAAATTTGCGAACCGGGAAGTATTGATAAAGTAAGGCACGAAGTAAAAAGCGGAAAGCATATTTTTGAAGTGGACGAATTTTTTGATGATAATGAAGGTTTAATAGTTGCTGAAGTAGAGCTCTCAGAAGAAAAAGAAACGGTCACAATCCCCAACTGGATAGGAAAGGAAGTTACCGGAGAAACAAAGTATTATAATTCACAATTAAGCAAAAACCCTTTTAAAGACTGGAATAATGAAAATTAAAATTACACTAGTAACAATAGTATTAGCTTTTTGTAGCTGCGACAACCCAAAGGAAAAAATAGAAGAAAATACTTTTGTAGAGAAGGAAGAACAAACACTGGAAGCTGAAAAGGAATCAGTAGCGCAACTTAAAGAAAATCTAACAAACGATGGTTACCAGATATTTGATTATGTAGATGAAAAAACTGGTGACACCGTTTTGATGCAACAATACTTCATTGCTTTTTTAAAGCGAGGTACCAATAGATCGCAAAATAAAAAGGAAGCTGATAGCCTTCAAAAACTACATTTAGCACATTTAGGGAGTATGTACGAAAAAGGTTTTGCAGATATTTCGGGACCTTTTGGTGATGATGGCGATATTCGCGGTATTACTATTTATAATGTGCCAACACAGAAAATGGCAGATAGTTTGGCCAATATGGACCCTATGGTAAAAGCAGGTCGTTTAGCCATTGAAATACACCCGTGGTGGGCAGCGAAAGGTTTTATGTTACGGTAAGTAAGAAATTAAGGAAGCATCGACGACGATTCCTCTTAAATTATGAATAACCAAATGGTTCAGCATTTGCTGAGTTGAATATTGAGTGTTGAAGTCTGGATCGGCTAAAATTTCATCAATTTTATAGAGATGAATTTCACAAAAAAGATTCAGGTTTACATCTTGCCTGATTTCGTTCAGCTCTTGTGCTTCTTTTAATAAGCCTAAAATTGTTTTAAAAATAATATCATTTTTATGGCCTTCATAGTGTTTATGAGCCGAAATATGATACTTTTTTAATTCGAAGTAAAAAGCAGGATCATACGAGATCATTTGATTGATTCCGTAGCGATAAATAAGAATAATTTTTTGAAGCGGCGATAAATCTTTTTCGAGTATACGATCTATTTTTTTGAAATGTTCCGTGAAAACATAACAGATAGTCTCTTCGATGAGAATATCTTTACTATCAAAATGTGTGTACAGTGTTTTTTTTGACACGGCTAATGCTGAAGCGATATCATCCATAGACACACTTTTAACACCATACTTTTTAAAAAGATCCAGTGTTTTAATTATTATTTTCTTGTCAGCGCTTTGCATACTTTCTTTTAAAAATATTCCCGCCCTGCATTGCTACAGGGCAGGAATCAACAATCAACCAATCATGAAAACTATGATCTATTGCCAACCGCCACCTAAGGCTTCATACAAGTCAACAATGGCTTGTAACTGGCTATTTTTTGCATTTACTAAATCTAAACTTGAATTTAACGCATTTTCACGGGCAGTTAAAACTTCTAAGTAGTTTGCAAACCCATTATCCAACAATTCTTGGGAATAATCGGTAGCTAGTGAATACGCTTCATTTTCTTTTTCTTTTACCTCAATTTTATCGGTAGCAGCTTCATACGAATACATAGCATCTGAAACTTCTTTGCTGGCATTTAAAATTGCGAACTTAAAGTCCAATCGAGCCTGTTCTTGTTGCGCTTGCGATACTTCGTATTGGGTTCGTATTTTTCGGCCGTTAATAATAGGCTGCATCAACCCTCCTGTAATCGTAGCAAATAAAGAGCTAGCACTAAATAAATCGTCTATGTCCAAGCTTTGCAATCCTCCAGTTGCTGTTAAGGTAAGCGATGGGTAAAAGTTGCTTCTTGCTACATTGGTTAGCTCAAAAGCATTCACAAGATTGTATTCTGCGGCAATTACATCGGGACGATTGCTTAGCAATTGAGCAGGAACGCCTGTTTTTAGTTCGGTATTTATTTGTTGGTTATCTAATTCGCTTCGCGTTATTTCTTTCATGGGACTTCCCAATAAAATAGACATGGCATTTTCTAATAACCGTGCTTCATTTTTTAAGTCGATTAGTATGGCTTGAGCCGTGTATAATTGTGCTTCAGTTTGTTTAACACCTACTTCGGTTACATTCCCAGCTTCTTTTAAAGCTTCGGTGGTTTCCAAACTATTGGATCGAGTTTCAATGGTTTCTTCTGTAATTTGTATTTGCTCATCCAATGCCAATAATTGATAATAGGTCGATGCAATATTCGCTACCAATCTACTTTTAACAGCTTTATGAGCCGCAACGGTTTGTAAATAAGAAGCTTGAAAAGCACGTTTGTTACTGCGTATTTTTCCCCAGATATCGGCTTCCCACGAAAGTCCTCCGCTCAATTGATATTGATCTAAGGTAGAAAATTGGCTTCCAAACTGACTATTTTCTGAAAGTTCTTGGCGGGTATACGTAGCATTTCCATTCAGCGTAGGAAAATAACCTGCTTTTCCTTGTTTTAAGTATGCTTCAGCGGCTAAAACTTGTTGTATGGCAATACGGATGTCGATGTTATTTTGTAACCCTTCTTCAATATAATTTTGAAGTTGCGCATCAGTAAACAATGTTTTCCAAGAAACTGAAGCCATAGATAGGCTGTCTTGAGGTAGTTTGTCAGTTCTATAATATTCAGTTTCTACAACCGTTTCCGGTCTGCTATAGTCTTTTGCTACAAAGCAAGACTGCAGTGTTAAGAAAGCCAATGCAATTGCTGAAATTTTTATTATTTTAAATTGTTTCATTTCTTAATTTTTCAGAATTAGTTAGCCTCAACAGCTTCTTTTTTGGTGGTTCCGTTTATTTTATCTTGAAGCCATTGGAAAAAGATATAGAGAATAGGAATAATAAATACTCCAAGCACGGTCCCTATAAATAATCCTCCAACAGCTCCTGTACCGATGGCATTATTTCCACGAGCTCCAATCCCTGATGAAAACACTAATGGTAATAGCCCAACAATGAAAGCGAAAGAGGTCATTAAGATAGGGCGTAACCGTACTTTTGCACCTTCAAAAGCCGCTTCCATGCGGCTAAGACCCGACCTTCGCCTTTGTATGGCAAATTCTACAATAAGAATTGCATTTTTAGCGAGCAATCCTATTAACATGATTAACGAAATTTGGAAATAGACATTATTCTCTAATCCTGCAAATTTCGTTGTTAAATAAGCCCCCATTACACCAACAGGTAAAGAAAGCAAGACCGCAAAAGGAATTAAGTAACTTTCATATTGAGCAGATAGAATAAAATAAACAAATACAATACATAACAAGAATATAAATGTGGTTTGATTGCCTGCATTAATTTCTTCTCTTGTCAATCCTGAAAACCCAACAGAATAATTTTGAGGCAAAGCAGTTTCGCTTACTTCCTGAACTGCTGCAATTGCGTCACCCGAAGAATATCCCGGTGCTGCAGCTCCATTTACACTTGCAGAATTAAAGAGATTGAAACGTGTAACCGATTGTGGGCCATATACCCGTTTTAAGTTTATAAACTCTGTAATGGGTGCCATAGTACCGGAATCATTTCTAACATACATACTGTTTAAACTTTCGGTGGTAGCTCGATCTTCTGGCAATGCTTGCACATATACACGATACTGTTTTCCAAAACGTGAAAAATTAGCGGCATAAATACTACCTATGTAACCCTGTAAAGTAGAAAGAATAGAACTTACCGACACACCAGCTTCTTTGGCTTTTGAAATATTTACATCAATTTCATATTGCGGGTAGTTTACATTAAAAGAGCTTTGAGCATATTGAATTTCCGGACGTTGTGAAAGTGTTTGTAAATATTCTTGGGTTACTTGGCTCAGTTCAGAAAAACTTCCTCCAGACTGATCCAAAACTTGCAATTCAAAACCCGAAGATGCTCCAAAACCAGGCACCGAAGGAGGTGCAAAGAATAAAATATTGGCATCGGGGATGGTAGCGGCAATTCCAAATAGTTGGCCAGTAATGGCTTCTACTGATTTTGAATCCTCTTCCCGTTCGCTCCAATTATCCAGTTTAATGAAACCTATCCCATAATTGCTGCCGGCACCACTAATAATACTAAAACCACTTACTAATGAGATATCGCTAACTCCAGGAATGCTTTTGGCCTTTGCTTCCAGCTCTTTTTGTACACCAACTGTACGGTCTAATGTTGCACCTGCGGGAAGCTCAATATTGGCAAAAATCAATCCACGGTCTTCATCAGGTACAAAACCGGTTGGGGTAGTCTTGGCTGCCCATAAAATTGCACCGGTAGCTGCGATAAGTATGACTGCTGTTATCCATTTGTGCTTATATAAAAACCCTAGTGATTTAACATATTTATTGGTTGTTGCTTTAAAACCAGCGTTAAACCCAGTAAAAAACCGTTGTAATAAATTTTTCTTTTTACCTTTTTCAGTATGAGGTTTTAAGAAAAGTGCGCTTAAGGCAGGACTTAATGTTAATGCGTTCACTGCCGAAATACCTATGGCAACCATTAAAGTAACGCCAAATTGTTCGTAAAACACACCTGTAGGGCCTGTAATAAAAGTTACAGGAATAAATACCGCAGCCATTACCAACGTAATGGAAACAATTGCTCCGGTAATTTCATCCATCGCCGAACGGGTTGCCTTTAACGCATTTTCTGATCCTTCCTCAAGTTTGGCATGCACAGCTTCCACCACCACAATGGCATCATCTACCACAATACCAATAGCCAATACCAACGCAAAAAGCGTTAAAAGGTTAATTGTATAACCAAATAAATTAAGAAAAAAGAAAGTCCCGATAATGGAAACAGGTACAGCAATAGCAGGTATCAATGTAGAACGAAAATCTTGAAGAAACAAAAACACAACAATGAAAACTAATATAAATGCCTCAAAAAGAGTGGTTAGTACTTTGTCTATCGAGGCTGTTAAAAATTCATTGGTATCAAAATTCACTACATATTTCATCCCTTTTGGAAAATCTGCAGAAAGATCTCCCATTTTTTCATGGATAATTTCAATAATTTCCTGGGCATTTGATCCTGCCGTTTGGTAAACCGCCATACTTACACCTGGATTACCATTGGTGAATGAAATGGCATTATATCCTTCAGCATCCAATTCAATTTCAGCAACATCCTTTAAGGTCAAAAACTTCCCATTATCCAATGCTTTGATTACAATATCTTCATATTGAGATTCTTCTTTATAACGACCGGAATAGGTTAAGACATATTCAAATGATTCAGCATTATTCTGTCCTAAAGCCCCTGCAGCGGCTTCACGGCTCTGTTCGTCAATAGCGGTCGTTATATCTGTTGGAACCAAGTTATAGGCGGCAAGTTTTTCAGGTTGCAGCCAGATACGCATGGCGTAATTTTTACTTCCGAATACACTAACGTCACCCACGCCATTAATACGTTTTAATTCTGGAAGCACATTTATATTCAAATAGTTTTGAATATAAGTTGCATCGTATTCTTCATTTTCAGAATACGTGGTGAGAAACATTAAAGCACTTGTCTGCTGTTTTTGTGTAATTATCCCAGACTGTGTTACTTCAACAGGAAGCAAAGAATTAGCACGCGCCACCCTGTTTTGTACGTTTACTGCTGCAATATCGGGATCGGTACCTTGATCAAAAAACACTTGTATACTTGCACGACCACTATTACTGGCTGTAGAAGTAATATATGTCATTCCTTCCACCCCGTTTATTTGTTCTTCAATAGGAATGATCACACTCTCCAGAACTGTTTGTGCATTGGCACCGGGATAGTTTGCTGTTACTTGAACTGTGGGAGGTGCAATTTCAGGGTACTGCGTGGTAGGGAGTGTTGTAATTCCTAAAACCCCCAAAATCACCAATATAATGGAAACTACGGTTGATAATACCGGTCTTTCAATAAATATCTTTAACATACTTTCTTATTTAAATGCTTGTTCTAACCCTTTAGCGATACTGTCAAAAGAAACAGGTTGAGGAGTAATAGGTGCGTTATTTCGTAATTTACCAACTCCTTTGGCAACAATTTTATCACCTTCTTTAATACCTGATTGTACTATAATCAAATTATTTACCCGATCGGTAATTTCAATAGGGGTAGAAACCGCAATACTATCTCCTTGAACTTTGTAGGTGTATAATTTCCCTTGTCTCTCATAAGTTGAAAACTCTGGGATTACAATGGCATTTTCAAACGTTTGCGGAATTTGTATTTTCCCACTATATCCATTGGAAAGCAACCGTTTAGGATTTGAAAAAATTGCCCTAAATGAAACGGTTCCTGTATTTACGTTTACTTGAGAGTTAATTGTTTCAATTTTCCCTTCGTGTTCGTAAAGATTACCATTTGCCAATACCAACCTAACGTTTGGAAGGTTATTTATTTTTTCTTCTAAACCCTCGCCTTCTGTATTTTGTATAAAGTCTAAGTATTCTTTTTCATTCAACGAGAAATAAGCATATACTTTGCTCACATCTGCTACTGTAGTTAAAGGTGTTTGCGAGCTAGGGCTTACCAAAGCACCTTCCCGAAGCGGAATAGAACCCACATACCCATCGACCGGGCTTTTAATATTTGCATAACCAATATTGGCAGCAATACTATTATAGCCGCTTTTTGCCTGCTCTAATTTTGCTTTAGCGGTTTCCAACTGTACATTGCTAATAATATTCTTTTCAACCAAAGGCTTTAGTTTATCAACTTCCACTTGTGCTGCGTTTACATTTGCCTTAGCGGCGGCTGCGTCTTGACTTAAAGATTGTGTTTCAAGCTTAAAAAGCAACTGGCCTTTACGTACTTTTTGACCTTCGTCGACCATGACATTAGATATATAACCCGAAACCTTTGCTCGAATTTCACTGTTCACGATCCCTTCAATACTTGCAGGGTAATTTGTGTATGCAGTTACCGTTTTTGTAGGTATGGTTACAACAGGGAAACCTAATTTTTGTTGTCCTTGTGCAGCCTGAGCTTGTTGTTTTTCATCATTTCCACAGGAAGTCAATGCCAGGGATGATATAAAGAGCAAGATTAATATTTGCGTTTTTTTCATAGCTAGTTAAATTTACAGTTGATCAAATTCGTTATTAAACGCGATCATTTTTTTAATGGTGGTTTCTAAATTTTCTTTTTGTGTGGTTAAATATTCTTGAAATATGAGTCCAAGATTTTTATTTTTTTTGAACTTTTCTGGATTGTGCTCTTTGTTGAAAGAATTCACTTTTTTGACCAAATTCAATTCTTTTTCAATAGACTCGAGATATTCTTCCAAGGTAATCCGCAGATAATTTTTAGTCGTTCTGAAATACCGTTTGCGATCTCCCGTTTTAGTGAAATATTCAATAAACTTTAATTGTACCAACAAGTTAAGGTTGGTTGAGACAGAACTTTTACTGGCACTGGTAATTTCAATAATATCTTCAAAACTGTGGCCATCGACACTGGAAAGTATCATAACCGCATATATCCTTCCTGCAAGCGGCGGAAGGTTGTGATTGTCTTCAAAACTTAAACCCAGCTCTTCAACAAGCTTGCATTTTTCTTCTGAAATATTCTGCATTAAAAATAATTTTAAGCAAAGATAGTATTGGTTCGGAAATCACCGAACCAATTACATGCTAAACTTTTGTTAAATGAAATTCAAAAGAAATACATACATTTTTTAGTTAGTTGCTAAGGCAATTTTTATGTGTTGCTTCACTTCATTTCCTTGGGCATCGGTGGCAGTCAATAGATAAGCTCCCGGTTTTATTAAAACGGAAATCTCGTGAAAAGTTTCGGTTGACCCTATATACTCTGAATCCAAATACCAATACACGGTTCGTTCTGGGTCGCGGTGTGCGAGTTTGAAGATTAATTCTTGTGTGGTTTCGTTAAAATCTTTTGCCAATAAAATGGTTTCGTTTTTCTTCGGAACTATAAACTCCATCAAATTTTCTCCTTCTTGCAAACAATCATTTTTAAAAGTAGGTAAGGGCTTATATTCGGGATGTAATGGTGCATAGTAATATTCCATGACAGGCGGAAGGGCAAACCAGCTTTTTTGTTTCATTTCAGAAAGCTCATAACAAGATGAGTTTACGCGCGCAGTTTCCGAAGCAGTTAAAAACACTTTTTGATGATACGGACAAGGTTCTGTTTTCACCCCGTTCTTCGGAATAAATTCTGAAACCGTTTCTGTACAAAATACATTGGCCAGATGGCCGCTTTTTTGACATATTTCAGCTTCGGTCAATTCATCATATGGCGTCGCAAACCATTTTGAAGTAGATGGCAAGGCATCTAACACATCAAACAAAACAGGTGCCGCAGCTTCAATTCCAGTTAAACCCGGACGGCCTTCTCCATCGGCATTACCTACCCAAACCCCAATAGCATATTTTGGGGTAACGCCAACGGCCCACGCATCTTTAAAACCAAAGCTGGTTCCCGTTTTCCATGCAATAGGCTGTGAATTACTGAAAAAACTCCAATTCTCTTCCCCTTGCGGACGATTCACTTCTTTCATAGCAGTAAAAGCTTCGTAAATTGCCCCTGCATTAAAAACAGAAGGATTTGGCTGCTTTTTTCCGAAGTCAACTTTTTTATTTTTCACATAAACGGGTTCGGTAAATTCGTGCGGACGGTATTCACTGGAAGAAGAATTGAAATAATTTAAAGTCGAAGCCAGTCCCGCATAGGCATTGGTAACTTGCCATAATGAACTTTCCGCTCCACCAAGAATCAAGGATAAGCCGTAATAATCGGCGGGATGATCGATGCTGCTTAATTTAACGTCGTGCAGCCGATTGTAAAACCGTTGCAATCCATATTCCCGTAACATTCTAACGGCAGGCACATTCAACGAACGGGACAAGGCGACGCTGGCAGAAACAGCACCGTTAAAGGTGTTGTCAAAATTTTCAGGGCTGTAGCCATTTACTGTTGTTGGAATATCGGCCACCAACATATTGGGCAATAATTCGCCAGCATCCAACAAAGCTGAATACAAAAAGGGTTTCAATACGCTTCCGGTACTTCGGTTTTTATCGATTATGTCAACATAATTACTGTGCTCTTTTGTAGTAGGTGCGTTGCCTACATAGGCTATAACTTCTTTGGTGTTAACGTCTAAAACTAAAACCGAAAGGTTATGAATCTGATTTTGCTTTAGTTGAAAATGATGCTCTTTTACAATGCGATTGGTTTTTTGTTGCAAGGAAAGGTCTATTGTGGTTTGTATGCGTTCACCAGGATGTTCAATGCGGGATTTTTCGGTTAAATGAGGGGCGATTTCAGGAAGTGGCATCGGTTTGCCAGGTAATCGTTCGGCAATTGCCAATTCGTATGTTGTTTTATCTATTATATTTTTCTGAAATAACTTTAATAACAACCTATCTCGTTTCTGTTTTAAAATAGTTTCATTTTTACCCGGAAAGATTAAAGCCGGTGCATTAGGTAAAACCGCCAACGCAGCCGATTGTCCCCAACTCAATTCACTGGCCGGAATACCGAAATAACGCCACGCGGCAGTTTCCAACCCTACTACATTTCCGCCAAAAGGCGCATGCGAAGCATATAAATTTAAAATTTCATCTTTTGAATTTCCTGCTTCCAATCTGGTGGCTTGGAATATTTCAATCAATTTTTCAAAATACGTTCGTTTTTGGTTTTTACGGGAAAGCCTGATTACTTGTTGGGTGAGTGTACTTCCACCTCTGCGAGAATCGGTAGTGATGTTTTGCCAAAGGGCTTTTGCAATCGAAACCGGATTAAAACCTGGATGACTGTAAAAATACTCGTCTTCAAAATATAAAATGGATTGCTCAAATCTATGAGGCACCGAATCGATCTTCGGAAACCGCCATTGCCCATCATCAGCAATACGAGCGCCCATCATAACCCCTTCCCGGCTTTCAACAACAGTTGAAGTGGGCGTTTTAAACAATTGGGAAGGAAGACAAAGCAACCAAACAAGAAAAACTAAAACCACAACTCCAAGTTTGAACTTGTGTTTTTTTATCAGTGGTTGTATGTCTGCTTTTTTATATTTCATGTTATAAAGGCGCGATTGTCAAGCTCCCCTCCTGATAGGGAGGGGATGTTTTCAGTTTACTGAAAATTGGGGTGGGTACCCCTTCCGTCTTGAGACTTTGTCTCAAGCCACCTTCCCCTAAAAGGGGAAGGAACTATTCTTGTTTAAAATTATCTTGTACTTCTCTTAAAACAGAAGGAAGCAAATCAAAAACCATTTTGTTTTCAAAACGAATGACCTTATATCCTAATGATTCTAAAAACTGGGTTCTTTTTAAATCCTTTTCTTCCGGTAACGAGTTGTTATGAACCTCTCCGTCTAATTCTATGATTAAATTTTCCGAAGGACAATAAAAATCTACGATATAGTTTCCAATACTCTGTTGCCTTCTAAACTTCCTGCCGTCCAGTTTTCGTTTCTGAAGGTATTTCCAAAGAAAAGCTTCAGCAGAAGTCAAATTATTCCTCAGGTCTTTTCTAAAAGTCCTTAACTCTTCTCTGTTATGTATTTTCTTTTTTTTCATTTCAGCTCCCCTCCGGACAGGGAGGAGAAATTTTTCAGTTCACTGAAAAAAGAGGAGTGGGTTTTACTTCTCCACCTCAACCCACATCCCCTTATTCCGTGCATAATAATTACGGTCATACATTGCTTCTACTTGTGTTCCGGGTAAATAATAGGTGCCTAAATAGGAAGCATTCAATTTCACCGTAAACGTTTTCGACTTCTTTGCTCGTAAATCAAAGTAAAAATTGACTCGGTCATCACGAATATCGGTATAACGAGCCTCGCCATTGGCACCGCCACCAAGCTCCGTAAAACTAGTGTTGACAATTTCCCAACCACTTGGAAAAATTTTAGTAAGCGCCACGTTGTTGATATGGTCGTTTGAAGTGTTGGTAACTGTAACAGTTGCAGAAATTTCTGTTCCTTGACGTAATTTAGAAACGTCAATTTTTTCCCCAGTACCATCTAAATATTGCGCTTGAATGGTAAGGTTTTTTCGCTCTGCTAACTCTTTTCCTAACGGAAGTTTTCCTTGCTGAATTAACGTAACATAGACTACATTTCCTTTTTTATTGGAAACGGAAACTGAGTTACCACCTATAGAAAATCCAAGTTCTCGTTGCGCTACGGCACGTTCGGTTTTGATCGTTTTGGTTTTTCCATTATCCGTGTAAGTGAGTTCCATCGCTTTCCCACCATTTTTATTGATCATTTTTGCCATAGCCAACAAAGCATACGCAGTTTCTTGTGTACTGTACCATCGTTGTGATGATAATTCTTTCGCTACGGAAATTGCCATATCCCGTTGTTTTGAATCTCCCAAAGCCACCATCGTTTCTAAAGCCATTGCTTTGTTTCTGAAAGGTGATCCATAGGTGTAATAATCATATCGTTTAGGTTCAAAACTAATGTTTGCCGTTTGCGAAATCTGTTCAGCTACGTTCTTTTTCCCGGCTAAAGCATAAGCTGCCGCCAATCTCCATTTGGCATCATTGCTTAGGTTTTTAGACTCTCGAAGCCGGTTCATTGCAGCTAATTCAGGTTGCCCGGCCAGTGCCAAGGTGTATAATCGGTAGGCTTGCGTTAAACTGGAATTGTAACTCGTACTGCTATTACGCCATTGCCGTGCTGTATTTTTCTGAAACTGCAACCAACTACTTAAAAACGAAATGGGCAAGGCATAACCTTTTTGCTTCGCCTCTAGCATAAAGTGGCCAACGTAATTGGTACTCCACTCATCTGCCTCTCGTTCGCCAGGCCAATAACTGAGACCGCCAGAGTTATTTTGATACGTCCCCAACTTTCTGATGGCGGATTCTACATTTTTCTGAATGTCTTGTTTCTTATCGTACGTAATATCAAAAACGTCGGCCAAAAATAATTGGGGGAAGGCTGCTGAGGTAGTTTGCTCTACACAACCGTGTGGATACCGAATTAAATATTCCATCCGTTTGCCAAAATTCATCGGTGGGACGGTAGAAAATTCGAGCATGGCTCCATTACTTCCCGACACGCCGAAGGTTTCAAAATTGATGGTTTCATTTCCGTTTTCAGTTAACGTGTATTGAGTAGTTTTTTGTGAAATAGGATTCGGGTTTTCTACATCAATCTCTACTTTATAACTCGCTTTTTCTCCGTTTCCGGAAGCCAATACTTCAATGGTTTGTATTTCAGAAGTTGGTAGTACTTCAAATTCAAAATTCACTATTTTTTCACCTACCGATGGAAATGATATGTTTTTTGAAGTCCCGTTGATAGGTTTCAATCCATCACCTGTTTTTACAGTAATCGTTGCATTTTTCACTTTTTCTTCCATCGCAAAAACGGTTACTGGAAGCGTTACTTTTTCACCTGGGGATAATTTCCGAGGAAGCGAGGCTAGCACCATTAATGGCTTTCGTACCGGTGTTGTTTCGTCAGTTTTCCCATAGGCACTTTTAGAATTGTCACCGGCAATAACCATGGTACGAACCGAACCGACATAATTAGGCATAGTGAGGGTATGCGATGCTTTTTCGCCGGCTTTCAAACTAAACGGACCTATATATTTTACCACGGGTTTAAATCGGTCAGCTTTTCTATTTTTGGCACCGGCAGCCATATCGCCACCACCAATAGCATAAATATTATCCACACTTCCAGAATACGCACCAATTACATCATCGTACATATCAAACGTTTTAACGCCCAAGGCTTCACGAGTGTAAAAAGCTTTGTGAATTTCAGGGGTGTTAAAGCGAGTAAGATCTAGCAGACCTTCATCGACCATGGCTAATGTATAGGTCATTGGTTTGTTATTTGCTTCGGAAACATTCACAGTGAAATCTTCTTCTGGCTTCAATACACTTGGCATATTGATTTCCGGTTTTAAGATGGTTGAAGCATCTTCCACCAACAACGGAATCACACCATACAAACGAATGGGCAAATCGTTTTTGGTCTGTGCATGCGGTTGCAACAAGGAAATATTCACATATATATTAGGTGTCATTTCCTTTGTAAGACGAATGGCTGCTTTGGTTTCGCCTTTTTTGGTTTCAATCCAATGAGTTGCTAAAACCTCAGTGCCGTTTTCCACACTAATCAAGGCTCGACCTTCACTCCCCGAAGGAAAAGTAATAAAGGCTTCTTCGCCAACATTATACTTTTCTTTATCTGCGGAAAAAACCAACATCTTGGCACTTTCGGCATCGCCATCAACCGGGGCTTTCCACCAGTTACGGTAAAAATAAGCAACGCGACCTGTAGCGTGACCAGACTCTTTATCAATCACCCGAATTAAATACCGACCGCCTTCATCTTCAGGAATGTTAACAGTAAAATTGGCTTTCCCTTTGCTATTGGTGGTAACCTTAAAATTCTTAACGGGTTTGTGAACGGTTGCATTTTCATAGCGGGATAAATTATCGTTTCCGCGGTTCCACCACCAGCGCCATTCAATTCTAAATACTTTTACTTCTACTTCGCGGTTTGCACTTGCATTTCCTTGGGCAT
>DEQW01000001.1:563226-621864 GCA_002360635.1 Flavobacteriaceae bacterium UBA3356 | reverse complement strand
CCTACAAAATGTGAATAGGGCGCTAAGTTTTTGCTAAACACATCGATTGAAAAATCGCCACCACCTTCAAAAACCTTGGTTAAAAAAGTGGCTTGCAGCATGCCGGGAGCTTTTCCGCTAATCTCAAAATCTTTTGAGAACACCGCACTGCCTTCCGAAGACAGTTTGGTATCCAACACTGGAATTTCCACTTCATTAAAAGTACGTACGGGATCGTTAAATTGATAATTTGGATATTTTTTAAAGGCAGTAGCAGTTGTTCTAAGTGTGGCGTCCATTTTAATGCCTAAGTTTCGGGCGGGAGCACCGTGTAACCAAGCGGCTGTAGCGGTTCCTTTTACCGGTTTGCTGGCATCGAGGATTTCATCGTCAAAATCTAACTTTATTTTTAAGCGGTTGGGTTTTACCGTGGCAACCTTGAGTGTTTTATTGAATTTTACCCCACCAACAGTTACGGTAGCATTCCAATTACCTGTTGGAGCGGTTTGTTGGGTAGTGATAGGAAAGTAGTAAAAGCCTTCGTTGCTTTTAGCTGTTTCATTAAAAGAACTTGCGTTCCTTAAGACAGAACGTTGTATAAGTTTTCCTCGGGCATCGGTAACCTCAAGTTTTACAGGATGGTTTTTTGGTAAAGGGTTGGCAACATCGTTCAATACAAAAGTTAAATGAATGCTATCGCCCGGTCGGTGCACACCGCGTTCGGTATACAAAAACCCTTTAATTCCTTTTTGTAATTGTCTTCCGGAAACATCAAACTTACTTAATGATAAAGCATTTCCATCTTCCAGTTTTGCGTAGGCGTAGTCATTTCCTTTTTGGGCAACGGCAAAAGCGATGTTTTTTTCACTGTCATATAAGGTCATCCCTTCAGAATCTGTTGTAACAGTTTCCACCAATTGCTGCTGATAGTTATAGAGTTTAATCTTTACGCCACTTTCAGGTTTGGTCGTAAGCAGATTATTAGTAATAAAATGATAGGAACGGTTGCTACTTTCCTTAACGATTAAACCGAGGTCGCTTCCCAATACATTGCTGCTGATTATGCGATCTTGATTATAGTAGGCGGGATGACAGGGGTTATCGTTTTCACGCCAATTATAGGTGTAATCCCGCCAGCGGTAAATTTCATTGTCCCAATATTGCTCTTCCAGTTCACCTTCGTAGGTTTCGTCTGTGCTGGCATAATAATTTTCGTTTTCTGTTTCTTCGGAAGTATTTTCGGCACAATCATACGTAATATATTCTTTCTTAAAACTAAGCTCTACACGATAGATGGCACCTGGGTCGGCTTTGAAAAATTCTGAAAGGTTTAAAGCATGGGCTTTCCAAGTGCTATTGCTTCCAACTGAGTTTTCAGTGAGGTTGATAGTCTTTTTTGCGATGCGCCTTCCTACGCGTTTTATATCGTACACATTGTTGCTGTTTAGGTTTGCCGTTTGTAAATATTGAAGGATGTTATCCTGATAAATCTTTATAATGCGTACATCAATTGCTGAAAGGTTAACCGTTTCAAAATAATAAGGAGTGGAAGCGGCATTAGGCAAAATTGACCCTTTTGAAATAAGCCGGACGGCAGGTTTTAGTTCTTCAAAAGAAACCAGTTCTGAAAATTCTTTTTTTAAGCCGAAGTTTTCGGTGTTTTTAATTCCGTTGAAAATGGTTACGCGTGCATCACCAGTAATTCGTGTGTTTGGATAGATATTCAGGACGTTACCGTTTACTTCAAAACGAAGGCTTTGAATGCTATCAATAGTTACCAACCCTGCAAAATCCTGATTTTCTTTCAACGGATCAGAAAAATTAATAGAAAGCGAGGTTTGTGGTGAAAGGGTGCTTTCTACATCAACGACTGTAAAATTGTTCTGACCAGGAATTTTGAAGGTGTTTTCACCTTTTGTTTTAGAATCTATCGCATCGCCATTCCAGCTTATTTCAATTTCTGAATCATCTATCTTTCGTTGAATGCTATCAATAGTAAAACTAAAATATTTAGCATATTTTCCTTCCGAAGGCCATTGAAGTTTCAACTTTTTATTGCCTTGTTGTACCGAAACCAGCTTTTTGGCTTTTTCCAACGTAATAACATCTGATGTTTCTATGCTTCCATTTACGTATTGCCATTTTTTGCTGTACGATTGCAGGTTTCCTAAATCAACTTTAAAATTGGGCGTAATGGTTTTAAAACTGAAAGTGTACTCTTTAAAATCTTTTTCTACTTCGTCATAGAGTTTGTTCAGCTTTACGGTGACTGTATATTCGGTATCTGGTTTTAGGTATTCGGCAGGTGTAAAAACCAACGTTCTTCCGTTTTCAACGACGAGTTTTCCTTTGGTTGAAGGCGAAATTTTTAAATAATCTGTATCAATTTCTTGGGTGAGTTCAAATTGCTCCAGCGGTTGCTGGAGTTCGATACGAATGGGCTCTGCAATGCTTTTATTTCCGTAGGTATTGTATGAAATATAATCTTTAAACTTAAAAAGATTATCGGTTTCTGAATGCTCTTTATCCCCGCAAGCAAGAAGAAATATGATAGCGAATAGAGCGAACAAACGATGCAGCTTTTTCATAATTAATGGTTTTAGTGTTCTTAAAATTAAAAAGAATGCGAGCTAACAACAAACAAATGTTGCTATTTTAAAGGCATAAAAACCCTTGTTTTCAGGGGATTTCATTTTTTATAAAATGTTGGAAGGGAGCTTTTAATGAAACGGAGAATCGTTTTCGCTTCGTATTTTTAATTTTAACATTTAGCAAGAGTTTAACAATATTTAGCTTAGAACACAAGAGAAATGGATAGCGGATTATAGTTTTATTTAAAGGCTACATATTAAATTCATATTCCCGCTCTACTTTGCAAATTCGTACTTTGTACCAAGCATACCATTGTTTTCTACCTAGTTTTTGAGCCATTTGGTGATCTAGGTTTGTTTTCCAGTTTTTAATGGCTTCAATATTTTCCCAATAACTTACGGTTATCCCTATTTCTGAACGTGCACTTTCAATGCCTAAATACCCTGGTTGTTGTTTTGCAAGGTTTTCCATGGTTTGAGCCATTTCATCATAGCCTTCGATGGTTTCTGTTTGCTGACTGGTAAAGATAACTGCGTAGTACGATGAATCTTTATTACTCATTATAAATACCTATTTTTAAATCGCCTTCTGCGTTCATATGAGCACGATACATACCAGCGGTATTGAATTCCATAGAGACATTTCCGTTTTTATCTATGGCAATAATACCTCCGTCGCCACCTAAGTTTGGCAGCTTTTTCTGAATAACCTCTTCCGCAGCTTCTTGTAATGTAACTTCTTTGTATTCCATCATCGCTGAAATATCATGAGCAACCATTCCGCGAATAAAATATTCACCCCAACCAGTTGAAGACACTGCACAAGTAGCGTTGTTGGCATACGTTCCGGCACCAATGATTGGAGCATCGCCAATACGATTCCAGCGTTTGTTGGTCATTCCTCCAGTTGAAGTTCCAGCAGCCAAGTTTCCGTTTTTGTCAAGAGCTGCACAACCTACAGTACCAAATTTTGAATCTTTAATGAAAGGGTCTTCAGCAAATGAAACATTTGAGTCATGATCTAATTCAGCTTTTTCTTTGTCTTTGATTCGCTGTAAAGATTGAAACCTTTTTTCGGTGTAGAAATATGAGGGGTCTACAAGCTCAAAGCCTTGTTCTTCGGCAAAGCGTTCGGCTCCCTTTCCGCTGAGCATTACGTGTGGGGAATTATTCATAACCGCTAACGCTAAATCTATTGGGTTTTTAATATGGGTTACTCCTGCAACGGCTCCAGCATTTAAGGTAGCACCATCCATTACAGATGCATCTAGTTCATTCGTTTCCTCGTGGGTAAATACAGCTCCTTTTCCAGCATTGAACAAAGGAGAGTTTTCCATAACATTAATCGTTTTTGTCACAGCTTCCATAGCAGAGCCACCATTTTTTAAAACTGTATGTCCTACTGTAATAGCTTCTTCTAATTTTTCTTTATATGCGTTTTCAAGCGAATCGCTCATGTTTTTTTTAAGAATGGTTCCTGCTCCTCCATGGATTACAATTCCGAAATTCGGTTCGGTTTTTTGCTCTTTTTGTGTTAATTTATCAGAATTTTCTGATGCATTTTTTTCATTTTTACAGCTGAAAAGCATAAAAAATACGATTAAAAGTGTTAAAGTTTTTTTCATAAGGTGTTCAGTTTTAGGATGTACTAATATAATGGAAATTCTACTGTTTATAGAAGTTGACAGCTTTTTTAACTATGTTTCAATAATGTAAAAAGAACGTTAATTATCGATTAAATACACAATAAAATCGATTAAGTGTATTTTTTTGTAAGTTTTTTTCTATATTTGATTCAGCATCATGCCCCAAATTTGATGCCCCCGTACTTATGAATCTACTAAAAACTAGCCTACTGGCCATGGTGTTATTTTGCACCGTGAGTTCTTGTAGCAAAGACGACACAGCAGTTGTTGAAGAAGAAACTGCAAATTACTCAATCGATGTAAACCTTGCCAACGAAACCGATTGGCAAATGGCAAATGAGATTTTAGATCTCGTTAATCAACACAGGGCCTCACAAGGCCTTGAAACCCTTAAGCGCGATCAACAATATGCTTCTGCCTATGCGGTAGACCATACTTTTTATATGATCGACCTTGAGGAAATCAACCACGATCATTTTGATGTTAGAAAAAAAGGATTAAAAGACAGAGGCGCCAAAATTGTTGGTGAAAATGTAGCTTTTGGATATCCTACGGCCGAAGAAGTTGTTAATGCTTGGCTAAATAGTCCAGGTCACCGTGCCAACATTGAAGGCAGCTATACACATTCTGGGTTTGGTGTAATACAAGCACCTGACGGAAGGTATTATTTTACACAACTTTTTTATAAAAAATAATTACACTTTTTTCTTTAGAGCTTTTGCCGTATTTTTATGGAAACACTAAAAATACGGCTATGGCTATTAAAGAACCTTTTAATCTTACTAAATGGGTAGAAGAAAACAGGGAACAACTTAAGCCCCCTGTGGGCAATAAAAACCTTTATAAAGATGCTGGCGATTATATTGTCATGATCGTAGCTGGACCCAATGCCCGTAAAGATTATCACTATAACGAAACCGAAGAGCTTTTTTACCAATTGGAAGGCGAAATTGAAGTACATATTCAAGAAGAAGGGGAAAAGAAAACTATGAAATTAGGCCCAGGTGATATGTATTTACACCCTGCAAAAGTGCCACATTCCCCTGTTCGACATGAAAACTCTATTGGCTTGGTTGTAGAGCGAAAACGTAAAGACCTTGAAGGAAAAGATGGACTGCTTTGGTTTTGCGATAACTGCAACAATAAATTATATGAAGTCTATTTTGAATTAGATGATATTGAAAAAGATTTTCTTAAACATTTTAAACACTTCTATAATTCAAAAGAACTGCGTACATGCGATAATTGCGGTACCGTAATGGAGACCGATGACCGTTTTACTGCAGATTAACACTTCATTTTAAGTTAATACCTTTAATTTCAAATTCTAACTTCGATTACGTACCTTCGCATTTATTAAAAATAGCGAACAAAATCTTATTTAAATATGTCAACAGTAGCCACAAGCTTCGGGATTGAAGAAGCATTGAAAGAATTAGGATTAAACGAAACAAATAACGGGACTTCAACCGGTGCAAACTGGTTTTCCAGCGGAGAAGAAATAGCTTCTTATTCCCCAGTAGACGGAAAACTGATCGGAAAAGTTTCTGCTACCACTAAAGAGGATTACGAAAAAGTAATTTCTACAGCAACAGAAGGCTTTAAAGAATGGAGAACCCTTCCTGCACCACAACGCGGAGAAATTGTAAGAAAATTTAATGACGAACTACGTCGCCTAAAAGAACCATTAGGAAAGCTAGTTTCTTATGAAATGGGAAAAAGTTACCAAGAAGGTTTGGGAGAAGTACAGGAAATGATCGATATCTGTGATTTTGCAGTTGGATTGTCCCGCCAGTTACACGGTTTAACCATGCACAGTGAGCGTCCAGGACACAGAATGTATGAGCAATACCATCCTCTTGGAGTAGTTGGTATTATTTCAGCTTTCAACTTCCCTGTAGCTGTTTGGAGCTGGAATACAGCTTTAGCGTGGGTTTGTGGAGATGCTTGTATTTGGAAAGGTTCAGAAAAAACCCCATTAACATCTGTTGCTTGTCAAAATATTGCTGCGCGCGTATTTTCTGAAAACGGCGTACCTGAAGGAATTTCTTGTTTAATTACAGGAGATTATACTGTAGGTGAAATGATGACAAAAGACGAAAGAGTTCCTTTAATTTCTGCTACTGGTTCTACCCGAATGGGGAAAATTGTAGCTAAAGAAGTTGCTGGCCGCTTAGGCAAAACGTTATTAGAGCTTGGTGGAAACAATGCAATCATTGTAACGCCAGATGCAAATATTAAAAATACAGTAATTGGTGCCGTATTTGGTGCTGTAGGAACATGTGGACAACGTTGTACTTCAACCCGTCGTTTAATTGTGCACGAAGATGTGTATGACAAGGTGAAAAGCGCTGTTGTAGATGCTTACAAGCAAATTAAAATAGGGAACCCATTAGACGAAAACAATCATGTAGGCCCTCTTATCGATAAAGATGCCGTAAAAAACTATCAACGTGCATTGGATAAAGTAGTTGAAGAAGGTGGTACTGTTTTAGTTGAAGGTGGCGTTTTAGAAGGTGAAGGTTACGAAAGCGGATGCTACGTAAAACCAGCCATTGCTGAAGCGGAAAACCACTTTGAGATTGTGCAACACGAAACATTTGCACCTGTGCTTTATATTATGAAGTACAAAGGTGATGTATCAAACGCATTGGAATTGCAAAACGGAGTTCGTCAAGGGCTTTCTTCAGCTATTATGACCAATAATCTACGTGAAGCAGAGCGTTTTCTTTCTGTAGAAGGATCAGATTGCGGTATTGCCAACGTAAACATTGGTACTTCTGGTGCTGAAATTGGTGGTGCTTTTGGTGGTGAAAAAGAAACCGGAGGCGGTCGCGAGAGTGGTAGTGATGCTTGGAAAGTGTACATGAGAAGACAAACCAACACAATCAACTACACAACTGAATTGCCATTAGCGCAAGGAATCAAGTTTGATTTGTAAGAATAGAATATAGAACCCGATAAAAATCGGGACTGTTAGAGTATAGATTATAGACAGAAAAGTCCGCTATTTACGTAGCGGACTTTTTCTTTTGTAATGCTTCTATATTCTATTTTCTCTTAGCGAAGCGGTCTGTCCTCTCTTTTAAACAATTCCATTATTCTCCACCCACTTAAACTGTGTTTGATCTTGCGGTATGGAAATTCGGTTGGCAATACGTTTCATCCTATCTGGAAGCTTCATTAAATAATCACGGGCTTTTTCAGCTTCATCCGTTAATGAATTCAACTTGTCTATCTGCCAATAACTGTTCAGCTTTTCCATAATATCGATATAATCGAACGTAGTATAAACACCCAATCGTTGTGCTGCATTTGAGAAGTTTTCAAACGCAGAAGCAAGTCCTTCACCGGATTCCCGTAAAAACTGTGCGGGCATCACAATTTTCTTTTTCATCATATCTTCATAAGCGAGAATCATTTCACTGGCATCGTATTCCAAAATAGTTTTTACAAACTCGCGGTAGGCTAAATGGTGGCGCATTTCATCTCCTGAAATAAGCTTACACATTTTAGCGAGCATTCTATTATCTTTCTTTCTGGCCAATTGTCCTACGCGTTTATGCGAAATATTGGTAGCCAATTCTTGAAAGCTAGTGTAAACAAAATTACGGTAAGGATCCCGCCCCGTACCAATATCAAAACCATCGTTAATAAGATGATGGGTTGTGATTTCTATCTCGCGCATGTTTACTCTTCCACAGAGATATAGATACTTGTTTAGCGTATCTCCGTGACGGTTTTCTTCACCCGTCCACTGTCGTATCCATTTGGACCAGCCATCACGGCCGTGTTGATCCACGCCTTCCATGTCCATTAACCAAGATTCATAGGTAGGCAAGGCTTCTTCAGTAACCATATCGCCTACTAAAACCACCCAAAAATCGTACGGTAATTCTTTAGCTTCTTCCCGCATTTGGGTAAGCTCTTCCATATAGTTCTCACTTTGAAGGTTTGGCAATAAATCGGTTGGCTGCCAAATTTCTTCAACCGGGATTAAATAATTTTTCACATAGTCATCTACTGATTTTTCAACCGTTTTCATGACTTCAAGACGTTTATTTTTAAGAATCATTGGTATTGTAATTTTAGATGTGGTGTTTTTTCTGAAGAAAACTTCACTTTACTCTACTTGTAAAGATACAAAGCAACAAATAAAACTATCCCAAAACAGTCTTAATTTCTGCCGCTTTCATTTGGGTAAAGTTGCCAGACAGGATCGCTCTGCCAAATCTCCTTAGTGTCAGCGTCTATTACTGAAACAGTTCCTTTAAATGCCGCTCCGGTATCTACGTTCCATACATTGGCAAAGTTAGCGGGTTTCGAAAAGCCGACGCGAGTAACAGGAGTGTGGCCAATATAGATTTCTTTATAAAGTTTTAACCTTTTTGGGTAATTGTCACTGTCTTCTGAAATAGAATTATCGAGTGCACAGACCATTTCCCATAATGTTCTATCCCAATACACCATATTTGGATAGTATTCATATTCAGGACCGTGAAGATTGGTAAATCCGGCGTGTAAATAAAGGCGGTTTTCTTCATCTACAAAGTAATTTTGTAGATTTTCGAGGAAGTTAATATGTGCTTCAATTTCCCCTTCGGAAAGGTTTTCATAGCTTTTCTTACTGGACTCACCACCGTGTTGCAGCCAAGTAGGGTTGTTGTCGCCTTTTTTCAGAAAATTATAGAGCAAAGCATCGTGATTACCACGGATGAAAACACATTCATATTTTTCAGAAAAATCGATTAAAAATGAAATGGTTTCAGCGCTTTCACTCCAGCCGTCTACATAATCACCTACAAAAATAAAACGGTCGTCAGGCTTAAACTCCATACCATCAAATACCTGTTTTAATCCTTTAAATCCGCCGTGTATATCACCTATAACTAATGTCCTCATAAGTTAGAAATATATACAATTGCAGCGATTATCAAAAGGATACCGAGGACAAAAAAGAAGATTTTCCAGAATGAGTACGGTCTTTTTCCAGATAAGACTCCGGTCTGGCCATTAATAAAAAAGTTGTATCGTTTGCCTTTAAATTTATAAGCACTTACATAAACGGGAAGCAGAATGTGCTTAAAGGTTTCGTCGCTTAACTTCATATCGATAGAATGTACCCGTTGCGTATCCCCACCAATATCTCGTCTTGCCCAGTTATCGGCTATATTTCGAGCTTCTTTAGTGGCACCTAAATGCCCATCTTGCAACGGAATTGTATATTTTTCTGTCACAAAACCTGCTAAAAAACTACTGTCAAAAGGCTGTAGGTCTTTTAAATTCCAATGAGCAACCTTAGAAGGAATAACTCCAGAGCGTTGTTTTGAAGCCTTGATTAAGGTATCGTCTACAAATCCTGAAACATTTCCAGAAGCCGGATACCACCGGGTACGCCTTTCTCGTACGGTACGTTTATTTTTTCCACTGCCCACTGTTTTAGTTACATAATAATATTCCCCTCGTTGCCCAGAATACTCGGCATACAATTGAGCATCGAAGGTCCAATACGGCGCGTAAAGCCCTTTGGTAAATTGTGGGTCGATGGCCGCTTTTTTTAAATCGTTTGGGGCAAACCACAATCCTTTCACCCATTTTTTGAAGATTTGATGTGCTTTTCCTTGGTTTATTTGAAACGGTAGTACTGCTCCTGGTAAAATCCAGGATTCTTTTTTAGCATCTTCAATTATGAGTGGCGATCCACAGTAGACACAATGTAATGACTTGTAATTTTCTTCAATATGTTGCTCGGCTCCACAGCTTTTGCATTGCAACATGGTAATTTCCTCGCTATAAGATTGGCTGCCTAGCTTTTCTAAATATGGTTTTAGTTCAAGCTCTTCAAATGTACTTTCGGAAGGGGCTATTTCTTGGGTATGCCCGCAATAATCACACTTTAAATTCGTCGTGCCTGGCGCATACCGAAGTTCTGCCCCACAATTAACACAGGATTTTTTGAGTTCGGATTTTTGTTGCTTGGGTTGTTGCATGTTTTATTCTGAAAGGGCTGACTTCGGCTCCGCTCAGCCATCGTGGATCAAGTCTAATTATAGGCGGCTGAGCGGAGCCGAAGTCCCGAAAATTAATTATTCCGGAATTGGTGGAGGTGTATTTCCTCCTAAAAAGGCTTTTAATTCTTCCACCTCTTGAAGTGCAACCCAATTTTGCATGCCTTGTTTCCAAACTAAAGTGTCCTTGTTTACGGTTCGATTGGCAAATAAAGCACGTAATTGCTCAAAACCTACAGGGCCGTTTTGTTGGCCGTTGCTTGCGTAAAAATATTGAACCGCTTGTGGCATAGGCGGTGGCATACTCCCTGCTTGTTGTTGGGGTTGTTGCATTTGTTGCTGTCCACCCATCTGTGGGTTCATCATACCACCCATTTGTTGTGCGAGGACGAAGCCCATTCCCATTCCCATACCGGCACCGGCTGTTCCGCCTTCGTTGGCAGCGGCTGCTTCTATGGCTTTAGCAGTTTTAAATTTGGTCAGTTTATCTAAATCCAATTTATCGATACGGCTGTACTCGAAAATCTCTTTTTTCAAGTCTTCTGGCATAGAAACATTTTCAATAAAGAATTTTTCCAGACCAATTCCCACGCTATCAAATTCAGGTTTCATGACTTCTTTACAAGTTTCAGAAAGTTCTGTGGTGTTAGCAGCGTAGAGTTCTATTGGAAGATTTGCTTCGCCAACGGTATCGGTAAAGCGGGTGGCAATGAGACTTTTTAGGTGTTCGTTTATCTCAAAATTGGTAAAGTTATTATCGGTGCCAACTATATCAACTATAAATTTCCCGGGATCATTAATTCTAAAAGCGTATGTTCCGAAGGCTCGAATTTCAACCAAACCAAATCGATCATCATTTAAAGTAATTGGGTTTTTGGTGCCCCATTTTTCATCGGTGAACAAATGAGTATTTACAAAATAAACTTCCGCTTTAAAAGGGCTGTCAAAACCATACTTCCAACCTTTTAAGGTAGTTAAAATGGGTAGGTTTTTGGTGTTCAACGTGTAGGTTCCGGGCTCAAAAACATCGGCTAATTGTCCTTCGTTTATAAACACAGCGGTTTGTCCTTCGCGAACAATAAGCTTAGCATTGTTTTTAATTTCGTTTTGGTAGCGTTCAAAACGATGACAGATGGTATCATCTGTATAATCCAACCACTCGATGATGTCTATAAATTCGTGGCTCAGTTTTTCTTTAATTTTGTCGAATATGCCCATTTTTTGTTGGTTTAAATAATTGAAAGTTAAAGATATAAAATTTAGCTTAACGGAAAATTAATTATACCGTACCTTCCTCAATATCCTAACCGATTCCTTATAGGCTTCATAAACTCTTCCATTGGTTTCTTTCAAGTATGGCTTCGTCTCTAGTAATTTATCTTTTGCATCTGAAAAATCGTTTAAATAACAGATTAAATATGTTTCTGGAAGGTTTTGTAGGTCTTTTTCTTCGGAAGGGGTAAGGCGGGCATTCTTTTTCAGTTTTTTTACCAATGCATTATTGGCATTGTAAATATGGTGCAACGTTTTTTTGTTGAAACGTGGCGGTTCAAAAATCATTTTAGAGTCGATTTTGTACGATCCATTTTCTTGAAAAGTAATTACCACTTCTTCCAACGGATAATGTTCTTGGCGGTTGTTCAGTCCTAAACTTACATATTCAATCGTTTTAAAATAATTGTCAGTTACTTCAATCGTCACTTCATCTAAAGCAGAATAAAACAAACGTACTTGCTCGTTAATTAACTCAATATCTACCCGGGAATAATAGGTGTCTTTTTTAACTTGTTTGGTATTTCCGGCCCAGCAAACCACAAATTGCTCTTTAAAAACTTTGTAGTGTGATTCGAGCTCGTCGTGGCGGTTGTTCATAAAATCGATCACGCCGTCCAAAGTATGTTCAATATTGTTTTTCGCCTTGTTTTCAATGGACTTTACAATTTCAGAATTCACATCTTTTATTACAATATCAAAATCCTTTGGCATCGAAATACTTCCGTCTCGAAGAAAAATGCTGCCGCCCCAATATTTCCAAATGTTTTTACGAAGCGAAGTGATTTCCCCTGTTGGGCGAATGGTTACTAATCCCACTACTTTATCTGGCGGTAAATGTGGAAACATAACATTTTCATAACTAATTAACGGCGCGTTGGTCAAGTAAGCATTTACTAAATTTTGAAGCTTGCTATCGTCAAAAAAATCAACGCCTCGTATTTCGTTTGCTTCATCTTCCACACCCACTACGATAAACGAGTTGTTTTTTGGGTTGCTGTTGCTCAGCGCGCAAATGTGTTTTAAAAACTTGGCTTTTCCTTCTTTACTGCCCAGATCAATCTTTCGCTTTTTATCATAGAAACTGCTCTCGTCATTGTGTGCGAGCAAGTTTTTGATAAGAAGTCGTTTATTGATCACTTGTAAAAAAGTTATTGATTTTTATGTTATTTAGTTTTTAAGGCGGCCCTTCGATACTATCCCGATTGTCATCGGGATCACTCAGGGACCTTTCGTTGTTCTCTTCATTAAAGATGGCTGAGTGATTTAATATCAAAAATGGTACATTTTGATAATAAATTGTATCGAAGCCAAAATTACACCGAAGCCTTATTCACTATCATACTCGACGATTGGTCTAAACACATCACGGTTAAATCGGCTATATTTACATGTGGTGGTCGGGTTACAGCAAACCAAATTATGTCAGCAATATCTTCCGGTTGCAAAGGCGTGTAACCTTGATAAACTTTATCGGCTTTTTCGGTGTCGCCTTTATAGCGCACTTCACTGAATTCAGTCTCCACTAACCCCGGATTAATAGCACCAATTTTTATGCCTTTTCCGTTTAGGTCTAACCGCATGCCTTCGTTTATGGCGTCTACGGCGTGTTTGCTGGCGCAGTAGACATTTCCGGTTGGATAGACTTCTTTCCCGGCGGTAGAACCAATATTGATAATATGCCCAGATTTTCTATCGATCATCTGCGGAATAACGGCTTTGGTAACGTATAGCAGGCCTTTTACATTAATATCAATCATCGCGTCCCAATCATCGGTGTTTCCTTCATAAATTGGGTCTTTTCCGTGGGCATTTCCGGCATTGTTTATTAAAATATCGATTTTTGAAAAAGCTTCCGGCAGGTTTTGAAGTTGTTCAAAAACCGTTTTTTTATCTCGAACGTCAAAGTTCAGCGTGTGTACTTTCGTGATTTCTGAAAGCTCTTTTTGAAGTGCATCCAACCGTTCTTGCCTTCTTCCGCAGAGAATGACATGCAATCCATTGTTAGCGAAGTTTTTAGCAATAGCGCGACCAATTCCTGAGGTGGCACCGGTTATTAGGGCAGTTTTATTTTTCATTCTATAGTTTTCATTAAAAGTAAAACTTCTGTCGCTTTTTTCAACGTTAAGATAGGGTTAATTGCCAAGTTAATCAATGTTAATTCTTCCGAAAGAGCCGTGATAACTAGCTACATTGGTAATAACCAAAAACCAATTAACTATGAAATCTTACATAAAAACAAGTTTATTAATTGCTGTTACAGCCTTATTTATTAGCTGTAGTAGTAACAACAACATATTTGGCGGAAATAATAATTCATCAAATTCAAACTCAGCTAATAAAACTGAAGTTACTAATAATAAAGAAACTGAAACCACAAAAAAAGACGGTGCTATTATGGGAAGCGTAATTGCCCCGAATTCTGAAGTTTCCATTATAGCAATAAATTCTGAAGAAAAAATTACAGGAACCACAAATGAGGTAGGTGAATTTTTTATCAAAGGTTTTCCAAAAGGAAATTATACCGTAAAAATAAAAACCGAAGAAAATAAATTACCCGAGCAAACTTTTGAAAATGTTGAAGTACGTATAGGTGAAGTAACCGCTTTGGGTACGATCACAGTAGCTTCCAATTAATTAAACGGAACAATAAAACTTTAACAGCACTGTAACTTTATTTTAAGAAACAGTGCTTTTTTTGTGTCGTCTATTAAGATGAATTTTTTAACCCTTTATTAACAGCCTTTTTAGCAATAAATATACAATTTGCGAGACTGTATATAGAAACGTTTACTATTTGAAATTTTAAAGTATGGATCAAACAGATACTGCCTTGGATATTGGCGCGCTAAATGAAAAAATTGAAAAGGAAAGTGCATTTGTAAACATCCTTTCCATGGAAATGAATAAAGTAATCGTAGGCCAAAAACATATGGTCGAGCGATTGCTTATTGGTCTTTTAGGCCAAGGACACATTCTTCTTGAAGGTGTTCCTGGTTTGGCAAAAACATTAGCCATTAATACGCTTTCAAAAGCGGTACACGGAAGCTTTAGCCGGATTCAGTTTACTCCAGATTTACTTCCAGCCGATGTTGTTGGTACGATGATCTACAACATGAAGGTGAATGATTTCAGCATTAAAAAAGGTCCTATTTTTGCCAATTTTGTATTGGCAGATGAGATTAACCGTGCGCCAGCTAAAGTGCAATCTGCTCTTTTAGAGGCGATGCAAGAAAAGCAGGTAACCATTGGCGAAGAAACATTTGTTTTAGATAAGCCATTTTTGGTAATGGCAACTCAAAACCCAATTGAACAAGAGGGAACATACCCTTTACCAGAAGCTCAGGTTGACCGTTTTATGCTTAAAACAGTTATAAACTACCCAAAAATAGCCGAAGAGCAACTCATTATCCGTCAAAACTTAAAAGGCGCTTTTGAGAAAGTAAACCCGGTTGTTACTATCGAACAAATTTTACGTGCACAGCAAGCCGTTCGGGAAGTTTATATGGACGAAAAAATAGAACAATATATTCTAGATATCATCTTTGCTACCCGTAATCCTGAAAACTATAAGCTGGACGATTTAAAACATCTTATTGGCTTCGGTGCTTCCCCACGTGGAAGTATCAACTTGGCAATCGCTTCAAAATGTTATGCGTTTATCAAGCAGAGAGGTTACGTAATTCCAGAAGATGTTCGCGCCGTGGTTCACGATGTACTAAGACACCGTATTGGAATTACCTACGAAGCAGAAGCAGAAAACATTACTTCAGAAGATATCATTAACAAAATTGTAAATGTAATCGAGGTACCATAAAAACAGTACGCAGTAAGCAGTGGTCAGTATGCAGTTTTGTTGTCTGACTACTGTTTTTTACTGCCCCACTTTTATTGAATATTGACTACTGGAATAATGGATACAAAAGAACTTCTTAAAAAAGTACGAAAAATCGAAATCAAAACGCGTCGGTTAAGCGACCACGTTTTTGGTGGCGAATATCATAGTACGTTTAAAGGTCGCGGGATGACTTTTAGCGAAGTGCGCCAATATCAATTTGGCGATGATGTTCGAAGTATTGACTGGAACGTTACCGCTCGATATAACGAACCTTTTGTAAAAGTTTTTGAAGAAGAACGCGAGCTTACTTTAATGCTTATTGCAGATATTAGTGGCTCTGAATTCTTCGGAACAGATTCACAGTTTAAAAATGAGATTATTACTGAAATCGCTGCAACGCTTGCTTTTTCGGCACTTCAAAATAATGACAAAATAGGATTGATTCTTTTTTCAGATGAAATAGAGCTTTTTATTCCACCGAAAAAAGGAAAATCACACGTATTACGCTTAATTCGGGAATTATTGGAATTCCAACCAAAAAGTGAAAAAACCGATTTATCGCAAGCTTTAAAATATTTAACCAACGTAATGAAAAAGAAAGCCATCGTTTTTGTGCTTTCCGACTTTATTACAGATAATTATAAAGACACGCTGCGGATTGTAGCTAGAAAGCATGACGTAACAGGAATTCGGGTGTATGATAAACGCGAAGAGGAAATCCCGAATTTAGGAATGGTGCAAATGCAAGATTCTGAAACGGGTGAACTTATGTTGGTGAATACCAATTCAAAGTCTGTTAGAACAAATTATAACAAGTACTACAGAGAACGTGTGGATTATTTCCAAGAATCTTTCACTAAAAGTGGTGCCGGCGCATTTAGCTGCCGCGTGGATGAAAGCTACGTAAAAAAATTACTGGGTTATTTTAAACACAGAGCATAAATTATAATGAAAGAGAATAAAAAAAATATAACATACTTGTTTTTGAAAACTAAGCAGCGATATTTTTTCGCTTCTTTTTTCTTTTTTCTAGTTACTTTTTTTGCCGAAGCTCAAGTGATCTCTTCGGTAGATTCTACTTCCATTAAAATTGGCGAAGAGATTGTTTATAGTATTCAGGTGGAAGCAGATTCAACTGATTTGGTGGTTTTTCCCGAAGGTCAGACCTTCACACCTTTAGAGGTAATCGAATCGTATAAAATCGATACCACTTTTGAGCAGGCCAAATATCGATTGATTAAAAAATACGGTCTTACACAATTCGATTCGGGTCGTTATACAATTCCGCAACAACAAGTGATTATTAACGATAAGCGATTTGGAACCGATTCTGTTTCAGTCGAAGTTCGTGATGTTGCTGTCGATACGACCAAACAGAAGATGTTTGATATAAAACCTGCTATAGAGGTTGATGAGCCGCCTTTAGATCTTAAAACATTGTTATTGTGGCTTATTCCGATCGTTATCATTTCAGCGATTGTAGGATATATTTTATTCCGAAGAAAAAAATTAAAAGACGCCAAAGAGGAACAGTTGCCGCCCTATGAAGAAGCAATTACAGCCTTGCACACCCTTGATAGCTCTACCTATTTAAAGGAAAATAAACCAAAGGAATATTACTCGCATTTAACTGAAATTGTAAAACGGTATTTAGACCGCGAGGTAGATGAAACCGCTTTGGAAAGTACTTCAGATGAATTAATTGCTCGTTTACAGCTGCATAAAGATTCAGGTAATTTTGAATTCAGTAATGAAACCATCCGAAGACTCGATGCTATTTTAAAACGAGCCGATTTGGTAAAATTTGCCAAAATGTACCAAGCTGAAGGGCAGGCTTCTACCGATCGTAAAACCATTGAAGAAATAATAAATGAGACGAAAGAGGTAATCCCAGAACCAACCGAAGAAGAACTTCAAGAAAATGCCGAATACCAAGAAGCACAACGAAAAAAACGTGTCCGTAAAAAATGGGCATATGGTGCCTTGGGTCTATTGGTGGTTGCTCTTATTGCTGGTGCTGTTTATGGAGGTGTAAAAGGTTTTGATAACCTTAAAGACTTTGTAATTGGTAACGAAATACGTGAGTTGGCCGAAAACCGTTGGATAAAGAGTGAATATGGAGATCCGGCTATCATCATAGAAACCCCAGAAGTTTTAGTTCGAACCGATATTGAAATACCTGAATCAGAAAGCATACGAGTTGCCAATGCAAGCGTATTTACGGAAGGCGAAATTACCGATCCGTTGTACGTTTGGTTAAATACGATGATGCTTAAGCAATCCACCCAAGGACAACAAAAAGGACAAGCAAGTGCCGATTTAGAAGCATTAATGGACGAAGCTTTGACAAATCTTGAGAAAAGAGGTGCTAAAAATATGCTCGTAAAGCGTGAAAGCTTTGAAACCCAAAAAGGAATCACTGGATTAAAAGCATATGGTAAATTTAATGTGCAGGTGTCCGATGATAAAGTATTGAAAAAAGCCAGTAACTATGAGTTATTATTATTTGCCCAAAAAGGCGGAATACAGCAAGTTTTAGTGGTATATCAAGAAGACGATGGTCGTTTTGCTGAAGATGTAAAAGACAGAATCATTAATTCCGTAGAACTTGAAATTTCAGAAAAATAATGTTTGAAAATTTTGAATTTGTAAACCCTATTTTTTTCTGGTTGCTACTAGTACTTCCAGTGCTGTTGCTATGGTATCTATGGAAACGAAATAAACAAAATGCTACCTTAAAAATTTCAAGTGTAAAAGGATTTAAAACTGGAAAAAACTGGTTAGCAAGACTGAAACCTTTATTGTTTGCCTTACGCTTATTGGCCTTGGCAGCTATAATTGTTGCCTTAGCACGTCCTAGAACAGTGGACGAATCTACCCGTGTTAAAAAAACAAAAGGAATAGATATTGTTATGGCAATGGATGTTTCAGCAAGTATGTTGGCACGCGATTTAAAACCGAATCGATTAGAAGCCTTAAAATCTGTGGCGGCTCGTTTTATACAAGCGCGGCCTAACGATCGCATTGGCTTGGTAGAATATGCTGGTGAAAGTTTTACGAAAACACCTTTAACCAGTGATAAAACAGTTGTATTATCATCTTTAAAGGACATGAAATACAACACCGTCATTGAAGGTGGAACCGCAATAGGGATGGGATTGGGTACAGCTGTTAACCGGTTAAAAGATAGCCGGGCAAAAAGTAAGGTGATTATTTTATTGACCGATGGTGTAAACAACAGCGGTTTTATAGATCCAAAGATTGCGAGTGAATTAGCGGCGGAGTTTGGTATTAAAGTATATACTATTGGATTGGGAAGTAACGGATTGGCTATGTCGCCCATTGGTTTGCGTACCGATGGCAGTTTTCAATACGGAAATATTCAAGTTGAAATTGATGAAGAATTACTTAAAGAAATAGCCCAAACCACCGGAGGACAATATTTTAGAGCCACGAGTACCACAAAGTTGAATGAAATTTATGACGAAATAAACAAACTCGAAAAAACAGATATAGAAGAATTTAAATACACTAATTACGAGGAAATGTTCCGCCCTTTAGTATTTCTAGCATTAGGATTATTATTGATAGAACTCTTGCTTCGTTATACAGTGTTTAGAAGTTTTATTTAAAAATTAAAAGATTCCTACCTACGTAGGATATGAATATGTACCAATTAGAACAACCCATATATTTTTACGTATTGTTTGCTATTCCAGCAGTGGTCGTACTATTTCTATTGGTATTGGCTTGGAAAAAACATACCCAAAAGAAATTTGCAGACAAACAACTATTGAAGAAATTGAGTCCCAATCAATCGGTTTTTAAATCGACTTTAAAAGTATTGGTCATTTGTTTAGCAATTGCATGTATAAGTATTGCAATGGTGAATCCTAAAATAGGTACGAAGCTAGAAACGGTAAAGCGTGAAGGCGTAGATGTGGTATTTGCTTTAGATGTTTCAAAAAGTATGCTGGCCGAAGATATAGCCCCTAACCGATTGGAGAAATCAAAACAATTGGTTGCACAGATTATTAACAGCTTAGCCGGCGATCGCATTGGTATTATTGGTTATGCGGGTAGTGCTTTTCCGCAAGTACCTATCACCACTGACTTTTCTTCGGCTAAGTTGTTTTTAAACGGCATGAGTACTGATATGGTTTCATCTCAAGGAACAGCAATTAACGAAGCTATCCAAATGGCGAAAACGTATTACAATGATGAGGAACAAACCAACAGAGTGTTGTTTATTATTTCAGATGGGGAAGACCATGAAGGGAATGTAGCGGCAATTGCTGAAGAAGCCGCCAACGAAGGCATAAAAATTTATACTATTGGTGTGGGTACTGTACAAGGTGGTCCTATCCCGATAAAACGAAATGGTATTCTCCAGTATTACAAGCGTGATCAAAACAACGAACAAGTAATTACCCGTTTAGGTGAAGAAACCTTAAAACAAATAGCCGAAGAGGCAAATGGCGAATATATTGACGGTAGCAATACCAAAGAAGTAGTTGACACTGTGACAGCTATTTTGAACGGAATGGACAAAAAGGAGTTTGAAGCCAAGCAATTCACCGATTTTAAAGATCAATTTCAGTGGTTTTTAGGTGGGGCATTATTTTTGTTGGTATTAGATGTGTTATTATTAGATCGAAAAACAGCTTGGGTAAAAAGACTCAACTTATTTAATGAAGGA
This sequence comes from Flavobacteriaceae bacterium UBA3356, assembly GCA_002360635.1. Lineage (GTDB taxonomy): Bacteria > Bacteroidota > Bacteroidia > Flavobacteriales > Flavobacteriaceae > Marixanthomonas. The sequence goes on along the minus strand of DEQW01000001.1, from coordinate 601,831 downwards.
GACAAATAATATGAAAACGAATATTTCTGAAATAAAAGCATATACTAAGCTACTCTTTTTAGTGGTTTTAATTGTTGGTGTTTCTTCTGAAGCGATTTCTCAAACTTCAAATAACGAACAATCAAAACTTCAGAAAAAGGAAATACGACAATCTGAGGAGTTGATGAGCAATGCAAGTTTAGAATTGCAAGACGAGAACTTTCCAGTTGCCGAAGCAGATTATCGAAAAGCCATTTCATTAAACCCTGGAAGTGAAATTCCGAAATATAATTTAGGTAATGCTTACTATAACAAAAATAAAGGTAGTGAAGCTATGCTTCGCTATAAGCAAGCGGCCTCGGTAGCCACTTCAAAAGCTGAAAAACATAAAGCATTTCATAATTTGGGGAATGTATTTATGAACCAAAAAAAATATCAAGACGCTGTTGAGGCATATAAAAATGCACTTCGAAATAATCCAACAGACGATGAAACCCGTTATAACCTAGCTTTAGCAAAAGAAATGTTAGAGAAAAATCCACCACAGGGTGATGGGGGCGATGACGATAAAAATGACAAAAACGAAGACAATAAAGATCAAAAAGATAATAAGGACCAACAAAACCAAGACGATAAAAGCGAAGAAGGCGATAAAGGGGACGAAAAAGAAGAAAAAGACGAAGGTGACAAGCAGGATGATAAAAAAGAAGGTGATGATAAAGAAGATAAAGGAAAACCTGATGAACCTAAAGACAAAGATCAAGGAAAGGGTGATAAACCCCAACAAGAACAAAAACAGCCTGTTCCTGGTCAATTGTCACCACAACAAGTAAAAAGCTTGTTAGAGGCGATGAACAATGAAGAAAAGAAAGTTCAGGATAAAATGAATGCCGAAAAACAAAAAGGCGCTAAAATAAAGTCGGATAAAGATTGGTAGATGATGAAACTGAAATACATTCTTTACATACTACTTTTTACGCTGTGCAGTAATGCAACTTATGCGCAGGTTACTTTCGATGCCAAAGTAAGCAAAAAGCGTCTTGGTATCAACGAACGATTGCGTGTAGATTTTGAAATGAACCAAGACGGCGACAACTTCAATCCGCCAGATTTTAATGGCTTCCGTGTGGTGGGTGGGCCCAATCAAGCGATTAGCAATTCTTATATAAATGGAAAACGTAGTTATAGTAAAACGTATTCCTATTTTCTGTCACCACAATCACAAGGGAAGTTCACTATTGGACAAGCAACCATTGAAATTGAAGGTGAAATTTATAAAAGTTTGCCTATTCAAGTTCAAGTTACGGCTGCTGTTTCACAACCACAAGATGGTAACAATGCCGATTATGTAGCCAGCGAAAAAGTTCATTTGGTCGCTGAGGTTTCCAATAACAGCCCCTATTTAAACGAAGCGATTAGCGTTGTTTACAAGCTCTACGTTTCGCACGATGTTAGTATTACCAGTAGTTGGCGTGAAATTGATACGCCGAAATTTGCTGATTTCTGGAGTCAGAATATTGACAACCAAGGAAATTTTAAAGTTTATGAAGGTAAATATCAAGGTGAAGATTATCGTTATGTAGTATTAAGGACTACTGTATTATACCCTCAAAAAACCGGAGAGTTAGAGATAGAGCCACTAACCTTAGATGTTCCAATCGATGTGCCTACCAACCGTCGTGATTTCTTCGGAAGGAGAGTTACCACGCGAGTTAATAAAACCATTTCGGCAGGGAAAAGAAATATCAATGTAAAACCATTACCTGTACAAGGAAAACCTGATGATTTTGCAGGAGCAGTAGGGAACTTTGATTTTGATATTTCAGTAAATAAAAACACTTTAGATGCAAATGAATCATTAGAGTTAACGACAACTATTTCAGGAAACGGAAACCTAAAGTTGTTCGAACTACCTAGTGTAACTTTACCTAGTTCATTAGAAGTGTACGAGCCAGAACGTTCAGAAAAAGTACGTACTACCCGAAGCGGGATGAATGGTTCAGTAACCGAAAAATATACGGTTGTTCCTCAATTTAAAGGGAATTACCCAATTAGGCCACTTACGTTTTCATACTTCGACCCGAAGACTGAAACCTATAAAACACTTTCTTCAGATGAAATAGTAATTAATGTAGAAAGCGGTCCGGTTACAGCTTCTACAAACGATGAAACTTCAGAAAAACAACAAGTGGTATTAGATAAAGACCAATTTAAATACATCAAGCTGGACACCGATTTACAACCTATCGCTAGTGAAAATTTCTTTAAATCGAAGCTCTTTTGGTCATTGCTTGGCGGTCCGTTGTTGTTAATCCCAATATTTATTTTAGCTGGAAGAAAACGACAACAACGATTGGCCGATGTGCAAGGAAATCGCTTACGTAGGGCAAATAAACTTGCTAAAAAATACTTGAGCGAAGCTAAAAAGCAGATGAGCAATAAAGCTGTTTTCTATGAATCTTTAGAAAGAGCTTTACACAATTACTTAAGAGCAAAATTGAACATCGAAACGTCAGATTTCAGTAAAGAACGCATTGCGACGCTTCTTTCAGAAAGAAGTGTTGAGCCACAAACCGTTACTGAGTTTATAACCTTGTTAAAAAGTTGTGAGTTTGCACGTTATACCCCAACCTCGACAGTAACTATTAAAGAAGATTATAACAAAGCTGTTTCGGTTATTGCGAATATTGACAAACAAATTCAATATCCCGAATCATGAAAAAGCTATTGATACTTGGTATGCTGTTGGTTTCGGTTTTGGGTGTTGCCCAAAATGAAGCCTTGTTTGAGCAGGGAAAAGAAAATTATAAAAACGCTAAATTTAGCGAAGCGGTTACCAATTGGAAAAAAATATTGGATAACGGCCAACAATCTGCCGAGTTGTATTTTAATCTTGGAAATGCACATTATAAGCTGAATAATATTGGGCCAAGTATTTATTATTATGAAAAAGCATTACAACTGCAACCCAATGATGATGATATAAAAACAAACCTCGCTTTTGCCGAAAATGCACGTATAGATGTAATCGAGCCATTGCCCAAGACTGTTTTTTCAAGATGGTACAAAAGTATTTCAGGAATATTCACATATAATGGTTGGGCTATTGTTTCGATAATAGGGGTAGCCTTATTTGTATTGCTCTTTTTATTGTATTGGTTTTCTATTTCGGAAACAAAAAAACGAGTTTACTTTACTACCTCTATACTTTCGGCAGTAGTATGCTTGGTTGCTTTAGTTATGGCTTTTAAAACGTATTCAGACTTCAACAAAAACCAACCGGCAATAATTTTTGCAGAAAGCACTGAGGTTAAAAGTGAGCCCAATATGGGTAGCGAATCTGCTTTTGAGCTTCACGAGGGTACAAAAGTACAGATTATTGGGAGCGACCAAGACTGGGTTCGAATTGAACTAGCAGACGGAAAAGACGGCTGGATGCCTGTTTCTGACCTCAAGCAATTATAGATTTAATAAATAGTTAACAAGAAATTACCTCTAAAATACTATTTTTGTATTTCTTGAAAAACAACGCGTATTGAGGTTAAAGAGTATTTTCTTTTTATTAATCTTTTCGTCTTTTCTATTAATGCCCGTAGTGGTGTCTATAGTGGATATTGACGTGGATATGACTTCCTATTTTTCAATGAACGAAGAAGAAAATACCGACGGCTTTAAAGTTGGCCCAAAGCAAAACAATGCTCCAGAAAAAAACTTGATTCTAGATTTTTCATTAATAACTGAGTTGAAACAAAGAATCTTGTTTCCATATTTAAAAACATGGAAACCAGTTTACCATGAAACCCTTTTGCCACCTCCTGAACGGGTTTTGTCCTAACAAATCACATTAATTTTTAAAAACACTTTTCTATCTTTTTTTGATAGATACACTATAATGCTATAGGTTGTAGCTTTATACACTATTATAATTATTTAAAATTTAAAAAAATGAAAGCACATACAAAAGAAACACAAGCAAACTTAACTCCTGACAAATCATTAGATCTTTTAAAAGAAGGAAATAAGCGTTTTGTTAATAATTCGAAAGCAGACAGAAATCTATTAGAACAAGTTAAAGATACTCAAGGGGGTCAATATCCTTATGCAGTAATTTTAAGTTGTATAGACTCTCGTGTTCCAGCTGAAATAGTATTCGACCAAGGAATTGGCGATGTGTTTAGTGCACGTGTGGCAGGCAACATTGTTGATGAGGATATTTTAGGAAGTATCGAGTATGGTTGTAAAGTAGCTGGATCAAAACTAGTAGTAGTATTGGGCCATACTTCTTGTGGAGCTGTTAAAGGAGCCTGTGATAATGTTGAATTAGGAAACATAACAAGTTTGGTGTCTAAAATAAAACCAGCCGTAGCAGCTGTAAAAGAACCAAAAGAAGCTTCACAAAGAACTTCTAGCAATACAGATTTCGTAAATGAGGTGTCTAAAACAAATGTTCACCATACCTTAGAAAACATGCGCAAACAAAGCCCACTTTTAACTGAAATGGAAAAAAATGGGGAAATAAAAATTGTTGGTGCTATGTACAATGTAAGTACAGGCGAAGTATCATTCTACAACTAAAATAACAAACTATGTTTAAAGGAATATTTACAAATTTAAAAGGAAACCTTTTTGGGGGTATCACCGCCGGAATTGTTGCCTTACCATTGGCATTAGCCTTTGGTGTACAATCTGGATTAGGTCCAGATGCCGGATTGTACGGTGCCATAATGATAGGTTTTTTCGCTTCATTATTTGGAGGGACAAATACTCAAATATCGGGTCCTACTGCGCCTATGACGGCTGTCTCAATGGTTGTTATTGCAGGCATTGTTACAGCTAATAATGGAGATGTAGAACAAGCATTACCATACATTCTGCTTGTATTTTTATTAGCAGGATTATTTCAGGTGGTTATGGGTGTTGTTGGTATAGGTAAATACATTCGGTATATACCTTATCCTGTGGTTTCCGGGTTTATGACGGCAATTGGTGTTATTATTTTAATTACCCAGATACTACCAATGCTAGGTTATTATGTTAAAGATGATGCTGAATTTATACAAGAATTTAAGCCACAAGCTGAAGAGGTTCTTTTAGATAAAATTTTAAAAGATGAAGCTGGTGAAGGTATTTTGGTACTTGAAGATTTTAAAGAAACCATTGCTAGATCTGAAAATATCACCGAAGCAGATATTACTAAAGAAGCGATAACATTGGCTAAATCTGAAAGCTCTGGTGTATTGGGAGCTATAAAGTCCTTGCCTAGAGCTCTTAGTAGCATAAGCTGGCTGGAATTTGCTTTGGCTGCATTGACCATATTTATTATTTATGGCTTTAAGCGCATTACAACAGCAGTTCCAAGTACTTTGGTAGCGTTATTGATTGTTTCGGCAGGGGCCTATTTTTTAAATCTTGATTACCGTCCTATTGAGCAAATACCGGGAGGGTTCCCTATGCCAAACCTAGAGATGTTTACTAGTTTCAGTTTAGGTAAAATATCACCATATGTGTTCAGTGCTTTAACGTTGGCATTTTTAGGTGCAATTGACTCGTTATTAACCTCTGTGGTAGCAGATAATATGACAAAAACAAAGCACAAGCCCAATAAAGAGCTGGTAGGGCAGGGTATTGGTAATAGTGTGGCAGCAGTTTTTGGAGGTATTCCAGGTGCTGGTGCAACTATCCGTACCGTTGTAAATATTAGTTCTGGTGGTACTACTCGTCTTTCAGGTATGATAGCCGCCGTATTGTTACTTGTAATTTTATTGGCGTTAGGCCCTGTTGCTTCACAAATTCCGGCAGCTGTATTGGCGGGTATATTAATTACCGTTGGTATAGGTGTAATGGATTATAAAGGATTGAAAGCAATCCCTAAGATGCAGAAAAGTGAAATTGCTGTGATGATGGTAGTTTTAATACTATCGGTATTCTGGAACTTGGTTTATGCAGTAGGGATTGGCCTTATATTGGCTTCTATTATTTTTATGAAGAAAATGGGAGACCTTACGGCAGATCAATCGAAAGTAGTGCCGTTGGACAATGCAGACGAATTAGCATTGCCTTGGAGAGATGAGGTAGAATTCCCAAATAAATTCCGTGAAGAGGTATTTATCAAAAGACTGGAAGGACCATTGTTTTTTGGGTATACATCAGATTTTCAGCTTTTGTCAGAACAAATTCCAAATACAGCTAAGCATGTTGTAATTCGAATGGGTAAAGTTCCATATATGGATCAGTCTGGTTTATATGCTATGGAGGAAGTATTGCTCGAATTGCGTAGAAAGAAAATCAAAATTGCTTTTGAGCAATTGCAAATGCAACCACGTGTTATGATGGAGAATATCGATATAATTCCAGATTTAGTTCCTAAGGATCGAATTTTCGATAACTTTAAAGAAACGATAGTCTACATTAAGAATAATGTAGAAGATGAAGTTTAAAATTTCAAAGCCTCGCGAAAGCGGGGCTTTTTTTATTGTTCTTGTTTAGAAGAGTCAGGAATTTGTTCTTGAGTTTCAGGTTCTGCTTCTTTTATTTCCTCATTTTCATTTCTGAAATCATCTACCTCACGTAAAATATGCGGAAGCACCAATGGCGCCAACGAAGCTACCGGCGGATATAAAAGCGATTCACTTCGTTGTTCTTCAGAAACAATGGTATAACTTTCCGAAGCATTTACAAACATAAAAACTACGCTCACTATAAAAGCATATTTCAGCACGCTAAAAACAGCTCCCAAAAGTTTGTTTACAACTCCTAAAGCGGCAAAATCGGCCACTTTGGTCAATAGCTTTCCAGCAAGAGAAATAACAAAAACAATGATTAAAAATGTTACAGCAAAAGCTGCTAGGTTAGTAGTTTGTGCACTCCAATCAAAACGCTCTGTTAGAAAATCGGCCGCATAATGCGAAAAGTAAATCGCACCGTACACTCCGGCAACAATACCTATTAAAGACGCAAGGGTTACAAACAGCCCTTTTTTAAAACCTAAATAAAAAGCAATTAATAAAATTACGCCGAGAATAATATCGATGGTGACCATACTATAAGTTTGAAGTAAATATACTATTTCTTAAAATATTGAAATGTACACCGTCTGTTTTTACCCTTTTTCCATTTGCCTGTTGGGGTTTTAAACACGTATCTTTGCACAAATACTTATGGCAAGATACGAGCAATTAAAACAACAATGGGAAACAGTCGTTACACTGTTAAGCGACCGTTTTGCAGATGGCGAAAAGTTAGACCTGGACGCAATTATTTACTTAATAGGAGTTCAAGAACTAGGACAATTGCACAGGCGGTTTAAAAAGGACGACAAAATAAACCTAATGCACATCGCTATTTGCAGATTATTGGAACCTTTCGGTTATTATGAATTTGAATTTTTTGATGACCAAGGTTGGCCGCATTATAAAGTGTTGGAACAATTGCCACCATTAAAAGCAGGCGAACAAAGTGTGTTGATGAAAGAAGCCATTGTACAGTATTTCCTTGAAAAGGAAGTGATTTAATAGCCAATAATTTATGTAATTTTGCCATCCACAAGAATATGGGTATGCTAGATAAAATTAAAGAACATATTGCCGAAGTTGAAGCGTTTAGCACAACTTCAAAAGAAGAACTGGAAACATTCCGAATTAAATACCTTGGAAAAAAAGGATTACTGAATGATTTTTTTGCTGAATTCAAGAAAATTCCTAATGAGCAGAAGAAGGAGTTTGGGCAAACCCTCAACAAGCTTAAAAATTTAGCTGAAGAAAAAGTAGATGCCACAAAAGCTACTCTAGAAGCGAAAGAAGAGGTTAAAGGCGTTTATGGTGATCTTTCCCGCCCAGGAGAACCTATTCAACTAGGGTCGCGTCATCCTATTTCAATCGTTAAAAATAAAATAACCGAAATATTTTCTCGTATTGGGTTTAATGTTTCCGAAGGACCCGAAATTGAAGATGATTGGCACAACTTTACAGCATTAAACTTACCCGAATACCACCCAGCACGTGATATGCAGGACACCTTTTTTGTACAGACCGATCCGGACATTATGTTGCGTACGCATACCTCGACCGTTCAAGTACGGTATATGGAAAACAACAAACCGCCCATACGGACCATTTCACCGGGGCGTGTGTACCGAAATGAAGCCATTTCAGCCCGGTCACACTGTTTTTTCCATCAAGTGGAAGGTTTGTATGTTGATAAAGGCGTAAGCTTTGCAGATTTAAAGCAAACCCTTCAATATTTTACTACGGAATTGTTCGGGAAATCTAAAATACGGTTACGTCCTTCATACTTTCCGTTTACCGAACCAAGTGCCGAAGTAGATGTATATTGGGGATTGGAAACCGAAACCGATTATAAAATGACCAAAGGTACTGGTTGGTTAGAAATTATGGGTTGCGGTATGGTAGATCCCAACGTTCTTGAAAACTGTGGAATCGATTCGGAAGTGTATTCAGGTTTCGCCTTCGGGATGGGTATCGATCGTATTGCATTATTACTTCATCAAATTCCGGACATTCGCATGTTAAGTGAAAACGACATACGTTTTTTACAACAGTTTAAAAGCGTATTATGAAAAAGCAGCTAATAGTTGGTCTTTTAGTAGTTGCACTTTTAGTGGTTGCTTTTCTAACTTTTGTAATAGCGGCCATAAAAATTGTTGTTGGCAGTATTTTCCTAGGAATATTTGCTCTGGCTTTACTGGGCATCTGGATTACTTGGAAAACAAAGAAGGATTAAAACACTATGCGAAAAGATATAAAAATCCCAGAAGTTAAAAACGTTTACATCGCTGCTGTAAATGAATTTAATGAGGAATTTAAAACTTACGATTGGAACGCTTACATCATTAATGATAACGATAAACCCTTGGAGACCGTTATCATCGTATCGCAAGGGTACGACACTGAAAAAATGACCGCACCAATGCGGAAAACAATACAGTCATTACCTGCCAAAGGCTACGCTAAAATTGAATTTTTGGAAGAAAACGTCTTGAAAGTGAACAACTTTTTTACCGTTACTTATTTTATTGGTGATAAACTCTATGACAAACGTTTCGAGCTCCCCGCCAACGCCGCTATAGATGATAATGCGGTTTCACTTCCTGTGATGAAAAAAGATGGGGTTTTGGCGCGGTAATTAATCCAACTTATCTGTTAACTTCGTAAACACTTTTTTGGGATCTTTTCCTTCATATAAAATGCTGTAAACTGCATTTATAATGGGGGTTTTGGCCTTTTTCTTGCCTTTTGCTTGGTTAAGGTTGTAGGCACTTTTTGTAGCATAATAACCTTCAGCAATCATACTCATTTCCATTTGAGCACTTTTAACGGTATAACCTTTCCCTATCATATTACCAAACATCCTATTTCGGCTAAAAACGGAATATCCGGTAACCAATAAATCGCCTAAGTAGGCAGAGTCATTTATGTTGCGTTTCATTTTGTGTACTTTCTTTACGTACTTTTTCATCTCCCTGATGGCGTTGCTCATCAGGACGCTCTGAAAGTTATCACCGTACCCCAAACCATGAGCAATTCCCGCTGCAATGGCATAGATATTTTTTAGCATCGCAGCGTATTCTGTACCCATTACATCATCACTGGTGGTACATTTTATATAATCGCTGGATAATATATCTGCTACTAATTTGGCCTTTTCTTCATCGGCGCAAGCTATTGTTAAGTAAGATAACCGCTCCAAAGCTACTTCCTCTGCATGACAAGGGCCAGAAATGACGCCAATATTATTAAAGGCGACATTGTAATGGGTGTTAAAGTGGTCGCCAACAATTAAACTGGTTTCAGGAACAATCCCCTTTATGGCTGAAAAAACAATTTTATCTTCAAGAGAAACCGTAACTTTTTTCAGTTCAGTCTCAACAAAAGCAGATGGAATGACAAATATTAAATAATCTGCATATTCAATCATTTCATTAATATCGTTGCTCAGTTTAAGTTGAGACACCTTGAACTCGACCGAACTCAAATAATTAGGATTGTGGTCTTCTTTTTTTATATGCTCCATTGCATAGGTGCTACGCATGTACCAACCTACTTCATCCAGGTTTTCACACAGCATTTTCACAATGGCGGTTGCCCAGCTTCCGCCGCCAAAAACGGCAAATTTTGGTTTCTCTGTCATAGTGCTTTTTTCATTTATATCAAAAATAAGCAAATATTAACAAGGCTGGTAGTAAAGTAAGGCTTTAGCATTTTTTTAAAAAAGGAATATAATTTTTTACGTGCCATAGTACGGACTTAACTATCTGTATGATAATGATTTATAATTTTGGCACGTCTTTTGAAATTTCAGAAGTATAATTTTAAAATGAAATGGTATGAAACCCTTTAAACTTTTATTCAGCTTTAGCTTAATTGCCATTCTTTTTACATCTTGTTATACTGAGCCGGTTGTTGAGGAAGAGTACATCGATCCCGTTGAAACTATAACGCTGGCAGAATTAGTAGCTTCTTACGAGTTATGGTATGTTGATATTGAGCGAACCACAGGGAACGGGAACATTCCTTTTTTACAAAAAGCATTTACCCTGTCATTTAGAAACGGGAATGTTTCAGCTAACAATAATTTAGCTGGTATAGGGGATCAAGGATATGGTTACGGTATCGAAATAGGATATTATGATACGTTCGATTTTGAATTGGATATATCACACGATATTGATGGGGCCTATACTTTTGAAGTAACTCAATTAAACGATAATACTATTGAACTGTATAACAGGTATTATAATACAAGCTATGTTTTAGAAGGGTATCAACGTAGCACCTTTAATTATGACAAACTTTTTTATGACAACATTCATTATTTTTTACAGGAATATGTTACTTGGGAAAAGACCTTTACTAGTGAATATGGAAATTTAAATGAATTTGACAACGAAACTTTTGTTCAGTTTTTACCTGGTGGTGGCGATGGAAATTTCCGAAGTTCTCAAGATAGTTATGGAACCGAGATAAACGATATATATTGGGATTATACCGGTATTTATAATGTAGACAATGTTCCTAATGACCCGTATTTAAAATATTTAACATTGGATTATGATTACTTGGGCAATGAATACTTTGAACTTTCCGTTGTAAATGACAACACGGTAGAACTCTTTCATTCAGATTCTGGAACGTTGTACCGTTTTAAAGGAAGAGGCTATATTCAGTATAAAAATAACGAAGGAAAACTACGATTATCAAATGCTGAAATTGAAAAACAAATGAAGAAAATAAGTAAATTCTAAATATATAAACCCTTTTTTTGGTTGGTTAGTAGAAGCCGTCCTACACTGCTTAGTTTAGTCAGTTGGGGCGGTTTCTCGTTTTAAAGAAATCTACTTATAAAAATTCATTTCGTCCAAATATTTCCATACATCGTGTGGCAACATAGGACGAATATTCACACCCGATTGTATCCCATTTCTTATAAAAGTAGAAGAGAGTTCCATAATTGGGGCGTCTACTTTTGTAATTTTTGGATGACCGTCAAACTGAGTTTCAACAGTCCCTTCAGAAATTCTAGGATATACATAAATAGAATAACGCTCTAAAATAACTTCATAGTTTTTCCACTTATGAAGGCTTTTCAAATTGTCTTCGCCCATTATTAGGGAAAATAACTTTTCAGGATACTTTTCCTCTAGATGTGCTAATGTGTTTGTAGTATAATTAGGTTGTGGAAGATCAAACTCAATATTACTCGCCTTTAGTTTTGGGTATTCTTCCAATGCAATGCGAACCATAGCCAAACGGTGATGGTCATCAAGCAGCGTTTTCTTTTTTTTATGTGGATTGTGTGGCGTTACTACCATCCAGATTTCATCCAGATCACTATTTTCAACTAGGTGGTTGGCAATAATGAGATGACCCACGTGGATAGGATTAAATGTTCCAAAATAAAGCCCTATTTTTTTTGCTGCAACCATTTACTCTTCTTCTTGTTCTGGGTGACCATTTTTTATGAAACTTGTCACTAATTCTTTCGCTTCGTTTAAAGCGGTATCCAAATCTTTATTTTTAATAATATTGTCAAATTGCGGCGCGGTAGCTAACTCAACTGAAGCTTTTGCAATACGCATATTAATACGCTCGTCACTTTCAGTTTTTCGTTTTTTAAGCCTGCGCTTTAGTTCATCTACACTTGGTGGCTTTACAAAAACAGCTAAGGTTTTATTTGGATATTTCTTTTTTATCCGAAGTCCGCCAACCACATCTATATCAAAAATTACATTTTTACCTTGTGTCCAAATGCGTTCTATTTCAGATTTTAATGTTCCGTAGAAATTATCGCGATATACTTCTTCCCACTCTAAAAAATCACCGTTTTTAATGTGTTGTTTAAAGTCTTTTAGACTGATGAAATAGTAATCTTTACCGTGTTCTTCATCACCTCTTGGCTCTCGGGAAGTACACGATATTGAGAAGTCTAAATTTAATTCTTCTTGAGCGAGTAAGTATTGTACAATGGTTGTTTTACCGCTTCCGGACGGTGCCGAAAAAACAAATAATTTCCCTCCTTCCATTACAAAACGTTTAAGGCTTGTTCCTTTATTTTTTCCAGTTCATCTTTCATTTGAACCACTACTTGTTGCATAGGGGCAAAGTTGGCTTTGCTACCAATAGTATTGATTTCACGCCCAATTTCTTGAGAGATAAACCCTAGTTTTTTTCCGTTACTGGCTTTGCTTTGTAACGTTTCAGAAAAATAAGAAAGGTGGTTGCTTAAACGCACTTGCTCTTCGGTGATATCGTACTTTTCAAGGTAATAAACCAGTTCTTGCTCAAAACGATTTTCGTCAACCGTTTCTTTTAAATCGCTTACGGCTTTTGCCAATCGCTCCTTTACATTGTCCATGCGTTGTGGGTCGAGTTCCACAACTTCATCTAATAAAGTAGAAATATTAGTAATTCGTTTCTGAAAATCGGCTTCCAATGCTTTTCCTTCGTCAGTTCTATATTGATTGATAGAATGCAAGGCTTCGTCAACCGCTTCAATTATTTTGTTGTATTCGGTCTCATCAATTTCGTCGCGTTCTGTTTGTAACGCGTCGGGAAAACGAACCGCCATTTTCATCAGTTCTACCGGATCACCATCGGTGATATGAGCCAATTGTTTCATGTATTGTTTAACGGCAGCTTCGTTAATTACAGTTGATGTTTCCTCACCCGTTTGCTCTACATAGAGGTTAAAATCTACTTTTCCACGAGAAAGTGATTTCGAAATTCTTTTACGAATATCTAATTCCTTTTCACGATATGCTGAAGGAACCCTCGCATTTACGTCAAGGTTTTTACTGTTTAACGATTTTATTTCAACCGTAATTTTTTTGGAAGGCAATTGCACTAAGCTTTTGCCGTAACCGGTCATCGACTGGATCATATTTTCAATTTAGTGGTTGCAAAGGTAGTAAATTAGAATATAGTAGCTTTTAAAATGGAATGGCGTTGCCAAAGCAATTGTTATTCTTGAGTATTTAAAAAAGAAGTCGCTCTTTTTTCGCTGTAATACGTTGCATTTGTTTGATGAAAACCAACGTGACCACCGTGCTCAGGAGTTTCTAAATAAATGTTTTCTGAACTTTTAGCAAAACTGTATGGATAGCTTTCTTCAGTTAAAAAAGAATCATTTTTTGCATTTAGGATCAATACCGGAATACTAACATTAGGTAAAAATTGACCACTGCTATTTTGTTTATAATAATCGTAGGCATCTTTAAAACCGTGTGCTGGAGCAGTGTATAGATTGTCAAAATCTAGCAAGGATTTTACTTGCTTTAGATCTGAAGCACTCATTTTTTCAGGGAATTGCTGCACCTTAATCTTTAATTTCTTTCGAAGATTGTGTAAAAAGGAAGTTCGATACACCCAATTATCAAAATTGGAAAGCGATTCTAATGTTCCCTTTAAATTTAAAGGTGTAGAAATAGCAACAGCCCGTTCTATTTCCTTCGGAAGGATTTTACGCTCACCTAAATATTTCAACATTAAATTTCCCCCTAAACTGAAACCAATTAATGATATGGTGTTATATTTTTCTTTTTTCAGAAGAAAATCTACTACGGCTTGCAAATCGTCTGTCTTGCCAGCAGTATATGAGGCGAATATAGTATTGGGTTCGCCACTACAACCTCTAAAATTCACGGCTGCAACATCCCACCCTTTTTTTGTGAGGCTTCGTGCTTGTCCTTTTATATAGCGTCGTTGTGCGTTTCCTTCCAGCCCGTGTAAAATAATGGCTACTTTTGGAGCTTTATTTTTAGCATAAGAAAAGTCAATATCTAAAAAATCTCCATCTTTAAGGTCTATGCGTTCACGATGCTGCTTTACTTTGGGAACAGGGCGCAACTTAGCTGAATAAATCGTAGCAACATGCCCATTTTTAAAGATACCGCTAGGGGAGTAAGTAGATTCAATTAGTGGCATAAATAGGCTTGTTTTAATTACAAAAGTACCTAATTCTTAATTTGTAGTTAATGTATGTGTGCTTTTTTGTATTAAAGATACCAATCGGTATCTTTGTGGTATGAGAAATGCACAGGCAACAAAAAACACGATCATTAATGAAAGTGCGAACCTGTTTAATACACAAGGGTACAAAGCGACATCCATTAGTGATATTACCAAGGCTACGGGCTTGACCAAAGGGGCAATTTATCGTCATTTTGAGAATAAAGGCGATTTAGAAAAACACGCCCTACAACGATTGTCCAAAGTTATGTTTAGCGAAATAGGGACTACCATTAAAGAGGCGAAAACCTTCACAAGTAAAATGGAGGCTATTTTTTCTTTTTTTGAAAATTATATGAGCACACCTTTATATGAAGGTGGCTGTCCCGTAATGAATGCAGCTGTAGAAGCAGACGATGCAAACCCAGTTTTACGCGAACAAGCCTGCGCTATGTTACAGCAATTTAAAGATGCTGTATCTACGTTAATTAAAAACGGAATTAAGAATAACCAAGTTAAACCTGATACACATGTTGCTTTTTATAGCACCATTTTTATAGCTACGCTAGAGGGTGGTATTATGATGAGCCGTTTAGAGCGAGACAAAAAAGCGATTACACATACCATTGCCCATCTACGAAATATAGTTACTGAAATCTCAATATAAACAGTTGTTGATTTTTCAAATTTAAAAATTCAATGAAAAAATTACTTACCAAATTAACAGGAAAATACTTAAACGCAACGGCACCTTTATTCCCAAAGCTGAATAGGGAACAGGCATTTAAATTGTTGTGCAAAGTGCAGCCTGTACCTATTTCAAAAGAAGGTTACGATTTTTTTAGCACTGCTGAAACATCCTACATTGAAGTGCCACAAGCTTCCATTGCGGTGCATAAATGGGGTGAAGGATCTAAAAAAGTACTTTTTTTACACGGGTGGATGAGCCACTCAAAAAGATGGCAGCCTTATATAGACAAATTAGATACTTCAGAATATACGATCTACTCATTAGATGCACCAGCACACGGTCTTTCCAAGGGAAAAGTGATGAATATTGAAATGTACCGTAAAGCCACCGAAGATATTATTCTGAAAATTGGTGGAGTGGATCATTTAATATGTCATTCGTTAGGGAGTTTGGTAGGGGCTTATACTTTTTTAGCAAATAAAGAAATTCCGGTTAAAGATTACGTAATTATGGGGGCACCGTCCGGAATGGATGCTATTTTCGGATTTTTTAAGGATACACTTCAGCTTTCAAACAGAACCATCTATAACTTGGGAATTAAAGTAGATTCAGTATTGAAAATTCCAGCTTCAAATCTGAATTTGGATAATTTTTTTAAACAAGTGGAAGAACCTGTTTTTATCGTTCATGAAGAATCTGATGCCGTTACGCCGGTTTCAGAAATAAAAAAAGCTGCTAAAAACAGCACAAACAATATTAAAACGTGGTTTACAACAGGTCAAGATCACAATCTAACCAAAAAAGAAACAGTTGTAACCATTATAAACCATATTACAAATACACATAAAAATAAAAAAGAACTATGTATATAAAAGAGTTTGAAATTCGTTGGTCCGATGTTGACGCCAACCGTCATTTACGCAATAGTGCCTATATAGACTTTATGAGCCATACCCGAATGAGCTATTTTGGTTCAAAGGGGTTTGGGCAACAACATTTAGCCGAAATGAACCTTGGCCCGGTCGCATTATACGAACGGATGTACTATTTTAAAGAAGCTTTTCCTGGCAAACCGTTACGTGTTTCCCTGCAATTAAAAGGTCTTTCGGAAAAAGGAACCTTTTTCGAGTTCCGACATAATTTTTATAATCATAAAGGGCGAAACTTAGGTCGATGCGAAATGTTAGGCGCTTGGATTGACCTTAAAGAACGAAAACTGGTACCATTACCTGAAGAGTTTTACAGTTTTTTAGATGGAATAGACAAAACCGATGACTTTAAAATTTTGACTAAAGAAGATACACGTAAGAACGGGCAATTTCCGAAGGATTTGGAATAGAGGCTTTTCATTTTGGAGCTTCGGTACGCTTCTCGTTCCTCGAAACACTCAGCCACCTCACAGCTTTAATTTAAAATTCACAGAGTTAGGTGGCTGAGTGATCCCGATGATAATCGGGATTGTACCGAAGCCTATTCTTGATCATAAAAAAACTGCTCTTTCACAATTTTTCCATTTTTAACTTCATAAACTCCAATTTCGGACATCTTGTTGCGTTGCCCACTGGGTTTATGAGTGGTGTCCATTTCGTGGCGCACACTAAACCAATTGTCTGCTATAATGGGTTCGCTGGTGTTCCAGCTATGAACCTCAAAGTTTTCTTGCCACCATTCTCCTTTTTTAGCAACTTCATCCATTCCTTTGGCCACTGAATTTTCTCCGCCAGATTCAAGGCTTACAATATCTGGGCTGTACAGTTCTTGATAGCATTTTGCTTCTTGTCCACTGTTGCACCATTTTACTAAGTTATTTGCAATTTCTTTTGTTGTCATGTCCGTATGTTTTTTTGTTTACTTAAAGGTAACGAAAAAACATATATACTTAACATTTAGAACATTGCAAAATTGTTAAGGCTGCTGTTTAAAAGCATACCCTAAAATATTTGGAATATTTACGGAAGTAACTTTTTTGTAAACTGTAATATCATCATTTTCTTCAGCGTAAGAAGGTGGGTCAAGATTAAGCTCGGTTGCTTTTTGAATATAATACTCCTTTTTTAAAGGATGAAAAGGAGCTACGGCGTTAAAAATATGCCCAAAAGCCTCTTTTTTTATAATTTCTGAAAGAATGCCGATACAATCTTCCCTATGGATTAGATTAACCGGTGCGTTGCCATTATTTAAGTCTTTTCTGCCAGCTAAATAGCGTACCGGTTGTCGTTTTCCACCTACTAAGCCTCCAAAGCGAACGATTGTGGTTTGTAATTTTTCAGAAGTAAAGAATAGTTTTTCTACTTCAATTAACTGCCTAGCGGCATCATTTTCGGCAATAGGAATGTCTTTCTCAGTTACCGCACCTTGTTTATCACTATAAACAGAAGTACTGCTTACTAAAATCACTTTTTGTACTGAAGCCTTTTCTATTTCAGCTAAAAAATGGGCCATTTTTGCAACGTGGTCGGCACCCGTGTTTTTTCGTAAACCAGGTGGAATCAAGATAACCAAACAATCAACTTCGTTTAAAAAAGCTTCTACTTCACCAGAAATACCGTTTTCTGAAAGTTCAACAGGAAAAGCTTCAATGCCATTGCGTTGCATAACACCTGCTTTTTCAATACTTGTAACTGAACCTTTAACGTGATATCCTAATTTTTGTAAATGCCTTGAAAAAGGTTGCCCTAGCCAGCCTAAACCTGCAATTGCTATTTTTTTGATCATTATGGTTGCGATTTTGTTGTTGAGGTTTGTATTGAATCTTTTTCTTTTCTAGGTACATTATTAGGGGCGAAACTCCGTTTTACTACTACCGCATCGGTTACCACAAAAGGTTTTGGCATCATATCTTTAGGACGTTTACTTACACTGAAATTTTTATTGTTCATTAAATCGTATGAAAATTCTAAAGCAGTAAATAAAATCGGATTTTTAGTTTCGGCTGTATATGAAACCTCTAGCGAGTCGTTGTTGTTTACCCAATACCGAAGCAGTAAATCACTGTTTCTATGTCCGTACACGAAACCAGTGCTATCTTTCAGAGCTTCTTGACCATTAAACGAAAGCGAATTAAATGAAACTTCAGCATCGGCATATAGGTTTAATTGATTTACATTCCGCTTCGGGATGATGGTAAAAGTGACTTCGTTTTGGTTATTTACAATTGTGTCTTTCTTTAAAACAACCTTAAAAGGAGCTATTGGTTTTTCAGGGGCTTTTGCTGCGTAGGTATAACCTGTGTTGTACTTACTGCCGGAAGCGCTTAAAATTTCTGAAGGAACTTCGCCTGGTTTTTCACCTAAATAGCCCTTTGTCCAATTGTCCAAAATTTTGTCATAGGTAAGCCAATATGATTCATTGGCATCAAAATCTTGATAATACACTAAACTGTTGGGTTTTTGACGTGTTTCAGAAAAATCACTTGTAAAATGTGCTTTGATGAAAAATCCGAAGGCAATTAAAAAACAAAGAATTGAAAGTAGTTTTTTCCAACTATAAAAGCCAAATATGGGAAGTAATAAACCAAACAATAAAACTGTAAATACGCAGCTTATCACGACCATTTCTGATCCTAACCCAACCGGGAAAAACTGAATGAGCGGGGAAAAGAAAAACAACGCCGGAGCTGCCAATAAAGCCATTAATGGTAAACTGGGCTTTTCTTGTTTTATAAGCACCCAAAGTGACAAAAGCCCAAAAAACACTGGAATGATAAAATAGGCGGCACCTTTTAAAATTACAAAAACCGCTACATTGACAAGAATCCAAAAAATAAGTGGTGCCACATAAATTGAGGCTACTTGCTCTCTGTTCGCAAATCGCCTGTAGAAATAGAACGTAATGGAAAGAGTAAGAAACACGAAAAATGCCACATAGGCGTGTCCGTTATATTTAAACCCGTGTTGTACTTCGTTGTATTGCGGGTAAATGGCAAGCAGCAATTTCCAACCGAAAAAACCTATCGCTCCGCAAATGGCCAATGACAATAAAAATGGGGCGAAACCTTTGGCAATTCCTTTACCTGTTATCTTTTCTTTTTTGAAACCGTAGAAAATAAGAATTCCAAATAAGACAGTGGCGACCAACAATAAAGGTAAGATCCACAAGAATGGAAATGAGATCATTTTTAAAAAAGGGAAGTTTACGTACACATATTCTTCACCAGATTTTAAGTTCGTTAAATCGGCATCGGCAAAATAGTGCAGTAACGGCAAGAGATAACTTCCTTGATGTTGTAGTGTTTCAATGTTCAAATTTTCAATAGTATCGTTAGCGGTATGGTAATCGAAATGGTCGTCTATGAAAGCGAAAAAGTAACTAGGAATGTCACCTTCTTCCCTAAAAATGGTAGAATCGGTATCGTTGGGCAACATTTTATATATGCTATACATTAAAGAGGATGCCACAGGGTAGTCAGGGTTTGCCTCTATAAAAGCTTTAACTAATTTTTCATTCCCATCATTTGTTTCTAAAATCATATTACTAGGCCCACCACTACCTCTGGCTTCAAAATTGAGCACGAGTCCTACATTTTTAGCCCAAGGATGCTCATTTAAAAATAACTTTGCGCCATCGAGACCTATTTCTTCAGCATCTGTAAATACGATTATGATATCATTTTTAGGCTTTTTGCCACTCGCTTGGTATGCGCGTAGACTTTCTAGAATTGTTACAAGACCGCTTCCAGCATCGCTGGCTCCAGGTGATGGAACCAACGCACTATCGTAATGCGAAAGCAATACAAGTGCTTTGCCTTCGCCAGTACCCTCCATTTTAGCGATAACGTTAATTGGGCGATTCATGGTTCTACTTTGGGTAGTAAAAACAAATCCTTCTTGTGTTTGGGTTTGCAGTCCTAGCTTCTCTAATTCGGTTATTAAATAGTTTCTGACATTTGTATGTTCCTGCGAACCGTGGTAATGAGGTTTTTGAGCAATATTCTGAAGTTTTTCAAGAGCACGTTCGGTTGAAAACTCGGTTTTTGCGATACTCTTTGGAGTACCTTCTCTAGGCATTAAGCTATAAAAGGAATAATAAATTAATCCTAGTACGATTAATAGGGAAAGAACAGCGGGTACTCGTTTCATGGGTTGTTTTTTTGCGTTCTAAAAGTACAATATTTAATGAGATTGTTCATTTTCAAAAATAAATAGTAAACAGCTTATTATAAAAATGACTATATTTAAAGGAGATAAAAAGCTAAGAATATGGGAATTAAAAGTTATATAGGAAAACGCGCAAAACCAAAAAAGGGCTCTTCAGAAAACATTAAAGTTTCAGATTATATGAGCAGAAATCTTATAACCTTTAAACCAGAACAGACTGTACTGGAGGTGATGAACACGCTCATTAAAAAGAAAATTTCCGGAGGCCCGGTTGTAAATGATAATCATGAACTTGTGGGCATTATTAGTGAAGGGGATTGTATAAAAGAAATAAGCAATAGTCGCTACTATAACCACCCAATGGAAGATATTAAAGTGGAAGACCATATGATCAAAGAAGTAGAAACTATTGACGGTGATATGAATCTTTTTGATGCTGCGGAAAAATTTTTAAGAGACAAACGTAGACGTTTCCCTATCTGCGAAAACGGGAAATTGGTAGGACAAATAAGTCAAAAAGATGTTTTGAAAGCTGCTTTGGAGTTGAAAGGGAATAGTTGGTAGGCAGGTTTTTTTCTTTTTAATTCATAGAGAAATCAGCAATACTTTTTTCTTTTTTTGTCCAAGGAATATGATGAACACTGTAATTATCAAGAGCAAGAATAATATCGCTAGATACATCTTTTTCAAAGTCATTATAAATTACATAATTTGATGTTTTAGTATCTCTTGTCTGGGATATATCATTGAAAGCCATGATAGCATTTAGAACACTATTTTTTTTAGGCGTATTTACTGTTTTAATAAGCCTTTCAGGTTTAGTTTTAGTTTGTGGAATTAAGAAATCAATATTATGGTCAAATCCACTTTTCCCTGTTAATTTAATATCTTTAGAGAAAAATATATCATTCTTTCTTAAAAAAAGCTCAACATCTTCTTTGAAAAGAGAGGTTATGCTTTCTTGAGAAAGATTAAACATGTCATTTACGGTAAGTATTGCTTGTAATAAGTAATGTTTTTTCTGTCCTAAATTTGATTTGTTAGCGATAACGAATAACTCATCATTCTGATTGATTTTTACACCAAAACCATTTAAAGAAGTTTTTAAAATATTCTCCCTTTTTGGGGTATTGATATCCATTCCAGACATCTTTAAATCGTTAATAGTATATCCATTATCGGTGAGAACAAAGTTTTCTTTTTGTTTAACAAGGTAAATGTTTAAGTGGTCGTTATGACGATCAAGAAAAGGCGTAGAAATAGAGCAAATATCTTTGCCTTCAATAGACTTTACTACCGTATTGTCTTTGATCCATTTAAGATATTCTTGTATGACTAATTCACAATTCATTAAAACATTGGTACTTCAATAGAAGGCCTTTTAGTTACGTTACAAAATTGCAATAATTTATTGAGAACTTCTTCCATAGAAAAATTATTATTGATGCTTAATTCAGAAATTGGATAAGCGAACTTATCGTTAAATCCTTCTTTATAAATATGAACATGAGGGCCATCGAAACTGACTCCATCTGGATTTGTATGTCGTCCTCCACTATCATACCTTATAAGAATTATACTCTGTCGGAACCTTTTATTATAGGTATATCTTGACAACTCAAAACTTCCACGATAAAAGTCGAGAAGATAAATGTTTTTACTGTTTATGGCTTTAATTTCTCGAGTCCAATTGATTGGAGCTGGACTTAAGGTTAATGGTTTAATCAAGTCAGAAAAAACTTTTTCTTCTTTAATAAATATATCAAAATCAGATTGTGTTATTGACATAAAGTATTTTATTTAAATGCTCAACTCCGTTTTCACCAACAAGTACCAATCGTCTTCAAGTGGAAGATACCCTTGATCGTACACATAAAAATAGACTGTTCCTGCTTTGGTAACATATTGCCCAGTAAAAAACTGAAAGTTAAATCCGTTTTTTTGCAGGGTTTGCTTTTTTACTTTGGTTTTATCTTTTGTGTTCAGTTTTTCGAGGATGCGATAATTTTTCCGAAGCCGATTATTAATATTCCGAACTAAATTTTTACTATCCTTGTTTAGTGAATTGTTATGGGCATTCCGGCAAGCATCACTACAAAACTTTTTGTCTGCTCTACCAATAATTTTATCACCACATTCAGGGCAAGCTCTTTCCATTTTTATTTATAATCTATATGTCCCCAGTTTTTACCAGACTTTATACGGTACAATTGCATTTCTGAAATTCCAAATTGTTTAGCAATTAACCGCAATCGCGTTCTGCGGTTGGGATCGAATATTTTCTTTTTTAATAGT
Organism: Flavobacteriaceae bacterium UBA3356; assembly: GCA_002360635.1. GTDB lineage: Bacteria > Bacteroidota > Bacteroidia > Flavobacteriales > Flavobacteriaceae > Marixanthomonas. The sequence continues at coordinate 579,308 of DEQW01000001.1, read as the reverse complement.
CTAACCTTCTCAGGTGTAAGTTTTGAATATTTTGGCTTTAATAAGGCTTCTTTTTTTGCTTTTATGACAGCCGGACTCTTTTTATTGTGTTCTGTAAGCTCCTTACGATTTGCAAACTGTAAGTTGTTTACGTGATTGTTTCCTTTATTAAAGTCTTTATGTATGACCAAATTTTTGCCTTCCATTTCCTCTAAAAACAACTGGGCAACTGCTCTATGAATATAAATTAAACTCGTTTTTCCATTTTTTTTAAGGGTTGAAAAAACTTCATAACCGTTTAAAATATAGGTTTTTAAAAATTCCCCCTTAGGATCATTTTTATAATGCTTTACTCTTCCGTAGTTAGAAATATCAATAGCATCACTTCTACGCCATGAGGGATCGGAAAATTTTTTCCAGACCTCTCCTTTTAAATTTGGTATCATTTTTAGGGGGAGTTTATATCAAATATAGTGAAAATAACTTTTTGGAATATAAATTTATTGATTTTCAGGGGTTTTAATCTGTTTTGTAGGTAGGTTAAAACGGTAAATGGCTTCAATTTTTGCAAAAAAACTACCGTTCATTTCTGGATTTAGCTGGGTTCGGTCATCGCCAAAACTAAAGGCTGAAAGGCCTAAATCGATAGTTTCGCCATCGGCATATACTTCATAATTATTACTAGAATAGCCTAATTTAGTACGCAATAACACGCTTTTTTCTAGAAAATTGAATTGCCAATAGGCAGCAAATTCCAACGAGCTTAAATCAACATACGTATCGGGTTGATTTTCTTTTTTTATGTTGAAACTTCTTCCAATACCAAAATAATCCATCCCAATAGTTGTTTTTCCCAAGTCATAGCTTACATCTGCTGAAATGGGCAGTGACATATCCATTTCAAATTTTTTATTTAGGCTCAAATAATACCAGCCAATAATCGGCGTAGTAAAAAACCCGAAAGCTTCTTGCGAGCCATAAAACCCAAAACGGTAAATTAGATTTTCTTTTTTCTGAAGTTTCAGCAACGCAAAGCCTCCCAAATAGAAATCATCGCTAGAAATATTGTTATAATCTGAAGCTATTTTAGGCAGTAAAACTACGGTCGAACTCCATCTTTCAGAATACGTAGAAGCCAATCCCAATTTAATATTTGTACTGTATAAGCTCGTGCGTTCAGCCTTAGGAAACAGTTGCAAATTGTTTGTGCTAAAATCAGCTCCAGTGATAAAAGCGTGGTTGTCATTGAGAACGACAGGAAAGGTAAGGCCAACCTCAAAAGATCGAATACTCGTACTGCTGTTGGTCCCTTCAAAATCATTATTAAATGTTTCGCCGTAGCCTATTCTAAAAATATCAACATAGTCTTGTGCAGAAGTTAATAGTGGTAGAAGGAGCAATAGCAAGAGGAATTTTCTCAAAAGTGGGTTGTTTTTCAGTAAATATAAAAAAATATGAAAGAAACTTCTTTAAAGGAATAAAAATCACATTAGCAATGTGTTATTTGAAGGTTCCCATGATAGACTATTTCAGTAAAATTTCTTACTTTCGCAACCTTATTGAAATGCAACTTGTTATGAGCAAAAAGTTTAAAGAATACAAGGGATTAGACCTTCCTAAGACAGCGACAGAAATACTCGAATTTTGGAATGAAAACAACATTTTCGAAAAAAGTATTTCCATTCGTGAAGGTAATGAGCCGTTTGTGTTTTTTGAAGGGCCTCCATCTGCAAATGGAATGCCGGGTATTCACCACGTGATGGCGCGATCCATCAAAGATATTTTTTGTCGCTACAAAACCCAAAAAGGTTTTAAAGTAGATAGAAAAGCGGGTTGGGATACCCACGGACTTCCTATTGAATTAGGCGTTGAGAAGGAATTAGGTATTACGAAAGAAGATATAGGGAAGAAAATTTCAGTTGAGGCTTACAACGATGCTTGTAAAAAAGCTGTGATGCGCTACACCGATGCGTGGAACAAAGTAACCGAAGGCTATGGCTATTGGGTAGATATGGACGATCCATACATAACCTACAAGCCAAAGTACATGGAAACGGTTTGGTGGTTGCTGAAAGAAATATACAACAAAGGCCTTATGTACAAAGGCTACACCATACAACCGTACTCGCCAAAAGCGGGAACGGGTTTAAGTTCGCACGAACTAAACCAACCAGGAACCTATCAAGATGTTACCGATACCACTGCGGTGGCTCAATTTAAAGCCGTTGCAGATACATTACCAGACTTTTTAGCCGAAGAAAGTAACAACATTTTCCTTTTAGCTTGGACAACCACGCCTTGGACATTGCCAAGTAACACGGCACTTACCGTTGGTAAGAAGATTGATTACGTATTGGTAAAAACGTACAATCAATACACGTTTGAACCTATTTACGTAGTACTTGCTAAAAACTTGGTAGGTAAACAATTTGGCGGAAAATATGAAGAAAAACCAAATGAAGAAGTCCTTGATAGCTATAAACAGGGGGATAAAAACATACCATATTTCATTGTAAAAGAATTCAAAGGGAAAGACCTGCTAGACATTCGTTACGAGCAGTTATTGGATTACGCAAAACCTTACGAAAACCCTGAGAATGCGTTCCGTGTAATTGCGGGGGATTTTGTGACTACCGAAGACGGTACTGGTATTGTACATACCGCGCCAACCTTTGGTGCAGACGATGCCAAAGTAGCCAAAGAAGCTACACCGGAAGTTCCGCCGTTATTGGTTAAAAATGAAAATGGTGATTTAGTTCCGTTGGTAGATTTACAAGGGAAATTCCGTCCGGAGATGAAAGAATTGGCCGGGAAATACGTGAAAAACGAATATTACGACGATGGCGAAGCACCTGAAAAATCGGTCGATGTTGAATTAGTCATCAAACTTAAAACTGAAAACAGAGCTTTTCACGTTGAAAAATATGTACACAGCTATCCAAACTGCTGGCGTACCGATAAGCCTATTTTATACTATCCATTAGATTCTTGGTTTATAAAAGTGACCGATTTTAAAGATCGTATGCACGATTTAAATAAAACCATTAACTGGAAACCAAAAGCAACCGGAGAAGGTCGTTTTGGCAACTGGTTGGCAAATGCAAACGATTGGAACTTGTCTCGTTCACGTTATTGGGGCATTCCGTTACCGCTTTGGAGAACCGAAGATGGCAAGGAGGAAAAATGCATTGGAAGCATAGAAGAGCTGAAAGCCGAAATGGAAAAAGCTGTTGTAGCTGGCGTTATGGATAAAGCAATTTATGAAAACTTTACCCCAGGCGATTTTTCAGAAGAAAACTATGACACGGTAGATTTACATAAAAACATCGTTGACGGAATTACACTTGTTTCAGAAAGTGGAAAACCAATGAAGCGCGAAGCCGACCTAATCGATGTTTGGTTTGATAGTGGAAGTATGCCATATGCACAATGGCATTACCCTTTCGAAAACAAAGACAAAGTAGAGCAAACGTGGCGCAAAGCCGATTTTATTGCCGAGGGTGTGGATCAAACTCGTGGTTGGTTCTATACCTTGCACGCGATTGCTACGATGATTTTTGATGATGTTGCGTATAAAAATGTAGTGAGTAACGGTCTGGTGTTGGATAAAAACGGACAAAAAATGTCCAAACGGTTGGGCAATGCTGTAGATCCTTTTGAAACACTTAAAACCTATGGTCCCGATGCTACACGTTGGTATATGATTAGTAATGCGAATCCTTGGGATAACTTGAAATTTGACTTGGATGGTATTTCTGAAGTGCGTAATAAATTTTTCGGAACACTTTACAATACCTATAGTTTTTTCAGTTTATATGCCAATTTGGACAACTTCACCTATGCTGAAGCAGATGTGCCGTTAGAAAAACGCCCAGAAATAGACCGATGGATTCTTTCAGAATTACATTCACTCGTTGAAAAAGTAGATGCTTTTTACAGTGACTACGAACCTACAAAGGCGACTCGTGCCATTTCAGAATTTGTGCAAGAAAACTTAAGTAACTGGTTCGTTAGATTAAGCAGAAGACGCTATTGGAAAGGCAGCTATAACGATGATAAAATTTCTGCTTACCAAACGCTTTATACGTGTTTAGAAACCGTTGCAAAATTAAGTGCGCCTGTAGCTCCATTCTTTATGGACCGTTTGTATAAAGATTTAACCGAAGGAGTTGAAAAAGAAGGAAAAGAACCTGTGCTGAGCAGAGACGAAGTATCGGTTCACGTAAGTGATTTCCCAAAAGCAGATAGTTCGTTTATAGATAAAACGTTAGAGCGTAAAATGCAGCGAGCGCAAACTATTTCGTCGCTTGTTTTATCTTTACGTCAGCGTGAAAAAATAAAAGTGCGTCAACCACTTCAGAAAATAATGATTCCAGTCTTGGACGAAACCGTTAGAGCCGAAATAGAAGCGGTGGAAGATTTGATAAAATCTGAAGTAAACGTCAAGGAAATCAAATTAATTGATGAAGCTTCTGGTTTGCTAGTAAAACAGATTAAACCAGACTTTAAAAAGCTAGGGCCACGCTTTGGTAGGGACATGAAATTGGTGGCGCAAGCAATTGCTGGTTTTGGGCAAGATACAATTGCAAAATTGGAGAAAGAAGGACAAATATCAGTTGAAATTAACAAAAAAAATACTACATTGAGCCTTGATGACGTTATTATAAGCTCTCAAGATATTGAAGGCTGGTTAGTTGCCAATGCCAACGGCATAACAGTAGCACTCGATGTAACAATCACTCCTTCATTAAAAAATGAAGGGATTGCCAGAGAATTGGTAAATAGAATTCAAAACCTAAGGAAAGACTCTGGGTTTGAAGTGACCGACCGGGTAGAAGTAACCATTAAGGAGGATAAATACCTTAAACCTGCGGTTGAAGAAAATTTAACGTATATTAAAGAAGAAACATTAACCGAAATTTTGCAATTTGATAATGATGTAAGCAATGGAACGGAAATTGCTTTTGATGATATTGCAACCCAAATTGAAATAAAAAAACACTAGATATGGCAAACGATGTAAAAACCCGATACAGTGATAAAGAGCTGGAAGAATTCAAGGTATTAATTCAGGGAAAAATAGAAAAAGCGAAAGAACAATTAGAACTTATAAAAAGTTCTTATAAAAATGACAGCAACAACGGTACGGACGACACTTCGCCTACATTCAAAGCTTTTGATGAAGGCAGTAAAGTAATGAGCAAAGAAGCAAACTCACAATTGGCTATTCGTCAAGAGAAGTTTATTCGCGACCTTAAAAATGCTTTAATTAGAATTGAAAACAAAAGTTATGGTGTATGCCGTGTAACAGGAAAACTAATTAATCCGGAGCGTTTAAAATTAGTTCCGCACGCAACCTTGAGCATTGAAGCGAAGAACATGCAGAAGTAAAATAAGTGTTTAGTTAAATTGCATCTGGGTAAGTCCTTTTTTAAACCAGTAAAGTGTGACTGCTCTTTAAGGTTTACCTAAACAATGTGCTTTATAGTTTATAAAGTGCAAAAAAAAATTCGCCCCAATCTTTGGGGCTTTTTTATGCTAAAATATATTTCCATATTTATCGTGCTGATTTTTTTTACTACTGAAATCACTGCTCAAAAAGTACTTGAGAAGCAATTTGATGCATCAAATTTTGAGAGATTGGTTATTGAATCGGACGATGTCTTTACCATAACTATTTCAGCACAAAAAACAGATAATATTAATGTTCGAACCCACATTGAAGGCGAGCATCACGAAAGTGTTGTTTTAAACACTTCCGAAGCAGGTAAAACATTGACACTCTCAACTGGATATTCCCCTTTTTTTGAAAAAGAAAATGATAAGCTGGCCGCTCATAAACTGATTGCTATTGATATGCTTATCACCGTTCCAGAAAACTTGAGCGTAGAAATACGGTCTAAAATCGCTTCGGTAACTGGAAAAGGAACCTATGAAAACTTTTTTGTGGCCTTAGAAAACGGAACGTGCCTATTAAAAAATTTTAAAGGAAATGCTACCTTGTATACCAAAGAGGGAGCCATCACCGTTTATGCAAAACCGACCGTTACAGGGCAAGCTGTTTCTAAAAAAGGAACTGTTTTAAATGAGCTTCCTAAGGCGGGAAAGCATAAAATAATTGCCGAAAGTATAACAGGCTCAATCACACTGCTGCAAAACAAATAATATTGTTATTTTTGCGGCTGTTAAAATAACTTATGTCACTAAAAAAGGCTTCCCTTATTATCATTTTGGTTCTATTAATAGACCAAATTTCGAAAGTTTATATTAAAACCCACTTTGTTTTAGGCGAAGAAATAAAAGTGTTCGAATGGTTTCGAATTCTTTTTGTTGAAAATGAAGGCATGGCCTGGGGAGCAAAAATACCCGGTGAATACGGAAAATTGTTCCTTACCTTGTTTCGTTTAGTGGCAATTGTAGGTATTGGCTACTGGCTTTGGGATTCAGTTCGTAAAAAAGCTTCTCGAGTATTAATAGTTTCTATCGCCCTTATTTTTGCAGGGGCTTTTGGCAATATTGTAGACTCTGTTTTTTACGGAATAATCTTCGATGACAGCTACCATCAATTGGCTTCTTTCATGCCAGCAGACGGCGGATATGGCACACTGTTCCACGGAAAGGTAGTGGATATGCTTTACTTCCCACTTTGGAAAGGGTATTTGCCCGAATGGCTTCCATTTTGGGGAGGTGATTATTTTACTTTCTTTGAACCTGTTTTTAATATTGCCGATACTTCAATTAGTATTGGGGTAATACTGTTATTGCTTTTCCATAAAAAAGCTTTCCCTAAAACAGAAGAAGAGAAATAAGCTTATTTCTTATTTATACAGTAGTCGGTGCTAAATACGTAAACGGCTCAATAGGGATGTTTCTTAACACCCAAAACAATACTACAATTCCAAAATAGGTGTAAATAAAGGTATTGTTATAAAAAAATGGTACACGATATTTCGTGTTATACCAATAGTTGTGAAGCTTGGTAACCAGACTATACATTAAAATGGGTATAGAAAGAACTAATAAGGAATTATATTTAAAGGCTCCCCAAATATTAAGATGTACTAGTTGATGCAAGGCTCGCTGTGAGCCACATCCAGGGCAATGCAAATCAGTTAAGGCGTGAAACGGACAAGGAATAAAAAAAGCACTCTCTGCGGGATTGTACTGATAGAAAATCACCAATACAATCCCAAAAAAAATTGTTGTTAAAACTAACGTAGTTGTTTTATTAAAAGCCACCAGCATCAGACAAAATTCCACCGGCCACGCCTAAAATCAATAGTAAAATATAAAGTAAAAATAAGCCTCCAGCTACTATAGCACTCCACATTGCCCATTTCTTAGCTTCATTCGATGCTTTTTGAGCTTCGGCATAATTGCCTTGCGCATACAGCTCGTTTACTTTTGTTGATTTTACAATAGAGACAATCCCTAAGGGTAAACAACAAAATACAGTGGTTAAAATTGCCCAAACCAAATGGTTATCTGGTTTAGGGGGTTGGTTAGTTAAGTTTTCCATTTTTTTGTTTTTTGAACAAGTAAATATAGATAGTTTTTTTAAAAAGAAAGTATTTTTTCGGGCGTAATGCAATAGTGCAGGGGAACGTCTGTTTCTTCAACAGAAATGTTTTTTTCAGGAGGAAAGAAAGATAACCCAACAAATAGAGCGTCGGGTTTGCAATTGGCTAAAAATCGATCGTAAAATCCCTTTCCGTAGCCAATTCTGTTTCCTTTTTCGTCATACGCTAAAAGTGGAACGAAAATAACATCTAGTTTTTCTGCAGGAACTTCAATACCGTCAACTGGCTCAGGAATGCCGTATTTTGAAAGTTTAATCACCGTATTTTCTTGTAACAAATAGTGTTTTAGTTCGCCTGTTTCAAATTCTGATTTTGAAACAACAATACTTTTATCCTTGCCTTGAAGAATATGCATCATGTATTCGGTATTCACCTCTTTGTGCGATTCAATAGGAAGAAAAATATGATAATATGTTTTTTTCCAAATAGGAAGGTTCAATGCCTTATTGGCAATTTGTAAACTCAAATCTTCAATTGTTGCCGAAGAAAGCTGCTTCCGACGTGCTTTATAGGCTGTTCTAAGTTGTGCTTTGTCCATTAGTAATCTTCTTCCTCTTTTTCTGAAATAGGCGAATTTTCTGTTGAAATATGAAAAATTGCATCCCCTTGATAGATAATGGGCGATTGGTTTACATTGATAATGTACCCGTCGTTAGGGGAAAGTACTTTAAATCGCATCGTTCCGTAGGGATCGGTTATGGTTGCTAAAAACTCTCCTTTCACCACGTGTTTGTGACACGGAACTTTAACGTGCAATAAACCACTTTTTTGGGCGCGCAGCCATTTGCTTTTTTCGATAATGACGCTTTTTGATTCCACTTTTGGGGTTTCAAACGAATCTTGAAGCATATCCAAGTGTTTTAAGACTCGCATAATGCCATCAACTCCCAGTTTTGCAATGTGTTTATCACTTTCTAAAGACTTTCCGCCTTCAAATAATAAGGTCGGGATATTCATACTGTCACAAGTTTCCCGATACGATTTTTTCAACAAACTTGAATACACTATAAAAGGTGGGTTGAATATTTGAGCTAAGCCCAATAACTTATCATCGTTAGGTTTAATGCGAATCTGTGCCGCATTAAACCGACTTGCGCCACCGGTATGAAAATCTAAACAATAATCTGCGTGGGGAACAATTTCCTTACTAAAATGATAGGCAACCCTACTGGCTAAAGAACCGTGCTTAGTTCCCGGAAACTTACGGTTTAAATCTTTACCATCTGGAAATTCTCGTTGGGCGTTTAAAAATCCGAATACGTTTAAAATAGGAATGCAAATTATAGTACCGCGTTTGGGGCGGTTCATTTTTTTGGCAATTAGTTGTCGTACCACCTCAACACCGTTTACTTCATCACCATGAATACCAGCAGTTATCAAAATAGTTGGTCCAGGTTCTATAGCACGTTCCACAATAATAGGAATTTCAACCTTGGTTCCAGTATATAGTTTAGCGATACTGAAATTAAGTTTTTTACTTTCGCCCGGTGCTATCTTTGTTTTCAGAAGTATTAAATCGGTGTTTTCTTCTGCCATAGTTATACGTTTCGTTCTATATATTTTATAATGGTTGTGGCAATATCTTTTCCAGTTGCAGCTTCAATCCCTTCTAACCCCGGTGACGAATTTACTTCTAGAATTAAAGGTCCTCTATCTGATTGCAACATATCTACCCCGGCAATACCCAAGCCCATGGCTTTTGCTGCTTTAAGGGCAGCTATTTCTTCTTCATCACTTAATGTTATGATAGATGCGTTTCCGCCACGGTGTAAGTTTGAACGGAACTCTCCTTCTTTTCCTTGTCGTTTCATCGCCCCGACTACATGTCCGTCCACAATAAAAGCCCTAATATCGGCTCCTCCAGCTTCTTTGATAAATTCTTGAACAATAACACGAGCTTGTAAGTTATTAAAAGCTTCAATAACCGATTCGGCTGCTTTTCGTGTTTCGGCTAAAATAACTCCGATGCCTTGTGTACCTTCCAAAAGTTTGATGATTACCGGGGCGCCGCCAGCCTGTTCTACAATTTCCTTTACGTTTTTTGAATAATTGGTGAAAATGGTTTTGGGCAATCCCAATCCGGCGCGGGATAGTATTTGTAAACTCCTTAGTTTGTCGCGGGAACGTACCAATGCCATCGATTCGGTAGTAGAAAAGACGCGCATCATTTCAAATTGACGAACTACAGCAGTTCCATAAAAGGTTACCGAGGCACCAATACGCGGAATTACCGCATCGGTGTGTGATAATGGCTTGCCTTTGTAATACACCATTGGGTTCTTTTTTTCAATGACAATATCACATTTGGTGTGATTAATAATCTCTACTTCATGCTTTCGTTTTTTAGCAGCTTCTATTAAGCGTTGCGTAGAGTATAACCCTGCATTGGCCGAAAGGATCTTTATATTCATTTCTGTTTTGCTTTAAGTTTGTGTGATAGGTTGGTTTTATTAATATCTACCACAAATTTTTTAGTTAAAAAATTACGTCCCAATAATACGGGAAATTTCATTTCCTTTCGGTCGCTTAAGGTTAAGAAAATAGGATGTTTTTTTCCGAATAATATAATTTCAGTGTGTATTCTATAACGGGTTTGCGACTCGCCATTACTGCTTTTCACCACTTTTACATCGTACTGATCAAAAATAAATTCTTTATTGTGATATTGTGGATGTTCTTCATCTAAAAACCGACATTTTAAATAATCATTTTCTATGGTAACGTCAGTACAATGAATAGACGATGTAAACGCCCCTGTATCAATTTTTACTTCTATATCTTCTAATTCTAGTTTTGGAAAATCTGCTTTATCAATTCGGCCTATTTTTCTCTTCATACATTTAAAATTATACTAACAATATACCAAAAACCGTAACCAATATAGTGTGGGTAACCGTTTTTATCATTCCTTTAACCCTACCGCTTATTCCGTTCAATATAGCCGATAATACTTTTGGAAATATTTTTCTGTGTAGTCTTTTCAATCCCTTCGAGTCCCGGAGTTGAATTTACTTCTAGTACGAGTGGTCCTCTTTTGGATTGCAAAATATCAACCCCGCAAACACCCATTTTTAAAGCTTTGGCGGCTTTTAGGGCAGCTATTTCTTCTTCTTTACTTAATTGTAAGCTTTGCGAACTCCCGCCTCGGTGTAGATTAGATCGAAAATCGCCAGCCTTACATTGCCGTTTCATGGCTGCAATTACAACGCCATCCACTACAATAACACGAATATCCGCTCCTTTCGATTCTTTAATAAACTCTTGTAGTACAAATTTTTGCTTGGCCGCTTGAAGTGTTTCAATAATAGGCATGGCTTCTTTACCATTTTTGGCTAATATTACACCTTGCCCGTGGGTGCCTTCTAATAATTTAATGATAATTGGGTTGTCCTCAAACGTGGCTACTTGTTCGGTTGCTAAATAAGGATTTACGAACACTGTATGCGGAACGGCTACTCCTGCTTTTGAAAGTATTTGAAACGAAGTCCATTTATCGCGGGAATCTAATATGGCTTGCGCCGAAACAATACTGAAAATATCCATTGCTTCAAAGTGTCGCACTAAGGAAGAACCATAATACGTATTGGAAGCTCCAACACGTGGAATAACAGCGTGTAAGTCGTCCACTTGCTCTTCGCGATAATACAGCACAGGCTTTCCTTCTTGAATACTCAGCCTACAGTAGGTGGGATCTAACACTTCCATAGCATGGTTGCGTTTTTCACCTGCTTTTAAGAGACTTTGTGTTGAGTATAAATGATATCCTCTAGATAAAATAGCTATGTTCACAACGGGTTCAATTAAGGTCGCAAGATATAAATTGTCTGCCTCTTTTCAGAAAAATAAAGCCTTACAATGCGTTATTGATAATATCTTCAACTACCTCTGGGTTAAGCAGTGTGCTTGTATCTCCTAAGCTATCGGTTTCATTAGAAGCTATTTTCCGAAGAATACGGCGCATAATTTTTCCGCTTCGGGTTTTAGGCAAACCGTCTGTAAATTGAATTTTATCCAATTTCGCAATCGGTCCTATTCGATCGGTAATTAACTGATTTATCTCTTTCCGAAGGTTGTCTTGGTTTCTACTTTCTCCGGCTTCTTTTAGTGTAACATATCCGTAGAGCGCTTTTCCTTTTACATCGTGCGGAAAGCCAACAATTGCACTTTCTGCCACGGCTGGATGCTCGTTGATTGCATCTTCAATTGGCGCAGTGCCTAAATTGTGCCCCGAAACAATCACCACATCGTCCACACGGCCCGTAATACGATAATAGCCTACGCTATCACGTAAGGCACCATCGCCTGTAAAATACATATTTTCAAAACTTGAAAAGTAAGTGTCTTTGTATCGCTGGTGGTTACCCCAAATGGTTCGCGCCATTGAAGGCCACGGGAATTTTATACACAACCTACCATCTACTTGGTTCCCTTTAAGTTCGTTTCCGTCGGCATCCATAAGGGCGGGTTGTATGCCGGGTAACGGTAAAGTAGCAAAGGTTGGAATGGTAGGCGTCACATACGGAATGGCGGCAATCATAATGCTACCGGTTTCGGTCTGCCACCACGTATCGGTAATCGGACTTTTTTTATGCCCAATATTTTCATCATACCAGTGCCAAGCTTCTTCATTAATAGGTTCCCCAACGGTGCCTAATACTTTCAGTGAGCTGAGGTCATATTTTTCAACAAAATCCATGTTTTGCTTCGCCAATGCTCTAATGGCTGTGGGCGCCGTGTAAAACTGATTTACTTTATGTTTCTCCACAATCTCCCAAAAACGCCCCCAATCTGGATACGAAGGAACGCCTTCAAACATAACCGTGGTTGCTCCATTAGCTAAAGGTCCGTACACAATGTAACTGTGACCGGTAATCCAGCCAATATCTGCCGTACACCAATACACATCGTTTTCGCGGTATTGAAACACATTTTTAAACGTAAACGCACTGCCTATCATATAGCCGGCAGTGGTATGCACCATGCCTTTGGGTTTTCCGGTAGAGCCGGAGGTGTATAAAATAAACAACGGATCTTCCGCATCCATAATCTCTGGTTCGCAGGTAGTAGCTGAATTATCTAACAAAGGTTGTAGCCATTCGTCACGGCCTTCTTTCATGGTAATGTCCGATTCTATTCGCTTTGCTACCAAGACGGTTTTTACGCCCTCGCAAGACTCCAATGCTTTGTCTACAATTCCTTTTAAATCAATTGTCTTTTTTCCTCGGAAAGAACCATCTGCTGTAATCACTATTTTACAATCGGAATCGTTAATCCGCGTAGCCAGGGCATTTGAAGAAAACCCAGCAAATACCACGGAATGTATCGCGCCGATACGAGCACAGGCCAGTACCGAAATGGCCAACTCCGGAATCATAGGCACGTAAATGCACACCCGATCGCCTTTTTTAACGCCTTTGTCTTTTAATACGTTCGCAAATTGGCAGACTCTATCGTGTAATTGCTGGTAGGTAATGTGCTCTGCTTTTTCTGAAGGGTCATTCGGTTCAAACAGAATAGCCGTTTTATCGCCCCGAATACGCAAGTGACGGTCAATGCAGTTTTCGGTAATATTTAGTTTGGCACCTTTAAACCAAGTGATTTCCGGTTTGCTGAAATCCCACGACAGCACTTCATCCCATTTTTTGCGCCACATAAAATGCTCCTCGGCAATCTCATCCCAAAACGTTTCGGGGTAGCGAACCGATTTGCGATAGACGGTAAAATATTCTTCTAAATTTTTTATGTGGTAATTACTCATGGATAGGAGTTTAAGGTGAAACAAAACGCTTGGTTACCAAATTTAGCAAATGTTTAGGGAAGAAGGAAGGGAATAAAGGATGCTAATAGCATATTTAACGAATGGCGTGAAATTTTAAGAGGATTGTGTTAATGTGTATAGAAAATAAAATATAAGGACTAATAGTGAAAGTTGAAATACATATCCTACAATTGCATTTTTCCTCAGTTCTTTTTGATTGTAAAAAACATTAAACTTTCTTTTTCCGAAATAAGCAGCATATCGAATAATAGCTCCAAACCATTCCGATGTGTTTAATTGATTTCCAGCTTCATTGAGCCAGTCCATATCATTTTTTGAATGAATTTTAAACCATTTAGGATCGTTATTATGTGGATGAAAACTCTGCTTGCTACCTAAATACTTTTTTCCGTTAGCATCGGTTATGATGGCAATACATTTTAAAGAGTTCTCTTTTTTATACAGCTGAATTTGAAAGGTCGCTTCTGTTGTAAAATTAGAAGACATTCCTTCATCTTTTAATGTTTCTTGTATGGTGTTCTTAAGTTTTGGTAAATGAGTTGTTATAGGTTTTACCGCTAGTTCTTTTGGTGTTACCATACCTTGAAGGATATCGATATCAAGTTCGGTATGTCCTTTTTCAATAGCGATATTCCATATCCAATCGGCAATGGTTCCTTTTTCGTAAAAAAAGCCGTTGCTGAAGTATTGCTCGGTTAGCAGATTAGGTAGGTTTTGTATGGATTTATTTTGTTTCATTATACAAGTTCAGTGATAACCTTATTTTTTGTGACCCACAAAATGTTCCATGGTTTTATAAATGCCTAGTACATTTCCTGCAAACCAATCGAAAATACGAATAGGAAGAAATGCTTGGCTCATTCGAGTAAGTCTGTAAATATATCCAGGAATAGTTACCATTTTTTTATTTTTTTCAATGGCTTTTACAATAGTACGTGCCGTTGCCTCTGGTTCTAGAATGGGAAGTTTCGATTGTACCCCATCAAACATACCAGTATTAATGTAATAGGGCATTATGGTGGTAACATGTATGTCTTTATGCATTTGTTTCATTTCTAAACGTAAACTATCAGACCAACCAATTACTGCCCATTTGCTAGCAGCATATACCGCCATTTTAGGATTTGAAATCAAACCCCCAGAAGATGCAATATTACAGATATGGCCCGAATTTTGGCTCAACATACCTTTTAGAAAACTCTTGGTGACAAGCATGGGTCCATTGGCATTAACATTCATGGTTTGGGTAATGTCTGCTACTGAATATTCATTGAAAAATTTACCTACAACGATACCGGCATTATTTATCAATACGTCAACTGTTCCTATTTTTTGAGTTACTTTCTCAGCCGTTTCTTGTATTTGCTCAATATTAGATACATCGACTTTAAAACCAAAAACAGTGTTTTTACTGGAAAACTCGGCTATAGTTTGATCAATGTTTTTTTGATTAATATCCCAAATGATTACCTTCGCTTCTCTTTCTATCATTAAACGAACCATTATTTTGCCAATACCGGAGCCTCCTCCAGTAATTAAAACTGTTTTTCCTTTTAAATACTTCATTTGGTTTTTAGTATAGTTTCTTGTTTTTGTATACAATGTAGTGAGTAAAAAGATACTAGCTTTTTTTAAAACACAACCAAATTTTAAAATTCTATTTTATGTTTTTAATAATAAATAGCTGTGAATCTTAATAATTGATTTATATCCAATCTTTGGCTGACCTATATTTTTTTATCTAAATAAATAAAAAGAAGTAAATGATGGATAGGAAACTATATTCAGAAAACTTCTATCGAGCACAAACACTTACAAACGTTTACAAACAACTATAAACGAAAGTAAATACGTACCAACCGAGTATAACTTCCAGCTCGTTCTATGTTTGTACCGTTGAATAATTAGTTCAACAATAATCTTAACTGTTAATCCTTAAAAATTAAAATTATGAACGCACTTAGAAACAAAGTACAGTTGATTGGAAGATTGGGACAAGACCCAGAAATCGTAACTTTTGCCGACGGTAATAAAATGGCAAAATTCTCTATGGCTACAGACGATAGCTACAAAGACAAAAACGGACAAAAAGTAGAGCGCGCCTACTGGCACAACGTGGTAGTAAAAGGGGGTCTCGTAAACGTTGTAGAAAATTACGTAACCAAAGGCCAAGAAATCGCCATAGAAGGCAAGCTCACCAACCGCGCTTGGGACGATAAAGAAGGCAACAAACGCTACATAACCGAGGTGTTGTGTAATGAGTTGTTGATGTTGAGTAAATAATACCGGGACTTCGGCTCCGCTCAGCCACCTAGGATTGACTGATTCTAGCGACCTCTCGGCTCAGCCACCTAAAAGGTTCTCTGTTTTTCAACAGGATAGAGACAGTCTAAAAATGACTCCCATTAAAAAATATTTTTTTGATGGGAGTTTAATTATAAAACCATGAGAAAAGGATATACATACATACTCAAATGTGCTGATGATAGTTATTATACTGGAAGCACCATTGATTTGTTGGTTCGCTTTATACAACATCAATCGGGGATGGGTGCAAATCATACAAAAAAACGTTTGCCCGTTACACTTGTCTATTTTGAAGAACACAACCGAATTGACCTTGCTTTCAACCGAGAAAAACAGCTACAAGGTTGGAGCAGAAAAAAGAAAGAAGCACTTATAAAAGGCTGGGTTGAAGAGTTAAATCAATTGGCTAGCTGTAAAAACGAAACTCATTATTTAAA
>DEQW01000001.1:553978-563140 GCA_002360635.1 Flavobacteriaceae bacterium UBA3356 | reverse complement strand
ATTCCGAAGGAATAAAAAATAAAAGACAATTCCAGGTGGCTGAGCGGAGTCGAAGTCACGGTTTTGCAATTAAATATTCTTTAACTTTGCACCCTATGCCCATTACAAACACAACACCCACCATAAAAAACCTATTAAAAACCCATTTTGGATATGATCAATTTCTTCCTAATCAGGAAAAAATTATCCAAAATGTGCTGAAAGGAAACGACACGCTGGCTATTATGCCAACGGGTGGAGGGAAGTCGTTGTGTTTTCAATTACCGGCTTTGGCACTTCCGGGAACCGCAATTGTTGTGTCACCTTTAATTGCTTTGATGAAAGATCAGGTGGATGCGTTGCGCTCTAATGGAATTTCAGCGGCATATTTCAATAGCTCGCAACCACAAGAAGAGCAGCAACAAACCCTTTCCGATTTACAAGCAGGGAAACTAAAGCTCTTTTACGTAGCACCAGAAAGTATCTTTTTGTTAGAAGATACCTTACACCGTATCGATATAAATCTATTCGCAATAGACGAAGCCCATTGTATTTCGTCTTGGGGTCACGACTTTCGACCCGCTTATACCCGATTGGGGAGCTTAAAGGAGCAATTTCCGCAGATTCCTTTAATAGCGCTTACTGCAACGGCCGATAGCGCCACACAGGACGATATTGCAAAACAATTGGCAATCCCAAAAGCTAAAAAGTTTATTGCTTCGTTCGATCGGCCTAACTTATATTTAGATGTTAGACCTGGGCAGAAAAGAATTCAGCAAATACTGCAATTTCTGAAATCACACAGAGAAGAGAGCGGGATCATTTACTGTCTAAGTCGAAAAAACACACAAAACATAGCCGATAAATTACTCGCTGCTGGGTATGACGCAAAAGCGTATCACGCAGGAATTTCTTCCGAAGAAAGAAGTAGCATACAAGAAGATTTTATAACGGATAGGACTAGTATTATTGTTGCTACAATTGCCTTTGGTATGGGAATCGATAAAAGCAATGTTCGCTGGGTGATTCATTACAATATGCCTAAAAATATTGAGGGCTACTATCAAGAAATTGGCCGTAGTGGTCGGGATGGATTACCAGCTCACACGATATTGTTTTACAGCTTTGCTGATGTTGTACAACTTCGGAAATTTGCCGAAGGAAGCCCTACGGAAGACTATCAACTTGCCAAATTAGAACGCATGCAACAGTTTGCTGAAGCCTTAAGTTGCCGTAGGCGAGCGTTGTTGGGTTATTTTGGAGAGCACTTACAGGAAGATTGCGGGAACTGTGATATTTGTAAAAATCCGCCAACCTATTTCGATGGTACGTTATTAGCACAAAAAGTATGTTCGGCGGTGGCACGTTTGCAAGAACAAGAAGCTTTGGGAATGGTAATCGATGTCTTGCGAGGCGCCCAAAATGCACAAGTATTCAACAAAGGGTATCAAGGTGTAAAAACTTACGGCGTAGCGAGTGATGTTTCGTGGCGTGATTTGCAGCAATACGTTATTCAATTAATCAATCAAGGAGTGTTGGAGATTCGGTTTCACGAAAACGGAAGATTGATATTGACATCGTTGGCAAAAGCGGTGTTGTTTGAAAATAGAAAAATATATTTGGCGCGTCCGCTTCATGAAAAAGAAGAAGAAAAGACAACCGCCCAAAGTGCTGTAAAACCTAGCGGGCTTTTTGATAAGCTAAAGAAACTTCGAGGCACTTTAGCAAAAGAAATGGGTGTCCCAACGTATGTCATATTTAGCGATGCCAGTTTAAAAGATATGGTTGCCAAAGTTCCGCAAACCGAAACTGAATTCGCGACCATAAGCGGAGTAGGACAAGCAAAGTTGGAAAAGTATGCAGCACCTTTTCTGAAAATTATAAAAGAAGAGCAGAAAAAGAACCCTAAAAAGGCGATAAAGGCTACTAAAAAGAAAGGGTCTAAAAAAATGCCCACACATTTGGTGAGCTTGGCATTATTTAATGACGGATTAACGGTTGATGAAATTTCAACAGAACGAAACCTTACTAGCGGTACTATTTATGTACACTTGGAAAAAGCACATATCTCGGGGGAAGAAATTGAGATAGAACGATTGATTACTTCAGAAGAAATCGAAAAGATTGTCGTTGCAAAGGATAGTATTGAAAACCCTAAAAGCTTAAAATCATATTTTGAATATTTTGATACCAAAATGCCCTATTGGAAAATAAAGTTGGGATTACGTCTTTCGGAATAAGTAATTTTGAATTCGGTGGTTTCGATACATTCCACCAAAGGTGGAAGACTCAACCACCTCAATAAGTATCCTATCATAAAAAAAATTAATCAAAAAGCACGATTTAAGGTGGTTGAGTGATTCTGCCCAAAGGCAGGATCGTATCGAAGCGACCGAGACACTTACACAAAAAACAAATCCTGTGCCAAGCGATATGTATTTGCGTGGGCGTCAATAATCACTTTTATATCGGGTGAATAACCGCCGCCCATACTCACTTGCACGGGAATTTCATGCTTTTTAATGGTTTCAAAAACAAAAAGATCGCGCTCTTTACAACCATCAACTGTACATTTTAATCGGCCTAGTTTGTCGGTTTCTAAAATGTCAACGCCGCTGAGGTAAAAAATAAAATCGGGTTGTACGTCTTCAATTAAGGAAGGAAGTATCTCTTTCAACTTTGATAAATAAAACGCATCGCCAGATCCATCAGGGATAGGAATATCTAAATCACTTACTTCTTTTTTAAAGGGATAATTACCCGCTCCGTGCATGGAAAATGTAAAAACCGAATCATCGTTTTGAAATATTTCTGCAGTACCATTTCCTTGATGAACGTCTAGATCGACAATTAAAATCTTTTTGGCCAATCCTTTGCTTTGCAGATACCGAGCGGCAATAGCTTGATCGTTAAAAATGCAAAAGCCTTCGCCATGGTCTGTGTAAGAGTGGTGCGTACCGCCGGCAATGTTCATAGCAATACCGTGTTCCAAAGCATATTCGCAACCTTGAATGGTTCCTTGCGTGATAATATGTTCTCGTTTTACCAACCCTTCAGAAAGCGGAAACCCTATTTTGCGAGCTGAACGTTTGTCTAAAGTTAGATTTTTTAGGTTAGTGAAATACTCTTCTGTATGGACGTTAAGGATATATTTTTCCGAAGGCATGTCAGGCTCAAAGAAATTCGCCTTACTACAAGTCCCTTCATATAACAATTGCTGTGGAAGCAATTCGTATTTTTCCATGGGAAACCGATGCCCTTCCGGTAACGGGTGTTTATAAATAGGATGATATGCGATTTTTAGCATCCTACTTTTTATGAATTTTCAACTGAATGCGTTTTCTATCAACATCTACCTCCAATACTTTTACGATAATCTGTTGGTGTAAATGGACATGCTCGTTAACATCTGAGACAAAAGAATCTGCTAAATTTGAAATGTGAATAAGGCCACTTTCTTTAATCCCAACATCTACAAAAGCGCCAAAATTAGTCACGTTGTTTACAATTCCCGGTAGTAATTGGCCTTCTTGTAAATCGGTTATCGTTTTAATATTTTGATTGAAAGTAAAAACCTTTGCTTGCTCCCTGATATCAAGACCGGGTTTTTCCAATTCTTTTATAATATCCTGAAGTGTAGGTAAGCCCACGGTTTCCGTTTGGTATTTTTCTAACGGGATTTCTTGAAGCAGAGTTTTATTCCCTATTAATTCTGAAATACCAACCTTTATATCTTTTGCCATTTTTGAAACCACAGCATAGCTTTCCGGATGCACAGCCGAATCGTCCAAAGGATTTGACCCTTCTTTTACTCGAAGGAAACCGGCAGCTTGTTGAAACGCTTTTCCGCCCAGTCTTGAAACATTTTTAATATCGTTTCTAGACGTAAAAGCACCGTTTTCGTCCCGATGCTTCACAATATTTTCAGCTAATTTATCACCAATACCCGAAACGTAACTTAGCAACGAAGTACTAGCGGTATTAATGTTGACACCTACGGCATTTACACAGGTTTCTACCACACGATCTAGTGAGCTTTTAAGTTTAGTCTGATCCACATCGTGTTGATATTGCCCCACACCAATAGATTTGGCATCTATTTTTACCAATTCTGCTAAGGGATCTTGCAAACGTCGCCCAATGGAAACAGAGCCCCGTACGGTAACATCGTAATTAGGAAATTCATCCCGTGCGATTTTTGAAGCCGAATAAATTGAAGCACCCGCTTCGCTTACGACAAATACTTGAATGGGTCGGTCAAATTGAATACGGCGGATTACTTGTTCGGTTTCTCTAGAAGCGGTTCCGTTACCAATAGCAATCGCTTCAATTTTATGGGCATTCACTAAGGTACTAATCTTTTTTATAGCTCCTTTTGTGTCGTTTTTAGGCGGATGTGGATAGATGGTTTCGTTGTGTTCTAGTCCGCCTTGTGCATCGAGGCAGACAATTTTACAACCGGTTCTAAAACCTGGATCGATTGCTAACACTCTCTTTTCACCCAAGGGGGAACCCAATAATAACTGTTTCAGGTTTTTGGCAAATACCTGTATGGCCGTTTCGTCTGCTTTTTCTTTAGCAGCGTTTAAAATTTCGTTGGAAAGTGCAGGGGACAATAATCTTTTATAAGCATCGCCTACAGCCATTGAAATTTGATCAGCACAGTCCCCGTTCGATTTTATAATTCGGTTTTCTATTTTGTAAAGTGCTTTTTCATCATCAACTTCAATTTTTAAACGAATAAATCCTTCTTCCGTAGCACGAAGAATGGCCAACAATCTATGTGAAGGACAACGGCTTAATGCTTCGCTCCATTTAAAATAATCTCTAAATTTCTGTGCCTTCTCGTCGTCTTTTTTAGTTTTCACGACCTTGGTGGTGAGGATAGCGTGTCGTTCTAATTGACTCCGAAGCATATTTCGAATGTCGCTCCGTTCGTTAATCCATTCTGAAATAATATGGCGCGCACCTTCTAAAGCATCTTCCACCGAAATTGAATTAGTAGCGTACTGTTCAGCAATCGAATGAATATTAGAAGCATTTTGTGCCATAATAATCTTGGCAAGTGGTTCCAATCCATTGTTTCGAGCAGTGTCAGCTTTGGTTTTGCGCTTTTTCTTATAAGGTAGGTATATATCTTCTAGCGTAGTGCTATCGGTGGTCTCCTCTATTTTTTTCTGAAGTTCATCGGTAAGGACTTCTTGTTCTTCCAGCGCTTTTAAAATAGTGGCTTTTCGCTTTTCTAGCGTTTCGAATTCTTCTTTGTATGTAACAATATCACCTACTTGAACCTCGTCCAAATTCCCTGTTTGTTCTTTTCGGTAGCGAGAAATGAACGGAATGGTACAGTCTTCATTCAATAAAGCAATGGTGTTTTGTATTGCTTTTTCGGGAAGTTGGGTTTTACTTACTATATACTGAAGTAATTGTGTCATGCTTTAAAATAATACCTTAAATAAATTTTCAGCAATAGGATTTTAAAAAGCGATTTCAGAAAACTATACTTTGACTAAATGAAATGTTTTTTCGCGCATATCATAATATCCTAAGTATAATATCTTGTTATGAAAAAATACATCCTCTGCTGTGATTCTTTTTATACTATCTGTATAGTCATCAATTTTTTCAAAAATATTTTTTTCTTCCTCTTTTTCAACATAATTGAAGTTACTGTCAAAGTGTGTATTAAAAAAAACTGATTTGGTAGAGGTATAGTTATTATATGAAAAAAAAGTAGGGTTAAAAGATGAGGTGGGAGTTGCCACTCCGGCTGGTGCTGCTTGAACTCCTACACCTCCCATCATCATGCCGCCACTATTAGTTACAATTTCTTTAAAGCCACCGATAATTGCAGAATATCCCCCATCAATTTTATAAGCTGTTATCCCTATATTTCCAGAGGAAGCTTTTCTTAAAAACTTTGAGGTTTCTTCCATTTCACGACGGTTTACAAAAGGAACAAATGTTTGGCCGTCTTGTATTATAGGAGAGTTTTTAATAGAGATAGGTGTATCTTTCTCAAAATAAAAGTCTTTTAAAACCTCATCTTCAAAGTTTTTTACAACAATTTTCATTTCTTTTCGGCTACTACCTAATTGAATTATTTTATCATCAATTATAAAAGAATTGTACTCCTTAAAATCGTCTATATTCCCTTTCGGGTATTCAAATAAGAATGTATCAAAATTTAGTGTTTCTAAATTGATGCTATGGAGAATGGTATAATTTTCATCTTCATCATCAATTGTCAAGTATATTTTATTATTTTTTTGGTATAATTTATTTTCATTAGCAGTCTGCTCAATAGCATTTGGCACTCTATTATCAATTTTAATTACATTAGATTGAAGGGGAGCGAATAAAAAATCTCCAAACTCCAAAAAATCATTTTTATCTACACCTGCTCTCGCTAGCAATTTTTGAAATTTATTGGAAGCATCAACCTTGTATGTTTTTAAGGTTTTCAACTTAAAGTTTTCATCAACCTTCCTAAGGGTTAATGCATTTTCTTTCGTAGCCGTTAGGATGTATAGCTGGTTCTTAAAATTGACAGCTTCTACATATTTTTCCTTATTAAAGTCAAAATCTAATTCTTGGATATTTGTTTTTTGGGTATCAAAATTAAAACTGATAGCTGCAAATTTCTTTTTTCTACTATTAGAGGCAAATAATGTGTACTGATTATTAATAATGTTATAACCAAGAATATCACTGTATTTTCTTTTTAAATAGTCAGATTTTATTTTAGCCCTAACTTTGAATTTTTCATCAATTAAAGTAGCGTAGACTTCTTTCCTTTCTGCTAAAATGATACATAAATCACCATTTAAATTATTTGAAATAGAGTAACTATCCTTATTTTTTAATAACGAACCGCTTTCATCTAGATTGAAACTTAATATTTCTTCTTGCGATAGAGAAGTGAAAATAGAAAAAACACTAACTATAATAATTAGGAAAGATTTTGACATAAAAAATACAAATTAATTAATCGTTGCTCCGTTTTCAACTCCAGCTCCTGTACTAAGTGGAGTCGAAGTGTCTGGGTTTACAAATGATAGTTTACCTTCAGCAGTTTCGGTCATTAAAATCATCCCTTGACTTTCAACACCGCGCAGTTTTCTAGGCGCTAAATTAACAAGTACTGTTACTTTTTTACCAATCACGTCTTCAGCTTTAAAACTTTCAGCAATTCCGGAAACGATGGTGCGTACATCGATACCAGTATCCACTTTTAAGACCAATAACTTTTTGGTTTTTGGCATTTTTTCAGCTTCGATAATGGTGCCCACGCGCATATCTAACTTGGTAAAATCATCAAATTGAACGGTTTCTTTTTCGGGCTCTACGGTTTTGTTCATAGCTTCATTAGCTTTTTTACTGGCTTCTAATTTGTCTAGCTGTTTTTGTATTTGTTCGTCTTCAATTTTACTGAAAAGCAAACTTCCTTTTCCTATTTGGTGACCGGGTTTTATGAGTTCAGTTTTTGAGGTAACATCATTCCATCCTTCAACTACAATTGGTGTTTCATTACTTTGCTGGTCACTGAGCGAAGCCGAAGTGAGCATGTTCCTTAGTTTTTCTGAAGTAAACGGCAAAAATGGCTCGCTTAAAATTGATAAAGCAGAGGCAATTTGCAATGCAACATACATCACTGTTTTAGTGCGTGCTTCGTCAGTTTTAATCGTTTTCCAAGGTTCTTCGTCTGCTAAATATTTATTTCCTAAACGCGCCACATTCATCAATTCTTGCTGGGCTTCTCTAAAACGATAACGTTCTATCGAACTAGCAATAACAGCCGGATAGGCTTGTAATTCCTTCAACGTCTGTTTGTCAACTTCAGAAAAATCTGAAGCCTCTGGCACAATTCCATCGTAATATTTATTGGTTAAAACTACAACTCGGTTTATGAAATTTCCGAAGATAGCGACCAGCTCATTATTGTTTCTAGCTTGAAAATCGGACCACGTAAAGTCGTTGTCTTTGGTTTCTGGGGCATTTGCGGTCAATACATATCGTAACACATCTTGCTGATTCGGAAACTCCTCCAAATACTCGTGCAACCAAACTGCCCAATTTTTACTTGTGGAAATTTTATTGCCTTCCAGATTTAAAAATTCATTCGCCGGAACGTTATCAGGCAAAATAAAATTCCCTTCAGCTTTTAGCATACTCGGGAAAATAATACAGTGAAAAACGATGTTGTCTTTCCCTATAAAATGAAGCAGTTTAGAATCTTCATCTTTCCAATATGGCTCCCAATCTTTTCCTTCACGCTCCGCCCATTCTTTGGTAGCCGAAATATAACCTATCGGCGCATCAAACCAAACATATAGTACTTTGCCTTCGCCTCCTTCAACTGGCACGGGAATTCCCCAGTCTAAATCACGAGTTACCGCTCGTGCTCGTAATCCGTCGTCAATCCAAGATTTGCATTGGCCATATACATTACTTTTCCAATCTTTTTTATGGTCTTTTAAAATCCATTCTTTTAAAAAGCCTTCGTATTGATCTAAGGGTAAAAACCAGTGGCGCGTTTCTTTTAAAACAGGTGTGTTGCCCGTAATCGCACTTTTTGGGTTTATTAAATCAGTTGCGTTGTGGGACGTTCCGCAGTTTTCGCATTGATCGCCGTAGCTTTCTTCAAAACCACATTTTGGGCAGGTTCCTAAGATAAACCGATCGGCTAGAAACTGATTGGCTTCGGCATCGTACAACTGCTCCGTAACTTCTTCAATAAACTTTCCGTCTTCATACAATTTTTTGAAAAATGCCGAAGCAGTATTATGATGTATTTTTGCTGAGGTTCGGGAATAATTATCAAATGAAATTCCGAAGTCTTCAAACGATTTTTTAATGATTCCGTGGTATTTATCCACTACTTCCTGAGGTGTGATGCCTTCTTTTTTCGCTTTTATGGTAATAGGTACGCCGTGTTCGTCACTTCCGCAGACAAATGCTACATCTTTATTTTGTAAGCGTTGGTAGCGCGCGTAAATATCTGCCGGTACGTATACACCTGCTAAATGCCCGATGTGAACAGGGCCATTGGTGTAAGGTAAGGCGGCGGTAATGGTATATCTTTTTGGTGTTGTTTGCATAATTACGTCCTTCGTTTTCTTGATGGAGGTGCAAAATTACGGATAAATGTGTTAATTTGGGTGCTATACTATTTTAGATTAC
>DEQW01000001.1:351688-553847 GCA_002360635.1 Flavobacteriaceae bacterium UBA3356 | reverse complement strand
ACCGCTCGAAAAGTTTCAAAAGAAGAATTAGAACCCGGTTTACAATTATTGGAAGAATGGGGTTTACAACCGCTATTAGGAAAAACCATTGGAGCCGAACATAACCAATTTGCCGGAAACGACATCTTGCGAACCGCCGATTTTCAAGCTATGTTAGACAGCCCAACTGTAAAAGCCATTTGGTGCGCGCGAGGTGGATATGGAACAGTACGAATGGTTGATGGATTGAATTTTTCAGAATTTAAAAAACATCCAAAATGGATTATTGGTTATAGTGATATTACAGTGTTGCATTCGCATATCCATAATCTAGGCGTGGAAACAATGCATGCTGATATGCCCGCAGATATTGGAAAGAGAACAGTAGAAGCGGCAACTTCCATAAAAAATATTTTGTTTGGAGAAGAATATAAAATTTCATTCCCTTCGGAAGAAAAAAAAGTAAATCGAACCGGAAAAGCAGTGGGACAGTTAGTAGGCGGAAACCTTTCGGTTTTGTATTCTATTTTAGGAAGCGCTTTTTCAGCAAATACCGATGGAAAAATCTTGTTTATCGAAGATTTGGATGAATATTTATATCACATCGATAGGATGATGCAAAACCTAAAACGCAGTGGGTTTTTAAAAAACTTGGCAGGATTGGTAGTAGGTGGTATGAACGATATGAATGACAATACCATTCCTTTCGGAAAAACGGCTGCAGCAATTATTGCCGAAGCTGTTTCAGAATATGAGTATCCGGTTTGTTTTAATGCGCCTGCGGGTCATATAAAAGACAATCGCGCACTAATAATGGGTAGAAAAATTAGGTTGGAAGTAAATGAAGTAGATGCGAAACTTACTTTTTAAATGCTATTTATCAATCTTGTACTTTTTGGAATTAGACCGTATCAATAAGTAAGGAATCCCTACAATCAACGCCCCGTAAAAAGCGATGTTTTCAATTTCAGGATTTGCAAACCACGTAGCAGCAAAATAGCCGATTATCATTATAAAAGCCATTCCAAACGTGGCGTTTCTAAACACGGTTGCAATTCCATCCACATCAACTTTGGCTTTCTCTTCTTTTGACATGGTATTATACCCAGCTATTAAAAAATATAGCTTACCGTATTTAATCAGTATTCCGAGGATGATAAAGAAGATTGCTACGGCGATCATTTTTTTTTCAATATGAGGTGTTTAGTTGAAATGTTTTATAGTATACGTAATACCAATTTATTTTTTTAGATTTTGGTTTTTAATTCTTCGAATGAAAAAGTTATATTTTCAGTTTTAGCAAATTCATTAATAATTTAAGTGTTTTGTACCATATTAGCATATTGTCTTAACGCTGATTTGTAATTAGAAATTGACTTTTCACTTCTTAATCCTTTCAGCTTTTGTGATATTTCTGCAATACAACTTTCGTCGTAAAGATTTTTTTCTGAAATATCCTCATGAATTAACTTAGAAACGGTATTTAAATAAGAAATATAAGATTTTGTGGAAGATGCAACATTGTCATTTTTACCAACGCCATTTTTTTCAATCCATTCTAAATATTTTTGTTCATTTTTTATCATATCTTCAAGTTTGTATATAATTAATTTTAACTTTTTGGGAATTAAAAATATAAAAAAACCCCCTTTTCACTTGGAAAGGGGATTTGAAAATTAAAGTGTTTCTTCTAACCACTTAAAGAATTCGTTTTGCCAGACCAACGCATTTTGGGGCGTAAGTATCCAGTGGTTTTCCTCTGGAAAATATAGCAATTTGCTTTTTATCCCTAACAGCTGTGCAGCTTGATAGGCGCTTAAGCCTTGCTCAATTGGTACACGATAATCTTTTCCTCCCTGAATGATTAAAATAGGCGTGTCCCAGTTTGATACTTTGGTAATTGGGTTAAACTCGTTGTACACTTTTTGAGTTGTTGCATTGTTTTTGTCCCAATACGGTCCGCCAAAATCGTGGTTTACAAAGAATAATTCTTCGGTTGTACCGTACATGCTTCGGGTATCGAATACGCCATCGTGAGCAATAAACGATTTAAATCGGTTGTTGTGGATTCCGGCCAAATAAAATACCGAATACCCACCATAACTTGCGCCAACGGCTCCTAATCGATCGTTATCAACATACGGTTCTTTCGCGATTTCATCAATAGCTGAGAGGTAATCGTCCATTACTTGTCCGCCCCAATCTTTGCTAATGGCTTCGTTCCATTCCACACCGTGACCCGGCATACCGCGACGGTTAGGCGCTACAACAATATATCCTTGCGAGGCCATCAATTGGAAATTCCAACGGTAGGAATAAAACTGCGATAGCGGTGCTTGCGGACCACCTTGTGCATATAATAAGGTTGGATATTTTTTAGAAGCATCAAAATTTGGAGGTAAAATAACCCAAACCAACATTTCTTTACCATCGGTAGTGGTTACCATTCGCTTTTCAACTTTTGGTAAGTCAATGCTGTTGTATAAATCTAAGTTGATATTCGTTAACTGCTTAAATGTATTGTCTTTTAAATCGAAACTGAATATTTCGGCAGCATGATTCATATCAGTTCTGGTAACCAACAGCGTATTGTCTTTTTGAGCAATAATACTCGTCACATCAAATTGCCCTTTCGAAAGTTGTTTTACTACTGGCGCGATTCGTTTTTTACCTGGATAATTCACTTTAAAAAGTTGGATGGTTCCGTCAACAGCAGCTGTAAAATATACTTCAGTTCCGTCGTTATTCCATAAAAAACTTCTCACCGTACCATCCCATTGCCCAGTAAGGTTTTGCTTTATCTCGTTTTCTAAAACAACGATATCATTTTTATCGCTTTCGTACCCATCGGTTTTCATTTGCAACCACGCCAAAGTTCCTTTTGATGAAAACGCCGGATTGGTGTCATAGCCTTTGTTGTCTTTGGTTATATTTTCGGTGGTTTTAGACGCTAAATTGTATTTGTAGATATCCGTATTCGTGCTGGTAGCATACTCTTTACCTTTTAACTTCTTACTTACATAATAGATGTCTTTGCTGTCTGGCGACCAGATGTAATCCTCGTCACCACCAAACGGACGTTGTGGGGTGTGGTAGGGTTGTTTCGGCATAATATCGGTGCCGGTAGCATTTTCATTCCCAGTTGGCTTGTAAAAAACGTGATTATAGCTACCATCTTGCCATTTGTCCCAATGGCGAATGTCTAAATCGGAAAAAATATAGGCATTGGATTCTTCCAAGTTTTTATACACATCTTTTCCTTCAATGGCTTCAATCTGAACTTCTTCATCAAACAATTTATAGGTGCCATCTGGTGAAATGTTTTTGTCCTTTGCATTGACAGCGTCTTCATTAATTTCGACTATAGTACCTCCCGAAACAGGCATTTTAAAGTACTTGGTGTCAAAATCATTTTCTTCAATATTAGGTGTTTTTACCTTGAAGAAGATAGTAGAACCATTTTGATCCAGCCCCATCACGCTTAAGCGTTTTACTTGCCATAACAGTTCGGGGGTCATTGTTTGCTGTCCAACCATTAAATTACTGCTAAGCATTACACTTAGAATTAAAATTATTTTTTTCATAGCTGTTCTTTTTTATAATAAAATTGGTTTTTTCTGAAATGTTATAGGGTATCATCATACCAACAAAGTTAACAATAAGCAACCTTAATTACTCGGAGTTTTGAACGTTATTCTTTTCAATTTTAATGATTATATTGGTATGCGTAACCCTGAAATGGTATGGCGCACCACAACGAACTTGGAAAAATTGGCGAGCAATTGGCAGCAGAGTATCTTCTGAAAAATGGCTATAAAATTTTAGAACGTAATTTCTTCTACGATAAAGCCGAAATAGATATCATTGCCCAAAAAGAAGAAAATACCATTCAAATAATTGAGGTAAAAACCCGAAACAGTTCATTTTTCGGCGATCCGCAGAGCTTTGTCACCAAAGGGAAAATAAAGCTATTGGTAAAAGCTGCGAATGAATATATGATTGCAAACAACCTTGACAAAGAAGTTCAATTTGATATTATTGCCGTTTTGAAAAATAAAACTACCGAACAGATTGAACATTTTGAAAATGCATTTTATCATTTCTAAAAAAGGGAACCTTCTACTGGGATTTCTGTAATTTTGAAATAAGTAAATCGACTCACTCAATCATAGCTTCTACTTATGAATTCTACCAAAAAAGATATTATTCAAGCCATTCAGCAACAAAAAGAAAACCCTAACTTAAAGTATCGTTTAAAAGAACGAACCGAAGAATTTACTGAACTATTATTTTACACCTTATTCGATTCAGAAACATCGGTTTCAAAAAATTTAGATACGTTAGAAACGCTTTTTGAAGAATTAGTGGATATCGCTTGTTGGGAACCCGAAAAACCATGTAAAAAGCTTTGGAAATCCTACTTGCAGAAACTTCCAGAAATTTTAGAGAAATTAAATAAAGACGCCAAAGCTTTTGTTAACAACGATCCCGCGGCTAATTCCATAGAAGAAGTTTATTTGTCATACCCAGGGTTTTACGCTATTGTTATTTATCGATTGAGTCACGAGTTATATAAATTTGGAATGCCCTTGGTGCCAAGGCTTATGAGCGAATATGCTCACCATATTTCAGGGGCCGATATCAATCCTGGTGCTAAAATAGGTGAGTCCTTTTTTCTAGACCATGCAACAGGTACGGTAATTGGAGAAACCACGATTATTAAAAACAACGTAAAAATTTACCAAGG
Organism: Flavobacteriaceae bacterium UBA3356; assembly: GCA_002360635.1. Lineage (GTDB taxonomy): Bacteria > Bacteroidota > Bacteroidia > Flavobacteriales > Flavobacteriaceae > Marixanthomonas. The sequence goes on along the minus strand of DEQW01000001.1, from coordinate 549,121 downwards.
GGTTACCTTAGGAGCACTTTCTGTAGCAAAAGAATTACGGAATATAAAACGGCATCCAACGGTTGAAGATAACGTAGTTATTTATGCCAATGCAACTATTTTGGGTGGAAAAACAACCATTGGTGAAAATAGTGTAATAGGAGGAAATACGTGGATTACAGATTCTATCCCACCTAATTCTATTGTTTCAAATACCAATGAAGTGAAAATTAAAACAACAGAAAATGTTTAAAAATATAACCGATTTTATAGGAAACACTCCTCTAATTGAAGCACAAACCTTACTTAAAAACCCAAACATCACCTTACTTTTAAAAATGGAAGGTCACAACCCGGGCGGAAGTGTAAAAGATCGAGCGGCGTATAATATGATTAAGTCTGCTTTGGAAAGAGGTGAAATAGATGAAAATTCGAAGCTTATTGAAGCGACAAGCGGAAACACGGGAATTGCGCTAGCGATGATAGCAGGGATTTTTAAGCTTAAGATAGAACTCGTGATGCCCGAAAATTCTACAAAGGAGCGCGTGCAAACCATGCGAGCGTACGGAGCGAAAGTTACGCTAACGTCATCCGATATTGGAATAGAAGGTGCAAGGGATTATGCAGAACAAAAAGTAAATGACGAAGGGTATTATTCGTTTAATCAATTTGCGAATGATGATAACTGGAAAGCGCATTATAAAACCACAGGTCCTGAAATTTGGAACGATACTGAAGGGAAAATAACGCACTTTGTTTCAGCAATGGGAACGACGGGAACCATTATGGGTACCTCTACTTATTTAAAAGAAAAGAATACAAACATTCAAATTGTAGGAGCGCAGCCAACAGACGGTTCAAAAATTCCGGGTATTCGAAAGTGGGAGAAAGCGTATTTACCTAAAATATTCAATCCTAAAAAAGTGGATCAAGTAATTGAAGTAAGCGAAACGGAAGCTACAGCAATGGCAAAACGTTTGGCCGAAGAAGAAGGTGTGTTCTCCGGAATGAGTAGCGGGGGTAGTGTTACGGCTGCATTAAAATTAGCCGAAACCTTAGAAAGCGGTGTAATTGTAGCGGTGATTTGCGATCGAGGCGATCGGTATTTATCTTCTCCTTTGTTTGAGTGATTTTAAATGATTGCTGAAACATTTCTCGCGTTAGAGAGCGATTTAATTTTATAGAGTAAAACGATTTCTAAAAGTACTGCCGGAATTAAAAATAAAGCCCCAAGCCACCCTAAAAAGACCGAAATTAAAAACACAGAACTCGCCATTTTAAATCCACCGGTTACGGTGGCTAAAACGCCTAAAGGTTTAGAAAGTTTCAGAAGTGAAAACCCAAAAAGGAAACCGCCTAATCCGTAAAAAATAGATTCTATTACGGCAACATATTCCACAGCAAAGCCTTCAAAGTAGAGGGAAGATATATCGTATACATAAAATAGAAACGTCATAGCAATTAAAACATAGGTTGAAATTGTCAAGAGACTATTTTCAAAAATGTTACCGACGCGAATAAAGCCAATCGAAAAATATAAATACGATACTAGCGCTATGCATTTAACGCTTATGTAAGCTGCATTTCCTAAAATCATTTCATTTTCAAAGAAACGCGCCCAGTCTAGTACAAATTCGGGGAAACCGATAATAAAGTAAAGAATCCCTCCAATAAGCGCAAGCGTTAAAAAGGTTTTAGAGGTACTAAGCAGACTTTCATTATACGTAACCTTTGTTTCTTTTTCCGTTTGAAAAGCTTCTAAATCGAAACCTAATGCGTCTAGAATACTTTTAATAGTATAACTTCTTGGGGTTACTTCTCCCGCTTCTATACGTTGAATCGTGCGTACATTGATGTTGCATTTCTCAACTAATTCTTCTTGAGTGAGTCCTTTTTGCTTCCGCAGCGCGACAATTTTTTGACCTAATTCTGGTTGTTTCATAACAAAGTAAATTTATAAGACAATAGTACAACCAAGGTGAAAACAATGCAATTTTTACAATTGAATTTCACCCGACATTTACCCGACATTGTATAGTTCACGGGTCTTGTCTTGTTTGAAAGATACTTATTTATTCTCTAAAAGGCGCTAACGCGTCCAATGCTCTATTTACTGAAGTAATCCTATCAAACGTTAACAACAACCGTAAACCGTTACGGGTTTTCTTCTCTTTCATCGTTACTCGCTGCGGATGGTTTTGGACGTATTGCAAGACTTTTGTAAACACCGGACTCTGATAATACGCACTTTGTTGATCGCTTACAAAATAACCAACCAACTTGTTTTTCTTCATCACTACACGTTCAAGTCCCATTTTAATGGCAATCCATTTAATACGAACGCTGTTTAATAAATCTACAACTTGTTCAGGAAGTTCGCCAAAACGGTCAATTAATTCTTTTTCAAATTGCTGAAGTTCTGCTTCGGTGTTTAGTTGGTTTAATTTGGTGTACAGATTAAGCCGTTCCGTGATGTTATTAATGTAATCATCAGGGAAAAGCAATTCAAAATCGGTGTCGAGTACGGTTTCTTTTACAAAATCTTTCTTTTCATGTTCGGTACCTTCATAAAGATCTTTAAACTCTTTTTCTTTTAGTTCATCAATCGCTTCAGAAAGTATTTTTTGATAGGTTTCAAAACCAATTTCATTGATAAACCCACTTTGTTCTCCACCTAATAAATCTCCTGCGCCACGGATTTCTAAATCTTTCATCGCGATGTTTAACCCGCTACCTAATTCTGAAAATTGCTCTAAAGCCGTAATTCGTTTTCGGGCTTCTTCGGTCATAACCGAATAGGGCGGCGTAATAAAATAACAGAAGGCTTTTTTATTACTTCTACCTACACGTCCACGCATTTGGTGTAAGTCAGAAAGACCAAAATTATTCGCATTATTGATGAAAATCGTGTTGGCATTTGGCACATCCAAGCCGCTTTCAATAATGGTGGTTGAAACCAAAACATCAAACTCATTGTTCATAAAACCGAGCATGAGTTTTTCTAGTTTTTTACCATCCATCTGCCCGTGACCAATCCCTATTTTAGCATCTGGAACTAAGCGCTGAATCATTCCGGCTACTTCTTTAATGTTTTCAATGCGGTTATGAACAAAAAATACTTGTCCGCCACGTGATATTTCATATCGAACTGCATCGCGAATATTTTCTTCGCCAAAACGAATTACGTGTGTTTCTACTGGATAACGGTTGGGCGGCGGCGTGGTAATAACCGACAAATCCCGCGCGGCCATCAAACTAAACTGCAAGGTTCGGGGAATTGGTGTAGCGGTTAACGTGAGTGTGTCCACATTTTCCTTTATGGTTTTCAGTTTGTCTTTTACAGCGACACCAAACTTCTGTTCTTCATCAATAATCAATAACCCAAGGTCTTTAAATTCAACCGATTTGTTAACCAATTGATGCGTGCCAATCACAATATCAAGGGTTCCGTCTTTTAAACCTTCTAGAACAGCCCGACGTTCTTTTGCAGTTCGGAAACGGTTGAGGTAATCAATATTCACAGGCATATCTGCCAATCGCTCTGTAAATGTTTTAAAATGCTGAAACGCCAAAATGGTGGTGGGCACCAAAATAGCAACTTGTTTGTTGTTGTCTACTGCTTTAAAAGCAGCACGAACGGCTACTTCGGTTTTTCCGAAACCTACATCACCACAGATTAACCGGTCCATTGGGCGTTCATTTTCCATGTCGCGCTTAACATCTTCAGTCGCAGTAGATTGATCGGGTGTGTCTTCATACATAAAAGACGACTCTAATTCAGCTTGTAAGTACGAATCGGGATCATACGCAAATCCTTTTTGCAAGCGGCGTTTGGCGTAGAGTTCAATTAGGTTGAAGGCAATTTGTTTAACCCGTTTTTTGGTCTTTTGTTTTAGTTTTTTCCAAGCGGCACTTCCCAATTTGTATATTTTGGGTTCTTTTCCGTCCTTGCCGTTATACTTGGTGATTTTATGAAGCGAATGGATGCTGAGGTACAGAATATCGCGTTCGCCATAAATGAGTTTAATGGCTTCTTGCTGCTTTCCTTCCACATCAATTTTCTGAAGTCCACCAAATTTTCCAATTCCGTGATCAATATGGGTCACGTAATCGCCTACTTCCAGATTGGTCAACTCTTTTAAAGTAATTGCCTGTTTTTTGGCATACCCGTTCTTAATTTGAAATTTATGATACCGTTCAAAAATTTGATGGTCGGTATAACAAACATTTTTTTGATTGTCATCGATAAACCCTTGAAACAAGGGAAAAACAATCGTTTGGTATTCGTTTACGTGTTGTTCGGCATCTTCAAAAATGTCGTGAAACCGTTTCGCTTGCTGTTCACTACTACAAAAAATGTAGTTTTTATAGCCTTTTTCTACGTTTTCATTCAAGTTCTCAATCAACAAATTGAACTGTTTGTTGAACGATGGTTGCGGTTTTGTGTTGAAGTGAATCGCCTCGCTACTGGTTTTACTATCTAATGTTACGGTTGTAAATTCAGAGAGTTGGCTTTTTAATAATTCGGAAGTGCAAAACAATTCTTGCGGTTCGCTTTGTTTTACTTCGCCAGAAGCTTCGTTAAAAGCATGGGTTGCTTTTTGAAATAGTTTTGTAATACTGCTACTTAAAAGTTCTTCATTTTTCAGAAAAACCACGGTTTTGGAAGCGATATATTTTAAGAAACTTTCTCGCGTTTCTTCCATCATCTTATTTTCCACATTCGGGATGATGGATATTTTCTTTAATTGTACATCAGAAAGTTGTGTTTCTACATCAAACGTACGGATGCTATCTACTTCATCGCCAAAAAACTCAATCCGGTACGGCTCGTCATTACTAAAACTAAACACATCTAAAATACCCCCACGAACCGAAAATTCACCAGGTTCGGTCACAAAATCGGTGCGTTTAAATTTATATTCAAACAGCACTTCATTTACAAAATCGATGGATACTTCTTCGCCTACCTTTAGCTTTAGGGTATTCTTTTCAAGCTCTTTTCGGGTTACTACTTTTTCAAATAGTGCTTCCGGATAAGTAACAATAATGGCTGGTTTCCGTCGAGAATTGATACGGTTTAGCACTTCGCTACGCAGCAACACATTGGCATTGTCGGTTTCTTCAATTTGATACGGCCGGCGATAACTTCCAGGATAAAATAACACGTTTTCGTCACCGTGTAATTGTTCTAGGTCGTTTAAGTGGTAAGCTGCTTCTTCTTTATCATTTAAAATAAGAAGGAATGGTTTTTCTGAAACTTTAAAAGCTTCAGAAATAACAATTGAAGTAGCAGAGCCAACTAAGCCTGAAACAGAAATATTTTGTTGCGAACCAGATATAGCTTCCCCTAGCTTTAGGGTTTCATCAGCCTTTGAAAAAAGCGTATTAACGAGAGTTTTGCTCATAAAGGCGCAAAGATAGTATCTTATCTTCTTATTCTAAGCTGCCACATAGAGTTTTATCATTTTCATAACACAATTAGGGTATTTCATTGAGTAATTTTAGAGTATGGGCATAAAAGAATTTGACGTATTTGTAATAGGAACTGGAACCGCTGGAAAAAGCGTGGCATACGATTGTGTTGAAGCTGGAATGAGCGTTGCCATTGCCGACAATAGAGAGTTTGGCGGCACGTGTGCAAATAGAGGGTGCGATCCTAAAAAAGTATTGGTAGGTCTTACCGAAGTGGTGCAACTTGCAGAAAATTTAAAAGGGAAGGGAATCACGTCAGTTCCTAAAATAAGTTGGAAAGACGTACAAAAATTTAAATCGAATTTTACTGAAGCGGTTCCCGCAGCTACCGAACGTGATCTAAAAGAAGCTTGTATTGCTATGTACCATCAATCGCCCGAGTTTTTAGATGAAAACACGCTATCGGTGGAAGGAAAAACGGTGAAAGCTAAAAAGATTGTCATTGCAACAGGACAAAAACCTTTAGAGTTAAAAATACCCGGAAGAGAGCATTTAAAAACGAGTGACGACTTTTTAGAGTTACCAGAGCTACCAGAAAGTATCGTTTTTGTAGGAGCTGGTTATATTGGGATGGAGTTTGCTCACATTGCAGCGCGCTGTGGTGCAAAGGTCACCGTGGTTGAGTTTGCCCCAAGGCCTTTGATGCCTTTTGATGAAGATATTGTCAATCATCTTACAGAAGCTTCAGAAAAAATAGGAATTGATTTTATTTTCAACGCCCAAGTAACGGAGGTGGAAAAATTACAAAAAAATCATCGTGTCATTTTTCAGAAAGACGGAAAAGAGGGTTCCGTTAAAGCTAGAGCTGTTTTTAATACAGCAGGACGCGTGCCTTCTATAGATGAACTAAATTTGGATAAAGGAAATGTTGCTTCTGAAAAAGGAGGCGTTTCAGTAAATGAGTTTCTTCAAAATACCACCAATCCGTCGGTGTATGCCTGTGGCGATGTTTCGGCAAGTGGTTCGCTACCATTAACGCCTACTTCCTCTCAAGAAGCGCGAGTGGTTTCAAAAAACATTCGAAAAAACAATGTGTTGAAAATGGATTTCCCGCCAGTTCCTTCCGTGGTATTTACCTTACCGCAAGTTGCTGCTATTGGTTTGACAGAAAAGGAAGCTAAAAAACAAGGATATAATATTGTGGTGGAATACAAAAGCGTTCCTTCTTGGTTTAATGCAAAACGAATTAATGAAGAAACCTACGCCTATAAAACCATAGTCGATAAAGAACGAAACTTGATTTTAGGGGCGCACATTATTGCACCTCACGCAGGCGAAATGATTAATCTATTCGTCTTAGCCATGTGCGGAAAATTAAAATGCGAAGACTTAAAGGCCATGATTTTTGCCTACCCAACATGGGGTAACGATATTAAGGGGATGGTGTAAAGAAATCGAAATTGAAATTGAAATCAAAAAAACAGACCGATTAAGCTGAAAAAGTCCTAATCCTTTCCAAAATGCTCTTTGCATTTTTGTATTGGACTAGTCTCCCTATTTTTAATACCATGAATTGCGCTGCTAATAAATAAAACTGCTGCAGTTATTAGTGTAGCGTACACAATGCTTTGGTTGCTGTCCCAATTAGCTACTGCAATGGCGATTAAGGCCCAAACACCGACCAAGGCAAATTCACGCATGTTGCGTTTCCAGGTGACGACTAAGTTGATGATTCCAGCTATTATGACCATTAATACCGTCCAAGAGGTTTCAGATAAGCCCCAGCCATCCCAGCCGATACTACTTAAGTATGCAGCAACATTGGCAATGCTTGCTACGGTAATCCATCCGCTGTAAAAAACAAACGGCCACCATAAAAATGTAATTACTGAAATAGGAGCGTCCCATAATTCCATACGGTTATTCATTACAATTTTTAAAAGTGAAAACAGTAAAACGAACATTGCTAGTATAGAAAAACTAATATATCCATAGAGCCAAAAGGTAACCCACATAATATTGGCTACACAAGAGAGGACGAACCACCAGCCAGTTTTCAGCACAAAAGCATCGTCTCTTACTTTTGTGAAAAGACTTCGACTTTGATAAATTACAAAACCTAATAACAAGAGATAAATAAAACCCCAAATAGAAAAGGCATAACCTGCTGGAGTGAATAAATTAGACATAGAGGCCGAGACTTCGCCAATGGTGGTATTATTTATAGCACCGGTATTCGATAAATAATTTACAAAGATAGTTGCTATAAAAGCTATGAGATTGGCAATTTGTAGTGTTTTTTTCATGATAAGTTAAATTTAACTAAACAGGTAGCAATATCAAAACAATTAAGATTTAGCTAACACAAATAACCTCGTTTTCCACAATGGCATATACCGTGTCTTTTTCTGAGGGTTGCAATATATATTTTCCAGTAAAATTCCCGAAGGCAGGTAAAATCATTTGGTTGTTGGTTCGGAAAAAACAAGCTAATTTCAAGGTTTGCCTTCCCGGTCCTCGCATACGAACCCCAGGATGTATGTGTCCTGAAAAATTAAATATTTTTTCTTTCTCAGTAGGATGATGGGTCAGCAGGAATGAATCTATTTTTAATTGGTCTAGTACTTCTATTCCCAATGCTTCAAATTTATGTGGCGAAATAATATCGTGATTGCCACTTACCAATATAATCTTGGTAGGTTTTTTTTTAACCCAGGTTTCAAAAATATTCCACTCGTTGTTTAGTGTGCTGTGGAATAAATCGCCAAGAAAACAAATGGTTTCTGGTTTATGTCGCGCGATAACTTCTTCCAATTTATCATAGTTTTTTGAAGAGGCTTTTGAAGGTACTGCGGCTCCATATTTTCTAAAGTGTGCCACTTTTCCAAGATGAACATCTGCGATTAAAAGTAAGTTTTTGGATTGCCAAAAGACAGAACCTGTTGGGTCCAAAATAAATGTTTCACCTTGTATGGTAATGGTTTGCGTCATTTTTCCAATTGCAGTTTCATTTTTTTAATTCGGTCGGCTAATTTTTCCGAAGAGAGTTTTTCCCGTAGTCTATCTGTAATAATAGGAAAGCTAAAGGGTGTTGGTTTGTTACATTTCTTCCAGATAATTTCTTGTTTGTTTATTCGCTCCAAAGCTAAACGCAATCGACCTTCCTCCAGTTGATGTTCATAGGTTTCCCGAAAGGCTTGTTGGTACAATAAGTTGTCGGCCTCGTAATCCCGAAATACATCGAACAACAGTTGGCTACTGCTCTGCAAGTGTTTTGTTTTTACCATTTTATTGGGATACCCTTGAAACACCAACCCGCTTATTACCGCAATATCCCTGAATTTTCTTCTAGCTAATTCGGTTGCGTTGATACTTTTTTGCAAATCACTGAATAAATAATCGGTACTAAATAAATTGTTGTCTATTATCTGTTGTACATCCAAAGGTTGGTCGCACAGCAATTCGAAACCATAATCATTATACGCTAATGAAAATGTAATGGGACTTAGTAAACTAATGCGATAGGCAAGTAGGCCACTCATAGCTTCGTGGACAAAACGACCTTCGAACGGATAAAAAATGGTGTGATAGCCTTCACGCGTTTTAAAACTCTCTATTAAGAACTCATTTTCTCTGGGGATGATACTTTCTAACTCTTGACGCTCAAATAAATGTCGTAGTGCTTTTAACTCGGGTGTGTTTCGTTTATGGTCGGCCTCGCTTTGTAATTCTTCTCTCAAAATCTCGCTCATTTGGGATGAAAGCGTCATTCGCCCACCCATAAAACTGACTACTTTATTGGTTTTCTTTTTTGAGCGTCTTACTTGAGCCACCATATTCCGAAGCCGGACCAACTCTAATGTTCTTCCAGCAAAAACAAATGTATCACCAGGTTTCATTTTTCCTATAAAAAATTCTTCAATTGTGCCTATAAATCCGCCACTTACGTACTTTACCATTAGCATGCTATCGCTTACAATGGTACCAATGGAAAGGCGGTGCATCATAGCTACCCTTCGGCTTTCTACTTTAAACAGTCCTTGTGGTGTTACTTCCACGCGTTTATACTCATCATAACTCTGAAGGCTTTGGCTTCCAATTGTTATAAAGTTTAAGCACCATTGCCATTGTTCTTCCGTAATGCCCTGAAAACAAAAAGTGTTTTTTACTTCTTTGAATATTTCAGCAGGAATAAATCCATTGCTTACAGCCAAAGTAACCAGGTATTGTATGAGTACATCGAAACTTAATAGATATGGAATGCGATCTTCAATCACACGTTCTTTAACCGCTTTTTTTAATGCCGAAGCCTCAATTAATTCCAAAGCGTGAGTGGGTAAAAAATATATAACCGAAGCTTCGCCTGGACGATGATTACTGCGACCGGCGCGCTGTAAAAACTTAGCCACTCCTTTAGGGCCTCCTATTTGTATGATCGTTTCTACTGGGGCAAAATCTACACCCAAATCTAAACTAGAAGTTGCTACTACAGCAGTAAGCGACTCATTTCTAATGGCTTGCTCTACCCACAAACGAGTATCTTTTGCGATGCTTCCGTGATGCATCGCAATTTCCCCAGCGAATTCGGGATGTTTTTCCAATAGTTTTTGAAACCAAATTTCGCACTGTCCACGGGTATTTGTAAAAATTATAGTGGTTTTACTGTTTTTAATGATAGGTACGATGTCCTCTAACAAATGAAGTCCTAAATGCCCACGCCAAGGAAAGGTTTCCATCTTTTTCGGGATGATGGATTTAACCGTGATTTTTTTCTTTTTAGAGTCCTTGATTAACACGGAGTTTTTAACTGCATTTTCATCAACTCCTAACAATACTTGCTGTGCTTGTTCTAAGTTGCCAATGGTAGCCGAAACACCCCATATACGGAGTTTTGGACAGACCGTTTTAAGCCTTGACAAGGCGAGTTCCACTTGCACGCCTCTTTTACTTCCTAGTAATTCGTGCCATTCATCTATTACTATTGCCGTTAACGTTTTGAAAGTTTTATCATACCCTTTGCTGGCCAATAAAAGCATCAAGCTTTCGGGGGTTGTAATGAGTAAATCGGGCATAGCGCGTTTTTGCTTGGCGCGCTCGCTTTGGGAGGTGTCACCTGTTCGGATTCCTATCGTTAAATCAGTTTCCAAATCATCGGCAAAACGTTGAGCTGCCTGTTGAATTTCAACTGAAAGGGCCCGCAAAGGGGTAATCCAAATGGCTTTGATGCCTTTCTTTTTTTTGGTTTTATAATCGGGGTTGTCCTTAATGTACTCTAGCACGATTGGAGCCCAAAGTGCATACGTTTTTCCGCTGCCAGTTGGGGCATTTAATAAGCCGTGTTTGCCTTGTAAAAAAGCATTCCAGGTTTTTTTCTGAAAGGGGAAAGGTTTCCAGTTTTTTTCCTGAAACCATGTTTCAGCGATTGCTATTAGGTCTTTTTTTTTCACTTCGGAATCAAGGCTTTAAGGTCATCAAGGGTGTTGGCTTCTTCAATAGGCTTGTCTTTACGCCAACGTAAAATTCGCGGAAAACGGGTTGCAACTCCGCTTTTGTGGCGCTTACTTTCAGCAATACCTTCAAAAGCAATTTCGAAAACGTGATGTGGGGTTACGCTCCGTACCGGTCCAAACCGTTCTAAGGTATTTCTTTTAATCCACGCGTCTACTTTTTTAAATTCAGCATCGGTAAGGCCCGAATAGGCTTTTGCGAAGGTTACTAGTTCGTCTCCGTCCCAAAGGCCAAAGGTATAGTCCGTATACAGATTTGCCCTTCGCCCATGACCACGCATAGCGTAGGTTAACACACCATCTATGGTAAAGGGATCGGTTTTCCACTTCCACCAATCACCCTTTTTTCTGCCAACTAGATACGGGGATTCTTTCTTTTTAATCATTAATCCTTCGCTGTGTTTTTCACGCGACAGCTCTCGCTCGTTAGCAGCTTCTTTCCAACTTGAAAACGCCATGGTTTCGCTTAGGTATAAGCCAAGAGAATTGCAATTGCAATCGTTTATTAGTTTGTCCAATATTTTCCTTCTTTCAGAAAATGGTTTTTGCCGAATGTCATTGCCTTTCCATTCTAATAAATCGTAAGCTATTAGAATAACAGGTGTTTTTTTTAAAAGTGCTTTGGTAATGTTTTTTCGACCTATACGCGTTTGAAGATCTTTAAAGTTTCCGATAACATCATTTCCGAAGGGAAGAATTTCACCGTCTAAAACGGTTCCATTAGGAATTTCTTTCAAAAATTTTTGAAATTCCGGGAATTTATCAGTCACCAATTCTTCGCCTCGAGACCAAGTAAAAACTTCGTCGTTGCGAATGATAACTTGAGCTCGAATACCGTCCCATTTATGTTCGAAGCTCCATTGAGAAATAGGTTCTAATTCTTTCTGAAAATCATCCTCCACTGCATATGCCAAATAAAAAGGATAGGGTTTACTTAGATAATCTTCTTCATTTTCTTCCAAAACCAATTTTTGAAACGTGGTACTGTCTGGTGTCCAATTGCCCATTAGTTTGTAGGCGAGTATGTCTTCGTCAATATTAGTTGCTTTGGAGAGTGCACGTGTCATTAGCTTCTGACTCACACCTATACGAAAACTGCCGGTAATTATTTTATTAAATACAAACCGCTCGTAATAATCTAGTTTCATCCAGTTGGTGTGTAAATATTCTTTTTTTTCTGCTTCAGGAAGCGTCCGTAGCGCTTGTATTTCAGAAATATAAGCCGCTAACGATTTATCACTTGAAGATTCAGTGGTAGGGAGGATAAGCGCTATGGTTTCGGCTAGGTCGCCCACAATATGATAACTTTCTTCAAAGAGCCACAAGGGTATGTTGCTTATTTCGGTAGCCCATTGCCGTAATAAAGTTGTGTTTACAGGTCTTTTAGGTCTTCTGTGTGATAAAATTGCGATTGCCCATAATTTATCGTTATCAGCTGCTGTTTGAAAATATTCAGTTAGGGCAGCGACTTTCAAATTGGTTTTGTTTGTGCTGTCAATGGTTTTTATGAGTTGGGCAAATTTTTTCATAACCACCCCGCCTTTGGCACCCCTCCTTGAAAAAAGGAGGGGAACATTGTTTTTAAACTTTTAATTGCGCTATTTAACTGATGCATTGTCTAATTTTTGTTCTGTTTCCGAAGAATCTTCTTCATACTGCGTTTCTTCTGTGCGGGCATCATAGCCTAATTCTTCTCGTAAATACCTAGAAAAAATATCTGTGTATCCGTGGGTGGCAATTACCTTTTCGCAGTTAGTTGCTTTTATTGTTTCTATAAGTCCATTCCAATCTGCGTGGTCACTTAATACAAAACCTTTGTCGATAGCTCGTCGGCGTCTCGCTCCTCTAAACGTCATCCAACCACTTGCTGAGGCAGTAACAAAAGGCACCATTTTCCGTATCCAAGTTCCACCGTGCGCACTAGGCGGAGCTAAGACGATATTGCCTTTTATATCTTCCTTTTTAGTGTCGCGTGTTATTCGTTCTGTATTTGGGAAATCATAAATTGGGCGTAATATTTCGGTCATGTTTTCAATGGCACCGTGGGTGTAAATTTTTCCAATTGAAGTATCAAGATGTTTGAGTAATCGTTGTGCTTTCCCCAAACTATATCCAAATAAAACCGAAGTTTTCCCTTCTTCCTTATTGGTATTCCACCAAGAATTTATATCTGAAAACACTTCTTTTTGGGGTACCCACTTAAAGGCGGGCAGTCCAAAAGTGCATTCCGTAATGAAGGTATGACAAGAAACCGGCTCAAAAGGCTCGGCAATTCCATCGTTTTCGGTTTTAAAATCACCGGTAAAAACCCAAACTTCGCCTTTATACTCAACCCTTACTTGAGAAGAAGCAACAATGTGTCCAGCGGGATGTAAGGAAAAGGTAACTCCATTGATGATAAAGGTTTCATTCCATTCTTTTGCCGTAACAGTTATATCGCCCAAGCGGTGTTTTATAATAGGAACATTATTGGTATGCGTAATATACTGCTTATGGCCCCACCGACTGTGATCGGCGTGACCATGGGTGATAATGCATTTATCAACTGGACGCCAAGCATCGATGTATACATCGGCTTGTTTACAATAAATACCTTTTTTGTTGAAAACAAGTAGGGGTTGCTTCATATTACAATTTCATAGCCTTCTAAAAATAAGCTTTTGACTTGTGTTTTTTTCAGAATTAAGAAAAGTTTAAAACAAAAAGCACTTAGTTTGCTGAACTTGATTTGTAAATATTTTATATTTGTAACTTAATATTATACTACTATGTCATTTACAGACCTTTTTGAAAGCGGACACCATTCCAGAAATTTGAGTCATTTTGCATCCATTGCAAACATGGCTGCTATTAATGGCGAATTGAACCCTGAAGAAGAAAAATTATTGAAGCGTTTTGCTCGGAAATTGGATATAGATGAAGATGAATATAAAACAGTCATCAAAGATCCTTCAAAATTTCCAATTAACCCACCAAATAGTTCTGAAAGGCGTTTGGAGCGCATGCACGACCTTTTTGAAATGATTTTTGCCGATCACAAAATTGACGATCAAGAACGCTTTTTAATTGAACGTTACGCAATTGGGTTAGGGTATACCGAAGAATTAGCTGCAAAACTAATTAAACGTTCCATTGAAATTTATGATGGAGGGTTAAACCTTGAAGATTACCGTTATTTGTTGAACAGAGATAAATAACAAAAATTTATAGAAATATATTAGAACACTCGAGGCTTATAAAATGGCTTTGGGTGTTTTTTTATTCCCAATAAGTAATCAAATCATCAATTTCAAAAATATCACCAGCTTTATAAAAATTGTCCCAATACAATTTTCCATCTAGTTCAACGAAAACTTTGTAATATCCAGGTTGTAAACTTTCTAAATTTATAGACAAACTACTCGAACTTTGATTGAGTAATTTCAATGTTGCATTTGAGTCAATTTGATTTTCTGTATATAAACTTGAACTTAATATTTCATTAAAATCTGTCTCTTGATAAATTTTTTTAGCATTTGCAGGTGTCACCCAAATATTGGATATGGTATTTTTAAGGTTATTTGTCTGTAACGTTAGTACTCCTATCGGAGGATTAGGAAAAGCAGTAAATGTATCGTTTTTATAAATATTAGGATTTCCTAATGGAGTACCATTTCCATTTTCAGAATTTCTTATGTTAATACCAGTAACTAAATTAATATCTGTTTCACTAAAATTGTTTTCAGTGTTTGTTTTATTGTCATCATTACTACAACTTACAAGGATAATGAAAGCTAATAATATTGTTATATTTTTCATTGAATTGTATTCTATAAAGTATATTTAATTATTTAGCATTCCTCATAAACTCTTCTGCCTTTTCCATCATATTAACGCTTCCGCAGAAAAAAGGAACCCGTTGATGTAATTCGGTAGGTTGAATATCTAAAATACGCGTATAGCCATCACTGGCTTTTCCGCCAGCTTGTTCGGTTAAATAGGCCATAGGATTGCATTCGTATAATAACCGAAGCTTTCCATCTGGATTTTTAGAGGTGTTTGGGTAAATGTAAATCCCGCCTTTAATTAAGTTTCTATGGAAGTCTGAAACCATAGAACCTATATATCTAGCTGTGTAAGGGCGGTCTCCTTCTTCTTTTTGGCAGTATTTAATATAATCTTTTACGCCTTGAGGGAAATGGATATAATTTCCTTCGTTTACGGAATAAATGTTGCCATCTTTCGGAAATTTCATATTTGGGTGCGATAAATAATAGGTCCCAATGGCTGGGTTTAGTGTAAAACCATTAACTCCGTGTCCCGTTGTATAAACAATCATGGTTGAGGTTCCGTATACAATGTAACCAGCAGCTACTTGTCTGTTTCCGGGTTGTAGAAAATCGTCAATCGTAACGGGAGCGCCTGATGGAGTTACACGTCTATAAATGGAAAAAATTGTCCCCACCGAAACATTTACATCAATATTTGAGGAGCCATCCAATGGGTCGATTAAGACCACATATTTGTTGTCATTTTTTTCATTCCGCCCTTTAATGGTAATAAAATCATCTTCTTCTTCACTGGCAATACCACAAACAATTTCTCTGTTGGTTAAGGTGTTTATAAAAGCTTCGTTGGCATACACATCCAGTTTTTGTTGGTCTTCACCTTGTATGTTTTGGTCGCCTGCCGTACCGAGAATATCGACTAAACCAGCCTTGTTTACTTCGTGATTCACCACTTTTGCCGCTAAGCGAATGGAATTAATTAACCGCGATAATTCGCCCGAAGAATATTTAAATTCCTCTTGATTTTCAATTATAAATTCGCCTAACGTTTTGTTTTTGTTTGCCATTTTTATCTTAATAGATGGATTTTAGTCGCAAATATCGATATTTTTGTCCAAAGCGTATTTTAATTAAACCGAAAATAAGATGGATTTCAACATTCGTAAAAGCACTAAAGAAGACATGCCCGCTGTATTATATTTGATAAAGGAGCTGGCAGATTATGAAAAAATGGAACATGAAGTAGAAATAACTTCAGAAGACTTGATAAAAGAAGGCTTTGGAAAAGACCCATTGTTCGATTGTTTTATTGCAGAAAAAGCAGATGGAGAGGTTGTTGGAATGGCTTTAATATATTTTCGGTTTTCTACATGGAAAGGGAAAACACTTCATCTAGAAGATTTGATGGTGAAAAAAGAATACCGTGGTGAAGGCTTGGGGATTGCGCTTTATTCCGAAGTAATAAAATTTGGAGCATCGCACGGTGTAAAACGAATAGAATGGATTGTCCTCGACTGGAATAAAAACGCTATTAAGTTTTATGAAGACACAGGGGCATCACTACAAAAACAGTGGTACACGGTACAAATGGACGAAGAAGGGATTAAAAAATTTGTTGAGAATTTATAGATGAAAATATTTAAGTTTGGAGGGGCTTCGATTAAAGATGCCCAAGGAGTTAAAAATGTAACAACCGTACTTAAAAAAACCGGAGAGAAAGATTTGGTTGTCGTTATTTCGGCAATGGGAAAAATGACCAATGCGCTTGAAGAAGTTGTAACGGCACATTTAGCAAAAAGTGACACGTTAAAAGACCATCTTTTAACAGTTGAAACGTATCACTATGATATTTTAAAGGAATTGTTCCCAAATAAGAAACACGCTATTTATAAAGCTGTTTCAGGGCTTCTTGATCAATTAAAAGGTTTTTTAACTTCTTCAAAATCAAAAAACCATGCGTTTGTTTATGATCAAATAGTAAGCTACGGTGAGTTAATTTCTACAACAATAGTTTCTACGTATCTATCCGAAGAAAATATTAAAAACACTTGGTTGGATGTTCGGGGTTGCATTAAAACAGATGACAATTACCGGGATGCAAAAGTAGATTGGGAGGTAACCCAAAAACGAATAATCGATAAAGTACATCCGACAGGAATTACTGTTACCCAAGGTTTTTTGGGAGCTGAACACGAAAACAACTTTACCACCACACTTGGTCGTGAAGGAAGTGATTATACTGCGGCTATTTTTGCATATTGTTTAAATGGCGAATCGGTTACCATCTGGAAAGATGTTCCGGGGGTGTTAAATGCCGATCCTAGATATTTCAGTAAAACGCAATTGCTGAACAAAATATCGTACCGAGAAGCGATTGAGCTGGCTTTTTACGGTGCTTCGGTAATTCACCCAAAAACATTGCAGCCTTTACAACGAAAAGAGATACCGTTGTACGTAAAATCATTTTACAATCCAGAAGATGAGGGGACTTGCGTAGGCAAAGGCGTGACTTTAGACCCAAAAACATCTTGTTTTATTTTAAAGAAAAACCAAGTACTTATTTCACTTTCTTCTTTAGATTTTAGTTTTATGATGGAAGACAACATTGGCGATGTTTTTAAGTGGTTGCATGAGTATAAAATGAAAGTAGAATTAATTCAAAATTCTGCCATTAGCTTTTCGGTGTGTGTTGACAATAAGTATGATAAACTGGATGAATTACTAGTGAAACTTCGCGAAAAGTTCAAAGTTAAATGGAACGAAGGGGTTACATTATACACAATTAGGCATTCGGTTCCTTCAGAAATAAAAGCGTTGACCAGAGATAGAAATGTATTACTGAAACAGGAAAGCCGAGACACGGTTCAGATTATTGTAAAAAACTAGTTGAATTGCTTTCACTATATTTGTGTAAGGTATTAACAGTACCAGATTCAAAATTAAAAACTCTATGGGATTAGTTAATGCTAAAGAAGTGGCCAAAGCCATCAATGTTGATAACCTTGGCTTTTTGGGAACCTTCATGGGCTGGTCCTTGATGAAGGTGTTAAACATTTCTACCCTTAATAAAATCTATGACCGCAATAAGCATTTAAGCGATCTGGAGTTCATAAACGCTTTATTGGGTGAATTTGAAATAAATTTTGAAATCCCTGAAGAAGATCTACGTCGCATACCTAAAACAGGGCCTTTTATTACTATATCCAATCACCCTTTAGGTGGGATTGACGGAATATTATTGCTGAAATTATTATTGGAATACCGCCCCGACTTTAAAATTATTGCCAACTTTTTATTACATAGAATTGAACCGTTAAAACCTTACGTTATGCCCGTAAATCCTTTTGAAGATAGAAAGGATGTAAAATCGAGCGTAATGGGTTTTAAAAATGCATTGACGCACTTGCGGGAAGAACACCCATTGGGGATTTTCCCAGCTGGGGAAGTTTCCACCTACAGGGATGGTAAATTGGTAGTTGACAAACCTTGGGAGCCAGCAGCCATGAAGTTGATTAAAAAAGCTGAAGTTCCAGTCGTTCCTATTTATTTTCATGCAAAGAATAGTAAGTTGTTTTATCGTATGGCGAAGCTGAACGACACGCTGCGGACGGCTAAATTACCTTCGGAATTGTTGACCCAGAAAGAAAGGGTGATAAAAGTGCGAATTGGAAATGCCATTTCGGTTAAAGATCAAGGAGAGCACGAATCGTTAGAAGATTTCACTAATTTCCTTAGACGAAAAACGTACGTATTGGCCAATCCTTTTCAGAAAAAAAAGTTATTGGATACCATTCCAAAATCATTAAAAATTCCAAAATTACCTAAAAAAATTGCAGGTCCTATCCCGTTAGAGGCTATGGAGCCTGAAATAGAATTACTTCGCAAGAATGATAAGCGATTACTTATCAGTAAAAACTATGAGGTTTTTTTAGCACAGGCCGAAACCATACCCAATATACTTCGCGAAATAGGAAGGTTGCGCGAAATTACTTTTAGGGAAGTAGGAGAAGGCACCAATAATGCCGTGGATCTTGATGATTTTGATG
Organism: Flavobacteriaceae bacterium UBA3356; assembly: GCA_002360635.1. Classification (GTDB taxonomy): domain Bacteria; phylum Bacteroidota; class Bacteroidia; order Flavobacteriales; family Flavobacteriaceae; genus Marixanthomonas. The sequence continues at coordinate 530,407 of DEQW01000001.1, read as the reverse complement.
CCTATTATCATCATATGTTTTTGTGGGACAATGATGCAAAAAAATTAGCCGGTGCCTACCGTATGGGACTTGGGGAACAAATTTTTGAGCAATTTGGTATCGACGGCTTCTATTTACAAGATTTGTTTAGGTTCGATCAAGAATTATATCCCATGATGAGTAAAAGCATCGAAATGGGACGTGCTTTTATCATTAAAGAATACCAATTGAGGCCTATGCCGCTTTTTCTGCTATGGAAAGGAATTGTGCATACCACACTTCGGTTCCCAAATCACCGTTATTTAATAGGTGGGGTAAGTATTAGTAATAAGTTTTCCGATTTCAGTAAAAGTTTGATGATTGAGTTTATGAAGTCGAATTATTACGATCCGTATGTGGCACAATACATTAAACCCAAAAAGGAATATAAGGTAACGTTGAAAGATGCCGATAAAGATTTCATTTTTGACGAAAGTGAAGCCGATCTTAACAAATTTGATAAAATAATCGATGAGGTAGAGCCAGGCGATTTGCGACTTCCCGTTTTGATAAAAAAATACATTAAACAAAACGCCAAAGTAGTGGCTTTTAATGTAGATCCGCTCTTTAACAATGCAGTGGATGGCTTAATGTACATTCGTATTGCCGATTTACCTGAAAGCACGGTAAAACCTGTTATGGAGGAGTTTCAGGAAGAACTGGAGAAAAAATATGCCAATGGAGGCAAAAAGGGAGGAGAGTAATTTAATCTATACTTAAACTACTGTATTTTGCTTTGATTAACATAAAAACTCCATAGGCAATTAAGCCTGTGGCGATAACCCCCATAACAATAGGCCCAAATTCATTTTGTAGAAAACCGAAAGCCTGTGTTTTATCGACCTTTTCACCAGAAGCCGAAAAAGCAGCCCTAAACATTAAAAAAGCCATAATTCCTACAACAATACCTCTTGCAGTAAACCCTATTTTTGCGGCAGGGATAATTATTTTTTTCGCTTTTTTACTTAGCCCTGCTTCGTCTACTTCTTTCCTAAAATTTCCAGAGTAGGCTTGATAAAATTCGTAAATTGATTTTCCCAATAAAGCCAAGCCTATTATAATTGCGATAATTTTTGAATCTAACATTTTCATAAGAAAAGAATTTTCCCCACCTCCTGAACTGCTTCCTAGTACCTGCTTAATTGCTGAAAATGCTAAAAGTGCATAAAAGACGCCACTTATAAAGTAACTGATTCTTTTAACAATTGCTTTAAAATCGGTTCCTGTATCCTTTGGATCTGCAAAGGCTTGATACCATCGCCAAAAAACATAACCAATAAGTCCCACTGCGGTGATAATGAGTAATACTTTCCCGAACATCTGTTGTGAGATAAAATCCAATGCATTGCTACTACCTGATTTTTCTCCACCAAGCCCAAAAGCCCCAAAAGCAGTTAAACCGCCAATTAAAAAATAGACCCATCCTTTTGTGGCAACACCGAAACGGGCAAAATTTTGTTTCTTGTTTCCCATTTGTTTTTTTATGTAATGTACTTATAAAAAGCAGGATTTGGAGTGTGATTTAGGAAAAAAATTAACGATATTCTGGGTTTTCAAAATTCCATCGAGTGCCGTCATCCCAATCACTACGTGAGTTTCCGTAAGCAGGATAGCCACCTTGCTCTTTTAGCATTTTAGCTAAATGTAAAAGGTTATAGGTCATAAAAGTTGTGTTGCGGTTGGTAAAACTGTTTTTTTTAGCCCCGCTTTCTTCATCCATATAACTGGGGCCTGGCCCTGCCTCACCAATCCAACCACAATCCGCTTGTGGTGGAATGCTATATCCAACGTGTTGTAAGGAATACAAAATATTCATGGAGCAATGTTTTATCCCATCTTCATTTCCCGTAATAATACATCCGCCCACTTTTCCGTAGAAATAATATTGTCCTTTCTCGTTTTGCTTGCCGCTCATGGCATATAAACGTTCAATGAGTTTGGTGGCTTCAGAAGATTTTTCGCCTAACCAAATGGGGGTGCCAATAATTAAAATATCGGCCGTATCTACTTTTTTCCAAAGTTCTGGCCACGCATCTTTTTTGGCGCCGTGTTCCGTCATATCAAAATATACACCGGGAGCTACTTCATAATCTACAAAACGAATAATTTCTACTGAAACGCCTTCTGCTTTCATAATTTTTGCCGAAACGTCTATCAAGCCACGGGTGTGACTCATTCTGGGAGACTGTTTTAACGTGCAATTAATGTAAAGAACTTTAAGATTACTGAAATCTGGTTTTTTTGAAGCCATAAGAGTAGTTTTAGTTATCGATATATCGCTAATAAAAAGCGATGCCTTTAACGGGTGAAAAAAATCCCCAAAGTTATAGTTTGGGGATTGGCATAGACGTTTAATGCAAAATTTTTATGTTAATTTAAAACCAAGGTTTTTCTCCTTCTTGATACATATTGTAAAACTCTTCGTCACTTTTGGTAAGGTAAATTATACCTTCAATAAGCCCTACGATTCCCGTAGCCATTAATATAAAAAAACCTACACCTAAACAAGATGTAGCATAGCCTATAAGTGAAGCGACTAAAAGAATGATTCCTTCTTTATTATAGCCTAAAATAAATTTATGTATTCCCAGGGAGCCTAAAACAATGGCCAAAATTCCTGCGATTAATTTTTTATTGTCCCCGCTGTTGGTGGCTTGATTCCACCCTTCTTTAAACTCATTGGCTGTGTTTTTGGCTTCGTTTTCAATGTTTTCAGCTGTATCATCCATACGCTTTTTGGTGCTGTCGTATTCTTCGTTTTTGTTTTCTTCCATGATTACGGTTGGTTATTAAGGTATTAGTAAAAGTAAAAGTATGAAAAATTTATTATAAAAAGGCACTGTCTATAGGTTCCCAAAGTTCTATTTTGTTTCCTTCGGGATCGAGAATCCATCCAAACTTTCCGTACTCATATTCTTCTATTTCGCCTACAACGGTTACTCCTTCCTCCTTGAGCACTTTTAGTAATTCGACTAAATTTTCAACCCGAAAATTCATCATAAATTCTTTTTCACTGGGTTTGAAATATTCGGTCTTTTCGTCAAACGGGCTCCATTGTGTAGAACATTTGTTGCCCTCTTCGTCTTTCCACCAAAAGGTACAACCGTAATCATCGGTGTTTAGTCCTAAATGTTCATTATACCAATTTTTTACAGCTTTTGGGTCTTTCGTTTTAAAGAAAAATCCGCCTAGACCTGTGACTCTTTTTTTCATTGTTTTATTTTTTAAATTCTTCAAGTATTTTTTCGACAATAGTTTCGGCTAACTTTATTTTGCTCTCTACTGTCCAGCCTGCTACATGGGGGCTTACGAGTACATTTTCCATCTGTAATAATTGTTGAAGCGGTTTGGGCATTTCTTTTTCAGAAAAAAGTGACTCGAACGATAGTTTTTCATACTCTAGCACATCTAAGCCAGCACCTAAAATTTTTCCGTTTTGTAAAGCCGAAACCAAATCTGCGGTTACGACACTTTTGCCTCTTGCGGTATTGACAAACCAAAATGGTTTGCTGAAACTGTCAATAAAATCGGTATTGATCATTCTATCGGTTAAAGGCGTCCAAGGGGTGTGAAGACTTAAAACATCTGCCATTTCTTGTAGTGTCTTAAGTGAAACTTGGGTGGCGTGTTTATCGCCAACATCATCCTTAATATCGTAACACAGCACAGTACAATCAAACCCTTGTAATTTTTTAGCGAATGCTTTGCCCATATTTCCGTAGCCAATAAGACCTACGGTTTTCCCGTCAAGTTCCACACCTCGGTTTGCTTCACGGTTCCATTGGCCATTTTTTACTTCAGTATTTGCTTTATTTAGCTTGTTAAATAGGGAAAGCAACATGCCTAAAGCATGTTCGCCCACTGCATTGCGATTGCCTTCTGGTGCAGCGATTAAATGAATGTTCTTTTTTTTGGCATATTCGGTATCGATACTTTCCAATCCGGCACCTACGCGAGCGATGAATTTCAGCTTTTTGGCGGCTTCGATAAATTGTTTGTCAATTTTAAAACGACTTCGAATAACAATACCATCGTAGTTGTTAATAGTTTTTTCAATTTCTTCTTTTGAAGAAGTGTAATCTTCCTCATTTTTAAAACCGGCCTCTGTAAGCCGTTCGAGCAAAAGTGGGTGGTTGTTATCTAAGTGAAGAACTTTCATGTTTTAGATTTTTGGATAGTGAGAAACTGTTTTCTCATCAATTACATTCCCAGTGTGGTTTGTGGATAGTTTTTCGAATAACAGCACGTGTACTTCTTCACCATTTTGCGTTTTTGGGCAATGCTCCACGCCTTTAGGGACAACAATTAATTCGCCTTCCTTTATAATCTCAACCTTGTTCCGAAAATGCATTTCGAGGGTTCCTTTTTGAACAAAAAACAATTCGTCTTCCTCTTCGTGTTTATGCCACACAAATTCGTCTTTAAGTTTCGCAAGAAGCACTTGCATATCATCCACAACAGCTATTTGATGCGGATGCCAGTGTTTGCTGAATGATGTAAATTTTTTCTGAAGGTTTACTGTCTTCAATTTGTTTCAGTTTATAGAAACAAATTACGAATTTCTTCGGGAATGCGTGTAGGTTTTTGGGTTTTAAGTTCAACAAAACACCAAAGCGTTTTTGCAGTGACCATTACCTTTTCATCTTTTTTTCTGAAAATTCTGTAGTGTCTTTCACTTTTTACGCCTTCGGCAGAAGTTACCCACGTTTCAATTTGTAGTTCTTCCCCTTCAAAAGCAGGGTTTTTGTATTCAATAAAATGGTTGAGAACCACCCAGAAATATTGTGAATGTAGATTTTTTGGAGCTTTTGAAAACCAATGTTTTTCGGCAATGTCAATACACCATTCTAAATAGGTGATGTTATTTACGTGCCCATTTACATCTATGGCAGATGTTGGCACCTTGAAGGTATTTGAAAAGACGGTACTCAAAACCCTAATATGATTTTTGAAATGTAGAAGAATAGGAAAATTCCGAAGATATCATTGCTTGTTGTAATAAATGGTCCGGTTGCAATGGCTGGATCAATTCCGCGTTTATCTAAAATAATAGGTACAAACGTGCCAATAAGTGCGGCAACAATAATGACCGATAACATAGAAATTGCAATAGTGATACTCACTAAGTTATCCTGTGAAACGACAAAACCGAATAAAATAACCAATATGCCTAAAGCCGTACCGTTAATAAGAGCAAGTCCTACTTCTTTCACTAACCGGTTAAAAAGACTTCCTTTTACATTGTCATTTGCTAAACCTTGAACAATAATCGCACTGGACTGAACGCCTACATTTCCTGCCATTGCTGCAATTAAAGGGGTGAAAAAGAATAAAATAGGGAATTTTTCTAAAGCTTCTTCAAAGCCTTGCATAATATACACACTCCCCAATCCGCCAAACAATCCCAATATTAACCAAGGCAAACGGGCGCGTGTAATTTTTAAAATGCTATCATCGGCCTCAACATCTTCTGATATACCAGCGGCCATTTGATAATCACGCTCGGCTTCTTCTTTAATAAAATCTACAATATCGTCGATAGTGATACGCCCTACCAGAACCCCGTTTTCATCAACTACAGGAATGGCCTCAAGGTCGTATTTTTGCATAATACGGGCAACTTCTTCGTTTTCTGTGTGTACAGTTACATAATCTACCTTTGGGATAAATACATCGCTTATGTGTGCTTTGTCCCCGGCGGTCAATAAGTCTTTTAGTGATAGCCTACCTGTTAACTTACCTTCTTTATTAATTACGTAAATGGAATGAACCCGGGTAACATTTTTGGCTTGCCGGCGCATCTCACGTACACATCCAGCCACGGTCCAAGTTTCTTTAACGCGAACGAGCTCTTTGGCCATAAGGGCTCCCGCTGTGTCTTCGTCGTATTTTAAAAGTTCAACAATATCGGCTACGTGCTCAGAATCTTCAATCTCACCGATTACTTGTTTTTGGACATCTTCATCCAATTCTCCCATCACATCCACCGCATCATCGGTGTCCATTTCTTCAAGCTCGGCTGCAATTTCTTTTGGGGAAAGACGGTCTAATATTTTTTCACGAATATCTTCATCTAGTTCGATCAAGGCTTCGGAAGTGATATCGCTTGCTAATAATTTTATAAGGTAAGTAGCTTCATCTGAGTTTAACTCCTCTAAAATTTCAGCGATATCGGCAAAGTGAAACTCGTGCAACAACTCGCGCAGCGCACTACCATCTTTGTTGGCAATGAGCTGTTCAACTTGCTCTAAAAATTCATTCGTGAGTTGAAACTGCATCGTTTTCTATCTTTTGTGTAAGCGAAATAAATTGAGATACCGAAAGTTGCTCCGGACGCTTGCCAAATATACTATCTTCTTTCAGTTTATCGGAAAGATTAAAGGTTTTTAAACTGTTTCTTAACGTTTTTCTACGTTGCTGAAACCCGGTTTTTACAACTTTATAAAACAGTTTTTCATTGCAGGGAAGTGAAAAATCTTTTTTTCGCCTTAACCGAAGCACGCCACTATCTACTTTTGGAGGTGGATTAAAAACACCAGGTTTTACGGTAAAGAGGTATTCTGCATCGTAGAAAGCTTGGGTGAGTACCGATAGGATTCCGTAGGTTTTACTTCCCTCTTTTTCGCAAATTCGCTGTGCGACTTCCTTTTGAAACATACCAGTAAATTCGGGAATCTGAGCTCTGTTTTCCAACGCTTTGAAAACTATTTGTGTTGAAATATTGTACGGGAAATTACCAGTGATGGCAAAAGGTTCTTCTCCAAACAAATCGCTTAATTCTGTTTTTAAAAAATCGGCTTCTAAAATTTGAAGATTATCTTCGGGGTAGTTTTCAATTAAATAAGTTATAGAATCGGTATCAAGGTCTAAGGCAATTAATTCAATATCCTTTTTAATTAGATATTTAGTAAGCACACCCATACCTGGGCCAATTTCCAAAACATTTTTATAACCCTGCAGGGTAAGCGTATTGCTTATTTTTTCGGCAATATTTTCATCGTGTAAAAAATGTTGACCTAGATGTTTTTTAGCTCGTACTGGTTTGCTCATAATAATGTAATTCTAAATATATAGGTATTGATTAATAATTTAGATTTTTTGTTTAAAATCTAAATAGTACTCTCTTCAGAAAAAAGCATATGTATTCAGGTTTTTGCGTAGTTAAACGAATAAATGAAACATTTAGTCAAAACTACGTAAGAATATTCCTCAATTCATTTTTTTACTTTTATCTTGACCTTTCAAAAATCAACCGATGTGCCTTTTCTTATTGAGGAGTGAGACTGAAGCACAACGTACAAAGCCCATTAACCTATTTTGGTTTTTTGGGCTTTTTTTATTGTTCATTAATAACTTCTAGTTCGGTTCTAAATGCAACGAATTTACCTTCAAAAGGTTTACTTTGTTCGCGAAGTGTTTCGGCGTCTTCTTCGTAGTATTTTTTAAGCATTTCCTTGCTTTCGGTACGGTATTGAACAGAATAGGTAATGCCACCCATTTCTTCTTCAATCTGTACACGTGTCATTAATGCTTTTTTAAACTTTCCGGTATCTAACATCGCCGGAATGTGTTTGGTTTTCATCCAGTCTAACCATTCGTCGTGGATGCTGTTGTCTATGTTTATGGTTACGTTATAGATGTACATTCTATTTGCATTTAGTATTATAAAATTGAGCTATTTCTTTTACATTTTTCATTTTGAACCCATCTTCTCTATTTTTAATCTTATCAACTAAAATTGGACAGTCTTCAAAATAGTTTGCTGCTTTTTTTCTAAATTTTGCGGCTGGTGCATTTGTAACTAATTGTGTAATATAAGGCTCTCCATCTCTAATAAAATAATATTCAGTAAAACTATATGTGCCATACCCGCCACTTACAGATGAAGTGTTTTTATAGATGTTAACCTTTCCCCTTTCAACAAGTTGAACTTTAAAGTATTGATCATGTATTGTTTTCATCGAATATATTACAAATGTGCTTTTTTTGTTTTTACCAATAATTTTATGAATATCCTTTAAATAAATTTTTCTAGGTTTCTCTTTTTTAGTTTTTCTAATTTTCACAAAATTTCTTTTGAATTTACCATCTCCTTCTACTATGGTACAATCCCTAAGGTGAAGCTTCATGTGAGTTTGGCCAAATATTTGAAAAGTCAGAAATAAGAAGAAAGAAAGGTAAAGTAGTTTCATTATATTCTTAGAATAAGGTTAACTTGAAATCAATTAATAGCATCGCCACGTAAAGCTCTAAACCGTTTTCTGGCCTCTACAAAGTAAATGCTGTCTGCAAAGTTATAGATTATTTGCTCGTAGAGGTCTTTTGCTTTTTCAGGTTGCGCTAGTTTATCTTCATATAGCTTTGCCAATTTAAAATAGGCATCGTCTGCGACTATTTCGTCCGGGTATAATTCTATTAGTTTGTTGTAACTAGCTTCAGCTTTTTCCAATTGTTTAGTTTTTTCAAACAGTGCTGCTTGCTTTAATAAAGCTTCGTCTTCAATTTTTTCGCCTTTGTGGTTGGTGAGAATATCATCCAACTTTGCAATCGCTTCTTTATCTTTATTCTGAAGTGCCAGTAAATCGGCCCGTGCAAACTTTTTTAAAGCAGTTTGGGTAGAATCTTCCAGTGAGTTATCACGAATCATCAAACTGAGTTCCATCGCATCGTTGGCTATGAGTTGGGAGGCAGATTTCCGTAAAACGTCCAACTGTATTTGTGCCCATTCAAAATCGCCTTTATAGTAACTGGTTTTAGCTACCTTAAATCTCGCTTCTTGTGCCAAGACATCGTTCTTTACTTTTTTCTGAATTTGGGAATAGTAGATCAATGCTTCGTTGAATTTTTCATCGAATACTAGAATGTCTGCTAATTCCATTTTTACGCGAGCTTCTTGAAAGGAAGTTAACCGATCTTTTAAAAGAGTTTTTAAGTTTGAAATAGCATCTTCCTTTTTTTCCGCATTAAAAGCCAAAAAATGATTGTAATCAATTTGAAGGGCATAGGTTTGGGCCCCCTTGCCGAATTCTGCAAAAATGGTTTCAAACTTTTCTTCAATTTCTGGGTAGTCTTTTTTTGTAGCGGTCTTTAGTGCAATCTTCATTAAATATTGATGTCCTTGCAGTTTGGTTTCGGGCGTATAGGAGTTTTCAATTATAAAATTTACAATATCGGTAGCGTTTTCATAATCTTCTTCAGCAATGGTGACAAGTACTAGGTTCGCTATGCCACTTAAATCTTCGCCGGTTCTTTTATAAATGGCCTTTTCTTGGGTAAATGCTTTTTTAAATTCTTTTTGCTGAATAAATAACCAACTAAGCAAATCGTTGTATAGAATATCAGGGTTGCTTTGCAGCCGTTTCAATAAAACTTTTCTAAGTATGGTATTTGCTTCGGTCGTTGGATCTTCTTTTATAAAACTGCTAAAGTTTCGCTTTGCACTTGATTTGAATGATGGATTTTTTTCAATAAGGTCAACATAGCTAGAGAACATTTTTTCAAGCTTTCCTTGTTCACCGTAAATTTGAGCCAATTGTATGTTATAATCTTTGTTGGCATCATTTTTCATTGCTTTTTCGTACGTTGTAATCGCGTAGTCCAGTAAGCTGTATTTTGAAAAAGCCCTTCCCACAGTATAGGAATAATTAGGGTTTTCTAAGGTATAACCAATTGCTTTATCATAATTAAGGGCAGCCAGGCTATCTTTTTGTTGCAGCGAATAATTATAGCCCAATTCTACATATAATTGCGGATTTACCAACCGATTGTTCAGTTTTTCCTGAAGCAGTTTTTCTGAAGCAGTAAAGTTTTCCAACTGTTGGTTTACTTCAACTAAGGCAATGAAAAAGTCAAACCTATTTGGGTTTCTATCATATAGCTTATCATAAATTGCCAGCGCTTTTTCATATTCACCTTGCTCAAAATAATTTTTAGCTAACGCTTCATTTTGAGCGTAAACCGAAGTTGTCGTAATAATTATAAGTAAAATGAATACTAAAATGCGCATGGGTTAAAGATACTGAAATGATATGGTACTACCATTGCAAAAATAACGCCAGTTAATTACAGCACAAACTCAATAATCTTAGAATATTTACTTCTTTTATACTATTGTAATATCTGTACCTTTGGCTACAAACTTATTTTAATATGAATATTTCAGTAGAATTAACACTCACACCCATTCAAGATGATTACGAACCAGCTATCATTAATTTTATAAAAAGTCTTCGAAATTCTGGGCTTACAGTTAAAGAAAATCCCTTGAGCACACAAGTTTATGGCGAATATGATGCTGTTATGCAATTGCTGAACAAAGAAATGAAAACAGCACTTGAAGCCGTAGAAAGAGGATTGTTGTACATAAAAATAGTAAAATCTGATAGAAGCGATTATGAGCCCCATTTTTGAGTTCTTATTCGGGCAGTACGAAGGGTATGCCACCCATCAAATAATACTTGAAGTTACTGCGGTTTTGTTTGGATTGGCTTCATCGTTGTTTTCTATGAAAAACAGCATTTGGGTATACCCTACAGGCATTATAAGTACGTCTATTTTTGTGTATTTGTTATGGCAATGGGGTTTGTTGGGCGATTTAATTATAAACGCCTACTATTTTATAATGAGCGTATACGGTTGGTATATTTGGACCCGAAAAGTAACGCCTACTCGTTATACACCCATTACAAAAGCTACCAAAAAGGAACACTATATTTCCATTGGTATTTTTGGCGGAACCTTACTATTTATCTACGCAGTGTATGAATTTTTTGAAAAATGGACCAGTTGGACGGCCTATGTAGATACCATAACAACAGCCTTCTTTTTTGTGGGTATGTGGTTTTTGGCCAAACGGAAAATTGAAAACTGGCTCTATTTGTTAGTAGGAAACATTATAAGTGTTCCACTGTATTTTTATAAAGGGTACACCATTAGCAGTATGCTCTATATTATTTTTGTATTTATATCAATCGCTGGCTATTTCGCATGGAAAAAACGCTTAAACAATCCACAAGAAACGGGAATCATTGCATAAAGGTTGTGCTCTATGGCCCCGAATCTACTGGAAAAACTACTTTGGCCAAGCAATTGGCAGCTCATTACAATACGAAATGGGTCCCCGAATATATGCGGGAATATCTGGAAAAAAAGTGGGAAAATGAACAAAAACCTATTGCCCGAAATGATTTAATTCCTATTGCAAAGGGACAAATAGCTTCAGAAAATAAAGCGTTGGAAGAAGCCAATGACCTTCTTTTTTGTGACACGAATTTATTGGAAATAAAAGTATATTCAGAATACTATTACAACGGATATTGCCCACCGGAAATTAAAACAGCTACTGAAGAAAACCAGTACCATCATTATTTTCTAACCTATATTGATGTGCCGTGGGAAGCAGATAAATTGAGGGACCGACCCCACGATAGATTGAAAATGTTTACTATTTTTGAGGCAGAACTTCGCAAAAAGCAACTTCCGTATACTATTTTAAAAGGTTCTATAGAACAACGAATGAAAACTGCCATAAAAATTATTGAAAAATTGCGCAACGACTAATTATGTTAAACCAAAAGGATGTACAACAAATAAAGGAAAGCGGTCTAACCGTAGAAAGTGTTGCAAAACAATTAGAAACTTTTGTAAGAGGGATTCCTTATGCAAAAATAGTAACAACAGCATCTATTGGTAATGGTATTGAGCAAATTTCAGAAGAAAATCAGCAAAAACTTATAAACTTTTTTGAAAGTGAAAAGCAGCAATTGGAGTTGGTTAAATTTGTTCCCGCTTCTGGTGCTGCGACCCGAATGTTTAAGTTTCTGCATCAGTTTTTGGAAGATTATGACCCCAATGAACAAACGTTAAACAAATACCTTAAAAAAAGAAATCATAAAGAATTAGAAACTTTTTTAAATAATTTAAAAGATTTTGCATTTGTAAACGAAGTACGGAAAAAAATTCGGGAACTATACCTCGATTATAAAACCAATAAAAAAGGCAAACGAGCTCATTACTTTGTTAAAGCAATGCTCAAACCAGAGGGCTTAGGTTTTAGAAACATGCCAAAAGGGTTAATACCATTTCATAAATATAAAAAATACTACACCACAGCTTTTGAAGAACAATTATACGAAGCGGCTTTTTATGCTTCGGCAAAAGACAATGCGTATTTACACTTCACTTTTTCTGAAGAACATGTCACTAAGTTTAAGGATGAATTTGAAGCTGTAAAAAACCGGTTGACAAAACTTACAAAAATCAACTTTCACATATCATATTCTTTTCAGAAGAAACAAACCGACACCATCGCTGTAACTGAAGAAAATAGACCGTTTCGGGATGAGGAAGGAAATCTTATTTTTCGTCCATCAGGCCATGGAGCTTTGTTGGAGAATTTAAATGAAGTGAATGCCGACATCGTTTTCATAAAAAATATTGACAACGTTATTACAAGGGAACATGTTGAGGAAGTGGCTCATTACAAAAAGGTGTTAGCAGGCAAATTGCTATGGTTACAGCAACGGGTTTTTGAATTTCTTGAAAAACTTTCAAGTGAGAATATTTCAGATGAAGAGGTAAAAGAAATACAATCCTTTTTATGGAACCACCTTAACTGCAAAGAACTTCCCAATACCAAAAAAGGTCTTTACAATAAACTGAATAGGCCTTTGCGGGTATGTGGCGTGGTAAAAAATACCGGTGCCCCAGGAGGCGGTCCTTTTTGGGCTAAGGATAATAATGACGAAATCACCTTACAAATTGTAGAAACGGCTCAAATAGATAAAAATGACGAACATCAAAAAGCAATTTTAAACGAAGCAACTCATTTTAACCCGGTTGATTTGGTTTGTGGTATTCGAAATTTTAAGGGGGAGAAATTTGATTTGAAAAATTTCTGCGATCCAAATACGGGTTTTATTTCTTTGAAATCCCAAAATGGGAAACCATTAAAAGCATTAGAGCTTCCAGGTCTTTGGAATGGAGCTATGGCCAAATGGAACTCGGTTTTTGTGGAAGTCCCTTTACTTACCTTTAACCCAGTAAAAACGGTCAACGATTTATTGCAGCCGGAACACCGTCCCAATAGTTAAAATGAATACCGAAAAACTTATAAAAGAACTTACTTTTAAGGCTATGCGCAGCAGTGGGCCGGGCGGGCAGCACGTTAATAAAACATCCAGTAAAGTTGAGGTTGGGTTTCATATAGACAGTTCGCAAGCACTAAGCAATTCAGAAAAACAACGGTTGCAACAAAAATTACAAAATAAGATATCTACGGAAGGCATTTTAGCTTTACAATGCAGCGAAAGTAGAAGTCAGCATCGAAATAAAGCTATTGTGATACAACGTTTAATCGATTTGCTGAAACAAAACTTAAAACCGGTTAAAAAACGAAAAAAGACAAAAACCCCTAAAAAGGCAATTGAAAAGCGGTTGAAGGCAAAAAAGAATATTGCTTTAAAAAAAGCCAACCGAAAACCTCCCAAAATTGACTAGCAAAACACAGTTTTTGTATACTTTTTACACAAGTGTACCTGCTTTTTATACATTCTGAAAGATTATTCAAATTACCTAAAATTATAAAAAATGCCCATAAATAGTGTATTTACGGTGCTGTTTCCTGAAATAATATCTATTGGCACTACTTTTTCATTATACAAGACAAATAACAAACACACATTAAAACTTGAAAACTATGAAAAAGTTAATTTTTACAGCCGTATTGGCATTAGGGTCTTTAACGGCAATAAACGCACAAGATAAAGCAATCGCTCAAGTATCTACAGATGAAGCAACAGTTAGTGCAGAAGCACCAACAGTTGCAGTGCAAGACTATAAGGAAATAAAAGCAACCGAATTGCCAAAACCAGTATTGGAGGCAGTAGCAATGGAATTTGAAGGAGCTACCGTATCTAAAGCTTACAAAAATGAAAAAGGGGAATACAAAATTGTGCTTGCCACAGCTGACAAAGCAGAACAAACAGTTTATGCTAACAGCAAAGGTGAGTGGATTAAGAAGCAGTAAGCTGCAGTAGTTAGATTCAATACTTCAGGGGATGTCCAACCGGGCATCCCTTTTTTTGTTTTGTTCTCGAATAATATTAAAGTCCATTTAAACATTCTTTGGGTGAATATTACACAAGTGTGTATTTATTTACACACTTTTTTTAATGGAATAAATACTGAATAAAATCTTGTTAGGGCTTCAATAGAAGGGGTTTTCAAAGGTTTGTATTGCAATTCTATTTTAGTGGCACTACTTTTTCACTATATAGATCAGATTTAGAAACGAAACATTAATATAAAATTTAAAACCATGAAAAAGTTATTTTTTGCAACCGCATTAGCAATAGGATCATTAACAGTAGTAAATGCACAAGATGCAGCAATTGCTCAAACATCAACAGATGATGTTACAATGACTCAAACTGTAGATGCGCAAGAAACCGTTGCACAGGATTTTAAAGAAGTAAAAGCTTCTGAAGTACCAAAGCCTATATTAAAGGCAGTAGCGAACGATCACAAAGGTGCTACCGTGTCTAAAGCATATAAAAACGCTAAAGGACAGTATAAATTGGTCTTAGCCACAGCCGATAAAAAAGAGAAAACAGTTTATGCGAACAGCAAAGGTGAGTGGTTGCAAACTAAAAAAAAGATGAGTAAAAACATGAACTAGTTTATTTGAATTAGCTAGATTCAATACTTTTTGGGATGTCCTTCGGGGCATCCCTTTTTTTATGATAACTTTAAAAGTCTGCTTCTGTCATAGACCGTATTTTTGTGAGGATACAAAACGGTTATGACGCACAAAATTTTAATTGTTGAAGATGATATTGCTTTCGGAAAAATGTTGGCCACATTTTTAGAACGGAAAGGATTTACAGTAACATCCTGTAGTAATGGAGCAGAAGGGAAAGAGCGCTTAAAAACAGAACAATTCGATTTATTGATTTCCGATTTAAAATTACCTGACGATAACGGAATGTCACTTTTGGAGCACGTTAAAAAAACGTACCCAAATACCCGCGTAATTTTAATGACGGGATATGCTGAGGTAAACACAGCTGTTGAGGCCATAAAAAAAGGTGCTTTGGATTATATTTCGAAACCTTTTCGTCCTGAAGAGTTACTTATGATCATAGAACAGGCTTCCAAAAATACCGTAAACACTTCTCAAGAAGAGAATAAAGAAGCTACAAAGTCTAATATTGAAACTTCTGAAAGGAGACAAACAAATACGGTAGTTAAAGAAAATAATTTCGTTGCCGGAATAAGTGAGGCTTCTAAAAAATTTAATCAATATTTAGAATTGGTCGGCCCGACCGATATGTGCGTACTTATCCAAGGAGAAAGTGGAACAGGAAAGGAAGTGGCCGCAAATGCAATTCATAACTTCAGTAATAGAAACGGTAAACCCTTTATTGCGGTAGATTGCGGTGCCATTCCCAAAGAAATTGCCTCTAGCGAGTTTTTTGGGCACGTAAAAGGAAGTTTTACCGGTGCTGTAAACGATAAAAAAGGTCATTTTGAAGCAGCGGATACCGGAACTTTATTTTTAGACGAAGTAGGAAACCTTTCTTACGAAAACCAAGTTCAATTGCTTCGTGCCTTACAAGAAAGGAAAATTAAACCGGTAGGGAGCAATACTGAAATACATGTAGATGTACGGATTATTTCAGCAACAAATGAAGATTTAACCAAAGCAGTGGAAGAAGGCAGGTTTAGAGAAGATTTATACCATCGCCTAAATGAGTTTTCCATTCACATTCCCTCGTTGCGGGAACGGAGTGAAGATTTATTTTTGTTCACTGAATTTTTCTTGGAACAAGCCAACCAGTCGCTTAACAAAAATGTAATGGGGCTTTCTAAAGAAGTAGAAACTGCTTTTAAACAATATGCTTGGCCAGGGAACCTAAGGGAGTTAAAAAACATTATTAAACGTTCCGTACTTTTAACACCGGGTGAGAAAATACCATTAGAGGTAATTCCACGAGAAGTAGTTGCGGCAAAGGATACTGCTACAGCAAAAGCGACCGATTTTTCAAAAGAAAGTAATGAAAAACAATTAATTATAAATGCCCTGAAAGAAACAGGCAACAATAAATCGCGTGCCGCCAAACTATTAAATGTAACTCGCAAAACCCTTTACAATAAACTGGAGCAATACAATATTGAGCTTTAATGGTTTTTTTGTAGTTCTGTAATAACGTTAGTTGTTTCTTTTTTTAATTCTTCAAACAAGGAGGACATTTTCCCCTTTTCTTTTTCTGAAATATTTTCGAGCGTTTCGAGAATAGTGACCACCTTTTTAGCATCAATTTGCCGACACATCGTTAGCATTTTATGTGCCGTTTGGTTCACGCCTTCTATATTTTCAGTATCAATTTGAGCTTTTAATTCAGTCATGTCTTTTTTAGTCTCTTTATAAAACACCTGCAAAACATCTTGCAATGCTGCTTCAGTTTCTAAAAAAGATTTTAGTAGCGTAAGGTCATAATGCTCACTTTTTTCACCTGAAATAGTTACCGTTGTTTTTTTAGTAGGCTCTGAAAATTTATTGGGAAAAACTTTGCCTAAAACGAGCAACAAATCGTCCTTTGTAAACGGTTTTTGTAACACTTCGGCAAAACCTTTATCTAAATAAGATTGTCTAGAATGTTGCCTGCTTCCGGTCATTGCTATTATTGGCTGATTACTGTAATTTTTTATATCTCCGCTTTTAAACTGTTGTAAAATTTCAAAACCGCTTGTTGTTGGCATTTGTATATCGGTTAACACAAAATCGTAATTGGAGGTTTTGCTTTGTGTAAAGGAAGAAAACTGTTCATAATCCTGAGCTGCTATGTTTAGTTGTTCAAAAAGTTCAGAAAGCATGGTGCGCATTGCGGGGTCGTCATCAAAAATAACGGCTTGTAAATTGGTAAGGTTGTTTGATGCTTTTTTTAATGGCGCACGGACAGTTCGGGTTGAAATTTTTAAAGGAATCTGTAAAGTAAATGTACTTCCATTGGTAAGGTCACTTTTCACAGAAAGATTTCCGTCAAGCAGTTTAGCTAATTTTTTTGAAATGGCCAACCCAAGTCCGTATCCCCCAAATTTTTTGGACGTATCTGCTTCAGCTTGGGTAAATTCCTTAAAAATAAGTTGTTGTTTTTCTTCTGAAATACCAATTCCAGTATCTACAACGTCTATTCTTAAATTAATCTGATTTTTATTAGCCTTTTCTTGCATGGCTTTAATAATGATACTTCCTTCTTCAGTAAACTTAAAAGCATTGCCTACAAGATTATTTAAAATTTGCTGAATGCGTAAAGGGTCGCTCTCGTAAACGTTGCCTTGTAAAGTTGAATCGATATGCAAAACAAGCGCTACCGGCTTTTCTGAATACATATCTTCATACATTTTTGCTGTTTGTTGCAAAAGATTTTCTAAGGAAAAAGGGACGGATTCCATTTGTAGCTTTCCAGCCTCTAACTTTGAAAAATCAAGTAGGTCATCTACCAATTTCGATACATATTGTGATCCTGCCGTTATTTGATGTATGTAGTGGTTTTGTTTTTCTGAAAGAGGGGTGTTCTCCATTAAACCCGTATACCCAACAATGGTATTTAAAGGGGTTTTTAGATCGTGACTAACGGTAGCGATAAGCTGTTCCCGGATTTTTAAAAGGTCTTCTGCGTATAGTTTTGCTTTTTCAAGCGATTTTTTAAATCGTTCGGCCCTAAAAAAATCACTTAAAATAAAGTAGGTAAACAGTAAAATAATAATAAAACCTACAACAGCGGCACCTTGTAAAATTGTTACGGTCCGGTCTACAGACGCTTCTCGGTTAGCTTTTTCTAGATCATTAAGTTTTATATTTTCAGCTTCAAAATCGGTTATAATACGCCTTAACTGTGAGGATAAGGTGAGGTCGTTTCTTATTAGCTCGTTTTCCTTTTCTTGAAGTGAGCGTCGAGCACGAGAGTTTTCGCGTTTGGCTTCAGCAACAAGATAATGGGATTGCGCCAACATAGAATCTACCATACGGGCTTGTACCTTGGTGGTGTCCACCTCGTTGTTTTGGTTTATTATTTCAATATAGGAGTTCCAAAATGAGCGTTCTTTTGGGGTAAGGGCATCGGGGTTTTCAACAAATGTTTCTAAAGTGAGTTTGCCCATAGAAGTGTCCAGTTTTTTAAACTCATTTAAAATATCATCCAACGAAGTGTCCTTACTGTTGGTGATCTTTAAAATACGTAGCTGGTCTATGTTTTTTTTCTTCTCGGTAAGCAATTCACGAACACTGTCTAATTGCCTTTTTTGATAGTCATCGTTGGTGAGCAATTTTATGTTTTCGATTTTTTCAAACAGGGAATCACTTAAAGAAACATACTTTTTATAATCCTCTTCTTTTTGGGTAAGCAACGCTAAACGTGAAAAGCTGTCGGCCTCATATACTAGATTAATGAGTGATCCTGTTGCGAAAAACTTTTTTTCTTCAGTTTTTTCGGAGGGATTTATAAGATAATTTTTAAATTCAGAATAAATAAAATAACCTACTACTACAGCTAAAGCGCCTAACACTAAGTAGCTTAGGATAATTTTAAAGGTAAACCTGTTCTTGGTTTTTGCCATCTTTCAAAAATACATACAATGTAAAGGACAGTATATTAACGATATGATAAAAAAGTGCGATTACACTTTTACAATCTTAAAGTGTTGTTTACTTTTGCCGCACATCTCAAAGGGGTGCTGAAAAAAGTACGAAGTTGGAAATACGAAGTACGAATTGTAAAACAAACAATCGTATCTCGTCGTTCGTAAATCGTACTTCAAAAAGCTGAGATTATACCCATAGAACCTAGAACAGGTAATGCTGTTTAGGGAGCCGAGCGTTTAGAAAATGTCCGGTGGACATTTTTAGCGAAGGAGTCAGGTGGCGCGGTGGAAAATTGATAAACCGAACGCAGACTCTAAACAAACGCTTGCTTACATAAACCTTTTATTAACCGAGAATAATGGCCCCTTTTATTCGTAATTAAATTTTTACGAATGAAATCGTTATTTATTTCGGCTGCTTTATTAACAACAACCATAGCAGCCATCGCACAAGAAACACAGCAAGATTCAACAAAAGTTGAAAGCTTGGAAGAAGTGTTTATTCAGGCAGTTCGCGTAGATGCAGACTCGCCAATTACCCACTCAAACCTCGATTCAGCTGAAATTGAAACCCGAAACTTAGGGCAAGATGTTCCTTATTTACTCAACTATTTACCATCTGTAGTCACAACCAGTGATGCCGGAGCCGGCGTTGGTTACACCTACATTCGAGTAAGAGGTAGCGATGCCTCTCGAGTGAATGTAACACTTAATGGAATCCCTTATAACGATTCTGAAAGTCAAGGAACATTCTGGGTAAATCTGCCCGATTTTGCTTCTTCAATTCAGAATCTACAATTACAACGTGGCGTTGGGACTTCAAGTAATGGTTCTGGAGCGTTTGGAGCGAGCTTGAATATTTTAACCGATGGAACTTCTGAAGAAGCCTATGGTGAAATTTCAAACTCATTTGGTTCATTCAACACCCGAAAACACAATGTGAAATTTAGCACTGGACTTTTAAAAGACCGCATAGAAATCGCCGGGCGTCTATCCAAAATTGAATCAGATGGATACATTGATAGAGCTAGTTCCGATTTAAAATCCTATTTCTTGCAAGGAGCGTATAAAGACCGAAATACACTTGTAAAAGTATTGACCTTTGGTGGGCAAGAAGAAACCTATCAAGCTTGGAATGGTATCGATGCCGAAACCTTAGAAAACGATAGAACGTTCAATCCTTCGGGGATGTACACCGATGAAGATGGCAACACACGCTTTTATGATAACGAAGTAGATAATTATGCACAAGATCACTATCAAGTGCTTTGGAATCAGCGTTATGATAATAACTGGAGTAGTAACGTTGCCTTAAATTATACCTACGGAAGAGGTTATTTTGAACAATACAAAGAAGATGAAGATTTTGAAACTTATGGTTTTGAGCCAATTGAAATTGGTGGAGAAACCATAAACACAACCGATTTAATACGTCGTCGTTGGTTAGATAATGACTTCTACGCCGTAAATGCCAATATAAACTACAAAGATGATGCGCTTACTATTTCAGCAGGAGCATTTTTTAGCACCTATAAAGGCGATCATTATGGCGAAGTAATTTGGGCACGGTATGCAAGTGATTCTGAAATACGCGATCGATACTATTTTAGCGATGCAACAAAAAATGAATTTACAACCTTTGCAAAAGCTACCTATCGCTTTAATGAACAATGGCAAGTTTTTGGAGACTTACAGGGTCGTTTTTTAAGTTATGAAACGAGTGGAATTTCTTCAGACATTGTACCGCTTAATGTAGATGAAACATATAGCTTTTTCAACCCAAAAGCGGGGGTTTCATTTCAATTGAATGATGCCAATCAGTTTTACGCTTCATACGGAAGAGCGCATCGCGAGCCAACGCGAAACGATTTTGAAGAAGACATCACCACGCCTGAAAAATTGGATGATTTTGAATTAGGGTGGCGTTACGCTTCCGAAGCAGTGCAAGTAAATACAAACTTGTTTTATATGGATTACAAAGATCAGTTGGTGCTTTCAGGTGAGCTTAATGATGTTGGAGCACCTTTACGAACTACTAGTGGTGAAAGTTATCGTGTAGGGCTTGAAGTAGATGCAAATATTACTATTACCAATCAAATAAGCTTGAGGCCAAATGTTGCCTTAAGTTCTAATAAAAACGTAGATTTTGTTACCTCTCAAGACGGCGAATTAGTAAACTTGGGAAACACAAATATTTCATTTTCACCGGAAATTGTTGCCGGAAATATGTTAGAATATCGTCCTGTTAAAAATGTACAAGTAGCATTACTGTCTAAGTTTGTAGGCGAACAATTTATGGGAAATATTGATAGCGAAGTTTCAAAATTAGACAGCTATTTTATCAATAACCTAAATGTAGCGTACCGATGGGAAAATGTACCTTTTGTAAACGAAATTCTGTTTACAGGTTTGGTAAACAACATTTTTAATGTGGAATATGTCTCTAACGGATACTTCTTTACTTTTGATGATGTAAATGACCAAGGTAATATAGTAACCTTTGAAGGTGCAGGATTTTACCCGCAAGCTAAAATTAACTTCTTGTTAGGAGCAACAATCAAGTTTTAATTTTAAAAATGTAAAAACAAAAAGCCCGCTCAAAATTGAGCGGGCTTTTTGTTTTTAGTTAGTGACCCTCACATTGTCACCTACTCGTTCAGCTCGATAACGCTGCATAGGGTATAAACTTGGGTCTGTTATATTTTGCCCCGTTACAATGTTGTATTTATTTGTGTCATTTTCACACGGACAATTTGCTTCAATTCCATCAATTTCCATTCGGGAACAGTCATTAGGTACATGATTGGGGTCACTTAGTTCAAAAGCGTGATAAATAGTATTATTTTCATTATAGATAACAATACCACGAATGCCTTGCTGTGTTATGACCAAAGAACTCCCCGGAAATTTAAGTGGGTTGTATTGCGGAAGGTTCAGGTTGAGGTTTAAACTTACCAAGGGTGACGTTAAAAAAGGGTTGTCGTCCACTTTATCGTCGTCGCTTTTACAAGCAGTTAAAGTAGTAAGTATTAAAAGAAATGCAATTTTTTTCATAGCTAATTTTTTCGTCTGCGAAATTACAATAATTTATATAACAAGTTATTTTTTAGTATATTTGTTAGAACAGATCCCGTCAAACGCATGGGATTTTTTGTGTTTAATAATATAACGCCAACTTAATTTGGCGTTCCATATAAAATAAAGAACAACGTGTTTACTACACAAACGATGAAGTTATGAGTAAAGTATCTTATTACACTGCAGAAGGATTAAAAAAATTGAGGGAAGAGCTAAATCAATTAAAGGATGTGGAGCGTCCAAAAGCTTCACAGGCTATTGCTGAAGCCCGCGATAAAGGGGATTTAAGTGAAAATGCCGAGTACGACGCTGCGAAAGAAGCACAAGGAATGCTAGAAATGCGTATTTCAAAATTAGAAGAAGTTGTTGCAAACGCCCGCGTTATTGATGAGTCGCAATTGGACACTTCAAAAGTATTGATACATTCTAACGTGAAAATAAAAAATAAATCTACCGGAGCAGAAATGCAATATAAACTGGTAGCGCAGAGTGAAGCCGATTTAAAAAGTGGAAAAATCTCTGTAGATTCACCTATAGGTAAAGGGCTTCTGGGAAAAAAAGTTGGCGATACGGCTGAAATAAGCGTGCCCAACGGAACGATGAAGTTTGAAATTCTTGAGATAACAAGGGGGTAACCATGGCAACTATATTTACAAAAATTATTAAAGGCGAAATACCTAGCTACAAAATAGCTGAGGACGATAATTTTATTGCATTCTTAGATGTAAACCCTAATACAAAGGGACATACGTTGTGTGTTCCTAAAGAAGAAGTTGATAAAATTTTCGATTTAGGTGAACATATGTACTTGCAATTGATGCAGTTTTCAAGACGTATAGCTAAAGCACTCGAAGAAACTGTGCCTTGCAAGCGAGTAGGAATGGCTGCTATTGGCCTTGAAGTTCCCCACGTACACGTGCATTTAATTCCTTTAAATGAAATGAGCGACATGGATTTTTCTAAAAAGGTTGAAATGAGCGAAGAGGAGTTTAAGGAATTGGCCGCTGCCATTCATAAAAACCTAGATTAGCGAGCTGTTCCAAAGTAAAAATAGGATTGCTGCAATTACTACAATTCCCAATAAAATAAAGATATAGCCAAAAGATTTTAATTTAAGTAAGGTCGATTTGGGGTGTACTTGTTTTTTATGGTATTGATATACGCGATCAATATCTTCAGTCCAATTAACAGGATAGATAATATTTTTGCACGTATGGCAGTATAGTTTTTCTGCAACTTCTTTTTTAGCTTGCTTATAAAACTTATTTTGTTTTTCTATTTGGGTAAATGTAAATTCCAGTCCCTCTGTATCATAGCATTCTGGGCAGTTGTTGTTTAAACGAGCAGTGTGTAAAATGTGTTCGGTTGTCATCATTAATTTTCTAATCGTAATACAATTTCCATTGTGGTTCCTTTACCGGCAGTGCTGTTTAAAACGTGTATTTTGCCATTATGGTATGTTTCGATAATACGTTTTGCTAATGAGAGGCCAAGTCCCCAGCCTCTTTTTTTGGTAGTATAACCAGGCACGAATACTCTTCTGTAGTTTCGTTTTGAAATACCTTTTCCGGTATCGGTTATTCGTACGTATGCTTTTTTAGAATTTTTTTCGATAGAAATAACAATGGTGCCTTTTCCCTTCATAGCATCAATCCCATTTTTCACTAAATTCTCAATAGTCCATCCAAAAAGTTGTGGGTTAAGCATTACCGGAACTGTTTCGTTAGGCGTGATTAAGTCAAATTCAATTAATTTTGAACTTCTTCTTTTTAAGTAATCAAAAGAGGCTTGGGTTTCGGCAACCAAATCTGTTTTTTCAAGTTTTGGTACTGAGCCAATTTTTGAAAAACGCTCAGTTATAGTTTTAAGACGGTCTACATCTTTTTCAATTTCAGTAACATACTCTTGGTTTACGTTTTCCTCTTTTAAAATTTCGGTCCAACCTACTAATGAAGACAAGGGAGTACCAATTTGATGCGCTGTTTCTTTGGCCATTCCAGCCCATAGCCGGTTCTGTTCGGCAGATTTTGAGGTTTGGTAAAACAAGTAAATCGCTAAAAAAATAAGCAGTATGATAAGGATTAAAACCGCTGGATAATATTTCAACTTGTTGATGAGAGGAGAATTTCCATAATATATAGTCTGGAATAATTCATCTTCATAATAAATTTTAATAGGCTTATATTCTGAAGAAAATTGATCAATTAGTTTTTGTCTCTTTTCGGGTGTGTTTACAAGGTTTTCGGGTATATTACGTTCAATGTAGCTATCGTCATCATAACTATAGCTAATCATAGGGGTTGTGTTGTTGCTCTGTATTACAACATAGGCCGTTTCACTAACCGCATTTTCCGAAGTGCTTAGTTTTTGTAATTCTTCTTGAGCAGCTGCCCAAACCTTCATTTTATTACGCTCATCATCTTTTAATTGATTAAAGAATACTAGCGTGTTCCATAAAATAAGGCTGATAATGAAAATGGAAGCAATAATAAAGAACCAACGGGTAAAAGTTGTTTTGTTAAACATAGAAAAATTTTAAAAAGCAATTTGTGCCTCTTCCGTTGTTTTAATGAGAAGAGGGATTAAATATAAAGCAAATATGTTAATATTATTGTACAATCAAATTTTTACAAAGTTTTAAGTTTGGGTACATTTGTAAACTATGATGAGTATTGACCCACAAGAAATTAGCACAGGAAAACTGCACGGTTACTTAGTTGGAGCCGTTGCGCCACGCCCTATCTGTTTTGCCAGTACGGTAGATACAGACGGAAATGTAAACTTATCTCCTTTTAGTTTTTTCAATGTTTTTGGAGCTAACCCACCAACTATGATTTTTTCACCAGCTAGACGGGTTCGGGATAACACCACCAAACATACTCTTGAAAATGTACTGGAAACCAAGGAAGTCGTAATAAACATTGTAAACCACGCAATGGTGCAACAAATGAGTTTATCTTCTACCGAATATGATAAAGGGGTAAACGAATTTATAAAAGCCGGTTTTACGGAAGTTAAATCAGACATAGTAAAACCACCACGTGTGGCCGAATCGCCTGTTCAGTTTGAATGTAAAGTGAAAGAAGTAGTCGAAACTGGAGAAGAAGGAGGTGCTGGTAACTTAGTTATTTGCGAAGTGGTAAGAATACACGTAAATGAAGAAATTTTAGATGAAAAAGGAGCAATAGATCCAGCAAAAATAGACACCGTAGCACGTATGGGCGGCAACTGGTACAGCCGGGCAAAAGTAGGAATGTTCGAAGTGCCAAAACCAATTAGGACATTGGGGATAGGAATAGACGCGCTGCCAGAACCTATTAGAAACAGTAGTGTTTTAACTGGAAATGACCTTGGAATGCTAGGAAATGTAGAAGAATTACCAACTAATAAACAAATTAAAGAATATATAGAAAACGCTTCAGAAACCGAACAATATTTAATCGCTTCGGGTTCTTCTGAAGAAATTCATACAAGAGCGCAAGAATTGCTTTGCGAAGCACAAATAGACGCAGCTTGGAATTTATTATTGGCGCGTTCTGTTTCAGAAAAAAAATAAAATCACATATTAAAATAGAAAGATGGAAGTACAAGGAAAAATTAAAATGATAGATGATACTAAAACCTACGGAAACAATGGTTTTAGAAAACGTGAGATGGTGGTAACCACCGAAGAGCAATACCCGCAGCACATTTTAATTGAGTTTATACAAGATAAAACCGATTTGTTGGACAAGTTTAACGTTGGGCAAAACGTAAAGGTGAGTATTAATCTTCGTGGTCGTGAATGGACAAACCCACAAGGCGAAACAAAATATTTTAACTCATTAAATGGATGGCGTATTGAGAATGTAGACCAATCGGTTTCGCAAAACATGCCGCCAATGCCGCCAGAAGATGCTTTTGAACCTGCAAACGATTTAAACGAAGAAGATCACGACGATTTGCCGTTCTAATTAAACATAAACAATCAACATGTTAATATTTAAAAGCCCGAAACTCTTTGGTTTCGGGCTTTTTTCTATTTTTGGGTTATATAAATTATAGCTAAATAAAATCTTATTTTGCACCTCCTAACTGAAAAAATATGGTTTCCACCTGTTACCGATGCTGATGAAGATGGCTTGTTGGCTGTTGGTGGGGATCTTTCTTCAGAACGATTGCTATTGGCGTACCAATCAGGAATTTTTCCCTGGTATTCAGAAGGGCAACCCATTTTGTGGTGGAGTCCAAACCCAAGAATGGTCTTGTTTCCGAAGGAATTGAGAGTTTCAAAAAGTTTTAGGAAAACAATTAATTCTGAAAAATTCAGAGTTACATTCAATACTTCTTTTCCTGAAGTGATTAAAAACTGTGCAGCTATAAAACGGGATGGTCAAGCTGGTACTTGGATTACTTCAGAAATGGAAAGAGCGTATATTGGTTTGCATGAAAAAGGCTATGCGTTTTCAGTAGAAGTATGGCAAGAAAATGAATTGACAGGTGGGCTTTACGGAATTGATCTCGCCGATCAGAAAGTGTTTTGTGGTGAAAGTATGTTTACAAAAGTAAGCGATGCTTCTAAAGTAGGACTGTATCATTTAGTAGAGCTCCTAAAGGAAAAAAACTATAAATTAATCGATTGCCAAATATATACAGAACACTTAGAACGTCTAGGGGCCAAAGAAATTTCCAGGGATGAATTTTTACAACACATTAGCTGTTAAAGGTTTATGGATATTTTATTGTTTTGCTTTAAAAAAGTATCTTCGTATCACTAATTCCATACTATGAAAAACAAATACTTCAAGTTTTTATTACTTACTGTTTTTTTCTCTAGCGTTGCATTTTCACAGCAAAAAACACTGCCCAAAGGTTTAACCGAGGCAGAGAAAGAGATAATAGCTGATTATCAGTTTACTTCCAATAAAATAACGCCACCACCCAGCACACCGGTTCGTGCAGCCGCTGAATGGGAAGAGGTTGAATATTTGGTAGTAAGTTGGGACTCTAGTTTCCCGAACATTTTAAGGCAAATTGTAGAGGCAGGAGTAGAAGAGTGCAAGGTTATTATCACCACTACTAACCAAGCTTCTGTTGAATCGTACTTACAATCTGAAGGAGTCGATTTAACTAATGTAATCTTTTTGGATGAACAATTTGATACCATTTGGATTCGTGATTACGGCGGAAATACCATTTACAGTAATGAAGTTGGTGAACGCGCCATTGTAGATTGGATTTACAACCGTCCAAGACCTAACGACGACGTTATACCAACGGCTCATTCCAATTTATTGGGGCTTCCCATTTACACGACAACATCGGGTACTAACGATTTAGTGAATACAGGTGGAAATTATATGAGTGACGGAATGGGAAATGCGTTTGCTTCAAAACTAGTTTTAGATGAAAACGCCCCAGGTAATCCATACGGAGTTTCTGCAAAAACTGAAAGCGAAATCGATGATATCATGTACGAATACATGGGAATTGAAAACTATATTAAAATGGAAACCCTCCCGTATGACGGTATTCACCATATCGATATGCACATGAAGTTATTGGATGAAGAAACCATTTTGGTAAGTGAATACCCTGAAGGCGTTGCCGATGGTCCACAAATTCAACAAAATATAGATTATGTGCTAAACAACTTTCAATCACCTTTTGGTACACCCTATAAAATAAAATGGATTCCTGCACCGCCAAGTCCGTCTGGTGCATACCCTGACACTGGCGGAAGCTACCGTACCTACAGCAACATGATTTTTGTTAATAAAACCGTGATGGTGCCTACGTATCGACCAGAAGTGGATCAGCCAGCTTTGGATTATTTGGAAGAATTATTGCCTGGCTATAACATTGTGCCTATAGATGTTGATAACTCGGGAGAGAACCTAATTTCATTATCTGGAGCAATTCATTGTATTTCGCATACCATTGGAGTGGAGAACCCTTTATGGATTGTTCATAATCCTATAGAGGAAGCCCAAGCGGGAAGTAGTTTAGATATAAATGCGATGATAAAACATAATTCAGGTATTAATACTGCCGATCTTTATTGGAGAGAAGTGGGAGCTACAGATTATACTGAAATTCCAATGACATCAAGCGGCGATGACAATTGGACTACAAGTCTTACCCTTCCTTCAGAAGATATAGATATTGAATATTATATTCATGCAGAGGCAAATTCAGGAAAAACAATAAACAGACCCATTGTAGCGCCAGAAGGATATTGGACAATCGATACCGCAACGCTATCTACTGAAGAGTGGGCAGAGAATAATATTTCAAGCGCATATCCTAATCCAGCCACAGATGAGGTTAATTTTAATTTAAATGCAATAGAAGGCCCCGTGGAATTGTCAGTTTACAATATTTTGGGTCAAAAATTATACAATACTACTATTGCAGATGCTAACGGAACTATCAATTTAAAATTGAATCCGAGTTGGAAAGGTACTTTGTTCGTAACCTTTAATGGGCGCTTTGGGCAAGTAAACAAGAAAGTACTTAAGTTGTAGTAAATAAGCTACTTAGCGTTTTGTAAACTTTAACAAAACAACTGCAATAATTTGCAGTTGTTTTTGTTTTCTTTACAGCCTAATAGAAACAAATATGCATTTCATCGAATATATTTGATTTTTAATCAGTTAATTAGCATATTTGGTTAAAGTAATTTCTTACACCCCAAATTATGAAACGATTTTCCCTCGCTCTGTTTCTGTTGTTGTTTTGTGTTTCATTCACGGTAACAGCACAAAGTAGTTCTACTGAAAAAACCATTGATGTTAATAAAGATGTTGATGTAATTAAAGTGTATGAGCAAGTAGTAAAGGAAGGCTACGGCACTCCTTTTATCTATAAAAAACTTGCCAATGCCCATTACTTTAAAAGTAATTATGGAGCAGCAAAAAAATGGTTTGAAAAGCTTTTTTCAATTGAAAAGCCAACCGATGAAACGCTAAAATATAGATATAAGCAAAGCTTAAAAGCTTTAGATCTATATACTCCCGATAACAAGGATATTACGTATTCAGGTACAAATTAGGTAGATTTCTAGACTTCCTTTCTAATTTCTTCATATCGAAAACATGAAGTAACATGGTCGTTTACCATGCCTGTTGCTTGCATATGTGCGTACACTACGGTAGAACCTACAAATTTGAATCCTCTTTTCTTGAGGTCTTTACTTATGGTGTCACTTAAAGGTGTATTTGCGGGTGCTCCTTTTAATGATTTTAATTCATTCTGAATAGGTTTCCCATCTACAAACCCCCAAATATACTTGCTGAAGCTTCCATATTCTTCTTGTACTTTTATAAAAGCTTGCGCATTGGTCACGGCCGATTTTACCTTCAGTTTATTCCGGATAATACCAGCATCTTCCAATAATGAATCGATTTTTTGCTGACCGTATTTTGCTATTTTTTTATAATCAAACGCATCAAATGCTTTTCTGAAATTTTCTCGCTTCCGTAAAATGGTGATCCAACTTAATCCTGCTTGAAAGGTTTCTAACAATAAAAACTCAAAGAGGGTTTTATCGTCATGCACGGGCACTCCCCATTCCGTATCGTGATAGGCTACATATAGTGGGTCATCTCCACACCAAGCACAGCGTTGTTTTGTCATAACAAGAAATTTTAGGGTAAGGTACTAAGATTTAAAACAAATTAATACTGTCCAGGAAAATTGTAGGTAATGGTTCCTAATTGCCTTTTTTTACTGGCTTTTGTGGTAAAGCGAGCTTGTTTTGCATATTCCATTGCGCTATCAATCAAGCAACCATTTGCAGTAGTAGAAGCACTCTCACTATATGAAGTTTTAATAACTTTCCCTAAAGAATCTACTACAATGTTAATGACCACTTTACCGTTACCTTCACAAGTATAAACCGGGTTGGGTAAGTCTAAGTCGTTTCGGTTTATCAATCGATAACTAATGGTTGTATTCCGGTTGGCAGATTTTTTACCTGAATTTTCTTTTGCTTTACTTGTACTTGTTTTTTTATTTTTTTCTGAAGTTTTTTTCGCTGCACGTAGACCATTTCCATTCGTAGAAGCATTTGAATTTTCAATAGCCGCATCTATTTCGGCCATTTTTTTTTGCATTTCTTCAGAAGTTTCAAATTCTTCTTGGCTCATTTCAGCAAGTAACTTTTCTGCTTCATTGTAAGCTCGGTTGGTTTCTACATCAACCCTTTCAGAAGATATTTTTGCTAATTCCTGTTCTTTGAGAGGTAATTCTTCTAATTCTGCATACTCTATATCATAAACTGGTTCCTCCACTTTTTTTACATTGCCTAGCTTGATGCTATACAGCAATAGAAAAAGTACCCCAAATAGAAGGGAAGTTACGAGTAGGGATCGGTATGAGTAGTTAAGGTTCATTACTTCGGGGAAAAATTACGTAAAATAATGCAAAACCACTTGGTAATTAATAGATTATTAAGATGTAGGGTTTTGTAGAGAATGTTCAAAAGCTTCAATCGTAATAGCATTTTTTACGGAAAAGTCACCGATTTTTGTGCGTCGTAAAGCTGAAAGATGTGCTCCGTTATTCAATGCTTTTCCAAAATCGTTTGCTAATGATCGTATGTAGGTTCCTTTGCTGCAAGCGACTCTAAAATCTACTTCAGGAAGTTCAATTCTAGTAATTTCAAATGCTGAAATATGTACCGTTCGTGTAGGAATGTCAACTTTTTCACCCGCTCGGGCATATTCATATAATCGTTTTCCTTCTTTCTTCAATGCTGAAAAAACTGGTGGTTGCTGTTGAATTTCCCCTGTAAATTGCTCGGTAGCTTTATTAATTTCTTCCGAAGTGATTTCTGAAATATCAAACGTTTGATCAATTTCAGTTTCCAAATCGTAACTAGGCGTTGTAGCTCCTAATGTAAAGGTTCCAGTGTATTCTTTTTCCTGCGCTTGAAAGGTTTCAATTTTCTTGGTGAATTTTCCTGTACAGAGAATAAGCAATCCAGTTGCCAATGGATCTAGCGTTCCGGCGTGGCCTACTTTTATCTTCTTTAAACCAAAGCGTTGTTTAATAAGCCAACGTACTTTGTTAACCACTTGAAAGGAAGTCCAGTTAAGCGGCTTGTCTATTAAAAGTACTTGTCCGTCTTTAAAATCTTGTTCGGTCATTTAGATAAAACTTACGATGATGGCTATCAATCCAACAATTACACAATACACAGAAAAATAGCGAAGTTTGCTCTTTTTTACCAATGAAATCATCCACGTACAGGCAATAAGGCCGCAGATAAAGGCGGCAACAAAGCCTAGTCCAAGTGTTGTAAAATTTGTGCTTTCGGAAGATAGGTCGCCACTCAATACATCTTTAGCGATTTTTCCAAATATTAGCGGTACAACCATTAAGAATGAAAAACGAGCGGCTTTACTTTTGTCATTTCCTAATAAAACGGAAGTAGAAATCGTCGCTCCACTTCGGGAAATACCGGGAAGCATCGCAATAGCTTGCGAAATACCGATAATAAACGAATCTTTAAACGTAACCGGTTTGCCAGTGTTTTTAGCACGGTCGGCCAGCCAAAGTAGTACCGCAGTCACAATGAGCATAGCACCAACAAAAGCGATGCTTCCGCCAAAAAAGGCTTCTAATTGCTCTTCAAATAACAACCCGATGATAACTGCGGGCAGCATTGAAATTCCAATTTTCACAATAAACTGGGTTTCTTCATTCCATTGAAATTTCAGCAAAGCACTTATAATTTCAATTATATCTTTTCTGAAAACAACAATCGTACTCAAGGCTGTTGCAAAGTGTAAAACAACTGTAAATAAAAGGCTTTCTTCGGCTACCATGGTATCGCCAAGAATGGCTTTTCCTAACTCGAGGTGACCACTGGAAGAAACAGGTAAAAATTCGGTAAACCCTTGGATAATACCCAAGAGAATGGCATCCCAACTATTCATGGATTATTTTTTCTTGTGAGGATTCAATAAAATAGCGTACACCTCAATACCAAAACCAATGAGGATTAAAGCAGGTGCTAGACGAATGCGTCGCCAGCTGTAAATTTCAGGATTAAATACATTGGGGTCATCGCTGCCACCACCGGCCATTAGAATAAAACCTAGGGCAATAAAGGCGATACCAATAAGCATAAATTGGTAGTTTTTACGCTCGAATATAAAATATCGTTTTTGGGCTTCTTCTTTTCTTTTCTGTTCTCCCATACTAATAATTGTTTCCTGATTTCGGGTGCAAAGGTACGGTTTAATAATATAATTCGTCGGTGCGTAAATTTAAGAATCGCTGTGTCGCAAAAAAGGTGCTTAACCAACTAATAAAAACGCCTACGAAAAATACGCCTGCAAATAAACCGACCAATAATAGTTTATCTTCCAATAATTGTAATTCGGGGAAGCTTTTGTTGAGGTAATACAACACGAGTCCCATCCCTAACAATGCTAATACGGCGCCAATCATCCCTAAACGCACGCTTTTCCATACAAAAGGCCGTCTAATAAATTGTTTAGTAGCACCTACCATTTGCATGGTTTTTATAGTAAACCGTTTTGCGTAAACTGAAAGACGGATAGAACTGTTAATAAGCAATACCGCAATAAATAAAAAGATCCCGCTTATTACTAACACCCAAAAACTGATTTTTTTCACATTATCATTCAACAAAGCGATGAGCGGTTTGTCATACACCACTTCATCGATAAAATCTTTGGTCATCAGCTCGTCTGTAATTTCTTCCAACTGTGACGGCGAAACATAATCGGCCAATAAATACACGTCAATGCTATTTTGTAGCGGATTATAGCCTAAAAAGTCCATAAAATTCTCGCCAATTGTGGCGCTATGAGCTTCGGCGGCTTGTTCTTTGCTTATGTACTCTGCCGTTTTGGTGTATTCTGCTAAAGCTAAACTTTGCTTTAATTGCGTGATTTCAACTTCTTTGGCGGTATCTTTTAAATAAACAGTTAAGGCAATTTGCTCTTTAAAATGATCGGCAACTTTCTTGGTGTTTAGCACCAACAACCCTAACAATCCCAATAAAAATAAGACAAGAGAGATACTTATTACTACTGAAAAGTAAGAAGAAATCAACCTGCGTTTTTGATATTTTTCAAAAGATGATGCCATAGATAGTGTTCTATTTTGTTTTGTAAAAGTACAATGATTTAAGTAAACGCAATAATATAATTATAGGTATAGACCGCTTTGCTGCTAGAAAAGAGAATATAGAATATAGACAACAAATTTTGTTTACTTTTTTCTTCAGCTACCCGTCTTCGAGCACCTGTCTTTTTATCCAACGTTTAAACTTTTGTCTTTCGTACAATAGCCGTAAATTTGCCACCTATTTTCAAACGGTAGCGATGAGCAAATACGATTTCAATAAAATTGAAGACAAATGGCAGGAATATTGGGCCAAGAACCAAACCTTCCAAGCTAAAAATAATAGCGAAAAAACT
Organism: Flavobacteriaceae bacterium UBA3356; assembly: GCA_002360635.1. Lineage (GTDB taxonomy): Bacteria > Bacteroidota > Bacteroidia > Flavobacteriales > Flavobacteriaceae > Marixanthomonas. The sequence goes on along the minus strand of DEQW01000001.1, from coordinate 497,231 downwards.
AAGTATTACGTACTGGATATGTTTCCGTATCCTTCTGGTGCCGGACTGCACGTTGGGCATCCACTTGGGTATATAGCCAGTGATATTTATGCGCGTTACAAACGCCATAAAGGGTTTAATGTATTGCATCCGCAAGGGTATGATAGTTTTGGGTTGCCGGCAGAACAGTACGCGATTCAGACTGGGCAACATCCTAAAAAAACTACCAAAGAAAACATAACCCGTTACCGTGAGCAATTAGATAAAATCGGTTTTTCATTCGACTGGAGTCGTGAAGTCCGAACTTCGAGTCCGGAATATTACAAATGGACGCAGTGGATTTTCATGCAGCTTTTTGAAAGTTGGTACGATTATGAAGCGGATAAAGCGAAGCCTATTTCAGAATTAGAAGAAATTTTCACTTCCGAAGGAAATACGAAAGTTAATGCAGCCTGTGATAGTGATGTAGAACCTTTTTCTTCCGAAGATTGGAACGCTTTCTCTTCTGAAAAACAACAAGAAATAGTATTACAGTACCGATTAACCTATTTAGCCGAAACCGAAGTAAATTGGTGTCCGCAATTAGGAACGGTGTTAGCGAATGATGAAATTGTCAACGGCGTTTCTGAACGTGGTGGCTATCCAGTTGTTCGTAAAAAAATGAAGCAATGGAGTATGCGCATTACCGCGTATGCACAACGCCTGTTAGATGGATTGGACGGCATCGATTGGCCACAGCCGCTTAAAGATTCGCAAACCAACTGGATTGGTAGAAGTGAAGGAGCGAGTGTGACGTTTGATGTAAAGGATCACGCCGAAACCATTGAAGTCTTCACCACACGTCCCGACACCATTTTTGGCGTTAGCTTTATGACGTTGGCGCCAGAACACGATTTGGTTTCTAAAATCACAACAGATGCCCAAAAAGCGGAAGTAGAGGCCTACATTGAAGCAACTGCAAAACGTAGCGAACGCGAACGTATGGCCGATGTAAAAACCATTTCGGGAGTATTTACTGGAGCGTATGCCGAGCATCCTTTTAGCGGTGAATCCATTCCTATTTGGATTGGCGATTACGTATTGGCAGGCTACGGAACGGGTGCCGTGATGAGCGTTCCCTGTGGCGATCAACGTGATTACGATTTTGCACGTCATTTTGATATCCCAATCCCGAACATATTTGAAGGGATTGATATTTCCGAAGGTGCTTTTTCAGATAAAGACAAAACAGTTATCACCAACAGTGATTTCTTAAACGGATTACAATACAAAGCCGCCACCAATAAAGTAATTGAAGCGCTGGAACAAAAAGGTGCTGGTAAAGGGAAAATTAATTATCGATTGCGCGATGCGGTTTTTAGTCGTCAGCGCTATTGGGGTGAGCCATTTCCGGTGTATTACAAAAACGGATTGCCGCAGTTAATCGACGAAAAATATTTGCCGCTAACCTTACCTGAAGTTTCCGCTTACTTACCTACCGAAGACGGCGAGCCGCCATTAGGTCGTGCCGATGTTTGGGCGTGGGACACAAATCAGTGCGCAGTAGTCAGTAATCAGTTGGTAGACAATGAGACCGTGTTTCCATTGGAATTAAACACCATGCCAGGTTGGGCAGGAAGTAGTTGTTATATGTTCCGGTATATGGATCCAAAAAATGACGATGCTTTAGCCAGCCAAGAAGCGATGGACTATTGGCAAAACGTAGATTTATATGTCGGCGGAAGCGAACACGCCACCGGACACTTATTATACAGCCGTTTTTGGGTGAAATTTTTATACGATCGCGGAGTGTTACCAGTTGAAGAACCGTTTAAAAAGCTGATCAATCAAGGAATGATTTTGGGGGAAAGTGCTTTTGTTGCTAGGTTTTCAAAAAAAATATCTTTTGTTGAAAAAGATAAAATTTCTGAGTCTGTTCTTAAATCTGGATCAGATGCTAAAAGTTGGTTTAATAGTATAAAAAATTCTATTGAAAAAGTAATTGAGTTTGATAAACCCATTTTGCTAAGTCAATCTTATTCTCTTGATTTCAAAAATATTGAATGGTTAAAACCTTATTTAAAGGAAGAGGACTATAAATATTTAAATAAAGAAAAATATGTTGCATATTATTCTGTAGATAATGTCCCTGCTCACGTTGATGATGTAAATATTTCGAATGAACTAGACTTAGAGGCTTTCAAAGATTTTAGACCAGAATTTAAAGAGGCTGAATACATTAAAGAAGAAGATGGGACATTCAAAGTCTCTCGTGAAGTCGAAAAAATGTCCAAATCCAAATACAATGTGGTCAATCCCGATGTTATTTGTGAAGACTACGGCGCCGATACCTTACGTATGTACGAGATGTTCTTGGGGCCTTTAGAACAAGCTAAACCTTGGAATACCGCTGGAATTAGCGGGGTGCACAATTTCTTAAAAAAGTTATGGAAATTATACCACACAGGAGCCGAAGGTAGTTTTAAAGTTACGGATGATTCAGCTTCCAAAGACAGTTTAAAAACGCTGCATAAAACCATTAAAAAAGTAGAAGAAGATATAGAAAACTTCAGTTTTAATACGTCGGTTTCTACCTTTATGATTGCAGTAAATGAATTGACTACTCAAAAATGTACCAGTCGAGACGTGTTGGAGCCATTGGCGGTGTTGATTTCACCGTATGCACCACATATTTCAGAAGAACTGTGGAGCTTGTTAGGACATAAGAAAAGTATTGCTACGGCGCCATTTCCAAAGTTTGAAGAAAAACACTTGGTAGAAAGCAGTAAAGAGTATCCAATTTCTTTTAACGGAAAAATGCGTTTTACGCTAGAGTTGCCGTTAGATATGAGCAAAGATGAAATTGAATCTGCCGTAATGGCACACGAGAAAACAGCGCATTACCTCGAAGGTCGTACGCCTAAAAAGGTAATTGTGGTGCCGGGTAAAATTGTAAATATAGTTGGGTAACAAATTTGCACAGTATTTGCTATATTTAATTTAGAAATTTAGGTTTAACAATAAAAAAATCATAGAAGCTTTCGCAACGATATGAACGCTGAGCGGAGCCGAAGTGTAAAACAATAGAAATGATAGGATATTATATATTAGCAGGAGTCATCTTTTTGGTGAGTATGTACGTAAGCAACAAGCTGAAAAGTAAGTTTAAAAAATACTCAAAAGTACACCTGCAAAACGGAATGAGCGGTAAGGAAATTGCCGAAAAAATGTTAGCAGATAATGGTATTACGGATGTTGATGTAATTTCAACGCCGGGACAATTAACAGACCATTATCACCCAGGAAAAAAGACGGTAAATTTAAGTGAATCAGTTTATATGCAACGTAATGCAGCGGCAGCGGCAGTAGCGGCACACGAATGTGGTCACGCTATTCAGCACGCAAGAGCATATAGCTGGTTAAAATTTAGATCGGCTATTGTGCCAGCGGTAAGTGTAGCGAGTAAACTCTCTAATTTTGTGATTATGGCAGGATTGGTATTATCATTCGCGACGTCTATGACGGGCTTAGGAAACACCCTTTTCTTAGTCGGAATCATTTTATTCGCAGCAACTACTGTTTTTGCTTTTATAACCTTACCGGTGGAATTTGATGCCAGTAAACGGGCTTTAGCGTGGTTAGAAGATGAAAACATGCTTACCCCGCAAGAACACGATGGTGCAGAAGACGCTTTAAAATGGGCAGCCAGAACCTACGTGGTAGCCGCATTAGGATCGTTGGCAACACTATTATACTTTATAAGTATGTTTTTAGGTGGAAGAGATTAATTTCTGAAAAAACTCAAACAATAAAAAAAGCCCGATTCATTTTGAATCGGGCTTTTTCGTTTAATAACCTTGAACGTTATCAGGATTGTATCCTAGATATTTGGTGAAGTTTTCTTTGAAGGTAATTCCGTGCTTTTCCATTTCTTCCAGAATAGGTTCGTACACCTCTTTCTTAATTGGGCGTTGCACGCCTGGTGTTGTAATTTCCTTGTTTAAAATTTTAATGGCAGCCATCGCTACTGGAAGTCCAACGGTTTTTGCCATTGCGGTGTACGTTTGGTCTTCGCCTGTTAACACCATATGGCTGTCTATTTGTTTCTTTTCGCCATTTAGCTCGTACCCAAATTTATGGTACATAATGATCATATCCTTGTCTTCAGGTTGAAGCGTCCATTTATCTTCTAATATTTTCTGAAGTGCTTTAGCAGGCGTAGCATTTTTAATCCCGATTTTTTTATCTGGGTTAAAAATATCAAGCTCTTCCAGTTTCCCCCACATTAAATCATCTTGGTCTATTTTAAGACTGTGACGCATTTTAAGTTCTACGGAATCGGTTGGGGAATACGGTAAAAACAGGTTTACAAAATCACGGTACGATAAGTTCTCAGAATCTGGAATGGTATAGCTATCATCGGTCATACCTAACTGTACAAACATATTCCAAGCTTTACTGAAACCAACACGACGGATGGTTCCGCGGTAAAGCGTAAGTACGTCTTCTAATCCGTATACGCTTCTGTATTTAAGGGAATTTCTGTTTGCAAGTCCTTCAAAACGGCCGTGTCCTTCAATATTTAAAAATTCCGTTCTTCTGAACAATCGGTGATATGGAATATATTTGTAGGTTCCTTCTTGTATAAATTCGGCAGCACCACCTTGTCCGGCAACAACAACATTTCTTGGGTTCCAAGTAAATTTATAATGCCAAAGGTTATCATCACTTTCTGGAGCGACCAATCCGCCGGTAAAGGATTCAAACAACAACATTTTTCCGCCGTTATCACGAATTCGGTCAATCACTTGCATGGCACTCATATGGTCGATACCGGGATCGAGACCAATTTCGTTCATAAAGACAAGCCCTTTGGATTTTACTTTTGCATCAAGCGATTGCATTTCATCACTTACATACGAAGCGGTAACCATATGCTTTCCAAATTCCAAACAGTCTTTTGCCACTTCAATATGAAAACGGGCAGGGAGCATGGAAATAACCAGATCGGCTGCTTCAACAGCTTCCCTACGTTCGGGTTCGTTAAAAATATCGAGCATGATTGCACGTGCATTAGGATGATCTCCTGCCAGTTTTTGAGCATTCTGTATAGAAAGATCTCCAATAGTAAGTGAAAGCTCTTCCGTTTCGCTTTTATCTAATAAATATTTAATTAAACTCGTTGCAGATCGGCCAGCGCCGATTATTAAAATATTTCGCATCGGTAGGTTTTTTCGTATTTTTGAAATTGATTTTTCAGATTGACGAATTTACTAAAATCCATTTGGACAAATGCGAGATTATAATAAAAATATAGTGGTTACTGCATCCATTTTGGCAGCAATCACCATTGCTATTGGTGCATTTGGCGCTCACGGATTAAAACAATTGGTTGATGCCAAATCGGTTGCCACTTTTGAAAACGGCGTGCGCTACCAAATGTATCATTGTTTGGCACTTTTGGTGGTCGGTTTTGCGAAGCCAATTTCAGAAAACACTAAAAAATGGGTGTTTCGGTTTTTTCTCTTCGGAATTATTTTCTTTTCTGGTTCCATTTATTTGTTGGCATTAAAAGAAGTTTTGCCCTTTAATGTTTCTTTCTTAGGGCCTATTACTCCAATTGGGGGCTTGTTTTTCATCGTTGGTTGGCTATGGTTGGCACGAGGGCTTTATTCGTTAAAGTAATTACAATTCCTTTATTAATTTCTCGTTATCTATTTCAGAATTCTTATTTTTGTAACCCACAACAATTTAAAATAAGTGATGGTCGATAAACACCAAACTAAAGGAAAAATCTCATTGGATAATTATGGGATTAAAAATGCAAAAGTTAATTATCAACTCTCTTCAGAAGAACTTCACAACGAAACAATACAAAAAGGTCAAGGTAAAGAAGCATCTAGCGGTGCTCTTGCAGTGAACACTGGTGAGTTTACCGGTCGTTCGCCTAAGGATCGTTTTATTGTTAAAGATGAGGTAACCGAAGACAAAGTATGGTGGGGAGATATTAATATTCCCTTTGATGCTTCAAAATTTGATGCTTTATATGAAAAAGTAACAGATTACCTTTCGGAAAAAGAAATATACGTAAGAGATAGTTACGCCTGTGCCCATGATGATTACCAGTTGAATATTCGTGTTATAAACGAATATCCCTGGTCTAATATGTTTGCGCACAATATGTTTTTACGTCCCACGGAAAAAGAGCTGGAAAGTTTTGACCCAGAATGGCTTATCGTAAACGCACCTGGTTTTATGGCTAATCCCGAAGTGGATGGAACACGCCAGCATAATTTTGCAATATTAAATTTCAGCAAAAAAATTGCCTTAATTGGTGGTACTGGATATACCGGGGAAATTAAAAAAGGTATTTTTTCTGCACTTAATTTTATTCTGCCGGTATTTAAAAACACGTTGCCCATGCACTGTTCTGCCAATGTTGGCGAAGATGGTGAAACAGCAATTTTCTTTGGTCTTTCAGGAACTGGAAAAACAACGCTTTCTGCAGACCCAGAAAGAAGGTTGATAGGTGATGATGAGCATGGTTGGACATCAAACAACGAGGTGTTTAATTTTGAAGGTGGTTGTTACGCAAAAGTGATTGATCTTTCAGCTACAAAAGAACCAGATATTTTTAAGGCAATTAAACCGGGGGCTATTCTTGAAAATGTAGTAATGGATAGTGAAGGGAATGTGGATTTTAAAGATACTTCAATAACACAAAATACCCGGGTAAGTTACCCAATTTACCATATTGACAACATACAGCAACCATCTATAGGTAAGAACCCAAAAAATATTTTCTTCCTTACGGCAGATGCTTTTGGAGTATTGCCTCCCATTTCAAAATTGACACCTGGACAAGCAGCGTATCACTTTATTAGTGGATACACAGCAAAAGTAGCAGGAACTGAAGCTGGAATTGATGAACCATTACCGAGTTTTTCAGCCTGTTTTGGAGCGCCATTTATGCCGTTGCACCCAACAAAGTATGCTGAGATGTTGAGTGCTAAAATGAAAGAGGCTGGAGTAAATGTATGGTTGATAAACACAGGTTGGACAGGTGGTCCTTATGGTACTGGAAGACGCATGAAATTGAAATATACAAGAGCTATGATTACAGCAGCTCTTAATGATCAATTAGAAAATGTTACCTATGAAAAGCATCCTATTTTCGGTTTAAATATGCCCAAAGAATGCCCTAATGTACCAGACGAGGTTTTGAACCCAAGAGAAACTTGGGAAGATAAAACTGCATATGATGCTAAAGCAGAAACATTAGCAAAATCGTTCGAAAAGAATTTTGAGAAATTCGAGTCGTATGCTAATGAAGAAATTCTTTCTGGAGCTCCTATAAAATAAAAAGCATCAGCTTTAATTAAGACTAAAAAAAACGCGCTGTTTAATTACAGCGCGTTTTTTGATGTAGCTTTTTAAGTAAAAAGCCTCTTTACTTTTTGTTTACTTCTTTAATATACTTTTCTAGTGCCATTGTCATAGAAGGAGTTTCAGTTGTAGGGGCTTGAATGTCTACCCGCAAGCCATTATCGGTTACGGCTTTTACAGTTGTGTTTCCAAAAACAGCAATACGTGTATTTTTTTGTTCAAAATCGGGAAAATTTTCCAATAAAGAAACAATCCCACTTGGGCTGAAAAACACTAAAATATCATACGATACGTGGCGCAGATCAGAAAGGTCGCTTACTACAGTTTTGTAAAAAGTAGCTTGTTTCCATTTTACACCTAGCTCGTCTAAGAGTTCAGGGATAACAGGTTTCAGTTTATCTGAAGAAGGAAGTAAAAAACTTTCGTTCTTGTACTTTTTAACAAGGGGCATTAATTCTTGGAAAGTACGTTTACCAACGTAAATTTTTCGCTTTCGGTACACTACATATTTCTGTAGGTAATAAGCCACGGCTTCACTTTGGCAAAAATACTTCATGGAGTCGGGTACTTTAAACCGCATTTCTTCAGCAATTCTGAAAAAATGGTCAACCGCATTCCTGCTCGTTAAAATAATTGCAGTGTATTGGGATAAATCGACTTTCTGTGTTCTAACTTCTTTGCTAGAAACACCTTCAACGTGAATAAAAGGCCTGAAATCTATTTTTACTTTTTGTCTGTCAATAAGATCAAAATAGGGGGAGTTTTCAACCTTAGGTTCAGGTTGTGAAACTAAAATAGTTTTCACTTTCATAAAATGACTTTTTTTAAACTTCTTCTATCTAAACCAACGTTTTATACAAGATAAAATAAGGCGATATTTCAAGTGCGCAAAGATACAAAATAAAATAGAAGAAATTGCTCATTATTAAATTTCTGTTTGTTTTGTAACTGTAAAACAGCGCAATACCGTTAAACACTATGATTATCGCTGCAAATAAAAGAAGAATTGTACCGGTTGGCTCTATAATATAATACAAAAAAAGGTTGATAATAAATATGAAAAGTGCAATTAAGTTGCGATAGCTCAATTTTTGAAACAAATATGAGTTTATAACGGTATCTAATGAAAAGGCAGTGCCAATTATTTTTTCAATACTGAATTTTACACAAACAAAAACAAAATAAGCCGTACATATTTGTACAAATAGATACTTATTGGTTTGTACTGTTTCTGGTTGTAAAACTTGAAAAAACAAAAATATAAATAGCGAAACGGAAAGTATTTGAGCTATAAATAATAAAACATTAAAAAGGTGTACTATTTGCTGGGTCTTACCTTGAACTAAAAAATATTTATCGCTAATGGGGAGTGTTATAAATTGTTGAAACTCTCTTGGGTATAAATGTTTTGCAAGTGTTATAACCAGTAAGCAAATAACCAAGGTGACCGCCACCCAGTCCATGGACTCTATATGTCTTTCAATATACTGCACCTATTGGTTTTTAGCGATAAAGGTACATTAAAATAGACTTGTCAAAAAGCAATTCAATTAGAATTTCCTTCACGTTTGTTTGCTTAAAAAAGGCTACATTTGCCACAAAAAGCAGGCTATGTTGAATGCCCTTGTGGTTATCCCTACATACAATGAAATTGAAAACATAGAGCGGTTGTTGCGCAATGTTTTTTCGTTGGGGATGAACTTTCACTCACTTGTTGTAGATGATAATTCGCCAGACGGGACAGGGCAAGTGGTTGAATCGCTTTTTGAAAAATATCCAGATCAGCTCTTTTTATTGAAAAGAAATGAAAAAGCGGGACTGGGCACAGCATACATAGCTGGGTTTAAATGGGCGTTGGAACGGGATTATGAATACATTTTTGAAATGGATGCCGATTTTTCCCATAATCCAAACGATTTAATACGGTTGCTCAATGCGTGTAGAAAAAATGGAGCAGATGTATCAATCGGTTCCAGATATGTGCAGGGTGTAAATGTGGTAAATTGGCCAATGAGTAGGGTGCTTTTATCATGGACCGCTTCAAAATACGTTCGGTTTATAACCGGAATGAATATTTACGATACTACAGCTGGTTTTGTGTGTTATCGACGTAAAGTACTCGAAAAAATAAACCTGGATAAAATACAGTTTGTGGGGTATGCGTTTCAAATAGAGATGAAATTTAAAGCATACTTAGCAAAATTTAAAATAGAAGAAGTACCGGTAATATTTACCGATAGAACTCGAGGCGAATCAAAAATGGACACAGGGATTATTTCCGAAGCTATTTTTGGAGTGATAAAAATGAAATTTAAGAGCCTTTTTGGCAGTAATGATTTTAACGAAATTTAAATGAACAGCATTTTAATAAAAAACGCAAACATTGTTAATGAAGGAAGCATTTTTCAAGGAGATGTGCTTATTGAGAATGATATAATTGCAGAAGTTTCAAACAGTATTAGCGCAAAAACTTCCGATACGAAGATTATTGATGCAGATGGACAATATTTGTTACCGGGGATGATAGACGATCAAGTTCATTTTAGGGAGCCAGGCTTAACCCATAAAGCCGATATTGAAACCGAGTCTAAAGCGGCTGTTGCTGGAGGCATTACCACCTTTATTGAAATGCCCAACACCATTCCCCAGGCTACGACTATCGAATTGCTGGAGGATAAGTTTTCTATTGCCAAAAAGACTTCTTGGGCCAATTATAGTTTTATGTTTGGTGGCACGAATGATAATTTGGACGAAATCTTAAAAGTTGACCCCACTAAAGTTGCTGGATTGAAACTTTTCCTGGGTTCTTCCACAGGGAATATGCTTGTGGATAATCCTGAAACAATTGAAAATATCTTCAGTAAAACCAAACTGCTGATTTCTACTCATTGTGAAGACGAAGCAACTATCAAGAAAAACCTGGAAGCACATATTAAAGAATACGGTGATGATATCCCTATTGAAAAACATCCTGTTATTAGAAGCGAAGAAGCCTGTTATCTTTCTTCTTCAAAGGCCATAGAACTGGCCAAAAAAACAGGGGCTAGGTTACATGTGTTTCATCTTTCTACTGAAAAGGAAACACATCTTTTCAGTAATAAAAAGCCTCTTTCAGAAAAGAAAATCACTGCCGAAGTGTGTATTCACCACTTGTGGTTCAGCGATGAAGATTATAAAACCAAAGGCACAAAAATTAAATGGAACCCGGCCGTAAAGACCAAAAATGATCGAGAAGGATTATTGAAGGCCTTAAAGGACGATAGAATTGATGTGATTGCAACTGACCATGCTCCACATACTAAAGATGAAAAAAACAATGTGTACACAAAAGCACCATCTGGTGGACCATTGGTACAGCACGCATTGGTAGCTTTGATGGAAATGTATCACAAAGGATTGATTTCTTTGGAAAAAATTGTAGAAAAAACAGCACACAATCCAGCTATTTTATTCCAGATTAAAGATCGTGGTTACATTCGCCGTGGGTATAAAGCAGATTTGGTATTAATGGATTTACAATCGCCATGGACGGTTAACAAAGAAAACATTTTATACAAATGTGGTTGGTCTCCTTTTGAAGGTACTGTCTTTAAATCGCGCGTAACCCATACCTTTGTAAATGGTACATTGGCCTATGAAAATCTCAAATTCCCTAATAGAAGTCGAGGGGAGCGCATAACCTTTAATCGTTAATGAAATACGCATATCTCATACTATTAATTGTTGCTTTTGGGTGTCAAAGTGTACAGAAACCTGAAAAGCCGGAAAATCTTATTCCAAAGGAAAAGATGATCGATATTATGATGGAATCGTACCTTAGTAATGCAGCACGAAGCGTAAATAATAGGAAATTGCGTTCGTATGGTTTAAAACTTGATTCGTTGATCTATGCTAAGTATAACATAGATAGTTTGCAGCTGGCAAAAAGCAACACCTACTATGCAGCCGATTTGGAAACCTACGAATCCATGTTTAAAACTATTGAGGAAAGGTTAATTGCTTTAAAGAAGAAAGCAGACAGTGTTCAGAAACAAAAAGAAAAGAAAAATCAGGACAATAAAACTGAGGAGGAAGAGATAAACGATTCTATAGCCAAAGAGTCAGGACTTGTGCCTTCCGTCCAGGTTTCTCAAGACTCTATTGAGTAATGACCCACTACGCGGTCTAATGTTTCCGAAATAGGTGTAAACGTAAAATTCAACTCTTGTTCAATTTTTAAACTACTGTAGTTAGAAACGGTATACAATGAATTTACGGTAGCTTTTAGCAATTTTCTTCTCGTGCCAAAAAGTACTGAAGCCAACCAATCTACTTTACTAAAAATTATTAAAACCCACTTAGGAATTCGTTTTTTAGGTGGCTTAATATTTAGTTTAGTCGCTATTTTAGTAAGTAGTGTTTTATACTTTATATTCTCACTAATCAATATATAGGAAGTGTTTTTTTCTTCGGAATTCATCCCTTTAATCATTACTTTTACCACATCTTGAACATCAACAACACCCATCTCACCATCGGTGTAAAAAGGGATTCCTTTTGAGGCTGTTTTAATGATAACCCCACTGCCAGAGTTCCAATACCCTTCTCCTAAAATCACGCCTGGTTTAAAAATAACGGTATCGAGGCCTTCTTGTGTGCCGCGCCAAACTTCCATCTCGGCGCCATATTTTGTAATCGCGTACACATTGTTTTTTTCTTCTGGGTTCCAATGGGTTTCTTCAGTAATAGAAGCTCCATTTAAAGAAGAGCCCAATGTAGCAACCGAACTTACATAACAAAGTTTTTTTACCGCGTGAGCCAAACAAAGGTTTACAATATTTGCTGTACCTTCTACATTGGCTTTTTTTAGCTTTTTGTAGTGTTTAGGGTCAAAGCTAATGTAAGCTGCAGCGTGATATACGTGGGTAATGCCTTTAAAAGCATCAGTTAAAGCTGGTATTTCGGTGATATTTGCTTCTTGCCATTCAATTTTATTGAAAAGTATTTCAGCCTCAGCTTCATTTACATAATAGCCAAAAACCTTTTTCACAGCTTGTAAATCGCTTGATTTTCTATGAATGGCACGAACCTGTTTGTTTTCCTTCAGAAGAAAATACAACAAATGCGATCCTACCAATCCTGTGCCTCCGGTAACTAAAATCATGCTGTAAAAATAGTCTTTTTTATAGTATTCTTTTCTGTTAAGGGCATTGGGTATATCTTTGCTGAAATAATAAAATAAAATATTTAAAAAGTGAAAAATTTCGTTGAAGAATTGCAATGGCGCGGTATGGTACACGATGTAATGCCCGATACCGAAGAACACCTAATGGAACAAATGAGGTCTGCTTACATAGGCTTTGATCCTACGGCCGATTCATTACACATTGGGAACTTGGTCCCTATTATGCTATTGTCTTTTTATCAACGCTGTGGACATAAACCGTATGCTTTGGTTGGTGGAGCAACGGGGATGATTGGTGATCCTTCCGGGAAATCGAATGAACGAAACTTGTTGGATGAAGAAACCCTTCAGCACAACCAAAATTGTGTAAAAGAGCAGTTGTCTCAGTTTTTGGATTTTAAATCGGGTGCTGAAAATGATGCTGTAATGGTGAATAATTACGACTGGATGAAAGAGTTTTCATTCTTAGGTTTTATCCGTGATGTGGGAAAACACATAACGGTTAATTATATGATGGCGAAAGATTCGGTAAAAAACCGATTGACCGGCGAAGCTGCCGACGGGATGTCTTTTACCGAATTCACCTACCAATTGGTTCAAGGTTACGATTTTTACCATTTGTATAAAAACCACGATTGTACGCTGCAAATGGGCGGTAGCGACCAATGGGGGAATATAACCACAGGTACCGAAATGATTCGCCGAATAGGTGGAGGAAAAGGATATGCGTTAACCTGCCCGTTAATCACTAAAAGTGACGGAAGTAAATTTGGAAAAAGTGAAGGCGGAAATGTCTGGTTGGATGCAAAACGCACCTCACCGTACAAATTTTACCAATATTGGTTGAATACCAGCGATGAAGATGCTGAAAAGTACATTAAAATATTCACCTTTTTAGATAAAGAAACCATTGAAGCTTTAGTTGCCGAGCATAAGGAAGCGCCTCATGCGAGGTTGCTACAAAAGCGGTTGGCAAAAGAAGTAACTACAACGGTACATAATGAAGAAGAATATGAAAAAGCCGTTCAAGCTTCGGAAATATTATTTGGAAAATCTACTTCGGGAGATTTAAAAAACCTTGATGAACAAACTTTTTTAGATGTGTTTGAAGGCGTGCCACAAGCCGAAATAAACAAAGCTGAACTAGAAAACGGAATGGATATCATTGGTGCGTTGGCTTCAGAAACAAACTTTTTACAATCAAATGGAGAAGCACGCCGGGCGTTGAAGCAAAATTCCATTTCGGTAAATAAAGAAAAGGTACAGGAAGATTATAAAATTACTGCGGATAACTTAATTAATAATCAGTTTGTATTGTTGCAACGCGGAAAGAAAAACTACTTTATTATAAAAGCAGTATAAGTTTTAAGCATAAGAAAGCCCCAATTCCTGAGAAGGAGAGGGGCTTTCCAAATTAACTAACCAACCAATTATGAACTGAGCCCGAAAGCTCAAGACATCTTTGCAATAGGGTAGTCGTCTATCTTTAAAATACTTACAGATAAAATTGTAAATTTAGCATTTAATTAACTTTATGACAGGAAGTTATAGAACCATAAGGTTGCAACCGCGTAAATCGCTATCGTCAAACCTTCCTAATACTTCAAACCTTCCGTTTGAGTAAGTTTTTCCTAAATCTTGTGTTGCTATAAAACTGCACGAATTCACGTTTGCCAAATCGATTACGTTAATGCCTCCGGTTTTTCCGTCGACATAGGTAAAAGGATCTTCGGTATCTCGCGTTAAGATTTTCATCCAAGGCGGACACGTGAAAATCCCTTTCCCAGTTGAATAGGCTTGTGAAAGCAACTCGGTCATTCCGTACTCGCTATGAATTTCAGTAACATCAAACCCTTGTTGAAGTACTGCGTGCAACTCTTCTTTTATCATTTCCTTTCGGCGGCCTTTCATGCCACCGGTTTCCATAACAGTTGTGTTTTTTAGCTGAAATGATTGCGTTTCGATTAAATCCAATAACGCATATGAAACACCTAGCAATAACGTCTTTTTTCCTTCAGCTTCTAAAAATGTAAGCTTCTCAATCAAGGCGTCCATATCGTGTAAATAAAAACCGCTATGTTCATTTTCGCTTTGCTTTATCAATGAATCGACCATATAAATTAAAGAAGACCCTTCCCGCTCCAAATAGGAGGGCAATAAAGCAAGAATAGTATAATCTCTAGGACTTCCATATTGATTTTGAAAAGCTCTGTTGAAACTTTCTTCATACAATTTGGTACTGACTACATAATGTTTACTTGTAATACTTCCGGTGGTTCCGCTACTGGTAAAAATAACTTCTTCATCGTAGCCATCAGCAATAATAGAGTGGCTTTTAAAAAATTGAATAGGAAGAAAGGGTATTTCAGAAATTGTGGTTACAAGCTTCGGGTTAACTTTCAACATATCGCAAAATTGGCGATATATCTTAACGTTTTCATATTGAAAACCAAAAACCTCTAAGGCTACACTTTTAAAGTCTTGCGGTGTTTGTATGTTGAAAATTTTTTCTTGAAGCATGGTTGAAAGAATAACAGTTCAAAAATAAAGAAATAAAAAAAGCTCCTGCCTAAGCAAGAGCTTTAATAATATAAATTTTAAAAAATTACTTTACTATTAATTTCTTAGTGATAGAAGTATTTCCTTGCTTAATTTTTACAATATAAACACCACTTGTAAGTGCAGCAATATTTAAACGCTCACCGGTTAATGTGGTATTGATAATTTGTTTTCCCAATACATCAAAAACAGCAACTTGCTTTTCACCGTTTACTTTTGAAACGATATTTACATAACCATTAGAAGCTGGATTAGGGTACATTGAAAACTGATTTTCTGTATTATTAGAAAGACCAAGTGTGCCGCCTACTTGTACATTGTCAAAGAAAAATTCTTCAGAACTAGCATTAACACGAGCTTCAATAACTAATTGCACTGTTGTATTGGACAATACGGGTGCAGAACCAGTAATCCAAGAACCTTCGATGCCTAGGTCGTTAATATCAGATCCCGTGGTATTAAGAATATCCAATTCAGATCCATTAGTTAAGTCTTTAACGTAAATACGCAGCCTGTCAGAACTAGATTCATTAACTGTTCCGTCCCCTTCGTAACCAGATTCAACTATAAAATAATCTATCGATACTGTCGGGTCTGTTACGCCTGTAAGATCAACTTGGTCAAATTCAAGAATAAAATTACCGTCAGAATCACTAATTTGATAACCTTGATCTCCATCAGGATAGGGATTATCATTTGTTGGCTGAATATCTGTAACTCCTACAAAGTCGCCATCGGTAAGTCCATCACCTGGAGTGTCATAAGGTTCGTAGCGAGCATTAAAGCCTAATTCACCACCAGTTGAAGTATAGTTCACTATAGGTTCATCTGGGTTGTTTATAAGGTCGTGGGCCACGTTAGCATCATCTGTATCTGTGTACTCAATACTGAAAACAGCAGGTTCCTCAAAGCTTGTTCCTGATATTTGTGCAAAAGAAGCAACACTTACTAAAAAGGCAGCCAATATGGTAATTTTTTTCATTGTATTAAAAATTGTTCAATTATCGTATAAATATACATATTTGTTCCTTAGTTCGATATTTCCTTAACAGGTTTGCAAATTGCTTAACATTAAGGTAATATATTTGGTAAATTAGGTGGTTTTATAGGTGGCTATGTTACAATATCGTTAACAATTAAACGAAGAAACAATTCAAAAAAACAATATATGTTATCTTTAACATTTTAAAACGTATAGTTAATATCTATGAAGAAAAAAGACATCAAAATTTTATTGGTAGATGATGAGCCAGATATTTTAGAAATAGTTGGTTATAATTTATCTTCGGAAGGGTATACGGTCATTACTGCCGAAAACGGAAAACAGGCTATAAAGAAGGCAAAAAAAGAGTTGCCGCACTTAGTCATTCTTGATGTTATGATGCCAGAAATGGATGGAATGGAAGCTTGTGAAAAAATGCGTAACATTCCTGAACTTGCCGAAACCATCATAACTTTTTTAACGGCCAGAGGGGAAGATTACTCCCAAGTGGCAGGTTTTGATGCTGGCGCAGATGATTATATTACAAAACCCATTAAGCCTAAAGTACTTGTTAGTAAAGTTAAGGCGTTACTTAGAAGATATAAAGAAACCAAAGAAGAAACGAGTAAAATAAAATTAGGTAACTTAGTAATCAATAGAGAAGAGTATAAAATCATTTTGGGAAAAGAAGAAATGGTATTGCCCAGAAAAGAGTTTGAATTACTCGCATTATTAGCTTCAAAACCAGGAAAAGTGTTTAAACGCGAAGTAATTTTAGATCGCGTTTGGGGTAACGAAGTAGTTGTAGGAGGAAGAACCATCGATGTTCACATTCGGAAACTTCGTGAAAAAATTGGTGATGAAAAATTTAAAACCGTAAAAGGAGTAGGTTATAAATTTGTAATTTAATGGCAAAGGAATTTAAAAGAACATACAAGTTTGCTGCTTATACATCAAGCTTTCTGACATTCTTTTTAACACTCGTGGTGGGTGTTTTTTTTTATGTCACTAAAATTGAAATGTATTGGTTCATACTTTTGTTTGCCATTGTCTGTTTTAGCTTTTCGTTCTTTTTTATTCAGTACAGAGTTGAAAAATTTATCTATCGCAGGGTAAAAAAAATATATGATGATGTAAGGCTACTCGACGCTTCAACTTTTGACAAAAAACAAATTACTACCGACATGGCAACGCTTACACGCGAGGTAGAACGATTTGCCGAAAACAAAAAAATTGAGATTGAAACCTTAAAAGGGAGGGAAAATTACCGAAAAGAATTTATGGGTAACGTATCTCACGAGCTTAAAACGCCACTGTTTACCGTTCAGGGGTACATTTTAACTTTATTGGACGGTGCTATGGAAGATAAGGCTATTCGAAAAAAATACCTACAACGTGCCAACAAAGGAGTAGAACGCCTTATTTATATTGTAAAAGACCTAGATATGATCACCAAACTTGAAGTGGGCGATCTAAACCTAAATAAAGAACGGTTCAATATTATAGAGTTAATACAAGGTGTTTTCGATCTATTTGAAATGAAAGCAGCTAAAAAAAACATTACCCTAACCTTTGATATTGATTACAAAGAAAGCATTTTCGTAGAAGCAGATCGTGAGCGTATACAGCAAGTGTTGACCAACTTAATTGTAAATTCAATTAAATATGGAAAAAAAGAAGGCACTACCGAAGTTAGCATTGAAGACTTAATTAAAAACAAAGTTATTGTGCGCGTGACCGATAATGGCGAAGGAATCCCGAAAGATAAAATTCCACGATTATTTGAGCGGTTTTTCAGAGTAGATAAAAGTGGTTCTCGTAAAGAAGGCGGTAGTGGTTTGGGGCTTTCTATTGTAAAGCATATTCTCGAAGCACACAACGAAAAAATCTATTTGGAAAGTCAACTTGGAGTAGGCTCAGAGTTTTCTTTCACCCTCGAAAAAGCGAAATAACTTTTCAAAATCTGGTTGGCTGTTAAAATCTTTCAACCCTTTATATACCGAAATTTTCTTCAGTTTTTTTTCATCAAACTTATGCTGTTTACAGCTTGGTACAAAACCTGCGTTTTTTAAACGTTTGGCCAAATAAACTTGTTCAAATTGCCCGGGAGTAGGGATGAAAAAAGCTTTCTTTTCCATGGCTGCCAAATCCATAATAGTAGTGTAGCCCGAACGCGAAACCACACAATCGCTTTCATTGATAATCTGTTCAAGTTCCTTGCTTTGTAGAAAGTTTATAATTTTTATAGTTCCTATATGGGTTACCTTTTTTTTATCTTCAACAATACCTTGTACCAGTAAAATCTTTTTTTCTGAATTTTTAAAAACTGAAATCAATTTTTCTTCTAATGCAGTCCGTTGTGGTTCTGGCCCGGACAGTAAGCATAAAACATCATACATTTTAGGTACATTCTTTTTTTGCATTCGGCTTAACAAGCCAATATAAGTAACCGGAAAAGGCGATGATAATAAATCTTTAAAATGGCCTAATTTTCCACTTAAATTTATAGACCCTTCGACATCTGGAACCCAGCAGGCATCAAATTTTTTAATTAGGTTTTGGTGCATTTTGGCGCTTATAAAAGAAGTACAGCCCGAAAGAACATTTAATTGATGGGTAATAATAACCGAAGGAACTTTTTCACTTCGAACACCCCAACGATTATCGCTTATAATTCCGTCGATTTTTTTTTCAGCGACTAATTTCTCAATCACTTTTTTTTCTGAAGCAATTATTTTCTGAATATAGGGAGCTTTCAACAGTAGTTTTAATCTAAAAAAAGCACCTTTTTTAGGGTAGGTTATATTGTAAGAAGGCAATGAAACGTGGGGTAACTCAGGGAATTCCTTCCGAAGCAATAATAAAGCACCTCCATCTGAAGCTAAAAGAACATTATAACCACTCTTAAGCAATGCGCGTATAATAGGAATACAGCGCGTAGCATGCCCCAGCCCCCAATGTAAGGGAGCTACCAAAATCGTTTTTGTACTGTTCACAAAAACAAAGGTACAGAAAGTAGTCTCTTAGTACTATTTCCTTAATTTTACCAAATTATCAACAGTACTAAGAAATAGGTAACAGTGGGCAGTAAAAATAAACTAAGACGATTTAAAGAAAACGAAACGTTTGAAAATGTAATACAACCAACACGGGAAGAAGTATTTTCCAATAGCCTAAACCTAAAAGGAAACTGGAAAAGGAACTTCTTTGAAAACGATAAACCATTGGTTTTAGAGTTAGGCTGCGGCAAAGGCGAATATTCGGTAAACCTAGCCCGAAAATATCCAGACACTAATTTTTTAGGAATAGATATTAAAGGTGCCCGTTTTTGGCGAGGTGCAAAAACAGCTTTAGAAGAAAATCTAACTAATGTAGGTTTTCTTAGAACACAGATTGAATTAATAGACCTTCTTTTTGAAGAAAATGAAGTAGATGAAATCTGGATTACCTTCCCCGATCCACAAATAAAATATAAGCGCACTAAACACCGACTTACCAACGAAGACTTTTTGAATAAATACCGAAAAGTATTAAAACCGGACGGCTTTGTACATTTAAAAACCGATAGTGAATTTATGCACGGGTACACTTTAGGATTGCTTCACGGTCTTGATGAAGAAATTGATTATGCCCACCACGATGTGTATGGCAATAGTCAGGCGCCTAAAGAGGTGACGGGCATTCAAACTTTTTACGAACAGCAGTATCTAGAAGAAAATAAGAAGATAACCTATATAAGGTTTAAATTCAGATAGATAAATTTGCTTATATTCACACCACAAACAGGTTTTATGACTGTACTTGTAAATTTTGCCATTGGCTTTCTAGCAGCTTTTGTTGGGGTTGTTCCTCCTGGTTTGCTGAATATGTATGCGGCAAAAGTAAGCATGAAAGAAGGTCGTAAAAAAGGTATTTTGTTCTCAACCGGTGTTTGTATCACAGTTATGTTACAAACCCTTGTCGCTTTGATTTTCGCCCGCTTTTTAGATCGCCATCCCGAGTATGTTTCCATGCTTCAAAAAGTGGCGCTGGGAATATTTATTTGCATAACCATTTATTTTTTCTTCATCGCAAAAGATACCCGCAGACAGTTACCAGATGATGTTAACAACTCAAAAGTCAACAGATTATTTTCTGGTATGTTATTGGCCTTGGTTAATTTACTGCCCCTCCCATATTGGGTTTACATAAGTATTACTTTTGCAGGTTTTGGTTGGTTTAGCTTCTCTCAACCAGGCTTATGGAGTACTGTAATCGCTTCAGGTTTAGGTACTTTTTCAGTGTTGGCAATTTATGTTTGGTTTTTCAGGCAAAAGGATGACCAAAACAAATTGAATGTCAATATGAATTTTATCATTGGGATAATTACTGCTGTTATTTCAGTTATTACACTTCTAAAAATTATGGAAGAAATATAAATGGCTTCGGAAGGATTTTTTGAAAAAGTATATCAAGTAGTAAAGCAAATACCCTATGGAAGGGTGACAAGTTACGGTGCTATTGCAAAATATTTAGGGGCTGCAGGAAGTGCCCGAATGGTAGGTTGGGCAATGAACGGAAGCGGTAAAGACCCAGACGTGCCAGCTCATCGCGTGGTGAACAGAAAAGGATTGCTCACTGGGAAACACCATTTTCAAGGTACCAACTTAATGCAACAGTTGTTGCAAAATGAGGGTATAGAAGTGATTGACAATCAAATTCAAAATTTTGAAAAATTATTTTGGGACCCTATGAAAGAGCTGTAATTTTTTTGAGTTTTTAATTTCAATTTTTAGCACTTTAAAGTTCGCCTCAGATAACCTCTATTCACCCATAAATCATTTCAATCTAACTACTTTAAAATCCAAACTAATACCGTTATATTTGTACTTTAGAATCAGTCTAAATATTGTGAAAAAGATCTTATGAAGTTTAACAAAAAAGATATACTCAAAGCTTTAGAAACCATCACCGTTGCAGGTGAAGGTAAAAATATGGTAGAAAGCGGTGCTGTAAAAAATGTTGTAACATTTGACGATGAGGTAATTGTGGATGTCACGCTTTCCACGCCCGCACTACACATTAAAAAAAGAGCCGAAGCCGACATTATAAAAACCATTCAAGAAAAGGTTGATAGTAATGCTAAAGTTCAGGTTAATATAAAAGTGGAAGCTCCAACTAAAAAGCAAAACCCCAACTTGATTAAAGGAAAAGCTATTCCAGGAATACAGAATATTGTAGCCGTTGCCTCTGGTAAAGGAGGCGTGGGTAAATCTACTGTAACAGCAAACTTGGCAGTTACACTTTCAAAAATGGGCTTTAAGGTAGGAGTTTTGGATGCTGATATTTACGGGCCATCCATTCCTATTATGTTCGATGTGGCGATGGAAAAACCACTATCGGTAAAAGTGGATGGAAAAAGCAAAATGAAACCTATTGAAAATTATGGTGTTAAAGTATTATCGATTGGTTTTTTCACAAAACCAGATCAAGCTGTAATTTGGAGAGGTCCCATGGCTGCTAAAGCATTAAACCAACTGATTTTCGATGCCGATTGGGGCGAATTAGACTTCTTGTTGGTAGATCTACCTCCCGGAACTGGTGATATTCACTTGAGTATTATGCAATCTCTGCCGTTAACGGGTTCAGTAGTGGTAAGTACACCTCAAAATGTTGCCCTGGCCGATGCCCGCAAAGGAGTTGCTATGTTTCAACAAGAAAACATACAAGTACCGGTATTGGGAATCATAGAAAACATGGCCTATTTTACTCCTGAGGAGTTGCCAGAAAACAAATATTATATCTTCGGAAAAGAAGGGGCCAAGAACCTTGCTGAAGATTTAGATATCCCATTTTTAGGAAATGTGCCATTGGTACAGAGCATTCGAGAATCTGGCGATATAGGTCGTCCAGCGGCTTTACAAACGGCAACCCCAACCGAGGAAGCTTTTGAGCAAGTAACAAAAAATGTGGTGGAGCAAACGGTACGTCGTAACGAAAATCTCCCCCCGACCGAAGCCATTAAAATAACAACAATGGCTGGTTGTAGTGCCGTTAAAAAATAATATGGAAGATCAAGAATTAAAATTAAAAGTAGAAGATGCATTGGAAGAAATACGCCCATTTCTTCAAAGCGATGGAGGGGATATTTCCCTTATCTCAATAGATGATGGTAAAAAAGTGGTTGTTCGTTTGGAAGGTGCTTGCGTAGGCTGTACTGTAAACCAAATGACATTAAAAAGTGGTGTAGAAATGACCATAAAAAAACATGCGCCACAAATTGAACAAGTGGTAAATGTAGAGTAAGCTGACTTTAATCAGTTTTTTAAATCAAAATCAATCCTACTTTTACATTGTTAAAGACGAATTAGATTCATGATAAAAACAGATATATTGATAATCGGTGCAGGTCCTACGGGACTTTTTACCGTTTTCGAGGCCGGATTATTAAAACTAAAATGTCATTTAATAGACGCACTACCGCAACCTGGCGGTCAGTGTGCCGAAATTTATCCTAAAAAACCTATATATGATATTCCAGCATTTCCCGAAGTGTTGGCTGGCGATTTAGTTGATAATTTAATGAAACAAATTGAACCGTTTCAACCCGGTTTCACTTTAGGGGAAAGAGCACAAACTATAGATAAGCAAGATGACGGGAGCTTTATTGTGACAACCAATAAAGGGACAAAACATCATGCGCCAATTGTTGCAATTGCCGGCGGATTGGGAAGTTTTGAACCTCGAAAACCACCTATTACAGGGATTTCAGAATATGAAGATAAAGGGGTGGAATATATTATTCGTGACCCTGAAGTGTATCGAGACAAAAATGTGGTAATTGCCGGTGGAGGTGATTCTGCCTTAGATTGGAGTATCTTCTTAACCGATGTTGCTTCAAGTGTGACCCTTGTGCATCGCCGGAATGAATTCCGTGGAGCACTGGATAGTGTAGAAAAAGTACAGGAACTAAAAAATTTAGGTAAAATAGAATTGATTACCCCTGCTGAAGTAATTGATGTCTATGGAAAAGAAACAGTTGAAGGGGTTTCCATTAAAAGAGGTGCCGATGTGTTTAACAGGCAATGCGATCATTTTATACCGTTATTTGGTTTAGCGCCAAAATTAGGGCCTATAGCAGATTGGGGATTGGAAATTGAAAAAAACGCTATTAAAGTTAACAATTCATTAGATTACCAAACCAATATCCCAGGGATCTACGCTATTGGCGATGTTAATACGTATCCTGGAAAGTTAAAGTTAATCCTCTGTGGCTTCCACGAAGCAACGTTAATGTGTCAAAGTGCATATCAAAAAATATTTCCAGACAAGCGATACGTAATGAAATATACAACCGTAGGCGGCGTAGAAGGATTTGACGGAAGTAAAAAACAAGCACCCAAAGCAGTAGTTAAAGCGATAAACTAAAATACCTATCGCTCTATAGTTCAAAAGGTCTTTTATCCCATGGCTCAAGACATTAAAATTACAATTATCGATCGGGAAGGAGTAGCCCACAAAGTAGATGCCCCAACCGATATGAATATGAACCTAATGGAAATAGTACGTTCGTACGAATTAGCACCAGAAGGGACTATTGGTATTTGCGGCGGCATGGCTATGTGCGCGTCATGCCAATGCTATGTTCAAAGTGATCACGAACTACCAGAAATGAGCTACGATGAAGATTTAATGCTTGCTGAAGCCTTCAACGTAAAGGATAATAGCCGTTTGGGTTGTCAAATACATATCCATCCAGAATTGGACGGTTTGCAAGTAGAATTGGCCCCTGAAAGTTAAGTTATTTCGATTGCCAGTCATTTCGACTGTAAGGAGAAATCGCATCTTGCTTGTCAAGTTCTGCTTTTCAATTACTTCTTTTAATTATTATTTTGGATTAATAGGTTTTGAGATTCCTCGTCGTTCCTCCGTCGGAATGACAACTTCAATTTATTTTAAAATTTCAACCGCATTCACAGACAACAGTTTTACAAACTGGCTATACGCCTCTTTTGAAGGATGTAAACCATCTGAAGCGACCAATGCTTCGTCTTCCAGGCCTTCCCTTGTAATTGGGGTTATATTGATAAAAGCAACATTTTCTTTTTCTGAAATTTTCTTTGCAAAAGCATTGTACCTATCTAATTCTTCTGAAATGTTTGAAGGATCACTTTTCGTCTGTCCAAATGGCGTAAAGGTATAATCCGGTATGGAAACTACAATTACGTTATCTTTGTCGCCGCCGGCAAATTGAATGGCTTTGTTCAATAATTCAGGAAATTCTTTCTCATAAGTTGAAAACGGCATCCCTTGATATTGGTTGTTAACGCCAATTAGTAAAGTTACTAAGTCGTAATCATTTGTCGGCTTTTGTTGGCCGATAGCCTTGAGTAAATCGGTGGTAGTCCAACCAGTTTTAGCAATTATCTTTAAATCACCTTTCTTATTTAAACTTTGGTCGAGCTCTTTTTTTAACTGCTCAGGAAATCTACAGGAGTCACAAACACTTTCCCCAATAGTATAACTATCGCCAAGGGCTAAGTATTTATAATCTGAAGTAGTGCTTTCATTTTGAACTGTCTTTTTTTGCACGGAACAATTCAGAAATAAAAAAAAGCTTGAAAGTATGGTTAATATGGTATATGTTTTTCTCATTTGTAAAAGTTTTAGGCTTCAAAATTAGGTAATTAGATTATTCAGTTATATAATCGATTAGTTTTTGCGGTCCTTCCAAAAGAAGTCGGACTACTTTTAAGGTGCCGTCTTCAGTAGTGGAAATGTTCCATTTTACGAGTGATATTTCCCCGTTTTCTATTTCCAATCCTGTAATACTGCGTGGATGCACGCAACTGCCGTCGTTAAAATAGGCAATATCTCCCGGTTCGGGAAAACGTGGACGGTGCGTATGCCCGGTTATGGTAAAAATGTTATCATTGTCCACAATCCACTTTTTAGTGCGGCGTTCAACTTTTATAAGCTCTTTATAGTTACGAGCAGGACTCGTAGGATCACCAATACCAAAAACCTGTAACGGCCGCCAAAGAGCTCGAACTAGGAATCTATTAAATTTCCAACCGTGGTAATTTAACCAGTCGGCTTGATGGCCGTGCAACATAAAAATTTCCTGACCGGTTTTTTCATGTTCTAAAACGAGGCCTTCGGTAAACGTTATTTCAGGAAAAAGCGGGTCATCTTTTCCGGTAACTTTATTGAAGTAACTGAAAAGATTTTTCTTTACATATTTTTCATTCTTATAGACCATATCATGATTGCCGATTAAGCGGTACGATCTATTTTCTGCATAGAACTTACGAAGCAATTCGAATACATTTTGATGGGCCTCGAAAATAGATTGGAAAGTAAGGTTTTCCCATAATTCGTCGCCATCGCCCAATTCGCAATAGCTAAAACCTTCTTTATAATAATACTCTAAAGCATGAAAATAAATGTTACGGTTGTTGGCAAACTCATCGGCAAAACTATTGTCGCCTCTGTGACAATCGCTAAAAATTATAAATTTTGAATGGTCATTAAAAGAAATACGACGAGCAGTATTGTAGGCGTTCGTAATTCTTTTTTGTGAGGACATCGACGTTTTCTTTCTCTAAAGATACAATTAGCGGTTAATGATATGCAAGTTTGTCGTTTAAAATTTCAGAAAGTATCCCTTCCCACAGTTGTTCCCTCGCTTGTAAAGATTGTACGATGGTTCGTTCTGCTTGGCGCCATTTTTTACCGTCATCACCACAAAGATTTTTCACCATCTGAAGTGCCATTGGGCCGTGTTCATCTTCGTCTAATTCAATGTGACGGTCAAAATAATATTTAAACTCAGTTAAATCTTCTTCTGGAAAGTTTTTCTGAACCTTTTTAATAATTTCAGAAAACATTTGCGGGATTAAATCCTCTCTTCCAAAGGTAAAAGCAGCGGCTGTTTTATGAGGCTTATTTTCTTCAATGACCGAAAAAGTGTGCCTTAAAAACTTTTGAATGGCTTTTGGTAAATCGGACTGCTCAATTGCTTCGGAAATTGAAGAGTTTTGTAACCGCTCTAAAAAACCATAAATTGAATTTGTGTCGGCCTTTGCTTTTCTCATAGCGTCGAGGTACATTTCAAAATGGCTTTGGCGTTCACCTTTTAAGTTTATGTCGGTTTCTTCCGCTAATACAATTTCATTGATTAAATAACGTGTTTCCGGATCGCCTTGAGGCGTCCACGGAACGGATGTACACGTTAAATTGTTTTGCAATGATTTAAGCAGCGACATAAAATCCCACACAGCAAACACATGGTATTCCATAAAAGTTTGCAGATGTTTGGGCGTTTTTATTTCACTATATAATGGGTGGTGAAGAAGGGTGTCGCGATAGGGTTTTATTCTCTTGTTGATTTGGGCAATCATAACTTTCTTTTTTAACAAAACAAAAAGGCGCCACAATTATTGTAGCGCCTTTTATAAAATAATTCTTAATATTATTCTACTGAGCGACTAATTTTTTGCCGTGATAAGGACAAAATTGCCATTTACCAGAATGCAATTCATTGTCAACAAGACATTCTCTTTCTTTTAAAAGGCTTGATAAAGGCAAATTAACTTCTTTAGTAAAATCGTCTAAAACAATTTTTAAAGTATCATTTCCTGTTGGGTTAATTGGCAATACAGTTTTAGTTAGATCATCTTGCATTATGATAAAATGCATGTTTTCACCCATCGTGCCAAACATATTTGCCATCATAGGTTGCATTGCTGAAAGGAAGTTTAAAAGATCAGATGGAATCTTTTCTCTTTTAACTGGCATTAGCTCATTTTCTTTATAGGTAACCTTTAACTGCTTTAAAATTTCTTCGATAGGATCATAAGTAATCCCGCCAAAATAACCTATTTTTCCTTTTACTACAGCGAATAGCTCGTATCCATTTAGAACATCCTTAAGTGCTTTTATATCTTCATCAGAAACTGTGTCGTCTTGTGAAAAAGAAACTTCCCAAAATTCTGAAGGAATCCACCAGATCATTTCCATTGCATCGGGATTATCACTGCTAAATTGGATTTCTGTTAAAAACTTATCTAAGCTAACTTTTTTTAATTCTTTTTCTTGGGAAAAAACAGATAGACTACTGAATATTAGAATAAGTAAAATAGTTTTTCTCATTATTTAAAAGCATTTTCACCAGTAATATCTAATCCGGTAATTAATAAATGGATGTCATGTGTACCTTCGTAGGTAATTACACTTTCTAGGTTCATCATATGGCGCATAATGCTATATTCTCCGGTAATGCCCATCCCACCTAATATTTGTCTAGCTTCACGCGCAATTTTCAAGGCCATGTCGACATTGTTTCGCTTTGCCATTGATATTTGTGCAGAAGTAGCTTTTCCTTCATTTTTCAACTGCCCCAATCGAAGTGCTAACAATTGTGCTTTTGTGATTTCAGTAATCATTTCAGCTAATTTCTTCTGCTGTAATTGAAAACCAGCAATCGGTTTGCCAAACTGAACACGCTCCTTCGCATATCTCAAAGCAGTATCATAACAGTCCATGGCAGCACCGATGGTACCCCAAGAAATTCCGTAACGCGCAGAATCAAGGCAGCCTAATGGCGCGCCCAATCCGCTTTTGTTAGGCAGTAAGTTTTCTTTTGGTACTTTTACATCTTGAAATATCAATTCTCCAGTTGCACTGGCGCGCAAAGACCACTTGTTGTGAGTTTCAGGTGTACTGAAACCTTCCATGCCACGCTCTACAACTAAACCGTGAATGCGTCCTTCTTCATTTTTTGCCCAAACTACGGCAACATCGCAAAAAGGTGAATTTGAAATCCAAAGCTTGGCTCCATTTAATAAATAATGATCTCCTTTATCTTTAAAATTAGTAACCATCCCGCCCGGATTACTACCGTGGTCAGGTTCGGTCAATCCGAAAGAGCCCATCCATTCGCCGGTTGCTAATTTTGGCAAGTATTTTTTTCGTTGTTCTTCATTTCCGTATTTCCAAATAGGATACATTACCAATGAAGATTGTACGGAAGCAGTAGAACGAACACCGCTATCACCACGTTCAATTTCTTGCATAATGAGTCCGTAGCTTATTTGGTCCAGACCGGCACCTCCATATTCTTCAGGAATATAGGGGCCAAAAGCACCAATTTCAGCAAGTCCTGGAATAATGGATTTTGGAAACTCAGCGTTTTGCGCAGCCTCCTCAATAATAGGTGACACATCGCGTTTTACCCAATCACGGGCAGCATCGCGTATTAGCTTATGTTCTTCGGTTAATAGATCGTCTATATTATAATAATCTGGAGCTTCGAAAAGGTCTGGTTTCATGATTTTTGGTTTTAAGGAATACAAATGTAAAAATCACGGGTTTAACCTCCTACATTTTCAAGTAAAAATCGCGTACCAAGTTTTTATAGGCTTCAGTATAATTATGACGGCTTTTTTCAATGGTGAGGTTTTCAATTTCAATTGTTGTTTCAGAAAATGAAAATTCTAATAGGCTCCGCTTTTCTTCGGAAGTTTCTGTGCCGCGAACCCGACAAATACGGTTGACAAAAAGTCTTTTAGCTAAAGCCAGTTGAATAAAACGATCTTCCTCTTTCTTCGGGATAACGGTAGAAAAAGTTCCGTTTTCAGAAAGCAAAAGAGAAACACTATCCAATAAATGTTCAAACGGCAGGGCTTGGGTAAAACGTGCCATGTCCCTTGTGCTATTACCTGAGGTGTAATCTTCCGAATAAAACGGCGGGTTAGAAACTATCAAGTTATATCTGTCATCAATTTCGGAAGCAAATTCTTCCAAAGATGCATGATAACAAAACAATCGATCACCCCATGGCGAAGCTTCAAAATTTTCGACACATTGCTCGTAGGCGTTTTCATCTATTTCAATAGCATCGATAAGTTCGGCAGAGCTTCGTTGTGCGAGTTGTAATGCGATTATTCCAGTTCCAGCGCCGATATCTAAAATAGAGGTAGGGGTGTTTTGTAGTGATGCCCAAGCACCTAACAGTACGCCATCGGTCCCGATTTTCATTTCACAACGATCTTGCTGAACGGTAAATTGCTTGAAATGGAACGGCTTGTTCATAATTATAAGTACAATTCTATCAGCCCCTCTGGTGCAGTAATGCGGATATCTTTCTTTTCACGATCTACTTTTTCAATTAAATCGTCACTAATTGGTATCAATATTTCTTTTCCGTCGTGATCAATTTCAAACAAGGCTTGAGCGGTGGTGTCATTTACACCGGTTATGGTTCCGACGGTCCCAAAGTTGGTATCGGTAACGGTAAAATCTATTACTTCATGAAAGTAAAATTTATTACCGCTAAGTTTTGGTAGCAAGTTTAAGGGTAAATATAATTTGGTGCCCAAAAGGTTGTCGGCATCGGCTTCTGTTTTTACACTTTCAAATTGAATGCGAAGCAGCGTAGATTTATGAAGGGAAAGAGATTCAATAAAAAATGGAATCAAATTTTTGTTATAATCAACAAAAACCGATTCCATTTCTAGAAATTGTTCAGGGTCGTCTGTATCTAGCTTTGCTAGCAGCTCCCCTTTAAAGCTGTATTTTTTAACGATTTTGCCTAAGTAGAAACAAGCTGACTTTTGCATCGTTAGGCTACGCTTTATTCTTCTTCTTTTGCAGCTTCTTCAGCAGCAGGAGCCTCTTCGGCTGCTTTTGCTTCAGCTTCAGCTTTTGCCTTTGCTTCTTCTTCAGCTTTCGCTTCTTCTTCAGCGGCTTTTGCCTCTGCAATACGTGCATCACTAACTGCTTTTTCAGCTGCTAAAGCTTCAGCTTTTGCTTTTTCTTCAGCTTCGGTTAGTTTAGTACGTTTTCCTTCAACTTTCTTAGCTTTTTCTTCTAACCAAGAATTGAATTTTTCTTCGGCTTGCTCTTCAGTTAACGCTCCCTTACGAACACCACCTGCAAGGTGATTTTTAAGCATAGCACCTTTATAAGAAAGGATAGCTCTTGCCGTATTGGTTGGTTGCGCACCATTTTGAAGCCAATTTACAGCACCGTCCACGTCCAACTCGATATGAGCTGGATTAACGTTAGGATTGTAAACACCAATTTTTTCAAGGTATTTACCATCTCTTTTTGCACGGCTATCTGCAGCCACGATCCAGTAATAAGGTTTTCCTTTTTTACCGTGTCTTTGTAATCTAATTTTTAAAGGCATAAATAATTAATTTTTGAGGTTCCCGACCTCGGTTATAATTTTGAGTTTGCAAAGATACAGCATTTTTTGTTTGAAAGTCAACCCAATATGACTTTTTATTTCATTTCTCAATCTTTATTTAAAATTCACTTTCTGCCTTCATAGCTTTACCAATAAGCTTCCTTTTCCAGAATACACGAAAGCCTTAGTGTTTACAAGGGTTAAACTCTGTTAAATTGTTATAATCTTAGGTTAATTGTTCGTTGAGATAACTTCTATACTCTATATTAAAAGTAGTTGAAGATTGATGATTAAAGCAATTAATCACGAACTAAACTTAAATAATTACTATTATGAAGTACACAGAAAATATATCGAAAAGAATAAACGACTTATTGGAAAAAAATTATGATGCTGAAAAAGGATATAAAAAAGCAGCAGAAATTGTAGATAATAACAAGTTGCAACAGTTTTTTAAAGAACAGGCACAAAATCGATACGATTTTGGGCACAAACTTAAAAGTGAAATAAAAAACTTTGGAGAAAATCCTGATAAAGGCGGAAGCACTACAGGAGATTTACATAGAACTTGGATGGATATTAAAAGCACCTTCACCTCGAATGATGAAGAGGCTATTTTAAAAGAAGTGGAAAAAGGTGAACAAGCTGCTGTTGAAGAATATAATGAGGTGATTAATGACACGACCCTGCCTCCAACAACAAAAGATATTTTAACTGAACAGCGTAACAACGTTCAAGCTACATTACAAAACGCAAAACAATTTGAAGCGGTATTGTCATAATATTAATTGCTATGAGAAAGAAGAAAGACCGGTTATTTTTCCGGTCTTTTTTTTTATGCAAACGTTAATAACTCGTGGCAAGTTTCTTTCCTTAACTGATGCTCTTTTTTTATTTTTACTTTTTTCTGAAACAAGACCGATACCCATGTACCTGATTTTTGACACCGAAACCACCGGATTACCTAAACGCTGGGATGCCCCAGTAACCGATACCGATAACTGGCCAAGATGCATACAAATAGCTTGGCAGCTGCACGATGCTATGGGGAACGTTGTCGAACATCAGGACTATTTAATACAGCCCGATGGGTTTACCATTCCGTTTGATGCGGAAAAAATCCATGGTATTTCTACGGAATTGGCAGATCAAGAAGGAATTCCATTAACTGAAGTAGCTGAAAAATTTGCTGAAGCTTTATCCAAAACAAAATTCGTAGTTGGACAAAATGTTGGGTTCGACTTAAATATTATGGGGGCCGAATTTCACCGTTTGGAAATGCACAACCCATTGCCGCAATTACCCGTTTTAGACACTTGTACCGAAACAACTGCACAATTGTGTCAAATTCCTGGGGGGCGTGGCGGTAAATTCAAATTACCTACACTAACCGAGTTACACGAGTTTTTGTTTAACGAGCCTTTTGCTGAAGCACACAACGCAACTGCCGATGTGGAAGCAACTACACGTTGTTTTTTAGAGCTCGTTAGAAGAAATATCTACACTGAAAAAGAACTGGATGTTCAGCCGGATTATTTCGAAAAATTTTCAGAAGAAAACCCAAAAGAGATTGAACTGATTGGTTTAAAACACATCAATCTTAAAAAGGCTTCTGAAAAAATCAGAAAGGAAATTGAAGCGGCTACCCAGACCGAAACCATTTCTTCCGAAGAAATAAAAGAGAATATTGCCACGCTGGAAGAAACAGCTTTTTCACATCTTCATAACCATTCGCAGTTTTCTATTTTACAATCTACTTCCTCAACACAAGATTTAGTTCAGGCGGCTATTAAAAACGAAATGCCTGCCGTAGCCCTTACCGATACAGGTAATATGATGGGTGCATTTCATTTTACAAAAGCGGTAAATTCATACAACACAGGTCTTTCTGAAGAAGAAAAGCACAAAGAGTTAAAAGCAATCGTTGGTTGTGAATTTTTTGTTTGTGAGGATCATCTCAACAAAAACCATAAAGACAATGGTTATCAAGTGGTTTTATTGGCTAAAAACAAAAAAGGCTATCACAATTTGGCCAAAATGGCTTCTATAGCTTATACCGAAGGGTTTTATTACGTACCACGTATAGACAAGCAAGTAATTGAGAAATATAAAGAAGATATTATTGTGCTTACCGGTAGTTTGTATGGGGAAGTGCCGGGAAAAATATTAAATGTAGGCGAACATCAAGCGGAAGAAGCTTTAATTTGGTGGAAAGAGCAATTTGGTGACGATTTGTACGTAGAAATTATGCGTCACAATCAAGAAGACGAAAAGCGCGTAAACACTGTATTAATTGAGCTCGCTAAAAAGCACGAGGTGAAATTGGTGGCGTGTAACAACACTTATTATATTGACAAGGAAAATGCTAATGCTCACGATATTTTACTATGTGTAAAAGACGGCGAAAAGCAGGCTACACCTATTGGTAGAGGTCGTGGATATCGGTATGGTTTGCCTAACGACCAATACTATTTTAAGACGCAAGAGGAAATGAAAAATCTCTTTAAGGACTTACCTGAGGCGATTAGCAACATTTCAGAAGTGGTTAATAAAATAGAATCCTATTCATTGGCAAGGGATGTATTACTTCCAAAATTTAGTATTCCCGAAGAATTTCAAGACCCTAAAGATGCTGAAGATGGCGGAAACCGAGGTGAAAATGCTTATTTAAAACATTTAACCTTCAAAGGTGCCGAAAAACGATATAAAGAAATAACCCCTGAGATCGAAGAACGCCTTAATTTTGAATTGAGTGTTATTGAAAATACAGGGTATCCAGGATATTTTTTGATTACTGAAGATTTTATCCGCGAAGCCCGAAAGATGGATGTTTCGGTAGGGCCGGGACGTGGATCTGCTGCGGGTAGTGCCGTGGCATATTGTTTGGCCATTACAAATATCGATCCTATTAAGTACGACTTGCTTTTTGAGCGTTTTTTGAATCCGGATCGTGTGAGTATGCCCGATATCGATATTGATTTTGATGATGAAGGCCGAAGTCGGGTAATGGATTATGTAATTGAAAAATATGGTGCCAATCAGGTAGCGCAAATTATAACCTATGGTACGATGGCGGCGAAATCGTCTATTCGAGATACAGCCCGGGTTTTGGATTTACCGTTGAATGAAGCCGATAGGATTTCGAAGTTGATTCCGAATATGACCAAGCTGAATAAAATTTTCGGCATGAGCGAGCAGGAGTTACGGAGTAAATTTAGAAGTGATGAACTGCCCAAGGTTAATGAATTGTTGAATCTTTCAGAAGGAGACGATTTAGAAGCTGAAACCATCAACCAAGCGAAAATATTAGAAGGTTCCGTTCGAAATACCGGTATTCACGCCTGTGGAGTAATCATTACTCCTGACGATATTACCAATTTCGTGCCTGTTTCCGTAGCAAAAGACTCCGATTTATATGTAACTCAGTTTGACAACTCAGTCGTTGAAAGTGCTGGTTTGCTTAAAATGGATTTCTTAGGATTGAAAACATTGACCTTAATTAAGGACACGGTTAAAATTGTAAAACACAAACACAATATAGATCTCGATCCAGACAGCTTTCCGCTGGATGATGAAGAAACCTACGCACTTTTCCAGCGCGGAGAAACCGTAGGGATATTTCAGTATGAATCTGCAGGAATGCAGAAGTATATGAAAGAGTTAAAGCCTACCGTTTTTGCCGACCTTATTGCGATGAACGCCTTGTACCGTCCGGGACCGTTGGAATACATTCCAAGTTTTATTAGAAGAAAAAACGGCGAGGAAGAAATTGACTATGACCTTCCGGCGATGGAAGAGTATTTACAAGAAACCTACGGAATTACGGTCTATCAAGAGCAGGTGATGTTACTGTCGCAAAAGCTGGCCGATTTCAGTAAAGGTGATGCCGATGTGCTGCGGAAAGCGATGGGTAAAAAGCAAAAAGCAGTACTCGATAAAATGAAACCACGTTTTATCGAAAATGCTTCAAAAAAAGGTCATGACCCTGAAAAACTGGAAAAAATTTGGAAGGACTGGGAGGCGTTTGCGAGTTACGCGTTTAACAAATCACACTCTACTTGTTATGCGTGGATAGCATACCAAACTGCCTATTTAAAAGCCCATTACCCTGCAGAATATATGGCAGCGGTGCTTTCCAACAACATGAACGATATTAAGCAGGTGACTTTTTTTATGGAAGAATGCAAGCGGATGGGTATGACGGTTTTAGGGCCCGACGTAAACGAATCCTTTTATAAATTTACAGTAAACGATCAAGGGAATATCCGTTTTGGAATGGGTGCCGTTAAAGGCGTTGGCGGTAATGCTGTGGCCACTATTGTTGAAAACAGAAAAGACGGTAACTATAAGTCCATTTTTGACCTTGCGAAACGCATTGACTTACGGGCAGCTAATAAAAAAGCTTTTGAGAGTTTAGCATTGGCAGGTGGTTTTGATAGTTTTGATACCCACCGTGCGCAATATTTGCACGATGAAGGCGACGGCGTTATGTTTGTTGAAAAAGTATTGAAATATGCCTCAACATATCAAGAAACGCAAAACTCTTCCCAAGTAAGTTTGTTCGGGGAGGCCAGTGATGTACAAATCCCAGAGCCGGAAGTTCCGCCTTGTGAAGAATGGGGAACGATGAAAAAACTAAAATTAGAGAAAGATGTAGTGGGCGTTTATATTTCTGGGCATCCGCTAGACGATTTCAAAACTGAGATGAAAAGTTTCACCAATTGTAAGGTTTCAGATTTCAACGATATGGAAGGTTTGATAAACCGTAGGCTTTCTTTTGGGGGTATTGTGAGCAATGTTCAGTATAGAACTACGAGGCGAGGCGAAGAGTTTACAATCTTTACCATTGAAGATTATGAAGATAGTTTTGAGTTTGCTATTTTCAGCGAAGAAAATTTAAAGTACCGTCATTTAATCAATGAAAATCAAACGCTTTACTTCATGGTTTCAGTAAAAGAAGGATGGACCAATCGTAAAACGGGGAAAAAGGGCAAACCCAAAGTGATGTACCATCAAATTCAATTGTTGAACACCGTTTTAAAGAGCCAATCAAAAAAAATAACGGTGCAAATACCTATTGAAGAGTTGGCCGAAGAAAAAATAGAAGGTCTTAAAGCTTTATTTGAAACACATAAAGGAGATAAGCAGTTACATTTCCTTGTATATGAATTAAAAGAAAAAATTAAAATCAATATGCCTTCCCGCAAGCAAAAAATTGACATAAGCAATGAATTGATAGAAGAATTGGAGAAAACAGACTTCAAATATAAATTGAATTAAGGTTGGACTTTGAATATACTTATAATAAGATTTTTAATCTTTTAGAAAATGAAGATGCTTCAATTAATTTATTGAAACCAAAGGCAGGAATTTTCTTTGCACCCGAATTATACCTTGTTTTCCAAATAGGAAGACTATTAAAAACTCACGAACTTAAAGTGTTTGGAGAAGAAGTATGTTGGTTGCGTGAATATAGTTTGAACAATGGTGGGCCAACTGATTTACTATTTAAAAATAAGGATGGAGAGTTATACGTTTTTGAATGTAAAGTAGCATCTAAACTAAGCTTGTATTTTAATGACATTAATAAATTAAAAAAACTTTGCTCATATAGAAAGAACCCAATAAAACAAAAATTTTTTATTGCGATAGTTGATGTTTTTTCTAATCAAGGATTAAATGACGGAAGATTAACAGGTTTAAAAGATGAACATATACATCAATTAATTCCAAAGTTTAAAATGTTTCATACTGAATACTCAGCTTACCCAAGTAAAGACAATTCTTGTCTTTTGGGAATGTGGAAAGTAAGTTGAACAAATAATTATTAGGTGGATTTTTGCAAAAACTATCAACAAAAACAATAAACCTATTATATAAAGTAATGTTAGGGCTGTAAGGTTTAGCCCAAAAAATGACTACTTTTGCATAACAATAAAAAATAAAATTATGGCTTTAGAAATAACTGATGCGACATTTGACGAAACCGTTTTAAAAAGTGATAAACCGGTAATAGTAGATTTTTGGGCTGCATGGTGCGGACCTTGTAGAATGGTAGGACCTATTATTGATGAAATAAGTAAAGACTATGAAGGTAAAGCCGTTGTAGGTAAAGTAGACGTTGATGCAAATCAGGAGTTTGCTGCTAAATACGGAGTAAGAAACATCCCAACAGTATTGGTTTTCAATAAGGGGGAATTAGTAGGAAGACAAGTAGGTGTTGCGCCTAAAAACGTATATGAAGAAGCGATTGATCAACTTCTTTAATAAGAAAATTGAAAAAGAAAAATTAAGTTGAAAAGGCTTGGCGATGTGCTGAGCCTTTTTTTATTTTTAGTAAGTTTACATTCATACTCAAATACAAGTATTAAAATAAAAAATACTATGGAAAAGATAAATAAAGTACAAGATTGGATAGATAACAAACTATTGAGTGAACGCAAAGTATTTCTTTGGGGACAAGTAGATGATGAGAGTGCAAAACATGTAGTAGAGCGTTTGCTTTATTTTGATTCGCTTAACCAAGAGGAAATTAAGCTCTACATCAATAGTCCGGGAGGCTATGTAACCGCAGGATTTTCTATGTACGATACCATTAAGCAGATTAAAAGCCCAGTTTCAACCATTTGTACGGGTTTAGCAGCTTCTATGGGAAGTATTTTGCTTTCAGCAGGAGAAAAAGGGAAACGTTACATTCAACCCAATGCCAGAGTGATGATTCACCAACCTAGTGGCGGAACAAGAGGCCCTGCAAGTGATATTGAAATTACCGCTCAGGAAATATTAAAAACAAAAGAATTGAGTGCTCAGGTTTTAGCCGATAATTGCGGTCAAAAATTTGAAAAAGTAATGAAAGACTTTAACCGCGACCATTGGATGGATGCTGAAGAAAGTGTTGCTTACGGAATTGTGGACAAGGTATTAAAGTAAAATTCAACCGAAAAGTGAATATAGAGAAAGAAATAAACGAAATAACTGGGTTTAAAAACTTGGAGCTTCTTGCCAAGCAGGTGGTAGAGGGATTTATTTCTGGGCTTCACAAAAGTCCGTTTCACGGGTTTTCGGCAGAATTTGCTGAGCATAAAATTTATAATCAAGGCGAAAGCACCAAGCATATAGATTGGAAGTTATTTGCCAAAACAGACAAACTCTACACAAAACGGTACGAAGAAGAAACCAATTTACGATGTCATATAATTATTGACAACAGTAGTTCTATGCATTATCCAAAGCTGAAACAATTTGGAATCAATTCTTTAAATAAAATAGGGTTTTCGGTTTTGGCTTCCGCAGCGATTATGAATCTGCTTAAAAGACAACGAGATGCAGTAGGGATGAGTATTTACAGTAATGAATATGAGTTTTATGCCAATGAAAAAGGAAGCGAACGGCATCACCAAATGTTGTTGGGAAAGTTGAATGAAGCCATTCAAAAACCTGCTGAAAAGAAAACGACAAAAACCTATTCGCACCTGCACTTAATTGCTGAAAAGTTAAAACGGCGCTCACTTGTGTTTCTGTTTACTGATATGTTTCAAAGCGATGCTGAAGAAGAAGCTTTGTTTGAAGCCTTGCAGCATTTAAAATACAATAAGCATGAAGTAATTTTGTTCCATACTTTCGATAAAGAGAAAGAGCAGGATTTCAATTTCAGTAATCGTCCGAAGCGCTTTGTAGACGTAGAAACAGGTGAACATATTAACTTATATGCCGAAAACATTAAACAATCGTATGAAACAGCTGTGGCAAACTATTTTTCAGAATTAAAACTTAAATGTGGTCAATACCGAATTAAGTATGTAGCAGCCGATATTAATGAGAGTTTCAATAAAATTTTGACTACCTATTTAGTAGAGCGTCAAAAGTTTGGGGGATAGATGGAAAATTTTTCAAAAAAATGTTTGTCAAAATGAAAATGCGTGGTATATTTGCCACCGCTAAGATAGCAACGGTCTGGTAGTTCAGTTGGTTAGAATACCTGCCTGTCACGCAGGGGGTCGCGAGTTCGAGTCTCGTCCAGACCGCAATTAAAATGTTGTGTTGTGATAGTTAATTCAATTTAACTATCTGTGGTTTAAGAAATTAGACCAATGAGAAGCTTATCCATCAGGATGGGCTTTTTTTGTTTAAAGTTGTTTCTCCTGTTTTTATCTTAATTTTTCTTCAAATAATAAACTCTTTTAACTGTCTGCCGATAAGGCTCGTGTAAACCACGTAATAAACTTTCATAAGAAAAAGCAGTTGACCTTTAAAGAAATAGACGAAGCCTTTTTGAGAAGACTTAAGATTTATTTTAAAATTAAGTCTCTCTGAAAGGTCAGTAGAAAATAACCTTGTAGTTCTTAGGACTATTTTGCAGTAATTTATTTTTTTACACCTAACTTTTGCAAAATGGTCTCCAATAAACACCATTTTGTAAATGCCGACTGGATTAAGTTTACACCTATAAACACTGTAAACCACATCCAATATGGACTCACATAAACTGAAAGTACAACACTCAATAATACCATTGTGCCAACTATAACTCTAAAATATGTATTTAACATCTTGCTACGTTTTTGTTTAAATTGATTTTTCGATGGGAACAACTACTGCTCTAATAGGATTGTTCGTTTCTAAATTTGTATTGAATTCTTTAATTAAGCTGAATAAAGCACTAATATGTTCATCTTCTGTAAAAGAGAAAAACAAGCTGGATTCATTCCCTGATTTTTGACCTGAAAACCAACTAGAAGTCATTAAAACTGAACTCCCATTTTTATAACCATCAATATCTGAACTGCTGAAGTTCTTAATATTTGATTTTTTGAAGAGCTTCAAAACATCTTTCTGAAACTCTTCCACTGCTGTTACGATAACTAATTTCATATTATTTATAATTTTTCTTTTCAATCATATAATATACCAGTGGAACGACCAATAAAGTCAAGACTGTAGATACGATGGTTCCTCCCATTAAAGAGATGGCCAATCCTTGGAAAATAGGGTCAAATAAAATCACAAATGCGCCTATTACAACCGTTCCCGCTGTTAAAAGAATTGGGGTTGTTCTCACGGCACCAGCTTCAATTGCGGCTTGTTTTAAAGGTACACCTTCAGCTGTTCTTAAGTTGATAAAGTCAATGAGTAAAACTGAGTTTCGCACCATAATTCCTGCCAAAGCAATCATCCCTATAAATGATGTCGCCGTAAAAAATGCACCCATAATCCAGTGCCCTAATATAATTCCGATTAAGGATAATGGTATGGCAACCATCATTACAATAGGTGCCTTAAAATTTTGAAACCAGCCAACAATCAAGATGTATATCAAGATGATTGCGCCTAAAAAGGCCACTCCTAAATCCCTGAATACTTCCAAGGTGATTTGCCATTCGCCATCCCATTTTACCGTGTAATCGTCCTCGAATTCCGGTTGGCCTAAATACATTTCGTTAATGTTGTAACCGGCAGGTAATGGAATCTCTTTCAGCTTTTCATCCATCCCAAGAATTGCATATGCAGGACTCTCTAGATCTCCAGCCATATCTGCCATCACATACACCACACGTTTTTGGTTTTTTCGGTAAATACTTTTTGGACTTGTAACCTCTTTGATATCAACCAAATCTGCAATAGGCACCATAGTACCTTGTTTCGATGTCACTTTTAGTTGTGAAATATCAGTAATGGTAGATTTTTCTTTTTCATCTAAAGCCAAGACTATACCAATTTGGTTAACGGCATCTTCATCATACAAGTGGGTGACAGCTCTGTTAGACAATGCCATATTCATTGTATAGGCAATTTGTTGTGGTGCCACGCCATACAACATCGCTTTTTCTTTATTGATATCGAATTGATATTCTGTTTGATCTGCTTCTACCATCCAATCAATATCCACAACATCTTCTGTATTTTTTAAAATAGTTTGGACATTATTAGCAATCTCAATCTGTTTATCATAATCTGGTCCATAAACTTCGGCAACAATTGTAGACAATACTGGTGGTCCTGGCGGCACCTCAACCAGCTTTACATTCGCATTATATTTTGAAGCGATCTTTTGAATATCTGGGCGCAATAATTTTGCGATGTCGTGACTTTGTGCACTTCGTTCTCCCTTGTCAAGTAGGTTCACTTGGATGTCTGCCATATTACTGCCACCACGTAAATCGTAATGACGTACCAAACCATTGAAAGTGATGGGTGCAGAAGTTCCTATATAATTTTGATAATTTACTACTTCTGGACGTGTCGATAAATACTGAGCAATTTCTTGGGCTACAACTCCTGTACGTTCAAGCGTTGTGCCTTCTGGCATATCAATGACTACTTGGAATTCATTTTTATTATCAAAAGGCAACATTTTTACGGCAACGGATTTTGTAAAAAACAATACCATAGTTGCCAATAAGAGAACAAACGTTCCTCCCAAAAATAGCCAGCGCTTTGTTCTGCTTTCCAATAATGGGCTTTCAAGTTTGTTGTACGCCCGGTAAATGAATGTATCCTCAATTGGTTTTTCTTCCTTTTTAACGTTGCCTTTTTTGTCTTTTTCCCGTAAGAAAATATAACCTAAATAAGGGGTTATGGTCAATGCGACAAACAAAGACAAAATCATTGCAATGGAAGCTCCAATGGGCATTGGTGACATATAAGGCCCCATTAATCCAGAAACAAAAGCCATAGGTAAAACCGAAGCAATGACCGTAAAAGTTGCTAATATCGTTGGGTTTCCTACTTCGTTAATAGCATAAAGTGCTGCTTGTTTAAAAGGTAAACGTTTCATCTTAAAATGCCTGTGCATATTTTCGGCGATGATAATCGAGTCATCTACTACAATTCCAGTAACAAATACCAAAGCGAAAAGCGTAATTCTGTTAAGTGTATAATCTAACATATAATAGCTTAACAGTGTCAATGCAAAGGTAATCGGAACCGATAAAAACACCACTAAACCACCTCTCCAACCCATAGCTAACATTACAACAATAGTAACTGCGATGATAGAACCAATGAGGTGTAACAGCAATTCAGAAACTTTGTGCGATGCGGTTTCCCCATAGTTTCTGGTAATTTCTACGTGCACATCGTCAGGAATTAAATTACTTCGTAAATGATCTACTTTATTAATAATGACTTCTGCAATTTTCATTGCGTCTGCACCTTTACGTTTTGCTACCGAAATAGTTACTGCAGGATATTCAGATTTAAAGTTGGAAGCTTTTTCACTGCCTTGACCAAATCCCAAACTCACATAATTTTGTGGTATTTCCGGCCCATCGATAATAGTAGCCACTTGTTTTAAATAGATGGGTTGATTTTGTTGTACGCCAACCACTAAATTTTCAACATCTGTAACCGATTCTAAAAACTTCCCAGTATTGACCAGAAATTCGGTATCATTCTTATCAAAGCTACCTGAATTTAACTGTGCATTGTTCGCTTTGATCATTTCAGAAACCGATAAGAAATCTAATCCGCTTGCAGCTAATTTATCTTTGTCCAATACCACTCGCAATTGACGATTTCTACCTCCAATTTTGTGAGTAATGGCAACATCGTTTACCTTTTCAATTTCAGCTTCAAGCTCTTGTGCCATTTGGCTTAGCTGATAATCGTCGTAATTTTCACTCCACAAGGTCAATCCTAACATAGGGACATCATCAATTGCTCGTGTTTTTACCAACGGAAATGTGACACCTTGCGGCATTTGGTCCATATGCTTATTGATTTCATTGTAAAGTTTTACAAATGAACGCTCAATATCTTCGCCCACGTAAAACTGCACAATCACCATTCCTTGCTCCTTCATCGAGGTAGAATACACATATTCCACACCTTTAATATTGGAAATTAATTGCTCTAATGGCTTAATCACACGCGATTCCACTTCAGTAGGACTTGCTCCTGGATAGCCTACAAAAATATCGGCCATTGGCACATCAATTTGTGGTTCTTCCTCACGCGGAATTAAAAACGAACTGTACACACCAACAACCATAAACACGATCATCAATAGCACTGTAAGCTTTGATTGTATAAAGATTTTTGCAATTTTCCCTGCGATACCTTCTTTCATTAGATTATGGTTATTGGATTGATATTTTTACTCCATTATAAAGCTTTCCATCGGCAGAGACGATGTAATCTTCATCTGCAGATAAACCAGACAACACTTCTACTTGATTGCCAAAAGTTCTGCCTAACCGAAGCCAGCGTAGTATGGCTGTGTTGTTTTGGCTTACAGTATAGACACCTGACAATTGACCATTATTTACAATTGCTTCCTCTGGAATTAGAACCATTTCGGTAGCTGCCTTCTTCTCAACAGGAAATTGAACAGACGCAAACATTCCCGATAAAATAGGAGTATCGGTTTTATCGAGTGCGATCTTAACTAAATACTGTCCGCCTGTATTTTTTGCAGAAGTGCTAATTTCAGATACGTTTCCTTTTATACTTTTTTGAATTGATTTTACCATAACGTCAACCTCAACCCCATTTTTAATTTGAGAAATTTCGGTTTCTGGCACCATCGCTATTACTTCAAAATTCCCCGGTGTTTCTATGGATATTAAGGGTTGCCCTGGATTGGCCATATCGCCTTCTTCCACTGTTTTGGCAGTAACAACACCGCTAAACGGCGCCGTAATATTGGTGTAGGCATATTGTGAATTGACCTCGTTTTTCATTTGCTTTGCAGCTTCCAAGCGTGCTTTTGCCATCTCATAACGTGCTGTCATATCATCCAGTTCCTTCTGTGAGGCGCTGTTGTCTGCAAAAAGATTTTGAAAACGGTTATAGTCTTTTTGGGCATTGTTAAAGGCTGCTGTAGCTTCTGTAATACTTGCATTAACCTGGGCACTTTTTGCTTGTAAATCGGCATTGTTGATGGACACTAGCAATTGGCCTTTGTTTACCTTATCGCCGACTGTAACGGGTATTTTTTTTACAAAACCCATCATTCTTGTACTTAAATCGGCATTATTGACCGACTGAATTTTACCACTAACTGATAAAAATGGACTGTTGTTAGATTCTGATACTTTATTAACCTGAACCTTAACCGTTGGCGAATTATCCGCTACCTTTTGATTGGTGTCGTTTCCGCAGCTTACCATTACAATTGAAATTATTGCCATAGTGATTATGTAGCTATATTTTTTCATTTTAGTATTTATTCTTTGGTTAAAAATTGTACATACGCTTGCGCGTAGTTATATTCAAAAATGGTTTGGTAATGCTCTAATTGCTTTTGTGCGTATTGTGTTTCGGCCAATAACAAATCAGATGTTTTTTCAAGACCTTCTTTAAATCTATTACCTCTTATTCGTAAGGATTCTTTTGATTGCTCCATCGCCAAGGTTGTTAGATTCAATTTGTTTTTGGCATCTAGAAGCATACGTTTGGCTTTGTTCAATTCTAAATTACTTTGCGAAACGTATTGTTCGTATTCCAATTTTGATTTCTGAAATTCGGCACTACTTTTTTGGGTTTTTCCGAAACGTTTTGAGCCTTGAAAAATATCCCAACTCAATTGGGCTCCGAATAAATAACCATTGGCACCTCCTTGAAAAATTTGGTCATCATATAGTTCGTAACTTCCAAAGGCATTCAATCGTGGCAGAAATGCCATTTTATCGGCTTTGTTCATCGCTTCATAAGCGTTGCTTGCCAACTCCATCGCCTTGATGTCTGAACGATTTTCTGAAAGACCTTTGTTGGTTTCTCCATTGAATGCAATTACTGATAAACTATCACTTGGTTGATACACCACATAGGTTTCGTCATTCATCAAAAAGGACAAATAATTTGATGCATTTTGAACATTGCTCTGTGCAGTTTGCAATTGATTTTTGACTTCTGTGACACGGACTTCCACGTTTAATACGTCTGCTCGTTGCAAATAACCTTGTTTAAAGCTATTGTCTGCTAATTTTTTATTTTCCAAAGCTGTTAGCAATGCTTTTTCCAAGACCTCAACACCTTTATAGGCCAATTGTAATTGCATATAGGCTTTTTCCACTTCCAATTCTAAATACTCACCAGTTCTTTGCTGTTTTAAAGACATTGCCTTCATTTTTGACTTTGCCGCTTTACGTTGATATAGACCATCTAAATTGATTAAAGGCTGCTGGATTTCAAACTTTGTTGCATAGTTTTCTATCTGCGAAGGGTCGTTTAATAAAGCGGGGTTAAAATCGCTTTGCGTTAAAATTTCCTGATTTAGTTTAGAACCAAATGCCATTAATGGATTTGTGGTTGCAATACCTGTGTGGTTTGCCGTGATATTTGGTAAAAAAATAGCGTTGGTCTGTCTGTAATCTGCTCTTGATTCGATGAATTCTTGTTCAGATATTTTAAGAGAAGTATTGTCTTGGCTAACCTTGCTCAAAACTTCATATTTTGCAATTGAGATTACCTCTTGCGCCTGCATCATTGTGACATAGCTTAAAAAAACAATGAATAAAACAGATAGCTTATTTTTCATTTGTATGATTATTTATGTAACAAAAATATGTTGGAAAAAAGTCT
Source organism: Flavobacteriaceae bacterium UBA3356 (assembly GCA_002360635.1). Lineage (GTDB taxonomy): Bacteria > Bacteroidota > Bacteroidia > Flavobacteriales > Flavobacteriaceae > Marixanthomonas. The sequence goes on along the minus strand of DEQW01000001.1, from coordinate 452,486 downwards.
TGGTCAGTAACCAATGTTACCTAAAACAAATATTTGTAATGACCTATGAATGTCTTTTAGCTAACAAAAAAAACACCCTTTTTTAGAAGGGTGTTTTTACACAAATAACCAACACATGAAAACTAATAATCACATTAGTTTGTTTTTCTTGTTCCGCCGTGTCCTCCAGCTACAATTAGCATTATTTTTATGCTTAAATAAATAAATTTAAAAAACTGAATGATAGGGTTCATCATTTTAAATCTTTGATATTTTGATATTCTTTGAGTCATAATTTTTTAATTTTTATTCTGGAATCAACCACCAAAATGGACGCATTTTAGCTTTATAAATAAAGGCATAATGCAAGACTAATTTTAGCCAATGGCCTGCCAAACCAATCTCTCCAAAGGTTTTTCCTAACTGTCTCCCCTGTGTTTTTGGATATTTTTCATAATCTGGTACAATAGGGTAGGTGGTAATGCTTACGCCACTGCCAGAGGTCATTCCGTAGCCTGCAGAAGCTATACATGCTGCACCCATATTCCCCATGGAGCCTTTATGGTTCAAAGACTCCTTCCCGCTTTTAATAGTATCAATGATATTATCAGCTACTAATTTTGCAGTGATGCCAGAAGGCATTCCTGTACGTGGTGGTGCTGGTGAAATGTCAGTCCCGTTTTTACTTTTTCTTGGTTTTGAAATGGCATGTGGTGGTGCAAATGCAATTCCTGGGGCAAAAATGTTTTTATAACTAGGGTTTTGATAGGTTTCTGGCCAATCTTTTACAGACCATTCTTCATAAGGTTTTGGTGTGTAATCTGCATCAACAATCATAAATCCCTTAAAAAGCTTATCTGTAATGTCATTTTCATTTTTATCATAGGCTTTAAATCCATGACCTGAAAACGATGGGATTAGCATTGCAAAGTCATAGGTTTCAGTCAAATATTCGCCTTCGAGTGTTTCGTAATATGCCACTCCATCTTCAATTTTGTGAACACCGGCTCCAAGAATCCATTTAATATCTCTGTCTTCAAAAATCATTTCAATCATTTCATGGGATTTCATGGACATAGTGCCATAACTCAATAACATACCATCCATTCCAAAATCTCCCAATTGGTATTCGTTTGAAATCCAAGTGACTTCGGCCATATCGCGAACTTTATGACGACGTAATTCTTGTTCCACATTCAAAATATATTCGAATGCTGCACCTTGACAGGTTGATTTTGCGTGACCTGTACCTATTAAAATCTTTGATTTTTTGCCTTGCTTCATTTGTTCGATTAAAGCATTCAATCCTTCCCAAGCATGGTCTGCATGGGTGTAAGTACATACAGAATAGGTTTTGTTTTTGCCGGGAATCAATCCTTCGGTTGCTTCAAAATTTAGTTTAGGACCAGTTGCATTAATGAGGTAATCGTACGTAACTTTTTCTTGTTTTCCCTTGTCTTCTCCAGCAACATATTCTGCTAACACATAGGGCTTTTGTTCTTCTTTATCGCCTTCAGGATAAAATGAAATGGCTTTGGCCTGTTTATAACCAATATTCTTCTTTTTATACAAGGGTGCTAAAGGGAAAAGTATTTTTTCAGATTTCATTCTACCAATTCCCACCCAGATATTAGAGGGAATCCATTGGTAATTACTATTTGGCGATATCACAAGAACTTCGTGTTTCTTGGATAGTTTTCTGCGTAAATGTGCTGCTGCCACGTGACCAGAGATTCCAGCACCTAAAATGACGATTTTTGACATTCCCTTAATTTTTAATAAAAATAATTCGCATTTTAGGTTTGTACGGTAACTTATGTTACACCAATTAATTTTTTTTGAGATTACTTTTATTCTGTCATACTAGATTAATATGAGAGATAATTCAAATATCACGATTTACATCATCGCTGGCATTATTTTGCTTCATTTTGTGGTTGGCTTTGTGTGGCTGGCCTTTAAATTAACCAAGAAAAAAGATGAAGAGTGAAGTCGTAGTTACGGTCACCCGATTTTATCCTACACGATTTGTAAATAAAAATGACGATACATTAATTTGTCTTCCGGTAGCTCCAAACCGCCAATCCGTTCATAATAAGGGCGTAAAGTAATGTTTTTGATAGCTGCGGAAGTATATCTATCAACCCAGACCCTTTAAGCATAACCATTCGCATCACTTCTACAAAGTATTTTATAGGGTTGAACTCTGTAAGGATTTGTGCCCATTTTGGCATACTTTCTATAGGTGTAAACAGACCGCTCATCAAAATAAATATGACCATAAAAAACCATGCGATGAACATTGCTTGTTGCTGTGTATCGGTAAAGTTTGAAATAAACAATCCTATCCCTAAAACCACTAAAATATATATTGAGGTGTAGAAATACATAAGCAACAAACTGCCTATCATTGGCACGTTGAATATTAATTTGGCAATTATTAATCCTATGGTCAACAATCCCAAACCCAAAATCCAGAATGGAAATAATTTACCTATTATAAACTGACTTTTCTTTATAGGTGTCACATTAATCTGTTCCAGCGTACCGATTTCTTTTTCCCTTACAATGTTCATTCCTGAAAGAAATAGCGTAATCATCGTTACCAGTAATACCAAAATCCCCGGCACCATAAAGGTTTTATAATTTAAAGTTTGGTTGTACCAGAATAACGGTATGGTATCAATTATAGCAGGTTGTATTAATTGGTCTGAAGGTTGTAACAAATCAATTATTATATTTCGATTGAAACGTTGAACAATTTGAGTCACATATACATTCTCGACACCAGCTGCTGCACCATCGATTGCATTGATGGTAACACCAATATTGTTATGTTTTTCTTTCTGCAAATCACGTTCAAAATATCGTGGAATTTCCAAAAGTACATCGACATCCCCTTGCAACATCGCTGCACTTGCTTTGCTTTCTGAAGGAAAATCTGTTAAAACATTAAAATAAGTTGAGGTACTAAATTTTTCAACTAGTGCCCTTGATGTCGAAGAGTGGTCGTTATCTACATACCCAAATTTGATATGTTGTACTTCAAAAGTGGCGGCATTTGATAAAATAACGAGTTGTAACAAAGGCAACACAAAAATTATGGGAAGCATCCCTTTATTCCTAAAAATCTGCTTAAACTCTTTTTGTATGATATAGATTATAGTCTTCATTACTCTAATCTAATTTTATATTTCCTTACACTCAGTCCAATAAAAAAAACAGTCATACCTATAAGAATCAATGTTTCTTTCCAAATAAATTGTAGCCCCACACCTTTAAGCATAATACCTTTAATAATGATGATAAACCATTTTGCCGGAATGATATTGCTTATTATTTGAAGAGGTAAAGGCATACTCGCTATAGGAAAAATAAAACCGGAAAGTAGGATCACCGGAAGCATCAATCCCATTAAGGAAATCATCATAGCCGTTTGTTGTGTTGCTGAAATGGTTGAAATTAAAATTCCTAAAGCCAAGGCGCTTATAATGAAAAGAATACTTTCCAAGGCCAACAAAAACAAACTACCTTGAACAGGCATGCCAAACACAAAAATGCTCAACATCACAATAACCACAGCATTGATAATGGATAGGAAAATATATGGAAACACTTTCCCAACAATCACTTGAAATGGTTTTAATGGCGATACCAATAAAATTTCCATCGTGCCTAATTCCTTTTCCCTTGTAATGGAAATTGAGGTCATCATCGCAGATACCAACATCAAAATAACCGTCATTACACCAGGAACAAACATATACACGCTTTTTAATTCTGGGTTATAGACCATACGTGTTTCGGGTACAATTTGATAGGTGGTTGTTATGTCTCTATTTATTTTTCTTTGATATTGTTGCATGATGGCATTTACGTAATTGCTGATGGTATTTGCGGTATTTGGGTCTGTGGCATCTGTAATAATCTGAACTGTGGCTTTATGTTCTTTAATAAGGTTTTGACCAAAATCCTTTTCAAAATTCAAAACGGCTTTTACGTGTCCTTTTTCAAAAATGGAAGCTATGTCTGTCTCACGAGTTAGCATTTGTTTAATGCTGAAATATTTGGATGCTGAAATTTTATTGATGATTTCCTTTGTAGTTGCATCTTTTGAGTGATCCAATATGGCGATATTTACATTGTTGATTTCGTTGGTAATGGCAAATCCAAATAACAGGATTTGAACAATTGGCATTCCGAAGAGAATAAACAAAGAACGTTTATCCCTGAAAATATGGTAGAATTCTTTTTTTATGAAGCCAATAAAACGTTTCATCCTCTTGCCAGTTTTAAAAACACCTCATTCATATTTTCTGCCTTGAACTGTTCCTTTAGTTTCTTTGGTGTATCTAATGCTTCAATTTTTCCGTTGACCATTATAGATACTCTATGACAATATTCTGCTTCATCCATATAATGCGTAGTTACAAAAACGGTTGTTCCTTCGTCCGCTGCCTTGTAAATCATTTCCCAAAACTGTCTTCTGGTAATTGGGTCTACACCACCTGTTGGTTCATCTAAAAACACAATTTTTGGTTCGTGCAACAGGGCTACCGAAAACGAGATTTTTTGTTTCCAACCTAAAGGCAAGGAACCTACTAAATGGCCAGCAACATCTTTCAATCCCAATTCGTCAATAAGTTCTTTGGACTTTTTCTTGATTTTTGCTCTTGATAATCCGTAAATACCACCAAAGAATGTAATGTTCTCCTTAACTGTTAAATCGTCATACAAAGCGAATTTTTGACTCATATAGCCAATATTCTTTTTGATGTCCTCGGCATTGGTAAACACATCAAAACCTGCTACATTAGCATTGCCCGAAGTTGGTTTTGAAATACCTATCAGCATTTTCATAGCTGTGGTTTTCCCTGCGCCATTGGCACCTAAAAATCCAAAAATTTCGCCTTTTTCAACATCAAAAGTAATGGTGTTTACAGCTGTAAAATCACCAAACATTTTGGTTAATCCCCCTACCTGTATAACTTTGTTGGTATTCATAATTACTGCTTTGTCTCATTGAGCGCAGTCGAGAAGTCTTAATAATACTCACTTCGCTCGAACAGACATTTATTTTGCCAATTCCATAAAGGTGTCTTCAATGGTGGCTTCGGTTTTTTCAATTTCTATATTGGAAAGCTTTTTAGATTCTAAATACATCTTTAATTCCTTTAGGTTAAAATCTGTTCTATTGTCTGTATAATGAACAAATTCGCCAAAAGGGTACACACTGTGGTTGAATTTGTATGCATTTAAACTATTGATTAGCTGGTACATATTGTTGGCGCGCACATTGTAAATTTGTTTAGGATAATGTTTTACTATAGCTTTTGGTGTGTCAATCTCTAAAATTTCCCCATCTTGAATGAGTGCAATTCTATCACATAAAGCGGCTTCATCCATATAGGGTGTGGATACCAAAATGGTGATGCCTTTTTGTTGCAATCGTTTTAGCATTTCCCAAAATTCTTTTCTGGAAACTGGGTCAACTCCAGTCGTCGGCTCATCCAAAAACAACACTTTTGGTTTATGGATAAGTGCACAACTCAATGCCAGTTTTTGTTTCATACCACCAGAGAGTTTGCCAGCACGACGGTCTTTAAAAGGTTCAATCTGAACGTAAATGTCTTTTATCAACTCGTAGTTTTCTTGGATTGTCGTCCCAAAAATGGTAGCGAAGAAGTTTAGATTTTCTTCAACTGTTAAATCTTGATATAATGAGAATTTTCCAGGCATATAGCCAACATTATTCCGAATCTTTTTGTAGTCATCAACCACATCAAAACCAGCAACATTTGCTGTTCCTTTATCAGCAACCAATAAAGTGGTTAAAATCCTGAAAAGAGTAGTTTTACCTGCACCATCAGGCCCAATAAGACCGAAAAGTTCATTTGGTTTTACTTTAAACGAAATGTCCTGTAAGGCTTTTACTTTTTTATAGGATTTTGATATGTTGGAAACCGAAATACCCATCTATACCTAATTTTGAACGATAATTTTAGTTTTCATTATAATCTTTGAAGTAATGGAGTTTGAAATCAAACAGGCCCTTTCTGCTTTTTCCACAATACGTTCTGTACGTTCCCGTTTCGATTCGTCGGTAATAACAACTTCTGGAAATAATAAAACTTCGCTCATTACGAATTTGCCATCTACTTTTTCTAAAATGCCTTTTGAATCACATTTAAAACTGATGAACTCTAATTTTGAAAAATCTGCAATTGCCAAAAATGTGGTCATTAAACAACCGCTTACGGCTGCTGTGAATAAATGTTCTGGCGACCAAATATGTGGCATTCCGCCAGGAAATTCGGGTGGTGTTGCCACTTCCAAGCAATTGGTTTCATCGATTTCGTTATTTTTTAATTCTGGAGAACACATCATCCCTTTTCGGTCTTGTGTCCAATTCACGTTAACATTGTAAGAGTATTTTTCCATGGTATTCTGTTTAAATTGTATTTGTTTTATTTCTTTTTTTCTTCTGAATTGTTAAACCACATTTCCGCAGGCATCCCAATTTTTAAGCTTCCGTCATTCTGCACATCCACTTTTACGGCATATACCAATGCAACACGTTCTTCTTTGGTTTGAATGATTTTTGGTGTGAATTCTGCTTCTGAAGCAATCCAACTGATTGTTCCTTTGTAGGATTTCATAGTGTCTGCATCATCAATTTTTACGGTTACTTCTTGTCCTATTTTGATATTTGCTAATTGAGTTTCGCTTACATAAACACGCAATTGCATCGTACTCAAATCTGCAATTTTATAGAGTGGTTTTCCAAAGGAAGTGATTTCACCTGGTTCTGCGTATTTGGTTAGTACCGTACCGTTCACTGGATTGATGATTTTACTTTTCTGAATTTGATCGTCGATCTGTTTTAATTGCACATCGATACTTTTCAATTCGTTGACCACTGGTGCATTTTGGATTTCAACACTTCTAATTTGATTTTTGATAACGTCTATTTGTCCCTGAACATCATCCAGTTGTTTTTGCGTACCAGCATTACCTTTAATCAAATTTTCAGTCCGTGTTTTATTGGTGTTCGCTGTTTTTAATTTGGCATTTAACACATTGATTTGAGACAGAACACCTTTCGATTTTGAGGTAATTACAGATTTTGAAACTTCTAATTGTTCGCGCTTTAGTGCCAACGGGATTGTATCGATAAAACCAATGAATTGGTCTTTTTCAAGTTTATCGCCTTCTTTGATATCAAATTGCATCAGTTTTCCGTTGTTTTCTGCCGAAATGGTTATTTCTGTGGCTTCAAAATTTCCGTAACCGTCTGCTTTTCCGTTGTCGCTTCCACACGAAAACAATGCTATAAGGCTAAATCCTAATATGTGTTTGAAGTTTTTCATCAGTCTTTTATTGTCCTTTAATGATATTGTAATTTGCTTTTGCAAGTTGTAACTGGATTTTATGTTGTATCAAAGTGTTTTCGTCTTCATACAAATTGGTAAGCTCAGTTATGTATGCCGAAGAAGTAATGACACCGTTTTTGAGTTGTGAATCTGCCGATTTAAGCACCTCTTTTCGAAGGTTGATTATCTCCAAATCGGAAGTGATAAAGGCCTCAATTTTTTCAATTTCCCTTTGTTGCTGGTTTAATTTGGTATTGGTATTTAGTTTGAAGGTTTCGGTTTCAGTATCTATAATGTCTTTATTTATGGACAAAGATTCACGCTGCTTTTTGTTTGAATTCCAATCGAATACGTTCCAATTTAGTTTGACACCCAGAGTATAAAAAGGCTGAAAGGAATTGTCGAGCATATTTAAACCGGGATTGCCATAACCGCCTGTGGCAAAACCAAGTAGTTTAGGTGTGTTTTGCTTGGCTATCAAGGCTTTATTGCTTTCAATTTCATCTTTTTTAAGCTGAAAAAGGTCGAGTTCCGGTCTGTTCAGCTCAGTATCAATATGTGTTTGTACCAATGGTTTTTGGAAGGTGGTCGAAGTATCCAGGGGTTGACCAATAATATTGGAAAGTGATTCGATAAGCACTATCTTATTGCTTTTAACTTCAATGAATTGCTGATTGATTTTTAACAATTCGGCCTCCAAAACCTTATCAGACGCAGGTAAAACGGCTCCATACTCAATGCCTATTTTTACTTCACTTAATTTTGATTGTAGTTGTGTTTGTTTGGCCTTTAATAACGCATCGGTTTCTTGCGCCAGTAAAATTGAAAAATAGTATTGATTAATTTGTTGCTTTAATTGATATAAATTGACTTCAACTTGCTTTTGCTTTGTTTTTATTTGTGCAGATTTTACATCTAAAGAAGCATCTATTGCACCACCATTATAAATAAGTTGATTGACCGAAAGTGTTGCTCGATATTGGTCTTTATTGAGTGGTTCAATGGTTGAATTTGGAATGGGAATTTCAATCACATCTGACTGATAAGTTGCTTGGGCATCCAGACTTAACTGTGGTAATTTTTCGTTGGAAATAATTTCTTTATCAAATTGTTTTTGGGCTTCGAGCAATTGAGATTGTTTTGCCAAAGGGAAATTTACAGCTGCCAAACCATAGCATTCCTGAAGCGTCAGGGTTTGTTGCGCAACAACTGGAAGAGTAAACAATGTTATTAAAATCACGATAAACCGTTTCATATTATAGAGGTTTTATGGAATTGACAATAAAATTGGCAACTTCGGTCTTACGACTTTCTAAGAAGTTTTTATATGTACTATCATCTTTATTTGTAAAAGCCTTAATTAATGGTTTTCCCAAAAACGGAAAGATATTGAGCGAAATGATATTGACGAACAGCTGGTCTGCATCAATTGGTACTAAAACTCCCTGGTTGATTTCTTCATCTACTTTTAATTTGAATTTTTCTAGATTGGGAAATCCTGTTGTATCTTTTAATTTTAGGATAAAATCTTCATTTCTGTTGAGCTCTTGAATGATAAAATTTGGCAGATAGGGATGCTTCATCATAAAAGATGTATAGTTAGAGGTAAAGTTTCTAATCTTATCTTCAATGGAAGAATCGTCATTTAAAATGGTATTTAACTGCGGTGCCAAGAGTGAAAAAGCCTGCTTAAAAACGGCTTCAAAAAGAAGTTGCTTACTGCGATAATAATAATGAAGCATCGCTTTATTAATTCCAGCTTCATCGGCTATTTCCTGCATACGTGCACCATTCATTCCTTTCGCCTGAAACACAATTTTTGCAGCTTCCAGAATTTGTTCTTCGGTATTTTCGTTTTTTGATTTTTTCATATTAACTATATAGTTTAACCAAATGGTTAACAAATGTACAAAAAAATTCATATCTCTAATGCCTGCATCCATTGCAGCGCATAAATACTTTACATATTAGACTACTTGACGAGTAGGTAAAAGATTGTGAAAAGGAGGTTTTTCTACTTGTTCTATCATTTTAAATCATATTTATTCTAACAGGTGGCCTATTGATAATTTGCTATACCATACAACCTATGTGATTTTTTTTACTCATTACTCATTTGCAATAAGATTGAATGCACCATTTAAAAGTATCTTATCACTTTTGGTAATATTTTTATATTCGGTTAAAGAAGTATTTCCTTTATAGGTGTTTCCAACTTTTACGGCAACTTGGTCAAAATAATATCCTTTCTCATTTTCTTTGGTTAACTTTAAAACAAAATGATTGTCTTCCGATTTCACAACTGCTGTTTCCGGAAATGCTTTTGCAAAAGCAGATTCTGTAACAATTGCTGCTTCAACAAACATTCCTGGCAAAAAATTAGCTTCCGACTCATTTTCCAAGTGCCCGTGAACTTTTATAGTTCTATTATCCTCAATGGCTGTACCTATTAAATGTACTTCTGCTATGTAAGTTTCATTTGAGGATTCAGGAATTTTGAAATGGATAAGCTGTCCCTTTTTTAATTTCATTATGTCCTTTTCAAATACCGATAGTTCCAAATGAATATGGTCATTGTCCACAATTTCCAATATGGCTGTTGCTGGTGAAACATAGGTTCCTTTGGTTACATTAACTTTTGTAATACTGCCTGTGATAGGTGAATAAATAGTCGCAACAGAACTGATGTTTCCTGCTTCCACGCTCGATGGTGAAATATTGAGCATTTGTAACTGCTTCCGCAACCCATTATGACGAGCCTTGGCAGTTTTATAAGCACTTTCCGCTTGAAGGAAACTTTTCTGTGATGTGATGTTTTCGGCCACCATTGTTTTTTGCCTTTCATATTCAGATTGTAAATAGGTAAGTTGTTCATTAACTTCCATATAGTCTTGCTGTAAGGTTACAAATTCTGGGTTTTCAATAGTAACCAACGCTTGGCCTTTACGAACGTTATCCCCTATTAGAAGTGGTGTGGTCTTGATATAGCCACCCATAGTGGCATTAACTACTGCTCGATTTTCTGGTGGCACGTCTATCATTCCCGTAGTTTGTACGGTAATGGGAAAAGACATTTCTGTTATGTTGCCCAGTGCCATTTTACTGTTTTCAAATTGTGCTTTTGAAACAAAAATGTTGTTATTTACTTTCGCTTCGGTTTGTATTTCCGCTTGCCCTGTTTTGTCTTCTTTATCGGCGCAACCCATCATTGTGAGTACCGTACTTATCATTGCCATTTTATATAGTATTCCTCGCATAATTTTTGATTTATAGAGTTAAGTAATTGATGTCAATTACAATGTTGTTGTATTCGTTTAATTTGTCTAGGTACTCTAATTTCACTTCATAGGCACTCTCAAGACTTTGGATATATTGAAAGAAATCTATCTCTCCATTTTTAAAGCTTCCGTTGGCTGTTTTTAGAATCTCATCAGATAAGGCAGCGCCTTCCTCTTCATAGTAGGCAAGTGCTGTACTTAATTGATTCATTTGTAGAATGAGTGCATTGAACTTTGCATTTAGCTGAATATTGTATTCGTTTGATTCTTCGATTGCTATTTCTTCGGCAATACCAGCCCCCTTAATTCGAGAAGACTGTCCGCCAAATAGCAACGGAATCTTTACACCTACTTGATAGCCATACAGCGTATTATTAAGGCCAGAATTTGTACCCTGAAAATAATTGAAGCTAAGGTCTGGTAATAGTTGTTGCTTTTCTAATTTGCGCTGTTGTTGTATAAGCGATACTCTATTTTGATAATACCGAAGCTCTGCACTTGAACTGATGTCAATTGTTTTTAGTGGTATTTTCAACATAGCATCTTTTACAATTACAAGCGTGTCTTTAGGTTGTACAATTTTTGCCAAACTGCCATACGCAACTGCTACGTTTTGCTGAGATTCCAAATAATTGAGGTTGATTTGCTTTTGTTTTGATGCTGCGGTTATCTTTTCAAGATAATTGGTCTCTCCCAGTTCAAACCGCCTTGCGGCTATGTTTGCAAAACTGGAATACAAACTATCCAAGGTTTTAAGAACACGCTCTTTTTCTCTTGCAATTTGATAGTTGTAATAAGCACTTGTTACTTTGCGCTCCAAGCCTTTTTTCTGAATAGCATAGGTACTGGTCACTATAGCTACATTAGCCTGATTCATTTTCTTTTCTGAAAAATAGACCGTCGGAAAACGAAAATCTTGCTGAACACCAAATACACGAAGTGGTTCATTATTCAGCGCAAGATTATTTTCATCAAACTCGTAATAGACCTGCGTTTTATCAAAACTGAATGCGCTATTTACGAGTGCTTTTGATTTATCTACATCTAATTTATTAGCAGTAAGCCCTGCATTGTTTTCTATCGCCAAAGGAATTAATTCTTCCAACGTCATAGGGTTCTGTTGCGCCTTTAGGTTCAATGAAACCAATAACAAAACAACTGTAATGCCCACAACACCCTTTCCTTTTGAAGATTTTCTATCCTTTTTCTGACTATTGAAATATGCATATAAAACAGGAAGTACAACAAGCGTTAATATAGTTGCGGTTATCAGTCCTCCAATCACCACTGTTGCGAGTGGTCGCTGCACCTCGGCACCTGCATTCGTAGAAATTGCCATAGGCAAGAACCCTAAAGCTGCTGCCATTGCAGTAAGAAGAACAGCTCGTAATCGGTCCTTTGTTCCTTGTTTTATGAGTTCATTTATGTCGCTAAATTTCCCTTCTTTTTTTAGCTCTTTAAAATGTTCAATCAAAACAATACCATTGAGTACAGCAATACCAAACAAAGCGATGAAGCCAACTCCTGCTGAAATACTAAATGGTAAGCCTCGTAACCATAGTAAAAGAACACCTCCAACAGCCGCCAGCGGAATAGCAGAATAAATCATTAAGGCCTCCTTAACCGATTTAAAGGCGAAATAGAGCAAAATAAAAATCAAAATAAGGGCAACGGGAACTGCTACCAATAATCTGGCCTTGGCGCTCTCAAGATTTTCAAACTGCCCACCATAGGTGATGGTATAACCCACAGGAAGTCTTATGTTCTCGTTAATTAACTTCTGAACATCATCTACAACTGATTGTAAATCACGGTTACGCACATTAATGCCAACTACTATTCTGCGTCTCGTGTCATCCCGAGATATTTTTGCTGCTCCTTTTTGATAGGTAATAGCAGCCAACTCACTTAAAGGAATTTTACTGCCATTGGGTAAATCCACATATAGGTTCTTTAGATTTTCAATATCCTGACGTTTTTGTTTATCCAGTCTCACAACAAGGTCAAAACGTTTTTCCCCTTCAAAAACACTACCTGCACTACGTCCTGCAAAACCCATTGACACCATATCATTAACGTCTTGAATATTGAGTCCGTAACGGGCAATTTTAGCTCTATTGAATTTGACATTCATTTCTGGCAAGCCAACAATTTTCTCTACAGATATGTCTGCCGCACCTGGAACGTTTTCTATCAAAGCACCTATTTCATTTCCTTTTTTAGAGAGAATATCAAGGTTATCACCAAAAATCTTAATGGCAATATCTGCACGTACGCCTGTAATCAACTCGTTAAAACGCATCTCAATAGGTTGTGTAAATTCCACTTCCATCCCAGGAATAATTGCCAATGCTTCTTTAAACTTATTGGCAAGCTCGTCTTTGCTTTTGGCAGAAACCCATTCGCTTTTTGGCTTCAATACAATAATTACATCACTTTCTTCCATAGACATCGGGTCTGTGGGTACTTCGGCAGCCCCAATACGTGTCACTACTTGCTTGACCTCTGGAAATTCGTCAAGTAGGATTTTTTCGATTTCGGTAGTGATTTGAACCGTATTACTTAACGAAGTACCTGTCTTTAAAACGGGTTGTATTACAAAGTCTCCTTCATCTAATGTGGGAACAAATTCGCCTCCCATTGTGGCATACAAATAGACAGCTATTGCGAGCAACATTCCTGCGATGCTTAACACCAAACGCTTACTATGCAACGCCCAATGGATGACCGGGTCATATAGATTTTGCAACCAGCGCATCAAGCGAACTGATATGTTCTTATCAGTGGTTTTGGATGGTTTTAAGAATAGAGATGCTACCACCGGAACATAGGTAAAACACAGTATCATAGCACCGATTAAGGCAAAACTGAAAGTCAATGCCATAGGTCTGAACATTTTACCCTCTACACCAGACAAGGATAATATTGGGATGAATACGATTAAAATAATAAGTTGTCCAAAAATTGCTGAATTCATCATTTTTGATGCTCCAGTAAATGTGATTTTATCTTTGAAGACTTGTTTTTTGGCTTTTGCTAAAGCGCTTATTTTATCTGCCTTTTGTGTAATCTGAAAGGCAATAAATTCCACGATAATTACGGCACCGTCAATGATGATTCCGAAGTCAATAGCACCTAAAGACATCAGGTTGGCATCTATACCAAAAATATACATCATCGACAAAGCAAACAGTAGACTCAATGGAATTACAGAAGCAACGACCAATCCCGAGCGAATGTTTCCAAGTAACAGCACCACCACAAAAATGACGATGAGAAAGCCAAAGACAAGGTTCTCTGTTACCGTGAACGTAGTTTTTCCAATAAGTTCACTTCGGTCTAAAAAGGCATTAATATAAACGCCTTCTGGTAAGGATTTGGAAATTTCAGCAACACGTTCTTTTACAGCTTCAATTACTTTTTTAGAATTTGCGTCCTTGAGCATCATCACCTGCCCAAGTACCTTTTCTCCCTCACCGTTCCCTGTAATGGCACCAAAACGTGTGGCATTTCCGAAGCCTACCTTCGCCACATCTTTAATGTAGATGGGAAAGTTGTCATCATTCTTAACCACAATATTTCTAATATCGTCTAATGAAGAAACCAGACCTTCGCCACGTATAAAATACGCCTGATTTACTTTTTCGATATAACCACCACCAGACACACTATTGTTCTTTTCCAATGCTGTAAAAACATCTTGGGCAGTGACGTTCATTGCATTGAGCTTTTCAGTATTTATGGCAACTTCGTATTGTTTTAAAAAGCCTCCCCAAGTGTTTACTTCTACCACGCCAGGGATTCCAGAGAGTTGGCGCTTTACTATCCAATCTTGTATGGTTCTCAAATCTTTGGCAGTGTATTGGTCTTTGAACTCTGGCTCTACATCGAGTATATATTGATAGATTTCTCCCAGGCCTGTAGTGATAGGCCCCATTTCGGGTGTACCAAAACCTTCAGGTATTTTTTCCGAAGCAGATTTAATTTTTTCGGCAATCAACTGGCGCGGTAAATAGGTTCCCATATCATCATCAAAAACAATGGTAACCACGGATAAACCAAATTTTGAAACAGAACGAATCTCTTGCACGCCAGGCAAGTTTGCCATTTCCAACTCTACGGGATAGGTTATGAATTGCTCCATATCCTGCGTGGACAGATTGCGTGACGTAGTGATGACCTGCACCTGATTGTTTGTAACATCTGGGACTGCGCCTATGGGAATTTGTGACAATGAGTACAGTCCAAACCCTGCAATGAAAGTGGTAAACAATAGAACAATAAACTTGTTCTTTATACTGAAATTGATAATATATGAGAGCATCTTTTCATAAAACTTTAAATGATAATAGTACCAAATCCACAATGTGAATTCGGAAAGAAATTTTAAACATTAAATTTTACGAAAGCCGTGGTGGCTGAAAAGGCCCTGAGGAATGTAAGGACGACGTAGGCTCTAAATAATAGAAATTATGATTTTTGAATTCGAAAGGTTCTGGTGTTTTAAACGCTTCATTTTGTGAATTCAAAGTAAAGGCGGAAATTATGGATACGTTGGATTGTTGTTGAAAAGGCAGTTGCTCGTGATCCTCCTTTTCTTCTTGATGTTCTTTATCATGGTCCGTTTTTAATTCGCCATAATGCTTAGAAATAAAAACAAATACATTATCTCCATATTGTTCACTATGAAACTGGGCGTGCTCAATAAATTCATCTATCTGAGATAAATCATTGAAACTAATCCCAAAACTCTGTAAAAGGATTAAAAATGAAAGTGATATGGAAAATAACTTAATCATTAAATCAAAGATAATATATTTTGAATCATAGTATTATTTTAAATTAAACATCGATACCCATAAGCATTTTGATCAATACAGATATGGAAGCCCGCTTTTTTAAGCATCCACAAGCACCGGTACTCTTTGAGCTATCTTTAATAAAAAGTTGTTTCAACATAGTATTGGAAATAAAATTTTTGTCATAGTCAAATTTTGCCAACACGATTTTTCCATAACCTGTAATAAGCGGGCAGGACGAATATCCATTATAAGATTTGTTGCCCATTCTATTGTGCTTCGTTTACCAAAGTTGATTTCTTTAAAATTCTTGCATAACACTTGGCGGTGCGGCGTGTATCATATCATATTTTATATCGCAGCGACTATCTTTTACTATGCATCAGCATAATTTCAAAATTGATTATCCGGATAAAACTAATAGGTGATTGTAAGAAAGACTGTAACTTATGAAACACTTCACCCAATTACCATTATAGGTTTTCAAAATGAACAAGTGCTTTTATAATTCAATCATTCAAAATTTAACACCCATATTCCGCGTACTTCGTTAATGTCGTAACCTGTTGCTTTATCGTTAGGATACAAATCTATAATGGTTGTAAGCACTTCAGTTTGTATAGTCTTATTAGGGATACCGTGGCATTGCAAACACATAGAATTTGTGGTTATGGGATAATAAAAGGTATTGTGCCCGTTTTCCACTTCAGTTACAGGTTGATAGTCTTCACCATTTGCAATTGCTTTTTTAAACTGTTCGATAATTTTCAGCTCTTTTGTATTTGCCTGATTTTTAGGATTTCTAGGTTTGTCACTTACCCTTTTTATTGTAGCGTTTTGAGCCGTTGCCATACTATCTGTAATGGGATAAGCGTGTACATTGCAAAATGTAACCGCTTCAACAGTCCCTTTTTTCTGAATGGCACCCATAAGGTTTTTGCCCAGTTCTTTTTTGGTGTTCAAGGCATATTCCAGACCCCTTTCTGCTGGTGTTTTCTTTTCTTCAGAATGAGGAGCACCTATCTTTTTTCCATCATTGCGATACTTCATCTTGCCCTTGCTTTCTTCCTCGATATGTTTTTTGAACCATTCGGGCTCGTCAATCTCATAATCGTACATATAATCTGCAATTTGCCGGATTTCTTCTTCATTAAAAGCTTGGTAGGGCATCACTCCAAATCTACGGACAGCACCTCTCATTTTAGACTTTTCTTTACTTGGCTTTTGTACAAACTTCCAAATGGCATCGGCAAATTCTTCTTTTGTCGTGTTTTCATTCAGGTAATGTGATTTAATGGCCACCATAGGTGGTGCTATACGCGCATCGTGACTTGTATTCGGGTTATGACATACATAACATTGGGTTTCCATCAATTTCTTCCCAGAATGTTTCATAGAATCTGATACCGGTGTATTTTCTATTGCATTATGACTTGCATAACCTGAATTCTTTGAGTTTTTGCAACTGGTGAAGATCACCGAAGCGAATCCTATGACAGTTATTAATTGAAATATTCTCATATCGATATTATTTTATAAGCAAGAACTTACAGTCTGTGATTGGATATACACCGTGCACTATATTTTTGGGCAGTGTGATTATATCTCCTTTTTCTACAATGGTTGTTTCATCTCCAATTGTAACTTTCGCACTTCCTTCGAGCATTAACATTGGCGCCTCCATCGATGCACTATGCGGTTTAAGGTCTTGATCCTTTCTCATTGCAAAAACAATCATTTTGTAATCACTTTCAAAAATGGTCTTATTAACTATCTTATCGCCGTATTCAACTTTTGCTGATAGATTATTTTCACTTATTTTTTCGTTTAACTTCTGGTCTCCACAACTGGTTAGCAGAATAGTTGCAACTAATAAACTGAATAGATATCTCATAATTTTTAATTTAGATTTCCTGCCACACAACTTATGTATGACATCGCTTTATTTTTTAATTTATTTTCTGCACCTTCTGGCGGATAGCCTATCTGAGCAAGTGTGCGCTCGGCGATCGCAAGGTCGTTTACCGTCTCGTAGGTAAATGAAACTTCAGAAGAGCCATCTGCTATCTGCACATTATTAATACCTGAAAGTTTTAGTAATCGCGCTGCAATGCCGTTTGTGCAACCACTACATTTAACATTTTGTAATTTGAGCGTTGTTTTCATTTTTTTTAATTTTTAGATGGCCACATCATATAACCACCTTTTAAATCGTAAATTTCTTTAAAGCCCATTGTCTCTAATTTTAGGGCTGCCTGATGGCTTCGGTTTCCGGAATGACAGTATAGATAAACAGGTTGATCCCTATCTAATTTTTCAAATTCGCTTTTAAATTTATCTTGTTGAAAAAAGTCAATATTTAAAGCGCTATCGATTGCGCCTTGATTGAATTCTTGAGTTGTTCTAACATCGACCAATTGAACATTGTTGTTCTCAATTGCTTTGTTGAAATCTGATGCAGTAAGAACTTTTATCGTGTCTGATTTTTGTGCATTTGCTCCAAACATCGTATTAAATAGTGCCATAATTAGAATAATATTTTTAATTAAATGTGTTTCCTTTTTATTGTAAAATTAAGTAGCATAGAAGCAAGAGTCCGTAACCAATGTTACCGTAGTCAAAAAAAAGCGACAATTACTTGTCGCCTTTCCACTAACCAGCCATAGATTTCATATAAGAATCCATTGATTGAATTTTATAGAATTTCAAACAAGCTCCGATACCTTCATATCAATATCTGCTATAATGGGAAAGTCAAAATAGACGCCTGTTTTCTCTCGAACGTTGCTTGCCCGTCCCAGATGCGCGTTTATACTATCGATACTTAATCTGAGCAATTCCGTATTGAGAGCGGTGAATTCGTTTTTTCGAGTGGCAAAGCCGCTAAAACTGTTTGATTTCAATAAAACTGCGATGTAATTTTATTTTCTGGTCTTTTTCCATCTTTTTAAGAAGTCTGGAAATAACGATACGACTTGTATGGAGGTCTTTCGCTATCTCTTTGTGAGTAGTGTAGATGTGCTTGCTATTAAGAATTTCAATCTTATCCTGAATATAGTTTTCCAAGCGTTCGTCCATATTGTTGAAGGCTATATTATCTATGCTTTCGAGCATTTCCATCATACGAGTATGGTAACTGTCAAAAACAAAGACGCGCCAAGTTTTGTATTTACTAGACCATTCTTCCATTTTGCCCACAGGAATCATCAGTAGTTTTGCTGGGGTTTCTGATACTGCGTGAATTTCACTCTTGGTGTTTCCTATACAACAGGTCATCGTCATTGCACACGTGTCACCCTTTTCAAGATGATACAATAACAATTCATCCCCATCAGAATCTGGACGCAATACTTTAATGCTTCCGGAAAGTAGTAATGGCATTGATTTAACATACTGCCCTGGTTTAATTAAATCTTGACCTTCTGGCACTTCCATAAAAGTACCCACGCCATTGATTTCTTCAATTAGTGCTGGTTCAAATTGTCCGCCATAATATTTTTTAAGTTCTTGAATCATTATCTGCCCATTTTGCAATTGAAGGGTTGTACTTGAAAAAGAAATGCGCCCAAATAGATTTTGAAACTGTACCCATGTAGGGCATCAACAAAAAACAATCCCAGTACAATATAACCAAATATTGCAAGAGGGTGGCTTGCCAAACCTGTGAAGTAATTAATTTCGAATACAGCCACACCCATTGCAGTCCTTACACCGTAGGTAACATAAGAACCTCTAAAGCGCTGGCTCTATGCTGTATTTTAGACTGCATTTTGGGAATTTTAAGAGTAAAAGGTTGTATAGATATGTTCTTTTCAAATTATTCGAAATTTTTACACAAAAATATAAGAAATTCAAATGAATAGTGATAACCGATGTTGCAGATAAGAAGTACAATAAAAAACAACTATAGTGCTATTACTGTTATACGTAAAATTATTGATAGAATAATATGATTTTATGTCAATTGAAAGAATATGGTGTTAAAACTAATTCGCTTCTGAAAGATTGTAAATGTTGTACCTGAGCAAAAAAAGCCGAGATTTTCATCTCAGCTTTTTTGTACCTTGGGTGGGAATCGAACCCACACTCCCGAAAGAACTGGATTTTGAATCCAGCGCGTCTACCAATTCCGCCACCAAGGCAAATACGGACGGCAAAAATACAATTTTTTTATAAAACCTAAATATTTATATGGTTCATTTTTAACTTGCTTTTGTAATTAATTTTTACATTTGCAAACAACCAATTTGAAATAAAAAACATGTCAGCTCCTATTCCCGAACCCAAAATTTTTGCCTGTAAGCAAAGTGAAACGCTCGCCGCCAATATTGCTAAGGCCTTTGGTATTCCGTTAGGTAAAGTAATTACTTCCACTTACAGTGATGGTGAGTTTCAGCCTTCTTTTGAGGAATCCGTTCGTGGAAGCCGCGTTTTTATCATTGGCTCAACACACCCCAATAGTGACCATTTGATGGAAATGCTTTTGATGCTTGATGCTGCAAAACGTGCATCGGCAAGGCATATTACAGCTGTTTTACCTTATTTCGGCTGGGCACGGCAAGATAGAAAAGATAAACCACGTGTGCCAATTGCTGCAAAATTGGTGGCTAAAATGCTGGAAACTGCTGGAGCTACCCGTATTATCACCATGGATTTGCATGCCGATCAAATTCAAGGGTTTTTTGAAAAACCAGTTGATCACCTTTTTGCCTCAACTATATTTTTGCCACACTTACGAAAGCTAAACTTAGACAACCTAACGATCGCATCGCCAGATATGGGAGGTAGTAAGCGGGCATATGCCTACTCTAAAGCCCTGGAAAGCGATGTGGTAATTTGTTATAAGCAACGTGAAAAAGCAAACGTGATTTCGCACATGGAGCTTATTGGTGATGTGGAAGGAAAAAATGTGGTTTTGGTTGATGATATGGTTGATACCGCAGGAACCTTGACAAAAGCTGCCGACTTAATGATGGAACGTGGCGCTTTAAGCGTTCGTGCCATCTGTACACATCCTATCTTGTCGGGCAATGCTTATGAAAAGCTCGAAAACTCAAAACTAGAAGAACTTATTGTTACAGACTCCATCCCATTGAGTCAAGAAAGCAAGAAAGTAAAAGTGCTAACTTGCGCTAACTTATTTGCCGAAGTCATGCTAAGTGTAAATCACAATAAAAGCATTAGTTCTAAATTTTTAATGTAACCTTCAACAATACAGACAGAAAAGCGGTAAAATAACCGCTTTTTTATTTTCAGTACAGAGAAAAAAACTGCATCTTTGCACTCCGAAAATTTTAATATATACTAATTTACAATTTATTACAATGAAATCAATTTCAATCAAAGGATCTAAAAGAGAAAGCGTAGGCAAATCGGCAACGAAAGCCTTACGTAATGCTGGAAAGGTTCCTTGCGTCGTGTACGGAGGGGATGAAACCATTCATTTTTCAGCAGATGAACTGGCATTTCAAAACCTTATCTACACACCCGACGTTTTTAGGGTTGAGTTAGAGTTGGAAGGTGGCGATAAAATTGACTGTGCCTTACAGGACATTCAATTTCACCCAGTAACAGACCAAATTCTACACATTGATTTTTATCAATTATTCGATGGTACTCCAATAAGCATGACCATTCCGGTACGTGTTAGAGGTAACGCCCTTGGGGTTAAAAACGGTGGGGTATTGCGTATCATTAACCGTAGATTACGTGTTAGAGCATTGCCTAAAAACCTTCCAGATTTTATAGATGTTGACATTACCAATATGAAAATTGGAGATGTACAGACTGTTGGTGATATCGAAACAGAAGATTTTGAATTCTTACACGAAGACAAAAAAGTAATCTGTCAAGTTAGAACTTCTCGTACAGCAATCGTTGATGAGGTACCAGAAGATGAAGACGAAGATGAAGAAGGTGAAGAAGGAGCTGAAGGCGAAGAAGGAACTGAAGCAGCTGCTGAAGGAGGAGAAAACAAAGAAGGATCTTCTGACGAATAAAAACTTCTATCTTAAGATATACAAAAAGCATCCTATAATTCGGGATGCTTTTTTTATTTTTACTGCTGAAACTGTTTCAGAATGCTATCATTTTTTAAAAACCTTTTTAGCACAGAACAAAAACCACCTTATACTGAAGGCGAACCCATGAAAAAATTTTTAATTGCCGGATTGGGAAACATTGGCCCAAAATATCACAATACACGCCACAATATTGGCTTTAAAATACTAGATGCATTAGCTGAAGAGAATGACCTAACCTGGGAAACCGAAAAACTGGGCGATATTACCATCCATAAAAAGAAAGGACGTACTTTTTTATTGCTAAAACCCAGCACCTATATGAACTTGAGCGGAAAAGCAGTACGCTATTGGTTAGATAAAGAAAAAATACCATTGGAAAACCTGTTGGTAGTGACCGATGATCTAAACTTACCTTTTGGGACAATTCGCATAAAAACAAAAGGGAGCGATGGTGGCCACAATGGATTAAAAGATATACAAAACACCTTGCAAACCAATAAGTACAACCGCTTTAGGTTTGGTATTAGTGACGAATTCAGCAAAGGGAGACAAGTTGATTATGTTTTAGGTGAATGGGATGAGGAAGAAAACAAAAAATTGCCCGAACGCTTGGAAAAAGCTTCTAAAGCCATAGAATCTTTTGGCTTAGCGGGTATAAATAACACTATGAACTCTTTTAACGGAAACTAAGGTGAAAGAATACAGCTCCGCTTCTAAATATGATAACGACAGACATTGTGTGATAACCATTGGTACTTTTGATGGAGTTCACATAGGCCATAAAGCTATCTTAAAACGGTTGGTTGAGGCCGCAGAAAAAAACAATTTAGACTCTGTCTTGTTAACTTTTTTTCCCCACCCAAGGATGGTGCTTCAAAAAGATTCTAACATAAAACTCATCAATACACTTTCAGAAAAAAAAGAACTGCTCGAAAAAACAGGTTTAGGACATTTGGTAATCCATCCATTTACTAGACAATTTTCGCGTTTAACAGCAGTAGAATACGTCCGCGATATTTTGGTTAACAAACTCAAGGCGAAAAAAATAATTATTGGTTATGACCATCGTTTTGGCCGAAACCGTACTGCCGATATAAACGATCTAAAAGAATTTGGAAACACATACGGATTTACTGTGGAAGAAATTAGTGCCCAAGAGCTGGATGAAGTAACAGTAAGTTCAACCAAAATACGAAAAGCATTGCAGGCAGGAGACATTAGTACTGCAAATGAATATTTAGGCTATCAATTTATGATTTCAGGAACGGTTGTAGAAGGAAAAGCTATTGGCAGAACTTTGCAATACCCAACTGCCAATTTAAAACCTTCAGAAGATTACAAACTGATTCCTAAAAATGGCGTGTATGTGGTTGAAGCAACAATAAACAGCCAACGAGTTTTTGGCATTACTAGCATAGGTACCAATCCTACTGTAGGAGGGTCACAAAAAACAATTGAAACCTATTTTTTGGATTTTGACCAAGACCTATACAACCAACCGTTACAAATCGAGTTCATTACACACATTCGTGATGAAGAAACCTTCGACGGTGTTGAAACCTTAAAAGAAGCCATTAAGCAAGACGAACTATTTGCCAGAAACTTTATTAAAACCCGTGAATAAATTTCTATTTAAACATATAGATAACACTGGGCTCATACTATGGCGAGTAGTTTTTGGGGCATTAATCGCCATTGAAGGTTTTGGTGCTATTGCAACAGGTTGGGTAAGACGTACTTTGGTCGAGCCTGATTTTACATTTAACTTTATCGGTTTTGAATTTTTACAACCATTGCCTGGCGATTTAATGTATTGGTATTTTGCATTAATGGGCACATTTGGCATTTTGGTAATGTTAGGCTATAAATACCGGTTTAGCATGTTTTGCTATGCACTTATGTGGACCTGTGTGTATTTAATGCAAAAATCATCATACAATAATCATTATTACCTAATGATGTTACTGTGTTGGCTTATGGTATTCTTACCCGCCAACAAGTGGTTTTCTATTGATGCGCAACAAAATGCTAAGCTCAAATCGCCGTCTATGCCTAGATGGGTACTATTAGTAGTTATTTTACAAGTCTGGATTGTGTACACCTACGGTTCTATTGCAAAATGGTATCCCGGGTGGCTAGATGCCAGTGTACCTGCACTTTTTATGCGAGGCAAGAGTGATTATTGGCTTGTGGGCGGATTGCTTCAAGAAAATTGGGTACATTGGTGCATAGCCTATGTAGGTGTGTTTTTCGACCTTTTAATCGTGCCTTTGTTACTTTGGAAACGTACCCGATTGGCTGCTTTTATTGTTTCCATATTTTTTCACCTCTTTAACTCATTTATATTCCAAATTGGTATTTTTCCGTATATGTCCATGGCTTTTGCCTTCTTTTTCTTTTCTGCGGAAACGTTACAAAAACGATTTCTTCCGAAGAAAAAATTATACACCAAAGGCGAAGTCATCGTTCCAAACTATAAGCCAACGCTAATTACTATATTCTCAGTCTATTTTATAATCCAAATAGGATTACCATTAAGGCATTGGTTTTTTAAAGACGATGTGCTTTGGACCGAAGAAGGCCATCGCCTAAGTTGGCGCATGATGTTACGAAGTAAAACAGGGTCGTTAAGTGTTTGGGTAAAAGATAAAGATTCTACTGAAAGAAGACGTTATAACTATAATCAATTGCTATCTAAAAAACAGCAACGCTCAGTAAAATCGAAACCCGATATGTTATGGCAATTGGCACAACGTATCGAAGAGACTGAAGCCAAAAAAGGCCGAAATGTTGAGGTGTATATGGATGTTCAAATTAAAGTGAACACCGGGACTTATCATAGATTGATTGATAAAAATGTTGATTTAGCTGCAGAACCATGGCATCACTTTAAACACCATGATTGGATATTACCTTCCACAGAAAATTTTGCTAGGAAATAAACCGCTAAAAAAAACTTCGTTAAAAGCTGTATTTCCCTAACTTTGCTCTCTTAAAATTTTAGGACTATGTTACAAGTACAAGAAATCCGCGAAAACAAGGATCAATTTATCAAAGCACTTGCCAAAAGAGGCATTGATGCCACTAACGATCTGGAAGCGATTATTGCTGCAGATGAAACTCGTAGAAACACCCAGACTAAACTGGATGAGGTGTTGTCACAGTCCAATAAATTTTCTAAAGAAATTGGGATACTTTTTAAAAATGGGGAAACCCAAAAAGCAAACTTGCTAAAAGAAAAAACAACCCAATTAAAGCAAGATTCTAAAACGCTTCAAGAACAATTAAATGCTGCTGAAGAAAAATTGCAAGAGTTATTGTATGGTATACCTAACGTGCCGCACGAAAGTGTACCAGCAGGAAATGACGAAGAGGATAATGAAGAAATTTTTAGAGAACTAGACATCCCAACGCTTGAGGAAGGTTCATTACCGCACTGGGAATTGGCTAAAAAATACGACCTAATCGATTTTGAATTGGGCGTAAAAGTAACTGGGGCTGGATTTCCTATTTACAAAGGAAAAGGTGCTCGTTTACAACGTGCGTTAATCACATACTTTCTAGATAAAAATATTGAAGCGGGCTATACCGAGTATCAAGTTCCGTTAATGGTAAATGAAGATTCTGCACGTGGTACGGGTCAATTGCCAGATAAAGAAGGGCAAATGTATCATATCACGAATGACGATTTGTATATGATTCCCACATCTGAAGTTCCAGTAACCAATATGTTCCGTGGCGATTTATTGAAACAAGATCAGTTACCTATTCAATGTACAGGTTACACACCTTGCTTTAGAAGGGAAGCGGGAAGTTATGGAGCACACGTTCGTGGTTTAAACAGACTGCACCAATTTGACAAAGTTGAAATTGTACGCGTAGAACATCCCGATAACAGCTACAAAGCGTTAGATGGGATGGTTGAACACGTAAAAGACATATTACGCGAGCTTAAGTTGCCTTATCGAATTTTACGCCTTTGTGGTGGAGACTTAGGGTTTACCGCAGCTTTGACATATGATTTTGAAGTGTTTTCTACCGCTCAAGACCGTTGGCTGGAAATTTCTTCTGTATCTAACTTTGAAACCTTTCAAGCCAACCGATTGAAGCTTCGTTTTAAAGATGAAAATGGTAAAAACAATCTTGCTCACACCTTAAACGGAAGTGCTTTGGCATTACCTCGTGTATTAGCAGGAATTTTAGAAAACTACCAAACCCCTGAAGGAATTAAAATCCCTGAGGTATTAGTACCGTACTGTGGGTTTGATATGATAAAATAGTATAGAGG
This sequence comes from Flavobacteriaceae bacterium UBA3356, assembly GCA_002360635.1. GTDB lineage: Bacteria > Bacteroidota > Bacteroidia > Flavobacteriales > Flavobacteriaceae > Marixanthomonas. Next base: position 426,746 of record DEQW01000001.1, on the reverse strand, counting down.
TGGGTGGTTTATTTACCGCCCACTCTATCTTCATTTTGCTTTACAAAAGCAGACCAACCTGTGTAGCTTTTACCCGTTTTAATACGACCTTCATTATAGAAATGACAAACGGCTGCTGCCAGTCCATCAGTGCTATCTAGATTTTTAGGTAATTCTTTTAAGCCAAGTGTGCTTTGCAACATTTTGGCGACCTGTTCTTTACTGGCATTTCCGTTACCGGTGATTGCCATTTTTATTTTTTTAGGAGAATATTCGGTAATAGGCACTTCTCTTGAAAGTCCGGCCGCCATTGCCACACCTTGCGCTCTTCCTAATTTAAGCATGGATTGTACATTTTTCCCGAAGAAAGGCGCCTCGATGGCTATTTCATCTGGGTGAAACGTATCGATCAATTCAATGGTTCGTTCAAAAATAAGCTTCAGTTTCACGTAATGATCTTTATGTTTTTTAAGTTGCAATTCGTTCAGTTGCATAAATTGCATCTTTTTTCCCACTACTTTTATGAGTCCGAATCCCATAATGGTAGTTCCGGGATCAATACCCAAGATTATCTTTTCTGAACTCATATTTGAAAACTTTCTGTAACTTCGTTGTTTATGCGAACCGTATTGCACAAATCTAAACAATATTGGTTGACCGCCCTAAAGGTTTTACTATTAGGGGTTACATTCGCCTATATCTATTACAAACTTACTTCTGGCGAAACACTGCAATGGCAAACATTTATTTCTGAAATTCAATCAAAAAACGTCACCTATGTTCTGTTGTTTACCCTATTGGCAGGAGTTAATTGGGTTTTTGAAATTGCTAAATGGCAAACGGCAGTTTCAAAAATTAAACCTATTTCTTTTTTTGAAGCTACCAAACAGAGTTTAATGGCTTTAACCATATCCTTGCCAACACCCAACCGAATTGGTGATTATGGCGCCAAAGCGTTTTTTTACCCTTCAGAAAAAAGAAAGGAAATACTTTTGCTCAACTTTTTAAATAATAGTGCCCAAATGGTGATTACCTGTTTTCTGGGTTGTTTTGGGCTATTTATTTTGGCGTTCAACTACTCTTTACCATTTTCAGGCACCAATTTAATTATTTCAATTTCGGTTTTATTAATTGTAATTATTACTACGTATTTCTTCAGAAAAAAACAGCTTATTATAAAAGGGCTCTCAGTTGTAAACCTATTTCAATACATCAAGAAACTACCCTATTCTTTAAAATTAAAGTTGCTGCTATATTCCTTTTTAAGATACATCGTGTTTAGTCTTTTATTTTTTGTAATCTTATTGTTTTTTGATGCTGATATTTCAATAGTAAAAGCTGTTCCCCTTATATTCGCTATGTACCTTTTGGTTTCTATTGTACCTTCCTTTTTTATTTTTGATATCATAATTCGAGGCGGCGTAGCTGTATGGCTTTTTTCACTAGTAGGAATAAACGAAGTGACCGTGCTTTGCACCGTTTTTACTATGTGGTTGCTTAATTTTATTCTTCCAGCACTCGTGGGAAGTTTTTTTGTGGCACGTTATAAAACACGCAACGTATGATGACATTAGGCTTTATTTTGCTTATGGTCTATTTAATCCTTTTATTATTTATTTGGATAGGAATGATACGGTTAAAACCAACTGTTTTGCATGCTGTACAACCCAAAACTGCATTTACCATTGTTATTCCTTTTAGAAATGAAGCTGAAAAAATACCCAACTTACTAACTTCATTAAAACAACTGAACTATCCTACTGAATTGTTTGAAGTCATTTTTGTAGATGATGAATCAGAAGACAACTCGGTATTGACAGTATCAAAAACATTAGAAACCTGTGTATTCCCTTTTAAGATAATTCGAAACAATCGGTTTTCAAATTCCCCTAAAAAAGATGCAATCACTACAGCTGTTTCTGAAGCAAAGCACGAATGGATTCTTACAACCGATGCCGATTGTGCAGTACCTAAAAAATGGTTGCAGTGTTTTGATTTTGTAATTCAAAAAGACAATCCAAATATGATTTGCGGCCCGGTAGTTTATAAGAGCAATGGTAGTTTAATACGTGCTTTCCAACAGTTTGACGGATTGAGCTTACAAGCGGTAACTATGGGAGGATTTGGGCATCGTCAGGAAATTTTATGTAATGGCGCCAACATAGGGTACAAGAAATCCGTTTTTAAGCAAATAGACGGCTTTACAGGAAACAATCACATTGCAAGTGGTGATGACATCTTTTTATTGGAAAAAGTAAAAGAGCACTCTTCAAAACCTGTGCAATTTATAAAAACCAGTGATGCGGTTGTAATAACCCAACCACAAAAAAAATGGACGCAAATAATTAATCAACGGGTACGTTGGGCTTCAAAAACAAAAAAACAAGAAAATTGGCTTCCAAAAGTAATTGGAGCCATTGTTTTTATGGTTAATTTTTGGATAGCCTTTGCGTGGATATATGCTTTTTATAACACACAATTTCTATACTTTTATCTTTTTGTGCTTTCTATAAAAATTTTAGTGGATGGAATTATCATTTTCTCAACAGGCACTCTTTTCAGAAATAAAGCAGTGTCTTTATCATCCGCTTTGCAGGTTATAATCAGTGGTCTATTATATCCATTTATAACAGTAACTGTGTTTGTTATGAGCTTATTAGGGAGCTATCACTGGAAAGGACGCCGTTTTAAAGCATAACCGCAAATTGATTACTTTTAGTTAACTTTAGCATTATAAAACTTGTCCCCTATGAAACGTCTGCTTTTCTTACTTATCTTACTTGTTAGTATTACAAGTATTGGCCAGCAACAATATACCGTAAATGGTGAAACCTACACCTTACAGAAAGAAGTTGATGGGCCACTCACACTATTATGGAACAGTATTGATAATGAATACCGCTACTTCTTAGAAAAAGGAAACACCATAACCGAATTAAAAAACACCGAAGTTAACGGCAATTATCAAGAAGAGTATAAAGAAGTGCTACAAAGTCAAACAGCAGATGTTTCCCTTGCCGTGGACGATGTAAAATTGACCTTGCCAAGCTTACGCGATTTTGTAGTGAAGTATAACAAAAAAGTGGATCCTACTTTTACTTCTGAAAAAAAATCCATCCAACTTAAAACTCGCTTAGGTGCCTTTGTTGGGGCATCAAACAATGTGTATTATATAAACCCTGACAATACCATCTTACCAACCTTTGGGATTGATTTTGAAATTATAGACGAAGTAAAACTGAAAAGACACGCTTTGGTGTTTAGGTTTAAGCAATCGCTGGAAAACAGCGATTATGAGTTTTCAAACTCTGAATTTTCATTAAACTACCGTTTTAAGTTCATAAAAAATAATGCTATAGACGTTTTTATAAATACTAAGGTTGTTGCCTATTCATATGCATCACGCGATATTGTATTTATTAACGATAACGGAAATGAAGATCGTATTACTGGTTCTGGTGGAGATCTACAGACACCTGGAGCCTTTGGTTTAGGTGCCGACATTGCATTGGGCAATGGTTATATTACGCTGTCGTACAACGATATTGTTGCTATAGGAAGAGAAAGTAGTGATGATTTTCCAGTAGATTTTAGCTTGGGCTACAAGTTTAATTTATAGTATCATCTGTTTGCAAAACAATAGGGAGAGTAAACTTGGTCTTAACAGGAATGCCTCTTTTGTAAGCTGGGGCCGTAAGGGCAATTGAATCTATTTTTTTTCTTAGTGTTTCTTCCAGGCGTGGCAATTCAGCTTTGGTAAGGCTGTCCATTTCAATGCTTTTTACAGATAGCTGCCCTTTTTCTGAAACTGAAAACTTCACATAAACCGTATCGTTCAAGTCCTTTATAGACATATCCTTATTATTGGTAGCAGCTTCAAATAGATAGGCGGCCAACGTACTTTCAAAACAGTTTTTTTGTGCTTTTTTTTCTGAAAAAGATTCGCACGATTTAAAGACAGGATATTGGTCAACATTTTTCCAATCTATCATTTTTATTTCTTCATCATAAAATGTTTCCGAAGAAATTTTATCGGTTTCAAAAAACTGGCAGGAAACTGTTGTAGTAGCAATAATAAGATAAAGGATTAGGTGCTTCATAATTACAACGCTCTCAAATTATTGCAAATTTATATGAATAATTTGTAAGTATAGTACAAATTTGCAGTTGATACAAAACAGGTTGATAAAAGAAGCTCAAGGACTAACTGAAGATTATAATGCTTTCAAAAATTCTTAGACTTTTGAGATAAGGTTTGGTGCTCTTTTTAAAATTTGTAACTTAAGCGTACCAATTGATTAACTAAATTTAACTAAATTTTGAAGTCGAAAAACTAAATTAATTATGAAAAAAATTATTTTTAAAACTATTGTGTGTGTTTCTTTTGTAGCTGCCCTTACAGGCTGCAGTAGTGACGATGAACCCGAAATACAAGCGCCAACTGTAACAAGTGAAACAACTCTTGAAAATGTAGAAATTACTTATACAACTATTGAAATTCAAGGAAAAGTCTCATCTGACGGAGGAAGCGAAATCATCTCTCGTGGAGTTTGTTGGAGTAGTAGTCAAAATCCAACAGTTGATGACAATAAAACAACAGAAGCATCTAATACTTTTACAAGTACTATTGAAAATTTAGATGCAAATACAACATATTACTTTAGAGTATATGCGACTAATAGTGGTGGAACAAGCTACGGTACGCAACAATCTTTCAACACCTCAAGCTTAGATGGTACTATGTGGGATTTTGAGCTAGTCTACAACAATGGCCAAATATCGCATGGTGATGTTACTTTTTACCCAAATGGAACCACACTCTATGATGAGCCTAGTGACCCAGGAACTTATACAAGTTATGGAACTTGGTCTTTAACGGGTAATACACTAACGTATATATTGGACTCAAGTTCAACAAACCCTTATTATGAATTTACAGGAGCTATAACGGGTCAAACAATGAGCGGAACATTTACGCACTACAATGGTACTCAAAATTGGAGTGCGACAGAATACCCATAATAAATAAGGCATAAAATTAACTCGCCTACAAACTGCTCTGGCGGGTTTTAACCGAAAAAACGATTCGGAAAATTTAATATGAAATAAAAGTCACGATCACTGGAGTAAAATGGGAAGCACTAAAAGGGTTAAGAAAAACTTTGGGGCTGTGTAGTTAAAAATTTATTCCGTTGAAAAGTGAAGTTCTTCAATATAAAACCCGAAACTAAATAGCTTCGGGTTTTATATAGGATAGACTATCTTTTTTACTATTCAACTATAAATAATATTGGAAGGGAATACAGTACATTTACTTTTTTCCCATTCTCTTCGCCAGGTTGCATTTTCGGCATGGTATTAACTACTCGTAGGGCTTCAGTCTCTAAATCTGAATGTGGTGCACGGGCGCGGGCATCGGCCACATTTCCATTTTTGTCTATTTTAAACTGAACATAAATTTTTTGTTTTCCGGTTAAGTTTGCTTTTTCGGCTACCTTGATGTTAAAGTTTTCTTGAGTAAATCGCTGTATCTTTTTGGACATGCAATTTTTAGCTTCTTCATTGTTTAAGCCCTCGCAACCTGGGAAGGTAGGTACTTTATCGATTGCTGCAAACGGAACGTCCGCATTTGTTGCTTCCGATTCATGTTTCGAAACTGATACGTTAGGCTCACCTTTAGTTTCGTCAAGATATTCTTGTACTGAATTATATACTTTATCTCCAGGCTCGGCTTTTGTGGCCAAAAAATGTAAGGCTTTTTCTTCTTCAGGAGTCAAGTTTCCCTTTTTCATAATAGCTTCAGAAAGTTCATTGATTTTGGTCATCACTTCACTGTCACCTGTATTTGAAACTAAATTTGCTTCCTCTTTTACTTCGTCTGTTTCATTGGTACACGATGTATAAAACAGCATGGCGCAAACTACGGGAATGAGCAGTAAATACTTTAATTGAAAAATTTTCTTTGATTTTGATTTTTGTAACATAACGATTCGTTTTTTGATTAATGATTGATTGAAAAATGTATTTGTAAATGAAATATCCGACGTTTGAAACACCTGTGATAATAAATTTTGGTAATAGGTTTTTCGTGGTTGCTGTTTAGCCACACTGCTATCGGCTATAAATTCTTGTAGTTCGGTTATTTTTTTCTGGAACACATACACCAATGGATTAAACCAACAGATGATGCGCAAGGCTTCAAAAAACAACAAATCTGCTGTGTGTTTTTGTTTTGCGTGTACTTTCTCATGCAATAAAATATTTTCTTTTTGTTTTTCAGAAAGGTCACTTCCTAAAAAAATAGTGTTGAAAAAAGAAAAAGCCGCTTTGCTATTTGGTAGTTGAATAATTTTTAAATTTTCAAACTTGCTTAACGTTCCAAGTTGCTTCAGTTTATAAAACTTGATAACCTTTACGCTAAAAAGTGTCAATGCCACCAACATTCCAAGCACCCAAATGATTTGTACAATTTCTGAAATAGTCAATAACGACGTGCTGGTTTCTGAAATGGTAACGGCGTCTAACTGTATTGATTTTTGAGCTGTTTCCCCACCAACAATTACTGCTGGAAGTTGTATTAAATACTGTTCCGGAATTGCGTTTCTAAATGCTTCAATTTTAAATAAAGGGAGTAGAAAGCTTATAATTGGAGTTGCCAATAGGTAAATTCTGTTCCAAGTAAAGAAAGTTTCTTTTTTCAGAAATAGATCGTACACTACTAAAAAAAGTAGTTGAAAAGCGATAGTTTGTAAAATGTAATGTATCATGACTTTTCTTTTTTATTAATTTCTTTCATGATGCTTTCCAGCTCGTTGATACTGATGTCGTTTTTCTTCATAAAAAACGAAACCATGCTCTTAAACGAACCTTGAAAATAACCATCTACCAATTTATTGATCGATTGGTTACTGTACTCATTCTTTTTCACTTTCGGAAAATAAATATGACCGCGACCTTCTTTTCTATAATTCACAAAATCTTTACTTTCCAGAATCCGTACAATGGTTGAAACGGTATTATATGCTGGTTTTGGTTTTGGTAACTCGTCAATTATCGCTGCCACATTACCTTCTCCAAGCTCCCAAAGAATGTGCATAATATCTTCTTCTGCTTTTGTAAGTTGTTTCATAGTACTGTTATTGTGAAGTCAAATATAAACTAAATATTTAGTTTAAACTAATTTTTTAGTTATAAATTTTAATGGTTGGGTTCTTGTATTCAATGGGGGTAAGGGGTAAGATTGGGAGCTACACCCAAGTTGTTTTTTCCTGAATCGTAGTATTACGCGCTCCTTCTAGCGTAAGTTCATCAAATTTACCCATATAGAAGAAGCCTAAACAGCGTTCTCCTTCATTAAGGTTTATTAGTGCGTGTAGATGGTCTTTTAATGCAGGAGAGCTCCAATAGGCGCCTATTTTCATATCATGCGCAGTTAGCCACATATTTTGTACCGCCATAGCAGTTGCGGCAATTTCTTCCCAAGCGGGTACAGACTCTTTGGGGTCCCGCTGCATACAAATAGCGATTACGCATCCAGACTGCAATGGTTTTTCAGCAATCTTTTTTTGTTTGAATTCTGAAATAGTTTCAGTGGTGTTTTTATAGGTTTCAGAGAGGAAGTCCGCTAATTGTTTTCTCGATTCTTCAGAATGAAAAACTTTAAAGCGCCAAGGTTCGGTTTTTCTGTGGGTGGGTGCCCAATTGGCTGTTTCAAGAATTTTTTTTACTTCTTCTTTAGAAATAGGTTGACGGTTATATTGCGCTGGGAAAACCGCCCGTCTATTTTTTATGGTTTCTGAAATCATATGCTTTTTTTTGAAGCTGAAAGATACTAAAAACAGCTTACTCCACTTATCATTTATATACTTTCTACGAATAGTTTACCCTAATTTAGGGACATTAAAAAGTATGTGTTGTTGTTTAAGAACCTCAATAACTTGCTGAAAATCTGTATCGTTTTCAGGAACTTGCTGCTTTTTGCCAGAAAGAATGTTTTCCACCTGTTGTTTCATAACGTCACTGTGATATTCCATTAAAAGTTCTTGCTCTCTAAGTTTCAGTAAACAATCTGATTCACTAAATTCAATTTGAACTTCGGGGTTCACTTTTAAAAATGATATTTTTTCGGGATATGAGCTTTGAAGCACTTTATATACCGCTTCTAAAACACGATTGACTGTAACCGAATTAAGGCAAATTTTATGATCGCAATTTAAAATAACATCGTAATTGCAACGAATATCGCAAACCCCTTTCTTTCCCCAAATTAACTCGTTATGTTCTGCAAAACTCCCCCAACTTCCTGGGCCAGTTGGGCCATAAATACCTACAGACGGTACATTAAAAGCGCCTGCAACATGAGTTATACCTGCATCGTTTCCTATATGAAACAAGGCTCCTGCCATAGCATCACCTACTTCTATCATACCTCCGGTGACCATTTTTACATGGGGCATTTCTTTACTAAAGTATTTTTCAATATCTGGATCGTCAGGTCCTTTTATAATTTTACAATCGAGATTTGGGTATATGTCGTGAAGACGCTCTATTAACTTAGCATATTTATCTGTTGGCCAGATTTTAAGTAAAAAACCAGCTCCATGATGCACCACAAAATAAGGCTTTTTAACTTCTTCTTTTCTTTTAAAATATGGATAAACCTTTAATCGGTTATCAATGTCTATATGTAATTTTGATACAGTATCTATGTAATGCTGTATAGCATGCTGATTCACTTTTTTGTGCGTAGGGTATTTTAAAGCGTGTGGTAAATCGTACCCGCGAAAAGCAGGATAGTTTCCTAATTCGTATATGTTGTCGTACTCATTTTCTTTTTCTTTCACCTCTTTCTCGTTAACTACATTTACTTTTTTTAAATGTTTACTAAAAAAATCTACCAGTCGTGGTGCAACGGCGAAGTCTAACACATCGGAAACTTCAGTAAGTTTGTAAATAGCAGGAATGGCAAAGAAAATATCACCTAAGCCTCCATAACTTTTATAAACCAGTACCCTCCCTAATGATTTCTGTGTTTTATCTGTTGAAGATTGAAGGGCTTCTGAAATTTTATTCCAGAAATTTTCAGGGGCTTGTTTAATTTCTTGTATGGCTCGTTCTTTATTATTGGGATAAAAATTAAAAGAAAAAGTACCAATTCTGTCATTTCCTATAATTTCACAACCAGAAAGAAAAGCCTCTGCTGCTAATCGTCCAGAGGGCTCCAGCCATACGGGCTTACATATAAGACGGTTTGTTTTTCCTAAAACTTTTAGGACCTCTGTATTTGAAATGGGTTCTTTAAATTTAATATTTTTAGGGGTGTTTCTTCGCAATCGGTTATTCCCATAGACTTTACATTTTATATGAGGGTTTTCTTCGGCAAACGTCACAAATTCATGACCCCCTTTTAGGTAGTTTAGATCGCCAAAAAAGGGCATTGTATTTTTATCTTTTATTTCAGAAAGATGTAAGTTATCAACATCAACGGTTGGGGGCATAATTAATTTGTTCGCTACAGCTTCTCCATAAAACTCGTAATGTGATTGATAGTGTTTAGGTGATTGAAAAACATTGAAAGCAGCATTTGAAAAAAGCTTTCTAAATAAATGGAATTTATCTGGATTGCAACAGCTTCTAATTTTTGGGTCTACTTTGCAAAGTATATTTCTACGGACACAAAAATTATAATCATATTCTACCTTACAATAGCGCACAGACTGCTTGATTAAATGTTTTATTAATTTCAATTCATACTCGCAACGAGAGGTACTATTTACTACTACAAAATTTGCTTTGGTGAGACTATCTTTTGTCTTATCGAAATTTTTTAAAGAGTCGTGAATAATAGAATATCCTTTTTGCTCGCCTAAAACTATTAATTGTTTAATAGTAAGCTCTGCGCCACGAAGAGTGGATAATGGTGTATCGTGTAGAAATAAAATTGTTTTCAAAATGATAGACTCTTAGAAAATTTAAAAGGACACTTTTTTAAAATGTCCTTTAAGGGGTTTTAAACAAACAATAGTTTGCTCAAATTAATTGAACTTATCTACTGAAAAAAACGGATTAAGATTTAGTTAAAGACAAATTAATCATCATCCTCGTCGTCATCGTAATACCCATCATCATAGTATCCGTCATCATAATAGCCATCATCATAATATCCATCATCGTAATACCCGTCATCATAGTATCCATCATCGTAGTATCCATCTCCATAATACCCGTCGCCGTAATAGCCATCGTTAAAACTATCAGAATCATCGGTCGAGCAAGAAGAGACTATTGCTCCAGTTATTGAAATTGTGGAGGCAGCCAATAAAGCTTGCCCTGATCTTTTTATAAACTTTCTCCGTTTCATAATTAGAAATGTTAGAAATCATTCTATTAAATATACTCAATTTTTTTAACACTTTAAGTCATTTAATACAACTAGAAAACAAAATAAGGTGATAAAACCCTACTCTAATAAATGATTTTAACTTTTATTTAACATTTGTAAAAAGAAGCAAGTTTACGACAAAGCAGATGCTTTGTTGCAATGCAGAAAAGGTTATGTGTTATATATATTCTTTTACCAACCCAATAAGCGTATTGGCATCTTGTTCGCCGCTCTGGCGCCATTTCATTTCGCCGTTTTTATAGATCATTAATGTGGGCAACCCTTTTACACGTAAGGCTTCAGCCAATTCTTGGTTTTTTTCCACATCAATTTTAATTACTTTGGCTTTGTCGCCAAGTGCAGCGGCTGCATCCCGTAAGGTTGGATGCATTTCTTTACAAGCGTCGTCCCAATCTGCAAAAAATGCAAGTAGAACGGGCTGCTTCGTTTCGATTAATTCTCCAAATTTTGACATTGGCTTATAGTGTTTCTTGAATAAATCTTATTACAAATATAGTATTTCCCTTTTATTATGCTTCTTTACCTCGCTTTTTAAGTTGAATTACAGATATTTCAGGCCACATTCCAACTCTTCCTGGGTAACCTAAAAATCCAAAACCGCGGTTTACATTAATATATCTTCCAAACTCTTCATAAATACCAGCCCAGTTTTCATAACGATATTTAACCGGGCTCCATTTAATCCAACCGGGTATTTCGATGCCAAATTGCATACCGTGCGTATGTCCGCTTAGGGTAAGGTGGTAATTTCTGTCATCTTCTTTTACTTGTGCTTTCCAGTGAGAAGGGTCGTGACTCATTAATATTTTAAAGTCTTCTTTAGATACACCTTCGGATGCTTTATTTAAATCACCTGCTTTTTTAAAACCCCCTTGTCCCCAGTTTTCTACCCCAATTAATTTTATGTGTTCGCCATTTCGGGTTAGTGTCCGGTTTTCATTCAACAACAAATCCCAGCCCATCTCTTTTTGGATGGCCTTTAACTGCGAAAGGTTTTCTTTTTTAGCGGTTTGTGTTTTCCAGTTTACATAATCGCCATAATCGTGATTTCCGAGTACGGAGAAGACACCGTCTTTTGCTTTTAAAGTAGAAAAAATGGATTTCCATCGATCCATTTCTTCTGAAACATTATTGACTAAATCGCCCGTAAACAAGATTACATCGCTTTCTTGTTCATTTGCTAAATTAACCGCATATGCAACTTTTTTTTCATCATTAAAACTACCACTATGGATATCGCTTAGTTGGGTGATGGTATAGCCGTGAAAAGCATCGGGCAGGTCGTCAAACTCCAATGCATATTTTAAAACTTTATAATTGTATTTTCCTTTATACATTCCGTACAATAACGAGGCAAATGGAATAGCAGCAATGCCTAATGCTAAAGTGCTAACAAATTTTCTTCTAGATGGAAGGTAGAAGGATTCGTTTCCGCCGCCTACTTTTGCAAAAAGCCCCACAAACAAACGGATGATATCCTCTCCAAACATTATAAGGACTAGCAATAATTTTGGTACGAAAACGACCAAGAAAAACCCGAAAATATACATCCGGTCCAAGCCTATTGTTCTATCAGAGCCTAAAATACCAAGTTGATAGATTAAAGCACCCAAAATTAAAAGTGAAATGACGATCCAAAGACCATATAGAAAACTGTTGCGGGTTAGTGTTCTAACTGCTTGAAAAGCATAAATATCAATTAAAATATAAATTGAAATAAAAATAACCCATCGTAATACCATTAGTGAAGTAAGATTTTTTTAAATATACTATGTTTAAAAATGCTGAAAAGTGAATTTGCTTTTTTTTAACTGTTTTATAAACAATTAGCCTTTTTGGTTTTAGAGCAACCAACCCAAATACATTAAAAATATATAGCTGTAACAATTTATCTATTAGAGAGTTATATCCTACGTAGTAACCCGTATTTTTTTCAGAAAAAGCAACAATTATAGGACGAAAGTTATAAATTTTAGTAAATTTGTTTTACATAAGTAGGTTGACCAACCTAAGGTGGGTCGATCAAATTTGGGGCGAAAAGTCATCACACCTGTGGTGGCTTTTCTATTTTCAGCAAAATGTAAAGCGTACATCACAACTTTTAATACGCTGATTTTTTGTATCTTACTGTACTAATTTGTTGTATAAAACCTTATCCCCATGAAAAAAATAACTTTTATCATTGTCAGTTTGGTACTTGCTACCGTGCTAATTGGCGCTTCAACCAACAGCTCACAAGAAAAATATTCCCTTAAAGGGGTGTGGGAGCTTACAGACCAATATATGTTTAAAAACAATATGGTGGTCGATACGATTAAGAATCTTAAAAATAGTCGGCAAGTTAAAATGTATACCGATAGCAAAGTAATGTGGACACGCTATAACCCAAAAGACTCCGTAGAATGGTTTGGTTATGGCAATTACGTTGTGAAAGACGGTGTGTTGGAAGAACGCCTTGAATATGGGTCTTTCCAGATGATGAAAATAATAGACACCACCAAGGTATTCCGCTTTAACTTAGTGATAGACGAAAGCTCTTTTAGCCAGATAGCACTGGATGAAAAAGGTAACAGATACTATTCGGAAAACTATACGCGAATTGAATAAATGTAATTTAACTGTTTTATGATTTAACGTCTAAAGCATCCCTTAGGGCATTGCCTATTAACATAAAAGCTGTTACCAAACTCATAATAGCCAAACCAGGAATAATAGCCAGCCAAGGCTTTCCTAAAACAATGTACGCATAATGGTCTTTTATAATACTACCCCAGCTAGGCATTGGGGGTTGAGCGCCTATCCCTAAAAAACTTAGTCCGCTTTCAATTAAAATAGCTGCTGCAAAATTTGCTGCTGAAATTATAATAACCGGAGCCATTGCATTAGGTAAAATATGTTTTGTAATAATCCTGTAATCTTTAAACCCTAAAGCTCTTGCGGCTGTAACATATTGCATTTGTTTAACGCCCATAACCTGTCCTCGTACCACTCTTGCCACTTCTACCCACATAGTAAGTCCCACAGCTATGAAAACCTGCCAAAAACCTTTGCCTAGCGCTAAGGTAATCGCTATAACCAATAGCAATGTTGGGATGGACCACGTTACATTTATAATCCACATAATGGCTGCATCGATCTTTCCACCAAAATAACCTGCTATTGCGCCTAAACTAATTCCTATTATTAAGGAAATAAAAACTGCAACAAAACCGATGCCCAATGATATACGGATACCAATTAGCATTCTGCTCAATAAATCGCGCCCATATTTATCTGTACCTAATAAAAACGTTTTTTCGGTAATATATTTTTTGGGAATTTCATTAACAGTCTCAGCTTCTGGAAACAAGTTTAAAGAATATTCCTTTTGAAGGCCGGCACTTCCGTCGCCTGCATATAATGTTGCTTGCAGTGTCGTGTCTTTTACTGAATGGTTTAGAATAGGAATTTCACTATCGGTATTCTTTTTTCCGAAGAAAAACACTGAAATAGGATTTTGTTCTTTAAGCTCCGCCGGAACTGTAAGAACGTTTACTGTAAAACCCGGTTCTTTTGAATGTATAGAAAGATGCATCTGGTTGGCATCTTGTGAGTTGTCGGGTGCTAAAGCATATGCGAAAACAGCAACTAAAACACAGATCATTAAAAATGAAAAACTAAAAACGCCCCAAAAGTTCTTCTTAAACTTTTGGAGCGCTAATTTTGTTAATGAAGTAGACGTTTTCACGTTGTAAATGTAACAAAAAGGTTCAATCTTTCCATGTTACTTACAGCGCTAATAAATGCAACTTTAATTTTTAATATCTGCCATTTTTCCGGCTTTGATATTGTTTATTTTTAAGTCTCTCAAGACATTAATTGCTTCTTCTACATAAATATCCTTTGCAAGGTTTGTATGCCATCTTTTACGTTTTTCACGTAGTGTGGTGTCTTGCTTCATCATTTCAATTTCGTAAGGAAGTGATTTATAATTTAATTTGTTATCGTATTTATCAATCTCTTCAAACTTTTTTGTTTCTTCCTTCCGCTTTTCTATATCGGCTACGTATTTGTCAAAGTTAAGTGGCACCACAGACTCATCGCGACGTGCTTTTATCCATTTTGCATCTTCATCTATTAATTGAAGTTGTGCATTCTTTTCCATACGGGCTTTGCTCTTACTAATGGTTTCTTCATAATCAATGTAACCATCCCATTTTTTATAATCTGCCGAGTCTATCTTATCATACGGCAATGGATTGTCGTAATCGCGTTCACCTACATCAAAATAGCTGTATTGATCTGGCATTACGACATCACTTTTTACACCTTCAAGCTGTGTTGAACCACCATTTACTCTATAGAATTTTTGGGTGGTAATTTTTAAGGCGCCCATATCGCCCATATCGCTTTTTCTAATCCATTGGTTTAAGTCCAATACATTTTGAACGGTACCTTTTCCATACGTTTGTTTGCTGCCTATAATTATAGCACGTTCATAATCTTGCATGGCTGCTGCTAAAATTTCGGAAGCCGAGGCTGAAAGCTCATTAACCAAAATCACTAACGGGCCATCCCAAACAATTGCATCGTCTTCGTCTTCCAATACTTCTTTTTTACCGTTGGAAGCTACTTGAACAACGGGTCCTTCTTCAATAAAAAGGCCGGCAATATCTACGGCAGTACGCAAAGAACCGCCACCATTTCCACGAAGGTCAAGCACCAATCCTTCCATGCCTTCTTCCTTAAGGCGTTCTATTTCTTTTTTCACATCACTAGCTGCGTTACGTTCCTTATAATCTTCCATGTTAAAATAGAACTGTGGAAGGTTAATCAAACCATACGTATTATTTTCTTTCTCAATAACAGAAGATTTAGCGTACGTTTCTTCTAATTCTACTACATCGCGCGTTATGGTTTCTTCTTCAATAGAGCCATCTACACGTTTTACTGTTAAGGTAACTTTTGTTCCCTTTGGACCTTTTATAAGCTTAACGGCATCGTCTACGCGCATACCTACAATGCTTACTGCTTCGTCTTCATCTTCTTGTTTGACTTTTGTAATAAGATCGCCTACTTCTAAATGATCGCCTCTCCATACAGGGCCACCACTTATAACTTCGATAACTTTTATATAGTCGTTTTTCTTTTGAAGACGTGCGCCAATTCCTTCTAAACGGCCACTCATTCTTAGATCGAAACGATCTTTATCTGGTGGGGCAAAATAGTTGGTGTGAGGGTCAAATTCTTCAACAATCGTAGTTAGGAAGATGGCGAAATAGTCCTTTCTTTCTAAATCGGTTGTAAAATCAAAATATTCATCGAGAGATGTTTTTGACGTTTTACGGGCTTTTTCCTCTAGTTCTTTTTCAGATTTTGAAGTATATCCTTCTTCGTCTTTAAGTTTATTTTTATTTTGTTCTACATTATCATAATATGAAGAAATAGTGGAAAACTTCAATTGTTTGCGCCAACGTTCTTTTAATTCTTTATTTGTCGATACGTAATCCATATCGTCGTAATCTACGTTTATAGATTCATCTTCTGTGTAATCGAAAGGAGTGTTTAGAACTTCCGGGTAGATTTTTTTCACATCCTCCATTCGTTTTTGCAAACGGTTGTACACCAAATTAAAAAAAGTAAGATCCTTGCTTTTAATTTGGTCATCTATTTCAGTTTTGTACTTACTGAATTCTTCAATGTCCGAGGCAAGAAAGTATCTTTTTAAGGGGTCTAAACCAGTTATAAAGTCTTTATAAACTTCGGCAGAAAATTCATCATTTATATCTGCGGGGCTGTAATGCCCTTTCTGCAACACATACGTTATAAGGTCTATAAGTACTTTGTCTTTATCGGTGTCGTTAAACTCTTTTGTGGTAAAACTGCATGATGCTACGGCAACAAATACAGCAAGGAACAATACCTTTAAATTCTTTTTCATAATTCGCATATCTATCTTCTTCTATTTTAATCTTCTAAAGTATATAAAAAACCGTGCCAATCATTTATAATCGTACTAATTTTTTGTTAAACCGATTTTATTTCAAAATTCACGGTAAATCAAGGTGAATACTACTATAATTTAACAGAAAAAACCTAGTAATAATTTTTGAAACCTTAATAGAGATAACTATAAATTTCCAATAATAGTATAATACCGTATTTTAGCACAGTAAATTTGTCCTATGCGCATTTTATATAGTTTTTTAACCCGAATTAGTTATCTGTTTTTATGGATAGCACAGTTTTTCAGTAAAAAGATGAAGCTTTTTGTTTCGGGAAGAAGAAAGGTTTTTGAAAAATTAGCGCAACACATTACTGCAGAAGATAAAACTATTTGGTTTCATTGCGCATCCTTAGGTGAATTTGAACAGGGCCTTCCCATCATGCAAGCTGTGAAAAAGGAATTTGCAGATCATAAAATAGTGGTTTCGTTTTTTTCGCCATCGGGCTATGAAGTAAAGAAAAACGCTCCTATTGCCGATATTGTGGTTTATCTTCCATTAGATACCGTTTCAAACGCTAAAAAATTTATCAATGCCGTTCATCCATCACTTGTATTGTTCGTTAAGTATGAATTTTGGCCCAATTACCTTTTTGAGTTGAAAAACAGAAATATCCCAATTCTTTTAATTTCAGGGTTATTTAGGGAAGGGCAGGTTTTTTTTAAAGGGCATGGAGATTTTATGCGGAAAGCCCTTAAGAGCTTTGACCATATTTTTGTGCAAGATAAGGCTTCAGAAAAATTGTTGAACGATATCGATATCACGAATGTTACTGTAAGTGGTGACACGCGTTTTGATCGGGTTTCGCACCAAATTGAACAGGACAATTCGTTAGGTTTTATTTCAGCCTTTAAAGGAAATTCGCTGTGTATTGTCTGTGGAAGTACTTGGCCGGAAGATGAAGCAGTTTTATTGAATTACATTAACAAAGCTCCCGAAAACGTAAAGTTTGTCGTTGCACCCCATAACATTGATGTTTCTAAAATTGAATATTTTAGAAAAAAGATTCAAGGGGCTTCAGTTTTATATTCAGAAAAAGAAGGGAAAGAATTAAGTGATTTTTCGGTGTTTATAATCGATACCGTTGGTTTGCTCACTAAAATTTATAGTTATGCCGATATTGCTTATGTGGGCGGTGCCATGGGCAAAACGGGCTTACATAATATTCTGGAACCAGCTACTTTTGGGGTTCCAATTGTAATTGGAAGTAATTTCAAAAATTTCCCTGAAGCTCAACGATTGCAGCAATTGGCCGGATTATATGTCGTGGATTCAGCAGCCGAATGCACTGAAATTTTACACAAATTGGTCACAGACAATAGCTTTAGGGAGAAAACAGGGATGATTGCCGGGCATTTTGTTAACAGTAATACCGGAGCGACAAACATCACTTTGGATTATATACAAAAGCAAGCTTTAAAATAATAAAACTATATCCGTAAATAAAGCAGTATCCTTGTTCGCCTAATAATTATTGACCCATCAACTTAGTAATTAATCACACCGTAACGGCCTGATTTAAATACCGCCTAAAAGGCAACATTTCTTTATAAATGGCAATAACCTTTTTATCAAAATCATTGGCCATTACTTCTTTTTGAGTGAATTGATGTGAAACTGCAAACGATTTTCTACGCAGTAAATCAATATGTTTATGGTCTTGCGAGTATCCTTTAGGTGATGTTTTTAAAGGATCATCAATTATCATATCACCAAATGTAGTTTTAAAGCTCTTTTTATTCAATATTGTTTTTAAATCTTCTCCGTTATAATCAATCGCAGCACGAATACTTTTCAATATTTTGGAGGAGGGGTGCCAATAACCACCGCCTATAAACGATTCATTAACGCCCAAATGTATATAGAAATCTCCCTGCTTGCTTTCTTGGTCCAATCCAGCACCAAAATGATCTTTATAAACAGGCTTGTTTGGATGAAACATCAAGTTGTTGTTTATTCGGTTAATGGCTTTTTTACCATGGGTAGGAGTATAGTCAGGGTCTATAGCGGCCAATTTGATGTCCATTTGGTTCAGCCAGTCTATGTACGAATCCCTAACAGAGTGGTATTCATCGCGGTTTTCGTCCATCCATTCCTTGTTATTGTTTTTTTGAAGTTTCCGAAGGAATTGATACAAATTTTTAAAGTTCATTTTTTCTTCTAAATCTACTTATTTTAAAGGCCTTCGTTTTAAATTTTAATAAAACTTTACAATATGTCAATTGTTAAAATACATAGATTTGTTGAATAATTTAACACAAACCAATTATGAAAAAAGTAATTATAGTCGCCGCATTGGCATTAGTAGGATTCTCAACTACTTCGTGTAGAGAGACCAAAACCGAAACCAAAGAGGTTGTTCGTGAAGTAGAAGTAGAAACTGAAGAAACAGCCGATGAAGCTGAAGGAATTTTAGAAAGAACAGCTAAAGAAGTTGATAAGGAAGTTAACGAAGAAGTTAATGAAGAAATCGACAAAATAGGCAATGACGACGGACAATAAATAATTTTAATAACCTAACAACAAAACCCACATATTATGAAAAAAGTAATTTTAAGTTTGGCACTAGTAGCCGCGTTTAGCACCAGTTTTGTGTCTTGTAGAGATACCAATAAAAAAGCAGATGACGTTGAAGATGTAGCAGACGACGTAGAAGATTCTATGGAAGATGCTGAAGGTGACATTGAAGAAGCTGCCGAAGAAACTGGAGACGCCATTGAAGAAGGTGTTGACGAAATAGAAGAAAACACAGGTACCGGTGGTACTGATGATATGTAAACCTACCCACGACCAGTAAACTAAATCAAGTTATTATGAAGAAACTAGCAATGATTGCCTTAGCAGCATTATTTTTAGCACCTTTAACTTCGTGTCGCGACCAAGAAAAGACCGAAGCTGAAGAAATGGTAGAAGAAATGCAAGATGAAGGCGCAGAAATAAAGAAAAAAGTTGACGGTGATGAAACCAAAATAAAAATGGAAACCGAAGACAAAAAGGTAAAAATTAAAGAAGAAGACGGCGAAACCAAAATGAAGGTTAAGACCGACAACGACAACTAATTTTTATTTATAATTAAATTATTTGACCCCCTAATCGTTTACGGTTAGGGGTTTTTGTTTTATTGTTTTACAAATTTTTGGACAGTAGTCCCGTTTTCTGAGGTAACCTCGACAAAATACAGCCCATTGGAAAGTGTTGAAACATCCAGTTGCTTGGTGTTTTCTATTTCTGAAAGAATCAATTTTCCGTTTGTTGAATAGACATTCAGCTTTTCAATGTTATTGTTTTCCGAAGAGATAAAAAGCGTCTCAGAGACCGGGTTGGGATAGAGTATAAAATTAATTTTAGAAAAATCAAAACTTTGCAATAGCGGTTCATTGCCATAGAGTGATACATTTCCATTTTCATTGGTAACCTCTAGTGTTTGCGTTTCGTCTTTATTGGTAATAAGAGTGTAATTTAATGGAGTTTGAAGTGTGTTAAAATAAAAATCAGCGTGCAATCCATAAATTTGGCTACAAGGACCATCTTCAGGCCAATCGTAGCATTGAGGTTTAGTTAAACAAGCTGGGTCTCCTGATAGTTGAAATGAAGTGGGGTTTTCAGAAAAGCTAACAGCATCAAATACACAGCCTACACTACCAGGGGTTTCAATACTAAAGCTGATAGTTTGATCAATTTCTTCAAAAATTATATCTGGATAAAAGCCATAATCTGCCGGTGAGTAATCCATATTATCAATTGTTATCGCGTGTAGGTACCAAGTTTTAATTAAATCTGGGTCTAGATCTTGGCTAAATGATGTAAAACCTATTAGTAAAGCTATAAAAAGTAAAAGTTTTTTCATATTTATTGTTTTATAAACTTTCGGATACTGATGCTGTTTTCCGTAGTAACCTCCACAAAATATAACCCATTGGATAGTGCTGAGACATCCAGTTGCTCGGTGTTTTCTTTTTCTGAAAAAATAAATTGTCCGTTTATGGAATACACATTCAGCTTTTCAATGCTATTGTTTTCTGAAGTTATAAAAAGCGTTTCAGAAACTGGGTTGGGGTATATTTTGAAAGATATTTCAGAAAATGAATTGCTTGTTAACAATGTGTTGCTATAAAAAGCTTGATTACCGTTATCTCCGGTTATAATCAATTGCATTTCATCACCTTCAGAGTTTACAATTTCATATGTAAATGGATCTTCAGCATTATTAAAATAAAATTGGAAATAGGTGGCTTCAAAATCTGCATTGTCAGAATCGGTGCAACCCTCACCTAAGGTTTGGTTTAATTCAATATATGAAAATTGAGAGTTTGGATCATCAAAAGTCATAGTGCCATCTAATGATTCACAAACCGTGCTAAAAAAGTGATTCATTTCGCCAGTCACCTCGAATGTCGCAGACACATTTTGAACTTCATTGTTTGAAGGAGGAAAAATGTCAGTATCGTCAATAGTAAGATTTTGTAGATACCATGTGTTGTTTAAAAGTTCAGGTTCTTGAGCAAAAAGATTCACATAGGTAGATAGTGTAATTAAAAAAAGTAATAGTTTATTCACAATATTTGGTTTTCAGTTGGTTACTAAGGTATTGAATTTTGTAGACTTTTCCTACCTTTGAAAAACCTTAAACCCTTCCTCAATGACAGATTTTTGGCTTTATTTTAAATTAGGACTGGAGCACGTGCTCGATTGGCAAGCGTATGATCATGTGCTTTTCATTATCGTGCTGTGTGCAGCATATACGTTTAATGCGTGGCGAAAATTATTGATTTTAGTCACACTGTTTACAGTTGGACACACTATTTCGTTATTGTTGGCAAATTATGGAGTAGTAAGTGTTTCCAGTAGTTGGATTGAGTGTTTAATCCCTATTACCATTTTGGTCACAGCTTTGTTTAATTTATTTACAGCTGGAAAGGAAAAAAGAGCTGAAAAGTTAGGGGTATTGTATATTGCTACCGTCTTTTTTGGACTGATTCACGGCTTTGGTTTTGCGGGTTATTTTAAAATGATAAGCAGCGATAATGATATTTTACATTTACTGGAGTTTGCCCTAGGTATCGAGGCGGCTCAATTAATTGTTGTTGTTTTAGTGCTTATTCTGGCTTTTTTAGTACAGACTATTTTCCGTTTCAACAAACGGGATTGGGTACTTGTCATATCTTCAATTGTTATCGGGCTTGTGATCCCTATGCTTATCGACAATTGCTTTTTCCTTTTTTCCTGAAATATCTTACATCCAAATTATTTAATTTTCAGTAAATAGTGATACTTTTATGTTTATAAAATTTTAAACTGTTCAAGCCTTGCCATTGGGTAGGCTTGTTGAGGTAGTTTTGCAAATGCTTAACATAGTAAATTTTGCAATCATGTAACTTCCTGCTAATTTCGCTACTTATTTAACACTATGGGTATTAGTAAACAACGACAATACGATATTGCCTATTTACGTATGGCACTGGAATGGAGCAAACTCTCTTATTGCAAACGCAAACAAGTTGGCGCACTTATTGTGAAAGATAAGATGATAATTAGCGACGGATATAATGGAACCCCCAGTGGCTTTGAAAATTTTTGTGAAGACGAAGAAGGATATACAAAGTGGTATGTGCTTCATGCAGAAGCAAATGCTATTACAAAAGTTGCCTCCTCTACACAATCCTGTAATGGAGCTACGTTATATATTACGTTGTCGCCTTGTAAAGAATGTAGTAAGTTAATTCACCAAGCAGGGATAACTCGGTTGGTGTATCATAAAGGCTATAAGGACAATAGCGGTATAAAATTTTTAGAAAAAGCAGGCGTTACCATAACGCATATTGAAGATTTACAGTAATTTATATGAAATATCACAAAAAATACTTGCCTTTAATAATTGGTACGGCATTAGCCGCAGGTGTTTTTGTGGGATCAAAACTCAACTTTAACGATACTACCGAAAAAATTTTTGCAACCAACAGCAAAAAAGATAAGCTAAATCGTCTTATCGATTATATAGATTACGAATATGTAGACCGCGTTAATACGGATAGTATAGTAGATGTTACAGTTAACGGTATTTTAGAAAATCTTGACCCACACTCTGTGTATATTCCCAGTGATGAATACGAAGAGAATGCCGATGATATGCGCGGTAATTTTGTGGGTATTGGTGTGAGCTATTATGTGTATAATGATAGTATTGCGGTAATTCGTTCCATTAAAGGAGGGCCTGCTGAACGAGCTGGAATTAAAGGAGGAGACCGTATTCTATATGCAGATGAGAAAAAAATATTTGGCGATAGCATCAATCGAGATAGCATTATTTCCTATTTAAAAGGTGAAAAAAACTCAAGGATTAAGCTGAAAGTGTTCCGAAAAGGTCAAGATGAACTTTTAGAATTCAAATTCCGAAGAAAAGAAGTGCCGCTCGTAAGCGTAGATGCTTCATATAAACTTACAGATGATGTAGGTTACATAAAAGTAAACCGTTTTTCAGAAACCACTTTTGAAGAATTTGAAAATGCACTCGATGAGTTAACCGATGATGGTGTTAAAAGCTTGGTTCTAGATCTTCGCAATAATCCTGGGGGCTACATTTCGACTGCAGAACGGATTATAGATGAATTTTTGGAAGACGACAAATTGGTGTTGATTACCAAAAACAAAAGTGGCGATATCAATAAAACCTACGCTACCCGTCGTGGTGATTTTGAAGACGGAAAAGTGTATGTGCTCATTAATGAAAATTCGGCTTCGGCAAGTGAAATTGTAGCTGGGGCACTTCAAGATAATGATAAAGGGACGATTATTGGCCGCCGATCTTTTGGAAAAGGCTTGGTACAGCGCGAAATGTCATTAGGCGATGGCAGTGCCGTACGATTGACTATCGCAAGGTATTATACGCCAACCGGTCGTTCCATACAACGGCCTTACGGTAACGGGAACGATGATTATTATAGTGATTACGAAAAACGCTATAAAAACGGCGAACTAGAGCATCAAGAAGATATTGAGGTAGTCGATTCTTTAAAATTTGTAACTCCAAAAGGTAAAATTGTCTACGGCGGTGGTGGCATAATCCCCGATGTTTTTGTGCCGAAAGACACTAGCGTAGGTAGCGAAACCATCAATTATGTTTCTAGAAGCGGTTTTATGAGCTATTTTATTTTTGAATACCTAGAAAGAAACCGTTCACAGTTTAAGGGAATGACGTTTAAAGAGTTTACCGAAAACTATACACTTGACGAATCGCTTTCAAAGGAATTTATAGAATACGCCCGCTTTAACGAAGCACAGATAAACTTAACTGGTTATGAATCCAGGCTGGAAAAAGCCTTAAAGGCCAACATAGCTCAACAGCTTTTTGGGCCTAATGCGTATGAGTTTATTTTAAACCAAAGTGACCCTATGCTTAAAAAGGTTTTGGAAATAGAGCAAAAAAGCAAAGAAGCTAACGGCGGGCAGTAACCAATAGTTAGTTGTTGTAACTTACCTTCTTTTTTTCTTCTTATCAATTGCTTGAGAAACTTGCAGGATAACCAACAATAAAATGGCGCAAGCGCCAGCCAACAAACAAATGGCAGCTACCAAACTGTCACCCTCTAAAAGATGGTCAAAATCTAGTTTGGTAGCGTTAAAAATCATTAAACCGGCAGCAAGTACTATGAGTATGTATATAAATATTTTCATAGCGCAAAATTAATTAAATAATTCCTGAATGTTCGATGTAAACAGTTTTACTGAAATAGCAAGTAATATTACCCCAAAGATCTTTTCAATAATTCCAATACCGTTTTTCCCTAAAAACCTCTGAAGGGAACCGGAGGTCCTTAAAACAATAAAGACAACGATTATGTTTACAAATATTGCGACAATTATATTTTCCAATTCAAATTCTGCACGTAATGATAAAAGTGTAGTTAAACTTCCAGGACCTGCAACAATGGGAAAGGCAATAGGAAATACAGTCGCCATGCCCAGATCGTGATCCTGCTGTTTAAACAAAGTAATGCCCAATACCATCTCCAAAGCGATAAAGAAAAGTACCAAAGCACCCGCAACGGCAAATTCGTTTACATTAATGCCAATTAAGTTTAAAATACGTTCCCCTATAAATAGAAAGACAATTAATACCACAGCTGAAATAATGGACGCGCGCCCACTTTTTATTTCTTTCGATTTTTCCCGCAATGAGATAATTACAGGAATGCTTCCTATAATATCAATAACCGCAAACAATACCATGGTGGCGGTTGCTATTTGTTTAAAATTGAATTCCATATCCTAAAAATTTAAGCCGGCAAAAGTAATTAATATTGCAGGTTTTCAAACTATATAATGCTGTTAAATTTTTAGTAATTTTTTTATAAAAAAAACACAGAAAACCAAGTACCTTTGCGCTATGTTTCAATTAGGTAAAGCAATTATTTCAGAAGATATTATTGAGAAGGAATTTGTATGTAATCTCAGCGCATGCAAAGGGGCTTGTTGTATTGAAGGTGAGGCCGGTGCTCCTGTAACGGAAGACGAAACTGAAATATTAAAAGAAATCTATCCCAAAGTAAAACCCTTTTTACGCCCAGAAGGTATTCAATCAATTAAAGAACAAGGAACATATATTAAAACTGCCCAAGGGGAATTGGAAACACCGTTGGTAAATGGAAAGGAATGTGCATATGTTACCTTTACCGAAAATGGTACCGCCAGTTGTGGTATTGAAGATGCCTATAATGCAGGCGAAGTGGATTTCAGAAAACCAATATCGTGTCATTTATATCCAGTACGCATTCAGGATTACAGTGAATTTTCTGCAATAAATTATCATAGATGGCCTATTTGTGATGATGCTTGCACGCTGGGTAAAGAACTACAAGTGCCTATTTATAAGTTTGTAAAAGACGCCCTTATTAGAAAGTACGGTGAAGATTGGTACACTGAGCTGGAAAAAGTTGCGGAAAATTATTAAATACACTATCATTTTTAAAACTATCCTATCCTACTAATTTTAATAGCACCTTTATAACGGTATGTTACATTAGCAATAGCTATTGTTACATATGTAATAGGGTTTTATGATCGGTGTGCATACATTTGAAATGTAAATAATACGAGATGATAGGCAATTAAAAACCTATTATTTTATAAATTTTTAATCCCTGATTTTTAGTATATTAGTGTTTTAATTAATACTGAACTAACTTAAAATTTCAATAGTATGAAAAAAATATTATTAGTAGTGTGTGTTCTAGCAATTTGTTTTGCTTGCAAAGACAACCCAGTTTCAAAAAAAATTAAAGAGACTCGAGAAACCGTTTCAAACAGCACTAATGCTGTAAAGGAAATGAATAAAATGGGGGATGATATTAAAGAGCTTCAGAAAATGGAGCCCCTCACTAACGAAGAATTAAAAGAATGGCTGCCGGAAGAGGTAAACGGAATGAAACGCATCGCCTATAAAGCTGGGCAGGCATCTTACATGAAAATTGCTTCTATCGAAGCTACATATGCCAATGAAGATAAATCTAAAAAATTTAAATTTCAAGTTATTGATGGTGCTGGGCAAATGGGTGCAGCAGCCACCGCCGGAATGCGTATGCTATTCTCACAGGATTTTGAAGAAGAAACCGAGTACAAAACCCGTAGGACCGTTAAAAAAGACGGCAACAAAGCTATTGAAGAATACAAAAAGAACAACAATAGCAGTGATATTCAACTTATGAAAAGCAATCGCTTTTATATAAAGGCCAATGGGACCAATATGGATATTGATGAAACCTGGGATGCCATCGACGAGTTGGATGTTGACGACTTAGGATAGTTTTTATTAAATAACTTACTATAAAACCGAAAGTAAAATCTTTCGGTTTTTTTGTTTCTGTCAATTACAAAAATTCTGAAATGTTAAAATTTTTAAACCTTTTTACTGGTTAATTCTGGCTTTAAAAACTAACAAGTAAGATTCAGAAAAGACTTTAATAAGAGGTGTGTTTATAGTTGTTTTGTAGCATCAAAACGTTACTTTTTATGTATTTATATTTTAATTAAACACCTGCAAATCAGTTTATTAATTAAATTTTATTAAAATGCTCTCTTAAGCCCAGTAAATACGTTGTGTTGAAAACTTTGTTAAAAACCCAAATGGCTTTTTACTGTAATTGACTTTATTTTTCTCCATATTTGTTAGTCCCAAGTGGCATTAAATTTTAACAATTATAAAAACGAAGGACAATGAGCGCAGTAGAACCCATTTTGCAAGAAAACAAAGACCGATTTGTAATATTTCCTATTCAACACCACGACATTTGGGATTGGTATAAAAAAAGTGAAGCGAGTTTTTGGACTGCGGAAGAAATAGATTTACATCAAGATCTTAGTGATTGGAATGACAAACTAAATAAGGATGAGAAGTATTTCATTAAACATATTCTTGCGTTTTTTGCTGCTTCAGACGGAATTGTAAATGAAAATTTAGCTGAAAACTTTGTCAATGAAGTTCAGTATTCCGAGGCAAAATTTTTCTACGGTTTCCAAATTATGATGGAAAACATTCATAGTGAAACCTATTCATTGCTTATTGATACCTACGTTAAAAATGAAGAGGAAAAAGACAAGCTTTTTAATGCCATAGAAAACTTCCCGGCCATTAAAAAGAAAGCAGATTGGGCCTTAAAGTGGATTGAATCCGATTCATTTGCAGAGCGCCTTATCGCTTTTGCCGCTGTTGAAGGGATTTTCTTTTCAGGAGCATTCTGTTCAATCTTCTGGTTAAAAAAACGTGGTTTAATGCCAGGTTTAACCTTTTCTAACGAGTTGATTTCCCGTGACGAAGGCGTGCATTGCGATTTTGCCGTTCACCTTCACAATCACCATTTAGTAAATAAAGTACCAAAAGAGCGCATTCGCGAAATACTTGTAGATGCGTTAAATATAGAGCGTGAATTTATTACCGAATCACTTCCAGCAAGTTTAATTGGTATGAATTCAAAACTAATGACGCAATACCTAGAATTCGTAACAGACCGCCTATTGGTTGAACTTGATTGCGAAAAAGAATATAACGCCACCAATCCATTCGACTTTATGGATATGATATCCCTACAAGGAAAGACAAATTTCTTCGAAAAACGTGTTTCTGAATATCAAAAAGCAGGCGTTACCAATAAAGACAAGGAATCTAACAAAATCAGCTTCGACGCAGATTTTTAACAAATAAAAGCTTCC
This sequence comes from Flavobacteriaceae bacterium UBA3356, assembly GCA_002360635.1. Classification (GTDB taxonomy): domain Bacteria; phylum Bacteroidota; class Bacteroidia; order Flavobacteriales; family Flavobacteriaceae; genus Marixanthomonas. Next base: position 399,179 of record DEQW01000001.1, on the reverse strand, counting down.
GCTTTCTCCCCAAGGGGCGGGCTTTTTTTATAATTAACTGATAATGTGCAGGGTCATTGCTGCGCACAAAGAAAGTAGTCAACTATATCGCTAACCTCAATAAATAAAGAAGTATGAATGTAATTAAAAGAGACGGCCGCAGAGAACCCATCATGTTCGATAAGATTACCGCCCGCGTACGAAAACTATGCTACGGTTTAAATGAATTGGTAGACCCTGTAAAAGTTGCCATGCGTGTAATAGAAGGGTTGTACGATGGTGTAACTACCAGTGAGTTGGACAATTTAGCTGCTGAAATTGCAGCAACAATGACTACCTCGCACCCGGATTATGCAAGACTGGCAGCGCGAATTTCTGTCTCTAACCTACATAAAAATACAAAGAAGACTTTTTCTGAAGTAATGACCGATTTGTACGAATATGTGAATCCACGTACAGGCAAAGCGGCCCCATTACTTAGTGATGAGGTGTATAAAGTAATTATGGATAATGCCGAAGAGTTAGACTCTACCATTATCTATAACCGTGATTTTGGATATGACTATTTCGGTTTTAAAACGTTGGAACGTTCGTATTTACTGAAATTGAATGGTCAAATTGTAGAACGTCCGCAACATATGCTAATGCGCGTTTCTATTGGGATTCATTTAGAAGACTTAGCTTCAGTTAAAGAAACGTATGAGCTGATGTCTAAAAAGTTCTTTACCCACGCAACGCCAACCTTATTTAACAGCGGGACGCCAAAACCACAAATGTCTTCCTGTTTCTTATTGACTATGCAAGACGATAGTATTGACGGAATTTACGATACGTTAAAGCAAACGGCAAAAATTTCACAATCTGCTGGGGGTATTGGGTTGTCTATCCATAATGTGAGAGCGACTGGTTCATACATTGCAGGAACCAACGGCACTTCAAACGGTATTGTGCCTATGCTACGCGTCTATAACGATACGGCTCGTTACGTAGATCAAGGTGGAGGAAAACGTAAAGGTTCTTTTGCAATTTATGTAGAACCTTGGCATGCAGATATTTTTGATTTTCTTGATTTGAAGAAAAACCACGGGAAAGAAGAAATGCGCGCTCGCGATTTGTTTTACGCCATGTGGATTCCAGATTTGTTCATGAAACGAGTGCAGGAAGATGGCGAGTGGACCTTAATGTGCCCAAACGAATGCCCAGGTCTGTTTGACTGTCACGGGGAAGAATTTGAAGCGTTATATGCTAAATATGAAGCTGAAAATAAAGGAAGAAAAACCATTAAAGCCCGCGAGCTTTGGGAGAAAATAATGGAATCTCAAATTGAAACGGGAACACCTTACATGCTGTATAAAGATGCAGCCAATCGAAAAAGCAATCAGCAAAACCTCGGCACAATCCGAAGCTCCAACCTTTGTACCGAAATTATGGAGTACACCTCACCGGATGAGGTTGCTGTTTGCAATTTAGCGTCCATTGCATTACCAATGTTTGTTAAAAAGGGTGAATTTGACCACAAAGAGTTATTCCGTGTAACAAAACGGGTAACAAAAAACTTAAACCGAGTAATTGACAGAAACTATTATCCGGTAAAAGAAGCTGAAAACTCTAATTTTCGTCACCGTCCAGTAGGATTGGGTATTCAGGGATTGGCAGATGCGTTTATTATGTTACGTATGCCATTTACCAGCGATGAAGCTAAAAAATTGAACCAAGAAATTTTTGAAACACTTTATTTTGCTGCTTTAACTGCTTCTATGGAAGAGGCTAAAGAAGATGGGCCGTATCAAAGTTATAAAGGTTCGCCTATTTCCGAAGGGAAATTTCAACATAACCTTTGGGGTATAAAAGATGAAGAATTAAGCGGTCGTTGGGATTGGGGAAAACTTCGTAAACAAATTAAAAAGAACGGTGTTCGTAACTCACTATTAGTTGCGCCTATGCCAACGGCTTCCACCTCTCAAATTCTTGGAAATAACGAAGCTTTTGAACCATATACTTCAAATATTTATACACGTCGTGTGCTTTCGGGTGAGTTTATTGTGGTAAACAAACATTTACTGGAAGATTTAGTTGAATTAGGGCTGTGGAACGATGATGTAAAAGAAGAAATTATGCGTGCTAATGGTTCTATTCAAGGAGTGGATATTATCCCTCAAGACTTAAAAGAACTATATAAAACCGTTTGGGAATTGAGTATGAAAGATATTATCGATATGTCGCGCCACAGAGGGTATTTTATCGATCAGTCGCAGTCGCTTAACCTGTTTATGGAAAATGCAAACTATGCAAAACTGACTTCGATGCACTTCTACGCATGGAAAAACGGACTTAAAACAGGAATGTACTACTTACGAACCAAGAGTGCGGTAGATGCCATTAAATTTACTTTGAAAAAAGAAGTAAAAAAAGAACCTGTAAAAGAAACAGCTGAAGTAGCCGAAACAGAAGTGGATGCAACATCAGCCGTTACCAATAAGCCACTATCACCGCAAGAATTACGTGAAATGCTAGCCAAATCACGTACAGCAGAAGAAGATGACGATTGCTTGATGTGTGGATCTTAATTTTTTGTGTTAATTTTAGAAAAAAGGAGTGCAGGTTTTGCGCTCCTTTTTTTATTATGTCAATTCTCGTACCTTTTCATATACCAGGTTGCTTTCCCAACCTCTATAGAATAAGTAATCAGCCAGTTTTTTTCTTTTTTTCTGAAGATTGCTTTCACCGTCTAATTGTTTCACTCGTTTTTCTGCAAGTTCGTGGAAGGTTTTATAGTATTCTGCTTCTGAAATTTCTTGCAATGCCTTCTTTATGTTGTATGCTGAAATATCCCGAAATTTTAATTCACGGATAATACGCTGTTTGCCCCATTTTTTAGATTTAAATTTTCCTCGGGCAAATGCTTGAGAAAAACGGGTCTCATTTAAAAAATCGTGCTGTAATAAATGATGGATAATATGATTAACTGCATCAGGAATCATGCGCATTTCCTTGAGCTTTTGTTCAACTTCTTTATGGCAACGCTCTTGATAGGCGCAGTAGCCTTCAAGTTTTGCCACAGCTTCAGCTACTGTATACGTTTTAATTGATTGCATAGGTATAGTTATAGAGATAGATAATCTTTAGGTTGCTGAGCTTGTCGAAGTAGGCCTCTTCAACAGTGTATGTTTTTACAGTATTCACAAGTGAAAAATAAGGATAGTTTTTCAGAAAAAAGAAATAAGGATGGATTTAAAATAAAGGCAAAAAAAAACCCTCTCAAATTGAAAGGGCTTTTTAATTGGATTTATTTTATCATTTCTCCGTCTTTATCGTAAAAATGATATTCCAGATACGTGTAAGCATCTCTTGGTTGAATTTTTACCCATTTTTTGTGCTCCATAAACCATTTGGTTCGCACAGATGGAAAGCCTTTTATTAAGAAGGCTGCTATAAAAGGATGTGTGTTTAAAGTTATCTTTTTATAGTTTTTGTTGAAGAGCTTTTTAAGGTCTTCGGTAATTTTGTTTACTACAACTATGGGAGCTTCAATCTCACCATTTTCACCTCCAGGGGCTTCTTCTGCCGTTTTGATGTTCATCTCTGGACGAACACGTTGGCGGGTAATTTGGATTAATCCAAACTTACTTGGGGGCAGTATTTTATGCTTTGCTCTATCTGTTTTCATTTCATCACGAAGATGGTTGTAGAGCTTTTTGCGATTGCCGGCATTTCCCATATCTATGAAATCTACCACAATAATACCTCCCATGTCCCGTAGGCGTAGTTGTCTGGCCACTTCGGTTGCTGCTATTAAATTTACTTCAAGCGCAGTGTCTTCTTGGTTTTTCGATTTGTTACTACGGTTGCCACTGTTCACGTCTATTACGTGCATGGCTTCCGTGTGTTCTATAACCAAATAGGTTCCTCTGCTACTGGAAACAGTCTTTCCGAAGGACGTTTTTATTTGACGCTCAATACCAAATTTTTCATAAAGCGGTACTTTCGAGTCGTATAACTTGACAATATTCTCTTTGTCAGGTGCAATTTGCTGCACATAATCTTTTATTTGCAAGTAAAGGGTTTCATCATCAATATGTATGGCCGAAAAATCGTCGTTAAATACATCTCGAATAATAGAAGCTCCTCGGTTTAACTCACTTAGCACCTTGCTGGGGTGGTGCGCTCCCCGTAGCTTTTTACACATCGCTGTCCAGCGATCCATGAGATTTTGTAAATCTCCATCCAGTTCTGCTACTTTTTTGCCTTCTGCTACAGTACGTATAATTACGCCAAATCCTTTGGGTTTTATACTGGTTACCAGGCGTTTTAGCCTTTCTTTTTCGTCTTTGCTTTCTATTTTTTGAGAAATAGAAACACGGTCTGAAAAAGGAACCAATACTATATACCGGCCTGCAATGGAAAGCTCTGAGCTTATTCGCGGACCTTTTGTGGATATAGGTTCTTTTACAATTTGTACCAGAATAGATTGATTGGACTTTAAAGCACTGTTAATGCCTCCGTTTTTATCAATCTCTTTTTCAAAAGGGAAATTCTTTAAAGAATAGTCTTTAAGTTTACCTGTGCTTACACGTTTTACGAATTTTAAAAGAGAAGTGACCTTTGGTCCCAAGTCATGATAATGCAAAAATGCATCCTTTTCGTAGCCTACGTTAACGAATGCTGCGTTAAGACCAGGAACTGTTTTCCGTATTTTGGCGATAAACACATCGCCTACCGAAAACTTGTTGTCTTCTTCTTCTTTATGTAATTCTAATAGTTTTCCATCTTTTAAAAGGGCAAAATCAACTTCTTGTGAACTGGATCTAATGAATAATTCGTAGCTCACTTGTAATTAATTTTTATCCCGCCCCAAATGGGGTTCCGGGATGGATTAAACAATATTTTATCACAGGTTTTTTGTATTCTGAAATTAATATATTCAGAATAACCCGTCGAAATCACTTGGTTTTAAGGTAAGCAAACCTTGTAATTTCATTTTCAAAGAACGTTTTAAATTTCTTTATTTCATTTTGTTGCTTCAATTTGAAGCAACAAAATGAAAGGTCTTTAAACGAAAAAAGTAGTTTAGAAACTACTTTTTCTTTTTGTGGCGATTAGCGCGTCTTCTTTTCTTACGCTTGTGTGTCGCTACCTTATGTCTTTTTCTTTTTTTACCACTTGGCATATTAAGCTTGTTTTTGTGTTATTATTATTTTACTTCCACATTGGTTTTTACACCTTCTACAAATACTTTTGCTGGTTTAAAAGCGGGAATGTTGTGTGCGGGAATCTTGATTGTTGTGTTTTTAGAGATATTTCTACCTGTTTTTTCAGCTCTTTTCTTGATGATAAAACTTCCAAAACCTCTTAGATAAACATTGTCACCACCTTCAAGGGTGTTTTTAACTTCACTCATAAAAGTTTCAATCACTGCCTGTACGTCAGCTTTTTCCATTCCTTCTTTTTCTGAGATTTTCGCTACAATATCTGCTTTCGTCATTATTATAAATTTTTATTTAAGTTTATTTTTTTCAAGAGGGCAAATATAACAATTTTAAAATCAAATACTCAAACCTTAATTGGTTAAAATATAAACAGATATACCCTATTTTTGCCAGATGCTGGAAAATACAACTTTTTTTCGTAACAAACTAATATCGTGGTACTTAGAAAACAAACGGGAATTACCTTGGCGAAAAACCAATGATCCATACTACGTTTGGCTGAGTGAAATTATCCTTCAGCAAACACGCGTAGCACAAGGGTTACCTTATTATTTGGCATTTGTTGAAGCGTTTCCTACAGTTTTTGACCTCGCTAAAGCACCACAGGAAAAAGTATTGAAATTGTGGCAGGGACTAGGGTATTATTCCCGTGCTAGAAACTTACACGCATCTGCACAATATGTTTCAGAAAACTTAAATGGAACTTTTCCTACAAGCTACAAAGGGCTTTTAGAGTTAAAAGGAGTAGGGGATTATACGGCTAGTGCCATTGCGTCTATTTGTTTTAATGATCCTGAAGCAGTGGTAGATGGAAATGTTTATCGGGTTTTAGCTCGTGTTTTTGGAATTGCGACACCTATAAATAGTACAGCCGGAAAAAAAGAGTTTAAAAGCCTTGCGCAACAACTAATTGATACAAAACAGCCGGGGACCTACAATCAAGCTGTTATGGAATTTGGTGCTCGGCATTGTGTGCCCCAAAATCCACAATGTGAAACTTGTATATTTAATGAGCGTTGCGAAGCTTATAGAAAAGATTTGGTTTCCTCTCTCCCGGTAAAATTGAAAAAGAATAAAGTAAAAAAACGTTACTTTAATTATATGGTATTACTTTCTGAAAACGGTGAAACGGTCCTTAATCAACGAACCGCGAAAGGAATATGGCGACAGTTATATGAGTTCCCTCTAATAGAAAGTGATAAAGAGGTTTCAGAAAATGAATTGGTAACATTAGAATCCTTTCAAAGTTTTTCTGAAAAAATAGAAATAGATTCTATTTCGCTATATAATGAAACTTCAGTAGTTCATAAATTATCGCACCAACATCTTTTTACACGGTTTTGGGTTGTTGAAGTTTCAGAAATAAAACAAAAAACCATTCCTTTTTCAGAAATACAGCAATACGCTGTGCCAGTCTTGATTGAAAATTTTATTTCAAACTTTTCGGTTTTTAAAAACTGAAAAATTCGCTATCTTTAAAACTATATATACCTTTGTAAATTAATACAATAATTATGAGCGGAACATTAAATAAAGTGATGCTAATTGGGCACACGGGCGATGAAGTGAAAATGCATTATTTTGAAGGCGGTGGAAGCATTGGGCGGTTCCCTCTTGCAACCAATGAAACGTATACAAACCGTAATACTGGTGAGCGTGTTTCTAATACCGAATGGCATAACATTGTCGTGCGAAATAAAGGTGCTGAAATTTGCGAAAAATACCTTAAAAAAGGGGACAAGGTCTATATTGAAGGACGTATAAAAACCCGTAAGTGGCAAGATGATAGCGGGAACGATCGCTATAGTACCGAAATACAATGTACAGATTTTACGTTTTTAACCCCTAGAAACGAATCTGGTGATGGGTCTATGCCTCAAGGCAATTCTAGCAACTCAAATAATCGTAATTCGGGACAACAGAATCAAGCTAATTCACAGCAATCTCAGCAGTCTCAGCAACCTATTGGTGAAGAGGATGATGATCTTCCTTTTTAAAAAATGGATAGTAGGAGTATAAGCTTTCAAGTTTAATCTAACATATAATTTTGGATCCGGAACCCCCGAGTTTATTTATTACTGCATTACTAAGCTATACTGAAATTCCTGGTATCGCCACACTTGTGGTTTTACTGCTTTGTTCGGCATTGGTATCTGGAGCAGAAGTGGCTTTTTTCTCGCTCACCCCAACCGATTTTAATGCTGAAGAGAATAATGCAGCTTCAAAAAAATTAGAGATTGTCCAAAGGTTATTGAATCGCCCCAAAAAACTTTTGGCGACTATTTTGATCGCTAACAACCTTATAAACATAGCCATTGTTCTATTGTTTGAAACGTTGAGCGACAATTGGTTTAGTGGGATAGATTATACGATAAACCTTTACTTTTTTCAACTAAGCTTGTTGTTGCTTTTAAAAATAGGTGTAGCCACTTTCTTGATTTTATTGTTTGGTGAAATTTTACCAAAAATATATGCCAGTCGTAACAAAGTGAGTTTTTCATTATTTATGGCGTATCCATTACAAGTGCTTGACAAAGTATTTTCGCCACTTAGTTTGCCCATGCGGAGTACTACTATCTACATTCATAATCGCTTTGGGAAACAAAAAGCTAACATTAGCGTAGATCAATTGTCGCAGGCTTTAGAGTTGACAAATGAAGCCGACACTACACACGAAGAACAAAAAATCTTAAGAGGTATTGTTACCTTCGGAAATACCGATACCAAACAAGTGATGAAACCACGCATGGATATTTTTGCCCTCAACGAAGAGTTGCCCTACAAGGATATTATGCCACATATCATGGAAAATGGGTATTCACGGATTCCCGTGTATAAAGATAGCATTGATAATATAACCGGTATTTTATATGTAAAAGATTTGATGCCGTATTTGGATAGGAAAACACTTGATTGGAAAACCCTTATAAGAGAGCCTTACTTTGTTCCTGAAAACAAAAAATTAGATGATTTATTGAACGAATTCAAGGAAATGAAAATGCATCTCGCCATTGTAGTGGACGAATATGGAGGGACCAGCGGATTGATTTCTTTAGAGGATATTATAGAGGAAATTGTAGGTGAAATTAGCGACGAGTTTGATGATGAGGATCTTGTTTTTTCAAAGCTGGACGAAAACAATTATGTTTTTGAAGGAAAAACACCGTTAAAAGACTTTTACAAGGTAATTGGGTTAGAAGACACGCAAGTTTTTGAAGCTGAAAAAGGAGAAGCCGAAACCCTTGCTGGCTTTTTATTGGAAATTTCAAAAGGATTTCCGAAGAAGAGCGAAATAATAACCTTCCACAACTATTCGTTTACCATAGAAGCATTCGAAAATAAACGTATTAAACAGATTAAACTTTCCATCAATATATGAGATTTTTAGCAGTTCTTTTCCTTTGTTTTTTAATACTTGCTTGCAATGAAGAGGTGGTTGTAAAGCCTGCAGCGAAACTACGGTTAGAGTATCCAAAAAAATCCTATGAAAGAGTAACTGTTAATTGTCCGTTTTCTTTTGAGATGAATGATAACGCTATCTTGAATACTGCCAATGGCTGTAATTTAGATATTGAATATCCAGGTATGAAGGGCACCGTTTATCTTACCTATCAATCTGTGAAAAAGCATAATATCGATTCCTTATTATACGATGCTCAAAAACTCACGTACGACCATACGATAAAAGCCAATAATATACTTGAACAACCTAGAGTAGACCCTATTAATGATGTATATGGAATGTTTTATATGATTGATGGAAATGCCGCTACGCCCTCCCAATTTTATGTCACAGACAGTGTAAACCATTTTATAACAGGGTCTTTGTACTTTAAAGCTAAGCCCAATTTCGATTCCATTTACCCAGCTATTATGTACCTTCGGGAAGATATTCGGGTCTTGATGGAAACTATTAAATGGAAATAATTTCTTTTCCTTTTTTAAACTTTCATAAGTTTAAAAACCCAACCTATTTCCCGACCTTTGCCGGTTCAATTTTTGAAGTATGAAAGGCATTGACAAGAAGTGGATTTATTTGGCTATTCTCTCGGTGGTGTGGGGTAGTTCATTTATACTTATAAAAAAGGCGCTTATTGGTCTTTCGCCGCTTCAGTTGGGTGCGCTCCGGTCCTTATTTGCTGCTGTTTTCTTGTTGATAATTGGTTTCAGGAAACTAAAAACCATAAAAAAGTCAGCATGGAAATGGATTGCTATTTCTGGTTTTTTAGGAACATTTATTCCAGCATTTTTGTTTGCATTTGCCGAAACTGAAATTGATAGCGCCATAGCTTCCGTCTTAAATTCCACCACGCCAATAATGACTCTTCTGTTGGGAGCTTTAGCTTTTAGTATTGGTTTTAGTAGAAATCAGTTAATCGGAGTTATTGTTGGTCTTGCCGGAAGTTTTTTACTTATTTGGAGTGGTAGCGAGGTGAATCCCGATCAAAATTATTGGTATGCGGGGCTAATTCTATGTGCTTCGGTATGCTATGCATGTAATGTGAATATAATAAAGCGGCATCTTCAAAATGTATCAGCATTAGCCATTACAGCTGGTCAATTTTCAATAATTATTATACCTGCTATTATTGTTTTAATTAGTTCAGGATTTTTTTCTGAAACGACATTGCAGTCTGAAAAGTTGTATCCTTCTTTAGGTTATTTATTAATACTGTCAGTTGTTGGTACTGGTTTGGCAAAGGTGCTGTTTAATAGCTTGGTGCAGATGAGTACACCAGTATTTGCTTCTTCTGTTACCTATACTATTCCCATTGTTGCTTTGTGTTGGGGCTTATTAGATGGGGAGCAATTCAGTCTATTTCAGTTGTTTGCCGCAGCCGTTATTTTAGTTGGTGTGCTACTTTCAAGAAAAAGTTAACAAAGTCTTTAGAGGAATATTTTGTAACTTTCAGTAGCTTTAAAACAAAAAACCACCCATTATGTTTAAAATATATTCACGATACGGTGTGATGATCGCCGTGGCTTTAATTGCTTATTTCCTGTTACTGAAATTATTAGGGTTGCACCAATATCCTGTTTTAAGTGCCGCAAACGGTGTAATTTATGGAGCAGGGATTTTATTAGCTATTAAAAAATACAAAGCTGAATCTGCAAAATTTCAATATGAAAAAGGTTTTGAAGTAGGTTTCCTCTGCGGTGCTATCGCGACAGTTATTTTTACCATTTTCATGGCATTATATATTTTTGAACTTGATACTGAGTTTGCTTACAGTATATTAGACTCTTGGAACCTAAATTTTAATAAAGGAACGCTTATTCTAATTATTTCAATTGCTATGATGGGGGTTTCTACATCGTTGGTGCTAACCTTGGCATTTATGCAGCTGTTAAAAGATTCGTGGAACACCTCTGAGGGTAAACGAAATACGATGTAAATTACTTATAAAACACTTTGTAGATTTAAATTATTAGAATTATATTTGCACCCGCCTTAAAACTAGGCGGGCTTTTTATTATAAAAGCTTACTATAACAAATTAATTTTAAACGATACGCTATGTATGCAATTGTAGAGATAGCAGGGCAGCAATTTAAAGTTGCGAAAGACCAAAAAGTCTTTGTTAACCGTTTAGCCACAGAAGAAGGAAAAAAAGTCGATTTTGACAACGTACTTCTTATTGGCGATGGTGACAATGTAACTGTTGGCGCCCCGGCTATAGACGGAGCTCTTGTTGGAGCAAAAGTCTTAAGACACCTTAAAGGTGACAAAGTAATAGTTTTCAAAAAGAAACGTAGAAAAGGTTACCGTGTAAAAAATGGTCACAGACAAGCCCTTTCAGAAATCGTAATCGAAAGCATTGCTTCTTCTGGAGCTAAAAAGAAATCTTCTGCTAAAAAAGAAGAGACTAAAAAAGCAGCTCCAAAAAAAGAAACCAAAGCGGCTGCTCCTAAAGCAGAAACCAAAAAAGCTGAACCGAAAAAGGCAGCTCCAAAAAAATCTACTAAGGCAGATGACCTTAAGAAGATTGAAGGAGTTGGGCCAAAAGCTATGGAAGCGATGGTTAACGCAGGAATTGATACTTTTGCAAAAGTAGCAAAGGCAAAACCTGAAAAATTAACAGAAATTCTAACTGAAGCAAGTTCAAGATTAGCTCATTTAGTTACCGACACTTGGCCACAACAAGCTCAATTAGCTGCAGATGGTAAGTGGGACGAACTAGAAAAGTTACAAGACGAACTTGACGGTGGAAGAAAATAATAACATTTAAAAACCCCTGAATTATGGCACATAAAAAAGGAGTAGGTAGTTCTAAGAACGGTAGAGAGTCAGAATCGAAACGCTTAGGTGTGAAGATTTATGGTGGCCAAGCCGCTATCGCAGGAAATATCATCGTAAGACAACGTGGTATGGAGCATCACCCAGCAGATAATGTATATGCCGGTAAGGATTATACATTACACGCTCAAGTAGATGGTGTTGTGAAATTTACCAAAAAGAAAAATAACAAATCATACGTTTCTATTGTACCTAGTGCAGAAGCGTAAACTATTTACTTACAATACAGGTATAAAAAAAACTCAGCTTTATTAAAGCTGAGTTTTTTTATATTCATTTATGAACTGCCTTTGTTTTTAAAAGAATTCACTTTTAAAACCACCTTTAGCAGGATAATTGCCAGTAATAATGTCTATAAGGTCTATGATAGCCCAGATAAAAAGACCACCGAGAGTAATGATAAATAAAACATTCCAGTACCACGGGCTGCCAAGGTACCATCTGTGAGCAGCAAGTCCACCTAAAAAGAACCACAATAATAGTGCAACTCCTTGGCTTTTTGCACCGGCTAAAGCTGCTGGTGAAAATAACGTAGTTTCTTCATCAGAATTAACTTGGTTAGTTGCCGTTTCAGAAACAGTTGTACGTTGTACGGGAAAAGAAGCAAAGCTTGTTGGTGCTGCCAGAAGCAAAGCAAATAATAAAAGTAATAGTTTAAACTTCATAATTTAATTTGTTTATTTGTGTTATTAAAATTTAAAATTATAAAAATTTTCGGAATGCGCATACTCCACCTATTGTATTTCTTTTTTTTCTTTTTTTCAACTTCCTTACTGGCACAACAAGACTATCAGTTTTTGGGAGTTATTAAATTAGAAGACAGTACAATTATATCGTATAAAATTTCTTTCACAGAAAATAAAGGAGCAATTAAAGGCCATTCTATAACTGATCTTAATGGAGCTCACGAGACAAAGTCTTTGATCACTGGTAAATTTGAAGAAGCAAAAAAATTGTTTCAATTTAAAGAGAACGGTATTGTCTACACAAAATCCCCCATTACTGAAACAGATTTTTGTTATATTAATTTTACAGGTCATTTAAAAAGAATCAATGAGCAAGATAAAATTGAAGGTAGTTTTAAAGGCTTATACAATGACGGGCAAGAATGTATTAGTGGGGAGATAGAACTTGGCGGACTTGCGAAAATAACGAAAAAAGCAAAAAAAATTGACCGAAAAATTGACCGGAATATTTTTGTAAAAAAGAAAACCAAAAAACGCATAAATGTTCAGAAAACGTTGGATACTCTCAATATGAACATTATAAACAAAGGGGAGACTTTAAATATTTTTAGTAAAGATAAAAAGCTGTCGTTAGCTATTTATGATGCAGGAAAAGAAGATGGAGATATAATAAATTTGTCTATAAATGGAGAAAAGATATTGGATAATTTTACTGTTACTCACAAAAAGAAAATTATACCGATAACTGTTGATGTTGAAAAAACGTTAATTCAGGTGGAGGCATTGAATGCAGGGACATCCCCGCCAAACACAGTGAGAATAGAGGTTACAGACACACAAAACTTTGTTCGCACGCTCACAAATCTATCTACTGGCGAAAAAGCGAGTCTGGCGATTATAAAAAAGAAATAATTAACTATCATGTTTTTTTAAAAACGTTTTAGTTTGTCATTATTTAAAATAAAAACCCCCACAATTTCTGTGAGGGTTTTCTATTGTCTTGTAGAGCTTTAGCACTCTATGGTTTGCTATTTAGTAGCGGTAGTACTCAGGCTTAAACGGTCCTTCTACTTCCACACCAATATATTTGGCTTGTTCTTCGCTCAATTCGGTTAATTCTACACCAATTTTCTCTAAGTGTAGTTTAGCTACTTTTTCATCTAAATGCTTTGGTAACATATACACTTTGTTTTCGTATTGATCTGTGTTTTTCCACAATTCAATTTGCGCCAATGTTTGATTTGTAAATGAGTTACTCATTACAAAACTTGGGTGGCCGGTAGCACAACCTAGGTTTACCAAACGACCTTCAGCTAATAAAATAATATCTTTACCGTCAATAGTATATTTATCTACTTGTGGCTTAATCTCAACGTGTGTATTTCCGTGGTTTTCTTTTAGCCAAGAAACAGCGATTTCATTATCAAAGTGGCCAATATTACAAACGATGGTTTTGTCTTTCATCGCTTCAAAATGCTCACCGCGAACAATATCTTTATTTCCAGTTGTGGTAATTACAATATCAGCTTTACCAACAACAGTTTCTAGTTTTTTCACTTCAAAACCGTCCATTGCAGCTTGTAATGCACAAATTGGGTCAATTTCAGTAACCGTAACAATTGCTCCAGCACCTTTAAAAGAAGCAGCGGTACCTTTACCTACATCACCATAACCACATACCACAACGCGTTTTCCAGCCATCATTACATCGGTAGCACGACGAATAGCATCTACAGCACTTTCGCGACATCCATATTTGTTGTCAAATTTACTTTTAGTAACGCTATCGTTTACGTTTATTGCTGGCATAACAAGCGTTCCGTTCTTCATACGTTCGTATAAGCGGTGCACGCCAGTCGTTGTTTCTTCAGAAAGGCCTTTAATTCCAGAAGCTAGTTCAGGATATTTATCAAAAACCATATTGGTAAGGTCTCCACCATCGTCTAGAATCATATTTAATGGCTTGCGGTCTTCTCCAAAGAAAAGCGTTTGCTCAATACACCAGTTAAATTCTTCTTCGGTCATTCCTTTCCAAGCATACACTGGTACTCCAGCATCTGCCATTGCAGCTGCAGCTTGATCTTGTGTAGAGAAAATGTTACAAGAGCTCCAAGTTACTTCTGCACCCAATTCAATAAGGGTTTCAATTAAAACCGCAGTTTGTATGGTCATGTGCAAACATCCGGCGATACGGGCACCTTTTAGCGGCTGCTCGTTTTTATATTCTTCACGTAGCGACATTAAGCCTGGCATTTCTGCTTCAGCTAGCTCAATTTCTTTACGTCCCCAGTCTGCTAGGGAAATATCTTTTACTTTATACGCCGTGTAAGGCACTGTTTTCGTTGACATATTCTTATCTTTGAATTAACAATTTTTTTACCTGCTAACTGATTTTGCTCAGTTTTCAGGTTGCAAAAATACATAATATCTAGTAAACGTTTATGCCACTTTACAAAACTATAACAGTAAATAAAACGACTAAGGTCTTGATTTGGAAGATAGAAGAATCGTACGAATTTCTTTCGGACGGAATTTCACTAACCAATCATTGCCAAGAACGTGTAGATGGTATGAAAAGCGACCTGCACCGGCGCGGATTTATGAGCGTTCGCCATTTATTGGCAGCTGCCGGTTATACGGACCACGATTTGTATTATGATGATAAAGGTAAGCCACATTTAACCGATGATAAACATATTTCGATTACACATTCTTTTATTTTTTCGGCGATTATAATCAGCGACCAAGAAGTGGGGATTGATATTGAAAAACAACGTCAAAAAATATTAAAAATAGCGCATAAGTTCACCCCGATTGAAGAATATAGAACGCTCGCTAACGATGATGCCGTGATGCGGAAACTTACTATGGTTTGGGGTGCAAAAGAATCATTATACAAAAGTTTTGCAAGAAAAGGCGTCAGCTTTTTAGAACATATTTACGTGGAAGATTTTCGCTTCGATGATTTGCAATCTACAGCCGAAGTTTCTTTTGAAGACAAAGAAGAAACCTATAAGGTTTGGTTTATAGAATTTGAAGGGTTTACCTGTGCTTACGCATTGATTTCTGAAAAAATTAGATAATGAACCAGTTTCATTATCAAAATATATTGAGTGATATTTCCGAAGGGAAAAAAAGCTTAGCAATTTTAATAGACCCTGATAAATTTTCAACATCTGACACCGCTTCTTTTCTTCAACAACTGCCAACCGAAACTACACATTTATTTGTAGGTGGCAGTACAGATGCCAATGGTCATACCGAAGCTACAGTAAAAGCGCTAAAAAATCATTCTCAGTTGCCTGTAATTTTGTTTCCAGGCGATCATACACAAATCACCAAGTTTGCAGATGCTATTTTATTTCTTTCTCTTTTATCAGGTCGCAATCCAGAATATTTGGTAGGCCAACAATTAAAAGCTGTTGAGAAGCTAAAGGAATCAAAATTGGAAGTAATTCCTACTGGTTATATTTTGGTGGACGGTGGGACCGAATCTACCGTAGCACGAGTTAGCAATACAAAACCACTTTCGCAAGATGTCGTTTCAACAATTGTACATACGGCAATGGCCGGCGAATTTATGGGTGCCAAATTAATTTATTTAGAAGCTGGAAGCGGGGCGATTAACCCGGTGAGGCCAGAAATTATTTCCGAAGTAAAAAAAGCCATTAACATTCCCCTTATTGTTGGCGGCGGTATTAAAACCGAAGCTCAAAAACAAGCAGCTTATAAAGCCGGAGCTGATTTGATAGTAATGGGTACCGCTTTTGAAAAATAATGTAGTTTATTACTTCGTATTAATCCATTGCGTAACAATATCTTCAATTTCGTTGTCTTCCCGCAATTGAATAATCTGCAAATCCACTTTCCTTCGTAAAGGACTGTCTAACGGAAAAATAAAACCATAATGTTGTGGTTGAATATTTTTTTTACTCAATTCAAAATTTTCTTTTTCCTTATTACTGAAGACATATTCCAATGGAACCACATCATACAAAACGGCATCTACTTCTTCGTTTAAAAGCAAATCATACGCTTCTTTTACATTTTTTACTGGAACGGGCGTTCCGCCTACGTTTCGTACTTGATTAAGTACTTTATCATAACTTGGCGTAGCAATTCTTTTTCCTTCTAATTGTCCCAATGATTTTATGGTTTTTTCCTGCTGGCTGCTTACGGTCAAAGTGGTAGCAATCCCTGCTACAAAGGAGGTTGCCATAATTAAAGAAATAACCATCCAAGCACCCATTAAAAAGCGCCCCGGTATTGTTTTAGGTGCATAATCGCCATACCCAACCGTTGTCATGGTTACAATGGCTAGCCAAATTCCGCTACCAATTCCTTTTATAGGGTGCTTATTGTATTCTTCAGGAAACTTCCTGCCTTCTAATAACCAAAACAGTGTGCCTACAATAGTAAGGACTATGAGTAAAAATCCCACGGCATATAAAAACGTAGTAGAGAAAAAAGGCTTTAAATGGTCCCAAAACGTGAGTTCTAATACGGGAGCTAAAATACCCAATTCGGTATCATAAAACGGATGTGAAAAACTAACAGTTTCTGCTCGTAATGAGTTAATAGTAATGGGTCCAATAAGCACATCAATTTCACCGTCTGTGGTGGCTTGCATACCTTCTTCCACCGAGGCGTAGTTTTTATACGTGTATTGTCTATCGATATTAAAAGCGATTTCTCGCCATAAATCGGGTACAATGCCTTCAGGTTTTTCATTATTAATGTAGAAAGGAGCAGAGCCAGCAATACCAACCCGTAGTGAGGTAGAATCCTGTGCTGTTTGTCCTAAAACTGAAAAGCTAATGGCAAAAAATAAAAGATAAATAGCATTTTTGATCATAAAAATGAATTGGGTTTATATAAGGACCATAAGGTCTGCCATAAAATATAGCGTATTTTTGTCAAAAACAATAACAGAACCCTTTTTAGTACTGAATGAGCGGAATTTACTTACATATCCCTTTTTGCAAACAGGCTTGTCATTATTGCGACTTTCATTTTTCAACTTCGATAAAGAAAAAAGGAGCAATGGTCGATGCGTTGTGTGAAGAATTAATCCTTCGGAAAAAAGAAGTAACTGAAACCGTACAAACCATTTATTTTGGAGGGGGAACCCCGTCGTTGTTAACTTCAGAAGAATTAAAGCAGATTTTTGAAACGATTTTCAATAATTTTACGGTAGCTACCGATGCTGAAATCACGCTTGAAGCTAATCCGGACGATTTAACAAAAGACCGAATTGAAACATTGGCGAACAGTAAGATTAATCGGTTAAGTATTGGCGTCCAATCTTTTTTTGAAGCAGATTTAACGCTTATGAATCGCGCCCACAATGAAAAAGAAGCTTCTCTGTGTATTGAAGAGGCAAAAAAATACTTTGATAATATAAGTATAGATTTAATTTACGGTATTCCGGGAATGACCAACGAACGCTGGAAACAGAATCTACATACCGCCATTTCACTTGATATTCCACATTTGTCGTGTTACGCCTTAACTGTTGAGCCTAGAACAGCCTTGAAAAAATTTATTGAGAAAGGGATTGTTCCGCCAGTAGAAGATGCCGTTGCTGAAACGCATTATAAAACCTTGCTCAAAGAAACCGAAAACGCTGGATTTGAAAACTACGAATTTTCAAATTTTGGAAAATCCGGGTATTATTCCCGAAACAATACCGCTTATTGGCAAGGGAAACCGTATTTGGGCATTGGTCCTTCGGCACACGGTTTTGATGGTAAGACGCGCAGTTGGAATGTTGCCAACAATACCAAATACATTCAGGCAATTACTGCCGGAGAACTTCCGCAAGAACAGGAAATACTTTCAATAAAAGATCGTTACAACGAATATATTATGACCGGTTTACGAACCAAATGGGGTGTTTCCTTGGATAAATTGGAAGATTCTTTCGGAAAAAAATATAAAGAGTATGCTTTAGAACAAGCGAATCAACATTTAAAAAATGAGTTGGTATTTTTAGAAGAAGACTCGCTTAAAGTTTCAAAAAAAGGAAAATTTTTAAGTGATGGCATTGCTTCCGATTTGTTTTTAACAGATTAATCTCACAATAGAATCGTATATTACATTTTTAAAAACCAAGTATTTGCGCGCCACTTTTAACATAGACGGAACTTTAAAAACGGTCGATCTTTCAAAGCCTCTAGATCTTTCGATTCCGTTACGGGCTTCAGAAAAGAATCCAGAAGCTTGGTATTTAAAACCGCCTAAAATCGAATCCGTTAAAATGGACGATTGGGTGGCGAAAGTAAGCGAAGGCGCTTCGGTTAATTTTAATAACATTGCTTTTAATCCGCATGCCCACGGAACGCATACGGAATGTGTGGGGCACATTTCAGAAAAATTTCATTCGGTGAATGAAGCATTGAAAACCTTCTTTTTTTCGGCGGAAGTAATTTCACTCGTTCCAGAAAAAATAGGAGAAGATCAAATAATTCCGGCTTGCGAAATTAAATCGGCTTTAAAAAATAAAAACCCCGAAGCGGTTGTCATTAGAACCTTACCGAATACTTCAGAAAAAAAAGAAAGACACTATTCAAACACCAATTGGCCATACTTGCACCAAGAGGCCGCGTTGTTGTTACGTGAAAAAGGAGTGAAGCATTTGTTGATAGATTTGCCTTCAGTTGATAAAGAAAAAGACAAGGGAAAACTGTTGGCACACAAAGCATTTTGGAATTATCCTGAAAGCCCGAGACACGAAGCAACCATAACCGAATTTATTTACGTGCCCAACCAAGTGAAAGATGGTAGTTATTTGCTAAACCTGCAAATAGCGTCGTTTCATAATGATGCAGCGCCAAGTAAACCGGTTTTGTATGCATTTATTTAAGTGTTGTGCGCAATTTCAAAACTTGATCGATATACCAATTTTTGGTATATTTGAAATAAATAGTATTAAAATGAACAAAAACACATCAATATCACTCGGGAATTATTTTGACGAATTCGTTCAAAGCCGAATAAAGGAAGGTCGATTTAAAAATGTTAGCGAAGTTATACGAGCTGGATTAAGACTTTTGGAAGAAGAGGAAAGTAAGGCAATTGCTTTGAGAAAAGCAATTAACGAAGGAGTTGATAGCGGAATTGCCCACGACTTCGACCCAAAAAAACACCTTGAATCCCTAAAAGCAAAGAAGCACTCAAATGGCTGAATATAAATTAACGAATAAAGCTGTTGAGGATTTATCTAAAATTTGGGATTACACATTTGAAGTTTGGTCGGAAAAACAAGCCGACAAATATTACGAATCCCTAATTATAAATTGCCAAGAAATTGCTGACAACCCAGATTTAGGAAAGAATTATGAAGGAGTAGCCAAACAATTACTCGGAATGAAAACGAATCGGCATATAATATTCTACAGAACTGTGAACGAAGATTATGTTGAAATTACAAGAATTTTACATGAGCGAATGGATTTAAAGGAACGAATTTTGGAATAAAAATTAGTAGGAAAACATACCTTATAACAGAAAAAAGTACTTACTACTCTTTTACAACCCTTATGAAAACAACTTTAAAAATTGAGGAGTTTGCCCAATTTATATTCGGAATCTTGTTGTTCTCGCAATTAGAATTTTCTTGGTGGGTTTTTCCCGCCCTATTATTATTGCCCGATATTGGTATGTTAGGATATCTTTTTAATACAAAAGTAGGAGCTGTCATCTATAATTTGTTTCATCATAAAGCAATCGCAATCCTATTTATTATAGCAGGAATGCTTTATTTTGGTGAAATTTGTACTTTAATAGGTGTTATTCTGTTTTCCCATTCTGCAATGGATCGAATTTTTGGGTATGGCTTAAAATATCCAGACAGTTTTAAAAACACACATTTAGGAAGCATAGGAAACAATTAATATGGAATTACTTTTTATAGGCTTGGCTGTTGGAGCTGTAATGGCGTACTTCATTTTCTCATGGTTTGTGGGTTCTCGAAAAAAAGAGAAAGTACATTCACAATCGGTGGTATTGATGGAGCGCATTCGCAGTGTCTGTAAGTTTATTACGGTGGAAGGCGATTTTTCTGAAATTTACCATTACGAAAGTGTAAAGGACAAATGGCTCAACGTTATTTTAGGAAAGAAAAAAGCGCTTATTTTAATTGAAGCGAAAGCCCATGTAGGGTTCGACCTTACGAAGATTAACATGAATGCCGACACCAAAAATAAAACGATCACGTTGACCAATTTCCCCCAACCGGAACTGATGACCATCGAAACCGACTTTAAATATTACGACAAGCGTGAAGGGTGGGCAAATCCCTTTACGTCTTCTGACTTAACCGATATTAACCGCGAAGCGAAACAACATATTATCGATAAAGTACCAAGTAGCGGTTTGTTGCTCGAAGCTTCCAATCAAGCGATGGAAACGATAAAACTGATGGAAAAATTGGTAGAAACCATCAATTGGAAATTGGATTATTCGGCTTTGGAAACCGATCGAAACGCTCAGGAAAAAATTTCAGAAAGAAGTGAGAAGTAAACGGTATCCATATGTGAAAGTAGTAGTTTTCTTCTTGCTTTTTGCGAGTGGATTGTTTTCTGTAAAAGCTCAAAACTACGAACAAGTTGATGCCACTATTCAGTTATACCCTAAAAAGTTTGACAACCCCGAGCAGCTTTCAAAGTTTATCTCGCGTGATTTTATTTCCGAAGAAGATAAAGTTCGCGCCATTTATACTTGGATTGTAAACAACGTGGCTTATGAACCTTCGGAATACAAAAAATTCAATTATAACTTTAAAAATTTTAGAGAGCGAAACCAAAAGGAAGAAGCGACTCGCAACAAAATAATCGAACGCACCCTGCAAGAAGGAATCGCCGTTTGCGAAGGTTATGCGATGCTCTTTGAGCGTTTGTGTGAACTTCAGGGAATTAAAAACTATTTGGTTAGGGGTGATATAAAAGCCAGTTTTAATGATATTGGCCGCTCTTTTAAAAAAACACATATGTGGAATATCGCCACCATTGATGGAAAGCAATATCTGTTCGATCCTACGTGGGGAGCGGGAAAATACAATGGGAGGTTTATAAAAGAACCTACTTATTTTTATTACAAAACGCCACCTAAACTGTTTTTTAAGACTCATTACCCGGCGATGTATGAAGATGCGTTGATTGATGCTGTAATTTCAAAAGAAGTATTCGCTAATATGCCGATTATTATTCCGGAAACCTTACGAAGGGAAGATGTGGAGAAACCATTAACAGGTGTTATTTCTTCGGAAGATGACGATGGATATATTGATTTTCAAATACGAAATAGTAATCCTTCAAGTATTTCATATTCCTTCGGAAAGGAGCAAACCGCTATCAAAGAAATTACAAGAAAAGCAAATGTCATTACATTTAAAATTCCATTGCAATTAGGTGCTTCAACACTTTTAATCTATTTTGACGATCAACCAGCATTAGGCTATAAAATTGATTAGGTATGAACATTGAAGCATTCCGAGAGTATTGTTTAGCGAAAAAAGGCGTGACCGAATCCCTGCCATTTGGCCCAGATGTGTTGGTGTTTAAAGTAATGGGTAAAATGTTTGCGTTATGTGCTTTGGAAAAAATGCCTGCTACTGCCAACTTAAAATGTGACCCAGAACGCGCCATAGAATTGAGAGAGGAATACGATGGACTTATCACTGCAGGTTACCATATGAGTAAAAAACACTGGAACACTGTCGAATTGGAACGCAACATTCCAGCCGATTTGCTACTAGAGTTAATTGACCATTCTTATAATCTGGTAGTGCAAGGATTGACAAAAAAAGTACAAGCTGAATTAGAAAAGCTATAAAAAGAAAATGAAGAAACCCGAATCGTTTTATAAAGAACAAATAACCAAACATACCGAAACCCTTAAAACCCTTAAAAAGCAACTCGCACTTTCTGGGACGTTTAGATTGCTAGTTTTTCTGGCATTGTGCGCCGGCGTATATTTCACTTTCGGAAACACAAAATTTGTCATCGCCATTATTTTAGGGGGCATTGCATTGTTTGTTTTTTTAGTGTCCCGACATAGCAATTTGCAATACAAACGTGATGTTACAAAAGCCTTGCTCGAAGCCAATAACGTGGAACTGGAAGTATTGAGCAGAGCGTTTCACCATTTACCAGACGGAGAAAAGTATAAAAATCCAGAGCATTATTTTAGTCAGGATATCGATTTGTTCGGGAGAGGTTCTTTTTATCAATACATCAATAGAACGGCTTTAGAAAGTGGTTCAGACCACTTAGCGCATCTACTTACTGAAAACAATATTGATAACATTCCCAAGAAACAAGAGGTCATTCAAGAGTTGGCTAAAAAAGCAACGTGGCGGCAGCATTTTTCGGCGGTTGCTTCGTTAGTGAAAACCGAAGTTTCAGCAAATACTGTCTTAAACTGGTTGAACAGTTATAAGAGTTTTGTTCCTAATTGGATAAAAGCGGGTTCTACTGTCTTTTCTATTATTTCCTTAGGACTTTTAATTACCTATTTTTCAGGATTTATATCCGGTTATATTGTGTTTGGCTGGTTTTTAGTCGGACTCATTATTAGCGGACGCTATTTGAAAAAAGTAAACGATTTATCGCAACATACGGCTAAAATTCAGAGTACTTTTGAGCAGTTTCATAAGTTGTTATTAGAAATTGAAACAGAAGATTTTAGCAGTGACTTACTTTCAGAAAAAAAGAAAACGGTTGTAAGTGAAACCGAAAAAGCTTCTACTATATTAAAGCAATTTGCAAAACATCTCGATTCGCTGGATCAACGAAGCAATTTATTAGTGGGCGTTGTGGCGAATGGCTTTATGTTACGCGACCTTCGACAATCATACAATATCGAAAAATGGATTTCAGAACATAGCGAACATGTTTCAAAATGGATAGATAGCATTGTTTTCTTTGATGCCTATAACACCTTGGCAAACTATGTTTTTAACAATCCGCAGCATGTTTTTCCAGCCATCGCATCATCTACCACGCAATTACAAGCTGATGGCGTTGGGCATCCTTTATTAGATCCTGAAAAGATGGTGCGCAATGATTTTAAGATAGCTTCGGAAGAGTTTTTCATCGTCACCGGCGCCAACATGGCCGGGAAAAGTACGTTTTTGCGTACCGTTGCCCTGCAAATTGTGATGGCGAATGTTGGGCTTCCGGTGTGTGCTGCAAAATCAACCTATCAACCTATTAAGCTAATCACTAGTATGCGGACCACCGATAGTTTAACGGATGATGAATCGTATTTTTTCAGTGAGCTGAAGCGATTAAAATTTATCGTGGAAGAAATTAAAACAGATCGTTATTTTATTATTCTAGATGAAATATTAAAAGGGACGAACAGCACAGACAAAGCCATCGGATCTAAAAAGTTTGTCGAAAAATTGGTCGGCGGAAATGCTACGGGAATCATTGCCACGCACGATTTAAGTTTATGTGAAGTTTCTGAAAGCATTCCGAAAGTAAAAAATTACTTTTTTGATGCCCGAATAGAAGACGACGAATTATACTTCGATTATACGTTTCAACCCGGAATTTGTCAAAATATGAACGCTTCTTTTCTACTGAAGAAAATGGAAATTGTTGATTAATGGATTCGTTAACTCAAATTGTATTAGGCGCCGCCGTAGGGGAAGCCACCCTTGGAAAAACCATGGGCAACAAAGCCATGTTATATGGAGCCATCGCCGGAACCATTCCAGACTTGGATGTATTGTCCAGTAATTTTGTAGATACCGTTACCGCCTTGGAAATTCACCGTGGTTTTACACACTCTATTGTGTTTTCGGTAGTTTTTGGAGGTTTTTTTGCTTGGCTTACTTCGTTATACGAAAAGCGGGCTACGTTTAAACAATGGTATTGGCTTTGGTTTATGTGTTTTATAACCCATCCGTTTCTCGATGCACATACCACTTGGGGAACACAACTTTTTTGGCCTTTTGATTTTCGCCTAGCTTACAAAAACATTTTCGTTATCGATCCTTTATATACGTTACCGTTTTTAGTGTGCGTAATTTGGGCAGCTTTCCTAAAACGTGGCAGTGAAAAACGACGTAAAATAAACAACGCAGGCTTGCTAATCAGTAGTAGTTATATGGTGATTACGTTGATTTTAAAAGGAATTACCTATCATACGTTTACTAACGCCTTAGATGAACAAGATATCGCTTATAAAGCCATTGAAACCAAACCGAGCCCGTTTAATACCATTCTTTGGACGGCCAATGTTGAGGTGGACGATGCTTTTTTAATTGGGGATTATTCTTTTTTTGATAGTAAACCCATTCAGTTTTATAGGCATCCTAAAAATCATGCGGCATTGGGAGGCTTAAAGAACGATGATAAAGTACAACGCCTTATTGCAATTTCTAATGGGTGGTACGCCATTTCTGAAAAAAATAATGCTACTTATTTTAACGATTTGCGTTTTGGTTTGTTAAGCGTAGATCCGCAAACCGATAAATATGCTTTTAGTTATCAGCTACAGCAAACTTCAGAAGGATTGAACGTGATTGAAGAACCTAAAAACAGAGATGATGCTAAAAAATTATTAGCTGATTTGTGGGAGCGGGTGTTAGGGAATTAACCCTTCGGCTCCGCTCAGGGAGCAAGAATCCAGTTATGGGTCCTGAGCGGAGTCGAAGGGCAGATTAACAACTCGTATCCGCTACAATTTTCCATTCGCCGTTTATTTTTTTGAAGATAATCATAAACACCCCATTGGCATCGCCTACGTTTCGTTTTAAAAAATATTCACCCATCACCCAATAGCTATTCTCACTGATTTTTGAAATATCATTGATTTTAAAGTTCAATGTACCGGAATGTTCTTTCGTTGGATAACCTTTTTTATAGTTGTCTAACGTTTGTTGCCAACCTTTGGTGAGGCCGTTACTACCATAAAATTTTAAAGAATCACTTTTCCAATAGCCTTGCATAAAGCCTTCTAAGTCGTAATTGGACCAAGCTTTTTCTTGCATTTTCATGACGGTTAAAATAGCGCCTTTGTCTTCGGCTTCGGTTTGGGCAAATGTTGTGGTTAGGGTGAATATAGTAATTAGGAATAGTAACTTTTTCATTGGATAGGGTTTAATGGTAATAAATTCAGTGTTGATATTTTTTTGAGTAGTTAATTTTCGACCAAACTATCAATCCATTTGGTTAAATTACTTAAAAATTGTTTTTGTTTTCCTTTTGGTTTTTCTTCTTGAATCATTTCTATCTCAATTCTTTCACGTTTTAGTTCCGTAATAAATTCAATGATATTGCTTTTATTCGAGCTTTTATATTCTACCAATAAATCCTCAATTGAGTCAATTATACATTCGATGTCATAAAATATGTCTTCGTCAGCATTCTCTAATTCATCGTAATTATCGTGGAAAAACTCACATTGATTTTCAAATTCTATAATTATTTTATTAAGTGATAACTCATTTGGAAAGTTTAATAAAGTTGAAATTATTTCTGAATCGCTTAAGTTTTGGAATTTAAAATTTGGTTTAAATTTCTCTGCTTTTATTAGTTCTTTTGAATCTTTAAAAACTATTTGAATTGCCGGCCCACCTTCAAAATTAGGCAGGGAGTCAGTTATGTTTGTTGTTAAATCATCATAATGCCAATCAATTTTGCTAATTATTTTTCTTTCCAGTTCAAGAGCTTCTTTCTCGCTTAAGTTTTCTTTTAATATTAATATTTTAAATTGTTCAGTGAGATTAGAGACATATTTTTTCCACTTTTCATTTCGACCAACTTTAGATGATTTTCTATTTCCTTTTCCTTTACCAACGTAAAAAATTTCATTGGTTTTCGGGTTTAGATGGATATAGACATAATATTCTTTCATAAGAATTGAAAAGAAATATAAAGATACACAATCCCCAATTTACTTTTACAATCTGTAATTTTGTACCCACAAATCCGACAAGTAGGATAGATTGCTATGGAAAAATATATTCAGATATTTAAAGATTCTTATGTTGGATATTTCAACTATTTGTTGGATGAAATCACCCGTTTTCATTGGGAAAACTATTTCTATGGGCTTATCATCGTGTCGGTAGTTGTTTGGTTGTTGGAATTGCTATTTCCGTGGCGAAAAAACCAGAAAGTATTCCGTAAAGACTTTTGGCTGGATACCTTCTATATGTTCTTCAACTTCTTTTTGTTAAACCTAATTGTACTCATCTTCCTTTCAAACACTGCCGAAGCTTTTTTCAATGACATACTCAGTTTAATTGGGCTGCAAGTTTCAGACTTCGAATTACTAAACGTTGATGCTTTACCTTACGGATTAGGATTATTAGTCTTCTTTTTGGTGTCAGATTTTGTGCAATGGAATACCCACAGATTGCTGCATAGAGTGCCTATACTTTGGAAATTCCATCAAGTACATCATTCCGTAAAGGAAATGGGTTTTGCAGCTCATTTGCGCTATCATTGGATGGAACCGGTAGTGTATAAATCCATTTTGTACATTCCATTGGCGATTATCGGTGGTTTTGATGTAACCGATGTAGCGATTGTCCATTTCACTGCTTTGACCATTGGTCATCTTAATCATGCGAACCTTGGGTGGAACTACGGAGTTTTAAAATATGTGCTTAATAACCCGAAGATGCATATTTGGCATCACGCTAAAGTTTTGCCAAAACACACTAAATACGGTGTTAATTACGGCATTAGTTTAAGTATTTGGGATTATCTTTTTGGTACAAACCACATTCCGCACGACGGAAGGGATATTGAATTAGGCTTTGATGGCGATGAACATTTTCCTGAAAAATTCATTCATCAAAGTATATATCCTATAAAAACCAAAAAATAATATAGCCCGTATATATGGGTATAAACACAAAAGATTATGAAATCTATACTTAAAGTTTTTACACTATTATTTATTTCTGTTTCATTGGTGAGCTGTAACTTAACTTCAGCAGCAGGATTGACCAGCCAAGGCCAACCCACTAAAACAGTGGAAGGTGATTTAACTTCAACCACTGCAAATTCTGCAGTTAATTTTGATCACGCTGCTTGGGACAAATTGTTGAAAAAGCATGTAGATTCAAAAGGGATGGTCGATTACAAAGGCTTTAAAAATGATAGAGAAGCATTGAATAAATACCTTCAGAAATTATCTTCTACAGAACCAACCGATGCTTGGAGCGTTCAAGAACTATTAGCGTTTTATATTAATTTATACAACGCTTACACGGTCGATTTAATTTTAAATAATTACCCAACTGAAAGCATTCAGGATATTGATGGAGCCTTTACTAAAGGGTTTGTTCCCGTAGGAGATCGTGAGTTGTCATTAGGTGGAATTGAAAATGGAATTCTTCGTAAAATGGATGAACCTCGTATTCATTTTGCCATTAACTGTGCTTCCATTTCATGCCCAAAACTATTGGATGAAGCCTTTACTGCTTCAAAAATAAATGAACAGTTAGATGAGGTAACTCGCGAATTTATAAACAGCGATAAAAACGAAATTACGGCTAACAGCCCAAAAGTTTCGTCCATTTTTAAGTGGTATGCAAAAGATTATACCGTTAATGGAAATAAAGATGTTATTGGTTTTATAAATAAATATAGCGATACAGAAATCAACCCTAGGGTAGCGTTACAGTACAAAGACTACAATTGGAAACTGAATGAACAGAAATAATATTTTTTAAAGGAATATAGCCCGGATAAAACTTCCGGGTTATTTATTTCGTAAGTTTAGCGTATGATTAGTATTGTTATCCCCGTTTTAAACGAAGTGTCTTCCATTGAAAAGCTGTTGCAGCATTTAGTAGAAAAAGTTACGCCTAAAAATCTTGCTGAAATTACCGTCGTAGATGGTGGAAGCACAGATGGTACGCAACAATTGATAAAAAATTTAGAAGCTAAACCTGAAATAGGGATTCAACTTATTTCTTCGGAAAAGGGGCGTGCAAAACAATTAAATACCGGAGCAAAAAACGCTACGGGGTCTATTCTTTACTTCTTACACGCAGATTCCTTTCCCCCTAAAAATTTTGACGAATTAATTATTTCCGAAGTAGAAAAAGGAAGTCCTGCAGGGTGTTTTAGGATGCAGTTTGACAGTAACCATTGGTGGTTGCGTTTGGCTAGTTGGCTCACGAAATTTAGTTGGCGCGCATGCCGAGGGGGCGATCAAAGCCAATTTATTACTCGTGAATTGTTCGATGAAATTGGAGGCTATGACGAAAGTTATATTATCTATGAGGATAATATCCTTATAAATGAGTTGTACGATCGCAGCATGTTTGTAGTCATCAATAAAAAATTAACTTCCTCAGCACGATTGTACCGCGAAAAAGGCGTTTGGTATGTACAATATCATTTTTGGACTATCTACGTTAAAAAATGGTTGGGTGCCGATGCGGATCAACTGTTTGCTTACTATTGTAAACACTTACGGAACAATAAAAAGAAGCAGAACGAGAATGTCACTATCGAGTCGCCAAGAGAAGCGTTTATAGAAAAGTAACTTTTCTAAAATGTTTGCTTTACCCTTTCAAGCGTATTCACTAAAAATTTTATGATTTTCTAAACACTGAAACATTTTAGTTGGTTGTATTTTGAGGATACAAAATCAAAAAAACCAACTATGAACATTTTTGAAGCAATTAGAAAAGACCACGACAAACAACGTGAATTGTGCAAACTAGTTACTTCCACATCTGGCGACAGTAAGGGCCGAAAAGAAATGTGGGAAAAACTGAAACACGAACTACAAGTCCACGCAGACGCTGAAGAGCGCACTTTTTATACCCCACTTATTCAAAACGATATGATGCAAGAACATGCTCGTCACGGGATTGCAGAGCATCATGAAATGGACGAGTTAATTGAAAAAATCGACGATACCGATTTAGATTCTCCGGGTTGGTTAGTGCACGTAAAACAGCTTTGTGAAAAAGTAGAGCATCATTTAGAAGATGAAGAGCACACCTTTTTTCAATTAGCGGGTAAAGTTTTTACGGAAAAACAAAAAACCACTATTGCCGAAGAATACTTAAAAGTGATGAAAGAAAAGCGGTAATATTATTCGTAAATAGAATAATAATATTGCAGCACTAATTGAGACGGTTTGTTTTGAACGGTAAATTGATTGTTCAATCCACCACCAGAATTTTCATGGTCAATAAACCATTTCCATAAAAAACCACCGGCCATCCATGGTTCTTGCCAAACCTCTTCAAAAAGGGCGGTTAGCAATGTTCCTTGGTTGTCGTGATTTATACTTTTCTGCTCTCTGCCACTGTGCCAAGGTTCTTTTCCGGCAAAGTCTGTGTTTCTGTAACCGTACTCAGTAAACAGTATTTTTTTATTGTGTTTTTCTGAAACAGTTTTCATTTCGTTTTTCCACTTTTGCCATCCATTTTTGGCATCTTGTAACGTTGGAGTTTTTACTTCTGAAATAGGAAAATAGGCATCTACACCAATAAAATCTAATTGACCCCAGAAAGGAACCTTAGTATACTCATCCCAATTGGCAGCATAGGTCAACTTACCACTATAGATACGTTTTATTTCAGAAATTAATTGATTCCAAAATGTTGGACGTTGCATTATAAACTGTTCCAATTCTGTGCCAATACACAAAATGGGCACATTGGTTTCCTCAGCAAGACGAGCAAAATCGAGTATAAAATTGCGGTATGAAGTTTCTAATATTTTCCAATCTTTTTCCGAAGACATAGCAAGATGCCCGGTAAACTCACCTTTTCTAATCCAAATTTGGGGCTTTAGCATGACGTTAATATCGTTTTGCTGTAGCTTATTAATGTATTGTTTGGCGCCTTTAATTGTCTCGCCATACCACTGTCGGTCTGTACTGTATACTAGTTCAGGGTGGTCCAAACTTTCAATAAACCCAAAAGGCATTACCGCTGCATAATTAGCGTTTATTTGTAAAAGTGGAGCTGTGTGTTTAAGTGATACTGAATCACGAGATGCAACAAAGCTAATACCATTAATTTTAGTGTCTTGCGCATGGCTAGCTACGACAATAAATAGAATTAGAGCTAACAAGTGATTTTTCATAGAGTGGTTGACAACTATTTCAAAACTGAAAATAGTTTAAAAAATTAGACCGTACTAATTACTTTTGGTTTAATTGCCAATTGTAGGGGTAATAAGAGACTTTAAAACTGGAAGGAATTTTTTCTTTTCGGAAACGGTTTAAAAAGTCAATTTCTGTTTGCCCATTTTTTACAAAATCCTCTTTATACCATTTAAAAATTTCAGAAATAGCGACTTCATTTTCTGAAACTTTAATGAATGATGGATTGTTCAGCGCCTTTACCGTTTGTTGCTGTAATTGTTCCTCTAATTTTGAAGGTTTATAGGCTTCGGCAATAATTGGCGGACACCCTTTTGCCCCGCAAACCAATACAAAATGAAAGCGAGGTTCGTCAAAATTGGCGCGGAGTTTCTTGTTTTCAATATCGTTTAGCGTAAGCGATGTTCCACCTAAATTATATTTTATGCTATCAAAAAAACCATCTTTATCTAAAGGGGAATCAATAGGGTAGTTATCAATAACTCCTTTTATAACAGCAAGGTTATAAGTATTGATCCAAAAGGCTTGATATTCTTTTGCTTCGGAAATTGAAACCGAAATGTTTGCGGCCTGATCCAGTAATTCATTTAACTGTTCAGGGTTTTTTTCAATGCTTTTATAATCAATTTTTCCATTGAAAACATAGGTTTTAAAAAATGTATCAGCAGTGTTAAAAAATGCTTCTGTTGATTGAGAAAAACTATTTGAAGTGCTTAAAAACAATGCAGTTGTTAAAATAAATAAGGTATATTTCATCATATTAATTTACGAAAGGTAAGTCGGTTTGGTTTCAGAAATACTTACAGGAAGATTGTTTTTATTTTAAAATAGTACATTCTAAACCTGTTTGCGTGTAATTCCGTACATTTAAATACGACCTAAACGCAACACTTTTCATTCTATGGAACACATCGTTATTATTGGTAATGGCATTGCGGGCGTCACGGCAGCTCGTCATATCCGAAAGCAATCCGATAAAAAAATCACACTCATTTCTGCTGAAGCAGATTATTTCTTTTCCCGTACAGCATTGATGTATGTCTATATGGGGCATATGCGTTGGTGGGACATTGAACCCTATGAAAGTTATTTTTGGAAGAAAAACGATTTAAATCTTAAAAATGCGTACGTAGAGAAAGTCGCTACCAATGCTAAAACGCTTCATTTTGCAGAAGGTGGCACCATGCAATACGATAAATTGATTATTGCTTCTGGTTCAACTACCAATACTTTTGGGTGGGAAGGTCTAGATTTAAACGGTGTGCAAGGGTTGGTGACAAAACAAGATTTAGAAAAACTGGAAAAAAACGCACCCAATAAAAAAGAGTGCCCAAGTGCGGTTATAGTAGGCGGCGGATTAATAGGCGTAGAAATGGCCGAAATGCTCCGCACACGGGGAATTGAAGTGACTATGTTAGTTCGAGAAGATGCTTTTTGGACTAGTGCTTTACCAAAACCTGAGGCCGAAATGCTGTCACGCCACATTCAATCGCACGGCGTTGATATTCGTCACGAAACCAATCTCGATAAAATTCTGGGTGATGAAAACGGAAATGTACGTGCAGTTGTTGTAAAAGAAACTGGCGAAGAAATACCATGTAACGTTGTTGGAATTACCACGGGAGTAAAACCGAATATTTCCTTCTTAAAAGATTCAGGAATTGAAACCGATATAGGCATTTTAGTAAATCGAAAATTGGAAACCAATATAAAAGACGTCTATGCTATTGGCGATTGTGCACAACAGCGGGAGCCAATTGGAAATCGTCCACCAGTAGAAGCTGTTTGGTATACCGGAAGAATTATGGGAGAAACATTAGCTCAAACTATCTGCGGCAATCCTTGGGAATATAATCCCGGAAACTGGTTTAACAGCGCCAAATTTTTCGATATTGAATATCAAACTTACGGTTGGGTGCAACCTAAACGAAGAAGAAAGGATTCTGAAGCGCAATTTCATTGGAAATGTAAGAGTGATTTACGAGCCGTTACC
This sequence comes from Flavobacteriaceae bacterium UBA3356, assembly GCA_002360635.1. GTDB lineage: Bacteria > Bacteroidota > Bacteroidia > Flavobacteriales > Flavobacteriaceae > Marixanthomonas. The sequence continues at coordinate 366,918 of DEQW01000001.1, read as the reverse complement.
ATTTCTTACCATAAAGAAAGCAGGCTGTTTTTGGGGATAAATACCTTCGGAATACGAATGCGTCACGAAGTTTTTGACCGTTGGCTGAATGAAAAACGAGATGTAGATTATGTGATGCAAAATTTAAAACAAGCCAATTTCGATCCTGAATTCTATAGAAAATATGAAAAAGAGATTCTTTCAGCTTATAAAAACCAACAACCTGTAACCGCATAACCTATGAGTACTTTTCAACGTAATATGAGCCTAACAGGCGAACCGCCAAAAACAATTAATACCCAACAAAAAATAGCAAGCTTTATAGGTTTAGCTGGTCTGTTAGTTCTATTTATAGCATTGTTTAATGTCAATTTTCCAAATAAAACATTATGGTTAAGTGTTTCATTACTCGCTATTGCTGCGGGGACCATTTGGTTTGCTAGGGCAGAATATTTGACCAAACTCGCGGGTATAAAAAATAATGGCGTGTATTTTAAATCACTTTCTTCTCGTGGATTCTGGGGTTGGATATTAGGTATCACATTAACCTTATTTTATGTGGCGTTGTATTGGTTTCCGCAGTATCTAGGTTTGGTTAAAGACGGTGATAATACAGGAGTAATTTCATTATTCGATCCGTTGAGCAAATTTTTAAGTGGCAACCCAGCAAGTCAATGGTTTTTATACGGAACGCTTTATACCTTGGCGATTTTAGCCTTCGGAATAAAATTTATTTGGAAATACCGTCATAACCGATATGAAGTTATTAGAACGTTTTCGGTGATGTTCTTTCAGTTAAGTTTTGCATTTGTAATTCCTGAAATATTGGTTCGTTTAAACCAGCCGTATTACGATTTTAAAAATATTTGGCCACTTAATTATGAGCTCTTTGCAGGTTATAAAATAGATGAGTTTTTAAGTGCTGGCGATGTAGGGCTGATTATGCTCATCTTCGGAATTCTTTCCATTTTTGTAATCACACCTATTTTAACCTATAAATACGGGAAAAGATGGTACTGTTCGTGGGTTTGCGGTTGTGGTGGTCTAGCTGAAACTGCAGGAGATCCGTTTCGCCATCTTTCCGATAAACGTATGGTTGCTTGGAAAGTGGAACGTTGGGTGGTACATAGTGTAGTGGTTTTTGTAACGGTAATGACCACCGCGGTTGTGTTTAGTTATTTACAAGGAAACGAATCGCAATCTATAAGTGAATGGAGCGGACTTGAAAATAAAACTGTTTTGATGAGCGACCCAGATGGGAAGCCTATTAACGAACGTATTTTGGCAGCTCAAAAAGCAAAAGCGAGTCAGGTTATTTTTATCAATAAAGCCGAGTCAAAAAAAGCACCGGTTTTAGAAACAACAGAAGGAATCAACATTCCCTTTCATGTTATTTCTGAAACTGAAAATGAAATTGCCCTTACTCGATTAAAAAGCGGATTGAGCGCTTCATTATTAGTAGATTCTGCTTCAAAAGAATATATAACAATCAACGATGGAGTAGAAACTTCATTTTTCGACAACCTTTGGATTTCGAAAGAGTTTTTCATTTGGTTTGTTATTGGGTTGTTAACTCTGGTGTTTGGCGGTGTTATGTTGTTCAGAAGAGAACAATTAGCAAAAGACGCTAAATATGGTGCTATTGGATATTTTGTAGTGGTGACATCTATTTTATTGTTCACATATTTCAGTACACCTGGAAAACTATTTTTCTTTAATGCTTACGAATTGCGTCAAACCTATGGGTTCTTAATTGGAGCCATGTTTAGCGGTGTTATTGGTGTTGGTTTTTATCCTATCTTCGGAAATCGTGTTTGGTGTCGTTTTGGCTGTCCTATGGCTGCAATTTTAGGGTTTCAGCAACGCTTATTTTCACGTTTTAGAATTACCACAAATGGCGGGCAATGTATCTCTTGCGGCAACTGTTCTACCTATTGCGAAATGGGAATCGATGTAAAAGCCTACGCTCAAAAAGGCGAAAACATTGTTCGAAGCTCGTGTGTAGGCTGCGGAATTTGTTCTGCTGTTTGCCCTCGCGGTGTTTTAAAACTGGAAGATGGCCCAAGAAAAGGACGTATTGAAGGGAATGAAGTGTTGTTAGGGAACGATGTCGATTTAATGGAATATGTAAATGAGAAATAGTGTTCATTACACAGTATGGTTTGTATAACTGTTAAATTTACTCATCTTCGCAACTTCAAAAAACAACAATGCCTCCAATTATAAAAGTTATTATTCCGGCCTTTAACGAAGCCGATTCCATTGCCAAGGTGATTGGTGATATTCCTAAAGAAGTTTCAGAAATCATTGTTGTTAGTAATAACTCTACAGATGACACTGAAACGGTTGCAAAAAAAGCTGGCGCTACAGTTCTTTCCGAAGAAAAAAGAGGATATGGTTACGCTTGTTTGAAAGGAATGGACCACATTGCCCGACAAAATCCTAAACCTGATATTGTTGTCTTTTTGGATGGTGATTATAGTGACTATCCGGAAGAGCTTTCAAAAATTGTTGCACCTATTATTGAAGACGATATCGATTTTGTAATTGGGGCTAGAGTAAAAGAATTAAGAGAAGACGGGTCTATGACGTTTCCGCAGAAGTTTGGAAATTGGTTAGCAACCTCTTTAATGAGGCTTTTCTTTAATTCAAAATTTACAGATCTAGGGCCGTTTCGTGCTATAAAGTATGATAAATTGCTTCTTCTAAATATGGATGATAAAACATACGGATGGACTGTAGAGATGCAATTAAAGGCTTTAAAACGAAACTATTCCTATAGAGAGATACCCGTGAAATATAGAAATAGAATAGGAGTGTCAAAAGTTTCAGGAACCGTAAAAGGTGCTATCTTTGCCGGCGTAAAAATCCTAAGTTGGATCTTTAAATATAGTTTTAAAAAATGATACTCGAAATAAGCATCGTTGTAATTTATTCCATAGCATTGCTACTCATCTTTTTGTATGCAATGGCACAGCTTAATTTGTTTGTCAATTACTTAAAAGCCAAGAAGAAAAAAGATGTTGATCCTGTTTTCGATTTTTCAAAACCTGAAGAAATTCCGTTTGTAACCATTCAATTGCCCGTGTATAACGAGCTGTATGTTATGGAACGTCTGCTGAATAATATTGCGGAATTAGAATATCCAAAAGACAAGTTAGAGATTCAAGTGTTAGACGACTCAACCGATGAGTCTTTTCAAGCCACTGCTGCTCACATAAAAAAACTACAAGAATCTGGATTAGATATTAAACAGATGAGTAGGGAAGTGCGTTCTGGCTTTAAAGCTGGAGCATTAAAAGAAGGGTTGAAAACCGCAAAAGGAGAGTTTATTGCCATTTTTGATGCTGATTTTCTTCCGAAGAAAGACTGGTTACAAAAAACCGTTCCTTATTTTAAAGACGAAAAAATTGGCGTGGTACAAACCCGTTGGGGACACATTAATAGAAACTATTCGCTCCTTACAAAAATACAAGCCTTTGCGCTCGATTTTCACTTTGTTTTAGAACAAGTAGGGCGAAATTTTGGAAACCATTTTATCAATTTTAACGGTACCGCTGGTATTTGGCGCAAAACGTGTATTATCGATGCAGGGAATTGGGAAGGTGATACCTTAACAGAAGACTTGGATCTAAGTTACCGTGCTCAACTTAAAAAATGGAAATTTAAATACTTGGAAGATGTAGAAACGCCGGCTGAGCTTCCCGTGGTGATCAGTGCTGCAAAATCACAGCAATTTCGATGGAATAAAGGTGCTGCTGAAAACTTTCAGAAACTCTATTTGAGATTATTAAAAGACCCTTCCGTTTCTTGGAAAACAAAGTTCCATAGCTTCTTTCATTTGTTGAACAGCAGCATGTTTTTATTGATATTGACTGTGGCCATTTTAAGTGTGCCGATGTTGTACATAAAGGCAGCACACCCCGAATGGGCGGTTGTATTTTATGTGTTGGCGGGTTTTGCCTTTAGTACGGTTATCTTTTTTATGTGTTATTGGCTCACGTATTCAAAAATTCATGGCGGCGGATTTAAAAACTTCCTGAGATATATTGGGATGTTCTTTACATTCTTTTCTGTGGCTATGGGTTTTTCAGTGCATAATTCCCTAGCTGTGTTGGAAGGTCATTTTGGGAAGAAAAGTGACTTTATAAGAACACCAAAATTTAATATTTCCACATTGAAGGAAAGTTGGAAAGAAAACAAGTACCTGACCAAGAATTTTTCAGCTAACACTATTGTTGAAGGCATTTTAATGCTCTATTTCGCTTTTGGAATGTACAGTGCTTTTGTGGTAGGAAAAGAAGACGGTGATTTTGGTCTTTTTCCGTTTCACTTGATGCTTTTTGTGGGCTTTGGCTTTGTGTTTTTTAAAAGCTTGTTGAGTAGGGCTTAATTTAGTGAATAGAAAGTCGAAACTGCTGCGGGGTCATCAGCTCTAATTTTTTAAACTGCCGGTTAAAATAACTCACATTATTAAATCCAGATTTAAAAGCAATTTCTGAAATAAGCATAGTCTTATTTTTTTTCATTAACCTTTTTGCAAACTTTATCTTTTCTGAATTCATAAAATCTATTGGCGAAACGCCTAAAGTATTTTTGAACTTTTTGTGAAAATTAGACGTACTCATATATGCCTTTTCGGCTAAGGTGTCCACGCTAATGTTTTTGTTGGTTAAGTTTTCCTTGATGTATTTTACTACAGAGCCAATACGAGTATCGCTAAAAATTTCTAAGTGGTCATTTAAAATACTGAATTTGGCTTTTGTTTGAAGCAGACGGATAATCAGCTCTTGAATCATTAAATCTAACAACACATCTTTAGATGAAGAATTTTCAGTAAATGTATTCACCAATCTATCAATAAGGTAATTTACTTCAATTTGATTGGTAAGATGAGAAGCGATACCTTCTTCCAGGTTCCAGTTGTTGTTTTCGTTTTCAATTTCAACTTGTTGGTTAAACTTTAAGGCAACTTCGTTTATTTTTTCAGGGTCAATCCCGAGTGCTAAACACTGTGTAGGACTGCTTTTAGTAGCAATGGGAAAGTCAATAACCATTTCCTTATTAGCCGGCATAACCACTGACTCGCCGGGAAGAAAGTCGAATTCAGGAATATCACTAAGGTGCATTATTTTTTTTCCTGTAAGCATACTGGCAATAACAGGAAAATCGAACGTAAGCGAAACACGTTCTGCTACTTTGTGTGTTTCAAAAATATTTAATTCAGAATATTCGGCATTATAAGTTGTTCTGTTTTCAACCAAGGTGAAAATTTTCCGACTCTCTTTATGTCTTGCTAAGGAATGATTCATAATCAATATTACACAAAAATATGAGTAAAAATCTTAAAAAATAGAAATGTGTTAGTATTCAATAGAATTGTTCAATTAACTGATAATATAATAAAATATCTTTATTAAAATTAAGTAATTCACAAAATAATATCTAAAAGTTTATAATTATGAGCGATATAAAAACTGAAAAAGGAAAAGCCATTGAACGACCACAATTTAAAGATACATACGATAATTTTATTGGTGGAAAGTGGGAAAAACCTGTAAAGGGAGAATATTTTGAAAGTATTTCCCCCGTAGATGGAAATTCATTTACAAAAGTAGCGCGATCTACAAAAGAAGATGTGAATAAAGCGTTAGATGCTGCTTGGGAAGCCGCTAAAACTTGGAATAGAACCTCTGCAACCGAACGAAGCAATGTACTTTTAAAAATTGCCGACATTATTGAAGCAAATATTGAAACCTTAGCACGAGCCGAAACCTGGGATAATGGAAAGCCTATTCGTGAAACAACCAATGCAGATTTACCGTTGGCAGTAGATCACTTTAGGTATTTTGCGGGCGTAATTAGAGCGGAAGAAGGTGGCGCCAGCGAATTGGACGCAAACACTGTTTCATTAAATATTTGGGAGCCTTTGGGTGTTGTTGGTCAAATTATCCCGTGGAACTTTCCAATTTTAATGGCAGCTTGGAAGTTAGCTCCTGCTTTGGCAGCTGGTAATTGTGTAATACTAAAACCAGCCGAACAAACCCCAGTGGGAATTATGATTTTGGCTGAATTAATTCAAGATGTCGTTCCAGATGGCGTTTTAAATATTATAAATGGATTTGGTCTTGAGGCAGGAAAACCACTGGCTTCTAGTTCGCGCATTAATAAAATTGCTTTTACGGGTGAAACTACCACAGGCCAAATGATTATGCAGTATGCTTCCAAGAACATAATTCCTGTTACATTGGAATTAGGAGGCAAATCACCAAATATATTCTTTAAAAGTGTGATGGATCAAGATGATGATTTTCTTGATAAAGCTATTGAAGGAGCTGTTCTTTTTGCCTTTAATCAAGGTGAAGTATGTACCTGTCCATCCCGAATTTTAGTTGAAGAAAGTATTTTCGATGAATTTATGGAGCGCGTAGTAGAACGTACCAAAGCTATTAAAATTGGTCATCCTTTAGATCCAGAAACGATGATGGGAGCGCAAGCCTCTAATGATCAATACGAGAAAATTTTAAACTATTTAGATATTGGTAAAGAAGAAGGTTGTGAAGTTCTTACCGGAGGTGAGTCTGCCTATAACGAAGGCTTAGAAGGTGGGTATTATATAAAGCCTACCATCTTCAAAGGAAATAACAAGATGCGCGTATTTCAAGAAGAAATTTTCGGTCCTGTAGTATGTGTTACAAGTTTTAAAAATGAAGCAGATGCTATCGAAATTGCAAATGACACATTGTATGGTCTAGGAGCTGGTGTTTGGACACGCGATATGCATCAAGCATATCAAATTTCAAGAGAAGTGAAAGCGGGCAGAGTATGGGTGAACAACTATCATGCATATCCGGCACACGCGCCTTTTGGAGGCTATAAAAAATCTGGGATTGGTCGTGAAAACCACAAAATGATGCTCGATCATTATCGACAAACCAAAAATATGCTGATTTCCTATGATAAGAAAAAGTTAGGTTTCTTTTAGAATTTAATTGGTTTTAAAATGGCCGGAATTAACTTCCGGCCTTTATTTTTAAATTTAAACTATGGAAAACACTAGAGTATTAATAACTGATGAAGCAAAGAAAATTGTTGAACAAATGAAAGCACAGCACGGCTCGCTTATCTTTCATCAAAGTGGAGGTTGTTGTGATGGTTCGTCACCTATGTTAATTTCAAAAGAGGATTTTTATTTAGATGAAAGTGATATTCTACTGGGTGAAGTTGCTGGAGTTTCATTTTATATGAATGAAGACCAATATGAATACTGGAAACACACGCATTTAACTGTAGATATTACCAAAGGTCGCGGTTCAAGTTTTTCGGTAGAAATTCCTTTAGGCCTTCGATTTGTAATAAAATCAAGATTATTAACCGAAGCAGAGAATGAACATTTCAGAAAAATAGAAGCCGAAAAAAATGAATCCTTACCCTAAAAAGTAACATCAGCTTCAATTAATTTACCATCTCTTTCAACAGTAACTGTAGCAGTCTGTCCCTTTTCAAATTTTGAAAGCGATTTCATATAGCTCATCATATCGGTTACTTCGTGTTCGCCCATTTTCTTAACCACATCACCTTTTTGCAACCCTGCTTTTTGTGCGGGACGGTCTTCACTAACCCCATCAATTCGCATACCCTCACCATCAAATAAATAGTCGGGCACTACACCTAAAGTTACTTTAAAGTCGGGTACTACTTCGCTTTCGTTTTTAGTTTTGGTGAAAGCCAACTGTCCGTTATCGTTTAAATCTGAAATAATAGCAAAAATGTATTCTGAAATTTGCTGCATTCCTTCATAGTTCAACTTTTCGGCGTCATCACCGGGTTTATGGTAATCTTCATGCTGTCCAGTAAAGAAATGAAGCACCGGAATATCGGCCAAATAAAAAGAAGTGTGGTCGCTTGGGCCAACACCGCTTTCGTGTTCTACTATGTTTAAATTAGCATCATTATTTGCAAAAAGCGTTTGCTTAAAAACAGGCGAAGTACCTACGCCGTGAACAGCTAGTGTTTTTTCCTCATTTAACCTACCTACCATATCCATATTAATCATGTAGCTTACTTTCTTGGTGTCGATGGTTGGGTTTTTCACAAAGTAGTTTGAGCCTAACAATCCTTCTTCTTCCCCAGAAAAAGCAATAAAAAGATAATTGTTCTCATTATTGAGTGGAGCAGAGGCAATTAACGAATCGGCTAGTTTCAGCATAACTGCAACACCACTGGCATTGTCATCTGCACCGTTGTGGATGGCTTTTCCTTCGCGATACAACGAACCTTCCCCGCCCATTCCTAAATGATCGTAATGGGCACCGATAACTACAGTAGTTTCTGCTTCGTTGCTTATATATCCAATGACGTTGGTTCCGGTTGTTGTGCTGTCAGATTTCGAAGCGAATTCAGCCTCTTTATGAGGGTCATTACTGCCTCGAAAACTAAAGGTCTGTGTATAGTTACCTTTATATCCTTTTGGCGATAATCCAATTGCTTTAAATCGTTTTATAATATATTCAGCGGCTTTTTGTTCCCCTTCCGTACCAGTTTTTCGACCGTTAAATGTATCATCGGCTAAAATGGTTACATCCTCTTTCATAGATACAGCTTTGGTTTTTTCTTCCTTACAAGAAATTAGCAGTATTGAAGACAGAAATAGTATTATAAATGAGCGCATATCCTTATTTTTGCAACAAAAGTAATTGAAATATGAGAATTTTTGCCCTTTTGTTGACTACTGTCTTGTTTATTTCGTGTAAAAATACTTCTGAAGAAAAAAAAGAAGTTAAAACGATAGCAACTGATAAAACCGTTGAAAATAACGTTTCAAATCAAAAAGATAGTTTAATCTATCCAGAGGAAAAACATTTTAAATCCATTCGACAAGTAACCTTTAGCGGTGACAATGCCGAAGCGTATTGGAGTTTTGATGACAAGCAATTAGTATTTCAGTCTAATTATGAGAATTGGGGTGTTGGTTGTGACCAAATGTTTTTGATGAATGCAGATGAAACATTCAAGGATAAACAACCACCTATGGTCAGTACGGGGAAAGGTAGAACAACCTGTGCTTATTTTATGCCCGACAATAAGCATATTGTTTATGCTTCTACACATTTAAAAGATGAAGAATGTCCGGAGGTTCCACTTCGTAATAACGGAAAATACGTTTGGCCAGTGTATGATAGTTTTGACATCTTCGTGGCAGACCTGGAAGGAAATATAACAAAACAGCTCACTAACGAACCTGGTTATGATGCCGAAGCAACGGTGTCACCAAAAGGTGATAAAATTGTTTTTACAAGTGATAGAAGTGGTGATTTGGAATTATACACTATGAACCTTGATGGAACAGGTGTAAAGCAAATTACAGACGAATTAGGTTATGATGGTGGGGCTTTTTTCTCACCAGACGGATCTAAATTGATTTTTCGCTCTTCTCGTCCAAAAACTGATGCTGAGATAAAAGAATACAAAGACTTATTAGCTAAAGGTCTCGTGCAGCCCACCGAAATGGAACTTTATATCTGTAATGCAGATGGAAGTGAATTGCGCCAACTGACCAATTTAGGAAACGCCAATTGGGCGCCGTTTTTTCATCCAAGTGGTGAAAAAGTACTCTTTAGTAGTAATTTTGAAGCAGAACGTGGTTTTCCGTTCAATTTATATTTAATTGATATTGATGGTAAAAATTTAGAACGCGTTACTCACGGCGAAACGTTCGATGCTTTTCCAGTATTTTCAAACGATGGAAAAAAATTAGTCTTTTCATCCAACAGGAATAACGGCGGTACGCGCGACACTAATTTATTTATTGCAGAGTGGCAGGATTAATCGTGTTGTTAAAATTTCTTAGATTTTAATAAGCCTTAAAGGTTTTATACCTTGTGATTTTTATAAAATTAAAATCACGTGAGAGATTTTTTCAACTTGTATCGAATTCCATTACTGTTTGCTATCATAAGCATTGCCTTGTACGCAAGTTTTGGATACGATTTACATAGAAGTGACCTAGCCAAACTTTTGCCTTTATACGGGGCTTTATTTTTTTTAACCTACAAATTAATTAAAGTTACAAAGGGTAATTTTTGGGTTCTTTTCGGTTTCGGGATTGCTTTTCGATTGGTCTTTTTAATCGCAATCCCCAATTTGTCACAAGATTTTTATCGGTTCCTTTGGGACGGTAGGTTGTTGTTGCAGGGTACAAACCCATATCTGTTTACTCCAGAAATGTATGCATCCGGATTGCTGAGCGGAGTCGAAGTAACACAAGCCAATGAATTAATTTCAGGAATGGGCGCTCTCAATGCGAGTCATTTCAGTAATTATCCACCTATAAATCAATTGTTTTTTGCACTAGCTGCTTTATTTGCTAAAAACAGTATACTTGGTTCAGTAGTGGTGTTACGATTGATTATGATTCTTGCAGATGTAGGTGTCTTTTACTTCGGAAGAAAATTGTTGAAGAACCTTAATCTGAATCCACATACTATTTTTTGGTATTTCCTAAACCCTTTTATCATTATTGAATTAACAGGAAACCTACATTTTGAAGGCGTGATGCTTTTCTTTCTAGTTTGGGCACTTTACTTATTGCAAAAAAGAAAATGGGTTTGGGCTGCTGTATTGTTGGGGGTTTCTGTTTCAGTAAAACTATTACCGTTGTTATTTTTGCCACTATTCTTTAACTACTTTTTGAAAAATAAGAAAGGTGAAAGTGATTCTTCATTGGAATTCACTTCACTAGAAATAAAGAAACTGATTCTGTTTTATACGGTTTGTTTACTAACGGTTATTGTAACATTCTCACCATTTTTTTCTTCGGAGTTTCTTCAGAATTTCACTACAACCATTGGTTTGTGGTTTCAGAATTTCGAGTTTAATGCGAGTGTGTATTACATCATAAGATGGATAGGTTTTCAAACAGTAGGATGGAATATTATTGCTACGGTTGGTAAGGTATTACCACTAATTGTCATTGCTTTTATATTGATACTTACCTTTTTCAGAAGAAATGAAACACTACCCAAATTAATCACTGCGATGCTCTTTGGAGTTTCGTTTTATTTCTTGCTCTCTACCACGGTACATCCTTGGTATGTTGCTACGCCTTTACTGTTGTGCTTGTTTACCAAATACCGTTTTCCTATAGTTTGGAGTGCTGTAGTAATATTAAGTTATAGTGCTTATGGAGCTAATGGTTTTAATGAAAACCTTTGGTTAGTAGCTGTGGAATATTTGGTGGTAATTGGATATGCGATTTGGGAAATTAGAAAGAATATTTCAGAAAAGAATTCCTCTCTTAGCTCTACGTAAAAGAGGAATTAGGTTGGATTACTTCATTCGTTTAAGTGAGTAAAAATCTTTTCGTCTGTCCTTTAAATTCCGTACGGCGCCGAATGTATGCAGTTCCCGTAACAAATCTAAATCTACATCGGCTACTAAAATCATTTCAGTATTTGGTGTAGTTTCAGCTTTAACACCGTTATTTGGAAAAGCAAAGTCGCAAGGAGTAAACACTGCCGATTGCGCATATTGAATATCCATATTATGAACTTTCGGTAAGTTGCCCACGCTGCCTGCAATGGCTACATAACATTCGTTTTCAATCGCCCGAGCTTGTGCACACAACCGAACTCTGGAATATCCGTTTTGAGTGTCGGTTAAAAAAGGAACAAATAGAATATCCATTCCTTCGTCTGATAAAAGTCTGGAAAGCTCAGGGAATTCAGAATCGTAACAAATTAATATTCCTACTTTACCGCAATCGGTATCAAAAGTTTTTAATGTGTTACCCTGTTGCATGCCCCAAACCTTTGCTTCGTCTGGGGTTACGTGTAATTTTTCGTACCGTTCTACACTTCCGTCGCGACGGCATAAATAACCTACATTGTACAATTTGTCATTCACAACTTCCGGCATACTCCCAGAAATAATATTGATGTTGTATGAAATGGAAAGTTTGGACAACCGTTCGGTAATTTCGGCAGTGTGTGTGGCCAGTTCACGTATCGCTTCCGGTTCGCTCATATGGTTGTATTCTGCCATAAGTGGGGCGTTGAAAAATTCCGGAAACACAGCGAAATCACTTCGGTATCCTGCAACACTATCAATAAAATATTCAGCTTGCTGCATTAAATCTTCTATTCCGTTATACGAACGCATTTGCCATTGAATAAGCCCTAAGCGAACGACACTTTTGGTAGCAGTTGGTTTTTTATCCGGTTTGGTGTAGTAAATATTATCCCATTCCATTAAAACGGCGTATTCACCAGAAGCGGCATCGCCTTCCAAATAGCCCTTTAAAACCCGAAGCGGATGAAAATCGTTCGATAATTGAAAGTTTAATACGGGGTCTTCAATTTCCTTGCTTCGTACTTTTTCTAAGTATTTTTTAGGTGAAATAGTATCGGCATGTTTGTGGTAATTAGGCATTCTTCCCCCAAATACAATGCTTTTCAGATTTAAGTTCTCACATAGTTCTTTTCGATAGTCATATAATCTTCTACCTAAGCGAAGACCGCGGTAATCGGGGTGTATGAATACATCGATTCCGTAGAGAACATCACCATTGGGGTCGTGAATTTTAAACGACGGGTCGCGCGTTATATCATCGTAAGTGTGATTATCTTCAATCTTATCGTAATCTACAATAATCGATAGGGCACAACCTGCAATTTCTCCATCGACCATAATCACCACCTGCCCTTCCGGAAATAGGGAAATTAGATTGCCAATCTCTTCAATTTTCCAATAGGAATTTGGCAACCCTCCATATGACTGAAGGGTTGCTTTTTTTAACGCTTCATAATCTTTAAGCGTCAAGAATTTTAATTCTATATTTTCTATTTTATTTTCCATGGGTTACATATCTAATAGATATGCGAAAATTAAAGGGGCGACGATGGTAGCGTCACTTTCTATGATGAATTTTGGCGTATCAACATCCAATTTACCCCACGTAATTTTTTCGTTTGGGACAGCTCCTGAGTAGCTTCCGTAGCTCGTTGTAGAGTCTGAAATTTGACAAAAATAACTCCAGAAAGGCGTATCGGTGCGTTCCATATCTTGATACAACATCGGCACTACACAAATAGGGAAATCACCAGCTATTCCACCACCTATTTGAAAGAAACCAATACCTTTTTCTGAATTATCAGTGTACCAATCTGCCAAGAAGGTCATATACTCAATACCACTTTTCATGGTCGAGGCTATTAACTCGTCTTTTAAAACATAGCTCGCAAAAATGTTCCCCATCGTGCTGTCTTCCCAACCTGGGCAAACAATAGGAAGGTTTTTCTCTGCGGCAGCGTACATCCACGAATCTTTCAAATCGATTTCGTAGTGTTCTTCTAAAACGCCACTCAATAACAATTTATACATATATTCGTGTGGTAAATAGCGCTCGCCATTAGCTTCAGCTTCTTTCCAGATTTTAACAATGTGTTCTTGAATTCTTCTGAAAGCTTCTTCTTCAGGAATACACGTATCGGTAACCCGGTTCAGTCCTTTTTCCAATAAGTCCCATTCATCTTTTGGGGTTAAATCACGGTAGTTAGGTACTCGTTTGTAGTGACTGTGTGCCACTAAATTCATAATATCTTCTTCTAGGTTTGCACCGGTACACGAAATGATATGCACTTTATCTTGGCGAATCATTTCAGCAAATATTTTACCTAATTCCGCGGTACTCATAGCTCCAGCCAAGGACACCAACATTTTAGCACCGTTGTTTAATTGGTCTTCGTATCCTTTTGCAGCATCTACAAGAGCTGCAGCGTTGAAGTGCAAATAATACTTTTGAATAAATTCTGAAATTGCTCCTTTATTAGTACTCATTTTCGTTGTCGTTAAATTTTGAAATTCCTTTTTTACTTGCCTCGAGCGGAGTCGAGTGGGTGAAATTGCTTTCAAATTCGTCTTCTCCTTCAGTCCCCTCAAACTTGTAGCTTAGCATTTTGTAATACAGTTTAGCCGCTAAGAAATCGGAAGATTTCTCTTCTGGATTTGGACATAATTCTACAATATCAAACCCAACTACATTTCGTTCGGCAAATACTTGCTTTAAAAACTCCATAGTTTCGTAGAAAAACAATCCACCAGGTTCTGGTGTTCCGGTTGAGGGTAGAATAGAAGGGTCGAACGCATCCAAATCAAAAGTAATAAATACGTTTTCACCTAGTGTTTCAATCACATTATCCATCCAATATTCATCGGTTGCCATTTCGTGAGCAAACCACGTTTTTTCACAGTCCATTACCGTTGTTTCGGCAACATCCATACTACGAATACCTACTTGTACTAAATTGGTCGTTTGGCTAGCTTCGTACACAGCGCAAGCGTGATTAAAAGAAGAACCATCATACTCTTTCCGAAGGTCTGCGTGCGCATCGATATGAAGCACGGTTAAATTGTCGAAACATTCATTAAAGGCACGGATTGTACCAATAGAAATACTGTGTTCGCCACCAAAAACCGTAACAAATTTATTCCGAAGAATATATTCTTTTGTTTTTTTGTGAACCGCTTTCACTATGGCTTCAGGGGAAGCGTTTTCTGTGATGGGTTCGCTTAAATAAATTCCTTGTTTGTAAACTTCGGTTTCGGTTTCAATGTCGTATAATTCCATATTTTCTGAAGCGTGTAAAAAAGCTTCAGGGCCTTTGTCGGCTCCTTTTTGCCAAGTACTGGTACCATCGTAAGGAACTGGGATTAATACAATTTTCGAAGTTTCCAGAGCCGCATATTTCTGCGGGATTCCGGCGTACGTTTTAGTGCTCATAACCTAAAATGTTTAGCAATTGCTCGCTTGTTTGTTGTTGTGAAAATAATTTGGTTGAGATGTTTCCATCTTTGTCTTTGTCTATTAATATGTGCTTTGGCGAAGGAATTAAACAGTGTTGTAATCCGCCAAACCCACCAATGGTTTCTTGATAGGCTCCCGTGTTAAAAAAGCCGATGTATAATGGTTTTTCTTTTTTGAATTTAGGCAGATATATAGCATTCATATGCTGCTCGCTGTTGTAATAATCATCGCTATCGCAGGTTAAGCCGCCTAGTAACACGCGTTCGTATTCATCATTCCAGCGATTAATGGCCAGCATGATAAAACGTTTGCTAATCGCCCATGTATCGGGTAACGTTGTGATAAAAGAAGAATTAATCATATTCCACTTTTCACGATCGTTTTGTTGCTTTTGGTATAAAACCTCGTAAATAGCACCGCCACTTTCCCCTACGGTAAAGCTACCAAA
>DEQW01000001.1:209534-351582 GCA_002360635.1 Flavobacteriaceae bacterium UBA3356 | reverse complement strand
TTGATTATTTCGTCAATCATATATTGATAATCGTACTCAAAAGCCAATGAGTTTTTTATAGGAAATCCACCGCCAATATTTAGGCTATCTAATGTTGGGCACACTTTTTTTAGTTTGGTGTACACGTTTAAACATTTAACCAATTCGTTCCAGTAATAGGCATTGTCACGAATACCGGTGTTAATGAAAAAGTGAAGCATTTTAAGTTCAACTTGTTTGTTGTCCTTGATCTGTTTTTCGTAAAAAGGAACAATATTTTTATACCCAATTCCTAAACGAGAGGTGTAAAATTCAAATTTTGGTTCTTCTTCCGAAGCGATTCTAATTCCAACTTTGTAATTGCCTTCAATTTGTTCAGAAAGTAAACCGATTTCTTCATAATTATCGATTACAGGAATACAGTTTTTATGGCCTTCATTTATTAATCGTGCAATATTGTTAATGTATTGCTCCCGCTTAAAACCGTTGCAAATTACATATGTGTTGTTGTTAATTTTTCCTTCGGCTTTTAAGTTTTCAACAATATTAATATCGAAAGCTGATGAGGTTTCAATATGAATGTCATTTTTTAGTGCTTCGTGTAAAACATGCTTAAAGTGAGAGCTTTTTGTACAATAACAATAGTTGTAATTACCTTGATACTTATGTTTTTCAATGGCGTTGCCAAACCACTTTTTGGCGTGTTGTATGTTTTCTGAAATCTTAGGAAGATAAGTAAACTTTAATGGCGCTCCATATTTTGACACGAGATCCATTAAGTCGATATCGTGAAAATTAAGCGTTTTGTTTTCGTTTAACGCAAACTCTTCCTGTGGAAAATAATAGGTCTGATCAATAAGATCAATATATTTAGTATTCATTGTTTTTATGAAATTTGAACATGTAAATTATAAATCAATTAGTTGAAACCCTCAAAAAGGTGAGAGATATAACAAAAAATTAACGGTATGTTCAAATACGGATAGGGTTAAGCCAGTAAGCTAAACGCTGTGAAAAACCTGAAGCAGGCTCTAAGGGTAAGGCGGAAGCTAGCTTTAAATTTTGGCTGGTTGCCTGGCAACCTGTTTTTGAATATGACTTCCTAATTTTCAAAAACCCAAACACAGAAACACGGTTCAATTTGTTCAGCTAAATGCGCAGCAAATGTAATTTATTTTTTGATATGTCAACTTATTTCAGTGAAAATTTAGCATAAAAAAACACCTCTGCATTAAGAGGTGTTCTATATTGAATATCAATAAAGTATTACATCATACTAAAAAGTTCTACTTCTCTTTTGGTCAATATTTTCCAGCGGCCTCGAGGCAAATCTTTTTTAGTCAGGTGTGCAATGGTTACACAATCTACTTTCACCACATCATACCCTAAATGATCAAAAATATCGCGGATAATACTATTGCCCATATTTTTAATTTTCAACCCTATTTCTTTTTTAGGGGAGTTCTCCACGTAGCTTATTTCTTCTACTTCAACCGTTTTACCATTAATGGTTAAGCCTTCTTCTATTTTTTGAAGATCAGAAGCTTTTAGGTTTTTATCCAATTCGATATGAAATAACCTTGGCATTCCTTTACTGTGTAATTTCTTAACCAGCTTATCATCGTTTGTAAACAATAACAGTCCGGTTGCATTTCGGCCTAAACGACCAATGGGTTTAACATCGGCAGTAGTAGCGTTAGAAATTAAATCCATCACCGTTAAGCCTTTGCTTTCACTGGTTGTAGTTGCTACGGATTTTGGTTTGTTCAGTAAAACATACGTGTCTGGCTCGGGGTTGATACGGCGACCATCAAAACGGACATCATCTGCTAACTGAACTTTATAGCCCATTTCGTTGATGATTTCCCCATTTACCGAAACTAAACCGGTTTTTATGTAAGTGTCTGCTTCCCTACGAGAGCAAATACCGCTGTTAGCAATGTATTTGTTTAACCGAATTCCATTCGGGTTTTCTTGGTGGTTGGTTTTGCCACCCTTGTTAGGTTTCTTAGTAGTAGGTTTTTTTCTACTTAAAGGAGCATTTCCTCTTGCATTGCTTCCTTTTCGGGTGTTACCAGCACCACGCCCAGAAGGTTTTCCTTTTCCGCTATTGTCTTTTCTGCTCATATTTATTTTCCGAACTCAATTCGGATTTTTTTTATGCTTTGTTATAAAGCAAATTTCTAAAATTTTTTGCAAAGGTAGGCAAAGCCTTTGGTTTTCAAATAGCAATAGCTGAAAATCCGTTATTTATATTTTTAGAAGAAACCGATTCAGTAACAAGTCAATATCAATTAAAACAATGCTGAAAACCCCTAAAACGATAATAAATTTTAAAATGTTATGCAGCAAAATGTAATGTAGTTTGTGTTTCGATTTCCAAAGGACAAATAGAAAAACCAATAGGGCAAAAATACTTCCGAAGAAAAAGTAATTCATATACCCAATTGGGAATTTGAATATGAGCAATAAAGCCGGTATAAATGCAACAAAACACATAAGGGTTAACATACGCTTTGAAACCTTTTCACCATACACAACAGGAATGGTGTGATAGTCTTGTGCGAGGTCTCCTTTAATGTTTTCAAGGTCTTTTACTAATTCCCGCATAGAGATTAGAAGAAATAAGAACGTAGCGTGTACGAAAATGACCAAGTCGAAATTACTGTAATAGATAAACACAGCAAAGAAGGGAATTACTGCTAAAATTGCAGCCGTGATATTCCCAATAAAAGGGTACTTTTTAAGCTTGTGCGAATACAACCAAAGCACAAAAATATACACTGAAAAAAAGAGCACAGCCCTGAACGAAACATAACTGGCAAAAATAGCCGAAAGGAAATTCAGGATGAAATAGACCGAAAGCTTAGTACGCTGACTCACCAACCGATCGAGCATGGTTTTGCGTGGGCGATTAATTAAATCTTTTTCGCTATCGTAAAAACTGTTGATTATGTAGCCTGATGCAATAGCCGCGGCCGAAGCTAGTACCAACATTAACAAATTAACATCGAATAAAACCTTTTTTACAGGCAAATCTGGTGCTAAAATGTAGATAGAAGTTAAGTATTGTGCAATAATGATTATAAGAATATTATAACCACGAACCACCGAAAACAAACTGAAAACCTTTAGTAGAAAATGTTTTTGTTTTCTGGTTAGCATAATCTATGTTGCGTTGAAAATATTTAAAAGTTATAAACCACTTCCAGTCTATAATCTTTTAAGGCTTCGCGTGCTTTATCAATATCTTCGGTAAACCCTAACATATAACCGCCACCGCCAGAACCACATAACTTTAAGTAGTAAGCGTTGGTCTCAATTCCTTTTTTCCATAAGGTGTGGAATTGTTTCGGGATCATCGGTTTAAAGTTGTCTAAAACCACTTTTGAAAGTTGTTTTACATTTCCGAAGAGCGATTTTACATCACCTTTTAAAAAGTCGTGAACACAAGCATCGGTATGTTTTACAAACTGGTCTTTTACCATGCTTCTAAACCCTTCTTGCTTCATGTTTTCCATAAAAATATGAACCATTGGCGCTGTTTCTCCAGTACTACCACTATCTAATAAGAATACTGCTCCTTTTCCGTCTTCGGTTTGCGAAGGGATTCCGGCAGGCTCAATATTATCTTTGCTATTGATTAAAATAGGCAAACTTAAATAACTGTTCAATGGATCTAAACCAGAAGATTTTCCGTGGAAAAAAGATTCCATTTCGGCAAAAATTGCTTTTAGTTGAAGCAGTTTTTCACGGGTTAAATTTTCAAGAACCGTAATTTTTTGAGTCGCATATTTGTCATAAATAGCTGCGACCAAAGCACCACTACTACCTACACCGTACCCTTGTGGAATACTACTGTCAAAATACAATCCTTTATCAACATCAGCTTTTAAGGCATTGATATCGAAAGTTACCAATTCTGGCTTTTCGCTTTGAAGCGTAGCTAAATACTTTGCAAAACGCAATAAGCTATCATTACTTTTTTTGGTGTTGATGGTTTTGTGCTCATCAATCTTTAACGCTCCGTTATAAAAGTTATACGGAATCGATAATCCTTTGGAATCTTTTATAATTCCATACTCACCAAACAATAGGATTTTTGAATAAAATAAAGGGCCGCGCATAAAGTAATGGTTAATGGTTTTTTAAATGTACTGATTTTCCTTCAGTACTGCAAAGATAAGAATGGAACTCGTATTTTTCTGAAATTTATTATAAAATATGCTTTTTCAATCAGTTAGAGCAGTTTAAAGGGTAGTGGAACCGTTGCCTGTTTGGTCATGAATATATTCACCGTTTTTACAAAACGGCTTTAATTCAGCTTCAATAAAGGTTGAAACAGTTTCTTTTTCGGCTTCAGGGTACAACACATGCACATTGGCACCAGCATCTAGCGTAAAGCAAACGTTACTTTTAGTCTCTTTTCTGAAATTCCAAATACGGTTAATAATTTCCAGTGTATTAGGCTTCATTAATATGAAATAAGGCATAGACGTCATCATCATGGCATGCAATGACAAGGCTTCGCTTTCGATGATTTTTATGAATTTTGAAATATTCCCTTCTTTTAAAACTGGGATGAGTTTTGAAAGATTGTCATTAGCTTGCTGAAATCGTTGTTCGGAAAAAGGATGGTCGTGCATTAAATTATGTCCAATCGTGCTGCTCACTTGTTTTTCACCTTTATCGACCAACAAAATAGTGTCTTGGTAGTTTTTGAAATTATCGTGAACTTCAAAAGGATATTTTGTTCCAAATAAATTACTGCTTCCTTCAATATCTGCATGTTTTCCCCAAACAATAAGTGGGCCTTTAATACTTCTACAGGCACTTCCAGAGCCTAATCGTGCTAAAAAAGAAGCTTTTTTATTAAAAAATTCTTTTGAAATTTCTTCTGAAGCTAATTGCTTTTCAATTGAAAGTAAGCATAACGCCAACGCGCTCATCCCGCTAGCCGAAGAAGCAATCCCGCTGCTGTGTGGAAAACTATTACTGGTTTCAATTTTAAATTTGTAATCCTTCAGAAAAGGAACGTACCTTTCAATCCGTTCAAAGAATTTTTGAATTTTTGGTTCAAAACCTTCTTCTTTTTTTCCGTCCAAATACACTTCAAATTGAAAATCTTCAGTAGAAGTTGCTTTTTCAAAAGAAAGAGTTGTTTTTGTATGACAATTACTCAACGTAAAACTAATAGAAGCATTTTTAGGCAGTTGCTCGCCATATTTTCCCCAATATTTTACCAAAGCAATATTGCTAGGACTTTGCCAAGATACGCTGCCGTTTTCAAGGGTCTTGGTATAAGGTTGGGGGATGAAATGGGCTTCCGTCATGAGTTGGTTTTTTCAATAAAGCAAATATAGGTAATTGCCATATGCGATAAAAGAGTTAAAAAGTATGATGACATTTTATAAACAAACCGATGTTTCAGAAATAGCTAAAAAATCAATTCCTGTTTTGAGGAGGATTGGAGTGGTTTGCTAAACGCCCTAGACCCAGGGCGTTTTTTTATTTTAAAAAGGGGTGAAGGTTTTTATGATGACATATTAAATAAATTACGATGAAGCAATAGATAAGAAACTTAAATACTTTTTTTATGAAAACGATACTATTGGTTTCCGTAACTATATTTCTTTCATCTTGTGTGATGGGTACTTCTAAACTTGAAGAAACTATTAATGAGGTTGCTTATGATAAACAAGATATATCCAATAAAACTACATTGAGTAGAAAAATAGGTGTAAAAACGCAACAAGAAAAAAGCACTAAGTTTCAATATGTAAAAGATGCAAAATCTGGAATGATACAGTATAGAATGCCCTTACCAGCGGATTGGCTAATTCATCAGGAACCGAATGCTCAATATTTTATTACTGGACCAAACAATGTAAGGGTAAACAAAACGGAAAGCATGACTTTTGCATATTCCAATGACCCTTATACACAACAAACCCTACAGATGGCAGGTCAACAAATTGTACCTGTATATTCATTGGAGCAAGTGGTGCAACAATTTATTCAACCTGCTGCTCACGCAGAAGGCTATAGCTTTATAAAATCGTATCCATTGCCAAAAGTGGAAGCCTTCTGGCAACGTTTTTCTGCCGGAATGCCGCAAACCGGCTCGCAACGGCAGTATAAAACCTTGGGAACCGAATGGAAAGACAGCAACGGCAACCAGTCTTTTATAATCATTTTGCAGAATATTATAACCAAAAACCAAATTGTTCATTGGACGTTGCAAACAACGGAATTAGAAGCACCGCAAGCTTATTTTGAAAAGGCGACAAAGGCGTATTTGCATGGCGCTGCCAATACTGAAATCAACCCACAATGGCAACAGATGATGAATGGAAAGTTAATGGGGCAAATACAACAAAACGAACAATTTTGGGCCATGAAATCTGCTGAAAGTGCCCAAGCTCACCAACAGCGTATGGCGGCCATTAATGCTCGAGGCAATGCATCAAGTTCTATTGCCAAAACATATAGTGAAATTTCAGATATTAGTCATGCAGGCTATTTAAAACGAAGTGATATTAACAATGCAGGACATTCAAAATCTGTAAATATGATTGGTGAACGCACTGTGATTGCCAATCATGAAACCAATGAGCATTATAACGTACAATCTGGAAACAAGTATTATTGGGTAAACAACAATGGTGAATACTTTGGAACGGACAATTCGTTATACGATCCTCGAATAGACAATAAAATTAATGGAAGCGAATGGGTGAAGTTTGAAAAAGAAAATTAAAAAATTAAAAAAATGTGTAACTTTCCTTTATCTACAAGATGGGGGAAATCAGACACATAGAAAGGCAGTTTAAATTAGTAACTGCCATAAAAGCCAATGATGAACGGGCTTTGCATAAACTATACACCGAAAATTTTTATAAAACCGAACAGTACATTTTAAAAAATAATGGTACGATGCCCCAAGCAAAAGACATATACCAAGAAGCATTTATCACGGTTTGGCGAAATATTAAAGACGGAAAATTTATACCTGAAAATGAAACGGCCGTGCAAGGTTATTTATATCAAATAGCGAAATATAAGTGGCTGGATTTTTTACGTTCATCACGATTTAAAAAGACAACTTCTTTTGAACCTTTAGAAAACAACTTGGAAGTAGATGTTTCAAAAGAGATAGATGTAGAAACTGAAAAGAAACAAAAACAAACCTTGAAAGCCTTTGAAAGATTAGGTGTGGAATGTAAAAGACTGTTAACCGACTTTTATTACAACAAAAAATCTATGCGAGAGATTGCTTCGGAATTTGAAATTGAAGAGTCTTCGGCTCGAAACAAAAAATACCGTTGCATCAATAAATTGAGAGAACTGACATTATCCCCAATAAAATCATGAAAGAGAAACAGAGCATAACAAAAGAGGAATTTGAAATCATAGAAAAGTATATCAATAATGCTATGACTGCTGAAGAACAGAAGGCCTTTATTGACAAAATTTCCAGTGACCCATCATTACAACAAAAAGTAAACGAGGTGAGGACGCTTATAGACGGAGTCGAAGCTTCGGCTTTAAAAAATAAATTGGACGATTTTCATAAAGAGCTTCCACAGACGCATTCAAAAGTGCTGAACAAAGCGAAGCTAATACAAAAGCCTAAACGGTCTAAAATCCATTTATATGCTATTGCTGCCGTTCTGGTTGTGGTGTTCGGTATATTGTGGTTTTTTAATTCAGCTGATTCCAATCAAAGATTATTTGCCGAACATTTTAGGCCTGATCCTGGTTTGCCCACCACTATGAGTACAACCAATAACTATACTTTTTTTGATGGGATGGTAGATTATAAGCAGGAAAACTACAAAACTGCCATTGAAAAATGGAAACCTTTGCTAAGTGAAAAACCAGAAAACGATACGTTGAATTATTTTTTGGGTGTAGCCTACCTTGCTGAAAAAAAAGAAAGAGAAGCTATTGATTACCTTACTGAAGTGTCAAATACCCAATCTAGTATGTTTCTTCAGGAAAGCTATTATTATTTAGGTCTAGCACTTTTAAAGAGTGGTGAAATTGAAAAAGCAAAAACAAACTTCGAAAAAAGTAACAATGACGAAAGTCAAACAATATTAAAAGAACTAAACAAATAAGATGAAAACTTTTGTCGTACCATTCATCGTTTTCGTGATTTTTATATCGCAATTCGGGTTGGCACAACAAAAGACTGGAACATCCCTTCTGGATAGTTTACTTTCAGAAAAAAAATATAAAACGGCACAAACCGAGTTGTATGCTCAAGTTGAGCGTTATAAAACCAATAAAAGATACGATTCCCTCTTTGGTTATCCCTATTATGTAGGTAAAATAATGTTGGAAAATTCCAACCAGCAACTAGCGATTAAAGAAATGAATGCCTTTGTAAGTGATTTTAAAGAACACACTTCAAACCCTATTTACTTACAAGATTTATATGCCGAAATAGCTTCTTTTTATCAATCTATTGGTCTTCATAAAGAAGAAACCAAAAGTCATAAAAATGCACTGCAATATGCTCTAAAAATTCCTGGAAAGCCTGGAAAAAAAATAGGCAAAGGATATTATAATTTGGGCACAGGACAGTTGCGGGAAGGAAACGTAAGCCAAGCGATTGATAATTACAAAAAGGCATTAAAATCTTACAAAAGTGACCCTGAAACCAACTTTTTAGATTATTATTTCAGTTATTCTGGGATGGGCACTTCTATGTATTATGCTTCAAAAATTGATAGTGCTATTTATTATTACCAAAA
The DNA here is from genome assembly GCA_002360635.1 of Flavobacteriaceae bacterium UBA3356. Taxonomy (GTDB): domain Bacteria; phylum Bacteroidota; class Bacteroidia; order Flavobacteriales; family Flavobacteriaceae; genus Marixanthomonas. The sequence continues at coordinate 342,841 of DEQW01000001.1, read as the reverse complement.
AGCAGTGGATAATGTCGCACAATTGGAAGATTCGCCTATAAACTCATACTATAGGCCTGCGTTATTGCTAAATAATATTGCAGGTCTTTACATTTTCCAAGGCCAAACAACCCAAGGTCTGGAGGCGATGAAAAAATGTATCGGTTACAATAAAAAATTTCTGGAATCTGATGCTGAAGCCTATAAAAAAAACGATGCCCAACGAGCACATTTTCAGTACATAGATAATTTGGCTGGTATTTATGAAAAATTGGGAGATTATAATAAAAATTTAGACCTATTGACTTTTTCGAGTCACGGAAAAAAGCAACTGTTTAAAGAAGGAAATCCAGAATTGTTTAAATCGAAAATCCTGCTGGGCAATGCGCATTTAAACCTCATGAACTTTCAAGAATCGGAAAAATATTTTAATCAAGGTATTACTGCTATAAAAAAACTGCCTGGTACTTTTTACGATTGGAGCGCAAGTGCCCATTACGGTTTGGCGAAAATCTATGCTGAAAACAAACAAGTGGAAAAGGCACAACTATATTATGAAAAAGCCGCAACAGATTTTAATTCCTCCTCACAAGAATATTACGACCCAATAATCCTAACTTTTTTTGAAGACGCTTCTCAATTTTATGCCAAAAACAACCAAAAAGAAAAAGCCTTGCAATTGGCAGAAAATGCATATAGCTATGTAACCAAGCACCAAGGAAAAAATACCCTTCCAGTTTTTTTGCAAACCGTGAATTTAGCGGAAATTTATCTTGAAATAGGGGAAACAGAAAAAGCTTTAGAGTACAGTACCAATGCATTAAAAACATTTGAAGACCAGGCTTTTCAACGAGAAAATGCACTGGATTCCATTCAGGTGGAGTTTAATAAACCTGTAGCGATTTTGGTTAAAACAAAGTCTGAATATTTACTGAAGAAAGAAAAAGACACCATTTTTTTAAAGCATCTCTTTATCAATTTAAAAGAAGCCATCTCAATACTAAATCGAAGAAAGCAATTTGTGTCTTCCGCCGAAAATGTGAAAGTCCTCATTGAAGAAAACAATCAACTTTACAATTTTGCAAAACAATTAAATGCAGAATTGTATGAAAAAACAGGAAACAAAAGATATTTGGAAAACGTGCTTTCCCTCCACGAAACATCGCTGTACAATCGAATTCGTTCCCGATTGAACCTTCGTAATGAAATGAATGTGCCCAATGTCCCGAACGCAGTATTAATACGTGAAAAAGATTTGAGAAATAAACTTTCAACTTCACTTTCAAAGGGAGGAATGAACATCTATTTTGAAATCTCAAACCAATGGGAGGTATTTAAAGATTCACTAAAAAGAAATTACCCAAAATATTATCAAATGCGCTATGCTAAAATAGCTCCATCATTTAAAAACACGCAACAGTTTATCCCTGCTAACACCACTGTTGTTAGGTACGTTTTTATTGAAGAAAAATTATATGCATTAATACTCTCAAATACTGGAAATACGCTGCATAAATTATCTTTTGAAGATGTAAAAAGGGAAATTAACAAGGTAAATGAAAATCTTTTTAGTGTTGATGAAGTAGCGCCAAAACTAAAAAAACTATATGATGCTTTATGGAAACCTTTTGAAAATGAAATAGACACTGAGAAAGTCATCATTATTCCAGATGGCGATTTGTACAACATAAGTTTTGAAACGTTAACCCCAAAAAAAATCACTTCTTTTAAAGATTTGGCAACAAATAGCTTGTTGGCAAAGCATACCATTTCGTATAATTTCAGTTTTTTAATCTTGGAAAATCAAAATTCTAAGTCCAACTTCTCTGAAAACTACGTTGCTTTCGCACCACATTTTTCTTCAGAAATGAAAACAGCATATAAAACGAATGTTTCAGATTCCCTTTTGTTAGATCGGGGTTATTTAACCTTATTGCCGCAACCTTTCAGTATCGATTTGGTCAACAAATATTCCAAAAAATTTAAGGGTAGTGTTTATAGTAATGAAAACGCTTCGAAAAGTATATTTTTAAAGTATGCTAAAAATCATAAAATAATTCATATTGGTACGCATGCAGAGTCAGACAATATAAGCCCAGAACTGTCCCGACTGATTTTTGCCAAAACCCCTTCGGAAGAAAAGAGAGATGAAAACTTTTTATACACGTACCAAATTTATAATTGCGATCTGTCATCAGATCTAGCTATTCTAACCGCTTGCGAAACGGGCAAGCCTTCCTATCAAGCCGGAGAAGGAATGATTTCCTTGGCTCACGCATTTGCCTATGCTGGTAGTGAGAGTATTTTGACTAGTCTTTGGAAAATTGACGAACAATCAAGTGTCGAAATTATTGCAACTTTTTATGATAATTTACAAAATGGTTTACCAAAAGACCAAGCTTTAAAAGAAGCAAAACTAACCTATCTTTCTAATGCAGAGGGGCGAACTTTAGCACCACTTTATTGGGGCGGTCTGGCAATTATGGGTGATCAGGCGCCTATTGAGCTATCTCAAAATGGTTTTCCGTGGTACGTATATGTCATTATCTTTTTACTGGTAAGTAGCTTGGTTTATTTCTTTATTAGAAGAAAAAAATTTCTGAAACGTTGATTACAAGGTAGTGCTCAATTCAAGTAGTTTGGTCATTGTCCTATAATTTCGAGAGGTTGCTCTTACATTTAGTTTCTTTTCAAAAGTATTCATATTAAATTTGGTACGCCCGTACCCCTTGGAAGCATAAAAGTAGATACAATTAGCTGTTATTATAATCTCTTCGTTGGGATATTGTATGAAACTTACTTCCTTAATCAAGTTTTCGTTAGGTTTTTCTGAAAGAAGTATAAAATAGCTTTTGACTTTCTTTTCTTCGGAAAAAGGACAATTCTGAAAAATTTTTTCAATTTCCGAAGGTGTTAAAACTAGTATGGGTAGTTCCCAACCAAATTTGATTTGTATAGCTTTGGAAATATTTTGGGTTATTTCTTCTTTGTTTTCCGAAGTTTCAAAGAACCAATTCCCTGTATGTAAGTAGACATTAGTATTCTCATAGCCTAAACTTGATAACACCTCAAGCTGTTGAGCTTTGGTAAATTTTTTATGTCCGCCAACATTTATGCCTCTTAGTAAAGCTATATGTTTTTCCATATTATTTCGCGATAGATTGCGCCACTAAATATCCTCCGGTCCAGGCATTTTGAAAGTTAAAGCCGCCAGTAATGGCATCAATATTTAGCACTTCGCCTGCAAAATAGAGGTTTTTGTGTTTTTTGCTTTCAAAAGTTTTAAAATCTACTTCTTTCAATTTAACACCTCCGGCAGTAACAAACTCTTCTTTAAAGGTGCTTTTCCCATGGACATCAAAAACCCCTTCGGTAAGTTGAGATGCCAAAGCCACTATTTGTTCTTTTGAAATATCAGCCCAAGTTGTAGTTTCAGAAATATTTGAAGCTTCAACCAAACTTTTCCATAACCGTTTTGGAAGGTCAAATTGTGCGTTTTTTGTAACTAACTTTTTTGCAAGTTCAATTTTAAGGTTTTTAAATTTTTCAATTATTTCAGAAGAAGAAAAGTCTAACAACCAATTAACCTGAATGTTGAAATGATATTTGGTAGGTTCTAATAATCGGGCGCCCCAAGCCGATAGCTTTAAAATAGCGGGTCCGCTCATACCCCAATGGGTGATTAGTAATGGGCCTTCACTTTCGAGTACTGTTTTTGCATTTTCGTTTAAAACTTTTACAGAAGCTTCGGTGCTTACTCCTGGTAATTTTTTTATTCGTTTATCATCAATATTAAAAGTGAATAAAGAGGGAACTGGCGGAATTATAGTATGGTCTAACCCTTCTAACAACTTCCAAATTTTAGGGTTACTTCCCGTTGCAATGACCAGTTTTTCTGCTGTAAACTCTTCAGAAGCAGTTTTTATTTTCCAAAATTTACCTTTATTTTCTATTGATTTAACCGACTGTCCTTTCAGCACGTCAATCGCTAACCGTTCAGTTTCTGAAATAAAACAATCAATGATGGTTTGGGAACTGTCTGTTATCGGGAACATCCGGCCGTCTTCTTCAATTTTCAGCTCTATACCACGTTTTGAAAACCACTCGATGGTATCACCCGTCATAAAACTATGAAAAGGTCCTAACAGCTCTTTTTCGCCCCGCGGATAGTTTTGGGTAAGCTCTTTTGGTAAAAACTCGGCGTGGGTTACATTGCAGCGTCCGCCGCCGGAAACCTTTACTTTTGTTAGTACTTCTTTACCTCGTTCTAAAAGGATAATTTTTAACTGCGGGTTTTTTTCTGCAGCATTGATTGCAGTAAAAAACCCGGCAGCTCCGCCGCCGATGATTAGGATGTCACAATTATCTGGCATTCAAAGATGGTTTGGTGTTTAAACCCATAAAAGTAAGAAATAGGAAGGATACCGCTTTATAAAACCTATTTTTTAATAAACCTTTCACTCGACCGCTCTCCAGCCTCATTTTCAAAAACAACAAAATACAAACCTGTTTTTAAAGGCTTTACATTTATAGTTTCCTTGCTGCTTTCAAGAACATGGCTTTGTAGTTTTTTACCACTTACATCATAGATGGTTGCTGTTACTGTTTGATTTGAGGAGTTGTTTATATTTAGGGTTTCTTTAACAGGATTTGGGTATATCAAAAATTTAGAATCAGTAAAATCATCTATGGATAAAGGTGCTTCATTCTCATAGATTGCATGATCACCATTTGGACCTGTAATAAGCAGAGTTCGGTTTTCGCCGTCTTCGGTAATTTCATAGGGTATAGCGCCGCTATCCAAAAGGTATCCCCAAAATTGTTGATATAAGCCACTATAATTTTGATTGTCGGGGTGATTTTCGTCACATCCACCTTGCAAAAAATTTATATTAAGAACATTAAACTCTGTTGTGCCGATATATTCAAATTGCCCTGTCCCGCTTTCATCACACATACCTGTGTTAATAACCCCATTTTCATAAAAATCAGCCGGCACAAATGGGATTTCATCATTTATGGGTGGTATATTGTTATCTCCATCAACAACAAGATTATGAAGATACCATGTGTTTTTAAAAAGGTCAGGATTTTGGGCGTAAAGGTTGGATGATTGTTGATTTGTGACTACAGCTTGTAGATTAAATATAAATACAAAGCCCAACAGAAATTTCAGATTTATTGTTGTCTTCATAATCTTGAATTTCAGAATTATATCTTAATATAATATTTTTTTTTAATTAGGATATTTTTCTTTAGCAAATTCATTACAAAGCAAAATGGTTTCTTTCACATCCTCCAGGGTAGTTCGGGGATTGATTAAACACATTCTTAAAACGGTTTGTCCGTTTAAAATAGTGGTAACCAATAACGCTTCGCGCGATCCCACGACTTTTTCTGAAATGTACTGGTTTAATTCGTCGAGTTGTTTTTCAGACAGCTTGTTGCCAATGGGATTGTACCGAAAGTTAATAACCGCCATTGTTGCCAGCGAGATGATTTCCCAATTAGCACTTTTCCGAAGTAGATCTTCTACTTTTTCTGCTAACTGAATATTATAGGTTATCGCATCCCGAAAAGCCTTTAAGCCAAATGTTTTAATGGACATATAAAATTTCAATGCTCTAAAACGACGGGTTAATTGCACCCCGTGATCGTAAAAATTGATTTCACTTTCATTTCCTTCAACATCTCTAAGGTACTCAGGTGTTTCGGTAAAGGTGTTTTTAAGCCATTTGCTGTTTCGCACCAACAAGCACCCCATTTCATAAGGTTGAAAAAACCATTTGTGTGGATCTACGGTTAACGAATCGGCTTTTTCAATGCCTTTAAGTAGTTTTTTGCCATTTTTAGCAAGAATGGCCGCTCCGCCGTAAGCCCCATCAATATGGAACCAGATTTTTTCCTTTTTACAGATTTTTGAAAGTTCAGCAAGGGGGTCTACGGTTCCTGTGTTTGTAGTCCCAGCTGTAGCGACCATACAAAAAGGTTGCAAGCCTTCTAAGCGGTCTTTTGCAATGGCATTACGAAGCTTGTTTAATGATAATTTGAACTCAATATCAGTTGGGATAATGCGTATTTGTTCTTTTCTGAAACCTAAAATACGTATTGCTTTTATGTTTGATGAGTGGGCTTGGTCTGATAAATATATAACAGCTTTGCTGAAATCATCTCCACATTTAATTCGTCTTGCGGTGACTATTGCTGTTAAGTTAGCCATAGAACCACCACTAGTGAAAATCCCGCCTCCTTTTTTCTCAGGAAAACCGAAAATTTTCAACAACCAATTTAATGTTACAATTTCTAGTTCTGCGGCCGCAGGAGAAGCTGCCCAACCACCTGAAAAAACATTGAAACCAGTTGCCAATGTATCGGCCATAGCACTTATGTAATTGCTGGGTCCCGGAACGAAGGAAAAGGATTTTGGATGCGAAACAATGTTACTTTTTGTCATCACATTTTCCAATACAAAGTCTAATACTTTATGGGCATCTTCAGGGTTTTCTGGAGCTTTTTCAAGAAATAGGTTGTCCATCTCTTTTCGAGAAGCTAAAGCCACTGGATCTTTGTCATTTTGCGTATCAAAATGATCGATTATGGCATCAACTACTTCGTAGCCATATTTTTTCATTTCGGCTTTGTTCAGCTCTAATTTTGCGTTTTTATCCAGTTTCACTTTTGTTTGTTCTTTACTATTTTTTTAAAATTCCCCTTTTAAGGACTTGAAGCTGCAAAATTAAGGTTTTAGCAATAGAAAGATAGCTTTAAATAAAAAAACACGCTGAAAATCAATCAGCGTGTTTTTCAAAATAATAAAGTGAAATATTATTTAATCACTAATTTTTGTACTGTTGAAGCACTTTCATTGCTGAAACGAGCAAAATATACGCCTGAAGGTAAATTAGTTTGTACTGTGTTTTCTCCTTCAGTAAGAGATGTTGTAGAAACTAATTTTCCAGAAACATTATAGATGTTTAACGTTGTAAAGGAATAACGGTTGTTAAAATTAATTTGATTGTTTGTTGGGTTTGGGTAAAAACTGAAATTTTCTACTGTAAACTCCTCAACACTTAGAATGCTACACAAAAAGGGATCAAAAACTACTTCGCCTAAAGTAGAATCGTCTACTACGTGAAAAATAACGTCTTCTACTTGTTGCTCGGTACTTTCTTGTCCTTCAATCCAGCAATTGTTTTTTGCTTGTAATGTGTTTGCAGTATTATTGTATATTGCATACGTTACTCCACCATTTCCATTTTCAGAAAAAACATTTTCGCCTGGGTTGTCTTCTCCATCTCCTAAGTTAATAGAAGCCTGGTCAATTACAGTTATACCCCAAAGGTTTCGTCTAAACTCGTTACCAGAGGCAATAATCTCCATTCCTGCAGATGCACTGTTAAGGGAAATACCACTTCCTCCTGAATTTGGTAGGTCTTGAGTGTCGTTGTCTTCAATTATGTTATTTGTCACGTAAGCAAAAGAGTTGCTTCCTACAATGTTCATTCCGTAACGATTGTCAACAATAGTGTTATCATCAATTCGAGCCAAGATGTTGCCGCCTGCACCAAAAAAGTTGGCAACGGCAATTCCGCCCACCATGTCAAGGCTGCGATCTCCAATAATAGTATTTTGAATTATTTTAAGCGTATCATCAGCTTTTGTAACTCCTAGGTTTATTTGTGGCCTGTTAGAGTTTAATTGGTTGTTTCCTTCAATGTAGTTGTTAAAAATATAAGGGGATACTTCAATATTCGCACCTGAGCTTATCGCTGGCAAATCGTTAAATGTAATAGTGTTATTAGTAATTTGTGGTGTTCCTCTAGATAAAGAAATTACACCACCTGTGGTAGCACCACCTTCTACGTTGTTTGTAATTGTACAGTTGTCAATTTCAAAGTTTTCAGTTAAAACACGCAAACCACCACCGTATTCGATTGTTGTGTTGCTAAAGTCTATAGATGAACCTTGCTCAAACCTAAAACCTGCATACGGCGCATTTTGGTCTATTGCCGTTATTGTTATTTCGGTTGAATTTACTGAAAGCGTACCAAAAACCGTAATTAATAAATCAGCATCGATAGATAATGTAAGGTCTGTGTCGATTACCACATTATCATTTTCAGCTACTTCAAGGTTTTCTAAAAGTGAATAATCACTTCCTGAAACAGTAATTGTTGAAGGGCTTAGTGCTGCAATATCATCAAGCGTATATGTTCCTCCGTCGTTTGGAGTTGTGTAGGTTTGAGCGACCAATATCCCAAAAGAATAGAGTGTAAATAGAATTGAAAGGGTAATGTTTTTCATAGTAATAGGGTTGTTTTAATTTTTCTCCAAAAGTACATATAAGCATGCAGTGAAAAAAATTGCTTTATTCTCAAACCCTATAAATTCATTTATTTTTTGGTAAAGGCACTATATAAAATACTATTTTTATAAGATGGTTTTATATATTTTAATTGTCATTTTTATTGTAAGTCCTTTTCTTCCAGCCACTGAAAAACCACATTGGTTTTTTAGGATCCCAGACTTTATACGGTTGCAGTCTATAACAATACAAGTGGTACTTCTTGTTTTATTTTTAATTTTTGAAAGCACGTTTACACTTTTCAGTTGGATTTTGCTTATTGCACTTGTTGGCGCTACTGTTTATCAAATAGTAAAGGTGTTTCCGTATAGTTCGTTGTACCCAAGAAAGAAGCCCGATTTTAAAAGTGACGGATGTGTTTCCATACTTGCCGGAAATGTTTTACAGGATAATGAGCAATACAATTTATTGAAGGCCGAAATAGAACAATACGATCCTGATTTGGTGCTTACCATGGAAAGTGATAAAAAGTGGGAAAAAGGTATTTCGGAAATAGAAAACGTCTATTCCCATACGGTTAAAATACCATTGGACAATTACTATGGAATGCACCTTTACTCCAAAATCGAGTTGATAAATGTTGAAGTTAATTATCATGTAGAGGAAGATGTGCCTTCTATCTTTTTTGAATATCCCCTTTCTGAAAACCAAAATATTTTCTTTGCTTGTTTACACCCGGCACCGCCAAGCCCCACTGAAAATGAAACTTCAAAAGAGCGTGATGCGGAATTAATGATAGTAGGAAAAAAAATACGTAAACTTGATAAGCCCGTGGTAGTCTGTGGCGATATGAACGATGTGGTATGGAGCCGAACTACACGCCTGTTCAAGAAAATGACTGCTATGATAGACCCGCGTATCGGACGTGGTTTTTTTCCAACCTATCACGCTAAATATTGGTTAATGCGATTCCCTTTAGATCATTTGTTCCACACCAAGGATATGTTTGTGAAAAAAATGGTGCGCACCAAAAACTTTGGGAGTGATCATTTTGCCATGTATTACGAAATACACCATAAAAATGGAAAAAGCCCAAAAACTAAAGGAAAATTGAATGGTGATGAAAAGAAAGAGGTGGAAGAAAAGATTGAGGAAGGGAAGTAAAACCTCATTAAGTCGAAGCTTTTTTTAGGTGCTTAGAAAGTGTTAATTTACTAAGTTTACATTGTTAATTAACCTCAGAAACTCCCAATGTATTGTATAGGTTGGCATTAGATTCGAGATAATCGGCTTGCGTTTTTATAGCCTTTATACTAGCTTCAATTAACTTTTGCTCCCGTGAATTTACAAGAAAAAGGGAGCTTTCCCCCATTTGAAACTTACGTTCTTCTGCTTTTAACAAAGTTCTATAACCTGCTACAATGTTGTCAACCAGATTTTTTTGCTCAAGCAACGAGCTTATTTCGTTGTTAATGGCAGTAATTTTATTTCGTAGGGTAAGTGAAACTATATTACGTTCAAAATTGGTGTCTTGTAATTTTAGTTCTGTCAATTTTAACTCTCCTCGTTCCTTACGCAGAAATAGGGGGAAAACAACATTTAATCCAGCCTTATAATTTGCAGTATTAAAACTATTTACTTGATCTGCTTCTGAAGTTAAAAAATTATATTGCAAATCTATTTTTGGGAGTAGGTTATTTCGCTTTAGTGCTTGGTCAACCTTTAACGCTTGGAACTTGGCGTTTAAACTACGAATTTTTGGATGATTTTGAATAGTGTCACCACTTGAAATAGTTTCTTCAATAGATAATGAAGTTTCAATCACAACTTTACTTGGAGCTAACGGGACGATATTTTCTTTTAAAAGTAATGGTACTTCTTTTATCCATAAATAATTACTGGCAACTAATGTTGCCTTGGTTCTTTTTAACTTAGCAGCCTCAAAACTTAGCGCTCTATTTTGAAATTGTATTCTTGCTTCTGTACTATCTATGGCAGCTTTATCACCTTCTTCAATACTTCTTTTTATTCCTTCAAAACGCGTTTTAGAATTCTGTAAAAAACTTTTGTATAATTGCTCTTCGTTATATGCTTCAACCCATTTAAAATAAGCCTTACTGGCTTCAAAAATTAGTTCATTAACTAAAAGGTCTCTTTCTGCTTTAGTTTGATTTAAAAAATGCTTTGCTTTTTTAAGTGTCGCCATGCGATCATTTATTAACAGCCCTTTTGCTAATGAGAAAGAAACACCTGCACTGTACAAACCATTTTCGGGAACTGTAAGGCTAGGGTCAAGGTAGGTGCCTGTATTTTCTTCAAAGTTCGCTTTTAGTTCAATACCGTACCAAGTAGGTATTTTAAAAGCAGCATCCAAAGTGTTGTAATATTCAGTTCCTTTAAATTTTTTCCGATCAAAATCTACGTCAATTTTTGGGTCAAACCCACCACGCGCTTTTAATAAATTAGCCTCACCCATACTTAATTGGAGGTTGGCTTGCTTGACAATAGGATGGTGTTTTTTTACATAACCAAGGTACTCTTCAAAGGAAAGTACACTATCAATTTTTGTGATAGAATCTTGCGCCAATGAATTTTTAGTAAAAGAAAAAATTACTATAAAAATTATGAAAAGAGGTTTCATCTATTCTTTATTTTTTGGTTGCTCAGCATTTGTAGGGGTATAATAATCGGGTGGAAAACCATTGAGTTTTCGCCATATTTCGTACCAGATAGGAACATCTTCAAGCAATGCTATGGTGTATGCTCCAGATCCTACACGTATGTTTTTTGGCCAAGGCTCTGTACTAGGGTCTGGTGCTATGAGGACTCTATACTTTCCATTTGGGCTTATAAAAGTTTCAACTGCTACAATTTTTCCGCCGTATGTACCAAATGAAGCATTAGGCCAACCTCGAAAGAAGATTGCAGGCCATCCGTCAAATTGAATGCGGACTTTTTCATTTAAGTGTATTAAGGGAAGATCAATAGGTGTAACATATGTTTCTACTGCAAGATCATAATCTGAAGGCATAATATTTACTAAACGCTCACCTTCTTTAAAAGTTTCGCCTAAACCTGCTCGTATGGCTTTATTAATATAACCGTTTTGAGGGGCAGTAACATAATACAGGCTTTGACGTATTTTGTAGTTAGCAGATTGGTTCTCAATTTTTTGAACTTCTGAAATAGCTTCAAATTGGTTAGACTCTGCAGTGTAACGATCACTACTGACTTTTGCAATTTTATCGGCATATTCTGCTGAAATTCTACTCAATTCAACCTGAGCATTTATAACTTCATTTTGACTGGTTAAATACTTATTTTCTTGAGAAATAAGCTTTGCTTGTGTTTCTTGAAGCTTCAATCTCTTTTCTTCGACATCGGCTAGAGATTTGAGGCCTTCAGTTTGTAAAGTTTGTGTTCGGTTAAATTGTCTCTCTGCAATATCAAGATTTATCCTTGCAGCTTCTAAATCAATACTATCGCTCTTAACTTTTAAGTCGAGCTGTTTTAATTTGTTTTCTGCCTGCTGTAATTTTAGTCTGTTTTCTTTTTGTAGTGCGGTTACTTGGCTCTTTAAAGCATTTATTTTCCCTGAATAAGATTGTATTTTTTGCGTTTTGGCATCGCGTTGCGCATTGGTGCGTTCTACAAGCATTGGATCTTGATATTCAGTTTTAATTTCTGAAATAAATAATATAGTATCCCCTTTTTTTACAAAATCACCTTCTCTTACATACCATTTCTCAATACGTCCTGGAATTTGTGATTGTATGGTTTGTGGGCGTTGGTCTGGCGCAAGTGTTGTTACAAATCCATTGCCAGTAACATTTTGGGTCCAAGGGAGAAATAAAAATATGATAGTGATTACGCCAAAAACTAACAAAAACCTATTGAACATTTTATAATGTTTGTTCTTAAATACTTTAGAAAATGCGCTATACTCTTTTAAGCTCACCTTCTTACTAAGTTGATTATATGAAATATTAAGCATCTGGTTTACTTATTAAAGTTCCACTATTTAGTTTCAGTACTTTTGTGCAATGTTTCCTCCATAAAGCATTTCGGGAGGATACTATTATGGTCCAGGGATGTATTGGGTCTGATAAATACTCAATAATGCGTTGTGCTTCTGTAGCGTCAAAATGCTCTAACGGATCTTTTAACAATAGTATTTCTGGAGCGTGTACGATAGCCCTGGCAATGACAATACGCTTTGAAATTGTATATGGAATTTGCTTTCCTTCTGGATATAACATAGTTTGTAGGCCGTTGGGTTGTTCTTTTATAAAGGGGAGCAAGCCTATTTTATCTAACACTTGGTTTACTCGTTCCTGAGAGATTGATGGATCATTGAAGGTTATATTTTCAAACAGTGTCCCTTCAAAAGGATGTTGCTCTGGTAGAACCTGACCTACTTTTGTTCGATACTTATTAAGCCAGATACCTTTAATTGAATTATTGTTTATATAAAAAGAACCACTATTGGGGATAATTAGTCCAGAAAGGAGCTTTAATAGTGTAGATTTACCCGAACCTGAAAGCCCATCTAGTAAAACACGTTCTTTTGATTTAATTGAAAAATTTACATTCTTTAAAATTTGGTAGCCATTTGGTGAGGTATAAGCTATATTTTCCATTTCTAACATAAAAAAACCTTGTGTTTCAAAAGGATCAATGCCTTCTTGTAGCTCCAACTCTTTATCGACTACTTGCCCTATTTTTTCTAAAGAGGTAAGCACATCGTAAAAAGTTTCTAAACCAGTAATTAATTTTTCTACAGATGTAATAATTAAAAGAATAATAATTTCTGCTGCAACAAACTGACCAATATTCATTTGTTGGTTAAGTACCAACAGTCCTCCAATAATTAATAATCCGGCTGTAACCAAAACCTTAAAGCCAACCATTTGTATAAATTGGAGCAATAACACCCTAAAATGATTTTCTCTAGCATCCAAATATTTAGAAGTTAAAGTATCATTTCTTTGCATAGCTACATTTGTATTCCCAGATAATTTAAAGCTAATTAATGACCTTGCTATCTCTTGTATCCAATGTGCTACTTTGTATTTTTCATTAGACTCCTTAAGACTGGTTTCAAGCCCCTTTTTAGCTGTAAAACGAAATACACCATAAATGAGAAGCACTAAAAAAAAACCATATACAATAAAAAAGGGATGGTAAAAAGATAATAATAGTAGTCCGAAAATTATTTGTAAAATGGCCGCGGGAAAATCTATTAAAATTTTTGATAAACCCTTTTGGACGATTAATGTGTCAAAAAAACGATTAGCCAACTCTGGAGGGTAATATTTGCCTAACTCACTAGTTTTGATTTTTGGAAACCGATAAGCAAATTCAAATGATGATCGGGTAAAGATTTTTTGCTGAATATTTTCTAAAATACGAACCTGCATTAATTGTAAACCACCTTGAAATGCCACCCCTAGTGTCACTAGAACAACAAGTACAACCCAAGAGGATGAGATTTGTGCACCTTGAATAAGGTTTACTATCGCCTGAATTCCAAGTGGAAGCGAAAGCGCTACAACCCCAGCAAATATTGCGTAATATATTATTTGCCTTATATCACGTTTATCCAGTTCCAATAAGCCAACAAAGCGTTGCCAAGAGGTCATTGTTTTTTTCATAGCTTAAACATCTAAAGTTTTAAAGACTAAATTTTTGTAAAAATCTGTTGGAGAAACAACTTTGTTGCAATCAGTTATAGTAGGAAAATGTTTTTTTAAGAAGTGTTGGTGTAAAGAACCATCAACGATAGTACTAGCCAATGAAGAAGGAAATGGATAGTTGGGATTTACCTCTAAGATTATATCTTTTATTCTATTTATAAGCCGCTTATATATTAAAAAATAACCTTGTTTGTTATCTTCATCTACTTCTTTTGTAAGAAATGATTTTGAATTTTCATTAATAACAATTGTGTTGAGCTTTACCTCATTAATATGCGAAAAGTTAGAATCAGTTTCTACAGATTGTGTTATGATTTCCAAAATAAGGTCAAGCTTTTTTTGAGGATTTGGTATACTATAGGTCTTTATAACAAGCTGGTACTCTTTCCAAGACCAATACCAACTGGTAAGATATAATAATAGCTTGTGCTTGTTTTCAAAATAACGATATATTGATGCTTCGGGAGATTGTATTCTATCACCCAATTTCTTGAAGGTAAATCCTTCAAAACCTATTTCTTCAATAAGGATAATGCTGTTTTCAATTATTTTTTTTCCAAGAGAAGAAGACTCGGGGTCTTTTAGGTATAAGTTTTCATTTACCCTTATTTGTAAATTCTTTAATAACTCTTCCATTTTTAAAATTTTAGCAAAAATAATAGTATTACTATTAAAATATAATACATTAACTATTTTTTTAGAAATTTATTTTTTTGGAAGATTTTGTAAAGAGATAGAAATTTCGTTAAATAAAACACAACATATCAGTTCTCTTTTAACAGAACTAAAAAAACCCTATATTTGTATTTGATCTCTGCAAAATCAAAAAATAAATTACGAACATTTAAATTAGAAGAAATGGAATTAAGGAAAATTGAAAACACAGAGATTTACGAATTCGAGACAACGGGGAAATTGACTGAAGAAGATGCTGATATATTGAGTAAAGCCTTTAAGGAATTTAAAGAGAATGGACAAAAGATAAAATTACTGGGTGTAATTGATGAAATGCCAATGCCAAAAGGTTTATCATCATTAGATGAGATTTGGAGTATGAAAGCAAATGCACTTAATGTTGTAGAAAAATATGCAATTTTGACGGATAATGATTGGTTGGAAAATGCTGTTTCAGTGGGAAATTTTCTCACGCCAAGTATTCCTATGAAAGTATTTGACGAAGATGAACGAAAGGAAGCAATCAATTGGCTCAATAAAGGAGTCATAAAGGAATACGATATAGAAGATTATAATTCAAATATCGAAATTGAGAAACTAAGCCCAAGAGCTTATCAAGTGCATATTAATCACGATAAAGTGAATCACGCAGCTATGACTGCCTTGTACAACTTGATTAGTGATGGAGAAAAAAGCGAAAAACTTAACATTATGGTAGTTTTTGATTCGTTTCCTTCTATAGATAGTTTTAAAGCATTAGTACAAGGAATAAAAATTGATTTCAAAGCGATAGGTAACATTAAAAAATATGCTGTTGTTTCTGATGCAAAGTGGATAAAAACATTTGCAAGCGTTGGTGATTTTATAACACCTGGGTTAGACATGAAATTTTTTGAAATGAAGGAATTGGATAAGGCCAAAAACTGGATAACAGAATAACTGAAATATAAGGATTAATTGAAGAAAGGCCAGCACAGAACTAAACATTATGAGCAATACATTAACAGACAAACAAAAAGAACTCATTGAGAGTTTTGGTGTAGTTCAAGAAAATATGGGGCTTTCGCCAGCTTCGGCACGGGTAAATGCTTTGTTGACCATTTCTGATACCGTAGAGCTTACCTTTGACGATATAAGAGAAGCTTTAGGATTAAGCAAAAGTGCAACCAGTAATGCTGTAAATAATTTGTTGATGTTAAAACGCATAGGCTATAAAACCAAGCCTGGTGACCGCAAGCGTTATTTTTACTCAAAAATGGGGCAGTGGCAAAATGCCTTTATGGATAGTATGAATGGACTTACGGGCTATAATGAGCTACTCAAGGATATTCTAAAAAACAGAACAAAGGATACCAAGGAATTTAATGAGCAGCTAAAAGAGCTCACAGAATTCATTGCTTACTATCAAAAAGAAAGCATTAAAATTATAAAAAACTGGAAAAAATAGCAATGACTATTTTTTTGTCAAATTGAGTTCTTTTAATTCTGAACTAACTAAAATAAAATAAACAAAAAGAAATGATTACACTCGTTAAATGGATAATTGGTATAACGCTCTCACTCGTGTCTTCGATAGCGCTTGCTCAAGAAGCAATTACCTTAAATACGATTGAAGAAACTATCAATTGTGAAGTTGAAAATAGTAATAACCTTGAATGCTTTGAAAGCAACAAGAAAAACTTACAACGTCAAGTTACGACAAGACAACCAATCGTTTTTTATCAAGATAAATTATAGTGGTTCCAAGCCTTTTAGGTTTTTTTCAGATGAATGGTTTATGGTTTACTAAAAGGTTTGAGAACCCCCAAAAAAGAAAATTTTATGTTCTATTACACACAAAGCAAAAAACCGAAGTTGGCAGTTCGTATAATGGACACTTATACGGAAGCAGATTTGCAACGCATATTATTTTTTATAGATGCAATGCAAAACAGTTCTAAAAGTGAAATTGTTTTTGATATTACAACTGCTACCAAGAAAATGTTCCTTTCTGAAATGTCAAATAGAAAACAATCAATGTCATATACCTATACTATTAATTCAACTATAGTCTAATGAGTTCATTCTGGGAAACCTATAAACAAGCCATTATCTATGCGGTTATCGTTATCGGCATAGTAGTGCTATTACGTTTCATCACAAAATTGTTTCACAACTGGTTGGAAAAGCGTTATCGCAGAAAGCATCCCAATGAAGAACCAGTAACCATCCATTTGATACAAAAAATACTCAATGCACTCTGGATTGTTTTGGGGATAATGGCACTTACGTTCATATTCATAGATAAGGAACAATATAAAGTAGCTACCGAGAATTTTAATCTCGTGTTGTACCTGGGTATTGTTGCTGTAATTACGCTGGTTGCTGTATCACTCGTTCAAACTTGGTTTAAACGCAAAATCAAGGAACGCACCGCTCAAAATGAGGATACGACCAGCTATAAGTTTTTAAGGTACATAGCCATTTTCGGTGTTTATTTTTTAGGGGGAATTTTCATTTTACTCGCTTTTGAGTCTATGCGCAGTTTTGCGGCGACAGCACTGGGTGGTGCAGGAATACTCGCGGTAGTGGCAGGTGTTGCATCACAAGAAGCACTTTCAAATTTAGTGGGTGGGCTTTTTATCATTTTTTTCAAACCCTTTAAAATAGGCGACATCATTAAGGTCACGGATACTATGGTGGGTACCGTTACCGATATTACCCTTCGCCATACCGTCATTCGTAATTACGAAAACAAGATGATTGTCATTCCTAACGCTATCATTAACAAAGAAAAGCTTATCAATTATGACCTTGGCGAACGTATGTGTTGCCAATGGATTGAAATAGGAATTTCCTATGATAGCGATGTTAATTTGGCAAAACACATTATGAGAGAAGAATGTGAAGACCATCCTAATCTTATAGACAACAGATCTGAATTAGATAAGTATAACAACGTGAAAAAAGTCATTGTAAGGGTAATCAGTTTGGACGATTCTTCGGTAACCTTACGTGCTTGGGCTTGGGCGAGCAATTTTACAGATGCTTTTGTAATGAAGTGCGATTTGTACGAGAGCATAAAAAAACGCTTTGAGAATGAAGGTATTGAGATTCCTTTTCCGCATAGAACGTTGGTATTTAAGGAAAATAACCCAAACCTTATTAAAAATAAAACATAAAAATGATGTCTCAATATCTTCTATGTATTCCAATTTTATTGGCATTGTAATAATGATCTATGTCCTAATTCAATTAATGAATTCAGAAATTAATTTTCAGAATAATAATCCCAAAAGAATCAAAACCACAAAATGAATAAAATCAACTATCTAACATTTTGCTTACTAGTATTAGCAACTACAACAATTTTTTCACAATCAACAGAAAAAACTAAGCAACCAACTGATTCCTTAAAACAAAAAACAGTTGTTGGAATAAAAGAAAAATTTCCCAGAACCCGATTCTTAAATTTTGAATATGGACAAAGTCTATCCAGAAATTTTGATTCAGAATTATTTGGGGAAGCGTTTCAAGAAGGTGATATTAAAGCACAGCAAACCTTTTCAGCCGCTGCAAATATTCCGCTATATAAAACCAGAAAATGGACCTTAACGGGCTCTCTTAACTATCAATTCAATGAGTTTGAATTTGATGGGCTGGACAATACATCTACAACCAATGTGTTTGAGCAAAATGGCATTGTAGGGTTTCATAACTTTTCTGCAGCGTTAAGTTCTACCTATTTTTCAACCTTGTTTAAAAAACCAGTTATTTATAATGCATCGTTCATTGTAGATGGTAACGATAAGGGTTTTGAGCGTATTAAAGGTTTAGTGGGCTTATCGTTTATCATAAAAAGAACCCAGCGTACAACCATAACGCTGGGTGCCATAGTTTTTGTTGACCCAACATCACAATTGCCATTTTTTCCAACATTCTCTTATAATCATAAATTTAAAAACTCTAAATGGGAAGTGGATTTTATCCTGCCACAACGGTTATTGTTTAGACGATTTGTGGGCAACAATGGTCGTTTTTCAATAGGTAGCACCTTTGGCAGCACGGGTTTTTATGTAAATGTAGATAGTCCAGGCTTTGCCGACACCTTTGAGTACAGCCAGCTTGAAATAAAATCTGGAATTATCTATGAACATCGCATTAGCGATTATCTCATAGGGACTTTTCAAGGTGGATTGCAAAACTTCATCAGTAATCGCTTGACCGAAAAAGCAGAACCCACGCAGGATTTTATCTATGAGAATAATCAGGATGCAACAGGATATTTTCAAATAGGAATTTCTATTGACCCGTTTGCAGGGAAGAAGAAATAATTAACAGAAAAACTGGTGCATTTAGGGTTGCTTTTGAAACCTTTTCAAAGGTATTCCTGCCTCAATGACATACATCATCAAAATTCTACCTTAAGCTTTGTAATTTTGTATTTAATCACTTGTCGTTCAGTTTTTAACTCGTTATGATAAAATTAGTTATACTTGCTTTTGCATTGTTATTGTGCTCATTTAGTGAAGTGATCGCACAGGATGCTATGGATTTTCAAGGACAGTTTTCTGCCCTGACAAGTTTTAGTCCAGATAACGATTTAGACTGGTTTGCAGGTGCGCGGTATATACCAGAGGTTTCTTATACGGTAAAATTGGATTCTGTTCAATCTATAGATTTTGAGGCTTCAGCAAATTTGGCTGGCTCAATTCTTTTTCATCCTTTTAGTGCATCAGAAACCAATACAGATATTGATCCATACCGCATCTGGGCACGGTATTCCCGCAAAAAATTTGAGGTACGTGCTGGACTTCAAAAAATAGATTTTGGTGTGGCTACTTTGTTGCGTCCGCTTCAATGGTTCAACCAAATTGACCCACGAGACCCTTTACAGCTCACCAATGGCGTGTATGGTGTCTTGGCGCGTTATTATTTTTTGAACAATGCTAATATCTGGGTTTGGGGTTTATACGGAAATGAAAGAACACGAGGTTTTGATGCCTTGGAAACCAATGATAGAAAACCTGAATTTGGTGGCCGCATTCAACATCCGGTCCCGCGTGGTGAAATTGGACTATCATACCACCACAGAACAGTCAATACAGCAACCTTCCCTGGACTGGAAATGCTTGATGGTATTACCGAAAACAAATACGGAATAGATGCCAAGTGGGATGTTACCATAGGTTTATGGATTGAGGCAACCTACAGCAAAAAAAGCGAAAATATTGGTTTGTTAACGCATCAATCCTTACTGAACATTGGTAGTGATTATACCTTCGCCATAGGAAATGGGTTAAATATTACCGCAGAACATCTAATCAGTTCTTTTGATGAAAGCGCTTTTGAATTCAACAATGTGGCTAATGTTTCAGCATTTTCAACTAATTATCCGCTTGGTTTTTTCGATACCCTAAGTGCTTTTTATTACTACGATTGGGAAAATAATACCAATACCGTTCTAATAAATTATGAGCATCAATTCAAAAAAATAACTGGTTATGCAATGGCTTATTACAATGCTGAAACACAACAGGGCATACAGCAAAACAATTTAGTCAACAATTTTTCAGGGCCAGGCATTCGGGTAATGCTAGTGTACAACCATTAAAACAATTATCTATGAACAGCACAATTATTAGTCTTAAAAACATTACCAAACGCTTTAAAGTTGGTGAAGGCGAGTTTACGGCTTTAAAAGACATTAACTTGGACTTTAAAAAGGGTGAATTTGCTGGTTTTGTAGGCCCAAGCGGTTCAGGCAAAACTACCTTGCTCAACATCATTGGGTCCTTAGACAGCCCTACGGAAGGGCAAGCCCTTGTAATGAACAAGGACATTGCAAAACTATCGCATAAAGAATCGGCAGCACTTCGCAACCATCATATTGGCTTCATCTTTCAGGTATATAATTTATTGCCTGTTTACACGGTGTACGAAAATGTTGAGTTTGCCCTACTGCTTCAAAACCATAGTAAAGCGAAACGTCATAAAATGGTAATGGAAGCTTTGGAATGGGTGGGATTAACAGCCATTGCAGATAAAAAACCAGATAAGATTTCGGGTGGTGAAGGTCAGCGAGTCGCCATTGCAAGAGCGATGGTCAAGCGACCAGAATTGTTGATTGCAGATGAGCCCACAGCAAATCTGGATGCCGAAAATGCACATATCATTCTTAAAATGATGAAGAAATTAAACAAGGAACTGGACACCACATTTTTATTCTCTACCCACGATGAAAAAGTGATGAAATATCTAAATAGAATTGTGCATTTACGTGATGGTTCTGTAGAAGAAGATGAAATAATTGTAAAAGAAGCGTATCAATGATGAAACTTGCATTTCAAATAGCCTATAAAAATTTAATGGGTGCAGGCTTGCGCACTTGGCTCAATGTGGCAGTATTATCGTTTGCCTTTGTCATTATCATATTTTTTAATGGTTTAATGGACGGCTGGAACAGACAGTCAAGAACAGATTCCATTGCTTGGGAATATGGCCACGGCCATTTACAAAACGATGCCTACGACCCTTACGATGCGTTTACCTTACAAGACGGTCACGCCGAAATTCCTTCAAAAGTGAAGAATGTCACACCTATCCTTGTCCAACAGGGAAACATTTACCCCGAAGGTAGAATGATGTCCGTTTTATTAAAAGGAATTGACAAAGAACAGGGCACAATTAAAATTCCAACGGAAGCCTTTACAACAAGTACCGCTCAATTTCCGGCCATTATAGGAAATCGTATGGCTGAGGCTGCCCAGCTAAAAGTTGGCGACCAAGTGTTGTTGCGGTGGCGGGATAAGAACGGCACCTTTGATGCGTCTAATATCACGATAGTAGATATTTTTGATACTACTGTGGCAAGTGTGGATAGCGGACAAATTTGGCTGCCCATTGAAACGCTTTGGGAAATGACAGGCTTGCATAATCACGCCACCTTGGCCATTGCCAATTCCAATTATGAACACGTCCCTATTGAGGGCTGGAATTTTGAAAGTCAGGCAGAAATGCTTCAAAATCTAGATGACATCATCAGTATGAAAAAATACAGTTCCTCAATATTATATATCCTACTACTTGCCATTGCCTTACTCGCCATTTTTGATACACAGGTACTTTCCATTTTCAGAAGACAAAAGGAAATAGGCACCTACATTGCATTAGGAATGACTCGTTTACAAGTGGTGCGATTGTTTACTGTTGAAGGCAGTATGTACAGTTTTTTAGCAATGATTGTGGGCTGTATTTATGGCATACCCTTATTCATTTTTTTAAACGCCAAGGGAATTGGAATGCCACAGGCTTCTCAAGAAATGGGTATTTCCTTGGCAGATAGAATTTACCCAATTTTTGGCTTGCAACTCATCGTTGGCACCATTCTTTTGGTGACTATTTCTGCAACTATCGTGAGTTATTTGCCAGCTAGGAAGATTGCAAAAATGAATCCTGTTTTGGCTTTAAAAGGAAAATTACAATGATACAATTTTTATTAAAAGGTATTATACGTGACAAAAGCAGAAGTATACTGCCCATCATTATTATTGCAATTGGTGTTGGTCTCACGGTATTATTAAGTGGATATTTGAAAGGTGCTTTTGGTGATATTATTGACCAAAACGCACGTTTTGAAACCGGCCACGTAAAAATAATGACCCAAGCCTATGCCGAAAACAAAGACCAAGTTCCCAATGACTTGGCACTTTTAGATGCATCTGGATGGATAGATACCCTACACAATGAAATACCACAAATGCAATGGGTACAGCGTATAAAATTTGGTGGCCTGATAGATGTGCCCGATAAAGACGGAAACACAAGAGCGCAAGGGCCAGCCACAGGGATGGCACTCGATTTGTTTTCGGGCAAGAGCGGTGAGAACAAGCGAATGAATCTTGAGAGTTCCCTTATTACAGGGGCATTGCCCAAAAAAGCAGGCGAAGCAATAATTGGCCACGACTTTTCGGAAAAATTAGATTTAAAGATTGGCGATGAGATTACGCTTTTTGGTTCTACGATGAATGGTAGTATGACCTTTAAAACATTTGAAATAAAAGGCACGATAAAGTTTGGCACCTCTGCAATGGACAAAGGTGCGCTAATCATTGACCTTACCGATGCACAACAAATGCTGGATATGGAAAACGCCACAGGCGAAATTTTAGGGTTCTTAAAAAGTGGGGTTTATGACCAACCAGAAGTAGATAATATTTCAGAAGAATTTAATAATGAGTATAAATTAGCAACGGACGAGTTTTCGCCAGAAATGTTTACCCTAAGAGAGCAGAACAACTTGGCGAGCCTATTGGATTATGCCGATGTAATGTCTGCACTATTTGTTTTCATTTTTGTTTTGGCAATGTCCATTGTTCTTTGGAACACAGGTTTGTTAGGTGGTTTAAGACGGTATCAAGAATTTGGCATCCGTTTGGCATTAGGCGAGTCCAAAGGAAAAATATACCGTTCTATGGTATTGGAAGCGGTTCTTATAGGCATCATCGGCTCTGTTCTGGGGACGATTATTGGCATAGCCATAACCTATTATTTGCAAGTAGTAGGTATAGATATTAGTGGTTATTTGAATAATTCGTCAATGATTATGCCTACAGTTTTACGGTCAAAGATAACACCAAGCCTGTTTTACATTGGGTTTATTCCTGGTGTTGTTGCTATGGTTTTTGGCACAATGCTGGCAGGAATTGGTATTTACAAACGCGAAACGGCCAATTTATTTAACGAATTGGAAGTATAATATAGATAGGAACGCTTTAGAATGATGACAAGAAATAGGATTAAAAAGCTAAAAAACAATAAAATGAAAACAATAAAATATATCCTTGTAATGATAGTGATCGTTGGAAGTGGTTTTGAAGTACAAGCTCAAAATCTAACGGCTAATGAAATCATTAATAAAGTAGATGACAATATGAGTTCAGAAACGCAGGTAGTCGTTTCAGATATGGTTATTTACGGAAAACGAAACAAGAGAACCGTAACCTCAAAGGGCTACACCAGAGGGAAGAACGATTCCTTTACCGAATACTTGGCACCTGCCCGCGAAGAAGGAACGAAAATGCTAAAACTGGAAGACCGCCTTTGGATTTATTCACCTTCAACAGATAGAACCATCCAACTTTCAGGGCATATGTTAAGACAGTCCGTTATGGGTTCAGATTTATCGTATGAGGATATGATGGAAGACCGAGAACTCACCGATATATATGAAGCCACCATTATTTCTGAAGAAACCATAGGCGATAGAAACACGTGGAAATTGGAACTCATTGCCAAAGTGGACGACGTGTCTTACCCTAAACGAACCATTTGGATAGATACCGAACGATTTGTGCCGTTAAAGGAAGAACTTTTCGCAAAAAGCGGACAATTATTAAAGAAGGTAGTAATGGATGATATTAAACAGGTTGAGGGGCGATGGTATCCTTTTAAAATGAATTACAAAGATGTACTCAAAGATGGCAAGGGTACCGATTTTATTGTGAAAGAGATTCAATTTAATGTTGAAATCCCTGAATACATATTTACCAAAGCTTCGTTAAAAAAGTAGCGCTACTCTCTTAAGACACTATAGAGCTTCACCGATTTACGTTTACCTTTCAATGGCAGTTCGCCTTGAAATTCAAAAGAATAACCACTTACCGGTTTTAGTTCTTCTTTCATCTTGGCCGATATGAGCATTTCTTTTCCCAACTCGTTGCATTTTTCCTGTAGGCGAGCTGCTATGTTTATAGTGTCACCGTGATAGGCAATTTCACGTTTAAGATTACCTACTTCGGCAACAACAATATTCCCAAAGTGCATTCCTGCTTTAAACTCGGGCACTACACCGTAGGTTTGTTGATAGTACTCGGCTTTTTCTAACAAGATAGCTTTAAAATCATAGAAAGCTTGCAGGCAGTTACCTTGTGCAATACCCATAGCGGTCGGCCACGTAAGTACTGCCTCGTCGCCTACGTGTTGGTATAATTCAGCTTTTGACTTCTCAACCACGTTAAGGTCGTAGAAACAATCCTGCAACAATTTGCTGTATTGTAAATGACCTATATTTTCGGCTATAGTGGTAGATGATTTTAAATCGATAAACAGAAAAATCCTATGATCTTCTTTAGGTGTATAAAATTATCCTTTTAGTAATTTCCAAAGATTTCCCTGTCCCAAACGTTTGTCTATTTCATTGAACAAACTTGTGAGTGTAATGATGATAAAAAAATAAACAAGCAACAATATAACCTGTTTTGAGAACATAATCTCTTTATAGTTCTGCCAATAAAAAGTCTCGCCAGATATCTCGTGAAATAAATAACCACCACAAAAAATGAGTGTGAAGATGATGGTTAAATAACTTATTGACGATATTAAAACCAATTTTCCCAAAGCCATATTTCTATTGACATAACGCTCAAAAACTATCTCGAATACGCCAAAAAGAATTCCAGCAATTACGCCGAGAACAAGGATAGTTGCAATTTGGTTAAACTGGGAAATGTCATTATAATCTGAAATTACTTCTTGACCATAATTTCGCAACAACGTCCATAAAAAAAATGCGGCTGTCCATATAACTATATGTTTTATTATGGTTGTAACGTATTTTGGTTTCATATCTCAAAAAGTATAATGCCTTAAATTGTGTAAGGGGAACCTACTTGCTGTAAATTCCCCCTCGACTTAATAGAGCTTGTCTAAAAACGTTTTTTAATCAAGCGCTTGTGCTATCAATCTTTATAATCTTACTGCAAAGGTTTCGGTTTTTTTCCTAAAAAAAAATGACCTAAGTCATCACAAACCATTTTAGGCATATTCATAGATGATAAATATCATTACTACCATTGACCTAAGTCACAATCCGCACCGCACGTTACGTCTAATTTTGTCTCATAAAATAATAAGAAATGAAATTTTTGAGGATACCCATACTAACATTCTTCATTTGCATCGTGCATCTTAATACAACTGCTCAGCAAGAAGTTAATTTAAGTTTAGAAGAAGCATTGGCGTTGGCAAAAAATGGGAATATAGATATTTCCATCAGCAATGCTCAGGTAGATGCAGCAAACTATGCGGTTAAAGAAGCTAAGGGAAGTGTCTTGCCCAAGTTGTCCGCAGATGCTTCTTATAACCGCAATATAGATAGACAGGTGATTTTTTTACCAGAAGCGTTTGGTATGGCAGGTTCTGCAACAGAGCTTGGGTTTGATAATGATTATAGAGCGTCGCTCAATCTTTCACTTCCAATTTTTTCAAAGGCAAACAAGAGCTTGCAAAAAATAGCCCAATCACAATTGCTATTACAACAGGAAACTGGTCGTGGCATTGAGCAGGTTGTTGTAAGCGATATCAAAAACGCTTATTTCACAGTATTGCTGTTACAAGAGGTTGTAGCTGTACAACAAAACAGGCTGGCAAATGTCTTAAAAATTCAAACAGATATTGAAAAACGCTTAAAACAAGGTCAAGTGACCGAATACGACCTTACCGCTGCACAAGTGCAAGTTGCCACAGCACAAGCAAATTTATTAGAAGCGCAGAGCAATATTCTTCCAGCAACCAATACTTTAAAATTATTAATAGGAATTGATACTACTATAAAGCTAAACCTTACCGCACCTTTAGAAATTGTTGAGAACGAATTACTGCGTTCTGAAGCGTTGAATGAAATGTTGAACAACAACAGCCAATTAAAACAATTAGAACTTGAAGCACAAATTTCAGAAAATCAACTTGAAGCAACAAGCGCAGCCTATTATCCCACACTTAACGCCATAGGAAATTACAGCTACCTAGCACAAGCAGATGATTTTGATATTTCTGAATACGATTGGGTGCAAACAAGTCTGGTTGGGTTGCAATTACAGATTCCCATTTTTAATGGAAACATTACAAAAAACAGAGTGGCTCAAGCAAAAATTGCCAAAGATATAACCCTTGAAAGACAGCAATTTGCCGAAACACAATTATCAATGCAATACAACGAACTGCGCCAAAACCTTCAATTTTCTATGGAACGAACCGAAGTGCAAAAAACAAATATGAAGCTTAGCGAAAAAGCACTTCAACTGGCTCAAAAAAGATATCAGTTTGGTGCAGGCACATTTTTAGAAGTCAATGATGCAGAACTTACTTATACCCAAGCAAGACTTAACTGGCTACAAGCCGTTTCAGACTATAAAACCACATTCTACAATTATCAACTTTTACTAGGTAACGATTAAATATAAAAACAATGAAAAAACTTAAATGGATTATCCCAATACTGCTCATCGTAGCACTTGCGGTCTATTTTATCTACAAACCGCAACTGGATGCAAAAAACCTTTCGTACACCTACACCACGTTTGAAACAGGTAGTATAGAAGCAAATGTATCAAGTACGGGAACGCTGGAAGCCATCAACACGGTTGAAGTAGGAACACAAATTTCTGGTACCATTCAAAAAATATATGTTGATTATAATGACAGAGTAAGTGCAGGACAATTACTCGCTGAGATGGATTTAAGGTTGTTACAGACCAATTTATCCAGCGCACAAGCCAATCTTGCCGTGAGCGAAACCCAGCTCAACCAAGCACGTACAGAATTTGAAAGAGACCAAAATCTCTATAACGAAAAAGTTATTTCAGAACAACAATTTACGAACTCGCAATTTACATATCAGCAGGCAAAAAGTGCTAGAGATGCCGCTAAAGCTGCGGTAAGGGCCATACAGGTAAATATGGGTTATGCGCGTATCACGTCGCCTATTAGTGGAACTGTGACCGAACGTAGTGTGGAAGAAGGCCAAACCGTTGCAGCATCTTTCTCTACACCTACGTTATTTATTATTGCCGAAGATCTTTCAAAAATGCAAATTCTTGCAGATGTAGATGAAAGTGATATAGGCTACATCACACAGGGAATGGAAGTGAGATTTACCGTGCAGACCTATCCCGAAAAACCCTTTACAGGTTCGGTGAGCCAGATTAGGTTACAGCCTATAAAAATCAATAACGTTGTGAATTACCAAGTGGTGGTTGATGTAGATAATAAGGAAAACCTACTGTTGCCAGGTATGACCGCCAACCTTGAATTTATCACGCAAGAAGCTACAAATGTGCTTTTGCTGAATAATTCAGCATTTCGTTTTCGCCCTTCCGAAGAGATGCTACAGGAAATAAAACCTGTACTACAAGAAAAAGCAAAACGCTTATTACCAGACTCTTTACAACAACGTTTTGAACGTGCTTTAAATAATGACGAAACCTATACACCAGCAAATTTCAAAAAGAAACTTCCTACTAACATTGATGGTTTTTTCTATCAAGATGAAACGGGAAAACTCGATTTCAGATTTGTAGAAATAGGCATTAAAAGCGGCTTACAATCCCAGATAGTCAAGTTTCTTGGGGACAATCCATTAAATGAAGGCGACAAAGCCATTAATAGTATTAAAACTGAAAAATAATGGCCGCCAAAAAAGTAATAGAAACAAAAAAAGTAAGTCGCGTTTTTAAAAACGGCGAGATAGAAGTACGCGCACTTACCGATGTAGATTTAATTATCGAAGAAGGCGAATTTGTTGCGATTATGGGTGCATCGGGTTCGGGAAAATCCACGTATTTAAACATTTTGGGTTGCCTTGATTTGCCATCTTCCGGCGATTATTATTTAGACGGCGTTCACGTAAACACCCTTTCTAAAAACCAACTTGCAGATATACGCAATCAAAAAATAGGGTTCATTTTTCAAAGCTATAATTTGCTTTCGCGAACCACAGCACTCGAAAATGTGGAACTTCCATTGGTGTACGACCGCACCGCAAGATTTCCCAATCCTAAGGAAATGGCAGAAAATGCTTTAAAACAGGTAGGTCTGGAAAACCGAATGTTACATAAAACCAACGAACTTTCTGGTGGCCAGCAACAAAGGGTAGCCATAGCAAGAGCATTAGTAAACGACCCAACATTAATCTTGGCAGATGAAGCCACGGGAAATCTGGACAGTAAAACCAGTATTGATATCGCAGACCTTTTTGTAAGGCTCAATGATGAAGGAAAAACCATTTTAATGATTACCCACGAACCCGAAATCGCACAGTTTGCCAAACGCATTGTCACCTTTAGAGATGGGTATATTCTTAAAGATGAACTAATAGCCAACCGTAGCACCAAGGAAAGCGCACTTAGAGATTTAGAATTAACCGCAAAATAAAAGAAGATGCGACAGTTTTTTAAAACATTCAAGGTGGCATTTAAGGCCATCAATAAAAACCGAACCCGAAGTTTGCTCACAATGCTGGGTATTATTATTGGCGTAGGTGCGGTAATTATGACGATTTCAGCTGGCGAAGGTGCCACAAAACAAGTGCAGGATCAGATATCTGGCTTAGGCACCAACCTCTTAATTATTCAGGTAAAACAAGAGCGTCGTGGTGGGATTTCGGTACGGAAGGGAAAAGAATTAAGCCCCAAGGATTATGATATTTTAAAAAACAATTCGGTATGGCTGGATAAAGTTTCGCCAATGGTGGTCGCAGGCGGACAAGCCATTAGCACACAAGGCTATAAATCTACTTTGGTGTACGGCGTTTCACAGGATTATTTTCATATTATGAGCCGTGAAGTTGTTTCTGGCGAAGCCTTTTCTGAACTCGATGTACAACTCGCAAAACAAGTGTGTTTAGTGGGTAAAACCATTCAGGAAGAATTGTATGGTGGCGAAAATCCCATAGGCAGAACCATACGCATTGATAAAGTTCCCTTTACTATAGTAGGCCTGCTGGAAGAACAAGGACAAGGTGGTATGGGTAGCGACCAGGACGATATGGTAGTTGCACCTTATACAACAGTTCAAAACAGACTTTTTGGAAATCCCAACTTTAACGTATTTATGGCGTCTGCCGTCAATGAAAACAAAATTGAAGATGCCGAAGTTGAAGCTACCATACTACTTCGTGAAGCACATAAGATTTTAGCAAATCAGGAAGATGATTTTGACATTACCACCCAAGTGGAACTCAATGAAATTACAGGTGAAATAACAAGCATCCTTACCATTCTGTTAGGTGCCATAGCCAGTATTTCGCTCTTGGTAGGCGGAATTGGAATTATGAATATTATGCTGGTTTCGGTAACCGAAAGAACCCGCGAAATAGGTACACGATTAGCTTTAGGCGCAAGAGAAAGCGATATACTGACCCAGTTTTTAATTGAAGCTATTGTATTGAGTGCTGCTGGGGGTTTAATAGGCATTGCACTCGGTATTATTGGCAATCAAATAATTTACCAGGCCACAGATTTTTATGTTCCCACGGCAGGATATGCCATAGCGATAGGTTTTGGTTTTGCTGCGGTAATTGGGATTGCCTTCGGTTATTTTCCCGCCAGAAAAGCGGCGAAACTAAACCCTATTGAAGCCTTACGATTTGAATAATAATCCTTAAAAGAATTAAAAAGTTATGAAAAAGTTCAGCAAAAATGAGGCAGGAAATATTGGAAATTTGTTATCGATAGACTGGAATGAAGTGTCCTTAGATGAATTTGCCAAAGGCATAAACATAGAGCTGGAACACGGCACACAGTATGCAGAAACTAATGTAACCAATGATGATGGACTGCGCACAGGAAAAATAGCCTGGGCACATCTCAAAGAATTTCCCGATTACTACACACGTCTTGAAAAAATGGAACGTGAAGCGGAAGCATATTTGAAAAATAAACTAAAATCCACTACAAATACAAATGATATGATAAACACAAACACAACCGTCCACCTAATTGTGGACAAGGCAACAACAGAAAATGATTTTGAACTGGCATTGACCCAGATGAAAGAAATTACAAAGAACATAGGGTATTTCAATTTAATAATTGAAGTCGAAGACGTTTCAGGTGCAAAAAAAATTAAGAATGCATCTTCTTTCTTTGACCTTAAATGGTTTTCCATAAAGAACCTTAGAAAATATGCCATCGTTTCAGATAAGGATTGGATAGAGAACCTTATTCCCTTCGCAAACTTTTTGACACCGGGTATTGCAGTGAAAGAATTTGATGAAGATGAAATTCAAGACGCTATAGACTGGATAAATGCACCTACTAAAAACGAAGAACACGGTCTTGCCATAGTGCCTGATGCCAACTATCTGCATCTGTTGATTTATGACACGCTTACTAAAGCAGATTACACCTTTCTAAATAAAAACCTTGAACAAAGACAGCAACCTACGGCAATGCTTGTTGAGATGCGAGATTTTGAAGGCTTTACAGCCAAAGCATTGTGGGAAGATATAAAAATGGGAATATCATCTTACAGCAAGTTTGATAAAGCTGCGCTGGTAACTAATAAAAAAGTGAAAGGCTTGGTCAAAGCTGCCGATTTTGTAACACCAGGATTAGACCTTAAAGTGTTTACAAACGATGAAAGAGATACAGCCATTGAATGGGTAACCCAATAAATATAAAACGATGAAAGATTTAAAAAACAAAACTGTACTAATTACAGGAGGTTCAGGTGGTATAGGCGTTGCTGCCGCAAAACTATTTCTTAAAAACGAAGCAAAAGTGATGCTCGTAGATATCGATGAACAAGCACTTAAAAAGGTGGCTGATGAAATTGATTCTGAAAACCTTGCTTACGTCCAAGCAGACGTTACAGATGAACAGCAAGTAAAAAATTACGTAGCTAAAACGCTCGACCGTTTTAAAAACATCGATGTGTTCTTCAACAACGCTGGTGTCGAAGGTAAAGTGCTGCCGCTGGATGAATATCCGTTGGACGTTTTTGACAATGTGATTAATGTAAATATCAAGGGTGTTTACTACGGACTGCGTCACGTTTTTCCTGCAATGAAAGACAAAGGTGGCAGCATTATTATCACATCCTCTGTTGCCGGATTACAAGGAACTGCCAATGTGCTTCCTTATGTAACCTCAAAACACGCAGTTATTGGGATGATGCGTTCTGCTGCTATGGAAGGCGCACCGCATAATATTAGGGTGAACACCATTAACCCTTCGCCTGTAGATAATAGGATGATGCGTTCTTTAGAAGCTGGTTTTGACCCTCAAAATGCTACTGCTGCCAAACAGAATTTTGAAGCATCCATTCCTTTGGGACGCTATGCAACCAATGAAGATGTGGCAAAAATGGCTCTTTTTCTGGCAAGTGATGACAGTTCATTTATCACGGGAAGCATTCATACTGTAGATGGTGGAATGACAGCCTAGTACATTACCAATGAACAAAAAGTTACTTTTTTCAATCCTGTGGATACTGCTGTTGCTCGGCAATATTTTAGTTGTTAGGGCACAGCAGGTTCAGGATAGTATTTCTGGGTTTGACCTCAACACCATTGCACAACTGCACCAAGAAAACAGCTATATTACCTTCCCGACAGATATTGGGAATATGGCAGATTTATGGTTTGAAGGAAACATCAACCCTGCATTTACCATTAGAAATAACAAAAAATCGAGATTACTTACTACCCTTACGCCACAGGTAATCATCAGGATGTACCGTGAAAATTCTTATCCAGTAAGGACACCCAGCTACATTCCGCAGCTCACCCTTTATTATATTACTGGAAATAAAAAGGGAAGGCATAATATCTCGCTTTTCGCGAAAGCGGCCCACCACAGCAACGGTCAAGAAGGTGCATTTTACCGCGATGATGGGTCTATAAACACACGCTCGGGAAACTTCTCGACCAATTTTTTTGAATTTGGGATTATCGATACCCATTACTGGTCTCGCACACGCAATGCGCAGTATTTTAAAAGTTCGCTGGAATTGCATCCCAAAGCGTGGATGGCAGATGAGCTGGTGGGACAATACAGCAGGGTGCGCTGGCACAACGAGTTCGGTGTATATAACCTGGGCCTTGATTTAAAACCTGCCAAAAATAGGCGTGCCAACATCTCGTTTATCGCAAGAACCACTTGGATGGCAGACGGGTTTAATGATTATGATACTTTTGATATAAAGCGTCTTAATTTTTCGGCTACCGTGTTTTATCATCCTAATTTTTTAGAAGACGTCGGGTTTTTTATGAAGTTTTATCACGGGTTTGATTATTACAACATCTATTTTAACGAGCGTATAGATGTACTCAGGTTTGGAATTATGATAGAAACTTTGAAATTTAAATAATCGATTTAAAAGTCGTCTCAGCTTGAATTTTGGATATTACTGAAGAAAAAAAAGTGAAACACTGTACATATGAACCGCTATAAACACATCATACGTAATCGCAAGAAAAAACGATTTTATCTCACCGAAGAACAAGTCTTTTTAAAAGGACCTCGCAATCGTTTTAAGGAACTGTGGTTTAGCTTTAAGGTACAATACAATTTTATTAAGGCCTTTAGAAAAATGCACTTTATTGGGCCTTGTATTACTGTTTTTGGTTCGGCACGATTTGATGAAAACAATGTCTATTATAAACAAGCTGTAGATGTAGGCAAAACACTTTCAGAAATGGGCTTTACCGTTATGACTGGTGGCGGACCAGGAATTATGGAAGCTGCTAACAAAGGGGCTTTCGAAAATAATGGCTACTCTGTAGGCTGTAATATCATTCTGCCATTTGAACAAAAACCAAATAACTATCTTCACAAATGGATTGACATTCCCTATTTTTTTGTACGAAAGTTTATGCTCATTAAATACTCGTATGGTTTTGTTGTGATGCCAGGTGGTATAGGAACATTAGATGAACTATTTGAATCTTTAACACTTATTCAAACCAAAATCATACACAGTTTTCCCGTTGTGCTCTTCGGAAAAGAATATCACAAAGAACTGTATGAACATATCCAAGTAATGGCAGAAGAGGAAAGTATCTCGAAAGAAGATATGGATTTGCTTTTTATAACAGATTCTGTTGAAGAAATGAGAGACCATTTAATGGTACATTCTATTGAGAAATTTAAATTGATAAAAAAAAACATACGCTCGCACTGGTGGCTTGGCGAAAAAAAAAGTTAAATTGATTGTTTTGTGAAGCATCAACAATGCTAAATACAAGTTAATTTAAAATGAACTTTTGGACGACTGCGTTTATTCTACTGCACGTTATAGTTAACGTGACGGCGTTTTACTTTTTACTTAAAGAAGGTAGCAAACCCTACCGTATATGGGCGTGGATGATGACCATTCTTGCCATTCCGGCAGTAGGTGGGATCCTTTTTTTCATTTTTGGGTTAAATCGAAAAAAGAATAAGCTTTTTAACCGTAAATCGGTTATTGATGAACAACAAATAGCCTCTTTTCTGAAAGAATACACCACAGAAATTCAGCCTTTTAAAATTTCGGATACACAGATTGAAGAGCGTTACGGTAAACTCGTTAATTACCTCACCAACGCCAATAAAATTCCCGTAGCCTATAAAAATAAGGTTGCTTTGCTATATGATGGCAAAGCTACTTTTAATGCCATTTTTGAAGCCTGCAAAAAAGCCGAACAATCCATTTTTATACAATACTACATTTTTGAAAATGGAATGCTCGCTGATGATTTTATGGAACTCTTCACAGCCAAACGCAAACAAGGCGTTACTATAAAATTTATATACGATGGATTGGGAAGCTGGTCGCTTACATCAAGCTACCTAAAAAAACTGAAAAAAATAGATGTGGATGTAGCTTGCTTTTTACCGGTACGCCTCGCTGCACTTGCAAAAACCAACTACCGCAACCACCGCAAAATTGTGGTAGTAGATGGAAAAATAGGCTTTACGGGTGGTATCAACGTAGCAGACAAATATATTACTGGTGATGACAATTTGGGGCCTTGGGCAGATATTCAAGTACAGGTAGAAGGAATGGCCGTCAATTTTTTAAAGTTCATTTTTTATAATGACTGGTACTTTTTGAGTGGCGAAAATCTGTTTGATGAAAATGCACTAAAACGTCTTCCCATAGCAGGGAATACACCTGTACAATTTGTTTCCAGCGGTCCAGATTCCAATCACGCGACTATTCTTAATGAATACCTGTATCTTATCAACAATGCAAGAAAATATCTCTACATAGCCAATCCATACTTGGTGCCACCGCAGGCTTTGCTCGAAGCTTTAAAAAGTAGTGCTATGAGCGGCGTAGATGTACGTATCGTGGTGCCAAAAAAATCAGACTCAATGATGGTGAAGTGGGTGGTACAGTCGCATTTTGAAACCTTATTGGCTAGCGGCGTAAAAATTTATCGCTATGAGCCAGGCTTTTTACATTCAAAAATTATCCTGTCTGATGATTTGGTGTGTTCTGTAGGTACTGCCAATCTTGACATTCGTAGTTTTGAACAAAATTTTGAAGTAAACGCACTTATCTACGATGCTGAAGTAACGCTGGAATTAAAAAAGAAATTCCTTCAGTATCAAAATAACAGTTCTCAGGTTAAGTTAATCTCGTTTTCAAAGCGAAGTAAAATTACTCGTATGAAGGAAAATCTCGCTCGACTTTTAAGTCCGTTGACTTGATTTTAGCGCCTCAATTTCATTGGAAATGGTAGCAATATGTTTTAAGGTTTCGGTATAACCAAGATTGTAAATTTCTTTTGCTTTTTTCATTTCAAAAGTTCCATAGTGTTCCAGTTCTTGCGGTAAAAGTATGTGGTTGCAGCGTTCTAATTTTTGTAAGGATGCATAACGGGTAGCTATTTGATAAACCCTATCCATAATGCGAAGTGAATTAGAAAGATGATTAGGTTCCACTTTCTTTAGCGGATTTGCAAATACTCCTAAAATATAATCGCAATCTTCAAGAAGTGGTTCAATAGGAAAATTATTGACCACACCACCATCTACATAAGGTTTGCCATCAATTTTGTATGGCGAAAAAACTAAAGGAAATGCCGAAGATGCCAAGACCGCATCCACCACATTACCAGATTGAAACATTTTAACCCGACCTTTCACTAAGTCGGTAGCGGCTACATATAATTTGCGTTGTAACGAACTAAAGGTTTGTTCTGGAAAATACTGTTGAAAATAGGTCTTAAATTTTTCAAGGTCTATGATTCCAGGCTTGCTTAAAGAAACATTTGAAAAAGAAAAAATAACCGATTTATCGAAAATTGAAAAAATCTCATCGGGTGATTTTCCAGCTGCATAAAGTGCGCCTACTAAAGCTCCTGCACTCGTGCCAGCGATACAATCTGGATAAATATTGTGTTCTTCCAAGGCCTTGAGCACACCTATATGTGCTACACCTTTTACACCACCACCAGATAAGGCCAAACCTATTTTTACTTGCTGTGCCATACTATTTTACAAATAACCCGACTGCGAAATTTTAACGAGTTGTTCAACATCCAATAACAGAATTTCTTTTCCTTCAATGCGTATAAGGTCATCATCTTTTAATTGAGAAAGTGACCTTATGGCGGTTTCTTTTGCAGCACCTATAGATCCTGCTAAATCTTCACGACTAATGGTTACCGCAGGTATGGTATTTTCTTGATTGTCGTTTTTATCGTTTAGATATACCAGTAGCTTGGCGGTTCGTTGTCTTACGGTTGCAAAAGCCATTGCTGCAAGCTGCGTTTCCCGTTCCTTTAAATTGTTTGAGAGCATCGTGATAAAGGTGTTTGAAATGTTCTTGCTGCCAAAAATCAAGGTTGTAAAATCTTCTTTGGGTATTTTGCAAATTTCAGCATCTTCAAGGATTACAGCCGTATCGGTATATTTTGATGCTTCGGTAAACAGCGGGATAAACCCTATAAAGTCACCTGGACCATAAAATCCGGTGACAAATTCCTTTCCGTCTTCTGTGGTTTTATAGGTTTTTACTTTTCCGCTCTCGATGAAGTATAGTTGTTTTGCAAAGCGACCTTCCCTAAATAATTCGCTTTTTTTAGTGTATAATTCTAATCGTCTGTCTTTTGAAAGTTCCTTGACATCGTCATACTTAGAGACTTCATCAAAAAATTGATTAATGCCTTTTACATCCTTACTAAATTCCTGACGCAGCATCTCATTTTTTTTCAATCTCATTGAAATGGCATCCAGTAAATCTGTTTCTTCAAAAGGTTTGGTAAGGTAATCATCTGCACCAAGGTTCATTCCTTTTCTTAAATCGCCTTTGTCTGATTTTGCCGTGAGAAATATGAACGGAATGTGCGCTGTTTGTGGATTTTTGCTCAATATATGAAGCACGCCGTAACCGTCCAGTTCTGGCATCATAATATCACAAACGATGATATCTGGCTGAAATGTTTTGGCCAAAGCAACGCCAATTTTACCGTTGGCTGCGGTTTCTACTTCAAAATCTGCAAGGGTTAAAATATCTGCTGTGGTTTCCCTGATGTCTTGGTTGTCCTCTATTAATAATACTTTTTTCATTGGTTATGATTTAGGAAGCAAGACCGTAAACGTGGAACCTTCTTCCAATTTACTTTTAAATTGTAATGTGCCACCCATTAGTTCTACATTTTTTTTTACGATGTGTAGTCCAAGACCGGTACCTTGAATATTGGCAACGTTTTGAGCTCTAAAAAATCGTTCAAAAAGATTATTTTGTTCGTGCTCTGGAATACCTATTCCTTCATCAATTACTTCAATACATATTTGTTTTTTCAACTCTTTCATACGTATTGTAATCGTTTTTCCTTCATCTGAATATTTGATAGCATTAGACACTAAATTCTGAATAATATGACGCAATAATTTGGTGTCTAGATGACAATTGAGCGAGGGTTTTTCAGCTTCAAACAATAAAGTTTGACCTTGTTTTTTATTGTTTTCCAATTCAGAAATCAATTCATTGCAATACGCAACTACATCTATATATTCTAGATTGAGTGTGATCTTTCCTTCTTCCAATTTCCCGAGCGATAAAAAGTCATTAAGTATGGCTACAAGATTGCGAACGTTTGTTTTAATACGCTCTGCATAATTCTTCCGTTTTTCTTCATTGCCTGGTGCATTTAATTTTTCAATAAGTGTGGCAGAAGATAGAATGGTACTTAAAGGTGTTCTAAATTCGTGTGACGCCATAGACAGAAACCTCGATTTTAGTTCGCTCAACTCTTTTTCCTTAAAAAGTGCATTGAGCATTTCCTTTTCGGTATTTTTTTGCTCAGTAATGTTTGAGTATACAAATAATGCTTGTGTGGCTTGTTTTTTTCCATTGTATAGCGGTATGGAATTAAGCGAATAATTGATGTTGTTTATTTCAATTTCTTCGGAAAGATGATTGCCTTTGAGTGTTTCATCTACATTGGTCTTAATTTTCTCAATACGGTCTTTTGAAAAACTCTCGATGCTATCTACAGCTTTTCCTTCTGCCTTTTCTTTTTTGAGTTTTAAGCGTTCTAAATCTTCGCCGTGTATAGAAATTACATTGTAATGATTGTCTATAACCGCAATGATTCCGTTAGGGAAATGTTGCGCAATGGCAGAATAAAGTGCTTGGCTGGTCAATGCTCGTAACTCTGCCAGTTTGGTTTCCTCTATTTGCACTTCCAGCTTACTGTTTACCTGCATTAAGGCATCGATGCTTTCGCTGAGCTTGTTGGTTCTGTCACGTACTTTTTCCTCTAAATCGTCTGCATATTGTTTTAGTTCCTCTTGGTTCTGCTGAAGTGTAATATCTGTTTTATGCTGCTCAAGTGCAATTGCCATAAGTTTACTACTATCTATCACTATTCCCAGCTCTGATGCTGTTGGTTTTTTAGGCTCGTGATGATACACCGCAAAGGTTCCCAGCACCTGTTTTGTAGATGATAAAATGGGTATGGACCAACAGGCTTGCAGCTTATTTGCAAGAGCGACCTCTTTGTGGTTTTTCCATAACGGACTGGTAGCAATGTCTGAAACTACAATTTCTTCCTTTAAGAAAGCTGCTGTACCACAGGAACCTACGTTATCGCCAATTTTTACACCTTCAATTGCATCGTTAAAGGCTTTGGAAATGTTAGGTGCTGCGAGCTTATGTAGTGTTTTTGTGTTTTCGTTTAACGTAAGTAAAGAAACCATTGCATTTGCCATCTGGTTTTCTACCATTGCCACAATATGCTTTGCAATACTAGATAGCGACTGGTGTTTTGCAATCATTTCCAACGCTTTTCTGGACTGCTCTTTTAAATACTCATCTTTTTTTCGCTTGGTAATATCATTTTGAACACCAATAAAATGGGTCACGGAACCAGTTTCGTTTTTAATTGGTGTAATGGTCAAATGGTTCCAGAATAGTGTGCCATCTTTTTTGTAATTGCGAAGTTCTACTTGGCAAGGTTTTCCGTTTTTGATGGCGTTCCTTAATTCTGAAATTTCCTTTTGCTTGCGGTCGTCTTTTTGTAAAAACCTACAGTTTTTACCCATTACCTCTAAAGGTGAATAACCGGTCATTTTCGCAAAAGCATCATTTACATAAATAATAGGCATATCGTCGAGAATGGCATCTACTATAATAATTGAGTTTGCCGCAGACTCTAATGCTCTGTTTTTAAGGAACAAGTTTTTTTCTGCATCTTTATGCTCTGAGGTATCACGAACAACTACCAGAAATTCCCCATTACCCTTAGCCACTACTCTCGCTTCATAAAATCTTAAGATCCCTTCTCGCTCATACGAATATTCCAACAGTTCATTTTGTTGGGTTTTTTCTACAGTATCAAACACTTTTTTAATTTTTTCAAAAAGAGATTTAGGTACGTTATTATATATGCTTTTACCGATAAGCTCTTCCTGCATAATAGCTAAAATTGTAGGGTCTGAAGAATGTACATCTGTATAAACGCGGTCTTTATTTACCACAAAAATAAGGTCTGGCAATGCTTGTAAAATGGCCTTATTTTTTTCTGTACTTTGCGTTAACTGGTCCTCAATAGCTTTACGTTTGGTCACGTCCATCACATAGGCAACCACAAATTTTTCGCCTTCAATATGGGCAGGACTTAAGCTAATTTCTAACGGAAATCTTGAACCGTCTTTACGCAATCCCCAAAGATCAAGACCGCTACCCATAGACCTTACCTCTGGTTTTTTTACATAATTTTTTCTATGGCCTTCGTGCCTTTTTCTAAGGTCTTGCGGGATGAGCACTTCAATCTTTTTATTAATAAGCTCATCATTATTGTAAGCAAACATCTTTGAAATGGCAGCATTTACTTTGACGATAGTGCCAGATTGGTTAATGACCAAGATACCTTCTACAGATGCATCAAAAATGCCTTTATATAATGTTTCGTCTTTGATGTTCACTTTTTACTTAATAATTCAGATTTTATGGTTTAACAAGTTAAAATAATCTGAGTTATTTACGCGATTTCTTTAAGTGAATAAAATAATGAATGGAAATTTCATTTTTTGCCTTGTACAGACCCAATATAATTTTTGGTGGGTCGACACCAAAATCGGTCATTAAAAAAGATTTTGAACCGCTAATGGTAATTTCTTCATTAACAGTTGTGATGGCAACTGGTGTGGTAAATTCTTTTGAAACGCCTGCAATAGACATATAGCCTGTTAATAGCGCGTTATAATCATCTATAAATTCCACACTTTTAAAGGTGTAGGAAATTACAGGATGCTGTTTGTACTTAAGTGCCTCTGCCATTTCTTTGTTCATTGTATCATCGCCAGTACGCAACGATTTTATGGGAACACCAAAATTGAAATCTGAAATGCTCACGACTTTTCCATCTTCAATGGTAGCTGTGATGTCGCCTTGAAACTCAGTCGCTCTTCCTTCCCAATTGTGAAGTGATGATGTACCTCGTACAGAAACGTTTGAGCTTTTTTTACTTACAAATTTTTGAGCCGATGCCACTTGGACAGCCAAAATTAAACAGATAATGGGTATCAAATTTTTCATAATTACTTTATTTAGAGTACAAAAGTAAGTGGACTATAAATAAAAGTAACTGACATAGGTCAGTTTAATGAGATGATATATGTCATTTATATATGTAACGTTTGGTGTTTTAATATTTATAAGAATGATATCCTGTACTTTTTTAATGACATCTTGCGTGTATGTGCCTATAAATCGCCTTTCAGCATGGGTCGCATCTTTAGTTCCTATTACAACAAAAGCAATCGTATTGCTTTTTATAGTCTTATTTATAGCAGTGACCAGATTATCTGAAGTGACTATTTTCTTAATTTGAAGTGCTTTTCAGAAAAATCTGTGGGTATTGGTACATTTATCATGAGCTTAACGGGTTTCAACTTTTGTCAAAAGTAAAGACGACTATGCTATGATGAGATGACGTATGTTGTTGATTGGGATGATGTATGTCAGTGGGAAGGAATATGAAATTTGGCTATATACCGTAGTCTTTTGGGAAAGTGTTTTACGAGTTTTCTTGTGTATATATTGTATGATAATAAAGCCCTCTAATGAAAATTTAGGCTGAAACATCCTGAAACTTATTGGTTTTATATAGGAGTTAAATTAATAAGGTTTAAATATAAAAAGTGGTAATTGGCATCGATAAGAAAGTTACTGTCAAAACTTCTAGATGTTGTACCTACGTTGACCCCAGTCTGAATTATGGTAAAAAAATGTTTAAAATAAAAAAAGCCGAAGATTTCTCTTCGGCTTTTTAGTGCGGGCGGAGAGACTCGAACTCTCACACCTCGCGGCACTAGATCCTAAGTCTAGCGTATATTGCACCAAAGAAACACAAAAACACTTATTTTCAATGAGTTAATCGTTTTTTCATTTTCTTTAAAGTCATTTAATATCAGTTGATTTCAGCATTTGTTGTACCTATGTTGTACCCAAAAGTTCTAATAAAGACGTATCTTTATAGAAAGTGTACAACAAAAATTGAGCAAAAAACACAATGTTGTACCTATGTTGTACCTGATTTGACTTTCGTACTCAAAACAGGTCAATTATGTCATCAAATGCAAAAATAGTTCTTCGTAAAAAACCGAACACCAAGGGGCAATATCCGTTGGCTATTCGAATTACAAAAAATCGTCGTTCCACCTATCAATATGTTGGTCACTATATTGATATTGAGGAATGGGACAAAAAAAACCTAAGGGTAAAAAAATCAAATCCAAATGCCGATAGTCTAAACAAGTTATTATCACAACAACTTTCTGATGCCAATAAGGCACTTATTGATTTACAGTCCGAATATAAAGATGCTTCGGCAAACCAGATTAAAAAAGAAATTTATGCGTCAGGGAATTCCTCAACTTTCTTTGAACTGGCACAAGAGCATCTGGACGAACTGGAAGTTGCAGAAAAGTTAAATCGCCTATCCACGGACAGCGCATTGATTAGTTACATTGTAAAATA
Source organism: Flavobacteriaceae bacterium UBA3356 (assembly GCA_002360635.1). Classification (GTDB taxonomy): domain Bacteria; phylum Bacteroidota; class Bacteroidia; order Flavobacteriales; family Flavobacteriaceae; genus Marixanthomonas. The sequence goes on along the minus strand of DEQW01000001.1, from coordinate 300,949 downwards.
TCACAAATCCAAACAGCTTTCATTTCAAGAAATTGACGAGCGTTTTCTTAAAAAATTAATGATATACCTCAAAGTTAAACACAACCTTGCAGAGACTTCAATAATGAATATTCTTGTCCTAATCCGCTTATTATTCAACAGAGCTATAAAGCTAAAAATAGTCAGTAGGGAACTATATCCTTTCGGTGGTGACAAAATTAAAATCAAGTTTCCTGAGACTACAAAAATAGGGTTGAATATTATTGAGGTAAGAGCTATTGAAGCTTTAGATAATCTAACCTGTAATGAAATCCATACAAGGAATGTTTGGCTTTTCAGTTTCTATTTTGCAGGAATGCGGGTTACAGATGTACTCTGGACAAAGTGGTCAGACATATACGACAATAGGCTTCATTATAGAATGAATAAAAACTCAAAACTACTGTCCTTAAAAATTCCAGATAAGGTTCTAAGTATTTTAGATTTCTACAGAGATGATAAAAAACACGCTACCGATTTTGTTTTTCCTGAATTGAAAAAGGCCAATCTGGATGATGCAAAAGACATTTATAATAAAAGAAAAACGGCAACCAAAAAATTTAACGATAACTTAAAATCCATTGCCAAAAAAGCAAAAATAGACAAGAAGATTACAATGCACATTGCCAGACATACTTTTGGCAATATTGCCGGTGATTCTATTCATCCTTTAATGTTACAAAAACTATATAGGCATAGTGACTTGAAAACTACACTGAATTATCAGGCAAATTTTATCCATAAAGAAGCAGATGATGCTTTAGATAGCGTTGTTAACTTTTGAATTGTCCTACAGCAAACTTTACCTCTTAAGGTGTACTATACTTCAATTGAACCTATAAGTTTCTGATTAAAACATTTAACCAACATCTTGTATAATTCGGGATGTTTCTTTTTAAGCAAGTCTGGACGTTCAAAAAAATACTCTGAAGCAACGGCAAAGAATTCAGCTTGATTGGTGCCACCATATTTTCGGATATCAGAATGGTTATCATTTATCGCTTCCATTTCTTTATGGATTAAGTTTAACCAAGGTATGGCATATTGATGTTCCAATAATCGCTCTGGCACACCGTCTGTTCTATCGTCCAACTTATCTATAAGGTGCACAAATTCGTGTATGCCAGTATTGCTTTTATCGGTTGTATTTTTAAAGCCGTGGTACAATGCTTTCTTGGAAAGTATCATCTGTTTCTCGAACCTTCCATTTCCAACTATTCCACCAATATTCCGTGAGTTATCCTTACTGCTAAATTGCATATCCTCATTAAAATTATCAGGATATAAAAGGATACCACTTAAATTTGTGTAGTGCCATTCCTTGAAGCCAAAAACTGGAATGACGGCACTTGCTGCAATTAAAACCTTATCCAACTCTTCCAGTTCAAACTGCACAGCATCGATATAGACCTCACTTAAAAATAGCATCATTTTTTGCTGAAAAATTAGCTGTGCGTCTTTTGATAGATTTCTATAAAACAGCACATTATCCGTCAATAATTTATGCCAATGTTCTGGAAATGGCTTTACACTATGACGTTTTGCTTTTCTGTAAAAATGAACAGCAAAAAGAACAATCACAACCGAAATTAAGATATAAGCCATATTAAAAAAACTTATTAATCTACAGGTTCCGCTTTAAATCCTACTTTTTGCAAAGTAGATGTTACGTCTTCTTTAGTTGCACCATCGCTTTCAATGGTTAAGATTTTATTAGGATTGGCAGTATCTACTTCCCAACTTTCTACACCTTCTTGTTTGTTTAAAAAAGGGGTTACTTTCGATACACACCCACCACAATTGATATTTGTTTTAAATTTTAAAGTTTTCATTGTATTGAATTTATTTGTTATTAAAGTTTTACTCGTTTCAATCTTAAGCTATTTGCAACTACAGACACACTACTGAATGCCATTGCAGCACCTGCTATCATCGGATCCAATAAAAAACCGTTTACGGGATACAAAACTCCTGCTGCAATTGGAATACCGAAGATATTGTAAATGAATGCCCAGAACAGGTTCTGACGTATGCCCAAAACAGTTCTTTTTGATAGTTCCAATGCTTTGGGGATGGATTGTAAATCTGACGTTATCAAGGTCATTTTTGCTACATCCATTGCTATATCGGAACCTTTACCCATTGCAATGCTTACATTCGCCTGTGCCAAAGCGTGGGAATCATTAATCCCATCGCCAACCATAGCTACTATCTTTCCATCCGCCTGTAATTTCTCGACAAAAGCCGCTTTGTCCGAAGGCATTACTTCGCCTTGGTAATTTGTTATTTCTACCTGATTTGCAACAGCTAATGCGGTTTTACTGTTATCTCCCGTGAGCATATAGACCTCAATGCCTCTTTCTTGAAGCATAGCTATAGCTTTTTTTGAAGTTTCTTTAATCTTGTCTGCAATGGCCAGTATCGCGAGCACTTGATTTTCGTTACCAAAGAATATGACTGTTTTTGCTTTTTCTTCGAGACTTTCTGCTGTTTGCATTAAAGTAGTGTCGATTTGAATATTCTTTTCGACCATTAGTTTATGGTTGCCCACATAATATTTTGAACCATTCTGCTGTTGCGCCTTTACACCTTTTCCGGTAATGCTTTCGAAGGAAGTAATTTCTGCTTGTTCAATATTTTCCTCTTTCAAATGATTAACGACTGCTTCTGCCAAAGGATGTTCTGATTGCCCTTCGATAGCCAAGAGAATTTCCTTGTATTCATTTTGATTTTCAAGCTTATCGTTCCAGAGTATATCGGTTACCAATGGTTTTCCTTCTGTAATGGTACCTGTTTTATCCAGGATTACTGCATTCACTTTATGGCCGAGTTCTAAACTTTCGGCATCCTTTATAAGGATATTATTTTCAGCTCCCTTACCGATACCCACCATTATGGCGGTAGGCGTTGCCAAGCCCAAGGCACAGGGACAAGCGATAACCAAAACGGCTACAGAGGTCAATAAGGCTTGCGAGAAGCCATTGTCACCACCTACTGACATCCAGACGATGAAGGTGACAATGGAAATACCCAATACCACAGGAACGAAAATACCGGCAATCTTATCGACTAGTTTTTGAACTGGTGCCTTACTCCCTTGCGCTTGCTGAACCATTTTAATGATTTGGGAAAGCAGGGTTTCTCCACCAACCTTTTCAGCGGTAAATTGAAAACTTCCTTTTTGATTCACCGTACCAGCGAATACCTTTTCCCCTTGGGATTTCTGAACTGGAACAGGTTCTCCCGTAATCATACTTTCATCTACATACGAGCTTCCCTTGGAAACTTCGCCATCCACCGGAATCTTTTCTCCGGGACGCACCAAAATGGTCTGACCCACCTGTACGGATGCAATAGGGATTTCCATCTCTTCCCCATTCTCAATAATTTTAAGGGTTTTAGGTTGAAGCCCCATTAGTTTTTTAATGGCTGAAGATGTATTTGATTTAGCCTTTTCTTCCAATAGTTTCCCCAAGGAAATAAAGGTAATAATGACGGTAGCCGCTTCGTAATATACGTGAGGCTCGATGACACGACTCAACCAAAATTCAGGAAAGAAAGTGTTAAATACACTAAAGATGAAGGCGATTCCGGTACTCAACGCCACCAAGGTATCCATATTTGCTTTACCGTGTTTGGCCTGCTTGAAGGCATTGATGAAAAAACTGCGCCCAAACCAAAAAAGAATTGGAAAGGCCAATACCAATGAAATCCATTTGCCTGGTTCCCATTGCATATAGAACATTCCCAACACAAAAATGGGTAGCGTAAGTATCGCCGACCAGATGGTACGGTTTTTTATGTCCTGATAATGTTTTTGCTGAAGTTCTTGCTGTACTTCCGAAGGGTCTTCGGCATCAATTATAATATCGTAACCGACCTCACGAAGCGCGTTTTGAAGTTGATTAGGGTTCAACCCCTCATCATACTCTACCAAAACAGAACTGTTCGCGAAATTGACGTTTGCATCAAACACACCTTCTGTGTGTTTTAATACAGATTCAACACTCGCTGCACAAGAGGCACAAGTCATTCCCGTAACAGGGAATGATTCCTTTATTCCTTTTTTAGTATTCTTTTCTTTGGTTTCAAATATATTGATTGCCTCCATAAATCCATTCTTATTTGTATGTTACAAATTTCAGGATTAAAAGACCTTAATGTGTTACGTAATATGCTGAATGATTTGTAGAATTTGCTCTTCACGAATTATTACTAACCAATTGGAATAAGTCGTTTTCGATTTATGTCTCTTATCATCACAATGGGAACGTGTCTATCGGTCTTTAGTATTTGTAATCAAATACCCTTTTGATTGGATGACCTTTTTTATCTCATCGACATTCGTTTTAGTGGTATCAAATTCTATAATTGAAGTCCCTTCTTCAAAAGACGTAGATACATTTGTAACCCCGTCAATTTTATTTACAGAATGGTTGATATTTTTTTCACAACCAGAGCATACCATCCCTTCAATATTCAACTTTACAGTTTGAATATGTGTATTGTTTGTTGCAACAATTCCTTTTGTGGCCATTGGGTGAAATATTTGCGGATAATAAGAAACCAATGTCATTACAACAACAAACACTGTAACTAACCACAAATAGATTTTTGATTTAAAAAATGATGGTTTAGCAGTATCACAGCTGCCACAATCGTCCACCTTCTTTTTTTTATAAACCTGATAAAAGGCCAGTCCCAATGACAAAAATGCTATAACCAACAGATAAGGTTTCAAGGCAATAAGCCAAGAAAAATAGACAGAACTTCCACTAATACCAGCTACACTTGTAAGTAGCAAAGGACCCCAGCAGCATAGTTTAAGGGAAACTGCTAAAAATACAGCAGTCCCCATAGATGCTTTTTTGTTCCATTTAGTAATTGCCATACCTAACAACTTCCTATTCCAGCCTTTACCAAATCATCTTTTGTGATTTCGATTTTGGTGCAGCAATTCAGTAGTTTTCCGTCCACAGCAATGGCGGGAACTCTTGTAACCCCATATTCCTTCATTTTTGAAACACATATTTTACTTTCGCATTGCTCAGACAGATTATAAAATGTGATTTCGCAGTCCTTTCCTGCTGTCTCTTTTACTAATTGCACCACAGGCTCGCATACTGGGCAACCTGCTGTAAAAATCTCGATTTGTCGTTTCATCTTATTTAAAGTTTAAATTAATAATGGAACAAAGATGAGAACGTGAGGTAGGGGGTCACCAAAATTTTTTAGACATTTTTTTCGTTGTAGTTTTTTAATCTGGTTTCAATGATTTGGATTTCTTTTAAGCGATTGGTCAAATCAGATAATTCCAAGTTAGGGAATTCACTTTTTAAATATTCAATTTTATCTTCATTGCCACAATTTCCTGGGCAAGAGTCCACGGCCTTTACAATTCCAATAGCAAGCGCTTTTCGATAGACTTCATCCAGCAGTAAGTAATGTGCTTTTTGAATCCCCTTATCGATGGATTTGAACTGTATGTTTATTTGTTCGGGGTCCTTTCCTTCATCAAGCATTTTAACAATGCCGCTTAATTGACCACTCAAAGTTTTTAATCTTGTTTTTATATCCAAGATTAAATCAGTGGGTAATTTGTGCTGTTCCATATTCATAATTTGTCCATTATAATGTTTAGCAACAACTTGAATTATTACATCTTTTATTTTCTTGAATTGGTGGGCAGGCCACAGTACCGTAAGAACAGAATACACAACAATCTCCCTCGTTTGGTCTTAATACTTCTTTGCAATTCTCGCATTCGTAAAAGAATTGACAAGCGTTCGTCGGCATTTCTTCTTCTGTTTTGTGGCCGCATTCAGGGCAGGTGATCGTAGATTTTAATATTGTAGTTTCCATAAATAATAGTTAGAGCATATAGGTTAGGTCAGATGCCATTGTAGGATATGAAAATATCATTGTTCGCAAATCGCTTATGGTCATCTTAGTCTTTATCGCCATTGCGAAAAGATTGATGGTTTCCTCACAATGAGGTCCGATCAGATGCGCACCCAAAATGGTATTATTATTTTTATCGATGATTGTTTTATAAGCATATTCATCCACATTCAGGCGTCTCGCATTGAACCAATTATCCACTTTTTCAAAATTGACATTGATATCATATCCTTTTTCTTTGGCATCATCTTCCAATAGGCCAACGGTTGCCATAGTGGGCAAAGTGAAAACTACGGAAGGCATTGGGGGATAACTGACTTTTTTCTTATTTCCTTTAATGATATTTGAAGCTACGACGTGTCCTTCCAAAACAGCTACGGGTGTTAGGGGCAATCCTCTTGAGTCCGCTGCATCGCCAGCTGCATATATGTTCGCGTTCGATGTGCTCTGAAGGTATTCGTTGACCTCTATCCCCTTTTTTGAGAAGGATATACCTGCTTTTTTCAATTCTAAATCAAAAATGGCTGGGGGACGACCAGCAGAATTAAATACTTCTGCCGATTTGAAGTTAGTTTCCTTTCCGTTTGAAATTCCTGTGGTTATGTAGTTACCATCTTTACATTCAATTTTAGAAACTTCGGTTTCAAGAACGAGCTTGACACCTAAATTACGTGTGGCATCAACCAAATGTTTTACAATATCCTTGTCAAAGTTTTCCAATGGACGTTTGCCTCGATGTACTATTGTTACCTCGGCACCGGAACGTGCGGCAATATGAGCGAATTCAAAGGCGATATATCCACCACCGATGAAAAGCAGGGATTGGGGTAATTCCTTAAGGTTTAGAAAATCCGTACTCGTTTTCGCAAGCTGTCCGCCTTCAAAATCTAAAACTTTTGGTTTTGAACCTGACGCAATTACAACTTTATCAGCTTGAATGGTCTCGTTACCTACACTTAAGGTATTTTCATTTATAAACGTAGCGGAACTGTGAAAGGTATCGATGCCGTTCTTCTTATACCCCTTTTCTATTTTCCTCGGCATTTCATCGACAAAGGTCTGTTTGAACGCCATTATATCCTTCCAGTTGATATTCGGAATGGTATCAATGCCTTTCCCTTTAAGTCTTTTGGCGAAGTCGCGTACTTCGGTGGCACCGATAATCACTTTTTTTGGGTCACAGCCTCGTAGGGCGCAGGTGCCACCATAAGGTAGTTCATCAGTAATGCCCACCGAAAGACCTTTTGAAGCGCATTTATTTGCGATTGTCATACCGGACATACCCGAACCAATAATGAAAACATCATATTTTTTCATCTACTTATTTTCTTTAGTGGTTTTCTCGACAACTTTATAGCCGGTACTTTCTATAGCTTTTCGGATTGCGGTCAAATCGGTTTTGGTCTTGTCGAATTCCACTATGGTGTTGGCATTTTCGTAGCTGGCTTTGACCGAAATAATTCCGTCCAATTTATTGACTTCATTTTCTACGTGTGCCTCACAACCTGCACAGGTCATTCCAGCGACTTCAAAAGTCTGCTTTTTGATATTCGATTGAGAGACATAGACGATATCCTTGGTGGGCTGTGCATAAAATAGGTTGGAATAGTACGGAAAGGCCAGCATCAATGCGGCGAATAGTGTTACTATCAACAAGAAGTGTTTGGATTGCCAAAATGATGGTTTCGCATCATCTTCACAGGCGCAATCTATTTCTTCCTGTGCTTTCGGTCGCAGTTTCTGATACCAGGCAAACACCACGACAATAATGGTCAGAGCAATAAGGTAGGGTCTAAATGGTTTAATCCAAGAAAAGGTAGATGCGATTCCGCTTGTTCCGGCAATTAGTGCCAAAACAGGGGTTATACAGCATATTGATGCTACAACTGCGGTAAAAATGCCAGTATAGGCCGCGGTGTTTGAGGTTTTATTCGGTGCCATAATATAAAATTTCTAAGCTGTTTTCTTTCTTGTCGAAATTGAATTGAAAATTCCATTCAAAACATTGTCCTCACTCTTTACCAACGAATAATATAATGTTTGCCCTTCACGTCTCGATATAATAATTCCTGCATCCTTCATTTTACGGATATGTTGGGATACGGCAGGAACACTCATTTCAAGAATGTCCGCAATATCGCAAGGGCACAGTTCATTCTCTATGTTCAATAGGAATAGAATTTTCAGTCGTACCTCGCTTCCCGCAAGAGACAAAATTTTGCTTATTGCTTCTAAGCTACCTGAAGAATTCTCTATGGTTTCCTTGCATCTCGATATTTGCTTCTTGTCTGCTTCGTTCCGTGTACAAGTTATTTCCAAGCTCATCTTTTTTGATTTAAAGTGGCTGCAAATATATCATTATTATATTATTTAAGCAAATACTTAAATAATAACGCAACAAGTAACTTTGAACTTTTAAACAACCTTTGTTTTTTAATATTCTTTAATTAAATCTCATCCAAGGATTTTCGGTTTTTTGTCACAGATTTCTTGAACTGCGTGGGTGTCATTCCTGTTACTTTTTTGAATTGATTGCTTAAGTACGCAACGCTACTATAATGTAATTGAAAAGCTATCTCACTCAAGGTTAATTCATCATAGACAATGAGTTCTTTTACACGTTCAATTTTTTGGTTGATGATGTATTGCTCGAACGTGATGCTTTCTACCGACGAGAATAGGGAACTTAAATATTTATAATCCAAGTTAAGTTCGCCAGTAACAATATCTGCCCATTTTAATTCGGTCTTTTCATTGGAATAATGTATTTTCTCAATTACCAAATTTTTCATTTGCTCGATAAGCAGACTTTTACGGTCGTCAATCAAACTAAATCCTGCATTTTGTAGCTTTTTTTGCAAAGATTTTTTTTCGAATTCGTTAAGCATCGAAACCAATTCTACTTCTCCTAACTTGACAGCTTTGTAATCAATGTTCAATCCTACCAAAATTTGGGAAACTGCGGATATACATCTCGGACAGACCATATTTTTAATGTGGATGGTATTATTCATAGGTTGAAAAAATGCCTAATAAAATCTAAATTTAGATATATGATTAGTATTACAGCAGCAATAAATAATCCTATCATCGCTGAAATTCCGATAACCTTATCTTTTTTTGTAATCGGATTTTTCTGTTTATATGTATTTTTCTTGTTTTTTCTTCTATTTCTTCTACTTTCACTCATCATCTTTCTCCTCTTTAAAATATTAAAGGCTGAAGAATCCGCTTTTACCAATTAACTCTAACCCTGATTATTTTAACGTATCTCTAACCTCACCACAGGTTAACATTGCTTCGCCATAATATGGGTTACGGACTTCTTCCTCTAAACTTATCCAGTACGCTCCCTTATTATTGTCTGCCATTGGACAAAACTGGATATAAATATTTTCATTGACCCCAAAGAGCTGTACACTACTTATCATATGCGCAGACAAATGCTTAAAATGCCCTCTTTGTTTTGAAATATCCGTATTACTTGAAATTGCGTTTGCCGAAGTATTTAATTCCTTTTGAATTGTCATCCAATGGTTATGTGCTTTTTCATCGGATAACAACTTCATATCTACATTTTTCAGGGATTGTATTATTTGTTTTCCTGCTTGTTGTGCATTTTTGGCATCATCATTAACCAGAGCATCTTTTAAAAGAATATAATCATCAAACACCTGTTTTAACTGGCCTTGAAATTTGTTTGAAACAGCTATCCTTTCTTTCATTTCTGAATGGTCAGTATTCCCCTTACTATCTCCAGAATTGTTTCCTTGCATACCTAAATGCCCTTCGTGACCGGTCATTGTTTTGCCACCAGCTGTGTTCATCATAGATTTTTTGCCTTGTAATTGTGCAGCAGCATCTACTGTAAACGTGCCATTAGTTACCACTTCATCACCATTTTGAAGACCTTCAATTATGGTATAGGTGTCTCCATTGGCATTACCGAGTAAGACTTCTCTCATTTCAAAAATAGCTTCGTTAGGATTAGTTTTAACATAAACCACAGAACGTTCACCAGTCCACATCACAGCTGTAGCAGGAACTGTTATTTTACTTGAAGTGCTTTCTTGAGCACCTTCAATTTTACCTTCGACAAACATACCTGGTTTAAATAGGTCGTTCTTATTATTAAGTACTGCTCTAACTACGACGGTACGTGTAGAAGAATTTAATAAAGGGTCAATAAATGAAACTTTTGCATCAAATACTTCATTGCGATACGCATTGGTAGTCACTTTAATGGTTTGACCAACTTTCAAGGAAGCAATCTGATTCTCATAGGCATCAAATTCTGCCCAAACCGTATTGAGATTTGCTATTTTATATAATGGTTGTCCTTGTTTTACATAGTCACCCTCTTCTACCATTTTATGCGTTACTGTCCCAGAAACGGTTGCATAAACAGGGAAATTTTCTTGCACTTTTCCGGCGGTCTCTATAGCATTAATTTGCTTTTCAGAAAGTTTCCAAAGCTTTAGTTTATTCCTCACAGCTTTATAGAGTGCTGGCTGTGATTCCTTCAACGATGCAGCCGTGAGTAATTCTTGTTGGGCAGAAACTAATTCAGGTGAATAAATAGTTGCTAAACGCTGTCCGGCACCTACACGTTCTCCTGTAGTATTAACATAGAGGTTTTCAATTCTTCCACCAAAATAGGTGACCTGCACAGCGTTGGATTCTTCATTGGGCTTTATCTTTCCAGATAGTTTTAATGTGCCACTACCCATCTGACTTTGTCCTACGACCGACGTTTGTATGTTAGCCAGTGCCATTGCATTTTCGGTCATCTTAATCTCATCCGCAGACAGACCGTCTGCTCCAGCCTCAGCTGGAATGAGGTCCATTCCGCAGATTGGGCAATCGCCAGGTTCGGGTTGCATAATTTGTGGGTGCATTGAGCAAGTCCACATCTGCTCAGCACTTTCACCTGAATGATCGTGCGAATCTGACATATCCGACAAGTCCTTTATTGCCTGTTCATCATTTCCTGACCCTCCAAATATGAGCCATCCTCCCAATACCCCTACTACTAAGGCAAGGCCAATAAATATTAAATTCTTTTTCATAATATTAGTTTTAAAAGAAATAGCGCAAGTACTATTCCTCTTTTTTGTTTTCCAATCTGTAAATAATCTTTTTCATTTGTGCGATCTCACGCAACTGTGCTTCTATGATTTCCTCAGCAAGTTTTTTGGCTTCTGGGTCTTTTATGTCGGCTCTTTTACTTGTTAAGATTGCAATAGAGTGGTGTGGAATCATTGCTTTCATCCAGAGAACGTCACCTACTGTTGATTTTTGTTCGCGTACCAGACCCAATGCACTCACAAAAAGTATTAAACTCCCCAAATAAATAGCTATGTTCTTTTTCTTGTTCTTATACATATTTAGCATTAATGACAACATAATTACTGCCATTGCAGCTATACCGAGGCAAACCATATAAAATCTTGTAAGGCTAAACCAAACGTGATCCCATTCGTAGGTATTTAGGTACATTGTGATGTACATTGCTATAAATGAAAGCCCAAGCATAGCCATAAACTTTCCGTAAGTATTTTTCTTCATTCCGTCTTGTGTGTTTTCTTTTGAATCCATTGTTTTTGGTTTTTAAGTTATTATCTATTTAAGCTTCTTCTTTAATTTTCTGATTGATGGGGAACTGATGTACCATAGTACAAAACCACTTAAGACTGTTATCAATCCCAAAAGTGAAAATGCCCTTAATAGCAACGTGTTGAAATTATCCCTTCCCTGATAATCCATTGTATGGGTCATCCAAAGAAAATCAAACCAGCGCCAGTCCCTATGTCTCACCGTTTGAAAAGCGCCATTCTCAACCGCCACATAGGCTTTTAAGTTTTGTGGTGTCTCATAAGAAATTTCATAGGCTGGAAGTGGGCGACCGCGATATTCGTGATGTGCTCCTACAGAATCGACTAATTGAATTTTTGCTATTTCCAAATCGTTCAACATATACCTATTTGCAACTTGTTGAGCCTCTTCTTTAGTAATTCCATTTTTCCCTTGTCCTGTTCTGGCATTATAAAGCTGTGCTTCATTTATCCAATAGTAAGGTTCATTTGCTATTTCCAGTAATTCCAAAGATTGGACGGGTTCTTTAGTAGCGAGTTGGGATGTGCCGAGCAAATCATTAAATGAGGTCTGTACAGGTGCTTCTTTCTTAAATTGGTCACCGTGTATCTCGTCGATGTCCGTCCAGCTGAAATACATCCCACTAATCGTCCACATCAAGAACTGAATACCTAAAAAGATACCCAAGTAGCGGTGTGCTTTTCTAATCCATTTCGCTGTTTTTCTGTTGACCATATTACTTTATTTCGAAAGGAAACTCAATCGTTACTTTTTCCCAACTCATTGAGATTGTTCCTGAGGTCTCTGTTGTTTTGTTTATTTTGTACTCTAAATGTTCCTTGATTTCTTCGGAAATTTTAGGCGTTGCTTTAAATCGTAATACATCATCGCTCGCATCATAGTCATCCTTTCCGTGCTGATTCCAATTTCTGTTGAAAATGACAGTCCATTCTTCTTGATTCGGAATAGCAAAAAATCCATATTTTCCGGCTTTCAATACCTTGCCATCAATTTCTAAATCCTTATCTGTTTCCAACCAAGTGGCCATATGGGCACCAGCCTGCCAGACTTGGTCATACGCCAACAGTCCACCAAAAATTATTCTATTCCTTACTCCTGGGGAAGAGTAATCGATATGAATATGAGCATCGCCAACCATTGCCATTGTTTCGGTATGTGGACTTAATGGTTTTTTCTTGTCGGGTTCAGCGGTTTGAGAAACTGTTTCTATTTCTTCCTTCACAACTTCTTTGGTCTCTTTACTTTCTTGTTTGCAAGAGACTATTAGAGAAATGATTAATACTACAGAAAAATGGATGTGTTTTTTCATTATATTTTACTTTGTATTTCTTGATGAAGAGTGCGTTTTAATGATTTTCCATAGCCCATCTATCTTCTTAAGGATAGAAGTTGCCACCCCTTTTTTCTTTATCGTTCTACTATTGCCTTCATCATCTGGGTTGAGAACGATAGTGTAGATATAGGTTTCGGTAGTAAAGGCGTAGGGCAAATCTACTTCTGCATCAATTTCATAATCTGAAAATTCAAACTTCTTGAAATGACCTAATTCTGGCCCTAAATGATGTTCTATATAGTGTGCGTATGAGCCTTCAACACCGCCAGATTCAAAAACTTCTGAGTCTTTTGTAAATAACTCAAAGGTGCCTTCAGTCGTCAGGTTTTGCAGCGCATCCTTATAGGTTTTCATTACTTTTAGAACAGCTTCTTTCTCGGTGCCTAAATCTACATTTTGGCTAAACATTTGGCCTGTGGCAAACGTAAGTAGCATTAGGATTGTTGTTAATTTTAGAGTTTTCATAATTTTAGTTATTAAGGGTTATTTATTTACTCGAATTCTATTCACGTTTGCGATTCCAAATACAAGGACAAAAAATCTGAGGGCCACCTCAAGTGCCACCAAGGTTTTAGCTGTAACCGTTATCGGGATTATATCGCCGTAGCCTACAGATGAAAATGTAATTAGACTGAAATAGGACATATCGAAAAATAACAACAGCCCGTTATTTCCCGAACTATTATTTATCTTGAAATGAGTAGAATCAAAAAAATGTAATGCTGTATAGTCTATAGCGAATGAAAGTACAATCAGGACAATTAAAAATCCGAATAACACTAAAACGTGGCTCAGCAAATGGCTCTGTCCGATAATTTTCATTAATTGATTAAAGGATAGGGCTATGATAAATCCTATCTTTGTTAGTGTTATGGCCAATAGTATAATCACTGCGTAAGTAGCATTAATATTAGGCAAGACATACAGCCCGATAGCTGAAGCAATAAGCACTACCAATAGTACGTACTTTGAACTATTGAAAAGTTGCCCATAAAAGGCTGCCGTGGTTTCTATGTCCTTTTTGTCACTCATTGTTTTGAGGGTTTTATAAAAATTTCTTCATATGTTTTTGTTTCAGTTTCGTTTATTCGTCTAACAATGTGTTTTTTATGTATGCCCTTTCTGTTTTCAAGTCCCATTGAACCCAGCAACTCTTTAAAGGCTTCCATTGTGTTTTTATGGTAATTGGCTACTTTGGTCTTCTTGTCTTCCACAACTAATGACGCTACCCTTGACGGTACCATTGTGGTTATGCCGGTAGGACAAGTATCTAAATTGCATTTTAAGGACTGCACACACCCCAAGGCAAACATCATTCCTCTGGCACTATAACAGGTATCTGCGCCGAGTGCCAACATTCTATAGATATCAAAAGCCGAAATGATTTTACCAGCTGCCATTAATTTTATCTCATCTCGCAAGTCATAATTTTTAAGAATCCGGTTTGCGAAATGAATAGCTTCAACTATCGGCAGCCCTGCCCAATGAAGTGATTCCATATGGGCAGCGCCCGTGCCTCCTTCGGCACCGTCAATGGCAATGAAGTCTGGATAATTTTGCGTTTCAGCGAAAGATTGAACCATTCTTTCAAATTCATCTTTTTGTCCAATACATAGTTTAATGCCAATTGGTTTGCCATTGGAAAGCTCTCTCAATTTTTCAATGAAAGAAATCATCTCTTCATCGTTTCCAAATGCCGAATGATGCGGTGGCGATAGTATTTCGGTACCCTTTTCAACATCCCTGAATTTTGCGATTTCTTCTGTGTTTTTCTTTGCAGGCAGTATAGCTCCAAATCCTGGTTTAGCTCCTTGCGAGATTTTAATTTCAATCATTTTGACCACCTCGTACAAGGCAATTTCCTGAAACTTTTCGGGGTCGAAATTACCTTCTTCAGTACGGCATCCGAAGTAACCGGTTCCGATTTGAAATATGATATCAGCCCCATACTCCTGATGATAGGGTGTAAAGCCACCTTCACCCGTATTTTGGGCAAAACCAGCTATTTTAGCACCGCCATTAAGGGCTAAGGTCGCATTTTTGCTTATTGAGCCATAGCTCATTCCCGCAAGATTCAGAATGCTTGCAGAATAGGGCTTATCACATTTGGAACTTCCAAATGTTACTCTAAAATCATCGTTGACTTCTTTTGCCGGATAGGTGGAATGTGTAAACCATTCACGACCAACTTTATCATACGGTATTTGTGTACCAAAAGGTTGACTTTTATTAGCATTCGCAGCACGTTTATAGACTATTTCTTTTTGTATCCAGTTAAAGGGCTTTCCTTCCGTCCTATTAAGCAAAACGGTTTCTTGGACAACGTGTCGTTGTTTTTCCAGAAAATTGGTAATTCTACCAAATAATGGAAAGGTACGTCTAATGTTATCTGATTTATGAAAATAATCGATTAGTCCTAAAATCAAGAAAGGAAGTAATACCAATGCAAGCCACCACAACAAGGGGTACATAATGATTATGGTTGCTACCGCCAAAACCAATATGATGCTCGTTATGATAAATCCTTTTCTCATAATCTTTGTTTAATGTGAATGCCCATCTCTTTCCTGGTGACCTTCTTCACTTTCGGTTTCAATATAATTTCCTTGTGGGCCCACTCCCTCTATATATACCAACTGTGAACCATAATGTCCTGCTTCGGAAACTGAATATGCCGAAAAGGCCATAACTACAAAGACTGCTATTTCAAAACCACGCTTTAGTTTGACCCAAAACAGGCCTACTATTTTCAGAACTGCTGCAAGGGCACTTGACCATAGTGTCCAATCGGCATATTTATCGTGTTGTTCCAGTACGCTTTTTGCCATTTCGGTAAGTCCTTCTGTATGCGGGTGCACAAATGTTCCAGCGACATACGCCCCAATAAACCCAGACCCTACCATTAAGAGAATTACCCAGTCCATTGTCCGGTTCAAGGTAAACAACTGTATCAATTGTAAAACCACCGCTAACAGCAATAGTACAATGGGAAAATGTACGACCATAGGGTGTAGGTTGGGAAACGCATCAAAATCTGCTTTTACGGAATCTGATTGTACAGCTGATGCTATACTGGCCGATAATTCAGTTGCATCAAGGCTATTTCGTTCTTCATTTAAGGCAAAGGTTTTGGTCAAACTACCTAAGAAGGCAATGACCAAAATGGCTGAAAAAAAATGTTTTGTTTTCATCTCTTACGGTTTTTAATTAGTACCCAATTAGTTGCAGTACCAAAGTCCCAAGAACTATGCTGGCTATGATAGCGTACACGATATAATTGAACCACTTTTTTAACGGGTTTTTGATCTGTGCTTTGCTATTACCTGTATTGCAACAATCTTTCATTACCTATTTATTTTTCAGTTTTCTTTAATGAAGCTGAAACCCTAAATTTATACTTGATAATGAGAGGCGAACTGGTATTAACCAATCAACCATTTCAAATGTTCACCTCCCAAAACCAAGTACTCTTCACTAAACTTCTCTTTTTCAAAAGTTTTAAATTGCCTGACATAGGAAGAGAGATGTTATTATTTTAAGGGTTTAATCCCTCTCCCTTGTGCAGGCGGCTACTAACCAAATCAACTTTTCTATTTCACAAAATCTGTTGTGCCTAATTAAGAGAAAGGGTTTCATTAACCAACCAAACAGTATGCACCCTCTCTCTTATTAGGACTTAAATTTTTGCCTGACCTGGGAAGGAACTAACACTAACCATCATCTATTTTTCCTTCCCACGACAGGACTTAATGACTACTCAAGATATTCCGGACATTTTATGTATTCTGTTAACTAATAAACTAGAACAACAAAAAATGCTTAGGGAAGGGATTATCTACTGAATAGTCTTTTGTACTTTGCCGCATTTAAGCATTCTACTGCCGTAATATGGGTTTCTTATCTCGTTGTTTGTACTTAACCAAGCACTACCCTTATCGTACATAGGGCAAAATTGTTGGTACAGTGTGTTCTTTGTTCCTGTAATCGCCACCATATCCGTTATATCTTTGCTCAATGTTTTAAAATGCTCTCTTTGATGGTCAATAGCACTTTCAGCAATATGTTCTGCGTGTTCTGTAGCATCTTCTATAATATCGGCCAATTCTTCTTGCTGTTCTTTGGTATAGCTACTGGTATCAAAGGCTTTAAGAGAAGCTACCAATTTTGTACCTTCTTGGGCTGCCTTTTTGGTATCGTCTGCCACCAAGGCATTCTTTAGACTGAAGTAATCATTTAAAATTGCTTCTGCTTTTGCATCACTGTTCATATCCATCATTTTACCGTGGTCCATTTTATGGTCCATCTTCATTTTTTCCTTTTCCTGTGCATTGATAAAAGAAACTGCCAACAATAACATAGTGGCTATACTCATTTTTAACTTTTTCATCTTTTTATTTTTTAATTATTTATAAGCTATTTTTTAATTGTGTTACCCAATTGATTATTTCTTCTGCCTCTGCTTCTGAAAACTTTGCGTCTCTATGAATGAAGGTATAAGAATCTAAAGGCATTTCGCCATTTTCAATCTGTTTAATGATAGACCTTAGCTTACTGGTCTTTCTTCGGGTTGATAGTGAATCCCATTCGTTGAAATTCAGTTCGGCCTTGCCTTCTTTAATATGGTCTTCCAAAAACCAAGCAACAGGCTGAACTTTGTTATACCACGGGTATTGCGTATTATTACTGTGACAATCATAGCAGGATACCTGTAACTTGTTTTGAATGTTCTCTGGAACATCATTAACCAACATAAAATCAGTTTCGGGTACAGAATCACTTTGGTTACGAGATGATGGTATAAATTGAATACCTACAAACACCACCAATAAAACAATCGCTATGATTTTTACTATTTTCATTTAGTTGATTTCTCGCTGCACTTTGCCACAGGTTAACATTTTGCTACCGTAGTAGGGATTACGCACTTCCTCTTTAGTACTTAACCACGCCGTACCGCCATCATACATAGGGCAAAACTGCTCATATAGTTTCATCTCTGTTCCTGTTATAGCAACCATATCTATTAAATCTTTACTTAAAACTTTAAAGTGCTCTCGCTGATGTGCTATATCACTTTCTGAAATGTGTTCTGCGTGTTCAACTGCATCCTCAACAATATCCTTTAATTCGGATTGCTGGGCATCGGTATAATGTGAAGCGTCAAAATTTCCTAAGGATGTTGCGAGGGCTGCTCCCAACCCTTTGGCTTTGCCATTATCGTCTCCCACCAGGGCATTCTTTAAATTGAAATAGTCATTAAGAATCGCTTGTGCGTTACCGTGTCCATTCATTGCCGTATCCATACCTGCACCATCGTGATGACCGTCATTATCATCGTGATTCGGTTTTTCTTGATGCATCTCGTTGCTCATTGGTGCTGCCGGTTCATTTTTATTTCCGTCTTTACAAGCAGTAACACTAACTAAAGCTAATGCGATTATGGGTATAATTAATTTTTGTCTAATCGTTTTCATCTTTGTTTATTTAAGGGTTATTTATTAATAGTTTTCTTTACCGACCCACATTTCAACATTTTATCGCCGAAATAGGGATTGGTTATTTCTTTAACATCGGCATACCAATAGGCACCTTCATTATTAAATGCCATTGGGCAGAATTTTTTGTATATGGTTCCTTCAGATAGTGCATCTTCAAACATTGGCCCAGCCTTTTCGGTAAATTGTGCGAACAATTCTCTCAGGGTTTCAATGTCATCGGTATTGGCCATATCTTGTGCTAAGTTTTTCAGCTCCATCCTTTCTTCTTCAAAAGAGGCAGCCATATCCTTACTTATGGATCTTGCCTTTTCTGCATCGTCTCTTACAAGTGCCATCTTGATTTCAAGGTAATTGTGCCATACTTTTCCCGT
This sequence comes from Flavobacteriaceae bacterium UBA3356, assembly GCA_002360635.1. Classification (GTDB taxonomy): domain Bacteria; phylum Bacteroidota; class Bacteroidia; order Flavobacteriales; family Flavobacteriaceae; genus Marixanthomonas. The sequence continues at coordinate 282,212 of DEQW01000001.1, read as the reverse complement.
CATTCCGTCAATAAAACCTTGGTCTGCGATATCTGCGGTTTTTTTCTTGGCCGCCTTCACCTCTTCTGGGGTGTTAATTTCTACGGTTTGTTTTTCCTTGCAGCTTACAATTGCAATGAGTGCAAGGGTTAGAATTGAAGTTTTTAATAGTGTTTTCATTGTTTTTGAATTAAATTATTAATCTATAGTTTAAAATGTTTTGGACCTAAATGGTCTAAGATTTCTTTTAAATCTTGTCCTACGCTTTTTGCTATTTCTTCTATTTCGGATTTGTCAGAGATGCCCCAAGTTGTCTCAACGTCTTCGATAGAAACCTCGATTAAAGAAGCATCTTCGATTGCTTTGATGCTAATTTTACAAGGCACGAGTGAGGTCATTTGGATATCGTTGGACAGTAAGTTGGCAGCCGTTTCTTTATGACAAACCATCATAATTATTAGGTGAGACATATCGATGTTATAGTCCTTCAGGTAGTCCTTAACATCCATTTCTCCGATGATGTCAAATCCTTTGTCCTTTAAAACATCTCTTAACTGTGTTAGTGCCTCATCAAAAGTTATGGAACCGTAGCGTCTAACAATACTGTAAGATGTGTTTCGGCTCTCAGTATAATTCTGACTATGCAATCTTTGTTTTTTGTCCTCGCTATTTTCCATACTATTTTTATTTCAATCGGTTGACAACATTTTTGAGCCTCTCTGTAATTTCATTGGCAACATCATTTAATTTTTCATTCTCAACTGCCTGCATCGATGCTAGCGGATTAATTGCCGCTACCTCTACTGTAGTTTCATTTTTTTGTTGAACTATAACATTGCAAGGCAACATCGTACCTATTTTATCTTCTGCTTCTAGAGCCTTATGAGCAAATGGTGGATTGCAAGCACCTAAGATTTGATATCTCCTGAAATCAACATCAAGTTTCTTCTTTAGCGTTTCATTTACATTGATTTCTGTTAGTATTCCGAAACCTTCTTTTTTCAGTTCCTCAGTAACCTTTTCCATTACTTTGTCAAAGTCCTCATTCAGGGTTTTATTGAAATAATAGTTCATCTTCTTAGTTTTTAGAGTTAATCGTTCGTTTTTGTTCTTCGTATTCCTCTTTTGATATTTCGCCCTTTGCAAAACGGTTGTCTAGTATATCCATAGAATTTTCCTTACTTCCAGAGTTTCGCAAACTTCCTCCTCTAAACAGTAATATGGCCAAAATCAAAATAATCGGTATTAGTATCCACCACCACATCATCATAACTATATCTTTTAAATTGTTAAATAAACTGTTCTCATTGCCAATAGATTTCGGGAATTTACTGCCCTTTATTCTTCATCTTTTCTTTCATTTTCTTCATCATTTCTGGATTTTTTTTCATCATCTTCTGCATCATTTCTTTCATCATTTCGGGGTTCTCATCCATCATTTGCGACATTCTTTTTTTCATCGCTTTTTTCATTTCATCATTACCGTGGATTTTTTCCATAAGCATTTTTCTCCCTTTTTCGCTCTGCATCATTTTGTTAAGCATCTTCTCTTGCATCTTCACCTTCATTTCTGGGTTTTCATCCATCATCTTTTGCATATGCGATTGCATTTTTTCTTTCATCTCAGGGTTTTTCTGCATCATCACTTTCATATTGCCAGATTCCATTTGTTCCATATGGGATTTCATCAATATCATTTTGGCTTCTTCATTTTTTCGAGCCTCACTTATGAATGCAGCAAACTGAACAGGGTTTGAAATGATTTCTTCATAAACAGCATTTCTATTTTCTTCAACCTGCATAGTTTCACTTGCATTGAAAGTTGATTTGCAACCAACGAATGTTCCTAATATTCCTATTACCATTAAAAGTTTTACTGTTGTTTTCATTTTATTATTTTTTAAAATTTATAAATCGTCTATCTATTTTTCTTTTTCTTCACTTTTATTTTTTAGAAACCATTTTTCGCCTAAAAAAATCAATACCATCAGTATTGCAGCTACAATTACGACCAGTAGGTCGCTAGAAGCCTTTATCCATAAGAACGCGGCCAAAACAATACAATCCAATAATATAGCAGTATATAGAATAGAGGCACGGGCGTTTATCTCTTTTCTCATATTTTTAAGTACGCCCCAATGAATTCCTATATCCATAATTAGATAGAAAATAGCACCTAGTGAGGCAATTCTTGTAAGGTCAAAAAGAATGGTCATTGTAAGTGCCAATACCACGGTGTAAATGAGCATATGTTTTTGCAACTTACCAGGTAACCCAAAATGTTTATGGGGAATTAGATTCATCTGAGTTAGCATTGTAGTCATCCTTGACACTGCAAAAATGCTTGCTACCACACCTGAGATAGTAGCTATAATTGCGATACCCACCGTGAACCACAATCCGTACTTTCCGAAAGCAGGCCTTGATGCCTCGGCCAATGAATAGTCCTTAGCTTTGATTATTTCTTCAATAGTAAGGTTAGAAGAAACAGCAAATGCAACAAGTAGATATACCACGGTACAGATAACCAGTGATATTATAATTGCACGCCCTACATTTTTATTAGGATTGGTGATTTCCTCACCGCTATTTGTAATCGTGGTAAAGCCCTTATAAGCTAAGATTGAAAGGGCCAAGGCTCCTAAATAATTGGTAATGGGGTATTCTGTCAAACTTTCTGAAGGGACAACTTCAGAAAATGAAAATCCTGCCGCCCATAATCCACCAATGGCAAAAATTGCAATACCTCCAATTTTTAAAATAGCCATTGCAAAGGAAGATTTGCCAATGATATTGTTTCCAGAAATATTGATTAAAAACGCAACGATTAACAGCACTACCCCAAGGATAGGCACCCAAACACTATTGTCATTTATATCGAATAATTGAAGCGTGTACGAACCAAAAGTACGTGCTACCAAACTTTCATTAATGACCATTGAGAGTGCCATTAGCAATGCTCCAGAAGCTGTTACCGCACCCTTACCATATATCTTTTTTAGATAGGTAGCAATACCGCCAGCAGATGGATATGCATTGGAAAGTTTCACATACGTATATGCACTAAATCCTGAAATGATAGCGCCTACAAGAAATGCATACGGAAACCATTGCCCTGATAACTCAGCTACTTGTCCTAATAAGGCAAATATTCCTGCACCTATCATTACACCAGTACCAAGCGACACCGCTCCGGTTAAGCTCAAACTATTTTTCTTGTATTGTGCCATTTCTTAAAATCTTAGCGATAATCCACCACCTGCTCCAAATCGGTTGTCATAGCTCCCCATCAAAGAGAAATCACGACTCAAAACGAACTCTAAACCTACTTGCCAAGTAGTTTCTTCTTTAAAATCAGTTCCTTCCTCAAAATCTGTAACCCAACCAAAGTCCATTTGGTATTCGTACTCACCGTACAGTGCTACATTTCTAAATATCATTGTTGCTGTGGCGAAAGAGATTGTTGGTCTTAGTTTATTATCTATTCTCAAATCGGAATCTATAAGTAATGGAAGTAGATACCTCACACCGACTACACCCGTAGTGGAAATCTCATCAAGACTATCTTCGCCTTCATTTTCAACATTTACACCACCAAATACCCTGAAGTAACTATTGAGCCAACGCTCGTATGTAAACTCTGCTTCTAAATTTTCATTCCAACCATATTCTCCTCTTACTATGAACTGATTACGTATATTGGTTGCTGTATAAAACAATTCTGTCATATGGCTTGCGCCAGTAACTTCTCCCCAAGTCCACATATGGTCTGCTTCTGTAGTCAAATTAGTAATTGGATAGCCTTTTAATCTTTCATCCCGTGGTGTATCATAGCTGAAGACCCTCGCCATCCCACTATTTATATGGTAAAGTACGTGGCAATGGAAAAACCAATCGCCATACTCAACGGCATCAAATTCGATAACCACTTTCTGCATAGGTGCAACGTTTACAGTATGCTTTAACGGACTACGCTCGCCATTTTCATTAAGCACCCTAAAAAAGTGACCGTGTAGGTGCATAGGGTGGTGCATCATCGTCATATTGTTAAGGGTTATACGAACCACTTCGCCTTGATTGATTTTGATTTTATCGGTTTCAGAAAGCGGAACACCGTTGATAGACCATACGTAGCGATTCATATTTCCCGTTAGGTTGAAAAGCATTTCACGCACAGGTTTTCCGTCTTCAAACTCAGTGTTTCCTGGTGCTTTTAAATAGTTATAGTTAAATTCTGGATTTCCTCCTGTTTTCATATTGTCGCCAATAACCTTGTCTTGCGGCACGATATAGCCCATTTTCATTCCGCCGTTCATTTGCCCTTTGTCACTTTCCATTTTCATATCTTCGTGAGCCATTTCGTCGTGCTTCATTTTCGTGGAATCTTTGTCTTTCTGCATCCCATCCATCTTCATATTATCGTCTTTCATATTCATTCCGTCCATTTGCATTCCATCCATCTTCATCGCATATTTTTTCATCTTTTCAATGGAATCGTTCTTTGAAGGATTGAACTTGGCTGCAGGTGCGCCCATTTTCATATCCATTGACATCATTTCTTGCATTTGCTTTATCAAGTCTGGTTTTGGAACTTTAGGCGCATTCAAAATTTTGCCGGTTCCTAAATAAGCTGATGCCTGACCAGAACCATCTTGTGAGGTAGCAAGTATTTCCAATTTTCCGCTTTCCGGGATGGTTACAATAAAGTCATAGGTTTCTGCAACACCGATTAGTGTTTTGTTTTTCTTTACGGGGACAACATCCAGTCCATCTGCTGAAACCAGCATTGGATCTTCGCCACCGAACGTGAGCCAGAAGTAAGAAGCAGCTGCGGCATTTATAAATCGTACTCTAACCTTTTCGCCGGGACTGAAATCAGGATAATTCTGTTCTGCCCCTCCATTAATAAAAAACTTATCGTAATAATTATCTAAAATTGCCATATCGGGCATTCTGTACCACATCATTTCTAATTTTGCACCTACAGCTCCCTTGGCAATAACCTTGTCCCAACTTTGTACTTGGTTTTTCTTTATAAGATACCACTCATTGCCACGCTTTAAGTTTCTAAGCTGTGTCTTGGGGTTTTCATCCATCCAATCTGAGAGGACGAGTACCAAGTCTTTGTCATATTCTAAATCAGTTTTTTTAGGATTGATTTGAATTGAGCCATAAACACCTCTTTGCTCTTGTAGACCTGTATGTGAATGATACCAGTACGTACCAGATTGTTTCAGTGCGAATTTGTATTGTTGGGTTTCACCCGGTTTAATTGGTGGTGTAGTTAGATAAGGCACGCCGTCGTAAAAGTTTGGAAGAATTAAACCGTGCCAATGTACAGATGTTTCCTCATCCATTTTATTGGTCACATTAATAATGGCAAACTCACCTTCATTAAACTCAAGATTAGGTCCTGGGATACCACCATTAATGGTCATAGCTTTGACATCTTTGCCAGTAAAATTTACAGTCTCGTAGTCAATGGTAAGGTCGTAGACTCGTTCTGGCCAATTATCTATATTTTCTTCACTCTTGTTAGCTACATATTGTGCAATACTCTTTGTTGAAATGAGAAGCACAAGTATCATTGTCATTTTTCTAATCATCGTTCTCTGTTTTTAAATTCATATTACTATAATGCATTGTGATTAAATCATTTATCTTTTTTCGTTCAATTCTTAACTACTTAGATAATTAACCATAGCATACTCTGTATAATAGCCTTTAATGGATTCAATTAGGTTTATCTGAAACTTCAACTGAAGTTCCTGAACGTCCAATACGTCATTGAAATCTATCGTACCTGTCTCATAGTTCTTTATCAATATTTCTTCTGCGTCATTAGCCTGTTGTAAATTCTTCAGCTGAACATTAAACTTTATTTTCATACTGTTTCGGTTGTACTGAGCCTGTGCAAGAAGCGTTTCAAGTCTATTTAACCTATCTTCTTTTTGCGATGTAATCTCTAACTGTCTCAATTCATTTTGCTTGGTAATTGACTTGTACCTATTATTGAAAATTGGAATTGAGATTGAAACCATTGGCATCACGATATCCTTTCCGTTATCGGAAAAATTCATATCGGGACGCTCTGAAACCGGAACATAATCCAATCCAAAACCAATGTTTGGTGCACTCTCCTTTTGGTTTAATGCTTCTGACTGCTCAACAGATTCGTACAGCTTATCATATTTTAAAAGCTCTGGATTGAGTTTGAGGTTCTCATTAGAGACCAATGGTTCTTCATCAGGAATAGTCAACTCTTGTGGCACTTGGACTTCCAGTGTTTCGTCGCGATTCAATAAATTATTAAATACCGTTTGTTCTGCTAAGTAATCTTGTTCCAAGACTTCCTTTTGCTGCACCAGTTCGTTTTGCCGAATCTGTAACCGCAGCACATCAACAGCCGAGGCATTTCCAACTTCTACAGAGGTCAATGCCAAACGCTCATAGGTTTCCAACAACTGAATGTTTTCATCCAAAATAAGTTGTTTTGCCTTGATTGAATATAGTTTGTAATAGGATTGCGATACTGATAGTGCTAACCTTCGTTTCGCAATGACAATATCCACATATTGAGCATCTGCCATTGAACTCGCATAATTTTCTCTTGCGGTAATGGTGCCAAACCAAGGTAGCATTTGTGATACCGAAAAGCGTGCACGTTGTGCACCTGTTCTGGTTTCGGGTTCGCTCACAAAGTAGCCTACGCCAATCTCTGTATTTGGTAACCAATCTGCTTCATTTACCTTTTCTTCCGCTATGTTGTAGCGCAATTCAAAAGCTTGAATTTCTGGATTATTCTTTTCAGCTTCCTGAATATAGGATGCCAGTTGTTGTGCATCAGCTTTCGCGAAAGCAATAAAAACAAGTGCTATTACAATTATATATCTCATCTAATAGTTCTTTTCAATTGAAATTCTTTTGTCCAGCTAAACAAAACCGGTACTACAAATAAGGTCACAAGTGCTATGAGCATCCCTCCAAAAGATGGGATAGCCATAGGAATCATTATATCACTCCCTCTTCCTGTTGATGTTAATACGGGCAGTAAAGCGAGTATGGTAGTGGCGGTCGTCATCAAACAGGGACGAATTCGTTTCTCCCCTGCTTCGACTACAGATGCTCTGATCCCAGATTTATCTGTTGGTTTGTTTTTATCAAATGTTTGAGTGAGATAGGTCGCCATAACCACACCATCATCAGTTGCAATACCGAATAGGGCAATAAAACCAACCCAAACGGCAACACTTAAATTAATGGTGTGCATTTGAAAGAGGTCTCGTAAATTTTCTCCGAAAAAGCTGAAGTTTAAGAACCAATCTTGGCCGTAGAACCATATCATTAAAAAACCTCCCGCAAAGGCGACAGCAATTCCAGTAAAGACCATTAATGACGTTCCAACAGAACGGAACTGGAAATATAGGATTAGAAAAATAATAGCCAAAGCCAGAGGTACTACCACGCTCAATGTTTTTTCTGCTCGTAACTGATTTTCATACGTTCCCGTAAATTGATAATTGATACCCTTTGGAACGGTCAATTCGCCATTGTCAATTTTTTCTTGAATAAGGGCTTGGGCATTTTCCACCACATCTACTTCGGCGAAACCATCTAATTTATCAAAAAGGACATAGCCTACTAAAAAAGTGTCTTCACTCTTTATAACCTGTGGCCCTTTCTCATATCTAATAGTGACCAACTCACTTAACGGAACCGGACTTCCTTTTTCTACAGGCACATAAATATCTTTTAAATCGTTTGGATTTGCGCGTAATTCCCTTGGGTAGCGTACACGAATACCATAGCGCTCCCTACCTTCTACTGTTTGTGAAAGCACCATACCACCAACAGAAACCTGTATAACTTGCTGTACTTGCTCTATGGTTATGCCATAGCGCGCAAGTCGTTCTCTGTCAATATCTATAAGTAGGTATGGCTTCCCCACAATACGGTCGGCAAAAACTGCTTCATCCTTTACACCCTCTGCTTGTTTTAAGATATCTTCCAATTGTACCCCAAACGCCTCAATTTCTTTTAAATCCTGTCCTTTCACCTTAATGCCCATAGGTGCTCGCATACCAGTCTGTAGCATCACCAAGCGTGTTTCTATGGGTTGTAGCTTTGGTGCTGAAGTAACACCTGGAAGCTTTGTAACCCTTACGATTTCTTTCCAAATATCGTCTGGCGATTCAATTTCAGGTCGCCAATTTCTAAAGTACTCTCCATCGTCATCTGGAATGAGCTGTGAACTTGTCACAGAGAATGGGTCTGTAATTTTTGAGGCTTTATAGTCATCATCTTCTACTTCAATTTCGCTATTAGGGTTGGTTACTAAACTGCCATCCTTTAAAACAAATAAGCCGTCTTCGTTTACCTTAAAGCGTTGTCTTTTGCGATTTTCATTTAAAATATATTCAGATTTATATTGAATAACATTCTCATACATCGATAACGGTGCAGGGTCTAATGCTGATTCTGTACGCCCAGATTTACCGACTACGGTTTCAATTTCTGGAATGCTCGCAACGGCCATATCGAGTTGCTGTAGGACGCGTTTATTTTCCTCCACACCTGCGTGTGGCATTGAAGTGGGCATTAACAGGAATGAACCCTCATTGAGTGAAGGCATAAACTCTTTACCAGTATTACGCATAATCATCACTCCAAAAATTACAATGGCAGTTGGTATCGAAAGAAATAACAGCTTATTGCGCAATGCCCAATTTAAAATTCGAACATAATAATTTCTAAAAAGTGTAAATACACCCAAAAGACCAAAACAGATAAGACCAACGAAGATTAAGTTTATAAGGATACTTCTATCTACTCCCAGTGGTCTCCAATATTCCGCCAATAGGAATATGATAGCAAAAGCCGAAACAAATATATTGATGATGTTGGCGCGTTTTGACGTAATCTTTTCCTTTAGTGAAAGGAAGCCAACAACGCCAAATGCAACTAATATTAATCCAAGCGGATAGCCTAAAATTAAAGATAAAACGCCAAAAACAATCAATGCTCCATTTAGCATATAACTAAAAGAAGTTTTTAAATTTCTCTTTTTAAATAAATAGGCCGCAAATGGTGGAATTAAAAATAGGGCAACAATAAGAGCTGCGGTGAGTGCTGCCGTTTTTGTAAATGCCAATGGCCTAAACAATTTCCCTTCTGCACCAATCATAGTAAATACAGGAATGAAACTAATAATAGTGGTCATTACTGCCGTTAAGATGGCGCCAGAAACTTCGGCAGTCGCATTATAAACTACCGTATTCATAGGTAGCTTTTCTTCATTTTCATCAATATGCCGCAAGACATTTTCCGAAAGGATAACGCCCACATCGACCATAGTTCCAATAGCAATTGCAATACCAGATAAGGCGACAATATTTGCATCTACATTGAACAGTTTCATAGAAATAAAGACCATCAAAACCGCAACAGGCAATAATCCGGAAATCAATACGGAAGCCCTTAAATTGAAGACCATTATGATAATCACAAAAATGGTTATCAATATCTCTAAAGTTAGCGCTTCATCAAGTGTGCCCAAGGTTTCTTGGATTAGTTCTGTTCTGTCATAAAAGGGTACGATGGTTAATTGCGAAGTCCTCCCATCGCTTAATGTTTTTGATGGAAGCCCAGAACTTAACTCGTTTATTTTTTCTTTAACATTGTTGATGACTTCCATAGGATTGGCCCCATAACGAGCCACTACAACACCACCAACAACCTCGGCTCCTTCCTTGTCCAATAAGCCTCTTCTTGTAGCAGGACCGTGTGTTACTTTCGCAATATCCTTTATACGGATGGATGTAAAATCTTTTGAAGTAACTACCGCGTTTTCTAAATCAGATAGTTTCTTAATATAACCCAATCCTCTTATAAGGTATTCAGCTTGGTTGATTTCAAGCGTTTGTGCACCAACATCTTTGTTGCTTTGTTTTACTGCTTTTACAACCTCACTCAAGCCTATGTTGTATTGCCGCATTAATTCGGGATTAACATCCACTTGATATTCCAAAACATATCCGCCGATGGAAGCCACTTCTGAAACGCCACTCGCAGATGACAACGCATATTTCACGTAGAAGTCTTGAATGCTTCTTAATTCTTGTAAATCCCATCCACCTGTAACATTACCATCTTTATCACGTCCCTCAAGGGTGTACCAATATATTTGCCCTAATCCTGTGGCATCGGGACCTAGAGCTGGATTAACGCCTTCTGGTAGAAGTCCGGCTGGTAATGAGTTTAATTTTTCAAGTATTCGGCTTCTGCTCCAATAAAATTCAATATCTTCTTCGAAAATGATATAAATGCTCGAAAACCCGAACATAGATGAACTACGTATTGTTTTAACCCCTGGAATACCAAGAAGCGATGTGGTTAGAGGATAAGTAATTTGATCCTCAATATCTTGAGGGGAACGACCATCCCATTTAGTAAATACAATTTGTTGGTTTTCGCCAATATCTGGTATGGCATCTACGGCAACAGGGTCTCGAGGAAGTGAGCCTGTATTCCATTCAAACGGGGCGTTTACGACTCCCCAAGCAATAAAAAGTGCAAGTAGTAGAACGGCTACTAGCTTGTTCTCGATTAAAAATTTGATGCTTTTATTCAGCATAAAAAAATGAGTTTTAAGTAATAACAATACTTGTTGAAAAACAAGGTACAAGCAGTTTAGTCCAAACAAATTAATGTTGGACGTAAGAATTAATTACTTAAAAATCAAATGAGGAAAGTCTGGTCTAGGACTTGAACGTCCCTAATAAGGGGCGGTGGGGAATAATCTATAAATGCTTCATTATCTGAGTTTTCATACTCAAACAAATCTAAATACGATTGGATAAATGTTACAACAAATACTTGCTGTTCTTTATCCAGTTTTTCGAAGGAAATTTTTAGTGTATCCTGACCTTCTAAAAGCAATTGCTCATCACTGCAGCAGTTTTTCTTGGTAATATCACAATTAGAAAAAGTAGAAGTTTTTTGAACTTCCATACCGCAGGTTTCTACTTTTCCAAACAATGAAGAATCAACTAAAACATCACCGCAATAATGACTTGCCAACGTAAAAGAAAACGTTGAGAATAACACTAAAAGTGCCATACAAAATGATGCTATTTTAAAAAAAATCTTCTTCATCAATTGTACAAAAGTATAAAATTTTAAGTAAAATCTTTTTATTTAACAAACAATTTGCATAACGTTTCGGGTTTTTTATTGTTATAATTTTTTTCTAGGGATAAGTTATTGAGCTTAAAAAACTTTAAAAATATTATTAAGAATTATTCTAAATAAGATTGGTTTTTTAAAACCAGTACATTACATTTGTCTTCTATTTAAAATCATTCTAAATAATTTTATTACCAATGAGAACTCTATTTTCCCTACTATTTATCTTGCAGTTTACATATATATTGGCGCAAACAAATCCTCAAAAAATGGATACTATACAACAAAAGACGGAACGCCTAAAAGAAGTGATTGTATCCGCTAACACCATACTGGGCAGTAAATTTGAGATTAAAAACAAAACAGGTTCTGCGAGCTATATTTCCGAAGAGGATTTAAAAAAATTTTCATATACAAATATCAATAGGGTATTACAAACGGTTCCAGGAATTAATATTTACGAAGAGGATGGTTTTGGACTACGTCCAAATATAAGTTTGCGAGGTACATCGCCTGAGCGTAGTGCAAAAATAAATTTGATGGAAGATGGCGTTCTCATTGCCCCAGCACCCTACAGCGCACCTGCCGCCTATTATTTCCCAACTATTGGGCGTATGCAGGCCGTCGAAATCTTGAAAGGAAGCAGTCAAATTCAATATGGACCCAACACCACTGGCGGTGCCATTAATATGATTTCTTCCCGAATTCCTGATGAATTTTCTGGACGAGCTTCCATTGCCGCAGGGAATTATGGCTCAAGAAAAACGCAATTAGTCATTGGTGATAGCTATCAAAACTTTGGATTTGTAACGGATTATTTCAATTACAGCTCAGACGGTTTTAAGGATTTAGATGGCGGTGGCAATACAGGATTTGATAAATCTGATTATTTGGCGAAGTTTAGGGTCAACTCAAATTTAGATGCAAAACTGTATCAGTCACTAACATTTAAAATCCAATATTCTGAAGAAGAGGCAAACGAAACTTACTTGGGATTGACCGATGAAGATTTTGAAGAAAACCCTTATAGAAGATACAGGGCGTCGTCCGAAGATGTAATGAACGCCGAACATCAACAATACCAACTTACCCATTTTATACAAATATCCCCTTCGTTAAATATAAATACTACCGGCTACTTAAATAAATTCAAGCGCAATTGGTACAAATTGGACGATGTAAATTTAGGCGAAAGGGTGAGCATTAGTAATATCCTGTCCGCACCACAGGATTACCCCTTAGAATACCAAACCATTTTAGGAAATGAAAACACCCAAGACGATGTTATGGGAATAAAGGCAAATAATAGAGTATATACTTCAAATGGTGTTCAGTCCATTGCCAAATTACGATGGGGTTCTGATTGGCTACAAACCCTGGAAGTGGGAATACGTTACCACGAAGATGACGAGGACAGATTTCAGTGGGTGGACAGGTACGCATTTCAAAACCAAGAATTAATACGAACCACGGTGGCCGAAAAAGGTACTGACGCTAATCGTATAAGCAGTGCAAAAGCATTGGCGGCGCACCTCTTGTACACCCTTAAAATTGAGAACCTGACCTTAACACCTGGCTTGCGCTATGAAAATATTACATTAACACGAATGGATTATGGTACTGACGACCCAAACAGAACTGGTCAGGATTTAGCTATTCGCGAGAACAAAGTAGATGTATGGATTCCCGGCATAGGTGCGAACTACAGATTCAATAACTATATATCGGTCTTCGGTGGGGTACATAAAGGGTTTTCGCCACCAAGTAATACACAGGGACAAAATGCAGAAGAAAGTATTAATTATGAGTTGGGTTCTCGATTTGGCTTCAAAGGTTTTTCAGGGGAACTTGTCGGGTTCTACAATGATTATCAAAATCTGTTGGGAAGTGATTTGGCTGCAACAGGTGGCACAGGAAGCCTCGACCAGTTTAATGCAGGTGAAGTTCGTGTAAGTGGCCTTGAGCTTTTGCTAAATTACAATTTGCTATACAATACATCAGAGAAATTTAAACTTCCTCTATCGATTTCCTATACACCTACCGATACCGAATTCCTGACCAGTTTTGACAGTAACGAAGACATCTATGGGGTGGTTACCAAAGGGGATGAAATACCATACATTGCAAAAAACCAATTAAATGCAACATTAGGGCTACAACATAAGAAATTTGAAGTAAACTTAAATTCACGCTATACAGGTGCATTTAGAACCAAGGCTGGTTCTGGACCAATTCCAGAAAATTCCAAAGTAGATTCTAACTTTATCGTTGACTTATCTGCGCATTATTTTTTCGATGAAAATTTTATGTTCTCTACAAACATAATTAACCTATTTGATTCAGAATATGCTGTATCTCGTGTACCAGCAGGTTTACGTCCCGGTCATCCTTTTGGAATCAGTTTTGCCGTCGGGTACGGATTTTAAAGTAATCTTTATTTGATGACAAAAGTCATATTTTTTGAAAACCGATTATTTTAAATTCGTAGCGTAAAATTAAAGTTTAAGATAAATCAAAAAACAATATCATAAACTAATTTTTTAACATTTTTTTTAAATTTTTGATATAAAATCATTAATTTTATTACGTGAAATCCTTTTTTATAAAAATATTGGCCTTTTTTTTAGCAGCTACTATATTTTTTAGCACAGCTTCATTTACAGTAGATATGCACTTTTGCTGCAATAAATTGGTTGATATGGCACTCTTTGGAAAAGCCAAAGTATGTGCAGACAAGGCTCAAAAAAAAGATTTAAACACAAAACAGTGTACTTCTCTTCAAGAAAAAGATTGCTGCAGCAACCAAACTTTGGTTAAAACAGGTGATGACACCATAAAAAAGGCTCAGACCCAACTTGAGTATGAAGATATACTCTTTCTTAACACCTTTTTTTACACTTACCTCAATCTATTTGAAGGGCTTGAAAAAAACATCATTCCTTTTAAACAATATAGGCCGCCTTTGTTGTCTAAGGATATACAGGTTCTTCACGAGACATATTTAATTTGATTTTCTTACTTGCAGATTGATCATATCAATCTGTATCCTCTATTATAGTCAAAGAACAACTTCTGGCTAAACATTGTTGTATCCATTACTCAACAACACAATTTATCAAATTAACCCAGTAAGGTTAAAACCTTACAAACTATTGAGCCGAATACTCAATAGTAACACCAATACTATAATGAGCTCACCAAAAGAATTCTGGATTAAGAATATGGTTTGTAGTAGATGCCTTAAAGTTATTAAACAAGAACTACAAGAATTAGATATTACTGTACTCTCATTAGAGCTAGGAAGGTTATTGGTAGAAGCACCTAACCTAAATGAAGCTGCTATAACAGACAACGTAACAAGGGTGCTTCACATAAATAGTTTCAAAATTGTAGAAAATGAAGAAGAGATGTTGGTTGAAAGAATCAAAATTCTATTAATCGAGCAACTTGTTGAACTACCATTGGATATGAAAGTGAAGACCTCAGAACTCTTGGCCTCGGCATTGCATCGTGACTATAAGACACTGAGCAAACTATTTTCAACCATTGAAAAGTCAACCATTGAAAAGTACTTCATCAAATTGAAGATTGAGAAAGTAAAGGAACTTATTCAGCTAAAACAGCATTCCTTCTCTGACATAGGTTACCTATTGGACTATAGCAGCGTAAATCATTTATCCAGACAGTTTAAGGAAGTGGTGGGAATGAGTATGACAGATTACAAGAACACAGGAAATTGGAAACGGAATTTCTATGATGAAATTATATAGATATCAACGAAAGTTATGCAGATAAAGGTCTGCAACAGTCATTAATTTTAACAAATTAAATCAAACCAAAAATGAAAAAATTTGTCATCGCATTACTGCTCATCCCTTATCTGGGAATAGCTCAAACTTTAGAAAATTTAGACTACATCTCGCCTTTTAACGATGGCGTTGCCGCCATTAAAAAAGGGAACGAATGGGGTTTTATTGACCAAGAAGGAAAATTAATCATTGATTTTCGAAATGATTTGGTGGTAACCAAAACAGACAACGCCAATTACCCAATCTTTGAAGACGATAGATGCTTGATTGCCGATCATAAGGATGGGGTGCTCTATTATGGATATATAAATAAAGAAGGGGAAACTGTTATTGCACCTCAATTTCTTAACGCCACCAATTTTAATAACAAAAAGGCAATAGCACTAAAGGTACACAAAGAGACCATTGGCTATAATGATATTTTCAAAAAGGACGTGGTAAGCTATCATTACTTTGAAGTGGTTATAGATAAAACCGGAACGACGATTGACCACTTAACACAACTGGCCTTACACGTTTCGCCACAGAACATAAAAAATAGTGGTTCCCCAACCATAACATCAAAATTTATTTCGGCCAATTTGGTCGCCGTAAAAGGAAACAACTCTAAATGGCAAATCAAAAAAATCGATTAGTAAATATTATACTAAAACAAAAACTTAAAAATTCAGCCCGATTAATAGCTGATAACCCATTCCCTCTCTATAACCCAATTAGCTATTGGGAATGGGTTTAAAAATAAATTTATGTCTAATTAAATAACAAAGAAAATGAGAACACTATTTATTGGTTTACTGGCAATTGGCCTTTTCAGCTTAACCAGCTGCAAACAAGAAACAGACACGCAAGCACTACTGGAAAATCCTAAGACGCGCACAGAGGTTTTTAATAGCATTGTTGAGAACGATGCATATATGGCCGAGTTTATGAAAAGTATGCACGGAAATCCAGCAACAATGAAAATGATGCAAGGCAACAAAAAAATGATGGGTTCTATGATGAATGGACAGGGTATGCAAATGATGATGAAGGATAGCACAATGATGCATTCAATGATGAACAGAATGATGGACGATGGAAAAATGATGGGAAATATGATGAAAATGATGCACGAAAAAGGAATGATGAGTGAAGATTGTATGGAATCCTGTTCTATGATGATGAAAGATAAGGGAATGGATATGATGTATATGAACAATGAAACAGAAAACAATCATTCTGAACATCACTAATTTCTAACCCATAAAGCAAAGCACAATGAAAAACAGTCACTGGATATGGATGGTCATCGGATGTGGACTACCGTTGCTATTTATTTTTTTAGCACCATCGTTTGGTATAGGAAGCAGTTCTTCTCTGTTCATTTTCATCCTCGTTATGTTCGGTATCCATTTGTTTATGCCCCACGGTTCACATCGGCACGGAAGATCCAATAATCGTAAGCATCGGGATGGCAATAACAATCAATCTGAACAGAACACAAAAGAAGAACACAAAAGACATCAAGATCACTAATAAATAAAACACAATGAAGCAAAAATTTCAAATAAACGGAATCAGTTGTGGTGGATGTGTAGCAAGGGTCAAGAAGACTTTGGAAGAACATCCCAATATCGAAAAGGCAGAAATTTTTCTGGCGCCAAAAGGCGCAACGTTTATCACGATGACAGAAAAACTTTCAATTACTGAATTACAAAAGCAACTCAGCAAACTTAACGGATACACAATTACAGAAATAAATTAATAACAACTAAAACCAAAAATTATGCATTTATACGACGGACATTTTGGAGGTATGCACCTAATATGGTGGATTATATGGATAATATTTATTGCTTGGATATTCTTTATCCCAACAGATATTCCCTATCAAAAAACTAAGAAGGACAGCCCGCTCGATATTCTCAAAAACCGCTTTGCAAAAGGTGAAATATCCAAGGAAGAATTCGAAGAATCTAAAAAGATTATAAACTCGGACAACTAAATTAAAACTAAAAATTATGTATCGATTAAACGTAAAGAAATTAGGATTCGCATTCGGGCTTACCGGAGCGTTAATTTACTTGGGCTGTATGATTGTAATGGCAACAGCAGGCCGAGAAGCCACTATAGATTTTTTCAACAGCCTATTGCACGGTTTAGACACCACGAGCATTATTAGGATGGATGTACCCTTATGGGAAGCAGGATTAGGAATAGTACAAACATTTATTTTGGGATGGCTAATCGGTGCCTGTATCGCTGCTTTTTATAACGCTCAAATAAAAAAACAGTAAGGTTTATGCAATACGTCTGGTTCATATGGTCACTTATAATTCTTGCGCTTTGGGCAATCATCTATCTATTGAGAAAAGAATCAAGAAAAGAGATGCTCAAAATGAGCCTTATAACAATGCCTTTTGGTTTAACTGAACCTTTGTTTGTTCCAGAATATTGGTTTCCACCTTCGCTGTTCAATTTGGCTATAAAAACAGGTTTTGATATAGAAAGCCTTATCTTTTCTTTTGCTATTGGCGGGATTGGCACGGTACTCTATAACCTTACTTTTAAGCGAAGCCTCGTTGAAATACCACAGAGCGAGCGTGGACACCAACGACATAAGCTACATATTTATATACTTTTTGTGCCTGCGCTGGTCTTTTTTATACTTGCCCTATTTACATCGCTCAACCACATTTATTGTGGGATTATCGCTTTGTTCATAGGTGGTTTGGCAACACTCTATTGCCGTCCAGATTTAAATAAGAAGATTTGGGTCGGAGGAATCTTGTTTACAGTACTGTACTTCATTTATTTCGGAAGTATCCTTCCGTTTTATCCTCAATATGTGGAGCTGTACTGGAATCTTGACAACCTGACCCATATTCTTTTCTTGGGTGTACCCATAGAAGAACTACTGTTCGCCTTCACTTTTGGAATGTACTGGTCTGGATTATATGAACACTTGTATTGGAGAAAACTTATAAAACCGAAAGGAATTTTAACCAACTAAAACATTCGAATTATGAAAATACTATTGGCAGTAGACGGTTCAGACTTTAGCAAAGCTGCTGTAGATGAAATCAATAAAATGATATTACCATCATATGCTGAAATCTGCATTATAAATGTATATGAGTTTCCCACTATGATTGGCCCAGAATTAATGGCCACAGGTGGAAGCTTGAACAACTACTACGAAGATTTCATAAGTGGTGCTAAAACAATAAGTAATAAAATTGTTTCGGAAGCCAGCGATGTTCTAAAGAGCAAAAACGAAGCTCTTAACATAACTACTATCGTTGTGAGCGGACTACCCAAAAGTGCCATCCTCGAAAAAGCCGAGGATTGGAAAGCAGATTTAATCGTAGTGGGCTCTCAAGGTCAAGGTGCGTTGTCGCGCTTACTTTTAGGCTCTGTTTCCCAATATTTAGCCACCCACGCCAAGTGCTCGGTACTTATTGCAAGAGGTAAAGATGAAGGGTGAATGAAATATGAACAACTAACAAATGAAAGATAGCCACCAACATAAGAAAATAATGTCATCTGCTTGCAAGGCAACGGATGATATCTGCCTTCCAGATTCTGACCTACCTCGCGTAGTTATCATTGGTGGTGGTTTTGCTGGTCTGGCATTGGTAGAAAAATTGAAACATAAAGAAGTACAAGTTGTATTGTTCGATAAAAACAACTTCCATCAATTTCAACCTTTATTCTATCAAGTGGCAACAAGTGCTTTGGAGCCAGACAGCATTGTGTTTCCATTTAGAAAACAATTTAAGGGATATAAAAATGTAGTGTTCCGCTTGGCGGAAGTCGAGGAAATTCAACCCTCATCAAATACATTAACAACTACCAAAGGAAAAGTCCACTACGACTATCTCGTATTGGCAACGGGTACGACCACAAATTTTTTCGGAATGGATTCCGTAGCCCAAAACAGCTTAGGGATGAAGGATATTCGTGATTCCCTCAACATTCGCCATATGATGCTGCAAAACTTAGAACAAGCAGCCATTACCTGCGATGATGATGAACGTGATTCCCTAACAAATTTCGTTATTGTTGGAGGTGGTCCCGCTGGTGTAGAAATGGCAGGAGCTTTGGCTGAATTTTGCAAATACATTCTACCGAAGGATTATCCAGAATACCCTGCTTCCATAATGAACATTTATTTGATAGAAGCTATTGACGAGTTGTTAAGCACAATGTCAGACAAAGCATCATCAAAAACTTTAAAGTATCTGAAAGACTTAAATGTAAAAGTACTATTCAACGAGTCGGTAAGTGATTATGACGGTTCAGAGGTTACTACGAAAAGCGGAAAGAAAATTTTAGCAAGAAACCTCATCTGGACGGCAGGTGTAAAAGGACAATTCCCCAAAGGTATAGATGAAAAACACCTGGTTTGGGGTAACCGCTTAAAAACTGACTCGTTTTTATTGGTAGAAGGCTACAAAAATATTTTTGCCGTGGGAGATATAGCGGCAATGATTACTACAGACACACCCAAAGGGCATCCACAAGTAGCCCAAACAGCAATCCAGCAAGGCAAATATTTAGGTAATGTATTATTGAAAATTATTAAGGATGAAGGCGTAAAACCTTTTGAATACAAAGACAAAGGTTCATTGGCCACAGTAGGAAAACGAAAGGCTGTTGCCGATTTAGGCAAATTCAAATTTGCTGGTTATTTCGCTTGGTTGCTATGGTCAATTGTACACTTGTTATCTATAAGTGGATTTAGAAATAGATTGATGGTTGGTTTTAATTGGGCGGTTAGCTATTTCACTTATGAAAAGAGCAACCGCCTGATTATTAGGAATTTTAAACCAAAAACTAAAGATTCACAAACAAAACGAAAAAAGGACAATAAAGAAGAAGTCAAAAACATAACCTAATAATGCTAGAGAAAAAAACATATAGAGGAATACAGACCGTATTTAGCGTCACTTCAAAAGGCCTGAATAACACAGGTATTCTCCTTCTCATTACCGTTATCATAGCAATGGTATGGGCAAATTCCCCTTGGCAAGAAATGTACCGTAGCTTAATGAAAATGGACATTTCCTTTACAGTAGGTAGTTTTGAAATCACCGAGCCCCTTCTACTTTGGATTAATGATGGCTTAATGGCATTGTTTTTCCTACAAGTTGGTTTGGAATTAAAACGTGAAATTTTGGGCGGGAAACTATCGACTCCTCAAAATGCCGTACTCCCTATCGGTGCTGCCATAGGAGGTATGGTTTTTCCCGCCTTATTATATTTTCTCTTTAACACTACTGGTGAAGCATCTCAAGGTTGGGGAATTCCGATGGCGACAGACATCGCTTTTTCCTTAGGTATTTTGGCTTTGTTCGGAAAACGTTTGCCCATAGCCCTACGAGTATTTTTAGTAACTCTTGCCGTAGTGGATGATTTAGGCGGTGTATTGGTGATTGCGCTGTTTTACACCTCTGGTATTTCTATTATGGATTTATTTCACGGATTACTGTTCTTTGGTCTTTTAATCATAGGCAATTATGCGGGGATTAGGAAAACGTGGTTTTATGCCATTATAGGGATAGGTGGCGTTTGGTTAGCTTTCTTCTTTTCAGGCATTCACCCTACCATAGCAGGAATCCTTACAGCTTTTGCGATTCCAGGAAGAGTAAAAATTAAGGAGGACACTTTTCTAAAGCGTTTAAGCAATCTACACACACGTTTCATAAAGATTAAGCCCGTAAAAGGAACACTTATTTCCAACGAGCAACTTGAAATATTGGAAGAAATCAAAAACACAAGTTCAGAAGCCGAAACTCCCCTCCAAAAATTAGAAAAATCGCTAAATCCTATTGTAAGTTTTGTGGTGCTGCCGCTTTTTGCACTTGCCAATGCAGGCATACATTTACACGGAGAAGTGGGTAAAGTATTGCTCAGCCCAATTAGTTTAGGTATAGGCGCAGGCCTGGTTTTTGGCAAATTTTTAGGCATTATTTCTTTTACAAGACTACTTGTTGCATTAAAATTGGCAAAAATACCAGATGCTATTAATTGGAATCAAATAT
The DNA here is from genome assembly GCA_002360635.1 of Flavobacteriaceae bacterium UBA3356. Lineage (GTDB taxonomy): Bacteria > Bacteroidota > Bacteroidia > Flavobacteriales > Flavobacteriaceae > Marixanthomonas. The sequence goes on along the minus strand of DEQW01000001.1, from coordinate 261,214 downwards.
ATGGAGTCGCTTTTCTTGGAGGAATCGGGTTTACAATGTCATTGTTTATCAATGAACTGGCATTTACAAACGAAGAATTTATTTATACCGCAAAAGTAAGCATCCTATTTGCTTCTTTAATTGCTGGCACAATAGGTTCAATTATACTTTTAAAAAATACTAAAAAACTTAAAATTAAAAACGTATGAAAAAAATTGCAGTTATAGGTTACGGAGTCATTGGAAAAAGAGTGGCCGATGCCATCAATCTACAAGACGATATGAAGCTTTCAGGTGTTTGCGATATCATCAGCGATTGGCGTATTCAAAATGCAGTAAGAAAGAATTACGACATATACGCAGCAACTCAAGATGCAGCTCATAATATGAAATCTCAAGGGATTTCTGTTAAAGGCAATATGCAGGAACTTTTAAAGAAATCAGACCTTGTTGTGGACTGTACGCCTAAAAAGATTGCTGCTCAAAATGTAGCGATTTATAAAGAACAGATTATAAAATTCATTTTGCACGGTGGCGAAAAACACGAAACTACAGGACATTCCTTTAGTGCGGAAAACAACTATCAATCTGCTATAAACTTGAATGCGACAAGGGTTGTTTCCTGCAATACCACGTCTATTTTAAGAACATTAACCGCTTTAAAAAGAGCTAATTTATTGGATTATGCAAGAGGAACACTTTTAAGAAGAGCTACAGACCCTTGGGAAAGTCATTTGGGTGGTATTATGAATACGATGGTTCCCGAAAAAGATATTCCAAGCCATCAAGGTCCGGATGCTAAAAGTGTTGACCCAGAATTGGATGTCATCACCGCAGCAGTAAAAGTACCGCAAACCTTAAGCCATATGCACTACTGGAATGTGAAATTGAAAAAGCAGTCGACAAAGCAAGAAGTGCTAAATGCCTTTAAAACTTCAAGTCGTATTAAACTAATTCGATATGACCAAGGCTTGGTTTCTAACAACACCATCAAGGAAATGTTCTTAGATATGGGAAGACCTTGGGGCGATATGTATGAAGTTGCTCTTTGGGAAGATATGCTGAAAGTAAAGGGAGACGAACTCTTTTATGCCTACGTGGTAGACAACCAAGCTATTGTTATCCCAGAAACCATAGATGCTATTAGAGCACTAACTGGAATTGAAATAGATGGGGGAAAATCAATCGCCAAAACCAATGAAAGCTTAGGAATTCATTAATCCTCTTTTAAATGAAAACAGATATAAATATCACAGAGCTTTTAGGAGACAAAGCTGATTTCTACTTGAATCACGTTTGTGAGAGAATCACAAAAGATGAATTGCAGACACCAAGTAAAAATAGTCTTGAAAAAGTATTTGTCAATAGTAACAGAAATCCACAGGTAATAAGAAGCCTTAACCAATTATACAACCACGGCAATCTAGGTGGCACAGGCTATTTGAGCATTCTTCCTGTAGACCAAGGCATTGAGCATAGCGCAACCTTTTCATTCTACAAAAACCCGGATTATTTTGACCCTGAGAACATTATAAAACTTGCTATTGAAGCGGGTTGTAATGGTGTGGCATCTACGTTTGGAGTATTGGGCTTGAATGCTCGAAAGTATGCCCATAAAATCCCTTTTATCGTTAAGATTAACCATAATGAGTTACTTACCTATCCCAATAAATATGACCAAACGCTCTTTGGTAAGGTAAAAACCGCTTGGGATATGGGAGCGGTTGCTGTTGGCGCTACCATTTATTTTGGTTCACAGGAAAGCAACAGACAGCTTAAAGAAATTGCTGATGCCTTTGAAGAAGCACACAATCTGGGAATGGCCACCATTTTATGGTGCTATACACGGAACGAGGCATTTAAAACCAACAAGGAAGATTATCACGCAGCTGCCGACTTAACTGGGCAGGCAAACCATTTGGGTGTTACTATTCAGGCAGACATCATCAAACAAAAATTACCCACCAATAATTTTGGTTTCAAAGAGATAGGTTTTGGAAAATATGATGATGAAATGTATAAAACCCTTACCACAGACCATCCCATAGACCTTTGCCGATTACAGGTTGCCAATTGCTATATGGGTAAAATAGGGCTGATTAGCTCAGGTGGTGGTTCCAAAGGCAAATCAGATGTGTCCGAAGCTGTAACAACTGCCGTTATCAATAAAAGGGCTGGTGGCTCTGGGCTGATAATGGGAAGAAAAGCATTTCAAAAGCCCTTTAGCGAAGGCGTGAGAGTATTACAATCCGTTCAGGAAGTGTATCTGGATAATAAAATTAATATAGCATAATCAACAGAATGTTTGACACAGAGATAAAATCATTAAAATCACTTAACCACTACCTTCTCAAACTGGTAGAAAGTCGCTTATGGCTTAAGGTAATCATTGCCTTGTTTTTAGGTGTCGGATTTGGTTTGTTGTTAAGCCCACAAAATGGATGGATTTCTAAAGAAACCGCAGATATCGCGGGGAATTGGCTGGCATTGCCTGGTGTACTATTTCTGAAACTGGTTCAAATGATTATGATACCGTTAATTGTGGCTTCTATCATCACAGGAATCGTAAGCAACGATAAGGATAGTCTAAGAAAACTTGGCGGTGGTGTTCTACTGTATTTTTTGGGCACAACAATAGTTTCGGTTAGCATAGGTACGATACTATCCCAAATTTTTAGACCGGGTCGTTTTCTTCATCAACAATCACTAAAAGAGCATAATGAAATTATGGCAGTTTCAACTGATGAACCCGAGCTTTCCTTCGGAATTGAAACAATTCCTGATGCCATCTCAAACCTGCTTCCCGAAAACCCCTTGGCGTCTATGGTTAGCGGTGAAATGTTGAGTATCGTGATTTTCACAATCATTATTGGTGTAGCTGTGCTATCACTAGAAAATGCCTTACTGCGCCCAGTAAAGCTACTTCTAAGTGCCATTCAGGAAGTCTGTATGACAGTAGTAAAATGGTCAATGCTTCTAGTGCCTATTGCTGTTTTCGGTCTTATGGCGCAGCTTACCTCTAGTGTTGGTTTAAGTTCTCTTTCTGGTCTCACCTATTATGTTGGTGTCGTCCTGCTCGGTCTGTTACTTTTGGTAATTTTCTATTTAGGACTAATTGTGCTTCTTGGAAAAGCAAACCCTATGCATTTCCTAAAAAAAATAAGGGACGTTCAATTATTGGCCTTTTCAACCACAAGCTCTGCAGCCGTGATGCCACTTTCCCTTCAAACAGCCGAAGAAGAATTGAAGGTTGACAAGACCATTAGCAATTTTATCATCCCCATAGGTGCAACCGTCAATATGGATGGCACTGCACTCTATCAAACCATAACTACGCTATTCATAGCCCAAGCCTATGGCTTGGAAATGAGTTTGCTCAATATTATTGTGGTCATCGTAACCATCGTTGCTGCTTCCATTGGCACACCTGCAATTCCCGGAGGTGGTGTGGTGATACTCGCTTCTGTTTTGGGAAGTGTCGGTATACCAGCCGAAGGCATCATCATTATCATTGGTGTAGAAAGACTATTGGGAATGTTCAGAACAGCTGTAAACGTAACGGGTGACCTCACAGCTTGTATGGTTTTTAATAGACTGTATGGTATAAAAAAGACTGAAATTCTTAAAAAAGAAGCTTTATAACTATGGATAATACTATAAAACATATAGGTGTATTTACCTCTGGAGGTGATAGTCCAGGGATGAATTCAGCCTTGTACGCCATTGCAAAAACGGCTGAAGCAACTGGTATAAAAGTTAGTGGTTTTAGAAAAGGATATGAAGGATTGATAGACGGTGACTTGGTTCAATTAAAATCACACGAATTACAAAAACTGACCCAAAAGGGTGGCACTATTCTTAAGACGGCGCGAAGCAAACGTTTTCTGGAACTTGACGGTCGAAAAAAAGCCTCGCAAACCCTAAATGCAAACAAAATAGACGCGTTGATTGCCATTGGTGGCGATGGTACATTTAAGGGATTACTTGCTTTTTCAGAGATATGCGATATCCCATTCATAGGGATTCCCGGAACTATTGACAACGATATTTCGGGTACGGATTACACCCTTGGTTTTGATTCCGCAGTTAACACAGCCATTGAAAATATTGATAAAATAAGGGATACTGCCGAATCTCACAATCGGGTATTTATCGTGGAAGTAATGGGAAGGGATTCGGGTTATATTGGCATTCATTCTGGTTTGACGGTTGGTGCGGACGCCATTTTAATTCCAGAGAGCGGTAAGGACTTTATTAACCTATTGAATAAAGTGAAAAATTACAATAGCGAGGATGCTTTTCTAATCGTAGTTTCTGAAGGTGACGAAATTGGTGCCGAACTTGTTTCTTCAAAAATAAAGGAAGTCAATCCCAATGTCGATTTACGCATAACAAAGCTTGGCCATATACAGCGAGGTGGAAATCCGTCAGCTTTAGATAGAATGTTGGGTATTAGGCTTGGGGTGGAAGCCGTAAAATCACTTTTACAAAGTAAAAAGAATCTAATGGTTGGGATTTTAAACAATCAATTGCACTTAACCCCTTTTAGTGAAGTGGTTAAACAACATCAGGTCAATAAAGAACTGCACGAACTCTTAGAACTATTTGGAACATAAATTATGAAAACAATAATATACAGCACACATAAATTCGATAAGCCTTCCATTGAAAACGCTAATAAAGGAAAACATCAATTGAATTTTCTGGAATTTCGGCTAACAAAGGAAACCGCTTTATTGGCAAAAGGTTCAAAGGCCATAGCACTTTTCTCAAGTGACGATGCCTCTTCGGAAGTTTTGGTTATTTTACACAAACTGGGCATAAAATTTATCGCATTACGTTCGGCAGGTTTCAATCACGTTGATTTAAAAAAAGCATCAGAACTTGGAATCAAAGTGGCACGTGTTCCTGCCTATTCCCCTTATGCCATTGCAGAGCATACAATGGCTTTAATACTCGCACTTAACCGAAAACTGATTAAAGCACACAATAGGGTACGCGACCAAAATTTTTCTTTAAACGGACTTACAGGTTTCGACTTAAACGGAAAAACTGTAGGTGTAATAGGAACAGGGAAAATAGGCGCTGTATTGGTTAAAATTCTACACGGTTTTGGCTGTAATATCCTTGTACACGATATAGTTGAAGATGAAAACCTTATCAATTTATATGGTGTTCGCTACACAGATTGCGAGACCATTTGCAAACAGTCCGATATCATAAGTCTTCACGTTCCACTTACAGCTTCAACTAAACATTTGATTGATGCAAAGCATATTTCATTGATGAAACAAGGGGTAATGCTTATCAATACAAGTCGTGGAGGACTGGTCGACACCAAAGCGGTTATCGAAGGCTTAAAGTCTAAAAAAATTGGCTATTTCGGCATCGATGTTTATGAGGAAGAAGAAGGATTGTTCTTTGAAGACCATTCCGATGACATTTTGCAAGACGATGTGATTGCACGCTTAATGACTTTCAACAATGTACTAATTACAAGCCATCAAGCTTTTTTAACCAAAACCGCATTGACCAATATTGCAGAAACAACCATATATAATCTGGATTGTTTTGAAAAACAAAAACCTTCTGGAAATGAAATTAGCATTAATTAATAGTTAAAAACAAATATTATGAAAAACATACTCGTACCAACAGACTTTTCAAAAAATTGCAATAAAGCAGAAGAACTCGGAATTGAAATGGCAAAGCTTTACAATTCCGAAATCCATTTTTTCCATTTGATGAAAACCCCCGTAGAATGGGTAAAGTTGGATAAACAAAAAGAAAAACAGTACCCAGAAACAGTAAAGCAAATAGGCATCGCAAAAGCCTACCTGAGAGAACTGGAGAAAAAAGCAGAACGACAAGGCCTTGAGTGCAGGACTTTTCTTGAATTTGATGGTGGTCAGGCAAATATACTTAAACACTCCGGTCATTTTCACCACGACTTTATTGTTACAGGAAGCAGCGGCACCCGAGGCGGTATACGTGAGTTAATGGGAAGCAACGTAGAAAAAATTGTTAGGAAAGCTGATGTACCAGTTGTTGTAGTCAAGGATGAAGAAGTATCCTTTCCTTTTAAGGATATCGTTTTTGTTTCAGATTTTCTTCAAGATGTAAGCGATGCATTTAAGCAGGTTATTTCGATTGCTGAAAAATGCGGCGCACATATCCATTTATTGAGGGTCAATACTCAGACCGATTTTAACAGTATAGAACAAGGGTTGGATCCCATCAAGGAGTTCCTGAAAAAATTCCCCGATTTGGATAACTTCTCAATGAATGTATATAACGAACAAGACGTAGAAACAGGGATAAACAATTTTTTACGATATAAAAATGCCGATTTAATCGCAATGTGTACTCACGGACGTACAGGCTTTTTAACTTTATTCTCTAAAAGCATCGCAGAGGGTGTAACCAATCACTCCGAATTACCAGTAATGACTATTAAAATGTAACAATGAATAAATCAGTCTTAATAAAAAAATACTCTGGTGAGTACGAAGCCTTTGATGTAAACAAACTCATCAACTCCCTGCGGCGTTCACGGGCAGATGAGGATATTATTCAGGATGTAGCCCGGAAAGTACAAGAGCAGATTGAAGAAGGAATGACAACCAAAAAAATCTATCAGATGGCATTTAAAATGCTTAAGCGTAAATCTCGTGTAAGTGCCTCAAAATACAAGCTAAAAAAAGCGATAATGGAATTAGGGCCATCAGGATTTCCTTTTGAAAAATTTGTTGGTAAGATTTTAGAGATGGAAGGCTTTAGCACAAATGTGGGAGTTATTGTTCAAGGTAATTGTGTACAGCACGAAGTTGATGTTATCGCCCAAAAAGAAAACAAACACTATATGATTGAATGCAAATACCATAGCGACCAAGGCAGGTTTTGTAATGTAAAAATCCCATTATATATCCATTCACGGTTTTTGGACGTAGAAAAGCAATGGGAACACCAAAAAGGTCACGAGGCTAAACTTCATAAAGGAGCTGTGTACACCAATACGCGTTTCACAACCGATGCCATTCAGTACGGGAAATGTGTTGGAATGCTTTTAAGCAGTTGGGATTATCCAAGAGGAAATGGTCTCAAGGACAGAATAGATAAATCGGGGCTACATCCCTTAACCGCTTTAACAACACTTACCAAAGCTGAAAAAACAAAATTATTGGATCAAGGCATCATACTCTGCAAGGAGCTACACGAAAATCCAGACTTTTTGGAACAAATGGGTATCAGTAAGCTAAGGCAAAATAAGATACTCGAAGATTCAAGAGAATTATGTAGATCCCATTAATTCAAATAATGAATAATTACTAATTTTTAAAAATAATACAAATGAAAACAGAAGAACTGAAAGAACAGAACCGTATAGATTTAGAGCCATTTTACCAAGCATTGGAAGATGATTCTAAACTACTTGAAGAAGCCCTCGAAATATTATTGGGTATGGTACACTTCGAGCCTAAATCCGTAAAGAAGTTGGCACTCGTAATAAAAGAGGATTCCCGCAATCTATATAACGAAATAGCGGAATTGAGCAAATCGAACCAAGACAAAGGAAATACGCCTTCCTGTTGTGGTGGACATTAATAAATACTATAACGATGAAAAACAAAAAAATAAACATCCACTTTTTGGGAGCGGCAGGCACCGTGACTGGCTCAAAATATTTGGTGGATACAGGAGATAGAAAAATACTTATAGACTGTGGCCTCTTCCAAGGGTTAAAGGAATTACGCCTTAAAAACTGGGAGTACCCACCTGTTAATGTAGGTGATATTGATGCTGTTTTGCTTACCCACGGTCATATGGACCATACAGGTTATTTACCCAGATTGGTAAAACAAGGCTTCAATGGTCCCATTTATGGTACGAATCCTACTTTGGACATTGCAAAAATCATTTTGAATGATAGTGCAAAAATACAGGAGCAAGAAGCCGAACGTGCCAATAAGGAAGGCTATTCCAAACATAGTCCCGCAGAACCATTATACGATTTAAAGGATGTAGAAAAAACTATCCCACACTTTAAAGGAATTCCACAATCACAATGGATTCCGTTATTTGATGGTATTAGGGCTCGCTTCCAATACAACGGACATATTCTGGGTGCAACCTATATTGAGTTGGATGTGCACAGGAAACGTTTTGTGTTTTCTGGCGATATAGGCAGAACAAACGATTTATTACTGTTTCCGCCATTAAAGCCAAAAAAGGCAGATGTATTATTTATTGAATCCACCTACGGAGGAAGATTTCATCCTGATGAAATAGAAGCACTTCCACAGATAGAAAAATTGGTCAATGACACCATCAACAGAGGTGGCAGCCTATTTGTTCCAAGTTTTTCAGTAGAACGTGCCCAATTGATGATGCTGATTTTTTGGAAATTATTGAAAGAGAAGAAAATACCAAAAATACAAATGATAATGGATAGCCCAATGGGAGCAAGTGTATTAGAATTGTTTCATCGCACAAGGGACTGGCACAGACTAGATGAGAATGAATGTGATGAAATGTGTTCACATTTTACGGTCGTAAGCAGTTATCGGGAAACTATGGAATTACGAACCGATAACATACCAAAAATCGTGATTGCAGGAAGCGGAATGCTTACTGGCGGAAGAATGCTCAACTATCTCGAAACCCAAGCACAAAATTCAAACAACACTTTGCTCTTTGTGGGTTATCAAGCTGAAGGTACGCGAGGCAGAAAATTATTGGAAGGCGATAAGGAACTAAAAGTCTATGGAAAATGGGTGCCCTTTGATATGGAAGTTGCAGAAATTGAAGGGCTTTCGGCACACGCAGACCACGCAGAACTTATGGACTGGATGGATAAGATAAAAAACAAACCCGAACGTATTTTCATTGTACACGGTGAAAAAGAGAGTGCAGAAGCATTGCAAAAAGGCATCAAGGAAACCTATGGGTGGGATGCAGAAATTCCGCAATTATACACCATCGAAGAAATAGAATAAATCGAAAAATCACAACAACCAATAAAATATGGACACACACTCAAACATATTAAAATATAAACATCTCGGAATCTATACCCAAAACGAAAATGTAGTGTATATGCGCGAAGATTGCCACGTCTGTATTTCAGAAGGGTTTGAGGCACTTACCCGAATAAGAATATCCAATGCAAATACATCAATCGTAGCAAGTCTTAATGTCCTGAATTCTGATATTCTGTTGCCTAATGAAATCGGACTATCAGATGCTGCTGCGAAAAAACTCAATGTTTCCCCAAACGATACATTATATGTTTCCCATTTAGAGCCTATTGAATCCTTAAGCCACGTCAGGGCAAAAATCTATAACAAAAAACTGGATTATAAGGCCTATAACAACATCATAACCGATATCGTGGAAGGCGATTATTCCAACATCCACCTTTCGGCATTTATTACTGCCTGTGCTGGCGACCGAATGGATATTGATGAAATATCCGACCTAACGAAAGCAATGATTGCTTCCGGAAAGCAACTGAACTGGAACAAGGATATCGTGGTCGACAAACATTGTATTGGCGGATTGCCTGGCAATAGGACAACACCATTGGTAGTTGCCATTGTTGCCGCGTATGGGCTTACTATGCCAAAAACATCCTCACGGGCAATCACTTCGCCAGCAGGCACAGCAGATACAATGGAAGTACTGACCAATGTTACGCTCTCTTCCGAGGAAATAAAGACCGTAGTAGAAAAAGAAGGCGGATGTTTTGTTTGGGGCGGTACAGCGCAGTTAAGTCCTGCCGATGATGTGCTCATTAAAATTGAAAAAGCCTTGGATATTGATAGCGAAGGTCAGCTCATCGCTTCAGTACTCTCTAAAAAGGCAGCAGCTGGTTCTACTCACGTGGTCATTGATATTCCCGTGGGAGAAACCGCCAAGGTTCGCAGTACCGAAATGGCAGAAAAACTAAAAAATCATATGGAAACCGTTGGAACTGCTGTTGGGTTGAATGTAAAAGTTGTAGTTACGGATGGCACGCAGCCTGTTGGAAGGGGTATCGGTCCAACTTTAGAAGCCATAGATATATTAAAAGTTTTGAAAAATGAGGAAGATGCACCTAAAGACTTAACAGAAAGAGCATTGCTTTTAGCTACTGAACTATTAGAACTTTCTGGAAAAGTAGAAAAAGGAAAGGGACAGGAAACCGCACATAAAATTCTCAAATCTGGAAAAGCATATGAAAAATTCGTAGCCATTTGTAAGGCGCAAGGTCAATTTTCAAAACCAGTTTTAGCACCTTATAAAATTGAAATTAAAGCTGAAAAGTCAGGCGTTTTGCAACGAATTGATAACCGTAAAATTGCAAAACTGGCCAAGCTTTCTGGAGCACCACAATCTAAATCGGCAGGGATTCTTCTAAATGTGCATTTGGGAGAACAAATCGAAGAGAACCAACTGCTTTATACCATATATGCTGAATCCAAAGGCGAACTCAACTATGCTCTGGAATATAATAACAACCATAATGACATCATAACTATAATTTAAAAAACTATGAAAACAATATTATTCAGTCTTCCCGGAAACGAAAAACTCACAGAACTAATGGCTACAAAAATGGATGCCGAAGTTGGCAAAGCCACTTTGCGCAACTTCCCTGATGGAGAATCCTATACACGTATCTTATCTGATGTTAAAGACAAATGTGTTGTACTGGTATGCACCTTGCACGAACCAGACGAAAAACTATTGCCCCTTTATTTTTTAAGTCATACTGCCAAATCATTAGGGGCAATGTGCACCTGTTTGGTAGCGCCCTATTTGGCATATATGAGGCAGGACAAAGTATTTAATGAAGGCGAAGGGGTAACTTCTGGTTTCTTTGGAAAATTGATTTCAGGTTTTGCCGATAGCATTACCACGGTTGACCCTCACTTGCATAGAATTAGTTCATTAGGAGAAGTGTATCAAATTCCAAATAAAGTAATTCACGCTGCCGATGCTATTTCAGATTGGATAAAGGAAAACATCGAAAACCCAGTACTTATCGGTCCCGATTCTGAAAGTGAACAATGGGTTTCTGAAGTTGCTAAAAATGCAGGAGCACCATTTACAGTATTACAAAAGGTGCGTCACGGTGACCGTGATGTAGAAGTCTCTGTTCCTGATGTGGACAAATACAAAGATGCCACACCTATTTTGGTAGATGATATTATTTCTACGGCGCGAACGATGATTGAAACCGTGGTGCATTTGAAAAAAGCAGGGATGAGACCACCTATATGTGTTGGTATTCACGCCGTTTTTTCAGGTAATGCCTATCAAGATTTGTTGGATTCCGGAGTAGAAAAGATAGTGACCTGCAATACCATTCCGCATCCGTCCAATGGCATAGATTTAAGCGATATACTGGCAAAAGAGGTAAAGAGATTAATGCACCATATATGAGAAGTCGAATCTTCATAGTACTGATTATTTTATTCAGCATCACAATGACTGGACAAACTGAAATGCTTATTGGGCAGATTTCAGGCAGATTGGTCATTCGTGAGAATTTTGATGAAAAAGGTGCTTTTCTCAATAAACAAACTTTTGAAGCTGGTAAAACAATAGAGAAAAATGGATACTATGAAATTAAGGTGGTTACGGAATTGTTTGATAAAGACAAAATAGCGACCGATAAATACACCACAACCTATCGCTGTAAGCCTGATGAAGCCAGTATAATGGTAATGGCATTTCCATTTTCAAACCCAAAATCAAAAGAAACCGAAATTAATACCACTTCTAAAAAATTTAAAGAACTCTACGACTTGAAAAATCTTGAAAATATAGAACTGGAAATGAGTTTTGATTCGGGCTTGTTGAATTTTTTTGGCTCAAAAAGTACCATAAAAATTTACGACCGAAAATTTAATAATAGCGAAAATAATATTAATTCAAAAATTAACATTAAGGCCTATGCCTTGGGAATTCGCATTAAGCAACTCAATTATACTGTTAACGAGAAATTAAATGCACAAAGTCTATTGACCTTTCAAAAATTTACCGAAGAAGACAACAGTTATTTTACAATGACTTATAAATAAAAATAAATGAAAAATTATGACACCCTTTCAGAAGCTATTAACGATTTGCAGACAAACGAATACCCTTATGATTTCAACTTAAAACCTGAATGTCTGGAATGTGCTTCCCTGAAAATTGAGATTCGACCAGAAGATTTTAAAGTGGATAAAATATATCGCTTTGAAGGAATGAGCAGTACCGATGATAACAGCATTTTATATGCAATATCTTCCAAAAAAGGGCTTAAAGGTCTTTTAGTAGATGCTTATGGCGTCTATGCCGAAAACATATCGGAAGCAATGAGAAAAAAATTACGATAACACTTAAACAATACTATAATGGAAAATCACGAGCATCACAAAAACAACGAAATGGACCATTCGAAAATGGATCATTCTAAAATGAACCACGAAAAAGAAGATCATTCCAAAATGGATCATTCCAAAATGAGAAATGGAGGTGGAGACCATTCGGGTCATAATCCGGGTCACGGACAAATGGGTCACGACCATCATAAAATGATGATTGCAGACTTTAGAAAACGGTTTTGGGTAACACTCGTGCTTACCATCCCCATATTGTTCTTCTCACCAATGATTCAAGAATTTTTTGGTTATGAATTTTTACTTCCAGGAAATCCATACATCCTTTTTGCACTTTCCACTGTTGTATATTTTTATGGTGGTTGGCCTTTTCTTAAAGGATTTGTTTCCGAAATAAAGAATGGTGCACCTGGTATGATGACACTTATATCTATGGCAATAAGTGTCGCCTATTTCTACAGTTCTGCAACTGTCTTTGGTTTACGAGGAGTTGACTTTTTCTGGGAGCTTTCAACACTAATTGCTATTATGCTTGTTGGTCATTGGATAGAAATGAAAAGTGTATTAGGCGCTTCAAAAGCATTACAGCTTTTAGTTAGTATGATGCCTGCCGAAGCTCACAGGGTAAAAGGCGACACTATTGAAGATATTCCTCTGGAAGATTTACTGAAAGATGACGTAATACTTGTAAAACCAGGTGAAAAAGTTCCTGCTGATGGGATTATAGTAGACGGTTCAAGTTACCTGAACGAATCTATGCTTACAGGCGAATCCAAACCTGTAAAAAAAGATGAAAACGATAAGGTTATTGGTGGTTCGGTAAATGGTAACAGTACCTTAAAAGTAAAGGTTGAGCATACTGGAAAAGATAGCTATCTCAACAAGGTCATCAAAATGGTCGAAGAAGCGCAAAAAACCAAATCAAAAATGCAAAACCTCTCGGATAGAGCTGCAAAATGGCTTACCTATATCGCATTAGGTATTGGTTTTGGAACATTAGCGGTATGGCTGATTTTAGGCTTTCCATTTGTCTATGCTTTAGAAAGAATGGTTACCGTTATGGTCATTGCTTGTCCACACGCATTAGGTCTTGCCATACCACTTGTGGTTGCTATTTCTACTGCTGTTTCAGCTCAAAACGGGTTATTAATTCGAAATAGGACAGCTTTTGAAGAATCCCGAAAAATATCAGCTTTATTGTTTGATAAAACGGGAACATTGACCAAAGGCGATTTTGGCGTTACTCGAATTGAGTCTGTTAGCGAAACTTATTCAGCTGAAGAAATTTTAAGGCTTTCGAGTGCATTGGAACAAAGTTCGGAACATCCTATCGCCGTAGGTATTATTAAAAAAGTCAAAGAAGATAATATGACCATCCCAAAGCCTGAAAACTTTAATGCAATTACAGGTAAAGGCGTTGAGGCCAATGTAGAAGGTAAGCAAGTAAAAGTGGTTAGTCCTGGTTTTTTAAGGGATGAAAAAATAACTATTCCTGAAGATGCTTATAGTGACGCTGCTGAAACTGTTGTATTTGTATTAATTGAAGGACAACTAGCAGGATACATTGCGCTTGCTGATGAAATAAGACCTGAATCTGCGGAAGCTATAAAAATATTTAAAAAGAATAATATCAAAGTTTTGATGGCAACTGGGGATAATGAAAAAACAGCCAAAGCTGTGAGTGAAAAATTAGGATTGGATGGCTACTATGCCGAAGTGCTACCACACCAAAAGGTAGAAATTGTAGAAGAATTACAAAACAAAGGAGAGTTTGTGGCTATGACTGGAGACGGCGTAAACGATGCGCCCGCACTTGCCAAAGCTGATGTAGGAATCGCTGTTGGTTCTGGTACTGATGTAGCCGCCGAAACAGCCGATATTATATTGGTAAATAGCAATCCACAAGATATTGCAAACCTAATTTTGTTCGGAAAGGCTACGTACAATAAAATGATTCAGAACCTAATATGGGCAACTGGGTATAATGTGGTGGCCATTCCATTAGCTGCAGGTGTTCTATACTCTTCTGGCTTTGTTTTAGGACCAGCTGTAGGAGCGGTATTTATGAGTTTGAGTACAATTATAGTGGCTATTAATGCGCAATTATTGAAGCGAAAAATCGGTAAAAAATAAATGGATAGAAAAGAAAAACTCAACAGGATATTTTTAATTCTATTGAGTTTGTTTGTAGTGATGTTGGGCTATGGTATATTATTGCCAACCCTTCCTTACTATACCGAAAGATTAGCTTTAAAAGACAATCTCGACACCGATTTAATCAACTTCCATATTGGGTTGCTTACCAGTATTTATCCTCTATTTCAATTAATTTTTGTTATCGTTTGGGGAAAGTTATCTGACAGATATGGTCGTAAACCCGTCATTATTATTGGTTTGATTGGCTTTGTAATAATGCAATTGCTAACTGGGCTTGCAACATCACTTACTATGCTATATATCGCTCGGATTTTTGGTGGTGTTTTCACTTCTTCCGTTATTCCTGTAAGCAACGCATATTTAAGTGATATTACCTCTGAAAAACGTAGAACGAAGATAATGGCCTGGTCTGGTGTAGCCATTAGTTCAGGGGTTATTTTTGGACCCGTTATCGGTGGCTTTCTTTCGCAATCAGACCTTCATTTTGAGTATGCAATTGGTCAACTACATTTGGGTCGATTTTCCACACCTTTTTTATTCGCTGCATTATTAGGTTCTATTGTTTTAGTCATTGTTGTAAAATGGCTAAAAAATTCTGTTCGCATCCATAAATTTACAACTCAAAAATTCACTTTTCGGTTCTCGTTCAGCCAATATTTCCTTGTCCTATTGGCGCTATCATTTGTCATCCAATTTGTGGTGACTTTGTTTGAAACTGTTTTTTCAATCTACGGTAAAGACGAATTAGGGTTTAACAGCAACCAGGTTGGTATTGGTTTTATGCTGTGTGGTACAATAATGGCTGTTTTGCAGCCTGTATTTGCCAGTTATGGGGAAAAGATTCTATCTACTAAAAAGCAAATTGGCTTTGGGTTATTCATTTCAGGAATTTCATTAATTGCCTTTCCTTTTTTCAAAAATGAATTTGTTGTGTACGGTTTAATTGTGGTGTTTGCTGCTGGTGGTGCTATGGTTACACCTAATTTGTTGTCTGCGGTATCCTTGTTATCCAAAACAAATACAGGGCGAAATATTTCAATACAAAGTTCAACAAACAGCGTTGGTCAGATTTTAGGTCCCATTTTAGGAACTTGGTTGGTTACCGGTGGTTTTTATTATCCATTTCTAATTGCAGGAAGCATTATTTTAGTTGCTATTGGTTTTCTCATTTTTCTAAAAAAACCACCTATTTAAAGAATAATGAATTATTACAAATTCTTAAAAAAATAATCTAACCAATAAGCCCCAAATCTATTGTGCATAAACTTATTCAAACAATTTTAGAAAATTATATTATCCTATCAAAATAGTGAAATCATAATATTTATCAATAATAACCATAATTGGTTAACTAAATATCGTTTTTACATCTCTATATATCTTCGTAAAATTAGTTGCTAAATCAGCCTGAGAAAAATGCTTCGATTCTTCAGGAAGCTGCCTTTGGATTCTTGATAACTTAAACTGCACTTTCTTATCCTTTCCATCAGCATAGGTAATAAACTCGCCCTGCTTCAACCGGAAGAAGACATCTGCTCTAATTTTAGGGATTTCCTTTTCGCCTGTTGTGATTCGTGTATCAAAATCCAAGTTATGTCCACGACTGATGCTTTTCGTTGGGTCTTTGATGATTTCAAAAAAGCGCTCGTAATATTTGGCAGTATCTGGGTCGTTGACCTTGCCAAAAAACTGATAGGATAGATTGCTTAAAATAGCCTTACTTGCCTTATCGCCATACATCATATCATTTTGGATTTTGTCCTGCATCACATAAATAGTAGCGATGTCATAACTTCTGAGCGTTGCCGGAATTCGGTGCATATTCAATAAGCGAATAGTCGGCGCTTCTTCCATCAAAAGAAAAGACGGTCTTTGACCGCGCACGCTCATTTGCTTGGTAATCGTATGTATTATGGTTGCAATAACGGGCGAATAAGACGTTTCATATTTTGGGTTATTGACCACGGAAATAATTGCAGGATTTTCCTCGCTATTGATATTCAATGGGACTTCGTCTGCGGATAGTGTCATAAAAATCCGCTGTGTACTGATTCGTTTCAGCGCATTTGCCAAGGTGCTTTTTACGCCAGCTGTCTGTCTATCGGAATCCTTACCACTAATAAAAGCATCTGCCATTGCTCTCGATGTGGTGT
This sequence comes from Flavobacteriaceae bacterium UBA3356, assembly GCA_002360635.1. Taxonomy (GTDB): domain Bacteria; phylum Bacteroidota; class Bacteroidia; order Flavobacteriales; family Flavobacteriaceae; genus Marixanthomonas. The sequence goes on along the minus strand of DEQW01000001.1, from coordinate 244,555 downwards.
TGGTTTCCAAAAACTGGATAAGGCTATCGGTATCGAGCATTTGATAAATCGCTATCAAATGTGGAAGCGTACAGTAGTTGGGATAGTCGGTTTTCAGTTTCCAAATCAATCCACCAATCAAACCTTCCGCCGCGTCGTTAAAGAATTTTGTAGTTCCAGTAGTTCCGCTTTCTCTTTGTTCCAAAAGGTTTTCTATTAATACACGTGAGACTTCGTTTACGCTTTCCTCGTTCTCTAAGTAGCGTGGCGCAATAGGATTTACCCTATGGATTATTTTATCGAAGGAAATGACCTTAAACGGGATATCGCTATCCTTAAAAAGCGGATATGCCATTTCGGTAAGCTCAAAATCCTTGTAGTCGTGGATTATTCCACAAAAGTGCTCTTTCCGGAAATGTTTCATAAAGCCATACACTACACTTTCGGTTTTTCCACTTCCGGCAGAACCGATTATGGATGCGCCTCTTTTGATATTATCCAATTTGAAATTTCCCTTGGTAGTAGCAAAATTGACTTGATATTTTCTATCGCTATTTTGTGCATTTTCAGTTTTATGCAGAAAAACATACAATCCTATATTAATTAGCATTAGAGGGCATACCAGATATAGCAATATCGATACCAATTCGTTCACTTCAATTAAATAGAAAACCAAGCACGAAAGCATTATAAAATTCAAGAAAAGCGCATACTTGCTCACTCGAAACATCACATAAAAAACGATACTGGCCACACCAATAATTGAAAGTATTGTTATGAGATTGTCTATTTCCATACCCTAAATTCCTATTGAACTTGATTTGATGGCCACTTCAGCACCACGTCTTAACCGTTTCAAAACCCGAAGTGCAATTTGCGTTTGACTTACTGGAATACTTGGCACTATCGGCAATCCCGTTTTTGTAATCATTTTGAAAGCCAATGCCTTTTCATTTGCTGGTAATTTCATCAAGGCTGCGAAATATAGATTGGGATTTTTTACAAAATCCTTTCGTGCTTTGTAGGTCTCGGCAAAATTGCGTTTATAGCCAAAAGTCTTGTCAAACGTCTTTTCAGCTTTCTCAAAAAACTTGTCTCGGTCAAAACCACGTTTTACGGTTTCCCCATTCAACTTCACATCGGAAGCTTTGTATTTACTTCCGGGTGACAAACTGAATCTGTTGGACGCATCCTTTCGGCTTACGATGATATGAATATGACTTTGGTTTCCATCTTTCGCCATTCCCTGGACAATCCGTTTTCCATTTTGTTGATGTGGTGCTTGGCGTTCCAGTTTGGCAATTTCATTTTTCATCTTTTTGATATTTCCTTCAGCTCGCCCTTCTTGAATATTTCGGATATCCGTTTTTAACTGAAGTATTTTTGTGGCAAAGGGTTGGTTTTCCTTTACCTGAAAATCCGTCCCCTTAAATGTGCGTTGATGTTCAATTTTCGCATAATATTTTATGTCGTCGATACTGACAGGTCGCCCTTTAATTTCTCTATTAAATGAAGCCACATAATCCTTCATCAGCTCGCGAGTATATCTTTTTAAATCTTCGCTACTGTTCTGAAGTTTTCGCAATTCATATTTTGAAGGGCTCACGGTAATTGAATAGAATCTTGGTTCGTGTTTTTCTAATTTTGCGGTATTACCATCTATCTCTTTGACTACTTCTTGCGCAGAAATCTCATCGCCATATTGATTGAAAAAATGTTCCATTTCGTGTTGTTCCAATCCTTGGTTTTCCTTCTCTAAATAGCCAACAAAATCTGCTGAACTTTTGGAAAAGTTACCGCCCATTTTTTGAGGTGTGATTGTGATGTACATAAGCTAAATTTTTAAAGTTCATTGTTGGTGTTTCGCTTTTCGCGAAAGCGGACTTCTTTCTTTTCCTCAGCATATTTTTTTTCCAAAATGAGCGGTTTCTTTTTAGGTTCGTCCATTACAAAAAGGGATTGCAACATTGCGACTGTAGGTTTGGTTTGTGTCTTTTCCACATCTCGCATTATGGCGATAACTGCATTGATTCTTTTGAGTAACTTAGCTTCCATAGTACGTCCAGTTGGTCCCAATTTTTCCTTTGGGGATATCTCATTGTAAAGGAAAAAATCAAGGATATTTTCCATCGCTTCGGTGTGCGTTTTGAAGTGCTTTTTGGAAAATTCCTGAAACCTTTTGGCAGTTTTCCGTTTGAACCTGATAGTGATGAATGAGTCCATTTCCTTCGCTTTTTTAAAGATTTGACGTAAATCCATCCCTGTTTACTGGTGTTTCAAGACCATTTGACGCAAATCGATGGGTTTTTTATATCTACTTTATTTTTAAGTGCTTAAAAATCAATAGATTAAAATGAAAATGGAATATGTAACGCGGCGCAGCCCGTTACCCTCTTGCTATTCCTTTTCGTCACGCGCAAGCGTGACAAAAATCCATACAATCTGGCTAAAAAGCCGATTGCCATTTTCAGGGAAAATGATTTTCCGATATGTTATTATTCGATGTGCAGGGTTATCGGCGAAAGTCGAAAATTGGATAACCCTACTTAAATTTGAATGCTGAATTTCAGCGAAATAAAGATACGTTTTTTTCTTGATTATATATTAATTACATACAAAAACACCTCTAAATTTTTAGAGGTGCTTCTTTTAAATTCTTGTAAATCAGATATTGAATATATAGGTGTAGGAATATAAATTTCGCAACGCTTCTTCGTCCAACATCTTGTCCAAATTGGTATTATGCTTGGTTGCATAATCCATAATATCCTTGCCATATTTTTCCTTTACATCTTCCTTAGAATTGGCAAGTAATCGCTCTTGTGTTTCCTCGCTCAAATCGGTAAAATTCAAATAAATCATAGCTTTCTAATTTATAAAAGTCCATTATCAGAAAAACTATAATAATCCCCATCTGGAATTAGTATTAAATGGTCAAGAAGTTTTATATCAAACAGTTTCGATGCGTTCTTAATCTTGTTCGTCAATTGCTTATCTGCTTCACTTGGTACCAATTTACCGCTTGGGTGATTATGCGTTAGAATTATAGCTACCGATAAGGATTTTAGAATGACGGCAAATAAAATCCGAAGGTCTATTAGTGTACCTGTAATTCCGCCTTGTGACAATTGATAGACACCTTTCACTTTGTTACTGTTATTCAACAATACAACTTTGAAAGTTTCCTGTATGGCGATTGTATCTTTATCCCAATCCTCAAAGAGCAGTTCAGCCGCATCTTGTGAACTACTTATTTTTTGCCACTCAGAGGATTTTAACCCTCCTTTGTAGCTTATTTTTATTTCGTTAACTTGTGCTTTCATTGTTATCTAATTTTAATTAATGGATAATGAAAAAGAGGGCGCAACTTTCCAGAGGAACGCCCTCTTTAATTTTGAGATTACTTGTCGTTTTTGCTTCCAAGTAATAGGATTTCATCGGCTACAACTTCCGTTACATAGCGTTGGTTGCCATCATCGGTCGTGTAGGTTCGGGTCTTTAGTTTCCCTGTAATTCCTACTTCTTTGCCTTTTTCGACAAACTTTTCAACGATTTCGGCAGTCTTGCCCCAAGCCACTACGGTATGCCAGTTGGTGTCCGTTTGCTTTTCGCCTTTGCTGTCTTTGTAATACTCATTTGTGGCTAATGAAAAACGGGCTACTTTTTTACCGCTTTCAAGGTTCGTAATGGTTGGCTCTTGTCCAACGTTTCCAATCAATTGTACGTGATTTCTAATAGTACTCATAATAAAAAGATTTGTGTCTGCTTTGTTACAGACTGGTTTATATTTCCCCTATTTGTTTTAAACTGAATTAAATTTTAAGGGGTGTTTGTTCTTTTCTTTCGTGCACCGCACAATGGATAGAGTGGGTTTTGTCAAGACTTTTAGGGTAAAATCAGGTGTGTTTGCGACGTAGTAAAATCCTCGGATTTTCAAGGAAGTAGAAGCCTTATTTTTCCCTAAAACTCGTACAGTCTTGACAAGTTCCATAAGGGCATTAGCAATTCTTTTAAACGCAGTTGCGTTTGAGCGTACCGACAGTTAAGCGAGATAAGCAACTGTGGTTAAGTTAGAATTGGTTATGTCGTGCCTGTTTTTCGATGACCCGAAAAACAACAAAGGCTTTATCCATTATAAACCCCTTAAAATGTGTAAGACAGCGGTTTGGTTTTTAAGGATTTTCGAGTGAGGGCTCAAGAAGACCGCGCCGAAAATCCTGTCAAGAAAATCAAAGCGATGGCTTTCCGATTAGAAAAGCGGACTTAATTCACGATTTCGGCTCTGGAATGAAGTGTTCCTTCCCAGCATAGCGGGAAGGGTTAGCGGAATGGAAAGCTGAAATTGGGAATTGTGTCCAAGACCTTTGTAGTGAAGCTCTTTTCCCGAAGTGAAGTGGTTGCCTGCTTTTTCAGCAGGCGAGCGTGAAATGCAGGGGAATGTGCTGAGTGGATTATTAATACTTTGGTTTCCATTTCCAATTGCATTTTGGGGCAAATAACTCTGGGTTGAAATAAATGTCACTAATTAGGTCAAGAAATTTGTTGCTTTTTAAAAGCCCACCACAATGTTCAGGTTCTGTTGCAATAGTAAACCCTTTTATCCGCTCAAAAATCCAACTTATTAGCGGATGGTCTTTATCCAACATCGTTCTTATTTCTTCTTCTTGAAGATACGTGAATTCGAACGAGCCATCACTCAGGCCGTTATTTACTGAAAAGAAATCCAAATCAATATCAAAAAATACGGACGACTTTGACGCCTTCAGAAGCGCATCTTGAAGACCTTCATAAGTTTTGAATTTTTTGATGGTGTGTTTGTTGCCATAGGTGTCTATCAATTCTTCATCTTGCCAAGTATTTGGTCCCATTTCTTGCCTACAATGCACATAAATATCGCCAATCAAGTTAAGATATGCCGCACACAGAATATGCCCATCGTTATTTCCAGCTAATTTGGCCCAAGAAAACAAAGCGACTTCAGCATCGCTTGTCAAATCCAATTTATCAAGCCATTCTCTTTCTGTTTCACACGGATGGCATAAATCCTGATGCCAATCCAATGAAACCAAACAAGGTGGAATCTTAGATTTGTTGTCTTGCATCCATTTGTTCCAATAGAAAAATGCGTAACGATGTTCTTGAAAAACTGCAAGTTCAATAACTTCTGTGTCATTTGCAGGATGAGATAGAATTTGTCTCAAAACGCCTGGTGGTTCTATGTGATGAGGGTTTCTGAACTCAATCATTAGTTTCCTTTTTTGGCACCAACTTCTCTATATCAGACAGCTCATTTACGATGCCTTGTTCCTTTAATGAAGTTTCAATATTAATTTGAACTACATTGGCATTGGCTTTCCAAACAACTTCAGTAATAAAAGCTATAGTTAGCTGTACTTTTAAATCGGTCGCAAAATCAACGTTTGAATTTTTCCATTTTTCTCTATGTCCCGCATTGGCATCTTGTGTTAGGTCGATTAAAGAACCATAGATTTTTCTATCATCATCTAATATGCCCAATTGATGTTCTGGTAAACTATCCTCAAGTTCTTTATGTTTTAGGATAGGCAAATCGGCTTTCGGTAAAACGAATAGTACATTTTTGAGTCCTGTAGATGGAACTCGTGTTATATGTTCCTCAATGTTCTGGAAATCATCGATGCCATATATATTGAGATTCATTGCTACCATAATATCTCTGTCCACATCAAATCCTAATTTTTCTATCCCTTTTACCAAATCTTCTTTGCGAAGAAGATACCTCTTTTTCCGTGCCGATAAAAACGCATTGGGAATATAATAATTGATGTTCTGGTAAACTATCTGCTGGGATAATATCGTGTCTGCATTTAGATGTGGAATATCTCCAGTTGTAAATGCAGATTTTTGAAATAAATTCATTGTACCGTTTACACCGAAAGATATAGTAGGCTCTCCTTCAAAATCCTTCTCTGAATTTTGAATACTATCAAACTTTTCTAATGCTCCAACAATCGCATCTTTAGATTTTTCATAGAATTCCCATTCTTTTTCGTAGTCAATATCCGCATTTAATCTTGCAGCTTCAATAGCCTCTTCAATTGATGACTCGAGAACATCAATAAATTTTGATGACTTCTTTTTTAGCTTCTTTATCTCCTTCTTTTTCATATCATATTGTATTTAAGAGATTTTCATCTTTCAACACCTTTTTTAAACAAAACCTGAAATAATTTATGGATTCTTGCCATCGTAATAGTTCTAACACTTCGGTTTGTGGTAAAGTAGGTTGTCTTGTGAAGTTATCGTAGGTATTGTGTTCTGGCAGTTTAAACTGTCTTAAAAAAAGCAATGTCAAATACTGACAGATGTAGAATGTAACGCGCCTTCTGTTCCCTAAATTATCCAATCCTGGGAAAGGGTATGATAAATCAATAGGGTAATAACCTCTCCCAAACTCGTCTTTAAAGCTACTGAACCACGTAAAAATCTCGGTCATATTATTAGGAAGCAGAACATATTTAGGTGGCTGGTGTTGTGTGTATGTAAACAGCGTTTTAAGTGCTTCATAGTTTTTCTGGTATATCAATAAGCCTCCTAAGGCCAAGTGAAACTCAAAAAAACGTTTTCTTTCGTTGTCTCTTTTATCTATTAATGACTGGTTATCATATTTTTTAGTCTCAAAATTGTAATCTGTGCCATAGACTCGTTGCAATCCAAAATTAAAATATTGATGTGCCGTACCCCAATAGTTACCTATAAATTTGGGATTGTTTGATATGAGCACAACATTGCGCCAAAGTTCTTTATAGGTGTCATTTGAGATGGGTGTTTCAAAAATACCTTGTCCCATTAACCATACGCCACTTACAACAAAATATTCGAGACTTTGCAAGTCTTCATTTCTACCTTTGGCAACTTCTCTAATGATTTCCCTGATACCATAGTGGAACTCGTGATTAAACTCAACTTTAAAGTTTTCAAATCCATCTGGTTTTTCTTCCTCTCTTGGTCTAATGAAGTTAGCACGGTAATTATTGAATTCTTCCGTGTAGAAATTAACCAATGTTTCTTCTAAACCTTTATCCTGTGTCCTAATGGCAAATATTGCAAGTTCATTGATAATCTTAAAATGGTATTTATCATCTTGATCTTTTTTTAGCTTTCGGTATTCGGAAATTATATAGGTAAGCAAACGTGTGGACTTGCCATTGTACAGCGAAACCTTATCTAACCAAATAATAAAAATAACAACCAATGATATTGTTAAGAATAGCGTTAGAAGTTTTGCTGAGTTTTGCATCATCCAACTATCCTTCCAAAAAAAAGGTTCACGGTCTAATATTAAGAATATAAAAGAGCCGATTGTAAAGAACAAAACCCATTCAAATACTGTTATTCTTCTTGACCTTCCGGGAATTATCCCAAAAAGTTTTATCTGCGGAAATTCATTTTCAAAAGCATTAGCCAGATAGTTTGATGAAAACTTGTGACCTATTTTGGATATTTTATCCACGATAATAGGATATGCTATACCCAAAATTGCGATGTCGATAGCGACACAGATTTCTATAATATACTTTAATTCCATTCACATTAATTTACAATAGTTCTACCGCCTTGTTCCAATAATAAAATATAGATTTATCGGGTTGGCGTTTTAATCTGTTCAAAAAGGCCCAATCCGGATTTTTAATAACCAATTCCTTTGTATCCTGATTCTCATAATATTCTATTTCAACATCCTCTTTTTGTAGAATAATAGCATTCAAATAAGCTACTTTGGCCGAAGCTGCCAATGCTTCTTCAATCCTAAAGTTCCCTGTCATTAAAAATGCGCTACCAAAGCTTCGTATGCCAGAGCTTAAATCTGCAAATTTCTTTTTCTTTTCAGCGGTTGGGTTACGTTCTCGTCTTGCCATAATAGCACAGGTATTTATGGAATCCCATAGCACATCCTTTTCATTGAGTTTCCTTTTACTAAAATCCTTGTCCGTACTTCGATAGGATAGTTCTGCTTTCGCGAAAGCTGAAAAACTTTTCTTTACCATTGCTACATCAGTAATATTTTCAAAAAGTTTTCCCAAGTCGAACAATTGCTTGCAGATTTCCATTGCAAATAACTGGTCGCCTTTGTAGTATGGTATGCCTATGGTATCTGGTGCAAAAGCTGTTAGCTTATCTCCACAAATAGCGTTTACCGAAGGCGTAGTAATTGTTGTAGCAGTTCCATCAATGGAAAGCCAAGGTGTTTCAATGGGCGATTCTATAAGTTCTGGATAGTGCGGACTGTCAAAAAGGATATCCAATAGAATGGTTCCAGGAACGTTTGGATTATATACCGACTCGAACTCAAAGGTGTAATGTGCCTTTGGAACACCTTCCTTATAACTTCTATGCTCATTAAGCACGTGCTTTTTGAAATGTGAATTGGCTACAACTGCATCCAAAATTTCTTCTAATTTATCACGCTCAACGCTGGAAATAATATCGATATCAATAGAAAATCGGTTCCCTTCTTTTAGCAAAAGCACAAGTGATGTTCCACCTTTGAAAACAAAATCAAGTCCTAAAACTTTTAAATGTTCGAGTAATGATAGTGCGTGAACCATTTTTTCCAATATAGTTACATCGATACCCTTATGTTCCTTTTTTGCACGGAAGCCATTCAGCCATTCCTTTTCAAAACTTTTGTTATTAATCATATTTAATATCTTCTAAGAAATTTGGAATGTTGTTGCTTATAAACTGCTTTATTTCCTGTTCTTTTTTTCGTCGCTTGGCATAGCTGAACAACTTTGTAAAATTGATGCTATATCTATCAATTATTTTCTCGTAGATGTTTACCATTTCAGAACCTTGGTAAAAATGTAGCAGATTTTCATCTGCAAACAGGTCCACCATAATCTTTTCAAGTGTTGCAATGGGCACTACCGCTTTTTTATTTTTTATTTTTTGTATGGGTGCCCTTGTCACCAAACGTTTAATGATAACTGGCACGTTACTTTCTGAAATATAGAATTGAATTTCCTTTTCATCTGGATTTAGGAAAAAATCCATTCTTAGATTATCATTTAGGTAGTAATAGAGTGAGTCTACAAACTCTTTTTCTACTTCGACGACAATCATTTGATTTGACGTCTGGTGCTGAGAAAACTCATTGAGCCATTGGGTTTCCCAAATGGCATATTTTATATCTTCAAAACGCTCATTGGTTTTACGGGCTATTTTGAACACACTATCAGATAGAAGAGGTTTATATTTAGGTTTATAGGAAATAACATAAAGTCCACGACCAATGGTTTTAATTATGTCCTTTTTCTTCAGGTCATAAATTCGCCAACTAAATGTACTTTCTTTTAGGTCTGGTTCGAAATCCAGATAGAAGTTATATAGCGCATCCCTATCAAAAGAACTACGGTCTTTGAAAGCTTGTATCAGTTTATTTTCAATAATCTTTGGCATAGTTAAAAATCAAAACTTTGCCAAAAATACAAAAAAGTGGCGAATATTTGAAAACAAATTTTCGCCACTATATAGATTAAGTGGTAATAATTGGAAATTAAATCTATCTAAATTCAGACAAACTTAGAATATGATAATAGCAAATACATATGTTACTGTTTTGGGTTCAATATGGAAAGGAATTGCAACGATTTCAATTTTATCTCTTCAATCACAGCATTATTCTTTTCAGTCTCAAGTAATGCCCAATATTTGGATTCGTTCCAAACAAATTCTCTTGTTAGACCAGAACCGCGTTGATTTATAAACCCCCAAAACCAAAGGTCATCCCAAACTTCCATTTCTTCAGAAGAATAATTATGCAGTAGCAGTTTATTTATTTTATGGAAATTCCATTTAGTTGTTGGGTCAATACGATGGAAAATTGCTTCAATCACAGCATCAACTGGCAAGAAAAATTTCTCGTTCACGTCTATGAGTTTGGGTGCATCGTCCCATATTGAATTTTGAAATTCATACTTAACATTATGTAAGTGATAAATGGTTTTGGTAAATAAGGCAGATGTTTTGTTGCCCCAACCTTTTTGTCTCAACATACCATTGTAAAGGGATTCATAATTATAGGCACCATTTTTTTTATCTGTTAGAAAATCGATGAATGTCTTAAAACTATGAAGCTGCGATTTATTCGAATATACTTTCTGAAAAAAAGGTGCGAGTAAATCAATTTTAGGTTGGCTTTGTGTATTCGCTACGTGATGAAGAACTGAATACAATTTATCTTCGAGTGAATCGAACGGCGCTAAAAACCGGTAATAAGAATTTGATTGGACCCTTTTATTATGATATCTGTTCTCATTCAAGAAATGAAATAAAGAAAATAATTTGGAATTCATTGTTGTATTCAAAATCAATTATTTTTCAAGGGTTACCGTTCCATTAGCATTAACCCAATAATGTTGTATACCTATCTTATTGAGCTCTGGAATAATACTGGCTATTGCTTTTCTTATTTGTTCATCCTCAGGATGTGCAATGGCAATTTTTGCATTTGGGAACGCAACTTTGGTTTCTAAGCATTTAATAATTGCTTTACCCAAATGAGTTTTAATCTGTCCAGAGTTGAAATAATCTCGTCGCTTCGTAGGCAAATCCTTATGTGCTTTTGCACCTTTTACCTCAATTAATAATTTTTGGCCATTCTTTACAGCTACAATATCATATCCTCTCGTTTGGCCCAAGCAATAACTCTCTATCTCATAGCCTTGTTGAACCAAATGAGGCATCAGTAATTCAATGGTTTTATTTTCCGTTAGTTTTTCCATTTAAGCTAAATTTTCACACAATATAACTGAATTAAAAAACAAATAGACTTTGTGAAAAATAAGACGGGTTTCAAGCGAAATTAATTCACGATTTTGGCTCTGGAATGTAGTGTTCCTTCCCAGCGTAGCGGGAAGGGTTAACGAAATGGAAAGCTGAAATTGGGGATTGTGTCCAAGACCTTTGTAGTGAAGCTCTTTGCCCGAAGTGAAGTGGTTGCCTGCTTTTTCAGCAGGCGAGCGTGGAATGTAGGGGAATGTGCTGAGTGGGATTATAAAATTAATGCATAAAAAAACCTTCCTACCATAGTAAGAAGGTTTTTAATTGTAATTCGTTTGCTATTTTTCCCTTTTCAGAACCAACTGATATACACAAGGAATTACCACCAAGTTCAAAATAGTAGCCGATAACAATCCTCCTAAAATAACAACTGCCATAGGACTTTGTATCTCACTACCAGGTTCGCCACCTTTTAAGGCCAATGGTATCAATGCCAGACCTGTGGTAAAGGCAGTCATTAATATGGGATTCAATCTATCCAATGCACCTTTTTTTATCAATTGAAATCCTTGGATTCCTTCTTTTCGCAAATCTTCATAACGAGAAACCAATAAAATACCGTTACGTGTTGCTATCCCAAAAAGACTAATAAATCCAATGGTCGCAGCTATGCTGATGATGCCTGATGTGAAATAGACAATTAAGATGCCGCCAATTAATGCCAGAGGTAAATTAATCAACACTACGAACGCCAGTTTTACGTCCTTGAATTCATAATACAATAACAAGAAAATGACAGCTATGGCGATGATGGCCGTTATCAAGAGAAGCTGTGATGCTTTGGATTCACTTTCAAACTGTCCACCATATTGCACACGGTAGCCTTCTGGCATATTCACGTTATTGGCCACAACTTCCTTTATTTCGTTTACCGCACCACGCAAATCCCTGCCCTGTACATTGGCGGCTACCACAATCTTTCGTTGCACATCTTCCCGATTGATGGTATTTGGACTACTCACGGATTGTACCGTAGCCAATTCGCCTAACTTGGTCTGTCCTCTATTCGGTAAACTGATCAAGGTCTTATTGATGTTCTCAATATTGTCGCGAAACGGTTTTTCGTAACGGACCACCAAATCAAAATATTGCTGCCCTTCATAAATCTCGCCCGCTTCTTCTCCCGCAAAAGCGATATCCACTTGTTCCATAAGATTACCCACCGTCATTCCATAAGCCGACAAAATCTGGCGTTTGGGTTTGATGCGTATTTGCGGTACTTCAATTTGTTGGTCAACCGCAACATCTGCCAATCCATCAATGTCCTTGATGTTCTGTTCCACGCTTTTGCCTACTTCAAATAGTTGTTGTAAATCTGAACCAAATATCTTGATGGCAATATTGGCGCGTGTTCCGGAAAGCATATGGTCAATACGGTGGGCGATGGGTTGTCCCAAGGTAATATTGACACCTGGTGCAACGCTCAATTTGTTTCGGACTTCCTCAAAGAACTCTTCTTTTGTTTTGTCCTCAAGGACAAAAGGCACATCAATTTCAGAAGCATTGACACCTTGCGCGTGTTCGTCCAGTTCGGCACGGCCTTGTCTTCGGGTAACGACCTCTACTTCGGGCATATCCAATAGTATAGTCTCGATTAATTTACCTGTCTTGTTGCTTTCTTCCAAAGACATTCCCGGGGGACCGACAACACTAATTACCAAAGAGCCTTCGTTGAATTCAGGAAGAAAACTCCGCCCTAATTGTGTGACAACCAACAGACTTAACAGAAAGGCAATCACGGTTACGCCTATAATGGTTTTGGGTATTCTGGTTACACGTTCCAAAAGAGCTCCATACCGTCTTTGTAGCCATCGCTCCACGCGTGTACCTTCAGCCTGCTTGTTCAAAAGCTTTTCATTGTTCAATAAATAGGAACACAGAATAGGCGTGACCGTCACGGCAACTACCAATGAGGTCAATACTGATGTTACAAAGGCTATTCCCAGCGGTTGCAACAAGCGACCTTCCATTCCGCTTAAAAAGAACAAGGGCACAAATGATACAATAATAATTAAGGTAGCGATGATAATGGAACTTCGTATCTCTACCGAAGCATCACGTACTACTTTTATGGTCGATTCCCGCTCTGTTTTCGGTTTTCTGATATTTTCGCGCAAGCGTTTATACACATTTTCCACATCGATGATGGCATCATCTACCAGCGCACCTATAGCAATGGCCATACCACCCAAACTCATTGTATTTATGGTGTAACCCAACCATTTTAATATGATGATGGAAACCAATAATGAAATAGGAATAGCCAGCAAGGAAATAACGGTAGTTCTCCAGTTCATCAGAAAGATGAAAAGGATAATCATTACAAAAAATGCACCTTCTAAAAGGGTCATATTTAGATTACTAATAGAAGCATCAATAAAATCGGATTGTCTAAAGATTTGACTTTTGATGTTGACCCCTTTTGGCAATGAGGATTCTAAATCAGCAATCGCTTCATCCAAGCGGTCTGTCAGCTCCAAGGTATTCACATCGGGCTGTTTTGAAATGGTCAGAATCACAGCGGGTTTGGCGTTTAATGAACCATCACCAATTTTATCGGCAGCACCAACTTGTACCGTGGCCACATCTTTTATTTTTATGGTCTGACCGTTCACTTCCTTTAGAACCGCTTCCTGCAGGTCTTCCAGCGCATAGGCTCTACCGCTTCCTTTTATGATGTATTGGTTGCCGTATTGGTTTATGATACCGCCAGGCGCATTTTGATTTGCTTCCTTAACGTGTTCAACCAATTCTGATAGGCTCACATCGTAATACTTCATTTTTTCGGGATTGGCAAATACTTGGTATTGCTTGTAATCGCCACCAATGACCACCACGTTTGCAATACCGCCAATGGCCTTTATACGCGGCCTGATGGTCCAGTCGGACAAGGTTCGCAGTTCCATTGGTGAAAGGCTATCCGAAGTCACTCCCAAGAGCATTATTTCGCCCATAATTGATGAAATGGGTGCCATCGTTGGTGCTCCTATGCCTTCGGGTAGGTTCTCTCGAACCATCGGGATACGTTCGCTCACGATTTGTCGAGCACGGTAAATGTCGGTGCCCCATTCAAATTCTACCCAAACAATGGAAACACCTGCCGCCGATGAGGAACGGATTCGCCTTACATTAGGCGAACCGTTTAAGGCAGTTTCCAGTTGATAGGTCACTAATTTTTCTACTTCTTCAGATTCCATTCCGTGAGCTTCGGTAAGAATGGTTACGGTTGGTGCCGTGAGGTCGGGGAACACGTCCACGTTCATAGTACGTGCATAATAGATTCCCAAAACGCTCAATGCTAATGCGCCCAATAGAATGAGCAATCTGTTTTGAAGTGAAATTGATAATATTTTGTTTAACATTTCTCTTCGTTTTTAATGTTCGTGGCCGTGTGCAGGTGTAGAACCGGACATTGAAGCCATTTTAACTTGATACGCTCCGGTTGTTACCACCACTTCGCCAACTTGCAGACCTTCCTTTATCTCTACATTTTCGCCATTGCGCTTTCCAATCTTAACAGGTCGTCTTTCAAAACTTTCGCCTGATAGTTGAACGATAACTGAATAGCTTCCATAGTCTTCCAAGAGAGCATTCACAGGAATCATTGTGTTCTGTGTTGCATTTCCCATCGCTATCTGAACAGGTGTTAGACTTCCTATTGGCATATCGACGGTGGCATTGACTTCTGCAAAAACAGAAATCAAAGGGTTTTCACGTTCCACGTCCTTACCAATCGAAAGGATTTTGCCCTCGGCATCCTTTACATCTTTCCATTGGTTATCAATATCTTGATACCATATACCTTGTACATTGCCCATCGCAAGTCCGTAGTTGGGTGCTAACTGCGCTTTTAAAACTCTGGATTGATGCGTCCCAACGGTTACAAGCGCAACTCCTTGTTCTACGTAATCGCCATTTGAAACTGTTATGGATTTGATAAAGCCATCAAAAGGCGCTCGAATTAGTTTACTTCCGCCCGATACACCAGATACCAATGATTGATAGTTGGCTTTGGCTATCTCGAAACTGCTTTCCACTTTCTCAAATTCAGATTTCGGGACTATTTTGGATTCGTATAGCTCTTTCTTCCTTTCATATTCCGATTTGGTCTGTTGGAATGTCGCTTTCGCAGAAGCGATATCCGTACTTAAATTATTGGATGCCAAACCTTGACTGTTCAAGCTCATCAACAACTGACCCTGTTTTACCGCTGTACCTTCAGTAAGATTATTTACCTCAAAATCTACCACACCATTGGATTTTGCCGCCAAGGACTTTGTAGAACCTGGCGATGGCATCCAAACGCCAGACGTATTGATTACATCGTAGATTTTACCGGAAACAACAGGTGCGGTCTGAAAATCGATTTTCCAAGCCTGCTCCTTTAAGAACGAGATGCTCCCATCGTCTTCTTCCGTACCCAAAGCTTCTATGGCTTCATCTGTACTGGCATATACTACTACATCATTAATGGAAATTTTATCTGAATATTCTGGTGTTGTCAATTCAAAAACCAATTGATAGTTTCCAGCTTCTTTCGGTTGGATAGCAGGCGAAAAAATACCTGGTGATGACGGTGCATCTACCATATTTCTGATTCCTTTTCCATCTTTTATTAAACTGACCGTTACAGAACCTTCACGAACGGGCTGGTGATTATCCAAAACCGTAAAGTGGGCTGCGAATTTGCTTCCGTTACCTACTATAAGCGCAGGAAACTCAACAAAGAGTTCTGTTTTATCCGTCCAGATAGTATGGCTCAATCGTGGGATTTCTTCGCCCACGTGACTACCATCTTCGTTGTGTGCGTGAGCGTCTTCTGCCTGGTTATTGCAGGACATTGCCAAAAAGGCGAGCACTATTATTATATATTTCATCTTTTGAATGTATTTGATTTTTAATGGTCGTGGTGTTCAGAACCATCATCGTGTTTGTGAGTTTCATTTTTTATCTCCATAGAATCTTTTCCTACTTCAAATTCTTCTTGTTCTATGTCTTCCTCGTGCATATGGCTTCCGTCTTCATTGTGTTCGTGACCGTGGTCGTCTGTACTCTCTTTTTTTGTTTCCCTGCAAGAGGTTACCAAAAATGTTGATGCGATTGCTATTGCGAATATTGTTTTTGAAATTTTCATAATCTTTGTTTTAAAGGTTTATAATGTATGTTTTAATAATTGTGCCTGAAGTAATTGTATTTCCTTTTCCATCTGCAACATTCTGTCAGATGCATTGCGGTAAAACTGAAGCTCTACATAGTAATCCATAAACGAGTATTCGCCCAACATATAGGCCTTAAAGAGCAGTTGTTCGCTGTTTAAGTTGCTCATTGTAGTTTGATACTCATTGTATTTTTCGAGCATCAATTCGTATCGATTGTATGTTTCTTGAAATTGGGAATAGAGCGAAGCGGTAATCACTTGCGTATTCGATTGCTGATACTCATAATCGGCTTCTGCCGCTTTAACCTTGTTCTTGCTGTTCCACAACGGAATGGAAAGGCCACCATAAAAACCTGAAAAATTACTGCCACTAACACCCTGATAATTGTAACCAAGTGCCACATTGGGCAAGACCTTGTTTTTTTCCAGTTTTACTCTTTGAAGCGAAGTCGTTTCAGCAGCCTTTAAACCTTGTAAAGAAGGGTCGTTTGCCAATTTTTCTTGCCAAAGCGTTTCGACCGCAGCAACCTCGATAGGCAAATCGATACCTGCGGTAAAACCATCAATGGCATTCCCGCCATTCAAGGTTTTGAGTTTGGACCGTACAATTTGGATTTCGCTTTCAATCTGTTGAACAACGAATTGTTCTTGAATCCAAGCGATTTTCGCCTTGTTCAAATCCAAAATTCCGACTTGCTCCTTATCATAAAGCTCTTGAACCTGGTCAAAAACCTGTTTGCTTTGGGTTCGTCTTTCGGATTCAATAGCTTTCTGATTTTGAAGGAAAGTGAGTTCAATCAATATTGATTTTGCTTCCAATAAAACTTCCTGCCGCTTTTTGGCATAGGACGTTTGCAGTTGTATCGCCTTTAAGTCGTTCCATTTACTGCGTGAACCGTAAACCGTCGGAAATTCGAAGGATTGCGATATTTCATATTCGGTGTAATTTCCCGATACGTTATCGCCAAAGGGCAAATAATAGCCTGAAAGCTGTGGGTCGGGTAAATTATTGGTGCTCTTGTTTTCGAGCTGTTGGCTTTCAATGAAAGATTGATAGCCTTTTAACTCAGTATTGTTCTGTTCTATTACGTTTAGCAGTTCCCCAATGTTTTTATCCTGTGAGAAACCATTAACGAAGAACAGGCATCCGCAAATCGCGGATACGATGTATTTATTCATTGTTTGAAATTTTAGGTTTAATCTTAAAGTATAAGAGGATTCCTGCCGTAGCGGTAGGTATTCCTAAACGATTAACCTAAAGATGGTGGGCCCCGTAAATCGAGGGATGAGAGGTAAGGATTAAAATGCCTATTGGGCGGATGATAAATTGGCGGTTTATCGTTTTGCCTATTATCAACGACATAAAATTCTTGAAAATCAGAAGTAAGTTTTACGACATTGTCATCTACGATAGTCTGTTGCTCAAAAGTATTCCTTTTAAGTACAACAATATCGCTGGAAACCGTTGAATGAACGTGCATATCCATAAAGAATCCAAAGAAACCGTATGGGGATTCTTCTTTCTCGTGAGAACTGTCATCGTGATGATGGTGTTCGCCAGTATGTGCAATATCTGAATGGGAATGCGTTTCCTCGTGCTGATGATGCAAATGTGGAAAAACCTGATGCAGCATCATTAGACTAAATAAGCCTAAAAAGAAGAATGCCGCTATTTTATTTGGTTTTTGCATCAAATACAAAACTAATGAAATTTGAGTATATTTTTAGAGTTTTAAGACTTGAAATCAAAATATAACTTGGACAATAATTAGTTCCACTTCATTTTCTGCAATCGAACAGCATTGAGAATAGCCAATAAAGCAACACCAACATCAGCAAAAACGGCTTCCCACATCGTGGCTAATCCACCTGCACCGAGAATGAGGACAATAACCTTTACGCCAAAGGCAAGCCCAATATTTTGCCAGACAATCCTACGGGTTGAACGACCAATTTTAATAGCTCTTGCAATCTTGCTCGGTTGGTCGGTCTGGATGATGACATCTGCCGTTTCAATGGCGACATCGCTTCCTAAACCGCCCATCGCAATACCCACACCACTCGCTGCCAATACGGGTGCATCGTTAATGCCATCGCCGATAAATGCGACTTTCGTTTCAGGTTGCTTTTTAAGCTTTTCAACCTCATTCAGTTTATCTTCAGGTAACAACCCACCTTTTGCCCAATCGATATTTAATTCTTTTGAAACTTGTTGCGTTATTGAATCCTTATCACCTGATAGCATTATGATTTTTGAAATTCCTGAATCTCGAATTTTTTTAATGGCTTGGTGCGCATCATCCTTTAGTTCATCTGCAATGGTTACATAACCTGCAAATTTCCCATCAATGGACACCATAACTATTGATTCTACAATGCCATCCGTTTCCGAAGGGACTTCTATGCTGTTTGAGGTCATCAAAGCTTTGTTACCTACCAACACCGTTTTTCCGTTGACTGTTCCTTTTAAACCTTTTCCTGCAATTTCTGAAACATCGGTTGCCTCATAATCCGCACCGTCCGCTTTATATTCCAGTATTGCCTTTGCAATGGGATGGGTAGATTGTTCTTCCATCGCCATCAAATACTTCATAAATTTGACTTCCTCAAATGTGATGGAATTGATTTCCTTGATTTTGAAAACACCTTTAGTAACAGTACCGGTCTTGTCCATTACGACCGTGTTCACTTGCGTCATTGCATCTAAAAAGGATGCACCCTTAAAAAGAATACCGTTTCGCGATGCCGCACCCAAACCGCCGAAATAGCCGAGAGGAATCGAAATGACCAGCGCACAAGGACACGAAATCACGAGGAATATCAATGCACGGTATAGCCAATCCCTAAACACATAATCATCTACAAAAAAGTAAGGTAGAAATGTAAGTCCGATGGCAAGGAATACAACGATAGGCGTATAAATCCGGGCAAATTTTCTAATGAACAGTTCGGTCTTTGATTTTCTGGCGGTTGCATTCTGTACCATATCCAGAATTCGTGCAATGGAACTGTCTTTAAATTCTTTTGTGGTTTCAATCTCGATTACGCCATCAAGGTTAATGCTTCCTGCAAAAACACTATCGCCTTTAGCAATAGTATGAGGCTTGCTTTCGCCTGTCAAGGCAGCCGTATTAAAAGAACCCTTTTCAGACAGCAGAATACCATCAAGTGGAACTTTTTCGCCTACACGTACCTGTATCTTTTCACCAATCTCAACAGTCTCGGGATTGACTGAAACAAAATCGCCATCACGATAAACCAATGCCTCATTTGGTCTTACATCGAGTAAGGCTTTTATATTTCCCTTAGCACGGTTAACGGCCGCATTTTGGAAGAGTTCGCCCACGGCATAAAATAGCATAACCGCTACACCTTCGGGATATTCGCCTATAGCAAAAGCCCCTAAAGTGGCTATGGACATTAAGAAGAATTCGGTAAAGAAATCACCATTTTTAATACTTTTCCAGCCTTCTCTTATTACCGGAAAACCAACTGGCATATAGGCGACAGAATACCAAACGATTCTTATCCATCCTTTAAAATGTGGAAATGCTTCAAAATAATCAATGGCAATACCTGCAATCAACATCACAAAGCTGAAAATAGCTGGTAGATAGGTTCTGAAATTAGATAGTTGTTCTGGACTGCTGTGGTTATCGCCATCATCGTGACTGTGCTCGCCTTGATGTTCTTTTGGTTCTAAGTCACGTAAGTTTATTTTTTTCTTTTTCATATGTTCTAATCAAGTTTGATATCATTTTAAAAACTACTTCGATAATTTCAATATTCTCAATGCACCGCGCATTACAAAAGTGAAAACGATGCCGCCAATCACTAAATCGGGCCATTTACTATTCAGAAAATAAACCAGCACCCCAGCTACTATAACACCACCATTAACAATAATATCATTGGATGTAAAAATGGCACTTGCCTGCATATGAGCCTCTTGACTCTTTGCCTTGTTGATGAGCCAGAGCGATATCAAATTACCTGCCAATGCGAAAATTGAAACGATAATCATCCATTGAAACAAGGGTGTTTCGGTATTGCTAAAAAACCTTCTCAAGACCTCTGCAAACCCAAGTGTTGCCAATGCCATCTGAAAGTATCCGCTGTATTTCGCAACCTTCTTTTTTCTTGAAATGGCACCGCCTACCGCAAATAGGCTTAATGCATATACGATGGAATCTGCCAGCATATCTAATGAGTCTGCCACAAGACCCATCGAAGAAGAAATCCAACCGGTGGTCATTTCGATAACGAAAAAGCCAAAGTTGATGCCCAAGACCCACCATAGGATTCTTTTTTGTTTGGATTGGTCTTCCATTACGGGTGGTTCGGCTTCTGTGGTTCCTTCTAAGGAATCCCCAAGTTTTAAGCTGGCTATAGACGTTTTTATCGCCTTGACGTCGTCCACGTGATATACTTCCAATTTTCTGTTTGGAATATCAAAATCCAAGTGTTTTACTTGAGCATAAGACTCTAACTTCATCCGAATCATCTGCTCTTCTGAAGGGCAGTCCATTTTAGTTATTATAAAAGTGCTTTTTTTCAAAATCAATCTAATTTGTTCGTTTGTTTATTAAAGTAAATTACTGCTGCATTTTTCGCATATTCCCGTAACCACGAGATTAACATCCTCTGCCAAATATCCATCTGGCAAATTGATATGCGGGATTTTTTGTTCCGTTAAACAAACTGTTTCGTCACAGTTAGTGCAATGAAAATGTAAATGCAAATCCTGTTCTATTTCACAATTACAGCCTTCTTCACAAAGTGCGTATTTAGAGATTCCAGTTCCGTCATCTATGTGATGCACCACGTTTTTTTCTTCAAACGTTTTTAGGGTTCGGTACAATGTGGTTCTATCCGCTTTTGCGAAAGCATTCTCAATATCAGTCAGGGCGATGGCGGCATCCCTATCGGCCATATACTTATAAATCAAGATGCGCATTGCGGTGGGACGCACGTTATGGTCATTTAATGTTTTTTCAATTTCAGTCATTTTGTGCGGTGTTATAATTGATATTTTTAGCTTTATTGTAGGCTTCATAGCCTTCTTTTGCCGCGTATGGCACTATCAATAATGCCGCAACAGGGTCTGCCCACCACCAGCCTAACCAGTTGACCAATAGCAATCCTATAAGTACGACCACGGTTTGGTATAAGCAAATAAAGGTGTCTTTAGCATCAGCCAGCAAGGCTGGACTGTCTAATTTCTTTCCATACTTTCTTTTGAAATAGATCAGGATAGGATTTACAACCAGGGAAACCAATAATATAATCAGTCCCATCGTGCTCCAGTTTGCGGTTTCTTTATTTATAAGCTTTGTAATGGAATCGTAGGAAATGAAAATACAGATGAGCGTAAAGGAAACTGCAATTACGTTTAACGTGATTTTTTGTCTTCGTTTTACTTTTTCTTCATCGATACCTTTAATCTCGCCGTGTAGTCGCCAGCCTAATGTTCCCGCACTAACCACTTCAATCGTGCTGTCCAATCCCCAACCTATCAGAGCCGAACTATTGGCCGTAAATCCTGCTATAAGCGAGACCGCAACTTCAATAACATCGTAGATGACGTTCCAAATCTGTAAGGTTCTTGCTACTTTTAAGTTTTTCTTTCTTTTTTCTTTCATTCCATTTTAATCATCGTCACCAAGTTCCCCTTTTTTCATCTCTCCCATAAGGTAATAGGCATTATTAAAGGCAAAATGAGTAGTTGGGTCTGGGGTTTCAAAAAAACGTATGGCTATCCAGTCACCATCCTTCTCGCCCGTAGTGACTTCTACTGGTATAAAACTCCAAGTGTTGCCTTCCCTTTGCGCTTTAAACACATAATCCCTACCACCTTCTGTAATAATGGCACTTTCTGGTAATGCGGTTTCAGCGGTTTCATCGTTATCAACTTCAATCCTACCTTTAATGTACATTCCTGGGATAAGACCACCACCTTTGTTCTCAATTTCTGCGTGTACGTGCACCGCTTTGGGATCTTGCTCGAAGGTTTTTCCTACTGAATAAATTTCGGCAACGAGTTCCGTTCCTGGTCTTGATTGAACGCTAAATCGTACTTGTTGACCTTTTTTTACCCTATCAACATCTTTTTCGAAAACCATTAAATCTGCGTGTACGTGGTCTGTATCTACTATTTCCATTAGGTTGGTCTGTGGCTCCACATATTGTCCAGTTTTTATAAAAACTTTTTCTACAACCCCTGCAATGGGACTGCGTAATGCAACACGCTGGTAGATAGTGCCATTGCGCACGCCATTCACATTGATGTTGTACTGTCGCAATTGTGCTTCCAGCCCGTTTACCATTGCGGTAGATGACTGATAGTCTGCCGTTGCCTTTTGGAAATTCATACCAGATGCCACACCAGCTTCATAAAGCCTTTTTTGACGTTCGTATTCTTGTTTTAAAAACCGACTGTTGCTGTGTGCATTTAAGTAATCGCTCTGTATCTGTATGATGCTGGGATGTGAGAGATAGGCAACCGCTTGATTTTTTTTCACTTCATCACCTTCTATTACTTCTATTGATGCCACATTTGCTCCTGTTATGGCGGTAATGGATGCTTCGTTTTGTGGTGGTACTTCCAGCGTGCCATTTGCTTCTACATAACCGCTCATATAACGTTGTGAGAGCGTGTCAATTTCCATCTGTAAGGCTTCAAACTGCTGTGCCGTGAGCATTACTTCCTTAGCTTCGCCTTCCATATTATCTTCTTCATCTTCCCCTTCAGAGTGATTTTCTTCTGTTTCAGAATGGGTGGCTTCATCGTGGCCATCTTCAGTTTTTGACTCGCCACAGCTGAATAATGTCAATGCCATAAGCATTGTGGTAATCGGTATATATTTTAATTTTTTCATCTTTTTTTAGTTTTGGAAATATTGTAGTTTAAACAAGGCTTCTAAATAATTATCGAGTGCGTCCAGCGCATCCATTTCGGTCTGTATGGCATCACGTATAATTTGCGTGAATGCTGCATAATCAAGCGCACCTTCTTTGTAGGCGAGCAATGCGCCTTTGCGCTGGTCTATGGCAAGTGGCAGAGCTTCGGTTTTATAGAAAAACCAAGTATCTCGCCATCGTGTATAATTTTGCTGTGCTTGTGTATATTGGGATTGCAGCTCGCGTTGTTTGAATGCGGCATTGGTTTCTGCAATCTGTGCATCCAGTTTAGCAGCTTTTGCGCGGCTGCGGTCTGGGCCAGAAAACAGCGGTATGGAAATCCCTGCCTGATAGGTGTAGAAACCACTATCGCCATTTACACGTTGCAGGCCACCTTGCAGATTAAACTGGGGCAGTAAACTTGCCCTTGCTGCATCATAGCTTGCTTGTGCTTCGTCTATACGCTTTCGCGAAAGCGATAACTCGGGATGTTCATCCAATGTATCATCAGTCTCTAACACCGAAATTTCGGTAGCTTCAAATTCATCAGCTACGGTGTACATCGTATCTGGTGTCAACCAAAGATTGAGTTTTTGTAATGCGATTAAATAATCTGTTTCTGCCTGCTGAAACCTGTTGGTTATCTGTAACGCTTGATTGCGCGCAGCAGCATATTCCAGTCTCGAAATGGCTTCGACTTCAAAATTGAGTTCTACAGATTGTGCAAATTGACCATAAATGCTGTCCAGTTCTCGATAAAGAACAAATTTCTTCTTTGCCTGAAAAGCTTCTGACCAGGCTTTTTTGACTTCCAGTTCTATCTGGATTTCAGATAGGTCAAAAGCTGTTTCGGCTAACTGGATGCGTTGTTGTTGCAAGCGTTTTTTGGCACCTATTCCCAATAGATCAATATTTTGTTGACCGATACCTATCAAGGTATAAATGCCCTGACCATCTGCCACTTCTTCGCCACCTGTAAATACTTTAGTATTACCGAAGTCATAGGCATTGCCCGTGAGTGCGCTCTGTCTTTCTATTTCGAGTTGGCTCGTCTTGAGTGCTGGATAATTCTCTTTGGCAATTTCTACAGCCCGAGATAAGGTAATGGGTGTAATGCTATCCTGAACAATGAGGTCTGGCACAGGTGCTTGTGTTTGTTGCCCTTTCCCTTCGACTGCGCTCTGGGCAGGCGCGAAAGCGGTACCACCTAACATAAAACCAAGTATTAAAATCGTGGCCAATGCTTGCGGATTAAACGAACCAATCTTGTTCTGGTCTTTGCGCTCACGTCGCTTTTCTATAAAGGTATAGAGCACGGGAAGTACGATCAACGTGAGCAGGGTGGCCGTAAGCATCCCACCGATAACTACGGTAGCGAGCGGTTGTTGCACCTCTGCACCGGCTGATGTGGAAAATGCCATTGGTAAAAACCCGAAAATATCTGTGGTGGCCGTGAGCATAATGGGACGAATACGTTCTTTAGTCCCTTGAAATATTCTATCCTTTATGCTTGTAACACCTTCTTCCTTTAAAGAATTAAATCGGTTAATAAGTACCAGCCCGTTAAGAACTGCGACACCAAATAGCACAATAAATCCTACACCTGCCGAAATACTAAATGGCATATCTCGAAGCCATAAAGCAAACACACCACCAATGGCCGCCAAGGGTATCGCGATGTAAATCATTAGCGATTGTGAAAAGGATTTTAAGGCAAAGTATAACAGTACAAATATCAAGAACAGGGCGATGGGCACAACAATTGTTAAACGATCCTTAGCGCTTTGTAGGTTTTCAAACTCTCCACCATAGGTAATATAATATCCTGATGGCAAGTCCAGTTCTTCATCTAACTTTTGTTGTATATCTTTTACAACAGACTCCACATCTCTGCCTCGTGCATTTACACCTACATAGGTTCTTCTATACGTATTGTCACGTGAGATTTGCATAGGTCCAGGCACGTATTCAATCTCTGCTATTTCAATAATGGGTACCTGGCTTCCATCCTTAAGATCGATGTACATCGTGCGCAGGTCATCAATACTTTTTCTATGGCTTTCATCAAATCGTACCACCAGATCAAATCGTTTCTCGCCTTCAAAAATGACGCCAGCGGTACCACCTGCAAAAGCAGTACTTATGTAATCATTTACTTTTTGAATATCCAGTCCATATTGCGCCATTTTATCTCGTCTGAACTTTACGGTCATTTGTGGTAGTCCAGCTGTACGTTCTGCACTCACATCGCCCGCGCCAGGAACGGTCTTTATAATAGCTGCCATTTCCTGAACCTTGTCTGATAACACCTCTAAATCTTCGCCATATAGCTTTACTGCAATATCCTCTCTTACGCCTTCTAAAAGCTCATTAAATCTTAATTCGACCGGTTGGGTAAATGATAAATTAACCCCGACGAGTTCATCATCCAGTTTATCCCTTATGGCTTCAATCAAACCTTCTTTAGTAGAAGCAGTTGTCCACTCGTCCATATCCTTATTGAGAATGATGTACATATCTGCAATATCCATAGGCATAGGATCTGTAGGTATATCTGCCACACCTATACGTGCTGTTACCGTTTTAATTTCAGGAAAATTTTCTAATAGGATAGTTTCTATTTTCTTTGAAACTTCAATGGATTCTGTGAGCGAGCTTCCTGGTCTTATAAACGCCTGCATTGCTATATCTCCTTCATCGAGCTGCGGCACAAATTCTCCACCCATATTAGAAAATATAAAACCAGCAATAATAAGTAGAACAGCAGAAGATGATAACACGATAAGCTTAAGCCGCAGTGCACCTTTTAATAATGGCTTATAAGCACTATGTATAGCACCAATAATTTTATCACTTATCTTTTCAAGCCAACGCTCAAATTTGCCAAACCAGCTTTTGGTGTTTTGAACTGGTTTCATAAAAAGCGCAGACATCATTGGGACATAGGTAAGACACAGAATAATTGCACCTATCATAGCAAAACCAAAGGTGTATGCCATCGGTTTGAACATTTTACCTTCTACACCTGTAAGGAAAAGTATAGGTGTAAAAACTATAAGGATAATGATCTGCCCGAAAAAAGCAGAACCCATCATCGTGGTTCCGGCATCATAGGCTACTTTATCCATTACGCCTTGATTGAATTTTAGCTTTCCAGACCTAATCCGTTTTTGGATCTCATACACCGTTCCTTCTATAATAATCACGGCACCATCTATAATAATCCCAAAGTCTATAGCTCCCAAGCTCATTAAGTTTGCCCATACATTAAATTGCTTCATTAATATAAAGGCAAAAAGCAAGGACAACGGTATGGTCGTGGCCGTTATGATGCCACCTCTTAAACTACCCAACAATAAAACAAGGGCAAATATCACGATTAGGGCGCCTTCCAGTAAATTGGTTTTAACGGTATCGGTCGTTCTGGCAATTAGCTCACTACGATCAATGATAGGGGCGATAGTGAGACCTTCTGGCAGGGATTTTTCAATTTCTGCCATACGATTCTTAACATTTTGAATAACCGCATTAGGGTTTGAACCTTTTAGCATCATTATTATTCCTCCCACGGCTTCCTTACCGTCTTGCGTAAAAGCACCATAACGTACCTGATTCCCAAAATGGACGCGTGTTGCAACATCTCCAATAGTTACGGGAATGTTGCCCTCGTTAATAATCGAAATATCTTTAATGTCTTCCAAAGAGCGAATAAGACCTTCACCTCTTATGAAATTTGACATTTTATTTTTTTCTATGTAAGCACCGCCTGTATTCACATTGTTCCGAGCGAGAGCCTCATACACTTGTGAAATACTAATACCCAAACTATTCAACTTATCTGGGTTGACAGCGACCTCGTACTGTTTAATACTGCCTCCATAAGAGTTGACCTCTACCACGCCTTCAAGTAATGTGAGTTGTCGTTTGATAACCCAATCTTGCACGGTGCGCAGTTCCATAGGCGAATACTTGTTTTCAAAACCCTCCTCTGGCTTTATAGTGTATTCATAGATTTGACCTAAACCAGTAGAGATGGGACCCATAGATGGACTTCCAAATTTTTCAGGGATAGATTCGCCCAGTTCGTTTAGTTTTTCCTGTACCAGCTGTCGAGGAAGATAGGTTCCCATATCGTCTTCAAAAACGATAGTAACTACGGAAAGGCCAAAGCGTGAGATAGATCTTATTTCTGTAACGCCTGGTAAATTACCCATAGATAGTTCTACGGGATAGGTTACGAACTGTTCAATATCTTCCGTTCCCAGATTGGGCGATTGCGTGATGACCTGCACCTGATTATTGGTAATATCTGGGACAGACCCAAGGTTTACTGTTGCCATTGACCAAATGCCAACTCCTATAAGAGTCAACGTGAACAGACCAATGATGAATTTGTTATTGATTGAAAAATCAATGATTCTGTTAATCATAGATTAATGTATTAATTCAGTTAAAAAACGAGTTTGCGTTTTCGCGTAGCAAAAACATAGTTGAGCATTCCCATTAGGAAAACTTCAAAAAAGGATATAGTTATCCTATGAAAACTGAATTATGCCCGAGGTGGCTGAAAAAGGGAATGGGGAATATCTTTGCCAAGGTCATCGAAATGGGCAAAGAATTCTTGAGGAATAGCAGGCTGTAGCGTCTCAAAAGCAGCAAGCCCAAAATTTATGGTATGAACGTGGCAGCAATGACATTGACAGAAAGGCGAACATAACTCACAGTCTTGGTCGTGGTCGCCATCAATATCTATTACCGTAACAACTTGGGTATCATCGGCACTATTTGCCGCATCGCTACAAGGCACTACATTGAGTGCCAAGAAATAAAACGAAAAAATGATTGCTACAACTTTCACAATGCAAAGATAAAAATATTTTGGTGCAACTGTGTTGCAAAATGGTAAGGCAGAAAAAATCCAGTTTGAGGTACTGGACAAACCTATATTAACTTTATGCCATAGCATAGACTTCATCAAACAATTTCTTATCCAACCGTTCTTGTTGGCCGAAGCTTTTCTTCAAAACATTATGAAGTACTGAATTAAATGCATTATAGCCCAGCCACAGATTAGGTTCTTCATTGAGCAACAAGGCTTCATAGTTTAAGATTTCGATGACCTCACGAGACTTTTTCGATGGGTCGCTGTTCTTGTCGCTACATTCATATCTGAACAGTTTCGTTTTGTCAAGAATCGCCTTTACAAATTCCTGTGTATCGATGATTTTAAATTCCTTCATCTTGTCGAACTTCTTGGTAATGGTATAGAATTCATTATCCAAAAATTTACCGAACAGATTGTTCAGCCTTGGCATAATAAGATGTGTATTGTTCTTACTGTGCTTGATGGAAAACTCAATTTCCGCCTGGGAAACGTGCAGACCATTTGAGCACACTTCTCTATAAAACCCAAAGTGACCAGAAGTTTTTTCACTACCGTCATACGAGTTTTTGAACCGAAGCATCGGAAGTATCAAATCTTTATCGTTCTTGACAGTAAACTGGCTTTTGTCATCGATAATAAAGTCAGTAATGAACGACCTATCATTCTTGTTTATGGTGCGTTTGTGGAAATTCAGTTGTGCATCGGTTAACATCTCCTCGGCTTTCTTGAAGAACAGTTGGTTTGGAATATGGCCATAACTGTTCGAGACCACATTGACGATTTTGCCATTTGAAATAATGGCATTTTCAAGCCCTCTTCGAGATTCCATCTGTGTCAGACTTTTTAAGGATTTCATTTCTGATGGAACAAAGATTTCATCCTGTTGCAAATTTTGTAAATACATAGTTTTTGAATTTTAGTTAAACAATATTTGAGCAGTACCCAAACGGAAGCTAAAATCTCAGCTCAAAAGGAAACGGAATAAATAAGCGTAGGGTGTTGCGTGGGCTTTATGCCGTAGTCTTTTGATGGGTGTATTTTACGAGTTTACCTTTGCGCTAACTATTGATTGATAACCCCTTCCTTGTAGATGCATCTTTTAAAACACTATCATACAAAAGAAAAAGGGCCAGCACGAATGCCGACCCTTCTTCAAACAACAAAAGCTACTCGTTGAGTTCCTGAACTTTCTTTTCAAGAACTGTGATGCGCTCTTTCAAACGTGCTTCACGCTTGTCTCGTTTTTCAGCATATTCCTTTTCTATGCTGGCAATCTTGGATTTGTAATACCCTTGCATCGCATTGTAGAATGAAATGTTCGTCAGATTGTTGACGTGATTGCTTTCGCCAAAATGAACTTGTTTCGTGAGCATATACCGTATCAGCTTATGGAAGATTTCCTTTTTGAATTTCTTCTTGAAATTCTCGACCATTTCAACTTTGGTCATCTTTAAAGTGTCGCCCAAGAACTTTGAGAAATACTTTTGTTGGCTCATATAGTCCACATTGTTCTCAAATAGCGATATCGAGAATGCCACCATTTCATCTGTTGAAAGTGTTTTCTTTGTATCAACGTATTTGGTCTCACGAATCATCTGCACAACATCTTCAAACTGCTTGTTGTTCTCAATTTGCTTCTTACGGATTTCCCTTTCGTTAATTTTTACGATTTGTTCTTCAGGCGTACAATCTGCCATTTTTCTGTTCGCCAATGGTGCCGAATATTCCGTAGAATCGTTCTTTGATTTTTCAACAATCTTTACAAAAATTTCCTTGTGCTGGAATGAATCGGGATGGAACTCAATACCGTTTTTAAATCCTTCTTCTTTTGCTGAACTGAATTTTTCCAATGCTTCTTTATAATTTTGCATTGCTTCATCCAATTCTGCCTTTAATTCATCTTCAGAATAATCGTAATGTTGATATTCTATCTTAATGCCCTCGATTGTTGGCTCAATCGGATTCTCTATAATTTCAACATCGTCCAATAAATAGACTTTCAATCCGTTTTTTTCCAATTGTGATATAATGAGCTGATTGTTCTCGTCATCTGCCCAATACTGTCGTATTTCAGGGATTAAAAGGATATTCTCTTTCTTGGACTTTTCAATCAGGTTCAAGAACGATTTACTTTTCTTAGTTTCAAAACAGGCTGATTTTGTACAGACCATTTTTCCTTCGCCGAACAGATTGCCTTGATTAGCTGCATTGAACGGACACTCAACACAAGACCCAGCTTTCGGGACCAATTTTTTGTCATTTACATCAAAAGATGCTTTTTCCAAATCGTAAGTCTGGTCTTTAATCATCCTGTTTATCTGATGTGCACTAAAATCCTCGCCCATCGTTTCCAACATCATCTGCTGTTCTTCCGGTTCAAAGAGCGCTACACCTACACCCAATGATATGGTCATTTCGCCATTGCGTACAAAGTGCTTGAAACCGTCAATCAATCCAGCCAGTTTAAGTCGCTGTCTGATGAAGTTATCCGTTCTACCCAGCCGCTTCGCAATTTCAGTAGGTGCATATTTCTCACTTAGGTAAGCAATCGCATCGGCTTCTTCGGTCGGTTCGACATCCTGTCTTTGCAGATTCTCGATAATCTGAACTTCCAGAACATCATTATTCTCATAAGTTCTTACGATACAGGGTACGGTCTTTTTTCCTGCAAGCTTGCTCGCACGATATCGGCGTTCGCCCATTACGATGATGTAATGGCCATTTAATTGTCTTACTGTAATCGGTTGCAACACACCGTGCTCTTTGATACTTTCTGAAAGCTGCTGTAACGCATCTTCTTTAAAAGTCTTTCTCGGTTGTTCGGGGTCAGGATTGATTTTGCCCAATGGTAAGTTCTGAATTTGAAGTGCTTTGGATTTCTTTCCGTTTACTTCTTTTTTGGCAGCTATTTTAGTTCTACCGCGCTTCTTTGTGGTACTCGCTTTTGTTGTCATAATACTCAAATTTTTGATTAAACAATATTTGAGCAGAAACCAAACGGAAGATAAAATCTTGGCTCAAAAGGAAACGGAATAAATGAGTAGGGGAAGAAGCGTTGGCTTTATGCCGTAGTCTTTTGATGGAAGTATTTTACGAGTTTAACTTGCGTGTATATTGTATGATAATAAACCCCTCAAACGAAGAACAGAGGTTGAGATAACCTAAAATTTATTAATCCTCAATACAGAAAATAGGATTTGTTATCAAATGAATGGATATAGTACTAAAGCCAATTCAGTTCTGAAAAAAGGTAAAATGTTGTACCTATGTTGTACCCAAGGTCAAAAATCGTGAAGAAAATCCCATTTTTTAAAATGAAAAAGCCGAAGATTTCTCTTCGGCTTTTGTGCGGATGACAGGAATCGAACCTGCACACCTCGCGGCATCAGATCCTAAGTCTGACGTGTCTACCAGTTCCACCACATCCGCATTTTAAATATTTTAACACTTTTTCTTAGGTTAAATCCTAAGTCTAGCGTGTCTACCAATTCCACCACGCCCGCATTTCAATAAGTTCCTTTTTGTCTCAAAAGGAGTGCAAATATACATAAACTTCATAATTGGCAAACAAATTTTTTAGATAAAATTTTGTTTTTGGTACCTTTAGCTTTTTAGTTGAAAAAATTACCTTGAAATGCCCATTTACAAGTAGTAAAATTAATAGAAGACGAACAAACCAGGGCTTCCCCGTCTTCATATTTCTCAAAATATATTATATAAATGAAAAGTGCAAAACCGTATATAGAAGAACACAAAAACCGTTTTATCGATGAGCTTATCGAACTGCTTAAAATACCAAGTATAAGTGCTGATCCAGCTTATAAGGAGGATGTGTTTAATACTGCTGAAGCCGTAAAAAACAGTCTTCAAAAAGCAGGTTGCGATACCGTTGAAATTTGTGAAACCCCAGGTTATCCTATTGTATTTGGTGAAAAAATAATCGATAAAAATCTTCCTACAGTTTTGGTATACGGTCATTATGATGTACAACCCCCAGACCCGATGGACTTGTGGAACAGTCCGCCATTCGATCCAGTTATTGAAAAAACCGAAATTCATCCCGACGGAGCCATTTTTGCCCGTGGTGCTTGTGACGATAAAGGACAAATGTACATGCACGTAAAGGCACTGGAATATATGACCAAAACCAACCAGTTGCCTTGTAATGTAAAATTCATGATTGAAGGTGAAGAGGAAGTGGGCAGTGCCAGTTTAGAGTGGTTCATTACCCGAAATAGGGAAAAACTGGCCAACGACGTTATTTTGATTAGTGATACCGGAATGATTGCGCCCGATATTCCATCTATTACTACAGGATTGCGAGGTCTTAGTTATGTTGAGGTTGAAGTTACAGGTCCTAATCGTGATTTACATAGTGGACTATACGGCGGAGCAGTGGCAAACCCAATTAATATTTTAGCTAAAATGATTGCATCGCTTCAGGATGAAAATAACCATATTACGATACCTGGTTTTTATGATGATGTGGAAGATCTATCAGAAGAAGAACGTGCTAAAATGGGGGAGGCTCCTTTTAATAAAGAAGCCTATAAAAAAGCAATAGGTATTAGTGACGTCTATGGTGAAGCAGGGTATACCACTAACGAACGAAACTCGATACGACCAACCCTGGACGTCAATGGAATTTGGGGTGGGTACACAGGTGAAGGAGCTAAAACGGTAATAGCTAGTAAAGCGTATGCAAAAATAAGTATGCGATTGGTGCCTAATCAAGATTGGAAGAAAATAAGTCAATTATTTAAAGAACATTTTGAAAGTATCGCGCCAAAAGCTGTTGAGGTTGAGGTGAAGCCACATCATGGTGGGCAAGCCTATGTAACACCAATAGATAATACAGGCTACAGGGCTGCGAGTAAAGCATATGAAAAGACGTTTGGTAAAACGCCAATCCCACAACGTAGTGGTGGAAGCATCCCGATTGTGGCTTTGTTTGAAAAAGAACTGAAAAGTAAAACTATTTTAATGGGCTTTGGGTTGGATACTGATGCTATTCATTCGCCTAACGAGCATTTTGGGATATGGAATTACCTAAAAGGAATCGAAACCATTCCGCAATTCTATCATTACTTTACAGAAATGAGTAAATAAAAAATTTAAGTAATATAAAAGCTAAAACTGCCTTCAAATACATTATTTGGAGGCAGTTTTTAGTTCAATGTCACTTCATATTCATTTAGTAAATCCAATAAAACCGTTTCAGTAGTTGAAAGAAATTTTGGAGTGTTTCTAATGGTGTCTAACTTTTTAAAATATGTAGCAATAGAACTATCTTCATATTTATCAATTAATATCGGGTGAACATAATATTGTCTGCAAACGGCTCGCGTGTTTCCCAATCCTTCCGCAGCAGCGTCGAAAGCTGTAAGTATATTTTTCTTGTTTTGCTTTTCGTCTTCTTCAATTCCTAGATTGTGTAAGGTTTCAAAAGCAATCTTACTTGCAGCCCAGGTTCTAAAATCTTTAGCTGAAAAAATATCTCCTGTAATATCGTGTAAATAGTCATTGACCATTCCGCTATCTATGCTATGATGTTCTCCGTTTTCATCATAATATTGAAATAATTCCCATCCGGGTATTTCTTCACATTGTAAAACTAAGTTTTGAAGACGTTCATCTTTAATGGAAATACGATGTTTTTTACCTTTTTTACCTTCAAATTCAAAAAGAAGTTTGTTTTCTAACACATCTAAATGTTTCGTTCTCATAGTCGAGAGACCGTACGATTTGTTTTCTTTAGCATAGTAAGAATTACCTATTCTAATATGAGTTTCTTCCATTAAATGAAGCACTACAGCTAGGCATTTCTGTTTATCCATTTTAGGACGTTTTAGGTCTTTTTCAATTTGCTTTCTTACCTTCGGAAGTGTTTTTCCGAACTCCGTCATTTTAAAAAACTTTGTTTTATTTCGAATTTGTGACCAATGTGGATGATATCGATATTGCTTACGGTTTTTTTCGTCGCGCCCCACAACTTGTAAATGGCCATTTTTTAGCGGAGTAATATAGACATCGGTCCAAGCAGGTGGAATCACTAAACTTTTAAATCGTTTAATGTCCGACTTACTTTTAATCTTTTTACCGTTTTTGGTATAATAAAATCCGCGTCCGTGACGATGTCTTTGTATGGTGAGTTTTTTTTCGGTAACATATACGAGATTGGCCAGCTCTGCAGCTTGAGTAGGATCCTCCAGTACTTTTTTTACGTCGGGTTGTTTTATTACCATGCTATAAAAATAGCAGGAAATTTCTATAAATTATCATAACGAAAATACAAACCCTTCATAATTGTTGAGGTGTAAAAGATTGTATAAGGCTTATGTTTTCTTTACAAAGTCGGTAATAATTACAATTTGTTGTCCGTCTACTTTCCCTTCAATATACTTCTCATTTTCGTGGTCTAATGAAATTCGCCTAACAGCAGTACCTTGTTTGGCAACCATACTGCTACCTTTAACTTTTAAGTCTTTAATTAAAACTACTGAATCACCTGCTTCCAGTATATTGCCGTTGCTGTCGCGATGTACAATAGCATTGCTCTTGTCAACACCGTCGCCAGAAGCCTTTGCCCATTTGCGGGTTTCGTCTTCCATATACATCATATCCAGTAAATCTTGTGGCCAACCCTCACTTTTTAAACGCTGTAACATACGCCACGCCATAACCTGTACCGCCGGAATAGTGCTCCACATGCTATCGTTTAAACATCGCCAATGGTTAGGGTCGCGTTTGGTTTCATCTTCAATTTGTTCTTTGCAGGTCGCACAAAGTAATATACTGGCTTTCAGTCCTTCTGTTGGGGAATCTGGAATTGTAAAAATGGATAGGTTTTCTTCAGAACCACAAAGCTCACATTTGTTTTCAGCTCGTTTAGATAGGTCGCGTTCCAGACTCATAATTTATAGTTTTTGGTAAAGATAGTTTAATTCATTTCCAGTTGAAATTTTAATTTTTCTGAAAAATTAAGCTTCTATGTTTGTAGAATTAAAATTTTATTCTACATTTGTAGAGTTAATTCTAATTTTGTAGAAATATGCAGCTTTCAAATTCCGAAGAACAACTTATGCAATTACTCTGGAAACAGAAGAAAGCATTTATGAAAGATTTAATTGAAGCTTATCCAGAGCCAAAACCGGCACCAACAACGGTGGCTACGCTTTTAAAACGCATGCAGGATAAAAATTTTGTAGATTATAAACAAATGGGGCGTTCTAGGGAATATTTTCCATTGGTAAAAAAGAAAGACTATTTCTCCAA
>DEQW01000001.1:0-209413 GCA_002360635.1 Flavobacteriaceae bacterium UBA3356 | reverse complement strand
CAAGAAACTAACTTGAGCAAAGAAGAACTGGAGGATTTAAAAAAATTGATTGACCAACAACTTAAAGAAAAATAATATGGAATGGTATCTATTAAAATCTGCTGCTTGTCTATTGATTTTCTTTGCTTTTTATAAGCTTTTTTTAGAAAACATAAGCGCGCACACTTTTAAACGGTTTTATTTATTAGCGGGGATTATAGGTTCTTTTTTAATTCCGTTAGCAACGTTTACGAGTTATGTAGAAGTAGCAAGCACAGTTAATAACGCAGCTTTTACGACTGTTTCAGCAACTGAAGCAATTCCTACTGAAGAAAACATCAATTACCTTCCCTTTGTACTTTGGGGTATTTACGGGTTAGGCGTTGTATTTTTCGGATTCCGTTTCATTCGAAACCTATACAATATCTGGAAGAAGGTTCAGCAAAATCCAATTCTTATACAAAATAATTTCTTTCATGTCCTACTTCGGAATAAAGTTACACCGCATACCTTTTTCAGCTTTATTTTTCTGAATAAAACAAAATACAAAGCCAATGAAATTCCTGAAGAAGTTTTATTGCACGAACACGCCCATGCTAAACAAATGCATAGTGTAGATATTCTTTTTATAGAACTGCTTCACGTACTGTTTTGGTTTAATCCGCTATTTATATTCTTGAAAAGAAGTATGAAGCTCAATCACGAATTTTTAGCAGATCGCGCCGTTTTAAAACAGGGAGCAGAAACATCTGTTTATCAAAAACTATTATTGGCATACTCATCACATGCCGTAACGCCACAATTGGCACATTCAATCAATTATTCATCATTCAAAAAACGATTTACAGTTATGAAAACACAAACCTCAAAAAAAACAATTTGGCTAAGAAGCCTTTTACTAATTCCATTACTAGCATTCATGCTTTATGGATTTAGTACTAAACAAACAATTGTAAAAACAACGCCACAAACAGAACAGCTTGAAGGTGTGAATACTGAAAAGGCCACTAAAAAACAAGTAGCGCAATACAACAAGTTGGCTAAAAAATACAATGCTGTAGCTATTGAAGACCGCAAAATTCCGATATCAGATCTTGAAATATTAGAGCATGTTTTTGGATTAATGACTACTGAGCAAAAAGAAAAGGCTCAACCATTTCCTGAATGTTATTTGGAAAACAAAATAGGTCGTTACGATACGTATGCAAAAGATTTCATGGAAGGAGCTCGAAAAAATAGTAAAAAAGCATTTGTAATAATGATCAACATTAATAGTGTAAATATTAATGGAAAACCATCAAGTATTAAGACCTTTAAAGATGATTTAAACGCTATAACTAAAGGTTGGACTAAACAAGATTTTGAAGAAGCAAATCCTTCCATACTAATTGCAAGTAGTAGTCAAGACTATTTAAAAAAGCTGGAAGTAGAGTTCCAAAAAACTGATTATGCAAAATTTAAAAAAGGGGCGACGTTATTAATTCCACCACCTCCGCCACCAGCTCCAGATGTGCTTAAACCACCCAAAAAGGTAATTAAAGGCGAGAATGATAGCGATGTAAATATACCGCCACCCCCTCCGGCGCCAAAGGCAGATGGTACTGTAATATACCCGCCGCCACCGCCACCTCCACCAAACCCCAATCTTGTGGAATATATAAAAGAGTTGGCAGAAAAAGGGGCAACTTTTTACATAGGCCCACATAAGTATAGTGCAGATGAAGCTATTAAATTGGTGAAAAAAAGTAAGGATGCATCTATTGATGTGAGCAAATATCCAGAAGTACACTTGAATGGTTGTTAAACTAACATTTAATACATTATTAGAAAGGTCTAGAAAAATCTAGGCCTTTTTTTGTAACAATTAACCAAAATTGGCGTTCTAATAGTCTGTCAATCAAAATCAACCAACCTATGTTACAACGTTTTTTTATTTTCTGTTCGGGTGCAGATACGGCCATCTTAGAAGAATGCTCACCTGGCGAACGTACCAAATATGCTGGTATTGGCGCCACCGTATTTTTTACAGCTGTAATGGCTGCTATTGCAGGTTCGTATGCTTTATACACCGTTTTTGATAACCTTTTCACTGCTATTTTCTTCGGAATGATTTGGGGGTTGCTCATTTTTAACCTTGATCGTTTTATTGTTTCAACCATTAAAAAGAGAAAGAACTTTTTTGATGAATTGATTCAAGCTTCTCCTCGTATTCTATTAGCAGTAATTATTGCGATTGTCATTTCAAAACCCTTAGAAATGAAAATTTTTGAAAAGGAAATCAATCAAGTACTTCTCGAAGAAAAAAATGATATGACGTTGGCCAACAAAGATCAATTGGCCCTACAATACACACCTACTGTTGAAGCCTTAAATGCTGAAATCGATGCTCTTAAACAAGAAGTAACCGATAAAG
Source organism: Flavobacteriaceae bacterium UBA3356 (assembly GCA_002360635.1). Lineage (GTDB taxonomy): Bacteria > Bacteroidota > Bacteroidia > Flavobacteriales > Flavobacteriaceae > Marixanthomonas. The sequence continues at coordinate 207,021 of DEQW01000001.1, read as the reverse complement.
AAGCCGAAGTAAATACTTTGTATGAAACTTACATTGCCGAAGCCGAAGGCAGAAAAGGAACCGAACTTATTGGCAAGGGTCCCGTTTATAAAGAAAAGCGTGATAAACACGATGCAGAATTAGCCGCTTTACAAGCATTGCGTACTACAAACGCTGAAAAGATAACCAATCTTGAAAACCAAATTGCAACGGTATCAACCGAATACCAAACCAAAGTTGCTGAAACACAACCCGTAATCGATGGATTTGATGGGCTCATGGCAAGAGTGAATGCCCTCGATAAATTACCTTGGCTACCGTCATTCTTTATATTTCTATTGTTTTTAGCCATTGAAACATCACCAATAATTGCAAAACTTTTATCGCCGAAAGGAGCATACGATTTAAAACTGGAAGAACAAGAAAGCGCATTAAAATCGTGGGTTACACAACAACAAGCACAGCGCGAAGTGTTGGTAACGACAGACCGTGATATTAATAATAGGGTGTACGCAGATATTGCAGAAGAACAAGAGTTGTACGATTATAAGCGTAAAAAAGCCCGCGAGTTGATGCAACTGCAGGCTGATGCTTTTTATAAAAAGCAGAAGGGGGTTTTATAATAATTTCTTGATGCTTTCTTTTTCAAATTGAAGTTAAATTTCAGTAATATTGTTAGTCAAACTGTATACTGAAATGACTACAGAAATTGCATCTCAAATAGCATTGCGACACTATGGGCTCACCGTGAAAGCTTATGCTTTACAAGGCGATGAGGATGAAAACTTTAAATTGGTTTCTGAAGATGGTAAAACCTACCTTTTAAAAATTTCAAATGCTGAAACTTCTGAAAAGTTTGTAAAATTTCAAACGTCTATTTTAGAGCATTTGGCTTCAAAAAAAACAAGTTGTATGTTTTCCGAAGTTATTCTAAATAATGACAGGAAACCATTAACTTCACTTACTATTTCCAAAAAAAACAGAAAGGCAAGACTCTTAACTTGGGTACCCGGAAGGCTTTGGGCAAACGTCAATCCTAAAACTTCAAAATTACGGTTCAGTTTAGGTGAGAATGCAGGAGAAATCACAAAGGCCTTACAAGATTTTCAACATCCGGAAGCCAACCGAAATTTTGATTGGAACTTGGCCGATTCCTTTTGGACCCAAAAATACACCGACCTGTTTAAGAATATTGAGCATACTATGGTTTCCTTTTTTCAAAAGCGATTTCAGGAAATTCAACCTGTGTATCAATCGCTTCCCAAAAGTGTGGTGCATAACGATGTAAACGACCATAACATACTTGTTTCAGAAAACTTAAAAAATCCTGAAGTTACAGGAATAATCGATTTTGGTGATGCCGTTTATACACAAACGGTAAACGATTTGGCTATTGTAATTGCCTACGCGATTATGAATACGCCAGACCCATTGGCCGCTGCGGTGGAAATTGTTCAAGGCTATCATTCAAAGTATAAACTTTCCGAAAAAGAATTGGAATGTCTTTATACCCTCGTGGGGATGCGCTTAGTGATTACCGTTACAAAAGCAGCTTTGCGAAGGGCCAATGTTTCTAAAAACGTGTATCATTTTATCAGTGAACACGATGCGTGGCAATTGTTAAAGCATTGGTATGGTACCTACGAAAATTTTGTGCTTTATAATTTCAGAAATGCGTGCGGGTATACACCACATCCAAAAGAACACGAGTTTAAAAACTGGATAGCAAACAACAAAATATCGTTGAATACACTTTTTCCAACTCTAAAAATTAAGCACGTTACGCACGTCGACATGAGTATTGGTAGTAAGTGGCTGGGCAACAAAGAAGAATATAGCGACACCGATATCACGGAATACAAACTGAAACAAATTGAAAATGAAAATCCGGAAAGCATTTTAGCAAATGGATATTTAGAAGTCCGTCCTTTTTATACTACGAATGCCTTTAGAATGGACGGAAACAACGGTCCACAATACCGTACCGTACATTTAGGAACCGACTTTTGGGTAGATGCAAAAACACCACTTCACGCTGCGTATGATGGGAAAGTGGTTATCCTTCACCATAACGATTATTTAAAAGATTATGGGCCATTAGTGGTGTTAGAGCACGAGTTTAACGGAAACACTTTTTACACATTATATGGTCATTTAACACTCTCTTCGCTGGAGATGACCAAGATTGGTCAAAAAGTAAAACAAGGAGAGTTGATTGGTTATATTGGGGATGCTTCCGAAAACGGAATTTGGACACCGCACCTACATTTTCAAGTGATGCTCGATTTGTTGGGGAATACTGAAAATTATCCGGGCGTAGCATTTCCTTCTGAAAAAAATGTTTGGAAAAGCATTTGTCAAAATCCCGGTTTGCTGTTTACTGAAGAAACCCAAGAAACACCTGAAACATACTCAAACGAAGAAATTATTCATTTCAGGAAAGAACATTTAGGAAAAAGTTTGAGTCTTTCCTATTCCGAACCTTTAAACATCGTTAGGGGCGAAGGGGTTTATTTAATAGATGCTAATGGAAAAAAGTATATCGACACTGCCAATAATGTAAACCACGTAGGGCATCAGCACCCAAAAGTAGTTGTAGCTGGACAACAACAAATGGCGGTTTTAAATACCAATACACGGTATTTGCACAAAGAAATAGTGAATTATGCAGAGGCGTTATTGAAAAAACTTCCTAAAGAACTTTCGGTGTTGCATTTTGTCAATTCTGGTAGCGAAGCGAATGAACTTGCTTTACGAATGGCAAAAACCATTACCAAGCAAAACGATGTGCTTGCCATTGAAGTTGGTTACCACGGAAATACCAATGCAGTAATGGATGTGAGTTCGTATAAATTTGATGGAAAAGGAGGGTTCCCTAAACCAGAGCATACACATATTTTACCTTTGCCAGACTCTTATAGAGGAAAACATACAGATGCTAATTGTGGTAGTGCATACGCAAATTATGCAGCGGAAATAATTGACAGCTTAAAAGAAAAAAACAGAAATGTTGCAGCCTTTATCGGAGAGTCGATGATAAGTTGTGGTGGGCAAATTGTACCGCCAAAAAACTATTTTAAGGAAATTTATAAAACGGTTCGAGAGGCTGGGGGGCTTTGCATAGCTGATGAAGTACAGACTGGTTTTGGTAGGATGGGCAAAACATTTTGGGCTTTTGAACTGTTTAATGTTGTCCCCGATATTGTAACGATGGGGAAACCTGCCGGGAATGGCCACCCATTGGCTGTTGTGGCGTGTACAAAAGAAGTTTCTGAAAAATTTCATACCGGCATGGAGTTCTTCAATACCTTTGGTGGAAATCCAGTTTCCTGTGTGATTGGGCGTACAGTTTTAGAAGTAATTGAAGAAGAAAATTTGCAACAAAATGCTTTGGAAACAGGAGAATATTTAAAATCTGAACTGTTTCAACTTCAAAAAGAGTTTCCGATTATTGGCGATGTAAGGGGAGAAGGACTGTTTCTTGGGTTTGAATTGAACGATGCTGACAAAAAGCCCTTGGCCGAACACGCCGCTTATCTTTCCGACCGTATGAAAACGCTAGGTATTTTAATGAGTACTGATGGTCCGGACTACAACGTCTTAAAAATAAAACCTCCAATGGTTTTTAATAAAGAACACGCTAAAGAACTTGTTTCAAAATTAAAAATCGTATTGGAGGAGGATTTTATGAAAGCGTATTAATTGTTAGCAACACCCACCACCATCATAATGAAAGGTAGATTCACTTATATGGATATCATCCCTATTTAAATTTGCTATGGCACCAGCTGTTTTATCGCAGATAGCCAAAGGTTGGTTTTTAAGCAGGACATGCCCTTTTTTATCATCAAAATAATCTTCATTACCGTAATAAATGGCAGCTTTACCTGTAAACACACAGGGGCCGTCTTCAGGCATAGGGTCTTTTATAGCAGCCACTTCAATCGATTCGATGTAGATTAGCTCGTCGGTTGGATATTGTTTTGGGCTTAAAATACGGTACGGTTTTCTAGCTCTTATTTCAATGGTGCCAAAGCCAACATCGGTTAATGCTTTTACATAGTCTTTTATTGATAGGCTTCCGCTTAAACATAAGGCACGAAGGCGTTCATCATTTCTAAGTGTGTCATTCATTTCTTGCTCGCAAGTGGGATCACTCATTACCAAACGGCCGTGAGGTTTCAATACGCGGTACATTTCTTCAATAGCGCGTTTTAAATCTTCTTCTTTAAAAATATTGAAGAGACAGTTTTGTGCTGCTACATCGATACTATTGTCCTCTAAAGGTAGGTTCATGGCATCTCCTTTTTTCAGGTCCACAAACTCACTTTTAAACCAAGGATTTAAGGCTTCGGCTTCTTTAAAGTTTTTACGGGAAGCTTCTAACATTTCATCTACTACGTCTATACCTACAACTCCGTTTTTTTGTCTATTAAAATAGGCAAATTGCAAGAGTTCCATTCCGCCACCAACGCCTACATACAACATTTTTGGGTTGTTGGAAAGATCGCGGGCATGAACAGTGCTTCCGCAGCCATAATTCATTTCTTGCATAATTTTAGGGATTTTAAGCCCTGGTAATTCCCAAATAGGGTTGGTTGTGCAACAAAGGCCTACATCTGGTGTTAAGGCTGCTTCTTTATATACGTTGTGTGTGGTTTCTAAATAGCTCATAGTGTTATAGTTTTTTTATTACTTCAGTAAATAATGTAATCATATTTGGTTCTGCTTTTGCTGCCATGGCGAGGATATCAGGAATATCAACTGGTTTTAGATTGTCAGGGTCACACTCGTCTGTCAGTACAGAAACGGCTGAAACTGGCAGCCCCAAATGGTTGGCCACGATAATTTCAGGAACGGTGCTCATTCCTACGGCATCGGCGCCAATAATTTTTAAATAACGGTATTCGGCACGGGTTTCTAATTGTGGCCCAACTACACTTGCGTATACACCTTTATGTAAGTTGATATTTTTTTCTGAAGCAATTTGTTCAATCGCCTTGTTCATTTCAGCATCATATGGTGCGCTCATATCGACAAAACGCTCGCCCATTTTTTCAATGCCACGAACGGCTAACGGCGAACTGCCTTGTAGGTTTATATGGTCATCAATCAGCATAATTTCACCTTTTTTAAAGTTGAGGTTTACCGCTCCAGATGCGTTACTAATTAGTAGCTTTTTAATGCCCAACTCGTGCATAACGCGAACTGGGAAAGTAACATCTTGCAAAGAATAGCCTTCGTAAATATGAAAACGCCCTTGCATAACCATTACTTTTTTTCCGCCCAGCATCCCGAAAATCAATTTTCCTTTATGAAATTCTACGGTTGCCGTAGGGAAGTTGGGAATGTGATTGTAACTTACTTCACTCTGTATTTCAACATCTTCTAGCAATTTGCCTAGACCAGTACCTAAGATGATTCCTATTTCAGGATTGTCAAAACCTCGGTCTTTTAAAAATGCTGCAGATTCTTGTATATATTGTAACATGGTAATTTAATATTAAAAATCAGTATCTAAATAGTCTGGTAAAAATTCTTGGAAAGCCTCATTATCCCTGATGTCACTATAGTAGTCAACGTCGTTTCGTTCTTCTAGCGTTTTTAATTTTTCATCTTTTAAATCTTCAAGTGTGGCTTGTAATACTGAGTCTTTTCCCCAATCTTTTTTACTGAAAATAGCTTGGTTGGGCTGTTTCATTCCCAATAAATAATAACCCCCATCTTTTGCGGGACCAATTACGTAATCGTGGTCTTTTAATACCGTAAAAGCATTGTCAAGATCTTCTGTGTTTAGGTCGTACATATCACTCCCAATAATGATGGCCTGTTCATACCCAAGTGAAAATACTTCGGTAAATGCATTGTACATACGAATGCCCAGGTCATCGCCTCGTTGTATTTTTTTGTTAAATGTATTATTGTCCCAATTGTCTTCTTTGTGAATATCTTCACTATAAAACACAAACTTATCTGCTTGTACTTGGGTTGTAATTTCAGCTGTATGCTTTAGTAAGAACTTGTATATTTTTAAAGCAGATTCGTCGCCTATGCTTGTGGCTAACCGTGTTTTAACTTTACCCAATTCTGGGTTTCGGGTAAAAATAATCAGTGCTTTTTTTGAAGTGGGAAAGTGAAAATCCTTTGCTAAATCTTCATCTCCACCTACATTGTTTTTAGATAATAAGCCCATAAAAAAATAAATTTATTTTGTGATTACGGTTCCGTCAAGCAGCCATTTGCTCCAGCTTTTTGAAAAACCGTGAATACTATCTGTTTCTTGTTCTTTATTATTTACTAAGGGATATGCTTTGTTTTTCCACTCAAAAATACCCCCATATAAGTTTTCAATATTGTTATAGCCAGCTTTTTTTAATTTTTCTGAAATCTCTTCGGAACGGATTCCTAAAGAGCAATATACTACAATAGGCACATTTTTATTTGGAACTTTTTTTAAAACCGAATCTATCGAAAATTTTGAAAAACCTACAAATGTTGCCGATTCAATATGGCTTACGTTATATTCTTTTTGTTCCCTAGCGTCTAAAATAATGATACTATCATTCATTTGTTGTATACGCAATTCTTCAACCGAAATATATGGAACACTTCGGGTGTTATATTGCTGTAAAAGATCTTCTAATGACCGTTGTTGTGAAAATGCACTTATTGAGATTAATAACAGAAGAAAGTACAGAAAGTAGTTCATATTGTTTGGGACGTTAAAAGTACGCAATCCATGTAATGGATGCGAAAATTTACTCTGCAACAGAACCTTGACAGCTACTACCAGCACCGGCGGTACAGCCGTAGCAATGTTGCGAAATGATAATGTTTCGATCGTTTAATACGTCTTCGTTGTATTCTGAAATGTGTTTAACTTCACTGTCTACTTTTAATTCCAGCATTTGGTTAAAGTCACAATCGTACAACCATCCATCCCAACTTATGGAAATAGTATTGGTACACATTACACTTTTAACCGCAGCAGGGTTGTAGGCTTCAACCAATTGGTACATATACTCTTCGTAGTTTTCCGAAGCAATTAAATAATCCAGAAAACGGGCAATGGGCAAATTGGTTATGGCAAATAAATCGTGAAAATGAATTCCGAAATCTTCCAATAAAGCCTTTTTAAAGTCTTTTTTCATGTTTTCTTGATTGGTCGGTAAAAAAGCACCACTTGGGTTATAAACCAAGTCCAATTTAAGATCGCTATCTGGCATTCCGTAGCCGATGGCATTCAATTCCTGTAAGGCTTTTATAGACATATCGAAAACACCTTCACCACGTTGTTTGTCGGTTTTTCCACGTGTCCAGTGTGGCATAGAGCTTACAACGTGAACATTGTGTTTTTTGAAAAACTGCGGAAGGTCGTAATATTTTTTATTTGCACGGATGATTGTAAGGTTACTACGGACTATAAAATCTTTAATCCCTGCTTTACTGGCTTCCTCAACAAACCATCTAAAATTTGGATTCATTTCTGGGGCTCCACCAGTAAGATCAACGGTATGGGCACCAGTGTTTTTTATGACTTCCAAACACTGTTTCATCGTCTCGACGGTCATAATTTCCTTTCGGTCGGGACCAGCATCTACGTGACAGTGATCACAGGTTTGGTTACACATATACCCTAAATTAATCTGAAGGATTTCCAATTTTTTTGGTTTCATCGGAAATTGTCCAGTTTCTTCTATTTTTTCGGCAAAGGTGGGTAATTCGCCATTGCCAAAAATTCCGTTTGAGAGAATTTCAAGCTGTTTGTTGGATTGTGCGAGTTCGCTATTTCGTTTATGTAGGGATTGTGTTTTTAGTTTCGTCATAAATTATCCGTCAAGTTTGTTTACTTTATTCATCATCATTACGCCGTGGACTAACGTGGCGCCACTTTTAATAGCGGCTCCTGCGTGTATGGCTTCCATCATTTCTTCTTTAGTTACGCCGCGCTGCAATGCATCTTTGGTGTAGGCATCTATACAATAAGGACATTGCTCGGTATGTGCAACGGCCAATGCAATAAGCGATTTTTCACGGGCTGTTAGTTTGCCTTCTTCGAAGACTTTTCCGTAGTAATCAAAAAATTTTTCTCCTAGTTCTTCGCTCCATTCGGTGATATTTCCAAATTTCCGAAGATCTTTTGGATTATAATAATCTGCCATGATTGTTGGTGTTTATAATAGTTACGAAAGATAAACCATTCTGGTTTTGTTTTGGTAAATATAATGAAGTAGTTTTTCGAAAAACAAAAAGCTTACGGAAGATTTTTTTAAATCAGTCAAAAGTATAGGCAACTCCGGTGGTAAAATCGTATTGCGAATTGGGGATTCCCACTGCCGGAAAAGCATCATAAGTAAAGGTATAACTGGTTTTTAGAGCAAAGTTTTTAAAAAGCCCAACTAATAATGATGACTGACTGGAAATACGATAATCTTTAAATTTACCTAACTGTGGTTGATAATAGGTAGTGCTTACAATGCTAATATGCTCGTTAGGATAAAGGCTGAACGAGAAATAAACACTACCTCGAATATCCCGCTGAATGGGTGTTGCGCCATCTAAAACTTCTTCATATTCGTACATAACGAGCGACCCAAGATAGAATTTGTAGTTTTCCAATTGTGATAGCTTAAACCGGGGCCCGGTGCCTGCCAACCCTCTAAAATTTATTAAATTAACTTTGTTATATTGTCCTTGCAAAAAGGCTTCCCAAGTAAGTAATTGAGAAAGTTTGTAATTGTACCGAAGGTGCGAAATAAAACTATTGCTCAATTTTTCTCCTTCTATTTTCTGAAAATCCACATCGTTTTTAAACAAAAGCAAATGCTTGTTCATTTTATATTGAAGATGTACGTTGCTCGAAATGGTAAAAAAATCGTTTACATTTCGTTTTAATTGAAAATCCAGACTGGTCGAACCGGAATAACCTGAAGTGTCGGTTACTTTCCTTAATGATTCAGCATTTAGAATTTGTGAAGTAGCTTTTTCAGAAGAAAAAATCGCTATGGTAAATATACTTATAAGTAAAAAATAACGCAATTTCATAAGTTTTATCTTTTGGCAATAAATACAATCAATACAAAAGTATAGATTTTGGATTATCTTTTCAGTATATAGGGTTTTGAGACACAGTGTTAAAGTATTGTTTAAAATTATTTAAAGAAATAATAAGCTATTACATTTAACCGCTTAAAACAAAAAATGAAAAGACAAACAGTCTTTTGTGTTTTAAAAACTGACAAATAAAAAAAGAACTTACTATGGATGTTGTAAATGAAGCCCTACAATTTGAAGAAGAAACTACAAGCTTTAAGTCTACAAACGAAAGAATAGTAGCCTCAAAAAAAGCTAAGAAATTAATATTGGCATTAAACGAACGTTATAAAAAGACGAAAGATGCTAAATTAATGGATATAATGAAACGACTTACGGCCATTAAAAAGAAAGCCGAGAAAAGAATAAAAGCAAAAATTGTAGTTTAAAAGTTGTTTTCAAGATATTCTTTTAAAACAACAGCTTGATTGTGATTTTCGTCCTTAGCACCGAATAACAGTGTTACTTGTTTTTCTTTAGCAATAGAGGCGATTTCCTTCAAGGGCTCTGTTTGTTTTGAAAGTTCCTTTTTATATTTTTTTTTGAATTCTGGGAAGCGATCTTCTTTGTGGTCAAACCATTTTCGCAACTCGGTTGATGGCGCTATGTCTTTGTTCCAATCGTCTAAACGCGCATCTTCTTTACTAACACCTCTTGGCCAAATACGGTCCACTAACACACGATGACCATCACGGTTTGCGGCTTTTTCGTAAATGCGTTTTGTTTGGATTTTCATGAAGTTCCTTTTAGCCAATGCTATATTAATAAACACCTATTTGAAGAGTTAATGGTTACTGAGTTATTGGTTATTTAGGAGGAATTCCAGAACAACTCAATAATGAATAACTTAATAACTATAGAAATTACTTTTTTTAAACCAGTTCGACTTTCAAATAATTTATAGCTATCTTAAATTTGTAATGGTTCAGTCTCACTCGCTCCAAAGTGTAGGGAAGAACTTTCGTTGTTGAAATTTGGGGTGCAAGTATTTTTTCCATTCCGATCCGCCGGTTGCGGTTTTATTCTCTCCCTTTTTGTCTAAATAATGTCGGGCAGTGTTTAAATGCACTAAAGGCCATTCTACATTATATAACTTGTCGAATTCTAATATTATTTTCTGAAGTTTTTCTGAAGGGTTTTCAAGTTGTAGAAACTTTTCTTCCAGAGTATTTCCTTTTACTTCGTTAGCGAGTTCTATAAAAGAATCTAAATACTTCTCTTCAAACTGACGCATTGTTAAGGTTTTTGAACCTGTCTTATGGTTATATCCAGCGTCCCGCCAATAAATATGTTCAAAATAATCTTCGGTTGAAGGATTTTCAGGAAGTCGTTTTTTGCCTTCTGCGTTCATTAAATTTTCTAACTTAGTACAGTAAATTTCAATATATCTAAACTGAGCGCTTTGAAAACCACTAGCAGGCGTTAATGTAGAGCGAAAAATATTATAATCTTCATAGCTCATTCCATCTTTCATAATATCGAAAGAGGTAATAAGCATATGTACATAGCGGTTTAAACGAGAAAATTTGTCTAACCAGATTTCTTCATCCACTTCTTCCATTTCAAAAAGCTGAATCACCTCGTGCCGAACCATTTTTAATAGCAATTCTATTACTTGGTGGTACATAATAAAGATTTTTTCATCTTTAAAATCCGTACGTGGTTTTTGCAAGGAAAGCAAGGTTTCAACCTCAATATAATCCCAATAGTTAATGGGCTTGGCTTGTAATAAGCCTTTAAGGTACGTATCTGGATTTTCACCTAACGCTTTATATTTTTCGTTGATTGCTTTTATGATGTCTTCTTGTTTCATGATATTCTTTTGTAGCAAGCCCTAAAGGTATTTAGATTTTTGGAATTTTAATAGAATAGGCTTGAGAAATAGGGGGATTTAAAAAACAAAAAACCCGAAACAAACGTTTCGGGTTTATGTGGTACCTCCAGGAATCGAACCAGGGACACACGGATTTTCAGTCCGTTGCTCTACCAACTGAGCTAAGGTACCTGCTTAAAGCGGGTGCAAATATAAACGTTATTTATATTTTGCAAAACATAAAGGTAAAAAATATTCTAATATTTTTTCAATTTAATATCCCGTTAACAACCTTATGTTGCTTCATTGTTTATTTTTACGCACTTACTTAAAAAAATGAACTTAATAATTGATGTAGGAAACACCCTAATCAAGCTCGCTGTTTTTATAAATGGAGAGCTTCAGATAAAGAAAACCACTATTAAAGGTGATTTTTTCGATGTTTTTTCTGAAATAAAAAATAAATACCCGCAGATTGAAAAATGTATTATTTCAAGTGTAGGGAAAATTAGTGAAGCACATCTTGCTAAAATCAAAAATGCTTATCCGGTTTTGATTTTGAGCCATTCCACCCCCATTCCTTTTATAAATGAATATGCCACACCCACTACACTTGGAGTAGATCGTATCGCTTTAATAAGTGCAGCTGCGGTGGAATATCCCAATAAAAATGTATTGGTAATCGATGCAGGAACTTGTATTACTTACGATTTTCTTTCAGAAGCTAACGTGTATAAAGGAGGGGCTATTTCGCCAGGCTTACAAATGCGGTACAAAGCCATGCATACGTTTACTGAAAAACTTCCGTTATTGGAAGCAGAGCAAATAAGTAGCCAAATTGGGAACTCCACAATTAAAGCTATGCACAGTGGTGCCATTAACGGGATTTGCTTTGAAATTGACGGATTCATTACTGCTTACGCAAGGGACTTTAAGAATTTAACAGTTATTTTAACAGGTGGGGACGCTCATTTTTTGCGAGATCGCTTAAAAAATGACATCTTTGCCACCTCAAATTTTTTATTACAGGGGTTAAACCACATTTTAGAACATAACAAACATTGATGTTAAAACGAATTATAGTAACGGTTTTAGTGCTGTTTATAGCAAGTTCTGCTATGGCGCAAGAAGGAACCACATCTCCGTATTCATTTTACGGAATAGGCTCATTAAAATTTAAAGGTACTGCCGAAAATAGAATGATGGGGGGTATAGGAGTGCTTTCAGACAGTATTCACCTTAATCTACAAAATCCCGCCGGAGTTGCAGAACTTAGGTTGGTGAACTTTACAGTAGGTGCTAGCCATAAAGAAACCAGATTAAAAACAGATGGGGACTCTCAAAACGCTTCAACCACTTCTTTAGATTATATCGCAGTGGGGATACCAATGGGTAAGTTTGGAGCTAGTTTTGGATTGATACCTTACACATCGGTTGGGTATCAACTACAAACCGAAGCCCAAAACGAAGCAGGACAAAGTATTACCAGATATACTGGTACTGGTGGTATAAACAAAGCATTTTTAACGTTGGGCTATCAAATAACGCCTAAATTAAGTTTTGGTGTAGATGCAAACTATAATTTCGGAAATATTGAAAATAAAGCCCTGAGTGCTCAAGAGGATGTGGAGTTTTCAACAAGGGAAATAAATAAATCTGATATTTTAGGCTTTAGCTTCAACTTTGGTGCCACATACAAAACAATGGTGAGCGAAGAACTTGAGTTAGCAACATCCTTGACGTATACACCTGAAACCGATTTCACATCTGAAAACACTCGGTCTCTTGCAACAATTGTTTTCCTTGGAGATGGAAGTGAAAACGCTGTGGATGTTCGGGATATTCCAGTTTCTGATACAGATTTCTCCTTTCCTTCACAGCTAACAGTAGGTGCCGGAATAGGTAAACCGAAAAATTGGTTTGTAGGTGCTGAATACACTAGCCAAAAAACCAGTAATTTTACAAACCGTACTTTCACATTGGAAAATGTAGAATTTAAAGACGCTTCAAAATATAGGTTGGGTGGATTTTACATTCCAAACTATAACGGCTACGGAAGCTACTGGAAGCGTGTTGTTTATAGAGCGGGAATGCGATTTGAAGAAACAGGAATCAATGTAAATGGAGAAGATATTAATGAGTTTGGCATATCTTTTGGAGTAGGATTACCTGTAAGTAAGTCATTTTCCAATATTAACCTAGGTTTTGAAGTGGGAAGACGCGGAACGAAAGAGGCCGGCCTAATACAGGAAAATTTCTTCAATGCATTTATAAGTCTGTCCCTGAATGATAGATGGTTCCAAAAAAGATTAATAGATTAATTATTAAACACTAAACTATAACTATGAAAACGAAAGCGATTTTATTTTTAACTGTTCTAGCCTTAATGGTTAGCGGTAAAGGCTTCGCTCAAATGGATGATTGCCAACTTAATTTATCTCTGTTTGTAGAGCCAGCTAAGGCAAAAAACTATGAAGCTGCCCTGCCTTATTACGAAAAACTTATAAAGGATTGTCCAAATTATAATTTGGCAACCTATCAATATGCCGAAAAAATGTTCAAGCATTTTATTGATAACGGCGATAAAGGCAAAATTGAAGATTTAATAAAGTCTTACAATTTAAGATTAAAGCACTTTCCTGCAAAAACGAAAGAGGGTGAGGTTTTATCAGATATAGCCAAACTTAAGTATGAAAATGGTATTGGCACAAAGCAAGAGCAGTTCGATGCTTTTAATGAAGCTTTTACCAAGCACGAAGAAGACTTTACAAGCCCTAAAGCATTGTATGCTTACTTTTCGTTAGCGGTAGATTTGTATGATGAAGGTAAAAAAGACATTCAAGATGTTTTTGATCTTTACGATGCCGTAACTGAAAAAATTGAAAAAGAAGAGAATTCGCTGGCCGAAAAGCTTACTAAGTATATGGATAAGCAAGATGCCGGTACAGATCTTTCTTCTAAAGAGAAAAAATATATGAGTGCCTATGAAAATAACCTAAAAGCTTATGGACAGGTTAAAGGCAGCGTAAATGGAAAATTAGGTATTTTGGCAGATTGCCCTAACTTAATTCCATTATATGAAAAAGACTTTGAAAACAAGAAAGACGATGTAAGTTGGTTAAAAAGAGCTGCTGGTCGTTTAAGTGCTAAAGAGTGTGATACACCACTTTTCTTTAAACTAGTACAACAATTGCATACTCTAGAGCCTTCTGCAAAATCTGCATATTACTTAGGTCAGCTTGCTGATCAAGAAGGAAAGACAAGTAAAGCTATGGAGTATTACAATGAAGCAGCCGATCTTGAAACAGAACCTGCAGCGAAAGTAAAAATCTATAGAAGAATTGCAGATAACTTCCGTAATAAAGGTAGCTATGGTCAAGCAAGAACCTATTACAGGAAGTTACTTGAGATAAAACCATCAGACGGTACATCATACTTGCGAATTGCAACTATGTACGCAAAGAGTGCTAACAGTTGTGGAACAACACCGTTTGAAAAAAGAGCAATTAACTGGAAAGCTGCAGAGATGGCAGATAAAGCTGCTCGTGTAGATGCATCTGTTGCTTCTTCAGCAAGATCTGCTGCAAGTAGCTATAGAGGTCGAGCGCCTAGTAAAAATGATATCTTTAGTGAAGGTATGGCCGGAAAAACAGTTACTTTTAGCTGTTGGGTAGGCGGTAGTGTAAGAGTTCCTAATTTATAAGGATGATCACTTTCAATCATAGTATTAAAAGCGTGATGGCAATATTATTTGTCATCACGTTTTTTTCATGTGAAGGAAATTATAAAAACGTAAAACAATTAACCCGAAAGGACAATGAGCCTATGGGTATAGGTAAAGAGATTAATGCAAAATACACCGATTCTGGTAAGGTTGTAGCAAATCTCATAACGCCTATATATTTAGATTTTTCAAACTTGGGTTTTCCTTTTAAAGAATTTCCCGAAGGAGTAGAAGTTCAGTTTTGGAATGAAGATGACGAAAAAAGCACTGTTACTTCTAAATACGCCATACAGTATGAAAATACTGGAATTATCGATATGAGGGACGATGTTGTGTTGGTTACTCACGATAGTTTAGTGTTACGGGCAGACCAATTGTATTGGGATCAAAAAAATCAATGGGTGTTTACAAATCAACCCTATCAAATAGAGTTTAAAGATGGGTCTTATAATGATGGCGCTTGGTTCGATTCAAGCCAGGATTTTACGACTTTCCTCTCTCGAAAAAATGCAGGGGTTCAATTAATTGATACAAAAAAAGAAGAAAAAGATGCACAAGAAAATATTTAGACTTTTTGAATACGTTTATTTAGTAATGGCAGTATTCTCACTCTATTTGGTGTGGGAAAATTGGGGTGATAACCGAAATCGCGCTTATTTGTTTGCTTTTTTTGCCGTAGTCGCTATCTTTATGTTCTTCTTTAAGCGTAACTTCCGTAGAAAAATGGAAGAACGCAACAAAAACCAATAATGGAAGTAAGTATTCTTGTTATTGTTAGTATGCTTATCCTATCGGCTTTCTTTTCCGGGATGGAAATTGCATATGTTTCTTCAAATAAAGTTCATATTGAAATAGAGAAGAAGCAAAATGATTTACTGGCAAAAGTACTTCAGAAAATAACCCGTAGGCCTTCAAAATTTATTACCACTATGTTGGTTGGTAATAATATAGCATTGGTTGTGTATGGTCTGTTTATGGGCGATTTGCTCATGGAATTCATCCCGCTTACCGGGATGTCTGGTCTTTTGGTGCAGACTATTATTTCTACCCTGGTAATCTTGCTTACTGCTGAGTTTTTACCAAAAGTATTTTTTCAAATTTATGCCAATAAGCTTATTAAAGTATTCGCAATTCCTGCTTACTTTTTTTATATGCTTTTTTCTGTTATTTCTGAATTTGTAATTTGGATTTCAGACCTTGTATTAAAGTTGTTCTTTAAAACTAAAGGCGATAACATTCAGCTTACATTTAGTAAAATGGAATTAGGGAATTATATCAGTGAGCAAATGGAAACCGTCGAAACCCATGATGAGGTGGATAGTGAGATACAGATATTTCAGAATGCGTTAGATTTTTCTGAAGTAAAATCACGTGAAGTTATGGTGCCGCGCACCGAAGTAGTAGCGGTCGATATAAAAACTACCCCAAAAGAACTAAGCAAACTTTTTACTGAAACTGGACTTTCAAAAATCATTATTTACAAAGAAAATATAGATGATGTTTTAGGATATGTTCATTCTTTTGAACTTTTCAAAAAACCTACGACAATAAAAAAAGTGCTCATGCCAGTTGTTTTTGTGCCAGAAACGATGCTCGCAAAGGACGTGCTGAATATTTTAGCACGAAAACATAAAAGCATAGCGGTGGTAATTGATGAGTATGGCGGAACTTCTGGAATTATGACAGTAGAAGATATAATTGAAGAGCTTTTTGGTGAAATAGAAGATGAACACGACAGTATTGAACTAACAGAAGAGGTGCGTGCGGACGATCACTATAAGTTTTCTGCCCGTCACGAAGTCGATTATCTAAATGAAACATACAAATTTAACTTGCCCGAAAACGAAAACTACGAAACTTTAGGCGGTTTAATAGTCTATTTTACCGAAGGGATTCCCAACCAAGGCGAAATAGTTGAAATAGAAGGGTTTTTATTTAAAATCCTAGAAGTTTCAAATACAAAAATTGAAATGGTAGAGCTGTTTTTAAAATCTGAAAACTAATACATAATCTCTCCAAAGGGTAGCATTGCCGTTAATTAACTTCCCTGTTTTAAAAGATTAACACACTAACTTCAATTTTTTTTAACAAAGTTTTTTATTAATGCGTTGAAAATGGTATTTTCGCCCCCTATAAATTTGACTGACAGATGGCAATATTAAACAGTATTAGAAAAAGAGGAATTTTCCTTATTTTAATTATAGCATTAGCACTTTTTGCTTTTATTTTAAGTGACGTTCTTGCAAAAGGATCCGGGGTTGGTAAAGACCAAGACACCGTAGCAATTGTAAATGGTAACGAGATTACTCGCCAAGATTTTATGCAACAGGTAGAAACTGCGCAACGTAACCTTGGGCCAAACGCAACCACTGCACAAGCAATGAATATGGTTTGGGAGCGTGAGCTACGTAACACGTTACTTAGCGAGCAGTATGAAGAACTAGGGCTTACAATTCAAAAAGAGCAGTTGAACAACGCCATGCGTACTTCTTTAGCTAACAACCCACAATTTCAAAATGAATTGGGCGAGTACGATGAAGCTTTAGTACAGCAATATGTAGCTAGTATTAAAGGTAATCCGCAATTGTACGGTCAATGGCAAGATTATGTAGAAAACATTAAAGAGGCGGCGCTTCAAAATATGTACATGAACCTTGTAAAAGGTGGGTTAACATCTACAATGGCAGAAGGGAAGCAACAATATCATTTTGAAAATGATAAGATAAACCTTCAGTATGTACAGGTTCCTTACACTAAAATAGCTGATGAAGATGTGCCTGTTTCTGATGAGGAAATAAAGCAATATATAAAAGAGCACAAAAGCGAATACGAAGTAGATAAGCAAATTGACATTCAATATGTGTCTATTTCTGAAGAGCCTTCAGCAGAAGATATTCAAGAGGCTAATGCAAGTGTAGCGG
This sequence comes from Flavobacteriaceae bacterium UBA3356, assembly GCA_002360635.1. GTDB lineage: Bacteria > Bacteroidota > Bacteroidia > Flavobacteriales > Flavobacteriaceae > Marixanthomonas. The sequence continues at coordinate 189,491 of DEQW01000001.1, read as the reverse complement.
CTTTATTGGAAGACAGAGTTGAATATAACGATACAATTGCAGGTTTCAAGAATACAACTGACAATGCAAGGTTTGTAAATGAAAATTCAGATCAAGGGTACACAGACCGTTGGTACTTCAAAAAAGATTTGCCAGCACCATTGGCAGACACCATTCCTTCTATGAATGAAGGTGATATTTACGGTCCTTACGAAGTAGGTTCTACTTTAAACTTAAGTAAAGTTATCGCTGTAGAACAATTGCCAGATTCTGTTCAATCAAGACATATTTTGGTTAGGTACCAAGGCTTGCAAACAGCACCTCAAGATGTAACTCGAACTAAAGAAGCTGCTAAGAAATTAGCAGATAGTCTTTCGGCAGCAATCAATAAAGACAAAAGTAAGTTTGAAGCGTTAGCTTCAGAGTTTTCAGAAGATCTTTCAAACAAAGATGAAGGTGGAGATTTAGGGTATGTTGGTCCTGGTAGAATGGTGCCTGCGTTCAACGATTTTATTTTTGATAATAAAGTGGGTACAGTAGGAGTTGTGGAAACAAATTTTGGTTTTCACGTTGCTGAAGTGCTAGACCAGAAAAACAAACAACGTGCTGTAAAAATAGCAACGGTAATTAAAAAGATTGAACCTTCTGAAAACACTATCAATAACACTTTCTCAAGAGCAACAAACTTTGAAGTTGCGGCTAAGGATGGTGATTTTTCAGAAGTGGCAAAAGAACAAGAATTAACGGTACGTCCAGTTAATAAAATAGGCGAATTAGATGCTAACATTCCTGGTGTTGGTAATAACCGTACCATCATCACGTGGGGCTTTGAAGAAGAAACCGAAGTTGGCGATGTAAAACGTTTTAATGTTCCTGGTGGATATGTGATTGCACAATTAACTCGTAAAAGCCCAGAAGGATTGATGAGCGTTTCGGAAGCTTCTGCAAAAGTTACTCCTATATTACGCAATAAAAAGAAAGCAGAGAAAATTAGAGCTTCTATTTCTGGCACAACTGTTCAAGAAGTAGCCAATAGTCAAAATGTACAAGTACAAACGGCTACGGCTGTAACAATGGCAAACCCGACAATTCCGGGTGCTGGAAGCGAGCCAAAAGTTGTTGGTGCTGCATTTGGCGAGAAAGCTGGAGAAACCACAGGGTTAATTGATGGTAAAACAGGCGTATTTAAAGTTCGTGTGCTGGCTATAAACAAAGCGCCGGATATTGATAATTACACTAGCTACGTAAACCAGTTAAACGCAGGAAATAGCGCTGTTAACAACCAAGTTTATCAGTCGTTGAAGAAGAAAGCAGACATTGAAGATAACCGTGCTAATTTCTATTAATCGAGAAAATTAGTATAGAATATAAAAAAGCCTTCTCATTTTTGAGAAGGCTTTTTTATAGTATTATCTCGTTAAAAGTAATAATAGTAGTGTATCCTTTTCTTCGGAAATATTCTTTACTGGCTTCATCGCCAGTTGCCAAAACAAAATCACCACCCCAAGCACCGAGACTTTTTATTGTTCCCTTAAAGTTGGGGAATAATCTTTCTTTTATAGGTTCGATTTTTAAAATTTCTGAAATTGTTTTTTCATGGCTATTCATCACGTTTTCAAAATCCCGAAGTGTATAGCATAGCAGAAGTTTTTTTCCCAAATCAGAAATTTTTTCAATGTCTTTTAGAGAAACGTTGTTTTTCCTATACTGGGCAATGCCTTCTTTACTATCCTGCTTCTTATTAAGATGCACAAAAAATAATTGTTCGGTAAAATCCCATGGAAGATGTGCTTTTTTAATAATAGGTTCGCCTTCTGTTATTTGATAGAAAAAAGGTGAGTTTGTTTGGGCTGCTGCAATATCATAGCCGCTACCGCCAAAACTCTTATACAATAGCTTAAAAGCATCTACCCGTGCCCATTGTGCAATATTGTTAATAAGTGTCGAGGAGGATCCTAGACCCCACTCACGTGGGAAGGTCATTTGGGTAAAAGCGTTTTCTCCTGTTGTATTGGCAAGAAATTCTTGGTTAAGATTTTTTGCTTCACGTAAAATGGTTTGCAACGTGCTAGCTATTAAAGTTTTGTTGGTTTCTAATATTTCGAAAGTGCTCAAAGAAAATGAAGCACTAAACCAGCATTGATTGTTAACATCAAAGCTTTTCCATAGCAATTTATTTGTCGAGGAGGTTTCAACTGTTAGAGATTGCCCGTGTTTTGTAGGTATTGCCAGGGCGGTTGCTCCGTCCAGTACTACATATTCACCGGTGAGCAATAATTTTCCGTTGCTGTAAAATGTTTTTTTCAAATTAAGATCGTAATTGTTCTACATATTCAATAACAGCGCTATGCGAAACTGTGTTGTCATTAAAATGAGAAATAGCTTTTTTCTTTTCAGTTTCCGAAGCATCCACTTGATTTAAAATGTTCATCAAATGCATTTTCATATGCCCTTTTTGAATACCAGTGGTTACTAACGAACGAATGGCAGCAAAGTTCTGTGCCAGACCGGCTACTGCGACTAACTCCATTAGCTCTTTGGCGTTGGGTTTTTGTAGTAGTTCAAACGCAAATTTTGTAAGCGGATGTAAGGATGTAAGCCCACCGACAGTCCCCAGTGCTAAGGGTATTTCTATAGAAAACGTAAAAGTATCATCTTCAATTTTAGCATCAGTCAAACTCGTGTATTTGCCATTTTTAGAAGCATAAGCGTGAATTCCTGCTTCCACAGCTCTAAAGTCGTTGCCAGTAGCTAATACTAAGGCATCAATCCCGTTCATAATTCCTTTGTTATGGGTAACGGCTCGGCGAGGTTCGGTTTGAGCAATTTGGATGGCGCGGACAAACTTTTGAGCAAAAGCTGACCCTGAAATATCTTCTTGTTTCAAATCTAATATGTTACAGCTTACTTCGGCTTGCACCAAGCATTCTGGTACGTAATTAGAAAGAATGCTCATTACCACTTCTGGAAAGGTATTGGCTGTTTTAAAAGGTTGAAACGAATCTGCTTCGGCTTCAAAAGTTTTTGCGATTTGCTCTAAACAACTGTTTATGAAATTAGCCCCCATGGCATCCAATGTTTCAAAGGTGCAGTGCAATTGGTAATAACCGTTTAGCGTTTCATTTTTTGAGATAAGTTCAATATCTAATAAGCCACCACCGCGTTTTTTCATATTCTTCTCAATAGTGGAGACGCTTTCAATCAATTTCAGTTTTATTTCAGAAAAGAAAGAAATGATATCCTGCTTGTTTCCGAAGTAATCTAAATGTACTTGTCCATTTTTTTGGGTGGAAATAACTTTAGCCTTAAATCCGCCGCGTTTTAACCAAAACTTTGCGGCATTGCTGGCTGCTGCAACAACCGAACTTTCTTCAATCACCATCGGCAGTGCGAAGAGTTTGCCATTAATTAAAAAGTTAGGTGCCACACCAAATGGCAAATAATAATTACTTAATGTGTTTTCAATAAAATCGTCGTGTAGTTTTTGCAGTTTAAGGTCGTCATTCCAATACCTTTTTAAGGTTTTTACTGCCGCAGCGTTGTTGTTGAGATAGGTTTTTGCCAACCACTCTATTTTATCCTCTTTTGTTTTTTTTGAAAATCCGGTAACGGGCTTCGCCATATTTGTGAATATTGAATTACAAATATACTATTTATAGCATTGTTGAAAAGAGCAAAGTTGCCAACAATAGACCGTATTTAACAGAAAAAAGCACCTTAATTTCACGAAATTTTAGTAACATTGGCGTAATAAAATTTTAACAGTTTGAAAAAAACAGCTTACACCTCATTATTACTGCTTTTTCTTACAGCAGTTTCAACCCTTACAGCACAACAGAAAAACATAACTTTAGAAGACATTTGGGGCGGCCAATTTAGGGCCGAATACCTTGATGTTCTACGTTCTCTGGATAACGGAAAAGAGTATTCGGTTTTAAACAGAAGCCGAAACGGTTCTACTGTTGATGTATATGATTACAAAAGCGGAAAAAAGGTCCGCACCTTGGTAAATTCAAATAGTCTGCCAGAGGTTGATCAAATAATATCATATGAGTTTAGTGACGATGAAAGTAAATTGTTATTGGCTACAAGGCTGAAGCAAATTTACCGTCGCTCTTCATTAGGGACGTACTACGTATATGATATCGATTCTAAAAAATTAACATTGGTTTCCGAAGATCAAATTCAGGAACCAACCTTCACTAAAGACGGCAGTAAAGTTGCCTACGGAAAAGACAATAATTTATTTATTAAAAACTTGAAAAGCGGTGAAACGCTTCAAATTACTTCCGACGGAGAAAAGAACAGTATTATAAACGGTATTACCGACTGGGTGTACGAAGAAGAATTTGCTTTTGTCCGTGCATTTGACTGGAACAAAACCGGAAATAAATTGGCTTACATAAAGTTTGATGAAACCGAAGTGCCACGTTTTTCTATGGATGTATATGGCAAAGATCTTTACCCAACTCAAGATGTTTTTAAATATCCAAAAGCAGGAGAGCCAAACGCGAAAGTTTCGCTTCATATCTACAATCTTGAAACTGGGGAAACTAATAAAATTAATCTGGACAACTTCAACAGCTATTACATACCACGTATTAAATGGACGGAGGAAGATAATGTGCTAAGTGCTCAGCTAACAAATCGTCATCAAAACACAGTTGATCTGGTTTTTGTGAATGCTACAAATAATACTTCAAAACTGGTTTTACAGGAAAAAGATGATGCGTATGTGGATATAACGGATAATCTTACTTTTTTAAACCACAACAGTTTTATCTGGACCAGTGAAAAGAGCGGATGGAACCATATCTACCACTATGATAAAACAGGAAAATTAATAAATCAAATAACCGACGGTGATTGGGAAGTAACAAACTACTACGGTTTTGATCAAAATACAGGCCGTATTTATTATCAAAGTACCGAGAACGGAAGTATTAACCGCGATGTGTATTCCATATTGCGTTCTGGTAAAAATAAAGTACGCTTAAGTGACAAAACTGGAACCAATAGTGCCGCTTTTAGTGCAGACTACACCTACTTTATCAATACATTTCACGACACGGAAACACCATATTTATTCACACTAAATAGAGCTAAAGATGGTAAGTTGATACGAGTAATTCAAGATAATAAAGCGCTAAAAAACAAGGTGGATAATTATGTTCTTTCTGAAAAAGAGTTCTCTGCCATTTCAGTAAATGGGAACGATTTAAATATGTACACTATTAAGCCAAAGGACTTTGATCCAAACAAACAATATCCATTGTTTATGTATCAATATTCAGGTCCTGGCTCTCAAAACGTTTCAAATTCTTGGAACAGCGCAAACGATTATTGGCACCAAATGTTAGCACAACAAGGCTATGTTATTGTATGCGTAGATGGGCGTGGTACAGGCTTGAAAGGGCGCGATTTCAAAAAGGTGACTCAAAAAGAATTAGGAAAATACGAAGTAGAAGATCAAATAGCAGCTGCGCAAAAATTAAGTGCATTGCCATACATTGATGCTTCTAGAACTGGAATTTGGGGTTGGAGCTATGGAGGATTTATGAGTTCTAACTGTCTTTTCCAAGGGGCTGATACTTTTGAGATGGCCATCGCTGTAGCACCGGTAAGCAGTTGGCGCTTTTATGACACTATTTATACAGAGCGGTATATGACAACGCCTCAAGAAAATGCTTCAGGATATGATGAAAATTCACCTATTTCACACGTAGAAAAATTAGAAGGTGATTATTTATTAGTGCACGGAAGTGCTGATGACAACGTGCATGTTCAAAACACCACACAGCTTATTGAAGCCTTGGTGCAGGCAAACAAACAATTTGATTGGGCTATTTACCCCGATAAAAACCATGGTATTTATGGTGGAAATACTCGTTTACACCTTTATACCAAAATGACCAATTTTATTAAAGAAAACTTATAACAAAATAACTTAACTAATCCTTTAAGATCATGGCAGAAAATACAATGCAGTATAAAAAACAGAAAGAACTATTTGGCCATCCTGTAGGGCTGTACATTCTATTTTTCACTGAGATGTGGGAGCGTTTTTCCTACTACGGAATGCGGGCTATATTAGTACTTTATTTAGTAGCTGAAACCGTAAGTGATAACGCAGGTTTAGGATGGACTAACAATGAAGCTTTAGAGCTTTATGGATGGTACACCATGTTTGTATATGTTGCTTCAATTCCTGGAGGTTGGATAGCCGATAAATTTTTAGGACAGAAAAAATCCGTTTTATATGGTGGAATTCTATTAGTGGCTGGTCACAGTATTCTGGCTGTTGAAGAAATGTGGGCTTTTTACACAGGTCTAGGTCTTATTGTAGCTGGTGTAGGTATGTTGAAGCCTAACATTTCAACGATGGTAGGTGGTCTGTACAAAAAAGGAGATATTAGAAGAGATAAAGGATTTACCATTTTCTATATTGGTATCAATGTGGGAGCATTCCTTTCCAGTTTAATAGTTGGTTATGTAGGTGAAGTATATGGCTGGCATTATGGATTTGGATTAGCAGGTATTGGTATGGCGTTAGGTCTTTTACAATATATTTTAGGTCAGAAACACTTAAAATATGTTGGTAACAATACCAATACATCAGAAAATGAAGAAGAAAAAGCAGCGATGAAACGCGATCTAAACAAAGAAGAGAAAGATCGGGTTGTTGTATTGTTTATTTCCTTTTTAATGGTAATCGTCTTCTGGGGTGCTTTCGAGCAAGCAGGAGGATTAATGAACATTTATGCATCCGAAAAAACGGATAGAATGTTAATGGGCTGGGAAGTTCCTGCCTCTTGGTTTCAGTCACTTAATGCTATGTTCATTATTATTTTTGGTACAATTGTCGCCGGATATTGGGCAAAACGGAAATTAAAAGGTAAAGTATCAACATCTCTATTCAAGATGTGTATTGGTCTTATAATTATGGGTGCCGGTTTCTTTTTTATGACAGGAGCATCAGCGCAGTATAATATAGATGGTTCTTCGGCAATGTATTGGTTAGTGGCAGCTTATTTGTTCCATACTATTGGGGAATTATGTCTTTCGCCAGTGGCACTTTCTTACATAACCAAATTGGCACCGCTTAAATATGCTTCGTTAATGATGGGTGTATATTTTGCGATGACAGGTCTGGGAAATAAAGTAGCTGGATTGCTAGGTGAATCTGCATCAAATCTCGGTGAATATACTGTGTTTACAGGTATTGCTATTTTCTGTGTTTCTTTTGGTTTATTGGTCTTGGTTTTCAGAAAGAAATTGGAAAAATTGACCCACGGTGCAGAAGATAACGAGCGCGAAATGTTAGAGCAAGAACCATACGAATTGGCTGACGAAGATATCAATAAACCTTTATAATTTAATGCTACCATCATATGAACACCGATATTCAAAATCTGTTTAAGGACAAAGTAATGGGCCATCCGGCCGGACTGTTTGTTCTTTTCTTTACTGAAATGTGGGAACGTTTTTCATTCTACGGAATGCGCGTTTTATTGGTTAACTTTTTAACGATGGCCGCTATTGGTTACAACCCTGGTTGGGAATGGACCGCAGCAAATGCCGGAGCGCTTTTCGGAACGTATGCTGGGTTATTGTATCTAACTCCCATTTTAGGAGGAATTATAGCCGATAAACTAACGGGATATCGTTGGGCTGTTGTAATTGGAGCGTTGATTATGACCTTGGGCCACGCCAGTATGGCATTAGAGACTGAGGCTTCGTTATATGTTGGTTTGGCTTTATTGGTAATCGGTACAGGTTTCTTTAAACCAAATATTACGTCTATCATTTCTGAAATGTATAAGAAAAACCCAGAAAAGAAAGATGGTGCCTATACCATTTTCTATATGGGTGTAAACGCAGGGGCATTCTTCGGAATGATGCTTTGCGGGTATTTGGCAGAACGTGTAGGTTGGTCTTGGGGCTTTGGTTTAGCAGGAATATTTATGCTTCTTGGAACGCTACAATTCTGGTTGTCTAAAAACTTATTCGGAAAAATTGGCGCAAAACCTTCTAAAGTTCATGAAGTTGAATTGCCTCAAAATATAAATGAAAAAAGCACACAGGAAGACATCGAAGAACCTGAAGAGAAAGAAAACCCATTCACTATTCTTGATAAGATCTTAATCGTAATAACCTCAATAATTGGTTTGGGGTATTTAATAAACGATCCGCTTTCAAAAATTGGTAACATAGACCTCTTTCCTTACGAAGCTTTTGGACTGTCTGGTCAAATAGTTACAGTGTTAATAGGACTATTGCTATTCTTGGTATTGGTAATTAGGCGTATTTCACGTTATACTAAAATAGTGCGCGACAGAATGATTGCTTTTGTAATATTTGCTTTCTTCACCGTCTTTTTCTGGCTTTCTTTTGAGCAAGGAGCATCGTCACTAATATTATTCGCTAGGGACAATGTAGATAGGGTTTTAAGTGGTGACGCTGCGATAATATATAATATTGTCAATATTCTATTGACCGTAGTGCCGCTTGCCATTATTACTTATGTTTTGTTTCTATTATGGAAAAAAACATTTAAAACAATCCCGGGATCCAATATAGTCTTGGCCATTTGCTTTTTGGGTATGTGGGGCTTGGTAGGTTGGATGTTAAACAGAGACCTTTCCACAACTGCTTACGATGTTTCTTACAAGGCGATTGAAGTGCAAAGCACGGATGAAGAAGGTAACAAGACAGTTGATTACATTCCCGTTACGGAAGACACAAATATAGAAACTGGCGTAACCGTGGTAGATCGCGTCACCTCTATTTCCGAACCTAAAGATTTTGAAGTAGGTTCTACTATAAAAATCATTAATAAAAACAACGAAGGGACTATTTTTGGATATTTGAATGAAGAAAAAGTAGCTTTTGCCAAAGAAAATGCCATCGCCCAAGATAGGGACAGTGGTATAGTAGAGGCAACTGTAACCGAAATAAAAGACAACCAAGTAGAGATAACAGTATCGTGGTTTAGTATTTTGAATTCGTTCTTTATCATTGCTTTCGCATCCTTTTTCTCTAGATGGTGGGATAGTAAGTACAATCCTTCAGCTGCAGTAAAATATGCTTTAGGACTTATTGTTATGGCAATAGGCTTTGGACTCTTGGCGTATGGATCATATGGGATAACTGCAGGGGTAAAAGTAAGTATGATATGGTTAATCTTTGCCTACCTGTTCCATACTCTTGGTGAACTATGTTTATCTCCCGTAGGATTGTCGTATGTGTCTAAACTTGTTCCGGCAAGGATGATTGCCCTTATGTTTGGTATGTGGTATTTAGCTATTGCTATTGGTAATAAATTGGCTGCCGTAGTAGGGGGGCAAATTGAAAATATTACAGAGCAATACTCACTCTCAACCTTCTTTTTAATATTTACAGTAGTACCAACCGTTGCTGGATTGTTAATTTTAGCGCTTAACCCAGTGTTAAAGCGATTAATGCACGGAGTTAGGTAATTAACACAACAAATTACAATAAAAAACGTTCCCATTGTGTGGAACGTTTTTTGTTGTAATACAATAACAGAAAAATCGCATTGAATATGAAAAACACATTACTACTTCTTTTTATAGCATTTATAACTACATCGGTCACTGCCCAAAAAATTAATTGGATGACTATGAACGAAGCTTTGGCTGCTCAAGAAAAGGAGCCAAAAAAAATCTTTATGGACGTCTATACCAAATGGTGTGGACCTTGCAAAATGTTAGATAGAAATACCTTTAGTGATAAAAAAGTAATTCAATTTATCAATAAAAACTATTACGCTGTAAAGTTTAACGCGGAAGGAACCGAAGAGATTACCTTTGAAGATTTCACATACACAAACCCAAATTATAAAGAAGGAAGAAAAGGACGAAATGCCACTCATTTTTTTGCTGATGCACTAAAACTTAGAGGTTATCCCAGTTTGGTGTTTTTTCAAGAAAACGGAAAATTGATACAAGCAATTCCAGGCTATAAAACACCCCAACAATTAGAGATTTACCTTAAAATGATAGCGAATGACGATTATAAAAAACTGACAACTGCCGAAGCTTGGCAAGAATATCAAAAGAACTTTGAAGGCACTTTTTAAGAGTAGGGTTTTTAGTTAAGTGTTTCACTACTCTAGAATGAAGGCTCCCTTGGTACCAGTATGGTAAAAGGGGAGCTTTTTCTTTTTGCACGTGTTGCGCCAGCGTGTTACATAGGTTTTGTAGTTGTTCCCATCAGCAATTATATGGTTGGGTTTTAAGCTATCAATTAACCGTTCTAAATTAATTTTCGGACTTTGGGTGAGCAGTACAATATCAATTTTTATACTTTTTGGGTATACGGCCAAACTGTCCAAAACCAAAATATTTTGTTTATTATATGAAAATACCTTCGGAACTATTTTTTCTGAAAATCCTTCAATTTGATTGGCAGTTCTATAGCCTTTAATTGGAAATACATTCTTTACAGTTTCTGAAAGAGTATCAGGTTTTAGAAGTATTAAGTCATTCCCATTTTTTATTCCAATAAGGGTGTTCCTGCTTTTTTGAAATACAATTAATTCATTCCCTGAAGCTTCCCGCTTATCCCAGATAAATATGCCTATTAACAGACAAATACTCAATAAGCAAGCTGTTAAACGGCGATACGAATACTGTTTCCAGAGTAGAATGCTTGTAATTATGAATAAGTAAGCGCCCAAAACTTTTTCTTCAGAAAAATGAATGTCCTGAAATAAAAAGGCGTCTTGCTTGGCAACCCAGCTTATAAAATTGTTTAGCGATAAAACTATTTGGTTATAAATTTCAGACAACCAATCAGGAAGCATGTTGATTGAAACCAATAAGACAATCAATAACCCAAAGCCCAACAAAATTCCTAAGAACGGAAGCACTACAATATTGGTCAATAAAAACAATCCGGGAAATTGATGGAAATAATATAAACTTAGCGGTACAACCCCTACTTGAGCGGCAATAGAAACGGTGAGTATAGCCCAAGCTTTCCTTATAAACCAATTTTTGGGGTACCAATACCCAAATAATTTTGGTTGTATTAATAATATAAAAAATACCGCCAGATAGCTCAATTGAAACCCAACATGGAACAACCACAATGGATTAATAATAAGTAAAAATAAATACGATATAAATAAAGTGTTTATGCTATTTGTCGGGCGCTTTAACTGTTCAGCAAATAAGAACAGCGAAAACATCGTAGCAGCTCTAACCACCGAAGGTGATAACCCGGCCAGCAAAGCAAACCCGAACAGACAACAAATTATGGCTATGGCTTTAATCTGTTTGCCATAGCGTATGTTTCCTAAAGGCAGGAACAACCATTTCAGAATAAAAAACAAGATACCCACATGCAAACCTGAAACGGCTAGAATATGCACAGCTCCAGCTGCAGCGTAGTCGGCATATAATTGTTTGTCAATATCGCGCCGTTGCCCTAAAACTAGCGCTTGGATAATGGACCGTTCGTTGTCAGTGATTTTGCTTTCTTTAAGTTTAGCAATAAGATGACTGCGAATGTTTTCAGCAGTACCGCGAATTGTTTTGCTACCTTTTTCAAAAGCCAAAATGGTCCTTGGTTTGGTTCTAATTTGAAAATACACCCCAAGTTTTTTCATATACGCTGAATAATCAAACTGATACGGATTAAGCGGTTCTGGAATAGTAATCACTTTTTCAGAAATCAGTAAAACATCATCAATAGTGTATTCTTTTAAAATTGAATCTTTTTGAATGTTCAACAAGATTTTACCACTTGCTTCTATTTTATTTACCGAGATACATTCAGCGATATATTTATGGTTGAAGCGATCCGGTTTTAAAACTTCAGTAATCTTTAAAGTGAGTAAAGGTGTTTCAGAAGTATCATTTTCTGAAAGGATATGCGAATAATGCTCATCTTGAAACGTTGGAAGCTGTAATTGATAGCTGGCGAAACCAATTCCGAAGAAAATTAAATAGGTTATAAGTCCATAATAGATAGATTTTTGAAGCCGTTCCCTTTCAATAAACCAAAGAATAAAAAGTAAAATAAAACTGAAAAGAACAAAAGGAAGTGTAAAAGTATCGGTGGGGAATAAATACGCTGAAAGTATCCCTAATGTTAGGGATATAGAAAATTTGACAATAGCAAAATTGATAAATCTCATTTTTCGATAGTATAAATACATCGAGCTAAATACTGGGGAGATTTATTGTTACGAAAGATAGTATACTAAAATGATTTTAACAAATTATCGCAATATACTGATTACTAGATGTTAATTAACAGAACACTTAACATGTTTGTGCTTGTAATTTCAACTAACAATCGTTAGTTTTGTGTAATTAATCCGACAAAGAAACTGTGGCAAAATTTCACAAATTACAAGTAAAAGACGTTTACAAAGAAACAGACGATTGTTCTGTTATCACATTTGACGTGCCTGAAGAACTTTCAGAAGAATTTAAATTTCGTCAAGGACAACACCTAACCTTAAAAGCTGACATTGATGGCGAAGACACGCGTCGATCATATAGCTTATGCTCGAGTCCGGTGGATAAACAATGGAAAGTGGCCGTAAAACAGATTTACGGCGGTAAATTTTCAACCTATGTTAATGAACAATTAGCGGCTGGCGACACTATTGAAGTGATGGAGCCAAGTGGTATGTTTGGTGTAAATGCTGAGCCAGAAAAAGAGAAAAACTACCTCTTTTTTGCTGCGGGAAGTGGTATTACACCTGTTTTGTCAATGATAAAAACACATTTGGCTTTAGAGCCTAACGCTACTTGTAAGTTGTTTTATGTGAATAAAACCGCAAAATCCATTATCTTTAAGGAAGAGTTAGAACAGCTTCGTAATCAGTATTTTGGAAGGCTAGAAATCTATTATTTCCTTACAAAAGAAAGACGTGATATCGAGTTGTTGAACGGACGCTTTGACGATGAAAAGATGAAAGTGTTAACCAACACGTTTATTGATATTCCAGATACGAGTGAAGTGTTTTTATGCGGACCAGAACAAATGGTGCAATACGTAAGCAATTATTTAGTAGAAGCTGGATTGCCAAAAAACTTAATTCATTTTGAATTATTCGTAACAGGTCTTTCAGAAGAAGATAAAAAACGCGCAGAGCGACTCGCAAAACAAAACGTTGAAGGGGTAGAAGTAACCATTGTAGATGGAGGAAAAGAGTTTGAATTTGTAATGACAAAAGATTTCGATAATATCCTCGATGCAGCGTTAAATAACGGAGCCGACTTGCCATTTGCTTGTAAAGGAGGAGTCTGCAGTACGTGTAAATGCAAGATATTGGAAGGCGAAGTAGAAATGAAAATAAATTATGCTTTAGAAGACCATGAAGTTGCGCAGGACTTTGTATTAAGTTGTCAAGCAGTGCCAACTTCTTCAAAAGTAAAAGTAGATTTTGATGTTTAATAGCTTATAGCAATATGCTTACAGCTTAAAACAAGATAATTATGAGTGATAAAGAAATAAAAAACTTAGAAGAAATTTTTGAAGCACGCATTGCGCGTGATGAGAAAATAGAGCCGAAAGATTGGATGCCGGAGAAGTATAGAAAAACCCATATACGCCAAATTTCGCAGCACGCCCATTCCGAAATTATCGGGATGCTACCTGAAGGAAACTGGATTACTAGAGCGCCTTCATTGCGTAGAAAAGCGGCTTTATTGGCGAAAGTTCAAGACGAAGCGGGACACGGGTTGTATTTATATTCAGCTTGTGAAACCTTAGGGATTTCTCGCGAGGAAATGTACGAACAATTACATTCTGGGAAAGCAAAATATTCATCCATTTTTAACTATCCAACAATTACTTGGGCCGATATGGGCGCTATTGGTTGGTTAGTAGATGGAGCAGCAATTATTAATCAGGTGCCGTTGTGTAACACATCATTTGGTCCCTACGCACGTGCGATGGTACGTGTATGTAAGGAGGAGAGCTTTCACCAGCGTCAAGGATACGAAATTATGTTGACGCTCTGTAATGGAACCGATGAACAAAAAGAAATGGCGCAAGATGCATTAAATCGTTGGTGGTGGCCTAGTTTGATGATGTTAGGGCCTACCGATGCTGAATCTGTTCATACGGAGCAATCCATGAAATGGAAGTTAAAACGTAAATCGAATGACGAATTGCGTCAACAGTTTATAGATCAAACTGTGCCACAGGCCGATATTTTAGGGTTAACAATTCCAGATCCAGATATGAAGTTTAATGAAGAAACAGGTCATTATGATTTTGGTGAAATCGATTGGGATGAGTTCTGGCAAGTAGTAAAAGGTCACGGGCCTTGTAATAAAGAACGTATGAAAGCGAGAGTAGATGCTTGGGAAAATGGCGAGTGGGTTCGCGACGCAGCGATGGCACACGCCGAAAAGAAAGCAAATAAGAAAGTTGCAAAAGCAAGTTAATATGGGAAATACTAAAAAAAATTGGCCCCTTTGGGAAATATTCGTTCGAAGTAAAAATGGTTTAGAACACCGTCACTTTGGGAGTTTACACGCAGCAGATGCTGAAATGGCACTTGAAAATGCACGCGATGTATATACAAGGCGTAACGAAGGCGTTAGCATTTGGGTTGTGGAAAGTAAACACATTACAGCTTCTAACCCACAAGATAATGGGGAGATGTTCGAACCTGCTCAAGACAAGGTGTACCGTCATCCTACTTTTTATGATTTACCTGATGACGTAAAACATATGTAGATCGAAAATGTAAAATTCAAAACCGAAAAATATAAAAGTATAGGTCTTAATTACTTTATCATTTTACGTTTTGAGGTTTTAAATTAAACCATTGATTTTTCAGTTTAAAAAATATGAAAGAAAACTTATATAAATACATTCTCGGCATAGCCGATAATTCGCTTATCCTTGCACAACGATTAGGAGAGTTGTGTGGTCACGGACCTTCTTTGGAAACCGACATTGCGCTAACAAACATCTCATTAGATTTATTGGGGCAAACGCGCAGTTACTACCAATATGCCGCAAAGCTTGCGGGAGAAGATAAAACCGAAGACGATATTGCTTTTTTACGCATAGAAAGAGAATATAAAAACGTGTTATTGGTAGAGCAGCCTAATACACATTTTGGACATGTAATGGCTCGCCAATTTTTATTCGACGTGTATCATTTAATGCTTATGGAGCAACTTCAAAACAGCAAAGATGAAACATTAGCAGCTATTGCAAAAAAGGGAATTAAAGAAGTAAGCTATCACAAACGATTTTCTTCAGATTGGGTAAAACGTTTAGGCGACGGAACCGAGGAAAGTAAAGAAAAAATGCAAGAGGCAATCAATGCGATGTGGCGTTTTACAGATGAATTATTTGATGTAATGGAAGCTGATAAAGCTATGATAGAGGAAGGAATCGCAGTAGATGTTTCAGAAATGAAAGAAACGTATTATGAAAAAGTTTCAGAAATTTTAGAAAAAGCAACTCTTGAAGTTCCAGAACGGAAGTATTTCACTCGTGGAGGAAAAAAAGGTGTTCACACAGAACATATGGGGTATTTACTAGCCGATTTGCAGTACATGCAACGAACCTATCCAAATATGACTTGGTAAATTTCGACATAGTCGGAATTTATCAAGTCACCCTGAGCGCAGTCGCAGGGTATTTAAATTTAAAAAATTAATTTTGTTGACCGAAACTACAAATATTGACACACATTTAATTCCGGTTCTGAAAACTGTCTCAGATCCTGAAATTCCTGTGCTTACAGTATTAGACTTAGGTGTTATTCGCGAAGCAACCGAGCAAGATGGCGTAGTAACCATCAAACTAACGCCTACCTATTCCGGCTGTCCCGCAATGGATGTGATTGGCGATGACCTTAAAACTGCTTTTTCTGAAATAGGAAAAGAAGCCAAGATAGAATTAATCCTTTCCCCAGCATGGACTACCGATTGGATTTCTGAAGAAGGTCTTCAAAAAATGGAAGAATACGGAATCGCACGCCCTATGTCTGAATCTGCAGATAAAGATGTGTTACTAGGAGAAAAAAAACTGGTAAAATGCACCAATTGCGGAAGCACTAATACACATTTGGTTAGTCAGTTTGGTTCTACGGCCTGCAAAGCACTATTTAAATGCGATGATTGCCAAGAGCCATTTGATTATTTCAAATGTTTGAAATAAAAAAATTGAAAACCAAAAAAATGTAAAATCATAAAGTTTAAAGTAAAGCAATCACTTTTTCATTTAAACTTTTGCGGTTTTGCATTTCAAATTAAAAATATGAGCAGCATAACCACCCACATAGAAAACAAAGTAGCAACCATTACCTTAAACCGTCCCGAAAAGTTTAACAGCTTTAATCGCGAGATGGCTTTTTTATTGCAAGACGAATTAGACGCTTGCGAAAAGAACGCAGACGTTAGATCCATTATTTTAGTGGGAAACGGAAAAGCATTTTGTGCGGGTCAAGATTTAAAAGAAGTCACTTCACCAGAACTAAATCCTGGCTTCAAAAAAATATTGGAAGAACATTACAATCCAATTATCAAAAGAATACGAAGTATTGAAAAGCCTATCATAGCTGCCGTAAATGGCGTAGCTGCTGGAGCGGGAGCTAACATTGCTTTAGCTTGCGACATTATAGTAGCTTCAGAAGCGGCGAGTTTTATTCAAGCATTTAGTAAAATTGGGTTGATTCCCGACAGCGCTGGTACATTTTTTTTACCACGATTAATCGGATTTCAGAAAGCTTCCGCATTCATGATGTTGGGCGATAAAGTTTCAGCAACCGATGCTGAAAAACTAGGGATGGTGTATAAAGTAGTTTCTGCAGAAACCTTTATGGAAGAAGTGAACAACATTGCAACTACCTTGGCGAATATGCCAACAAAAGCATTAGGACTTACAAAGCGTTTGTTGAATGAGTCTATGTCTAACGATTTAGAAAGTCAGTTAGAAATGGAGTCTAAACTACAAATTGAATCCGCTCAAAGTGAAGATTATGCCGAAGGGGTTGATGCATTTGTAAACAAACGAAAGCCAAATTTTAAAGGAATGTAAAAACTGAAAATAATAAACCGAAAAATTTAAAATGTAAAGGTAAACGAAGCTTGAACCTTTTAAATTTTATAGTTAAAAAATATGATTAAGAAAGTTGGAATAATAGGAAGTGGAACCATGGGAAGCGGCATTGCACAAGTAGCTGCAACAGCCGGTTGTTTGGTGAAGCTTTACGATACAAATACAGAGGCATTAGACAAGTCGAAAGCAGCTTTAGAGAAAATAATGGCTCGCTTGGTTGAAAAAGGCCGAATCGACGAAGCTGAAAAAACGCGTATTCAAGAGAACATTTCGTATGTAGATTCTTTAAAAGAGTTGAGCGATTCAGAATTAACCATCGAAGCAATTGTTGAAAATCTAGATATTAAAAAGAAGGTTTTTCAAGAGTTGGAAAGCTACGTTTCTAAAAAAACAATTATCGCTTCAAACACTTCTTCTTTGTCAATCGCTTCTATTGCTTCTTCATTGAAAAAACCGAAGCGTTGTATCGGGATTCACTTTTTTAATCCCGCACCGTTGATGAAGTTGGTTGAGGTGATTCCGGCGATACAAACCTCAGATAAAGTACTTCGGAAAACAACAATGAATATCCAAAACTGGGGCAAAACAGTTGCTGTAGCAAAAGACACCCCTGGCTTTATCGTAAATAGAGTAGCACGCCCATTCTATGGCGAATCGTTACGAATTTACGAAGAAGGAATCGCTGATTTTGCAACAATCGATTGGGCGTTAAAATCAATTGGCGGATTTAGAATGGGCCCTTTTGAATTGATGGATTTTATAGGAAACGATGTAAACTATACCGTAACCGAAACTGTTTTTAAAGCTTTTTATTACGATCCGCGTTACAAGCCATCCTTCACGCAAAAACGTTTTTCTGAAGCAGGATACTTGGGTAGAAAATCTGGAAAAGGATATTATGATTATTCTGAAAAAGCAACGAAGCCAGAGCCTAATCAAGATGTGGCATTAGCACAAAAGATTTTCGATCGTGTTTTAGTAATGTTAATTAATGAAGCCGCCGATGCATTATTTTGGAACATTGCTTCAGCAGAAGATATCGATAATGCGATGACAAAAGGAGTTAATTACCCGAAAGGATTATTAGCTTGGGCAGATGAAAAGGGAATAGACTGGTGTGTTGAAAAACTAGATGAACTGTATGATGAATATCGTGAAGACCGATATCGCTGTTCACCGTTGTTGAGGAGAATGAATAAAGGAAATAAAACGTTTTATTAATGTAAAATGTAAAACTGAAAAATGTAAAAGTGAACTAAACTTTTGCCTTTTAAATTTTTCATTTTTTATTTAAAATTTTAATGGAAGTCACAAAAATTCCGCATAAAATGCTCAGTCAAGATGCTTTTAGTTCTTGGCTTGGTATCGAAATACTTGAAGTTAAACTCGGACGTTGTAAAGTAGCAATGACCGTTAGAAAAGAAATGCTCAATAGTATGAGGAAAGCACACGGCGGAATTAGCTATAGCTTGGCCGATACTGCTTTTGGTTTTGCAGCAAATACCCACGGGAAGTATGCTGTTTCTATTGAAACATCCATAAATCATATAGAAGCCTTGAATGAAGGTGATTACCTTACCGCAGAGTCGGTCATTGAAAAAGTAAATAATAAATTAGGGTTCAATATTGTAGAAGTTAAGCGAGGCGACGAGTTGGTTGCATTGTTTAAAGGAGTAGTCTATCGAACAAGTAAAGAATGGGAAGAATAACGGTAAAATGTAAAACCGAAAAATATAAAATGTGAAGATGAAATTGATTACTAAAAGTTGACTCTTATATTATTTTAAATTTTAGATTTTGAAAAAATTCGACTTACAAGAACGGTTGGTTAAGTTTTCAGCAAGCATTATATTAAATATAGGTATGCTGAAAAAGAATTTTGCAACGGAGCATTTAACAAAACAGCTAATTTGTTCTGCAACATCTGCAGCTTTAAATTATGGTGAAGCGCAAGGAGCAGAGTCACGTAGGGATTTTATTCATAAAATGAAAATATGTTTAAAAGAATTAAGAGAATCACAAGTAAACCTTCAGATTTTAAAAGAAGCTGATTTAATAGACAATAAAACTAAGTTTGAAGCAATTACTAATGAATGTAAAGAGTTAGTGGCAATTTTTGCTTCAAGCATTAAGACAACAAACAAATAGAATTTAAAATGTAAAACCGAAAAATTTAAAATTATAAAGTGCTTTTAAAACTTTTGACTTTTACATTTTTCATTTAAAATTTAATATTTTGAAAGAAGCATATATAATAGACGGCATTAGAACGCCAATAGGAAATTATAAAGGAACGCTAAGTACAGTCCGTACGGACGATTTAGCTGCTTTAGTAATTGCTGAAGTAGTAAAAAGAAACCCAGGTATTCCAAAAGAAGCCATTGACGACGTGATTATGGGTTGTGCAAACCAAGCTGGTGAAGACAACCGAAACGTGGCAAGAATGGCTCTTTTATTAGCAGGACTACCTTTTACGGTACCTGGCGAAACGGTAAATAGATTATGCAGTAGTGGTTTGTCTGCCATAATTCACGCCAACAGAGCAATTAAAGCTGGTGATGGCGATTTGTTTATTTCAGGCGGTGTGGAGAATATGACCAGAGGTCCTTACGTGATAGCAAAACCTTCTAGCGCTTTTGGAACCGATGCTAAAATGTATGACAGTAGTTTTGGATGGCGATTCGTCAACAAGAAAATGCACGATATGTACGGTACCGACGGAATGGGAAATACCGCTGAAAATTTAGTTGAGAAACATAAAATCACTCGTGAAGATCAAGATGCTTTTGCGTATAACAGTCAGATGAAAGCTTCCAAAGCACAAGAAAGCGGTCGTTTTGCTAAGGAAATCGTACCGGTGGAAATTCCACAGCGGAAAAAAGACCCGATTATTTTTAAAGATGATGAATTTATAAAACCGGGAACGACCAAAGAGATTTTGGCAAAATTACGTCCAGCCTTCAAAAAAGAAGGAGGAAGTGTTACAGCCGGAAACAGCTCTGGGTTAAACGATGGCGCTGCAGCGACTATTATTGCTTCAGAAGATGCTGTAAAGAAATACAATTTAAAGCCAATTGCTAAAATTCTAAGTTCTGCAGTGGTTGGGGTTGAACCTCGCATTATGGGAATTGGTCCTGTTGAGGCTTCAAATAAAGCATTGAAAAAGGCAGGATTAACGATGGAAGATATGGATGTAATCGAACTAAATGAGGCCTTTGCATCTCAAGCTTTAGCATGCATACGCGAATGGGGATTAAAAGATGATGATCCACGGATTAACCCGAATGGTGGCTCTATTGCTATTGGTCACCCGTTAGGCGTTACCGGAGCTCGTTTAACCTATTCTGCAGCTTTAGAGCTTCAGGAAACTGGGAAGAAATATGCTTTAGTAACCATGTGTGTAGGCGTTGGACAAGGTTATGCAGCGGTGATTGAACGAACAGAAAATTAAAAATACTAAAGTCAAAATGTAAAATTATAAAGTGACAAGAGATTTAATGAAGTTTTCACTTTTACATTTTACGGTTTTGCAGTTTTACATTTAAAATTCAACTATGAAAATACTAATAATAGGAGGAAACGGAACCATAGGAAAAACAGTAACGAAACGTTTTTCTGAAGAAAACGATGAGGTTATAATCGCTGGAAGATCTTCAGGAGATGTTACGGTAGATATTGCAAACCCAGATTCTATTGAAGGAATGTTTCAGAAAACGGGAAACGTAGATGCTATTGTAAACATAGCCGGTGATGCGAAATGGGATTCGTTTGATAACCTTTCCGAAGAAGATTTTTACATCGGTATTAAAAGTAAAATGATGGGACAAGTTAACCTTGTTCGATTAGGAAGAAAACATCTTAATGACAATGGAAGCATTACATTAACCACTGGTATTTTAGCCGATGAGCCAGTTGATAAGACAACAAGTGCTGCAATGGTTAACGGCGCTGTAGAAAGTTTTACAAAAGCAGCGGCCTTAGAATTAACCAACGGACTGCGAATAAATGTCGTCTCTGCCGATATGGTAGAAGACGCATATGAAAAATACAAAGATTATTTTCCTGGAAATACACCCGTCCCAATGCGTAAAATTACCGATGGCTATTTTAAAAGTGTAAAAGGGAAAATTAACGGTGAAATAATCAGAATTAGAGCTTAAAAACCGAAAAATGTAAAATGATAAAGGCTGAAGTATAACTATTAAATCTTTTTACATTTTAACTTTTTCAGTTTTACATTTAAAATTTATAAGATGAAAACACAGCATTACATACAAGGAAATTGGACTGATGGAAAAGGCGAAGGAAGCCCAATTCTCGATTCAGTTACTGGTGAGCATTTTACAAGTGTCACAACGGAAGGATTAGATATTCCTGAAATTCTTCAGTACGGAAGAGAAAAAGGAGATACGCTTCGGAAAATGACGTTTCAAGAACGGGGATTAATGCTGAAAAAATTAGCGTTCTATCTTCAGAAGAAAAAAAGACAATTTTACGAAGTAAGTTACCGTACTGGTGCTACGAAAGTGGATAGTTGGATTGATATTGAAGGAGGCTTTGGAAACTTGTTTGCCAATGCTTCATTGCGGAAATTGTTTCCAAATCAGCCGTTTCACGTAGAAGGAGATCCGGTCGATTTATCACGTGGTGGTCGTTTTATGGCGCATCACATTATGGTGCCTCGCGAAGGAGTGGCGGTTCATATTAACGCCTTTAATTTCCCTGTTTGGGGAATGCTAGAAAAATGTGCAGTAAACTGGATGGCTGGAATGCCCGCAGTTGTGTTGCCGGCACCACAAACAGCGTATTTAACTGAAGCTGTTGTGAAAGAAATCATCGCTTCTGGAATACTGCCAGAAGGATCACTACAGTTAATTAGCGGAACTGCTAAAAACATTTTAGATACGGTAGAATCGCAAGACGTCGTATCGTTTACAGGTTCGGCAACTACTGGAAAAATATTGAAGAAACATCCACGATTAATTGAAGAATCGGTTCCGTTTACTATGGAAGCAGATTCACTAAACGCTGCTATTTTAGGTGAAGATGCCGTTCCCGGAACACCAGAATTTGATCTTTTCATTAAAGAAGTCCGAAATGAAATGACTGTTAAATGTGGTCAAAAATGTACGGCGATTAGACGAGTTATTGTGCCAGAAAACTTAGTGGAGGATGTTCAAATAGCGCTAGGCAAGCAATTGGATAAAGTTACCATTGGCGACCCTCGCTTAAAAGAAGTTAGAATGGGTGCTTTGGTAAACGATGCACAACGGACTTCAGTAAAAGAACAAATTGAAAAAATAACGAAAACAGCGCAGATTGTGTATGGTGATTTTGATGAAGCTAAAACAGTTGGGGCTGATGCTAAAAAAGGATCGTTCGTAAAACCAATTTTACTTCGAGAAGACAATCCTTTTGCCAATGAAGCGGCTCATATCACTGAAGCGTTTGGTCCGGTAAGTACTATTATGCCTTATAAAACATTGGACGATGCGATTAAGCTTTCCAAAATGGGGAAAGGTTCTTTGGTAAGTTCGATTGTTACCAATGACGATAAAATTGCAAAAGAATATACCGTTTCCGCAGCTACACATCACGGTCGTATTTTAATTTTGAATCGGGAAAGTGCGAAGCAAAGCACAGGTCACGGTTCGCCATTGCCTAATTTAATTCACGGTGGTCCGGGTCGTGCCGGTGGCGGTGAAGAAATGGGTGGTGTTCGTGGTGTAAAACACTACTTACAGCGTTGTGCTATTCAAGGTTCGCCAACTTCACTTACTGAAGTTACCGGTATTTATCAACCAAAATCGGCTTACAAAGAATCTGAAAAACACCCTTTTGCATATCATTGGGAGGACATAAAACCTGGTATGTCGTTAAAAACCCATAAACGAACCCTAACCGATACTGATATTATTAACTTCGGAAACTTAACGTGGGATCATTTCTATGCACACACCGATATTACTTCTTTAGAAGGAAGCATATTTGAAAAGAGAACAGCGCACGGTTATTTTATTATTTCGGCAGCTGCAGGATTGTTTGTCTATCCAAACAAAGGCCCGGTAGCAGCAAATTATGGGTTAGAGGACATTCGCTTTTTGCGTCCGTTATACCACAATGATACGGTGTATGTTCGTTTAACGTGTAAGCAGAAAGTAGACCGAGAACAAAAAGGAACCGAACTTCCTTCCGGAATTGTAAAATGGTATGTTGAGGTATTCGATGCTGAACCGGATGAAGACCAAGAACCGTTGGTAGCGATAGCAACTATTTTAACGATGGTTCAGAAAAAGCAAGAAACATTTGTTGAAATGACTGATGAAAAAATCGATGAATGTTTGTCAAAATTAACTGCAGATGCTAAACCAAAATGGGGCATCATGACGCCTCAACATATGGTAGAGCATTTAGAATACTCTTATAAAATTACTTCCGGTGAAATTCAAGACTTTGAAATTGCTACACCGGAAGAGATTTTAGAAAAGGTACATGCAAGCTTATATAACTATAAAAAATTTCCAAAAAACTCTCAATTTCCAATGCTTGAAAAAGATAAATTGGATGATTTAAAACATCCAGATTTAGAAACAGCCATTGAGAAATTCAAAGAGCAACGCGAAAAGTATATCAAATTTTTTAAGGAGAATCCCGACGCTAAATTAAAAAATCTAGTTTTTGGAGAACTCAACAAATACGAATCGTATTTATTGGAGAGAAAACACCTTAATCATCATTTTGAACAATTTAGATTAATATAATTATGTCAGAACAACAACCATACGTAAAACATACAATAAATAAAGGAATAGCAACCATAGAATTTTTTCATCCGGCTCACAATTCACTGCCAGGAGATATTCTTGCAAAACTCGCAAATACCATTACTGAAATGGGTCAAAACGATGAGGTTTTGGTACTTGTTGTAAAAAGTGGAGGCGATAGAACTTTTTGTGCAGGAGCCAGTTTTAAGGAGCTTATCTCTATCGAAAATGAACAAGAAGGCGAAAAATTCTTTAGTGGTTTTGCTAATGTAATTAATGCGATGCGCAAATGCCCTAAGTTTATTATTGGTCGTGTTCAAGGAAAAACCGTCGGTGGCGGTGTTGGATTAGCAGCAGCGATGGATTATACAATGGCAACTAAGTTTTCAGCTATAAAATTGAGTGAGCTGAACCTAGGTATTGGTCCTTTTGTAGTAGGTCCGGCAGTGCAACGAAAAATTGGAGCAAGCGGAATGTCGCAAATAGCGATTGATGCCAATTCATTTTATTCACCAGAATGGGCAAGAGATAAAGGCTTATTTACCAAGGTTTTTGAAACAACTGAAGCACTAGATGAGGAAGTGCAAGCCTTAGCAGAACAACTTTGTGGGTATAACCCTGAAGCGGTAAAAGAAATGAAACAAATGTTCTGGCGAGGAACCGAAGATTGGGATGAACTATTACAAGAACGTGCCAAAATAAGTGGACGTTTAGTGCTTTCTTCTTTTACCAAAGAGAAGTTGAAACGGTTTAAGTAAAGAGAAAAATACTAAATGTAAAACCGAAAAATTTAAAAATTTAAAGTGTTTAAAGGACTATTAACTTTTACATTTTTTATTTAAAATATATCATTCTATTTATGATTTACAGCTTTAAAGGTCACATACCCGTAGTTCACGAAAGCAGTTTTGTGCATCCGTTGGCAGCAGTTACCGGTAATGTAATTATTGGTAAAAACTGTTACATAGGGCCTGGAGCGGCTATTCGTGGCGATTGGGGTGAAATTATTCTGGAAGATGGTGTAAACGTTCAGGAAAACTGTACGGTACATATGTTTCCGGGGAAAAGTATTGTGCTTAAAGAAAGTGCTCATGTAGGTCACGGCGCCATTATTCACGGTGCTAATTTAGGGCGTAACTGTTTAATTGGTATGAACAGTGTGATTATGGATGATGCTGAAATTGGAGATGAGTGTATTGTAGGAGCGATGGCATTCGTAAAAGCAGAAACGGTATTTCCAAAACGAAAATTAATAGTTGGTAATCCTGCAAAAGCTATTAAGGATATTTCAGACGAAATGATAGACTGGAAAACTGCTGGAACTCGTTTATATCAACAATTGCCTACCGACTGTCACGAGAGTTTGAAAGAAGTAGAACCCTTACGGGAAATTCCGAAGGATAGACCTGTTCAGGAAGATTTTTATAAAACACTACAAGAGATTAAGAGAAACGAATAAAATGAAGGAAACTGAATTTAAAATGCCCAAAATGGGTGAGAGTATTACTGAAGGAACCATTATCAATTGGTTGGTAAACGAAGGTGATTCGTTTGAAGAAGGCGATATTCTTTGTGAAGTAGCAACCGATAAAGTAGATAATGAAGTGCCAGCGCCTGCTTCCGGTACGATGGTTGAGCACGTAAAAGATAAGCAAGAAGTAGTTCCGGTAGGTGATGTGATTGCTATTTTAAATCTTTCAGAAGAAAAGAGTTCCTCTAAAAAGTCAAAGACGGCTAAAAAAACGGCAACTTCAAAAAAAGAAACAAAGAAAAAAGTCCAGCCTTCCGTTTCCAAAGAAGCAAAAAGCAAAAAAGCGAACGCTACTTCAGCATTTACTGTTAATGAAAATGTATTTATAAGTCCGTTAGTAGAAAGTATAGCTAGAAATAATCACATTAGTTACGAAGAATTGGCTAGAATTCCCGGTACTGGAAAGGAAGGTCGTCTTCGTAAAAGCGATGTGATTACATATATTGAAGAAGGGCGCCCTTTTAAGTTTGCGCAACCCGTACCTGAAGTTTCAGGCTTTCAGGTTCCCGATTTAAAATTTGATAAAGGAACTGGTAAAATAGTTGAAATGGATCGCATGCGCCAAATGATTTCAGATCATATGGTTTTTAGCGCAACAACGGCACCACATGTAACTGCTTATGTAGAAGCAGATTTGACTGATATGGTACATTGGCGAAATGCGAACAAGGTTGCTTTCAAGGAAAAGTACAATGAAAAGTTGACGTTTACACCGCTTTTTATTGAAGCAGTAGCAAAAGCGATTCAAGATTTTCCAATGATTAATTCTAGTCTTGATGGGAAAAATATTATTGTAAAAGAAGAAATAAATATAGGGATGGCAACCGCTTTACCTTCCGGAAATTTAATCGTTCCAGTTGTAAAAGAAGCCGATAAAAAAGATTTAAAAGCTCTTGCTGAAAACACCAATGAGTTAGTAGGAAAAGCCAGAGATAACAAGTTGAAAGGTGATGATACCAAAGGAAGCACGTTTACAATTAGTAATGTGGGTACCTTTGGAAGCCTAATGGGAACCCCCATTATTAATCAACCGGAAGCAGCCATTTTAGCAACAGGAATTATAAAAAAACGAGCCGAAGTTATGGAGCGTGAAGACGGTGATAGTATTGAAGTTCGGCACATGATGTATTTATCGTTGTCATTTGATCATCGCATTGTAGATGGATATTTGGCAGGTTCTTTTTTAAGAAGAGTGGCTGATAATATGGAGCAATTTGATGTTAAAAGGGACTTTTAGAAACAGGACGTTTTGAGACAGGACAAATGACAATAAGTTTGAAGCAATGAGAAGGCATAATTTTAAAAAGTTACATATCTGGCAAGAAGCTATGGATTTAATTGACGAAAACTATGTATTTACCGCAACACTTCCAGACTACGAAAAGTTTGGGTTACGAACGCAGATGAATAGATGCAGTGTTTCTATTGCTTCAAATATATCCGAGGGGTCGAGCAAACGAACAGATAAACATTTTTTAAAGTCCCTTGAAGATAGTTTAGGTTCTGCCTATGAATGGGAAACACAGTTGATGGTTTGTTATCGTAAAAATTTTGTTTCCGAAGCCATATTTTTAAAACTTGAAGATAAAGTTCAGGCATTGCAAAGCAAAATATCAAATTTCATGGATACTCTCGTCTCTGATAATTAAAAAAAGTCGTGAGTCTAAACGTCATGAATCGTGAATCATTTTGATGACAATTAGCAAACAAAATAAGAATTAAGAATAATGAAGAAAGATATATTAAAAAAAGCTTTTAAAAACTTGGTAACGGCTAAGTCTTTGACTGAGTTATATGAAGAAAATTTTAAAACGGTTTCAAAATATGTTCACGCAACTTCGCGAGGACACGAGGTGATTCAAACCGCCCTTGGTATGCAGTTAAAGCCTCAAGATTATGCGTTTCCGTATTATCGTGATGATTCTATTTTATTATCAATAGGAATGAAACCCTATGATTTGATGCTACAAGTGTTGGCAAAAAAAGACGATCCCTTTTCAGCTGGACGAACGTATTATTCACACCCAAGTTTGCGAGATGATGATAAGCCTAAAATCCCGCATCAAAGTAGTGCAACAGGAATGCAGGCTATTCCGGCAACTGGTGTGGCGATGGGGATGTGGTACAAAGAGACTGAAAACTTACACAATAAAGATGAGGAACAACCTTTTGTGGTTTGTTCTTTAGGAGATGCATCTGTTACTGAAGGTGAGATTGCCGAAGCCTTTCAAATGGCAGCTTTAAAGCAATTACCCATTTTATATTTAGTGCAAGATAATGGTTGGGATATTTCAGCAAATGAAGCCGAAACGCGTGCCCAAAATGCCTATGAATACGCTGCTGGTTTTCATGGTTTGGAAGCGGTTTCCATAGACGGAACCGATTTTGAAGAAAGCTACAATACGCTTCAGGATGTAATTTCAAAAATTAGAACGGAGCGTCGCCCGTTTTTAGTTCACGCTAAAGTCCCTTTATTGAATCACCATACATCGGGTGTTCGGATGGAATTTTATAGAGATGATCTGGATGAAGCAAGGTCTCGGGATCCGTACCCAAAACTTAAAAAGTTATTATTAGATAATGGTTTTTCTGAAAAAGAACTTTCAGAACTAGAAACTGACATTCAAAAATCGGTTCAAAAAGATTATGAAAAAGCTTTAAAGGCTGAAGATCCTAAACCGGAAGATTTATTTACACACGATTTTGCACCTACCGAAATTACCGAAGAAAAAGGAGAACGATCACCAGAAGGTGGTGAAAAAGTGGTGATGGTAGATTGCGCCTTATTTGCGATTGAAGAGTTGATGGGTAAACACAAAGAGTGTTTGCTGTATGGACAAGATGTTGGAGGTCGTTTAGGAGGCGTGTTTAGGGAAGCAGCTACGTTGGCGCAGAAATTTGGCGACAACCGTGTATTTAACACCCCAATACAAGAAGCATTTATTGTCGGTTCAACCGTTGGGATGAGTGCTGTTGGTTTAAAACCAATTGTTGAGGTTCAATTTGCCGATTATATATGGCCAGGACTGAATCAATTATTTACCGAAGTAAGCCGAAGCAACTATTTATCTAACGGAAAATGGCCAGTATCGATGATTCTTCGCGTGCCTATTGGTGCGTATGGTAGCGGTGGTCCGTATCACTCTTCTTCGGTAGAAAGTGTGGTGACGAACATTCGTGGACTTAAAATTGCGTACCCAAGTAACGGAGCCGATTTAAAAGGCTTAATGAAAGCGGCTTATTACGACCCTAACCCGGTGGTTATTTTTGAGCACAAAGGATTGTATTGGAGTAAAGTAAAAGGAACGAAAGGTGCTACATCTTTAGAGCCAGCAGAAGATTATGTATTGCCGTTTGGCAAAGCGTGGTTGCTTCAAGAAATCTGGAAACAAGAAGATGTAGAAACCGTTTCCATAATA
This sequence comes from Flavobacteriaceae bacterium UBA3356, assembly GCA_002360635.1. Lineage (GTDB taxonomy): Bacteria > Bacteroidota > Bacteroidia > Flavobacteriales > Flavobacteriaceae > Marixanthomonas. The sequence goes on along the minus strand of DEQW01000001.1, from coordinate 160,728 downwards.
ACATATGGTATGGGTGTGCATTGGGCAATGAATGCTGCCATGGAACTACAAATGCAGGACCGAATAGAAATAGTTGACCTTAGAACATTACATCCGTTGGATTATGAAACGGTATTCAAGTCGGTTAAAAAATGCGGAAAATGTTTGGTGGTAACTGAAGAACCTTCAGATAATAGTTTTTCAAGAGCATTGCAAGGTAGAATTCAAGAAGAATGTTTTCAGCAATTAGATGCCCCCGTTATGATAATTGGCAGTGAAAATATGCCGGCAATCCCATTAAATTCAACGTTAGAAGAAACAATGATTCCTTCTACTGAGAAGGTGAAAGCTAAAATTGAAGCATTACTAGATTATTAAATTTCTGTATCTTTCGAGGTAATTTTTACTATGTTGCTTCGAATACTTTTTATTTTCCTAGTCGCTTTCTCAGGAATGGCTCAAGAGCCTGTTTCTGTATTGATAGATAGTTTGGCCAATATTTCTTCCGAGGCTGAAAAATCTAGAATTAGTGTTTCTATTGCTTCTCAATTAAAGAATGATGATTGGGACCGTGCTTTATACTACTTAAATATTGCCGAAAAAAGTGCTGTCAATTCAGGTTCTGAAGAAGTAATAGCTAAGTATTACAATGCAGCCGGAGACTTATTTTTTAGTAAAGATGCACTCGACATAGCATTGAAATATTACCTAAAAGCTTACGATTATTACCAAAATCAGCCTTCTAATGATACATCAATAACTCTTGAGCAGAACCTAGCAGTAACTTATGGGAGAATCAAAGAACCAGAAAAAGCACGTTTCTTTTTTAAAAAACTTTATGGTTATGCGGAGAAAGAAAAGGATACGGTTCTGTTAGCAAAAATATTGAATAATTTAGGGACTAGCTATTTAAACTCCCAAGTTGATTCGGCTAGTTATTTTTATAAGCGTTCAGAAAAATTATTAAAAAAGGTCCCGGGCGAAACATACTTGAAAGCTTATCTTAACGGTAACTTAGGAAGGGTTTATTTTTTAAAAGACAGCTTACAAAAAGCAGAAAAGCACTTCACGTTAGCAACAAGTTATATAGAAAAAAATACTAATCAAAGGTCACAGTCCAAAGGGTGGATTTATAATTCTGTTGCTACGTATTACGAAAAGATAAATCAATTAGATTCTGCCATCGTTTACGCTACAAAAGCGAATAAAGCACTAACCGAAAGTAAATTTAGCTTCGAAAATCAAGCAGCTCTGCAAACCCTTTATAAAAATTATCTAGAAAAGAAGGACTATAAAAACGCTGCCGAATACTTTCAGAAATATGATCAAGTAAGGGATAGTTTAAATATAGAAGAAAAGACGGCGAATGTTGAAAAAATAAAGATTGAACAAGAATATAAAACCAAGGAAGAAATCCGTGATTTAAAGGAAGGCAAGCAGCGGTTTAGAAATTACATTATTCTTTTAATTCTTCTTGCTGGTTTGTTGTTATTAGGCATTTTATTGGTGCGTTTTAGAAACAAATTGAGAAACACCAAGCTTGAAAAACAATTGGCGATTGCTAAGCAGAAAGAGCTCGACAGCAATCTTCAGTTAAAAAATAAAGAGCTTATTGGTAAAGCTATGGTAGAAATACACCGTACCGAAATTATCGAAGAGATTCTACAAGACCTCAAAGAAGTAAAACGTAAAGCTGCTAAAAAGGAAACGCAACAAGCTATTGATTATATCGCCAAGCGATTAAAACGTGATACAAACAGTAATATTTGGGAAGAATTTGAAATGCGCTTTGAGCAAGTTCACGAATCTTTCTATAAAAACCTTTCCAAAAAACACCCTGATTTAACTTCAAAAGATAAACGGTTATGTGCTCTGTTAAAGTTGAACCTAACTTCAAAAGAGATTGCACAAATTACAGGACAGTCTTCAAAATCCATTGAAAATGCCCGCACCCGACTTCGGAAAAAATTAGAAATCACCCATTCTGACGTTGAATTGTCTGCTTATTTGTCAAGCTTCGGACAATAAAGGGTATAAATTTACAAAAACATAAAGTGTCTGAAAATCAAATAATTATAATTGTTTGAGTGCTAATTCTATGGTTATTTTTTAGCTATGAGTGATTTTAGTAGGTCTAAATATTATGTGTAGCCCTAAACAGCGCATACATTTGAAAAAGTTTTGAAACCCAAAACGAATAAAAATGGAAAAGAAAGATCAAGAAGATAATTTGGATGAGCTATTAGAAAATAGCAAAGACAAAAAGAACGCTTTAAAAAAACTTATTAAAGAGTTGAATAAAAATAATAATACTAAACCAAAATCTAATTAAAATGAAACATATGAAAACGATTATTACACTTTTTACTTTGTTAACGGTTTTTGTTGCCCAAGCACAATGGACAACCGAAACTGATGTGAACACCTTGGTTGCAGAATCTGAAGCACTTGATATGCAAGCCAAAGGCACTTCTGATGGAATGACTTATGTAGTGTTTTGGAAAAACGTTGGAGAACCTGTTAATATTGAGCTACGCATGCAAATTTTAGATGCAGACGGAAACCAAATCCTTGGTGCCGATGGGATGTTAGTGAGCGATCAAATACGAATGGGAACCTTTACAGTATTATGGAATATGGTTGTTGATGCTGATGATAATTTATATATAGGTGTAACTGGCACCGGTGGTGGCGACCCCGCTTATGTATTTAAATTTGATAGTGACGGAAACGCTTTATGGGACTCAAATGGTGTAAATGTAGGTAGTGGTAATAAAGTAACCATTTTACCACTTTCTGATGGAGATGCTATTGTTAGTTGGTTGGCTTCAACTGGAACTGTAATGCAAAAGTATGATGAAACTGGAACTGCAGTTTGGCCCTCAACTATGCCTATAGAGTTAGAATCAGGATTTACAGCACCTGCAAATTTCTTTGAAATTTCGGGAGGTGATATAATCGCTGTTTTCCATTCCTTATTAAGTGGTATAAACTCAAATTTATATGCTCAACGGTATGATGCAGAAGGTAATGCAGTTTGGGCGGAAGCTACTCAGCTAGCTGAAGGCTTAACTGCTTTTAACCGTAATTATACCGGAACACAGGATGGCGATGTAGTGTATATGGGCTATTTTTCTGCTGCAAATAATCGTTTTGATTCTTATTTACAAAGAATAAATCCAGACGGTACAATTCCTTGGGGAATTAACGGAGTTGATTTTGATGTAGAACAAACAGACTATGAAATGAATACAGAAGTTGCTTTTCAATCTGGGTCACAATATGTTTGGGCTGTTTCAACATTTACAAATAGCACACAAGATCAACGTGGTGAATTTGTTCAAAAATTTGATAAAGAAACCGGTGCAAGACAGCTTACCGATAACGCTAAAGAGGTTTTTCCGCTTGGTTCAGAAAAAGTGCACGCCGGAAGTCTTCAGCTAAAGAACGATAGCACGCTTTTCCTTAACAAAGAGGGAGCGGATAATGGAGCAACACCAACAACTTTAAATGCAGTGTACCTTGATGAAAATGGGGATTTTGTTTGGACAGAAGAAACAATGCCTGTTGCTACTTTTTCAGCAAATAAAGGCCGTGTACAATATACCATGCCAGTAAATAACCAAAGCGTTGCTGTGTTTATGGAAGATAAAGGAGAAGGTGAAAAAATATACGCACAGAACATTGTAGATGAAGAACTGAGTGTAGATGAATTTTCAAATGCATCATTTACTTATACCAACCCGGTGCAAAATGAAATAACACTTAACAGTACCGTAGCTATCGAGCAAGCTGCAATATACAATATGTTAGGTCAACAGATTTTCAATAAAACTTACAACGGAACCACTCAAATGAATATAGATGTTCAAAGTTGGACTCCTGGAATATATATTATGCAATTGAAAGCCGATAATGGAACTTCAAAAAGCATAAAATTGATTAAAAAGTAAGCTACTCCTCAATTTTACTTTAAGAAGGCTGCTCTATTAAAAGGGCAGCCTTTTTTTTGAACAGAAATAGAAAAGAGGAATGCCTAAACACTCCTCTCTAAAATACTAAACAAAAAAACAAACATTATAACTTGATTAGTTTTACAGATTGAACTGCTTTCCCTGCCTGAACCTTGGCAATGTAATTGCCTGATGAAAGTTCAGATATATTGATGGTTAGGTCTGTATTGTTGTTACCGGAAATTTGTTTTACTTCTTGGCCCAATATGTTGTATATACTAACATTGGATATCGTTTCTTTTGAAGTAAATGTAACCTCTCCGTTAGTTGGGTTTGGATATGAGCTTACGTTGGCTACTGTTTCTTCTCCAACACTTAAGGGTTCATCGGCGACATATACATTAAATTTTGCATTCACTGGCATAGGCGATGAATCTTCCGTATAAATGGTCCAGTTGCTGCCATTGTACCATACCCCAAGAGTGTTGTCCATAACGATATTGCTAGGATCCCCACTGGCTCCCCAATTATGGGAAACAACTGGATAGGCCTCTGGTTTTCCATTTAAATTGGGATGGTCTATAACTGTATAGTTGGCAATAGGCGCTGTGGCTGTGTGCGAGAATGCAGTGGCCCCACCGGTACCTTCATCTATCAAAACCGAAAATACTGCTCCAGCCGGGATGTTGGTAGTCGTTTCTTCATTGTATATTCGCCATCTATCGTCAGAAGTGTCGTAATAGATCCCATAATTATTGTTATTGTAAACACCATTTGGGTTAAAATAGGTAGCATATACAATAACGGCATTTTGGTTGCCATTAATGTCCGAATCATTTAATTGCAGGTCGTAGGTGCTTCCATCCGCTTCTATATTGATCATCTTGCCGCCATCAGGTATATAGATGTTATATGATGAGCCTTCGGTTATAGCGCTCAAGTCTTCATTAAATATAGTCCAAGAACTACCATCATACCATGTGCCAGTTACTTTATCGTTGTACTGCACACCACCATGATTTAAATTGTGTGTGACAATAAAATTGGCACTGGGATTTCCATTTAAATCTGGGTGGTCTAAATATGTTACGTTGCCAGTAGAATTCCCTACCGTTGCGGTGTGTACAAACACCTTGTCTTGCGCCAATACTACTGTAAAAAGTAGCATACCTAAAAATGTAAAAATTGTTTTCATAATACTAAGTTTAAATTGTTAATTAAATTACTGACACCAAAAGTAGCGCGCACTGTTTTGGTTTTCAGTAGGTAAAGACTTGTAATTGTGTGGGGTAATCCCCTGTTTTTAAGGGGGTCAATACCATATACCAAATGTAAATGAAGATAAAAGGAGGTGCTTTCAACAATGTAACAAAATCTAGTACGTATGTAACAAATAAGAAGTTTTTTAAAACAACTTTAGAATGAAGACAAAAAAAAAGCCCTCTATTTAGAGGGCTACTGTTCATTCTTATTTCATTGCTCCGGGCGGATATTCGGCTAAAATTTCTTTTACAATCTCACGAATGCGTTTTTCTTTATCGTCTATATCTCCGCTGGTTATAAGACGGGCGCTACCAATACCTTGCCAGACCAATTCGTTGGTTTTGGCATCGATAAAGTCTATATATAGGCTTCCTTCAGTAGAGCGGGATACTGTATTTCCATAATAGTTGCCATAGTACCAAGGTCTCCAGCCCCAACCGTAGCCAAAATTGTTATTATAAACATCTACGCGTTCACGTTCTTTGGTAAAAATACTTATTAGGAGGTCTGGCGATTCATTTTTGTTAAGTCCTTTAGCGCTTAATTCAGCATCTATAGCTCGTAAGATACGTTTCTTGTCTAAATCGTTTATTTCTGCTTTATCAATTCCCGGTTTGTAGAAAGCGAAAGAATTATAAGAATTAAAATCAGCTTTTCTGTCGTAGTCTGTTGCTACTCTTACAGAAGAACAAGATGAGATAACTACAAATAGCAGCAATAGGGGTATAAATTTTAATGCTTTCATGGTGTTTTGTTTAGTTTAATAAATCATCATCAACGAAATTAGGAAGCGTTACTTTTAAGTTCGGGTTTTCATCCATTGCTCTTTTTATGGCAAAAACAGCTTCGTCATTCCGTGCCCAACTTCGGCGTGCAATTCCGTTATTTACATCCCAGAACAACATACTTTCTAACCGTCTTTGTGCATCTATAGTACCATCAAGAACCATACCGAACCCGCCATTTATTACTTCGCCCCAACCAACACCACCACCGTTATGGATACTTACCCAAGTGGCGCCGCGGAAACTATCGCCAATTACATTTTGTATGGCCATATCTGCTGTAAATCGGCTTCCATCATAAATATTGGATGTTTCACGGTATGGGGAATCAGTTCCTGATACATCGTGATGATCACGACCCAATACTACTGGGCCTATTTTCCCTTCTTTAATAGCCTTGTTAAAAGCAGCAGCTATTTTAATACGTCCATTGGCATCTGCATATAAAATACGTGCTTGAGATCCCACTACCAGTTTATTTTGTTGGGCACCTTTGATCCAAGTAATGTTATCCTGCATCTGTTGCTGGATTTCTTTTGGGGATTCTTTCATTAACTCTTCTAATACTTCGGAAGCAATTTCGTCTGTTCTTTGAAGATCTTCTGGTTTTCCAGATGCACATACCCACCGGAAAGGACCAAAACCATAGTCAAAACACATAGGCCCCATAATATCTTGTACATACGAAGGGTATTTAAACTCCTTATTTGGCTCTTTAGAAAGAATATCTGCTCCGGCACGGGAAGCTTCTAAAAGAAACGCGTTTCCGTAGTCGAAAAAATACGTGCCCTTTTCCGTATGTTTGTTAATAGCAGTAGCATGACGTCGCAAACTTTCTTGTACTTTTTCTTTAAACGTTTCAGGATTGTTAGCCATCATTTCATTTGCTTCTTCATAGCTCATCCCAACGGGATAGTATCCTCCTGCCCACGGATTATGAAGTGATGTTTGATCACTTCCTAAGTCAATGTGAATGTCAACTTTAGCAAAGTGTTCCCATACATCTACTACATTTCCATCGTATGCAATAGAAACCGTTTCTTTATTTGAAGTAGCTTTACGCACACGGTTTGCTAATTCTTCTACATTAGATATCACCTCATCTACCCATCCTTGTGTATGACGGGTTTCAGTAGCTTTTTTATTTACTTCGGCACAAACCGTTACACAGCCTGAAATATTACCGGCTTTGGGTTGTGCTCCACTCATTCCGCCTAAACCAGAGGTTACAAACAACCCTCCTTTAGGTTCTTTTTTAATTTTTCTGAAACCATTTAGAACAGTAATCGTTGTTCCATGAACAATACCCTGAGGGCCAATATACATGAAACTTCCAGCGGTCATTTGCCCATATTGAGTAACGCCAAGTGCGTTGAATTTTTCCCAATCATCTTGTTTAGAATAGTTGGGGATCATCATTCCGTTGGTAACCACTACTCTTGGGGCATCTTTATGACTGGGAAACAATCCCATAGGGTGCCCAGAATACATGGCAAGGGTTTGTTCGTCTGTCATTTGGGACAGATATTGCATAGTCAATAAATATTGCGCCCAATTTTGAAAAACAGCTCCATTGCCCCCATAAGTAATCAATTCGTGTGGATGTTGGGCTACAGCATAATCCAGGTTGTTCTGTATCATGAGCATAATGGCTTTTGCCTGTTGACTCTTTCCTGGGTACTCATCGATGGGACGGGCATATATTTTATAATCAGGGCGAAAGCGGTACATATAGATGCGTCCGTATTCTTCTAATTCTGCTTTAAATTCGGGTAGGAGTGTGGCGTGGTGTTTTTTATCAAAGTACCGTAGGGCATTGCGTAAAGCGAGTTTTTTTTCTTCAGCAGAAAGGATTTCTTTACGTTTAGGGGCGTGGTTGATAGTTGTGTCGTACGCTTTTTCTTTTGGTAGTTGTTTGGGAATGCCTTCTTGTATGGTTTCTTTGAATTTCATTTTAATCGTTTTTTAGCAGAGATGCAAAGTTTATTAGTTTAATAGATGGTTCGTTTACCTTTTTTTAAAAGCTTACTGCCCTTTCTTTTTGTTAAAACCGTATGGACAATGCCTGCAACCACTTTCACAGCAATAACCACGTTTTAAGTGATATTGCTCGGTAAAGCATTTGTAACCTTCCGGTGTAAGGTAAAAATCACCTTCTTCAATCTCTATTCTTTTCTTTGGAAATAGCATATTACAAAAATACAAAATTCAACATTGAACCATTTCAATAAAGTAGCATGCTTTTTAAGATAAGTTAATAAAAAGAAAGCCCTTAGTTTCACTAAGAGCTTTGGGGTTTTGATTTTGAACTAAAAGCTATTTCATAGAAGCGGTATCTATATCTAACTTTTTTTGAATGGAAAGGACAACTTTTTCTAAATTATCAATCTTATCGTCCTGCTCCTTTAGCGCGTTTACTAAAATTGGGATTAATTCACTGTAGCTTATCCCAAGGGTTTTATTTTCGTCATTTCCAATGGCGACTAATTCAGGTACTATTTTTTGGAGCTCCTGGGCCATAAAACCGAAATGTTCTTCATTATTATTATCATTTTTGTAAACGTACTTATAAGTATTTATCTTAGTGATAATGTTCATGCCTAAGTTTAGGGTTTTGATGTTTTTCTTTTCACGACGGTCAGATACGGTAACATAATCATCTGCATATACATTGTCCCAAGCATTACTGGAACGCCCTAAATTTCTGCGACGGTTGGTAATAGGGTAAAAAGCAAAATCGCTAAAGTTATAATCGGCCGTTGTTCCGCCCCCGCTTCCTATATTTATGCGAAGTCCACCATCAACATCGTTATCATTGGTGTGGATGCCTCGGGTATAGACTCTTCTAAAATGCGCATTAAACCTACCAATATCCAATGCTCCGTTTACGGTATTGTCAGTTGCATTGACGGATGGGTATATTAGATCATCGGTCATAATATATCTAGTAGCATTTGCAAACCTAAAATTATAGGATCCACTATTGGATGAATTGTTCATTGCAAATGTGCCGCTACCTTCAGTGAGTAGTTGTGTGTTAAAGCTGTCATTTTGAATATTAATACCATCTGAACCTGTACCAGGCACTTTTACGTCCAATTGATTTAAAGGAGATAGGGTGCCAATACCTACTTGAGCTTGCAGAAATACTGTTGTAAGAAGCAGAAAAGTGGTAAATAAATAATGTTTTAAAGTAATGGATTTCATAAGTAGTAATTTAGTAAGGGTTAGTTTACACGATACTTACGAGATAATCGACGTATTGGTTTTAATTATCGATAAAATGTTGTTTTTTAGTTATTGAAAATCAGAATAATAGAAATTACTATATAGTTTTTACCTTTACTTTATGATTGTTTTGGTGTCCCCTTTTTTACTTCGGAAAAAGTTTACTGGAATTGCATTATGGCCTTTCTTATTATTAAAAGATAGTGCTTTAAAAGCCGATGCAATTTTTATGAACCATGAACGCATTCACCTACGGCAACAGATAGAGCTATTAGTGTTGCCTTTTTATTTGTGGTACGGTATTGAATATGCGTTAAGACTGGTACAGTACAAAAACCGATATACTGCGTATCGAAACATTAGTTTTGAACGGGAAGCGTATGAAAAGGAACAGGATATACTGTATTTAAAGAACAGACCGTTTTGGAGTTTTTTTCGGTATTTGTAAAAATGACTCTTTCTTAAGGTATCAAGTGTTTGTTACTTAATGTTTTATGATACATTCATTGTTTTGTAGGAAAAAAGACTCAATTCCTACAAAACAATGAACTATCTATGGCTTATGTATGGAGTATCAATGAGTTTGCTGAGTGGAGGACCCGTCTTAAAATAACTATACAGTTTAAAGAATAAATCCTGATATACTTATTATTTATTATACAACCCTTTTACTTTAGGTCTTAAGTCTAAGAAGAGACATCATTTTTTGTTTCTTATAGCTCTTTCGAGGCTTTCTATTCTTTGCTCTAACGATTTGATTTGTTCTTGCTGTTCTTGAATAGCCTTGGTTAATATAGGTATGAGACCTATGTAGTTTACTGCCTTTAAGTTTTCTCCTTTTAACCCCTTTAACTTTGTGCCTTTTTCAAAAACTAATTCTGGAAGAACTAACTCTAAATCTTGAGCAATTAAACCGAACTCTTTTTTTCTTTCCTGTTCCTTTCGAACAGATTTGTCATCCGTATTTCTAAGGCCGTTTTGATTGATTTTTAATTTCGATTTTTCAACTTTACTATTTTTTTCAATTAGCTCAGTATTTTTGTCATAAACTTTAGGTTTTAACTTGTTAATAATATTTAATGCTCCATCTATGTTTTGGATATTGGTTTTAATCCTTCTATCTGATAGGTTTGTTAGAGTACCATATACTGTTAAATCATTATCTACATCAAGATTCCATAAATAAGAATTATTATAAACATAAAAATCATTATCCATCCAAACATCATAAGTAAAATATCCAGCCCATCCGGCTGCTGCTGTTGCTTGACCTACAATTCCAAAAAATCCTGTTCCTAATATTCCAGCACCATTACTAATTTTCGGGTTATAAGCTTCTACAGCACTCCAATTTGAATTACTGTTTGTAATTTCTGAATAAAAAGGACCTTGAGTATTTGTACTCTCTTTAATATGAAGTCTTGATAGTACATTGTTATTATTAATACCTATTAGACCATTAGCATCTATCCTAAGTCTTTCATTGCCATCTGTAGTAAACCCTAGTTGATTATTATCGGGTCTAAACATTCCTGTAGAGGTACTGTTATTCCAAGAATACGAAGGTTGTACTTGACTACCACTATTATAAGCTCTTAATCTGCCATTCGCAGTTATTTCAAAACGATTACTATTATTTGTTTTAAATAGAAGCGGTTGTCCATCAGTTGTTCCGATAAAATCAGTTCCTGTAGTTCCTGAATTACCTGAACGTTTCCAATCATCATTGTTATCTCCTACTATTTCCCAATTCCCTCCATTCCATACAAAAAAACCTGGGCCTGTTGTAGTACTAGTATTATAGACCATAAGGCCTTCTGCATTAGCAAGATCTGTAGGGTTGTTTGCAATGCCTGTTATAGGAGCCATTGTAGTAAGGTTGGTTAATTCAATTCGTGGTATAAAAATACCTTTATCGCTACTTGTTATATCTAAAATAGATCCATCTGCAGGATCAGTTGTGTTAATCCCTACTTGGGCAAATACAGTTGATAAAGATAAAAGCAATATAAATGTTAAAAAGTTACGATATTTTTGTTTAGTTGTCTTCATAATCGATATATCATTATTATTTGGTATCATAATGATAAGAAATCTATTTATTGAAATGTAAGAAATTCGATGAAGCACCAAAAAATCTATATAACTAACATTCAGAGGGTTATTGGTTGATTGGTAGAGGTGTAGTTAAAATTGAGAATGAAGCGTATAAAAAAAGCCTGAAGCAAATTTGCTTCAGGCTTACTGCTAGGCTTGTATTGGGGGCTATTTTTTAATCCGTTTTTTGGTTACCGTTCCAACTTCGGTATCAATTTTCACAAAATAAATCCCTGTGTTAAGTTGTGACAGCTTAAGTTGATAGTTGTTGGTTTTTGGGCCTACTTTCTTATTGATTCTTCTCCCTAATAAATCGTATACCGAAATGTTTTCTAAATAAGCATTTGGCGAAACGATGTTAAGCGTATGGCTTGCCGGATTTGGGAAGATGGTAACATTTGAAAGAATATCCGTCACATCTAATACTACACTGCTTTTAAACTGAAGTGTGAAACGGCTGTTAAATTGGCCTTTAACAGTTGTAAATTCGTAATCCGTTTCGCTTAAATTGGTAACATTGTTGTTTTTGTTGTCGATTAGGTACACTGTGGTATCTTCTATGTTAATACCTTCTATATTATTGATAGAAATGCGGTATGTTGTTTCTTCGTCAATCTGTGTGTCAAACCCAAGTGATACTTGTGTCTCATTTTCAAGTGGTGCTAATCCTTGAATGGCCAATTGTTCTCCTGATGGCATTTCAGAATACAATGAAACTGGGGTTGCCAATCGCTTGCTATCGTATTTAGTATCAAGACTATTGGTAGAGGCATCAGAAAACCCAATAAGAATGGAACTTCCCATTTCCCATCTTTCATTATATACACTTAGCCATATACGGTCACTTTCAAATGAGGTTTTTCTGTAGGTATCATTATTTTCATTGACTCTCATGTTATTGTTGAAAACAGCAGTTGCAGCAGCTGTGGTTTTTACTCCAAACCCTTGCCCTGAAGCAATGTACCCATTAGGTTGAGTTGAATTGCCTGGGTCGTTTCCTGCAGCAGATCCTCCCATTTCATTATACATAGAGATATCGCTCATGTTATAATTGTTAGGGTTATAGCCCGGATACGATGGGTTAGGGGCTGTTAGGTGTTCCCAAAAATAAAGTGTTTGTATAGTTGGGTTTGCGTCTAAAAATGAATCTGCATCAATTGCTGAAGGATATGGATTACTTAACATATTTGGGCTATCGTTTGCTTCGGTGTTGAACAATAAATCAAATGTTATAATTCCATTGTTTAAAGTTCCTTGTGTGTAATCTAACGTAAATGACCCTGTTCCAGTTGGCGTTGTTTGTGGTCGTACTAAATATCCTTCTCCTGCATTGATGGTTCCTGTGTAATTTACCCAGTTATCGCCATTGTCATCAGCAAAATTTTCAGCTAAAGGGAAATCATTTTCTACATCTTCATTAGGAACAAAATTTCCAGTAATATGGTTACGTACCATTACTGAAGTGCCATACACACCATTTCGGGTTTCTCCAGAAACGGGACTACCCAATATCATAAAATCACGTTCATCTAAGTTAGGTGTGATTTTTTCTACTGAAATAGTGCCATTGTTTATAGTTACTGCATCATTGTCTTGTTGTACAACACTGCCTTCATGTGCAATAAATAGGTTTCCGTTTACCGTAATGTCTCTTTGCACATTAATGTAATCCCCAGCGCCAACGGTTAATGTTCTATTTGCATCAATTTCACAAATACAAGATTCAAAACTGGTATTGGTAGCAGTGCTGTAGTCGGCACTAATTTTTGCATTAGAGCCTACAGAAGGTATGCCATTAGACCAACTCGAACCATTATAACTGGTTGTTTCGGCTTCTATAGTTATTGTGGTACTGCAAGATGATTTGTTTCCGTAATCATCTTCAACAGTTAACGTAACTGGGAATGATTTTCCAACGTCAGCACAATTAAAGGTAGTTTTAGTGGCTTCAATGGTTTTTTTAACAATTCCGAAGTCATCTGTCGAACCGTTGTCTACATCGTTTGCTGTTATAGTTACGGAACCTGTTGTGCGGTCTAGTGTTGCTGTTACTGGTTGGCAAGAAACTGTGGGGGCGGTATTATCGTAATTTGGATCTTTAACCAAATAGAAACCGCCATTGTAACCACTTACTAATATGTTTCCGCTTTCAAAATATGGATACACGTTCCAAACCCCTGCAAAAGAGGCATTATTGCTGCCTGGATACGTATCAAAATAATCAACTTCCTGCATGTTTTTATTAGCAATATCATCTATTTTAATAACACGCATTCCAGCACCATAATTTGCCAAATAAAAACGATTCCCTTTTACATATCCATTGTGGTCAATTGCGGCTGTTGGCCCAAAATAATTAAAATGAAATTTTGGGTTATCAAGATCTTCAAAATCAAAAATCACAGTTTTAGTGTTAAAACCAACTGCCTGTTCGTCTGTTTCATCACCTAATATAAAATAGCGTTGATCTTCAGTAAACCAACCTTGATGTGTGTAGTCTCTATTGGCATAAGTTATAGTTGAAATTTTAATTGGATTGGATTTATTGGTTACATCCATAATTAAAACCTCATCTTCATTACTTCCTATAAATATCTCTTTTCCTGTATAATCGCTATCAGGGCCATTGTACGTTACTACCTGCGCATCGTGGGTGTACTGTTCATCATCGTAAACACCTTCTAATACTGGATTTGTAGGGTTTTGAATATTAATAAACCATGGGCCTCCTTTTGATAGACCGTCTCTTCTAGTACCAACCACGTAGGCATATCCCGTGTCTTCGTTTATAACAATATTATGAGCTTTACCAAAATCTCCAAAGTGTGCATCTCTAGAGAAGGTTTCGGGAGGGTTTGTTACATTTCTAAGCTTTGTTAAGTCAAATACCTGCATGCCGTGACCACTGGCTTCACTTACTATAAAAGCATGGTTGTTATAAGTTTTAACATCACGCCAAAGGTTTGAGGTGTTGTTATGAGAAGGGAGTTTTCCTAAATATATAGGGTTAATAGGATCTGATATATCAATAAAAACAGTTCCGTTGTTTACGCCCATGATGGCATATTCTTTTCCTGTGCTGGGATCTGTCCATCCCCAAGAATCATTTCCAGTACTTGCCCCAAAAGTTGATAAGGGAATAAACGATTGAAGTGTTAGCCCGTCACACGGATAGGGACCGGCCATTCCACCATTACATGGGGTTTGTGCAGAAATAATACAGCAATTCAATAAAACTGCAATAAGTATAAATTTATTCATTAGAAATTATATTTAGTTAGTATGTGTTATAATATTATTCAATAAATGTAAACTCTACAGTACAAGGTTTTTCCACACCTACGTGGCCTCTACCATCACCTGAGTTACCATTGTCTTCAAAACCATCAGAAACAAATATGTCTATTTCAACTTTAAAGGGATAAACTTGCCCTGCAGTAAGGTTTACATAGAATACTTGAGAAGTATCGTGTCTAAATTGTTCGAAATATCCTAAATCTTCGTTGTAAAGTGAATAGGAATGCGTATAAACTACGTGTGGTGTGCCATCAAATGTAAACCTGAAAAGTCCTTCTTGGGTGGACATACTCATTTTACCAGAGCTGGGAAGGTTTATTTTTCCTGCACCAAAATTAAAATTGATTTCAATTCGGTATGTTCCACTGTATTTAGGTGTAAAGGATGATCCATCTCCTAAACCATCAACCTCCATCCAATCTGAAGATCCGTTGTTGTATGCTGTGCTACCAGTTTCTGTTCTGATGTCTAAAGGTGATTGTTCAAATTTTTCAGACTGTTCCCTTAAATATTGTGGGTTCCATTGTGTCCCATCCCAAGCGTAAATGCCCGGTGAAACATCGTTAGCTCCTGTATCAGTGACGTTTGTATTAAAGACTACGGTGCCTTCCACCAAGCTACCTCCGTTAGGGTTCGTTACGGGAGCTTGAACGTTGCTAGCTGTTAAAGCAACTTTTGGAAACACAAGCCCAATGGAATTGTTGTTTTGTAAATCTAACATTCCTTCCGGATCTGTTTTTCCTATTGCTACCTGTGAATTGACAGACACAAAGTTTCCTAAAAGAATGATTAATAAATATAGTTTAGTAATATTGCTCATAATATCTATTTTAAGTTTGAAACTTAAATTTCATCTATATACGAAATTTCAATCCTACAGGGAATATCTGCTCCTACATAACCTCTTCCGTCATCTAATCCCACAAGGTTTCCATCTCCTTTAAAGCCATTTCCCGGATCCTGATTAAATTGCAGATTAAATGTGTACGTTTGACCGCCAACCAAATCAACATAAATAGTTTTATCAGTTTGAATCCAAGTATTACTGAATTGTGTTCCAGAACCTACATGTGTGTTGTAGGTTGAATAAGATTTTATATCAATAAGCTCAACAATGGGAGTGGGAGTATTAAAAGTAAACCTAAAATCTCCTTTAGCTTGTACCGTATTTACATTTGTTGAATCAACCACTTCACCACCTCCATAGTTAACATTTATATTTATTTTATATACTCCAGAGTATTTTGCTGTGAAGTTGTTTCCGCTTAAAGCACCTAAATTAGGAACATCCTCCCAACCAAGAATGGAAGAAGACCTTAGTACAGCGTTTTGTTCGTAAAACCTAAATTGACGAACATAGAAGTGCGTAATCCACCTAGATCCATCCCAAGAATAAATTCCTGGTTTTACATCAAAACTTCCGGTATTAGTAGTATTTGTATTGTAAACGGTTGTGCCTATAGCTATAGAGCCGCCCTGTGGGTTTATTACAGGTAATTCAACATTGGAAGCAGTTAATGCAACACTTGGGTATACAATCCCGTGTTCGTTACTCTCTACATCGAGAATACCTTTGGGGTTGTTAGTGCCAATCCCCACTTGTGCAAAACAAAAATTGCTAACCGAGAATACTGCAAGACAAACTAGAAAAGTTGTAATTTTTTTCATCTCTTTAATATTTTAGTTTTCTATATAGGTGAATTCTACGGAACAAGGAACGTGATCGGGAATCCCAATATATCCTAGGCCGTCACCTGAATTACCATTGCCTACAAATTCTGGAGACGGTAATTGATCAAATTGTAAACTAAAATCATAGGACGTTCCTGCTGTAAGGTCAACATACCTAACAATTGAATATTGTTCCCAAATAGCATAATACCGAGTGACTAGCAAGGTTGATTTTGTATGAGCTGGTATGATTATATCGCTTGAGAGACCATCAAAAGCAAATTTAAAATTCCCTTTTTGAACAGATATATCAATAGCTCCAGGCTCTAGATCTTTAACGTATCCTCCTCCATAATTTAAATTAAGTTCAATTTTATAGGTTCCAGAATATTTAGCTGTAAAACTTTGATTGTCAGAAACTCCAAGGTTAGGTATGTCCTGGTAATCTACATTTGAAGCTGTTCGTAACATTCCATTATTGGAAGGACCACTTTGCTTAAAAATTTCAGCTTGTTTTTTTGTAAACTTATTGTACCATTCGGTACCGGTCCAAACATAAATACCCTTATAAACATCGTTACTACCAGTATTGGTAGTATTAATGTTATAAACAACAGTTCCTACAGGGATTGCTCCTGTTTGAGGATTTTTTACGGGTAATGGATCGTTGGTGGCAGTTAAAGAAACCCTTGGTAAAACAATACCAGCGTTGCTACTGTTCACGTCTAGAATACCATTAGGAGTAGTCGTATTAATACCTACTTGAGCTAAAGAAATGGTATGGATTATACATGTGGTAAATAAGAAAACCCAACATTTAAAAGTAAAAATTGGTTTCATAAACAGTTAGTTATTAGTTGATTTGGGTTAACAAGTATAAGTAGTAAATCAGATTAAAAACAAATATATTCGATGAAATACATAAAACTTTAATATATAGTTGAAAAATCCTACAGAAATGTTATATTTTATACGATTTTATATTTAATTAATCATAGTAAATTCTTATCGATGAACTACTAACTGTAAGCGGTCCATACCAGTTTCTCCAAATATGACCCTATAATCAAATGCCCCTCCGTTGCCTCCTGCAAATGTCAATGCTCTTAGGTCTATAGTATGTGTTCCTGCTGGTAATTGGGCATATCCTGAACCGGCCAAATAGTAGTATCCTGAAGCATACGTGCCTCCAGGGCTTTCTACATCGGGGTTGTTAGTATATGTTCCTGTATCAAAAGCTATATAATTGGGGTCGCCGTTAACTTCTATCCATGACCTGTATAATCGTGAAGCCCCATCAACTATCGGATCTATCCCGTTAGCACGGGTAAGTTGTATACTAAAATGATAAGTGACATGGACTAATGACTCTTGTGTTAATGTAATAGTTGTAGAGTATAAATCTGTAAAGAGTCCTTCTCCTGTGCTGGACTGTACAGAAATACCGCTTGGAATAAAGTTAATTTCGTTTATAGGCATAAAACTTTGAACAAGTGGGGGCTGTAGCGTTAAATTACCGTTATTGTCAGCATATACAGGTGCTGGATCTGCAGCAACATTATGTGCATTGTTGGGTTCATTTAGTTCCTCAATACGCACTGTGCTGGTGTTGCCAGCAATATGTAATTCAGTCTGTGGTGTATTGGTCTTTACGCCTATTCTGTCGGCAGCTCCATCAACAAATAGCATATTCTCATTATTGTTGGATTCTACACGGGTATCAATTGACCCACCTTGTTCGTTTATAATCAGTTGATCTGTTCCTGCTTCCCTAATTCGTAAAAACTCACTATTACCTGCGCTTAATGCTAATTGATCATTGCCCGGTCTCCATATACCAACATTTGTGTCGTCATTCCAGGAATAAAATGGTGCGTTGTTGTTTCCGTCTTCCATTGCAAAGACTTGATTTCCGTTGGCAATCCTAAAGCGTTGCACATTGTTTGTGCGGAAAGTCACTGCATTTGCATCGGTAGTTCCCAAAAAGTTGAGGTTTGCATTTGTACCAGAATTCCCTAATAAATCCCATTTATCACTATCCTTTAGGTTAACCCATTTTGAGCCATCCCAATAATAGTAACCAGGGGATACTGCGGTATTTCCCGTTCCTGAAGTTGCTGTGTTGTAAACCAGTAAGCTTGTGGCTGGAGCTGGGGTTATTGGTGCGCTTAAGTTTGTGGCCGTTAAAGCTACGCTGGGGATAAGCATACCTTTATTTCCATTCGCATCATCTACCTGCAAGAGGCTAGAAGGATCGGGTGTTACAGTTCCTATCCCAACTTGAGCATACGTAATATGTAGCATCATTGTTAAGATTAAGGAGAACTGAAATTTAGTGGGGAGTAAATTTGTTTCCATAAGTCTGTTGTTAGTTATTAAAATTTAAAACTACAAAAAACACGATAAAAAGCACAATAAATTCGATTAAAAGCATTAAATGTTAACATTTTACAAAAACAAAAGTTAAATTTTAAAACTATGTTTATTGAAAATTTCAACATTGCATAATTCCTTTTTTTTTATTATATATTATTGTTAATTGCAGTGAATGGGAAATAGTAGCTACAAACCTTTTATTTTAAAAACAGATATTGAATTACAAGAAATAGTTCTTTCATCATTTGTAAATACTACTTTTAGCTTGAGCTTACTGCGCGAAGACCAGATTCATCCATTTGTTTCAGGTAATAAATTCAGAAAACTGAAATACAATATTGAACAAGCAGTTAAAGATGGCCATAACACATTACTCACCTTTGGTGGTGCATACTCTAACCACATTGCCGCTGTTGCTGCTGCAGGAAAATTAACAGGACTAGAGACCATTGGTATAATAAGAGGGGAAGAGCTTTCAGACAAAATAACTGAAAACCCAACGTTGTCTTTTGCTCAAGAACAAGGCATGCAGTTGCACTTTATTACCCGAAAAGCATATAGGGATAAATTCGAAGCTTCACAAATAGAAGGATTTCGAAAGAGTTTTGGAAATTTTTATCTCATACCTGAAGGAGGGACCAATAATCTAGCTGTAAAAGGGTGTGAAGAAATTATTTCTGAAATAGAAAACTCAGATACTTTTGACTACATCTGTGCGCCAGTAGGAACTGGTGGTACTATAGCAGGACTTATAGAAGCATCGAAACCCAATCAAAAAATATTAGGTTTTTCTGCTTTAAAAGGAAATTTTCAAATTTCAGAAGTAAAAAAATATACCTCAAAAACCAACTTTGAAATTACAGATGAATATTGTTTTGGGGGATACGCTAAAATAGATTTACAATTGGTGCGTTTTATTAATGAATTTTATAAAAAAACCGGCATTCCATTAGATCCGGTTTATACCGGGAAAATGCTGTTTGGCATTGTAGACTTGTTGAAACGTGGGTATTTCAAAAAAAATAGCCGTATTTTTGCAGTCCATACAGGAGGGCTTCAAGGTATTCCAGGTATGAATCAACGTTTAAAGAAGAAAAACCTGCCACAAATTATCACATAATATGCTGTATAGAGCTTGTATCGTATTGTTAATTAGTACATTATTCCTTAGTAGTTGTAAGTCTAAAAAAAGAGCTGTATCCTCTAAAAAAAATACTCGTACAGAACGTGTTGTTATTAAAGAGACTCGAAAGGAGCCTATAAAACTGCCTAAAAAAACTGAGATTAAAACCCCGCCTCCCAATGCTTCGTATGCTGAGGTTGTTGCAACTTATATTGACAATTACAGTCAGATTGCGATGGAAGAAATGTTGCAATACGGCATCCCTGCAAGTATTACATTGGCACAAGGAATTTTAGAAAGTGGTGCAGGCCGTGGAGATCTTACACGAAGAGCTAATAATCATTTTGGGATAAAATGTCACGAATGGACTGGAGATCGAGTATATCACGATGATGACGAATTGCAAGAATGTTTCCGAAAATATAAAGATCCAAAATACTCCTTTAGGGATCATTCTCTTTTTTTGACGGAACGTAGCCGTTACCAAGACCTTTTTAAATTAAGAAAAAACGACTATAAAGGTTGGGCAAAAGGGCTTAAAAAAGCTGGATATGCTACCGATCCGCGTTACCCCGATAAATTGATAAGCATTATAGAGCGGTATGGCTTGAGGCAATACGATAATAAAGTACTTGGCGGGACTATAGACGTAGCAGATCCAGGTGAAGAAAAAATTGAAACTCATACCGTAGAGCGTGGCGATACATTGTACAATATATCAAGACGTTATAATATTTCAGTAGAAACTTTAAAAGAATACAATGGATTGGATTCGAATACCATAGCCATTGGGCAGGTTTTATACTTGCATTCAATAAAAAATCAATAATTATTTATGATCTATAAAAGAAGCAGTGCCCTTTTTAAAGAGGCACAGAAAGTAATTCCCGGTGGCGTTAATTCCCCTGTAAGAGCATTTACTGCAGTTGGGGGAGAACCCATTTTTGTAGAAAAAGCCAAAGGAGCTTATTTGTATGATGCCGACGGAAATAAACTGATAGACTATATTAACTCGTGGGGCCCAATGATTTTAGGTCACGCTCATGAACCTGTTGTAAAAGCAGTGGTTGATAAAGCCGAAAATGGGACTTCTTTTGGTATGCCTACCGAAATTGAAACAGAAATAGCTTCTTTAGCTGTTTCTATGGTGCCGAACATAGATAAAATACGGTTTGTGAACAGTGGTACCGAAGCTTGTATGAGTGCGGTACGTTTAGCTCGTGGATTTACTGGAAAAGATAAGATTATCAAGTTTGCAGGCTGTTATCACGGACATAGCGATTCATTTTTAATTCAAGCGGGAAGTGGTGCTGTTACTTTCGGGACACCCAACAGTCCTGGTGTTACAAAGGGAACTGCAAAAGATACTTTGTTAGCTAATTTTAATGATTTAGATAATGTATCTAAGGTAATTTCAGAAAACAAAGGAGAAATTGCTTGTATTATTTTAGAACCTGTAGCTGGTAATATGGGGTGCATTCCCCCAAAAGAAGGTTTTTTGGAAGGGTTACGTAAACTATGTGATGAAAATAATATTTTATTAATTTTTGATGAGGTGATGACAGGCTTCCGTTTAGCGAAAGGCGGAGTTCAGGAATTGTATGGCGTAAATGCTGATATTGTAACTTTCGGAAAGGTGATAGGCGGCGGTTTACCAGTAGGTGCTTTTGCTGCACGAGCAGAAATTATGAGTCATTTAGCACCAGAAGGCCCAGTGTATCAAGCCGGAACACTTAGTGGTAATCCATTGGCAATGGCAGCTGGATTAGCAATGCTTTCTGAATTAAACAACAATCCTGAAATATTTACTTCATTAGAAAAGAAAACAGCTTATTTACATAAAGAATTAGCGACAGTACTTACTAAGGCAGGTGTAACACATACCATTAACAGGGTAGGCTCTATGATATCGGTACATTTTTCTGAAACACAGGTAACAGATTTTAAAACAGCAGCTTTAGGGAATAACGAAACCTTTAAAAAGTTTTTCCATGGCTTATTGGCTGAAGGAGTCTACATTGCTCCAAGTGCTTTTGAAACGTGGTTTTTAACTGAAGCATTAACGTATGAAGACTTAGATGCGACAATTGAAGCGTGTGGTAAAGTAGCTAAAACCTTATAATTAAAAACCCTCCAACGCAACGCGTTGGAGGGTTTTTAGTTTTTATATAGAAGGCTTAATCTTTAAGTAAAGCCAGCCATTTTTTATACTGCTCGTCATTTAAGGTCTTCTTTACATTTGTCTTTAAATCGTCCATAAACTCTTTCTTTTCGGCAGCAACCTTAGGTTCATTTAAATCTTTGCCAGCAATGTTCTTTTTGTATTTCATTTCATAAGAAGTGTAATACCTAAACAAAGCTCGTTCTTGACTGTCATTAAGTTCTAGCTTAGTTGAAACTTCAGTAACCTTCTTTTTTGCTATTACTTCGGGTCTGTCAGCATCTTGTGAAAGACTCTGTGCGTATGTGCTTTGTGCACCAACTCCCATTATAATGGCAATAACAAGTATTTTAACTATGTTTTTCATCACTTTTGTTTTAATAGGTTACGACTAAGTAACCAATTTTACTACATGTATACCAAAAATTAAGCCAATTTTAAT
Source organism: Flavobacteriaceae bacterium UBA3356 (assembly GCA_002360635.1). Taxonomy (GTDB): domain Bacteria; phylum Bacteroidota; class Bacteroidia; order Flavobacteriales; family Flavobacteriaceae; genus Marixanthomonas. Next base: position 138,353 of record DEQW01000001.1, on the reverse strand, counting down.
ATTTATCAAGTTTTAGCCACGGTTTTTTCCACCTCTTCTTTTTTTAGAGTGCCTTCTTTTGTTTTTTCCAAGTGACTTTTCCCATTTGGTATATTGTGCTTCGTTTAAGATAGATTTCATTTGCTTTTTATGAGCAATTAGTTTATCCATCATCTGCGTTTTTTTCTCAAAACGTTCTGTTTCAGAAAGGTCTTTTCGGTTTTTACGGTCCTCCTTAAAACCTTCTCTTTCTTTAGCTTCTTTCAGAAATAGTTGTTTTACTTCTTTTTGTTGCTTCTCAGATAGATCAAGAGCCAGCGTCATCTTTTTCGACTTCAATTCTGCTTTTTGTTCAGCAGTTAAATTTTGTTTCACTTCAGTCCTAGCTTCTCTCTTAGAAGCATCTCTTTTTTGTGCTATTGCATTTAAGCTTAATAAAGCAATGCAGATAATTAATACATTTTTCATCATTTTTATATTTAAGTTATATAAGTAGGACTGTTATTTTATTGTTTAGTTTAATTAGTGAAAATTGGCTTTATTAAAAAAAGCTGCCTATAATGGCAGCTTTTAAATAATAATTGTAGAAGTATTGTTTATCTCTCGATTGCTTCCAGATACTCCAGTAACATGGTAACAGCTTCTTCATGGACAATAGTACGTCCCAATTGTGGCATCATATAAACAGGGGTTGTGCTCTGCACTCGGGCTTCAATTTCGCCACGGTTGGCATAAATACCAGTATCGGCAAAAGGGGTTTCCAGTCTAAAATCTATATTAAAATTCGTAACAGCTCCTCCTGATTGGTGACAATGGGCACAATTTACATCAATGTAAGCCCTACCGCGCTCTAAAATATCGTAGGTTGCATCGTCTGCCCAATCCGGAAGCACGCTTATGTTTTCTGAAGTAACGCCCTCCATCATCCCGATACTTTCTAAATAAGCAAGTTGGTTTTGGTTGGTGTAAGAAGGGGTGAAGTTCATGCTACGTAGTTTCATTCCTATAGGTAACGTTGTGTTATTGTTATTATGACACGTAAAACAATCCTGCTTTGAAGGAATTTCGTAATCAATATTCAAAGTTTCATTATCACTGTTTGTATAACTAATAGGTTTTATGCTCCCATTTTCAGTATAAACAGCTTCGGTTTGTGCTTCGTTCCAAATGTAGTTTCCTACTTGCCAGTTTCCGTTAATCTTTAATAGGATTCGAGTTTCAATAATGATTTTTCCTTCGCTGGGATCTTGGTCATTTTTATTGTAGTAAAAAGTTTTAGAGATTAAAGTATTATCAGGAAATTCAGGCAATAGGTCGCTTCCTTTGTATTGCATCGTTTCACAATTAGGAAGTCGTACCAAGCGTTGTTTTTTAGCGTAATCGGTAAAAAGGGTGCTGTTAATTTCATATAACTGGACTCCTTCAGCGGGTTCCATATTAGAAAGGCTCCCAGTAAAAACGCCCATTTCAGACAAATTTGTTTTATACTCTGAGGTTATTGCAAGTGTACAGGTGTTTAATATCTCACTGCTTTCAGATTCGTTTTCTTCAGCATCAAAAGCTATTACAGAAAAACTGTATTCTGTTTCAGCAGTTAAATTTTGGATAGGCAAGGAAGTGCCTGTAACTTCATTGTTGATTAAATTCCCGTTTTGAAATACGGCATATTTGACCACACCCACATTGTCGGTTGCTGCGTCCCAATTAAGCTTTAAGCTGGTTTCGGTTTTATTGGTCACAGTAAGATTGGTTGGTGGTGTTGGGTTTTCAGTATCTATAGTCTCAGTAGGTGTATAGTCGTCATCGCCGCCACAGGAAACAATAATTAAAAGAAATAAGGCCCAAAGGGGTTTTTGTATATGTGCTTTCATTTGCTGAAATAATTTGCCTAAAATTAACCATTTCTTTTTAACCGCTGTTTTGCAAGGTGTTAAAAATATAGCCTCTAATTTTTTAGAAAAAAAAGACTTGTTTTTTTTGAAAGGTTTCGGTTGAAAATCAGACTACTATAAATGCAAAGGAGAAAACTTTTTTGTTAAGCTTATTAAACACTGTTTGCAATTGTCAATAGAAATATTGAGCCGTCTATGCCAAAAGATAAGGTTAAATTGGAAATAGTGTTTTAAAAAAGACCTTTTCAGGTTATTCTGAAAAGGTCTTGATTTTTTATTGAACCATTTCTACAAAAAGTCCGTCATCGGTTTTGTTTACTTTGGCAAGTTTGTGTTTGGTCAACGCCTTGATACTTTTGTCCCATTTTTTATTGCTGAGGCCACTTTGATCCTTAAGTTCATTGAGGTCTATTTTATCAGCTTTTTTCAATAATTCAAACACCGCTTTTTCTTCATCATTAAGCTCTACTGTAATCTTCTTTTCAGGTTTCATCTGTGGGAAGAACAAAACTTCTTGTATAGAAGCATTGTTGGTTAAGAACATTATTAACCGGTCCATACCAATACCCATGCCGCTGGTAGGGGGCATGCCGTATTCCAACGCACGAAGAAAGTCGAAATCTATAAATTGTGTTGCCTCATCATCACCACGATCGGCTAATTTTAATTGTGCTTCAAAACGTTCGCGTTGGTCAATGGGGTCGTTTAACTCACTATATGCATTAGCGATTTCTTTACCGCAGACCATTAATTCGAAACGCTCCGTAAGTTCTGGATTGTCACGGTGCTCTTTACACAATGGGCTCATTTCTTTAGGGTAGTCAGTAATAAAAGTAGGCTGAATAAAGTTAGGTTCACATTTCTCCCCAAAAATCTCATCGATGAGTTTTCCTTTCCCCATGGTGTCATCCACATCAATACCTAAATCTTCAGCTGCTTTTCTAATTTCAGCTTCGGTTTTATCGGTGATATCGAATCCGGTATATTTTTCAATAGCCTCCGCCATGGTTACACGAGGGTAGGGTGCCTTAAAGTCAATGTCGTGTTCACCAAACGTGGCTTTGGTCGTTCCATTTACTTCAATGGCACAAAACTCTAATAATTGCTCGCAGAAATCCATCATCCAGTTGTAGTCTTTGTAAGCTACATAAATTTCCATTGCGGTAAATTCAGGATTATGGGTGCGGTCCATCCCTTCATTACGGAAGTTTTTTGAAAATTCATACACGCCATCAAAACCACCAACGATCAATCTTTTTAAGTACAACTCGTTCGCAATTCGCATGTACAGTGGGATATCCAATGAGTTGTGGTGCGTTACAAATGGTCGAGCTGCAGCTCCACCTGGAATAGGTTGTAAAATAGGTGTTTCTACTTCAAAATAATCCCGTTCGTTAAAAAACGTGCGCATCGCATTGAAAAGCTTGGTTCGTTTTTTAAATACTTCCTTTACGTGTGGGTTTACAGCCAAATCTGCATAACGTTGCCTGTAGCGTTGTTCTGGATCGTTAAAAGAATCGAATTTATTGCCCTCACTATCTACCTTGGGCAGCGGCAATGGGCGTAATGCTTTAGAAAGCAAGGTGAAATTCTTCACCATTACCGTTTTCTCGCCAACATTTGTGGTAAATAACTCTCCTTCTATGCCTATAAAATCGCCTATATCCAACAATTTTTTATACACGTCGTTGTACAAGGTTTTGTCTTCCCCCGTGCAAATTTCGTCACGGTTAAAATACACTTGTATGCGGCCTTCGCTGTCTTGTAGTTCGGCAAAAGAAGCCTTTCCTTGAATGCGGCGCGACATTAAACGACCTGCGATTGTAACCTTTTTACCTTCAGAAAAATCTTTCTTTATAGCTGCAGTTGTAGCAGTTACTTCGTATAAATCTGCTGGGTATGGATTAATACCCATTTGTTGCAGTTGTTCGCGTTTTTGGCGACGTACTTGTTCTTGTTCTGAAAGTTGCATATAATATTTCTAAAAATGAAGCCACAAAGATACCAACAATGATGCTGTTAACCAATAGCTGTAACAAAAGGAAATTACAAAGACATATAACTAAAGTTTAATTTGTAAATTAGTATCTTATGAGTGTTTGGAGAGTTATACTATCTATTTTGTTTCCACCATTGGCCGTTATTGACAAAGGTTGTGGTTCGGTTTTAATTGTTTTAATCCTTACCATTCTGGGGTGGATACCCGGTGTAATAGCTGCACTTATTATTTTGAATAATCCTAACAAATAAAGTTATGTTGAAAAAAATACTTTTATTACTGGTTGTTGTTCTCACTTTTGTAAGCTGTCAGTTTACCGAAACCCTTACTATCAATGAAGATGGCAGTGGCCGGATGTCTATGAATATCGATATGAAAGAGATGATGGCCATGACCCAATCTATGGGTATGGACAGTACAATAGTAAAAATGGATAGTACAGTTGCATTTAAGGACTTGTTGAAAGAAAAGAAAGACAGTATTGCAAAATTGCCAAAAGCTGATCAAGAAAAATTAAAGAAGCTGAAAGATTATAAAATACGAACTGTAATGGACCCTGCAACAAGTGATTTGTATATTGATGTTTTTGTAGATTTTAAATACATAGAAGAAGCAAATAACCTTATGAACAGTCTAAATCAAGCTTCAGCTATCATTCCGGAAGCACCAGGCAGCAATGCTGAAGTTAAAAGCGATCCTTCTAGTGATGTTTTAGGTGTTCGGTATGCTTACAAGAAAAATAAGTTTTCGCGTGATGCGTACATTAAGGATGAGGCTGCGTATAAAAAGCAAAAAGACAGTTTAAAAAGTGCCGAAATGTTTATGAACAGTATGAATTATACTTTAAAATATACATTTCCGAAGAAAATAAAATCATCTTCTATTGAAGATGCCAGTTATTCCTTAGATGGGAAAACCATTATTGTTGAGCGTAGTTTTATGGATTATTTTAAAAATCCAGATATTTTAGACCTTCAAATTGAACTGGAAAAATAATCTGCTTATTGGTTTATTGATTTTTTAAGTACCTTTCACATATAAAACTTAAAAATTCAATCTATGAAAGCTTTCTTTTTGCTGTTACCATTGTTAATGGTTCAAGCGTGTAAAACAACAAACAACAACACAGTTTCTTCTTCAGAAAACTCAACAGAACAGATGCAGACGAACACTAATACCTGTCCAGAAGGGGGCGTATGTACCGCTGAAATTCAAAAAGGCAAAAAACTTGTTGTAAAAGAAGATGGAACAGGCGCACTTTATCCTGAAATTACAGCGGGCGATAACATGGTTGTAATCTATTCTTTCTTACAAAAAGGACCAGAAGGAACTGTCGATGGGGATTATAGCGAAACAATCCATTTTGAAATGCCGGCAAACATAGATGAACTTGATAAAAAGGGCAATGGTTTACAGGACGTTTCTCTTTTATATGGTAAACAATGTTACTGTAAAGGGGAAGCGGGCTTTTATAAAGTGGATAATGGTGTTTTAAAAGTTAACAAAGAAAACGGCCAGTTAAATATAGACCTTCAGTTTACTGTAAATGAAACGTCACATAAGGTATCAAGAATAAATAGGGCCATTAAATTATAAATAGATTTAACAATAAAAAAAAGGGATGCAATTTGCATCCCTTTTTTTTATTGTTTGCTTCTTAAAACTTAGTTTTTCAAAAGTTTAGAAGTTACTTTTCTATTACCATTTTTAACGGTAATGAAATACATTCCTGAATTTAGCGAACTATAATCAAACGTTTCTTTGAAAGTTCCGCCTTGGTTATTGAATTCTTTTCCAGCAACCATTCTTCCTCTTAAATCGTAAACCGATACAGATACTTTGCTTGAAGTATTTGTAATAAACTCAAGGTTTACAACTCCAGTTGTTGGGTTTGGATATAAGCTGAAATTTTCAAGTGCAGTTTCATCAACACTTAAATCTTCGTCAATAATAATGTCTGCAGCATTCAGGGCATAAAATAAGTGGTCGGTTCCTGCAACCATTACTCTAGCGTCCTCTGTGTCGTCAACAGCAGGTACTGTAATTACTTCGCTACCGTCGTTAGGTGTTCCAGCAATTAAAACAGTATCATAGTTTATACCATCAAGACTTAAAAGAATGTCAACCGTTGGGCTATCAACAGGTGCTGCATCTGTTCCAGCTACATCCCAAGTGATGGTTTGTTGTGTGCCTTGTTTCCAACCTGGGTTATTGCTTTGAGAAGTTACAACAAAAGGTCCCGAGTCACCGTCAACTGTAATAATAGTATTGTCACTAGCACTACTTGCCCCACCTACTAAATTATCACGAACCGTTAACCTGAACCTAAGTAAACGTCCTACAGAAGGAACAACTTCCCAAGTAGATTCGGTGTTTCCATTAAGAACCGTAGATAAAGCAGGCATATATCTATTTGGCGACGTCATTGGGTCTAAAGATCGAAACGCTGGACCAGATGTTGAAGTGCTTTGAGGTGGCATAGGTGCAACCTGGGCATCAAACTGCTCCCAGCAATAAGATAATACATCTCCAGAGTTTGGATCAGTTCCTTCTCCTTTTAGTATAAATGGTGTTGATTTCGGAATAGTGAAATTAGGTCCTGCATCTGCTGTAGGAGGATCGTTGCCAGTTGCAGTTTGGTTAGCACATTGGCTGTTACCGACTGTAATATTATTCCACATTTCTTGAATGCTTATAGCATGAAAGTAATCATCACTTGCATTTTGTACGTTCGGTGGGCAAATACCGGCATAGCCCATAATTGTAGAAGCACTTCCTGGCTCTACTGAAGCACTTGATCGTTGGCAGTTATTATTTTGAGTGTGATTACCACCGTATTGATGTCCCATTTCATGAGATACATAATCTACATAAAAAGGATCTCCAATAGGTTGTGGCAAGCCCGTTACACCACGTGCTTTACCACTTGTACAAGGCGAGTTTAGTTGGGCGATACCACCTCCGCCAGTACTGAATACGTGACCTATGTCATAGTTGCTAAAACCGATTTCGTTATCAATAATTGGCTGTATTTGGTTTATCATTCCAGCATCATTGCTTAATCCATCTGTAGCGGTATCCAAAAAGATAATATCTTCATTGTTAGCAATAATTTCCATAGTAACTGCTAAATCTCTCTCAAAAATACCGTTAACACGGGTCATTGCAACATTCATGGCACTGAGTACCGCAGCCTTTTTAACTGCGTCTGTTTCACTAGGATCAACTCCTTGGTCGTTTAAGTGCCACTGCGCATACTCTCCGTTACAGGCTAAAGCTAGTCTAAACGTTCGTAGCATCCCGTCATCTGCATTTCTTTGTGATTCATTTTCACCTACCTCAGAAAGGTTGGTAGGGAAACTGTCTTCAACGTGACATACAAAGTTATTGGTATCTGCTGGCAAGCTTGCTCGGGAATAGCTTATATAAGCTGATTTGTCTTTGGTATAAGGATCGATGTACGTTGTTTTGTGCTTAGCAGATAATATCATTACGTGTACCCCAACTTGTGAAACACTAAAGCGTGCCATAGCCGTGGGATCATCAATTCCTTGTCCAAGATACGAGTTAATACCTGGGAACTTCTCGCTTAAACCTTGGTTAAAAACAGAAGCTTCAAATACTCTAAATCTTTCTAAGCTTCCACCTTCGCTTGGTAATTCAATTATTACGTTTGAACTTGACGTTGTTTTTCTTGAAGGAGCATTTTCTAAAATTGCCTTCAAATCTTCAGTTTTTAAACTAAATAGGTCAAACTGAGAAGGTGTAAAGCCTCTTGTTTCTTTTTCTTGTAGTTCAACATCATTTGGAGATAATGGACTCCATAAAGAAGTTGAGTTTTGTGCTTGCATCCCGATACTGAATATAGTAAACAGTACCAATGCAATGTGTTTAAAAGTAATTTTTTTCATCATTAGTAGTTATTTCATGAATAATTGGGATAAATATAACACCCTTTATGCTTTATTTAAAAGAAATTCACATGTTTTTGGTGTTAAAATAAATGTTATTCCATAAGGTGTCGTAAAACAAATGTAATATTAGTAATTTTGCAATTTTATAATTGAACATTTATAATGTTAAATAACAGGGTTAACGTCAAGGATTTAGGTAGCAAGGACTACAAAAAAAGCTGGGATTATCAAGAATTGCTCTTTAAGGAAATCTTAGATGTCAAGGTCAAGAACCGTCGGGAAAGTACAGATGTTGAAACCCCAAATTACCTTTTGTTGGTTGAACACCCTCATGTATATACGTTAGGGAAAAGTGGTAACCTTTCAAATCTTCTTATTTCTGAAGAAAAACTAGCTGAAATTGGCGCAACGTTTCACAAAATCAATAGAGGCGGCGATATTACATATCACGGTCCGGGACAAGTTGTAGGTTACCCTATTTTAGACCTCGAGAATTTTTTTACCGATATTCACAAGTATCTACGTTTATTAGAAGAAATGGTAATACTAACATTATCAGAATACGGACTAAAAGCCCAACGTTCTGAGGGCGAAACAGGGGTCTGGTTAGATGTAGGTACACCGTTTGCCCGTAAAATATGTGCCATGGGGGTTCGCGCCAGCCGTTGGGTGACCATGCATGGATTTGCGTTAAATGTAAATGCCGATCTTGGCTATTTTGACCATATGATTCCCTGTGGAATTAAAGGGAAAGCGGTTACATCCTTAAACGTTGAGTTAGGGAAAGCCGAAATTTCTATGGAAGAAGTAAAGAATAAACTGTTACGGCACTTTAAAATACTTTTTGAAGCTGATCTTGTAGAAACGAGCAAGATCTAATTTTTTAATTGCCCTGCATATTCAGTTGCTGAACAGCCAAACTCCTTTTTAAAACAAGAGGAAAAATATGAAACGTTATTAAAACCTACTTTATATGCAATTTCAGAAACCGTACTGTTTTTACTTTTTAATAGGTTAGCAGCTAATTTTAAACGTTGTGAACGTAAAAACTCGGTGGTGGATTGGCCCGATAAAGCCTTAAGTTTTCTATTGAGCTGCATGCGACTTACCAACATGGCTTTGCTGAAATCCTCAGTTGTAAATTCTGGATCTGTGATATTAGTGTCTATAACCTCTTGTAGCCTATTTAAAAACTGCTCATCAGCAGACGAGATAGAAATGTCTTTTGCCTGCAATGTTGCATCTTGCGAAAAACGTTCTTGCAATTTTCTTCGATTTTCAATCAAGTTTTCGGCTGTGGCCTTTACCAATTGAGGGCTAAAGGGCTTGGTAAGATAAGCATCTGCGCCAATGCCCAGCCCAGCCAACTTATCGGTAACCTTAGATTTTCCTGTAAGGAGTATTATTGGGATGTGAGAGGTTAAGGGGTCTTCTTTAAGTTCTTTTGTTAAGGTATAACCATCTTTGTCGGGCATCATTACATCGCTTATAATAATGTCGGGTATCTGTTTTTTCGCTAAAGAGAATCCTTCTATTCCATTTATTGCAGTATAAACTTTATGAGTGCTTTCAAAAATTGAAGTGATATAATTACGTATTTCAGCTGCATCGTCTACGATTAGCAAGATGGGAGCATCTTCTGAAACCAGTTTTTCAGATTTGCTTATTTCAGAAGGAGAAGTAAATTGTGGTTTTTCTGGATTGTCGTGATTCTCGGTAAGTATTTCAAAAGCCTCATAAAATTGTTTTTCAACAGGTATTTTTACTGAAAAAGTTGTAACCCCTTTTTTGTTGCTTGCTACCGAAATGCTCCCTTTATGTAGTTCAATCAATTCTTTTGTTAATGAGAGACCAATACCTGTACCACTTATCTGCTCGTTTATTTGGTAAAAGCGCTCAAAGACTTTTTGTTGTTCTTCGGGGTTTAAATAACTACCTGTATTTTCTACGTTAAGTGAATAATAGGGGCCTTCTTTTGTCCCGGTAATTGTAATGCTCTTTTTTTCTGGTGTGTATTTAACTGCATTTCCCACAAGATTGAAGAGTATTGTTTCCATTATATCACGGTCAAACCAATCAACACCATTGGTTGAAGAGGTCTCTATGTTATATTGAATATTTTTTTCATGGGTGCTGAAAGAAAAGGCTTCGGCTTGTGCATCAATATATTTAGAAAGGTTGCCAGGCTGTACCTTTAGTTTTACAATGCCACTTTCTAATTTTGAAAGTGCCAACAGTTGCTCAACCAATGCTTCCATACGTTGGGTATTGTGTTGTGCATTCAAGAGGTTTTTACGTTCGTTCTTTGTTAGCTTTCCTGATGCCAATTGGTCTTCAACCGGCCCTTTGATTAATGTTAAGGGTGTGCGCAACTCGTGCGATACGTTTGCAAAGAAGTTGGATTTCGCAACGTCAATTTCCTCAATGGCCTTTAATTTGTTATGGGCAACATTTTGCTTGTATTTCAGGTAAAAATAAAAATAGACTAAAGCTGCAAATGCTATAAGATAAAACAAATAGGCCCACCATGTTTTATACCAAGGTGGTGCTATCGTTATGATAGCTTTTGAAATAGGAGTGTCATTTACGTTTTGATAGCCAGCTTTTACAAAAAAGGTATATTCATCGGGTTTTAAATCGGAAAAATTCACGGTGTTTCCTTCAGCTTTTAGCCAGTTTTTGTTTTCTTCACCCAGTTTGTAATAATATTTAACCTTGGTGGGGAACCGATAATCATGTAGAGAAAAATGAAGGCTAAAGTCCCGTTGATTATAATCCAGTTCTATTTGGTTGTTATTGAGTATGGTAGTATGGTGCTCATCTGTTTTATTTCCATAGACCTTTATATTCGTGATTATTGGAGCATCAAAAACATCGGGGTGCGAATAATTGGCAGGATTTATAATTTGTATGCCTTCGTCCGTTCCAAAATAAAGGGTGTTATCCGCAAAAGTACTGGAAGTAAAGAGGCAAGCATCAGATATTAATCCGTCTGTTTGGTTAAGGTTTAGCAGTTTTTCTTCATTGGGATCGTACACATAGAGGCCACTTCGTATGGTGCTTATCCACAATAGTCCGTTTGTGTCGGTTTCAATGGCCATGGTTTTTTTGTCAAATACTTCACCGTCAATCTTTAGGATTTCAAAGGCATCCGTTTTTTCATTGTATTTATTTATGCCGTAATCGGATCCAAACCAGAGGTTCCCCTTTTGGTCTTCGTGTACCTCATAGAGAACATTGGTGTTAATGGTGGTTTCATCTCCTTTTTTATGTAGGTATCTTGTGTAATCAAAAGGTTTTTCTTCTGAAGTGATTTTAGAGATTTCAGGTATTTTATAAACACCATTCCCTACGGTAATTACCCAAAGATTGTCATTTTTGTCCCTTAAAATTTGTAAGGTTTTTAGTTCATCGTCTTTGGTGGTGGTCTTAAGTTTATAGGTGTTGAACTCATTTCCTTTTTTATCCATAAGATGGATGCCAGCCCATGAGCCAACCCATAAATACCCGTTCTTATCTTCGGCAATACCATATATTTTAAGAAGTCTCTCACTGTTGTTTTCAATAGGGTAAGTAGTGATAGTTCCGTTTGTGGCCATAAAATGAACATTGCCCGTAAGGTCACCGGCCCAGATACCTTTATTTGTTTTGTGAAGTGAAAAAATACTATGGTTTGCTAAGACCGAAGTGTACGTTCCTTCTTTTTTTGAATAGGTGTGAAGCCCCGTCATTCCGCCAATAAAGGTAGTATCGCTAGAAACGACAATACGGCGGGCATGCAATGGAATGTTACCGGTAAAAACTTTTCCGGCTTTATTTTCTTTAAACAGTCCTTTGCGTGAACCAATCCATAATATTTCTTGTTGGTCTAAAAATAGCGTGTTGATTTCTTGAATGGAGAAATTAGGATTGTTATTTATCAACCGCTCCACCTTTTGTGTAGAAAGATCGTATTTATAAAAATTATTGGGACTGATTAAAAAACAGGATTCATCTTGAATGTTCGAAATAAAATAAATAGGTTCTGGGACATCAATCTTTTTTGGGTCAGCCTTAAAATCATATACAAATACCTTTTTGTTAGACCTATAGATTAAATCACCATTAGGTGTGATTGCCATTCTTTCAATAGGGGTGTTTTTTAGGACAGGCACCAAGCTATTATTCTCAAAAAAATAGAGAGTGTCTTTTATTTTTATAAGCTCTTTTCCTTGAGGGGTTTCTTTTAGCAAGATATTTAGTGAGTGGCCGCTTATCTTTTCAAAAGTGTCTGAATCTTTACTTTTTCTGAATAACCCAGTGTCGCTATCCACCCAGAGAGCTCCTTTACTGGTTTGCAAAAGTTGATAAATAATGCTTCCTATTGATTCTGGCTGATCAATTTTTGAAATGGATAATGGTTCAAAAATATTTTCATTAGCATGAAATTTAACTAAACCAGCACCTTGCGTTCCTATCCAATAATATCCTTTTTCAGATTGTGCAATGCAGCGTATCCAGTTTGCGGGAAGGGTGTTTTCGTGCAGCGGGTTATATCGATAGGTGTTGAAGCTGCTGCCATCATAACGATAGAGTCCATCTTGCGTAGCCAGCCAAATAAAGCCATCATCATCTTGTATTATTGATGAGATCCATAGGTTAGAAACTTCTTCTTCTATTTTTGTTAGTTTAATAGATGTACGCTCTTGCCCGAATAGTAAAAACGGGACTAAAAGTAAGAGGATGGTCGTTACGTAGCGTTGAAGCATAAGGGTCTTTGTCTATCTTAAATGTAACAAAATTAAGATAGTTAAACAATTGGCTTTTAAGGAATAATTAATATGAGCGAATTAATAGAAGTAAAACCAATGGTTTTAAAACAGACTTCTTTAAATACCGTATAAAACAACTTCTTTCTCCGAGCCTTTTACAACTATTCCAATTTTACCTTTTGAAGATAGCCTCCCAATTTCTGAAGCTGAGTTACCATACACAGGGAAATCATTTAAAAGATCTCCAGAAGCATCAAAAACATAGACCTTGCTTTCTTGGGTTTCGGTCGTGGTGATATATTTATTTCGGTTTACGGTGAAAATTTTCGGTTGGCTGTAAATACCAAATGGTAATTCGGTGAGCTTACCGTTAATGCGCAATAGGTTGTCATCCATAGTGGCTTTTACGTTTCCGTTTACCACAAAACCATAGCTGTTACTTACATCGAGGGTTTGTGTAGTTGTTTTTCCAGTCTGCGAAATACTTACCTTGTTATTGTCTTTAGTAATTACCACAAAGTTATTTCCTTCTTCTTCAATGGGGATTTCAGAGAATTCAAACTTTTTTGAGAGCGGAACACGTACTTTTCCAGTTCGGTGCAAAATGTTCAAATGGCCGTTTTCTTCAGCAATAACAATATAATCTTTATTGCCCATCCGTATGTGTTGGGGTGGTAAAACGATGTTGCTTTTGGCTTTTTCAAAAGTAAACCCTTTTACAATGTTTCCGTTGTTGTTATACATAAACAGCTCTTTGCCTTGGGTAATGATAAAACGGTATTTGCGGTTGTTGTCGTAATCGAAAACGGAGAGTGGTTGTGTTATTTTATCTTTAAATTGAAGTGGGAAAGGCGACACATTATTTCCGGTTCTGTCTAAAATATAAAAGTTGTTTTTTGTGACAAAAGCCAATTGCTTTTTGCCGTTTCGCAGGATATCCACTTCATGGATTTTACCAAGAATGGGATTGTCAAGTTTTTTGGTCCAAAGCGTTTTTCCTTCTTCTGAAATAAAATACAACTTATTCCCAATATCCTGTACAACGATGTCTTTTCCATTGGTCCGGTGATTGGTAAATAGCTGAGGTTCGCCTAAAACAGTATTTTCTAGTTCAATACTGAATTGTTCAGAAACTGATCCTGTTTGCTGTTTATTTTCTGAAGCTTCTTTGCATACCAAGTTTACGTGTGCAAAATCACGATCGTATGTAAACTGAAGCAAGGCCAGCGGATAGTTTGATAGGGAAATAGTTGAAATTTCCGAAGAAAAATATGGCGCAATTGCGTCTGTAATTCGATTTCCCATTTTGTAAATTAAAATGGAAGAAGCGTTACTCAATTGCGTTGAAGCATCTTCAAAATAATGGCTTTTACCTAATACATCATTGTTTTTATAAGCAGTAATAATGGCTTGTGTAACCGCTTCGTTTTCTGAAATCACAAAAAAATCATCCAATTGAAAAGCTTGCGATAGTTCAGCGTTACTAATCAACGGATTAAGGGTTTGGTGCAATAAATTGGGTTGGTTAAAATCATAAATGGTCGTTTCTCGAAATGAGTTGTTTTCTGAAATAAACCGTCCCAACGCTTCATTGGTCATATCGGTGTCAATACTTTTTAATACTATTGCATTTCCTTCTTTCAGAAAAATTTCACCTATTTCATTAACCGAACCTAAAATATTTCCTATGTTTTCAGAAGAATTTAATTTTTGAAACGGTTGTAGGTTCTTGCTCAAAGCTGTGGCATCATTATACGTGTAGGAATTAGCAGCTAAGGCGTCATTAGGTATTATTTGCTCCAAATCGTTTTGTTGCGGCACCTGCCCTTCGAAAACCCGAAGTAATTGTGGTACGGTATCTCGCGCCAAAGTAACTCCAGTGGCCGTGAATGCATTGGGCAATACTGAAATGTCCAAAGCTATATTTGTAGCAAAGTTCACATTGGTTGAGTCGTTTACATACACCTTTGGGTTGTTGATGACAGCTGTAAGTTCACTGCTTTCTTTAACCGAAATAGCTTTTTTAAAGTTTGGTGTCTGTTTGTTTTTTCCCTTTAAAATAGCTGTGATTATTTCTTGCGAGCTACTGGCTATAAAAACACTGTCCTGAATAGCAGAATATGCTGTTTTGTTATCAATGGTGATGCGTTGCAAGGAAATGTCATCAAATTTCAAAGTTTCAACCGAGCGGTTTTGAATGGAATCGGTTTTGAAAACGGTAGAATCCTGTCGAGCAACGAAAGTGTAATCGGTTACACTATCGTTACGAGTGCGGATTGAAAGGTAGCTTTCGTTTTTTGGGCTGAGGTATTTAAAAAGGTTGTTGGTTTCAGTAAAATAGGTGGTGAGGTTTGTTTTACTAAATTCTGAAATAAGCGCGCTATTCTTTAAATCGTTCTGTAAGGTTTCAAAATTTGAAATCTTTAATACCAGATCGCTGTCTTGCGGAACAAAGTCTATCAACTCCGCTTTTTTTGAAGCAGATTGATCACAGCCCCAAAGCAAAATAACAAATATTGCCGTTAAAATTTTAGTATACCCCATCCACACAAAAATAACAAGTAATTTGCCTAGATTAAGTTAACACAACAAGGATTTATTGACGGGTTGTTAACAGTTAAATATTTAATTTTAATTGATCAGGAAGTAACTTAAAACTTTTACGATGATATGCGGTTGCCCCCAACTTTTTAATGGCTTCACGGTGTTCTTTAGTGGGGTAGCCTTTGTTTTTCTTCCAGTTGTACTCTGGGTGCTCTTCGTGAATGCGTGCCATAAAAGCATCTCGTTCAGTTTTTGCCAAAATGGATGCTGCTGCAATATGCAGGTACTTGCCATCGCCTTTTATCACACATTCAAAAGGTGTTTTTCCGTAGGGCTTAAAGCGGTTGCCGTCTATGGCGATAAATTGAGGTTGGTGCATTAATTTTTCAATAGAACGGTGCATCGCTAAAATAGAAGCATTCAGAATGTTAATTTCGTCTATTTCATGCATCATAACGTGGGTATGGGCATGACAGATTGCTTCTTTTTCAATTATTTGTTTTAGTTCAATTCGCTTTTTTTCTGAAAGTTGTTTGCTGTCGTTTAAAAAAGGATGGCTGAAATCATCGGGCAAAATAACAGCTGCAGCGGTAACAGGGCCCGCCAGACAACCTCTCCCGGCTTCGTCTGTGCCACATTCTATTAGGTTTTTATTTATTTTAAGCTTCAGCATTAAAATTTAAAATAAAGAATTCCGTTCAAAAGTATACCTTTGCCTTGAAAGTAAAAAATCAATGAAAAAACTGCTTTTACTACTTCTTTTTCTTCCTTTTGGAAACTGCCTGTTTGCTCAGGATGATCCTTCGGGAAATACCGAAAAACCAGAAAAGCCACCTATTGAATTATATAAAATCATTTCAGCAGATCGCGATACAACACATTTGGATACTACATTAAGTGTTCAAAAATTATATAAATTTAATTATTTAAGAAGGGACCGGTTCGAGTTATTGCCTTTTTCAAACGTTGGTCAGCCCTATAATTCACTTGCCTATACTTTTGATGAACTTAACTTAAAACCGTTGTTTGTAGCGCAATCACACCATTTTAATTATATGGATGTTGGTGATATGAAATATTATAGTGTTCCCACACCATTATCTGAGCTATACTTTAAAACTGCTTTTGAACAAGGCCAGCAGTTGGACGCTTTTTTTACGGTAAACACCAATGAACAGTTTAATTTTTCAGTGGCTTACAAAGGGGTTCGATCATTAGGAACCTATCAAAATATTTTAACCAGTACCGGAAATTTCCGTTTTACTACCAATTATCATACAAAGAGTAAACGATATAAAATACGTGCTCACATTGCTGCCCAAGATATTTTAAATGAAGAAAACGGTGGATTGCCACCTAATTCGATTGATTTATTTGTGAATGACAACCCAGAATTTAACGATCGAGGCCGTATTGATGTCAATTTTGAAGATGCCGAAAACCTATTAAAAGGATTGCGTTTTTATGCCGATCATGAGTATGAATTAATTAGTCAGCGAGATAGTACTAATTATAATGTGTTGGCAGTCGGGAACCGTTTCAGTTTTGAAGAAAAATCATTTTTATATACACAAGATACACCTTTTGAAAGCTATGGCGATTCGTATGAAACTAACAACTTACGAACCAAAACAACCTTAGAAGATTTCAATATTCAAGGCTATGCTCGATTGGAAAATAATCTTTTAGGGAATATTAGCGCTTTTGTGGGTTACACAGATTATAATTACGGCTACAATTCGGTTTTAATTTTAGACGAAGGACGCATCTCAAACCGGTTACAAGGCAATTTAGTTCAGTTTGGTGCCGCCTATAAAAAACAATACCGAGGCTTTGAGCTTTCAGGAAAAGGGGCCGTCAATATTTCGGGCGATTATGATGCTAATTATTTAACCGGAGCTGCTTCTTTTTCATTTAGTGAAGATAATAAAGTAGAAGCCTCTGTGAAGGTCCATTCGGTAGCGCCTAATTTTGGATATCAACTCTACCAGAGCGATTATGTGAATTACAACTGGCAAAACAATTTTGAAAATGTAAAAACTCAAGAACTGAAGTTTGAGTTGCAATCTAAAAAACTACTAAATGCTTCAATAAGTTATACCGGAATAGATGATTATACCTATTATGCTATTCAGCAAAACGATTCAACGCCAACCCCACAGCAATTTGGTGACCGGGTGGATTATTTAAAGGTAAAAGCTCAAAAAGAATTCCGTTATGGAAAATTCGCCCTCGATAATACCGTGTTATTTCAACAAGCAGTGAGTGGGGAAGAGGTGTTTAACGTTCCGCAAATTGTAACAAGAAACACCTTGTATTTTCAAGATGAATTGTTTAAAAAAGCACTGTTTTTACAAACCGGAGTTACTTTTAAATACTTTACTGAATATAATATGAATGCATATGACCCGGTTTTAGCAGAATTTTATGTGCAAAATGACCAAGAATTAGGTGGTTTTCCTTTGGTAGATTTATTTTTGAGCGCTAAAATAAGACAGACACGTATTTTCTTTAAATGGGAACATTTTAATCAATTGTTTAAAAGTACAAATGACCAATTTTCTGCCCCTGGCTATCCATATCGGGATGCTGTAATACGGTTTGGATTGGTATGGAACTTCTTTTTATAGCTTCGGCTTCGCTCAGCTACCTTGCAGTATGCGTGTCTTTAAATTTTACATAAACAAAAACCCGACTTAAAAAGCCGGGTTTTTGTTTTATATGTAGGTCACTGAGAGAAGTCGATGTGCTGAGACTAATCCCGCAACAACCCTCTCGAAATAACAATCTTCTGTATTTCGCTAGTTCCTTCGTAAATCTGTGTGATTTTTGCATCACGCATTAAACGTTCTACGTGGTATTCTTTTACAAAACCGTTTCCGCCGTGTACTTGTACCGCTTCAACAGTAGTGTCCATTGCTACTTTACTGGCGTACAATTTTGCCATTGCACCACTCATATCGTAGTTGTTTCCTTGGTCTTTGTCCCAAGCGGCTTTCATTACTAAATGACGAGCAGCAGTTATTTCGGTATGCATATCGGCTAATTTGAAAGCGATAGCTTGGTGGTTGGCGATTTCAGTACCAAACGCTTTTCTAATTTTAGAATAATCGCGAGCCATCTCATATGCTCCAGCTGCGATTCCCAAGGCTTGTGCAGCAATACCAATACGGCCACCACTTAAGGTTTTCATGGCAAATGTAAATCCGAAGCCATCTTCACCAATTCGGTTTTCTTTTGGGACTTTTACATCATTAAAGTTTAAGGTGTGGGTATCACTACCGCGAATTCCTAATTTATCTTCTTTAGGGCCAACTTCAAAACCGTCCCAGCTTTTTTCAACAATAAAGGCGTTAATGCCTTTGTGCTTTTTCTCTTTGTCTGTTTGTGCAATTACCAAATAATAGTCTGCACTACCTCCATTGGTAATCCAGTTTTTGGTGCCGTTTAAAACATAATGATCGCCTTTATCTATTGCCGTAGTACGTTGTGAGGTTGCATCACTACCAGCTTCTGGCTCACTTAAACAAAACGCCCCAATGGATTCGCCGGTTGCCAATTTTGTTAAATATTTTTGTTTTTGTTCTTCACTCCCGTAGGTTTCAAGTCCCCAGCAAACCAGGGAATTGTTTACCGAAACAATTACGGAACAAGAAGCGTCGATTTTACTTAACTCTTCCATTGCTAAAACATAGCTCACAGTATCCATACCGCCACCGCCGTATTTTGGATCCACCATCATTCCTAAAAAGCCAAGTTCAGCCATTTTTTTTACCTGTTCGGCAGGGAATTCTTGTTTGTTGTCTCGCTCGATGACCCCAGGTTTTAATTCGTTGTTTGCAAAATCGCGGGCTGCATCGCGAATCATGATATGTTCTTCGGAAAGATTAAAATCCATAAGCTTGTTTTAAAAGTGTTTACTAAAAGTCGTGCAAAGATACCGCATTTAAAGTAAAACTCAAACCTACCTATCGTCAGGCAGGTCTCAAATTTAAAATTTTAACTTTTTTACGTTTTTGTTAAAACTAAAATCCGGTTTCAAGAAGGTTAGAGGTTGTTATTTAATTATTTTTACATTATGAAAAAAACTAGCTATCACGTTATTGGTGTTATGAGCGGTACATCTCTCGACGGGATTGATATGGCAGCGTGTTTTTTTGAAATTTCAGAAGGGCAAAAATGGAGCTTTAAGATAGGTGTTTCCCAAACAATTGAATATCCAACTATTTGGAAGCGAACACTGCAAGAAGCGGTTCATTATCCTGAAGAAAAGCTAAAGGAGTTAAACGAAAACTATACTGATTACCTTTCGCAAGTTATTTCAGCATTTATTTCAAAACATAAAATTGCAGCGATAGACGCTGTTTGTAGTCACGGCCATACCATTCTGCACGAGCCCGAAAAGGGAATTACATTGCAAATAGGGAATCTGCCAAAACTAGCCAAATTAATTAACCAAAAAGTAGTTTGCGATTTTAGGGTTCAGGATGTAAAGCTGGGTGGTCAAGGAGCCCCTCTTGTTCCCATAGGTGATAAACTGCTCTTTTCAGAATACGGGTACTGTTTAAACCTGGGCGGGTTTGCAAATTGTTCATTTAAAAAAAATGGAAATAGAATTGCCTACGATATTTGCCCTGTAAATATAGTATTGAATTTATATGCAGAAAAACTAGGGCAGTCCTACGATGATGGCGGAAAGATGGCGGCTTCAGGCGAAATAAATGTTGATTTACTAAATAAATTAAACCATTTAAATTATTATAACGAACAGCCTCCTAAATCGTTGGGTGTAGAATGGGTTAAAGCCTATATATTCCCTATTTTAGAAGCTTCAGGAGAAACGTCTCGAAATATATTGCGCACGTTTACCGAACACATAGCCATACAATTGGCCAATCAATTTTCTGAAGCAAAAAAAATTCTTATCACAGGTGGCGGTGTCTATAATTCTTTTTTAATAGAGCGTTTGCAGAAACTTAAAAACTTAGAAATAGTAATCCCTTCTGAAAAATTAATTGAAAACAAGGAAGCTCTTGTTTTTGGGTTATTGGGAGTTTTAAAACTTCGCAACGAAGTAAACTGCCTAGCTAGTGTGACTGGAGCAAAACGAGATCATTCGTCTGGTTTGGTTTTTGGTTACTAAAAATTAGCTAAAAACAAGAGCAACCGTTTCTAAGTTTTTTATATTTGTGGCTTAACTTACCATTTAATGAAGCAATTACTTAAAAAGTACGAAGATAAATCTCCCGAAATTGTTTTTCACTGGAATGATCCCGAAACCGAAGCCGAAGGCTGGACCGTTATTAACTCACTAAGAGGCGGTGCTGCTGGTGGCGGTACGCGTATGCGAGAAGGTCTTGATATGAATGAGGTGTTGTCATTGGCAAAAACAATGGAAGTAAAGTTTACGGTTTCTGGCCCACCAATTGGAGGAGCAAAATCTGGAATTAATTTTAATCCAGCCGATCCCCGTAAAAAAGGGGTTTTAGAGCGTTGGTACAAAGCTGTTTCTCCCTTGTTAAAAGCCTATTATGGTACTGGGGGTGATATGAATGTTGATGAAATACACGAAGTAATTCCAATTACTGAAGAAAGTGGTGTTTGGCATCCTCAAGAAGGTGTTTTTACAGGACATTTTACACCTACCGAAGCCGATAAAATCAATAGAATTGGTCAATTACGGCAAGGAGTAATAAAGGTGTTGGAAAACAATACGTACTCACCAGATGTTATGCGTAAATACACAGTGGCCGATATGGTTACTGGATATGGTGTGGCCGAAGCGGTTCGTCATTATTACGATATTTACGGCGGAAATATAAAAGATAAAAAAGCTATTGTTCAAGGCTTTGGGAATGTTGGTGCAGCAGCAGCTTATTATCTATCCCAAATGGGAGCCAAAGTTGTCGGTATAATCGATAGAGTAGGTGGAATCATTAATGAAGACGGATATTCGTTTGAAGAAATCAAAGAGCTTTTCCTGAATAAAAATGGAAATAGCCTTGTAGCCGAAAATATGCTTTCTTTTGAAGAGATAAATGAAAAAATTTGGACTTTAGACTCTGAAATATTTGCCCCGTGTGCAGCTTCGCGTTTAATAACAAAAGAGCAGATATCGCAAATGATCGATAGCGGACTAGAGGTAATTAGCTGTGGGGCCAATGTGCCTTTTGCAGACAAAGAAATCTTCTTTGGTCCAATAATGGAATATACAGATGAACGTGTAAGCTTAATACCCGATTTTATAAGTAATTGTGGTATGGCACGCGTGTTTGCTTACTTTATGGAACGAAAAGTACAAATGACCGATGAAGCTATTTTTAACGATACTTCAATGACCATTAAAAATGCTATTCAGAATACGTTTGATAATAATAGCTCAAAAACTAATATCAGTAAAACAGCCTTTGAGATTGCTCTCAAGCAATTAGTATAACTCTTAAGAAAACCTCATACACACACTATGGAATCGATCATTATTTTAATCTTTGTAATTGGTTACTTGGCCATTACACTAGAACATCCTTTAAAATTAGATAAAACTGTGCCCGCCTTAATTATGGCGGCTTTAATTTGGGCTGTACTTGCTGTAGGTTTTCACAGTGGTTGGTTTGATGTTATTGACTCGCACGAAAACGCTTTTAGTTATCTCACAGGAGGAGAAGCAGCCGATGAAGGCTTTAAGAATACACTTTTGCACCATTTAGGGAAAACAGCCGAAATATTGATTTTCCTTATCGGGGCGATGACTATTGTTGAGATAATCGATCTCCACCGTGGTTTTGAAATATTAAAAGGAGCTGTAAAAACAAAAAGTAAAAGAAAGTTATTATGGATTATTGGGATATTGGCATTTATCCTTTCAGCAATAATTGATAACCTAACAGCTACTATTGTTTTGGTTACGTTACTTCGTAAATTAATCCATAAACGAGATGATAGGTTGTGGTATGCAGCTATGGTCGTAATTGCCGCAAATGCGGGTGGTGCATGGTCTCCAATAGGTGACGTTACAACTACCATGCTTTGGATAGGTGATAAGGTGACAGCAGCTGGTTTAATTGAATTTGTAGTATTGCCTTCTATTTTCTGTTTTATCGTACCATTCTTTATTGCGAGTTATCTAAAGCCCTTCCGCGGAAATGTAGAAGTAGATGCAACTAAAGATACCGTTGCTGAACGTTTACTAAGTAGTAAAACCATGTTGTTTTTAGGATTAGGGATGATTGTTTCAGTACCCGTCTTTAAGACAATTACACATTTACCTCCTTATATGGGAATGATGTTGGCCCTGGGTGTAGTTTGGCTTGTTTCCGAATACATTCACCCAGAAGAGGATTTCAGTAATGAAAGACGCCACTTGTATTCAGCACACAAGGCTTTATCAAGAATTGAAATATCGAGTATTTTATTCTTCCTAGGAATATTAATGGCAGTTGCAGGATTAGAGGCTTTAGTTTTTGGTGTTGTAAATGGAGAAGAAGTAGGAACACTTCGTTATGCTGCAGAGCATTTAGATATGGCAATCCCTAATCAAGATGTTGTGGTAATACTGTTAGGTATCTTCTCCGCAATTATAGACAACGTGCCTTTGGTTGCAGCCTCTATGGGAATGTACGATTCGCCAACCGATTCGGTGCTATGGCATTTTATCGCGTATTCGGCTGGAACGGGTGGAAGTATGCTTATTATCGGTTCAGCTGCTGGTGTAGCTGCAATGGGTATGGAGCGAATCGATTTTATCTGGTACCTTAAAAAAATCACTTGGTTAGCCTTCATAGGCTTTATAGTAGGGGCAGGAGTGTTCTTATTATTTGAAAGAGTGATATTTCATCATGTGTAACAATTTCTAATGCCATTTGGCGTTATCCTATAAAACTGTAAACAATTTATGCTAAACTTCTTAATTCAGGAAGGTGCAGAAGAAGCAGCACAAGCTGCAGAACCTGAAACAACCGAAAAAACACTTTCCGTACTTGAACTTGTAATGAATGGAGGGCTAGCTGCCCAACTTATTATCGGTGTATTGTTTATTTTACTGTTTGTAGCTGTGTATATATACTTTGAAAGACTTTTTGCAGTCAAAGCAGCTTCAAAGATTAACAGTAATTTTATGAATCAAATTCGGGATCATGTTGCAGGGGGAAACATACAAGGGGCTAAAGTCCTTTGTGCACAACAAGATAGCCCTGTTTCAAGACTAACCGAAAAAGGTATTTCCAGGATAGGAAGTCCGCTGGAAGACATAAACACTGCCATTGAAAATGCCGGAAGGTTAGAAGTATATAAACTGGAAAAAAACGTAAGTATCTTGGCTACTATTGCCGGTGCTGCACCAATGATAGGTTTTCTAGGTACTGTAATTGGTATGGTTTTGGCATTTCATCAATTAGCAACCAGTAGTGGTCAAGCTGAGATGGGTGCATTGGCCGAAGGTATTTATACCGCGATGACCACAACCGTTGCAGGTTTAATTGTTGGTATTATCGCCTATATGGGATACAATCATTTAGTAGTGCGTACCGATAAAGTAGTTCATCAAATGGAAGCCACAGCGGTTGACTTTTTAGATCTATTAAACGAACCAGCCTAATGAATTTAAGAGGTAGAAATAAAATAAGTCCCGAGTTTAGTATGAGCTCCATGACAGATATTGTATTTCTGTTGCTGGTATTTTTTCTGTTGACATCGCCCGCCATTACCCCAGATGCACTAGATTTAATTTTGCCAAAAGCAAAAGGCAAAACAACTAACGTACAAAAAGCATCTGTAAGCATAACGAGCGAAGGGGCTTACTACGTTAATAAAGAGCGAGTAAGTGAGTATACGATGGAAAAGGAACTAAAAAGCATACTCGTAGGACAAGAAGAACCTACTATTATTTTGCGAGCAGAAGAAGGCGTGCCCATTGAAGATGCTGTTTTTGTAATGGATTTAGCAAATAAAAACAACTACAAAATAGTATTAGCTGTACGCCCAAATTAATAAATTGGGCAGCACCCTAATCGGGTCGGGCTTTCATCGCTACACGGTAGCATATTCAATCCCTGCTGCAAAAAAAATTAAACTAAACATTTAACCTATTATGTCTTTACTAGACACAAAACATAAAAAAAAGAGTATGACCATCACGGTAATTCTACACGTGATCATCCTTATTTTGTTGTTTTATGTAGGGTTAACTTATTTAGATCCACCGCCAGAAAATGGTATAGCTGTTAACTTTGGTACAACCGAAACCGGCAGCGGGAACATTCAGCCTACCGAACCTATAAAAGCAGCGCCCAAAGAAACTACACCACCGCCTGTTTCACAACCTAAAACTGAAATTAAGGAGGAAGTGGTTACACAGGAAGTCGAAGATGCTCCGGTAATTAAAAAAGAAAAGAAAAAAGAGGTTCAAAAAGAAACACCAGTTAAAGAACAGCCTAAAGAAACACCTAAAAAACCCGATCCCAAGCCAGACAAAACCACTACCGATGCGTTATCAAACTTAATTAATGCTCCTAAAAGCGATGGTACTGCAAAAGGGAGTGAAGGGAACGATGATACCGCTGGCGACAAAGGAAACCCAGACGGAGACCCAAATGCCAAAAGTTATTATGGTACTGGTAAAGGATTGGATGGTGACGGAAATTACTTGTTAGGAGGTCGTAAAGCTTTAAACAAGAAGAAATTTGAACAAGAATGCAACGAAGCTGGAAAAGTAGTAGTAAGCATTGAAGTAGACCGAAATGGAAAAGTAATTAGCGCCACACCTGGAGTACGCGGAACAACAAACAACTCAAAATGCTTATTGGAGCCAGCAAAGAGAGCGGCCCTAGCCACCCGATTTAATTCAGATGATAAAGCACCGGCAAAGCAAATAGGAAAAATCATCTACAATTTTAGCCTTTCGGAATAAATGGTAGCTTTGTTCTTGCCAAACTAACACTTTAATTTTTGCATTTATTAACTACCCAGAAACCATAGCGTGGTTATTTAAACAGTTGCCCATGTACCAACGCGTGGGTAAAACAGCTTTTAAAAAAGATTTATCTAACACACTTAAGTTATCAAAACATCTTCACTATCCAGAAAAGAATTTTAAAAGCATTCATGTTGCTGGTACCAATGGCAAAGGATCAGTAAGTCACATACTGGGCTCTGTTTTACATGAAGCAGAATACAAAGTTGGATTGTATACATCGCCACATTTAAAGGATTTCAGGGAACGAATTAAGGTGAATGGACAGATGATTTCTGAAGAAGAAGTTATTTCTTTTGTAAAGAATAACAAATCCTTTTTAGAAGAAAACAAACTATCTTTTTTTGAAATGACGGTTGGTTTGGCGTTTGACTATTTCAGTAAACAAAACGTAGACATTGCTGTTATTGAAGTTGGATTGGGCGGCAGGCTGGACAGTACAAATATCATCACTCCAGAAGTTTCAGTGATTACCAATATAGGTTTTGACCATACCGCTTTTTTAGGAACTACATATACCGAAATAGCTTCGGAAAAAGCAGGTATCATAAAACAAAATATTCCCGTAGTGATTGGAGAAACTGTTCCGGAAACCAAAAAAGTTTTTCAAAAAATAGCTTCAGAAAAAGAAGCGCCCATCACCTTTGCTGAAATGGAAACCATTTCAGAATATGAAAGTGATTTAAAAGGTGTGTATCAAAAAAAGAATAAAAAGACAGCTGTTTGTATTTTAAAGTTGCTACAGAAGAATAGTTGGCATATTTCTGAAGAAAATATCCGAAGCGGACTATTGAATACGGTTGAAAATACAGGCTTACAAGGTCGTTATCAAACGCTACAAGAAAACCCAAAAGTAATCTGCGATACAGCACATAACAAAGAAGGGTTACAGTTGGTGCTTCAGCAAATTCAAGAGGAGCCTTATGAAAACTTGCATGTTGTATTGGGAGTTGTAAACGATAAAGATTTGGAAAGCATTTTACCGCTATTTCCTACACAAGCTACGTACTATTTCTGTAAACCAGATGTTCCTCGAGGTTTGGATGCTTCCTTTTTAGCAAAAACAGCTAAAGAATTTGGATTGATGGGAACAACATTTGGTTCTGTCAATGAAGCATATGCTTCAGCATTGAAAAACGCTTCAGAGAAAGATTTGATCTACATTGGAGGCAGCACCTTTACCGTAGCCGAAGTGGTTTAATTTTTCTTTGTTTTAAAATTTGTTTTTTTCTTTTTATCGGGGTTGGTAAATAATCGTTTGAAAAATCCATCGCGTTTGGTGGGCTCACAATCTAGCATTTCGGTAACCGTGGCACTCGGAGTGTTAAACTGAGCTTTGGTAATTGAGTTGAACGTAGTATCCCTGTTCATTTTCTGAAGCAATTTGGCCGCAATTGGCAAGGCAGCATTGGCGCCTTGTCCCGTACGTGTCGTTTTAAAACCAATGCGGTGATCATCGTTCCCTACCCACGTGACAGTCACCAATTTTGGCATAACCGAAACAAACCAAGCATCTTTGTTGGATTGTGTGGTGCCCGTTTTTCCAGCGATATCGTTCTGTAACCCATACGTGTTTCTCATTCTGGATGCCGTTCCATTATTTACTACCGATTGCATCATTTCAATCATAATTTGTCTTGTAGTTTCAGAAAAAGCCGGTTGCAAGGTATCTTTGTCTTTAAACTCTTCTAACAATTCACCTTTTTTATTTTCAATTTTTACCAAATAATAAGGCGAAACTGGTTTGCTCTCGTTAACATAAGCAGCGTATGCTCCAGCCATTTCAGAAATGGAAAGCTCGGCTGTTCCCAACGCCAAGGAAGGGACTTTTGGTAGGGTTGAGGTGATTCCTAATTTTTCGGCAAGAGTAATGGTGTTCTCAATTCCAGCTTCTTCCAATATTTTTACAGAAACAGTGTTGATTGATTTGGTTAAGGCAGTTTGTAAACTATAATTTAAATATTTTTCATCAATATCTCCTGAATTAGATGGGCTCCAACCCTCCATATTTTCATATTCCACCTCCTGTGCCGAAAAGTAATCACAAGGTTTTACACCTTGTTCTAGAGCGGTTGTATAGACAATAGGTTTAAATGTCGAACCTACCTGTCGTTTACTTTTTTTAATATGGTCGTATTTAAAATGTTCAAAGTCAACGCCACCAACCCAAGATTTTATAGCCCCTGAATGCGGGTCTATAGCAAGGGTGCCGGCATTTAAAAATTTTAAGTAATGTTTTACACTGTCTATAATATTAGCGGTTACTTCTTTCTTGCCATCAATATCGTACCACTGCATTTTTCTATTTCTTTTTAAAGAATCCATAATCGCTTCTTCTGAAAGGTTTTTGGCCTTAAATTTTTTATAAGCTTGTGTTCTTTTTAGTATAGAAGTAATTAGTGCTTTATTGGTATGCCAAGGGGCATTTTTGCCATATTCTTTTTCAAAGGATTTCTGAAGATTAGCAAGGTGCTCTTCCATAGCCTCTTCGGTGTACTCTTGAAGTGTTTTATCGAGCGTAGTGTAGATTTTAAGTCCGCTGGTGTATAAATTATAAGGGTTTTCTTTGGTTGCGTTTTCTTTACACCAAGCAAGCATTCTGTTTCTCAACTCTTCTCTAAAATAGGGGGCGAGGCCACTTTGCTCATCATAATTTCCGAAGTCTAGTTTTAAGGAATCTTGTCTGTAGGTTTCATATTCAGCATTGGTTAAAAAACCGTATTTACTCATCTGTTGTAAAACGGTGTTTCTTCTTATTATGTTCCGTTCTGGAAACCTATTAGGGTCATAAGTGTAGGTTGCTTTTAAGGTCCCAATCAAGGTTGCGGCTTCGGTTGGGGACAATTGTGAAGTTTTTTTATTAAAATATTTAAGTGCGGCGCTTTCAATTCCGTAGGTATTTCCGCTAAAAGGGACCGTGTTGAAATAGAGCTCTAAAATTTCTTCTTTAGTATAATTTTTTTCCAATCGGCGGGCGACAATCATTTCTTTGGTTTTAACAACCGGAAGCGTAAAAACTCCATAATCTTTTCTGCTGAATAAGTTTTTAGCCAGTTGTTGAGAAATGGTGCTGCCACCTCCACTTGAAGCATCTTGCAATAAAATGGTTTTAAAAAACACTCGGAATAAACTTTTAATGTCTATTCCATTGTGGTCATAAAAACGAGCGTCTTCTGTAGCAACTAAGGCGTTAATAGTATGTTTTGGAATTTGAGAATAAGGAATAGGCTGTCTATTTGAGAGATAAAATTTACCAATAAGTTCGTTGTTTACATCGTAAATTTCCGAAGCTTCATACTGTGAAAGCTCTTGTATTTCCTTAGTATTTGGAATTGAACCCCATACCCCAAGACGGACACTTATTATAAAAATACTTATACACCCAGTTATGAGCAGGAATACTTTTAAAATAAAGTTGCCTAATTTTTTTAGCCTTTCTTTTTTCATGCTATTAAAACGCTGAGGTTTGACAAATAAACGTAAAGTTACCTAGCAGATTATAGGTTTAACGTAATTTTATAATCTTAAAAATTCTTAGTGATACACAGTGCAGATTATAATTTCATTTTTTTTAATTTTTTGTTTGCGGGAATTAAAAAGTAGCTTATATTTGCAACCGCTAACAGCAAGGGCGATTAGCTCAGTTGGTTCAGAGCACCTCGTTTACACCGAGGGGGTCGGGGGTTCGAATCCCTCATCGCCCACCAGCAAACCCCGATGAAATATTTCATCGGGGTTTTTATTTTTCAGGATTTTTTAAAATATTTAAATAGAATCAAGCCCACTAAAAGTAGGTTGTTTATCTTAGTTCAATAAATTTTTTCGCTTGTGAACCCAATAATACGAAACATAATAATTGAAGGTGTAAAAAGCCGCTATAAAAAAGAAGACAAGGACAAGAAACCTACCGATAAACAAATTCAAAAAAAAGCTGAGAACCTCGAGGTTGAGATAAAACATGAGATTTCAGACTTCATTTACTTAATTATAGGTGTATTATCTGCTACATTCGGATTAGAGGGGTTTTTATTACCTAATTCGTTTATTGATGGTGGAGTTACAGGTATTTCTTTAATTGTTCGTGAGTTGACAGGTATTCAGTTGCCAATTCTAATCTTTTGTATAAACCTGCCGTTTCTCATATTAGGGTTTTTTGCTATCAGCAAGCGATTTGCAATAAAAAGCGTTTTAGGTATTTTGTTTTTATCGCTTTCCCTTTATTTCATCCCTGTCCCAACAATTACAGAAGACAGTATACTAATAGCAACCTTTGGTGGTTTCTTCTTGGGGCTGGGTATTGGAATGGCTATTCGTGGTGGTGCTATTATTGACGGTACCGAGGTTTTGGCAATTTATATAAGCCGAAAAACAAGTATGACGGTAGGAAACGTAATCTTGGTTTTTAATGTCCTTATTTTCTTAACAGCGGCTTATTTTCTTTCTGTTGAAATTGCGCTGTATGCTATATTGACGTATTTCGCAGCATCAAAAACAGTTGACTTTGTTATTGACGGTGTTGAAGAGTTTATGGGTGTTAGTATAATTTCTGAACATAATGAAGAAATACGAAAAGCAATCGTGAATAATTTAGGGCGTGGTTGTACAATCTACAAAGCTCAAAATGGCTTTGCTAAAGAAGGACAACCGCTTAAAGATACGAATGTAGTTTATACGGTAATTACCCGTTTAGAGATGTCGAGGCTTAAAACCGAAATAGATAAAATTGACCACGAGGCGTTTATTATTATGGCATCGGTAAAAGATGCAAAAGGTGGAATGATCAAGAAAAAACCACTCAAAAAATTAAAATAAATAGTAGTTTTACATGACTAAAGGGTCATTAACTCAGTTGGTTCAGAGTGTCACGTCGACAACGTGGAAGTCACTGGTTCGAATCCAGTATGACCCACTTAAAAGGTCTCAATAAAGTTGTTTATTGGGATTTTGTTACTTTAAAGCAAATCTAGAACCCGCTCAAGAGCCATTCCTCTAGAGCCTTTTATTAAGAAGAAGCAGTTTTTAAAATCTTCAGATACAAACTGTTTTTTAAAAGTATCAAAACTCTCAAAGGTATTAATGTGAATGTTTTCAGCTTTTGTTTTATGGAAATTGCTGCCCACCAAATAAGCCTTTCCGAAAGAACTGCTTTCTAAATAATCAACAATGTGTTGATGCTCTTTTTCAGCTTCATCACCCATTTCAAACATATCGCCGAGAATTAAAATTTTTTGGTTTCCTTTAGCTTGTTTAAAATTTTCTAAAGCGGCCATCATGCTTGTAGGGTTGGCGTTATAGGCATCTAATATTATTTTATGCCCAGATTTTTCAATACGCTGTGAGCGGTTGTTCTGCGGAATGTAGCTTTCAATAGCTGTTTTAATATCTTCTTCGGAAATATTAAAATAATCGCCTATGGCAATGGCTGCTGCAATATTGCTAAAGTTATATAGACCAACTAGGTTGCTTTGTGTTTCTGTGTTTTTAAATTTTACTTTTACTTCATTTGAAGCATCTATCAACTTAATTATAGCGTCGTCAAAGACAACACGGTTTATATTTTTAGTTAGTTCTAATTGTTTCGTGTCATTTCCATTCACAAAAACTGTCTTATTTTCGTTTTCTAAATAGTGGTACAATTCAGACTTCCCTTTTACAACGCCTTCCAAGCTTCCGAAGCCTTCTAAATGTGCTTTTCCAAAATTTGTGATGTATCCGTAATCAGGCTGCGCAATTTTACATAGGCTTTCTATTTCGTGTAAATGATTGGCGCCCATTTCAACAATCCCCATTTCAGTTTCTGTGGTCATAGACAACAATGTGAGTGGAACACCAATATGGTTATTTAAATTGCCTTTAGTGGCAACGGTTTTAAACTTTTGTGTGAGTACGGCGTTGATTAACTCTTTGGTAGTGGTTTTGCCGTTACTTCCGGTTAAAGATAAAATAGGAATGTTTAGATAATTTCTATGAAAAGTAGCTAATTGCTGAAGTGTTCTCAAGCTGTCTTTGACCAAAATTGTACGGTCATTTTGAAATTCACTTTCGTCTATTATAACTTTATAAGCTCCTTTTTTTATGGCTTCTTCGGCAAAAGTATTTCCATTGAAATTGTCGCCCTTAAGTGCTACAAAAAGACAATTTTTTGTAATTTTTCGTGTATCAGTGCAGATACCGCTGCTAGCTAAAAATTCTCGATGAAGCTTTTCGATTGTCATATAAATAAAAGTACTAAAAGCTTTTGTGAAAGCTTAAATACAAGTCCTTTTTTAAATAAATTTTAATGTGTGGCGCGCTTGTTTTTCTTTTTAAACTTAGATCCAACACGCGACATGGCACATCTAAACCCGATATAGTTTGTGGCCATATATTGTGGAAGGTACCTTCGTTGAGCAGGGTCTAGCCAATAATCTCGATCTTTCCAAGAGCCTCCTTTGTACACCCGAACTTCATCGTTGATTAGTGTCCTTCTTTGCGACGAGCGATCGTATTCTGGGTTTACCGAACCGTTTTGCGCAACTTCCAAATTAAAGACAGGAGAATTGTACATTCTTCTTTCATTACCTTCAGAATCTACATCGGAAAATGCTGGGTTATAAC
The DNA here is from genome assembly GCA_002360635.1 of Flavobacteriaceae bacterium UBA3356. GTDB lineage: Bacteria > Bacteroidota > Bacteroidia > Flavobacteriales > Flavobacteriaceae > Marixanthomonas. The sequence goes on along the minus strand of DEQW01000001.1, from coordinate 106,710 downwards.
GTAGGGAAAGTTTGTCCCCGTCTCTATAATTCCTATTATCACTTTTTGAGAAGTTTAGGCGTAAGTGTGTTTCTTGTTTGTCAACCGGAACTGTAACTAATTCACCTGGGTATTTTCTAGCCACTATCTTGCCATTGGGTAATGTGTCGTACTCCATTGTTTCGGGCGTAGTGACTTTTACGTTTCCGTTTTCATCTATGGCATTTTTTGTGTAAATATTTCCACGGAAATAATTAAAATCATTGTAATCGTCATCAACGATTGGGCGGTAAACATCGGCTACCCATTCTGCAACATTTCCGGCCATATCATACAAGCCATAATCATTGGGTTTATAAGATTTTACTTGAGCTGTAACATCGGCGCCATCGTCGCTCCATCCAGCAATACCACCATAATCGCCATCACTTTGTTTAAAATTTGCGAGTTGGTCTCCTCTGTTTTTGCGACTTTTAGAACGAGTATACTGTCCGTTCCAAGGGTATTTTTTTCTGCCTCTATAGGTGTTTTTATCTCGTACACCTACTAAACCAAGAGCAGCATATTCCCATTCGGCTTCAGTAGGAAGGCGATAAGAAGGTAATAATAGGCCATCTTTTCTTCTTGCAAATATTTGTGTGCTGTCGCCTCGTTGGGCTATTTTTTGCGAACGTTGGCTGCCTCCGGTTATACTATCATTACCGCCATAGGTGAGTGTTGGTGCTTTTAAATAAGTTTCAGTAGTAAATACAGAATTTGGGGTGCTGTTATATCGAGTATTTTCTTTAATAAAACCTTCTTCCTCCAATATCAATTCATTGACCCTATCGGTACGCCATTTTGAAAATTCAACTGCTTGAATCCAGCTAACGCCAACAACCGGGTATTCTGCAAAAGCTGGATGACGTAAATATTGATTGGTCATTACTTCGTTATAACCAAGTCGGGATCTCCAAACCAAAGTGTCTGGTAAGGCACCTTCATATATTTTTTTGAAATTTTTTTCTTCAGGCGGAAATACTTTTTTTAGCCAATCTAAATATTCCAAATACATTAAGTTGGTCACTTCTGTCTCATCCATATAAAAGGACTGAACGTGTTGTTGGTTGGGTGTGTTGTTCCAATCTCCCATGGGGTCGTCCTGCACGCGTCCCATTGTGAAAGTTCCGCCTTCTATAAAAACTAGACCGGGGCCGGTTTCCTGTTCCTTAACTTGTATTTTTCTATTTTTATGAGAACCATCTTGTCTTCCGAAAGCACTCCACCCAGTTGCACGCGAACTTTTGGTGTAATCGCGGTTATTACTACAATTGGTTGAAGCCAAAATTGTAAAAACAATTAATAAATAGGGTAGGGACTTTTTAAAAACTAGAATCATAGGGAGTTTTCACACTGTTTTTCAGGGCAACAAGTTAAAAAAAAATTGAATTTGTTAAAGCGTATTTATAATAAAAAAAGCCTTGAATGTACATTCAAGGCTTTTTATGATTTTTATAAAAGTTTTTAGTTTCTTGGTCTTTTACCTTTTTTAGACTTGGAACCTACTCTGGACATGGCACATCTAAACCCGATGTAATCGGTTGCCATATCTTGAGGGAAGTAACGTCTTTGTGCAGGATCTAACCAATAGTCTCTATCGCGCCAAGACCCACCTTTGTAAACTCTAACTTCATTGTCTATTAAAGTAGTTCGTTTGCTCGATTCGTCATACTGCATTTCTACGCGACCTGTACTATCTTTAAATACTTTGTGTTTTGGTGAATTGTACATACGCTCTTCTTCATTATCACCATTATCATTATACTCATCTGCAAATGATTGGTATCTACGTGAAGATCTTTTGTCCCCATCTCTATAATCACGGTTATCACTCTCGGAGAAATTGGTTCTTAGGTATGTTTCTTCTTCATCAATAGGTACTTGTAAAATTTCACCTGGTAGGTTTCTTGCAACAATTCTACCATTGCTTAATGTATCATAAACAATAGAATCTGAAGTTACCAATTTAACTTTACCGTCTTCACCAATTGCATTTTTGGTGTAAACGTTTCCACGATAGTAGTTAAAATCGTTAAATTCATCGTCAACAATTGGACGATATACATCGGCAACCCATTCGGCTACGTTACCGGCCATATCATATAATCCAAAATCGTTGGCTTCGTATGATTTTACTTCAGCAGTAATGTCGGCACCATCATCACTCCATCCGGCTATACCACCGTAATCACCATCTCCTTGCTTAAAGTTTGCCAATTGGTCGCCACGGCTTCTTCTTTTGTCAGATCTTGTGTATTGACCGTCCCATGGGTATTTTTTTCTGCCTCGGTACACATTGTAGTTTCTAAGCCCTACTAAACCAAGTGCAGCATATTCCCATTCAGCTTCAGTAGGTAGGCGGTAGCCTGGTAACAAAAGCCCGTCTTTACGTTGTACGTATAGGTCGGTGCTATCTTCGCTTCTTTCTACAATTCGATCGGAAGTTCTTCCTCCTCTAGTAATGGAATCTTTTCCTCCATATGTAGCACTAGGTGCATTAAGGTATGTTTGGGTGCTAAAAGTTTCTCCAGGTTCTACGTCATATCTTGCTCCTCTTGCCGTATAACCTTCTTCTTCCAGAATAAGCTCGTTAACACGGTCTGTTCTCCATTTAGAAAATTCAACTGCTTGAATCCAACTAACACCCACAACCGGATAATTTGCATAGGCCGGGTGGCGTAGGTAATTGTTGGTCATAACTTCATTATAACCTAAGCGGTTTCTCCAGACCAAGGTGTCTGGTAAAGCACCTTGATATATTTGACGGTAGTTTTCTTCGGAAGGAGGGAAAACACTCTTTAACCAATCTAGGTATTCAAGGTACATTAAATTTGTAACCTCGGTTTCGTCCATGTAAAAAGATTGAACGTGCTGCTGTGTAGGTGTATTGTTCCAGTCATGCATAGGGTCGTCTTGTACTCTACCCATGGTAAAAGTACCACCTTCAATAAAAATTAGACCGGGGCCGGTTTCTTGCTCTTTGGCTTTTGGGTTGTATTTAAAACCGCCTTCTTTGGCGTTCATCTTCCAACCAGTTGCACGGGAGCTGTCTTTATAGTCTCTAGAATTGTTACAGCTAATAAGTAAACCAGTTGTAACCAGTGCTATAAATAGACGTAATGCTAAGGTTCTGTTTATGTTCATAGTTAGATTTATGAATGAAATTGGGTTTGCAATATAATAATTAACGACAAAATACCAATAATATTTTATTATTATTGATTCGTTAGTTTTTTGGAAATCTTCCTACTAACTCGAATACTAACGTAGTATTTTTGTTATTATTACTTAAAGCGTAAAAACCTGAAAACTTTAAAATAAAAACCATACTAAGTGTATATTTGATGCGTTATTGATTATGATGAAAAAAACGATACTTCTTATTTCTTTTATCTTATTACCCTTTTTGTTGTTGGCACAAACCAAGAACATTACCATACAATGGGGCACTGATGCTAATAAAACAGCGGCTGTGTCTTCTATGAAAAAAGCAAATGTTTCAAAAGAAAATACTTTTGATAACCTTAGGTTACAAATAGACGAAGAAGGTCTTTTGTTTACGGACCAATGGGAAGATACGGGCTTTGCAGATGAAAACTCTGTTGAAATATCTAATGTTTCGTACGGTTCATTAACTTCTGGGGAGCTTCAAAAAATAAATAAAGAATTAGTCCCAGACGAGTTGGAATACAGCATTAATAGTGGAAAAGCGCGTGATAAAATTTACACTTCGGTGTCTATTTCCCCTGTGGTGAAAAGAAATGGTCAATACCGTAAAGTTAATTCGTTTACTGTTTCATATAAAAAAGGACCACAAAACAGAGGTGCTCCCTTTCAAATGCCTATAACCAATTCAGTGTTGGCAAATGGGGATTGGTTTAAGTTTAAAGTGGAAGAAACCGGTATTCAGCGAATTGATAAATCTTTTTTAGAAGATTTAGGAATTAACACCGACGATATAAATCCCCGAAACATCAAAGTCTATGGCCACGGCGGTAAGCCATTGCCATTGTATAACGCATTAAATACTGAGTTTGATCTTCCCGAAACGCCTATAAAAGTAATTGGGGAAGATGATGGGTCTTTTGATAATGGCGATTACATTCTTTTTTATGGAACCAGTACCAAAGGATACGATCCTGAAAATGAAACGAATTTAAATCCTTATAGTGACGAGTCATTTTATTATGTTACTGCAGACGGAGGGCCAGGAAAACGAGTACAGGACATGGTAGAACCTACTGGTGCGCCAACAACTACAATCACTACTTTTCAGGATTATAAGTTTCATGAGGTAGATGAATATTCACCTGGAAAATTAGGTAGGCGCTGGTTCGGCAACCGTTTTGATATTGAAAGCGAACAAACCTATGAGTTTGCGTTTCCAAATATTGTTTCCTCAGTACCTATGCAAGTAAAAGTAAGGGCTGCTGCTGTATCTGAAACCAGTACTTCATTAGCAGTTTCAGTAAATGGTACAAGCTTAAACCCCATACAGTTTTCTGCTGTTGGTAATAGTGGAAGTAGTATAGTTTTATCTGTTAGCGAATTATCTCAACAAAGTGGTCAGGTGCCGGCAGGTGGTGAAACCGTTACGGTAGACCTTGCTTACAGTAATTCAGGCAATCCATCCAGTGTGGGGTACTTAGATTATGTAAGTGTAGAGGCAACACGACAACTATCGGTTACCGATAAACAACTAGCTTTTCAATACAAGCAGGCTTCTAACTTAAGTGGAATAGGGGAATATCAAGTAAGTAATACAGCACAAATAAGTGAAATATGGGATGTTACCGATCCGAATTTTATTTCGGCGAAACAAAACGAAAATAATGCATCAACGCTTGCTTTTAAAGCGATGATGGGTACAGCGCGCAAATACGTAGCCGTGCATATTGGAAATTACTATACGCCAGTAAAGGTAAACAATCCACGAGTGTTTAATCAAGACCTGAAAGGTTCTGTGTTTAAAGGAGGGTCAGGAAACTTTCAAGACGTTGATTACCTTATTGTAACAGCACCTTTTTTGTTGCAACCTGCTTTGCGTCTTGCAAATTATCATAAAAATAATAGCGGGCTTAACGTAAAAGTTGTTACCACCGATAAAATTTATGAAGAATTCAGTTCAGGCAAACAGGATATTGGTGCCATCAGGAATTTTGTGAGGTACATATATAACAATGCGTCGTCTGCGGATAACCGTATAAAATATCTATGTCTCTTTGGTGATGCTTCTGTTGACTACAAAAACAGGATATCGGGCAATAACAATATAGTGCCCACTTTTCATACATTATCAAGCACTAGCGAGTCCAGTTCTTTTATGAGTGATGATTTCTTCGGAAACATGGACGAAAATGAAGGGACTATAGGCGGCAATACATTGGGGCCAGATGGAGATAGTTTGTCCGATACTGACAGGCTTGACATTGCAGTTGGTAGAATTATAGCCGATGAAGTAAGTCTTGCCAATACATTAGTGGATAAAATAATAGCTTATTCTTCGAAAGAATCGTACGGAAACTGGCGAAATAATTTTATGTTAATCTCCGATGATGTGGACGAAGCTTGGGAAAAGAGACTTGAAGTAGAATTGGATGCGCTTGGTGATGAAATTTCAGCAGAAAAACCCTTTATCAACGTCAAGAAAATTCATATAGATGCCTACCAACAGCAAACCTCTTCTGGAGGGGAACGGTATCCACAGGTAAACGAAGACATTAAAAACAATATTGAAGTAGGGGCTTTAATCGTAAATTATTTTGGTCATGGTGGGGAAGATGGTCTGGCAAGTGAGTATATCTATACAAAAAACCTAGGCAGCAGTTTAAAAAACAAAAACAGGTACACCTGTATAGTAACCATTACCTGCCAATTCACCAAGTTTGATAACCCCCAACGTATCACTGCCGGTGAACTTACGTACTGGAACAAGGAAGGTGGCGCCATTTCTCTGGTCACTACCACGCGCTCTATTGGTGTAATTGCCGGAGTGAATTTTAACAAAAGCCTTGCAGAACATTTGTTTGGTTATGGTTTAAATGTTCCTGAAACCCCCGCTGAAGCATTAAGGCTCGCAAAAAATGATATAGGCAGGAATCTTAGACGGGTTGTTTTCTATATAGGAGACCCTGCAATGCATCTTGCATTCCCAAAACAAAACGTGGAGTTAACAACTATAAATGGTGTTCCAATAAACCAAACGCCTCCAGTGCTGAAAGCATTGAGTAAAGTTAAAATGGAAGGGCGTGTAGTAGATGAAAACGGAACCCCCCTTAGTAACTATAGCGGTGTCCTTTCAGCAAAGGTTTTTGACAAAAGGGTGCAAAGACAGACTTTGGACAATGACAATCAAGGTTTTGTGTTAGATTTTACTACTCTTGGAGAAAGCTTATTTAATGGGCAGGCAACGGTTACAAATGGTAATTTTGAATTTGAATTTGTAGTGCCACGTGATATACAGATACCGGTAGGTACGGGGCGTGTAAACTTTTATGCTGAAAAGGATAATGCGTTGGATGATCAAGCAGGTGTAGATCTTTCGGTACAAATAGGAGGGATCAATGAAAACGCTCCCGAAGATAATCAAGGCCCCACGATTAATTTGTTTATGAACGATGAAAGTTTTGTGTCTGGAGGGGTGACAAATGACTCACCAATCCTTATAGCAAAATTAGAAGACGAAAACGGGATTAATACCGCCAGTGGTATAGGGCATGATATGATTGCTATTTTAGATGGAGATGAAGCCAATCCAATAGTGGTTAACGATTATTACCAAGCAGAAGTTGATGATTATACAAAAGGAACAACAAATTATCAATTAAGGGATCTTGAAAAGGGATTACATACCTTAACTTTTAAAGCTTGGGACGTTTATAATAACTCAGCTACTGCAGAAATTCAATTTATTGTAGCAGGCGATGATGAATTAAAAATCACCAAAGTTCTTAATTATCCTAATCCATTTGTTAATTACACTGAATTCTGGTTTAACCACAACCGTCCATTTGAGCCATTAGAAGTTCAAGTGCAGGTTTTTACCGTAACCGGAAAAGTTGTGTGGACTAAAAACCAAATAATCAATACCGATGGCTTTCTTTCCCGTGATATCGTATGGGACGGTCGAGATGATTTTGGTGATAAAATAGGAAAAGGAGTATATGTATATAAGATTACCGTTAAATCTACGTTAACCAATAAGCAAACTGAAAAATTTGAAAAACTGGTCATCCTTTAAAAAATAAATTTATATTTGACCAAAATTTAGAACCTCATGAAGAAAATTTTTATACCATTTTTAATCGTTTTACTATCCTATAACGCTGTTGCACAAGAACAGGACGCAACATCACAAAGAGTAATTACCACTGGTGTTCCTTTTATTTTAATCGCTGCTGATGCCCGCTCCGCTGGTATGGGTGATATTGGTGTTGCTACTTCTGCAGACGCCTTTTCACAGCAATGGAACCCAGCTAAATATGCTTTTGCTATTTCAAAGCAAGGTGTTGGGGTGACATATACACCGTATTTAAGTCAATTAGTAAACGATATCTTTTTAGGTAACTTAACCTATTATAATAGAATAAATGAGCGTAGTGCTGTTGCTGCGAGTTTTCGTTACTTTAGTCTTGGTGACATTGAGCTAAGGGAAACTGCAGAGCAAGAGCCTTTACTTCAAAGCCCTAATGAGCTTACTTTCGATGTTTCATATGCATTGCGTTTAAGTGACCGTTTCTCGATGGCGGTTGCGGGTAGATACCTTAGGTCTGATTTAAAATTACAAGCCGGAAATGCAGATGCAAGTGCAGGCAGTAGTTTTGCTGTGGACGTTGCCGGGTACTATCAAAGTGAAGAGATTCCTTACAATGATTTTGATGGCCGTTGGAGAGCTGGATTTAATATTTCAAATGTAGGTCCTAAAATTAGCTATGATGAAACAGGACAAGAAAATAACCTTCCAACTAACTTAGGCCTTGGTGGTGGTTTTGACTTTATTTTAGATGAATACAACAAGATTGGTGTTAATGCTGAAATTAACAAACTATTAGTGCCAACACCTAGCGATTCTAATGACGATGGTGTAATAGACCGTGAAGACGATTACTACAACGAGAGCTTCTTTAGTGGTATATTCTCTTCTTTTGGTGATGCACCAGATGGTTTTTCAGAAGAATTAAAAGAATTTACTTGGGCATTAGGTGCTGAATATTGGTACCAAGATGTGTTTGCATTCCGTGCCGGATACTTTAACGAAAGTGAAGATAAGGGGTTTAGAAAATTCCTTTCATTAGGGGCAGGATTTAAATACACGGCTATTAATATTGACATTTCTTATTTATTCTCAACTTCAAAAGTAAGAAGCCCGCTTGAAGGAACGCTTCGTTTTGGGTTGACTTTCAACTTTGGGGACGAGTATGACGAATATTAATCAAATAATTTGAAGAAACACAAAATTGAAATAAATCTTGAGGTGTACGATTCTGTTTCAGAATTACCGAAAGACATTCAAAAACTAATGAATAAGGCGCAACAAGCTCGTGAAGATGCTTATGCGCCTTATTCACGTTTTAGGGTTGGTGCTGCTTTACTTTTAGATTCTGGAGAAACAGTTATTGGCAACAATCAAGAAAATGCCGCATTTCCTTCGGGCCTGTGTGCCGAACGCGTGGCTGTTTTTCATGCCGGCGCTACAAAACCAAACGCTACAATAAAAACAATGGCTATAACAGCACGGTCTTTACAACGCGAATTAACTAACCCTATTCCTCCATGCGGTGCCTGCCGTCAAGCCATTGCGGAATATGAAATTAAGCAGGAATCGCCCATAGCTATTTACTTTATGGGAGAAACTGGAAAAGTGGCAAAAGCTTTTTCCATTTCAGATTTATTACCATTACTGTTCGATAAGAGCTATCTATAACATTTAGTACTATTTTAATGTTTCAGTGTTTTGTAAAACTTCAGAATATAGTACTTTTGTTAATCGTGTTTTAATTTCCCTTAAGTGGGAATAGTATAGCAATCCAATGAAGAAAATTACAAAAAAAACATATTTAGACTGGTACGAGAACATGTTCTTCTGGCGCAAGTTTGAAGACAAGTTAGCTCAAGTTTACATTAAACAAAAAGTTAGAGGTTTCTTGCACCTCTATAACGGACAAGAAGCTGTTTTAGCAGGTGCTTTGCACGCTATGGACTTGGAAAAAGACCGAATGATTACAGCTTATCGTAATCACGTACAACCCATAGGTATGGGCGTAGATCCCAAAAAGGTAATGGCCGAATTGTACGGAAAGAAAACAGGAACGTCACAAGGCTTAGGGGGTTCTATGCACATTTTCTCTAAAGAACACCGTTTTTATGGCGGTCACGGTATTGTTGGGGGACAAATCCCACTAGGTGCCGGGCTAGCTTTTGCAGATAAGTACTTTGAGCGTGACAATGTAACCCTAACTTATATGGGGGATGGAGCAGTACGACAAGGATCGCTTCACGAAGCATTCAATTTAGCGATGCTTTGGAAATTACCCGTAGTGTTCATTTGTGAAAACAACGGATACGCCATGGGAACTTCAGTAGCCCGTACGGCAAACCATACCGATATCTGGAAACTAGGTTTAGGCTACGAAATGCCTTGTAAACCTGTTGACGGTATGAAACCCGAAGTAGTTGCCAAAGAAATGGACGAGGCGATAGACCGTGCCCGCCGTGGTGATGGCCCTACTTTTCTTGAAATCAGAACGTATCGATATAGAGGGCATTCCATGAGTGATGCACAGCACTATCGTACAAAAGAAGAAGTGAAGAAAAAGCAGGAGGAGGATCCAATTTCGTACGTTTTAAACAAAATTTACGAAGAAAAATGGGCGACAGAAGATGATATTAAAAAAGTAAACAAACGCGTTAAAGATTTGGTTAAAGAATGTGAACAATTTGCTGAAGATTCAGATTATCCAGATAAAAACGTAATGTACGATACAGTTTACGAACAAGAAGACTATCCTTTTTTACCACATAAATTATAGACTATGGCAGAAGTAATCAACATGCCGCGCTTGAGCGACACTATGGAAGAAGGAACCGTAGCAAAGTGGCTCGTTAGCAAAGGTGATAAAGTAGAAGAAGGCGATATTTTAGCTGAAATTGAAACCGACAAAGCCACGATGGAATTTGAATCCTTTTACGAAGGAACCTTATTGCATATTGGTATTGAAGAAGGTGAAACAGCCGAGGTAGACAAACTTTTGGCTATTATTGGCGAAGAAGGCGAAGATATTTCCGATTTGATAAATGGAGGTGGAGATTCTAAAAATGAATCTGATGATGCTTCGGAAGAAGATAATGAAAAATCAAAAGATGAAGATTCTGAAGATAAAAAAGGTTCAGAAGAAAAAGACGATGAAGATTCAGAAGAGAATGAATCTGATGATAATAGTTCTAGTAATTCCGAAGTGCCAGAAGGTGTTGAGGTAATTACCATGCCACGTCTTAGTGATACCATGGAAGAAGGAACGGTTGCCACTTGGTTGAAGCAGGAAGGCGATTCTATTGAAGAAGGCGATATTTTAGCTGAAATTGAAACCGATAAAGCCACGATGGAGTTTGAATCGTTCTACTCTGGGACGTTACTTAAAATAGGTATTGAAGAAGGTGAAACCGCAAATGTTGATGCTTTGTTGGCTATCGTTGGACCAGAAGGAACGGATGTTTCCGAAGTTATGAAAAACTTCAAAAAGGGAGGTGGTTCTTCAAAAGACAAGAAAAAAGAAACGAAAAGTGACGATGCTGAAAATTCTAAAGATAAATCTGAAGACAAAAAGGAAAAAGATTCTAAAGATGTATCTAAAGACAAATCTGAAGAGAAATCAAAATCTTCAGATAAAAAACAATCGAGCCAAGCTACAAAAGACGGCGGACGCATTTTCGTTTCCCCGTTAGCTAAAAAGTTGGCAGAAGAAAAAGGAATAAATCTTAGTCAAGTTCAAGGTAGTGGTGATCACGGAAGAATTGTAAAAAAAGATATAGAAAATTATCAACCAGGAGTTGGAGCACAAGCATACACACCTGTTGGACAAGAAGAGTTTGAAGAGGTTAAAAACTCTCAAATGCGTAAAACGATTGCTAAGCGATTGGGTGAATCTAAGTTTACAGCACCACATTATTACTTAACAGTTGAGCTGGACATGGACAATGCCATTTCAGCACGAACTGCTATAAATAGTGATCCAGATGTGAAAATATCATACAACGATATGATTATTAAAGCTTGTGCGATGGCCCTAAGAAAACATCCACAAGTAAATACACAATGGAATGGCGATACTACAAAGATTGCCAAGCATATTCACATTGGTGTTGCTGTTGCGGTAGATGAAGGACTGTTGGTTCCTGTGCTTAAGTTTGCAGACCAAATGAACTTTTCTCAAATTGGTGGGAACGTAAAAGAATTGGCCGGAAAAGCACGAAACAAGAAAATAAGCCCAGACGAAATGCAAGGAAGTACCTTTACGGTTTCTAACTTGGGTATGTTTGGAATAAAAGAATTTACTTCGATTATCAATCAACCTAACTCTGCTATTTTATCTGTTGGAGCGATTGTGCAAAAACCAGTGGTTAAAAACGGAGCGATTGCTGTGGGTAACACGATGACTGTTACTTTAGCGTGTGATCACCGTACCGTTGATGGTGCTACAGGAGCTAAATTTTTAGAAACGGTTAGAAAGTACATCGAGAACCCGGTTACAATGTTTGTATAAATACAACATATTAAATGAATTGTAAATCCCGCTGTGTTCCACTTGAGAAGACAGCGGGATTTGTTTATATTTAAAACTATGAAGAAGAAAAATATAATTGTTACAGGTACCAGTAGGGGAATAGGCTATCAAATGGTACCCATCTTAGCCGATGCGGGTCACAATGTATTAGCGTTATCTAGAAATGATGTTCCAGTTTCAGGACTTGAAATTACTAACTGTCATTGCTTTCCATGTGATATTACCGACTCAAGTGATATTGAAAAAGTTTCTGAGTTTATTAAAGAGAAATGGCAACACGTTGACATACTGATTAATAATTCAGGATACATTGTAAACAAGCCCTTTGAAAAGCTCTCTCAAGCAGACTTTAAGGATGCTTACGAGGTAAATGTATTTGGATTGGCCGCCATTACACAAGCTGTGCTTCCGTTTATGAAAAAAAGTGGCCACGTAGTAAATATTAGTAGTATGGGTGGGATTCAAGGGAGTATGAAGTTTCCTGGACTTGCTGCTTACAGCAGTAGTAAGGGAGCGGTATTGACTTTAACTGAAGTTTTGGCTGAAGAATATAAAGAAAACGGGCCGTCGTTTAATGCGTTGGCTTTAGGAGCGGTACAAACTGAAATGTTAGAAGAAGCCTTTCCAGGTTATAAAGCCCCACTTTCAGCTAAAGAAATGGCAAAATATATTGTGGATTTTGCACTTACCGGAAACAAATATTACAACGGAAAAATCCTTCAGGTTTCCAATTCAACGCCGTAATGTATGCAAGAGGTTCTTGAAAAATACATACCTAAAGCATCGGTACATCCAGTTTTTGAATTAATAAAGACAAATAACGTTCACTTAAAAATTGTGAATGAGCGCGTAACAAGACACGGCGATTATCGAAAAATGCCAACGGGTCAACATCAGATTACTGTGAACGCTAATCTTAATGCGTATCGGTTTTTAATCACGTTGGTTCACGAAATAGCCCATTTGGTTGCCTTTCAAAAATACGGAAGAACAATAAAACCGCACGGAATGGAGTGGAAGCGAACTTTTCAGCAATTAATGTTGCCTTTTATCCGCCCAGAAGTGTTTCCTAATCAATTGTTGCCGTTATTAGCTAACCATTTTAAGAACCCGAAGGCGAGTAGTGATACCGATGCGAAATTATCTATAGCATTAAAACAATTTGATCCACCAAACGATAAAAACTATATATTTGAAATACCTTTTGGAGCACATTTTCGGCTCTATAATGGGAAGATTTTCAAGCGCGGAAACAAACGTGTAAAACGTTACGAATGCCTTGAAGTTGCAACCGGAAGAGTGTATTTGTTTAACCCAAATGCGGAAGTGGAATTTTTAAAATAAAAAGAATGAACAAGGATTACTATGCAGTAATTATGGCTGGCGGAATTGGTTCGCGATTTTGGCCTGTAAGTACAACCGATTTCCCTAAACAGTTTCACGATATGTTGGGAACCGGACAAACGCTGCTTCAAAAAACGTTTTCTAGGCTCAATAAAATGATTCCTTCAGAAAATATTTTAGTACTTACCAATGAGCGTTACTTGCAATTAACATTAAAACAATTACCGCAAATAGAAGAAAATCAGGTGGTTTTAGAGCCGGCTATGCGCAATACAGCACCGTGCATTCTACTTTCAGCTTTAAAAATAAAGAAACAAAATCCGAATGCTTTAATGTTGGTCGCACCAAGTGATCATTGGATTGAAGATGAAGATGCGTTTTTAGAGGACGTTCAAATATGTTTTGATGCATGCCAACGGGAAGATTACTTAATGACTTTAGGCATAAAACCTACATTTCCTAATACAGGCTATGGATATATTGAAGCTGAAAAGAAAGAGAATTCAGTTATCAAGAAAGTAAAACAATTTAGGGAAAAGCCAGATTATGAAACCGCAAAACAATTTTTAGCGGAAGGAAATTTTATGTGGAATGCAGGTATTTTTTTATGGAGCGTAGCAAGTATTTCAGAAGCTTTTGAAGAAAACAACCCAGTAATGCATGCGCTTTTTTCTGAAGGAATACCAGCGTATAACACTTCAGAAGAAAAAGAATTTATTGCCGAAAATTATGAAAAGGCTGAAAATATATCCATTGATTACGCCATTATGGAAAAGGCGGATAACGTGTATGTGAAAAAAGCTTCATTTGATTGGAACGACCTGGGAACATGGGGCGCCTTACATGATAAAATGGAAAAAGATACTCAAGAAAACGCAGTGGTTCGCGCTACTCCACACTTAAAAGATGCACATGGGAATATGATTTACTCAGCTTCGAAAAAGTTGGTAGTTGTAGATGGAATTGATGATTATATAATTGTAGATAAGGAAGATGTGTTGTTAATTTACCCAAAGAAAAAAGAACAAGATATTAAAACATTACTTGCCGAGGTTAATGAAAACCACGGAAAAAAATACACCTAGATGAGTGAACAGCAAAACAAGGATAACGTTCACGTTACCCCGAACGACGAAGAATTTGAGCAGGTAAAACTGAACACTTGGGAAAGTATTAAAAAATTCTTTAAAGAATTGTTCGATATCCGGTCCGATAGTGATCGTGACGCAACGATTGAAGCCGTAAAAAAAGATATTCCATTTAAGGGTCACACAGCGTGGATTTTAATATTTTCCATCTTCGTGGCTTCCATTGGTTTAAATGTAAGTAGTACGGCTGTGGTAATCGGTGCGATGTTAATTTCGCCATTAATGGGGCCGATTGTCGGGATTGGTCTTTCTGTGGCTATTAACGACGTGGAAACCCTAAAGCGTTCCCTGGTTAACCTTGGGATTATGGTCTTTTTAAGTGTATTGACAGCTTATTTGTATTTCGAGCTTTCTCCATTGACCGAAGAAACACCAGAGCTTGTAGCGCGTACCTATCCAACTATTTTAGATGTTTTGGTTGCCATATTCGGTGGTTTGGGACTTATTATCGCTAAGACTAAAAGTGGGACCATTGCCAGTGTAATTTTTGGTGTTGCTATTGCTACAGCGCTTATGCCACCACTATGTACTGTTGGATATGGTTTGGCAATTGGTAATTTTCAATACGCCGGGGGTGCGTTGTACCTGTTTTCAATAAACGCTGTTTTTATAGCGCTTTCAACTTTTATAGTTTCAAAGTTGTTACGTTTTCCTCTAGTGCGTTACGCAAACTCCAAACGAAGAAAACGTACTGCCCAAATTGCTTCATTAATAGCTTTAATTGTTATGGTGCCCAGCGTTATTTTGTTCATTAATCTATTGGACCAACAGCTTTTTGAAAACAAAACTAAAGAGTTTGTAAAAAATGTTATTAAATACGAAGGGACTGAAGTGGTAAAGTCAACTCAAGACTTCAAAACAAAAGATATTGAGGTGTACCTTATCGGAAGACCTGTGCCACAATCTACCATTAATGAGTGGCTATCACAAATGGATGAAGTTGAAATGTTACAAGATGCTAATTTGCGTATTTATCAAGGAACAGATCAAAGTGGAGAACTTGCTGAAAAACTTTCAAGTGATGTAAAAGCGGGCATTTTAGAAGATTTATACGTGAGGAATGAACAGGCAATAAAAGATAAAAACACTCGTATAGATTTTCTTGAAAATGAAATAGCTAAACTCCGTATTAAAGACATCCCTTTTGAAGAGTTGAGCAAGGAGGTGAAGGCTGTTTATAAGAACATAGAGCAATTTTCATTTTCACGAAGGGTTACTACTAATTTTGCCAAAACAGATACCTTGCCAGTAATTTATGTATCGTGGGCAAAAACGGTTTCTACTAAAGAAAAGACTGAAAAAAATCAAGCTCTTTTTGATTGGCTAAAAATTAAGCTAAAAGTTGATACCCTTTTAGTTCAAGAAACACCATAAATAAAGCATCCCAATAAAATAATTTTATTGGGATGCTGTGGCAACATTGTGATTTTCTTATTTTCTTATAAACTTATAGCTTACATTTTGTTGTTCTAACTTAAATTGAACAAAGTAAACGCCACTTTTTAAAGCTTCAACATTTAAGGTGTTTTCTGAAGAGATAGTGGTGTTCGTAATTATTTTACCAGTGATATCCACTATTTGTACAGCTGTATTTTCAAGTCCAGCTTTTGAAAAGTTTAAGATTGAAGCGGTTGGATTAGGGTATAATTTTAAAAGTTCAGCTTGATTGTCTTCAATGGAAAGAGGAGAACTTCCTTCTTCAATTTCGATGAGCGTGTTTATATCAGGATTGATTAATTCATCTACAGTTCCTGAAGGCCAAGTAATTGTAATTTTATCAATTTCAGTGCTGGTTCCTATACCAAAGTGTGCGGTAAGACTGCTCATATGGCTAAAACCTTGCCCAGAGCGTACCTCACGCATTTGCTTTCCCCATGTGCCAAAAATATCAACACGAGCACCAATTCCATTTAAGTTACTATCGGTACCTTTTAAAATTACCTTTACCCAATTGTTATTGCTATTGCCTTCATTTATCCATAATTGGCCATCGTTTACAATATCTAAAAAACCATCGTTGTTTAAGTCTGCAATAGCGCCTTCATCAAAAGGAAGGTCCATTCCGGTAAAGGTCATGTCGCCATTGTTAATGTATAATTCCTTAGACATTTCAGAAAAAATATCTACGAAACCATCATTGTTAAAGTCGGCTGCTTGATTTTCCCAAGCACCCAAATCGGTTGGGTTGATTCCTGAAGTTTCTATAACATCGGTGAAGTTTCCATTGCCATCATTTACCATAAGGCGGTTTTGAAAATCATGGTTTACTATAAAGGCATCAAAATCACCATCATTGTCAAAATCCTCAAAAACGGTTGCCCAAGATTGTGCATTGTCTTTCATTCCAATAGCTTCAGCATTTTCTGTAAAGGTGCCATCACCATTGTTTGTATACATGGCATTGTCACGTTCAGGATCTCCTGGACTAGAGCCACCACGGCATTTTGTTAAATACATGTCGGTATCGCCATCGTTGTCATAATCTACCCATATTGCCGCGTAGTTGCCCGGCAGGTCTATGGTTTCAATTAATGTTTGATCTAAGGTCATGTTTCCACCTCCGTCGTTTCGGTAGGGGTGGCTAAGGTCAACATCGTGGCAAACAAAAGAGTCTAAATCACCGTCGTTGTCAATATCTGCCATGGTAGAACGTTGTGAAAAAATGTATTCCGTATGAGAAGCATCTTCTGTATAAGCCGTGCCATCTTCGTTTGACATTATAAAAGAGACGCGTGAACCATTACCTAATACAAGATCGTTATATCCGTTACCATCTAAATCTCCAGCTGCGATACTCCAGTCTGGAACATTTTGAATTGACATGCTATGCATGGTAGAAATAAATGTACCATCTGTTTGTTGATAGTCTATACCTATTCCATTACTGGATACGCGAACGTAGTCGTCTAAATTATCGCCGTTCATGTCCACGGCACATTCTGAATGGTCTGAAAAATTACCAATAAGGTTTGATTGGTTAACAAAAGAAACTTGGGCAAATAAGCCAATGCTGCACAATGAGATTATGCTACATAGTAGTGATTTTTTCATAGTAAAGTTTAAATTAAAAAGGGCACTAAAATTAAATAAAATAATTGATATGCAACCGCTTGTGCTAAATTATTGCTCTTTTATTTGAACTTCCCTTATTTTTTTGAATAAATCTGAAGAATACACGAAGTTGGTTACGTCTTCGTTATCGGTTTTAAAAATTTCTTGATTGGTGCCTTGCCAAACCAATTTTCCTTTTTTTAGTAGAACTACCTTTTCCCCAATTTCCATAACGGAATTCATATCGTGTGTAACGACCACGGTAGTAATATTGTACTCGTGAGTAAGTTCCTGAATTAAATTATCAATTAGGGTTGCAGTTTTGGGGTCTAGTCCTGAGTTGGGTTCATCACAGAACAAATATTTTGGCCGGTTTACGATTGCCCGCGCAATGGAAACACGCTTTTGCATTCCCCCAGAAATTTCAGCAGGAAACTTTTTGTTAACGTTTTCTAGGTTTACCCGTGCCAATACCTCATTAACGCGTTCTAGCATTTCGCTTTTTTTCTGTTTGGTAAACATGCGTAATGGAAACATCACATTTTCCTCAATATTCATCGAATCGAACAACGCCCCACCTTGAAAAAGCATACCTATATCTTCCCGAAGGGTTCGTTGTTTTTCGTCGTCCATATCCTGAATGGCTTCATTTTCATAGTAAATTCGACCTTCTTCAGGTTTAAAAAGTCCAATAAGACATTTTAACATTACGGTTTTACCACTACCACTCTGACCAATGATGAGGTTGGTCTTTCCTTTATCGAAAGTTGTGGAAATCCCTTTTAGTATTTCTTCGTCGCCAAAGCGTTTATGTATGTCTTCTACTTTTATCATGCGCTTAAAAGGAGTTGCGTGATTATGTAATTTGATAAAATGATGAGCACACTGGTCCAAACAAAAGAGTTGGTGCTTGCCTTTCCAACCTCAAGCGATCCCCCTTTCATATAATATCCCTGCCAAGACGGTACTGTTGCCAATATAAAGGCGAATATGAAGGTTTTAAAGAAAGCATAGAATAAATGGTAAGGTATAAATGAATCTTGTAACCCTTCAATAAAAGCTGTAGCAGAGGTAAAGCCACCATAAACACCAGCTAACCATCCTCCTAAAATACCTAAAAACATAGATATTGCTATTACAAAAGGATAAAATAACAAGGCAATTATTTTAGGAAACACCAAGTAGTTTAATGAGTTTATTCCCATTACTTCCAGTGCATCTATTTGTTCGGTAACACGCATAGAGCCAATACTCGATGTGATAAAAGATCCTACTTTACCGGCCATAATAATAGAGATGAATGTGGGTGAAAACTCTAATATTACCGATTGCCGGGTAGCAAATCCAATTAAAGATTCTGGTATTAATGGGTTGGTCATGTTTAGTGCTGTTTGAATAGCTACAACACCACCCACGAAAAAAGATATAAATGAAACAATACCCAACGAATCGATTATTAAATCGTCAATTTCTTTAAAAATAAGTTCTCGTAGCACCGATTTCTTGGTAAAGCTGCCAAAAACCTTTTTAATCATTATAAAATAGGAGCCAATATCTCGTAGGTACTTCATAAACGTTTAAGATACTGCTAAAGTAACAAAATTCAATGAGTGTTCCTCTTAAAATAGGAAAGGGATATTAAAATTTATTGTTCTAAAAGCAACTGTTTCATTTTGGTATATATTTCCGTGTTTTCGTAGATGCCGTTAAAAAATTCAGCACCAGGTCCCTTTGCAAAAACAGGAATCATAGTTGAAGAGTGCCCGCCTGTTGAAAATGTAGGGTTTAACTTGTTGTAATCCCCATCATCTGAGGCTAAGGTAAAACCACCGGTTTCGTGGTCTGCAGTTACAATGACCAGTGTTTCTTCGTTTATTTTGGCATAATCAAGTGCTACGCCTATAGTTTTATCAAAATCGATTAATTCACCAATTAAATAATCAGCATCGTTGGAGTGTCCGCCCCAATCTATTTGAGATCCTTCTACGATTAAAAAGAATCCTTCCTCACTTTTTGCTAATTTTTCAAGAGCCAATTGTGTTGCATCTGGCAAGAAATCCCCGCGCCCATCTATTTTTCTTGGCATGCCGTCTTCAGCTAATAAAATAGCTTCTTTTTTTTCTGAAAGTGTAGTTGGTAATTTATCGGTATACACTTGAAAGTTGTTGTCTTCTAATTCAGAATACAGATTACGACCATCTTTTCTGTTGTTGAAAAATTTCTGTCCTCCACCCGCAAAAAAGTCAACTTCGCTTGTGGGCATAAAAGCTGCAATATCCTCATATTGCCTACGATACTTTACGTGTGAATAGAAACTGGCCGGTGTTGCGTGTACTATGGAAGAAGTAGCAATTAAACCTGTGCTCAGCCCTTTTTTTGAAACTTCTTCAAGGAAGGTGGGTACAGCAATAGTATCGTTATTAACACCTATCGCACCATTATAAGTCTTTATGCCAGAAGCAAATGCTGTAGCTCCTGCAGCCGAATCGGTAATGACATCACTGGAAGAAGCGGTTTTTATTAACCCAATTGTTGGAAAACGCTCGAAATTTGAAGGTTGATCGTTAAAGAATAAGCTTGATGAAACCTGGCTTAAGCCCATTCCGTCACCAATTAATAGAATGATGTTTTTAGGCTTTTTGCTTGATGAAGTAGATGAAAGGTTGTTATCTTTTACTTGAACGGAAACACAGCTACTAAATATAAAAAGTAGGCTTGCTGAAAGGAGTAGGGCTATTTTTTTCATTATAAATTCTAAATTTAAAACATCAAAAATACATAGAATCTAATACCTTTAAGTTATTGAAAGGTTATAAAATTTTCTTTTTAATTCCATTCCAGCGAAGTTTCCTGATAAAAACACCTTCTTTTTCTGAAACGATAGGTGAGATGTTGCTCCTTTTTGCTTTTAAATAGCCACGAATACAATCGATAAAATAACTAAAACTCTTCTTTTTAAGAGAGAGCTTTGCTGAAGCAATACTCGTTAAAACAAAACCATACCGCAATTTGTAAAATGCTTCCCCTTGTTTATATCGAGATGCTTTTGTGTAGGTTTTTCCGGTAGGTTTTAGGTGTTTAACATGTAATGTTTCATCTGTACAGATTTCCCACCCGTGATATTGTGCCAAAAGTTCATCCACAGTGTCCCATCCTATTGATTTTTTTAAACCATCTATATCTTTAAAACATTCTTTTCGGTAGGCTTTTATTGGTCCTCTAACTTTTCTTTTATCGGAAATATTTTCGAATACCCATTTGTTTTTATTTTGAATATATAAGTTTCCACCTGCTATGCCAACAAATTTATTTCTAGAAAATATTTCTTGTATTCTTTTAAAGTATATACGGGGCAGCACTAAATCCCCATCAAACTTACCAATTATATCATAATCATTTTGAGAAACACTTTTTAACCCACAGTAGAAAGCATTGATTACTTTTCTACCGGGCTTATGTTCATTGGTAGAATGATTTTGGATTAACTCAATCCAATCATGTTTTTTTGAATATGAATTTGCAATAAAATTTGTTTTGTCACTCGAATTATCATTAACAAGAACAAGTTTATCTACTTGATGAGTTTGATTTACAAAGCTGTCTAAAGTTTTGGTTAGATTTAATTCTTCATTGTAAAGTGGCATAATCACACATATTCTCATTTAAGGAAATATTTATATATTTACAAAAATCCGAAAATGTAATGAAAAAATCACTTATAATATTAATTACTTTATTTTATAACTTTTGTTTTAGTCAAAACTATGATGTTTCAATTTATCAAGAAATTGCAGAAGATAAAAGTGGCTTTAATGCAATTATTGATAGTGAAGACTGGTTGGGGTATTCAGTAGAAAGTATTGGAGATTTAAATGGTGACGGAACAGAAGATGTTGCTGTTGGAGCTTTAAAAGATGATGATGGAGGGTTTAATAAAGGAGCATTGTATATACTTTTTTTAAATAAAGATGGTACTGTAAACTCTCATCAAAAAATAAGTGATACAGAAGGAGGATTTGAAGGAATTTTAGATGATTGGGATATTTTCGGCTCTTCAATTTCTTATTTAGGAGATATAAATAATGATGGTTTCCCAGATATAGGTGTTGGAGCAGAATATGATGGAGACGGAGGATATTGGCATGGAGCGGTATGGATATTATCTTTGAACTCTAATGGAACTGTAGATTCATATTCTAAAATAAGTGATACTGAAGGTAACTTTTTGGCACCTTTAGGTGATGAAGATGTTTTTGGTACCGATATTTCGCTGCTAGGAGATTTAGATGGGGATGGTTTTGATGATATTGCAGTATCAGCCAGAAGAGATCCAGATGGCGGATCAGACCGAGGGGCGGTTTATATTCTTTTTTTAAATAAAAATCTTACAGTAAAAAATTACCAAAAAATAAGTCAATCTCAAGGTGATTTTCAAGGTCAATTAGATGCGGGTGATTATTTTGGTGGTGCAGTTGCAAATATTGGGGATATTGATTTAGATGGAGTTGTTGATATCGCTGTGGGAGCTTATAGGGATGATGATGGAGGTTCAAACAGAGGTGCGTTGTATATTCTTTTTTTAAATCCTGACGGCTCTGTAAAAGATTATCAAAAAATTAGTAGCCTTTTAGGTGGGTTTGAAACCCCATTTAATGAAGAGATGTTTTTTGGTGCATCAATTGATTTAGCAGGCGACATTAACGAGAATGGACTAACAGAAATAATAGTAGGGGCCAAAGGATATAGAAATGAAGAAGGTTTAGAAACTGGAGCCTTTTATATCTTGGATCTTAATAGTAATGGAACAGTAAATAGTTTTGTAAGATATACAGAAGGAGAACAATTATTTGATGGTGATATTATACCAGAAAGTTCATTTGGTTTCTCTGTCTCTTATAATAAAGGTCTTTCAACAGATGATGCTATTGTTAGTGGATCTTATACTACTGACTATATTGGTGGTAATGAAAATGGTAGTCTATGGGTCTTACAGTTAGGTGAAATATTATCTATTGATAATATGGATGACAATAACGTAGAAGTTGTAGTTTTTCCTAACCCAACTAAAAAATCGTTTAAGTTAAATGATATTGATGGCATTAATCTGATTCAGATTTTTGATAATCAAGGAAAAGAAATTATTTCTTATAAGGATATTACATCAAATAATTTTGATGTATCATATTTACCAGTTGGGACTTATTTGATTTTAATAAAAAACGATAATAGAAATACCTTTTCATACAAATTAATAAAAAACTAATCTAAAGGTTTTTTTCGGCATACACCATATAATATCGTGGGGTAAAACGTCTTAAGATAGGTCGAAATCCTACTTTTTTTACAGGATTCGTAAACTTTGTCCGTTTTTTTATGGTCCATCCGGCTTTTTCCAAAAGCCAGTCAAACTGCCAATCTTCAAACTCGTGAAAGTGACGATCACGGTCATCGGTTTTACTTTTGTAAGCAGAGGCAAACCATAACTTTAAGGGAACGGAAGCTACTAGTTTTTTTGCTTGAATGTCCTGTAATACATTAAAAGGGGCCACCAAGTGCTCAAATATTTCAAAGGCGGTGACTACGTCATATTCGGTTGTTTTAACAGCTTCGGTTTTAAGATCGAGATCTTCTCCTTTAGTATTGGTAACACTATATCCTTTTTTCTGCATAATTTCAGAAAAGGGATTTTCGACCCCTAAATCTAAAATCGATTCATTGGTTTTTATCACCTCTTTTAAAAATTGCAATGTATGTTTGTAGCGTTTCTTCGGAAATTTCCCTTTGTACATACAGCTTTATACTTTGTAAAGAATTGCGTTAATGTTCATCCCAGCTCCTACACTGGCAAAAAGGATAATATCTCCTTTGTTCAATTCGTGACCTTCCATTTTACCATTCTTAACAAGATCGAATAGGGTAGGTACCGTTGCCACACTGGAATTACCTAATTTATTTATGCTCATAGGCATAATTTTTTCTGGTGGTGTTTCTCCATAAAGCTTGTAAAAACGTTTAATAATGGCTTCGTCCATTTTTTCATTCGCTTGATGAATAAACACTTTTTTTAGGTCTTTAATGTCTACGTTGCCTTCTTCTAAACAAGCTTTCATTGCTTCTGGAACATTGTTTAGTGCAAACTCATATATTTTGCGACCGTACATTTTTATATATCGGCGGGTGTCGCTTATTTCTTGATTGTTACTTTCTCCAAAAAAGATAAAATGGGCTTCATCATAAGCATAAGTTGCACTGCTGTGCGTAATGATGCCAGAGTCGTCATCTGTCTTTTCAACTATAGTTGCGCCTGCACCATCGCTATAGATCATAGAGTCACGATCATGCTGGTCTACCACGCGAGATAATGCTTCTGCACCGATAACCAAACATTTTTTAGCAATACCACTTTTAATAAAGGCGTTTGCTTGTATCATACCTTCAATCCAACCAGGGCAACCAAACAAAACATCGTAAGCAACACATTTTGGATTTTCGATTCTCAGTAAATGCTTAACCCGCGACCCGATACTGGGTACAGTGTCACTTTGATGGTCGCCGTGTTTTACATCACCATAATTATGCGCAACGATAATATAATCTAGTTCTTCTTTGTCTATTCCTGCATCTTCAATTGCTGTTTGAGCAGCAAAAAAAGCAATGTCTGAAGTGGTTAGCTCATTTTTGATATATCGTCTTTCTGAAATACCAGTAATGGCTTCAAATTTTTCAATAATCACTGCGTTTTCATGCCCAAAAAGAGAACCATCTTCATTATAAAAACTATGGTTTTCAAATTGGTCGTTAGGTGCTATCCCACTTGGGATATAACTTCCTACACCTGTTATTTTTGTGTTCATCACGCTTGTCTGTTTAAATTACTGAAATCTAGTAAGTTAATAATAAACCATTCTGTTTTATATTGCAATTATAAAATCATAAAAAAAATCCTCAACTGTTAAAGTAAGGATTTTTTGTTAAATAGCACTTATGCTTCTTCCATATATGCCTCTATAGGCTCACAAGTACATACTAGGTTGCGGTCACCATAAGCTTCGTCAACTCGTCTTACTGTTGGCCAAAATTTGTTTTCGGCAACATATGCTAAAGGATAGGCTGCATCTTTTCTGCTGTATGGGAAATTCCAACTATCATCTGTAAGCATCTTTAACGTATGCGGTGCGTTTTTAAGAACATTGTTTGTGTTCTCTTTTGAAACGGAATCGATTTCCATTCTAATGGATATCATCGCGTCACAAAAACGATCCAGTTCATACTTACTTTCACTTTCAGTAGGTTCTATCATTAAGGTTCCCGCTACAGGGAATGAAACGGTTGGTGAGTGAAATCCATAATCAATTAATCGCTTAGCGATATCTGTTACTTCAATGCCATGCTCCTTAAAGGGACGGCAATCGATGATCAATTCGTGTGCGGCTCGGTTGCGCTCACCGCTATAAAGCGTTTCATAGTGCCCTTTTAGTCTTTCTTTAATATAGTTAGCATTTAAAATGGCAAATTGAGTTGCACGTTTTAAACCACTTACGCCAAGCATTCTAATGTATGCATACGATATTAAACAAACCAAAGAACTGCCAAAAGGTGCAGCGGAAATAGCAGAAATTGCTTTATCACCACCAGTTTTAATTATTGGATTGGTTGGTAAAAATGGTACTAATTGTTTCGCAACACAAATTGGGCCAACACCCGGTCCACCGCCTCCGTGAGGGATGGAAAATGTTTTGTGCAGGTTTAAGTGACAAACATCAGCTCCAATATTACCTGGATTGGTTAAACCTACCTGAGCGTTCATGTTAGCACCGTCCATATACACTTGACCGCCGTTCTCGTGAATAATACTAGTCACTTCTTTAATTGCAGACTCGTACACTCCGTGTGTTGATGGATATGTTACCATTAAAGCGGCTAAGTTGTCTTTATGTTTTTCCGCTTTTTCACGAAGATCATCTACATCAATATTTCCATTGTCCCCAGCTTTGGTAACGACTACTTTCATACCCGCCATTACAGCGCTGGCAGGATTAGTACCGTGTGCAGATGAAGGAATTAAACAAATATTTCGGTTTGATTCTCCACGAGATTCGTGATACGCACGTATAACCATTAAGCCTGCGTATTCTCCTTGTGCACCCGAGTTAGGTTGTAACGAAGTAGCAGCAAAGCCAGTAATTTCGGTTAATTGGTCTTCCAGTTTTTTCAATACTTGTTGGTACCCTTCTGCTTGTTCAATAGGAACAAATGGATGGATATTTCCCCATTGTGGATCACTTAATGGAAGCATTTCAGCAGCTGCATTTAGCTTCATGGTGCAAGAACCCAACGGAATCATAGAATGATTTAATGATAAATCTTTACGTTCCAGTTTTTTAATGTAGCGCATCAATTCAGTTTCACTATGGTAACTGTTGAATACATCGCTGGTAAGAAACTTAGTTTTTCGGGCTGCTTCGGCAGGAATAGCATTTCCTTTTATAATTTCTGAAACCTTAATTACTTTTTTATTAGTGGCTTCAGCAAAAACAGCTACTATTTTATTAAGGTCTTTTAAGGTTGTGGTTTCGTTAATAGCAATTGATACCGTTTCATCGTCGGGGTAATAAAAGTTGATGTTCTTGGCTTCGGCTATATATTTTATTTTGGTAGCATCGGTTTTTATGGCAATGGTATCAAAATAAGTGTCGTTCATTTGATATAGCCCTAACTCTTCTAACGCATTTGCTAATGTCGCTGTAGTGTTATGAACTTTATCAGCTATGTCCTGTAAACCATCTGGACCATTGTACACAGCATACATTCCAGCCATTACAGCTAATAATACTTGTGCTGTACAGATGTTGGAAGTTGCCCGATCCCGTTTAATATGTTGTTCGCGGGTTTGTAACGCCATTCGTAAAGCACGGTTACCGTCAAGGTCTTTTGTTACACCAATAATTCTACCTGGTATATGGCGCTTAAATTCTTCACGCGTGGCAAAATACGCAGCGTGAGGTCCTCCATACCCTAACGGAATTCCAAAACGTTGTGTGGTACCAACAACTACATCAGCTCCAAAATGTCCTGGGGATTCTAGCTTTATCAAACTTAAAATATCGGCAGCTACGGCTACTTTTATATCTGAATCGTTTGCTTTTTTGATGAAATCTTTAAAGCTGTGAACGTTTCCGGTTCTTCCCGGGTATTGTAACATAACACCATAGAAATCTTCAGAATAATCAAATTCTTTGTGATTGCCCACCACAATTTCTACACCAATAGGTAAGGCGCGGGTTTGTAACACAGAAAGGGTTTGTGGAAGGATTTCTTCAGAAACAAAAAACTTTACTGCGTTGTTTTTCTTTTGCGTTCTACTACGTACCGCAAACAATAACGACATTGCCTCGGCAGCGGCAGTAGATTCGTCTAATAATGATGCATTTGCCAATTCCATTCCGGTAAGATCGCTTACCATAGTCTGAAAATTGAGTAAAGCCTCTAATCTTCCCTGTGCAATTTCAGCCTGATATGGAGTGTAAGCAGTATACCAACCTGGATTTTCCAATATGTTACGCTGAATAACGGGAGGAATGTTGGTAGGATAATATCCTAAGCCAATATAGGTTTTGAATACCTTATTTTTTTCAGCCATCTCGGTGATGTGCTCTAAATATTCTTGCTCTGTCATTGCTACGTCCAGATCAAGGTCTTTTTTCATGATAATATCATCTGGTACAGTCTCAAAAATGAGTTGATCAAGTGTTTCAGCACCAATGGTTTTAAGCATTTCTGGAAGATCGCTTCTTCTAGGACCAATATGTCTAAGTGCAAAAGAATCTGTGTTCATATTGTGCGTTTCAAAATTAGGTCGCAAAATTACAATTTTATACACGAATTAATGTCGTTTTTTTGTAGGTAAACTAACATTTTGTTAACCAATATGTCAAGTTACTAACACTTTGCTTATTTTTGATATAATGGGCATCCTCAAGCGTATTTTTGAATTCTACATAAACAGTAGTATCCACGTGGCTTTGGCAGTAGTTTCTTTGGTTGTTATCACTGTTTTTGAGTTCAACTTACAAGTGCCAAATGCTTATTGGTATTTTGTGTTTTTTGCTACTATTACGGGGTATAATTTTGTGAAATATGCACCCATAGCTGGTTTGCACCATAGAAGCCTTGCCAAATCACTGAGAATAATCCAAGTTTTTTCTTTTATCTGCTTTGGGGCTTTATTGTATTTTTCATACCACCTTTCTATTAAAACACTTGTTGCTACGGGATTTTTTGGAATCTTAACTATTTTATATGCTATTCCTTTTGCTAAGAAAAAAAGCCTAAGGACAATAAAAGGTTTGAAGATTTTTATAGTGGCAATAGTTTGGGCTGGCTTTACTGTGCTAGTGCCTGTGTTGGCGTCTAATATGACTTTTTCTATTGATGTTTGTATTACTTTTATACAGCGGTTTTTTTTGGTAATAGTTTTTACGATTCCATTTGAAATACGAGATCTTCCTTATGATGATTCGATATTAAAAACGCTGCCACAAAAATTAGATATTTTAGGTACAAATACTTTAGTGGCAGCACTGTCGACCATTGCTTTTATAGTTGAGGGTTTTAAAAAGGATATTTCGCTTTTATACGCCATAAGCTTGCTGTTTATATGTTTGCAAGCTGCTTTTGCTGTGTTTTTTGCTAAAAAAGAGCAGTCCAAGTATTATGCTTCCTTTTGGGTAGAAGCTTTACCAATTTTATGGCTGGCTGTTTTTTGTTTATTACGTTATTTCTTGTCGTAAGCGTTCTTTTAGAAATTGCTTCTGTTCGGTTGAAAGCGTTTGGATTTCAGACCTTTTTATGATTTTTGTCAATTTTGAATTGCGTTTGGTATGTTTTCTACAAAGTTTGCAAAACAGTGTATGAACTTTAAGCAATGTCTTTTCCCAAACGCTTGCTTCATTGTATTGTGCTTTATCGCAGACATGGCCTACTTCTTCACAATTAAACATCGTGTTGAATTTCATTGTTATAACCAGTTTTTTTCCAGACAGTTAGCCATCGCTTTACGGGCGCGATGAATGATTACCCAAAGGTTAGACGGAGTAATATTATATTCATTACAAATTGCTTCTGTATCAAAATTGTCGATTGTTTTCATTTTAAAAATAGCCGCGTGACGTTCATCCAAGGTGTCGAGGCATTCCAAAATAGCAAGTCGCAGTTCGCTGTTTTCCAATTTATCCTCGGCAGATTTATAATACGGGTCTTTTACGCGTTCTTCCAGCCAATCGCCTTCCATATCGTCATCCGTATAATTTATATGTACTTCTGCCTGTCCTTTTTTAGAGTTTTTCTTTCGGTAATGGTCTATAATTTTACGCTTTAAAATAGCAATAAGCCAAGTACGTTCACTAGCATTACCTTTAAAGTTTTTTTTGGATTTCAATCCAGCCAAAAAGGTCTCTGAAATAAGGTCTTGCGCCACAACATGATCGTTTACACGTGCAATGGTGTAATTGTAAAGGTAATCTGAATATTGATCCACCCAAGTTTCGGGGTGCAGGGTGTGCGTGGGCATGTGTTGGTTATAAAGTGATTCATTCAAAAATAGAAAAGTTTCAGCAGGAATAATACTTTTTCACATTTATATAAGACTTTTTATGGTACCGCCTTGTTTATAAGAAAGTAACTGTTAAATAATTAATGTTTCAACTTAATAATATTTAATTTTATAGACTTGTTTAAACCCTCTCACACAATGAAAAAAATTACCTTACTTTTTGTTTTCTTAATGACCACAGCCGTCTTTTTGGCACAAGAACAGCTGTTTTATGCCACAATGGATGCCACCGATGCAGTAGAACTACAAAAAGAGCTTCCCGAAGACATTCAGATTATTGCAACAAAACAGAATCAATCTGCTGTTTTTATTTCAGAAAAAGCAGCTCATGCCTTGCATAGAAATGTTTTAACACATGGGCCTGGTTATGTTTTCAAAGCTTCAGAAGAAAAAGCGTTACAATCCATAGAGCCTAAAAAGCCTAAAACTGAAAGACGCGTTTTAGATTTTACCATAAATCAAGACGCAGCAGTTGCCGAAGCGCTCGATTTGGTAAATGCACAAAATATTGAAGATCAAATACTGGAACTTCAGGCCTATGGAACCCGATTCCACACAAAACCTCAAGCTGCTCAATCTGTGCTAGACCTCAAAGACAAATGGGAAGCTATGGCACAAGCTGCAAACCGAGACGATGTAAGCGTACGTATTGTTAACCACGTAAACACAAATATGCCATCTGCAGTAATGACCATTGAAGGGGCAGAAACACCAGATGAGTTTGTAATTATTGGCGGGCATATAGATTCTACGGCGCCTGGTAGTGGCAATAATACCGCACCAGGAGCTGATGATGACGCTTCTGGAATTTCGACAATAACAGAAGTTGCCAGGGTATTATTTGAAACAGGTTTTGTCCCTAACCGTACTGTAGAATTTATGGCTTTTGCCGCTGAAGAAATCGGCCTAGTGGGTTCTGCTGAAATAGCTGAAGATTATAGCAATAACAACGTAGATGTAGTAGCTTATGTGCAATTTGATATGACAAACTATGCAGGTTCGGCAGCCGACGTTTATATCACAACAGACCCTTATAACAGTAACGATTTAAATGCTTATTTAATTGAATTAATGGAGTATTACAATGATGCCTCCAGCGAACATGAAATTACATATGGTACTACCGCTTGTAATTATGGATGTTCAGATCATTTTAGTTGGGCAGACAATGGCTACGAAGCAGCATTTCCTTTCGAAGCTAATTTTTCGCAAAGTAACCCAAATATCCATACTACAGGTGATACCTATGATGTAACGGGTGATACTTTTAAAGCAGCTAAGTTTGCTAAACTAGGACTGGAATTTGTAATTGAAGCTGCTAAAACGAATAACCTTTCTGTTTCTGAAATATCTAACCTTAATCTAGATTTTATTGTTGCTAATAAAGTACTTACGTACTCTTTGAAGAATAGCGACGATTCTTTGGGAAAGATGGTGGTTGTTGATGTTGCAGGAAAGCAGGTGTTAACCGCAACCGATTTAGGACAACAAGGGACGGTTTCATTAGAAAGTCTGTCACAAGGGTTTTATGTTGCAGTTTTTACTACGGATGCTAATAAAAAATTAACTAAGAAGTTTATTGTGAATTAATCTCATTATTACGTATAAAAAAAGCTGCTATTGAAAAATAGCAGCTTTTTTATTTAAATCAACCCAGCTCGCTTTAACAATGCATCGGGATTTGGTTTTTTACCACGAAACTTAATATAGAGTTCCATTGGGTCTTCGGTGCCGCCTTGTGACAATACAAAGTTTTTAAACTTATCGGCAACGGTTTTGTTGAAAATACCTTCTTCCTTAAAATAAGCAAAGGCATCGGCATCCAACACTTCGGCCCATTTATAACTGTAATATCCTGCCGAATACCCTCCTTGAAATATATGTGAGAAAGAGGTACTCATGCAATTAGAAGCTACATCTGGGTATAAAGCTGTTTCGCCAAAGGCTTCTTTTTCGTGTGTTTTCACATCCTTTATCTCAGTTGGGTTTCCTCCATGCCATGCCATATCGAGCATACCAAAGCTTAATTGGCGTAAGGTTTTCATTCCTTCATGAAAAGCAGCCGATTCTTTAATCTTTTTTACATACTCCATCGGGATGACTTCACCGGTTTTATAATGCGTGGCAAACAGCTCTAATGTTTCTTTTTCATAACACCAGTTCTCCAATATTTGGCTTGGCAATTCCACAAAATCCCAATACACGTTGGCGCCCGATAAACTCGCATAGGTTGTATTAGCCAACATGCCATGCAACGCATGACCAAACTCGTGAAATAACGTGGTGACTTCATTAAAAGTTAATAACGAAGGCTTGCTAGCTGTTGGTTTGGTGAAGTTACATACAATTGAAATATGCGGGCGTTCGTTGTTGCCATTCTTTATCTCTTGTTGCTTGTAAATAGTCATCCAAGCACCGTTTCGTTTTCCGGCTCGTGGGTGAAAGTCTGCGTAAAAAATAGCTACCAAAGCATCATCTGCATCAGTAACTCGGTATGTTTTTACTTCAGGGTGGTATTTGTCAATATTGTTTACCTCTTCAAAAGAAAGTCCGTAAAGCTTTTTAGCAACGGTAAACACCCCGTTTATTACGTTCTTTAACTCAAAGTAGGGTTTTAGCTTTTCATCGTCTAGGTTAAAACGTTTCTGTTTCAACTTCTCTGCATAATACGCTCCGTCCCATTTCTGTAATTGGTCAATGCCGTCTAATTCTTTTGCGAAAGTTTCCAGTTCAGCAAACTCTTTTTGAGCTGCGGGTTTTGCTTTCTGCAATAATTCATCTAAAAAAGAAGTAACTTTTTCAGGTGTTTCGGCCATGCGTTCTTCTAGTACAAAGTGCGCGTGGCTATCATAACCCAACAATTGTGCTCTTTGATAGCGAAGATTAGCAATTTGAAGCACAATTTCTTGGTTGTCCAATTCGTCTTTATGAAACGCTTTACTTCCAAAAGCAAGGGATAGTTCTTTTCGTAATTCACGATTATCCGCATACGTCATAAATGGAATATAGCTGGGATAGGCCAAGGTGAACATCCAGCCATCTTTGCCTTTCTCTTTTGCTGTGTCGGCAGCTTCTTCTTTGGCGCCTTCGGGTAAACCGGAAAGTTTATCTTCGTCGGTAATATGTAACTCGTATTTATTGGTTTCTGCCAATACGTGTTCGCCAAAAGTTAAGCTTAGCTTAGATAGGTCTTGGTCTATTTTACGAAGCTTTTCTTTTTTGTATTCTGAAAGATTAGCGCCATTACGTGCAAAACCTTTGTATTGTTTTTCTAGCAACATGCTCTCTTCAGCAGAAAGGGTCAAGGAATCTTTACGATCATAAACGCTTTTAACACGTTTAAATAATGCTTCGTTAAGTAGCAAATCGTTTTTGAAGTCTGATAACAAAGGCGAAACCTCTTGTGCTATTTTTTGGATTTCTTCATTCGTTTCAGCACTGTTGAGGTTAAAAAAAATACCCGTAACGCGATTTAACTGCTCGCCAGTGCGTTCTAGTGCTTCTACTGAATTTTCAAAAGTTGGTGTCTCAGTATTTTCTGTAATGGTATTTATTTCGTCTTTTGTGTCTCTAATTAACTGCTTGATGGCAGGTAAAAAGTGCTCGTTTTCTATTTTTGAAAACGGGGCAGTATTAAAGGGTTGTAATAGTGGGTTTGTTTCTGTCATAGTCTATTGTTATTTGCCTTGATAATGGTTAGCTGCCTTTCCCTTCCCGCACCTTTTTAGCGCCTTCTTCTACTTTAATTTTTAAACCTTCTTTATAAGCTACTACTTTATCAAGCACACATTTGTCAGAACTACCAATAATTTGTGCGGCTAGTATTCCTGCGTTTTTGGCACCGTTTAAAGCAACCGTGGCAACGGGTACACCGCCCGGCATTTGTAGAATAGAAAGTACTGAGTCCCAACCGTCAATAGAGTTGCTCGACTTTACGGGAACGCCAATAACTGGAAGCGGTGATAAAGAGGCGATCATCCCGGGTAAATGTGCAGCACCGCCGGCACCTGCAATGATAACGTTGATGCCGCGGGTGTGGGCATTTTTTCCGTAATCGAATAATTTGTCAGGCGTTCGATGTGCCGAAACAATATCTACTTCAACTTCAATGTCGAAGCCTTTTAAAATGTCTATAGCGTCTTCCATAATGGGCATGTCACTCGTACTGCCCATGATAATTCCTACTTTGCTCATAATCTTATTGTTTTAATTCCCCTTTTCAAGGGGGTAAGGGGGATGTTTTTTTACCATTTGGTCTAAACGTTACACCCCTAAAGTCCCCTCAAGGGGACACTATTATTTTACTTGCTAACCACTTGTATCGTCTTTTTCACCTCTTCAGCGACTTTACGAGCTTGATTAATGTCTTCGTCTATAATCGTTACGTGGCCCATTTTTCGGAATGGACGTGTTTGTTTTTTTCCATAAATATGTGGCGTAACGCCATCCATCGCCATAATCTTTTCGATGTTTTCATATTTTACATCGCCGGTATGGTCTTCATGACCTACTAAGTTCACCATAATTCCGCCTACTTTACTATCCGTTTTTCCCAGTGGTAAGTCTAAAATTGCTCGCAAGTGTTGCTCAAATTGATTGGTGTAGCTAGCTTCAATACTATAATGACCGCTGTTGTGAGGGCGTGGTGCTACTTCGTTTACCAGAATTTCATCGTCTTCTGTTTGAAACAATTCTACGGCTAACAAACCTACGTGTTCAAACGTTTCAGAAACTTGTTTGGCAACGGCTCTTGCTTTTTCGGCGACTTTAGGTTCTATTCGGGCAGGGCAGATAACGTATTCTACTTGATTGGCCTCAGGGTGAAACTCCATCTCCACCACTGGGTAGGTGCGAACTTCGCCACTTGGGTTACGGGAAACAATAACTGCCAATTCATTTTTAAACGGAATCAATTTTTCAGCAATACACGGTCCTTCAGCCAAAGGAATCACATCTTCCGCATCGCGAATAATACTAACGCCTTTTCCGTCGTAACCGCCTTTGCAACTTTTCCAAACAAATGGATAATGCAGTTCCTTGCGGACAATTGCCTCGTTTAAATCGTATTTGTCTTTGTAGCGTTTAAAGGGTGAAGTAGGTATTTTATGTTCTTTATAAAACTGCTTTTGTACTCCTTTATCCTGTATTTTCCGAAGCGTTTTTGAAGAAGGATATACTGTTACACCTTCCTGTTCCAGTTTTTCTAAGGCTTCTACATTGACGCCTTCAATTTCAAAAGTAAGCACATCTGCTTTTTTTCCGAAGTTATAGACGGTATCAAAATCCATCAGGTCGCCTTGCTCAAAATGGTCGCAAGCAATGCGGCAAGGAGCTTCGGCACTGGGATCTAGGACGTTGGTTTTTATATCGTATTTGCGTGTTTCGTACAGCAGCATTTTGCCCAGTTGGCCGCCGCCGAGTATTCCGAGGGTGAAAGAGGACGAAAAGTAGTTCATACGCACAAAGATAACAAAAGGGCGTGGGAGTTTTTTATTTTTTTCCGATAGAGTTTTGTGGTTATAAATGTTCAGAAACTTGACTGTACACACTTTTACATTATGTCGCTTCTCAAGTGCTTTGCAATTAGTATCTTTGCATCTTCGTTATGTGGCGATTTATAAAAAATTTATTCAGAAAGAACAAAAGAGTAATGACAAACATCGTATTATTTGGCCCTCCAGGTGCCGGGAAAGGAACACAAGCCGACGTTTTAAAAGAGAAATATAATTTGATACACATTTCAACTGGAGATGTATTCCGATATAACATAAAAAACAAAACCGAATTAGGTGATCTGGCCAAAAGCTATATGGACAAAGGGCATTTAGTACCTGATGAAGTAACCATTAATATGCTGAAAGCTGAAGTTGAAAAAAACGAAGGTGCTAAAGGGTTTATTTTTGATGGTTTTCCACGTACCGAAGCACAAGCAGAGGCACTGTCTAATTTAATGGATGAAAAAGATTCGCAAATAAATGCTATGGTGGCCCTTGAGGTAGACGATGAGGTTTTGGTAAAGCGTCTTTTAGAACGCGGAAAAGTAAGTGGCAGAGCCGATGATGCAAACGAAGATGTAATTAGAGAGCGTATTGCAGAATATTACCGTAAAACGGATATTCTAAAAAAATACTATCAAAAACAAGACAAATATTACGGTGTAGATGGTGTGGGTAGTATTGAAGAAATCACGGAGCGTTTAAGTGAAGTGATTGATAAACTTTAAAACCTAAAAAGTAAAATTGAAAGTTATAAATGACACTTTTACATTTATGATTTTATATTTTGACTTTTAAATTTATACTATGACTGAAGGCAATTTTGTTGATTATGTAAAGATTCACCTTACTTCTGGAAAAGGAGGAAAGGGCAGTACACATTTACGTAGAGAAAAGTACATTCCAAAAGGAGGTCCCGATGGGGGTGATGGTGGTCGTGGTGGTCATATAATTTTACAAGCTAATAAAAATCTTTGGACGCTGTATCATTTAAAATTTAAGCGTCACTTTAAAGCTGGTCACGGCGGAGCAGGAGGAAAACAAACCAGTACAGGTGCCGATGGCGACGATGTAATCATCGAAGTACCATTAGGGACGGTAGTTAAAAATACCGACACTGGTAAAACCTTGTTCGAAATGACCGAACATGAAGAAAAGCGCATTGTTGCTAAAGGTGGAAAAGGTGGAAAAGGGAATGCACATTTTAAATCGGCTACCCGACAAACGCCCCGTTTCGCACAACCTGGTCTAGAAGGGGAGGAGATGAATATAACAGTAGAACTAAAAGTATTGGCCGATGTAGGTTTGGTAGGCTTCCCGAATGCCGGTAAATCAACATTGCTTTCTGTAGTTACTGCTGCGAAACCCAAGATTGCCAATTACGAATTTACCACTCTAAAACCCAACTTAGGAATTGTTACTTATCGAGACCATCAAACTTTTGTAATGGCCGATATTCCCGGAATTATTGAAGGTGCGGCCGAAGGAAAAGGCTTAGGGCATTACTTTTTGCGCCATATAGAGCGTAATTCAACTTTGCTGTTTTTGATTCCTGCAGATGCAGATGATATTAAAAAACAGTACGATATTCTGTTAGACGAATTAAAACGCTATAATCCAGAACTGTTGGATAAAGAACGCCTTATCGCCATATCAAAAAGCGATATGCTGGATGAAGAGTTAAAAGGTGAAATGAAAGCTCAGCTGGACAAAGAGTTTAAAAATTTGCCGTATTTATTTATTTCTTCCGTAGCACAACAGGGTTTAATGGAACTTAAAGACAGCTTGTGGGAGATGCTGAATAAAGATGTTGAAGACAAGTAAATTAACCCTGTGTTCTATAAAGTCATGACTGCCAATATTTTGTAGTTTTAATTTTATATGTATTTTGCTGAAAAATCTTACAGATGGCAAAATATCTACTTACTACATTCTTTTTAATAGTTTCTTTAGTTGGGGTTGGGCAGTGTCCTACAGAGCCTATTACATTATCAACTCAAGCTGAAGTTGATGCTTTTCAAATTAATTATCCAGGATGTACAGAACTTGAAAATAATCTCACAATTAGTGGACAAGATATTTTTGATTTGAGTTCACTTAGCTCAATAAGTTCTGTTAGAAGCTTAATCATATTGTCAAACCCTTCTTTAGAATCTTTAGCAGGCTTAGAAAATATAAGTTCCGTTGTCGATTTACAGGTTGAAAATAATCCAAATTTGATTTCATTGGGTGGTCTAATAGGGATAAGCCTATTTGATAACATTTTTATAATTAATAATGATTCCCTTGAAAATTTAAATGGTTTGGAAAACTTAATAGAACCAAGGTCAAGTGGGCAAGGTATATTAAAAATTATATCTAATGATTCTTTTAATAGTTTTCAAGGTTTAGAAAATCTTGAAAGAATAAATTTTCTTACTATAGAAGAAAATGAGATGCTTTCTGAAATAATTGGGTTCGCAGAATTATATTATGTCTTTGATTTAGTAATTAAAAACAACCCTAATTTAACTTCAATTGATGCATTCCATAATCTGAGTGAAACAACTAATAGAATAGATTTTTTAAATAACCCGAACCTTCAGACTTTATCTTTTTCAACAAATTTTAATTTAAGACCAGATAATTTACGCATTCAAAATACAGCATTAAATACTTTGACTGGATTAAGTAGTTTAATTAGCGTAGATGAATCAATAGATATTAATGATAATCCAGAGTTGATAAATCTAAATGGTCTTGAAAATCTAAATGGTTATCTAAGGGGCATAACAATAGAAAATAATCCTAATCTTTCTGACTTAACAGGTCTTTCAGAAATTGATGAATATGAATTTATAACTATAGTTAATAATGATGGTTTAATAAATATTGATGGTGTTAATTCAAAAAGAGAAAATACTGTAAGTATTGATATTTCTGGGAATGAAGTGCTTTCAGATATTTCAAGCTTAAATCAAATTTCTGGTTATTTAAAAAGGTTAACTATAGCTGACAATCCCTCTTTGCCTAATTTATCAGGGCTTGAAGGAGTTACAGGCTATATTGAGTCTTTAGAGATTGCCAATAATGATAGTTTAGAAAACCTCAATGGTCTATTAAATATTGAAGAAATCATAGTTGATTTAAAGATTAATCAAAATGAAATTTTGGATGATATAGTAGGGTTACAAAATTTAACTTTATTATATTATTTTGAAATTACTAACAATCCAAATTTATCAGATTGCAGTGTTACCTCTTTATGCAATTTTCTTGTAAATGAAAACATTACTGCTATTATAGAGAATAATGCACCGGGTTGCAATGATGAACAAGAAATTATAGATGGATGTGGATTTGTTAATAATAAAGTTCAAGGTGCTATACGGTATGATTTCAATAATAATAATTGCGATACTGCTAATTTTAATGTCTCAAACTTAGTAGTAACAATAACTAATGCTAATTTTGAAAGTATTAGTACAAGCACAGATGTTCTTGGCAATTATTCATTTTTTGTTCCAGAAGGAGAATACTCAGTTTATGTCGAAGAACAATCTCTGCCTGTAAACTATATTTCAAACCCCATTGATGCAGAAGTAGTTTTTAATGGACTAGGTTATACAGAAACAGTAGATTTCTGCCTCACAGCAACCGATATCTTTAATGATTTAAAAGTAACCTTATTACCACTTAATGATGCAAGGCCCGGTTTTGATGCTCATTATAAAATAGTATATGAAAACTTAGGGACAACTATTATGAATGGGGATGTTAATCTTACTTTTGATAGTGAGCGGCAAACCTATTTATCATCAAACCCCACTGAAAATAATATAGAGGATAGTAGTATAACGTGGCAATTTGAAGACTTACTACCTTTTGAATCACGTAGTATTTTTGTAGATTTCAATAATTTACCACCACCCACTAATCAGGATGGAGATATCTTGTCATTTGTAACTGAAATAAATCCTGTTGAAGAAGATGCTACGCCGGAAAACAATGTCTATGAGTTTGACCAAACAATCGTCAACTCTTTCGATCCTAATGATAAACAAGTGCTACAAGGAGAGGAGATTTATGAAGATGAGGTTGATGGGTATTTAGACTACTTAGTTCGTTTTCAAAATACAGGATCCGCATCAGCTGTTAATATAACTGTTACCGATACTTTAAGCGATAATCTTAATTGGAACACATTTAGAACGCTTTCTAGCAGTCACGACTATCGTGTTGAAATCTTAGATGGGAATGCTGTCTCTTTTATTTTTGAAGATATTTATTTACCACCAGAATCAAGCGACCCGGAAGGAAGTAATGGACACATTGCTTTTCAGATCAGGCCTAATGAAACGCTTTCAATAGGTGATGAGGTAGAAAACACAGCAAATATTTACTTTGACTTTAATCCGCCTATTATAACTAATACCGTAATGACTAGAGTTGTTGAAAACCTTTCGGTTACTGAATTTTCATTAGAAGGACTTATTACGTTGCATCCTAATCCGGTATCATCAATTTTACAAATAGGAATTACAGATAAACTTACATTTCAAAAAGTAAAAGTATATTCTATCTTAGGTAAAGAGTTGATGGCTTCTTCAGAAAAACAAATAGATACGGAAGCGTTATCTTCAGGAGTTTATTTCGTTAAGGTTATTACAGATAAAGGCAATGTGACCAAGAAAATTGTTAAACAATAACAAAACGAAAACCCATTGGCGTACTTTTTGCGTAGTTTTAGTATAGGAATGTAATTCTTAAAACTATGAAGTATTTTTCTATTGTATTGATTGCCCTGCTATTCGTTTCCTGCGGAACAAGCGTAGGAGTAGATTATGATAAAGAGATTGACTTTTCGCAATACTCAACCTATAATTTCTTCCCGACCATTGATTCTGGATTGAACGATTTGGACGATAAACGGATTATGCAAGCGACCGATAGTGTATTACAAGCGCGTGGTTTTGTGAAATCTGAAACGCCACAACTATACATTAACTTTTTTGCAAAAGAACAAATAACAAATTCCCGAAATACCATCGGCATCGGTGTTGGCAGTGGAGGCGGTAATGTAGGCGTGGGTGTTAGTGGCGGTATTCCTATTGGAGGACGCGTGATCGAGCAAGTCATTACAATGGACTTTATAGATGTTTCTAATGATGATTTGATATGGCAGGCAGTTGCCGAAACAGAATTAAAAGAAAAAGCCAACCCTGTTCAGAAAAGAAAGCATTTTGAAGAAGTAGTTTCAAAAATCCTTAAAAAATATCCGCCGTCCAACTAGCAATAAAATACATGCTATCCTTTTGTTTAGGACTCTTTTTGATGTCCTGTAAATCGGCTATGGATATTCAATATGAAAAAAATTTTGACCTTTCTAGTTATAAAACCTATAATTTTTATCCAATAATAGACTCGAAACTTCCTGAAGATGAAACAAAAACAATTATGCAAGCTGTTGAATTGCAGCTTTTTAAACAAGGATATAAAAAGTCTGAAACCCCGGACTTTTATGTAAACTTTTTTGTTGAAGAAAATACTTATTACACAGCTGATTTTTCAGGAAAAAAGAAAAATTATACTGAAAGCAAAAAAGAGAAAGTAGATTCCAGTAAAGTATATTTAAGAACCACGGCCATTGACCAATTATTATATTTGGATATTGTAGATGTTCAAAATGATCAACTCGCTTGGAATGTTATTATTGAAGGTTCCATTGAAGACCCTATAACCTACGAAAAGCTATTTCAGTATTATTCAGAAAAAATTGAAAAAGCATTAATTAAATTCTACGAAACCTCAAATCAATAAATAATTTACATGAAAAAGATCCTCATACTGTTTTTGTTATGTCCTTTCTTTCTAAATGCTCAAAATACATTTGAGAAAGCTGAAAATTTTTTCAAAAAAGAACAATTCAGCAAAGCAAAGCCACTTTTTAAACAATATTTAAAGGCATACCCTAACGATGCTAAAACCCGCGAATATTTAGGTGATATTGCCAGCTACACCAAAGATTGGGATACAGCCATAGATTATTATGAGGAGTTGGTGGAAGAGGATGAAAACAGTGCTAATTATCATTTTAAATATGGTGGTGCCATGGGCATGAAAGCATTGGAAATAAGTAAAATTAGAGCATTAACTTACATTGACGATATTAAAGAGCATTTTGAAATTGCTGCTAAGTTAGACCCTAAACATATTGAAGTCCGTTGGGCGCTAGTGGAATTCTACATTCAACTTCCGGGCATTATCGGCGGAAGCGAAAAGAAAGCTCGTAGCTATGCTAACGAATTATTGAAGATATCACCTGTTGACGGTTACTTAGCCAACGGCTACATTGCTGAATACAACGATCGTCCCAATGATGCTGAAAGCTATTATAAAAAAGCTATTCAAGTAGGCGGTTCGCCACATACTTATGAAAAGCTGACCAATTTATACGAAAAAAACAAAAAACCACAAGAAGCTATTGAAACCGCTTCAGAATCGCTTCAAAAACACAAACGCAACAGCCTTAATTATCAAATAGGAAAGATTTCGGCACAATATAACTTGAGTCCGCAATTAGGGCTAGACTGTTTGAAGGCTTATATAAAAAATCATTCGGTTCGGGATGGTGTCCCAAAAGATTGGGCCTATTATAGAATTGCACAGATTTATAAAAATCTGGGTGATAAAAGCGACGCGCTCAATTGGATAAATAAAGCGCTTGCAAGTCGTTCAGATTTTGAAGA
The DNA here is from genome assembly GCA_002360635.1 of Flavobacteriaceae bacterium UBA3356. Classification (GTDB taxonomy): domain Bacteria; phylum Bacteroidota; class Bacteroidia; order Flavobacteriales; family Flavobacteriaceae; genus Marixanthomonas. Next base: position 65,535 of record DEQW01000001.1, on the reverse strand, counting down.
AGCTCAAGAGGAAAAAGAGCAAATCCTTTCTATGTAGTTTGAAATAGATAGTTCTAATTCTGAAATCTTACTACATAATAGTATCTTTACAAAAAACTCGTTATGCGCGTACATTTTATAGCCATAGGCGGTAGTGCTATGCACAATCTGGCTTTGGCACTTCACGAAAAAGGAGATCACGTAACCGGTAGTGATGATGAAATATTCGATCCTTCAAAAAGCAGGTTAGAAGCAAAAGGATTATTGCCTCAAGAATACGGATGGTTTCCTGAAAAAATAACGTCAGATTTAGATGCTGTTATATTAGGAATGCACGCCAAAAAGGACAATGCTGAGTTACAAAAAGCTGAAGAACTAGGTTTAAAAATATATTCATATCCAGAGTTTTTATTTGAACAGTCAAAACACAAAACTCGTGTGGTTATTGGCGGTTCGCATGGGAAAACAACTATTACATCTATGATTTTGCACGTGATGCACTATCATGATAAAGAAGTAGATTATATGGTAGGTGCCCAACTGGAAGGGTTTGACACGATGGTTCATTTAACTGAAGAAAACGATTTTATCGTATTGGAAGGTGATGAGTATTTATCTTCCCCGATTGACCGTCGACCAAAATTTCATCTATACAAACCAAACATTGCCTTATTAAGTGGAATTGCTTGGGATCACATCAATGTATTTCCGACATATGAAAACTACGTAGAACAGTTTGAAATATTTCTGAAACAGATAACTAATGGCGGGGCTATTATTTACAATGAAGAAGATGCAGAAGTAAAACAAGTAGTAGAAGCAACCGAAAACCCGATAAAAAAATATCCTTACCAAACGCCTGAATATACTGTAGAAGACGGAGAAACATTACTGGAAACACCAGAAGGCCCTATGCCAATAGAGGTGTTTGGTAAACATAACTTAAACAACTTAGAAGGTGCTCGATGGATATGCCAATTGATGGGTGTAGATGCAGACGATTTTTACGAAGCCATCGCTACGTTTAAAGGCGCAAGCAAACGGTTGGAAAAAATAGCCGAAACCAAAACAGCTGTTGCTTTTAAAGATTATGCACATTCCCCTAGTAAAGTTAAAGCTACTACTCAAGCGGTAAAAAACCAATATCCTGATAAAAAATTAGTCGCTTGTTTAGAATTACACACGTATAGTAGTTTAAATCCTGAGTTTTTATCAGAATACAAAGGTGCTCTCGATGCTGCCGATGCTGCCGTGGTATTTTATTCGCCGCATGCAGTGATGATAAAACAACTAGAAGAAATTAAAGCCGAACAAATAGAAGAAGCTTTCCAAAGGGAAGACTTAATGATTTTTACCAACCCTGGTGATTTTAAAACCTTTCTGTATTCCGAAGAATATGAAAACACTGCACTGCTTTTAATGAGTAGTGGTAATTACGGAGGGTTGGACTTTGATGAGGTGAAGGAGTATCTGAAATAGACTATTTGTTATATATAGTTTTAATAAATCCGGAGATAGATGCTTCGGATTTTTTTATGAGTTCATTTTTAGCATTTGTTTGATCCACTTCACTTTTATCCTGTGACAATTTAAATTTCCCTTCCCAGTTTGTTATGTCGATTTCAAATGCTTGGATATAATTTACAAAACGGTCTATTTTAGGATTGTTTTTGTGCAGGATGAATTTGTGATCCGGTTCTTCTAAAAATTCAGTCATGGTAATCATACTCTGCTTTGCAGCTTCTGAATCGTTGATTAATTGAATTGTGCCAGTAATATGAACGATGATATAATTCCAGGTGGGTAATTGATTTTCCGAATCATAAATCGAAGGAGAAATATAACAATCAGGGCCTTTAAAAACTACTGTAACATTGGCGCCATCTTGTAAGGTTTCCAATTGTGGATTGTTTTTATCAATATGTGCCACCAACCGGCCGGTTTTATCATTATAAATAAAAGGAATGTGTGTTAGTAATGGTTTGTTGTCTTTTACAGAAACCAACATACCAAGTGGGTACTGCTTAATAACAGCGATCATTTTATCAATATCGTTAACTTGATGATGTGGAGGTGGGTACATTATTTTAATTATGAGTTAAAAGAATTGATAAGTTGATTGGTATATAGTTTTTAATTTCTCATAGATTTTACTCTGCCTACTGCTTACTAAAATCAAGCTCCAAACTGCCGTAAATGATGGTCCAAGTGTTTGTATTGCATTTTGCCCCATTGCTCATTGGTAAATGATCCAAATATTGGGTGTGGTGGCAAAGCTTTGTTTTCGTTTTTTTGATTGAATTCTTCAAGGAGAGAAATCAGTTGTGTTTTTTCCTTTTCAAATTCCTTGGTGTCGGTCACTATAAATTCTTTTGCTGTGGGCAGGTTTTGTTTCCAAGGTTTATCATTGTACATCATTCCTTTAAATGTTTTCATTAGTAATCGCATAAAAGGATTTGGCTTTTTTACAATTCTTTTGCTCAATACAACTTCAAGTGGTTTTTGGCAATGATGCATCATTTGTGCAGGATTCATTTTCCCCCATTCAGGTGGTTTGTTGGGGTCTACTTTTTCTATTCGTTGCTTAATTTCTGAATAGGCTTCCGAAGAAAATAAAGATTTCATATACTTTAAAATTAGATTTTGACGCTTGCTGTTTTCAGTTTAAAGATACATTATTATCTTTAAAGGTTTAAGAAACTTATTTGGAAGAAAAACCAACATCTTTTTCAATAAAAAACTGGAGTGAAGACGATCGTCCAAGGGAAAAATTACTTCATAAAGGCCGTACAGCCTTAAGTGATGCCGAATTGATTGCTATTTTAATAGGTTCTGGTAGTCGTGAGGAAAGTGCCGTGTCGTTAAGCCAGCGAATTTTAGCTTCAGCAGAGAATAATTTAAATCAGTTAGGAAAACTTACGATTAAAGATTTAATGAAATTTAAGGGAATTGGCGAGGCAAAAGCGATAACCATTGCGGCAGCTTTAGAATTAGGCAGAAGACGAAGAGCTGGAGAGGCATTAAACCGAAAAAAAATAACTTCTAGCCAATCGGTTTTTGAGCTCATGCAACCAATAATTGGCGAGTTGCCACATGAAGAGTTTTGGATTGTTTATTTAAACAACTCAAATAAAGTGTTACAAACCTCACAGTTAAGTAAAGGTGGTATCACGGGAACGTTGGTAGATGTACGATTGGCCTTTAAAAACGCTTTACAATTAGGCGCAGTAGCTATTATTTTGGCGCATAACCACCCTTCTGGGACGTTAAAGCCCAGTCAGCCGGACATTAAACTCACCCAAAAACTGAAAACTGCGGGCGAAAGTCTTGATATAAAAGTCTTGGATCACCTTATAATAACCGAAAAAGCGTACTTTAGCTTCGCTGATGAATCTATGATGTAACCGTCTATGCTGTTAATCTACACTCAAAAAATTACCCCAAGAACCACCTATATTTTTAAGCATATTTGTATGCGTATTTTAGGACTGGAGGTTAGTTTTACATCAGTCATTGAAGAATTAATTGCGCATTCCGGTCCCAAAATATCGTACGGTAAACAACAGATGGGAAATGAGCTTTTTATTCAAAGCCAAGGTTTGCTTACCGAACAAGGGGTTGAAAGTATTGATATAACAGTGAAACCTTGGGAAGAGACTATTTGTTTTTTTCCTGTTTCAGAAAAGAGCGCACTACCATTTGATATTTTTTCGGCAGGATTTTACTTGTTGAGTCGTTATGAAGAATACCTGCCTCACGTAAAAGATGAGCGTGGGCGGTATCCGGTTTCAGAAAGTTTAGGGTATAAAGAAAAGTTTTTACAACAACCGGTAATCGATATCTGGGCCTATAAATTTAAACGGGTGCTTAAAGAACACTTCCCGAATATTGAGTTTGCTTCAAAGAAAATGAATATACATCCTGTAATTAAGGCAGTAGAACCGTATGCATATGGACATAAAGGCTTTTTTAGATCTTTTATAGGGTATTTAAGTGATTTGTTGAGATTTAGAATTTTACAGATAACTAGGCGAACGCAGGTAGTATTAGGAGTAAGGAGAGACCCCAACAACACTTTTAAGTGGATTATAAACAGAGCTAAACGCAGTAAAAATCCCTTATCTATTTTTTTCTTGTTAGGGGAAGCGGCAACCTTTAAAGAAAGCATTAATACACACCGTCAAAAATTTAAAATGCTTATTAAATATGTTAGTGACTATAAAGAAGTAGGGCTTTTATTTTCTATGAGTGCTTTAGATGAGCACACTATATTAAAAAAAGAAAAAGAGCAGCTGGAAGAAATAACAAATAGGACTTTGTTAAGCACGATGGGGTCCCATTATTTAGTAAACCTACCTGATTTTTATAGGGATTTAGTTGAATTAGAGGTTAAACGGGACTTTACAATGGTATATAAAAATACGGTTGGTTTTCGTGCTGGCACGTGTACACCTTTCCTTTTTTATGATCTAGATTATGAAATAAAAACCCCACTCATTATTCATCCTTTGGCAATGACTACTTTGGCGTTGACGGGTAAAAGCGATAGAGAAATTAATAAAACAATTGATACGGTAATGAATTCAGTAAAGAAAGTAAATGGTACTTTTTCAATGATTTTCAGCAATACCGATTTTTCTTCGGAAAGAGACAAAACCTGGAGAAAAATATTTTCAGAAAAAATGTTTCAGCATGACTAATTTAACCGATGTCTTTTTCGACTTAGACCATACCTTATGGGATTTTGATAAAAACTCTGCCTTAGCGTTTAAACGTGTTTTCAGAAAACATAATATTGCTTTGGATACCAATCGCTTTTTAGAAGAATATGAGCCTATTAATTTAAAATATTGGCGGCTTTTTAGGGAAGATAAGGTAACAAAGGAAGAGCTGCGAAGAGGCCGGTTGATAGATGCGTTCAGTCAGTTTGAAATTAAATATCCTTTAAAAGAAATTGACGCCATGGCAATATCTTATATAGATGAATTGCCAGTTGACAATCATTTATTTGAAGGCGCTATCGATGTGTTGGACTACCTGTCTAAAAAATATACACTTCATATAATTACCAATGGGTTTCACGAGGTGCAGCACCTTAAATTAAAAAAGAGCGGTATATACACTTACTTTAAAACGGTAACAACTTCTGAAGAAGTAGGGCTGAAGAAGCCAAACCCCATAATATTTAAAAAAGCATTGCTAAAAGCATCTGCTCATCCAGAAAGTAGCCTTATGATAGGTGATTCATTTGAAGCTGATATTTTGGGTGCCAAAGCAATAGGGATGCAGACAATGTATTATAATTACAGAAAAACAAAACCTGTTGAAAATCAAATATTTGTAAATGATCTTTTTGAAATTAAAAAGTTGATTTAGCAAAATAATCAAAGATTTAGCCCGTTATTATTTAAAATTCCCCACTAATGAAAACAAACCTATCAGTGCCAATAGTAATTGTATTGGCATTTATTTTTTTATCAAGCTGCGTTAAAGACACCGATTTTGACGAGGCAGATGCTATTTTACTCACACCCGTTGTTGAACTCGATTTAATTTACTTTAACCTAACGGCCAGTGATTTTTTCGATTCAAGTACGTCAAACCCTAGATTAACGGTAAGAGACACTACTGAACTCCCATTTCTAGATGACGGTTTTGTTCAAGATGGTTTAAAAAAAGCAGATTTTCTTTTTAAATTCACAAATGGCATCCCAAGACGTTTTGATGTTGATTTTCAATTTTTAGATGAAGAAAATACTGAAACCTACAGTACCCAAACCAATGTCGACCAGGGAACACCGCAAAATCCACAGCCAACAGATTTTACCCAAACGGTAGAAGGAGATGACCTTATAGAGCTTACAAAAGCTTCAAAAGTTGTTATTTCGGTAACCATAGCATCTTCTGATGAAAACCTAGAAGGCGAGCTTAACTTGAAGTCTAAAACTACTTATTACCTGGAGCTATAATACATATGAAAAATTTATTAATTTGTTTTGTAGTCCTTTGGGCGGGAGAATTGCTTTCCCAAAATAAACAGGTTTTGTACGGCTTAGAAGAAGTGCCTCAAAATCTATTGTTGAACCCAGGGAGCAAAGTGCCGCAGAAGTATCATATTGGAATTCCTTTTCTATCTCAAATTCATATAAACGGGGGTGCTTCAGGTGTTTCAGTATATGATATATTTGGCAAATCTAATGTAGATATAAACACTCGCATCCGAAATAAAATATTTGAGATGGATGAAAAGGATTTTTTCACTCTAAACCAACAACTTGACATTGTAAACTTTGGTTGGCTTGCTAAAAATGACATATACTTTTCGGGAGGAATGTACCAAGAATTAGATTTTATAACTTATTTCCCTAGAGATCTTGCTATTCTGGCTTGGGAGGGCAATCAAAATTATTTGGATTATCCGTTCGATTTAGGTCAAGTAAGTACAACGGGCGAGGTTTTGAGCGTATTCCACTTTGGTGCCAATAAAAAATTGAATGATAACCTTACGGTAGGGATTAGGGCAAAATTGTATTCCAGTTTAATACATTTTCAAAGCATAAATAACAGCGGGACATTTACCACTCGAGAATCAACTAACGGAATAAATATATATGAGCATGAATTTCAAAATGTAGATGTTTCAGTGCAAACTTCTGGTTATGCATCCTTGCGTGATGCAGATGGTAGTTCTGAAGTGATTAGTGAAATATTAGGCCGTACATTTTTTGGAGGTAACCTAGGTCTAGGGGTGGATTTAGGTGCAACATACGATATTGGAAGGTATTGGACTGTAAGTGGTAGTGTATTGGACTTAGGTGCTGTTTTTCATACAAATGGAGTTGAAAACTATGAATCTAAAGGTGATCACATTGTAAACGGAATTGAACTGATATTCCCACCTTTGGAAGACGGCGAACCAACTTTTCCTTATTTTTCGAATGTAGTAGATGAGTTTGAAGATAAAGTAGGGGTAGATACCTTACAAACAAGCTACACGCAGTTGCGCCCATTGAAGGTAAATGGAGCGCTAGAATATCGTTTTGGGCAACAGCTTGGGTCTGGCGATGCCTGTGATTGCTATAATATGGGAGGAGGTATAGAAACTGGGCAATCAGTTGGTTTGCAGGTGTTCAGTGTTTTTAGACCAAAAGGACCACAATTAGCAGGAACATTGTTTTACTATCGACGTTTGTGGAATTTTCTATCTGCAAAGGCTACTTACACCGTAGACCCTTATTCAAACTCAAATATTGGGCTGGGTATGGTTGCAGATTTAGGAAAATTCAACTTTTATTTGGCAGCAGATAACTTGCTCCTTTATGGGAATATCGCAAAAGCAAAAAGCGTATCTTTACAACTCGGCATTAATATTAAAATATACGAGCAATGATAAAACAAGTTAGTGTAATTTTCTTTTTACTAATTAGTATCACTACATTTTCACAAAAAACTCTGAGCGATTACAGTTACGTTGTAGTGCCTGATCAATTTGGTTTTTTAGAAGGAAAAGATAAGTACCAACTTAATTCACTTACCAAATACCTATTCAATAAATACGGTTTCAATGCTTTTTTAAATTCTGAAGTTCCCAATATTAAACGTTGCGATGGCCTTTACGCAGATTTAGAGGAGGATAATTCTTTTTTTAGAACTAAATTAACCATAATACTTAAAGATTGTAATGGGAATGTAGTCTACACAGGAGGAGAAGGGAATAGTAAGTTTAAAGAGTATAGACGCGCTTATCAAGATGCTACCAGAAAGGCTTTCGAAAGTGTTGAGCGTTTAAATGTACAACAAAGAGATATTGAACTTGCCGAAACCACAGAAACTGAAGTTGCGATAAACGCAACAACAAACACAAATACAAATACTTCAACTAAAGTAGTTGAAACTGTAAAAAAACAAAAGCCATCTGTAAAAAACACTTCAGTTAGAAACTTACCAGAACAAAAGTTTTTAAACTATACAAAGGGAACAAAATCATTATTGCTTCGGAAAACAAATCAAGGGTATTCAGTATATGAAGAATCTGCTGAAGCTGAAAACGGATTGGTGTTAACCGGAACTATAACAGTAACCAATTCTGAAGTGAAATTTAAAAGCACCGAAGGGCAAACCTTTGATGTGTATTTTGATGAAGACCAAAACCTATCACTTTTTAAAGGGGAAGAGGTAGTGTTGTATAAATTGGTGCGTTAATATTTATACTTATCTTTCCAAAGGCCTTTTAAATAATTTTTCAAATTATTTTCCCGAGCATTGTTACCGGGTTTGTATAGTGTTGTTCCTTTAACTTCTTCTGGAAGAAATTCGTGTGGAACAAAATTTCCTTCATAGCTATGGGCATATTGATAATCTTTCCCATAGCCTAACTCTTTCATTAATTTGGTTGGTGCATTTCTTATGGATAACGGCACCGATAAATCGCCAGTTTGTTTAACCAATTGTTGCGCCTTGTTAATAGCATCGTAAGAAGCATTGCTCTTAGGTGAGGTTGCCAGGTATATGGTACATTGGCTCAAAATAATTCGGGCTTCGGGATATCCAATCGTGTTGACAGCTTGAAACGTATTATTCGCCATAACCAATGCTGTTGGGTTAGCCAATCCAATATCTTCCGAAGCTAAAATAACCAAACGTCTTGCAATGAATTTTATGTCTTCCCCTCCTTCAATCATTCTTGCCAACCAATATACAGCTGCATTGGGGTCACTCCCACGAATAGATTTTATAAATGCCGAAATAATATCGTAGTGTTGTTCACCAGCTTTATCATAAAGCACAGTATTTTTTTGCACTTTTTGCTGTACCATTTCATTGGTAAGGGTAATGTTGTCACTTTTTTCTGAAATGACCACTAACTCAAGTATGTTCAATAACTTCCGGCCGTCGCCTCCCGATAACCTGAGTAATGCCTCTGTTTCTTTTAGCTCAATTTTTTTCTGTTGTAATACTTCATCCTTTTCAATGGCGCGTTTCAACAAAGCTTCTAAGTCTTCTTTGGTGAAAGGTTTAAGAATATATACTTGGCAGCGTGACAATAGGGCAGGGATTACTTCAAAGCTTGGGTTTTCGGTCGTAGCACCAATTAAGGTAACCCAGCCTTTTTCAACTGCGCCCAAAAGTGAATCCTGTTGTGATTTGCTAAACCTATGGATTTCATCAATAAAAAGAATAGGATTTTTAGCAGTAAACAAACCATCACTTTTTTTTGCCTTGTTGATTACCTCTCGTACAGCAGCAACACCACTATCAACAGCACTCAACGTGTAAAACGGACGATTGGATTGATTGGCAATAATAGATGCGAGTGTAGTTTTCCCAATTCCGGGTGGTCCCCAAAGAATTAAAGAAGATAAAACACCAGATGACAATTGAGTGGTCAAAGTACCATTAGGGCCAACCAAATGTTGTTGGCTTATATAATCTTCAAGCGTTTTTGGGCGTATTCGTTCTGCTAAAGGCGTATTCATAAGAACAAAACTACAACTTTAAATAGCGCTTTACACTGACAAATTATCATTAATTTAGCTTTAGGATTGCTTTTTGTTACCAATAATTTATGTCTAAAAAAGAAGGCTTGTCGTTTTATCCGGGCGTTATTTACGGACCACTACTATTTGTGCTTAGTATTTGGGTTGTTTATTGGGCTGAGATACGATTTGGTTGGCGTTTTACAAACTACGGTATTTATCCGCAACGAATTGAAGGTTTGAGAGGTGTTCTATTTGGACCATTTATTCATGGAGGATTACAGCACTTATTTAATAATTCAATACCGTTATTTGTATTAAGTGCCTCTCTTTTTTACTTCTATAGAAAAATTAAATGGAAAGTTTTATTGGTAGGACTGTTTTTAACAGGCTTATTAACTTGGTCTATAGGGCGACCATCCTATCACATAGGAGCAAGTGGAATCGTTTATTTATTAGCTTCTTTTTTGTTTTTTAAAGGTATTTTCTCAAAACAATACCAATTAACTGCCCTTTCTTTAGTAGTGGTTTTTCTTTACGGAAGCTTGTTGTGGTATGTGTTCCCCATTGACACCGAAATATCTTGGGAGGGACATCTGTCTGGGTTTTTAGTGGGGTTAGCTTTTGCATTCTTTTTTAAGGAAAACCATATACCTGAAAAAAAATATGAATGGCAGCGGGATGATTATGATCCTGAAGAAGATGAGTTTCTAAAACACTTTGATGAGGATGGCAACTTTATAGAAACAGTGCCTGAAATAGATGAACTTCAAACTAAAGAAGATAAAGCTTCAACAAAAGTTACATACTACTTTAAGAAAACTTCTAAAAGGGGGGAGGAGGAAAATTAGAGAGATCGCTGTCGTACCACTTCATATAAAAATGCTCCGCAAGCAACCGATACATTCAAAGAGTTTATTTCGCCTAAAAGTGGCAATGATGCTTGTTCATCAACCAACTTTAAGACAGAGGGAGAAATACCCTTTCCCTCAGAACCCATAATAATGGCCAAGGGTTCTTTAAATGAAGTGTTATAGATATCTTTTTCAGTTTTTTCTGTAGCTGCGACTGTTTTAATGTTAGATCCTTGAAGGTAATAAATAGCATCCTTTATGTGGTCTACTTTACAAATAGGCATTTTAAAAATAGCCCCAGCTGAAGTTTTAACTGTATCGCCAGATACAGGTGCCCCTCCTTTTTTCTGAATAATAATAGCATCTACACCTGTGCATTCTGCCGTTCGGATGATGGCGCCAAAGTTCCGCACATCGCTTATTTGGTCTAAAATTAAAAACAAAGGTGTTTTTTTTGTTTCTAAAGTTTTTTCCACAATTTCTTCAAGACTGATAAAGGATATAGGCGAAGTAACAGCAACAACACCTTGGTGGTTTCCGTTGGTTAGTCTGTTCAGTTTCTCAACCGGTACATAGTTAATGGTAACGTGTTTATTTTCAAGTTCAGTAACAATAGTAGCTAGTTTATCATTATCTGAATCTTTCTGAATATATACCTTGTCTATTTCAGTATTGGACTTTATAGCTTCAATCACTGGATAAATACCAAAAATGTTGTCTTTTTTGCTCATAGCACAAAAGTAGGTAATAAAAGATTATAATTATGAAGATTTCAAAATATTGAAAATAGTCTATCTATTGTTTTAAAAATAACAGATGCTTGTTAAAACCATTTTCAAGCGCATTAGAAAAAAGGTAAGACAAAATATTTATGTAAGTAACTATATATCTGAATACATAAAAAAAGGCCGCCTTTAAAGGCAGCCTTTTTAAATTAATTAAAAGTGATTTTTCTTTAATTTTTAACAGTCACTGCTGCTGGACCTCCAGAAACGTATGAGCCATCTCTTTGAATCCTAAGTGTCACTACTTCACCTTCTTCTGTTAGTGATACACCAAATCCAGTGAACTCGATAGAGGCTTCTCTTTCATTGGCTGGTATGGTAACAGTAGAATCAAAAGTATAGTTTTCGGATGCTAATTCGGTATCGCCTTCAACTACTACCACATTAAGAGTCCTATCAGCGTTAGTAGCTTCAGAACTAAAAATATTTAAAGTAGTTGTTTTCTCTTCACCATCTGCTACCGTTAAGGTTGCGGTAGATGTTGTAAACCCAACAACAATTTCTCTTGGTTTTTCATAATCATCATATGTTTCACAAGATATTGTAATTAAAGCTAAAGCAACAATTGCGAATATTATATTTATTTTTTTCATTTTAGTTGAATTTAAAATTATTAGTAACCAGGATTTTGCCTTAGATTCGGATTTTGATTAAGTGATCCTTGAGAAATAGGTAACTGGAACTTAAAGTTTCCAGCTTGAAGAAGTAACGTTTCAGAAGGTGTTCCGCTACCATCAGCTAAATCTCCGGCATTACTTCGGTTTACAGCCTGGCCATATCTTTTAATATCAAAAAAACGTTGATATTCAAATGCAAACTCTAAACGTCTTTCTAAACGTATTGCATCTCGCAAGGCAGTTCCCGTTTCTCCACTTGGAGGAGTTTCATATCGCTTTGTTCGTACTGCATCTAGAGCTGTTCGAGCTCCACCTTCATTACCTAAATTATACAATGCTTCGGCTAGATTTATTTTAGCTTCAGCAGCTCTAAATATTTTATAATCTACCTGCCCATTGAACTGTGTTCCTCTACCTAATAATTTTTTGATGGCGTTAATTGGAAGTCCATCGGCTTCGCCTTGGAATGTATAAGCTTCTTTACGAATATCGTCTTCAGCAAACAAGTTATACAACTCAAATGAAACTACGTATTCTGGTATTAAATTAACAGGCGGCCCTTGGCTCCAAGTTACTCCAATATTATTACCTAAAATTGGCTGCTCATTAGGGATAAAAAATGTAAGTCCTGATTGATTCTCATCTGTCCAAACACCGACTACATCGGCCCTTGGTGCGACTGTAGCACTAACATTTGATGCTGCATTTGCTGCATTTTGCCATTCACCCATATAAAGGTAGACACGCGATAAAAGAGTGTTAACGGCATCTTTGCCCATTCTTCCTTCTCCGTTGTCAGCATTAATATTTGCTACTGCGTCAGTAAGGTCAGCTACTATTTTTTGGTAAACAGCCCCAACAGTTTCTCTTTCAGGTTCAATATTAGGATCTGGTTCGGTAACATACGCAACCCCTAAACTACTATTAGCATCACCTGATTGTGTAGGTATTTTACCAAAATAGGTAACAAGGTTAAAATGTGCCAACGCTCTTAATGCTTTGGCTTCGGCAATAATATTTTGTTTATTTTCACCTTCAAAACCATCTACGTTTGCCAATAATAAATTCGCACGGTAAATAAGTACATATGCATCAGTATATGTTCCTCTTAGTGTGGAAGATGTTGGGTTATATGTAAAATTATGTAATCCAGACTTTGTAAAACGCCCATATTGGGAAAGTGTAACATTGTCTGAAAGTACATCTGGTGCCGAAAGCATAGAACCTGCATCGGAAGATCCATATAATCCACCTCTTGTTAAAGCAGAGTAAACACCGCGTACAGCATTTTCAAAGTCCGCAGCCGTTTCATATGCGTTTTCTGTACCGAATGCGTCAAACGGTACTTGATCTAGCTCATCATCACAGGATGAAAATATTCCTGCAATAAAAAGTAAAATTGATATTTTATAAATTATATTTTTCATTTTGTATTTTTTATTATTAGAAACTTACGTCAACTCCAATTTGAACTGATTTAGTATTTGGATAACTATATAAAGTAGCTTCCCCTGGTGCAACAGTACTAGCAAAATTAATAGTTTCTCCAGATGAGATACCTACTTCTGGATCGCCCCAGAAATCTGTGAAGGTCAACAGGTTTTGACCCTGTAAGTAAACTCGTAGCGTGTTAAAAGGAGTTTTGTCCAAGATGTCATTTGAAAAATTATACGATAACGTAATGTTACGCATACGGATATAATCACCTTTTTCCAAAAATTGGTCTGAAGTAATCACATCATTTCTATAAATAGGACTAGGAAGTACATTTGTATCTCCTGGGTTTTGCCAGTAATTAAATGCACCTACAGCTTGATTGTCTGCAATGCTAGAACCATTTGAAAGTCTTTGTTCGCGTACAATGTTTCTAATCCAGTTACCTGCCTTAAAAACAAAATCTGTACGTAAACCAAATCCTTTGTATTGAATATTGGAAAAGAAACCACCTTCTTTATCTGCAATTGTTGATCTGCCGTCGGCAACCTCATTAGGTATTGGATCGCCATTGTCATCCACAAGTGAAGGCAAGTTGCCAGAAGTGTATATTCCGCCATCGGCGCCATAGTAAAGTGGCTCCCCTGTGTTAGAATCGACTCCAGCATACTTGATATAATAATGTTGGTTAATAGGCTCTCCCTCTCTAAAAATAATACCGAAGGAATTCGGGAAAATATCCTCTCCGTCAGGTAGTGATACAATTTCGGTGTCTAGGAAAATAATGTTTCCTCCTAAGGTCCAGGTTAAATCTGAAGACCTGAATACGTCACCTTGTATAGATAGTTCGAGACCTTTATTCTCAATTTCACCTAAGTTACCAGCAATAGATCCAACTCCAGAAGCGTCTGTCTTAGGAATATTGAATAATAAATCTTCTGTATTTCGTATAAAATAATCACCAACAAAACGCAATCGGTTGCTAAAAGCATTTACTTCAAGACCAATGTTTGAGGTGGTGGTTGTTTCCCACTGTAAATCTGGGTTAGCCACGTTCGCCGGTATCGTTGCCGAACCACCTGGATAAGAACCAAACTGTACAGTACCTTGAGAATCATATCTGCTAATACCGTTTCTGTTACCAACAGTACCATAAGCTGCCCTGATTTTTAGGTCATTAATGGCATCTACATTAAAAAAGTTCTCTTTCGCTAGGTTCCATCCTGCACTAAAGCTATAGAATGTACCATATTGTACGTCACTTCCAAAACTTGACGAACCATCACGTCTAACAGATGCAGATGCTAAATAACGCTCTTTAAAATCATAATCTGCAAAAGCACCATAAGAAACTAGGGTAAGTCTATTTCTTCGAGTATTTCCAGCTGTCACTTCCGCTGCATTTATTTGTGTAGTCAACTGTGCAGAAGGAAAACCAATACTTCTTACAAAGTAGCTGTTGTTTTCGTTCATGTTGTATTCAAATAGACCTAACACATTTAAGTTGTGGTTTTCAGTAGACAACGTGTAATTTAAACGGTTACTTAAGGTTAAATCTAATCGCTGAACACCAGAGTCAAATTTATTACCTGGGTTATCTGAATCACCAATTAAGTTGTCCAATATACCTCCTGGCTTTGAATAACTTTCTTCTCTTTCGTTTAAATGGCTTACTGCTGTGGCAAAGGTATAGGACCAATTGTCATTAAATTTCACAGTAGCGTCAACACTTGCCAAGGTTAAGTTTTGTATAAGATCATTAGGCTCGGACAATAAAGCTCCTCTAATAGGGAAACCTGTATGAGTTGGATTGTATATAGGGTCTCCGTTCTCATCTAATTGTGGCGTACCATCATCATTTAATAAAAATTCAGGCTCATACCCATTATAGTCTAGCATTGCTCTAAATGGGTTTTGAGCATTATTTCTATCTCTTGGTTCATCACTTAATGATCTTGAGTAACCAACATTAACCCCAACTGATAGCCATTCTTTAGCGTCAAAGTTAAGGTTTAAACGAGAATTTAATCTTTCAAAACCTGATATTTGGTCAATAATACCGGTGTTTCTATCATGACCTACCGAAAAGTAGTAGTCCATTTTTTCTGCACCACCAGAAAAAGATATATTATTGTTTTGTATAATACCTTCTTTTAAAATTAAATCTTGCCAATCAACTTCATTTTCCAGTAAAAATTGACGTTCTGGAGAACCAGGAAGTGTAGCCACACCCGGTAGTGCAGCAGCTGCGCTAACTCCTAACGCGTATAATTCTGCTTCATATTGCATTTTTTCTGAAGCGTTCATCATTGTGTAATTAGGATTTATTCGCGAGGATACACCATATCGTGAGCTAAAACGAACTGTAGCATCTTTATTTCTGTTACCAGATTTTGTAGTAATCACAACAACCCCATTGGCACCACGGGAACCATAACGAGCCGTTGTTGCCGCATCTTTTAAGATAGTAATGTTTTCAATACTTTCAGGAGGTATATTTCCTAATTCCTGCTCCCTTATAGGGGCTCCATCTACAATATACAGAGGTGATGATGCACCAGCTACTAAAGAACCTTGACCCCGGATACGCACAAACGCTCCTTGTCCTGGCTTACCGTTAGCCGCTGTTACCTGAACCCCTGCTGCTTTACCTTGTAACAAGTTGTCAACACTCGTTGTTGGGGCAAGCTGATTTATTTCTTCTGAGGAAATTGATACCACTGCAGATGTCTGTACCGTTTTGTTTCGGTTAGAGTATCCAGTTACGACAACCTCTTCAAGAACAGCACCAGCTTTCATCTCAATATTAATGGTATTTGATGCTCCAACCTTTTTTTGCTGTGTTTCAAAACCAACATAACTAAATGTTAGTGTTTGTCCCACAGAGGCAGAAATGGAGTAATTACCGTCAAAATCAGATTGAGTTCCGGTATTTGTACCTTTCAAAATGATGTTTACCCCAGGCAGAGGTAATCCCGAATTGTCGGTAATAGTACCTGTAATTGTTTTTTCTTGTGCGAACGAAAGTTGCACTACTAACGCCAATAAAAGCGTTAAAATTCCACTAAACTTTGTTTTCATTTTATAATTTATTTGAATTAGCCAGAGCCAAAAATCATAATAAAAAGTTAATTACACAACTTTTTACCCCTAAATTTTGGTTTTCTTTAATCTTCAGTTAAAGGAATAACAAGGTTTTCTTAAAATCTTGAAGTTAAACTAACGTGGATTTTTGTGTTCGAGAAATTGAAATCTTGATTTTCTGAAATTCCATTAGCAATGTTTAGTCTTAAAATACCAGCTTTTGTTTGGAGGCCAATTCCTATTCCTGCACTATACAGGCTCTCTTTTAAGTCTAAAACTTGATTTTGAAAATACCCGAAGTCGATGATGCTGTGTATATACAGGCCTTTATTAAATCGATATCTATACTCAGTGTTCAGTGTGGATAAAAGTGAAGCGTCAATACTATTTTCGTTAAACCCCCTAATACTATTAATGCCCCCAAAGCGGAACAGTTCGTTAACAATATAGGTTTCACTAAATAGAATCTTGGTGTTATTTTTAACAAATATCGAATTAGAATAGTTTAAATTGAAAATGCTGCTCGCGGTAACCAATAATTTGAACTGATTTTCGTTAATGCCTTCCAATTCGCGTTCGCCTATTTCTGTTTCCACAGTTAGCTCAGTTTTAACGGGAAATAAAATATCATCCTGAAGTTTTAAAAAGGAAGCTCCAGATATAAAAAACCTAGAATTAAAATCCTCTACCGTGTTGCCAATCACAACATCGTCCAGAAGGTTGCTGGATTCATAGGCTTTATAGCCGGCATAAGCTGTTGATGCAGGATTAACCTGATAATTTACCCGAGCTTGTTGCTCTGTGGTGACAAAAGTACTGTCCCTTTTAAATATTTTTAGTTCGGCGCTTATTCCAAAAGGGGTTTTAAATAAATAGGGTAAAGTAGCTTTTACCCTAAAATTTTGTTGGTCGCTTCCATCGGCTTTATAATTAATGAGTAATTGTTCTCCGTAATTGAGGTTATTGTTAAGTTCTAGGTTTAAGTAACCATTGAATTGTAGTTTTTGTGTTTCTTCATCGGTTGCAAAACCCAAGATACCGTCAAAAAGGTTGTTGTTTTGTTTTTCTAGGTAAAAATAAGCGGTTGTTGTTTCTTTTCTGAAAAGCACTTCAGGTGCTTTTATTGTTCTTGTAAAGCCTAAGCTATTAATGGTGGTGTTCTGTTCTTTGATTTTTTTCTTGCTGAAGGTTTTGCCCGTTTTAACACCGGCGTAATATTTTAGAAAGGAGCGAGGGAATTTTTCGTAACCTTTAATTACGATTGAATCCAATATCCTCTTTTTGCCAGAGTCAAATTCTAAGGTAGCTGAAAGGTAATTTTCTTCAGGCTTCAAATTTGCAAGACTTAAAGTGGCAAACGCATTGCCATCTTCGGTTTTTAAAGCGTTCAATTTTTGAAGTGAATTTTCAGCAGTTTCAAAAGGAAGGATGAAGTAGGTTTCTGTTATTTCTGGGGCGATTTCTTGTAATTCTTTTCTGCTGAAAACTGTATTGTCATAATATACCTTTATATATAGGTGTTTTTTTCCGAAGAAATAGTTCGCAAGATAAGTGCTGTCATTTTTTTTGTTCAGGTCTTGTAGTTTGCTTTCAATGTAGCCTAGGCGCTCAAGTTTTTGCGCAAGCGTATCGACTTCTTTTTTCAAAGAGTTATAATCTTTGAAAGTGTTGATGAAAGATAGGCTATCTTTTAATTCCTCTGAAATGGTCCTTTCAGCAGAAATTTCCAAATAGAGGGTTTGCGACAGAACAGATGTCGAACAAGTGATATATATAATAAGGTATAAAAATATGTGTGGAAATTTCTTCAAAAAAATATACTATTGCAG
Source organism: Flavobacteriaceae bacterium UBA3356 (assembly GCA_002360635.1). Taxonomy (GTDB): domain Bacteria; phylum Bacteroidota; class Bacteroidia; order Flavobacteriales; family Flavobacteriaceae; genus Marixanthomonas. The sequence goes on along the minus strand of DEQW01000001.1, from coordinate 47,477 downwards.
TTGTAAAGCTAACGTTCTATATGGTGATTTACTATGCAATTTTGAAAATAATAAAAAAAGCACTGAAAATTAAGCTGGTAACGTTTGATTAATTCATTTTAATTTTTACCTTTGCACACCCTTTTAAAAAAGGGTATTTTATATTACATAAGTATAATACATATTTTATATGCCAACAATTTCACAATTAGTACGAAAAGGAAGAACCAAAATAACCAAGAAGAGTAAATCGGCTGCTTTGGATTCGTGCCCTCAAAGAAGAGGGGTTTGTACGCGTGTTTATACTACTACGCCTAAAAAACCAAACTCTGCTATGCGTAAAGTAGCAAGGGTTAGGTTGACAAACGGTAAAGAAGTTAACGCATACATCCCTGGAGAAGGCCACAATCTACAAGAGCACTCGATAGTATTGGTTAGAGGTGGAAGGGTAAAAGATTTACCGGGAGTTAGGTATCACATTGTTCGTGGAGCATTAGACACCGCTGGTGTTGAAGGCCGAACGCAACGTAGATCTAAGTACGGAGCTAAACGCCCTAAGAAGTAATTAAAAACTTTTAAAAAGAAGACATGAGAAAAAGACAGGCCAAGAAAAGACCACTTTTACCAGATCCAAGGTTTAACGACCAATTGGTAACACGTTTTGTAAACAACATGATGTGGGATGGTAAAAAGTCGGTGGCTTTTAAAGTGTTCTACGATGCGATTGACATTGTGGAAGAGAAAAAAACAGACGATGAGAAAACAGGATTAGAGCTTTGGAAAGAAGCGTTGTCTAATGTTATGCCTCACGTAGAGGTTCGTAGTCGTAGAGTTGGTGGGGCAACCTTTCAAATTCCTATGCAAATACGAGCAGACCGTAAAATTTCAACTGCTATGAAGTGGTTGATTCTTTTTGCGCGTAAAAGAAACGAAAAATCGATGCCACAAAAATTAGCGGCAGAGATATTGGCAGCTGCAAAAGAAGAAGGCGCCGCGGTTAAAAAGCGTACCGATACGCATAGAATGGCCGAAGCAAATAAAGCATTCTCACATTTCAGATTCTAAATAAAATGGCACAAAGAGATTTAAAATTTACAAGAAATATAGGTATTGCTGCGCATATTGATGCCGGTAAAACTACAACCACAGAGCGTGTTCTGTACTATACAGGTGTAAGTCACAAAATTGGTGAAGTACATGATGGTGCAGCAACAATGGACTGGATGGAACAAGAGCAGGAAAGAGGTATTACAATTACTTCTGCTGCTACTACTTGTACTTGGAAGTTCCCAATGGAAAACGCAAAACCATTACCAGAAACTAAAGATTACCACTTTAATATTATCGATACTCCTGGTCACGTTGACTTTACAGTAGAGGTAAACCGTTCGTTACGAGTATTGGATGGTTTGGTGTTCTTGTTTAGTGCGGTAGATGGTGTTGAGCCACAATCTGAAACTAACTGGAGACTTGCAGACAACTATAAAGTACCAAGAATTGGTTTTGTAAACAAAATGGACCGTCAAGGTTCTAACTTCTTAGGTGTTTGCCAGCAAGTAAAAGATATGTTGAAGTCTAACGCTGTGCCAATTGTATTGAACATTGGTGAAGAGGGAGACTTTAAAGGGATTATCGACCTTGTTAAAAACCGTGCTGTAGTTTGGCATGATGAAACACAAGGATCAACTTTTGATGTTATTGAAATTCCTGAAGAATTAAAAGCTGAAGCAAAAAAATACCGTGCGCTTCTTATTGAAGAAGTAGCTGCGTATGATGAAAACTTGCTTGAGAAATTTATGGAAGATGAAGATTCTATTACCGAAGATGAAGTACACGCTGCGCTTCGTGCTGCCGTAATGGATATGTCTATCATTCCTATGATTTGTGGTTCAGCTTTTAAAAACAAAGGTGTTCAGTTCTTATTAGACGCTGTATGTCGTTATTTGCCTTCACCGGTAGATAAAGAAGGAATCACAGGTATAAACCCAGAGACTGAAGAAGAAGAGATTCGTAAGCCTGATGTAACTGCACCTTTCGCAGCATTGGCCTTTAAAATTGCTACCGATCCTTTTGTTGGTCGTTTAGCTTTCTTCCGTGCCTACTCTGGTCGTTTAGATGCAGGTTCGTATGTGTTGAACAATCGTTCACAGAAAAAAGAACGTATTTCTCGTATTTACCAAATGCACTCTAATAAGCAAAATGCTATCGAGTATATCGAAGCAGGAGATATTGGGGCAGCTGTTGGTTTTAAAGATATTAAAACAGGAGATACACTTACTGATGAAAAACACCCAATTGTTTTAGAATCTATGGATTTCCCAGATCCCGTAATCGGTATCGCAGTGGAACCAAAAACTAAAGCAGATGTGGATAAATTAGGTATGGCATTGGCTAAGTTGGCTGAAGAAGATCCAACATTCCAAGTACGTACTGATGAAGCTTCTGGCCAAACCATTATCTCTGGTATGGGTGAACTTCATTTAGATATTATTGTAGACCGTCTTAGACGTGAGTTTAAGGTAGAGGTAAGCCAAGGGCAGCCACAAGTTGAATACAAAGAAGCGGTTACGCGTAAAGCAGAGCACAGAGAAACGTATAAAAAACAATCTGGTGGTCGAGGTAAATTTGCTGATATCGTATTTACATTGGAACCTGCAGAAGAAGGAAAAGACGGATTAGAATTTGTTTCTGAAATAAAAGGAGGTAACGTTCCTAAAGAATTTATTCCTTCTATTGAGAAAGGCTTTAAAATGGCAATGCAAAATGGACCATTAGCTGGATACGAAGTAGAAGCTATGAAAGTTACCTTAACAGATGGGTCTTATCACGATGTGGATTCCGATCAACTTTCGTTTGAGCTTGCGGCTAAACTAGGATTTAAAAATGCTGCAAGAGCTGCAAAAGCTGTAATAATGGAACCTATTATGAAGTTGGAGGTATTAACTCCAGAAGAAAATATGGGTGATATTGTAGGTGACCTTAACCGTCGCCGTGGACAAATGAACAGTATGGGTGACCGCGCAGGCGCCAAAGTTGTAAAAGCTGATGTGCCACTTTCTGAAATGTTTGGTTACGTAACCACATTAAGAACGTTGTCTTCAGGTCGTGCAACTTCAACAATGGAATTTTCACATTATGCTGAAACTCCTTCACATATTTCTGAAGAAGTGATCGCAGCAGCAAAAGGAACCGCTAACGTATAACAGATCAGAATGAGTCAAAAAATCAGAATAAAGCTAAAATCTTACGATCATAATTTAGTGGACAAATCTGCTGAAAAAATCGTAAAGACAGTAAAGAGCACAGGTGCAGTAGTGACAGGGCCAATCCCGTTACCAACTCACAAAAAGATATTTACCGTTCTACGTTCACCGCACGTTAACAAGAAGAGTAGAGAGCAATTTCAATTAAGTTCTTATAAAAGACTATTGGATATCTACAGTTCTTCTTCAAAAACAATTGACGCTCTAATGAAGTTAGAGTTGCCAAGTGGTGTAGAAGTAGAGATAAAGGTTTAGTGAAACTCGGTATTTGTGAACAAAGTGAAACAAATACCGTAGTTGAACAAACACTGAGCGTAGTCGAAGTGTGAATAATACATGTCCTCAACGAAGGTTGGGGAAAAACGGAAACAAAATTAAATTCAGGGCTGAATTAATTTTGGCCCTGTTTTTTTCTGAAAGCATTTCGGAAGAGAAATAAACAAAATAGTAATAATCAATAAATAATAATTATGTCTGGGTTAATTGGAAAAAAGATAGGGATGACCAGCCTTTTTGACGAGAACGGAAAAAACATTCCGTGTACCGTTATTGAAGCAGGACCCTGTGTTGTCACCCAAGTCAGAACCGAAGAGGTTGACGGGTACAAAGCCCTTCAACTTGGTTTCGATGACAAAAAGACTGCTAATAAAGCCTCTGAGGGCCATGCCAAAAAAGCTGGAACCGTTGCTAAGCGTCGTGTTGTTGAATTCCAAGGATTTGAAGAGGATTTTAAATTAGGTGACAATGTCACCGTTGAACACTTTGCCGAAGGTGAGTTCGTGGATGTTGCAGGGACAAGCAAGGGTAAAGGATTTCAAGGAGTTGTAAAACGTCACGGTTTTGGTGGTGTGGGTCAAGCTACCCACGGTCAGCACAACCGATTGAGAGCTCCTGGTTCTATTGGAGCAGCATCGTATCCTGCGAGAGTTTTCAAAGGAATGCGAATGGGCGGCCAAATGGGAAATGAAAAAGTAAAAGTACAAAACCTACGAGTGTTGAAAGTAGTTCCTGAAAAGAATCTACTTGTAGTGAAGGGCTGTGTGCCAGGTCACAAAAACGCTTATGTAACGATACAGAAATAATGAAGGTAGCAGTATTAGATAAAACCGGAAAAGACACAGGTAGAAAGGTAGAACTTTCTAAAGATGTGTTTGAGATAGAGCCTAATAATCACGCTGTATATCTTGATGTAAAGCAATACCTTGCCAATCAAAGACAAGGTACGCATAAAGCAAAAGAGCGTGCAGAGATTGTAGGAAGTACCCGCAAGATCAAGAAACAAAAAGGTACGGGAACCGCTCGTGCTGGTAGTATAAAATCGCCAATATTTAAAGGTGGTGGTAGAGTATTTGGTCCAAGGCCAAGAAGTTACTCCTTTAAATTAAATAAAACCCTTAAGCGTTTAGCGCGCCGTTCGGCCCTGACAATGAAGGCAAATAACAAGGCGATTGTTGTGATGGAAGACTTGCAAATGGATGCTCCAAAAACAAAAGATTTTACCGCAGTTTTAAAGAGTTTAGGACTAGAGAATAAAAAATCTTTGTTTGTGTTGGGAGAGTCAAATAATAATGTATATTTGTCGTCTCGCAATTTGAAAGGAACTGAAGTTGTAAGTAACTCACAATTAAGTACTTATCAAATAATGAATGCAAACAGCGTTGTGTTGTTTGAAGGTTCTTTGGAAGAAATTGAACAAAACTTAAGTAAATAGAAGCAAGATGAATATCTTAATAAAACCTATTATTACGGAAAAAGCTACAAAAGATGCGGAAGATAATAACCGTTACGGATTTGTAGTGAACCCACAGGCGAACAAGGTAGAAATCAAAAAAGCAGTTGAAGCTGCTTATGAAGTTTCTGTTGAAAAAGTTCGCACAATGAATGTCCGCCCAGATCGCCGAACTCGTTATACGAAAACAGGCATCCAAACTGGTAAAACAAATGCTTATAAAAAAGCAATTGTACAGGTGGCGGAAGGTGATACAATAGATTTTTACAGTAATATGTAAGCTCAAGCTTACATTAAATTAGACAAAACATGTCAGTAAGAAAATTAAAACCTATCACTCCTGGACAGCGATTTAGAGTTGTAAATGGGTATGACGCCATAACAACTGATAAGCCGGAGAAAAGTTTACTTGCTCCGAAAAAAAAGTCCGGAGGTAGAAACAGTCAAGGAAAGATGACTATGCGCTATTTAGGTGGTGGTCATAAAAAGAGATATCGAATAATCGATTTTAAACGCGACAAGCAGGGTGTTCCTGCAACTGTTGCGACAATTGAATACGATCCTAACCGTACTGCATTTATTGCATTAGTTAATTACCAAGATGGTGAAAAACGATATGTAATTGCACAAAACGGTCTTCAAGTAGGGCAAAATATCGTATCAGGTGAAAAAACAACACCAGATATTGGTAATGCAATGACCCTTGCTAATATTCCTTTAGGTACTATTATTTCCTGTATAGAATTACGTCCTGGTCAAGGTGCTGTAATGGCTAGAAGTGCTGGTGCATTTGCTCAGCTTGTTGCTAGAGAAGGAAAGTATGCTACCGTAAAATTGCCTTCTGGGGAAACTCGTTTAATTCTAACTACTTGTATGGCTACAATTGGAGCTGTATCTAACAGTGATCATCAACTTATGGTAGGTGGTAAAGCTGGTAGAACAAGATGGTTGGGTAGAAGACCTCGTACAAGACCAGTAGTGATGAACCCTGTAGATCACCCAATGGGTGGTGGTGAAGGTAAGTCTTCTGGAGGGCACCCACGTTCTCGTAAAGGGCTTCCTGCAAAAGGTTACAAGACTCGTAAGAGAACTAAAGCAAGTAATAAATACATTATAGAACGTAGAAAGAAATAAGTTATGGCAAGATCGTTAAAAAAAGGACCTTACGTTCACTATAAGTTAGAACAGAAAGTAGAACAAAATGTGGCTTCAAATAAGAAGACCGTGATCAAAACTTGGTCTCGTGCTTCAATGATAACTCCAGATTTTGTTGGTCAAACTATCGCAGTGCATAATGGACGTCAATTCGTTCCGGTATATGTTACTGAAAATATGGTAGGACATAAATTAGGCGAATTTTCACCTACAAGATCATTCCGTGGTCACGCAGGTGCAAAAAACAAAGGAAAAAAATAATAAGCCATGGGAGTTCGTAAAAGAGAAAGAGCAGAACAGATCAAGGAAGCAAAGAAAACACAGTACTTTGCTAAATTGAACAATTGCCCTACATCACCAAGAAAAATGCGTTTAGTAGCAGATTTAATCCGTGGTGAAAAGGTAAATAAAGCACTTAATATATTAAGGTTTAGCAAAAAAGAAGCGTCAGGACGTTTGGAAAAACTATTGCTTTCGGCCATTGCAAATTGGCAAGCAAAAAATGAAGATGCTTCAGTAGAAGATGCAGACCTTTTTATTAAAGAGATACGCGTAGACAGTGGTACCATGTTGAAGAGACTTCGCCCTGCACCACAAGGTCGTGCGCATAGAATTAGAAAACGTTCCAATCATGTTACAATGATACTTGGAGCTAACGATAACACACAAAGCTAATAATTAAATGGGACAGAAAACAAATCCAATCGGTAACCGCTTAGGTATCATTAGAGGATGGGAATCCAACTGGTACGGAGGCAACGACTACGGCGATAAATTGGCCGAAGACGATAAGATTAGAAAGTACATTCACGCTCGTTTAAGTAAAGCTAGTGTGTCTAGGGTAATCATTGAGCGTACCCTTAAGCTTGTAACCGTTACTATAACCACAGCCCGCCCCGGTATTATTATCGGTAAAGGAGGTCAGGAAGTAGACAAGCTTAAAGAAGAGCTTAAGAAAATTACCGGCAAAGAGGTGCAGATCAACATCCATGAGATTAAAAGACCTGAGCTTGATGCACATTTAGTAGGAGCAAGTGTTGCTAGACAAATTGAAAATAGAATTTCATACCGTCGTGCAATAAAAATGGCTATCGCTGCTGCAATGCGTATGAATGCTGAAGGAATTAAAATACAAATTTCAGGACGTTTAAATGGGGCCGAAATGGCACGTTCAGAAGCGTACAAAGATGGTCGTATCCCGCTTTCAACATTTAGAGCCGATATTGATTATGCTTTAGTAGAAGCTCAAACTACCTATGGTAAGTTGGGTGTTAAAGTATGGATCATGAAAGGTGAAGTATATGGAAAAAGAGATCTTTCGCCACTAGTTGGTTTATCCAAAAAAGGTGGAAAAGGAGCCGGGCGAGGTGGTAACAAATCACGTCGCAGAAAGTAATTTTTTAAAAAGAAGAACATGTTACAACCTAAGAGAACAAAATACCGTAAGCAACAAAAAGGTCGCATGAAAGGCAACGCTGGTCGTGGACACCGATTGGCTAACGGTACCTTTGGTATTAAGTCTTTAGATTCAAAATTTGTGACAGCACGTCAAATAGAAGCTGCACGTATTGCCGCTACTCGTTATATGAAGAGAGAAGGTTCTATCTGGATTATGATATTTCCAGATAAGCCAATTACCAAAAAACCTCTTGAAGTACGTATGGGTAAAGGTAAAGGTGCTGTAGAATATTATGCAGCTGTAGTAAAACCTGGTCGAATTATGTTCGAAGTTTCTGGTGTGCCAATGGCAACCGCTAAAGAAGCTTTACGATTGGCAGCACAAAAATTGCCAGTACGAACAAAGTTTATCATGTCTAGAGATTATCAAGAATAATTTTTGAAATTGTCACTATGAAACAATCAGAAATAAAAGAAGCATCAACGGCAGAGTTACAAGAACAACTTGCTGAATCGACTAAGGCATATACAGACCTTAAAATGGCTCATACCATTTCACCGTTGGAAAATCCAATTCAATTAAGAGGGCAGCGCAGAAGCATTGCTCGAATTGCGACCGAACTAACTAAAAGAGAAGTGCAATAATAGTACGAAGCTGAAAGATGGAAATAAAAAGAAATTTAAGAAAAGAACGTATAGGTGTAGTAACCAGTAACAAAATGGAAAAATCCATCGTAGTTGCTGAGACTAAGAAAATGAAACACCCTATGTACGGAAAGTTCGTGCTAAAAACGAAGAAATACGTAGCGCACGATGAGACAAACGACTGCAACGAAGGAGATACTGTAAAGATCATGGAAACACGACCTTTAAGTAAAACCAAATGTTGGAGATTAGTAGAAATAATTGAAAGAGCGAAGTAATCATGATACAGCAAGAATCAAGACTTAGAGTAGCAGACAACACCGGTGCTAAGGAAGTGCTTACCATCCGTGTGTTAGGCGGTACAAAAAAGAGATATGCTTCCATTGGGGACAAAATTGTAGTTTCAGTAAAAGAAGCTACCCCTAACGGAAACATTAAAAAAGGTGCCGTTTCTACAGCAGTAGTGGTACGTACCGTGAAAGAAGTTAGACGACCAGATGGATCATATATCCGTTTCGACGATAACGCCTGTGTACTTTTAGGCCCTCAAGGGGAAATGAGAGGAACACGTGTTTTCGGTCCTGTGGCCAGAGAGCTTCGTGACAGACAATTTATGAAAATAGTATCATTAGCACCAGAAGTGCTATAATAGATAATAAGATGGCAAAGCTTAAAATAAAATCAGGCGATACAGTAGTAGTTACTGCCGGAGAGCACAAAGGCTCAGAAGGTAAAGTGATGAAGGTAATGCTTGACAAAAACAAAGCAATAGTAGAAGGAGTAAACACGGTAAAGAAACATGAGAAGCCAAGTGCGGCAAACCCTCAAGGTGGAATTTCCGAAAAAGAAGCTCCTATTCACATTTCAAACCTATCATTGATAGATCCTAAAAGTGGAAAAGCAACACGAGTAGGTTATAGAATGGAAGATGGAAAGAAAGTACGATTTGCTAAAAAATCAAATCAAGTATTATAGTTATGGCATATACACCAAGACTTAAAGAAGAGTACAAGGGCAAAGTAGTAAACGCCCTTACAGATGAATTTGGTTACACAAACGTAATGCAAGTTCCAAAACTAGAACGCATTGTTGTGTCTCGTGGAGTTGGAGCTGCCGTAGCCGATAAAAAATTGATCGAGTATTCCGTAGACGAATTAACAAAAATCACAGGGCAAAAAGCTGTAGCAACAATTTCAAAGAAAGATGTTGCCACTTTTAAACTTAGAAAAGGAATGCCTATTGGTGCGAAAGTTACCTTACGTGGAGAGCGTATGTACGAGTTTTTAGATAGACTTATTACAAGTGCATTGCCTAACGTACGTGATTTTAACGGAATCAACGCAACTGGTTTTGACGGAAGAGGAAATTATTCATTAGGAATAACTGAACAGATTATCTTCCCAGAAATCAATATCGATAAAATCAAGAAGATTGAAGGTATGAATATTACCTTTGTAACTTCCGCTGAAACCGATAAAGAAGCGAAATCATTACTAACAGAACTAGGAATACCTTTTAAAAAGAACTAAGATGGCTAAAGAATCAATGAAAGCCCGTGAGGTTAAGAGACAAAAAATGGTAAAAAAGTATGCTGAAAAACGCAAAGCTTTAAAAGAAGCTGGCGATTGGGAAGGTTTACAAAAATTACCTGCAAACTCTTCACCAGTACGTTTGCACAACCGTTGTAAATTGACCGGACGACCAAAAGGGTATATGAGACAATTTGGAATTTCACGTGTAATGTTCCGTGAAATGGCAAACAATGGTTTAATCCCTGGTGTTAGAAAAGCAAGTTGGTAACAACATAAACAGTTAGTAGGTTTGGGAATACCAAAAACCACTATCGTAAATAACTAAAAATGAATATAGATCCAATATCAGATTTTCTAACAAGAGTTAGAAACGCCGTAAAGGCAGGACACCGCGTTGTAGAGATACCAGCGTCAAACCTTAAAAAAGAGATCACAAAGATCTTGTTTGACCAAGGGTATATCTTAAGCTATAAATTTGAAGACGATAAAGGCCCACAAGGCACTATCAAGATCGCTTTAAAGTATGATAAGCTTACAAAAGATCCGGTAATTAAAAAGATTCAAAGAATTAGTAAACCAGGTTTACGTAAATATGCAAGTTCTTCGGACATTCCACGTATCTTAAATGGTTTGGGTATTGCAATTGTTTCTACTTCTCACGGAGTAATGACAGGAAAGCAAGCTCAAGAAAAGAACGTTGGTGGTGAAGTATTGTGCTACGTATACTAAAATAAAGACTAAGAGATGTCAAGAATAGGTAAAAGCCCGGTAGCCATTCCAGATGGTGTAACAGTAGAAGTTAAAGATAACGTAGTTACCGTTAAAGGTAAATTAGGTGAGTTATCTCAGGAATTTTCTGAAATAACAATTAAAGACGAAGATGGAACCATCGTTTTGGAACGTCCTACTGAAGGAAAAGATCACAAAGCAAAACACGGTTTGTACAGAGCCTTAATCAATAATATGATTGAAGGAGTAACAAACGGATGGACTAAAGAACTTGAACTGGTAGGTGTAGGATACCGCGCCAGTAACCAAGGGCAAAAATTGGATTTGGCCGTTGGTTTTTCACATAATATTGTTATGGACATTGCTCCAGAAGTAAAAGTTGAAACAATTTCTGAAAAAGGTAAAAATCCAAAAGTAAAATTAACATCACACGACAAACAACTTGTTGGTCAAGTAGCTGCGAAAATTCGTGGTTTCCGTAAGCCAGAACCTTACAAAGGAAAAGGTATCAAGTTTGTAGGTGAACAAATAAGAAGAAAAGCAGGTAAATCTGCATAAGATATAACGTTATGGCATTATCAAAAACAGATAGAAGGGAACGAATTCGTTTCAGAATCAGAAAGACTGTTTCAGGAACAGCAGAACGTCCGCGTTTGGCTATTTTCCGAAGCAACAAAGAGATTTATGCGCAACTTATTGACGATGTAAATGGAGTTACCATTTCTGCTGCATCTTCAAGAGATAAAGATATTGACGCTTCGAAAGTTGATAAAACTGAAGCTGCAAAATTAGTAGGAAAGGCAATCGCTGAGAAAGCTCAAAAAGCTGGTGTAGAAGCCGTAGCATTTGATCGTGGCGGCTACCTGTATCACGGAAGAGTAAAATCATTAGCTGAAGGCGCTCGCGAAGGCGGTCTTAAATTTTAAGAAATATGTATCAAGATTATAAAAACGTAGAAACAGTAAAACCCGGAGGTCTTGACCTAAAAGACCGTTTGGTAGGTGTACAACGTGTAACTAAAGTAACTAAGGGTGGTAGAGCATTTGGATTTTCTGCCATTGTTGTAGTTGGTGATGAAAATGGCGTAGTAGGCCAAGGCCTTGGTAAATCTAAGGATGTTGCCAGTGCAATAGCGAAAGGTATTGAAGATGCCAAGAAAAATTTGGTACGTATTCCTTTAAATAAGGTAACACTTCCACACGAACAAAAAGGTAAGTATGCCGGTGCGCGTGTAAATTTATTACCAGCTGCTCCTGGTACCGGTTTGATCGCTGGTGGTGCGGTACGTGCTGTATTAGAGGCTGTAGGGGTTCACGATGTATTGTCTAAATCTCAAGGATCTTCTAATCCGCATAATGTAGTAAAAGCAACATTTGATGCTTTATTGCAATTGCGCAGTGCAGAAACAGTAGCCAAGCAACGTGGTATTACTTTGGAAAAATTGTATAAAGGATAAATACTGAAGAACATGGCAAAAATAAAAGTAACAAAGGTACGCAGCGAGATTAATCGTACGCAAAACCAAAAGAGAACGCTTGAAGCGTTAGGCCTTCGTAAAATGGGTCAAACAGTAGAGCACGAAGACACGCCAAACATTCTTGGTATGGTAAATAAAGTGAAACATTTAGTTTCGGTAGAAACTGTTTAAGATATACAAAATGGAATTAAGTAACTTAAAACCTGCAAAAGGTTCAACTCACAAAGAAGGGAAACGCGTTGGGCGTGGACAAGCTTCTGGTAAAGGTGGTACTGCGACTCGTGGTCACAAAGGAGCAAAGTCTCGTTCTGGATACTCCAAAAAGATTGGGTTTGAAGGAGGGCAAATGCCTATTCAACGTCGTGTGCCTAAATTTGGGTTTACAAACATCAACCGTAAAGAGTATCAAGGTATAAATGTTGATACATTGCAACAGTTGGTAGATGACAAAAAAATAAAAGATACTGTAGACTTTGAAACTTTAATGAGTTTAGGTCTTGCTGGCAAAAACGAAATGGTGAAGATTTTAGGAAGAGGAGAGTTAAAAGCAAAATTAAAAGTATCTGCTCATAAGTTTACTGCCTCAGCAAAAGAAGCTATTGAAGCTGCTGGTGGTGAAGTAGTAACCCTATAATTTTAAGATAAGGATGAAATTTATTGATACCTTAAAAAATATTTGGAAGATAGAAGAACTTCGTAATAGAATTATGCTTACGTTGGGTCTTCTTTTAGTGTACCGTTTTGGTGCACAAGTGGTATTACCAGGAATAGATGCTTCACAATTAGGCAGTTTTGCCGGTAATTTTGACTCTGGGCTTGGTGGTCTGTTAAATGCATTTACAGGAGGGGCGTTTGCCAATGCTTCTGTTTTTGCTTTGGGTATTATGCCTTACATTTCAGCTTCCATTGTGGTTCAATTAATGCAGATAGCAGTACCTTATCTACAAAAATTACAGAAAGAAGGTGAAAGCGGAAGAAAGAAAATCACTCAAATTACCCGTTGGTTAACCATCGGTATTTGTTTGGTTCAAGCACCTAGTTATTTGGCAGGTCTTCCAGCTTTAGGAGTACCTACTGAAGCATTTATATTAGGCCAAACACCTATGTTTTATATTTCTTCGGTAATTATTCTAGTTACTGGTACCATATTTGCAATGTGGTTGGGTGAAAAAATAACTGATAAAGGTGTTGGTAATGGTATCTCTATATTAATTATGGTGGGTATTATTGCAACGTTACCACAATCATTTGCACAAGAGTTTGCCTCTAGAGTATTAGAGTCGAATGGTGGTTTGATTATGATTTTAATTGAATTGGTAATCTGGTTTGTTATTATCCTTGCTTCGGTTATGTTGGTAATGGCAGTGAGAAAAATACCAGTACAATATGCAAGAAGGACCGCTAGCGGAGGATATGAGAAAAATATATTTGGTGCTCGGCAATTTATTCCGTTAAAGCTTAATGCTTCAGGAGTAATGCCTATTATATTTGCACAGGCAATTATGTTTGTACCTTCTGCAATCGCAAGCATCTCTATGTTTTCAGATAGCAATGTGGCACAATCGGTACAAGCTGCCTTCAGTGATATATTTGGATTATGGTACAATATTGTATTTGCAGCGTTGATCATTATCTTTACATATTTTTATACGGCAATTACAGTGCCTACAAATAAAATGGCAGATGATCTTAAGCGTAGTGGAGGTTTTATTCCTGGTATTAAGCCTGGAGGAGAAACTGGAGAATATTTAGATAGAATCATGTCTCAAATAACCTTGCCAGGTTCAGTATTCTTAGCATTAATAGCAGTATTTCCTGCTTTTGTTGTTAAGTTTATGGGAATCCAACAAGGATGGGCATTATTTTACGGTGGTACATCACTATTAATTATGGTAGGTGTAGCAATCGATACTATGCAACAAGTTAATTCATACTTATTAAATCGTCATTATGATGGTTTAATGAAAACAGGTAAAAACAGAAAAGCAGTAGCATAAATTATGGCAAAACAACCCCCAATAGAACAAGACGGAACAATTGTAGAAGCATTGTCTAATGCAATGTTTAGAGTGGAATTGGAAAACGGTCATATTGTAACTGCGCATATTTCGGGTAAAATGCGTATGCACTATATTAAATTGTTACCCGGAGATAAAGTTAAATTAGAAATGAGTCCTTACGATTTGACTAAGGCTCGTATAACCTATAGATACTAATACGGTTTCGTATTAATCTAATTAAAAACTAAACAGATGAAAGTAAGAGCATCCGTTAAAAAAAGAAGTGCCGACTGCAAGATAGTTCGCAGAAAAGGCAGATTATATGTTATTAACAAAAAGAACCCAAGGTTCAAACAAAGACAAGGATAAGTTATGGCAAGAATCGCAGGTGTAGATATCCCAAAACACAAAAGGGGTGTAATCGCGTTAACGTATATCTTTGGTGTTGGTAAAAGCCGCGCCCAGGAAATACTGGAAAAAGCCGGAGTTAGCGAAGACAAAAAAGTTAACGAATGGGACGATGATGAAATCGGTAAAATTCGTGAGGCTGTTGGGTCTTTCACAATCGAAGGTGAGTTACGTAGTGAAGTGCAATTAAGCATCAAACGCTTAATGGATATTGGTTGTTACAGAGGTATTCGTCACAGATCGGGACTTCCGTTACGTGGTCAACGTACTAAAAACAACTCAAGAACGAGAAAAGGAAAACGTAAAACAGTTGCTAACAAGAAAAAAGCAACTAAATAATACCTAGAGATATGGCAAAGTCTAACTCAAAAAGTACAAAGAAGGTTGTTAAAAAACGTAAAGTAAACGTTGAATCTGTTGGCCAAGCGCACGTAACAGCTTCATTTAACAACATCATTATTTCTTTAACAAACAAGAACGGAGATGTAATCTCTTGGTCTTCTGCCGGTAAAATGGGTTTTAGAGGATCTAAGAAAAATACACCTTACGCTGCTCAGTTAGCATCTGAAGATGCTTCAAAAGTAGCCCACGATGCTGGTTTACGTAAAGTAAAAGTGTATGTGAAAGGACCTGGAAACGGAAGAGAATCTGCAATACGATCGCTTCACAATTCAGGAATTGAAGTTACCGAAATTATCGATGTAACTCCAATGCCACATAACGGTTGTCGTCCTCCGAAAAGAAGAAGAGTATAATTTATAATTAATATCAATCTGAAGGATTAAAGAAGATTAGAGGATTAACGTAAGACCTTAATTTAATTTTCCCTTCAAAAACACTTAGAAATGGCAAGATATACTGGTCCAAAAACTAAAATAGCCCGTAAGTTTGGTGAGGCTATCTTCGGAGACGATAAGTCTTTCGAAAAAAGAAATTACCCTCCAGGGCAACACGGTAACAACCGTCGTCGTGGAAAAAAATCTGAATACGCTATACAATTAGCTGAAAAGCAAAAAGCGAAATACTCCTATGGTATTTTAGAGCGTCAATTCAGAAACATGTTTAAAAAGGCAACTGCTGCTCCTGGAATTACAGGTGAAGTATTGCTTCAATTATGTGAATCACGTTTAGACAACGTTGTATTCCGTATGGGGATCGCCCCTAGCCGTCGTGCTGCAAGACAATTAGTGTCTCACCGTCACATTACTGTAAATGGAGAAAAGGTTAATATCCCTTCATACCAAGTTAAAGCAGGTGATGTTGTTGCTGTAAGAGAAAAATCTAAAACGTTAGATGCTATCCAAGATTCTTTAGCAAATGCTAACCACGTATATGAGTGGATTACTTGGAACAACGAAAAGAAAGAAGGAACGTTTGTAAATATTCCACAACGTATCCAGATTCCAGAGAACATCAACGAGCAGTTCATCGTCGAATTATATTCTAAATAATAAAAACACACGAGTCACACTATGGCAGTATTTAGTTTTCAGAAGCCTGATAAAGTTATCATGATCAACTCTACTGATTTTGAGGGGAAATTCGAATTTCGTCCCTTAGAACCAGGTTACGGATTGACAGTAGGTAACGCATTAAGACGAGTATTACTTTCTTCTTTAGAAGGATTTGCAATTACTTCGGTACGCATTGAAGGGGTTGATCACGAATTTTCAACCATAGCCGGAGTTGTAGAAGATGTAACCGAAATCATCCTTAACTTAAAACAAGTACGTTTTAAGAGACAGATTGATGAGATAGATAATGAAACCGTAACTGTATCAGTAAACGGAGGAGAGCAATTAACCGCTGGAGATTTTCAGAAATTCATTTCAGGATTTCAAGTATTAAACCCAGATATGGTTATCTGTAATATGGATAAAAAAGTGAATCTTAATTTCGAGATCACTATTGAAAAAGGAAGAGGATATGTTCCTGCTGAAGAGAACAAAAAAGCAAACGCACCTCTAGGAACCATTTTTACAGACTCTATCTACACACCAATTAAAAATGTGAAGTACAGTATTGAAAACTTCCGTGTAGAACAAAAAACAGATTACGAAAAATTAGTTTTCGAAATCCAAACAGATGGTTCAATTCATCCAAAAGATGCCTTGACCGAAGCTGCTAAAACATTGATTCACCACTTTATGTTATTTAGCGATGAGCGTATCACCCTTGAGGCTGATGAGATTGCTCAAACTGAAACATATGATGAAGAATCATTGCATATGCGCCAGTTGCTTAAAACAAAATTAGTAGATATGGACCTTTCAGTTCGTGCACTAAACTGTTTAAAAGCTGCTGAAGTGGATACCTTAGGAGATTTGGTTTCCTACAACAAAAACGACTTAATGAAATTCAGAAACTTCGGTAAAAAATCACTTACCGAATTGGAAGAATTAGTAAGCGTTAAAGGGTTGAACTTTGGTATGGACCTTTCAAAATATAAATTAGATAAAGATTAATACGTCATATTTTGCTCCTCACAACAGTGAGTTTGGTAGCAAGATGATGATTAAAACAAAATGTCATGAGACACGGAAAGAAATTTAACCATTTAGGCAGAAAAACAGCGCACAGAAAGGCGATGTTGGCCAATATGGCTTGCTCTTTAATTGAGCACAAAAGAATCAACACTACAGTTGCCAAAGCAAAAGCGTTAAAGCAATTTGTAGAACCAATGATCACAAAATCTAAAGAAGATACTACACACAACCGTCGTATTGTATTTAGAAAATTACGCCAAAAAGAAGCAGTAAGCGAACTATTTAGAGACGTTGCTGTAAAAGTTGGGGATCGTCCAGGAGGTTATACCCGTATTATTAAGTTGGGTAGCCGTTTAGGGGATTCAGCAGATATGGCAATGATTGAGTTGGTAGATTACAATACAATTTACAATGCAGGTAAAGCTACTAAAAAGAAATCAACACGTCGTAGCCGTCGTGGAGGAGGTTCTAAAGCAGCAGCACCGGCAACTAAGACGAAAGCGAATAAAGAAGAAGAATAAATGATTTTTTATTTGTAAATAACAAAGGGATAAGCATTAAATGTTTATCCCTTTTTTTATACTATTTTTGCATCAATTTACACGGAAGATACAAAGCACTATTTTTTTCACTTGAAACCTGAAATCTTTTCAAATATGAAATACCAAAAAAGAAAAAAAGCAATAATCCTATTAGCAGACGGCACTATCTTTCACGGAAAAGCAGTGGGAGGCAAAGAAGGCTCTGCTTTTGGTGAAGTTTGTTTCAATACCGGAATGACCGGTTATCAAGAAATTTTTACAGACCCATCTTACTTTGGGCAATTAATGGTAACCACCAATGCACACATTGGCAATTATGGAACTACTGAAAACGAAATGGAGTCTGATAGTGTTAAAATTGCAGGCTTAGTTTGTAGAAATTTTAGTTATAACCATTCGCGTCCAGCAGCCGATGATTCCTTAGAAGGTTTTTTAAGTAAAAACAACTTACTTGCCATTAGCGATGTAGATACACGTGCTTTAGTGTGTTATATTCGTGACAATGGAGCGATGAACGCAGTCATTTCTACTGAAGTTGATAACATCGAAGGGTTAAAAAAACAACTTGCAGATATTCCTGATATGAAAGGGTTGGAGCTAGCTTCAAAAGTTTCGGTAAAAGAGCCATACTTCTTCGGAAAAGAAGATGCAACCTATAAAATTGCAGCGTTGGATAATGGTATTAAAACCAATATTCTTCGAAATTTAGCTGCAAGGGATTGTTATGTGAAAGTTTTTCCATACGATACTCCTTTAAGCGAGATGGAAGCTTTCAATCCAGACGGTTACTTCTTGTCAAACGGTCCTGGAGATCCCGAACCACTAGAAAATGCCATTAATGTAACAAAACAGATAATTGAAAAAGGGGAACCTTTATTTGGAATATGTGGAGGACACCAAGTAATTGCATTAGCAAACGGAGTTTCCACTTATAAAATGCACCACGGCCATAGAGGGATTAATCACCCGATTATAAACCTTGAAACTGGAAAAGGGGAAATAACCTCTCAAAATCATGGTTTTGCTATCAATAGAGAAGAAGCTGAAGCGAATCCAGATATTGAAATAACACATTTGCATCTTAATGATAAAACTGCTGCGGGAATTAAAATGGTAAACAAACCAGTTTTTTCGGTACAATATCACCCAGAAGCAAGCCCGGGGCCACACGATGCTTCGTATTTATTTGATCAATTTATAACAACCATACAAAACCATAAAGTTACCACAGCATGAGTATAATTATAGATATTATCGCCAGACAAATATTCGACTCTCGCGGCAACCCAACGGTTGAAGTTGATGTAATCACGGAAAATGGTTTTTTAGGTCGCGCAGCGGTTCCTTCGGGTGCATCAACCGGAGAACACGAAGCGGTGGAATTACGCGATGGCGGTGACGATTATATGGGTAAAGGTGTTTTAAATGCTGTTGAAAATGTAAATGGAAAAATAGCCGGTACCTTATTGGGTGTTTCAGTTTTTGAACAAGAAGCGATTGATAAAATAATGATCGATCTTGATGGAACTTCCAATAAATCAAAATTAGGGGCTAATGCTATTTTGGGTGTTTCCTTGGCAGTAGCCAAAGCGGCAGCTTCAGAATTGGGAATGCCTTTATATCGATATGTAGGTGGTGTAAGTGCAAAAACACTTCCGGTACCGATGATGAATATAATTAATGGCGGTTCGCACAGTGATGCCCCAATCGCATTTCAAGAATTTATGATTATGCCGGTAAAGGCTAAAAACTTTAACCACGCCATGCAGATGGGAAGCGAGGTTTTCCATAATCTTAAACAAGTTTTGCACGATCGTAACTTGAGCACTGCAGTAGGTGATGAAGGTGGTTTTGCACCAACCCTGAACGGAACAGAAGATGCCATTGATACCATAGCAAAAGCAACTGAAAACGCAGGTTATACATTAGGCGATGATATTATGATTGCATTGGATTGTGCAGCAGCAGAATTCTATAAAAACGGAAAATACGACTATACTGTTTTTGAAGGGGAAAATGGAAAAGTGCGTTCTTCGGAAGAACAAGCAACTTATTTAGCTGAATTGTGTAGTAAATATCCTATAATTTCAATTGAAGATGGTATGGATGAAAACGATTGGGATGGCTGGAAGTCATTGACTGAAAAAGTAGGTGATAAAGTGCAATTGGTAGGTGACGATTTGTTTGTAACAAACGTTGAAAGATTGTCAAAAGGTATTTCAGAAAACATAGCCAATTCCATTCTAATTAAGGTAAACCAAATAGGGACTTTAACTGAAACTATAGCTGCTGTTAATATGGCGCATAATGCTGGTTATACTTCAGTGATGTCTCATAGAAGTGGTGAAACGGAAGATAACACAATTGCAGATTTGGCAGTAGCCCTAAATTGTGGGCAAATTAAAACAGGATCTGCTTCCCGTAGTGATCGTATGGCGAAATACAATCAATTATTGCGTATAGAAGAACAATTGTGTGATGTTGCCTATTATCCACAACGGAACGCTTTTAAGGTTTAAAACCGATATATTACTATTTAGAAACTTCCTTTGGTGCAACTAAAGGAAGTTTTTCGTTTTTAATGACTTCAATGCCTTGAAATTTAAGGATTTTTTAACCTAACAAGTGTTCGTATATGTTAAAAAAATCGGTCAATATTTTGTATATTTACATTTCGAAATAATCAAAAAAAATCTTTAAAATATATGTCAAAGACAGCAATCCTCGAAATTGATGGCAAAAATTATGAATTTCCTATTGTTACGGGAAGTGAGAACGAGCAAGCCATTGATATAAAAACCCTTAGAAGTGTAACAAATGGTATAACTACCATTGATCCTGGATATAAAAACACCGGCTCTTGCGAAAGTGCCATTACATTTTTGAATGGAGAAGAAGGAGTACTTCGGTATAGAGGTTATTCTATTGAGGATTTAGCCGAAAAGGCTGAGTTTTTAGAAGTAGCATATTTATTGATTTTTGGTGAATTACCTTCTAAAACTGAATTAGCGAAATTTCACGATGATATTAGAGAGCACTCTCACGTAGATGAAGATTTAAAGAAAATCTTAGACGGTTTCCCAAAATCTGCACACCCAATGGGAGTTTTATCTTCATTGACTTCAGCTTTGGTGGCATTTAACCCTTCTTCGGTGAATGTTGATAGCGAGGAAGATATGTACAATGCCATTGTACGTATTTTGGCAAAGTTCCCTGTATTAACCGCTTGGGCCTACAGAAAACGTGTAGGAAGACCATTGGATTATGGTGACGACTCATTAGGGTATGTAGATAACTTCCTTAAAATGATGTTCAAAAAGCCAAATGGGGAGTATAATTCTAATAAAACAGTTGTAGATGCACTTGATAAATTATTGATATTGCACGCAGATCACGAACAAAACTGTTCTACTTCTACAGTACGGATGGTTGGTTCAGCACACACTGGATTGTTTGCATCCTTATCAGCAGGTATTAACGCACTTTGGGGGCCACTTCACGGAGGTGCCAACCAAGCTGTGATTGAAATGCTTGAAGCCATTAAAGAAGATGGAGGCGATACGCATAAG
The DNA here is from genome assembly GCA_002360635.1 of Flavobacteriaceae bacterium UBA3356. GTDB lineage: Bacteria > Bacteroidota > Bacteroidia > Flavobacteriales > Flavobacteriaceae > Marixanthomonas. The sequence goes on along the minus strand of DEQW01000001.1, from coordinate 26,565 downwards.
TTTATGCAAAAAGCAAAAGATAAAAATGATCCATTCCGTTTAATGGGCTTTGGTCACCGCGTCTATAAAAACTTTGACCCAAGGGCAAAAATAATCAAGAAATCTGCAGACGAAGTATTGGCCGATCTAGGAGTGGAAGACCCAGTACTGGATATTGCAAAAGGCTTAGAAAAAGAAGCCTTAGAAGATTCATACTTTGTTGACAGAAAATTATACCCGAACGTAGACTTCTATTCTGGTATTATATATAGAGCCTTAGGAATCCCTACCGAAATGTTTACAGCTATGTTTGCATTAGGGCGTTTACCAGGTTGGATTGCACAATGGAGAGAAATGCGCTTGCGCAAAGAACCAATTGGTCGTCCAAGACAAATATACATTGGTGAAACACATAGGGACTTTAAACCAGTAGAAAAAAGATAATTTTTACTTTTTAAAATAAACAAAGCATCCTCATAAATTGGGGATGCTTTTTTATATTTGTAGTATGATCAATTTAAACATTAAAGACGAAGTTTCACGCCTTCGGGCAGTTGTATTAGGTTCAGCAAATAGTAATGGCCCGGCACCAACTTTAGACGAGGCGTATGATCCAAAATCCAAAGAACATATCCAGGCAGGTACGTATCCTAAAGAGGAGGATATGATCAATGAAATGGAAGCGGTAGCCAAGGTGCTTGAGAAATATGATGTAAAAGTGTATCGCCCCAAAGAAATTGATGATTACAATCAAATCTTCACGCGCGATATAGCTTTTGTTATTGAAGACAAATTCATTAAAGCAAATATATTACCCGACCGCGATCAAGAGATTGATGCGATTAAGCATGTAATTGATCAAATTCCTTTAGAAAATGTAATCAAGTTTCCTGAAGATGCACACGTGGAAGGTGGCGATGTTATGCCTTGGAACGATTATATTTTTGTGGGTACCTACCGTGGGGAGGACTATTCAAACTATATTACGGCACGTACCAATATGAAAGCGGTGAAACATCTTCAAAAGCTGTTTCCGAATAAGAAAGTAAAGTCATTTAATCTTAAAAAGTCAAATACCGAAGCCAAAGACAATGCATTGCATTTAGACTGTTGTTTTCAACCTTTGGGAAAAGGAAAGGCAATTATTCATAAAGAAGGGTTTTTAGAAGAAGAAGAATATCAATGGTTAGTGGATTACTTCGGAAAAGAGAATTGCTTCCATATTACAAAAGACGAAATGTACAATATGAATAGCAATGTATTTTCTATTTCCCCAGAAGTAGTTATTTCAGAAAAAAACTTTACAAGATTGAATACTTGGTTACGTGAACAAGGGTTTACGGTTGAAGAAGTACCATATGCCGAAATAGCTAAACAAGAAGGCCTATTGCGTTGCAGTACCATGCCTTTGATACGCGAATAAACTAGCCCGCTTTTTCTTCAAATTCAGGGCAATCCAAACGGATATCTGTTGTGTGTAAATCTTTTTCCAAAAGATTGCAATAATCAGTAGTTTCTTTTGGTTCATAAAACTTACAACCGTAACACATTCGTTGTACGGTTAAAATACCGGTACGGTTTAACTTATAAATAAGGTTGCTAATACTATTGAAAAGCGCTTCTTGTTCTTCTACTGGTATTTTTGCCAGTTGATTCTTGATAGGATCGGCAAAATCGGCTGTGGTGCTGACCATTTCTTTGCCTTTGGATGTCAAAAAAACCGAATAGCTTCGACTATCGGCCGATGAAAAATCTTTTTCAATAAGTTCTTTTTTAAGTAATGCTCTAATGGCATCGCTTACGGTAGGCTTGGTCACGTTAAATTCTTTTGCAAAATGGCTTACATTGCAAAGCTCTATTTTGTGGTAGGCGACAAAAATAAGCAGTTGTATCTGTAACGGACTTAAACCGTTCGCCTTCGCTTTTTCCCATAACAATACTTTGAACACTTCTGAAATACGCTCCAGACCTGCCACAATTTTATTGGAAACATCCCCCAATTGATCTTTTGGATTAAAAATACTGTTACCCATAAAAAATAGTATTATCTGCTTCCTATCGTTAAATAGTTTAAAAGCTTCAAATAGTTTCTTAAGATATGTACTTATCTTGACAATTTAAGACATATCCTAAGAACTAATAAGTTGCTGACATAGCAAAGTTAGTATTCCTAATCATTTTTTTGAGTGTTTTTCTCAACTTTATACGGAAGACTTAAATCACCACTCGCAATACTATACACATTATAGACACCAAGCATAGGGAGATTTTCTTTGCTTGTGTTTACCTGCATGAAAGCAGTGACCGCATCAAACTTAAAATCGGTTTGACCTTGTATCCTGTAATCTGGCACTATAACCTGGATGGTGTTGTTTTTTGTTGTCACAGGAAATCCTGGTGAGTCCATATACATAGGCATACCCGGATTTGTAGGAGGAAGTTTTACTGTAGTGTCAGCTTTTTTAAACTGTTTTACTGAAAACCCGCCAGCAACTCTTTCGTCTTTTATCAATACCACCCAATGCGGATGCCATATAATACCATCGTTGTCATATTTGCTGTCTTTGTTTTCGTCCCAAAGTGGTGTGTCATCAAAATCTGGGTGCGATGTTAGTGCTAAGGCAAGAATACCATCCGTTTTATTAAACCCAACAGCTGTGGGTGACAAAGACGTAGGGAATACATAGCCTAGAACAGGTGCTCCGTCCAGTCGTCCTTTAGGGGTTGGTGTCTGGCTGCCTGCGTTCCCTTTTACGGTAATACTCCACACGGTCAGGTTTAAATTGGTTTGATGGGTAACGGTAACGTTTTCAATAGCGAAAGCATCGGTATTGTATGGATCGGTTTGGGCTACCGTAGTGCAAAAAAATGTCACTACAGTTCCTATGGTCAATAAAAGCTTACTTATTTTCATTTTTTTATGATTAGGAATCCTAACTTATAAGGGTTCGTTTAATTTTTTACATCGGCCAGACTGGCTCCAAAGTTTATGTGCAGCACATTTCCATTGGGGGTCACTAATGCTGGAACAGATTTTACACCAGCTTTTTCAGCTTCATCAATACGGTTTCGGGTCTCACCAAGGTGAACCACCTCTACTTGATTGGGATCGGTAATTTTTAGAATGTCGTGTTCTGCGCTTACACAAACAGGACATCCTGCGTGATAAAAAATTGATTTTTTCATAATGATAAAATTTAAAGGAGTGCATTATTGCGTTTCAAATATAGTAAGGAATCCTAACTAAAACAAATTTAATTTTGAATTTCTTAAGTAATTTTGGAATAAAGCCCTATTTTTAATAAAACCGCAACGTTTTTTATTGCGTATATTTTTATATCATGAAATCATCACCACTCATAATTTTTTTAAGCTGCATTCTAATATTAACCAGCACACAAGCCTTTTCCCAAGGTAAGATAGATGGCTTTTACCGCGGAAATGGTAATACAACAGTCACCTTAGGAGCCGGATTTGAAGATAACAAGGACTACCTGGCTGGTAACGATGAAACCGATATTGCTCGAAAACTTTATTATGTGAACCTTTTTGCAGCTTACGGAATTACAAAAGACCTTGATGTAACCGTATCATTGCCTTACATTGAAATAGATGATAATAAAAATGTACAAGATGTTTCGTTTTTTTTTAAATACCGTACACTTAAAAAAGAATATTCCAACGGAAAACTAGAGTTGAGTCTTGCCGGAGGTTTTTCAACGCCTGTTTCCGACTATAATGTTGGCGGATTGAATGATATTGGTCAACAAGCCACTATAATCGAAACAAGGGCAATGGCGCATTATCAAACAAATGCAGGATGGTTCGCGACCTTGCAAAGTGGGTTTTCATTTAAGTTTGAAGAAGTTCCCAATAGTTTACCAATAACAGTTAAAGCCGGACAGGCTTTAGATAAGTGGTATTATGATGTATATTATGATTATCAGCATTCTTTTGGCGGGATTGACTATTTAGAAACTCCACCACCACAAAACTTTCGTCGTTTTGGTGTAGATTACCATAAAATTGGCGGAACAGGCTATCGCTCATTTACCAATAATTTCGGGGCGTATGTTAGTGTTTCATATGTGCTGGGTGGAAGAAATATATTCCAAGGTCCTGGTTATGGAATAGGACTCGTGGCGAATTTTTAAATAAAATTCTTTTCTTTAAATTACTTCAATCAAGTAAAAAATTCCGTCTAAAAAACCTTAATTTTGCAGCCTAAAACAACACGTTATGCAGCAAATAACCGATACTATATTGATGATTCGCCCAGTTGCTTTTCGAATGAACGAGCAAACGGCGGTAAACAACTATTTTCAAGAAGAAATTGATCTTGAAAATGCTAAAGTAAACGAAAAGGCCCAGCAAGAATTTGATGCTTTTGTTGAAAAGCTGCGTAATGTTGGTGTACATGTTATTGTTGAAAATGATAAATTAGAATTGGACACCCCAGATTCTATCTTTCCAAATAACTGGGTTACGTTTCACGAAAATGGTGATATCGCTTTGTACCCTTTATTTGCAAAAAACAGACGTAAAGAACGTCGTGAAGATGTAATTGAGCGTATAGAAAAAGAAGGGTTCAAAATTAAAAATGTAGTAGATTATACCGATGCTGAAAAGGAAGGTGTTTATTTAGAATCGACTGGAAGTTTAATTTTAGACCGCGTTAACCAAAAAGCGTATTGTGCTTTATCTCCAAGAGCCGATGAGCAATTATTAATCGAATTTTGCGAAGACTTTGAATTCACTCCTGTAATTTTCACAGCCAATCAAACAGTTGATGGAAAACGTGCTGCGATTTACCACACCAATGTAATGATGTGCTTAGCTGAAAATTTTAGTGTTATTTGTTTAGACACGATTGATGATGCCAAGGAAAAGAAGAATGTAGTTCAACATTTAAAAGATGATGGAAAAGAAATCATCGCCATTACCGAAGCCCAGATGCACAACTTTGCAGGAAATATGCTTCAGGTACGAGGTGCTAACGATAAAAAGTATTTGGTAATGAGCGAAGCAGCTCATAAAAGCCTTACTGAAGATCAAGTTTCAGCAATTGAAAAGCACTGCGAAATTTTAAGTACTGATTTGACTACCATTGAAACATGCGGTGGCGGAAGTGCCCGTTGTATGATGGCCGAAATTTTCCTGCCCAAGGAATAAAAAATCATTCTTTTTTGTGAATTGCCAAATCCCGAAGCCACAAACCAATCATTACAACCATAAACAAACTTAGCGGTAGGGACGTGATAATCAATAGTTTTTGCATAGCGATTAACACATCGCTGTCTTCTTTTGCGTGACCTAAAAGCACTATTCCTACTGAAAAAATAATCAAGATTATTCCCCAAAGTAACCGCTGTTTTCTACTTGGGTTTCGTTTTCCTTTATCGGTAAACATGCTTAAGACGTATATAGCAGAGTCAACAGAAGTCACCAAGAAACTAACCAATAATAAAATAACAACGGAATTGATAAAGGCAGTAAGCGGATACGCTTCAAAAAAGACAAAAATAGAGGTAAAAACATTATCAAATTCCCCGGAATAACTTCCCCATCCTGAAATCATATCAAAAGCAGATTGTCCAAAAGTAGTAAACCAGAAAAATGACCCTAAGGAAGGAATGAGCAACACCCCAATTATAGTTTCTCGTATTGTTCTCCCTTTTGAAATTCGTGCGATAAAAATTCCGGTAAACGGTGCCCAGGCCAACCAAAAAGCCCAATAATAGTATGTCCAGTCGGTTAAAAATTCAATTCCTGGATCGAATTTCCCTAGTGCTAGGCTCATTGGTATAAAATCAATGATATACCGATAAATACCTATTGCAAATTGTTCTAAAGTCAACAATATATCACTTTGAAAAAAAACAAATAACAACAGCGCTATAGTAACGTAAATATTAAAAGTTGATATACGTTTAATTCCTTTTTCCACACCGCTTAATGCAGAAACCAATGCTAAAATGCCAATGCCGATCACCAATGCTATAATCAATAGATAACTGAAATCGGCTTCAAATAAATGGTTTAAACCGCCTTTAATTTGGGAGGCGCCTAGCCCCAAAGCAGCGACCAATCCAAAAATGGTCGTTAAAATAGTGAGAAGGTCAATACCAGTGAGAAATCCATTTTCTTTTTTCTGAAACAACGAAGAAAACGTGCTACTGGTTGCTACGGTTTTATTTTTATGAAATACGGCATATCCAATAGCCAATGCAAATATGGCGTAAAAGGCCCAAGCTGTAAATCCCCATTGATAGAACGTAAACTCCAGCGCAATCACTTCTGAAGAAACACCTGTGGAAAGTGGTGGGTTTTGTTGCATAAATACCGGTTCTTGCACCGCGCGCAGTAAAATCCCCGAACCCATCCCGGCACTATAAAGCATAGCAATCCAAGGGAGTCGCTTAAATGCTGGTCTTTCGTTTGCGTGACCTAATCTATAAGTTCCCCAAGGGGAAATTGCTATTGCTAAAAGTAAAAGCACACACCCTAACCCCAAATAAAGGTAAAAATTGCCAAAATAATTACGAACCCATAAAGATATGGCTTCAATAGCGTTATATGTTTCAAGGGTTTCTAGATATAAAAAAAGGGAGAAGATGACTAAAATACCCAATGAAATACTGAGAAGTTTATTTTTCTGAAGTAGTTTAAAAATGGTCAAAACAATTTGTAGCTTATACAATAGTACAAATCATTTTTGAAACACATTTTATTCTGTCTTGGCAATATTGTTTATCATTCCACTGAAAATAAAATAGTGAAAAGGAAACATAGTGTACCAATATAAACGCCCTATAAGACCTTTAGGTCTAAAGGTAGCGGTTTGGTGCAATACGTTATTTTCATCGATACAAAAATCTAACCAAGCTTCTCCGGGAACTTTCATTTCGGCAAAAAGTAAAAGTCTTTTTTCGTCTTTGTCTGCATATAAAACGCGCCAAAAGTCTAAGGAGTCACCAGCGTAAATTTTATTAGGATGGGTGCGGCCTCTTCGTAATCCAATACCACCAAATAGCTGATCTATAAAACCGCGTACTTTCCAAAGCCAGTTTCCGTAGTACCAGCCGCGAGTACCGCCAATAGACCAGATGTTTTCTAAAACAGCTTCAGGATTTTTAATTTTAATTGATTGTTCATCTTTTAAACAACCAAATGTAGGAACTTGAATGTACCCTTTTAAATTGGAAAGCCTTCCAGCAACTAAAGAGTCTTTCCAACTTGATATTACGAGGTTTTGTTCAATTTTTATGAATGCATTCTTAATTGCTTCTTCGTATGTGATAGGTTGTATATCGAGTATTTCTTGCAATTTGTTATCCCTCGCTACAACTTCGTGGCGCATGCTATCTACTAAATTGACAGCCAATTTATAAGTGGTGGAAGTAACAAAATACAGCCAATAGGAAGATAACCTTGGCGACATAACCGGCACTGAGATAATCCAAAGTTTTAATTTTCTAACCTTAGCATATTTTAAAAGCATTTGCTTGTATGTTAAAACATCAGGGCCACCAATATCGAATGATTGATTGTAACATTTTTTATTTAATAACACCTCTGACAAAAAGGAATCACATCCCGGATGGCAATGGGCTGTATTTTGGTCTTTAACCATTTAGGGGCAACCATGATGGGTAGTTTTTCACAAAGGTCACGGATAATTTCAAAAGAAGAACTACCACTGCCTACTACAATACCAGCTCGTAAAACCGTTAAGTTGTAGTTGCCATCATAAAGTATTTCTTCTACTTTTTTTCGTGAAGATAGGTGTTTAGATAAGGTGTCTTCATTTACAATTCCGCTTAAATAGATAACGTGTTTAATAGAAGTTTCAGCAAGATATTTGTTAAAGTTTTTAGCTGCTTTGGCTTCCAATTCATCAAAATCGTTTGTGGAAGCACTCATAGAATGTATGAGGTAATACGCAGCATCAATATCTTTTGGAAAGTCGGTAGTGTCAACTTCTTTTAAAAAATCAACTTCATAAAAACTAACCCGTTTGCGGGTTTCAGGATCTAAAGGAATCCTGTTTTTATCACGCACACAGCAAATAACTTCGTGCCCTTTTTCCAGTAAGGAAGGAAGCAGCCGTAAACCAATATAACCGTTTGCACCGGTAAGTAGTATTTTCAATCTTTTTGTTTAAAGATAAGGATTAACTATTAAACACCGGTTAATGGTTCGTTAAATAGTTTATTTTAATACTATCTTTATCACACCAAACCAGTTTATATGAAAATTTTAAAAGTAATTCTTATTGTTGTGGGTATTGTATTAATAGCTGTAGGACTTTATAATGCTTTTGTACCGCAGGAATTGGTGGATGTTGGCCCATTGGAGGTGTCGGCAAAAAAAGGGCTCAACAACCAAACTCTTGGCATGATAGGGTTGGGTGTTTTAGCATTAATCGCAGGAACTTTTATTAAACAACGCGGCTAAATTTTACAAATCTTCCAAACGGGTAGGAGACGCTTCCGACTTTGCAGCAAGTACTTTGTTCATAAACCGATGGGTAGCTTTATCTTTCGCTTCTATTTTTATAAAATAATTATCACGGTAAATAGAATATTCTTCTGCCTTCCCTTTGTACAATGATAATTTGTAATATGGAATAACCAAAACATAAGATTCTAACAAGGACCGGAACCCAACAAGTATTCCATTCGGGCGCATTTCAATATTGCATTGGTTTCTGTTATTGTCCAAAATCAATAAATTATTTATCTGTATACTGGTTTCCGTAATTATTAATTTGGAAGAACCGATCCCGCCCATTTGTACCCTTTTTGTAAACGAAAATGGTTTGCCCACTTCGGCGTCTATTTTTCGAGTAACCTGCTTGTTGTTATATGAAACGTTGAGGAGCATTGTTTTTTCTTAAAGATACACATTTTAAAACTTCGATTTCAACTTTAACTTCAGCTTTAATTTCTCATTAAAAAACTATCTTTGCACCTAAAATTAGACCTATGCAACTTCAAGAAGTTTTATCTGCTGAAATTAAGAAAGCAGTGATATCAATTTTCGACGCTAATCTTGAAACTGTGGAATTTCAAGCCACACGTAAAGATTTTGAAGGCGATATCACGGTAGTGGTATTTCCAATGCTTCGGGTGGTAAAAGGAAATCCGGTGCAAATTGGAGAAGCAATAGGAAATTATTTGGTTGAAAATGTAACGGAAGTTTCAAAATTCAATGTGGTAAAAGGGTTTTTAAATATTGTTTTAAGCGATGCCTACTATTTAGAATTTTTCAATAATATATCTGATTTTTCTTCCTTCGGAAAAGAACCACAAGGAGACGATGCAGTCTTGGTTGAATATTCCTCGCCAAACACGAATAAGCCATTACATTTAGGACACATCCGAAATATTTTATTGGGCTATTCCGTAGCTGAAATTTTACAAGCCAGCGGAAAGAAAACCTATAAAACCCAAATTATAAACGACCGAGGCATTCATATTTGTAAAAGTATGTTAGCTTGGGAGAAGTTTGCTCCAAAAGATGAAAATGGAAATCGAGAAACACCCATAAGTACAAAAATGAAGGGAGATCATTTTGTAGGAAAATATTATGTAAAATTCAATAGTGCTCTTAAAGACCAATATTTTAAAAAATATTCTGAAGCTGCTGCTAAAATAAGTGCTATAGCAAATGATAAAATTTTACAATTTGATCTTTATAAGGCAATAGATGAATCTGGTTCTGAAGGAGATTTGTATAAAGCAATTGGAGAATCCTACAAAGAATTTTATAAATATGAAAACAACCTATCAGATGATGACTTAAAGTTTAAAGAAAATGAAGCATTTCATAATGTTTTAGATTTCATATTTGTTGATGAAAATCAAAAAGTAAATGATTCTCGAAGAAAGTTCAATAAATTGATTTCTGATCCTCAGAATTCAGATAATAAGCAGCAAAATAAAGCTTTTGAAATTTTTGAAGAAAATTTATCAAAGATTATTCCTATACTAAATGAAGCCCAAAAAATGCTTCAAAAGTGGGAACAAGGTGATGATGAAGTAGTAGCTCTTTGGAAAAAAATGAACGGCTGGGTATATAAAGGGTTTGAAAAAACCTATGATGCTTTGGGCGTTGATTTTGATAGCTATTATTATGAAAGTAACACCTATTTATTAGGAAAAGATAATATTGAAGAAGGCTTAGAAAAAGGGGTTTTCTTTAAAAAAGAAGATGGATCAGTTTGGTGTGATTTAACCGATGAAGGATTAGATGAAAAACTCGTGTTACGTGCTGATGGAACCGCGGTGTATATGACGCAAGATATCGGTACCGCCATTCAGCGTATAAAAGACCATCCAGATGCCAGCGGAATGATTTATACCGTAGGGAACGAACAAGATTATCACTTTAGAGTTTTGTTTTTAATCTTAAAAAAATTAGGCTACAGTTGGGCAGAAAACCTATATCACTTAAGCTACGGAATGGTCGATCTTCCTTCAGGGAAAATGAAAAGTAGAGAAGGTACGGTTGTAGATGCCGATGATCTTATTTTTGAAATGGCCAATACCGCCGGTAAAATTTCAGAAGAATTAGGAAAGATTGATGACTTTACAGATGCAGAGAAAGAAGAATTGTATAAAACCATCGGTCTCGGTGCGTTGAAATACTACATATTAAAAGTAGATCCTAAAAAACGAATTTTATTCAACCCAGAAGAAAGTGTCGATTTTCAAGGAAATACGGGGCCGTTTATTCAATACACCTACGCGCGGATTCAATCAATTTTACGAAAAGCTCGCTTCGACTCCGCTCAGCGACCTTTGACCGTAAATCAATTGCATGAAAAAGAAAAAGAATTGTTGAAACAACTACAATTGTTTCCTGAAACTGTGCAAATGGCAGCAGAAAACTTCAGTCCGGCATTGATTGCTAATTATACGTATGATTTGGTAAAAGAGTTTAATTCGTTCTATCAAAACGTTTCTATTTTGGGTGCTGATACCAAAGAAGAAAAACAGTTTAGAGTTAATTTAGCCGATGCGGTTGCGAAAGTAATTAAAACAGCATTTTCGTTATTGGGAATAGAAGTGCCAGAACGGATGTAAGTTGTTCTTTTAAAACAATACTTGTATTGAAATATTAGGTGTAAGCCCTAACGATATTTCTTCCACTTGATTAACTCGGCTTTCACCTGCATCGTCTGCGTCCAAAGCATAGCGAATGTTCAATGTGTTTTCCTTGTTTAAAAGGTTGAGCACAGCGACATTGATTTTAGCATCTACACGTTGAGAAATTCCCCAAAGGTATTCTGCTGAAAAGTCAGCTCTAAAATAGTCGGGAAGGCGTTCGTTGTTAGGGATATCATATTGTATCGCATCTTGACCATTTACTTCAATAATTTCCTCACCAAGAACAGGAATGGTATATGGTTTTCCGCTATGCCAATTGATGCCTAAAGCCAGTTTAAACTTATTTAAAGAATATGAACCAGCAACGGTTGCCGAATGCCGAATATCAATATTGTTTGGAAATTCCGAAGGGATAAGTGTTTCAAAAGTATAATCGTTTTGCATAAACAAGTAACTAACCCAAGTGCTAAATCTTCGTGCTTTTTTATTAAAAACAAACTCTAAGCCATTAGCCGTGTAATTCCCAGTTGCTTTTACAAACTGAAACTGGTTTTGAAACCCTTGATTAGAAGTGGTAATTCCTGAAACTTTTTTATAGAACCCTTCTAGCGTAACTAACCAATTATTTTTGTCATACCCAAAACCAAGCGAAGCTTGTTTGCTTTCGAGAATAGGAACGTTGTCATTATTTGCTAACACCCAGCGTCTTTTTTCAACGCCTAAAAAGTCACTTTCAAAATCGATGCGCTGAGTAGTTGTCTGGCTTTTATATTCACCCATTGCTTCAGCTGAAAACCCGTTACCCAATTTTTGGTGGATGCTCAATCTGGGTTCTATTAAAAACTCCTCAAACTTGTCGAAATAGGAAGCTCGTACACCAGCATTGATAACGGTGTTTTGTTGATTGGGTGTGTAAGTTACATTTGAAAAAACAGAATGCGTTCGCAACACCTCTTTATTATAGGTTCTAAAGCGAGGAATGTTTACGTCTTGTGTGTTTCCGATACCAATTTCTGAAAATTGATATCCAGATTGTAGTTTGATTTTTTCAGAAAAAGTGAAACGCGAATCAATCTTTGCCCCATCTTCTAATACTTCGTTTTCCTGAAATTGCTGTTGGGTGGTAAAAAGGTCTTTGTTCGTAGCACTTAATAGATAATACGAGCCATAAAGCAAAGCTGTTGTTTCAAAACGGTCACTCCAGTTTCGGTTCCAAGAAACACCTCCAACAAGGCTTCGTTGTTGCAATTCACTGGTTTTTGACTGATTGGAACCGTCAATACTTTCAGTAAAGTCCAACGAGTTGTCTATGGTTAGGATATTTACCCTGATGGCATCTTTTTCTGAAATATCCCAAAGTAGTTTTGTGCTAAAATCATAGAAATTGAAATCTTCATCGGCATTAATTTCCGTTTCGTTTTCTGGATTTTCAATGTTTGTGATTTCGGTATCCTGAAATATACGTTCAGAGTATGTATTATAAACTGGGGTTTCTAAAAAAGAGAGAGAATGCCTGCCTGAAATTTGAATACTTGCTCTATCAGAAAGGGGAATATCTGCAAACGCACTTCCGTTAATTAAATTTAAGCCCACACCTCCTGAAAAATCTTCAGTTACCGTGTTTTTTGAGCGCATATCAATTACTCCAGAAACACTTTCACCAAAACGGGGTGGTGTACCATTTTTATAAATGGAAACCTGTTTGGTAAGGTCTGGGTTAAAAGCAGAAATCAACCCAAAAAAATGACCGCTTTGGTACATTTTTATATCGTCCCAAAGCAATAGGTTTTCGTCATGTGTTCCGCCACGAATGTTGATGTTTGATATGGTTTCATCTGCACTTTCCACACCTGGCAAGGCTTGCGAAATCTGTAATACGTCGTTCTCCACTTGCCCTGGTAACAACCCGAAATTTTCGGTGTTTAAAGTAATTGAACCATCGGTTTTTTTACTGACTCCCTGCACTAAATAAGTCTGAATATAAACCTCGTCAAGAGCTGTAGATTTTGAGTGGATCATAATCGTTGGACAGGCTGCATTCAATTGATTTATTGAGAGATTTATGGTGTGATAACCAAGGTGGCTAATAGTAATAAACCCATCAGAAGGAACTTTTCTAGGGATGGTGAAAAAACCTTCTGCGGTACTTACTGTAGAAAATTTAAAATTTTTTACAACTATATTGGCTTCTTCTAAAGGTTCGCCAGTTTCAGCAGAAATGATTCTTCCGCAGTAGTTATTTTTTCGTTGTGGCGATACTACAGTTACATATCTATCGTCCAAAAGTGTAAACCGTAAAGGGGTTTGATTGTTTAATTGAGTAAGGACATCTTGAAGCGAATCGGTTTTTTCAGGAACTGTAACCGATATATCTGAGATTTCATCTGGAACATAGGAAAAACGGATGTTGTGCTGTTCTTCCAATTGTTGTATAACTGCAAACAAAGATTTCTTTCCTTCAGTCTGCCCAAAAATAGAAAGACTAAAGAAAAAACATATGATCAAAACGAATGGAAACGCTTGGTTACTTGTTTTTCGTTGCATATATAGTTACCTGGTCTTTTTCTATCGTATAGGTTAGGTTTAATGGGTCACAAATTAATTGTAAAGCAAGATCAAGATCGTTATGGGTAAAACTACCCGAAAATCGCTTATTTTTTAAATCTTCAGATGCATCTATGGTTATGGGATAATGCCTTTTTAATTCGTTCAAGACGGTTTCCAACGTAGCATTTTCAAAGCTACTTTCATTATCAATCCAAGAGGGTGCCTTAGCAATACTTTGGCCCTCTGTTACTAAGGTGCCATTTTTTATTTGTAAGTTTTTACCAGCAGATAGTTTAATAAGGGTGTCGTTAAAGGCAACGCTTACCAATCCTTCGTAACAATTTACTTGTAACTTTTTATCACGTGCAAATACGTTAAACTGTGTTCCTAAAACGGTTACAGCTCCATTTTTAGTCTGTACGGTAAACGTGTTTCCTTTGGTAACCTTAAAATAAGCTTCTCCATTGAGTTCTAGTTCTCGGTTGTTGTCCCACTTGTTTTTATTGTATTCAATAGTAGAATTAGCGTTTAAAGCAACTTCAGAACCATCCGGTAAACTGAAGTTTTGTTTTTCGGCAACTGAAGTTGAAATAGTAGTCCCTAATGAATCGATGTATAAATAACCAGCAAATAGCACAGCAAATACAGCGGCTATCTTTAAAACCGTAGCCCAAGGGTTTAATTTTTTAACCTTTGGTTTTTGTTTTAATTTTTCAGAAATAGCGTTAAACGTCGCTTCTTCATCAAAGTCTGGCGCGTCGAAACCTTGGGTGGTTTTGGCAATTTTTATATAAGATGCATATTCAGGATCGGCCTTAAGCTGCTCAATTTCTTCTTGAGTAGCAGTGCCGTTCAGGTATTTATGCAATGCGTAGTCTTTTTCCATAATAGTACGTTTCAACAGTAAAACAGCTTAATTGTATTTTACCCTACTTTAAATATCACCTATTTCTTTCCGAAGCGATTTTAAAGCTAAACTCATTCGTTTTTCAACCGCTTTTACTGAAATATCCAAAATTTCAGCTATCTCCTTATATTTTTTTCCTTCAATTCTGTTTAATAAAAAGGCGGTGCGCTGAGCTTCGGTTAAATTGGCGATAGCATGTTGTAATTTTTCGTGATATTGCTTTTCTTCCAACAAAAACTGAGGGGATTGGTGTTCCACTTTGTCGGGTTGATGTTTGGCATGTTTCAACACTACCTTTTTATGGGCCACTTCGTTCAAAAAAGCATTGTTGGTGATGGTGTATAAAAATGATTTTGCTTTTTCTACGGGCACTTTAGCACAGTTTTTCCAAAGTTTTATAAAAGCATCTTGTACCAAATCTTCCGCCTGTGCCTCGTTACCACATTTAAAATAGATAAACCGCCAAATAGCCTTTCCATGCTCCTTATATACTTTGTTGAAAGTATTTTCGTTGCAAATTGTAGTATTTTTATCCATATAGAAGTAGCTGTATGCCTGTCAAATATATTCAAAAAAAAGTTTTATAATCAAGGTAGGGTATTTTTGTACTAACTTGTTTCACTTACACAAACCGAGCTTAACCATGAAAAGAAAAATTACTTTATATACCTTTTTAATCCTCTGTTTTGGATTATTTCTAACCTCGTGCCAAAAAGAGGAAACCGAGTTTATTGATGAAACTGACCAAGATGAAACCATTACTTCAAACTCTACTTTAACCAATTTACTGCTCCGTACCTCACAAAACCCAGGGAGCAATGATGATATAATTGACGGTAACAGTTGCACACAGGTTAAATATCCAGCAACTGTGATTGCCAACGGACAAGAAGTGGTGTTGGAAAGCGAAACCGATATTCCTTTGATTCAAGCTATTTTTGATCAATTCCCCAACGATACCGATACGCTTGAAATTGTATTCCCTATAACCCTTATTCTTCAAGATTTTTCAGAGGTTGAAATAAATGACCAAGCAGAATTGGATGCGCTTATTGCAGTTTGCCAAGGCGAGTCTGAAATAGATTGTGTCGATTTTGTATACCCAATTACCGTATTTACTTATAATTCCAATGACGAACAAACTGGAACCGTAACTATCGATAATGATATTGAATTATACTTACTGTTGTTTAATTTAGATGGAGATGATATTATTAGCATCGATTTCCCTATTTCGGTGATTTTGCAAGATGGAACTACTGTTGCGGTTAACAGTAATCAGGAATTGGAAGATATCTTAGCTAATGCAAATTGTGAAGATGAAGACGAAGGGGGGCTTAGTGAATTTGAAGAAAACCTAACCACCGGAAGTTGGTACGTAACCTATTATTTTGATGATTTTGATGAAACCAGTGATTTTGAAGGGTATGAATTTACCTTTGCCACGGATAGTACTGCACAAGCAACAAACGGTACGAATATAGTACCTGGAACTTGGAAACTGACTACAAGCAGTACACCAGAATTAGAACTTTTCTTCGGAGCCAACGACCCTTTTAATGAATTGGATGAAGATTGGGAAATTATTGAAGGTACTTCAGAAATCATTCGTTTGAAAGATGTAAGTGGCAGTGACGGAAGTGTAGATTACCTAACCTTTGAACGCTCACCAAATACAGGTGGAAATAACGAAGAGATAAACATCTTAATTGAAAACCTAACCACAGGAAGCTGGTTTGTCACTTTATTTCAAGATGATGACGATGATGATACAACTGATTATGACGGGTATGAATTCAGCTTTTTTACAAATGGTTCAGCAACGGCTGTAAGCTCTTCTGAAACGGTAAATGGCTTCTGGTCTATTGAAGATGATGATAATGGTTTAGAGCTTATTTTAAACTTTGAAAATTCAGGAAGCGATGATCCTTTTGAAGATCTAAACGACGATTGGGACGTATTGGAATCTTCACAAGTGATAATTAGGCTAAGTGACGAAAGCAGTGGCGGAAGTGAAACAGATCTTTTAACCTTCGAGCGTGAACCTAATGGCGGTGGTGGAGGAAATGACCCCGACCCACAAGAGCTGAGAGATATTTTACAAGCTGGAACTTGGTATGTGGACACATTTTTAGAGGATGGCGATAATGAGACTGACGTTTTTAGCGGCTACGACTTTACATTCTTCTCAAACCAAACCGTAACAGCCAGCAATGGCTCAGAAAACGTTGATGGAATATGGATTGTTTCGGTTGTTGGCGAGGAGTTAAATTTTGAATTTGACATGGACAGTCCAATTAACGATGCTGACGATGATGATTATAAAGTGCTTCAGTTTTCTGAAACTTCGGTAACATTTATTATCCGTGATAGTGATGGGAATATTGAAGACACATTAACTTTTAAAAAGAATTAATAACCTGGTATAATATATTTAAAAATTATGAAATTTATGAAAATGAAAATAACAAGTATCCTTACAATCATTATGTATGTGGTGACTGTGGCCAGTTGTTCTGGAGATGATAATAATAATGACAATAACCAAAATGACACCAGCGCAAACCAAACCACAGAAATTGCACAAACGGGAACGTGGAGAATAACGCAATTTATAGACTCTGGTGATGATGAAACATCAGACTTTAACGGCTTTGTTTTTACTTTTAATAGCGACGGAACAGTTATAGCAAACAGAGATGAGTTGTCTGTTTCAGGAACTTGGTCTGTAAACGATAGCAGTAACTCATCAGATGATGACGATGGCAGCTCCAATGATATTAATTTCAACCTCTTTTTTGATGTTCCGGAAACTAATGATTTTGAAGATTTAAATGATGATTGGGACCTTGTCTCTGCAAGCAATTCAAAAATTGAATTAATCGATGTGAGTGGCGGTAATGGCGGAACCGATAATTTAATTTTTGAGAAGATTTAACCCCAAAAGCCTTTTGATTTTTGTTTTAAAAACCATCCTTGATTTAAAGGGTGGTTTTTTTATGGAATTGTTTTTTAAAGAAAAGGTAGGGTAAGTAGCATTCAAACTGTTCTATTAATACATAACCCTAAAAAGACCATTATGAAAAATGTAACCAACAAAATAGTATTAATTGCGTTTTTAGCTTTTGCTTTTTTAATAAGCTCTTGCTCAGAAGACGATACAGTTCCTTCAGATCCAGATAATTCCGAAGTAATTGAGCAGGGTTCAGAACTAGCTAACCTAATGCAGCGAACTTCCGATGGTAATGACAACGAATCTATCGATTGTATAGACTTTGTGTATCCGTTAAATTTCTTTATTTACAATTCTAACAATGAACAGACCGGAACACAAACCGTTAATAGCGATTCAGAATTGCTTAGTTTTTTACTTTCTTTAGAGCCGGGGACTTACATTGAGTTAGATTACCCAATTTCAGTGGTATTAAAAGACGGTACTGTAGTAGAAGTAAACAGTAATGCCGAATTACTTACTCTAATAACTGATTGTGCTTCGAACGGCGATGATGATATCCCAAACGACTTTGTGGATATTCTAACTTCAGATTCTTGGTATGTGACCTATTTCTTTGATGATACGGATGAAACTTCAGACTTTGAAGGTTATGAATTTACATTTGCAACCGATAGTACAGCTCAAGCAGTAAAGGGGTCAATCATAGTTGATGGAACCTGGGACTTAACGAGTGGTAGTACACCAGATTTAGAACTTTTCTTCGGGAATAGCGATCCTTTCGATGAATTGGATGAAGATTGGGATATTATTGAAGCTACTTCAGAAATTATAAAACTGAAACACATAAGCGGAGGCGATGGTAGCGTGGACTTTTTAACCTTTGAACGAAATCCATCCGGTGGCGGAGGCGGAGGTAATGGTGATACGGCAACCTTTGTTGACAACTTAACAACAAATAGCTGGTACGTAAACCTTCTGGAAGATGATGGTAATGATGAAACCTGTGATTATGTAGCGTATGAATTTACATTTAATAGTGACGAAACTGTGGTCGCGGTGAGTGATAGCAATACCGTAAATGGAACTTGGGCTGTGACCAATAGCAGTAGTGGCATTGATTTGATATTGAATTTTGAAATTACTGGTGAAGATGATCCATTTGATGACCTAAATGATGATTGGGACGTAGAGGAATTTGATGCTAATATTATAAGACTTTTTGATGTAAGTGGTGGTAATGGTGGTACAGACTATTTGAACTTTGGAAGAAACCCTTACGAAGACTGTAATGGTGGAGGTAACACAGATGATCTAGAAACTATTTTACAGGATGGTCAATGGAGCGTAGGCAGCTATATAGATGATGGCGATGATGAGACCAATGATTATAATGGCTACGCTTTTACTTTCAACGCAGATGGAACAGCTGTTGCTGAAAGTAACAGCGATACTGTAAACGGAACTTGGGCTGTAACAACGAGCAGTTCTGGACTTGACTTAGTGTTGAACTTTGAAATTGACAATGAAGATGACCCTTTTGATGATTTAAACGACGATTGGGATGTAGAGCAATTTACAACTACTCAAGTTGATTTAAAAGACGTTAGTGGAGGTGATGGCAGTACTGATTTATTAACGTTTGTTAAGCTTTAAACACCTTTTTTGCCCCTAAAAGAAAAGCCTTTCCAAGTTTTGGAAAGGCTTTTTTACTTTAGGTAACTTTCTATTTATTATAAAGTTTTTTACCTGCTTCTTCATATGCGTCGCCTTTTACCCAAAATGGAGTTGAAGGATCATTTGCAATATTGCGACCCGATAATACATAAGCTCTAAAAAATTTCAGTAAGTAATCATAATCTAATGTATCCGCCTCATCGCTTGGGCGGTGGTAGTGTTTTGTAGAATCTGAAAAGTTTGTAAAGCCTAATGAGAAAGTGGGGGAGGGAATCCCTTTTTTTGCAAAATGGACATTGTCACTTCGGTTAAATAAACCTTGCTCCGGAGCAGGGTCGTCAATTGCTCTAAGGCCAAACGTAGAAACAGCGTTCTCAATATTTTGTTGTGCAGTGGTTCGGGTTAGCCCTACAATGGTAGCGACTGAAGTATCATTGTAACCACCATTGTCACTATTAAAACAATACACCATTTGGTCAAGTGGCACTATAGGGTTGTCAACATAATACTCGCTGCCTAACAATCCTTTTTCTTCCCCTGTAAAAAGAATAAATAACGCAGAGCGTTTGGTTGGGTACTTTGCCAAGTTTTCGGCCATACTCAATACTGTTGTAACGCCTACCGCATTATCCCTTGCTCCATTGTAAATGGTATCGCCACTTTCGTCTGGTTGGCCAATGCCGACATGATCGTAATGAGCTGAATAAATAATGTATTCATTTTTAAGGGTAGGATCGGTTCCTTCAACCATGCCTACTACATTTTGTGAAGTAACTTTTACCCGATTTTCACCTTCCATCATCATCTTAATGGGCATTTCATTTTTATTGCTTAAGGCATCTGCATAGGCTCCGTTTTCATCTTGTACCCAAACATAAGCAAAAGCATCCGTTTTACTGGCTTGATTAACCGTTTCAGCAATTTCTAATCGTTTACTGTTAAAATTGTGGTCTATGTATCCCCACATTTGTGGAGCAGCTTTAATAAATTCGATAATACCAATTGCTCCAGCTTTTTTGGCGAGTTCTGCTTTTTTTTCCCGTAATCCAAAAGCAGCTCTAGCATCTTTTGCATTAGGCCCTCCAGCTCGTACCAAAACAATTTTTTCCTTTAAATCCTTTCCTTTGTAATCATCTTCTAGTCCATAGCCCATATATACAGCTGTACCGGTGAAATCCATTTTCGAAGTTTGTAAAACAACCTTCTTTTTATATTCATTGCCATCTATGGAAAGGGTAAATCGCTCTGGCGGTGTTACTTCTTGCATGGGCACTTTTTGGTAGTAATTGTTTGTGGTTGGGTTAGGTTTTACCCCATAACTGCGTAATGCATTGGCTAGGTAGGAGGCAGCAATTTTATTTTCAGAAGTTCCAGTTTCCCGGCCCTTTAACAAATCGTCAGCTAAAAAATAGATATGTCCTTCAATATTACTCTTTGATACCGTTGCTTCAATTTTTTCTTGTTCAGTTTGAGAAAATATTGACGTTGTGAAAAAGATGACAATTAAAAAAGTTATGTGTTTCATGATAAAATATTAGTTCTTAAAACCAATAAATATAAACAAATGATTTGAAGTTTTTCCGATAAATAATACCCAAACGAATAAATACAGTATTCACTTTAAAAGAGGAATTTTTATCTATTACGATAAACTTTAATTAGTGAAACCAAAACCGCTTAACTTTTTTTTATTTAATCAAGTAAGGTGACCTGAAAAAACACCACATATTCATAAAAAATGTTTAAAGTTTTTTAAAAATCAATAAACAAAAGTTAAAATGTTTTTTACCGCTAGACTCACAAGTTACTTTTGGCCTATAACAAATAAAAAACTTGAACTATGAAAAACTTAGTAAAATTTTCATTCATTGCGATGATTGCCTTTTTAGCGTACTCTTGCAGTGATGATGATGACAATTCGTCTTTAGACGATAACCAGACAACAGCAGAATTTATCGCCACTACTCCTGAATTTTCTTCTCTAGCAGCAGCTTTAGAAAGAACTGGCTTAACAGCAAACTTTCAGAGCGGTGCTGAATTAACACTTTTTGCACCAACCAACGATGCTTTTAGCACTTTCTTAAATAATAATGGATTTTCAAACTTAGAAGAAGTTCCAGAAGATCTTTTGAGAGAAACATTACTTAATCACGTGGTTTCTGGAGATAATGAAGCAGCCGATTTAACAACCGGTTATGTCAACTCTTTGGCGACCTATGCAAACACAGATAATAATTTAAGTATGTATGTAGACACAAGTGCTGGTGTAAAACTTAATGGTCTTGCAACTGTTACTGAGGCTGATATAGAAACTGAAAGTGGTGTTGTGCATAAAGTAGATGCGGTAATAACGTTACCTACAGTAGTGACTTTTGCAACTGCAGATTCTAATTTCGAGACATTAGTTTCAGCATTGACCCTACAAGGGCAGCCAGATTATGTTACTACATTATCTACTGGCATTGGTACAGACCCAGCACCTTTTACTGTATTTGCTCCAACAAATAAAGCATTTGCTGATTTATTGGTAGAGCTTAATATTACAGGTTTAAATGAAATTGATAGCGCCACATTAACCGCTGCGCTCAACACCCACGTAATTGCAGGTCAAAATGTTCGTGCTGAAGATCTTACAACTGGAACGGTTACAACCCTTGGTGCTGCTGTAGAAGTAGACGCTGAAAATGGAACTATAACCGATCCTAATGATAGAATAAGTACTATTGTAGTAACCAACGTACAAGCTTCTAATGGTGTTATACACGCTATAGATAATGTATTGCTACCACAGTTATAAAACTGCTGAGTACTTATTTAAACGAAAACCGCTTCAAAAATTATTTTGAAGCGGTTTTTTTAGAGATACAACAAATATGCTAAGAGATTGTTTTATTAATTTTTTTTGCTGAATAAAAAGAAGGGAATTTTTAGAAAATTTCATAGTTATTTATTGATAAAATACATGTCATCTGATAAATTATTAAAGATGAATGAGGCACAGAAATAAGTTGTTAGGGAAAGAGCAAATTGATGTCACTTCCAAACCGTTCCATCATATTATTAGTTGGATTGCTATCTTGAAAAGGAAAAGCATCAATTTCGTTATCATGTCTAATAATTAATCGATAGGTGGGGCAGAAAGTTTCATTTGGATACATATTGATATCCCATTCTTTTAAATAATTAATGGTTATGCTATCTCCAGTTTCTAAAGCTGAAAATTCTTTTTTTGCAATTAAATTTCCGTTACTGTTAATGGCTGTTCCCCAGGGTCTTTCGTATAAATAAAAAGCTTGTTTTGCTTCTTCTGAATAAAAGGAATCTCCTACATTTACAATACTTCCAGAGATGGTAACTACACCCGTGGTATTATTGGTTGGGGTTAACTTAAAATCGATTGTTTCTACAGCAAAATCTATGTGTTTTGCAGTGTCTAATACTGTATTTTCTTTACTACATCCTAGCAGTAACATAATACTAATGTACAAAAGGTAAATTGAATGTTTCATAATACTATAATTTAGAGTTTATAATATGTAATATATTGATAATTAGAGACTTATGTGTTAAGTGTTTTTACGTAATCTTTGTAAGAAAAAAGTAGGGGTATTCCTATATAAAAAAGGTTCAAACCTATATAGTGAGACTGCCATTGAATAAATTAAGTGTATCTTTGTGGTCAATTCAGAAATGGCATCATTAAAACTTCATAGCCATTTATAAACAACCTATATGTCATTTAAATCACTTGGGCTGTCCGAAGCCTTGCTAAAAGCTATTAGCAAAAAAGGATATACTACCCCTTCACCTATTCAGCAGAAAGCAATTCCTAAAATATTAGAGCGTAAAGATGTATTGGCATCTGCGCAAACAGGAACTGGTAAAACAGCTGCTTTTACATTGCCTATGCTACAAATATTAAACAGTGGAAAAAACTTGCACAACCGCCCGGTTCGAGCTTTAGTGTTAACCCCAACCCGTGAATTGGCAGCACAGGTAATGGATGATGTAAATACGTACAGTGAGTTTACCAATTGTAAAGGAACTGTTATTTTTGGCGGGGTAAGCGAGAAGCCTCAAATAAAAGCATTACGGAAAGGTGTGGATATATTGGTAGCAACGCCTGGACGTTTGCTCGATTTGCAAAGCCGAAATATTATTTCATTATCCAATATTGAAATACTGGTATTGGATGAAGCCGATAGAATGCTGGATATGGGATTTCTTCGCGATATTAAAAAGATTTTAGCTGTTATACCTTCAAAGCGACAGAACTTGTTGTTTTCGGCTACTTTTTCAAAAGATATAAAAAAGCTGGCCAATACGTTTTTGCATCATCCGGTAATGGTAGAAGCTACACCTGAAAATACCACGGCAGAAAAAGTAGACCAATTAATTTACCGAACAGATAAAACTAAAAAAACACAATTGGTGACTAAGCTGATTGATGAAGGCGACTGGCAACAAGTACTTATTTTTACCCGTACCAAACATGGAGCAAACCGCTTGAGTCAAAAACTGGAAAAAGCAGGAATTACTTCAGCCGCCATTCACGGAAATAAAAGCCAAGGAGCACGCACCAAAGCGCTTGCTGGTTTCAAAAGTGGTAAAACCCGTGTTCTGGTAGCAACCGATATTGCTGCCCGCGGACTGGATATTCCATTACTGCCGCACGTAATTAATTATGAATTACCTAATGTGCCAGAAGATTATGTGCACCGTATTGGTCGTACCGGAAGGGCAGGAGCGTCGGGACAAGCAGTTTCTATTGTAAGTGTAGATGAAAACGAATACGTTCGCGGTATTGAAAAATTATTGGGTGAACGCTTAGAAAGTGAAACTGTACCCGGTTTTGAAGTTACTGAAACACTAAAAGAAGTACTGGATAAAAAAGCTGAAAACAAAGCGAATCATCGTTCACAACGTAACAAGCCGCGAAATAATAAATCGTCTCGAGGTTCAAAGCGAAGACGCAACAGGTAATATTTGTTTAGGCAGGCGGGGCGCTTAGCATCCATTGAATACCAAATGCATCGGTACACATACCGAAATACGATTCCCAAAAGGTGTTTTGCATAGGCATGGTTTCTTTTCCTCCTTTGCTTAATTTGGCATAAAGTTGGTCTGCTTCTTCTTTGTTGTCAGCATTAATAGAGATTGAAAAATTGGTGCCAATGGTCGCTTTTCCATAGTGATCAGAAGTGTCGCTTCCCATTAATGTGTATCCTTCTTTTAGCGGAAGACTTACGTGCATGATTTTTTTCTTGTCAGCATCTGTCATTTGATAATCGGAATCTTCGGGCATATCGCCAAAACGGCCAATGTGTTGAAACTCGCTATTGAATACTTTTTTATAAAAATTAAAAGCAGCTTCGCAATCACCATTAAATGTTAGATATGGGTGGATTGATTTCATAAGTTTACATTTTAGAACATTAATTTACAGTAAAAAGGAAGGTGTTATTTATTAGCCGATGAATTTAAATCTAAACGTCTAATTTTTCGTCGAAGGTCCCTATTTGTAGTATATAAGGTTACTCCAGAACATTGATCAACAGCATATCTATTGAGTTTGTTTTCTTCAAATTCACTTAGTTTAATGCGATCTATAGTTTCCGAAGAAATATGTGGAAATAACTCTTCTAATTCAGGATTTTCGTTGAGGTCTAATACCAACCATTTTCTGCCTTGAATGATAATGCCAAATCTAATGGGACAGCCACATCGATCTTCTTTGGCTACAATTTTTTTCTCATTGTCTAGGTAAATAGCATCTGCAAGCAACTTTTCTTTGATAAGTTCTAATTGAAATTCAGAAGTTTCAGCTTTTTTAAAATCTTTAATCCATGCTTCATTGGTTTTCTTTAAAAAGCATTCTTCGGGTAGTGGTCGCTGTGCAAAAGCGTTTCCGAAGACACACATAAAAAATAGGACATAATAAAATTTCAAACCAACTATATTTCGATAAGCTAAATACATCGCTTAAAAAGAAACGGTATAATCCCGAACCGATTTACGGAATACCAAAAAGCTGTAGTAGGTTGAAAGATAATAGGGTAGGTTAAAGATAAGCAAAAAAATAAATTGATTGCTAAATACCTATTTTAAATTTTAATATTGCGAAACAACTTTTAATCCTAAAATCGAGACAATAAGGGTTGTTATAAAAAAGATCCTCCAGAAGTCAGCTGGTTCTTTAAAAACAAAAATTCCGATTAATACGGTTCCTACGGCGCCTATGCCAGTCCAAACTGCGTAAGCTGTACCAATGGGTAACGTTTGTGTGGCCTTTATCAATAATAACATGCTAATAGCAAGACAGACTAAAAAACCAACGTACCAATATGTAGTAATCGTACCAGTTGCTTCTTTTGCTTTTCCTAAGCAGAAGGCAAAGCTTACTTCAAAAAGGCCAGCTATTATAAGGATAATCCAATTCATTGATAAAGGGTTGTTTGGTTTTGATCGTATTTTGACAGCGGTTCGGTATATGATTTATGACGATTTTGCGACAGTGCCAGCTAAGTGTAAGCAAGTCGCACCGTGGTGCAGTGCTTTTCATGCCTGTTTAACAGTCGGCAGGGTGGAGCTGCCTCTCCAAATAATACTAGTCGCAATTTAATAATAAATGAGGAATTTAAAGTGCTTTGGCTATGTAAGGCATAAATTATATATATGTTGTTAACTACTGGTGCGGACTATTCGTTACAAACTATGTTTTATAAGAAGGCTTAAAATAGACTTTAAAAGAAAAACGAAATAATGGAGAAGGCTTAGTCAAATTCAATCAATTGTGATTGGTGCAAAATATGCACATTCAACTGTGAAATCATAGTCTACAACTCCATCATTATCAAGGCCCGAGGATACATATGTACAGGTCTTTCCTGGTTCAAGTATTCCGCAAAATGGTTCGCTCGGAAATATTTCTTTTTCATCAAAAATATTAACGATATAATAAGCAATTCCCAACTCATTTTTATCGCCATTATTTGTAAAATCTGCTGAGATAGTATATATTTTGTTTTCGCCATCCTCTAAAATCGATGTTTCTAGATTGGAATAAGTAACATAAGGCAGGGCATTGTCGTTATCACATAAATTATCATAAGAATCATCATCACTGTTGCAACTAAAAGTTATTGACAATAAACAGGTAAGAAATAAAAAACGTGGCTTGCAAAAGTTAATGAAGTTCATAGGAGGTTTTCGGCAAAAATATATTTAATCTGCAAAAATTAAAATTAATAATTATAGGTGACGTTTTTTTATGACCGTCAATTTTGTGTTTATATGTACTAACTTTCAGTTTGACATATCGTTAACAACTCCGAGTGGATTCGGACGTAGTCGAATCCGCCGTAATTGCGGTTATACATCTTAAGTTT
>DEQW01000003.1:837988-852663 GCA_002360635.1 Flavobacteriaceae bacterium UBA3356 | reverse complement strand
CTGGACTAGTGCTTTTCATAGGATACGTTGTTACCCACTGGCTTTATTCCGTTCAGCTTGGTTTTCAGCGTTGGCAAAGACATACTCTTTTGCAATTTTTGGCTTGTGTTTCGGCTGAAGCGAATTGCAAATGTGTATGGCTTTTAGCGTTGGCTTTTTAACAACAACTTTTATTTTCTTGAATTGGTGGACAAGCTACTGTTCCATAAGAACAATAAACACAACAATCTCCCTCTTTTGGTTTTAAAACCTTTTTACAATTTTCGCATTCGTAGAAAAATTGACAAGCGTTTGTTGGCATATCTTCCATTTTTTTATGTCCGCAGTTTGGACAAGTTATTTCAGATTTTAATATAGTTTCCATTAATTTTCTTTTTTGTCGGTTACTTTATAACCTGTTGAGTTAATTGCTTTCTCAATTTCCGTTTCATTGGTTTTGGTTTTGTCAAATTCAACGATTGCATTTCCATTTTCATAAGACGCTTTTGAGTTTACAATTCCGTTGAGTTTGTTTACTTCGTGATTGACGTGTTCTTCGCAACTGGCACAAGTCATTCCGCTGATTTTAAATTCCGTTGTTTTAATGTCCGATTTGTCAACTACAATTATTTGTTTTTCTGTGTTTGGGTAAAAAATTCCAGAATAATATGGGAAAGCCAACATTACAATTGCAAATACTGTTACAATACCTAAAAACTTTTTTGATTGAATAAATTTTGGTTTTTCGTCCGTCTCACAATCACAGTCTATTTCTTTTTGAGGTTTAAGTTTTTGATACCAAGCAAAGCCAAGAACTAAAATTGTCAGTCCAATTAAATATGGTCTAAAAGGTTCTATCCAAGAAAATGTTGAAACAATTCCACTTGTTCCTGCGATAAGAGCCAAAACTGGTGTAATACAACATAAAGAAGCTGTAATTGCCGTTAACAAACCTGCACCGATTAATTTGTTTTCACTTTTCATATCGTTTCTAAAATTTTGTTTTTATCAAGTATCTCAAAAAATGGGTTTAGCATTTTTTCGTATTCAGCCGTAAGTGAATAAAAAATCGTTTGAGCATCTCTTTCTGTTTGTAATAGGTTTCGGTCTTTCATTTTTCTCAAATGTTGAGAAATAGCAGAAATGTTCATTCCGAGAATGTCGCTTAAATCACAAACACAAAGTCTTTTTTCCTGAAAGAGTAGGTAAAGTATTTTCAGTCGAACGTTATTTCCGACTAATGAAAGTCCGTTCGCCAAATAGTCGAACGATTCGTTTAATTCCGAAACTGTGTCTTTGCAACGATTTATTTGTTCAATATCGGCTTGTTGTCTTATGCAAGAATTATTTTCCATAAAACAAAGTTACGGTTATTTCTTATTTAAGCAAATACTAAAATATATAATTTTCAGGCGTTGGGAAAATTTTAGCTCTTTTGGTTTTAAGCGTTGGATTTGTGTGTCGGAAAAAACCGAAAGTGCTAAAATATGCGGTTGGTTTTCAGCTTGTGGGTAACGGTTTTGTGTATGATTTCGTTGCGTATTTCAGCAACTAATTTAGCAAATACAAACCGAATAGAAAATCCGCGAGGATTTTCGTAAGTAAGCCTGCACAAGCAATGAATTATACACGGTGTTGTGCGTTCGTTTTTATTCCGATTTATACATATTTCTATAATGTTCAACGTGATGAGGAAATTCTTCTTCATAAAATGGGTAGCTTATTCCCAAAATTGAGATTTCATAACCTTCATCTTTCATTCCGATAATTGCATTTCCAGCAACTCCTTTTATTTCAAATCCATCCTGTCTGAATACTTTTAATTCTGATATTACTTGAGTATCAATAAATTCAAATTCTGGGTCGTCAGTGTTTATTAAAATATTATTTTTCAAGCAGTATTCTTTAATGAATTCGTATGGCGTTTCTATTCCGTTGAATTCAATTAGTCCAAATGCAACTCCCATTGGTGCATCTGCTTTTTCCAGTTTGGAAGTTCCAATTTCCTTTCCTTCTAAAACTATATTATAATTTGTTTTGCAACTGTTTAGCACTTTTTCGTTGTAAAAGTCTAAATAATAATCAGAAGCAAGACATTCAAATGTCTCGTCTTTAAAAAAGAAAATAAAATGTTTTCTTTCAGATTTGTTAGCTTGAATTTTCTCAATCGGATTAGGGAACTCTTTATCTAATCCGCTTTTAATTTCATAAAATTCTCCCCAAGGTAATTCGTTGTGATTTGTTCTATATTGTCCATAAAAATATCCTTCGTCATTGCAATTATTTAGAGAATATTCCGCACAGTTTTTAAATCGGATTTTAACTTTGTCGCCTTTTTGGTATCTATCAAATCTGAAATGATTTAGATAAATGTCCATTATTAAATCAATTCCGTCCACTTCTAATTCAATTTCAGGTGAAACTGGGTCAGCGTTCCAATCTTTTGTTATTTGGATGTAGTCAATTTTTCGAGTGGGATTTTTCTCAATTTTATTTGTTCCAAATATTTTATTTATCCAACTCAATTTTCTTGTTTCTTCAGGTTTTTCTTAAATGACGCACAACGTGTCGCGTGTATGTGCAGTAGCGGATTAGAAGCACTTTCCTGTTTGTTTAGCACAAAGTTTTTTAGAAGCACAGACCTTCGATTTGCCACTTCACCCGCTATTGCCACATACACGCTGTTATGCGGTCGGCTTTCTTTTTCCATCATCATAGCTGTTCTATCATTTTGTAAAAGTTGGTCTGCTTAATGTCACTGATTGCCTTGTCTTTCTTGAATTTATTTTCCTCGTCTTCGTAACTGTCTGGAACAGCAATTTCAGCATTGAGAAACTTAAAGTAGTATCTGGTGTATGAATAATCTTCTTTGGTGATTTTCTTAGAATATATTTTGCTTAGTGACTTGTCAAGCTCTTGTTTAAGACCTTTTCTGTCGGCAAGTAATTTTTTTAATTCTTCGATTACTTTGGAATTGTCTGCAAGAGTTGTAAAAACTGTCGGAAGTAGCTTTTGTATTGCTTTATCAGGTTGCTTTAGTTTCTGATAAATGTCTGAATAGCGTAAGGATGTATGGACATCATTTGAAGCATATTCATTACCACAAAAGTGTAAATATGGATATGTTGTATCAGACAAAGCGAAATAATGCAATGCTGAATCATACTTTTTCTTTGTGTAGTAAATCTCGCTAAGTATTTCGCTTGCTCTGTGTCTGTAATTGGTGTATGGGTCAGCCATTATGCCACCACCTAAATTTTCTTTTTCGTTGAAATTGCTTTCGAGAATTTCTTTAAATATCGGAATTGCTTTGTCATACTTCTTTTGAATGAAATAGATATAACCAACGTTGTAAAATGCTCTTGGATAAAGTTCGTTTTTAGAATGATTATCTACAATGTATTGATAACCTTTAAGTGCTTCATCAAAATTCTCGTCTTCAAAGTAATTGCTTGCTTCGTCAAAATAGTCTGAAGGCATTTTTTGTCCGTATGCTAAAAAGGAAAGGAGCATTATTGATATTGAGAATAGGACTTTCATAGGCTCATAGTGAATTGATAAAAAGAACGTTTCTTAACGCCATAAAAGGTTAAACTCTTTCCGTCAAAAAAGTAACTGTCAGAAACAATATAGTCTACATCATCAAGCTCTTTGTAAATCTGATTATTTACTACAATCAGAAATTTTCTTTTTCCAACTTTTTGTATTGCGAAAAAACCATCATCGTTAAATTCACCTGCAACAATAGCCCCTTGTTCTTTGTCCCTAGAAAAGTTTCTTTCCTTAATTGGTATTAATGGTTTTGAGAATTTACCATTAAAAACAAAATACCCTTGATTTTCATATTCAAGATAGAAAAGTGAATTTCCATTCTCTGTTTTACCACGAACAAAATTGTAAGGCAAAACTTCTTTATGTGGTTCAATTGAAAAGTTTGAGTTCTTGGGTATTGGGGTGAAAATTAACTTCTGATCTTGATACAAGTAAATTGAATCGTCTGTCTTGAAAAAATGTAATGATTCACCATTTGGGCTAATGTAAAGCGGAGTCGCTCTTACACCATATTTTGATAATGGCTCTTTTGATTTTTGTCCATTTATGAATCTGAACAGAAAATAATCCTTCATTCCGTAAAATGCGAAGTTTCCATTTTTGTCAAGGCTTGGGGAAAATATCTCATCAAAATCGTGAGAATAAATTTCTCCGTTTACATTGATTTTGTTTTTGTCTTTTTCATCGAATGAATACAGGTATGTTTTTTTGTCAATTAGTGTAATATTTGATACTGCCTTAATATCCTTATGAAGCTTGTCATTGATAGCAATGTAATCTGGTCCATTATCATCACCACTGTAATAATATGCTCCATTTTCTTTCAATTCGTAATCCCAAACTGTTCTGACGTAGCCAAGGACGGTATCCATTGAATGAACGAAAAACATATAGTTATACTTCCCAATTGGTTGTTCAGGTCTTTTACCTTTGGCAAATATGTATGTCCCGCTGTTGTTTATTGCCAATTGGTTATACCTGAATTTTGAGCTGTCTATAAGTTTGTCATTTACAAAAAGCTTGTAAAGCGAGTCTTGCTTAAGGAAGTAGATTACATTCCCGTTTTCGCTGAATGCGACCCAATCTCTCTCGGTAATGTAAAACTTTTCGACCTGCTCCTTGTGGCTTTTGGAAACAAGTTTGCCATTAATGTAGTTATAGACAGAATCATTTAAGGTTGTTGTAATTGCAATATTCTCTTTGGTATTGCTGGTTTGATAGCTTTCAATTTTACCAATGGCTGTTCCATAAACTTTTGTTCCTTTTGTATTTTTGTAGTAAAAAGGTTTGTCTTTCGGGTCAGAATATGAACTTGTATAGTTAATTTCTCCACCGTTACCATACGTTGAACCTATAAATTTGAAGCCACCAATCGTGTCCTTGTTGGTTACAAAAAATTCTTGCCCATTTTTTTTAATTACAAAGCAATAATTCTCCTGTCTGTCAAATGAGATTTTATTTGAATTAAGGTAAAGTGAATCTTTGTTGTCGGTGAGAATAAGTCGTTCTGTTATTGTTTGTCCGTTTACAGTCAAACAAGTTAGAAGTCCTATCAAAATGTTTAATATGTTTCTCAATGTTATCGTCTTTTTAAGCTGCCGCATAACGTTTGTGTATAAGATTAGTTGCGTGGTTTAAGCACTAAAGTTAGCAAATAAATCACAGATAGAAAGTCCTCGCGGACTTTCGTAAACTAGCTAAAATTAGCAATTAATTTTATACGGTGTTAGCTGTTCGGCTTTAATTTAATAATTCAATTTTATCAATATACTCAAACAGTCCTTTTTCTTGAGAAATTTCATATATTTTTCCTTCGCTTTTTAAATCAGTTAGCATTTTATTATATTTATTTTTCATCCAGCCATATTTGGATTTCAAATCAGGTTTTTTATTTCTCAAACCGTAAATTATGATTTGTCTTAAATTGGATAAATAAGGTTCTATTTTTGTAATATATTTATAAGACCAAATATCTTTTGGAAAGTAATCAATATAAAATTTATCGTCAGAATCGTGAGATAAATATCCATAAATCAAATCTTCAGTATTTATTCCTTCTGTTTCAAAAAGTTCTTTTTGTCTTTTTTTGCCTAACTCTATTAATGATTTATCTAAAATAACTCTCGGGTAAATTGCTGCCTTTGTTTCAGTTTCATACGCATCATTCAGAGCTGGTCCAAAAATCACTCTGTTGTCGTGGATTAATTTTCCATAAGAAATCGCACCTCTACATAGTATTCCTTCATTTGTTAATTTTATAATCAGTTCTTGGATTGAACGGATTAAATTTAAAAGAGTAGTATTGTCGTCATTTATAAATGAGATAATTACAGAGTCAGAAAATTGTGTAACTTTTAAAGAATAGTTTCGTTCGTTAAACATACTTTCACTTTTCAAACGTTCAATTAAAAAGGTTTTAATGTATTTTAAATTAGAATACAGGCTAGATATATTTTTCTCAATATCTTCTTCCTTATCAATGGTTTTTTCAATAATATTTTTAAATCCTAAGATATCTAAAAATAGTACTATTCTGTTTTCGTAGTTCATTTTTTTTTCGGCTGACAGCTAACGTGTTTGTATATGAGCTGTGGCGTGTTTTAGCACAAACCTCTCCAAATATAAACTAACTTTGGTAAATCCGCAGATTTTACAAATAAGCACAGACCAAGCCATAGCTTATATACGGTGTTGCCACCAGTTATTTTCCGTTCAGATGTTTAATTGCTCTCTCTAAAACTACGTCTCTATTTTCCATATAATCACTTAATTTAGTTTTAATTTCGATATCTGGTTTTATTCCATAACCGACAAATTCTCGACCATCTGGATAAGTATCTTTTTTCGTGCAAACTCGTCCTATTCCACCATTTGGTAAGTCAAATATCATAGGTTGTCCTGTACTTCCAAAAGTTGGCTCTCCGATTTTTGTCATATTTTCTTGATTATCTGCATAAATTAAAAAATCTTCGGAAGCCGATGCAGTATTATGTCCAATCAATATCGCAGTTGGCATTTCAATTCTTTCAATGTCCATATTTGCGGTGTTATAGGAATTGTATGGAAAATCATAATAATAATTATCGTGATAAGTTAGGTAGGCTTGTTTTGACCAATTGTTATTTAATGTATCACTTGCCTTTGTGTATTTACCAATAGCTTTATAATAAGAAACATTTTCTCTGCTTTTTGATTTTGAGCCGTAAAGAATCGTGTCGTTCGTAAGGTATTTAAAAATTTCCCGAGCTATATTTTCATTTCCACCACCATTTTTTCTTAAATCGATTATCAATTTTTTTGCTTTTCGTATTTCAGTAAGCTTATCAGAAAATAAACCCATTATGTCCCAACTCGTAAATGAATTTAGAGCAATATAGGCTATGTCTTTTTCTAATAATCTATATTCAAATATATCGTTATTCTCTTGTGGATATAATTCTTTTTCTTCGCTTATCTTATGCGTAAGATTTAGAGATTTTATTTTACCGTTTGGTAATTTTAATTTGAGTTCAAAAGTTGAACCAATAAAACCTTGTAACATATAAGTCATTGACCAATCGTCTAAAATATGTTGTGTAGATGTAGAAATATAAGGTCGGACGTTTTGATTTATATATTGATTTGTCGATAATCCATTTATTTTAGTTATTTCCGTACCGATTGGCAATTCGTCCTTTTTGCTTTTATTCACTTTTGTAATTATAGCTTTACCATCTATATTTGATAGAAAAATTCTATAATCTCCAAAATCTGTATTTAGAATACTATCTTGAATTTCTTTTGGAAACCAAACGTTCGTATGTCCATCTTTTAAAGACGCACAAAATTTTTGTAACAATCGATAATATTCATAATCGTTCGGCGTGTTTTGAACTTCCGATATAAGTCTTTTGTATTGATTATCCCATTCCGTTCTGTCCACTTTATTTAGATAAACAAAATTGTAATTTACTTCTTGCCAAAATTTGGATAGACCATAGATTTTTTCCTCTTTGGACAATTTATTTGGAATTTGTCCGTAAGTCAAATTTGAGAAAATAATCAGAAATAAAATGATTGTTTTTTTCATAGACGGATTTTTTTTATAATTGGTGGCAACGTTCCGCGGCTATGCGCCGGGCGGGGCTTTTACCCGGAATTGTTCTTTTGAAAACGAGCATTTCTCGCATCCGTAATCTGTCAACCGAAGACGGGTTTCCCGCCTGGCGCATAGCCGCTGTTGGGCGTTCGTATTTTTTATCCTACATTTTTTCATTTTTTACCCCTGTCTTGTCTAAGGCTTCTCTTAATCCTTTAGCCAATTTTTCTACGGGTCCAACACCCCAATAATGTAGAAAGAAAATTCTTGGGTTTTCGTGAACCATATGATTATGAAGAGCAACTACTTCAATATCATTTTCAATCAAAGCCTTTATTACTGGGGCTACTTCATCAGCAAGCATCGTAAAATCCCCTGCTACCGCTGCCTTTTCATTTGTTCCTTGCCAACTTGCCCAAGTATTAAAACCTAAAAATGTACTAACTGGTGCACCGTGTTCTTTTAAATTCACATCTGGCCGACCGATAGTGATTTTATATACTCCTTTATTCATAGTTCCGCTATATCCCAAAATGCTATCAATCAACTTTGTGTCAAGAGTATTTTGCACTGTTGAAATAGTTGCACTTGATGGATTAGCACCTCTTATTTCAGTTACTTTATCAAAAACAGCTTTGACACTTTTAGCTAATTTTTTTTCATCGCCCATTCCCCCAATATGCATATACATCACATCAGGCTCATTTCGGACAAAGTGATTGTGAATTGCTGTTATTGTTAACCCTTGTTTTATTATTTCTTGCTGTACTGGTTTTAAGTCTTTTTCCGTAACAACAATATCTCCCATAACCATAGGTTTTCCCGAAGTTGGGGCGAATGCAGCCCAGCTTCCTAATCCCATAGGAGGAATGATTTTGAAACCATCGACCATTACATTCAAGTCATTTTGAGGAACTGTAACTTTGAATTGTCCGTCTTTTTCTTTTCCTTCCATCCCAAACACCGATTTTAAAGATTCAATATCAAGCTCCTTTAATTCATCGTTATTTTCCAAAAGCTTTCCAGTCGATTCTTTTGAATCGTTTTTCTTTGTAGATTGTTCGCAACCAAAAGCAATTAAAGAGGTTACTACTATTAAATAAATGCATACTTTTTTCATAATTCAGTTTTTTTGTTAAAATTTCAGTTCTTTTCAATATGACGCCCAACGGTCTCGGCTATGAGTAGTTGCGTGGGTTAGCACTTAACTTTGCAAGTACACACCAAACTGAAAATCCGCTAGGATTTTCAGAAGTAGGCGAGAACAAGCAATTACTTATAGCCATTGTTGTAGCCAGTTTTTATACAATCCCTAAAAGTTCTTTAGCTAAATCCTTGTCAGCTGGTTTTGCCGCATTTAAAAGTCTCTCTTTTACGCTGTCTTTTAATTCGTCAGCACGTAATGTTTCTTTTAAATTATAACCTCCAGGATATCTGTGTCTATCGTATTCGTGAAGTACTTCTCCGTCTCCGTAAAGTGTATAGTCGTCATCAAGGTCGCCTTTCATTTTTGGCGAATAAGCAATTACTCTTTTATCCATTTTAATTTATATTTTATCTATCAAGTCAGGTAAATTTTCAAATCCGCTTGACAGTTGTTCGTAAACTTCTTTTACAATTGTCTCTTCTAAAGTTTTACTAACTGTTAAGTCAAATAATTTTCCTTTTAGCAGTTGAAACCAATTCTTTTTTCCAAGATTTAGATGTTCTTTTAATTCGTCCAATTCATCAAAGATGATTTGTTGTCCAAATCCTAATTCAGTTAGCTTATTTTTTATTTCGTTTAGTGTAGTATGTAGTTCGGATTTTTGCTCTGAACTAAACTCATCGCCATATTTAGGTTGATATTCATAAGATTGAGAAATGTCTTCAATTTCTTGGTCGATTACGAAAAGTCCTGTTTCTTTTTCTTGAGAAGTTCCACAATTTGTTTTACTACAAGTTTTTTCGTGTTCTAATTTTTGATTTAAAACTTCTTTCCTTAAAATATTGAGAAATAAGAGTTTATCCTTTTTTCTTTTAAAGCTATAAAGTCTTGATGACAATTCGCTTGATAAATTGTCAACAGTGCTATGAAGTTCTCCATTGAAGAATTCATATTCTGCATATTCGACTGCTTCTTTTTCTACTATATTCATTCGGTTAGTTCGTTTTCTTAAATTGGCTACAACTTGTTTATATGAACGGTTTTTCCGCTGTTAGTGTACCTATTTGGCATGCTATGAGCGGTTTTTGCATTTTTATTACGTTCATATTTTTAAAATAGTAAAATAAGAAATACTAATATACCATTAATAAGGGATATCTTATAAAACTAAAACAAACTTCTGTGTTTACTCATCGATAGGTAACTATTAAAAATTAGTTATGCTATTCCCACCACTCCAAAACCAACAGCGTCATTGCCATGTAACACATAACGCTCCCCATTTACAAGCTGATAAAACCGTATACCCAAAAAGGCAATCCTTACACCGGTCCCATGAACTGCTTGAGTAGGGGATAAGCTATAATCTTGTTTCACTGTCTCAGGGGTTAACCAAATCGGTTCACTTTCAAATAAGGAAAAAGCCAACGTCTCAAAATCAAAGACTAAAATACCCAGCGTAATAGAAAGTAGATGAGCACCCTTAACCCAATGCACCTGTGAAGAATCTAAATCTAGAATCTTTAAAGTATAGTTGGTTGCAGTATACTGATACGAAAAGGGCAAAACGTTATTTAATGGGCAATCTGGTGTATAAGTGAAATGCTGTAATAACCTTTTGCCTGAGGTGGTAGCAACTCCGTTTGCTACGCGCCGCTTTCCACGATCATGTGCTGCGTCCAGATCTTTTAGTTTTGTGAATAATGCCATCAATCGGCTGTGAAAATGTGTAAATGTATGTCCGGCATAGAAAGGATACAAACTCCGTCGAAATGCTTTATTCACCTGCGAACTATGCCCAAACTCACTCCCGTTTTCCCGCACACGCTGCATACTGGCTTTCTCTTTAATGGCCTTTCCATTAAAACCACCTCCGGCCCGTCGAGCAACTGGTTTTCCGTTTAAGTAATAAAAATTAATCCCTCCAATAGTTCCCGTTAATGGAATAATACCTTTTTGCTTTGCCATAACAACCAAATTTTAAAATGAATACAACCCGCTGTAATCGAAACATATAAAGTAAATATACTAAATAATTACATATAGGTTATAGCGTGGTTATAATATGGTTATGGCAAACTTATAATAAAGTAATAGTGTAATCTATTTAATTAATAAACATAGCTATTAAAGAAAGGACTACTGGAATTATTCTATGTCGTACAAACATCAAAAACTACTTCCTAATGCAATAGCTTTCAAGCACAGCGTTTATAGTAGGTTTTCAAGATGTAAGTTAAGATCGATAGGGTAGTAGGGGTCTTTTAGCTATAACCAGAAGTCTTTGTCCATAGTCGAGTGTAAGGTGATTTAGACAAATATAAGTTTTTAAGCGGGAGTGGGGCGTTGTTGGTTATTTTAATGTCGTTCTTGCTTTACTACCTTTTAGCAAGCCATTCTTTAAGTTCTTGAAAGTTTTGCGGGGCAACGCCGTGACCAACGGGGAATTCAGAATATGCAGCATCGATTCCTAAATTCTTTAAAAAGGGTTTAGTTTTTCGTGCCCACTCTACCGGGATTACTTGATCTACACTTCCGTGAGAGGTATATATATTCAACTTGCTAAAATCTTTTTCAGTATAGCCATTTTTTAATGTTTCTTCATTAATGTAACCGCTCAACCCAATAACATTCTTTACTTTTTCAGGATAACTAAGTGCTACGGCAAAGCTTAAAATAGTGCCTTGGCTAAAACCTAACAGGGTAACGTTATCTTTGTCAATATTATATTTTTCAATAATTTCATCAATACAATTAGCAATAAGATCGCGAGAGGCAATGGCTTGTTTGGTGTCGCTGAATTTACCATCGGTATTGTCAAAATAAATATTATACCAAGCATTTCCGTAGGGTTGCATTGGGATAGGCGCTTTTAAGGAAATGATGGTGTAGGTATCGGGCAGTTCGCCTGCAAATGAAAAAAGATCGTTTTCATCACTTCCGAAACCGTGTAACATAATAATTACAGGTGATTTTTCCGAAGAAGTTGAAGCGGGCTTAAAATTATGCTGAAGTTGTAATTGTTGTTTTTCCATATACCACAAAAATAAAAAAAGCCACTTTCATACTAAAGTAGTTAGCATTTAAAAGTGACTTACTTTAAGTTAAAATCGTTTTTATCCAATCCCGGCGAACCATTGTTGAGATTATCTGCCAAATATAGATATCGGTTTCTTTTTACCCTGTATTGCAGAAACGAAGCCTAAAATCCATAAAATTAAGAGACCAATCTGGATTAATATGGTTAATATGTAAAAATCAAATAAGTTATCAATGATTGATGATATAAAACCTAAAATTATAAAACTAAACATTTGCTTAATGTGGAAAGCACCTAATGTGGTTTTTTTATTCAAGTGCATAATCAGAGCAATAATCCAACCAATTATTGTGATATATGAAACGATAGCAATAGTCTTACCATTATATGTCGTTTTTTCTTTACTGTAAAAAGTTTTATGATTTCCGTTAGTATATACTGATTGACTCTGTGCATCCTTGAAAATTTTATTCTCAAGAGTAATAATTTTAGTAACTGATTTTGATATGTTTGTATTGGTAGCTACAAGCACAACGTCTAGAAATTGCTTATTTACATTGTTAATTTTAAAAATTGTATCTCCATTGGGATCAACCAAACCAAAAGGATTTATTTCTAATATATCTGCATTAAAAGTTTTCCACTTAAATCGTACCTCATCACCACTGTAAAACCGCGTTTTATTAGATTGAAAAAACTCAATTACAGGCTCAAAGTTTGAATATTGATAACCAGAATTAGCTTGGTTGAAATATTGATCAAATTTGCTGTCATACTCATTCTTTTTGTTAATGTTTCCAAGTACTCCATAAGCTTCTTGAATTTGCTTAAACATATTTTCAAAAAAATAATCACCATTATTTTTATCAGGATGAAACTTAGTTGAAAGTTTTCTATAGGCTTTTTTAATTTCTGCTTGAGATGCATTAGATTCAATACCAAGCACTTTGTAATAGTCTGTCATCTATTTCAATTTATTTGTGGCAAAATTTTTATAATTTTATAACTGTATCTTTTGTTAAGCAAGAGTTTAAATTAATACAAATTGTAATTTATCTGTTTAAATAGCCCATAAATATAATATACTAATGAAAAAAAAGAAAACTCAAAAGGGCTTCATCTTGCTTTAATAACTCTTCTAAATTATACTTGATAATATACTAATACATATTGATCAATGTATTTTTATTAACAGATCAATATTGTTAAGTACATTTTAAGCATATTTAACTTGAGGTAACATTTTCTACCCAATCCCAGCAAACCATTGCTGAAATTGTTCGCCCAATAAGGGTACAGGTTTCTTTTCACCTTGTATGGCAGCTATGAGCCCTAAAATCCATAGAACCAAAACCCCTATGTTAAGAATTACAGAAAGGATATAAATATCCAGTAACGAACCAAGCAGCGATAATGCAAGACCAAGAAGCATAATGCCGAGCATTTGCCTAATGTGATAGGCGCCCAAGGCTGTTTTGTTGTTATTGTGCATTACCAATGCAATAATCCAACCTATGAGGGTAATATAGGCTATAATTGCAATGGTTTTACCATTGTCAGTTGTGGTCTGTTCCATGATTTTAAGTGATTAGTTGTTAATACCTTATAAAGATAGGATATCTAATCTAAAAAAGTAAACCACTCTTGAAATTTCTCACTGAAGTAGGGAATGGCCTGTTTTTTATTTAAAATGGCCATTACCAAGGAAAATGCCCATAGAAAGAAAGCGATAAACCACAATATTTCTCCAAAAAACAAATCGATATAAGCTTGCGTTACTTGCGAAATAATCAATAATAAAAGCAACCCAAACATATTTTTAATATGCCAGGTAGTAAACTCGTGTTTATTTTCCTTATTGATAAAAAAAGCAATTAACGTTCCTATAAACGTTAGGTAGGCAATAATTGCTTTGGATTTTGCAGAGAGATTGTCCATTATTTTTTCAACACTAATTTATTGTTGGCAAAGATGCCGTATGCTTTTCCTTTTAGTTTTTGATTTAAAAATGCTGAATTTTTAGAAGTAGAAGTGATGTCAGCTTCTGAAAAGGTCCAGGTTTTATCTGGGTTAAAGAAGCTAAGGTTGGCTTTGTTTTCTTCTTCAATTGTTTCAGAAATTATTCCAAACCTATTTTTCAACTGGTTTAAAGCTTTGATTGCTATTTCGGTATCTACCAAACTCCGCAAGGCTCCAAAACAAGATTCCAGCCCGATGCTTCCAAAGTAGGCGTGATCGTATTCTGTTTTTTTGTGCTCTACGTCAATAGGATCGTGATCACTGGTCACACCATCAATAACACCGTCTTTTAGACCTTTTAGCAAGGCTTTTGTGTCTTCTTTGGTGCGTAATGGCGGCAATAATTTGTAGTGCGTATCGAAATCTTCCAAGAGATCGTCCGTCAACAATAGGTTTGAAATGGAAACGCTACACGTTACATCCAATCCTTGCTTTTTAGCATTTTTAATTAACTGAACCGACTTCTTAGTAGAAATGGTCGGGATGTGTAATTTCCCGCCAGTATATTCCAAAATATAAAGGTCACGGGTAATTTGTAGTTCTTCTGAAAAAGCCGGAATTCCTTTTAAGCCTAATTTGGTGCTGTTGATGCCTTCGTTCATCATTCCATTTTTTGCTACTGAATAATCTAACGGAAACGATTGTACCAAACCATCAAAGTTTTGTGTGTATTGCAAGGCAATTTTTAAGAGGTTGGCATTGGCAATGGGTTTTTTATAATCGTAAAACGAAATGGCGCCTTCGTTTTGCATATCATACAACTCAGCTAAATCTTTGCTTTCACTTTTTACCGTAAGCGCGCCAATAGGGTAGAGGGACACCGCATTGTTATGAGCTTGTGATTTTAAAAACTTGATGTT
>DEQW01000003.1:648018-837818 GCA_002360635.1 Flavobacteriaceae bacterium UBA3356 | reverse complement strand
CTGCTATCAAACCATCCTTGTGAAACGTGCAAGTTTTCTAAGGAAATCTCTTTTACTTTTTTAGGGTTTTTAAGTGTTGCTGCAATCTTTTTAATCGTACCGTTTTCAATAAGTATATCCCTCTTTTTAGTATGGTGTTTGCTTTGAGGGTCCAGTATGGTTGCGGCTTTTATAAGTATATCCATCGGTTTTCTTTTAGTTAGCAGACTTTCGTGTTATGAGGTTCAACTTAAGCATTACTTGAAAAATTTTAAAACCAGCATCTCTATTAATAAGAACAGTACCGCAAAAATAATAAACCATTTCCAAAAACTGTTTATATTATTTGCTTCTGTTATACTATCAAAAAGTTCTGAAATGGATGCATTATTATTTACACCGTTCCAGTTTTCAGTGTTTAAATACTGTAAATTACTTTCGTTTCGGTTAAAGTTATAACTAATATTCGTAATAAAATCTGTGTCCTTAATAATATCATAAGTACCGGAAGTAGTAGGTTCTTCTATAGTTGTTACTGCTACTTTATTGGCTTTAGTTTGTTGCAACGGAATGAATACATTGCTACTATCTTTAATTTTAAGTATTTCATCTTCCATTAGCTGAATAGGAACATCAAAATTATTCTGTTTCCCGATGGTGTAATACAAATTTGGTAATGCCAAACTTTGCTGCGCCATATTGTAAAAGGTAGGAACAATTAAAGGTGAATTTTGAAAATTTGAGTTTTCCAAATTAATTGACGCGCTTAAAAAGTAGGTGTTGTTTTTTTGAAATATAAACGGCTTTCCATCTTCATAGTTTAGAACAGAAGTAGCATTGGTATTGGCCTGATAATAGGTATTCACAGTAGGATATTGAAAGTTTACCACCCTTTTTTCAAAAACGTTTTGGTACAACGGATGATCAAAAACAATCTGTGTTATCTGCTTTTCAGAAGAAATCTTTCCTGAAAAACTTCCCATTCCTAACGTAGCTAACAAATTATTATAATCGTTTATCTCTGCTTGTTCTGAAGGGATTACCAACACGCTACCACCATTAGCACTAAAGGATTGTATAGCAGTAACCAACGATGCTGGAATAGCAGTAAGTTGATTGATAATGATAAAATCTTGATTGGGTATGTTGTTATAATTTAAGCTGTTCTGTGTTTGCTGCGTGTACTCAAACTCTTCTTGGTTGAACAACCGCTGTAAAAAACCGGAATCGGCTTCATTGATAGAAAGGACTTTTATTTTTTTTGGCGCATTGATGCTAAAAAACAAGTTATTGTCATAGGGTAGGTTAGGGTCTGTTATTTCTAACCTTCCTTTAAAGTCTGAAGTATTTTCAATATCAAAAACTGTGGTATTGGTGTTGTTTGCCGAAAAATCAACTGCGGTTTTAGCCACTAATGATTCTCCGTTGAAAAGGGAAACCGGGACACTTTCCGGCACGTCTCCACTTGCCGAAACATCGACTTTAAGTTGGATGTTCTGTCCATTTTTTGAGGAAATATAAACAGAATCAACAGTTATGTTATTAGTATTTACCGGTTGTAGCCGAACAGTATTGATGGTTATATTTTCAGGGACTTCTGGGAAGGTTTCGTTTTGTTGAAAATCTGAAATAAGGACCAATCGTTTATCTGATGCTTCGGAATCTGAAAAAAGTTGGTTTGCTTTTAGTACTACTTCAGAAAGTGATAATTGTCCTTGTGAATAGGAAACGGAAAGGATTTCACTTGTAAAATCCTGTAATGAAACATTTTTATGGGTTGAATTGTTGGTAAACCAACTGATTTTTTCTGAAGGTATTTGTAGGTTGTACAGTTCTTGTAAGCTTCGGTTTAGTAACGGTCCATTCGTCCCTTTTGCTTGCATACTAAAGGAGTTGTCAATGTATAGAACCGTTTCTTTTTCGGTATTTAAGGCTGTTTTGGTAGCGGTAAATGGTTGGGCAAATGCAATTATAATGCAGGCTAATGCTAATAGGCGCAATAAAAGGGTGATCCACTTTTTAAGCTGTGAACTTTTACGCGTTTGTATAGTTACTTTCTTTAAAAAAGCAACATTAGTAAAGTCTACTTGTTTAAAACGGCGTAATTGAAAAAGATGGATAAATATGGGGATGAGCAGTAAAAAGAGGGCGTAAAGAAGTTCTGGGTGTTGAAACTGCATCCTATTGATTATTGCTCAAATATATAAAATGCTGAGTAAACAATTGCTATTTCTTTACGGTAAAGATAAAGGTACTTCCTTGCCCAATATCTGATTCAAGAGAAATACTTCCACCCATTTTATTGACTAAGTTTTTAACGGTGGCCAAACCAATACCAGTTCCTTGTTTTCCTTCCCGGTCTTTCACGCCAGTAGTTTTAAAAAGCTCAAAAATATCACTTTGTATAGCTTTGTCAATCCCTATCCCATTGTCAATTATTTTAAATTGATGGTAGTTTTCTAAACTGTCATACTCTATTTTCACTTTTGTTCTTTCGGAAGTATTGTATTTTAAGGCATTGTCAACTAAATTAAGTACGATTTGCGTAAGTGCAGCTTCGTTGATGTTTTTTACAATACCTTCTGTTGGATATTCAAAAACGGCCTGTTGGATAATGAGCATTTCTTTAATTTTTTCGAAAAAATCCTTCAAGGATATATCGGTTTTTTGTTTATCCAGTAGCCTATTCGCTTTATAATAGCCTAATGTTCCGTCTATGTATTCTTTTAATGTATAAGAGGACTCTTCAATATAATCAAGGTACGTTAAAGAGTCTTCATTAAGATTACCTACATTTTCATCTCGCAACAATCTAGTTAAAGACGTAATATTTGCCAACGGCGATTTTAAATCGTGCGAAACAACATTTGCAAAGTTTTCAAGTTGTTTGTTGCGTTTAAGAAGTTCATTCTCTGCATCACGCAATAAATGGTTTTTCTTTCTTAACTCTAATAGATTCACTATTTGTTCGGCCAACGCGACAAGCGTATCACACTGTACATTTGTCAATTTTCTTGGTATATGATCATACACGCACAGAGTCCCTAAAGCGTATCCTTCTGGGTTAATTAAAGGCACACCAGCATAAAACTGTACCTTGTATTTATCTACAATAGGATTATCTTTAAAGAGTTCATTTTTATGGGTATCGTTTACCATATATATTCTTTCATGGCTTTGAATGGCCCGGGTACAGAAAGAAATATTTCTTGGGGTTTTATCTAATGAGATGCCATAACATGATAGCAAATGATTATTGGCTTTGTAAATAAGGGATACAAATGCAATAGGCATATTACACACACTTGCTGCCAGGTTTGTAATGTTATTAAAATCTGGAGCAGTTGGGGTATCTAGTAATTTATATTCTTTAAGTGCGTCTAAACGCTCTTTTTCGTTGTTTTGGGGTTGAGGAAAAGCCATAAGATAGTATATGTACGAAAGAATTTCAATTTGGGTTTTGCCAGAATAAAAAAATTAAATCCTTTTTATTTACAGGCTATAGAGAATTCAAAAGTCGTGCCTTTTCCTATTTCTGAAGAAACAGTTATATCGCCACCCAGATTATTTACCAACTTTTTTACAGTAGATAACCCAATGCCGTTTCCTTTTTTCCCATTTCTGTCTAATGTATTAAGTGTAGTAAACAGGTTGAAGATATCTTTCAATTTTTCCTTTTTAATACCAACTCCGTTATCTGAAACTTTAACGAAAAGTAA
Organism: Flavobacteriaceae bacterium UBA3356; assembly: GCA_002360635.1. Taxonomy (GTDB): domain Bacteria; phylum Bacteroidota; class Bacteroidia; order Flavobacteriales; family Flavobacteriaceae; genus Marixanthomonas. The sequence continues at coordinate 834,120 of DEQW01000003.1, read as the reverse complement.
TCCGCTTTTCTTTTTACAGTCTATGTTGATAACAATTTTATCTTTATCGTTGTATTTTAAAGAATTACCAATAAGGTTAATTAAAATTTGTTCTAACGCAGCACGGTTACACGATACTTCGAGGTTTTTTTCTGGTAAGTTTATTTCACAATCTACATTAATATTGAGCAACTCAACAATCTCTTCGAATAAATGGTGGGTATCAAACTCTTCGTATGAGCTTTGAGCCGTTTTATCACTTTCATAATGCTCTAAAAGCCCCGTTATATATTCACTGAGCGTAAACGAAGATTGTTTTAGGTAATCAAGGTATTCTACACCTTGTTCGTCCATGCTTTCTCCATATTTCTTTTTTAAAATATCTGAAGTAACAATCATATTGGCCAAAGGCATTTTCATATCATGAGAAATGATACCGGCAAAGTTTTTTAATTGCTCATTATTTTCCTTGAGCTCTTTCTGTAGCTTTTTTAGTATTAAATTCTTCTTACGCTCTTCCAGTAAGTTTACCACTTGAGAGGCTAAGGCTTTTAAAGCATCAATCTGTTTAGTGGTTAGCTCCCTTGGCTTTGTATCGTATACACAAAGTGTTCCCAAAGCATATCCATCTGGGTTGTACAATGTCACCCCTGCATAAAACCGAATGTTATGCTGTATTACAACAGGGTTATCTTTAAAACGAATGTCTTTCAATGCGTCTTTTACCAAAAAAACCTCTGAAGTATCTACAATGGCATGTCCGCAAAATGAAGTGTCCCTTGGGGACTCTTGTAAATCAACTCCATGGTGGGATTTCAAGAAATTACGATCCGAACCCATTAAGGTAATAAGGGATATCGGTGTGTCGCAAATACTTGCCGTTAAAGTGGTTATGTTGTCAAAGTCCTTTTCTGGAAGTGTATCCAGCATTTGGTATGACCTTAACGCCGCTAGTCGTTCCTGCTCATTGGCTGGAATGGCTGGTTGTATCAAATTTATTTTCTCCTATGGTTTAAAAACCGTTTAAGTTAAATTGTTATAATGTAAAGCTACTAAAATTTTGTTAAGTAACCTACTAATAGAATTAAAGCAAAATTGTTTTAAAATGCTTCAAAAACACCTAGTCCAAATAAAGCAAAATCGTATTTAACAGGATCTTCTGAATCTAATTTACGTAGGGAAGCATCCAATTCTACAAGCGCCTTTGCATCGTTCTGTTTCCGTTTTATTAGGGAAAGACTTCTAGCAACCCTCCCGCTGTGAACATCTAACGGGCAAGAAAGCTGGGAAGGGGATAAGCTGTTCCATATCCCAAAATCAACACCGGTATTGTCCCTGCGCACCATCCATCTTAAAAACATATTAATTCGTTTTGCTGCGGAATTCTTCAAAGGATCACTTACGTGTTTTTCAGTTCGTTTTAAATGGGGAAGGCTAAAAAAAACTTTTTTAAAATGATGAATTGCGGGTTGAAGCGTATCTTCTTCAGAAAAGGCAGCAAAAACAGCTTCTAAACCTTTGTGCTCTGTGTAAATGTGTTGCAATGCTTTTATAAAATAGACCAAATCATCACTATTAAAGGTACGGTGCACAAAATCTGAAAGTGATTCACCCTGTTTTCCTTCTGAAAAATTTAAAACATAATCGTGAGGCGAATTTCCCATTAATTGCATGAGTCGTGTCCCATTTTTAATAATGCTTTTTCGGTTGCCCCAAGCGATGGTTGCCACTAAAAAACCAGCTATTTCAATATCTTCTTTTTTTGAAAATTGATGTGGTATTTGTATGGGGTCACTTTCAATAAAAAGCGGTTGGTTATAGTATGCGGCTTTTTCATCGAGAAATCGTTTTAATTCTGCCCGTCGCATAACTTATCGTAAAATTTTACCGTCTTGCATTTCGAGCATGCGGTCCGCCATTTCGGCCAACTCTTCATTATGGGTTACAATCACAAAGGTTTGCCCAAACTCGTCCCGAAGCTTAAAGAATAAATTGTGTAGGTTTTCAGCACTTTCAGTATCTAAGTTTCCACTGGGCTCATCGGCAAGAATAATAGCGGGATTGTTTATTAAAGCACGAGCAACAGCTACACGTTGTTGTTCTCCACCAGAAAGTTCGTTAGGTTTGTGGTCTTCACGATGTGACAATCCTAAAAAGGAAAGTAACTCTTTTGCTCTTTTTTCGGCTTCTGCCTTTGGTGTTTTTTTTATGAAAGCGGGGATGCAAACATTTTCCAACGCTGTAAACTCAGGTAATAATTGATGAAACTGAAAAATAAAACCCAAATTTTCATTTCGGAATTTCGCCAATTCTTTTCGTTTCAATGTTTTTACATCAATTCCGTTGATGTGCAATTTTCCTTCGTGTTTTTCTGAATTATCCAGCGTACCTAAAATTTGCAGTAAAGTTGTTTTTCCGGCGCCAGATGCACCAACAATCGAAACAATTTCCCCTTTTTTTATATGAAGATCAACCCCCTTTAACACGTGGAGGTCATCGTAGTATTTATGTAAGTTTTCAGCTAAAATCATGACGTATAAAGAAAACGTGAAAGTACTGTTTTGAACAGAGAAACACAATAATCTTTTAAAGAAAGCTTATTTCCTTTTAAATAAGAAACTAATTATTTGTTAAACTGAAATAAGCCAACAATACACTTTGTAGTTTTATAAAAGAAAAATAAATATGGAAAACGAAAATAATAAAATAGTATTTGCAGGAGGCTGCTTTTGGTGTACAGAAGCGGTTTTTCAGCGTATTGAAGGTGTAGAATCTGTAGTTCCCGGGTTTGCTGGAGGAACCATAAAAAATCCAACCTATCGGGAAGTTGTTTCAGGTAGAACCGGTCATGCTGAAGCTGTTGAAGTAACCTTTAACCCCACAAAAGTAAATCTTGAAACATTGCTTGAAATTTTCTTCGCAACACACGATCCCACTACGTTAAATAGACAGGCTAATGACATAGGGACACAATACCGAAGCGCTATTTTTTATACAACGGAAGAACAAAAGCAAAAAACAGAAGAATTCATTACCTTGCTGACTGATAAAAATGTGTTTGAAAACCCGATTGTAACCGAAGTGAAACCTCTAGATGCTTTTTACAAAGCTGAAATGGATCATCACGATTATTACAACCAAAATAAGCAACAACCGTATTGCCAATACATTATCAACCCGAAAATTGATAAAATTAATAAATACTATTCCGATAAACTTAAAACTACTTAATGGCATCCTATAATTTTTTTGAAGAGTACAACGAATCTGTAACTGAAGATTTAAAAAGCAATTTCTCTGAAATCTTAACCCGATTGGGGGAAGATGTTGATCGCGAAGGGATTGTAAAGACACCAGAGCGTGCCGCAAAAGCCATGCAGTTTTTAACATCAGGTAATTGTCAAGACCCTGCTGAGATATTAAAATCTGCCATGTTTGCCGAAGACTATCACGATATGGTTATCATTAAAGATATTGAACTCTATTCGTTGTGCGAGCACCATATGTTGCCATTTTTCGGAAAAGCCCATATTGCTTACATTCCCGATGGTCATATTGTTGGTCTTAGTAAAATTCCCAGAGTAGTGGATGTGTTTGCCCGTAGATTACAAGTACAGGAACGCTTAACGCATGATATTTTAGAATGCATCAACGATACTTTAAAACCTCAAGGTGTAGCTGTCGTTATTGAAGCTGCTCATTTATGTATGATGATGCGAGGCGTACAAAAACAAAATAGTGTGACTACAACTTCAGGTTTTCGCGGACAATTTGAGAAAATTGAAACCCGTGATGAATTCCTTAAGCTGATTAGCAACGACTTATCATAATTTTTGGCAGGTTTTTTGCGTTATAATCAGTAAGTAACCGAAAAACAATACAATGAAAAACTCTAAATATACCATACTAAAAAAAGGACTTATCTACGATGCAGTAGGGATGGTCACCATGTTTATACCCGTAATTGGCCCCTTTTTAGACATAATTTGGGCGCCTTATGCCGCTAAAAAAATGAGTGACATGTATGAAGGGGAACAAGGAAAAATAGCTTCTATAGTTGTTTTCGTAGAGGAAATATTACCAATTTCAGATTTTATTCCCACATTCACATTAATGTGGTTATACACTTTTGTTTGGCAAGGAAAAAAAGACCCTGTGCCTCAAACAATCGAAGTGGAAGTAAATGAATAATAATTATTAGATAATTAAAAAAGCCTCGTAAATTTATACTTACGAGGCTTTTTATTTTTAAAGGCTAATTTTAACTGTTCCATTAATACTTCTTCCTATATTGAAAATACTATCTGGTTTTAATCTCGATAGGTGAGAGGTGTATTCTTCATTCAATAGGTTAGTTACTGAAAGTTGCAACTGTAAATCAACCGTTTTAAGTTTAAAAACATTCGAAGCCCCTAAGCTAACCAGGTTGTAGCCATCAGTCTCAGTTTCAAAGGTGCTTACATTATTTTGATCAAACGTATTTTGAAGCGTTACAAACGCACTGGGTTTATTGAAAAATTTAGACTCTTCAAACTCAACACGTAGCGTATTTCTAAGTGTATTTGCAGGTATTAATGGTAAATACTCATCAGAATTCAATTTTCCTGTAACTGTTTCAAAAGTGCTTTCAATGTGAAGCCAATCTAAAGGGTGAGGGTGAATATGTAAGCCAAATTCACCTCCATATAGCTTTGCATCAGATTGAACGTAGGTGTAAACTATATCATCGTCAATTATTTGATCGGTTGGACTAATAAAAATATAGTCATTCACTGAATTGTAAAATCCGTTGGCAAAAATCTCAAAATGCTCATTAGCAAACTCTAAAGATATATCAGTCTGTAAATTCTGTTCATTAGTTAGATTTGGATTTCCTACTTCATATCGATTTGCTCCATTGTGAGACCCGTTTGAAGTCAATTCGGCTAAATTGGGTGCTCTAAATCCGCTTGCTACATTAACTCTAGCTACTAAGTTTTCAGCAAGGTTTACCTTAGCACCTATTGCAGCATTGAAGCTATTGAAATCTCTATCTAAAGCAGCGAAATATCCTTCTTCTGAAGGAACACCTGCAGCATCACTTTCTATAGTCCGCCTGTCAAACCGTAAACCAGCCTGTAAATCAATTTTTTCAAGATGGTAGTGTGTAGTTGCAAATACACCAATGTCAAAAGTTGTTGCATCTGGAATTAACAACTCTTCGCCAAAATTTTCGTTGGTTTGATATAAACCTTGAACACCTGCAATTGTTTCAAAGTTTCCTAATTGTGGTAAATTATACTTTACTTCATAATTTATGGTATTTAACTTCATGTGTAAAGCAGGCTCGTCTTCAGAATGTTCCTCTTCCGCGTGATCTTCCTCGTCTTCGTGATCTTCCTCTTCTTCATGTTCATCTTCGTGCTCTTCTTCATGATGATGGTGATCTTCAAATTCTCTACGATCATTATGCTGATATCCTAATTTAACATCCAAGCTAGAATTATTAAAGAAAAATGAGTTTTCCCAACTTATAATATGGTTATCAATTTCTTGAAAGGGAAGTTCTAATTCTTTACTGGTAGTTTGTTCTTCAATGGTTTCAGGAATACCAATATTCGATCTGTTGTAATTATAGCGAATGGTAGACTTCACCTTTTTATCTTGAAATTGAATACCGGTTTTAAAATCAGTTTCATTAAACCGAGAATTTGTAACTCGCTCCCCATTACCAGTTTCATAATCACTATAAGTACTGTAACCTCCACGAGCAAGGAATTTTAATTTCTCTCCAGATAACTGAACACCTGCATTAGTTGAAGAACCCAATGTGTTTGAAAAATAATTTCCTTGAATGTCAGCATGTAGTTCATTGCTTTGCGCAAAGCGTTCAGGGTTTATGTATAATACGCCGCCAAGGGCATCACTACCGTAGAGTAATGAAGCAGGCCCCTTTATAACTTCTACACTTTCAACTCCGGCACTGTTAATGCCTAAACCATGTTCATCACCAAATTGTTGATTTTCCAATCGAACGCCTTGTGTATACGTTAATACTCTATTGGAACTAAGGCCTCGTATTACAGGCTTTCCTATACCGGTACCTGTACTAATACTTTCCACGCCGGGTATGTTTGTAATTCCTTCCGCGAGGGTAACACTTCCTTTAGAAAGCAATTCTTTTACGCTGACGCGTTCAACTTTCATAACATTGTCACCTTGTAACTTGTGGAAAGGGGTCGAAATGATGACTTCTTCCATTTCTACGGCGCTTTCTGTTAATTGAATATTTTCGGTTACCGATGTATTTTCAGAAACTTGAATTTTTTTAGAAACAGTTGCATAGCCTAAATACGAAAAGACAACTGTATAGTTTCCTGATGGAACATTTGTGATTTCGTAGTTTCCGTCCAATGTAGCGACTGTACCTTTTTCAAGTTGTGGAAGGTAAATGGTTGCGGGCAAAGGTTGGTTTGTTTCTTCTGTTGTTACCGAACCTTGTATTATATTTTGTGCGCTTGCAGTGGTAATGCCCATGATAAATACCAATAGCAAGCATGTGTATAATTTCATACTTTCTTAGTTTAATTTATTAAAAAATGTGTGCTTAAAACTAGGAAAGACTAGGTGGTCCTCTTACAAAATAAGGGGTAGTAGCGTTATTTACTTCTACAGAAAAATAACGAGCTTCTAAATTATTTGGTTTTACTTCACTATAAAACTCTGGGTAAGTAACTACTGTGTAGTTGTAATTTGAAAAATGAAAATCAAATAAAGAACAATCTAATTGCTTTTCATGAAGGTGTGTTGTTAGATCTTCACATGGTTTATGCTCATGTTCTTCGAAAATATGAGCAAATTGAACAACTAAAGGAAACCACAAAAGCCCTATTAATAGGAATGATATCGGAAGTTTCAAGAAGTGTTTAAAGTTATTCATTAGGTATTAAAAAACCAAGTTTCATGCTTCTAAGCATTTTTTTTTCAAAGTTCCAAAAAAAATGGAACTCTCCAAAGAGCCAGCCAAATAAAACCAATAAAACTTGATAGGCGGGAAATATTATTAAAATTCTGATTGGCCAATAAATGTACCAACCACTATCTTCTGTTATTCCTATGGCCTCGGTTAATGGAGCAGCTAATTTAGCAGAAGTACTTCCAGTTATAGCAAAGACAATAAAAATTACAGTAAGTTGCCAATTGGAAGTTATGTTCCAGCGTTGTTTTAGTTTCCTCATCTTCGACCGCCAGGTAAATGTTGGTTATATCTTTGTTGAAAATAGACAAAGTAATTGTAGAGCAGATAATTTACTTCGTATCCATAATCAGCATTATAATTATAATTTATTTCTTGCGGGTATAAGTTAGGAGAATACCGTTGTGGGTTGCGCACGCGTGCATTGTATTCTGAAACAAATAATTGATTCTTGTTTTCTAAATAATTTAAGCCATAATAACCACGGGGTTGTTGGGTGACCAACCAAGAATTAAAACCAGGTTCAATTATTAATATTTCATACTCAAGGCTATCGTTGGCAATGCGTACCGTGTCATTTTCGGTCATTGAACTATTGGGGTCTCCTTTCATAGCAGACTTGGTAGAATCACAACTGTATATGGCTAATGAAATTGCTATAAAAAATAGTAAATACTTCATCATAAAATCTTTTTATAAAAATACTAAAAAAGCGGTGAAGTGTTTGTATGCTTTGCTTGGGTTTAACAAAAAACCGTGTTTTGGAATCAAAACACGGTTAATCTAGTATTTATTTGAAAATTATTTTCCAAAGAGTCCGCCAATCATTCCGCCTAGACCACCTTTATTGCTGTTGCCCAAAACCATACCAGCAACGTCATCGATAATGCTTCCATCGTTATCTCCGTCTAATAAAGATTCGATTAACGATTGTTCCTTATCTTGCTCTTCTTGCGTGTTTCCAGCCATCATATTGCCAAGTAAACTGGTAATTCCAGATTGTGAATCTACATTCTGTTGTCTTTTTTCTTTCCCTAAATATCCTAATAAAATAGGGGCAGCTACTTGTAATATCTGCATAACCGAGCTGGAATCCATCCCTGATTTTTTAGAAAGTGCTCCAACCACATTATCTTGTGAGCCTCCAAGTGCATGGCCAAGAATACCTAAACCGTCTATCTTTTTATCTTCATTTACACCTCCGCCAAAAAAACCACCGAGGTTATCTAAAATGCTACCGTCGTGTTTACCACTACTTAGAGCGCTCATAAGGCCAGCAGCACCTTGTTCAGATTTTGCATTTTTTTTCATTGCTCCCATTAAAATAGGAAGTCCCATAGATAAAACTGAAGCTGTTTTGTCAGCTGGCTGCCTGGTTTCGTTACTTATACCACCAATAATTTGTTTTCCCATGTCACTGTTTAATAAATCCAGTATTCCTGCCATTTTATATTTTTTTTAAAGTTTTAATTTATCTTTTAAAGGTACTTAAAATTTCTAATTTACTGGTTTTAGGATGGATACAATTTGTTCAGCAAGCTCCACCCCAATTCTGTCTTGTGCTTCCTCGGTTGCAGCACCAATATGTGGGCTTAGTGAAATGTTTCCGTTCATTAATATTTTAATGGCAGGGGAAGGTTCGTCCTCAAAAGTATCTAATGCAGCAAACGATATTTTTCCTTTCTCTAAAGCTTCCAGCAAGGCCTTTTCATCAATTACTCCACCACGGGCGGCATTTACAATGGCAGCACCGTCTTTCATTTGTTCAATTTCAGCTTCACCAATAACATAGTTTTTCTGTGCTGGAACATGTAGCGTAATAAAGTCACTGTGTTTTATCAATTCTGAAACAGGTTCGGTCTTGATTTTAAGGGTTATTTGTTGCCCATCATAAAAATCCAGTGTTATATCTGCTTCGCCAACCTGGTTGTCACTGGCAATTACCTTCATACCACAACCCAGAGCTATTTTAGCCACTTCGCGACCAATACGCCCAAAACCAATAATACCTAAGGTTTTACCGCGTAATTCTTTCCCGCCCGCATAAGTTTTTTTCAACTCTTTAAATCTAGAGTCGCCTTCAAGTGGCATAGTTCGGTTAGCATCGTGCAAATTTCGAACGCCTCCAAAAAGATGTGCAAAAACCAATTCGGCTACTGAAGAAGAAGAAGCTGCCGGCGTGTTAATCACTTTAATATCTTTACTGCGGGCATATTCCACATCGATATTATCCATACCAACGCCACCACGACCAATTACTTTAAGGCTAGGGCAGGCATCAATTAATTCCTTCCGAACTTTTGTGGCACTTCGTACCAAAAGCACATCTATATTATTTTTGTTAATGTAGTTTTCAAGTTGTTCTTGAGCAACTTTTACGGTAATCACTTCAAAACCTGCATTTTCAAGTGCTTTTACACCGCTGTTTGAAATTCCGTCGTTTGCTAAAACTTTCATATAATTTGTTTTTTATTTTTTGAATCTGTGGCTTCGATACATTTCTCGTTCCTCGAAACACTCAGCCAACATATTAATTGTTATTATAAAATTAGTTACTTCGATACAGTTTCTTTAAAATTACATTTCAAAGAAACCACTCAGCCACATTATATTATCCTTTTCGTTCTAATTCTTTCATTGTATCTACCAGCACTTGAACACTTTCAAGCTCTAAGGCGTTGTACATAGAGGCGCGGTAACCGCCAACACTTCTGTGTCCATTTAAACCATTAATGCCAGCTTCTTGCCAAAGTGTGTCGAATCTTTCTGCAAAACTTTCATCGGTTAAATTGAAAGTTGCATTCATCGTAGATCGATCCTCTTTATTTGCTACAAACCCAGTAAACAGAGGATTTCTATCAATTTCAGTATAAATTAAATCTGCTTTTTTGTTATTGATTTTTTCAATTTCTGGAATTCCGCCTTTTTCTTTCAGCCACTCCAAAGTTAACATAGAAACATACACCGCAAATACAGATGGCGTGTTGAACATACTATCTTTACCAATGTGCACTTTGTAATCCATTAATGATGGAATAGCGCGAGAGACCTTTCCTAAAACGTCTTCTTTTATAACAATTAAAGTAGTACCTGCCGGTCCCATATTTTTTTGAGCTCCCGCATAGATGATACTAAAATTTGAAAAATCCAATTCCCTTGAAAAGATATCGCTACTCATATCGCAAACGATAGGGGCATCGGTTTTTGGGAAGCTTTTTAGCTGTGTTCCAAAAATAGTGTTATTACTTGTGCAATGAAAATAATCAATACCTGAAGGAACAGAATAATTTTTAGGTATATAATTGAAGTTTTGATCTTTAGATGATGCTACTTCAACTATTTCTCCAAATAACTTTGCTTCTTTAATAGACTTGGTAGACCACGTTCCTGTATTGAGATATGCTGCTTTGTTTTCCAAGAGATTGTACGCTACTCGTAAAAACTCCATACTGGCACCACCTTGAAGAAAAAGTGCTTTATAGCCTTTGTTTTGAAGTCCTAAATGTTCAAGAGCTAATGTTTGAGCACGTTCCATGACGGCTACAAAATCTTTGCTTCGGTGCGAAATTTCAATTAGTGATAAATCTAAACCGTTGAAGTTTAAAATAGCTTCGGAAGCTTTTTGCATTACAGACTTTGGCAATACACAAGGACCGGCACTAAAGTTATGTTTTTTCATGACACAGTATTTACTACAAAGATGCTAATTCTGAAAGCATTGTTGCTTAATTTGTTATTAATTTATTAAGATAGTTTCAACAAAAAATCTACAGTATCCACTCCGTCGGCATAATCCCAAAGTTCTGGGTTTTGCGCTGTTCCGAAGGGGATTTCATTATCAATCCCTATATTTGAAACAATTGCTTGAATTTTATCAGCTTTTTCTTTCAGTTTTTTCTTTACATCTTCCAGGTCAGCATATGTTTCGTAAAAGGTTACGGAAATAGGCGAGGAGTAGCCTGTGTCTTCTTTCAGCAATAAATATTCGTTGTCCAGCAATTTTATGTTGCTCATTAAATACACAGCCTTGTTGTAATCGTAGTTGTTGATGTATTTGTGGTTATTGATAACATGTTTCCAAGAAAACATTCCGTTGAAGAATTTGTCAAAATCATACTTTTCAGGAAAAAATATTTTTGAAACATTGCGACAACCTAAACCGAAGTAGCGAAAAATATCATCGGCTAACAGCTCCATTTCTTCTTTGGTTTCATCTCCAGTTAGCACAGCCACTGAATTTCTATTTTTACGAATGATATTTGGGTATTTACTGAAATAATACTCAAAATAGCGAGCGGTATTGTCACTTCCGGTTGCTATAACAGCATCGAAATTTGTTAATCGCCCTTCGGTAAATTCTATTAGGTTTTTGAATTCTGGTTCAATTGAAATTAAATATTGAGCCAAGAAAGGCAGTAACTGCTTATCATTTGAAGATAGTTTTGCCAACACATTATTTCCGGTCAATAGTACAGAAAGAAAATCATGAAACCCTACCAACGGGATGTTCCCAGCCATAATAATGGCAATAGTTTTCGGGGTTGTCTCTGAAATTGTATAATTAGACACCCATTTATTGATGTTCTCTTCGGTTAACGCTTCGGCCCAGCTTTTACAGGTAAAACGAAGGTTATCTTCCGTAAACCAGCCATTATGGTGTTTTGCAGTTTGTAATTTTTGTTGCATTTCAGAAAAAAAAGAATCGTTGTTCAATACATTCTCTTTTTTTGCGGGTTCTTCAGAAGCGAACTGCCCCAAAAACCTTCCTAAAGCACTAAAAGCGTTAATTCTTTGATGTAATTGCATACTTTTTTGGAGTTGCCCTTTTTAGGCGTTAAATTTGCTGCAAAGTTAGAAAAAGAAAACCGATGGCAATTATAATAACAGACGAATGTATTAATTGTGGTGCTTGCGAGCCAGAATGCCCTAATACTGCTATTTACGAAGGTGCAGATGATTGGCGGTATGCAGATGGTACAGATTTAGAAGGAAATGTGGTATTACCAAATGGAAAGGAAGTAGATGCAGGTGAAACACAAGAGCCTATTAGTGATGAAATTTATTATATAGTACCCGATAAGTGTACCGAATGTAAAGGCTTTCACGATGAACCACAGTGTGCGGCTGTATGCCCTGTTGACTGTTGTGTTCCTGATGAAGACCATGTAGAAAGTGATGAGGAGTTACTAGGAAAACAGAGTTTTATGCACAATGATTAAAATTGAGAATTACCAAAATAAAAAAATGCCTGCAAAAATTAATTGCAGGCATTTTTTTGTTTAAACCATCTATGGTTATTGACTAATTTTATATATGTTCTTTACGACAACATCATTTTTATCATCGTACTTTTCTACTACAAAATCGCCCTCTGTATTAAAATATCCAAACGATTCATCTCCGTCTTGAGACATTATATAATACCCGTTTTGCGAAGAAGGTTTGATAATGGCGTATTCTTTTTGAGTAGCTTGGTCTTGCACGGTCATTAAACGGTAGCCATCCCTATCTTTTTGGTTTATAAACTTATAGCGGTTACCATTGTAGCCGTAACTTACATCTGTTTTAACTTCTGTGTCTTTCATTACAGTTGAAAAATTGGTCTTATCGGCAGAATCATTTTTCAGTTCCACAGCTTGGTCTTTAGTTTTTTTGACTTTTTTGGTTTTTACATCAACCCCTTTGCTATCTTTTACATAGGTTTTGGTGGTTGTAGTCTCCGTTTTTTCATTTTTATTTTCTTGAGCAAAAGCAGTTGTGAAAGCTGCCAATGCGAAAACTATTAGTATCTTTTTCATAATTATATATTTTGTAATTAATTGATTGTTATTTATTTAGTTACAAGTAAATATAATGCTCAAAACTGTTAATTAGTGGAAATATATTGATAATAATTTGCCAAACTTCATTGTGTATATCCGTTAACTATTAAAATTATCTTAAATTAAAGGGAATATGCTATTTTTATAGAAGTAAACATGATTTTATGCCAATTTGGGTGCAAATAGTTTTAATGGTTTTGTTGGTTTATATAGTGGTGAGCATCCTATTATATTATCTTCAAGATTACTTTTTGTTTCAGCCCGAAAAGTTGCCTGAGGATTTTCAGTTTTTGTATGAAAACCAGGTGGTTAGAGAATATAATTTAAAAACAAGGGATGGTGCTCTTATTAATGGGCTTCATTTTAAGGTTGACAACCCCAAAGGTGTGGTATTGTATCTAAAAGGCAATTCAAAAAGTATAAAGGGATGGGGGAAGTATGCAGTTGATTTTACAAGCCAACAGTACGATGTAATTATGGTAGATTATCGTGGTTTTGGGAAAAGCATCGGAAAACGTTCTCAAAAAGCCATTAAGCGGGATTTGCAATATGTTTATGATAAAATAAGTAAAATTGTTTCAGAAAAACACATCATACTTTACGGACGATCGTTAGGCTCTGGTTTTGCTACTAAACTAGCCTCTATGAACAACCCTAAAATGTTGATACTCGATGCACCCTATTATAGCTTAACAAAGGTTACAGGACGCTATATGCCATTTATGCCCCTTTCCGTAATTCTGAAATACCCGATGCCAACCTATAAATGGCTTAAATATGTGGAGTGCCCAATACATATTATTCATGGTACCAATGATAAATTAATTCCTTTTAAAACGAGTGTAAAACTCTCTAAGATTAAACCTAAAAAAACCACGCTTTATCCTATAATAGATGGAGGGCATAAAAATATGAACACATTTAAATCGTATCATCAAACGCTATACCGTATACTTGATCCTAAAGTAAGAAATATTGACTATTCCACGACCAGCCTAAAAGTTGTACATTCAGCAAAAAAGTAATATGCGAACAATTTTAAAGGGATTATTAATTGTACTTTCGGGTTATGTTATAATTATATTAGGGATGTACCTATTACAAGAAAAATTGATTTTTTTACCTACTCAACTGCCGCAGGAGCATACTTATAGCTTTGAACAACCTTTCACTGAATTTTTTCTGGAGGCTGAGGATGGAGCAAGACTCAACGCATTACATTTTAAAGTAGAGAATCCGAAAGGCGTAATTCTATATTTTCATGGAAACGCCGGTAACTTGGATCGTTGGGGCGAAATAGCTTCTTTTTTCACACAGTTTAACTATGATGTTGTGGTGATGGATTACCGTACGTACGGTAAAAGCACAGGTAAACTCTCAGAAAAATCACTTTATAAAGATGCACAATTATTTTACGACTATATTTTGAAACGTTTCCCTGAAAATGAAGTTACAGTTTACGGCAGGTCATTAGGGACCACCTTTGCCGCCTATGTGGCATCTGCAAATAATCCCAAAAAACTGATTTTGGAAACCCCTTTTTATAGTATGACCAATGTTGCTAAAAAGCGATTTCCTGTTTTGCCGGTGGCACAATTACTTAAGTATAGATTCCCAACTAATACGTTTATGAATAAAATAAATTGTCCAGTAGTGATTTTTCATGGGACAAATGATGATGTTGTGCCTTACGAATCTGGTAAAAAATTAGCTAAAACCATACCAAAGGAACAACTTAACTTTATTACTGTTCCAGAAGGCGGTCACAATAATCTAATTGAATTTCAGCTATATAGGGAGTCAGTAACTAAAATATTCCAATAAAAAAGCCTCGGCTTTAACCGAGGCTTTGTAATAGGTTATAAGTAATTAATTGTCTTTTTTAAGTTTTGACATTCCTTTTGGTCTGCTTTCCAGTTCCATTCGGCGTTTTTCAAGTTCTTTCTGCATTTCCTTTTTCTTTTCTAAAAGCATTTGGCGCTCTTTTTCGGCTTTAGCTTTTTGTGCAGCAATAGAAGCTTTCAGCTCTTCACTTTTTCTATTCATGTTTTGCTGAATTTTTTCAGCATTTTCTTCATCAACAGAAACTTCATCGGCAACTACTTTTTCCGTATTATCAGACTTTGAAGTTACAACTTGAGAATTTTGATCCTGCTTGTCGGTTCCTTCAACTTTTACCACTTCGTTGTCCTCTTTTATTTCCTGAACAACTTTTGTGTCAACTTTTGTATCCTTAACAGTCACTTTTTTGGTAACAGTCTCTCTTTGAATGTTCTTGTTTTCTTGTGCGTTTATTGTAAACGTTACAAAAAGAACAGCTATAATTGAATACATTGCTTTTTTCATGATTATTAATAGTTTGGTTAATACACTGTAAATCTAGATTATAATGTGTTAAAGTAACGATAAGAGCCAGCCAAAATTTTCCCATATTTTATTTAGAAAAGGCGATGATAAATTCTTCTAATTGTCTGTTAATAGTGTATATTTGCGCCCAAATTATACAGTAACATGAAAGCAGGAATTGTAGGATTACCAAACGTAGGTAAATCGACCCTTTTTAATTGTCTATCCAATGCAAAAGCGCAAAGTGCCAACTTTCCGTTTTGTACCATTGAGCCTAATATTGGCGTAGTAAATGTACCAGATAACCGATTGGTAAAGCTAGAAGAATTGGTAAACCCACAGCGCGTATTACCTGCAACTGTTGAGATAGTTGATATTGCTGGGTTGGTAAAAGGAGCTAGCAAAGGGGAAGGGCTGGGAAATCAATTCTTAGGAAATATTCGTGAAACAGACGCTATTCTGCACGTATTACGTTGTTTTGATAACGATAATGTTGTGCACGTGGATGGAAATGTAAACCCTGTGCGTGATAAGGAGACTATTGATATTGAGCTACAGTTAAAAGATTTAGAAACTACTGAAAAGAAACTAGATAAAGTAAAAAGAGCTGCTAGAACGGGTAATAAAGAAGCTCAAAAGGAAGAAGCCGCTTTATTAAAAGTAAAAGAAGGGTTGGAAGCTGGTATTTCTGTAAGAGCGATTGAATTGACAGATTCGGAAAGAGAAGAATTTATTGATCAAATTCAATATATAACCGACAAACCTGTTTTATACGTTTGCAATGTTGATGAAGATGCTGCAGTTTCAGGAAACGAATATGTAGAGCAAGTAAGAGAAGCTGTAAAAGATGAAAATGCTGAAGTAATTATTTTGGCAGTAGGAACTGAAGCCGATATTACCGAACTAGAAACTTTTGAAGAACGCCAAATGTTCTTGGAAGATTTAGGTTTAGAAGAGCCAGGCTCAGCTAAATTAATTCGTAGTGCATATAAACTACTTAATTTAGAAACCTATTTTACCGCTGGTGAAAAAGAAGTACGTGCTTGGACTATTCCGGTTGGCTCAACAGCCCCACAAGCTGCAGGTGTTATACATACCGATTTTGAAAAAGGCTTTATCCGTGCCGAGGTAATTAAATACGAAGACTTCGTAAATTATGGTAGCGAAGCCAAAGTACGTGATGCCGGTAAATTAGGGGTAGAAGGGAAGGAATACATAGTTAAGGATGGTGATGTGATGCACTTTAGGTTTAATGTGTAATTTCTTAAAACTTCATTTGTAACCCTATTCCTCTG
The DNA here is from genome assembly GCA_002360635.1 of Flavobacteriaceae bacterium UBA3356. GTDB lineage: Bacteria > Bacteroidota > Bacteroidia > Flavobacteriales > Flavobacteriaceae > Marixanthomonas. Next base: position 817,723 of record DEQW01000003.1, on the reverse strand, counting down.
TAGACATCTCCAGTAGCAGACATTCCTGCGCTTGGCACGACTTCAATAACGCTATCTTTGGTTTTATGCAATTCGGGTACAAAATATCCCGTGATTGCTCCAAGTCCATAACCTAAAAGAACATCGGTTAAAAAGTGTTGCCCGGCCTTAATCCTGAAATAACCAATAGCGGCAGGTATGGTAACAGCTCCAGCCCAAACCCATACTTTTGCAGGGCTATCTGGATTAAAATCACTATAAACTTTTGCGGCAAAAAAGGTAGCAGTTGCTGAAGCCGCAACGTGTCCCGAATAAAAAGACCGTTGTCCATTATTAATCAATCGTCTTTCCAGAGAAACATTTTCGTTATAAACATATGGCCTACTTCGGTTTACCAAACCAGCGGTAACTGTATATAAACCCGCCGTTGTTGAAAGACTCTCTAGATATAAACCAAGTATTTGAGCAGTATGCTCATTTACTTTATCATCAAAAAGCAATACAAAAGGAGAAGCGAAAGACATGGCAAAGGGGATATTGCTCTGCGTAAGTGCTGCTTCAGAATTATACCCTACAGCCCATTTGTCAATAAAGTTGATGTTATCTTGATTTTCAACCTCTTTTTGTAGTTTTGCTTCGGTAAGATCATCTTTTCCAATAATTAAAGAATATCCAGTAACAGTGGTACCTAATGCCGCTCCGGTCCATATTCCATCACGCACCCAATCCCATTCATAAGGGGATTGCTTTTTTTTGAAAAACTAGAAATTGAGATTAATAAAATTAGTAGTGATAAAGTGGTTTTTTTCATATCCATATTCATAAATATATAATTATCTCAAAGTAATTAGTTTTGTTTTAACATTCCCTTAAAGGCTTTTTATAAAACATTTTTGAAATGAAGCTAGAGTTTTATAGAAAAATTAATTTTAACAGTATATTCGTGATACGTTTAAAAGACTATGAATAGAAAAGAACTCTTGTTGTTTTTAGTAGTAGCGGTACTTCTAATAATCGAATTTGTTGTATTTAGTGACTTGCCATTTTTTTGGGATGGTATAAGCAAGGCGAATCGAGCGACTTGGATTTACGAAAACAACTTCTCAAACTTAATTCTTCCAACTGAATATTCGTCTGGGCACCCACCGTTATGGATTACAAGCTTGGCGTTGTTTTGGAAGTTATTAGGACAAACGCTTTTTTCTTCGAGACTGCTCTTATTGCTTGTAAACCTTGGTGTTTTTTATCAAATTTTACTTTTGTGCAAACGTAACTTTAGTGTTTCAGTGCCTATAGTTATGTTTTTATTGGTGTGTTTAGACCCAACAGTGTTAGCACAGACAACAAGTTTAAACAACGATATGATGTTGTTGTTTTTTACTCTTTTCGCTTTTAATGCCCTTCAAAAGAACAGTTGGTTGCTCTACACCATCGCTCTATCAGGATTATTACTTACTAATTTACGGGGTATATATTGTTTTGTTGCTTTATTGTTGATACATATAATCTATAACAGAAGAAGGCTATTAACGTTCAATCGGAATATGATTTATGCGTATTGTATTGCCGTTTTCACTTTCGGAATATTTTTAATTTATCAATATTCTGAATTAGGTTGGGTGCTCATTACTAAAAACGAAAATTTTTCTGAACATAGAAAAACCACAACTTTTATGTTGATGGTAAAAAACACGATAGTTTATTTTAAGAACTTATTGGATTTTGGCCGAATTTTCCTTTGGGTTCCCTTAGTGTTTTTTTTGTGGAAGGTTTTTAGGCAAAAAAAGTTTTCACTCGACGTTCCATCACAACGTATTTTCATTGCTTTGTTGGTTTTTACAATAGTTTTCTTTTTTGGATTTGTACCCTTTAGCAACCCCATGGGGCCAAGATATTTAATGGTTTGCTTTATTTTAAGTGCAATCCTCTTAATTAACGTATTATTTACTGTTTCAGCAAACAGAAAAAGAAGGCGTGGTGTCCTAATTATTGTTGCCGTGGCATTAATTTCAGGCCATTTTTGGATCTATCCCGCCACTATTTCCCAGGCCTGGGACAGTAGTTTCGCACACCTAGGCTATTTTAGTAAAGAAGAAAAAATGCTGAAGTTTTTAGAAAAGGAAAACATACGTCCTTCCGAAGTTGGCACAAACTTGCGTTTTAACGGTAGGCGAGTGGCTTATCTCTCAAAAGATAAGGCTGTTTCTGAAATGTTTCCTGTAGTAGACTTGACAACCAATACATATGTGATTTTATCGAACATTGAAAATAGCACAAGTGATGAAACCATTTTAGAATTACGAAATAATTGGGAAGAAGTCAAAACTTATGAAAATTTAGGCGTTTTCGTAACCTTATATAAAAACCCCAAAGAATAATTTTACTCGTAGAGCTCTAAACGTTTTTTTAATTTAAAAAGCTCCTTTTCCATAGTTTGCATTCGTTTCAAGACGTGGTTCAGCACATCGATCCCTTCCATATTTATACCTAATTCTTTGTGCAACCGGAACATTCGTTCTATTTCTGGCATATCGTCTTCAGCAATTAAAGGTTCCGGTTCTGAAACTTTAACACTAATTAGTCCGTATTGTTCCAAAGCTTGCACAAAATCACGATCTATTTTGGTCTTTTTGCAATAGGTGGTTATCTGTATATAATTAGATTGTTCCATAGTTAGCGTAATTTTGAAAGTTTAGTAAACAACTCTTTTTCTTCTTCGGAAAGGTTTTTGGGCAACACAACTTGATATGTGATAAATAGATCACCAAATTGTCCCTCTTTTTTATAGACCGGCATTCCCTTGCCTTTTAATTTAATTTTGGTCCCGGTCTGTGTTTCAGGTTTTACAGTTAGTTTTACTTTCCCTGTTAGTGTATCGACGGTTTCTTTTCCGCCTAAGAGCGCTGTGTAAAGATCAATTTCGTGAGTTTGGTGTAAATTTTTCCCAACACGTTTAAATTTTGTGTTGTTTATAATTTCAAAAGTGATAAAAAGATCGCCTTTTGGTCCGCCACCAACACCTTCGCCGCCATAGCCTTTAATTTTTATGGTTTGTCCATCATCTACACCAGCAGGGATGGTTAGGCGTATTTTTTTATCACCTAGGTTGATGGTTTGTTTTTGAGAAGTCAAAATATCGGTAAGGTTTAGCCGAAGGGTAGCATTGAAGTCCTGGCCCTTAAATTGAGCATGGGTACGTTGTTTTCCGCCTGAAAAGCCACCACCACCAAACATAGATTCAAAAAAGTCTGAAAATTGACTGTCATCAAAATTACCGCCTCTAGATGTATATGTACGTTGTCGACCTCCGCCAAAACCGCTAGATGCTTGCTGTTGCCGATGTGCTTCTTCGTAAGCGTCGGCATGCTCCCAATCTTTCCCGTATTTGTCGTATTTTTTACGTTTTTCCGGATCGCTTAAAACTGCGTGTGCCTCGTTAATGCGTTGAAACTTTTGCTGGGCTTCTTTGTCATCTGGGTTAATATCTGGATGGTACTTGCGGGCCAACTTGCGGTAGGCTTTTTTTATGTCGGCCGCTGTTGCGCTTTTGGTCAACCCCAAAACTTTGTAGTAATCTATAAATTCCATAGTCTAATTTCGAAATTATTATGAAGTTATAAAAAACAAAGCAACCCATCAAAACAGAGTTGAATATTTAGAAAAATTTTAATACTCTTATAGAATAATTAGAGCTTAAAAAAATTACTAACAATACCTTGTAAATTATTGTTAATTACTTTCATGTTTTCAGGTTTAAAAATTGAAGCTTAAACCCTATATTTAGGGCATATTCACGTTTTTTTTATGGCAGATACAAAATATACCGAAGATAATATTAGGTCATTAGATTGGAAGGAACACATACGTATGCGCCCCGGTATGTATATTGGAAAGTTAGGTGATGGCTCATCACCAGATGACGGTATATATATATTACTTAAAGAGGTGATAGACAACTGTATAGACGAGTTTGTCATGGGTGCTGGTAAAACGATAGAAGTCCGGATTAAAGATAAAGAAGTAAAAGTTCGTGATTACGGTCGCGGTATTCCATTGGGAAAAGTTGTGGATGTAGTTTCAAAAATGAACACCGGTGGTAAGTATGATACGCGTGCTTTTAAAAAATCAGTAGGGTTAAATGGTGTTGGTACGAAGGCCGTAAATGCATTATCTGCTTTTTTTAAAGTAGAATCGGTACGCGATGGACAGCATAAATCGGCAGAATTCAGCCTGGGAGAGCTTAAAAAAGATGCCGATATTGAAGAATCTGGCAAACGAAAAGGAACCCGAATCGAATTCATCCCAGATGAAGCTATTTTCAAAAACTTCAAGTACCGAAATGAGTACGTAGAAAAAATGCTGAAAAACTACGTATATCTCAATCCAGGGCTTACAATAGACTTTAACGGTGAGAAATTCAAATCTGAAAACGGATTAAAAGATCTTCTTGAGGACAAAATGTCTAAAGAGGATATGCTGTATCCCATCATTCATCTAAAAGGGGAAGATATTGAAGTTGCTTTAACGCATAGCAAAACCCAATATAGTGAAGAATACCACAGTTTTGTTAACGGACAGAATACTACGCAAGGAGGTACACACCAATCTGCTTTTAGGGAAGCTGTTGTAAAGACCATACGTGATTTTTATGGTAAAAATTACGAATCTAGTGATGTGCGTAAATCGATAGTTTCGGCTATCAGCATCAAAGTAATGGAACCTGTTTTTGAGAGCCAGACAAAAACAAAACTAGGCTCAACCGATATGGGAGGCAAATTACCGACAGTGCGAACCTACATAAACGATTTTGTAAAAACATATCTGGACAATTACCTGCATAAAAATCCTGAAGTTGCCGAGGCGATTCAGCGAAAAATTATTCAGGCGGAGCGGGAGCGTAAAGATTTAAAAGGAATTCGAAAATTAGCACGTGACCGTGCTAAAAAAGCGAGCTTACACAATAAAAAATTGCGGGATTGCCGAGTACATTTGGGCGATATGAAAAAAGAACGTCGCCTAGAAACTACCTTGTTTATAACCGAGGGAGACTCAGCGAGTGGAAGCATTACCAAAAGCCGTGATGTAAACACACAGGCAGTTTTCTCATTGAGAGGAAAACCGCTTAATAGTTATAATATGAGCAAGAAAATCGTTTATGAAAACGAAGAATTTAACCTCTTGCAAGCCGCACTGAATATTGAGGATTCCATGGAAGATCTTCGATATAACAACATTGTAATTGCGACGGATGCCGATGTCGATGGAATGCACATTCGATTATTGTTAATTACATTTTTCCTTCAGTTTTTCCCTGAATTGATTAAAAACGGGCATTTGTACATTCTGCAAACTCCATTGTTTAGGGTTCGGAATAAAAAAGAGACCATTTATTGTTATTCAGAAGAAGAACGGAGAAATGCCATGGAAAAACTAAAGCCAAAACCTGAAATCACCCGTTTTAAGGGACTGGGTGAAATTTCGCCGGACGAGTTTCAGCATTTTATTGGTGACAATATTCGGCTGGACCCTGTTATGTTGGACAAAGCGATGAGCATTGACGAATTGCTGAAGTTTTACATGGGTAAAAACACCCCAGACCGACAGGAATTCATTATTGAAAATCTAAAGGTTGAACTGGATGAAATTGAACCAGCACCTTGATACATGTAACATGAAGAAAAACATCTTATTAAAAATAATAGTCTGTTTTTTTATATTGCAATTTGTTTCTTGTGATAGCAATGATGATTGTGGTTCATATTTATCACCATCACCTTCAATAACATATATTTCTATTGAGGATAGTGAAGGAAACTCCCTTTTAGGGGAGAATAATGAATATAAACCTTCCAAAATAACGTTGACAAGAGGTACGGATACACTTCTTTTAGACTTTTCTGAAGGTAATGATAAAATTGCTATTGTTCTTTTTTTTGAGCAATTAGAATCTGAAAAAAACTATTCGTTAAATTTAAATGCTGAAGAAACTGAAATACTAAACTTAACTTTAAAAATTAATAGAGGAGAATGTTTCGATGTTTCCGAAACTGAAACATTCAGGTTAAATGGAGCGGAAACACAACCTGAAAACGGAGCCTATATCATTCAGAAATAAAATTAAAAAATAATACTGCGAAAGTAGATCAATACTAATACATGGCGGAAGAAAATACCCCAAACGAAGAAGAATTAAACCCACAGGAAGAATCCACTGAAAACAGTGAAACAATCACTAAAGTTACCGGTATGTACCGTGACTGGTTTTTAGACTATGCCAGTTATGTAATTTTAGAACGTGCCGTTCCGGCAATAGAAGATGGTTTTAAGCCCGTGCAGCGCCGTATCATGCATTCTATGAAAGATTTAGATGATGGGCGTTATAATAAAGTTGCGAATATTGTAGGGCACACCATGCAGTATCACCCACACGGTGATGCCAGTATTGCCGATGCGATGGTGCAAATTGGTCAAAAAGACCTGTTGATTGATACCCAAGGTAACTGGGGAAATATTTTAACAGGTGACCGGGCAGCAGCTTCACGATATATTGAAGCAAGGTTGTCAAAGTTTGCACTCGATGTTGTCTATAATCCAAAAATTACCGGGTGGCAAGCGTCGTATGACGGTCGTAAAAAAGAGCCAATAAATTTACCGGTCATGTTTCCGTTATTGCTCGCACAAGGAGCAGAAGGGATTGCAGTAGGGCTTTCTACAAAGGTATTACCACATAATTTTATTGAATTAATAGATGCTTCAATTAAACACCTGCAAGGAAAACGTTTTCAGTTAGTTCCCGATTTTCCAACTGGCGGAATTATGGATGCAACCGACTATAAAGACGGAGTTCGTGGCGGTAAAATTCGAAGCCGTGCGAAAATTAGTCAGTATGATAAAAACATCCTGGTTATAACCGAGATACCCTATGCAACTACAACAACATCTTTAATTGAATCTATTTTAAAAGCCAATGAAAAGGGCAAAATAAAAGTCAAAAAAATTGAAGATAATACAGCTGCCGAAGTGGAGATTTTGGTGCATATTCCAAGTGGTATTTCGCCAGACAAAACAATCGATGCGCTGTATGCCTTCACAAGCTGTGAAAACTCAGTTTCGCCTTTAGGATGTGTTATTGAAGATAACAAACCATTGTTTGTAGGAGTTTCAGAAATGCTCCGCCGCTCTACCGATAGAACCGTAGAGTTGCTTAAAAGTGAGCTGGAAATAAAACTCGATGAATATGAAGAACAATGGCACTTTGCTTCATTAGAGCGAATTTTTATTGAAAACAGAATCTATCGTGATATTGAAGAAGAAGAAACTTGGGAGGGTGTAATTAAAGCCATAGATAAAGGACTTAAGCCACACATTAAGCATTTAAAACGTGACGTAACCGAAGAAGATATCGTTCGGTTGACCGAAATTAGAATTAAACGTATTTCTAAATTCGATATTGATAAAGCACAGCAAAAAATTGAAGCGCTGGAAGATAGCATTGCTGAAATAAAGCACCACTTAAAAAACCTAATTGAATACGCAATAGATTATTTTAAGCGTCTCAAAAAGGATTATGGAGAAGGGAAAGAACGTAAAACTGAAATTCGCGTTTTTGAAGATATTGAAGCAACTAAAGTTGTAATTAGAAATACGAAATTATACGTAAACAGAGAAGAAGGCTTTATTGGCACCAGCCTTCGAAGGGATGAATACGTTACAGATTGTAGCGATATTGATGATATTATCTGCTTTACTGAAGAAGGAAAGATGATGGTCACAAAGGTTGACTCCAAAACCTTTATCGGTAAAAATATTATCCATGTGGCGGTCTTTAAAAAGAAAGACAAACGCCGCATTTACAATATGATCTATCGAGACGGAAAAAATGGGACCACTTACGTAAAACGTTTTTCTGTCACTTCTATGACACGTGATCGCGAATACGATTTAACTCAAGGCAAAAAGGGTAGCAAGGTTTTATACTTTACTGCAAATCCAAATGGTGAAGCCGAAGTGGTAACGATTTTATTACGTCAAAAAGGGAACATTAAAAAACTGAAATTTGACCTTGATTTTGCCGATCAAAAAGTAAAAGGGCGAAACTCTAAAGGGAATATTGTTACTAAATACCCCGTAAAACGTGTTGAATTAAAAGAAAAAGGACTGTCAACCTTAAAGCCACGTAAAATCTGGTTTGACGAAACAGTAAAACGCCTTAATATGGATGACAGGGGCGAGTTGCTTGGGCAATTTAAAAGTGAAGACCGCCTGCTAATTGTAAATCAAGACGGAACAGTAAAAACCGCAGTTCCCGAATTAACCTTGCGATTTGATGACGATATGATCGTCCTTGAAAAATGGGATCCTAAAAAACCACTCTCAGCTATTTATTGGGACGGAGAAAAAGAACTCTTTTACGTGAAACGCTTTTTGGTAGAAAACCCAGATAAGGAAGAAGTGATTATTTCAGATCACCCAAAATCATATCTCGAAAAAATATTTACCGACTATCGCCCCATGGCCGAGGTAGTTTTTGTAAAACAACGGGGTAAAGAGCGGGAAGATAATTTGGAAATAAACCTAGAAGAGTTTATTGCAGTTAAAGGAATAACCGCTTTAGGAAATCAACTAACCAAGGAAAAAGTACTTGAAATTAATACATTAGATTCCTTGCCCTACGAGGCTCCAAAAGAAGTTTCTGCAGAAGATATGGATGTAGTGGATGAAGAAGCTATTTCGAATGAAACAAACGATTCACAAAGTAATAATGATATAAAATCTTCTTCAGAAGAAAAGGATAATGAAGAAAACGGTGGGGAAGGACAAACCAAATTATTTTAATCATAATTTAAAAGAGAATGGCTGGTTTATTTCAAGAGTTTAAAAACTTTGCTATAAAAGGCAACATGATAGATATGGCGGTCGGGATTATAATCGGGACCGCCTTTAACAATGTTGTGAGTACATTAGTGAAAAAGGTAGTTATGCCGCCACTTTCACTAATGACCGATGACGTAAGGTTAAGTGATAGAAAGTACATCCTTCGTCAAGCTGCTGAAGGTGTTGACGAACTCGCCATTGGCTATGGCGAACTTATGGAAGTGGTAATCGATTTTATTATTATTGCCTTTACCATATTTGTGGTAATAAAATTTATCAACCGGTTTAAGAAAAAATCGGAAGACCCCAAAAATAAAGAGGTAGAAACCCCTAAAAACATTGAATTACTTTCCAATATTGAGAAGCTAATACAAGAGCAGAATGATTATTTAAAACAAAAAAAATAAATTTTATTTTTCTATAACCTTATGTTTTAATAGATTATATCTGTAAATTTAAATAACCTAGCCCCTTTTTGCCTTATAATGAGTGAAAAAACACCGAAAAAATTTTTCTATGTTTCAATATCTATTTTTTTGATGTTGAGCATTTTCACTCTTATAATCTTTTTAAGTGCTAAATCTGAATTAGAAAAAGAATACAATGATCAGGTTGAAATAATGGGCGAACTTACCGTCAAAAATTTTAAAGAGTCTGTTTTTAATAATATAACCTATTTAGAAAACTTAAAAGAAAGAATTGTTGAAAGTGATGGAGATTATTTTAAATATTGGAAAAACGATGCCAATCGTATTATAGATCAAAATCCTGCACTAAAATTTATAGAATATATAGACAGTAATGGTATAATTAAAGAGATAGTGCCTCTAGAACCCAATAAAGAAGCGCTTAATATTGATATAAAAAAACTTTCCTACCGTTATCCTGAATGGAAAAAGCACAGTAAAACCAAAACTACAAACATTACCAATTGGATTAAATTAACCCAAGGGGGTTACGTTTTTTTAGTTGATGTCCCAATTTATTATGATGAAGAGTTTCAAGGAACAATAACGGCCGGAATGGACTTTAAGGACCCTTTTAACTCAATAAGTTCAAGCCTAGATGAACATTCAGTAACCATAAAAGACGATCAGGGAACAGTTTTTTATAGCTACACTAACATACAGCCAAAAAATCACGAAAACGCAACGGCCTACAATTCTGTTGTTACGATTGATAGATTAGATAAAAACAAATGGAACTTTAACTTTCTTTACAATCAAAATCAAGGCTTTAAAGACCGCCAATTTGTTCAAAGAACAGGTTTTATTTTTGGATTAATCCTTTCATTTTTTATAGGATTATTAGTCCTCTTTTTCTTAAAAGTGGATGAAAAGGCCAAAGAACTTACAATTGCGAACGATAATTTAAAACAATTAAATGCCAAAATAAGGAAAGAACGGGAAAGAGCTACAAAAGCATCAAACGCCAAAACGCAGTTTTTATCAAATATGAGCCACGAAATACGAACCCCGCTCAACGCTATTTTAGGGATAGCAGATGTTATTCACATCAATGATATGAGTGAAGAAAACAAAAACTACGTCACACTTTTGAGAAATTCTTCAAAATCACTTTTAGCCTTGGTAAACGACATCTTGGACATTGATAAAATTGAAATGGGAAAAACCGAGCTGATCGAGTCATATTTTCAGCCTAAAAACACGCTTCAGAAAATTGTAAAAACCTATGAACACGAAATACTCAACAAAGACTTGAAGTTTATCGTGAATTTCCCTGATGAGCCTTCTCCAATGGTAGTTGGTCATCATTCCAAAACCATTCAAATATTTACAAACCTCTTAAACAACGCTATAAAATTCACAAATTCGGGTAGTATTCAGGTTGATTATTATGAAGAAGTTATTGATGATGCGCTTTATTTTCAATTTACAATAAAAGATACTGGTATAGGTATTTCAAAAGACAAACTTCCCTTAGTTTTTGACAGATTTGTTCAAATTGATGTCGGTACCAGAAAAAAACGTGGCGGAAGCGGTCTGGGCTTGGCCATCACCAAGGGGTTGGTAGATTTTTTAAAAGGTTCTATCCTTGTTAAAAGTGAAATAAATAAAGGGACAAAATTTGACGTAAAACTTTCTTTTCCTATAGCAGATAGCTTTTCTGAAGAAGAAATAGGTTATTTAAAATTAACAGGAATCAAAACCTTGATTGTTGATGACAACAAGATCAATACCATCGTTTTAAAGAAGATGCTGAGCCAATCAAACTTGGAAGCTGATATTGCCTTAAGCGGGAAGGAATGTCTCTTAAAAGTTGATCAAACTAAGTATGATCTTATTTTTATGGACGTCCATATGCCTAATATTGACGGTTTTGAAATTGTAGAGCAAATTAGAGTTCATAATAAAGACACTATAATCTTTGGCTTTTCAGCAGATGTTACCAGGGAAGCGATTAGTAAAGGTAAAAAGGTAGGTATGAATGAATACCTAATAAAGCCAATTGACCAAAAAAGACTGTTTTACTTATTGGCAAAATACTTTAAAAAATAGCAAGAAGGTTAATAGTAAAATTGAGTTTTACTTCACCTTAACCGCAGTTCCTTTTTGTTTATTTGTCTGGCCTACAATGTTGTATTCAAAAGTGTATTCGTTATTATCGGTGGTTAGAATCTTCATGTGTATGGCTTTTTCCTCTGCACGGTTTTTTGGGTTAATTTTTTGCACAATATATTCACAATCATTAATCCACCGTATACTTGATGTATCGGCTTTTCCTTGATAATAATCTATTTCTATGGAATCGTTGCGTTTAAAAGTAGTTGTTTCCAGTTGAGTGCCAACCAAAGCTTTAAACTCAAAAGTTCCAGTTTTAAATTTTTTACAGTCTCTTTCAGGCTGGTAACAACTAATTAGGGTGAATAACAGTAGGATTGAAGTAAGTAAACGCATAAAATTAATTTCTATGCAAATTTCAATAATTTAAAGCAATTTTAGAATGCTTTACAAAGAATTATTAAATAGATTTTTTCCACATAGCTGTTAATTTTTATAAGCTTTAAAACTTCCATCTTTATAAAAGATCACGATTTTGTCTATGCTATCATCTTTTTTTGAAATGTCCTTATGATGTTCGGTTTGATTTTGTGTGCTCTTATTTACTAATTCTTTATTGAAACGACCAGTTTGTTCGTTTTTTTCTTTTTCGGCAGGGAAAGTGCCTTTTCCATTCAACAACCAATACAATTCTACTTCTGGATATTTCTGTACCACTTTCATAACAAATTCCAAACTTGGTTTATTTCTACCCGAAAGTAAGTGTGAAATAGTGGAGCGGTTAAAGTCGATTGCTTCGGAAAAAGCAGTGGCCGAAAGACCATAGAATTCCATGATTTTTTCAAGTCTTTTAGTGAAATCTTCGCTGTTTACCATTGTAACCAAATATATAAAACAATAACGTTTACAAATGTAAAGTATTGTACTGATAATATAAAATAAAGCTTACTAAAATCGCTTTTTAATTAAACTTTAACTTTATATAATATATATTAACTTAATAGAAAACAACAATCTAACTACTAATTATAAAATTTTAAGTAAATTAAGCCATCTCGTTAGTAAAAACCACACATAATTGTTTACAGCTGTATGCAAAACAAATATAATTTACTGGTTACATTTGTAAACAAAGCATTGTTTAACTTTGTCAACAAGATTTAATTCATGGAAATAACAGAAGCTTATAAGTCTTTTTTTTTGGCTCCTATTCAGGGGCGTTACATTGCCTTAAAACACATAATGCCCCTTTTAAAAAATAATTCTAAAATTGAATTATTTAAAACAGGTGTTTCAGAAAAAGGAAAGGAAATCCCAGTTTTAAAAATCGGAAAAGGTTCAAAGAAAGTTTTGGCATGGTCACAAATGCATGGAAATGAATCGACAACCACCAAAGCAGTTTTTGACTTTTTAAGTTGTATTGACCAGAAAGAAGTTTTTCAGAAAGAGATAAACACTTTTATAGAAAGCTATTCTGTGTATTTAATCCCTATTTTAAATCCAGACGGTGCAGAAGCCTATACCCGTGAAAATGCTAATGGTGTAGACCTTAACCGGGATGCAAAAGCACTTACCCAAAAAGAGAGTAAGTTGTTACGTGAACTTTTCACTGAGATAAAACCCGATTTATGTCTCAACCTGCACGACCAGCGTACCATTTACGGCTTAGAAACAGGCAATCCCGCTACTGTTTCATTTTTGTCGCCATCTGCCAATATCGATCGGACGGTTACCGATGCGCGTAAAATTGCCATGCAGCACATTGTGAAGATGACCCATGCTTTACAGCGCTTTATCCCCAATCAAGTAGGGCGTTATGATGACACTTTTAATGATAATTGTGTAGGGGATAGCTTTACTGCAGCTAGGGTGCCAACTATATTGTTTGAAGCGGGGCATTACCAAAACGATTACCAACGTGATAAAACCCGCGAGTTTATTTTTTACGCCTTGTTGGAGTTGTTTGGTATTACGGCATCAAAGGAAGAAAACAACAGCTATAAACCGTATTTTACGATTCCAGAGAATAAAAAGAATTTTCGGGATATTATTTTGCGCAATGTACTTCTAAAAAACAGTAAAGGCCCTGTATCGATTGCTATTCAATATGAAGAAGAGCTTGTTGAGGAAAAAGTTGAGTTGATTCCTGTTATAAAAGAAGTTGGTGCCTCAATCAATTACATAGGACACAAAGAAATCGATTTTCAAAATGAGGAAATTTTAATAAATTCTCAACAAAAAGCTGCTATAGACGAAAAAGTTTTAACAATTCATTATAAAAATACTGGTAATGAAATAAATTTTCAATAAATCTATTCTTTTTTTATCAAAAACTTAGTATTTTTGCACTCGTAAAAATAAAGAGCTATGGCAAAATTTAAATTAGACGAAACAGATCACAAAATCCTTGATATGCTTATCGAAAATACGCGAACAGCATTTACCGATATAGCAAAAAAACTAGGCATATCAGCCGGAACTGTGCATGTACGCGTTAAAAAAATGGAAGATGCCGGTTTTATTACAGGATCTTCACTAAAATTGGATTATAAAAAATTAGGTTATTCATTTATAGCGTATGTTGGGGTATTTCTTCAAAAAACTTCGCAAACCCAATTTGTATTGGAGCGCATTAACGAAATCCCTTTTGTAACCGTTGCCCACGTCACAACTGGAAAATTCAATATTTTTTGTAAAATAAGGGCAAAAGACACAAGTCATGCCAAAGACATAATTTATTTAATTGACGATATTGAAGGCGTTACACGAACGGAAACTATGATATCGCTGGAAGAAAGTATTAACGACAAAAAAAGGTTGATGCATTCTATCTTTATGGATATTAAGTAAAACTGAAGAACGGAAAAAACTACAGCCCTTTGCTTTTTTTAGTAAAGGGTTTTTTATCTTTAATATTTATATAAAATAATTTTAAAATGGCTAATCAAGTTCCAGAATCACAATATCATGCATATTTTAAAACGTATATAAAATTAGTTGAAGATATCCCGCTTAATAAGGCATTAATGTCTGGAATGTTTAAAGTAGCCGGTTTTTATGAATCTCTTTCTGAAGAAAATTGGTCTCATCGATATGCCGATGGGAAATGGACTCCAAAAGAAATTTTACTTCATACCATTGATACGGAGCGTATTTTTTGCTCTCGTGCCTTGCAAATAGCGCGTTCTGAAAATTCTATACTTTCTGGATTTGATGAAAATTTATTTGCAGATAACTCTTTTGCCAATGAACGTTCACCAGAAGATCTAATTAATGAATACATAAGTGTTAGAACGGCTACCGTTTCTCTCTTTAAAAGTTTTTCAGAAAAAATACTGGACAATACGGGCATAGCTAATGAAAAACCACTTTCGGTTCAGGCCGCAGGATATATTATTTGTGGCCATGAGCAACATCATATAAACATTATCAAAGAGCGCTACCTGTAATGAATGTGTTCTCATTTTTAAAGAAAACATATTTAAGTTGGGATAAAAACGATCCTTGGGCAAAAAGTGCAATAATTGCATACTACGCGCTGTTTTCATTGCCATCATTGTTAATGATAACCGTGCATATGGCTGGATTGTTTTACGGTCGCGAAGCCGTACAAGGAAGGATAACAGAAGAAATTGGCGGTTTAATAGGGCAGGGAAGTGCCCAAGCTATTGAGACCATGATAGCCAACGCTGCTTTGGAAGATAGTTCTGTAATAACAATTGTACTAGGTGTTGGCATGCTTGTTTTTGCAGCTACGGGCGTTTTTTTTCAGCTCCAAAAAGCGTTGAACAATATTTGGAGTGTACGGGCTAAGGAAGAAGGGTTTGTGAATATTTTAAAAAGAAGAGCAACATCCTTTGGTTTGGTTTTGGCGATAGGATTGTTGCTTTTAATTTCTTTGTTTATCTCAGCAGCAATTTCTGCCGTGAGCAACCTTCTAAGTAATTATTATTCCGAAGCCTCCTCAACTATTGTAAGTGTTCTTAACTTTCTTATTTCAGAAATATTCATAACAGCTTTGTTTGCTTCAATTTTTACCATTTTGCCAGATGTGAAGATAAAATGGAAAACCACATTGGTGGGTGCATTTTTCACTTCCTTATTATTCTTAGCGGGGAAATACATCATCGGTTTTTATTTTTCACAATCAAACCCTGCTTCGGTCTATGGTGCTGCCGGGAGTGTGGTGCTTATCCTACTTTGGGTGTACTATACTTGTCTAATAATGTTTTTTGGAGCCGAACTTACCGTTAACTGGGCATTATACCGAAATATTAAAATAACGCCCACCAAGCACGCTACACTTTCTTATGAAAAAGAACTTGCCGAACTTAGAAAGTATAAAAACAAACTTGAAGAAGATCACGACAAAGCAAAATCTCTAAAAGATAATCCAGATCGCTCTAACGAACTTTAACGATGCTTTAATAGAACATTAATACCAAACATTTGTTAACCCTTGTCCTTACTTGTATTTTAGAGTAAAAGAAAAATTAATTAAAACAAAAAAAGATTATGGATAAGAGAATAGCTATTATAGCCACAGACGGATTTGAAGAATCTGAATTAAAATCACCTAAAGAAGCGATGGAAAAAGAAGGTTTTACAGTTGACATCGTCAGCGAAAAAACTGGAACCATTAAAGCTTGGGCAGATGGAAATTGGAGCAATGAGTATACAGTAGATAAAACTATTGATGAAATTAACGCAAATCAATATAACGCCTTGGTGTTACCAGGAGGAGTAATCAATCCCGACAAACTACGTAGAAATGAAAACGCCCTGGTTTTAGTACGGGACTTCTTCAAGCAAAAGAAACCAGTAGCTGCTATTTGCCACGGACCTCAAATATTAATATCTGCAGATGTGGTTAAAGGAAGAAAATTGACTTCTTTTAATTCAATTAAAGATGATTTAGTAAATGCAGGAGCTAACTGGGTGGATGAAGAAGTAGTTGTTGACGAAGGATTTGTAACTAGTAGAAATCCAAACGATTTACCAGCATTCAATTCAAAATTGATTGAAGAAATTAAAGAAGGTAAGCACGAATTACAACACGCTTAATATTTCATTTAAAATAGAAACCGAAAAGAGGCGGAAAATCCGCCTCTTTTTTTATTTTTTACTCCTCTTCATCACCAGGTAAAGGCTTTTCAGGGATTTCGCTTATAGGCTCTGAGTAGTCCTCAATGTCGTAATCATCTTCTTCAAACTTTGCCATGGTGTCTTCAAGTCGTGAACTTACTTTAACCAAATAGATAGAGTCTTCCGTGCGCACTTCAACAGCATCTACCGTTTCATTTTTTGCGTTTTTAAAACGTATCACATGGTCGTCGTCGTACCCGTCAGGATACTTATCAACCAATAATGATAGTATTTCTGGGGTAAGTTTTTTAAAATCTACAATAACTCGTTTCATCTATGTTTGCTGTTGTTGGTTTGTCTATTTATAACTTCAAAAATATAAGAGATAATGGTATTTCAAAATATATTTTCAAAATTTTTCATAATAATTGAACGCTTCATAAATAAGTTCATTTTCAACGGTACAATTTACTTTATAATTGCCTATATCACGAAGTAGTACAAAATATACCATACCACCGCTGTTTTTTTTATCAAAAACCAATAATTTAATTATTTCCTCAATATTTTCCTTGCTGAAAGAGACTTTTTTAAACCTACTCAAGATTACAGCTGTAATTTCATCTAGTTTTTTCTTGGGAAAGGAACAAAGCCGTGATGAAATATACGTAGCCAGGATCATACCAATGGCGACAGCTTCACCGTGTAACAATTCTTTTTTTGAGCTTTCCATGAAGTACGATTCAATAGCGTGACCAAGGGTATGACCGTAATTTAGTGTTTTCCGACGCCCTTTTTCTAAAGGGTCTTCGGTAACAACTTCGTTTTTAATTAAAATAGATTCCCAAATTAAATCGCTTACCCCAAGTTTATTAGTAGCATCAAAATTTTGTACTTTTTTCCAATATTCTTCAGAATGAATTAAACCATGTTTTAGCATTTCTGCTAAACCGGATGTTATATGGGCGTTCGGAAGAGTATCTAAAAAAGAAGTATCAATTAAAACCTGTAGCGGGTTTTTAATAACGCCTACTTGGTTTTTTAAGGAACCAAGATCCACTCCGTTTTTTCCTCCAACTGAAGCGTCGACCATAGCCAATAAGGAGGTTGGTATATTTATAAAAGGGATGCCACGTTTAAAAGTACAGGCAACGAAGCCACCAAGATCGGTAACAACACCACCACCTAAATTTATAATTAGGCTATTTCGGTCTGCTCTTTTGTCGGATAGTTCATTCCATAGCTCAACACACGTTGAAACAGTCTTGTTTTTTTCCCCTGGAGGGATAGTAAGAACTTCAAAATCTTGTTTAAAACTGGTTTTTTTTAATAAATACGAAAGACAACACTCTTTGGTGTTTTCGTCGGTTATAATGAAAATTTTAGTTGGATTTAGGCTAGATACTTGATTTTCAAAAAACTCCCATGCATTGTTATCGCCATGAATTGAACCTTGATTTTTATTGAGTTGCTTCATCTATCAAAAACTGATTTCTGTTGTTTATTCATCGTCAAATCTAAGTATATTTGCGCAGATTTATTTTATATGGAAACGAATTTACTGTTTAATAATACCGAAATAGCATTCAAACTTAAATCTGATGCCGAGATTGAACGTGCGTATTTTTTATTTAAAATGATTGCAAACGAACCTTTGGTGCGTATCGGTACTGCCGTGACAAAGTTTGCATTAAATATCAATCTCCCTGTAGAGGGGCTTATCCGCTCTACGGTATTTGACCATTTTTGTGGAGGGGTGAACGAAAAAGATTGCATGAATACAGTAGATGCACTATATAAAGCAAATGTCCATTCGGTATTGGATTATTCGGTAGAAGGGAAAGAAGAAGAAGCGCAGTTTGATAAAACCATGGATAAAATAGTGGAACTCACCAGTTTTGCCCAGAATAAAGATGCCATGCCCTTTGCAGTGTTTAAACCCACAGGATTGGGACGTTTTGAATTGTGGCGTAAAAAAACAGAAAATGAAGAGCTCACTAAGGAAGAAGAAGCGGAATGGAGCCGAATTGTAGAACGTTACGGAACAGTTTGCAAAGCTGCTGATGATTGTGGCGTTTCATTATTGGTAGATGCAGAGGAATCGTGGATGCAAGATGCCGCTGATAAACTTTGCGAGCAAATGATGGAAAAATATAATAAAACACGCGTGGTTATTTTTAACACCTTGCAATGTTATCGTTGGGACAGGGAAGAGTATCTACTTAAATTACACAAAAAAGCCAAAGAGAAAAATTTTAGGTTGGGATTCAAAGTAGTTCGTGGCGCTTATATGGAAAAAGAGCACGAGCGAGCAGAAGAAAATGGGTATCCAACACCAATTTGTGAAAGCAAGCAAGCTACTGATGATAACTTTAATGAAGTAACCCGATATATTTTAGACAACCTAGATGATATTACTCTCTACATTGGCACGCACAATGAAGTGAGCTGTTATTTAGCGATGGAAATTATGAAAGCAAAAGGCCTTGATAAAAATGATGACCGCGTTTGGTTTGGGCAATTATACGGTATGAGTGATAATATAAGTTATAACTTAGCTAGCGAAGGTTTTAATGTTTCAAAATATATGCCTTTTGGCCCCGTAAAAGATGTTATGCCTTATTTAATCCGTCGTGCCGAAGAAAACACATCGGTTGCTGGACAAACTAGCCGGGAATTAACTCTTTTAAAAAATGAACGGAAACGCAGAGGGATTTTTTAATTATTCTGAAGCTCTGCTCATATTTTGAATAGTTGCCAAATTTTTGCAATTTTCAACGGTCATCTTGAGGGTTGTTTCTAAAATATCGGCTTCAATTCTGTAAATTTTGCAAGAATCCAAATCTGTATTGCTTTCTGAAAACAATACGTCACCATCAATTAGCATTCTTGAAATAGCTGCAGTGTCTAATCTTTCTTGTTTCAAAAACTGAATTGTTTCTTCAGAAAAAGCACGCTCCTTATTTCTTATATCTTTTAACGTACGGGCATTAGGGCTGTAATCGCAAGAAGTTTTTTTTCCACTTAAAAAAAAGAAAAGGATAATTAGGCCAATACCGAAACCTCCTAAATAGTAGGCAATTCTGTGAATTAATTTCATAAAAAATGTATCTTTTTAAAAATACAGCAAATTGATATCGCTGTACGACATATCAAACCAATCGGCAACAGCTTTATTGGTTAAAATACCGCGGTAAAAGTACAAACCATTTTTTAATCCACCATCAAAACGGATAGCTTGTTCAAGGCCACCACACTCAGCAATTTCCAATAAATAAGGTGTAAAAATGTTACTTATTGATATTGAGGCTGTTTTTGGATATCGGGCAGGAATGTTGGGCACCCCATAGTGTACCACATTGTGTTTAATTATAGTGGGGGAGTCGTGGGTAGTCATATCTGAGGTCTCAAAGCAACCTCCCATGTCAATGCTTACATCGATAATAACAGCACCTTTTTTCATTTTTTTGACCATTGGTTCGGTGACAATTATTGGCGATCTATTCTTTCCGCGAACTGCCCCAATGGCAACATCGCAACGACGTAGAGCTTTCAGTAAATTTTTAGGTTGTATGGTCGATGTGTAGAAAGTTTGTCCAATGGCAGATTGTAACGTTCGTAACTTAGTGATGGAACTGTCAAAAACTTTTACGTTAGCACCTAATCCCAATGCGGAACGTACGGCAAAGTGACCTACGGTGCCAGCACCAATAACAACAACTTCTACAGGTGGAACACCGCTAATGTTGCCAAAAAGTAACCCATTCCCTTTTTTGGCATTTACCATTATTTCTGAAGCAATTAATACTGAAGCGGTACCAGCAATTTCACTTAAAGCTTTTACAGCAGGATAACTATGATCTTGTTCTTTGATAAACTCAAACGCTAAAGCTGTAATTTTTTTCTTAGATAGGGTGTCGAAATATTTTTTCTGTCTTGTTTTAAGTTGTAGCGCAGAAATCAATACCGTTTTTGGGTTGATGAGCTCTAACTCCTCTAATGTAGGTGGTTCGACTTTTAAAATAAAAGGGCATCCAAATACTTTTTTGGTATCCTTGGTAAGTTGGGCGCCAGCTTCGCTATAATCCTTATCTGAAAACCCTGCTTCTTTTCCCGCTCCACTTTCAATTAATACTTTATGGCCATTAGCAACCACTGCAGCAACGGCATCGGGCGTTAAACAGATACGTTTTTCCTGAAAATACGTTTCTTTGGGAATGCCTATAAATAAAGCTCCTTTTTGCCTAGTAACCTCCAATGTTTCTTCTTGAGGTATTAATTGGGCTTTTGTAAAAGGGGACTTAGATTCTGTCATGGTAAAAAAGGTTAGCAGCCCTAAGTTACATATTTATTTGGTATTGAAAAAAGAAAATAATGATTAGCGAAAGAGGTCTTTTACTTGTTGCCAGATGCTTTTTTTGGTTAACAAATCTTCTTCAAAAGTTTTTAAATCATCACCTCGTACTTTATTAAAGAGTTTCGCTCTAATTAGATAAACTGCAGGAACCAATACCATCATTAATGGGATGATATAATAAATTTCTAACTCATCCAAACCTTTACTTTCATTTACAATTCCCCATAATTGAAAGGCATACATAGCAATGGGGATTAAAAGTATCCAGTGCCACCAATGCTTACACGTAAAAAACCATAGTAAAAGCAAATAAAGAGGAATGATTTTACCTACTATAAACCAAAAGAAATCATAGATTGAGTAAAAAGATGTTTCGATAGTAAAAAAATAAGTTTCCCAGACTTGAGAGTTTTCTGGGAAACTTTTATAGGAATAAAATAAAAAAGGACTAACCGCAATCAATAATACAATGACCCCTCCATATATTTTTGGTTTTTTATCCGTTTTGAGGTGCGCGGATTCGTTCTCTTTTAATTTGTTGTTCTGTTTGTCCATCTTCAATACTTTCTGGAGTACATGAGAAAAATAGACCAGCTCCGAAAATTGCAACGATTAAATAGTACTTTGTTAGTTTCATAATGTTTGTTTTTGTGAGGTTAATAGTACAAACCTATCACAAAATTCAACATGTATTTCAATTAAGTTCCTCGTATCTTTATAGGTTATTTTTGAAAATAAATATCCTGTTCAAAAAAGAATGCGATTTGGGGCAATTTTTTAAATGAAACTAATAAGCTGTATTTGTTGTGAGTTACAATTTATTTCACTGGCAAAATATTTAGGGTTCTACTTCCGTTTTTGTTTTTTGATAATGTAATGCTAGTATGCTCATCTGGGAGCAACTTATTTATTTTTTCTGGCCATTCTATGAACACCCAGTTATCTGAATAAAAATACTCTTCAATCCCCATATCTAAAGCTTCCGTTTCATCTTCTATTCTATAAAAATCAAAATGATAGATAACACCATCAGTCGATTCGTACTCATTAACTAAAGAAAAAGTGGGACTAGAGATGTTATCAGTGACACCTAATTGTTTGGCTAAAGCTTTGATAAGGGTTGTTTTACCTACACCCATATCACCATAAAACAAAAAGTACTTGTTTTGTGCATTTGTTAGTATCTTATCAGCTATTTGCTGTAAGTTATCTAAAGTGTAGGTGATTTCCATAATTTTTGGTTGCGACCAAATATAACATACATAACCGATAAATAACTAATTTATTCGATAAAATACATTTATTTAAGATTTTTCTTACAAAAAAACCTATCTGGGGTCTAAAACACTAAAAGGAATAACCATTTCTTCAAGCGAAACACCACCATGTTGATAGGTATTTCGATAATAGCTCACGTAATGGTTGTAGTTATTAGGATAAGCAAAAAACAAATCCCCTTTCGCAAAAATAAATGAACTGCTCATATTTATAGTAGGGAGGTTTATTGTTTTAGGGTTGGTGGCCGCCAAAACATCTTTATCCTCATAAGTTAGGCTTTTCCCTGTTTTATAACGTAAGTTTAAACTAGTGTTTTTGTCACCTATAACCTTTGAAGGATTTTTTACGTTAATAGTTCCGTGATCGGTTGTAATAATCAACTTAAATCCTAATTGAGAGGCTTGTTGGATAATATCCATCAAGGGTGAATTTTTAAACCAACTCTGCGTTAGCGATCGGTACGATTTATCTGTAGAAGCAAGTTCTTTAATTACTTCCATCTCTGTTTTGGAATGTGATAAAATGTCCACAAAGTTATAAACTAATACGGTTAGGTCTTCATCTTTATGGCTTTTAAAGTTTTCTGCAAGTTTTTTTCCTTGTTTTAAACTTGAAATTTTATGATAGCTCCAATTTAAGTTCAGTCCAAATCGCTTTAATTGAGCTTCTAAAAATTTATCTTCGTTCATGTTTTTACCACCTTCATCGGTATCGTTCAACCAAAGGTCTGGGTGCAGTTTTTCCATCTCGCTTGGCATTAAGCCTGAAAAAATAGCATTTCTTGCATATTGTGTGGCTGTAGGAAGAATGCTGCAAAACATGTCTTCAGTTTTTTTCTTGTAGTTGTTGGCAATAAAAGGCTCAAAAGCTTTCCACTGATCATACCGAAGGTTATCAACAACGACCAAAAGTGTTGGTTTTTTTTCTTCTAGTTCAGGCATAACTTTATCTCTAAACAACGTATGCGACATAACTGGCGCCTCTTCTTCGTCTTTAAACCATTCGGGGTAATTTTTATCAACGAATTTGCAAAACTGTGTATTGGCTTCCGTTTTTTGGGATTCCAAAATTTCAAACATTCCAGTATCCTCGATATCTTCAAGTTCCAATTCCCAATACACTAATTTTTGGTACAAGTCAACCCAACCTTCCCACGAATTAATCATGGACATATCCATCGCGATTTTCCGGAATTCCTGCTGATAACTAGAAGTAGTTTTTTCTGAAACCAAACGCGAATGATCCAAATTCTTTTTCAAGCTAAGTAAAATCTGGTTTGGGTTTACGGGTTTTATAAGGTAATCGGCAATTTTTGAACCGATTGCTTCTTCCATAATATATTCTTCTTCACTTTTGGTAATCATAACTACCGGCAGTGAAGCTTGGTGTTCTTTTATTTCGGCTAAGGTTTCCAATCCTGTGAGGCCTGGCATGTTTTCGTCTAAAAAAACAATATCGAAATTTTCTTTTGTTATTTCTTCTAAGGCTTCGGTTCCACTTTGTGCAGTGGTTACCGTATAGTTTTTTTTCTCAAGGAAAAGGATGTGCGGTTTTAACAAATCTATTTCATCATCTACCCATAGTACTTTTATGTCGCTCATATTGTATATTTGTTTTTTCTGTGTTGAATGGTTCAGTTTTTCTGAAAATTCACTCGTTAAACAAAACTAATCCTGAAATTTTTCAAAACGAAAAAAGCCAGTATAATTAAAAGTTAAAAGTTTGAAATCACGTAACAAACTCAAAATAGTTAACGACCCCATCTACGGTTTTATTACCATTCCCAATACTGTCATTTTCGATTTAATAGAGCATCAATACTTTCAACGGCTGCGCAGAATTTCGCAAATGGGGATGTCATATCTCGTTTATCCAGGCGCACATCATACCCGTTTTCATCATGCATTGGGCGCTATGTTTTTAATGCGAAAAGCGGTGCAGGTGCTTCGTTTTAAGGGGATTGAAATATCGGAAGAAGAAGAAGAGGCTATTTACATCGCGATTTTATTACACGATATTGGCCACGGTCCATTTTCTCATGCCATGGAAAATAGCATTGTTGAAAGTGTGAATCATGAGCAGATTTCACTGTTGTTTATGGAAGAATTGAACCGAAACTTTAACAACAGATTAACGCTTGCCATCACTATTTTCAAGGATGAATATGACCGAAAATTCTTGCATCAACTTATTTCAAGTCAGTTGGATATGGATCGGTTGGATTATTTAAGGCGGGATAGTTTTTATACGGGGGTTTCAGAAGGTGCGGTAAATTCCGAACGGCTTATTACCATGTTGAATGTGCATAACGATAAACTGGTAGTAGAGGAGAAGGGAATTTATTCGGTAGAAAAATTTATTATCGCCCGTCGATTAATGTATTGGCAAGTGTATTTGCACAAAACTGGTATTGTAGCCGAGCAGTTATTGCTTCGCTTATTAAAACGGGCTAAAGAACTAACCGACCAAGGAGTTGAACTTCCTGCAAGCGCGGCATTATCTTTTTTTCTGAATAATGCCATAACGAAAGAAACATTTACAAAAGATGTCTTGGATACGTTTTCAAAATTGGACGATTATGATATTGTTTCGGCTATGAAATCTTGGGTTTCTTCAGAAGATTTTGTCCTAAAAACGTTAGCACAAATGCTTTTGGATAGAGATTTACTGAAGATAAAAATGAAAAAGAAACCTATAACTTCAGAAAAACAAAAAAAGAAACTGAAAAAAGTGATGCAACAACACAATTTAACAGAAGCAGAAGCTCATTATTTTGTGTTTACAGGCAGTATTCAAAATCAGGCATACCGCATGGACAAAGACACTATTAACCTGTTGACCAAGAATGGAAAAATAAAAGATGTAGCCAAAGCGAGCGACCAAGTAAACTTAAAAGCACTTTCAGAAAAAGTAATTAAATACTATCTATGCTATCCAAAAAGCAATAACTAAACCTTTTTTTCTATTTTTGCAGGGATTATTGTCAAATCGATATAAATTTTTAAAACAGGTTTATCTGTTTTTTTAAGCAATAATCTATAACCACAATGCTACTAAATGAAATTTACAGCAACACAAATAGCAGGACTTTTAGAAGGTGAAATAGAAGGAAATGCTGATGCAGAAGTGTCAAAACTTGCTAAAATTGAAGAAGGAACCGAAGGGAGTCTTACTTTTTTGGCCAATCCAAAATACACTTCTTATATATATTCAACTCAGGCTACCATAGCGATCGTAAACAAAGATTTTGTTGCTGAAAACAAAATTGATACGACGTTAATTCGGGTGGACGATGCGTACAAAGCCTTTTCTAAGTTACTTGAATACTATAACCAGGTAAAGATGAACAAAACAGGAATTGAAGAACCTGTGTTTGTTTCAGAAAGTGCTAAGTATGGAGAGAACCTCTATTTAGGCGCTTTTTCTTATTTAGGTGATAACGTTACGATTGGTGATAACGCAACCATTTACCCTAATGTATATATTGGAAATAATGTTGAAATAGGAGATAATGTAATCATCTTTGCAGGGGCTAAAATTTATTCTGAAACAATAATTGGCAATAACTGTGTTATTAATAGTGGAGTAATTGTAGGTGCGGATGGATTTGGTTTTACCCCAGATGAAAATGGAGAATATTCAAAAGTGCCACAAACCGGTAATGTTATCATTGAAGATAATGTAGATTTAGGTGCGGGCACAACTATAGATCGTGCTACTTTAGGCGCTACTATTATTAGAAAAGGCGTAAAATTAGACAACCAGATACAAATTGCCCATAATGTAGAAATAGGAGAAAATACCGTAATTGCCGCTCAATCTGGAGTGGCTGGATCTACTAAAATCGGCAAAAACTGTGTTATTGGTGGTCAAGTAGGAATTGTTGGCCATATTACCATTGGCAATAATGTGCGAATACAAGCACAAAGCGGTATTGGACGAAACGTAAAAGATAACGAGGCATTACAAGGTTCACCGGCATTAAGTTATGGCGGTTTTAATAAAAGCTATGTTCATTTTAAAAACCTACCTGAAATAATCAAGCGATTTAATACCTTTGAAAAAAAAATTGACAATGATTGAGTGTAACACCACAAATCAGCAAACAATTGGCAAAGAAACTTCTCTTAAAGGAGTTGGATTGCACACTGGAAAAGAAGTAACCATTACCTTTAAACCTGCGCCTGAAGATTACGGATACAAATTTATTCGTATCGATCTCGAGGGCAGTCCTGTTATAGAAGCAGATGCAAATTACGTTACCAATACAGAACGAGGCACCAACCTTGAAAAAAAAGGAGTAAAAATACAGACTTCTGAACACGTTTTAGCCGCCTTGGTTGGAATGGAAGTTGACAACTGTATTATTGAGTTGAATGCTTCAGAGCCACCTATTATGGACGGTTCTTCCAAGTTTTTTGTTGAAGCCATTGAAGAAGCAGGAATCGTTAAACAAGAAGCGCCACGCGAAGAGTATGTTGTAAAAGAAGTAATAACCTTTGCCGATGAAGTAACAGGCAGCGAAATTACAGTGATACCTTCAGATTCATACCAAATTACAACAATGGTTGATTTTGGCACTAAAGTATTAGGCACACAAAATGCTTCATTACAGCGTATTTCAGACTTTAAGGATGAAATATCAAACGCCCGTACCTTTAGTTTCCTTCATGAAATTGAAACCTTGTTAGATCACGGCTTAATTAAAGGTGGGGATTTAAACAATGCAATAGTTTATGTGGATAAGGAATTGTCTCCAGAAACCATGGAAAAACTTCGTGGTGCTTTCGGAAAGGATGAAATTTCAGTAAAACCAAATGGAATTTTAGATAATCTAACACTGCACCATGCCAATGAAGCGGCTCGGCACAAACTACTAGATGTAGTTGGGGATTTAGCCTTAATTGGAACACGAATTAGAGGTAGGGTTATAGCAAACAAACCTGGTCATAAAGTGAATACGGAGTTTGCTAAAAAAATGACTAAAATAATTAAAGCTGAAAAGCGCAACCAAGTACCTCAAGTAGATTTGAATAGTACTCCTTTAATGGATATTAATCAAATCATGAAAATGTTACCTCATAGACAACCTATGTTGTTAATTGATAAAATATTCGAACTTTCAGACAGTCATGTGCTAGGTACTAAAAACGTGACAATGAATGAAGAGTTTTTTAAAGGACATTTTCCAGGGGCCCCAGTTATGCCAGGAGTGCTTATTGTAGAGGCTATGGCACAAACAGGCGGAATATTAATTTTAAGTACAGTACCTGACCCTGAGAACTACCTTACTTACTTTATGAAAATAGATAAAGTTAAGTTTAAACAAAAAGTAGTTCCGGGCGATACATTAATTTTTAAGTGTGATTTAATTTCACCCATACGTAGAGGAATCTGCCATATGCAAGGCTATGCTTTTGCAAATGGTAAGTTGTGTGCTGAGGCAGAATTAATGGCACAGGTAGTAAAATCAAAAAATGACTAAATGAATCAACCGTTAGCATATGTCCATCCGGGCGCAAAAATCGCCAAAAACGTTGTTATAGAACCTTTTACAACTATTCACAACAATGTAATAATTGGCGAAGGAACTTGGATTGGATCCAACGTAACGATAATGGAAGGAGCCCGTATAGGAAAAAATTGTAATATTTTTCCCGGAGCTGTAATTTCTGCTGTCCCACAGGACTTAAAATTTAAAGATGAAGAAACCACAGCCGAAATTGGTGATAATACCACCATCAGGGAATATGTGACTGTAAACCGTGGCACAATAGACCGTGGCAAAACAGTAATTGGTGACAATTGTTTAATTATGGCCTATTGCCATATAGCGCACGATTGTATTGTGGGCAACAACTGTATTTTCTCTAACGCAAGCACATTAGCTGGGCATATTACTATAGGCGACTATGTAATACTTGCAGGTATGACGGCCGTACATCAATTTTGTATGATTGGTAGTCACGCTTTTGTTACAGGAGGATCGTTGGTACGTAAGGATGTACCGCCGTACGTAAAAGGAGCACGTGAACCTCTTTCCTATGTTGGTATAAATTCCATAGGTTTACGAAGAAGAGGGTACGACACAGAAAAAATCCGTGAGATTCAAAATATATACAGAATACTATATCAGAACAACTATAATACCACACAAGCTTCAGAAATTATAGAAGCTGAGATGGAAGCGACTCCAGAAAGGGACGAGATTCTTCAGTTTATTAAAAACTCAAAGCGAGGTATTATGAAAGGATATTTCAGCAACAGTTAAGATTTCTGAAACAAAAAAAAATAAAAGTAAGTTTAATTAAAATATACCCGTTTTTCGGGATGCAATATGGCAACAACTTCAGATATTAGAAAAGGGTTATGTATTCATTATAACCATGATATTTACAAAATAATAGAATTTTTACACGTGAAACCGGGTAAAGGTCCAGCATTTGTTCGTACAAAGCTAAAAAGTGTAACGACAGGAAAAGTAATTGACAACACTTTTTCTGCTGGTCATAAAATTGAGGATGTTCGTGTAGAAACGCATAAATTTCAATTCTTATATAATGAAGGGGAGTTTTACCATTTTATGAATACTGAAGATTATACCCAAATACGTTTATTGAAAGAAGCTCTAGATACACCTGAACTAATGAAAGAGGGTGAAGTAGTAACTGTTTTAATAAATACTGAAGATAATGCACCGCTTTCTGTAGAAATGCCCGCACACGTTACATTAGAGGTGACTTCAACCGAACCTGGAGTAAAAGGTAATACTGCGACAAACGCAACAAAGCCTGCAATCGTTGAAACCGGAGCTGAAGTAAATGTCCCTTTATTTATTAATGAAGGCGATAAAATACGAGTGGATACAGAAAAGGGGCAATACCAAGAACGAATAAAAGAATAGTTGCTTAACTATTAAAATTTTAAATCCCGTCATGATGCTATTGTGACGGGATTTTTTATATTTGGTTTCAAATTCGTAAAAATGAAATTTTCAAATCCCCAGACCTTGAAAGCAATTGCAGGTATTATTGACTGTGATTATGTTGGCGATGCAGCTTTTCCGGTATTGGGGCTGAATGAAATTCACGTAGTACAGCCCGGTGATATTGTTTTTGTAGACCACCCCAAGTACTACGATAAAGCACTGCAATCCCTTGCTACTATAGTTTTAATCAATAAAGAAGTGGATTGCCCTCCAGGAAAGGCGTTATTAATAAGTGACGATCCTTTTCGTGACTTTAACAAATTAATTAAACACTTTAACCCTTTTGTGGCAGCTTCAGCAGTCATAGCAGAATCCGCAACAATTGGAAACCATACCATTATTCAGCCCAATGTTTTTATTGGTAATAATGTAGAAATAGGTGATGATTGTATTATTCACCCAAATGTATCCATTTACGATAACACAAAAATTGGGAATAATGTCACCATTCATTCTGGCACTGTTTTAGGCGCCGATGCATTTTATTATAAAAACCGCCCTGAAAAATTTGACAAACTCTTAAGCGGTGGAAATGTCGTTATTAAAGATAATGTCGATATAGGCGCACAATGTACCATTGATAGTGGAGTAACGGCATCTACAATGATTGGTGAAGGAACAAAGTTGGATAATCAAGTTCACGTAGGTCACGATACCGTAATTGGCAGTCGTTGTTTAATTGCCTCGCAAGTAGGTATTGCTGGTTGTGTGTTTATTGAAGACTTTGTGACCATTTGGGGCCAAGTTGGCATTACAAGTGGTGTAACCATTGGCGAAAAAGCAGTAATTTCGGCACAAAGTGGTGTGAGCAAATCGCTTCCTGGGCATAAATCCTATTTTGGAACACCAGCAGATGAATTCAGAAAAAAATATAAGGAATTAGCGTCTATTCGCTTGATACCTGATATAATCGATAAATTAGATAGAATAAAATGAGTAAAAGTGCAAAGGAAATAGTGAGAGGATTCTACCTTTCAGATGTATTAAATGATAGTTCGGTTTTAGAAAAATTTTTTCATCCAGATCTAGAGCTTATATGGAATAGTACCAATGGTTTAACAATTATGAATCATGGAGATCTGGTAGACTATTTTGCTGAAATGCGTCGAACCTTTGACGACCTCAGGGTAGAGGTAAGTCATTTACTGGAAGATGAAAAGTATGTAACTGTTCGGTATAAATATTACATCAAAACCATCGAAAACCCAGATGAAGAATTAGGAATCGCTCATTTCATGGCTATTTGGGAAGTGAAAGACGAAAAAATATACCGCGGTCACCAAATAAGTCAGCCAGTAACCGATCATGATGATACTGATAAATCATATCATAAGGTTAAAGTATAAATTCTTTTAAAAGCTATTTCAAAATAGTACCTTTGCATTGCTTTATTAAGCTATATAAAATAGAGCAACATACATTTCATTATAAAACAATAAAAAATTCTGAAAGAGAATGAGCGTTTTAGTAAATAAAGATTCAAAAATCATCGTACAAGGTTTCACCGGAAGTGAAGGTACTTTTCACGCAGGTCAAATGATTGAATACGGTACTAATGTAGTTGGTGGTGTAACACCAGGTAAAGGTGGTCAAAAACACCTTGATAAGCCAGTTTTCAATACTGTTGCAGATGCTGTTAAAGATACAGGAGCAGATGTAAGTATTATTTTTGTGCCACCCGCATTTGCTGCCGATGCTATTATGGAAGCCGCAAACGCTGGTATTAAAATAATTATTACTATTACTGAAGGAATTCCAGTTGGTGACATGATTAAAGTTGCCGATTACATAAAAGATAGAGACTGTCGCTTGGTAGGCCCTAACTGTCCTGGAGTTATTACACCTGGTGAAGCTAAAGTAGGTATTATGCCTGGATTTGTTTTCAAAAAAGGGAAAATTGGAGTGGTCTCAAAATCTGGAACATTAACATACGAAGCTGCTGATCAAGTTGTAAAACAAGGATTAGGAATCACAACCGCAATTGGTATTGGTGGTGACCCAATTATCGGGACTACCACAAAAGAAGCTGTAGAGTTGTTGATTAATGATGAAGAAACTGAAGCTGTAGTGATGATTGGAGAAATTGGTGGACAATTAGAAGCCGATGCTGCAAAATGGTACAAAGAAAGCGGAAGCAAAAAACCAATTATTGGTTTTATCGCTGGTGAAACAGCACCTGCTGGCCGTACTATGGGACACGCTGGAGCCATTGTGGGCGGAAGCGATGACACCGCTCAAGCTAAAAAGAAAATTTTAAGTGAATGTGGAATTCACGTAGTAGATTCACCTGCAGAAATTGGTAAAAAAGTTGCCGAAGTTTTAGGGTAAACAACTATCTATATAAATATTAAAGTCCTGTTTTTTTAGCAGGGCTTTTTTTATATTTGATATCTAATGTAAGATAATTGGTATCTTACGTTATTCTGAAAAGAGAACCAACCAAAATTAATAGAACAAATAGCTATGAAATTATTAGAAGGGAAAACAGCAATTATAACAGGAGGTAGCCGCGGAATAGGAAAAGGAATCGTGGAAACCTTTGTAAAACACGGTGCCAATGTAGCATTTACATATAATTCATCTAAAGAATCTGCCGAAGCCATTGCTTCCGATCTTTCCAAGGAAGGAGTAAAAGTGAAAGCGTATCAAAGCAACGCAGCCAATTTTGATGAGTCACAAGAACTGGCGGCTGAAGTGTTAAAAGAATTTGGTAGTATTGATATACTAATAAATAACGCAGGTATTACAAAGGACAACCTTCTAATGCGTATTTCAGAAGAAGATTTTGATAAAGTAATCGAGGTGAACTTAAAATCTGTTTTCAACATGACCAAAGCGGTACAACGCGCTATGTTGAAACAACGCAAAGGTTCTATTATTAATATGAGCTCGGTAGTAGGTGTGAAGGGGAATGCGGGGCAAACCAACTACGCTGCATCAAAAGCGGGTATTTTAGGGTTTACAAAGTCTGTAGCCTTAGAGCTTGGATCTCGCGATATTCGTTGTAATGCCATTGCACCAGGCTTTATTGAAACCGAAATGACAGGAAAGTTAAACGAAGAAACTGTGCAGGGTTGGCGAGACGCTATACCGTTAAAGCGTGGCGGTTCACCAGAAGATATTGCCAATGCCTGTGTGTTTTTAGCAAGTGACCTTTCTGGATACATAACTGGACAAGTATTGAACGTTGACGGTGGTATGCTTACTTAATCAGTGTTCAGTAAGCAGTATTCAGTTGGCAGTGATCTATTTTTTTTGAAACCTGAAACCTGTATGTAGGATGTCATCCCGAAGGAGGAACGACGAGGGATTTCATATGAGTAAACAGCAGGATGTGATCTCTCCTAACGTCGAGATGACTGCGAAGCTATTTTTATTTTTTCTAACCTCTAACCTCTAACCTCTAACCTCTAACCTCTAACCTCTAAAAACCAATAATTGACGACTGAAACCATACTATATATCATCATCGCCGGCGTAATTTCCCTTGCGCTGGCGTTGTTCATGTATGGTTATAAAAATAAATATTCCAAATCATTACGTTGGACCTTTGGAGTATTACGCTTTATCACGTTGTTTTCACTTTTGGTGTTGTTAATCAACCCAAAGTTTAAAAGTGAAACGTATTCTATTGAAAAACCGAAGTTACCGGTTTTAGTAGATAACTCAGCTTCCATTATGGAATTAAGGCAATCAGACAATGTTTCGGCTTTACTTGAAAATTTAAAAAACAATCAAGAACTGAATGAGAAGTTTGACCTGTCTTTCTTTTCCTTCGGAAGTGATTTTGAGGAGTTGGATTCTCTTTCTTTTTCAGAAAAAAACAGTAACCTTTCAAAAGCCCTTGAAGCTACCGATAACCTATTTAAAAATGAAATTGCACCCACTATTCTGGTGACCGATGGTAACCAAACCTTGGGAAGCGATTATGAATTCATTTCAGCTACCTACAAAAACGATGTTTATCCTTTAGTTTTAGGTGATTCCACTAAATACACCGATCTTAAAATTGAACGTTTAAATAGTAACCGTTATGCTTTTTTAAAAAATAAGTTTCCGGTGGAAGTGATTTTGGTTTATAACGGGACGGGTTCAGTTACTTCACAATTTTTAATATCTCAAAACGGAACAACTGTCTATAGGGAAACTGTAGCATTTTCAGAAGATACAAATAGCAAAACATTGAATTTTACGCTTCCGGCATCGAGCGTGGGATTGCAAAAATATACCGCTCAAATTGTACCGTTAGATGATGAAAAAAACAAGACAAACAATAACAAGCAGTTTGCGGTTGAAGTAATTGACCAAGCAACCAATGTTCTGGTTGTTAGCGATATCATCCATCCTGATTTGGGAGCATTGAAAAAATCGGTTACGGCTAATGAACAAAGGACACTTACCATACAAAAACCTTCGGAATCGGTTTCGATATTAAATGACTATCAGTTAGTCGTACTTTTTCAGCCCGATCGTAGTTTTACACAAGTTTATTCAGAAATTAAAAAACTTAAAAAAAATACCCTAACAATTACCGGTACCAATACCGATTGGAACTTTTTAAACTCAATTCAGCAAGAGTTTAGAAAAGAAACGAGTTTACAAACCGAAGATGTTTCTGCAGCGTTAAATAACAACTATGGCACTTTTGCGGTAGAAGATATTGGTTTTAACGAATTCCCACCACTAAAGACAACCTTTGGTGATTTAAGCGTAACGGTTCCTCACGAAATATTATTAGGCCAATCTATTAATAGTTTTGAGACAGGCACACCCATGCTGGCAACTATGGAGCTGAACGGAAAACGCGATGCCATTTGGGATGGGGAGGGTTTTTGGAAATGGCGTGCTCAATCATATCTACAGACCGAAAACTTTCAAGAGTTTGATGGTTTTATAGGAAAAATGGTGCAATATTTAGCTTCCAATAAACGCCGAAGCCGTTTGGAAGTAGATAATGAAACTTTTTACTACAATAACAACCCGATAAAAGTTTCAGCTCAATATTTTGATAAAAATTATGTGTTCGATTCTCGTGCAGCATTGAATATTACGGTACGAAATACAGAAACTGAAAAGCAAACCGTTTTTCCCCTTTTATTGAAGAATAATTTTTATGAAGTAGATTTGAATAGTTTACCGGCCGGGGAATACAAATATACCGTTTCAGTTGCTGATGAATCAATTTCTCGCAGTGGAAACTTTACCATCTTAGATTTTAATGTGGAACAGCAATTCTTGAATGCTGATGTTTCTAAGTTGAAACGGGTTGCACAGAAAACAAACGGAACAGCCTATTTTCCTTCAGAAATGGAGCGTATGATAGCGGCTTTAATCGCTGACGATTCTTACCAATCCATTCAGAAAAGCGAACTAAAAACCGTACCTTTGATCGATTGGAAATACCTGCTCGCGCTTATTGTTTTAACACTTAGTGCTGAGTGGTTTATTAGAAAATACAACGGACTTATATAAACCAAAAAAACATAATATATAATGGAAAGATTACCCAAAATAGGAATACCGTTAATAATTGGTATTATCATCATCATCATTGTTATAGCAAAATCTGCTGTAACCATATCTTCCGGGGAAGCTGGAGTACTTTATAAACGCTTTGGCGGGGGAGTTGTAACCGATGAACCGGCACTTAGCGAAGGATTTCATATTGTAGCACCTTGGAATGACGTTTTTATATACGAAGTACGCCAACAATCGTTGGATGAATCAATGAAAGTGCTTTCATCAAATGGTTTGGATATTCGATTGGAAGCTTCTGTATGGTTTCAACCAGAAGATAGTAACTTAGGGAAGTTACATCAAGAAAAGGGAGAGGATTATATTACCCGATTGATAAAACCGGCGGTACGTTCTGCTACTCGAGCGGTAGTAGGTCGTTATACGCCAGAGCAGTTATATGCTAGTAAGCGAGAATCCATACAAAGTGAAATGCTTGAAGAAACCAAAAATTTACTTGAAAATCAATTTGTTCAGGTAAACCGAATTTTAGTACGGGATATTTCGCTACCGGAAACCATTAAAGTGGCAATTGAGCGTAAATTGAGACAAGAGCAAGAGTCTTTAGAGTATGAATTCCGTTTGGAAAAAGCTCAAAAAGAAAAAGAGCGTCAACGTATTGAGGCAGAAGGTAAGGCGACGGCAAACAGTATTTTAAGTGCTTCGTTAACGGATAAGATTTTACAGGAAAAAGGAATTCAAGCTACAATAAAGCTTTCAGAATCTAATAATAGCAAAGTTATCGTAATTGGTTCTGGTGATAGTGGAATGCCTATTATTTTAGGAAATCAATAAACAATTAATTAAAATTTAATTGTATAAAACCGCTTCAGAAATGGAGCGGTTTTTTTTATGTGTTATTTTCGTTTCCAAAGCTTAAAAACAAAGAAACCTGAAATAGCTGCAATTATCATTAAAATTGAAGCACCGAGCATATTTCCGTAGATAACATAGCCCGTTGCAAACAACGATGTATAGACAAAAACAATACCCAAAAGCATGCAAGCAAGGTCTATTGTAAAAACATCGTGTGTGCTTTTTAAAACAAGATTCTTTTTAGATGCAATACGTTTAAACTTATCCCATCCTTTTCCGTAAGGTGTCACTTTATTATAGAATGAAGCTAATTTTTCAGAATCAGTAGGTCGGGTAAGCAAAGTTACAGTTACCCAACTCACTGTTGTAATCAATACATTTAAAACTAGTTTTTCGTGACCTTCAAGATCAAAATTTCCAAATTCAAAAACCAATGCAACGATAAACGAAACAACCATTCCTGTAATTTCACTATATGCATTGATGCGCCACCAGAACCAACGTAAAATGAAAATCAAACCTGTTCCAGCACCAATAGAAAGTAAGATTTGGAATGTTTCTAAAGCACTGCTCAATACCAGCGCCAATAATGCTGAAACTGCCATTAAGACAACGGTAGAAACTCTTCCTAGCGTTACTAATTGCTTTTCGGTGGCATCAGGTTTTACAAAACGTTTATAAAAATCTAACGATATATATGATGCGCCCCAATTTAAATGTGTGGAAATAGTGCTCATAAAAGCGGCAATTAAAGAAGCAACCACTAGTCCTAGCAATCCTGCGGGTAAGTTTGTAAGCATTGCAGGATATCCTAAATCGTGTCCTAGAACTGCATTTGGAAACTCTTTTCCAATATCTGCTACTTCAGGGTATAAAACCAAAGAAGCCAAAGCAATAATGATCCAAGGCCACGGTCTTAAAGCATAGTGAGCTACATTAAATAGGAGAGTAGCACCTATTGCATTTTTTTCATCTTTTGCTGAAAGCATTCGTTGTGCAATATAACCACCACCACCGGGCTCAGCTCCTGGGTACCATACACTCCACCATTGTACCGCAATGGGTATAATTAATAAGGTTAATAAAGATTCAGTATCATTAAAATCTGGAAGAAAATGTAATTTATTCGCTACATTTTCATGTGCCAACAAATTATCCAGACCACCAATTTCAGGCATAGAAACAATGTAATAAGCTGCCCAGACGGAGCCAATCATTGCTACAATAAATTGTAAAAAGTCACTTAAAATCACGCCTCTAAGACCTCCAATAGAACTATATGTAACTGTAATGATAGATGCATATAAAACACATTCCCAGGGTTGTAAATTAAATAATATCCCTCCAATTTTTATAGCCGCCAAACAAACCGAAGCCATAATCATTATATTGAAAAAAACACCTAAGTACAACGCCCTAAAACCACGAAGAAATGCCGCCTCTTTTCCACTATATCTAAGTTCATAGAATTCAAGATCGGTTAAGACTTCTGATCGTCTCCAAAGTTTAGCATACACAAAAACAGTAAGCATTCCTGTAATTAAAAACGTCCACCATACCCAGTTACCGGAAATTCCGTTTTGTCTCACAATATCTGTTACCAAGTTAGGTGTGTCTGCAGAAAAGGTGGTTGCCACCATCGATATTCCCAATAACCACCAAGGCATATTACGTCCAGAGAGAAAAAATTCTTGTGTATTTTTACCGGCTTTTTTGGCAACTACTAAACCAATAAATAAAAAAACTGCGAAAAAAGATAGGATTAATACCCAGTCGAGAGTTGCTAAGTGCATATACTATTTTTTAGTAAGCTATTAAAGACTTTGCTTGACCCACCCAATCATCACGTTCAATTCTCCCGGGAAAAAAGTCTATAATTTCGGTAAGTGCTCGAATATCAGAGTGTGTAAGTTTGCTTATTTGCTCAAAGGTAAAGATGTCTATTTCGTTGAGCTTTTCTTCAATATAGGGGCCAATACCATCAATTTTAGTGAGGTCGTCCCGCTCAAAACTATGAGCAAAACCAATTGTTTCATAATTCAGTTTTGGTTTGTCTTTTGTGTAGGTAACGAAGCTAGTTCGTGCTTTTTCCAAAACGTCTTTCGGGTTGACAATTTCTTTTTGGGTTTGTTTTACAACTTCAACAATTTTAGGTTTTATTTCAGTGAAGATTGTTTCAATGTCGTTTACCTTTTGTTGTGATTTCGCGGCATTTACTTCACCTTTTAGTTTTTTTATAAATTTTCTGCTTTTCTTTTTTTGTAACCACCAACCGGAAAAATAACCAATAAGAAAAGAACTAAACATTAAAATAAAAATGCCTATTAGAGAAGGAAATTGGTTTATGAATTTAAATATACTATCCATTATAATTATAGACTATTTCTATTCTTCGATTGGCATTTCTTCCCCGCTTTGAGTTGTTAGTGTCAATTGGTTCGGTTTCACCTTTCGAGCTTGCTTTAATTGCTGATTTTTCAAAATTTCCTTTTGAAATTAAATACCACCGTACTTGTCTTGCGTATTGTAGTCCCATACGGTAATTGTCATTTGCATTTCCTACATTGTCTGTATGCCCGATAACTTCAACAGTTATTTCAGGGTTGTTTTCAAAGGCTAATTTTACATCTTCAAGCAAATTACGTAAATTATTGTTTACGATAATTCTAGTTTCAGAAAATTTGGGATATATGGTTACCGACTCGGGGATGTTGACTTCAACTTCTTCTATTCGATCTTTATCAAAGGGCTTAAAAGCAAAGGAAAACACGTTGTTAAATGACTCATTTTCATTAAAAACAACATCTTTAATAACTGGTTTTACCACAATTTTTTCTGAAGGAACTCCAGTTTGTATTAAAATTTGTTTTATTTTATTTCCTCGTTGTATTCCTAGGTTTGGAGTTTCCATATTTTCATCTGGACTGTAAACGGAAACAATTTGAACTTCCTTATTTGGATGCTCTATTAAATAGGTGTTTATTTTGTACTTAAAATCAATGCTGGAATCAGGTATAATTATTTCTGTACTGTTTTTGTGTGAAATTATTCCTTCTTCAAATAGAAACAAAATGTCTCCTTCATCATTTTTCACAATCATAGGAGTATTGTTGTTTATTGGGATAGAGTCCTTTACATGTGATATGCTATCAATCATTATCGTAGCACTATCAATCGCATTGAGTTGAATTGAGTCGGTGTTTTTGAGAGGTTTATCGGTTAGAACAGCCGTTGGTTCATTTTCAGCCTGAAGCCATGAATAGAGCCAAAGCCCAAAAAAAGCCCAAATAATGAAAATGACAAAAGCGATTAAAAAACTTCTCACAGCACGTAAAAAATTGATTTATAGAACGTAAGTTATTTCTTATATTTCTATAAAAACAAATCTAACAAAATATTGTATTTATTTTACTTAATATTTATATGTTTATTAATAATAATATAAACATTTTTGCTTAGCTTTGTGCTCAACTTATGAAACAAATAGCATTACATCATCATATATTCTCCACGCTCTTGCGAGGTAATATTGGTATGTTGTAATTAAATTTATATAAACTATATCGAAAACCCGTTTGAGCATTCTCAGGCGGGTTTTTTTATGCACTAAAATTAAAATAATGAAACTATTAAAAATTGCAGTACAAAAGTTAGGAAGGCTTAACCAAGAGTCTTTAAAAATTTTAAAGGATTGTGGTATTTCCATAGATAATGGCAGGGACCAGTTAAAAGCTCCGGCAAAAAACTTTCCGCTGGAAATCTATTATTTACGTAATGGAGATATTCCTCAATATTTAAAAGATGGGGTAGTAGATTGTGCGATAATTGGAGAGAATCTTTTGGTTGAAAACGGAAATGACATTACCGTAAAAGAAAAATTGGGGTTTTCTAAATGCCGGGTATCATTAGCCGTTTCTAAATTCTTCGAATATGATAGTATAAAAGATTTTGAAGGAAAAAGAATTGCCACATCATACCCTAATACCACACGAAAGTATCTAGCCGAAAAAGGCATTACTGCAGATTTACATATTATTAACGGAAGCGTTGAAATTGCCCCCAATATTGGTCTGGCTGACGGAATTTGCGACATTGTAAGCAGCGGTAGCACACTTTTTAAAAATAATTTGAAAGAAGTTGAAGTCATTTTCAAAAGTGAAGCCGTATTGGCGGCATCACCAAAAATAAGTGGCGAAGTAAGTAAACTGCTAGATAAATTAATTTTTCGAATTCAATCTGTATTAAAAGGGCGTGATAATCGCTACGTTTTGCTAAATACCCCAAACAATAAAATTGAAGCAATCACAAAACTATTGCCAGGTATGAAAAGTCCAACTATTTTACCGCTTGTAAAAGATGGTTGGAGCAGTATGCATTCGGTTGTGAATCAAGAGGAGTTTTGGGAAGTGATAGAAGAATTAAAAGCTATAGGTGCTGAAGGTATTTTAGTATGTCCTATTGAAAAAATGATAGCATAATGAATAAGATAGTAAATCCAACTAAGAGCACTTGGTCAGCAGTGCTTAAAAGACCCACGAAAACTGTTGCGGATATTGAAAAAACTGTCGATGAGATTTTTAATGAAGTAAAAACAAAAGGGGATAGCGCAGTTTTAAGGTACACACAGCTTTTTGATGGAGCAACACCTGACAATTTATTAGTTTCTAAAGAAGAAATCAGCAAAGCAGAAAAATCTCTTCCTTCTGAATTAAAAGAGGCAATAGACATTGCAAAAACGAATATTACTACCTTTCACGCTGCACAAAAAACAGAGAGTGTAACGGTAGAAACTACTAACGGAGTGACTTGCTGGCAAGAAAAACGTCCCATTCAAAAAGTGGGATTATATATCCCTGGAGGTTCTGCACCGCTATTTTCCACTATTTTAATGCTTGCTGTTCCAGCAACAATTGCTGGTTGTAAGGAAATTGTGCTTTGCACACCACCTGATAAAAACGGAGAAGTAAACGCTGCTATTTTATACACTGCTAAACTCTGTGGCGTTACTAAAATTTATAAAATTGGCGGTATTCAAGCCATTGCAGCAATGACGTTTGGTACTGAAACTGTTCCTTCAATTTACAAAATATTCGGTCCCGGAAACCAATATGTTACCGTTGCCAAACAATTGGCAACTAAGTATAATGTTGCCATAGATATGCCCGCCGGACCATCAGAGTTGTTGATCTACGCAGATGAAACAGCTAATCCTACGTTTGTAGCATCAGATTTATTAAGCCAAGCGGAACACGGACCTGACAGCCAAGTAATTTTAGTGTCAACTTCTAAAAAAATTATTGCTGAAACTGAAAAGGAAGTAGAAGCACAGCTGGAAAAGCTACCTAGAAAGGATATTGCAACACAAGCAATTTCAAACTCAAAATTAATTTTAGTTGATACGGAAGAAGAAGCGCTTGAAATGATTAATGAATATGGCCCAGAACACTTTATTGTTATTTCAGAAAATGAAGAGTATTTCGTAAAGAATATTCAAAATGCAGGCTCTGTTTTTATAGGCAACTATACACCCGAAAGCGCTGGTGACTATGCTTCAGGCACTAACCACACTTTACCAACCAATGGCTATTCAAAACAGTATAGCGGTGTTAATTTGGATAGTTTTTTAAAGAGTATGACGTTTCAAAAAATTTCAGAAAAAGGAATTAAGAATATCGGTCCTGCAATTGAAACCATGGCCGAAGCAGAAGGATTAGAAGCTCATAAAAATGCAGTATCAATCCGTTTAAAAAGCTTACAATAATATGGAAAACACATTCAATGTAGATAAATTGGTTCGGCCCAATGTCGCAAAGTTACAGCCTTACAGTTCTGCCCGTGATGAGTTTACAGAAACGAGTGAATCTATGGTTTTTTTAGATGCCAATGAAAATCCTTTTGAAAACGGCGTAAATAGGTACCCAGATCCGCAACAACGGCTTTTAAAGAAAGAAATCGGCTTAATTAAAGATGTTTCAGAGAAAAATATACTCTTGGGCAACGGAAGTGATGAAGTTCTGGATTTACTCTTTAGAGCTTTTTGTGAGCCTGGAAAAGACAATATAATCACACTTCCGCCAACGTACGGAATGTACAAAGTGCTCGCTGGAATTAATAATATTGAAAATAGGGAGGTGCTGTTAACTGAAGCATTTCAACCCAATCTTTCAGCTATTTTAGAAACAGTTGATGAGCAGACAAAAATGATTTTTCTTTGTTCGCCCAATAATCCTACAGGGACTCTTTTTTCTGAAGCTGAAGTTGAAAAACTATTAAACAATTTTAAAGGTTTGGTTGTGATTGATGAAGCATATATCGACTTTTCAGAAACTGAAAGTTGGTCAAAAAAGTTGACTGAATATCCTAATTTGGTTGTTACGCAAACCCTATCAAAAGCGTATGGAATGGCTGGGATTAGATTGGGTATATGCTTCGCTTCCGAAGAAATAATAACGGTTTTAAATAAAATTAAACCACCTTACAACATCAACTCATTAACACAGGAAAAGGCTATACATCGATTAAAAAATCCACTAGATATAAAAAATGAAATTAATTCATTAATAATGGGAAAGAATAAGTTATATAAAGCTTTTCTTCAAGTAAATTTTATTACTGAAATAATTCTTTCAGAAGCTAATTTTATTCTATGCCGAGTAGATAATGCTACAAAACGGTATGATCAATTAGTAGAAAAAGGGATTGTGGTTCGAAATCGTAGCAGTCAACCCCTTTGTGAAAATACTTTGCGTTTTACAGTAGGAACGCCAAAAGAAAATGAGCTTTTAATTACCACCTTAAAAAAACTTCAATAATGAAAAAGAACGTATTGTTTATAGATAGGGACGGAACTCTAATAAAAGAAACCGTCGACGAGCAAATTGATGCCTTTGAAAAAATGGTGTTTTATCCAAAAGTTTTCACATATATGGCTAAAATAGCCAAAGAGCTAGACTTTGAGCTCGTTATGATAACCAATCAGGACGGTTTAGGCACGGACTCATTTCCAGAAGCAACGTTTTGGCCGGTTCATAATTTTATTATGAAAGCTTTTGAGAATGAAGGAGTTGTTTTTAATGAAGTTTTTCTAGACAGAACCTTTCCGCACGAAAACGCGCCTACGCGAAAACCAGGTACAGCATTGTTAAAAAAGTACTTTTCAGAAGAATACGATTTGGAAAATTCTTTTGTAATTGGAGACCGTTTAACCGATGTAGAATTAGCTAAAAACCTAGGTTCAAAGGCCATTTTTATTAATGACGACACGCAATTAGGAACAAATGAAATCACGGTTCAAAAAGAGGAGTTAAACTCGGTTATAGCATTAGAAACCAATGACTGGAAAGCTATTTACGAGTTTTTAAAATTAGACACTAGAACGGCTGAAATTAATAGAAAAACAAATGAAACAGATATTTCAATACAAT
Source organism: Flavobacteriaceae bacterium UBA3356 (assembly GCA_002360635.1). GTDB lineage: Bacteria > Bacteroidota > Bacteroidia > Flavobacteriales > Flavobacteriaceae > Marixanthomonas. The sequence goes on along the minus strand of DEQW01000003.1, from coordinate 774,886 downwards.
TAAACCTTGATGGAACCGGGAAAGGTGATATGGACACCGGAATTGCCTTTTTCGATCATATGTTAGATCAAATAGCGAGGCACGGTCAAATGGACCTTTCTGTAAAAGTAACAGGCGATCTAGAAGTGGATGAGCATCACACGATAGAAGATACGGCTATTGCATTAGGGGAAGTTTTTTCAAAAGCATTGGGTAATAAATTAGGGATAGAGCGTTACGGATTTTGTTTGCCAATGGACGATTGCTTAGCACAGGTAGCGATTGATTTTGGTGGTAGAAATTGGTTGGTTTGGGAAGCAGATTTTAAACGTGAAATGATTGGTAAAATGCCTACTGAAATGTTCTACCATTTCTTTAAAAGTTTTACAGATGGAGCTAAAGCTAACCTTAATATTAAAGCAGAAGGAACCAACGAGCACCACAAAATAGAAGCGATTTTTAAGGCTTTTGCTAAAGCGATAAAAGTTGCAGTAAAGCGAGATATAGACAAGATGATTTTACCATCTACAAAAGGCGTATTGTAATGAATATAGTTATTATAGATTATGGCGCCGGAAATATTAAAAGCCTTCAGTTTGCTATTGAAAGGTTAGGGTTTAATGCTGCTTTGAGTAGTAATGAAGAAGAGATTAAAACTGCCGATAAAGTGATTTTTCCGGGTGTAGGTCATGCCGACAGTGCGATGAAAATGCTGAAAGAAACAGGCTTAGACAAGCTCATACCTACCTTAAAACAACCCGTTTTAGGTATTTGTTTAGGGATGCAGTTACTTTGTAATTCTTCGGAAGAAGGAAACACGAAAGGTTTAGGTGTTTTTGACGTTGACGTAAAACGATTTTCAAATACATTGAAAGTTCCTCAAATGGGCTGGAATACCATTTCAAACTTACAGTCTGATTTATTTAAAGGTATTTCAGAAAACGAGTTTATGTATTTGGTGCATAGCTACTATGCCCCAATTTGCGATGAAACCGTTGCAATGACTGACTATGACGGGGATTATTCTTCTGCATTGCAAAAAGATAACTTCTATGGCGTTCAATTTCACCCAGAAAAAAGTAGCGCTGCTGGAGAAAAAATATTAAAAAACTTTTTAACGATTTAATTATGAGAATAATACCTGCTATAGATATCATTGAAGGCAAATGTGTACGGCTTTCAAAAGGCGATTACAGTACAAAAAAAATATACAACGAAAATCCGCTTGAAATTGCCAAACAGTTTGAAGCCCATGGTATACAATATCTACATTTAGTTGATTTAGATGGGGCAAAAAGCAGCCATATTGTTAACCACAGAGTTTTAGAAGAAATAGCTTCTAAAACAAATCTGCAAATAGATTTTGGAGGTGGTTTAAAAAGCGATAAAGACCTAGAAATAGCCTTTAATAGTGGCGCCAATCAAATAACTGGTGGAAGTATTGCAGTTAAAAACCCAGATGTTTTTAAAAACTGGTTACAAAAATATGGTAGCGACAAAATTATTTTAGGTGCTGATGCAAAAGATGAAAAAGTTGCTGTAAGTGGCTGGTTAGAAGAAAGTGATGAGTTTGTCATTCCTTTTATTCAAAAATATCAAGATGATGGAGTGGAATACGTAATTTGTACAGACATTAGTAAAGATGGGATGCTAGAAGGCCCTTCGTTTGAGTTGTACAAACAAATTTTAGCTGAAACTGAGAATTTAAAACTAATTGCTTCAGGAGGTGTTGCTACCTTCGATGACCTTCCCAAACTTACTGAAATAGGTTGTGAAGGAACTATTTTAGGGAAAGCTATTTATGAAAACAGAATATCTTTAAAACAACTTGAAAAATATATTCTAGATGCTAACTAAACGAATAATCCCTTGTTTGGATATAAAAAATGGTCGCACCGTAAAAGGTGTAAATTTTGTAAATCTTCGTGATGCGGGAGATCCAGTGGAATTAGCTAAATTATATTCTGAAACGGGAGCCGATGAGTTGGTTTTTTTAGATATATCAGCTACTGAAGAACGCCGTAAAACCCTTGCAAACATGGTTTTACAAGTTGCGGAAGCTATAAACATTCCATTTACCGTTGGAGGCGGAATTTCGAGTGTGGAAGATGTTGCTATTTTATTGAAAAATGGAGCTGATAAGGTTTCAATAAACTCTTCTGCAGTTAAAAATCCACAATTAATAAACGATTTAGCTGCTAAATTTGGTTCGCAATGTATTGTGGTAGCAATCGATGCGAAACAGATAGATGGTGAGTGGGTTGTACATTTAGTAGGAGGGAAGCAACCTACAACGTTAAATTTATTTGATTGGGCTTTGGAGGTTCAAAAAAGAGGTGCTGGAGAAATTCTCTTCACTTCGATGGATAATGACGGTACCAAAGACGGTTTTGCTAATGAAGCTTTGAAAAAACTTTCAGAAACACTCAGTATTCCAATAATTGCTTCAGGTGGAGCGGGTACTATAAATCATTTTACAGATACTTTTAAATTAGGAAAAGCTGATGCTGCTTTGGCTGCCAGTGTTTTTCACTTTAAGGAAATAGAGATTTCAGAATTAAAAAAAGAATTACAAACACAGGGAATTCCTGTTAGAATATAAGGTTATGCAAATAGATTATACGAAATACGAAAACGGTTTAGTTCCGGCAATTATACAAGATGCAATCACTAAAAATGTGTTGATGCTAGGCTACATGAACGAAGAGGCGTTTTTAAAAACCAATCAAACTAAAAAAGTAACCTTTTTTAGCCGAAGTAAAAATAGACTGTGGACCAAAGGAGAGGAGAGTGGCAATTTTTTAAACTTAGTTTCCATAAAAGTTGATTGTGATAATGACGCTCTGCTTGTTCAAGTACAGCCAGAAGGGCCAACTTGTCACAAAGGAACAGATACATGTTGGAACGAAAAAAACAACTCTAATTTCGGATTTCTTTCAAAATTGGAAGAAGTGATTGAAGATCGAAAAAATAATTCCGAAGATGAAAATTCATATGTTTCATCTCTTTTTAGAGCGGGAATGAACAAAATAGCTCAGAAAGTAGGAGAAGAGGCTGTTGAAGTAGTAATTGAGGCAAAAGATAGTGATGATAATCTGTTTTTAAATGAAAGTGCTGATCTTCTCTTTCATTATATGATTTTATTACAAGCAAAAGGGTTTCATATAAGCGATATTGAAAATGTGTTACGCGCTCGGCATTAGTTAGGGCAAATAATTTGAAAAGAAGGTAGAAGTTAAAAACTAAACTTCTACCTTTTTTTTATTTAAAGCTTTGCTGTAATACCTTGTGCAACTTGTGTCCAACTTCCGGTTTTACCCACCTTTTCACCTAAACGAACGATAATCACATTCTTCTCAGGGTTAACATACACATGTTGCCCTAAGATGCCTTCTGCTTCATAGGAGTTGTCTTTTTGATTAATCCACCATTGGTGTTGGTAACGACCTACATTTGCACCTGTAGAGTCTACTTTAGTAGAATTTTTCACCCATTCTTTTGAAACAATTTGCTCACCGTTCCAATTACCATTTTCAAGATACAACCTACCAATTTTAGCAAAATCCCTAGCTCTTGCATTTACACAGCAAAAGGTTTTTTCAACACCGTTTTTTTTACGATCTAAGCTCCAGGTAGCATTATATTCCATTCCTAAGGGTTTCCATATTTTTGTCTCTAGGTACTCCGAAATAGTCTCTTCTTTTAAAGCAGCCTGTAAGACCATCCCTAACACTTGGCTATCGCCGCTACTGTATTTAAAACGTGTTCCTGGTTCCTGCTCGACTTTCAACTTATTAACTGCTTTTGTTAAATCGGTGCCATAATAGAAGGTGGCTGCATCGCCAAAAGGATTGGTGTAACTTTCATTAAACGCTATACCCGAGGTCATATTTAATAAATGTTCTATGGTTACACCTTTAAATTTTTCATCTTTTATATTGGTTAAATAGTTTGTGACAGGTTCTTGTATAGACTTTATTTTACCTTCGTCTATAGCAATTCCAACTAAAATTGATAAGATACTTTTCGCCATAGAGAACGAATTTACAATTGAACTCTCTTCATAATTATTAAAATAATTTTCATATAAAATACTGTCATTTTGTATCACTAAGTAGGCTACCGTTTTGTTTGAAATTAAATAATCCTCAAACGTTATTTTTGTTTTTTTTCCTTCGGAAGTAATTGTAAGTGAATCCTGAATTAAGGGTTTTTTAGTTTTCTGAAAAATGAAAGGTTGTTCAGGCTTTTCAATAGTCCTATTTGGAAAAATTTTGTAATCAGTAATATTGGCATAATTATAATATGCAAAGCGACCTACCTTACAAGATGAACAAGTTGTTATAATAACTAAAGCAAGAATTTTGAAGGATACATGTTTCATAATTTCTAAATTTTTTATATTTATATTCTAATTATTTGATGACACAAACATATGATTAGAAAACACGTAACACTATTATATACGGTGCTTTGGGGTGAAATGACGCTTCCTTGTGGTGAAGATTAGAAGAATCGTGTAAGGGTATCTGTACATTTTCTATGTAATAGAGTGTTTTTTATTCAGAAAACGAAAAAATCAATCTCTATTTCCTAAATTTTCTTTAACAATGGCCGCATATGTTTTTGAAACAGGCACAATATTTTCAGAAGAAAGTATGAGGTTTAATTTTCCCGATATCATTTTAAATTGTTGAAAATGTTCTGGATTTATAAGATGCGATCTATGCGTTCTCATTAATTCTGGAATGGCAGTTTCAATGCTGGAGAGTTTATTTCGGATGAGTTGTTTTTTGAGGGAGCCATTATTCAGAAAAGAAACTTCAATATAATTATCGTCAGATTTTATACTTATAAGGTCATTTAATTGCAGTCGTAATCCTTCGTAAGTCCCTTCCCCTTCAATTTCAATTTTTTGGTCTTCAAGCTTTTTTTCAGCATAGCGCCCAAACGCCCAGCGACCAATGGCTAAAATAGGGAGGATGGTAATAATAGCAGGGATGTAAATTGCAGTGAAAAAATAGTAGAGACTATAAGGGTTTTGTTCTCCCGGAACTACTATATATAAGTAAATGGTTCTAGAGAGTAACAGTCCAAATAAAAACATTAGTGAAAAGAATAATAGTTCACTCCATAGCATCCATATTTTATTATTCGTTTTGTACAAAAACGTTTGTAACGGTAAAATCAATAAATACGCTATAGCACCTGCAAGTCCATAAAGCGGGAGATACAGTAGTTTTTCCATCGCTCCAAGTTCGTTTGTATCGAGAGGTTCGGTAAGTGTTAAAAAAAGAAAAATCCAAACCGCCAATCCTAATGCAATAAGGATGTGATGCTTAAGCAGGGGGTCAAACGGGAATGGCTTTGTGAGCATAAAGGCAACTAACTTATTACGGTAACATTGAAATTTAAAAGTATAAAAATTGTTTAGTTTTCCTACCTTTAAATTTCAATTGTATTAAAATGACTGCAAGAAAAAAGAAACGAAGACTAAAAGTGCCTATCATTAAAAGGCCAATAATTCATAACGAAGCTCCCGGAACTGTAACCTATACGGGTAAAAAGGAAAATATAGCCACTAAGGTTGAAATTATAGACTATTCAAAAGATCATTATAATCGAGAAGATTCTGGTAATATTGAAGATGCTTTTGGGTTTGAAACGAGTGAAAATATTACCTGGATTAATATTAACGGCCTCAATAACACCAAAGAAATTGAACGTTTAGGCGAGTATTATAATTTGCATCCATTAATTCAAGAGGATATTGTAACGACCAATCAACGTCCAAAAATGGATGAGTATGAGGAGTATCTCTTTATTGTTTTCAAAATGTTACATTACTCAGACGATGGCGAATTTTTTAACGAGCACGTGAGTATGGTGGTAGGAAAGGATTATGTAACCACCTTTCAAGAAGCCGATGGCGACGTTTGGGATGGTCTTCGAGATAGAATTGAAAACGCAAAAGGCCGCGTACGTAACAAGGGTGCCGATTATCTTATGTTTGCTTTATTAGATGCCGTAGTTGATAATTATTTTAGTGTAATTGAAACGTTGAGTGCTAAAATAGAATACATCGAAGATCAGTTATTTGAAGATAAAGTTGAAGAAGATATCACACAAGATATTCAAGTGTTAAAAAAAGAAATACTGCGTATTCGTAGAGCAGTAGTACCACTGCGAGAAGTGATAAACAGACTTGAAAAAACCGATACCGCTCTAATTGAAGTGCGTACCCAAAACTATATTCGCGATCTGTACGATCATATTATCCAGGTTTCAGAAAGTGTGGATATTTATCGTGAAATGATCTGGGGGCTGATGGATATGTATATGACGACAATAAGCAATAAAATGAACGAAGTTATGAAAGTATTGACCATTATGGCTTCTATTTTCATACCATTGACATTTATGGCTGGTATCTACGGAATGAATTTCGAGCATATGCCCGAACTTCATTTGCGGTATGGATATTACTATCTATGGGCCGCAATGATACTTGTGTTTTTTGGACTACTTTGGTATTTCAAAAGAAAAAAGTGGCTTTAAATTAATTGAGCCACCCTCTTTGTTTGGCACCTTTGCTGTAAAAGTATAGGAAAATACAAATAGCAATTACTACTAAAGGCATAATAATCGCGGTTGGCCCAATAATGTCCATAACATCGGTGGCAAAGATCCAATAGCCTTGCGCAATTAAAACAGCAATTAGTGAAAGCCCAAATAAGCCAATAGTTATTTTCTTGCGCATGAGCATCGTTATACAGGCTAACAAGCCTGCAATGGTCGCAATACCAAAAGCTACAGTATACCAAGCAGGCATACCTGTGTACAAATCCATTTCTTCTGAAGAAACCCCTTCTGTCACCATTTCTAGCATAAAGGTGGAAACAACAAATTGAATAACGCCCATTACGTTCCATAAAAGAGCTAAAACTGCAATGATCCAAAAGGCAGTATTGGGTTTGGTAGTAGTTGTCATATTTTTTATTTTTTGGTTGATTACTTTAAAAGTACAAAATACTTTTTAGTTTGAAAGATAGATTTATTCTCCTAAAACTATTAAAGAAGAAAACACTTAAACTGAATCATCCCTAATCGTATTATTTCATCAAAAAAATAGTACTTTTGTATTTTGAATCTTAGCTAGACTACTCTATGAGCCAAAAAGTGTTACTAAACGCAACCGAAATCAACATTGCGCTTCATCGCTTGGCTTGCCAATTAATTGAAAATCACGATACTTTTACCGATACCGTTTTAATAGGGATACAACCGCGCGGTGTATTTTTAGCAGAACGTTTAAAAACCTTGTTGGAAGATGAGTATAAAATCAAAAATATTCAACTTGGGTATTTAGATATTACTTTTTATCGAGATGATTTTAGACGAAGCGGAAAACCGCTGGAAGCCAATAAAACCAATATTAATTTTGTGGTTGAAGATAAAAAGGTTGTCTTTATAGATGATGTTTTATACACGGGTAGAAGCATTCGTTCGGCATTAACGGCAATGCAATCCTTTGGCCGTCCATTAGAGATAGAACTCTTAACCCTTATCGACAGGCGTTTTAGCAGGCATTTGCCTATACAGCCAGATTACAGAGGGCGTCAAGTAGATGCTATTAATAACGAAAAAGTAAAGGTGTGTTGGAAAGAAAACGAAGGCGAAGATGTAGTGTATTTAGTTAGTAATTAAAGTTTCAGAATAAAAAATTATGAGCGAACTAAGTGTAAACCACTTACTGGGAATAAAATACATAACCGAAGATGACATTAACCTTATCTTTGAAACGGCAGATCATTTTAAAGAAGTGATTAACCGTCCCATTAAAAAAGTTCCCTCACTTCGCGACATTACTATTGCCAACCTCTTTTTTGAGAACAGCACCCGAACACGTCTTTCATTTGAGTTAGCCGAAAAACGACTCTCTGCAGACGTCATCAATTTTTCTGCTGCTTCCTCTTCTGTAAAAAAAGGGGAAACCTTGATTGATACTGTAAACAACATTCTATCTATGAAAGTAGATATGGTGGTGATGCGGCACCCAAATCCCGGTGCAGGAATATTTCTTTCAAAAAATATAAAAGCAAGTATTGTAAATGCTGGTGATGGTGCTCACGAACACCCTACACAAGCGTTATTGGATTGTTATTCCATTCGGGAAAAATTAGGTGATGTAGCTGGTAAAAAAGTAGTAATTGTTGGGGATATTCTTCATTCCAGAGTCGCACTAAGTAATATTTTTGCGCTTCAAAAGCTGGGGGCAACGGTTAAAGTTTGTGGCCCTAAAACACTTATTCCTAAATTTATAGAACAATTAAATGTAGAAGTAGAAACCAACCTTCGTAAAGCGTTGGAATGGTGCGATGTTGCCAATATGTTACGGGTTCAAAACGAACGGATGGATATTAGTTATTTTCCTACCACTCGAGAATACACACAACAATTTGGGGTAAATAAAAAACTATTAGATTCCTTAGACAAGGAAATTGTAGTAATGCACCCAGGCCCCATAAACCGTGGGGTAGAAATAACCAGCGATGTTGCCGATAGCAAACAGGCAATTATTTTAAATCAAGTACAAAACGGGGTAGCTGTGCGTATGGCAGTATTATATCTACTAGCTTCAAAAATTCAATAAGATGAAATGCCCTTTATCAAATTGTAAACAAATTGAAGATGTTTGTCAGGGCATTCCATCTTCCTACTTATTAAATATTTATACAGATGAAAATTACGAATCACGATAACTATGTGATATTAGCAGATGAGCAAGATGATATTTCAGATTTTGCTTCTTTTTTGGAATATCAAATTCCGAAAAAGTTTAAGGGTCAAAATGTAGTTGTAGATTTATTGAAATATGATTCGTTACAGCTAGAAGAATTACTCGAATTCCTTAAAGTTTCAAACATTCACCGCAAAACCAAACATTCTTTTGTGTTTGTAAACAACGCAATCAATCCAGATGTAATACCCATGGAAATGACCGTGGTACCTACTTTACGTGAAGCGGAAGACATCATTGAAATGGAAGAAATAGAACGGGATTTAGGTTTCTAAATTTACTTTTTCTTCTGAAAATCAACCTGCTAAATTCTACTTTATGAAATTGACCATCCTTGGCTGTCACTCTGCAACACCACATATAAACGCACACCCTACTGCGCAGGTGTTAGAAGTTCAAGGGCATTTGTTTTTAATAGATTGTGGAGAAGGCACCCAAGTACAATTACGTCGCTATAAAGTAAAATTTTCACGTATCAAGCACATTTTTATTTCACATTTACACGGTGATCATTTTTATGGCTTAATAGGGCTAATTTCTACATTTTTGCTATTGGGACGAGAAGCCGATTTGCATGTGTATGGTCCAAAAGGAATAAAAGAGGCAATTCTACTTCAATTAAAATTGGGGAAATCGTGGACAAATTATTCCTTGTTTTTTCACGAATTGGACAGCAAAGAGCCTACTTTAATTTTTGAAGACGATAAAGTAACCGTTACCACTATTCCGTTGGACCATAGGGTTTATACAAATGGCTTTTTATTTCAGGAAAAGATTAAGGAAAGAAAATTAGATTTTAAGGCTGCTCAAAAAGCAAGTATCCACCATACCTATTTTCAGAAACTGAAACAAGGCTTTGATGTAAAAAACGAAGATGGGGATTTAATTGAAAACAAAAAAGTCACTTTAGAGCCAGAGCCTTCAAAATCGTACGCGTTCTGTAGCGATACGGCATTTTATCCTAAAATAGTTCCACAGATAAAAAATGTTTCTGTATTATATCATGAGGCTACTTTTCTAGAATCTCATCATCATTTGTGCGATAAAACTAAGCATAGCACGGCAAAAGAAGCGGCTGTTATTGCCAAAAAGGCTGAAGTGGGAACATTGATCTTAGGACACTACTCTGGCCGGTACGGTGATCTTTCCTTCTTTAAAAAAGAAGCTGAAGAAGTTTTCTTTAACGTTGAGTTGGCCGAAGATGGCAAAGAATTCGATATTTAAGTGCTTAAGCGTTAAAATTTAATACACATTTAAAACTTTCTATTTTAAATACACTGTCAAAACCCGTAACTTGCAGTAAAGATGTACTTATGGGAACAAACCTACATACTTACAGAAAATCTTACGAAAAAGCTGAGCTGGTTAAGGAGAATGTTGACGAAAACCCAATGCAACAGTTTCAAAAATGGTTTTTTGAGGTAAAAAATTCTGGCGGAGTAGACGAAGTAAATGCGATGACCGTTTCAACACTTGGTAAAGATGATTTCCCAAGAGGTCGTGTCGTCTTGTTAAAAAAGTATAATGAGAACGGATTTTATTTTTACTCTAATTACAATAGTGAAAAAGGAAATTCCATAGAGCATCACAACAAAGTCAGTTTATCTTTTTTTTGGCCCAATATGGAACGGCAAGTGATTATTAAGGGGGTTGCTGAAAAAACTTCAGAAGAAGACTCTACTAATTATTTTCATTCCAGACCCAAAGGAAGTCAGTTAGGAGCTTTGGTTTCCAATCAAAGTAGCGAAATAGAAAGTAGGGGCTTAATGGAAAAAAAGCTAGCTGAACTAGAAAAAAAATATAAAAACAAGGAAGTCCCAAAACCAAAAGATTGGGGCGGTTACTTGGTAAAACCTGTAGAAATTGAATTTTGGCAAGGTAGACCCAATAGACTTCACGATCGTATTCAATATACTTTAGAAGGAATAGATTGGAAAATAAAACGCTTACAACCGTAATTTAAAACCGTTTAAAATTTCAAAACAATGAAAACACTTTACTTGGTTAGACATGCAAAATCATCTTGGAAATATGAAGTAGATGATCATATGCGCCCTTTAAAAAAACGCGGTCATAATGATGCGACATTAGTTTCAGAAAAAGTTAAAAATGAAATAGAACCTCCTCAAAAAATACTGACCAGCGATGCAAACCGTGCACGAACTACAGCCGAATATTTTAAAAATGCTTTAAGTATAAGTGACGATAATTATGAACTAACTCACGATTTGTACGATTTTAGCGGTCAGCAGGTGATGCAGGTAATTAAAAGTCTGGACAACTCCTTAGATAAAGTAATGATTGTTGGCCATAATCATGCGTTTACTTCAACGGTAAATATGATGGGCAGCGAAAAAATTGAAAATTTGCCAACCAGTGGTTTTGTGATGATTGAATTTGATGAAGATGACTGGAAAGACGTTTCAACAGGTACTACACAAAAAATGGTTTTTCCCAGACATTTAAAATAATGACCGAAAAAATAGAGAATTTAAATACTAAAAATGAATACCGCAATCGTGAATTAAGCTGGTTGCAATTCAATGCCCGTGTCTTACAAGAAGCGGAAGACCCTTCGGTGCCATTAATAGAACGACTTCGTTTTTTGGGGATTTTTTCGAATAATTTAGATGAATTTTTTAAGGTTCGATACGCTACCGTTCGTCGTATTGTTGAAGCAGGTAAAGGTGGAAGAAGCTTTTTAGGTGGGATTTCAGCATCCGAATTGTTAGAAGAAATTACACAAATTGTTATTGAGCAACAGGCACATAGCCTACGTATTCTTAAAAAAATACGTAGTGAGCTTCACAAGGAGAATATTTACATTATCAATGAAACCGAAGTAACCAAAGCCCAAAGTGAGTTTATTTTAGATTATTTTATTCGTAAAGTAAGTCCGGCTTTAGTAACTATTATGATTGGCGAACTTGAGGAGTTTCCATCTTTAAAAGACAGTGCAGCCTATCTTGCCGTGCGAATGGTGATGAAAAAGGATGATGACACGTTTCAGTCTAGAAGTAATTTTGCATTGATTGAAATTCCTAAAGTAATAGATAGGTTTATTGTACTTCCACAAAAAGGGGATAAGCAGTATATTATTATTCTGGACGATTTAATACGGTATTGTTTAAATAATATCTTCAGTATTTTTAAATATGAAAGTATTTCGGCTCATATGATTAAAATAACCCGAGATGCCGAATTGGATATAGACAGTGATTTAAGCCGAAGTTTCATTGAAAAGATTTCAAAAAGTGTAAAAAACCGGAGTAGCGGTGACCCAGTTCGGTTTGTTTACGATAAAAGTATCGATGCTGAAACGCTTCAGTTTTTACTTCAAAAAATGGGGATTGACACGACCGATAGTATTATTCCCGGCGGAAGATACCACAATCGCCGTGATTATATGAAATTTCCAAGTTTGGGAAGGAACGATTTATTATACAAAAAAATTGAACCTTTACCCATAAAAGGATTGAGCCTTCAAGGAAGTCTGTTCGATAAAATAGCCAAAAAAGATTACTTGCTATATGCGCCGTACCAAAGCTTTTCTTACGTGGTAAAATTTTTACGTGAAGCTGCATTAGACCCCAATGTTAAGTCTATACAAATTACTATTTATAGGCTTGCACAAATTTCGCATATTGCCAGTTCCTTGATAAACGCTGTAAAAAATGGCAAAAAAGTAACAGTACAGATCGAGCTACAGGCGCGTTTTGATGAAGAGGCCAACATTGAATATGCAGAGCAGATGCAGAGCGAAGGCGTTCGGCTTATTTTTGGAGTTTCTGGCCTTAAGGTACACTGTAAAGCTTGTGTTATAGAGCGTTTAGAAAATGGAAAGATAAAACGTTACGCCTTTGTAAGCACAGGGAATTTTAACGAATCTACAGCGCGTATTTATACCGATTATACTTTGTTTACTTCCAACCAGAAAATTGGGAAGGAAATAAATAAAGTGTTCGATTTTTTTGAAGTGAATTATAAAATAAAGAAATACAATCACCTTATTGTTTCGCCTCATTATACCCGAAATGCAATATATCAATTAATCGATACCGAAATAAAAAACAAAAAGAAAGGTAAACCAAGTGGCATTAGGCTGAAAATGAATAGTTTGTCCGATTTTAAAATGATAGATAAACTATACCAAGCAAGCAGGGCAGGAGTTAAAATAAAATTGATAATTAGAGGAATTTGTTGCTTAATGCCTGGTATAAAAGGGATGAGTGAAAATATTGAAGTAATTAGTATTGTAGATAAATTTTTAGAACATCCGCGTTTATTTATTTTTGAAAATGGTGGGGAAACTAAGATATATATTTCATCTGCAGATTTTATGGGACGTAACCTTGATAATCGGGTTGAAATCTCGTGTCCCATTTATGATGAAGAAATTAAAAACGAACTAATCGACACCTTTGAAATCTCTTGGAAAGACAATGTAAAAGCCAGGGTTATTTCAGGAAAAGCATTGAATCGCTATCGTAAAAACAACGAAGAACCATTCCGCTCACAATTTAAATTATACGAATATTACCAACAAAAATTAGACAAATAGTTTGCTTACAATAAAAAAATATGCCGCAATAGACATTGGCTCTAATGCAATTAGACTATTAATCGCTTTGGTTATCGAACAGAAGGACAAAGACCCTATTTATAAGAAACGCTCTTTGGTTCGGGTTCCCATAAGGTTAGGGGCAGATGTTTTTTTAGAAGGTGAAATTTCAGAAAAAAATCAATTACGTATGCTTGACGCTATGAAAGCTTTTGATTTATTGATGAAAAACCACGAAGTAACCCGCTTTAGGGCTTGTGCTACTTCAGCAATGCGCGAGGCTAATAATGGTGGCGAAGTGGCTAAGAGGCTAAAAGAAGAAACGGGTATCAATATCAATATAATAGACGGAAATGATGAAGCGGCAATCATCGCCACAACCGATTTAAAAGAATTAATTCAGACTGAAAAAACATTCCTATATGTTGATGTTGGTGGTGGAAGTACCGAGTTTACCCTTTTTAGTGACGGAAAAACGGTCAATTCAAAATCGTTTAAGTTGGGTACGGTACGGATTATCAATAATATGATAAAAGAGAATATCTGGGAAGAAGTTGAGAGCTGGATAAAATCTGTGACTAAACCGTATAAAAAAGTATCATTAATTGGATCCGGTGGAAATATTAACCACATTTACAAAAACAGTGGAAAAAAGATAGGTAAACCCCTAAGTTACTTTTATTTAGGCTCTTATTACGATATGATTAAGTCGTTAACCTATGAAGAACGAATCACTGACCTCAATATGAACCCCGACAGAGCCGATGTGGTTGTTCCGGCAACCCGAATTTATTTATCTGCTATGAAATGGAGTGGAGCAAAAAACGTCTATGTCCCTAAGATTGGGCTTTCAGACGGAATTATAAAAAGTCTTCACAACGAAAAATTGGCTGCAGAACTGGAAGTAAATAATTAATTTTCAGGAAAAATTTTTCTGAATTTCTTCGGAAGTACTGAAGTCACTGAAATGAGTTCATCTGTAATAGGGTTTCTAAATTCCAACGTTGAGGCGTGTAGAAATAATCCTTTTCCTTTTAACAATAGCCCTTCTTTACTGTAGTTTTTATCACCTAAAATTGGAGAACCAATACTTGAAAGGTGCACTCGTAGCTGATGTTTCCGTCCTGTTTTTGGATATAATTCAACTAAATTTAAACACTCAAATCGCTCTGAAGGGACTGTTTTTAGTACTTTATATGTAGTAAAAGCTTCTTTAGAATCTACATTGGTTGCAATAGTTCCATAAGCGGGTATTTCGCTATAGGTAATAGCATGATATGTTTTCTTTACACTTCGTTTTTCGAATAACTTATTTAACGCCATTACTGCTGTATGGGTTTTTGCAATAAGTAACAAACCACTTGTTGGGAAATCCAATCGATGGACAGGTTTTGGTCTCAGTAATGCATCGGGAGCACTGCTTTTAGCCAAGTTATAGGACAAGGCATTGGCGATAGTTTTCCTTTTATTTCCACTAACAAGAATCCCTGGAGGTTTATTAACAATTGCGAGGTGGTCGTTTTCAAAACAAACTTCTAGTCGTAGTTCAATAAAGGGTTTATTAAGTGTGTTTTCTTTGGAAGAAAGAACAATTGTTTCTCCTCCAGTTATAATTTTTCCTGTTCGGGCAACATCACCATTAACTGTAACCCAACCTTTATCAATGGCTTTTTTCATTCCTTTTCGGGAAGAAATTGATTCAAAAACACCACCCACATAATCTGAAAGTCGAGTAGGGGTTTCCAATGATGGAACAATATGGGATTCTTTTTTGATAAACTTGTTTATTAAAAGCCACTAACACTAAAGCTTTATCCGTGTATGGTTTCGCTTTTGCTTAAATCTTTCATTATTTCAGCTTCGTGTGCCAACAATGCTTTCCATTTTTTATCTACTTCTGCACGGTCACCATATTTACGGGCAAAACCGAGAAACATTGTATAATGATTGGCCTCGCTTACCATTAAACTTTTGTAAAAAGAAGCCAGTTCCTTATCTTCCAATTCTTCACTCAACAACCGAAACCGTTCACAGCTTCTCGCTTCAATTAAAGCTGCGTAGAGTAATCGATGAACCAAGTTAGTGGTTCGGCTTCCCCCTTTTGGAAAAAATTGCATCAATTTATTCACGTATAAATCTTTTCGGTCGCGGCCTAAGGTCCAACCGCGTTCGATAATGCGGTCGTGTACTAACTTAAAATGACTGATTTCTTCTTTAACCAAGGCTGTCATTTCTTGTACCAGTTCTGTATACTCAGGGTAAGTAACAATAAAAGAAATAGCTGTTGAAGCTGCTTTCTGTTCACAAAAAGCGTGATCGGTTAAGATTTCTTCTACATTTTTTTCTACAATGTTCACCCATCTAGGATCGGTGGGAAGTTGTAAGCCTAGCATAGTTTTAAAATATTAATTCTGAAGTGCAAAAATACACATTAAGTTAGGAACATGTTTAAATATCCAAATCGAACTCACGTCGTAGCTTTTCAAGCGCAGGGTTTTTCTCGGTAAGCTTATCAAATTTTTCACGGGTGGTGTACGCGTATTTTTTTTGGACGGTTTCGTTTACAAGAATATCAAGGTCAATATCGTAGTTTTTAAGAGTATTACGTAAAAAGCCCAATAAATCATACTTTTCGCGTTCTACTTCTACTTTAATCGTATCATTTGGGAACTGTAGGTGAATAATGTTGCCATCCAGTTTTGGAATACCCATCGTAAGGTGTGACAGCAGGTTATACTTACCGTCAGCCTCTACTTTTTTTGCATATTGCGTCCAGGCGGTTCGCATTTCGTCTTCTGTAAACGATTTTACTGGTAGGTTTTCTTCGTCCGGTTGGTTGGCTAATTGTTCTTTTTTAAGCTCTTGCTTTTTACGAATACTTTTAAGCGATAAAGCCGAAACCTTTTTACTACTACGTTCCGTTATAATTTGAGAACGCTTATCAGCAATATTACTTGCCGAATCCTTTCTGTTTTTTTCGTTTTCAGTATCATCTTGCTTCTCTCGAAGATTTGGTTCAGAAACATTTAAAGATTGTTCGGCAACTTCCTTATCTTCTGTTTTTTGTACGTCTTGAACAGCTGTTTCTTCTTCTGAAGAAATTTCTTTTTCTTTCTTACTTTGTTCTGAAGTTTCAGGAATTGGTTTGCTTTTTTCGTTTTTTATAGTTATTGTATTTTTTTCCGAAGAAAGCTCTGTAGGCCCTTCTTTTTCAGCAAGTTTAAAATGAGACGGTGGAATTACATACCGTTTCTTCTCTTTATCTATTTTGCTGCTAAACTTTTTTTTTTCATCACTGGCCGTGATGGAAGCGAGTTGTAATAAAGATAATTCTATCAACAAGCGTTGATTTCTACTTGTTTTGTATTTTAAATCGCAACTGTTGGCAATCTCAATCGCTTCGATTAAAAACGAATGTGTTGCTTTCTGTGATTGGTCAAAATACATGGTTTTCACTTTTTCGCCCACTTCTAAAAGTTCAATTGTTTCTTGGCTTTTGCAAACCAATAGATCTCGAAAGTGGGAGGCAAGCCCCATAATAAAATGATGTCCATCGAAGCCTTTTGCGAGAATGGTGTTATAAGCCAATAATACTTCCGGAATGTTATTTTCTAACAGTAAATCGGTTATTTGAAAGTAATACGTATAATCGAGGACGTTCAAATTTTCAGTTACCGCTTGACGGGTTAATTTTTTCCCGGAAAAACTTACTACACGATCAAAAATGGACAGTGCATCACGTAAGGCACCATCTGCTTTCTGGGCGATAATGTGCAACGCATCGTCTTCTGCATCGATTCCTTCTTGTTTGGCAACTTCGGCTAGATGTCCCTTAGTGTCGTTTACGGTTATTCTTCTGAAATCAAAAATCTGGCAACGAGAGAGAATCGTAGGGATAATTTTGTGCTTTTCGGTAGTCGCTAAAATAAATATAGCGTGTTTTGGCGGTTCTTCCAATGTTTTTAAGAAGGCATTGAAAGCTGCTGAAGAAAGCATGTGCACCTCGTCAATAATATAGACCTTATAGCTACCAACTTGTGGAGGTATGCGAACTTGATCAATTAAATTACGAATATCATCTACCGAGTTATTTGAAGCAGCATCCAGTTCGAAAATATTAAAGGCAAAATCCTCATCCTCCTGCTGTGTACCGTCTTGGTTTATTTTTTTGGCTAAAATTCGTGCACAAGTGGTTTTACCAACTCCTCGAGGCCCCGTAAAAAGTAGGGCTTGTGCCAAATGATCGTTTTCTATGGCATTGTTTAGCGTATTGGTAATTGCTTGTTGCCCAACAACATCTTTAAACTGTGTGGGGCGGTATTTACGGGCTGATACGATAAAGTGTTCCATAGCTGTTAACAAATATAACCATGTCTCGTATCATTTTAAAAAATTAGGTGTTTCATTTTTACTGTATTTATTAACATTGGTTTATTTTTGCCCAGCAGGCCGCCTTATCGCTAATTGCTCAGCTTGTCTGGGCCTTTGGAGGAAAGTCCGGACACCATAGGGAAGCATAGCGGCTAACAGCCGTCATCCGTTATTACGGAGCGGACAAGTGCAACAGAAAGAATGTACAGGTAATGCTGTAGTGAAACCAGGTAAACTCTATGCGGTGAAATGCCACGTAAACCTGTGCTTGAGGGTTCCCGCCCGATGCAGGAGGGTAGGCAGATTGAACATATTGGTAACAATATGTCTAGATAAATGATAAGGATTTCGAAATACTTCGGAATACAGAATCCGGCTTATAGGCCTGCATTTTTATTATATTCTTCAACAAGGTCGTTAGACCAATCTATAGCTTCTTCTAATGTATGGAAGGGTTCGTAAGTGTTTTTATAAAATTTCTTTTCAAATAGAGCAGTTTCAAAAGCCGATTTTGAATTACACACGACGGCAATACCCAATATGTTTAGTTTATTTGAGGCTATCAGGTAACAAGTAGGATTTATTGTGTAATCGTAAATTCTTCGTGCTATTGAGACAATGGGTTTTCCATTATAATTGTTTTCAAGTACTTCAAAAAATTTTGCCAAATGTGGAAAATCAAAGGCCACCCCTTCTTGGATCGTCGAGATTACAAAATCGTCGTACAATTCAAGGTATATAAACTCAAGGTCTATTTTTTTAAAAGGTTCTAAGCTCATAAAGAGAATCAACTACAAACAAAAAGTTTGTGTATTATTATTAGTGGGGAAGAAAACTAAATATATGTCATGATAACAAAACTCTATATATTTAACAAATTATTTGCTAATTAATTAGTTTCGTTAATTTTTGGTAAACAAAATCTCTTTGGCCCAAAGTTTACATTCTTCAACGGTGTAGAATACGTTAAAAGCACGTTTGTAAAATTGTTTCTCAAATAAAGCGTTATCGTAAGATGACTTAGAATAACAAAGCACTGCCATTCCTAATAATTGGTTAGAAAAATCATCTTCTTGCAAATAGCTTGTAGGATTTACTGTATAATCGTTTTTTCGGTTCGATATGTATACAAATTGCTTTTCTTCAAAATATTTGTCAAAAATTTCATAAAGCTTTTTTCGTTCTTCTTTATCGAAAAGAACGCCCTCTTTAATTGTTGAAATGACACAGTTTTCATGTATTTCAAGCGTACAGAAATCTAATTCTAGTAAGACAGGATTTGGGGACAACATAAGCTTTATTACTGAAAAAAACTGAACACTGAGCCTCCATATTTACGAAACTCTTTAAAATGGGGTAGATTTGAAAGATCGGTGTCCTTAGAATGTTCAATAATAACCAATCCGTCAGTATTTGTCAAATTGTTTTGAAAGATTTTTCCTATAATTTCTTCGAACTGCTGAATTTCAAAGCTATATGGCGGGTCGGCAAAAATTATATCGAACGTAGATGAAATGGCCGAAAGGTATTTTACCACGTCAGACTTTACAGTCTCAATGGGAAACTCTAATTCTTCGGCTGTTTTTTTTATATATTTTACACAATCGTGGTGGGCATCTACAGCAACTATTTTTTCGGTACCGCGTGAGGCAAATTCATAACTTATGTTTCCGGTGCCCGAAAAAAGGTCTAATACGCTTATTTCATTAAAATACAATGTATTTCTCAATATATTAAAAAGAGCTTCTTTGGCAAAATCTGTAGTTGGCCTAACAGGAAGCGTTTTAGGTGCAATTAACCGTCTCCCTTTATGTGTTCCAGAAATAATACGCATTATAGACTATTTTTTAAAACAAAATGTTGGTGTGGCTCTGTGTTTTCAGAAAATGAAATTTTATCTGAAACAAACGATACATGCCTCACATATTTGTAGACTATATCAAAAAGGTTACTTTCTTTTTCAATGTCTCCTGATAGAACCACCTCTGTACTTTCTGGATTTAAAGAAAGCTGTTCCATACAGAATAAGAGGTAGTATATAAAATCTTCAGCGGTTCTATATGAAAAGGTGTTACATAATATTAGCTTTCCATTCTTCACGACGATACAGTCAAAATTTTCTACTTGTACGTGTAAATAAACTTTGGTTTTTTCTGAAAATTTTTCAGCGTTTAAAATCGTTTTAATCAATATAGAGGTTGCGTGATAATATTGAAAGGAACCGAATTTATCGAAAAAGTAATTATTGATATTAATGTATGGCACATATACGATAACAAGATCTTGATTTTTTAATACATCATGTGATATAAAATCGTTCGCCAGTATTTTTGAATTGAATTTTAAGTATTCACTTGCCTTTTTTTCATCAAAAAGTGGTGCGGGTACTAGTGTATAAAGATTAGTTGCGTAGAGTAATGTTACTTGATCAAAACTATATTGCAACCCTTCATTGCCATTTATTACAGAATCAATAACAGTGAGAGTTTCTTCTGGGGTAGTGGTGTTATCAAACTTTTCCTCCGAAAAAAAAAGAACTTCCCGGTTATCACTAGATGTTACTAAAAAAGAAAGTCCGGTCAAAGATATTTGAACGGACAAGCTTTTATTTGTATTTATTGTATCGTTATTGATCGATCTTTCCAGTGTCATAAGATTTACCCCAATTACCATTGGTGTCAATTTCATCCATAGAGCCCACTCTTACTTCATCGCCTCTTACACCTTCAACTGTATTTGCTTGCTTTTCTTGGTACACCAATTCTTTATCCATACCGCTTAGCACAACTTCTTTAGGTACGCTAGCTTTAAAAACAGAGTACTTGCTGCCATTTTTCATAATACTTCCAGCTTGTAGGTCAAACTTAGCATCTACGCCTTTAACCGGAACATTCATCATTGTTTTGTAGCGATCTGTGCTACCGTATAAAGAGTCTTTTACAGGGGTAAAACTAAGAGTGTCTATTAATGATTCTGTTATAAAATAACCTTCATCAATACCGTAAGCTTTATTTTTCTCGACATCTGCATAAACTGAATCACGTCTTTGTGTAATTGCAAATTGGGCAGTATCTATAAAACGGACTAAACTATCAAAACTTCCTGTAAAGCTGCCAGTAATTTCTTGGTGAGCTAACTCTGCATCTCGAATGTCTTTTAAGTTATTAATTACTTTTTGGTAGCGAACTTCTTTCTCTTTATTAAACTGAAATGGCCCACTAATAGAGCTATAAAGCTGGTATCCTAAAAAGATAATAACAATCCAAAGAATTATCTGTATTACAAGTCTCATTGTACGATAGTTTTGTTAACGTTTAAAATTAAGTATAGGTCTCTCGCAAATCTACAATTTTTTTTTGTTCGTAAAACTATAATCTAAAAAAATCATCACTAACGGCAAAACTCTTATGTTTGTAACCACATTATGGATGCATCAACATTTTACACGCTTTTAAAGCACGATTTCCCACATGAGACCACTGCAAACCAAGATATTGCACTGCAGTTATTGGCACGTTTTTCAGTAGAAAAAAATGATAATGAAATCTTTTTGTTGAAAGGCTACGCAGGTACTGGTAAAACCACCATAGTGGGTACATTGGTCAAAAACCTATGGAAATTAAAAAAATCCTCTGTTTTATTAGCACCTACAGGCCGTGCAGCTAAAGTGATCAGTAATTATTCAAATAAAGAAGCTTTTACAATTCACAAGAAAATATATTTTCCAAAGTCTGAAAAAGGCGGGGGAGTGTCTTTTAGGTTGCAACCTAACAAAAGCCGGAATGTTATTTTCATCGTGGATGAGGCTTCCATGATTCCCGATATTAACCAAGATTCCAAATTATTTGAAAACGGTTCTTTGCTCGACGATCTCATGCAGTTTGTGTACAGTGGTCATAACTGTAAACTGCTTTTAATAGGAGATACTGCCCAACTACCACCCGTAAAGCTTACGGTAAGCCCAGCCTTAGATAAACACACACTAGAATTCCAATATAATAAAGACGTTGTAGAGCTAGAACTTAATGAAGTGGTTAGGCAACAAAAAGATAGTGGTATACTAATGAATGCCACTCGGCTTCGCGAACGGTTGGACGATGGCTTTTTTGAAGATTTTAAATTTTCAGAAGCTCAATATCCCGAAGTAATTCGTCCACAAGACGGGCAAGAACTAATGGATGCTATTAATGATAGCTACAGTACCCTGGGTAATGAGGACACTGTAATAATTGTACGGTCCAATAAACGGGCTAATTTATATAATCAAAATATAAGAAACCGAATTCTCTTTCAAGAGTCTGAGTTGGCTGCCGGCGATTATTTAATGGTAGTAAAAAATAACTACCATTGGGTAAAACCAGAAAGTGAAGCCGGTTTTATTGCCAATGGAGATATTGTTGAAGTGCTGGAAATTTTCGGCTTTAAAGACCTGTACGGCTTCCGTTTTGCTGAAGTATTGGTTAATATGGTAGATTATCCAAGAATGAAACCATTAGAAACTGTTTTGTTATTAGATACGCTTACTTCAGAAACCCCATCACTTTCCTATGATGATTCCAATAAGTTGTACCAAGAGGTTATGAAGGATTACGCTTCAGAAAAATCAAAGTATAAAAAGTTTTTAGCAGTTAAAAACAACAAATATTTTAATGCTTTACAAGTTAAGTTTTCTTACGCTATTACTTGTCATAAATCGCAAGGTGGGCAATGGAACACCGTATTTGTAGAACAACCTTACTTACCCAACGGTATCGATAAAGACTACCTAAGGTGGCTGTATACAGCTATAACCCGCGCTACAGAAAAATTGTACTTAATAGGCTTTAAGGATGATTTTTTTGTAGATTAGTAGTGTTATTGCTATCACAATTGAATAAAGCTTTTGGAAACATTTGAAATTATACTAAGTATTTTTTTAGGCATTGGCCTTGCCGCTGCAGTTGGTTTCCGGGTATTTTTGCCCTTGCTTATTTTAAGTTTGGCAGGATATTACGATGTAATACCATTGAACAATAGTTGGCAGTGGGTTGGCAGCCTTACTGCTATAATTACTTTGGGTGTTGCCACTTTGATAGAAATTTTTGGGTATTATATTCCGTGGTTCGATAATGCGCTAGATACGATAGCCTTGCCATTGGCAACTTTGGCCGGTACTGCTGTTATGGTTGCTACAATTACCGATTTGGATCCCATTATCACTTGGGCATTGGCAATTATAGCAGGTGGAGGAACCGCTGCTGCGATTAAAGGAAATGCATCTGCGGCTAGGCTCACTTCTAGTACCACAACGGCAGGATTTGCAAACCCCGTACTAACTACTGTAGAAACAGGTATTTCTACGCTCATGTCAATATTGTCCATATTTGTTCCTATTATTGCCTTTGTATTGGTGGTAGTGTTGTTTTTTATAATTTTTAGGTTTTATAAAAAGCTTCGGAAAAAACGCTTGTCCAAAACTTAATCTTCTTATTTTTGAATTCACTTTAAATCGATTATCTTGAAAATAATAGCCATGATTCCTGCGCGTTACGGCGCTTCCCGCTTTCCCGGAAAATTAATGCAAGACTTAGGCGGAAAGTCTGTAATTGTACGTACCTACGAAGCTGCGAAAAAAACAAACCTTTTTGATGAAGTCTATGTAGTGACCGACAGCGACGTTATTCATAATGAAATTGAAAATAACGGTGGCATTGCTATTATGAGTAATAAAACCCACGAAAGTGGGAGTGATCGTATAGCCGAAGCTGTTGAGAATATGGATGTCGATATAGTGGTAAATGTACAAGGTGACGAGCCTTTTACCAGTAAAAAAGGATTACAGCAGGTATTGGAAGTTTTTAAAGGAAAAGATGCCGATTCGATAGATTTGGCTTCATTAATGACCGAAATTGACGATTGGAAAGAAATAAGCGATCCCAATTGCGTGAAGGTAATAACCGATGAAAACGATTTCGCATTATACTTTTCAAGATCTCCCATACCTTATCCAAGAGATAAAAATGCCAATGTTAAATATTATAAACACAAAGGCATTTACGCTTTTAGAAAAGAAGCTTTAATGGATTTTTACCGCTTACCCTTGCGATCGTTAGAAGCAGTAGAAAAAATAGAATGCCTTCGATATTTAGAATACGGAAAAAAAATTAAAATGGCTGTAACAAACACTCAAGGAGTAGAAATAGACACACCTGAAGATTTAGTAGAAGCAAATAAACTACTTAAGAAAGAAGATAAAAGCAGTGTTAATAATAAGTTCAGAAACTTTCCAATGGTGCCAAAAGTGGTATTCGGCAGTGGGTGTTTTGATCAATTAGCCGAAATATTAGCACCGCAGCGTCAGAAAAATGCACCATTTATCTTTCTGGTTGATGATGTGTTTAAAAACGATAAAGCTTTTATCGACAGAATAAAACTTCGTTTTAATGACAAACTGACTTTTATTTCAGCAGAAGAAGAGCCTAAAACCTCTCAAGTAGATCAAATTGTAAAAGAAATCAATTCAGAATTTACAAAAAAACCTTCTGGAATTATCGGAATAGGAGGGGGAACACTTATGGACATAGCTAAAGCAGTTTCAATTATGTTCACCAATAATGGAAGTGCTGCCGATTATCAAGGTTGGGATTTAGTTAAAAACAAAGCCATCTATCACGTGGGGATTCCTACGATTTCAGGTACGGGAGCCGAAGTTTCCCGTACTACTGTGCTTTCAGGACCTATTAAAAAATTGGGTATAAATAGCGATTTCACGCCTTTCGACCAAGTTATTTTAGATCCACAACTCACTAAAGGAGTTCCTAAAAATCAATGGTTCTATACGGGGATGGATTGTTTTATTCATTGTGTAGAGTCGTTAAATGGGACTTTTTTAAACGCTTTTAGTCAAAGTTATGGTGAAAAAGCTTATGATCTTTGTAAAGAGATATTTGTAGAACAAAATACTTCGGAAGAAGAAGCACGCGCTAAATTAATGATGGCATCTTGGCACGGAGGTATGAGCATTGCCTATTCTCAAGTTGGGGTGGCCCACGCAATGAGCTACGGCCTTTCTTATGTACTTGGCACGAAGCATGGTATTGGCAATTGTATTGTTTTTAATCAGTTAGAAGAATTTTATCATAAAGATGTTGTACTGTTTAAAGAAATGGTAGAAATGCATAAAATTGATATTCCGAAAGGGGTATGTGCCAACTTAACAGACAGCCAATTAGACAAAATGATCGATATTGCCCTAAGCCTTGTTCCTTTATGGGAAAATGCTTTAGGTGAAAATTGGGAAGCAATAATGACTCGAGAAAAGCTAAAAGAATTGTATTTAAAAATGTAAGTTTTATAAACTGAACCTATGGGTATTACTCGCTTTATTTTTTTTAAACTTATGGGTTGGCAAATTAAAGGAAGCTTTGATCCCAGTATAAAAAAATCAGTTGTCATTGTTGCGCCCCATACCAGTTGGCACGACTTTTATATTGGTGTTTTTGCGAGGCGAATTTTAAAAACCCAAATTAATTTTATTGCCAAAAAAGAACTGTTTAAGCCGCCATTTGGTTGGTATTTTAAATGGATGGGCGGTGCGCCATTAGATAGAGCTTCAGGACAAAACAAAGTAAAAACAATCGCCAAAATATTTTCAGAAAAAGAAGAATTTAGACTTGCATTATCCCCGGAAGGCACGCGTAAAAAGGTAAAAAACTGGAAAACAGGGTTCTACTATATTGCAAAAACTGCTAACGTACCTGTTATCCCTGTGGCTTTCGATTATAAAACAAAAAGTGTTTTAATTGGAGAGCCCCATTATTTAACTAATGACATAGCTGTTGATACAAAAAATTTGAGGAAACATTATAAAAATGTAATTGGTAAAATACCCGAATATTCTTAACATTAAAATGTCATTTTATACCCCTTATTATTAACATTCATTTATTTAAATAAATAGTTAAACGCTTTTTTTCAGATGTTTATAAGTTACTGAAAATCAACGATTGAAATTAAATTTTAGTAATTATCCTCAGCACATCCCTATTTATTTCTGTAATGATGATGAAGATGATTCAGTAAATGACGATGGACCATCAGATTTTAGAGCAGAATTATACGTTTCTAACAATGCCAATGGTAGCTGCATCGAATACTTTATTAGGAAATCCAATTTCAGCAGATTATGATGCGGATTCGGATACAGTATTTATTGCTGAAAGAGCAAATGGAGGCGGCCGTGTGTTAGCTTTTGAAGATACTTCAGCTGGAGGAAATTTATTCCCTAGAGTTAGTATTGAACTATCAGGAGCTTCTTCTGTATATTTTAACTCTCAAGATTAAGCTATAAATAGTAAAAGCAAAAAAGCCGCTAAATTATTAGCGGCTTTTTTATAATATAAATTAAGTTTTAAGCTAATCTTCTGATGAAGTTTCTTCCATAGTGTGATAGACGTTTTGAACATCATCATCCTCTTCAATTTTTTCCAGAAGTTTTTCTACATCGGCAACCGCTTCTTCAGAAAGAGCTTTGGTTACTTGTGGAATGCGTTCAAACCCTGAAGATAAAATCTCAATATTATTTTCTTCTAAAAATGATTGGATAGCACCAAAACTTTCAAAAGGAGCATAAATCATGATACCATCTTCATCTTCAAAAATTTCTTCAATACCATGATCTATCAATTCCAATTCTAATTCCTCTAAATCTAAGCCTTCCCCGTTAATACGGAAATTGCAAGTATGGTCGAACATAAAAGCTACAGAGCCGGAAGTACCTAAGCTACCATCGCATTTATTGAAATAGGAACGTATATTCGCTACGGTACGGGTATTGTTATCGGTAGCAGTTTCAATTAAAATAGCGATACCGTGTGGTGCGTAACCTTCAAACAAAACCTCTTTATAATCACCTTGGTTTTTATCGCTTGCACGTTTAATAGCACGTTCAATATTATCTTTAGGCATATTAACTGCCTTGGCATTTTGTATTACCGCACGTAATCTAGAGTTGGTGTCAGGATCGGGACCGCCTTCTTTAACGGCCATAACAATATCTTTTCCAATACGAGTAAAAGCTTTGGACATTGCTGCCCAACGTTTCATTTTTCTAGCTTTTCTAAACTCAAATGCTCTTCCCATAGTTATCTAATTTGGATTACAAAAATAGAAATTTGACTGAATAGAAAAACTTTTTTTTCTGAACCGTCTAATATCTATTTTATCCTAAAAGCTTATCTATAGTTTTGGCTAATTCAAAATCTTTATCGGTAACGCCCCCAGCATCATGTGTGGATAAGGTGATATTAAGTGTGTTATACACGTTGTGCCAATCTGGGTGATGTTGCATTTTTTCAGCCTCAAAAGCTATACGCGTCATGGCAGAAAAGGCTTCTTTAAAGTCTTCAAATTCAAAAGCGGTGTGTATGGCATTGTCTTCATATTCCCAACCATCGAATTTATCTAGTTTTTCATTAATTTCTTTTTCAGTGTAAGCTTTCATTTTGATTAATTTTTAAATGTGACAATTTCTTCTTTTAGTGTACAGGAATCAATCACTTCTGAAACCGTAATTTGTAACGCCTCAGGCAATTTATTGTCTCGTGGCAAAATTGCTCTGTAAAGATCTTCATTACTGCTGTAAACTGTCTTAAATATAGGCATTTTACGACCAATTTTAGTGGCAATTTCCATAAAAAGGTCATCGTGATGAATTACATCATTACTAGCCAAATGAAAAATACCGGTAAGGTTTTTATTAATAATGTAATGTACTTGCTGCGCTATTTTATCTTCGGTAGTGATGCTAATGATGTGTTTTGGAAACACCTCAAAAGCGGCATGGTGTTTCATACTCTGCCTCAATTGAATTAATGTAGGCGAATTAACACCTAATACTAACGGCAATCGTAAAATGGTGGTTTGCAGCGGTAGTTGTTCCAGCAATATTTTTTCAGCTGAAATAGTAAATCTTCCAAACTTACTTTCAGCTATGGGTATATCATATTCATAAGCTGGGAAATTACGCTGTCCATCAAAAATTTCAGAAGAAGAAATGTACAATATTCTACTTTCTGGGAAATGCCCTGCATATTCGCAAATTTCCTGAAGCATTTGTAATCTTCTTGAATACGCCCCTGAATTTGCCACAACTATATAGCGAGGTTTTATTTCAGAAAGAATTGGACTAATTGTGTCTTCTTCCACAGAGAATTCAAAAAACACCTGATTGTCCTTATATTCCAGATCTTGTGTACAATACGTGCCAAAGACATCAAAATAGGAGAGGAGGTCTTTATAAAGCGCATTTCCTATAAAGCCACTGGCTCCTATAATTAGGATTCTGTTATGTACAGTTTCAGTATTCAAAAGGGGATAGATTTAAAAAATGGAGCGTTTAGTTTGTGTTGTAAACAGCTCTAGCGCCTGCATACCAAGGTAAGAATTTCCTTTTTCATTCAACCCAGGTGCCCAACAGGTTATGGTAAACTCATTGGGTAATAGTGCTGCAATACCACCACCTACGCCACTTTTACCAGGTAAACCTACCTCAAAAGCAAATTCTCCGGCTTCATCATAAAAACCACACGTAAGCATAATGGCATTAATACGTTTTACTTGGTTTAAGGTAAGGTGGGCGGTGTTTCGCATACACTTACCACGATTGGCAAAAAGGTAAAAAGCATTGGAGAGTTGCTCGCAAGTCATTTCAATTGAGCATTGATGAAAATAAAAATCGAGCACATCGTCCACTTCATTCTCAAGGTTGTCAAAAGACTTAAGCAAATTAGCCGCCGCATAATTGTTAAACCCAGTTTCGGCTTCGCTGGCCGCTACTTTTTCGTTATAATTTATCGATTGATCGTTTGTGAGATCACGAACGTATTGAAGGAAATCTTCTTTCGGATTATCCAAGTGAGAGAGTAAAATATCAGCTATTACGATAGCTCCCGAATTAATTAACGGATTTCGTGGAATTCCTTTTTCGAGCTCTAATAAAGCCATATGGTTAAATGGGTTACCGGAAGGTTCCACATCAACACGATCAAATATTTTATTACCTACCAAAGGAACTGCCCTTGAAAGCGTTAAAACTTTTGATATACTTTGTATTGAAAATGGTTTGTCCCAATCGCCAGAGCCATATTTTTCGCCATCAACTATATTTAAAAACATACCAAAATTAGTGTCCTTTACCTTGCCCAATTCCGGAATGTACGAAGCCACGTCACCTTTTACAGCAGAATGCTTCAAGCTGTTTGTTATGGTATCTAAAATGGCTTGATAATCAATCATCTTATTTTTTATAAAATGGTGGCTTTACGATTGTAGCAGGAATGGCTTTTTTACGTACTTGTATATAAATTTCGGTTCCTAATTTACTGTGCTCTTTACCAACATAGCCTAAACCTATCCCTTTATTTAGGGAAGGAGACATAGTTCCGCTAGTAACGTGACCAATTTTAATTCCTTTAGCATCTACGATATCGTATCCTTGACGGGGAATACCACGCTCGTTAAGTTCAAAACCAATTAACTTTCGGGTAACCCCTTCTTCTTTTTGTTTTTGAAGTGCTTCGGAATTTATAAACTCATTATTAAACTTCGTAATCCAACCCAAACCTGCTTCAATAGGCGAGGTGGTGTTGTCAATATCGTTTCCGTATAGACAAAAGCCCATTTCAAGCCGAAGCGTATCTCTTGCTGCTAAACCTATGGGCTTAATGCCAAAATCGGCTCCAGCCTCCATCACTTTACTCCAAATTTGTTCTACTTCGGTATTTTTACAATAGATTTCAAATCCGCCGCTTCCGGTATATCCCGTTGCGCTAATAATAACATGTTCAATTCCTGCAAAGTCCGAAACTTTAAAATTATAAAACTTTATAGCACTTAAATCTTCCGAAGTAATGGACTGCATTGCTTCCACAGCTTTCGGTCCTTGAATGGCAAGCAAAGAATAATCTTCAGAAATATCCCGCAGTTCAGCATTCATCGTGTTGTGAGAAGCAATCCAATCCCAATCTTTTTGAATGTTCGAAGCATTTACAACCAACAACCACTTTTCAGCATTAAAACGGTAAATAATCAAGTCGTCCACAAGGCCACCTTTCTCATTTGGCATACACGTGTACTGTGCTTGATTGTCAACTACTTTTGAAGCATCATTACTTGTTATTTTTTGAATCAGATCCAACGCATTAGGGCCTAATACTAAAAATTCACCCATATGCGAAACATCAAAAACCCCAAGGTTGTTACGAACGTTTTCGTGTTCAATAGTAACGCCTTCATAAGAGACAGGCATATTATATCCAGCAAATGGAACCATTTTAGCCCCTAATTGCTCATGTATATGTGAAAGTGCTGTGTTTTTCATTGTAAAAATTATTTTTCGCAAATGTATTACATCTAAATAAGCTAACGAACTATTTAATTGTTTGTTTTCAACATTCTAAACTTGAAATAGAACGGGTACTCCTTGTCTTTATTGACACAATGAGTATCTTTAAAGAAAAATTAAAAAAACATACCCTCGTGAAAATATTTTCAGCAAAACAACTAAGCGAAGCCGATAAAGCCACAACCAAAAAGCACAATATCACCTCATTAGATTTAATGGAGCACGCCGGAACACAAGTGTTTAACTGGCTGCATCAACGTTTACAAGGTGCTAAAGTTCCCATCCATATTTTTTGTGGTATTGGCAATAATGGCGGTGATGGATTGGTAGTTGGAAGATTGCTTATTGAAAAAGGGTACAACGTACATATATACATTGCCAATTTTACCGATAAGCGTTCTAAATGTTTTTTAATAAACTACGACCGCATTAAGGAAATTACAAATAAGTGGCCTAAATTAATGACTTCGGAAGAGGATTTCCCCGAAATTAATAATCAGGACATTATCATTGATTCCTTATTTGGCATTGGCCTTAATCGTCCGCCAGAAGGTTGGTTAAAACCGTTGATACAACATATAAATGCTAGCGAGGCATTTACTTTAGCCATTGATATTCCTAGTGGTCTCTATGCAAATCAAGCTTTGGAAGACACCGAAGCTGTGGTAAAAGCTAACCATACGTTAACCTTTCAAGCACCTAAGCTGTCATTCTTTTTACCAGAAACTGGGAAATTTGTTCCTTTTTTCGATATTATTGACATTGGCCTAGACCCAGAATACCTTCACAAAACCGAACCGCTGGCACAATTAATAGGAAAACAGCAAGCACAACAGTTTTATAGACCCCGACAAGCATTTGATCACAAAGGCACATATGGGCATTCCTTAATCGTAGCAGGAAGCTATGGAAAAATAGGTGCTGCTGTATTGAGTGCCAAAGCCGCTTTTAAAATTGGTGCAGGACTTGTTTCGGTATTTGTTCCAGAATGTGGATATAATATTGTACAAACTGCTTTGCCCGAAGCGATGACCATTACCGATAAGCAAAACAAATTTATTAGCAAGATTGATTGTGATTTTATTCCATCGGCTATTGGCGTAGGTATGGGTATCGGAAAAGAGCCTGAAACGGTTACTGCCTTAGAAACCCTTTTTAAAAACACCGAATCTCCAATGGTTATTGATGCCGATGCATTGAATTGTATATCTGAGAATAAAAAATTGATCAAGGTGATTCCTAAGCACGCTATTTTAACACCACATCCTGGCGAACTGAAACGGTTGATAGGGGGCTGGACAGATGATTATGATAAATTGAAAAAAGTTAAAGCCTTTTCTAAAAAACACGAGGTTGTGCTTTTAATAAAAGGTGCACACACTGTTATTGCTTTTGAAGATAAACTCTATATAAATACCACCGGAAATCCTGGAATGGCTACTGCTGGCAGTGGCGATATATTGAGCGGATTACTTACAGGTTTGCTTTCACAAGGGTACGATCCTTTGTTATCGGCTGTTTTTGGTGTATACTTACACGGGTCTGCTGGAGCCATTGCTTCACAAACCCTGGGTTATGAAGCCGTTATAGCTAGTGATATTATCGATAATATTGGTAATGCTTACATGAGTTTGTTTGAACAACCTGAAAAGGAAACCTCAGAAAAAGAGAAAAAGAGTAAATAATTGCTATTTTTGCGCTTTACAACCTACCACTATTATGCAAGAAACACATTATATAAGCAGTGAGCTACTTGATCTACCTGTATTGCATGCCATCATTACTACCAATAAAAAAATTGAATTATCTGATGAGGCTTTATTGAATATAAAAAAATCAAAACAGTTTCTTAATACCAAAATTGAGAATAATAAAACGCCAATTTATGGAATTAATACAGGTTTTGGTTCCTTATGTAACGTTGAAATATCAACAGAAAACTTATCCAAGTTACAGGAAAACCTAGTAATGTCTCACGCTTGTGGTACAGGCGAACTTGTTCCTGAACCTATTGTTAGGTTAATGCTACTTCTAAAAATACAATCGTTAAGTTACGGATACAGTGGTGTACAGCTGCAAACCGTAGAAAGACTCATCTATTTTTATAACAATGACATACTACCTGTTATATACACACAAGGTAGTTTAGGCGCTTCTGGTGATTTGGCGCCCTTGGCACATTTGGCATTACCATTAATAGGAAAAGGGGAGGTATATCATGAAGGTGAACGAGTAACTTCAGAAAAAGTACTCAAAAAATTAGATATTCAGCCTATTACACTTGAAGCAAAAGAAGGCTTAGCCTTATTAAATGGAACCCAGTTTATGAGTGCGTATGGTATCCATCTTTTATTGAAAAGTTATAAACTTTCTTACTTAGCTGATATGATTGGCTCACTATCAGTTGACGCTTTTGACTGTAACATGAGTCCGTTTGATCCCTTGGTGCATTTGGTTCGTCCTCACGCAGGACAAATTAAAACAGCTGAAAGGATACGAGAATTTTTGGATGGAAGTGAAATAGGGGCAAACGAAAAAAAGAATGTACAAGACCCGTATTCTTTTCGGTGTATCCCTCAGGTTCACGGAGCAACAAAGGATACATTAAAGTTTGTGCATAAAACGTTTAAAACCGAAATAAATTCGGTTACAGATAACCCTAATATTTTTATTTCTGAAGATAAAATAATTTCTGGCGGGAATTTTCATGGGCAACCTTTGGCTTTAGCGTTAGACTACCTAAGTATTTCTTTTGCTGAATTGGGCAACATTAGTGAGCGGCGAACTTACCAATTGGTCTCTGGTTTACGAGGACTTCCAGATTTTTTAGTAAACAATCCAGGCTTGAACAGTGGTTTTATGATTCCACAATACACTGCGGCGAGTATTGTAAGCCAAAATAAACAATTAGCAACACCCGCTTCGGTCGATTCTATTGTATCCTCAAATGGGCAAGAAGATCATGTGAGCATGGGTGCCAATGCAGCAACAAAAGCGTTACGTATTGTTGATAATTTAGAAACCATACTCGCTATCGAGCTGCTCAATGCTTCGCAAGCGATTGAATTTAGAAAACCCAAAAAAACATCACCCTTGCTAGAGTCGTTATTAGAATCTTTCAGAAAAACAGCGCCTTTTGTTGAAGAGGATAGGGTATTAGCGAATGACATTCACGCTTCGGTCGCTTTCTTACAAAGCTTCACA
The DNA here is from genome assembly GCA_002360635.1 of Flavobacteriaceae bacterium UBA3356. Classification (GTDB taxonomy): domain Bacteria; phylum Bacteroidota; class Bacteroidia; order Flavobacteriales; family Flavobacteriaceae; genus Marixanthomonas. Next base: position 741,589 of record DEQW01000003.1, on the reverse strand, counting down.
ATTGACGAAGATTTGGTGTTCAATTAATTTAAAAATGTTGAATTTTCAACCACGGAATTTATCCAGTTTTCAGCTTCTTTTATAGTTTTAAAATGTTTTAAAGGTTGTTTTAAAAATATTTTTTCAACTTCAGTGGTTGCAGCTTTAATGTTTTTCTCTGAAACAACTGCAAAAGCTACCAGGTTTTTAATTTTTGAAGTTTCAAAATAAACCCTAGGATCTACAGAGTAGGAATTGATTCGATGTGTTATGTAACCAAATTTTTTATTGGCATAATATTTTGTTGATATGTTCAATAAAATATCATTGTATTCTGGTTTTACTGTAATACCTTCATTCATTACTAGAATCACATAGGTTTCGTGAATTTCTGCTGTCCCAAAAGGATAGGTAATTTTAGTAATCATAAATAGGTTTAAAATGAAGGCTCTATAAAAGTACAAAAAAAAACCGTGCTTACAACTTAGCAAACACGGTTCTTTAATTTATAATAAATTTATTAAGACTCCGTAGTCTTTTTTTGTTTCTTGATTTTGATGGTAAGTTCTTCCTTTTTATCATCAAAATCCATGGTGATACTATCACCTTCTTGAAGGTTTGAGTTAATTATCTCTTCGGCTAAAGCATCTTCAATATACTTTTGTATTGCCCTTTTAAGTGGGCGTGCACCATACTCCTTATCAAACCCTTTATCGGCTATGTAATCTTTAGCTTTTTTAGTAAGCGTTAATTTATAACCTAGATCTGAAATGCGCACAAAAAGCTTTTCTAGCTCAATGTCGATTATTTTATGAATATCTTCTTTGTCAAGCGCGTTAAATACCATCACATCGTCCACACGGTTTAAAAACTCTGGGGCAAAAGCCTTTTTTAAGGCGTTTTGAATGATACTCTTAGCATTTGCATCTGCTTGATTTTCTCGTGCTGCAGTACCAAAACCAACACCTTGGCCAAAGTCTTTCAACTTACGGGCACCAATGTTAGATGTCATAATAATTATAGTGTTTCTGAAATCTATTTTACGACCTAAACTATCGGTTAAATAACCATCGTCCAATACTTGTAAAAGCATATTAAATACATCTGGATGCGCTTTTTCAATTTCATCTAACAATACAACTGCATAAGGCTTACGGCGTATTTTTTCAGTTAACTGTCCACCTTCTTCATACCCAACATATCCTGGAGGTGCACCAATAAGACGGGACACAGAAAATTTTTCCATATACTCACTCATATCGATACGGACCAATGCATTTTCCGAATCAAATAATTCGCTCGCCAATACTTTTGCCAATTGGGTTTTACCAACACCGGTTTGTCCTAGGAAAATAAACGAACCAATTGGTTTGTTGGGGTCTTTTAATCCAGCTCTGTTACGTTGTATTGCTTTTACTACTTTGCTTACGGCTTCGTCCTGACCAATTACCTTTCCTTTAATTCGGTCGGGTAGAGCAGCTAGTTTATTGCTTTCGGTCTGTGCGATACGACTTACAGGAATACCTGTCATCATAGAAACAACTTCAGCTACATTTTCTTCATCTACCGTCTCTTTATGAAGTTTCGATTCTTTCTCCCAAATTTCTTGTTCAGTAGCTAATTCTTTTTCAAGGTTCTTTTCATCATCACGAAGCTTAGCGGCTTCTTCATATTTTTGCTTTTTAACTACTGAGTTTTTAAGCTCACGTACCTCTTCTAATTTTGCTTCTATCTTCAGAATTTTCTTAGGCACATTTATGTTAGTAATATGCACTCGCGACCCTGCTTCATCTAGAGCATCAATAGCTTTGTCTGGAAGAAAACGTTCGGTCATATATCTGTTGGTCAATTTCACACAAGCTTCTAACGCTTCGTCAGTATATTGAACATTGTGGTGAGACTCGTACTTATCTTTAATGTTTTTAAGAATCTCTAGTGTTTCGTCAATGCTTGTCGGCTCAACAATTACTTTTTGAAAACGTCGCTCTAAGGCACCATCTTTTTCGATGTGTTGGCGGTATTCGTCTAACGTAGTAGCACCTATACATTGAATTTCCCCACGTGCTAACGCCGGTTTAAACATATTAGAAGCATCCAACGAACCTGTGGCGCCACCGGCACCTACAATAGTGTGGATTTCATCAATAAACAGTATGATATCATCGTTCTTTTCAAGCTCGTTCATTACGGCTTTCATACGTTCTTCAAACTGACCTCGGTATTTTGTGCCAGCTACCAAGCTTGCTAGATCTAACGTAACTACCCTCTTATCGTATAAAATCCGAGAAACTTTTCGTTGAATGATACGAAGTGCCAACCCTTCGGCAATAGCACTTTTACCAACACCAGGTTCCCCAATCAATAATGGGTTGTTCTTTTTTCTTCTACTAAGTATCTGTGATACCCGTTGTATTTCGTTTTCCCGGCCTACTACTGGATCTAGTTTGTCGTCTTCGGCCATTGCCGTTAAATCCCTACCAAAGTTGTCTAAAACTGGGGTTTTGGACTTTTTATTCCCTTTTGCACCGCTACCTGTAAAAAGGTTTTCTTTGTTGCCACCACTAGATGCAGAAGCGTCATCATCGCTAGGGAATGACTCGGCACTGGGGCTGTCTATAAAATCTTCATCGTTTGACATCATTACTTTAAATTGATCTTTAACGCCGTCATAGTCTACTTTCATCTTTATCAATAATTTGGTTGTGGGATCGTTCTCGTTACGGAGAATGCACAACAGCAAATGTGCTGTGTTGATGGAAGCGCTCTGAAACAGTTTTGCTTCTAAAAAAGTTGTTTTTAGAGCACGTTCTGCTTGACGGGTTAAATGCAGGTTTTTTTTATCATTTGTATTGCTTTCGGTATTTGGGTTGGCCGGGCTTAGTATTTCAACCTTTCTTCTCAAGTGGTTTAAATCTATATCCAGTGCGCTCAAAATAGAAACAGCTTTGCCATTGCCATCGCGTAATAGGCCTAACATTAAATGTTCTGTGCCTATAAAATCGTGGCCTAATCGCAATGCTTCTTCTTTACTGTAAGCAATTACATCTTTTACTCTCGGTGAAAAATTATCATCCATATATCTATATTCCTTATACTTCTAAAAATACTAAATTACCCTTAGTACGACAAATATTATACCTTATTTAAGAGTGTAGTAGTAAAAGGACGAAAAAACTTACTAATATCAAAGACTAAGTTGGTATAGTTATTAACTATTTTAACTATAAAATATGTTAATAAAATAGTGAATAATAGCCTTCAAAATGCTTCTAAAAAGCTTGAAAATAGTGTATATTGCTCGTTAAGATTAAAAGTAAAATTAAACTATATATTTTATGGCTGAAGGTGAAAAATTAATTCCCATAAACATTGAAGATGAAATGAAATCGGCCTACATTGATTATTCAATGTCGGTCATTGTGTCACGTGCACTTCCTGATGTGCGTGACGGGATGAAGCCTGTACACAGAAGGGTTTTGTTCGGTATGCACGAATTAGGTGTTAGGTCTAACACTTCTCATAAAAAATCAGCAAGAATAGTTGGTGAGGTCCTTGGTAAATATCACCCACATGGTGATACTTCGGTTTACGATGCCATGGTGCGTATGGCACAAGAATGGAGCCTACGCTATATGCTTGTAGATGGTCAAGGTAACTTTGGGTCTATCGATGGCGATAGTCCAGCGGCAATGCGTTATACAGAAGCGCGTATGCGAAAGATTTCTGAAGATATGCTAGCCGATATTGATAAAGAAACAGTTGACCACCAATTAAATTTCGACGACACCCTTGAAGAACCTACCGTTCTACCAACCCGTGTTCCTGGATTATTGATCAATGGTGCTTCTGGTATTGCTGTGGGTATGGCCACCAATATGCCTCCCCATAATTTAACAGAAGTTGTTGACGGAACCATAGCCTATATTGAAAACAACGATATAGACATCGATGGGCTTATGCAACACGTTAAAGCTCCCGATTTTCCAACTGGAGGAATAATTTATGGGTACGAAGGTGTTAAAGAAGCATTCCATACAGGTCGTGGCCGAGTGGTTATGAGAGGTAAGGCAGGATTTGAAGAGGTTAACGGTCGGGAATGTATAGTTGTTACTGAAATTCCATATCAAGTAAACAAGGCAGATATGATTAAAAAAACTGCCGATCTTGTTAATGACAAGAAAATTGAAGGAATCTCAAATATCCGTGATGAATCGGATAGGAATGGAATGCGAATCGTTTATATCCTAAAACGAGATGCAATTCCTAATATAGTATTGAACATGCTATACAAATTCACAGCACTTCAGTCCAGTTTCAGTGTAAACAATATTGCGCTTGTAAAAGGAAGGCCCGAACTGTTGAACCTAAAACAACTTATAAAATATTTTGTTGACCACCGTCATGAAGTAGTGGTGCGCCGTACAGAATATTTATTGCGTAAAGCAGAAGAGCGGGCGCATATATTGGAAGGGTTAATTATTGCTTCGGACAATATAGATGAAGTAATTGCATTAATTAGAGCCTCTTCAAATACAGAAGAAGCACGCCAAAAATTAATTGATAGGTTTGAATTGACAGAAATTCAAGCAAGGGCTATTGTTGAAATGCGCTTACGCCAGTTAACAGGACTGGAGCAAGATAAACTTCGTACTGAATACGATGAGTTGATGAAAACCATTGAAGGCTACAAAGAAATTCTCGGAAACGAAGAACGCCGAATGGAAATTATTAAAGAAGAATTACAAGAAATTCGCGACAAATACGGCGATGAACGCCGTTCGGTAATTGAATATGCAGGAGGTGATGTAAGCATTACCGATTTGATCCCTGACGAACAAGTTGTTATCACAATTTCTCACGCAGGTTATATTAAAAGGACTTCGTTAACCGAATATAAGCGTCAAAATAGAGGAGGAGTAGGTTCTAAAGCCTCTTCTACGCGTAATGAAGACTTCCTTGAAGATCTTTTTGTTGGTACTAATCACCAATATATGTTGTTCTTCACTCAAAAAGGAAAATGTTACTGGATGCGGGTATTTGAAATTCCGGAAGGAAGTCGTCAGTCTAAAGGAAGGGCGATTCAAAACTTGATTAATATTGAACCAGATGACAAACTAAAAGCATTTATTTGTACGGAAGACCTGAAAGATGAGGAGTACATCAACAGCCGCTATGTCATTATGGCAACTAAAAAAGGCCAAGTTAAAAAGACCTCTTTAGAACAATATTCACGACCACGATCTAACGGTATTAATGCCATTACCATTAAAGAAGGAGACGAACTCATAGAAGCAAAATTAACTAGGGGCGACAGCCACGTAATGCTTGCTGTGAAGTCTGGTAAAGCCATTCGTTTTGAAGAAGAGAAAACCAGGCCTATGGGTCGTAATGCTTCAGGAGTACGCGGTATTCGTTTAGGCAGCGATGATGATGAAGTAGTAGGGATGGTAGCGATTAATGATGACGAATCCAATATCCTTGTTGTTTCAGAAAAAGGGTACGGTAAACGATCAGATTTAGATGATTACAGAATTACCAATAGAGGAGGAAAAGGTGTAAAAACCATTAATATTACCGAAAAAACCGGTAAATTAGTGGCAATCAAGAACGTAACGGATAGTGACGGGCTAATGATTATCAATAAGTCGGGTATTGCCATTCGTATGGCAGTTGAAGATTTACGAGTTATGGGCCGTGCCACTCAAGGAGTTCGCTTAATAAAAGTGCGCGATGACGATGCCATAGCTGCAGTAGCTAAAGTTAAGAATGAAGATGAAGACATGGACGACGAAGATATAACTTTAGAAGGGACAGCAGAAACGGAAACCGATTCTGGCACTACTCTTGATACTAACGATGAACAAACCGAAAACAACGAATAAAAATTAAAAAACAATGAAAAAGCAAATTTTAATAGCAGGTGCATTAACAATATCTGTTTTAGCATTTGGACAAAAAAGAGAAGTAAGAAAAGCCGAAAGAGCAGTAGAAGACAATGATTACACCGAAGCAATCTCCCAGCTAAAGCAAGCTGAAGCTGAGCTTGCAAGTGCAGATAATGACCTTAAAGCTCAATACCATCTTGTAAAAGCTGAAGCATACACAGGTAGTGCCGGAGATGATCTTAACAAAATGAAAGTGGCATCTGAAGCTTATTTAAAAGCAGTTGAGATGAATGCTGTTGATGACTACGGCCAGAGAATGGCAGCTGTTCAAAAAAACCTGCGTGCCGCATTAGTTAACAGTGCCATTAAAGATCAAAACGCACAAAAATTTAATATGGCTGCTGATAAGCTGTACAATAGCTATATGGTGAGCAAGAAAGATACTTCAGATTTATATTTTGCTGCCGGAAACGCTATAAACGCAAAAGATTATAAAACAGCTATGGAGTATTACCAAACTTTAATGGATATAGGTTATACTGGTGTTTCAAAAGAATTTGTCGCTACCAATAAAGAGACTGGAGAGGTTAAAACCTTTGGTTCAAAATCTGAGCGTGATTTAATGGTTAAAGCAGGTGAGTTTATTAAACCTGAAGAAAAAATGACCGATTCTAGAAAGGGTGAGATTCTAAGGAATATGACCTTAATCTATATTGAAAACGGTGAGGATGACAAAGCTGCTGAAGTTATGGCAACAGCCCGTAAGGAAAATCCAGATGATGTTTCTTTAATGCAAGCTGAAGCAAATATGGCTTACAAAATGGGAGACAAGCAAAAATATAGCCAGTTAATGGAAAATATTGCCAAAACGGCCCCAGACAACCCTGAAACATTTTTTAACTTAGGTGTTAGTAATGCTGAGATAGGCGAAAAAGAAAAGGCAATTAAATATTATCAGAAAGCTATCGAATTAAAGCCTGATTATACAGAAGCCTTAATCAATATTGCGGTTATTAAACTTTCAAGAGAAAAAGAAATCATTGACGAAATGAACAACTTAGGAACTTCAAGTGCAGATAATGTAAAATATGAAGAGTTGAAAGAAAAAAGGCAGGAAATGTATAGAGATGTGCTTCCTTATTTAGAAAAAGCAAAAGAACAACGTCCAGATGGTGTTGAAGTTATTAGAACGTTAATGAACATATATAGTCAATTAGGAGAAGATGCCAAGTTTAAAGATATGAAAGCTCAATTGGCAGAGTTGGAGGGCAAGTAACCGGACAACAGACAATAGATAAAAAAAGGCACTTTTTTAAAAGTGCCTTTTTTTATATAATACGTTTTATAACCCGTAGTTTATGAGTATGCATTCTGGCTTCGTTGTTAAAAATCCCAGTGTGGTCAATTCTGTCCACGCGTACTTTCCCATGAGCATGGATTATATAGTTGTCTTCCATTATAATACCTACGTGGGTAATTATTCCTTCAGCATTATCAAAAAAGGCCAAATCTCCAGGCTCGCTCTCTTCAATAAAACTCAGTGCTTCCCCTTGGGTGGCTTGCTGACTTGCATCACGCAATAATTTGTATCCATTCAGTTTGTATACCATTTGTGTAAAACCACTACAATCAATACCGAAAGGAGTTTTTCCTCCCCACAAATAAGGACTGTTTAAGTACAAAACAGCGGTGTCAATTAATTGAGGCTTCGGAAGCTTTTTAGAAATAGTTTTTCCTTCAAAAGTATGCTTCAAAAAACCACAATTGTTTACTTGACAACCAAGAAATATAGATAAAAGTTGGTTTTCTTCAGTAGTAACAATATCGACCAAGTCTGTTGCGTAAACTAATTTAGCTTTTTTTAATTCTAAATATTCTTCTTCAGAAATTAAATGGAACTGTTTGTTATCCAACCAACCTTCATAGCCATCAAACAACAACCTAATTCGGCTCCATTTTTTCCGTTGTTCCAAAACTTTAAAAAGCTCACCATACAAAACTTGTGAAACAAGTTCACTTGGATCTGATGCTTCAGCCCGCAAAGGAATAACACTTAAATTACATAAGCCGTATTTCATACTTTTTATAAAATCGAAAGCTTGTTGTGATATTTATTTTCTTTCGATTACCATAGCAGAAGCACCGCCGCCACCATTACAAATAGCTGCAGCACCTAATTTAGCATCGTTTTGCTTTAACACGTTTAGTAAAGTGATCAGTATGCGAACCCCGCTACAACCCAATGGGTGACCTAAAGAAACGGCTCCACCATTCACATTTACATTTGAAGAGTCAAGCCCTAATATTTTCATGTTAGCCAGTCCTACTACTGCAAACGCTTCGTTAAATTCAAAATAATCTACATCGTCTTGAGAAATACCAGCTTTTTCCAATGCTTTTGGCAATGCTTTGGCAGGTGCTGTAGTAAACCATTTTGGCTCTTGAGCAGCATCTGCATAGCTTTTAATAGTGGCAAGAGCGGTTAAACCTAATTCTTTAGCTTTATCGGCGCTCATAAGTACCATGGCTCCAGCACCATCATTAATTGTAGATGCATTGGCAGCAGTAACAGTACCATCTTTACTAAATGCTGGACGTAGCGATGTGATTTTTTCCATCTTTACGTTCTTAAACTCTTCGTCTTGTTTAACCATAACAGGCTCGCCTCGTCGTTGTGGAACTTCAACCGGAACCACTTCATCATCAAATTTTCCTTCTTCCCAAGCTTTGGCAGAACGATTATAAGATTCTATTGCAAAGGTATCTTGATCTTCTCTTGAAAAATTATGTTCCGTGGCGCACAAGTCTGCACAAACCCCCATAGCATTTTGGTCATAAGCATCAACTAGACCATCTTTTTGCATGCCATCAACTAGCGTAGCAGGTCCAAATTTTTTCCCATTTCGCATGTGTACATAATGAGGAATATTGCTCATACTCTCCATTCCACCTGCAACAATAACATCAGCATCACCCAAAGCAATAGACTGAGCTGCTTGCATAACAGCTTTCATTCCAGAAGCACAGACTTTATTAACCGTTGTACAAGGTACTGTATCTGGGATACCAGCACTTAAAGCAGCTTGACGTGCAGGTGCTTGACCTACACCGGCCTGCACTACATTACCCATAAAAACTTCTTGAACTTTTGATGGATCTAATTTTATTTTATCTAGCGCTCCTTTAATGGCCATAGCCCCTAATTGGGTAGCCGTTATAGAAGAAAGACTTCCCATGAAACTTCCTATTGGGGTTCGTGCCGCAGCTACTATTACAACTTCTTTACTCATTATATCACAATTTTTTAATTAATTAAACTGCATTTTTCTCAAGCAGTACAAGGACTGCGAATTTACGGATTTTATACTAAAATATCAATGTTTAGGCAGCTCGCTTTTGGGATTAGTCAACGGTTATTTATACCTTTACGTATCCAAAGAAATATATGAACAATTTTTTCGCGTTATTTTCTAAAAACCAATCCCTTATTTACAAGGGATTTCTATTTATCCTTTCCACATTTTTGGTCATCTACTTATTGCCAAAAGGGGGTCAGTTTAAGTATAACTTTCAAAAAGGGAAGCCTTGGCAGTATGAAAACCTTTATGCGCCCTTTAGTTTTACTATTAAAAAAGATTCAAAAACCCTTGAAGAAGAAAAAGAAACCATAAGGGAAAATGCGACCCCTTATTTTGAATATAACGCAGAAATAGTAAAAACCCGTAAAGAAGATTTCCTTCAGCTATTTAATGACGCTTTTGTAGATAGCCTTTATACAACTCCAAAAGAAACCGCTCAAAATGAAGGCTTATCTGTATTTACCGAACTGTACGCTAAAGGTGTAATTGATGAAGTATATCCGTATGATAAAGACCAGTTAATCTACCTTAAAAGAGGAAATGAAATTGAAGAATTAGCTTATTCGCAATTTTTCAGAAAAGAAAACATAAAAGGCAGGGTTTCTAAGTTGGTTTCTGAAAGTGCAACAGAAGACGTAAAAACAGTACTACAAAAAGTATTGGAACGCGCCGTAGTCCCAAATGTCACATTAAATACTAAATTAACTGAAGCATCGGTTGAATCTGAGATAAACGCTATAAACCCCAATAGGGGCGTGGTTGAAAAAGGTGGGAGAATTATTGCTAAAGGTGAAGTGGTTGAAGGCGATACGTATCAAATTTTAAACTCTTTAAAAGCAGAATATCAATCACAGGTTTGGAGCAAATCCAACTATTCATGGCTAATTGTGGGTTATATAATCATAGTGTTCTTGGTTTTTTCCATGTTATTTTTATTTCTTAAAAAATACAGATTTGACATATACAATAATAATACTAAGGTCACTTTCATATTTTTCAATGTGATATTGATGGTTTTTTTAACCACTATAGTTGTTAACCTAGACGCCAAGTATGTATATGTAGTACCCTTGTGTATTTTACCCTTAATATTAAAAGCATTTTTCGATCCGAGGTTGGGATTGTTTGTACACGTACTTACCCTAATGCTGTTGGGGTTTGTTGTGCCTAATAGCTTTGAGTACCTATTCTTACAATTAATCGCAGGGATAGTAACAATATTAACGGTATCTGAACTTTATCGCCGTGCAAACCTATTTATTTCAGTAGGGCAGATAACATTGGTTTATATAGTAGGATATTTTGCCTTCTTTATCCTTCAAGAAGGAAATGTACAACTTATTATTTGGGAAAATTTCGGATATTTCATCCTTTGTGGTTTAGCAACACTTTTTGCTCATCCGCTTATTTACTTATACGAAAAAATGTTCGGTTTGGTATCAGATGTTTCATTGTTGGAACTAAGCGACACCAATACAAAACTATTAAAAGAATTATCCAATAAAGCTCCAGGAACATTTCACCATTCCTTAAATGTGGCTAATTTAGGGGAAGCTGCTGCTAACGAAATTGGAGCCAATTCTATGTTGGTACGGGTAGGAGCGCTATATCACGATATTGGCAAAATGAAAAACCCAACCTATTTTACTGAAAATCAAGTAAACTCTGTAAACGCACATCAAGAATTAGACCCTAAGGAAAGTGCTAGCATTATTATAGACCACGTTATAAATGGAATTGAAATAGCCCGCAAAAACAACTTGCCAGATCGTGTAATAGATTTTATTAGAACGCACCACGGAACAAGCTTGGTGTACTATTTTTATAAGAAAGAAAAAGAACAGGATGATGATGTAGATCAAGAAGATTTTCGATATCCAGGACCTATACCTTTTTCTAAAGAAACTGCTATTTTAATGATGGCAGACAGCGTTGAAGCTGCAAGCAAGAGCCTTAAAGAGCCTACTTCTTCAAAAATTGATACGTTTGTAGAGAAAATTATTGACGGGCAAATGGCGCAAGGTCAGTTTTTAAATGCCAACATCACCTTCAAAGAAATTCAGACTATAAAAAAGGTGCTTAAGAAAAAGCTAAATAATATCTACCATTTAAGAGTGGAGTATCCTGAGTAGTATTTATTTTCATCATTTAGCCTTCTAAAAACAAAAAATCCTCACTAAAAAGTGAGGATTCAATGTGAGCCCGATAGGATTCGAACCTATGACCGCCTCCTTAGAAGGGAGGTGCTCTATCCAGCTGAGCTACGAGCCCGTAGCATTAAAATCAAAAAAACCGAACACACTACATGTCCGGTTTTTGTCGGGGTGGCAGGATTCGAACCTGCGACCTCCTGCTCCCAAAGCAGGCGCGATAACCGGGCTACGCTACACCCCGAAGTCTTTTTGCTTCTTCCGATTGTTATTCTGTAAACTAAGTAATTAATGTTGGTTTACAAAATAATACAATCAAAAAGACTAAATTGTATTGCGGAGAGGAAGGGATTCGAACCCCCGGTACCCGTGAGGGCACAACTCCTTAGCAGGGAGCCCCGATCGACCACTCTGGCACCTCTCCAGTATGTTAAGAACGCGCATTCTCTAAATGCGGATGCAAATGTAGGATAACATTCCGTTTTTTACAAACAAAAACTAACCTTTTTTGCAATTAGTTTTTAAATTATTGTAGACTACTATTTTACAGATTGATTAAATTGAATCTTTTATCTTCGAACAGATTAAAACTAGCTTTTTTGAAGGATAAATAGTAGTAAAAAACAAATAAACATCTCCACCATCCTTTATTTTATATTTTTTTCGGATATCGGCAACTGATTCTGGAAAGTTTCGGGTTGTGATATTTGCTTTTTTAATACCCTGCTTTTTAATTTCTTTTTTAGAATAGGGCAGAACGGTCTCAATCATAAATCTACGTCCGGGAAAATCTCTTAATGCTTCGCTTGTATATAGATGGGTGTGCTCATGAAGCTTTTTAAGCTTAAAGTCTTTTGAAAGTAGACTGAACGCTCCGCTTTTTAGAATAGCTGCATTGGGTTCGTATAAAAAGCGTTTAGGTTCATCATAGAAAGCTTCTGCTGATTTATTGAAGGTAAAGCTATAGATTTCAGTTTCGTTCTTTTTAAAGTTTTTTGTAACTATTTCAACAGAACTATTATAATCTGCTTTTAGAAGCCATAACAACTCTTTTACTTCATTGTTCACAGCAACAATATGAATTTCGAACACATGCTTCAGCTCTTCAAGACCAATCGAAATATCAAGCATAGGTGCTGTTTTAACCAGCAACAATTGACAACTTTTTAAAATTTCAGAAAGATGTAGTGGTACGTTAGGCTCACAATCCTTCAAGAAAAACACTTTCCCTTTGGTTTCATGCCTGCGGGAAGGATCTATGTAGACGCTATCGTAAAACTCTTTTTGAATAGCTTGAATGCCGTTAATAGCTTTACAGGTGACATTGGGTATATTTAATTGTTTAAAATTGTGATTAGCGATAGAAGAGAGCGTTGTATTTATTTCGAAATGGGTTACGTGTTCTGCTTGTTTAGAAAAATAATAACTATCCACACCAAAACCGCCTGTACAGTCTGCTACGGTTTTCCCTTTAAGCAATGAAGCTTTGTATTTTGCTGTAATTTCGGAAGAGGTTTGTTCTATATTTAATTTTTTTGGATAAAAAACACCTTCAGTAGTATACCAAGTAGGCAGTTTTTTTTCTGCTTTTCTACGGCTTTCAATTTGTTGAATAAGCTCTTGAACCGTAATATCTTCAAAAGGGCTTCCTGCAAAAGCCAATTTTGATATAGGTTCAGAATAATTTTTTATAAATTCTTGAACCTTACTATTTAATATTTCTTTATTGAAAGTAATACTATAAATTTTTTGTAAGTCGTTTTACGATTTTATATTCCGAAAGAAATTCTTTTGAGATCACTTTTAATGCCGTGTACGTAGGCACGGCCAGTATCATCCCGGGAATACCGAAAAGGTATCCGCCAATTAAAATAACAATGAAAATTTCCAACGGGTGTGAACGAACACTTTTTCCGAAGATAACTGGCTGCGTAATCAAATTGTCAAAAATCTGTGCCAAAGAATACCCGCCAAGTGTATATAACAGCAATGGTAATAGTTCTGAAGAAAAATCAGCCCCTAAATTGTTAGACAACACAACGAGCATCATTAAAGCGCCGGCGATAATTGGTCCCAAATAAGGTACAATGTTTAAAAAAGCACATATTAAAGCGATAGCTATAGCATTGTTTACACCTAAAAACAACAGTAGTACAGAATAAAACAACGTTAATATCATTATTTGCAGCAGAAGCCCTAAAAAGTAGCGTGAAAGAAGCAACTTAGTTTTGTTCAATACTAATAGAATACGTTTTTCACGTCCTTTTTTAGCAAAAGCAGTTACCATATTGGGTATCAAGTTTTCGTCTCTTAAAAAAAAGAAGGAAATAAATAATATGGCAAATAAGCCAACGAGGAAGCTCCCTATGTTTCCAAAGAAAATATCAATAAAACTGGGGATAATCTCTATGTCAAAGTTTTGTACATAATCTGTTCTTTTTATCCCTTCAATAATATCTATTTGTTTTACCCCTAGATAATCAGAAGCTTGAATGCTCAGTTCGTTTAAATCGCTTTTTACGAGTTCAAAATCTATATTTGAAATACTTTTACTTTGCTCTACAACTATTGGAACAAAAATCCGTAACATGCCCGCTACGATTGAGAGTATCAATATAAGCGTTAGCATAGAGGCCAATATATTCCCCATTTTAAGATAGTCTCTAAAAAAGATAAGAACCGGACGGCTTATCAGGGCTATAACTGCCGCAATGCCTATATATAAAAGAAGTGCTTGTATTTGAAAGACAAACCATAATAATATTAATATCCCAGCTATAACAGCCAAGGCTCGTAAAATACCTGAGGAAATAGATTTAGCTTTTTCTTTCACTCAGTAAATATAGTATAATCACGTAAGACTATTTTAAAAGTTTTGTTAAGGTAAAAAGGGCAATCCCGGTTGCTTGAGTTACATTCAAGCTACTGTTTTCACCAAACATCGGTATATGAACGCATTGCGAAACCAGATTTAAAATACTATTTGAAACGCCATGCTGTTCATTTCCAATTACCAAAGCAATTTTTTCTCCAGCTTCAATTTTCATTTTTTCTATTGGAGCACTTTCGTCGGTAAGCTCTAAAGCAACAAGGTTATAATCTTCTTTTTTAAGCAAACTGATTTCTTCTGAAATATTTTCTGAAAGACGATATGGGACTTTTTTTTCTGTATTCCGTGCTGTTTTACGCAAGCGGGAAGATGTAAAGTTGATTTCTGCATTGCAAAAAATGATTTCTGAAACCCCAAAGGCCTCACTAATTCGAAACAGAGAACCAATATTTGCAGGGCTTTGCAGGCCATCGCAAATAATTTTCAGTGGAAATATTCTAACAGAAAAGTTCGTGTTGCTATGAGTTAGTTGATTGGGCATTAGTTTTCGAAAACATATTTAACAATATTGGCGCCCATTCGCAATGCTTTTAGCCTAACTTCTTGTGGATCGTTATGTATCTCTTGGTTTTCCCAACCATCCCCCAAATCACTCTCAAGAGTGTATAGCAAAACCAACCTGCCTTCGTGTTCAATACCAAATGCTTGTGGTCGTTCTCCATCGTGTTCATGGATTTTTGGCAAGCCTTCCGGAAAATTAAATTGCGAACTGAATATAGCATGATTGGCCGGTAGTTCTTTCAATTCTGTATTTGGAAAAACTTTCACCAATTCTTTCCGCAGGTATTCGTCTATTCCGTAGTTGTCGTCTATATGCAGGAATCCACCGCTTAGTAAATAGTTGCGTAGGTTTTCAGCCTCTTCAAGCGTGAAAAACACGTTTCCGTGACCCGTCATATGTACAAAGGGATAATCAAACAGGTCGATGCTCCCTGGGGTTACGGTTTCAATTTTTTCTGAAATAGTCGTGTTAATCTGTTGATTGCAAAAAGCAGCCAGATTAGGCAACGAAGTAGGATTACTGTACCAATCGCCGCC
Source organism: Flavobacteriaceae bacterium UBA3356 (assembly GCA_002360635.1). Taxonomy (GTDB): domain Bacteria; phylum Bacteroidota; class Bacteroidia; order Flavobacteriales; family Flavobacteriaceae; genus Marixanthomonas. The sequence goes on along the minus strand of DEQW01000003.1, from coordinate 726,288 downwards.
ACCGCCATATTTTAAAACGGCAATTTCCTGAGCGTGTGCACTTCCGAAGAAAAAGAGAAAAAATAAACTGCTTACAAGTATTCGCATAGTTCCAAAAATACAAATTAAACTACTAGAATTTATGGCTTATTTCGACTTAATGATTCTGCAAATGGTTTTCTATGAAATTATCATATAAAAATAAAAGTACAATTGGCTTTGTAAAATAGGAAGCGTATTTGGTGATTACAGGGGTGAAGAAAGAGAAAGTTTAATATTCATTAACAAAAGCCACACTATGTGTCGCCACCACAGCAGCAGTTTCCGTACGCAACCGACTTTCTCCTAACGTTACCGGTATAAAACCGTTCTTTTTCGCTAGATTAATCTCCTCTGTAGAAAAATCACCTTCCGGACCTATTAAAATTAGAACCGATTGTTGTTTTTCTAATACCGATTTAAAAGATTTCTTGTCGGTTTCTTCGCAATGTGCAATACATTTCAAACTTTCTTCGTGGCTTTGCTGAAGAAATTCTTTGAAAGTACAGGCTTCATTTAATTTTGGCAAATAGGCTTTCAATGATTGCTTCATCGCACTTTGAATAATTTTTTCGTAACGCTCCAGCTTAATGGTTTTCCGTTCGCTGTGATCGCAAATAATTGGCGTGATTTCAGTAATGCCTATTTCAGTAGCTTTTTCTAAAAACGTTTCAAATCGGTCGTTGGATTTGGTGGGTGCTATCGCAATATGTAAATGATAGGGCAGTGGCGCTTCTTTTTTAGTTTCTAAAATGTGAGCGATACATTTTTTGGGGGTCACCAACGTGAGTTCGGCCTTAAAAAAATAGCCTTCACCATTCGTAATATCTAATACATCACCTTCTTTTTTCCGAAGCACTTTTCCTATATGCCGACTCTCTTCTTTATCGAAAGTAATTTCTTTTGAAGTTTCTGAACTGTGTGGATGGTAAAAAAGTTGCATAGATTACAGTTTCATTCGGGCTTGTGCCAACACATCGTTATCGGCAAATAGTTGTTGTTTGTACTTCAACTCACCAACGATGGCTATCATCGCTGCATTGTCGGTACAATATTCAAATTTTGGAATATGCGTTTTCCACCCATATTTTGTCTCAGCTTCTTTTAAAGCATTTCGAATTCCACTATTAGCCGAGACACCACCACCAATGGCAATTTCTTTAATTCCTGTATGTTTTACAGCATTTTTAAGCTTATCCATTAAATAATCTACAATGGTAAATTGCAAGCTAGCACAGACGTCTTCTATATTTTCTGAAATAAAGTCTGGGTTTTTATCCACTTGTTTTTCAATAAAATACAACACGGCGGTTTTTAATCCGCTAAAGCTGAAATCCATGGGCTGTACTTTCGGTTTCGTAAACTTAAATGTATTTGGGTTTCCTTTTTGAGCATATTTATCAATTAAAGGGCCACCAGGATAAGGCAGTCCTAAAAGCTTAGCCGATTTGTCAAACGCTTCGCCAACAGCATCATCAATGGTCTGACCAATCACTTCCATTTCAAAATAATTGGTCACTTTTACTATTTGAGTATGACCGCCACTAATTGTTAACGCCAAAAAAGGAAAGTTAGGTGCTGTTTGTCCTTCCGCTTTAATGAAATGGGCTAAAATATGTGCCTGCATATGGTTTACATCAATCAATGGAATACCCAAACCCATTGCTAAAGACTTTGAAAATGAGGTGCCTACCAACAACGAACCCATAAGTCCTGGACCCCTTGTAAAAGCTATGGCACTTAGTTGTTTTTTATCGATATTTGCTTTGCGTAAGGCTTGGTGCACCACCGGTACAATATTTTGTTGATGTGCACGGGAAGCAAGTTCGGGCACTACGCCTCCGTATTCTTCGTGTATTTGCTGTGTAGCAACAACATTAGAGAGCACAACGCCGTTGTTAATAACAGCAGCAGCAGTGTCATCACAGGAAGATTCAATACCGAGTATGTAACAATTTTTATCAGTCAAATTAGGCATATTTATTGAAGTCAAAATTAAAACAATAAAAGCGTATCAAAAAACTTCGTAAAATAATACTTCGCACCTTCGTGGCTATTGTCCTGTTGCTCGTGCTCCTTATTGTTATTTTATCGATCCCTTCGGTACAAACATATATTGCCAATAAAGTTACCGATAACCTTAACGAGACCTATGGTACCGACATTAATATAAAACGTTTAGGACTTAATTGGAAAGGTGAAGTTGATATTCGCGAAGTTTACATTGCAGATCATCATAAAGACACGCTTATTTATGCAAAAGAACTGCAAACCAACATTGTAAGTTTTCAAAACTTAATACAGGGCGATCTTGGTTTCGGTAACATTCACCTTACAGATTCAAAACTTTACGTTACCACTTATAAAGATGAAGAAACCGACAACCTTTCCATATTTGCCGAAAAATTTAATACCGGTCAACCGCCAAGTGGCAACCCATTTACGCTTTTTAGTAATGATGTTGAGTTGACCAATAGCCATATTAAAATAACCGATTTTAATTTAGACACACCGGAAGTGTTCGATTTCACAAATGTAAATTTATTGGCAAACGAATTTAAGATCACTGGTCCTGATATCGATGCGAATATTGAAGCGCTTTCCCTCATTGCCGAACGTGGTTTTGTTGTTAAAAATTTGGAAACCGATTTTTCATACACCATTGAAAAAATGGTACTGAAAGATTTGACGCTACAAACCGAACATTCGCTCATAAAAGGAGAAATACTATTGGATTATGCCGAAAAAGGGTTAGCCGATTTTGAAAATGATGTAATAATTGATGCTACTTTCAATGATTCTGAAATTTCAACAAACGATTTGAATGTTTTTTATAATGAATTTGGCAGGGACCAAACCATTATCCTCGATACTGATTTTGACGGGGCCTTAAATAATTTCAGAACTTCAAATACCCGTTTAGCTACTTCAAACACAACAATTCAGGGAAGTTATACTTTTTCAAACTTGTTGAAAGGGGCTGATGCCTTTTCGATAAATTCATCAAATCATAATATACAAACGAGTTATTACGATTTGCGACGGTTTATGCCACGAATATTAGGCGACGTGTTGCCAAATCAGTTAAAAGATATTGGCACGGTTTCTTTTAGGGGCAATACAACGCTTACAGCCTCTCAATTAATTACTAATAGCGATATTAACACAGGCGTAGGGAGTGCTAAAGCAGATATTGAATTAGGAAACATTACAGATTTTGATAACGCTTATTACAATGGAAACGTAGTATTAAATGGATTAAACTTAGGTAAGTTGGCGGGCACTATTTCCTTAGGAAAAGTAACAGCAGATCTTACAATAGAAGGTAGGGGGTTTACACAAAAAACTGTAAGTACACTTATTGAAGGAACAATATCTTCTTTTAATTTTGAAGGCTATGAATATAAAAATATTGAAGTTACCGGAACGCTGAAAGATCCTGTTTTTAATGGGAATCTAAGTATTGATGACCCTAATTTAAAACTTGATTTTAAAGGATTAGTCGATGTCTCAAAAGAGTTTAATCAATATGATTTTGAAGCCGATGTAGAATATGCGGAACTAAACAACCTTAACCTTATAAAACGAGACAGTGTTTCTGTTTTTGCAGGTAGGGTTGTTGTCGATATGGACGGGACTTCAATAAACGATGCCGTGGGGACTATTTCCTTTAATGAAACTTTCTACCAAACTGCAGATGAAGATTTTTTCTTTGCAGACTTTGAAATAACTTCTTCGTTTGAAGAAGAAGAACGCATCATCGCCATTAATTCACCAGATATTATAACAGGCAACATTCGCGGACGTTTTTTAATCGAGGATATACCAGACCTTTTCAGAAATGGAATCGGTAGTATCTACGCCAATTATATTCCTGGGGAAGTAACCACCAATCAATTCATAGATTATGAGTTTGAAATCTATAATAAAATAGTAGACTTATTTGTTCCGCAGTTAAAATTGGGTGATAATACAAAAGTAAGAGGCTCGGTAGCGTCTGATCAATCTAAATTTAAATTAGATTTTCGTTCCCCAGAGCTTTTGCTGTATGATAATTATTTAGGTAAAGTAAACATTCAGGTAGACAACGATAACCCGCTGTATAACACATATATATCAGTTGATTCAGTTTATACAGGTGTATATAATATAGTTGATGTAAATGTAATTAATAAAACCATAAACGACACGCTTTATGTGCGCTCAGAGTTTAAAGGGGGCGAAGAAAAAGAAGACCTCTTTAACCTTTCCTTGTACCATACTATCAATCCACAAGGAAAGTCGGTAATTGGTGTTAAAAAATCTGACATCACCTTTAAAGACAACGTTTGGTACCTAAATGAAGAAAACAACAGCTTGAACAAAGTGGTTTTTGACAACGATTTTAAAGATATTCGTATAGATTCCTTGGTGTTAAACCACAACGATGAAATAATCCAATTGGCCGGGGAGTTAAGGGATTCAACATATAAAAACTTAAAGTTGCGCTTCAGGGATGTGAACATAGGCAACATTACGCCTGAAATCGACAGCCTTCGGTTAAAGGGAAATGTAAACGGAAAATTAGATTTTCTTCAAAAGAATGGCGCATATTATCCTAATTCTGCTGTAAGTATTGACGGAGTTGAAATTAATGAAATTCCCTTTGGGGATTTAAATTTGGATATTAAAGGCAACGAAGACTTGTCTAAATACAACATAAACACTACGTTGGTTAACAAAGATGTAAAGTCAATCAATGCAGTAGGCTCTATCGACGTTTCAGCCGAAAACCCTACCATACAGATGGATGTTGCTTTAAATGATTTTAACATGCAGGCTTTCAGTCCCTTTGGCGGTGATGTGATTACCGATATTAGAGGTTTAATAAGTGGTAACGCAAAGGTTACTGGGAATTATAAGTCGCCAAACATAGAAGGCAGTTTTAATCTTGAAGACAGTGGTTTAAAAGTTCCTTATTTAAATACGGATTTTGATCTTGAAAATAACGCTAAAGTATCGGTGTCTAAAAACAAAATAGCGGTTAGTGCCATTACAATTACCGATACAAAATATAAAACACAAGGGACGTTTATAGGAAATGCAACCCATAGAAATTTTGGAGACTGGAGGCTTGACATGGATATAAGTTCAAACAATTTACTGGTTTTAGACACCTCTCCAGATGAAGACGCCCTATATTACGGAACAGCTTTCATCGATGGCACTGCATCTATTGAAGGGCCAGTGGACGAATTGATCATTGATGTAGTAGCAACGACCGAAGAAAACACCAGTTTTAAAATTCCATTAAGTGATGTAGCGTCATTTGGTGATGATTCATTTATTAAATTTTTGTCTCCTGAAGAAAAAGAAGCTCGAATTAGTGGCGAACCACTTAAAACAGAAGATCCAAAAGGGCTTTCAGTAAATTTTGAACTGGATATTAACGAAAAAGCCGAGGTAGAAGTAGTAGTCGATAAAGCAAACAATTCAACCTTGAAAGGTCGTGGTGCTGGAATTTTATTGATTGAACTTAATACCCTTGGAAAGTTTAATATGTGGGGAGATTTCTTGGTCATTGATGGCGATTTCGATTTTAGGTATGGAGGGCTTATTCAAAAAAATATCGAAGTTGTATCTGGGGGAAGTATTAACTGGAATGGTGACCCAGAACGCGCACAATTGGATCTTACTGCGAAATATCAAACCGATGCAAACCCATCGGTTCTGTTAGACAACCCCACGGTTAACCGTAAAATACCAGTAGAAGTATTGGTGGACCTTACCGGTGAATTGATACAGCCGGATATTAATTTCAGAATTGAATTTCCAAGGGTAAGCTCGGTTGTTAAAAGTGAGCTGGAATATAAATTGCAAAACGAAGAGCAAAAAGAAAAGCAAGCTCTGTTTCTTATTGCATCAGGTAATTTTGTGAATGATAATTACGCAGGTGCCAACGCTTTTGCTGCGGGGACACTTGTAGAACGTGTTTCGGGCTTGGTTAACGAGCTGTTTGCCGACCAAGACAGTAAGTTTAAAGTAGGACTGGATTATTCACAAGGAAGCCGCTTACCCGATCAAGAAACAGCAGATCGTTTTGGGATAACCCTTTCTACCCAAATTAATGAACGAATTTTAATAAACGGTAAGGTTGGTGTTCCAGTTGGTGGTGTTAATGAAACTGCCGTTGCAGGGGATATTGAAGTACAGTGGCTAGTAAACGAAGATGGAAGTTTACGAATGAAATTTTTTAACCGCCAAGCAGATCTTCAATTTATTGGGGAGGACCAAATATTTGAACAAGGTGCCGGGATATCGTATTCGGTAGACTTTGATACCTTTCGGGAATTGGTAAATAAACTCTTCAATAAAAAATTGACATTAGAGTCTGAAGAAGAAAAAGTCCCTGCAGCTCCAAGCGACGACAATATACCGGTAGATTTTAATACCCAAGCAACCGAACAAGAAAAAGAATAAAATCTTTTTTAAAGCGAAGCGATCATCGAAATTTCAACATTTACAAATTTCGGTAAATTGGCCACTTCAACTGTTTCTCGTGCCGGAGCCGTAGCTTCATCAAAATAAGTAGCATACACCTCGTTAATAGCTGTAAAATTGTTCATATCGCTAATGAAGATAGAAGACTTCAACACATGTTCAAACGTCATGTCGGCTTCGGCTAAAACCGCTTTCATGTTTTCCATCACCATTTTAGTTTCAGCTTTAATATCGTCGGTAACTAGGTTTCCGGTTTTAGGATCAATAGCTATTTGTCCAGAAGTATAGAGCATTCCATTTTTTAAAACAGCTTGATTATAAGGTCCAATAGGGGCAGGGGCATTATTGGTTTGAATTATTTTTTTCATATCATATATCCAACACAGGCTTTTTAAGTTAATACTTTCTTTTATTGAAATTAAGTTTATAATTGTTGATCTGGCTCGCGTCGTTTATCATATTTAATATCACTCAGTACAGACGATTTAATTCCTATAAAGAAATACCAAGATGTATTAATACTACCAATCGGCGTCCAATTAAAGCTCATTTGCCAACTCTCTAAATCCCGTTGAAAACGGAATTGTGTCAAAGTAATCCCTTTATTTTTAAAATCGTAACCAGAAGAAACCCCAACCGTCCAGCGGGGTGATAATTCTAAATTAGAACTGAACATAAGCGACTGTGATGAAATTTCACTTTGCCTGGTTTGGTTTGAATATGTCATAGTATAAGCCAACCTAAAATCCCAAGGAATGTCATAGTTATACCAAGCTTTTTCAGTTGCATCTTCATCTTCCTCATCATCTTTATAAAGCCTATTGTCATCTATATCACGAACATCTCCAAACAAATCGTCCGGTCTTCCACCGTTCCTGAACGTTTCGTTATCAAATCGGTCTTTATCTTCTGAATCCACTTCCAAATCCTTGCTGGAAAATGAATAATTAATACTAATATTAGCATTTGTCAGCCTAAACAAACTTCCTCCGTTATCAATATTAAATTTTTCAATACGTTGGTTACTATTGTTTAGTGCATACGGATCTAGGCTACCATTAAAGTTAAAGTCCAGTTTTTCAACGATAGGGATATTTCCGCTAAAATTTATAGGACTTAATGGCAATGAATCTGCAGCTAAGTTATATGCAGTAGAAAAATTTAGGTTGTTTAACAGTTTAACTTTTTTAGGTTCAGTGACGGTAGTGTCTTTGCTGCGAACTTTTGCTTCTAGCGTATTACTTAAGGAAAGCCCAATACTGCTTGAGTAGTTATTATTTGGCGCTCCATATAATGTGTTTTGAAAACGTGAATATTCAACCACTTCATCATTCACTTCAGGATCAGCGCTAACAAATTCAGCAGGAACAATATATTGGTCGTAATATTGGTCAAAAGATGGATTGATGCTATAACTTACCGAAGGTCTAACAACGTGCCGCAGGGCTTGTATTTTTTTATCTTTTCCGAAATTGAACGTACCATATACCGTAGTTCCTAAACTCGTGGAAAAATTATAAGTTGAATATCTATCAAAGCCAGAAATGGTATCGGTAACTTCAGCGCCTTGTCCATCATTTACAGTGGGATCAAATCGTCGATCAAACGTTTTTAAAACCCATGTTTCTTGAAATCGCGTACTTGCTGAAGCACTTAAATAATTCAGGATTTTAAAATTGGTGCTTATGGGTAGGGAGTGCTGTGCTCCAATCTGGGCATTCTCGAACATTTCAGGTTTAAAAAACAAGGAGTCTGTTGTTTGTATCCTGTTTTCCGCAGCTACGTCATATTGAAGGTTAATGTTTTCCAATATCCCTTTTTTACTTCCTGTTTTAGGGGCAAAAGGAAAAATACGCGAAACACTTGCCGTAATATTTGGCAAGGACATATTAATGGTTTGGGTATTGGTGTTTTGCGAATGTGTTGCTGCAGCAGAAAAATTAACCTGTGGCTCACCTTCAAATGTTTTGGAATACGATACAGACGAACTTAACGTATTTATTAAGGCACTTGCATTGTTGGTTTGATTTATGGACTGCTGAAAATATCGGCTACTACCTAAGTTTACAGAGGCTGAAAAACGTGAACTCGGACTCGCTTTTTGATCTTGCGAATGATTCCAACGAATATTATAAACTGAACTTTGACTAAAATCTGGGAAACCCCGCTCGCCGTTTATCAGGTTTTCGTACCGTACACTTATATTTCCCCTAAAACGATATCGTAATGCATATGAAGATTCTGCCCGTAGCCCGTAGCTGCCATTGGTATAATAATCCCCTAAAAATGTAAGGTCTAGATAATCATTCACTGCAAAATAATACCCTCCATTTTGCAGGAAAAACCCACGACGGCTTTGCTCACCAATAGTTGGTATAATGAACCCCGACGCCCGGTCTTCGGTCAAAGGAAAAAACGCGAAAGGTAATCCAACTGGAGTAGGAACATCAGCAATGTACATATTGGTCAAACCCGTTACAATTTTCTTTTTAGGAACAAATTTGGCCTTTCGGGTATAAAAATAATATTCGGGATCGTCAATATTTTTTGAAGTAGTAAACTTTACATTTCGAAGAAACACAACGGAATCATTAATCTTTTTGGTTACTTCAGCGATAACGTTAAAACCATTTTGTTCTGTGCGAGAGTTGTAGACCAATGCTTTTTCACTATCAAAATTAAACCGAATAGAGTCTGGTTTTACTTCGTTCTGGGCTTGGACAAAAACCGGTTTTTGGCTGTAAACACCGGCACTGTCTATCCCTTTTGCGTAAACTTCATTTTTGTTGTAGTCTAGAATAATATATCCGGCATCAATCCGCATATCACCATAAACAATATAAGCCTTATTGTACATATGAACCTTGTTGTTTTTCCGGTCAATGTATACGTAATCCTCTCCATAATAATCAACCACATCGGTTAATTGTTCTTTTTTAGGTTTTATGGTGTCTGTTTTTACCGTGTCAGTAATGGCCTCATTTACCTCTCTTGTAACGTTTAATATACTTGGGTTTAGCGTGTCCTGCTCTGTTTCAACAGGGATATTTACTTCATTTTTTGGAGGAATATCCTGTGAGTGCATCGTTATGCTACACAAGAGTAGAACAAGTACAGTCAATAAATTTTGCCGATGTGTTTGCAATGCTACGATGCTATTTTTTGTAGATTTGGCTTAGTTTTTGAAACTTCAAAATTAAGCATATTTTTTGGCTTTGTTTTTCAAAACTTTAATATTTAAAATATCAATGAAAATAGTCCGTTCTACCATTATGAAAACGAAACACATACCTTTTTTAGTACTTTTTATTTGTACTGTAACCAGTTTTTCATTTTCCCAAAACAAAAATGATACCACAAAACCTTTTGTAGTGGTACTCGATGCCGGTCATGGAGGTAAAGACTCTGGTAATCTAGGAAATGGGTTTATAGAAAAAGATATTGTATTGGATGTAACCTTGCAAGTAGGAAATATTTTAGAAAAAAATGAAGATATCCAAGTAGTCTATACTAGAAAAAAAGATGTTTTTGTTGAACTATACGACCGAGGACCAATAGCCAATAAAGTTGATGCAGATATTTTTGTTTCTATCCATTGTGATTCGCATACCTCACAAGCGTATGGTACAGGGACTTTTGTAATGGGAATCGATAAGTCTGGAAAGAATCTTGAAACCGCAAAAAAAGAAAACGAAGTGATTTTTTTGGAAGAGGATTATGAAGAAAAGTATGCTGGTTTTGACCCTAGTTCCCCAGAATCGTTAATCGGATTAACACTAATGCAAGAAGAATATTTAGACCAAAGTATTGTCCTTGCTAGCTTAATACAAAATAACATAGTAAATAACCTTAAAAGAAAAGATAGAAGTGTTAGGTCTGCACCCTTTTGGGTATTGCACAGTTCCTATATGCCAAGTGTATTGGTTGAATTGGGTTTTTTGACTAATAATAAAGAAGGGTCATACGTAAATTCAAAAAAAGGAAGAAAAGAAATGGCAGAACAAATTGCCAAGGGGATTTTAGACTATAAGAAGAACATTTCTTTGGCTACAGAAAATTCTCAAAACCCCGTTATCACCCAAGAAGAAATAGATAAAGCCATCGATACCACCGAAGAAAAAATATATCCTGGTTATACTTTTAAAGTGCAATTGGCCGCAAGTAGTAAAAGAATTAACCCCAAACCCGAGAACTTCAAAGGATTGAAAGACATAAGTCGAAATAAAGAAGATGGATTATATAAATACTACTATGGCGAAACTTCAGATTATAATAAGATTGAGCTTATGAAAACCTTTGCCAAAGAAAAAGGATACTCCTCTTGTTACATTGTCGCTTTTAAGGACGGGGAAAAGCTTCGTGTTTCCGATGTATTAAAAACACAAAAGAAATAGCAGGGTTATTCTATATTTATTTTCTAAATTTGTTTGAACCCTAAAAATCATCCATTGAGATTATCCAGAGAAGTTAAAACCGGAATTCTTGCCATAGGTGCAATCCTACTGTTTATATTTGGTTACAGCTATTTAAAAGGTAGTAATTTACTTGAAAAGAACCGTACGTTTTATGTAAAATACGACAATGTAGAGGGTTTGTCCAAATCAGCCCCTGTTACTATCAATGGTCTAAAAGTGGGTAAAATTCAAAATATAGGTTTTCAAAATCAAGAGGGTAGATTAGTCGTTGAGTTCACAGTAGAGAACGATTTTGATTTTTCAAAAAATAGCTTGGTACGCATCTACAGCAGTGGGCTAATAGGAGGGAAGTCGTTAGGGATTTATCCAGAGTATGACCGTAATAATTTAGCTAAATCTGGCGACACACTTAATGGTGAAGTGGAAAAAGGGATGCTTGACGCTGTTACAGAACGCTTAGGACCTTTAGAAGAAAAAGTAAATGGAACATTAGCTACATTAGATACTTTACTTCTTAGTTTCACCGCAATTGTCGATGAAGACACCCAAAACAACCTAAAGGAAGCAATTGCTTCATTACGAAACTCTTCAAATTCTTTTGAAGGTATAACCGCTAACGTAAATAGTTTGTTAGGGGAAAATAAAGAAAAGCTTAATAGAACATTTACAAATTTAGATGTTACTACAGAAAATTTTGCCAGTCTGTCAGATTCGTTATCAAAAATTGAAACAGGCCAGATGGTTGAAGATCTAGAAAATGTAACGTCTAAGTTAAATTCGCTCGTAAGCAGAGTAGAAAATGGGGAAGGTAGTATTGGTAAGTTAATGAAGGACGAGCAATTATATAATAATTTAGAGGGTGCTACGCGACAATTGGAGCAGCTATTACAAGATATGAAGCTTAACCCAAAACGTTATGTACATTTCTCTTTATTTGGAAAAAGAGCTAAAGAATATACAGAACCTGAAGATCCTAATAAATAATGATGCAATATTTACCTAACATTATATTTTTTCTTGTTTTAGCTGCTGGTATCGGCTATTTTACGTTTAATATTAGAAAAGTAATCCGAAATGTAAAAGTAGGACGCGAAATTGATGCTTCTGACCATAAAAAAGAGCGATGGGGCAATGTAATCCGTATTGCACTCGGTCAATCTAAAATGGTGGTTAGGCCCGTTTCTGGAATTATGCACATTTTTGTGTACGTAGGGTTTATTATTATAAACATTGAAGTACTGGAGATAATCATCGATGGTATTTTTGGAACACACAGAGTTCTTTCTTTTTTAGGTCCTGTATATGATGCTCTTATTGCTTCTTTTGAAATATTAGCACTTCTAGTATTAGTAGGTGTAATCGTTTTTTGGATACGCCGAAACATTCAAAAAATTAAACGTTTTTGGGCACGCGAAATGAAAGGCTGGCCTAAAGATGATGCCAATTATATTCTATATTTTGAAATGGTACTAATGGTACTGTTTCTAACCATGAACGCGGCCGACTTACAATTGCAACAAATGGGAGCTGCACATTATACACAAGCAGGTTCATTTCCCATTAGTAGTCTAATTTCACCGGTATTTGATGGACTATCAGAAAGTACCCTAATACTTATCGAGCGTGGTGCCTGGTGGTTACACATTATTGGTATTTTGGTTTTCTTAAACTATTTATACTTTTCAAAGCATCTCCATATACTATTGGCGTTCCCTAATGTGTACTTCGGAAAAGTGGTGCCAAAAGGGAAGTTTAAAAACTTGGAGTCTGTTACTAACGAAGTAAAATTAATGATGGATCCTAATGCAGATCCGTTTGCTGCACCTGCAGAAGATGAAGCAGATGCCGAGCCTGAAAAATTTGGTGCCAGCGATGTCATGGATTTAAGCAGAATTCAATTATTAAATGCATATACCTGTACCGAATGTGGTCGTTGTACCAGTGAATGTCCCGCCAACCAAACGGGTAAGAAACTATCGCCGCGTAAAATCATGATGGATACCCGAGATCGTATTGAGGAAGTAGGTAAAAATATTACCAAGAATGGTGAATTTAAGCCCGACGGAAAACAATTGTTAGACGATTATATTCTTCGGGAAGAATTGTGGGCATGTACAACTTGTAACGCTTGTGTAGAAGCTTGTCCGGTTAGTATTGATCCACTTTCCATCATTATGGATATGCGTCAGTTTTTAGTAATGGAGCAATCAGCAGCACCAAACGAGCTTAATGTAGCCATGACGAACATTGAAAATAATGGCGCACCTTGGCCATACAACCAGATGGATCGCTTAAATTGGAAGGACGAAGCCTAAGAAAATTTATTCCGCTTTTATGTACGCAATAATGAAGCAAATAAACACGCTCTTCTTTTTATTCTTTTTTGGAGTGTCTGCGTATGCACAAACAGAAAGTTTCATTGAGAATAGTGGAAGTACTATTTGTTATACAACCTTCGGAAAAGGTTTTCCTGTTCTTATCATTAATGGAGGCCCAGGGATGAGCAGCGAAGGTTTTGTTTCCTTAGCTAAAACACTTTCAAAAAACAATAAAACCATTATTTACGACCAAAGGGGTACAGGAAAATCTATCTTAAAAGCAGTAAATGAAACCACTATTACTTTAGATTTAATGGTAGAAGACATAGAATCACTTCGGAAACATTTAAAAATAGATTCTTGGATTGTTTTAGGCCATTCTTTTGGAGGCATGCTGGCTTCGTATTACACAACCAAACATTCAAAAAATGTAAAAGGATTAATTTTATCCTCTTCAGGAGGAGTTGATTTAAGTTTACTTTCAAGAATTAATATCACTGGGCAATTAACCCAAAAACAACGAGACTCTCTTAGCTATTGGAATCAAAAAATTGCAAACGGCGATACCAGCCACTTTGCAAGACTTCAAAGAGGGAAATATTTAGCATCTGCCTATTTATACAAAAAAGATTTTGTAGATGTGGTGGCTGAACGTTTAACGCAAGGCAACAGTCAAATCAATAGCTTAGTTTGGCAGAACATGCATACTATAGCGTTTGATTGTAAAAAGCAACTTCAACAATACACTAAGCCAGTTTTAATTATTCAGGGGAAACAAGACATTGTCAATAAAGATATTGCTGTAAAAACACACGCGTTGTTTCAGAATTCAAAATTAGTATATATTAATGAGTGTGCACATTATGGTTGGTTAGAACAGCCGGATCAATATTTTAAAGAAATAAACACATTTTTAACTCGGGCAGCAAGTTGAAAAACAAATAGTAACTTTGTGAACGTAAAAATATCCTAATCTATGAAAAAAGAAGAAGTAGAAAAGTTATTGCACGATAAAGTGGAGAGTGGGGAACACGTTAGCCCAATACTTCCAAAGGATATTAAAAATTACTTAATTGACATCGATGGGACGATTACAGATGATATTCCCAATGAAGAACCTGAGCGCATGGCTACCTGCGAACCGTTTCCAGATGCCTTGAAAACGTTAAACAATTGGTATGAAAAAGGCCATATTATCTGTTTTTTTACTTCTAGGACAGAAGACCATCGTGAAGTAACTGAAACTTGGTTAGAGAAACACGGCTTTAAATACCATTCCTTATTAATGGGAAAACCAAGAGGCGGAAATTATCATTGGATTGACAATCACTTGGTAAAAGCAACACGATATAAAGGAAAATTTACAGACTTGATTGACAAAAAAGTAACCATTCAAGTTTTTAAAGATTAAAATAAAGAAACACCATGAGTGAACCTATAAAAGTACCAACTATGGCCGAGTACATGGCCGAAGGCAAAAAACCCGAAGTTTTATTTTGGGTAGGATGCGCCGGAAGTTTTGATGATCGCGCCAAAAAAATAACTAAAGCGTTTGTAAAACTATTGCACAATGCAAAAGTTGACTTCGCTGTATTGGGAACTGAAGAAAGTTGTACTGGAGATCCGGCTAAACGGGCAGGAAATGAATTCTTGTTTCAAATGCAGGCCATGACAAATATTGAAGTGCTTAACGGATATGAAGTTAAAAAAATAGTAACCGCTTGCCCACACTGCTTTAACACCATTAAAAATGAATATCCTGAATTAGGAGGAAATTATGAAGTGGTACATCACACGCAATTTTTAAAATCTCTTTTAAATGAAGGAAGACTAAAAGTAGAAGGTGGAAAATTTAAAGGAAAGAAAATTACCTTTCACGATCCTTGTTATTTAGGACGTGCCAATGGCGAATATGAAGCCCCTCGTGACTTACTACGGAAGTTAGAAGTAGAATTAGTTGAAATGAAGCGTTGTAAATCCCGTGGACTTTGTTGTGGAGCTGGTGGAGCACAAATGTTTAAAGAACCAGAAGAAGGTAAAAAAGACGTTAACATAGAGCGTACTGAGGAAGCTTTAGAAACACAACCAAATGTAATAGCGGCTGCTTGTCCATTTTGTAACACCATGATGACAGATGGAGTAAAAGGCAAAGAAAAAGAAGACGATGTAGCCGTAATGGATATCGCCGAAATGATCGCCAACGCTGAAGATTTATAAAACAAATAAAAGTCCCGATAAAATTATCGGGACTTTTTATGTTCAAAATCAAGACAAGTTACTGTTTTACTGGCATTCAAAATAAATTATAAAATTTTACTTGTCTTGATTTTTGAACCCAACCCTTTAAATTAGCCTATTTATCATCCTTTAGAAGCATCATCTCGTTCCAGGTTTTCATTGCTATCACCACCCTGGCTGTGCAATTTATTTTCTTCATCATTTAAATTAGAAGCACCCTGTCCTTTTTGAGCTTTAGTGCTTCCTGGAACATCCAGTTTCTTACCACTAAAATCAATTTTCTGAGCACGTTCCCTTAATTGTTGGTCATCACCACCATCACCGTGTATATGGTCTTGCCCCAGCATTTCTAAGTCATGTTTTGTAACATCAGAGTTGTACGATGTGTCTTTGCTATTTCCTTTTTCATTTCCCTGTTCTTTATTCTTTTCAGCATCCATAATTTTAATTTTTCTTTAAAATACGAGTAATTATTAAAAAATAGTTTGCTTTTAACGCCTTATAAACAAACTATAACAAGATTTTATAGGTTTCTATTTCTATCACTATTTTTGGTTTCAGAAAAAACATCCAATAGGAAATCATGTTAAAGTTGGGTTTTACCAACTACTAAAACTAATTTTCCTATAATTTTAGGTACTTATTTGAAAAACCACCCTTTTATGAAAAAACAATCACTAAAACTCTTTTTGCTTCTATTTGTAACTATACTTAGCTACAATTTTACCAATGCACAAGAAGATACAGAAGAAGATGTATTTAAGCAATTAGAGGAACTTGCTATTGTCGACCAAAAAATCATGATGCCCATGCGCGATGGAGTTCGTTTGGCAACTGATATTTACCGACCTAAAACTGATAAAAAAGTACCCATTATTTTTTCAAGAACACCTTACAACTTTAATACCTGGCGGGACGGTGAAAAAACCGAGCGTACGGCAAAATCAGCACTTGAAGCTGTAAAACGAGGATATGCATATGTAGTTCAAAATGAACGAGGACGCTTTTTTTCAGAAGGAGAGTGGGATATTTTAGGAGTACCGTTAACCGATGGCTATGATGCGTTTACTTGGATGAAAGACCAAGATTGGTCAAACGGAAAAATAGGAACATTAGGGTGTTCGTCAACAGCAGAATGGCAAATGGCCGTTGCAGCTTTAGATCATCCATCTCACGCAGCGATGGTGCCAATGGGATATGGTGCGGGAATTGGAACGGTAGGCGAATACCATGAACAAGGAAACTGGTATAGAGGAGGAGCGGAGCAACTATTGTTTTTCGCTTGGTTATATGGAGTGGAACAAGATAAATTCAAGCCTAGAATCCCGGAGGGGGCAACACAAGAAGATCTAATCCGTATTTCACGATTTTACGATCTCGCACCAGAAAACCCAGAAATCGATATGTCCGAAGCGTTAGCGCATTTACCTATTGAAGATATGCTACAAAATATGCACGGAAAAAAAGAGATTTTTGATAAAATGGTGCGTCGCAAGCCTAACGATCCGGCTTGGTACGAAGGTGGTCTGTACCATGATGATATGGAAATTGGCGTTCCTAGCTTTTGGTTTACCTCTTGGTACGATGTTTCAATCAGTCCAAACTTGGCATTGTTCAATCACGTTCGAAATAATGCAAAGGACAAAGAAATTCGTGATAATCAATACTTAGTTATCGCACCAACATTGCACTGTGCTTATTTCAGGGCAACCGAAAATACAATTGTTGGAGAACGGCCTATTGGTGATGCCACATTAAACTATGAAGAACAAATCTATGGTTGGTTCGATATGTGGTTAAAAGGTGAGGAAAATGATTTTAAAGAAGAAACACCTCGTGTTCAATACTATACCATGGGAAGCAATGAATGGCAAGCTTCGGAAGTTTGGCCACCAAAGAGTGCAAAAATGACCACAATGTATCTAGAAAGCAAGGGCAACGCAAATACATTAAACGGAGATGGTACACTTCAATACA
Organism: Flavobacteriaceae bacterium UBA3356; assembly: GCA_002360635.1. Lineage (GTDB taxonomy): Bacteria > Bacteroidota > Bacteroidia > Flavobacteriales > Flavobacteriaceae > Marixanthomonas. The sequence continues at coordinate 708,842 of DEQW01000003.1, read as the reverse complement.
AAAAACCTGGCAAAAAGGATAGCCCAGATTCATTTACGTATGATCCTATGGATCCTGTGCCGTCACACGGTGGTAATGTATGTTGCACCGGTAATGCTGTAGAAGGTGGTGCTTTTGATCAACAAGCGATGGAAACACGTGAAGACATTTTGGTATATACAAGTGAACCCTTAGAGAAAGGAATGGAAATTTCTGGTTTTATCGAGTCTACTTTATATCTTTCAAGTGATGTAAAAGATACCGATTTAACCATCAAACTAATCGATGTGTATCCTGATGGCCGCGCGTATAACTTAGATGAAACCATACAACGTGTACGGTATCGTGAAGGGTACGACAAAGAAGTATTTATGGAAGAAGGAAATGTTTATAAAGTAGATTTGACACCTATGAGCACTAGTAACTTCTTCAAAAAAGGACATCGAATTCGTATTGAAGTATCGAGTAGTAACTTCCCGCGATTTGCAAGAAACCTAAATACAGGTGGAAATAATTATGATGAAAAAGAAGGAGTGGTAGCACATAATACCATTCATCATTCAAAGGAATATCCATCTATGATAAAACTGCCTATTATTTCAAAATAATATAAAATTATTTTTGATTAAAAGGCTGTCTAAAAAGTAAAAAAACCATTACTGTCAGGTTGAGCGCAGTCGAAACCTTAATTGATTATCGGTCAGTTAAAAACTTCGAGTACACATAGTTTGACAGCTAAATTTACTTTTTAGACAGCCTCTTTTTTATACCAATAAGTTATCCGTCGGGATAACTTCACCGGCTTGCATAGCATCTACATGTAAATTTCCTATCCGAACACGCGCCAATCTCAAGGTAGGAAAGCCAACCGCTGCTGTCATTTTCTTTACTTGCCGAAACTTTCCTTCCGTTAGCGTAATCGAAATCCAAGAGGTGGGTCCGTGCCGACTATCCCGTATTTTTTTCGCTCGTTCTGGTAGCTTAGGAGTTTCATTTAATGAAAACGCATGACAAGGTTTTGTTTGGTATTTTTTACCGCTGTAACCTATTTCAACCCCTAGTTGCAGATTTTCGATGGCGTCTTCAGTAATGAGTCCATCTACTTGTACATAGTATTCTTTTTCAATCGCACCGCTACAAATTTCATAACTCACCTTTCCATCGGTAGTAAGGAGCAATAGTCCTTCGGAATCTTCATCTAAACGACCAATCGCCATAGTTTCTTCAGGAAATTTATATAATTCCCCAAGTAGTTTTTTGGTGTTTTTTTTAGGACCATTATTTATAAATTGGCTTAAATAGCCATATGGTTTATATAGAAGGAAATGTTTGTGTTCCGTTTCAATCATAGCTCAAAAGTAGGAAATATTAAATTGCTATTGAAAAAGAGTTTGTTTACCTTAAAAAATGTTAAGCACTGTTAATGAAAGCGTTAAAGCCAATCTTTTTTTTTAATAGATTACTTTTTTTAACTAAATTATTATAAAACTAAAATTATGAAAAAGCTTATAGTATTTATCACATTATTTATTGGCTTTACGGCCTTTTCACAAGACCCTTTTTTACAGAAAGATACCGACAATTACGAAATGAGAGCAGATGCTTTAACTGAAACCTACAATGCAGAACTTGCACTATCATCCAAACAAGAATTGCTCTTTAAAAAGAAAATAGAAGAGTTTTTGCCACGTTATGATGCTATTCGCAAAAATTACGAGGGTAGGGATAAATTGAACAGGATATTAAGCTTAGGAGAAGAAGAGTCCGCTGAAATGCGAGACATTCTCACGCAGCCTCAATTTGATTTATATGTAAAGATGAAAGTGAAGGTACAACCTATAGGTAAAGTTGAAAAATAGCTTTTAACGACAATATTTACAAAAAAAAACGCGGAACTTAGTTCCGCGTTTTTCATTATATAAGTAGGCTACTATTATTTAAAGTTTTCATCACCCGTTTTAGGCTCAATGTTCGGCTCTTCGGTATGCATGGTTTTTTCAATACCCGCAGATTCTACTCCAAAAAAGTTCATTACATCTGGTGGGTTTTCTATTTGTTCGGTTTTTTTCCCATTTATAGCAATGGGTTGCGTTAATACTTCATGATTGTTTTGTAGTATCTTAATCCAGTCATCTGTGTCAAAATCAGAAGTATCAGTACCTTCACCTTCCAATATTCGTTTGTCAACAAAATCACCAACAGATTTTCCAGTAGCTTCTGCAAGCTCTACCCATTGTGTACCGGGTACTTTTACTTTTGAAATATCTACAGTATGAACTTTGTCTTCAATTCCTTGTAGGTAACTTAATGTGTGTTTTCCCACACGTGTTTGGCTACTATAAATTAACGTAAATTGTTTGTCATCTCTCGCGAGTACTCCCATGTCTTTCATGTTTAGTGTGTTTTCATTTTTCCCTTTCGTTTTTGAAGTTGTCTATCTAGTTGATTGATCACTTCGGCTAACGAAATTTCAAATTTTTCTTTGCTTTCTTCTGCATATAATCTTGGTCCGGGAGCACTCAATTGGATTTTTGTTTTTCTCCCCGTTTGGTCATTAGATGTGTTTTCAGCTTCAAAGTAAACATCGGCCCGTACTATAAAATCATACTTATTAACCAATTTGTTGATTTTTTCTGTAGCAAGAGCTTCAAGACGTTCGCTTGCTGAAACTTTATCGTACTCAAAATTTATATTCATAATCTTCTTGTTTTAGTTCCTTAAATATACAATTCAGTAGTAGAGAGGGCAAAAATTTAATAATAATTTGTGAATTAGTGTTGCTCTATAGCCTCTCCTTCTGAAGGAATAAAAACAGAAGCCAAAATTCCACCGGCCAATGATAATACAATAATGCTCAAGGATAACCATTCAGGTATCGATACGTGGTGCGACAATATCATTTTAACGCCCACATAAGCCAGGATAACGACAAGGCTATAATTGATATAGCGAAATTTTTGCAACATTCTAGAGATTAAAAAGTACATAGAACGCAACCCAAGGATGGCCAAAATGTTAGAACTGAAAACAATAAAAGGGTCCGCCGTAATAGCTAATATGGCAGGAATACTATCTAAAGCGAAAAGCACGTCTGTTAGCTCAATTACCATTAATGCAAGAAAGAGTGGAGTGGCTGCTTTAATACCCATACGCCTAATAAAAAAACGATCCCCTTCTATTTTATGGGTAATGGGAAATAATTTTCGAAGAAATCGATACATAACTGATTGCTTCGGGTTAAAATCTTCTTCACTTGAGGTCAACATTTTATAAGCAGTATATAACAAAAAGCCTCCAAATACATAAACAATCCAGTCTACCTTGTTGATTAAAGTAACACCAAATAAAATCATAAGCGCTCTAAAAACAATCGCGCCTAAAATTCCCCAAAAAAGAACACGGTGTTGATATTTTTCAGGTATTTTAAATGAAGAAAATATAACAGCAATCACAAATACATTATCAATACTTAAGGACAATTCTATTAAATACCCGGTTATGTATTTAATAACAGCTTTATTTGGGGTTAAATTGGTAGGGTTTTCTACCATACCATTACTGAAAAGCCAGTAAATTACTCCTGAAAATGCCAACGCCAAACTAACCCATACCGTAGTCCAGATAGAAGCTTCTTTGGTTTTTATGATATGTGCATTGCGGTTAAAAACACCTAGATCTAAAGCTAAAAAAATGATAATTACGGCGATAAAAATGATCCAAATGGTCATATATAAGAAAGGTGTTGGTTATTTAATTTTAAGTTATTTTAAAGCTGAAATTCTAAATCGCATCAAATATCGTTAGAATTTCCTGCTTATAGTATTAAAAAAAGCCGAATTAATTCAGCAAAAAATATAATTTATTGTTAAACCGAATTCAGAACCAGAGAATAATAAATAACTTAATGGAAAACTTTGAACTATGGGATTAAATGTAACGCAAAAGCTAATAAAAGAACATCTTATTGAAGGGGAAATGGTTCCCGGAAAAGAAATAGGGCTTAAAATTGACCAAGCGCTGTTACAAGATGCTACTGGTACATTGGTACAACTGGAATTGGAAGCAATGAATCTGGATAGAGCCAGAACCGAAGTGGCCGTTCAGTACGTCGATCACAACCTATTACAAACCGATTTTAAAAACGCAGATGACCATGTGTTTTTACATAGTGCCGCTCAAAAATTTGGACTTTGGTTTAGCCGTCCGGGTAATGGAGTGAGCCACCCCGTCCATATGGAGCGCTTTGGGAAACCAGGAAAGACCTTGGTAGGTAGCGACAGTCACTCATGTGCCGCAGGTTCTTTAGGTATGTTGGCTATTGGTACCGGAGGGTTAGATGTCGCTGCTGCCATTGCGGGACAGCCTTACTACGTTAAAATGCCTGAAGTGATGGGGGTAAAGCTTACAGGAAAGTTACCAGATTGGGTAAGTGCTAAAGATGTAATTCTAGAAATGCTACGTCGCCACGATGTAAAAGGCGGGGTTGGTAAAATTATTGAATATTATGGTGACGGCCTTAAACATTTAAGTGCTATGGACCGTCACGTAATCGCAAATATGGGGGCAGAATTGGGAGCAACAACCACAGTCTTTCCGAGTGATGAAGAAACACGCAGGTTCTTAAAAAGCCAAACCAGAGAGGACGATTGGAGAGAAATTATAGCCGATGATGATTGCGAATACGATTTGCACGAAGAAATAGTTCTAGACAAACTCGTTCCACTCATAGCGTTACCAACTAGTCCCGGAAATGTGGTTCCTGTGAGTGAAGTGGCCGGAAAATCAATTAGTCAAGTAGTTATTGGTTCATCAGCAAACCCTGGTTTACGCGACTTTTGGATCGCTGGCGCTATTGTTAAAGGAAAAGCTACCCATGCCGATGTTTCATTTGATATTAACCCAACAAGTCGACAAATAATCCAGAATATGATCGATACCAAAGCTTTTGCTAATCTTATTACGGCAGGGGCAAGGTTTCACCAAAGCGGATGTATGGGCTGTATCGGTATGGGCCAAGCGCCTGCAAGCGGAACGATAAGCTTACGTACCATGCCACGAAATTTCCCAGATAGAAGTGGAACAAAAGATGACCAGGTACATTTATGTAGTCCTGAAACGGCTGCTGCTTCTGCGCTAACGGGCAAGATTACCGATCCCCGTGATTTAGAGAAACTATATGATATGAAGTACCCTAAATGGGAAGCCCCAGAGCTACATATTATAAATACCGATATGTTAGTAGCTCCTCCCGAAGATTCAAGCAACCTCGAACTTAAAAAAGGACCGAACATTGCATCTATTCCGCATATTGATGAACTTCAAAATAAATATGAAGTCCCTGTTCAGTTAAAAATGGGAGATAATGTTTCAACTGATGAAATTCTCAAAGCTGGAGCAGAAGTGTTACCTTTTAGAAGTAACCTTCCCGAAATCAGTAAATATAGCTATACCGTTATCGATCCAACCTTTTATGATCGGGCTATGAAAAGTAAAGACCAATACGGCGGACATATTGTTGTTGCAGGAGCCAATTATGCACAAGGTAGCAGTAGGGAGCACGCTGCATTAGCACCTAAGTACCTCGGTCAAGTTGCAGTGCTTGCCAAAAGCTACGCACGTATTGCTTGGCAAAATTTGGTCAATTTTGGTATTCTTCCACTCGAGTTTGAAAATAATGATGACTACGAAAAAATTGAGCAGGGAGATATAATTCAATTTAAAAATCTGCGCGAGGATGTAAAAAACCGAAATACCATCTTGGTAATCATCAAAAAAGAATCGGGGACTATCGAAATTCCTACTAAGCACAGTATGAGTGAACGACAAATTCGAATTTTATTAAAAGGAGGAATTATAAATGATTTTAAAGATCGTTTAAGCGCATAATCTCCTAAAAATCATAAGAAGGCTTTAAAATTAGATTTGCCATCGTTAAATCTTTTTTAAAGCCTTTCTTTTTGCCTACTAATCTCTATATCTTTAAAAGAAAAACTATGGACCAATCAAATACTATTGAAAAAGAAACACCGACCGAATTTTCCATACACCCTCTAATAAAAGAGCGATGGAGCCCCAGGAGTTTTTCTGAAAAAACAATTTCAGAAAAAGAAGTTAAAACTTTATTAGAAGCGGGTAGATGGGCCCCCAGCAGTAATAACTTACAACCGTGGACCATAATTTGGGGAATTAAAGGAACAGAAACATACGATCGCATTTTCAACTGTTTGCACAAATTTAACCAAGGATGGGCTGGTAATGCGCAAGTGCTCTGGGCTTGTGCTATTCGCAAAGATATACCAAACAATGACAAAGAAAATTTTCACGCATTACACGATTTAGGATTGTTTATGAGCAATGTATGCACCCAAGCAGAAAGCATGGATATTGCAGTACATCAAATGGCGGGAATTGATTTTAAAAAAGCACAAAATGAATTTAACTTTCCTGATAACTACCATGTAGCCACTGCAGCAGCCTTTGGTTATTATGGCGGTAATCCAGACGTGTTGGATGACGATTTAAAAGAAGAAGAACTGAAGAAAGAACGAAGTAGAAAAAAGCAATCAGAATTTGCCTTTAACGGCAATTTTAAGAAATAAAGAATTATGAGTGATAAGAAAGAAAAAACACACGCAGACTTTCAAGACAAGTATCGAAGATCTTCCAATTTTAGATCTTCAGATGAAGAATTGAATGTTGACAAAGATGGAAATCTTAAAGCAAACAATACCGATGAAAAAACGACCAAAGACGTTCGAAAATCGGTTGATAGGCTATTAGATTCAGAAGAAGAATAAATTAAATAATAACAAATAAAACAATTGATTATGAAAATAGGAGTAATAGGAAGCGGAAATATTGGTGGAAATCTAGGTAAACATTGGGCTAAAGCAGGTCATGAGGTTTTGTTTTCCTCAAGGCATCCAGAACAATTAAACGATTTGGTACGTGAGGCTGGCGGAAACTCCAAAGCAGTAAGTTTAGACGAAGCTTGGGAAGCCAATGCCGATGTGTACTTATTGGCAACACCTTTTAATGCAATTGATAAATTGAGTGAAGTGTACGCTGGAGAATATGGCAATAAAATATTGATAGATGCAACCAATCCGTATCCAGAACGAGACGGTGAAATGGCGCAAGAAGTAAGAGATAGTAATCGAAACGCTTCGGAATATACCGCTATGAAATTCAATACTGCTAAAACGGCCAAAGCTTTTAATACTATTTACGCAGATCACTTAAAAGATCGTGCCTTTAGGGAAACCGATAAATTAGCGGTGCCATTTGCTGCTCAGGATGAAGAAAGTAAACAGGTGACACAAAAATTAATAGAAGATATTGGTTTCGATTCTGTGTATATTGGTGAATTAAAAGATACCAAAATAATGGATCCAGAACAAAAGCTTTATGGCAAATCAACATCGAAAAACAACTTACAATCTATGCTGTAAGTAAATGTTTATATAATTTAATCTAAATTATTATCCTTCAGTAAATTAAAATATTTTATTGAAGGATTTTTATAATTATTTTCATGACAAAGGAAGAACAAGAACAGCAACAAATCGACAACGAATTAGAGAACTCCAATACCTCTAATGAGGACACAGCGAAGTCGCACGGCGAAATACTAAAACAACAAATTTGCGAAGGGCAAGAGGTATATAAAAAGAATCCATTGAGTATTTTGGTAAGTTCCTTTACGGCTGGACTTGAGATAGGCTTTAGCTATTTGTTATTGGCATCTTTGTTTTTCTTTTTGCAAGGCAAGGTAGCGGAAGACACAGCATTTAAAATGCTTTCCTTTGTGTATCCGTTCGGGTTTATCATGGTTATTGTAGGACAATCCATTTTATTCACTGAACAAACATCATTATTGACGTTACCGGTACTTAACAAAAAACAATCACTTAAAAATTTACTCAAATTATGGGGATTGGTCATTTCAGGTAACCTCTTGGGGGGCTGGGCCATGGCAGGAGTATTGGCGTGGATTGGACCCAAACTACATATATTCGACGTCGAAACAATTTCAAAAATTGCAATCCACGTAACAGACTATAATAACTGGGTGATCTTGGTTAGTGCAATTTTAGCAGGCTGGTTAATGGGACTGTTGTCCTGGGTGGTAACATCATCTAAAGATACAATAAGCCGTATTTTTATTATTTATATAATTACGGCAGTACTATCTTTTGCTGGCTTACACCACAGTATTGTAGGGAACGTAGAAGTTTTTGCGGGGTTAATCATCCCTTCGGAATTAACCATTATAGATTATGTCTCCTTTCAGGCGATTGCTTTGCTAGGAAACGCAATTGGTGGTGCCGTTTTTGTCGCCTTGCTAAAATATCGGGCTTTTGTCACAAATGTAAAAGCATAGCGCATACTACAATTAATAGGGTTCATTTTTTAAAAAGGAATACTTCTTGCTATATTTATAAGGATACTAATTATAAATAGTAAATATCATGAAATATATAATCATACTCTGCTCATTATTAGTCATGAGCTGTGGAACAGCCAATAAACCCCTAACAGAAAACCAAACAAGCCAAGTAAGGCAATGGGTTAACGATAAGGAATTTACAATCGAATCTCAATGGGCAATACCATTTGCCGGTAGTCAAATAAACTTAATAGGAAACCCTAATTATTTAACTTTTAAAGGGGACAGCGTTTCGGCTTATTTACCTTTTTACGGTGAACGACGAAGCGGATACGCATTAGATGGCGGCGGCATTGAATTTGAAGGAGAACCAAAGAATCTACAGACCTTGTACAATCAAAAAAAGCAATCCAGTGTTTTGAAGTTTGATATTTCTGAAAAAGGGGAGCACTATCAAGTGACTGTTACGCTTTATGACAATAAGAAAAGCATAATTACAGTAAACAGCTCACAACGAGACATGATGAGATATAATGGTGAAGTAGAAGCCTTGCCTGAAGGCGAAAAATAAGCTAACCATACCCATTAATCTTTATTGTTTACTGAACTTTTTCTGCAAGACTGCTTTTCTGAGATCGTATTTTCAAGAAGGCCAACAGCACCAAAGAGAGTCCGGCACAGACAGAAAACCCTATAAATAGGGGCAAAGCGGTGCCAGAGATAAACCTCCCGATAAAAATGCTGATTGGTACTGCTATAAGAATTGAAATAAAACCTGTAATTGCTGAAGCTATTCCTGCAATATGCCCTACAGGATCCATAGCCATAGCACGTAAATTTCCGAAGAGAAAACCGATAGAGAAAAACTGAATAGCAAAAAAGAGCAACAATACAGAAATGCTGGGGTTTGAAGTATTATAAAATAAGACAATATAAACTAACGAAACTATAAAAAATGCTAGGAGGGAAGTGGTAATCAATTTTTCCATTCCATACTTTACAACTAGAGTTCCATTGAGGAAAATAGCCGTACCAATAGACAGAGCCAGTCCCGCAAAAATAAAAGGAAACTCTTCTTTTAGATTATATTGAATTTCGAATATTTGTTGCGAACTACTCAAGTATACCATAAACGAACCGGTAACAAATCCGGAAATAATGGTAAAGCCAATGGTTCGCCTATGACGGATCAATTCTTTAAAACCATCAACAAAAACCTGTACTGAAAACTTTTTTTTGTTTTCTATAGACAGTGTTTCCGGTTGTCGTTTCCAAAACCAAAAAGACACCAAGAGACTAATAACTATCTGAACATAGAAAATACTTTCCCAATTGTAATAGTCTAACACAAATTTTCCCAAAGTAGGAGCTACCACAGGGACTAAAATAAAAACGACCGTTACAAATGACATAATTCGTGCCATATAATCACCACGAAACATATCGCGAATTATAGCGATACTAATGGTTCTAGGAGCTGACAATCCAACGCCTTGTAAAATCCTTCCTAAAACCATAACTTCCAAACTATTGGAGGTAACGCAAATAAAACTAGCGATAATAAACAACGCAAAACCCATATATACAACGGGTTTACGACCAAGGCTATCCGATAACGGTCCAAAAATCAAAGGCCCAATACCCAACCCTAAAAAAATCATGGTGACCAATAATTGGTTGTCCACTATATTGGTCGTACCAATGTCGAGACCAATAATATCAAGCGCTGGTAACAGTGCATCAATTGCTAAAGCAACAACCGACATTAAAGAAGCCATAAGAGCTACAAATTCAAATTGAGAGTTGGGTTGTTTTTTTTGCATCGCACAAAAGTAAACAAACCTATATCGAGATTAGTTTGAGGATTGTTAATTAAACATAAATTTAAGAATCCTTTATGGCAATGGCTTCAAAAGGTTTTATAACTTTAAGGAATATTAGATATAAGCTGTGAGATATGAAAAAGGTAGTAATTGCGATTGATTACCATCCAAGTTCAGAAAAAGTGACCCAAGAAGGGTATAAGCTGGCAAAAAAGGTAGGAGCAGAAGTTTGTTTATTGCACGTATTGGCAGAAACTCACTATTACAGTATGAATTATCCTTCTTTTTTAGGGTATGATGGATATAGTTATGCTATTGAAGCGACAGTAAATACTGAAATTGAAAAAATAGCTAATGATTTTTTAAAACAAGCAACTGCACATTTAAATGATGACACTGTAAAAACCCATATAGCAAAAGGAGAAACCGCTACTTCCATTTTAAACTATGCAAAAGAATGGCAGGCAGACTTAATTGTAATGGGCACACACAGCCATAGTGCCCTGGAAAAGTTGCTTATGGGTACAGAAGCTACAAAAGTTTTGGAAAAAACTGAAGTACCGGTATTTATGGTTCCGGTTAAAAAGTAAAAAGGGAGAAATTACTATTTAAGAATAAAAAACACAAAATAACAATATGAGCACAAATACTCAAAACAATCAGAAACATCAAGATCACGAAGATTATATTTTAAAAGACAATACAAAAACTAAGTTTGGTGCTAGCTTTATTGTTATCGTGCTCGTTATTTTATTAGTAGGAGTAGCAATCTCAGGAATGTTTTTTGAATGGTGGTAAAAGAGATCTATATAATCATTAGATAGAATAGAGGTGCCAAAGGATTAAAATTGAAGATTCCATATATTCTATTTTACATAATATAAATTATAGTACATTTAAGTATATATGCGGATAGCGCTTTTTCTGTGCTATTTTATATAAATGCAGATATCGACCCTTAGGGCTATATCGTCAGCATTTATATAAAAGTATATTTACGCCAACGCATTATTTGGCCGTTATGTAAAATTGCTGCTACCAAGCACTCGATTGCATTATAAAAGCTACACTTTGTAATATGTTTTAATGTACTATGCTTTAAAAATTCTTTTAACCAAAATTTTATGAGGCCAAGTTTAACATCGAGATTCTATTTTTTTAGAATTCCTTTTTTTAAAATCTAAATACATTATCAACTAAATTCTCATCAGATCGTGTTCCATAAGGATCAATAGCAATGTAATTAGGGATTTCGCTTACTATAAACTTAACTTCAGTGATTTCTTTATTGATTTGATTTGACTCATAATAAATTACGGAGCTATCCTCTTTCACCAATGATGGATGTGTTATAAAAGCTCCAATTTTAATAGGTTCGTTTATTTCTATTTGAACTGTTTTCCCATCACTTATAGTTTCAAACCGCTTCGCATTTACGGTTGCAGTAATCTCATAAGTGCCATTTTCTAATGCTACATAAGAACTTTCCTCTATGCTTAAGTCATACGTTATTATTTTTTTAAACCAATCGTCTATTAAGTGATGTTGCTCTTTTGGCGTGACGTTATAAACCAAATCTAAAAATTCAATAGTATTTGCTTCCAAAGTGTTACTGTTACGATAGGTATCGGTTAACGTTTTTAAAACATGATTTACTTGTTCTTCACCAATAAGATCTCGTAATGCTAGCATCACGTTTAATGCTTTTCCATATGAAATATAACCTTGACCAAGTACTTTATAAACTGGTGGCTCTAGGTCGGTTGCAAATGATCTCCCTGAAAAATAACGCCTTCTAGCGTTTTCACTCAATTCATAGACAGCACGTTTGCCATACATTTTTTCCATGACAACGGCTTCGGTATATTTTGCAAAACCTTCTACAAAAATAGATCCACCTGCAACTGGTTTTGCTGATAACGTATGTCCCCAATATTGATGTGCAACTTCGTGAATGGTCCTTTTTGCAACCAAATTGAACGTTTCGTCGTTTCTAACATCTGCTAAATACAAACGGTCTTCAACCATACTTATCACTCCTGGATGTGCAAATCCACCAAAAGACCAATGTGATGGAACTTCTGCGATTCTAACATGGTCAAAAGCATAGTTTCCAAAATTTTCCTCACAATAGTTTAAGGTTTGTTTGGTGCTGTTTTCAATCTCTTCAATATTAAATGCATGTGCTTCATCGAAATACTGCTCAATAGAAATGCCTTTATAAGCCACTTTTTTGGTTTTATAGTTGGCTGAAAAATAGGCAACCATTGGTATCACTTTGTTTTCAGATTTATAATGATAATAGTTTCTGTTTTTATCTGACCATTGTTTTACCAAGTTACCAGAACTCAATGCCGTTTGGCTGCTACTTGTAGAAACAATGGTTTCGAAGTTTGTTTTTTCGTTGTTAAAATCTTCAAGAGCAATATGCTCATCGGAAATAATTTCTTCTTCCCGCTTTGGCAAATGTCTCTTTTCTCGTTCTATTTTATCAGTAATTTCCATTCCAGAGCTATAACCCAATATAGGCTCAAAATTTCTGTGTGTTATATAAGTTCCATTATTTACAATGGTTTTATCTTCTTCATAACCCTTCAACTTATGCTTCAATTCAAAATTATAGCGTACAGAATCATTGGGTTGTAACGGTTTTTTAAATTGAAATAGATAAACACCATACACACTATTGTGTGTTACTAAATCTGCGTTTTCAATAGTAATAGATTCTAACGGAAGGCGCTCTGTAACAAAGACCTTAGATAAAGGCTGTTCACTTCCGTTTTTCAATATATAATCTGCTTTTACGGTATAACGTTGTTCTTCAGGAAAAATAGCAACCTCTGTTTTTCTGGATATGGCATATGGTCGCTCTAAATCTTCATATAGTTTGAATTTCTTTTCATACTGTTCTCTATATTCTAAACTGTCATTTGTTGTTACATAATCTGAAACAATATTCATATTGTAAAAAATAACACTTCCGAAGCTGATAAATACGATGATTAAAAATGAAAATGATATTTTTTGAAAGGTTGTAAAACCACTTTTTAGTAGTCTTAGTTTGGTTGAAAAATTAGCCACTACGCCTCTATTCCAAATTTTAAAAGTGACAAGCATTATTAACAAGCCAAAAGCCAACCAATAGACTGCCAAATGGTTAAAAAGATTTAAACCACCATAAAAACCATTCATATTTGTATAAGAAATTCTTGGCATGAACCCAAGGCTTGTTATTGGGTGTTCCAGACCAATGGCATCAGATTTTAAACTTAACAGCACAAACAAGCCAAACACACCCATACCTAAATATTTGCTTTTTGCTATACTGCTAATAAACAAACCAATCATACTAAATACAGCAAGTTGCAATCCGTAATGGTAATATAAAGATGCGTATAGGCTAAACTCAAAATTTGTATAGTTTAAGCGTATCTGAAACAGGATGCACATTATAATTCCAGTAATAATTAGAATAACTGGTAACAATAAAATTGCAAAAAATTTCGAGAGAAAGAACACGCTATTGTTAGTTGGAACTGCATCAACAATTAGATTAAAGTTTAAGCTACGCTCTTTCCAAACAATTTCGGAACTATAAAAAATGATTAAAATGAGACTGAAAAGCGTTAACGGATTTACTATTAAACTTATTAATTGGTTGGTAAATGGATATTGGCTCACGCCATATTCTCCACCACTGATAACTGTGGTATATAATTCTGAAAACACAATAGCTAACCACATTATTAATACGGCAATAAATGGCAAACTCTTAAACACACTTTTCAATTCTATCTTTAGCAAAGCCAAAAATGCTACATACTGTGCTTTAAAATTATGTACTGTCTCTAAAGATTTATAAGTTACTAATTGAAAATTTTGGGTCCTTACCTTTTTTGCTTTTTTAACTTTCTTAGTAATTTTTCTAAAAGAGAGCAATCTGTAAGTACCAAATAAAATACCCAACCCTACTACTATCCAAACCAATCTATTCCATAAAAACAATCCGGAAAAAGATAGTAATTGTGTGTTTTTTTGGAAAGGTGTCCAGTATTGTGTTTGTTCAAAAAAAGCAGCAATTCCAAATGGATCTGCAACTGCAGCAATAGCCATACTTTCTGGTGAAGCTGGAACGGCTTGTGCCAATAATGGCGAATTTAGAAAGATGGAACTTACAAAGTATAGCATGTACACAAATACGGCACTCACATAGGTTGCAATACTATTTTTTGTTAAAGTACAAACAGAAAATATGATGGCTGAACATATAAATATGTTAGGCACTACAATATATAACCAAGGTTGTACATACGTTAGCAATTGAAATTTGCCTAAACGTTCTGCATCCAAATCAGAAAAATAATTCCCAAAAATATAGCCTAATATAAATGGTGTAAATGCCAATACGCTAAATATAAACGTGCCTATAAACCGACTCCAGAAGTAATGTACCTTTTGTATAGAAGAGCTGTAAATTAACAATTCCATATTGTGTTGCTTATCTCTAAGCATGGCACTTATGGCAAAGAACATGATGATAAAAACACTTCCTAAAGTAAACAAACTTGTATGGAAATACACTTGATATACAGAGTTATAATTAATACCTGTTGGCGCAAATCCTTGTCTGCCAACAAAAACTCCCAAGAATAAAAATAAGACAGCAAATATTGGAAACGCACGTTGTTTTACTTGATAAAACACTTCAAATTGCAATAACTTTTTAAACATAGTTTAAGCGATTTTTGATTGATTAAACAAGATTGCGAAATAAAAATCTTCCAAATTTGGTGTAATAGCCTCAAAACTATCTTCAGGTTTGTAATCTGCTAATACCCTAATTTGTGTTTCACCTGCAACTAATTTTGTTGAGATAACATCAAATGTTTTTTTATACACTTCAAGGTCTTTTTTAGGTACCAGCTTTGTCCATATTTTGCCTTCAATACTCGCAACTAAATCTTTCGGATTTCCTTCAGAAATAATTTCACCATTAGATAGTATGGCCATTTTTGGGCATAAGTTTCTAACATCTTCAACAATGTGGGTAGATAAAATAACAATAACGTTCTCCCCTATTTCGCTTAATAAGTTTAAAAAGCGATTGCTTTCTTCTGGATCTAAACCAGCAGTTGGCTCATCTACAATAATTACTTGCGGATTTCCTAACAAGGCTTGTGCAATCCCAAAACGCTGACGCATTCCTCCAGAAAAAGTATAAACCGATTTTTTTCTGTGTTGATAGAGATTTACTTGCTGCAACAATGCTGTTACTTGCTCTTTACGTTGCTTTGTATCTAATATTCCTTTTAAAACTGCTAAATGATTCAATAATTTTTCCGCGGAAATTTTTGGATACACACCAAACTCTTGTGGTAAATAGCCTAAATATTTTCTTATATTTTGTGGTTTTTTAATGATATCAGAACCATTAAAGGAAATACTTCCAGAAGTAGGTTCTTGTAATGAGGCAATAGTTCTCATTAATGAAGACTTACCAGCTCCATTGGCTCCTAACAAACCAAACATTCCATTAGTGATTTCTAAATTAATGTCGTTTAGCGCCCTAACACCATTAGGATAGGTCTTGCTTAAATTATTGATTAGTAATGTATTCATAGCTGTTAATTGACGTGCTGTTTTCGTTTTAATTTAGGACAAACATAAATTGAAGAAAGAGTCCTTTATAATTTATATGACGTATAACATTATTATAAAGCCATACTTAATTAAAAACAGTATCAATTATGTTCATGTAGAAAACAATAGCGTTCATGTTGATTTTGGTAGTGTCTATCAACATTCTTGTTAATACAGGATTACATACTTACTTTTGTTCTATGGTACAGTTTTTAAATAAATACAAAGCATTTTTTATTGGGGTTCTGCTTATGTTCCCAATATTTTATGCGATGAATTATTTTGGATTAATTCTCCTTCCAAAAAACAATCCATTAGAAATTATTATTTATACAATTTTTTGGGGAATTTTAGTTGCATTACCAATTTATAATTACAGCTATTTAAAAACCAAAAAGAGAAAAGTATTATACGTATTGGGCTTAATGGCACTATTCTTTGTGGCATTATTTATAGATTCTTATATGAAGATGCCTGATAATCCAGTCACTTTTATTCTTTTAATGGTGTTTTGGTTTGGTTTTGCCTATCTTTTAATTCCTGCATTTATAAAAAAATATTGGAGGTTAATTGCATTTATATATGGGCCTTTATTTTTATATTTTCTCTACTTACGACTGTTTACTGGTAATTTAGAGACCTACCTAAAGATTAAAGAAGACTTTCCATTTTATTTGTTCTTTTTGCCAATTCCTGTTTTATTTCTTATTTGGGTTTTTGAGCAATGGAAATGGGTTCAAAACCTTAAGGCGGACAAAGCAAAAGCTGAATTAGCAATGTTAAGAACGCAAATAAACCCACATTTTTTCTTTAACACTTTGAATAATCTGTATGCATTAACCGTAAAACAATCTGAAAAAGCTCCAGAGGTAATTTTAAAATTATCTGATATGATGCGATATACCATTTATGAAGGAAATAAGGAAATGGTAACCCTTGAAGAAGAAATAGAATACTTAAACAACTACATTGAATTACATAAAATACGCTATAAAAAGTCTGTAGAGATTACCTTTAACCATAAGGTGAATACCAGTTTGACCATTGCACCTTTGCTGTATATTATTCTTTTAGAAAATGCATTCAAACATGGTATTGAAACTTTAGCTGAAGATGCTTTTATACATATTAACTTAACCGAAGAAACAGGTTTTATTATTTTTTCAATTGAAAATAATTTTGATCCTAATGAAATAAGTTCATCAAACGGAATAGGCTTACAAAATTTGAAAAGAAGACTATCTTTATTATATAAAAACAAACATGAGTTACAAATTGATGTGTCAAACAGCCTATATAAAACAACCTTAAAGATTGCTAAACATGCTTAAGTATATAATTATTGATGATGAACCGTTGGCTCATGAAATTATTGAAGAGTTTTGTAGCATGTTACCACATTTACAATTAGAAAAAAATTGCTACAGTGCTATGGAAGCCACGCAATATTTAAATGAAAATACTGTCGATTTTATTTTTTTGGATATTAATATGCCAAAATTAAAAGGTTTAGATTTTTTAAAAACATTATCAAATCCTCCAAAAACTATAGTTACAACTGCCTATAAGGAACATGCTTTAGAGGGGTTTGAGTTGAATGTTGTAGATTATATTTTAAAACCTTTTAGTTTTGACCGTTTAGTGAAAGCTGTTAATAAAGTTTCTGAAACACAAATGTCTAAAACAGTTTCAAAAGAAATTACATCTGAAACTTCCCAGCGATTCTTTATAAAAGGCGATAAAAAACATCATCAAATAGATTTGAAGGATCTACTTTATATTGAAGCCCACGGAAACTATACCAAATTGTTCTTAAAGGGTGAAATGATAATAAGCCATGAAAAAATATCTCATTATCAATCTATTTTAAATGAAGATAACTTTTTGAGAATTCACAAATCGTTTATTGTTGCTATCGATAAAATTAAATTTATAGAAGGTAATCGTATTTTTATAAACGAAAGTAGAATTCCTATTGGACAAACATACAAAAGCAATGTAAATAAACTATATAACACTTAATTTCCACTTCACACGCATTACGCTTCCCTCCTACGTCGTCACATAAAAAGTGTTCCATTAACGTTCCAGAGAAACATTTAAAATATTTTTTTTAAGGGAATAATAACAACCTTCGCCTTTAACCAAAGTTCAAGTTACATAACGCGATACATTATAGTACAAATTTATTTATTTGAGTAAAACGACGTTTATAGACAATCTTAAGCTATAATTTCATATTATATAAAAATATTTTTTCATCATTCTATTAGTTTTATTGGGTTAAATCTGAGGGTAATTAAACATTTTTGGTTTGGCTCATGGCTTTAAACACATCGTTTTATTTGTGGCTATAATTAACCGACTTGTATTATTTTAGAGCACAATGTTTTATAAGATTCTCAATAATAAATGAGTTTATATATAGATTTTGAACTTCAAATTTGAGTAATATTCATTTTGTTTATCATTTTTAACAAATAATTAAACAAAATAATTTGTTTACTACTGCTACTCTATGCTATTTTTGGAAAAAAAGCTATGAAAAAATTTATCACATTCACAATTATTGCAACAGCTGCATTTGTATTTACTGCATTTACAAATAGTAATTTATCTATTGAAAACGATTCAATTAAAACTGAAGCAATAAATAAAGACAAGACAATTGTAGAAATTGCATCTGGAAATGAAAACTTTACCACACTAGTAGCCGCTGTAAAAGCTGCCGAATTATTGGAAACACTTAATGGAAAAGGTCCTTTCACTGTTTTTGCCCCAGTAAATGATGCATTTGCGAAGTTACCGGATGGTACCGTTGCATCTTTGCTTAAGCCAGAAAACAAAGAAACTTTAACTACCATTCTTACCTACCACGTGGTGTCTGGAAAATTTATGGCTAAAGATGTTGTTAAAGCCATAAATAATAACAAAGGCACATTTAAAATTCCAACTGTTCAAGGCGGTTTTATAACAGCATCACTAAGCGGTGAAAATGTTATACTTACAGATGCTAAAGGAAATAAATCAACAATAATTATGACAGATGTAGGTGCTTCTAATGGCGTTATACACGCTATAGACACTGTGGTTATGCCATAATTACTAATTTAGTGATTAGTCAATAAAAAAATCCATTTCACTTAGAGGTGGATTTTTTTTCTAATTACTAATTTAAAAGCACACATTATTTATTAATAGAAGAACCATTAAAAACTTACTATCATGTTTGGATTATTCAAAAAGAAATCAGAAAAAGACAAGTTATACAAACAATATAAAAAGCTAACCAAAGAAGCCTATAGCCTCTCTAAAACTAACAGGAAGCAAAGTGATCAAAAGGCATATGAAGCTGAAGAAATTATGAAAAAAATAGAGACCCTAAAGTAAAATGACTAAAAAGAAGAAACCCGATAACGTGGTTTACAATGTTGAGACTCAAAAGTACGATGCTTCTTTAAAAACTTATGCTACGAATGTTGGCGCTCCTTTTATTGAAGCTACGGATACTGTTGCTTGGAAAAAAAGAAGCATTAATAAATTAAACCACAAAGTTAAAACTCGTTTTAATGAAATTAAAGAACAATATGAGCAGTTAATGCAGGAGTTTGATACTAATAGACTAATAAACAATGCTAAATTCAGTTTTGAACCTATTATCGGCCAACATTATCATTTATATATGCGTGAAAACGGCGAGCATTTTTTATCCATTATCGCACCAAATGAATGTCATTTTAATTCACTTGGAAGTTTTTACTTAAACGCAGATCAAATATGGGAAAAAGTAGTTTAATTAAATTGTAAAACAATAGCTAAGCAGAAATAATACTGTATGATATTAGAGAAACAGCTAGAAGAAATAAGACATCTTTAAATGCAGTTAAAACATATGAACAAAAAAGATTATAAAACACATATAATAGGTGCTGGGGTTAGCGGTTTAATAGCTTCAAAAGTTTTAGAAGATAATGGTTACAAAGCAACTGTAATCGAAGCCACAGACCGTGTTGGTGGAAGAGTTAAAACAGATATTGTAAAAGGTTATCATTTAGATCGAGGGTTTCAAGTATTACTTACCGCCTATCCATATGCACAAAAATATTTAAATTTTGAAGCTTTGGAGTTGCAGCATTTTCTCCCTGGTGCTACTATTTTTAATAGTGAAAGTAAAATAACCATTGGAGATCCTTTGAGAAATATGTCTTTACTTTTACCAACCTTGTTTTCAGGTGTAGGTTCATTTTCAGATAAATTAAAGATATTAAAACTTAATAGGTTTTTGAAAAAAACAACCCTTGCTGAAATTTTCCTTAAAACTGAAATAACAACACTTCAGTATTTATTGGATTTTGGCTTTTCTGAAGAAATAATAGCTAAATTTTTTAAACCTTTCTTTAGTGGCATATTTCTGGAACCTAATCTTGAAACATCAAGTAGAATGTTTGAGTTTGTGTATAAAATGTTTGGAGAAGGTGTTGCAGCATTACCTAAAGCTGGCATTGAAGCCATACCGAAGCAATTAAAAGCTAATTTGGAGCAAACATCATTTATTTTTAATACAAAAGTTGAGACTGTAACGGATGACAAAATAATATTTGAGGATGGAACTCAACTTGAAAGCGATTTTATAATTATTGCAACTGACTCTAGCAAACTAATAGCAAATCCAAAAATTCAAGAAACTGAATGGAAATCTTGCGATACATTATATTTTGAAACCAATACTAGAGCTATTAATAAACCCCTTATTGGGCTTATAGCTGAGAGTGGTGCACTTATTAATAATATGTTCTATCATACAAGTATCTCATCAAAATCAACAAGTAAAAAGGAATTACTATCTGTTACGGTTGTAAAAGACCACGGTTTATCTTTTGAAGATTTAAAAAGCTGTGTTCAAAAAGAATTGAGTCACTATTGCGGAAAAGGTACCTATACCTTTATAAAGCATTACTCAATACCAAAAGCGTTACCAAAACTAGATGGGTTACAGTATGAAAAGTCAACATCCCAAACAAAATTAACCAACCGTATTTTACTCGCTGGAGACATACAATTAAATGGTTCCTTAAACGCTGCAATGATTTCTGGAGAGAAAGCAGCTTTAGGTGTAATACAAAATTTAAAATCTAGTTGAAAAATCTATTAATTCACTAAAAGAGCTTGAGAATATTTTAACTTTTAAAAAGTAATATAATGGAATATCTAATTAGTATAATAAAGATTATTATAGCCATTAGTATTATAAATGTTTGGCTATTTCGAATTAAAAAACCCACACCGTGGAGAGGTAATGATGCAAATAATATGAAAGACGAATTTAAGGCTTATGGCTTACCAGAATGGTCTATGTATATAGTTGGCACCTTAAAAGTACTATTTTCAATAAGTCTTTTAATATCGATTTACTACGATCAATTAGAAACACCATCGGCATTGGGTATCGCTTTTTTGATGCTTGGAGCAATACTCATGCATATAAAAATAGGCGATCCGCCTAAAAAATCGTTACCTGCATTTATATTTTTAATATTATCAATACTAGTTATTTTGGTTCAATAGACTTGGTGATAAAAAGTAACAAATAGAATTTTTTGCTGCGCTGTTTTATGGAAGACCAGTTCCAGGATTAGAAACAAAAGCATCCTTCTTTACACTGTTCACAAAATACATGTTCATAAAACCTCTGTTTTTAACCGCTATTTTGCCTCGGTATTCACAGTTAAAAATATCTTTTACAATTTTATAGGTGCTTTCCCCAATATTTATTTTTCCGGACTCGGACATTGTTTCCATTCGCGAAGCAACATTTACAGTATCTCCCCAAATATCATAGGCAAACTTTTTAGTGCCCACCACTCCAGCAACTACAGGCCCTGTATTGATGCCTATTCGAATATCAAAAGTAAGTTCACTTGCTGATACATCTTTTTTGGTTGACTCTGCAAATGCAGCAATTTCAAATGCAGCCAATACCATTCTTTTTGCATGGTCTTTTTTGTTGTCGTGCAACCCACCTGCACACATATAGGCATCGCCAATGGTTTTTATTTTTTCCAAACCGTGTTTTTCTATAATATCATCAAACTTTGAAAAATAGAAACTTATTGTTTTTACCAGAGCTTCAGGAGACAGCTTTTCTGAGTAATTTGTAAAACCTTTAAAATCTGTAAACAAAACCGTAACGGAATCGTATTTTTTAGCTTTTACAGCACCGTTTCGTTTTAATTCTGCCGCGGTTTCTTCAGGAAGTATATTAAGTAGTAATTTATCGGAACGATCTCGTTCTTCTTCAATAATCTTTTTTGTTTTTCTTATAAAATTGTTACGCCTATAAAGGCCAATAGCCAAAAAACCTATTAATATAAAGGCAATCGCTGTGGCAATCGCTATGTTACGTTGGTTTTTTCTTCTTTGCTCCAATAAATCTACTTCTATTTGTTTTTGCGAAATTTCATAATCTGTACGCAAATCGGCCATTTGCTGTACATTTTTTACATTAATCACACTATCCCTGTATGTTATATATGCTTTATAATGTGCGTAGGATATTACTGAATCACCGGCTTGTTCATAAAGTTCCGCTAATTTTTTATTGGCATCCCCTATTTGATCCTTCAGTCCGTATTGGGTGGCAAGCTTTAAACTTCTCTTAGAATAATCAATCGCAGCCTGCCACTCCCCTTTTTCTAAATAAATATCAGACATCGCCATCAAATAAACACTAATGGGATAAAAGTCTTCTGTAGTTTCTAAAATTCGAATCGCACTATTAATGTTCGTTTCTGCCAAGTCATTTTTTCCAGTATTTGCATAAACCATCCCTATATTGCCAAGGTTATAGGCTTTTCCCGTAGGATACTGTTCTTGTTCAAATATCTCACCAGATTCTTTAAAATACACCAGAGCGGAATCATAGCTTTTACGTGTGAGCAACGCATCTCCGGCATTTAATATGGTGGAGGCCAAAGCAATTTTGGCGGTGGTTTTACGCAACGTAGCAATTGCTTTGTTGTAATAAAGCATGGCGTTTGTATGATTTTCAGAAATAGCATAAATATCTGCAATAGAGCCGTAGGCACTGCCTTCAAGTGGTATTTGACCTTCTGTTTTTGCAATTTCGGCACTGGTGAAAAAAGCTGTTAGGGCTTCTTCTAGATTGCCCATTAATCGATGCGCACTCCCCTTTTGAAAATACCCTTGTGATACATAAAAATTTTTCCCCTGTTCCTTAGACAGTTTTATCAATTCTTCTGCATATTGAAGACTTTTTTGGTTGTCTTTTACTTCATTAAACGATAATTCTGTTAACAATTCTAAACGTGCCTCACCAGTAAGCGTATTCGCCATATAGATTTTGACCAGACTATCTGCAATTTGTTGGTCTTGAGCGTAGGTTGAATTAGCTAATAGGAAAAAAAAGCCTATTAAAACATAATAGGCTATTGTAATACGATTCATGACAATTACGTGTTTTTTGGAGGTTTAATTTTCATGATAGGGTCTTGTGTATACGGATTGCTGGGGGCTCCTTTTACCGTATAAGTGATACTATAATACTGTTCGTTTCCCGGAGGAAAATTTCCAACAACGCCTTGCCAAGTTCCGTCTGCCTGTCGAGTGGGGTTGGTGCTAAACACGTCATCTCCGACCGTTTCGGTTATCGCATTGATTTCGGTAATATCTTCAGATATTTTCCAAATCATAATATTGCCTGGGCTTACTAGGGTCGTAGTTTTCTGGTCTGCCGGTTCGGTAATTGAAGTAAACCCACTGTCATCTGTTAATGTAGGTGGAAAAGGGTTAGCTGTTGTCGCGCCAATGGTAAGGCTGATCTTGGTTGGTGGTTTTGGTCCGCACATAATTTTGTTAGTTAAAGATTAATTACTTGTTAAGGTAGCAAATAACTGTCAATCAAACTATTAAACTTGTCCGAAATGCACCAATTAGTGTCCGAAAAGGCCCTTTTTTATACCGAATACGTTTAAAACAACATCCAAGTATAATTTTTAAAGAGCATTTTATAAGTTAATTCATACAGAATTAGACATTCATCCTTAAGTTCTACGCTTTGTATTCAAAATAGCGGGTGTTACCAAGGTCACCTTCTGGAACATAGCGAAAACCCAATAATCGAAACCACGAAAGTTGGCTGGGATGATCCGAGGTAGAATACAATCCACAGGTGCAGCCTTTGTAAAGGAGAGCCTGTTCCTTTAAAATTTTACGCATATCAAAACTTAGCTTAAGCGCATATTTTTCCATATGCGTACTGGCAATAAAAAATGTTTCATATTTTTTATTGGCAATTTTATAACCGCCTAAAATTGCAATGGGCTCGGTACTGGAAGTTCTCCATATCTTGGAATATCCATCAATCTTTGTTGACGCAAGGCGTTTTAAAATGTCTGAAAGTTTAAGAGGCAGCATATTGATATCCTGTAACTCCCACTCCTTTTCTGTTAGCTCCCATGGATGCTCTAAAATATAAGAAACATCAGAGGTTTGTATTTCAGTGTTACTTTCAGTCATAATGCTTACTAAAAAAATTAATACTACTATTCAAGATTGTTGATGTTTGCAAGTTGGCAACTTTCTCTATTATTGCTATTTTAGCTAAAACATTTTTATATGATATCAGCTATTGGTCCTTGGCAAATTATTCTACTTCTCCTTATTGTTTTTCTTTTTATAACAGTGCCAATTGCTCTGGTTGTATATCTAGTAAGACGGAATAAGAATAAAAATCAATAACAACGGTTTCGCCACTACTCATTACTCCTCTTCAGTAGGCACAGGCGCTACAATTGTCCCCTTACTATTTACTACTTGAAAGTAAGCATACGATAGCTCAATACACTCTAACAATACCTTAGCATCTTGAGCATGCAGTTCTTCCACGCCCCAACCAATAGGAATGGCTTGTTCTATAATCCAAGCGCTCACTAATTTGTGTTTTGCATTTAAGAGTTTAATGGTAAGGTCTTGGGGTTCTTTTTTGTTATTGTTTAAGGCATTCATGCACCACTCAACCAGTTTAGAATCGGGCTCGTAAGCCCGCTTTAGGATGATATTTTCAAATTGGGTGTGTACTTTATTGTTTTCTTTTTGTTCAATACGAGCCTGCAATCCCTGTACAGATTGAAACTGACTGTCTTTATATTCCTTATTATGAAAAGAGATAACAAAGTGAAAATTTAACGGCGGATATGTTTCCCCCGGTTTCATTTGCTATCGTTGCCGTTTTCAACATATATACCTTCGTGGGCGAGTTCCATCCGTTCTATAAATACTTTCGTTTTTGTAGCATGAAGTTTGGAATATTGTATAGAGACCGGCCACGTATTGCGCACTTTCCAAACAACCGTAGGTTCGTGTTCTTCATTTAAAAGACTAATGGTTACATCCCGTTTTTCATTACTTTGCCTGAAATCGTCAAACCATTCAAAAAATTCGTTGTCATCTTTGTGCATTCCGCGTTTCAGTACAATATTGCTGAATTTCCGAAGCCCCGGTAGTCTTTGTGTGGAAAATTCCGGGCTCGCTCCGTGGCGGTATTCCAAGACATCATATTCCA
Source organism: Flavobacteriaceae bacterium UBA3356 (assembly GCA_002360635.1). Taxonomy (GTDB): domain Bacteria; phylum Bacteroidota; class Bacteroidia; order Flavobacteriales; family Flavobacteriaceae; genus Marixanthomonas. The sequence goes on along the minus strand of DEQW01000003.1, from coordinate 683,431 downwards.
TATCAAGACCGGTAACTTCGGTAAAACCTATTTTTGTACCGCCCCACTCCACCTGAAAATGAAAATTAACCAAAGGTATTTCTTCCATAACAATTACATTTATAATTTAATTTACTGGTTATCAAGTTACTGAAAAAAATCAAAAAAAAGATAAAGAAGTTAGAATGGTTTACTAAAGTGTAATTTCTTTTCTAGAACGGATAACTTTATTAAGTAAGAGGAATTTGATGTTCCAAATCCCACATTTAAAACCTTTATTGGTCTGACCAAATAGCGAGTTCATTCCCGGAAGGATCGATAAAGTGAAATCGTTTCCCGCCGGGAAATGAGAAAATATCTTTTGAAATGGTTCCGTTATATTTAAGAATAGTACTTTTTATCTGTTCTAAATTTTCATGGTACAAAACAACGAGCGCTCCATTTACAATTTCAGAACCTGTTTTTTCAAAACCACCTTGCAGCCCACTATCTGAAAATGCGACGTAAGTTGGTTCATAATCTGCAAAAGTCCACCCAAAACAAGCTGAATAGAACTTCTTTATTGCTTCCAGGTCTTTCCCTTTCAACTCTATGTAGTTAATGTGGCTGTTTGTAATGCTCATACAGTATTATTCTTTGGTTAACTCATATGTCTGGCCACCTTGTTCAACGAGAACCTTGTTTTGTTCGGGTTGAAAGGTTAGTTTAATCATTACGTTTTCGGAATAAAAAGTATTGCTCTCAAGCGCATCAAGCGGAAAAGAAGACTGCCCCTCCCCTTGTGCAATAAGGGTGTTACCATTTTTTGTTATATAAATATCTATAGGAAAATTGGGGCTACTATAGGTTCCAATAAATTGCTCTAATTCTTCTGAAGTTACTTCTATTGTTTCTTTGGGCGAAAAGTCTGGAATGGTAAAATCCATCCCAAAATAGGTTTTAACTGCACCTATAAATACCCCTGAAACATGATTATATAAATTGTTTGTTGTCAAAGCAATTGATACATTATCGTTTGGAAAATAAGCAGCAAAGGCTTGAAAGCCATCAATACTCCCTCCGTGTCCATACACTTCTTTTTCTTCAAAGGGAAGTTTCATGAGACCTAACCCCATGCCTTCTTCAGCATTTTTCATGCTTTCCAAGGAAGCATTAGAGACTAAGTTATTATTAAATAAGTTGATAAAGAATGTATTCAATTCAGTAGGCGTTGAAACCACTGCCCCTGCTCCTTTAGGGACGCTCATATTGGTTTGTAGTTTAATTTCTTTCCAAGCTGAGCCTTCAAAATAATAAGGCAATGCCTCATTATTTTTGGGTTCTATGAGCCTGCCATATTCTGTTCTCTTTAAAGCTAAGGGCTTAATTATTCTATTGTCTAAAATAGTTGCGAAGTCTTTCTTTTCTAATTCTTCGGCGATATAAGACAGCAATACATAATTTGTATTTGAATATTGTGTTTTTTCATTAGGCTCAAAGTTGGTCCCATTGGCGATGATACGTTCAATCATCTTTTGGCGGGTTTGGCGTTTGCTTATCCAAGATTTTAAATCTTCAGATTCTGTTATGTTGAACAATCCGCTTCGGTGGCGTAATAAGTGTTCAATAGTAATTTTGTCTGCATTTGGGACAGTAGGAAAGTAATCGCTTAATAAGGTGTTTAATGTGATTTTTTCTTCTTCAACAAGTTGCATGATGATAGTGGCAGTAAATGTTTTTGAAATGGAACCAATACGGTACTTGGTTAAACTATTGGCCTTTGTATTGGTTGCTACATTAGAAAACCCAAAAGATTTTTGATAGATTTCTTCTCCATTTGAAAATATAGAAAAACTTCCCATTCCCTTGTTGTTACTTTCAATCGTATTAAAAAGACTGTCCAATTTAGCTTCGTTGAACGTTTGCGCTTTTATTGAACTTACACAGATTAAGAACGCGAAGATGTATTTTATCATAATGATTATTTTGAGATTTCCTGTATTGCTTTAAACAATACTCTCAAATATACATCTTTAAAAATTACCCCACAGAACACTTAAGTTACGATAGATTGATTTGTTTCTAAGCACGGCATCGCTTATATAGATAAACGCCGTTTATAATTCCCTCATAATTTCTGAAAAGATTTCAAACGATTTAATACGCGTTTCCGGATCGTAGATATGGGATGCTACCATAATTTCATCAACGCCGGTTTCTTTTAAAAACTTTTTAGTTTGTTGTTTTACCGTTTCTTTACTTCCGATAAAAGCATACTTCAACATTTTTTGAAACGCCGGGTTTTGAAGAATTTGTTTTAAATCTGAAGTCATTTCTGTAGGTGGTTGCACGTAATCTATGTTACCGGTCATTACGCCAATCATCATTCTAATTAACGAGGTTGAAATTTTTTCAGCTTCAGCATCGGTATCGGCTGCAATTACATTAGCACACGCAATAGTATAGGGCTTTTCAAGGTATTGTGATGGCTGAAAATTGTTGTAATAGATATTTAACGCTTCAAATAAATGTGTGGGTGCAAAATGACTAGCGAATACATAGGGCAAGCCTTCTTTTGCCGCTAAATAGGCGCTATCTGTACTTGAGCCCAAAATATATATGGGCATCGTTACGCCTTCGGCTATGGGCGCTCTTACTTTTGCGCTCTGGTTATCTTTTGAGAAATACTGTTGAATATTCCGAAGCTCTTCAGGAAACTTATAAACGGCTTGCATTCTATCTGGCCGAATAGCTTGTGCAGTAACTTGATCGGTTCCTGGGGCTCTTCCTAGCCCTAAATCGATACGGTCTGGGTACAAGGCACCCAACGTCCCAAATTGTTCTGAAATTAATAAAGAGGAATGATTTGGCAACATAATTCCGCCAGAACCTACTCGAATGCTTTCCGTGCCGCCTGCTATATGCCCAATAAGTACTGAGGTAGCCGAGCTAGCTATGCTCTTCATATTATGGTGCTCTGCCAGCCAAAATCGTTTATAACCAAACGTTTCGGCTTTTTGAGCTAAGATAAGACTGTTTTTAAACACATCGGTAGGCTTAAAATCTACACCGATGGTTGCTAATTCTAAAATGGAATATGGAGTGTTTTTACTTTCTTCTTCTTTCATTGTAGTTTACAAACTTTTCTACAAAATAAGCCAAAAGTTAGGTGTATTATAGTTAATAAACCTATAAGTATTTTAGTAAGAAAGTAGTCTTACTTTTTCTTAACTCGTACTGCGTTCATTCCGCGTTGTCCTTTCTCTAATTCAAAAGAAACAGTGTCATTTTCATCAATCTCATCAATTAGTCCGCTTACGTGCGTAAAGTACTTTTCTTGATTTTCTGAATCGATAATAAATCCGAACCCTTTGCTATGATCAAAGAAAGAAACCTTCCCATTGCGTACTGGGTCGAACGCTTCTTTATCTGCTTCGGTTTGTTTAGGTACCCCGACAACAATTTCATCTGCCTCTACTTCTACTTTTTGAGAAGGATCTGGTGGCGTATCGGTTAAATTTCCATTGTGGTCTACATAAGCAAACTCAATTCCCGGTCCTTTTTCTTTCGCTTCGGCCTTACGAGCTTCCTTTTTCTTTCGCTTTTCTTCTCGCTTTTTTAATCGTTTCTTTTCTTTTTCTTTCTTTTCGTATGTTTGTTGTGATTTTGCCATTCGTTTGTTTATAAGTTAATTACAGAGTTTAATTAAAGAATATATTTAACTGCTAAACGAATGTTAAAAAAGGGTGTTTTTTAAAAGACGGTTTAGAGCAATTGACAGGTTTAGAATCCTGTATATCTCTAAAAACTTTTACAAAGATAGTGGATAGTAAAGACATAAAGCTATTTTTATTAATTATCTTAAATATATAGGTATTTAGTACAAAGCTTTATTTTATAAATAAAAAAACCACCCATTAGGGTGGTTTTATGGTTAATTATTTGAAGTTGGTTACGCCAACCGAACGTTAATGGCTTGTATTCCTTTAGAACTGTTTTCAGTTTCAAAAAATACTGTATCTTCTTTTCTTACCCTGTCAACAAGTCCACTTTTGTGAACAAATATTTCTTTTTCAGAACCTGCAACGGTGATAAACCCAAAGCCTTTAGTGTTATTAAAAAACTTAACGCTGCCTTGTTCTACGTTTTTTATCGCTTCGTTTTTTGTTTGAAATATGTTTGTTATAAATTGTTTTAATGATTTCATGATATTTTATGTTATTGTTACTAATGCGGCACTACCCTGCAGCATTGAAATTTAAAAAGTAATTCGTTAGTATTTGTTTTTCTAATGAATTAATTGGTAGCGAAAACACAAGTATTAAAATTTGTTATGTGTTTTTTGATTGTATAAAAAGTCCTTTTGCGTGTAGTTGTAGTAAAGTATCGTGGAAGGAAATTATTTGACTAGACTAGTTGCTGTATGATTCTTTAATGTGGCTAAAGTAGTTTAAATTAAAATAGCAGAAGGTTTTAAAGTGTTAAATTAAACTATAGCCCTATTTGTTTATTTCTGCTACCAGTTGTTTTGTTTTGGTTAATGTTATAGGTTTAACAAGAATGTCGCTTACGTATTTATTTTTCTTTGCTCGAATATGATCTTCTGGAAATATGGAAGACGTAATTAGATAAATCGTTGTATACTCTAAAATATTTTCCTTTTCTAGTAAATCGATAAACTCCCACCCATCAATTTGAGGCATGTTGATGTCAAGAAAAACAACAGTATTCTGTTGTTTATTGTTTTCTTGCTTTAAAAACTCTAAGGCTTGTTTTCCTGAATTAAAAATAATAGGGGCTTTAGATAATCCGCTAATTTGAAACATGCGTTTTGTAATTTTACAGATTATCTTATCATCATCCACTATGAGAACTTTTGTCTCCATTTCTAATAATATTTAATGGACATCATAAGTACTATTTTAATAATTTAACTACTACTTGTTTTTTCTGAAATATCTTTTACAATAATATCCATTTCATTGGCAGATTCAATAACATCTATTAATAAATCTTCTTTTTCTGACACTTGCAGCTCTCCATTATCTATTAGATCAATTATCCCCATCAATCGTGACAATGGTGCTCTAAATAGATGGGACTGTTCCCAAGCTATTTGTTTTAGAAGTTTATTTTGGTCTTCAATAGCCTTAATATGGGCTAACTTTTCGGTAATATCAGTCATTGCACCTACCATTCTTACTGCTTTTCCTTTTTCATTTCTAATTATTACACCCCTATCAATAACAAAAGCATACTCGTTATTTGCTTTTCTATATCGATATTCATGAGACCAATTATCAATACCTGGGTCTTCTATAGCTGTATCTAAACTTTTTTCTGCTTCCATTCTATCTTCTGGGTGAAGATGTTCAACCCAAGAAAATTCTTTAGGGTTAATTGAGGTAATATCGTGTCCAAAAAGTGTTTTAAACCCTTCACCCCTATATTGTGTGTCTTCCATTATATCCCAATCCCAAATAGCATCATTGGTAGCTTTTGCTACTTTCTTAAAACGTTCATTGCTCTTTTGCGTCTCTTTCTCTGCTAATTTTCGTTCACTTATATCTAAACAATAGACAGACAAACCTGTACTAGAGGGGTAAATAGTAACTTCAAACCATCCGTTTACTGGGGTATAGTAGTCTTCAAAATGAATGGTTTCTCCAGTTCGCATGGCCCTATGATAATGCTTGTATGTAGGGTGTTTAATATCTGAACCAAAAATATCCCAAAGTTTATTGCCTAAAATATTTGATTTCTTTTTTTGTATCAGTTTTTCAGCCAAACGGTTTACATAGGTTACTATCCAATTTTTATCAACTGCAAAAAAAGCATCACCAATTCTTTCTAATATTTCATTTTTCTCTGAAAGGGTTTTAGCAACGTCAAGTTCTGCTACTTTACGTTTATGTATATCTTGAAAACTACCATATAGTTTTACACATTTACCGTTCTTAAATTCAGCTTCCCCCATTGTTCTCACCCATCGCTCATTACCTTTCATGGTTATAATTGGCATTTCGTGATCCCAAGTTTTCCCTTTATTAATGGCATTTTTTACTGCTTCCTTAATGAGATTTTGATAATCTTTTCTATAAAAATTTATTCCCTCTTCTAATTTGGGGCAGTATCCTGTCGGGGCCTCATGAATACTTTGGGTTATAGCGGACCAATACATAGTTTTTTTATCAAGATCTAACTCCCAGCTACCAATTCTGGCCATTTCGGTAGCATCATCTAACAGGTTTTGCAGTTTTTTTTGTTCTGTAGTATTTTTTGCAACAGCATATATAAATTCATTATCCGCTGTAACTGCAGACGTCCAATCCAAATATATAGTTTGATTTGATTTGGTTATAAACCTACTTTGTAGTTGCAGTGTTGTATTTTTTTTCACCAATTGATCAATATGAATTTTAAATTTTTCCCGATTTTTGGGTGAATAAATTTATTGAAGTTATGCTCAACTATTTCTTCTTCGGGATATTCCAGTAAGGTACAACCTGTTGCGTTTATACGTTTAAAGTTTCCTTTGCTATCCAATATGCAAATTATATCTGGTGCTAGTGCTACTAATCTTGTTAATTCGTCTTCCACTTGTTTACGAACAATTTCACCAGACAAGAAAGGATTAACTTCTTCCCATAATCGCTGTATGGTTATTTCGTCAACTCTTTTATTTTTTGTTCCTAACAGCCATACTCCTACTGTGTTTGTGGTATTAAAAATAGGGAGCACAACAATATTATTAATACCGGTTTGTAAAGCGGCTTCTTCCCTGGTAAAATTCGTATTGCCTTCAGCGCTATTCCAAAAAATTGGGGTCTGTGTTTCTGCCACTACCCCTGGGAGCCCTTTCCCAAATGGTAATTTTGAAGTCTCTTTTGCAATGGAATAAAAATTACCTGCTTCGGGTTCACTTTTTAATGCGACGCAATTAATTTCATTTTTATTACTATTGGTTAACCATATTTCAGATATAGAAAATATGGTATGGGTTAATGGTATTTGCGTAAATTCCATTAAGATTTTTTCAAGTGGTATTGATTTATTAAAAATATGAGAAAATATTTTTAAAACTTCTTTTTTCTGCTCAGCTAACCAAGTTTCATAGATATCACTTAGTACCCCAATCATTCGTACAGGTTTACCTTTTTCGTTTCTCACGATGTACCCTTTTTCTTCTACTTGAGCATACGTATCGTCAGCTTTTTTAAAGCGATATCGTGCCTTCCACCTATTTCTAGAAGGATTGTCCAAACAGGCTTGTAAAGAAAGTAGGTTTTCTTTTAAATCTTTTGGGTGTACTAATAATTCCCATTTTGATAGCGGGTACTTTTCTTCTGTTATCGTATGTCCGAATAAACGTGAGAAACTTTCTCCCCATTTAATGTGATCTTCCAATAAATCCCAATCGTATATTGCGTCATTTGTAGCCAAGTTAACATAGCTATATAACTCACTGTTCAATTCAAGCTCGGACTTTTTTCGAAAATGCTCTATAATGATTCCTACTAGGGAGGCCGACCTTTCAAAGACTTTTAATTCTTTTTCTGAAGGGGTTCTCACCCTTCCATAATAATTTGCGAAAGTTGCTACTACTTCTTTTTGAGCGTTAAATATAGGTTGCGACCAACACGCTTTTAATCCTAATGGTAGGGCAACGTCTTTATACCCCTTCCATAAAGGATCTGTACTTATATCTGATACGATTATTCGTTTTTTTGTATAAGCAGCCGTACCACATGAACCAGTATTGGGTCCTATTGCCTCTCCATTAATTGCTGTAATGAATTCTTTAGGGAGCGAAGAAGATGCCACATGCCACACCCTATTTTTTTTAATTTTTAATATAGAGGCTTTTAATGCGGGAAAAATATCTTCTAACCCCTTAATATAATTATTCAGTATTGCATTAAGAGCAGCGGAAGGATCCACCGCTTGTTCCATTATTCTTCGTTCTAGCTGATCCAAATAATAGGTTTGCACCTTCACTTCATCATCAAATGGATTATTTGCAGTACCATACATAACGTTTTGGTCTGTGTCATATACAAAGGTCCAATTTAGTTCCACACACGTATTATCTGGAAGCTCATGCTTTGCCAAGAATGTTTGGGGTTCACTGCTATTTTTATCTTTTAGTACTTTGCTAAAACGTTTTATAGCATCGTCTTTTAAAAGAGAACTAAAAGCGGAGTTTAATAGAGAATTTTTATTTGAGGTAAGACTTTTTACTGCCGCCGTATTCAGCCATTCCACTGTTCCCTTACCATCGACAATACATACCATATCCGATAGGGTATCCAACAAATTTAAATAAGCTCTAGTCATAGAGATTTTTAGTATTAAGGGGAGTTATACTGTTAATTTATTTAAATAATCTTACAGGAAAGCAATTTAAATATAGTGAAATATAATGAAATATTTAATAATTTAAAATACTATTAACTATCACAAGGTTTTTTTTTATAAATAGTAGTTTTTGTTTTCTTGCCTATCGATTGTTAATACGTACCGCTTTCTTTAACAGTTAAGCATAAATAAATATTAAAGTGAGCATCCCTTTCTTGCAGGTCTTAAAATTGCTCTATCTTTAAGATATTCAAATAATAAAAAACATACAAACTATGAACAACGGACAAAAAAAAGGAATCGCAGCAGCATTGGTAGGTTTAGGAGCTGGTGCTTTTGCGTGGTGGCAATATAAAAGAATGTCGCCAGAACAACGACAAAAATTAAAATCTAAAGTTAGTGAAGCTGGTGATAGTATTAAAGATACGGCCCGCAATGTTGAGTCTTCAATTAGCGAAAAATACGACCAACTTAAAACTACAACAAAAGGAAAAGTAGACGATATTAAAAACTAAATCTGCTTTTACGTTATAATATCAATCCCGCTCATGGCGGGATTTTTTTCTAAATTTGAGCGTCAAAAATGTATATCTTTATATAAAACAATTTTTATGAAAAAGCTTTTACGAATTATAGCTGCAGCTTGGGGAGCCAAAAAGATTGGTGGCGGCACATGTGGCTGCATTGGCACCATAGTAGTGTTTCTTATCTTATATTGGCTACTGGGTTTTGTGTTCGATGTATTTTAACCCTGTACATCAAGTACTCTTTCCATCGCCCTCTTCACATGTATTTCAATAAGGGTGTTCAGGTTTCTTCTGAATTAAAATGGACGATTACCCCTTCAGAAAAGCTATCATTATCTCCTATTGAAGTAACATGCTCTACCCGGTCCACCCCTGCCAACGATTGAAACACCGCTTCAGTATACCCATGGCATTCACCGCCCATTGCTATTTTTTCTATGCTCATAGGTTTCTTATTTATTGGGTTTAACAGGCTTGTAGTTAATTAAAAAGTCAATCACTTTCTTTCCAGTCATTTCACACGGTTTTACTATTTCAGTTTTGGAAGTTACATAATAATTCAGGCTTATAATATTAGTTCCACCTAACTCTTCTGCATACATTTTTATGCTTTTTCCATCCTTATAATTAGTTCTAGAAACGCCGTACTTATTTTTATGATATCATACTTCCGAATATCCTAAAGGCAATTTTTCTATATATGAAAGAATTGTTCTTTCCATAATACTATTTCTAAAGAATATAACCCCACTTATTACGGAAGGTTTTTATTTATGGCTTTTTATAAAGCTTTACCCCTTTAATCCAAGAGACTTCAGAATCATAAAACAAAAAATACGTTTTTTTATTGGTTGCTGTTTCACCTCTTGGCACTTTCTTTATGAATCTTGCTTTGGTATTGGTAAAGTTTAAGGTATATTTTTCGTCTATATCAGTTTCTTTATTAGTGTAAAAAAGAACACTCTTTTTATCTGCTTCCCACGTTCCCTTTCCGTAGTAATTTTCCTTGGGTTGTGTTGAGTCGATATTTCGGTAAAAATGAAATGTAAACGTACCATTATGTTTTAAAGTCAGCGTATATTCAAGTGTAGAGCCTGCTTCGGTTTCAGTGAGTTTTCCATATTCCCCTGTAAATTGTGATGTTTGAGCAATTATTATTGTATTTATAAACAATATAAAAAGTAGCAGTACATTTCTCATTGAAACAGTTTTTATAGTTAGATGTTGTAGCTGCTCTCCCACTATAATTATGCCAATTTTTATTTACCGCTTCGTGCCATATTAGAGAAAATTCTAAGTTCTTTTTTACGGATATTTTAAGTGGTGATTTCTATAACACACGTACAAGCGCTATGTTTGGTGGTTGCTATTAGGAGGAAGGAAGATTGAAAGGATTATGAAAGTTCGCCTTACAAAATCTATTTTAGTATGGGTGACCTACTCAAGGTACTGATTTTATCATTCCTATAAAACTGTAAGAACCTACTCTACATCAGCCCACCATGCCTTAAAAGTTTGAGTGGTGTCGGTTAAGCGAACCACTTCCCCTATTTTGGGTGTTACCAAACCTATATTAGTATTTTTTATATTCTCACTTATTTTCTTAAAAGGTTCATCCCAAGGATGATTCCCTAAAACAAACTTACCTGAATGTACTGGAAAAAGACGTTTTGCTCGTAAATCTTGAGCTGCTATCGGTAGCTCTTCTGGCAATAAATGGATATAGCGCCACGCTTTATTATATTGTCCGTTTTCTAAAATAGCAAGATCTATGGGGCCAAACTTCTCGCCTATCATTTTAAAATGTGTGTCATATCCACTATCGCCTCCTATATAAATTTTCATGGTAGGTGTCTCTAATAAATACGAACACCATAATGTATAGTTTCGTGAAAAAGTCCTACCCGAAAAGTGCCGTGTTGGAAGCACATGAGCAGTAACTGATGTTCCCATTGACACCCTATCATGCCAGTCGTTTTCCAGTAGTTGTTCTTTTGTATATCCCCAAGATTCTAAATGAGCCCCTACGCCCAAACCACAAACTACGTGCTTCACTTTAGATTGTAGCGCTTTCATGGTTTTATAGTCCAAATGATCGTAATGGTCATGAGATATAAACAAGTAATCGATCTCTGGAAAATCGGTTTCAGTATACAACTCGGTTCCTTTAAACGACTTCGTGGTCCCTGGAATAGGTGAAGCATTACCACTAAAGACAGGATCTACCAATATTCGCAATCCCTCTAGTTGCATATAATATGAAGAATGCCCAAACCATAGTAATACCTCTTCATTTGGTGAAATTGCTTTTATATCAGTGTGCACAGAAGGTATTACACCTTTGGGTTTTAGTCGAGGCTTTTTCTTAAACAGATAATTATATAGCACGCCTCCCATTGAATATCCTTCGGCTAACTGGGGCGTTTCACTTAGGTTTTGAAAAGACCCATCGGTATAGTTAGGGGATTGTTTTATTTGTTCTAGACGTTCACCAGATGGTGACTTGCCAAATATACTTTTTCGCATATATAAAAAGGTTGTAGCTATTAGTATTGCTAGTAAGACAAGTAAAATTGCACCTGTTCTTTTTGCTATTCGGATTACTTTATTCTTAGACAATATGATAGAAGTGCTAATGAAGCATCAAATATACTTGTTTTATGTAGTTTATAAGCTTTCTGAAGAAATAGAATAGACAAATAATTCCTCCTTATCGTTTGGAAGATATGTGGTTCCAGTTTGCTTTAGACCTAATTTTTCTAGCAGTTTTTGTGATGCCTCGTTCTTTTTTGACGTATACGCCTGCATGCGATTGATGCCAAATTCAGAAAAGGCGGCTTCCTTTATTTTAGTGGCTGCTTCAAGGCCATATCCTTTTTTTTCAAATTCTGGTAAAAAAGCAAAGCCAATATCAACACCATCCACTCCTTCTCTGTCATAAATCCCACAAGAACCTAACTTACTACCATCTTCTTTTCGTATTACGGTATAGTTACCATACCCAAGACGCTCTAATTGTGGGGTCATTTTATTTGTAATATATGCTTTAGCATCTTCTAACGACGTAATGTTTCTATCACCTATATAAGCCAACCATTTTGGAGTGTTTAATAGCCTGAAGATTAAATCGGCATCTTGTTGGTCGGTTGGTTTTAATAACAACCGCTCGGTTTCGAAAGTTTTATAATTCATTATATACCATATTTATTCCACCCTTTCATATAAAATAGTATAGTCATTACTGGTAGCCGTATTAAAACCACTAAGCTTGAGTGTATTGTTGGATATATTTAGTTTCTCGCATCGCTCATCCTCAACCAGTACTAAAATGGTATCTCGGTTCGTATGCTGTTTTATATTATTGACATTAAAAGGGCATTTATTTGATATTTTGTACGGTTTAAACTGAGGGTCTTCTGCCATTCCTTCTTCCATAAACTTAACTGTTTCTTTTTTAAAAATGACTCTTCTATATGGATATTCTGCTTCCTTCCACTCCCCTTGTAATTTTTTCATTATTACATGGTTATTTTCTTGAGAAACGTCCTCTAATTCAGCCTTGATTACTTTGGTGTTTATAGTGTCCTTTTTAGATGGTTGTCCTGTTGGTTCTTCCGTTTTATTTTTGCAAGAACTAATTAAAATGGTTACAAGGATCAAAGAAATATACATCTTTAATTTCATGATTTTTGAATTTTAAATTTAAGTGCTAACTGCCGCTAATTTCTGTACCAAAAAGACCGACAGCAATTTCAATCCAAGTTACTAGAAAAAGTACTAAAAGCAAAAATAAGAGAGTTATTCGATATTTCATTTTTTTTACTTTTTGAAAAATAAAATGAACTGATAAACCAGCGCTTAGAAGCAGTATTGTAGCAATAATAAAGTCAAACAAGCTCCATTGTACTTTGTCTGTAAACTGCATCGCAATTAATGGTAGACACACTACTACAATTATAGAGACAAAGATTATGATTATTCTTTTTTTCTGTACAGTCATGTTTAAAAATAGAATGATATGACGTAATAAACAATATACTTATCAAATATAACACATCGTCTTAATACTATCTGTTTTTGGCGTTAACAAAACAAAGATGCTTTTTTGTTCTCTACTTTTATTTTCTATCCAACCACAATTCTATCAATTCATCAATGGTTGCGGCACTACCCTTTACAAGTTTTTGGGGTTCATACATATCATAAAGCTCCCATTTACCGTTGGTTTTTAAGGCACAGCCATAGGTATAATCGAGATGAACAGTTTCAAAATCATCAAAACTGGGTTTAAAGACAAGTTTAAAATCGCTGTTGTAATAGCCTACCTTATTGTTTTTCCAGACTTCATATGTTCCTCCATGTTTATGGCCTATGATCTTATCATACTTTGGCAGAATACTTTCAGACGCCTGACCTTCACCTACATAAACCCCAAATAATTTGGTTTTTTTATTTCTACCTTTAAAGTAATAGCCGTTTTCATCTAAAGCCTCTAATAAATCTACATTGTATTCTTTTCTAATGTTTTCCATCATTTCTAATTGACCTCCGTTGAATCCTGTTGCCGGCGGTACTTTTTCAGGTGAATCATATAGAACGTTATGGCTTAGGAACACACCTCCATCTGCGCGTTCTATTAACCCCCATTTATTATTTTCCCTAACTGCTATTTTATCGACAATTTCAACAATTCGCTTTTCTTCATTATGATTAAAGTCATAGGTAAATAAGGTGTCTTTTTTAGTGCTGATTTCTATTTCATCAAAACCCATTTTGGTTTCCACTTCTTCATCGTATAAATCTATAAGATAGGTTTTTTCTTTGCTGTTGGCGAATGTAAAACCACGTTGCTCCATAACTGAAGAAGGAAATTGAAAGCTATATTTTTTGCTTTCTTTTTCCATAAACAGGCTTTCATAACCTGAATGGAACAGTGCCCAATTGCCTTTTTTGTTTTTTAAGCGAAAAGGAAAGTCTGGACTGGAATTGGGGTTAAACTCAATAGCTGTTGCCTTTTGCTCTTTTAAAAAGGCATTGATTATTTGTTTATTGGTGCTTTGGTTGATTTCATGTTCTTTTTGGCTATTTTTTTCTATAAAACTAACTTGACCACTAAGGTTTCCGGCTATTAAAAAAGAAACGGATACCAAGAAAAACTTCATAACTTTTGGAATTAAATGTTTAATCAAATCTTTTGGTATATTTATGCCAATGAGGTTTGGTTTCTTTTTTAGTATGCCATTTTTGATGATAGTCCTCAGCTGGCCAAAAGGAATTAGCTCGGGTAATTTCAGTAGTTATATGTAACCCTTTATTTTTTAATCTTTCTTTTAGCTTTTCTGCTATTTCTTTCTGTGCTATAGCTACATAAAATATTTCTGATCTAAAGTGATTACCAATCTCAGGCCCTTGCCTGCCTTTTTGTGTTGGATCGTGGATTTCAAAGAAATATTTACATAATTTTTTATAGGAAGTTACCCGAATATCATAAATAACTTTAACCGCCTCAGCATGCTTTGTTCTTCGATTACTTACTTCTTTATAAGTTGGATTCTCTTTCTGACCACCTATATAACCTACTTTTGTAGCGACAACTCCTTCTACATCTTGAAAAAGATATTCTACTCCCCAAAACACACCGGCAGCAAATATGGCAGTTTCCAGATACTGCGTTTCTACGTCTGAGTTTATTTCCGTTTTCACTTTTTCTTTCACTCCGGCAACATAATCAAGCATTTCCATATAGTCTGAACGGCTTTCATCTGCTTCTTCAAAATAATTGTTTAGATGTCTATCTGCTTGGATAAAATACTTTTGACTAATAGCTATTTTAGCATAGAGGGCTTCTATCTTAGCATTAGTTGCTTTTAAGTATTCTACTGTTCTATCCAAATTTTCTAAAGCACGCTGATTTTCGCCTTCACTATAACTTTGTTGTGCTTTTAAAAAATATGACTTTGCCAAAACACCATCGCTTTGGGCATGGATAGTATTGAGCGTAAAACCTGTAAGCAATAAAATTACTATTATGTGTTTCATGTTTTTCTTTTACTTGTCCTTTTTTATTAAACATTTATTCTACCCGTTTTCCGGTGTTGTCAATTTTAAACCATTCGCCATCGAATTGTACGTTTATTTTTCCGTTTATAAATCTATTTCCGGCACCATCATATCTTAGGGGAATAATCACTTTTCCTGTTTTATCGATAAAGCCGTATTTATAATTTTCATCAGCAACTGCTGCCAGACCCTCTGAAAAATTCTGGGCACTTGTGTATTCAATAGTTACAGCGACCTTTCCTGTTTTATCGATATAGCCATATTTGCCATTTAGTTTTACCCTTGCCATCCCTTCTTCAAAAGATCGAGCGTCATCATATGTTGGCGACACAATTACTTTTCCTGTTTTATCGATAAAACCATATTTATAATCTTGTTTTACAATCGCCATCCCTTCTGAAAATTTTTCGGCTCCTTGATATTTTGGCGATACAATTTCATTACCTGTTTTATCGATAAAGCCGTATTTACTATTCTCATATTCCCCAAGCCTCACTATTGCTATTCCTTCTGAAAAGGGATAAACTTTATCATACTCTGAGTTTGATTGGGCAATCGAAGTATTTATTGCAAAGCCTAAAAGAAATAAGGCTAAGATTAATGTTTTAATTCTTGTTTTCATTTTTATTAAGTTAAATGGTTATCTGTTGTTTTTCGGGATTTATTGTCCTATCCGTTTCTCATTTTATTACCGATAAACTTCTTTACCTATAAAATTTCCATTCTTTTTATAGACAGATTTTGTTTTAACATCTCCATTGATGTCAAAGGAAAGTACTTCCCATAAGTTTTTATTTCTTACATATTTTTTTTTCACTTGTCCGTTTTTAATAAAATTATATGAATAGGCTACTTTATCGGGATTTGAAGTATATGCCTTTACTTTTTTAGCCACTCCATTATTATAAAATTCAGTAATCTGTATGTTCGCATATTTGATATTGGACCATTTTCTAGCATTCCCGTCAAACCAAATATCACCTAATTCAAGGTTGACTGTTGGGTTTTGATCAGCATCAAGCACATAGAAATTAGTGATTAGCTCTCCTTCATTATATTGAACAGTTTGTTTTAAGATTGTTCCTTTATTGGTTTGGGCTAAAACGGAATATAATTTTATTTTTGAATAATTAGCGTCGTAGTACTGAGCAATTATACTGGGACTTTTGTTGTATTTATCGGTTCCTTTATTACCGTAAACAGCAATGTAATGCCCTAATTCATTGTTATGTCCTGTTTCAGAAAAGAAGTTACCATCTTTAAACTCGTCAATTATGTATTTTTTTCCATCATCGGAATAGTTATAGATTGTTCCATTACCCTCTTTAAGGCTTCCGTTATTACGGGTTTCTCCATCGGGGTTAAAACTTTCCAACACAGTGTATGGCATCCCGTTTTTATAAATAGCTCCGGATTTAATAACTCCATTTTCATAATAAGTAATGTTTTCACCGTGTAATTTAAAGTTATTATAATGGGCTATTTCTTTAAGCTGTCCGTTTTTATAATACCATTTAACCGGGGTATCATCTTCATATTTTGAACTATTTTCACTTTTTGCTTCTTCTTCTGAAATATATTTCGCCGTCATTTGGATATCACCGTTTTTGTAATGGTCAGCTACCTCTTTACTCCATCCCCCTGATTTGTCATACACCAACGTTCTAAAATATTCAACTTCTGATTTTTCTCTCGTTATCTTCCAGTTATCATCATAAAATATTGTAACCGTATCTATCGGTCTGTCATTTTTATAGAATACTTCTTGGCGTATTGATCCATCTTTCCAATAGAAAGTCCATTTTCCTTCCTTTTTACCATTTATTGTCTCACCCCTAAATCCTTTTTTTCCTAAGGCTGCTTTTTCTTCTGCAGCGATTTTTTTTAACTGTATTTCTTTTTTTTCCTTTACCTCTGCCACATAGCCCAACATTTCCATATAATCTGAACGGCTTTCATTGGCTTTTTTAAAATAAGTGTTCAGGTGTTTTTCTGCAGTTAGGTAGTCCTTTTTGTTCATGGCTATTTTTACATATAGCGCTTCTATTTTAGCGTTAGTAGTACCCAAGTATTCCAGTGTTTCTTCCAATTGCTCTAAGGCACTATTATTATTCCCTTCGCTGTACGCTTGTTGTGCTTTTAAAAAGTAGGATTTTGCTAAAATTGCATCGCTTTGGGCGTAGTTATTTACAGTAAAAAAGAGTGCTAGTATAAAATAAACTGTCTTCATTTTTTAGAGTTTAAAAGTAATTGGAAGCATCATTTTAGCTCCTACTGGTTTACCATTTTGAATAGCCGGCTTCCAATTAGGCATATTTTGAATGAGCCTTATAGCTTCTTTATTTAATCCAAAACCGGGTCCTCTTATTGCTTTTATATTTTCTGTACTTCCATCCTTTGAAATGGAAAATGTTACATATACTTTTCCTTCAATTTGTAGTGATTTTGCTTCTTCGGGATATGTAAGGTTTTGTGATAGATATTCTGTAAGAGCTACTTTGCCTCCAGAAAAAGAAGCAGGGGACTTTTCTAAAGGCATTGATTTTTTTTCTACTTGCAACTCTTTTTCTTCTTTTACCTTTGCCACAAAGCCTAACATTTGCATATAATCGGAGTGACTTTCATCGGCTATCTCGAAATAAGTGTTTAAGTGGCATTCTGCTACTATATAATTGGTTCTATTGATAGAAACTTTTACATATAGTGCTTCAATCTTGGCATTGGTAGTCCCTAAGTACTCCAAGGTTTTATCCAACTGCTTGAGAGCAGTTGCGTTGTTACCTTCGCTATACGCTTCTTGTGCTTTCAAAAAATAGCTCTTTGCCAACACTTCATCGCTTTGCGCGTAATTACTTTGCAATCCAAACCCTGTAATAAGTAGAAATGCCAATGCGCCTTTACTATTCATATTAATTATCCCAGAAATCATCATCTTTTTTAGTTTTGGTTTTTTTCTTTTTATTGCCCCAAAAATCTTCACTATCATTAGTTTTAGTTGTTTTATTGTTTTGAGGTTTTCCAAATTCAATCCGGTTTGCTTCGGTTACGGTAATATACCTTTGCTTTCCTTTTGAATATAATCTTTTCGAGGCTTGTTTTAAGTCTTCAAAATTGCTATATATACCATGCACCTGTACATTCTCAACATTTCTCTCTTTTTGTATGCTATTAATCACATCTTGCTTGTAAGGAAGCTGTTTATCTGAATTTTTATAGAGCAAAGCAGGGATGATTTTTATTGTTTCGTTATTGATTTTAGAAACGCACAATACAAATGCCTGAGGATGCTCATAAAACAAGGGTATTTTATGGTCTTCCAAACTTTTTAAAAAGGTTTTCTTAGCATCTTCTATAGCTTTTTTCCGTTCCCGTTCTCGTTTTTCACGAAGTCGTTCTCGTTCCCATTCTTGTTGCTGTTGGCGTCGTTCTGCTTCCCTGCGTTTGTATGCTTCTGCCTCTCGCTCTCTAGCACGCTCCATTTCTGCCCATTTTCTTTCTTGATCGGCTCTTACTGCGTCACCTGCTTTATCCCACATATTATTCCAGCTATCTAAATCTTGTTGTGCCTTTTGTTCCATTTGTGCGTTGGCCCGGTTTTGCCGTGCTATGGCATCTTTTACTCGTTTTTCTTCGGCTCGCCTTTGGGCTAACCTTCTTTCTTCAGCCCGGCGGGCTTCCCGTTGTCTTTTTTGATTGATGGATTCTTCACTATAACTGTCGTTAGAATAGCTGTTGTCTTCATTGCTTTCATCATCATTCAACAGACCTTCCTCTTCTTCCCAACCGGAAGTAGAAGAACTTTGCTTGTTTTTATTTGAGGAATTACCTGAACTACTGGTAACTTCCCCTTCAAATTCTATATTATAAACAGACCAGGATTGTATCCCACCACCATTTTTTTCAGCACAATTAAAACAACTACTACCACTGGTTTCAGAATTCGCTTTTATAGGCGTAGAACCGCTTTGGGACTCCCCATTGTTAAAATTAATTTTATAAGACACCTGAACTGCTGTGTCTGCACTGTTTTTTAACGTTACATATCCAGAACCGCCGGAAGCTCTTTCGCAAATATTAATAGAAATTTGAGCTTGCCTGCCCATAGAGCCAGCTTTCTGCCATCCTTGGCATGTGTCCTGTGCTTGCAAAGCACTCGTACAGATTAAGAAATTGGTTATTAGGAATATATATTTCATTGTACTTGCTTTTATTCGCTATTTTGTCTGCCTACCATTTTCGCAGTAAGTCTCTTTCAGAAAGTTGAATGATGGCAATGTAGATCACTATATATTGCCACTAGTAACAACAGCGTTTTAGTATGTTAGCATGTGTTGGAAAGTTTAACTATTATGCTACATAAAAAAAATACCCAAAATTGGGTATTTTTATTTTACACCTATAAGCACCTATCGAACAAGAGTTTAAAATTTGAAATTGTATTAAAAGATACAATCATTTTAGAAAGGTTATGTAAATAACCTTTTCGTGTAACTATGCAGTTATTAAATTCTAGAATTCAAAAAAAAGTAATGATCATTCAAAAATAGCAGTATCGTACTCTTGATTTACTTCTGTTTTTATAGCCTGT
This sequence comes from Flavobacteriaceae bacterium UBA3356, assembly GCA_002360635.1. Classification (GTDB taxonomy): domain Bacteria; phylum Bacteroidota; class Bacteroidia; order Flavobacteriales; family Flavobacteriaceae; genus Marixanthomonas. The sequence continues at coordinate 663,940 of DEQW01000003.1, read as the reverse complement.
GCCGTTTGTAAAATGAAATTATTTTCACCTTCAATTTTAGTAGGGAAAAGAATTCCATTAAAAGCATCATACGTATTTGTACTAGCGTGGCTCATTACCTCATTATTAAAATATTCTGTCCTTTTATGCAGGCCTGTTTCTACATTAAAATACTCTATCTCTTTGTCTATTTCATCATTTCCTCTTACTTTAAATTCAAAGCCGTAATAGGAAATCCCGTCTACCTCACATTGAAAAGTAGCTTTCAATTTTCTTGAATCGACCGTTACATTATCTTCTTCTATAAACTCTTTTATAAAGTGCTCTCTATCTTTGTAGGTTTTCCTTTTTTTAGTGTCGTATTCTGTTATTTGTCCATTAAAGGTCGTATAACCTATTTCCCCATCAAACCGCTCTATATAGTTTCGGCTTTCTAAATCGGTAGATTCCGTTTTACCGAAATATCTAAAAGGAAACGCTTGGAAAAGCCTCGTCAGCTTAAAAGTGGTTTTCTTAAAAGTGACTTTATTATGATTTTCATAAATCAGTTCTTGGTATAGGGATTGAACGTCTTTCTTTTCTTTTAAATTTCTTGCCTGTCTCCCTTTTTGTATCATATCTTCATATGTTATCTCTTTTATTTTATCATCTGTTTTATTATTTGACCAAGTTGAAGCTTTAAAATCTGCAATCGCTTCATTTGCTTTTCGATCGAACTCTAGCATTTTATCTGCTTTGAAATACGTAGGCGGAACTTCGCACATGGGTGTAAGGCATTCTTTTCTTTCTAAGAATAGCGCTTCTTCTTTTTTGCCTTCAGATTTCCGAAGTTCTTTAATTTTATTCTGTATAAGATAATTTGATTGGCTGTTTGGCATATACTCTGAAACCCAATCTGCTATAGCGTATGCTTCATCATCATCGTAAAGCGTGCTAAAAAAATTAAGATTATACCCACGGTGTAAGAGTAACAAAAGTTTTGAATCATTTCTTTTAGTTAGTTGTTTATCTCCCGTAAAAGGCTGTAATATAGAGGCAAAAAACAATCGGGTACGTTTTGAGAGGTCTTGTTTGTTAAAGTAGTCCATTGCAGTTTTATTATAATCTTCATTATAATAGGTACTTCGAAGATATAGGTGAACTAAGGCTTCTTCACTTAATATTGGTTTCGATTCATTATACTCAAACACTATTTTTATACGCTCTTCATCGATTGTTCCCAACTCGTTAGCCAACGTTGTTTTTGTGTTATAATTTGTTATACCCGAAAGTATGTTTTTTTCTCTTTTATACACTTTATTAAATGCTCTTGTCACATCATTTTTAGAGAAAGCGTTATCATATATTTCAATTTGCTTATCACTATCTAAAATAGCCTCTACTATTTGCTTGGTATTAATTTTAAATATATTGCGTATTCTATCTTTTTGAATAGCCTGCAGGTCACTACTCATCTTGCAATACCCATTTACTTTTCCGCATAGCCAATCGCTACTTTCTATCAACTTATTTTCTAAAGATCTAGTGGTTTCTTCTTCTGCTAAATAATCCTCAAAACTTGCAGTGCTATAGGTGTTTTCTAATTTACTATATTGGGTTTCCATTTCATCTAATTGCGATGCCACTTTTCGTCGGTAGTTTTTAATTTTATCTTGCCTTGCTTCTTTTAGAATATTTACAACATTTACAACGACATCGGCTCCTAATGATGCTATGGCTTCGGTGGTCATTCCTGCATTGGCATATGTTGTAGCGGCTTCCCTAAAGTTGCCAGCTGACATTTGCGACGAGGCAATGCTTTGTGTATTTAAATAAGATGCATAGTCTGCCCGAATCTCTTCAGCACTTTTTAATCCACTTTTATTTTCAATAGTTGCATTATTAGTAGTGTTGTTATTAGTATCGTTATTAGAAGTTGTTTGAGTTGAAGATGATTGATTTGACGTGTTTGTGTTAGATGATGGTCCCCTATCATTTGAACCTCCAGTTCCATTTGTTTTTGCATCTTGCTCCATTTGCAGTTTATACGCCATTAAAGAGGAAATAACCTGTCCTAGTTTATGTTGATAAGGACTAGATAGAGAATGTGGTAAAAACCCTGGTGTCCCTAGTTTAAATTGTGGTGTATTTTCAACAAACGCTGCTGCATCTATATCATTAGGGCAGGTTTTAATTACACTGGCATCGTTGCCTGCGGCTAATTGATAGCTTTTTCCTTCAAAACTAAGTTGTAGTTCTGGCCTTACATTATTGGCTTCAGCATTGGGAATAGTTATCGGAAACGTTACTCCATTTGGATAGTCAAGGTAATCAAATGCCAAGTCGCTGCCTGTAAAGGTTCGGTTAAACCTAGGATGACTTACGGCATGTATTATGAGGTTTGACACCTTCCAAGGTATTTCGGCACAATGCTCTGTTTTAAAAATAGGTTTTTCTGTTTGTAGATCGTACGATATGGTATAACCTCCTTTGGTAATTACCTTACCAGAACTAAAGGATTGTTGCGCATATGTGGTCGAAGTGACAATGATAAGGGCAAAAAGCAGGAATTGTTTCATAAGTAGTATTATTTTATACTTTAAAAGTACTCAAAGCAATTAAGTCTATCCATACCTAATAGTAGGTATATTTGAAATTAATCAATGTTCTTTTAGAAGAGCACACTATTACTATGTCTAGACGCCACCTAGTCTCTACCTCTTCTCACTTATAATTCTTTTTATATTTATGTTATCTTGCAGTAACCAATGGTTAATCAAATAGAAGTATGCAATCAACTTTTCTAAAATTAGTAGCTTTTTTATTGATTTTCACCTATTCATGTAATTCGCAGAACCCCACCTCACCACAACAAGTTTTTTTTATTGCCTTACCAACAAGTCCAGTTAAAGTTAGTAATACCGAAGGTGATTGGTTAGTATATGAATTACATATAAAAACGTCTAACATAGATAAAGTAGAAGTATATTATAATGATGTGTTGCTACAAACGTATACCGATTTTATTACCAAAGACGATTTACATGTAGCCAGTATTTGGTTACCATATCCACCAACAGGTTGGGGTGAAGAGAAATTAGAGCATCAATTTTATTATCAAAACACAAAGGGAGATAAAATAATAAAGAACTTTAGTTTGCCTATCCACAAACAATATCCCGGCGCCAAAAACATAGGCTTTCCCGTCCCTCAAGGTGTGTGGCTTGCGGAAGGTGCTCCGGGCAGCACTTCGTACCACCCAAGAGCGATATTTCCTTACCCTGAACCTATTTATGATACCGAACAAGAAGGTTATTTAATCGGAAATAACCCCCAACGGTATGCTATCGATTATGCTCAACTTGAAAATGGACTGCCATATAAAAACGATGGTCTAAAACTTGAAGACTGGTATTGCTATAATCGTCCTGTCTTAGCTGTCGAAGGAGGAATAGTTCTCTTTAGTGAAAATTCTATTCCTGACCATCAAACACCAGGGGAATTAGACTACCCTATTACAGCCGATAACGTTACGGGCAATGTGGTGTACATAGAACATCCCGATGGTTCTATTGGCACCTACTGTCATTTAATCCCTAATTCCATTTTAGTACAAAAGGGCGATGTAGTCACTGCCGGACAAGAATTAGGCCGTTTGGGGAATTCTGGAAACTCATCTGCACCCCATTTGCATATGCATGTACTTACCAACCCAGAAGGCAAGCAAATACGGAAGTATGAGGACGGACTCTATTTTGAAAGTCTTCCGTACGCTTTTTCACAGTTTAAAAAGTTAGGACAATTACCACCGGGGTACTTAGATGAACCACCGTTAACACCTTTTACCCCTACTACATCTGAAGACTTTAATAACACATTACCATCAGAGAGTGATGTGATTAAGTTTTAACTACCTAATAGCATCATTATAAACTTCCAAGCAGCTATCTAAAGAACCTCCTTGTTCATGAATACATTTACAAAACTCATAGCCAGCATCTTTATTGGATGTTTCAGAAAACTGTTGTTTACAATCTGAAAGTGAATTTCTAGGCATAACATCATATCCTTTTATAAAGAAAGCTGTAACCAAAACGATGGTTGCTACTACTCCTGTAAAAAAAAGTATTGGAAATTTTAAACTATATTTTTTAGGTTTTTTAAATACAATGTAATCATGAGTTCTTTTAAAAGGCAAAATATACTGTAGCTTATCGTAATTCCATACCAGTAAAAATACATTGGCTAGAACCATAAGCGGCGCAGTCATCAACGAACCTTCAAACCGAACGGCAAACGAAAGAATACAGATATTCACAATAATAGGAAAGTATAGCAAGACTCCTAAAGTAACCGTTCTAGGTAGTAACAATAAAACAGCTGCTATAACTTGTGCATAGCCTATCCATGTATAATAATACCCCGTGTGGTGCAGTGCCTCTAAATATGAACCCATTGGGTGGATAATGGATAATCCACTAGCAAAACGTTCGTCCAGTATTTTAACCATTCCGGCGGCTATAAATCCAACGGCTAAAGTAACCCTGCAAAAAATGGAAAACAACCAATACCACCTATTGGTCTTAATTTTTAAATAATAAGCGTGAAAGTTTGTTATAGCACTCACAAATACAAAGGATTACTTTTCTTTAGGTTAACGATGTTGATCCAATAGAATTACATTTCCATCTGGGTCGGTAACCGTTATACTGGCAGGCCCCGATGTAGTTTCATCTATTTCATTTTGAATAGCAATACCCTTACTCTTTAGCTCGCTTTGTATCTTTCTAATATCGGTAAAATTATTTATATTATTACCATCCTCATCCCACCCAGGGTTAAAGGTTAAAATGTTGTCTTCAAACATCCCTTGAAATAACCCTATTAACGAGTTCTCATTTTTCATAATTAGATAGTTCTTTTCTAAATCACCTCCCAGTATGGTAAATCCGAGGTTTTCATAAAACGTTTTAGAAGCTTTAATGTCTTTTACACTCAAGCTTACAGAGAAGGCACCTAATTTCATATTTTTATTATTGTTGATTATTATATGTTTTGATGATATAGTATCACCGCTTATATCTTTTCTTTTAATGGAACCCCTTGTGAAAACGCAAATAGTGGAATTAAAAAGCAAATAAGAATATTGAGATGTTTCATGCTATATTTTTTTTTCTTTTTAAAAGTAGTCTTTAAAAGCATGAAGTCAATACCCATAATTGGGTATATCTATAAAATTATACTATCCACCCTACCCTTTTTCTCCATTCCTGAAACGCTTTTTCTTTCTTCAAAAAATCTTCTGGAGGTAATTGGTTTTCGTCCTTTGCATGCTGTCGCATAACAGCTAATTGTTCTTTAAGGGTGTTCAGTTCAATGGATTTTCGCCTCTTATTCACAGCATCTAAATCATCAAATGGATTCGCTTGTAACACGCCGTTTTTATCCCAGTCAAACTGGGTACCATACTGCTGTGGTTTGCCTTCCAAAACTGCAATACGGTCTGTTAAATACACTAACAGGATTGGCGAAGCGTTCTCTTTGGCAACTGCTTTCTCTAAAAGGGTTTGACAGCGTCGCATGAAGTCGGGCAAGCTAATGGCGTGTTGAATGACCAAACATGCTGCCTCGCTGGCCTCCTTCCCTACTTTAGCTTCTATAGGATATCCTATGCTATCGAGTATTGTAGTTAGTTGCTTTGCATGCGCAATGTGCAACGCCTCCATTTTTGAGTCATAGCCATTTTGTAGCGTACCCGCTTTAAGAAGCTGCGTCCTAAGGGCTAGGTCTGCCTCTTTTAATGCAATTAATTCGTTAGCTATGGTTTTATGTTTTATATCCTTATGTTACTATACCCCCATATATATAGCGCTGTGTAAATTTTATTTCCTTGTTAGTATTTACAAACATTTACATCACGTTACATGTCCTAACACGCCACAACTAAACCAATGCTAGAAGAAAACCTGTCATGTAAAACCGATTGTTTACTAATCATTTTTATTATGTTTTCCTTCTTTTCGCTTCTTTTTTCTAGCTTCTTTTCGTTCCCTTTTTTTCCGTTCTCGTTCGGTTTCAATCTTAAAGAGAATGGGTAGCGAATATCTTTGTTTAATTGCCTCTCCATCTACTATTGCAGGATCCATAGTGGGCAACTCTTTTATAATTTGTATTGCTTCTTCTTCAAAAGCAGGGTGAACAGACCGTGCTTTTACGTCCACAATACTGCCATCGGTATCTACCGAAAACATAGCAAATATCTTTACTGTTTCGCCAGGTTGTAACCCCAGTTGCGTAACCGCTTTATCTATCTTTTTAGAATTGAGACTTTGTAATGAGTCTGATACTTTTTTAAAATCGTGTTGTGCAACAGTAATGCTACTAATTAGCACAGTGAAGATGAAAAGGAGTTTTTTATTCATGATTTTTTAGTAATGATATATTTTTAATTTTTCATAAATAGGCTGTCCAGGTATATTTACACTTAAAACAAAATAATCATTCTCTTTTGTTAATACTTGATAAATATACGTATCACCCTGAACACTAAAGTTAGATCTAGTTTCGTTGTTGCTGCTATTAAATACTAATTCAAATTCGGTATTGGTAATCCAATTCATATCTAAGTTTGAATAGGTATTGTCTGCAAAGGTTTCTAACCACTTTCCATCTTTAATCAATACTTGAGTTGTGTCGCCCGAAACTTCAAAGTAGTATAATTTCTTAGCGTTTTTCAACTTTTGCAAATCAGCATCCGAAACTTCTGATTTTGGTTTATAAGCCAGCCTTGAAACGGATTCTTTTGGAGGATCTATTCTGTCTAATAACTCCCGGAACGCTACACAGTTTCTTTGAAGCCTATAATAAACTTGTTGCCCTACTTTATTCATTTTTGAAGCCTCGAAAGTATTCAGATAGGGAATAACTTTTTTATTATATAAGTTGTTCATAGCCAACGTATCATTTTTGATATCCATTTGATTTAAATACAAACACATGGACTGCGAAACAGAATCAATCTGAGTTATTGTTTGAGAGAGAACTGTATGGCTACAAACAATCCACAATAAAATGCAAGCTAATTTTTTCATTTTTAAATAATCTTTTTTCTGTCTTTATTATTATTCTTTACCAATAACCCATTTTCGAAAACTACCTGCCGGTCGTTGGTGCAAAACACCAAGAGTGGCGTAAAAAACGTACTAACTGCTTACCGCTTACTGCCTACTTCTTTTTCTCTAACAGCGGCATGGTATACTCATCATACAACGTAAACAAATACTCTATGCGTCCGGTCTCGTTGGTAAAGGGCTGCGGACGGTAACATACATCTACCGCTTTGTCCAGGGCTTGGTGGGCTTTTACCAAGTTGGGCGGCATGGTAAGCGGGTCATAGAGGTCTGCTAAGCTGCTGTTGGGGTACTCCGCCCGTACATCCAGTACGTTTTGGGCTTTGGCAGCTACCTTTTCTTTGTTTTTAGTACTCGGGTCTTTGGGCCACGGGTAGTTGTTGTATGTTATTTGATTGGTATAACTATAGTCACTTTTCATTCTACCAGCTGTAAATCTCATCCACGACATATGCATTTTAGAAGTTAAAACCCCATATATATATTTATCAGAAGAAGATATAGTGTAAACTTTATCACCAGCAATTACTTCTTTTTCTAGTAATGCTATAGGAATATATTCTCTTCTCATGGATGACACTCTAGGCAATGCAATGTAATCTGTTTCAGGCTGTCTTACTTCCCCAAATCTGTAAGGAAATTGTGCTAATTTATTTGTAGCAGCTCTAGTACTTGATTCTCGTTTCTTTTTTACTTTTGTTAAAATACTAATTATAGGTTTAATATTTCTTATTTCTTTTAATTCATTATCCGTTATCCAAAGCGCCCATCTATCAATATTATTAATTAGTTCTTCACCCATAACAAATCTCTTAATAAATTTTTCTGAGTTACTATCTTGACTAATAATATCTTTTTTGGTTTTAGTGTCAAAGACTAAATTACCTCCGTCATTAGGCATACTTCCATAATTCATTGTAGGCACATCACAAAGCGGTTCTCTTCTTTTTGGTAAAACTATATCTGGAGCATTAACTAAATATCCATTTATATTTTTAACTTTTATTTCATGTGGCTCACCTTTAATATCTTCATATTCAAATATTGATTTATCTTTTACATCAAAGTTTCCAAAGCCAATAATCACTACATGGACGGCTGCTTTTCCTTTCGCCTCATTTGTCCAATTAAACGTACGGTGCGCAAAGTGTATTTTAACACCGTAGGTATTAAACAGTTCGTTCCATAAAATACCAGTTTGTTCGCCTTGTGCTATGGAGTTGGTACTAACAAAGCCTACAGCTATTGTAGTATCTTGAACATAATGTGCGGCTTTTAAGTACCAAGCCGTCACATAGTCTAACACGCCAGAACCTTTTACTCCTTGAAAGATACGCTTCATATCTTCCTTTTGTTCTTTGCTCTGGTATTGCTTACCATAAAATGGCGGATTCCCAAGAATATAATTTAACTCTGTTTTAGGGACTACATCTTCCCAATTTACCTGTAATGCATTGCCGTGTACTATAATCGCACTTTTTTGTAAGGGCAAACGGGCATAGTACTGTCCAAAGGCTTCGCTTACTAAGAGGTTCATTTGGTGATCCATGAGCCACATGGCCACTTCGGCAATACGGGCGGGGAACTCGTCATACTCAATACCGTAAAACTGGTCTACCTCTACTTTCATGATTTCATCAATGCCAATCACTTGTTGGGTGCCGTACAACTGTTTTAATACTTGCAACTCCAGTAACCGTATTTCACGGTAGGTAATAATCAAGAAGTTGCCACAGCCACAAGCAGGGTCCATAAACCGTAAGTTACCTAGTTTTTGGTGAAACTCCCGCAGTTTGTTTTTATTGGTGTGTATTTTATCGAACTCCTCGTGCAAGGCATCTAAAAACAACGGGCGTATCAGTTTTAAAATATTCTTTTCGCTGGTGTAATGTGCGCCTAAGTTACGGCGCTCCTCGGGGTTCATAACACTCTGGAACATACTACCAAAGATAGCCGGGCTTATTTCACCCCAATTTAATTTGCTACATTCCAGCAATATCTCACGCATGGCACTGTTAAAGGACGCAATGGGCAAAGCCTCTTCAAAAAGCTTTCCGTTTACATACGGAAATATGGTGAGATGTTCGTCCAAGTTCTTTAAACGTTTGTTGTTGGGTGTATTGAGCACTTGAAAAAACTGTGCTAACCACGCACCTAAGTCGCTACCGTCCTCTTTTGTTTTTACATCTACAAACTCCTTAAAGGTGTCCCGTTCAAAAATACCCGTATCATCGGCAAACAAACAGAACAGCAACCGTACCAAGAATACCTCTAGTGAGTGCCCTTCATAACCGCTATCTTCCAGTTGGTCGTGCAGCTTACCCATTAGCTCGGCAGCTTCAATATTTACCGGGTCTTCATCTTTAAAGGTGCGTTTTTGATACCCCGCAATAAACCCGAACAGTTTAATGTTTTTATACAATTCGCTTATAGGGAAGGAATAGTCCAGCCCCTCATCCAGATCATACAATCTAAAATGTTCAAAATCACTAACCAACACATACTTGGGTAGTTCGTGTTCTTTAAGGCCGTGAAAGTAATCGGTAGCTTGTTTAAAGGCTGCATCTAAATCTTTGCCCCTACTTTTATGTTCTACCAAGAGCGTTCCTTTCCAAAAAAGGTCTATAAAGCCTTGGTTATTGTTTAGTTTTTTTACCGGTTCTTCAAAGGTGGCCAGTCGCCTACGCGAGATACCAAAGATGTTGAAAAAGTCATTCCAAAAACTGTCTTTCTCTGCGCGTTCACGGGTCTCACCTTCCCACTCATTGGTAAATTGCAGGGCGCGGCTTTTTATTTCATTCCAGGATAGTGCCAAAAGATAGTTAGTTTAATAGGCAATGTAATACTTTTTTTAGAAACCTAAAGGTTTGTGGTATGGGTTACAGTAGTTATTCTTTTTTTCTTTTTTTGTACCGCTTATTCGCTTCTTTAATTTTTGGGTCGCTCATTATTTTTTCAACATCGGGTTTTGTGTCATAGACATCTGGGTTGTTATGTAGTTTGGCTTTCTTTTCTGTTGCTATTTCAGCTTCCAATGATTGTACTCGTTTTTCTAAATCTTTTATCCGTTTATCAATATCTGTAGCAATTTTAATTGTATAACCATCTTTTTCATATTGTAATGCCCTTTCCTCTCGGAATACAGAAGCATGTTTCTCGCCATTTTCTTTGTACAGATCATAAATGGTAGGGCGCTCTGTTTTTAAAAAGTGTAGATGGTTTCTAAGTTTAGAGAGTCCGAATGATTTAGGGTATTTCATAGGTGTTAATTTATAAAAAGAAGCAGTTATTTTAAATAAGCTTGTTGAATCCATTCCGTTCCAGTATATACAAATACATACACAGCACCACTACTGCTCATACTGTTATCACCTTGGTTTCCATTACCATGCTCGCCCGGCGCCCCAATAGCCATAGTGCTCCCATTTCCAGATAAAGCTAAAGAAAGCCCAAACGAATCATTTGCATCCGTATTACTGGTTTTAATATAATCTATTGTTGTGTTTGTGTTATAATTAGGGGGTGTAGGATCTGTTAGTATAGGATCACCACTTGCATCTGTATCTATGTAAACCCAATCGCCATTTTGATAAAAGCAGGTGGTATTTCTAGATAGGTCATACAGGGTGGTTTCATCTACTGGAGCGTTACCATTGCCATCTGTCACATCTTCTACCGAGGTTACCCGCGGCAACACCAATCCATATTGGTTTTCGAAATTATATCTAAATTACCCTTAGGGTCTATGATATTAATCCCTACTTGGGCCATGCTTGATATACTGCTAATAGCTAGCAGTACGAGTATAATCTGTTTCATATCTTTTGTTTTTAAAAAATAAAAAAGAGACTAAGTATATAAAGATTTTGGGGCTATAAATATAAGTATCTTCCTACAGTTATAGTATACTCAATTTTGGGTATATCTATAAAATTATACTATCCACCCTACCCTTTTTCTCCATTCCTGAAACGCTTTTTCTTTCTTCAAAACATCTTCTGGAGGTAATTGGTTTTCGTCCTTTGTACGCTGTCGCATAACCAGCTAATTGTTCTTTAAGGGTGTTCAGTCCAATGGATTTTCGCCTCTTATTTACAGCATCTAAATCATCAAATGGATTCGCTTGTAACACGCCGTTTTTATCCCAGTCAAACTGGGTACCATACTGCTGTGGTTTGCCTTCCAAAACTGCAATACGGTCTGTTAAATACGCTAACAGGATTGGCGAAGCGTTCTCTTTGGCAACGGCTTTTTCTAAAAGGGTTTTACAGCGTCGCATAAAGTTGGGCATGCTAATGGCGTGTTGAATGATCAACCATGCTGCCTCGCTGGCCTCCTTCCCTACTTTAGCTTCGGTAGGATATCCAATGCGATCGAGTATTGTAGCTAATTGCTTTGCATGCGCAATGTGTAACGCCTCCATTTTTGAGTCATAGCCATCTTGTAGCGTACCCGCTTTAAGAAGCTGCGTCCTAAGGGCTAGGTCTGCCTCTTTTAATGTAATTAATTCGTTAGCTATGGTTTTATGTTTCATAAGCTTACGCTACTATACTCCGTATAAACTTAGTGATAAAAAGTTTACAACATTACTTTCAATTTACAAAACCCCTTAGCAAACCAGCATTAAGTGGTTTTTTAGTTAATACTGTATATCTTTAAACTCTTCTAAATTCCTACAAAGATTACGTAATTCTACGTATTGTAGATTCAGGCATATTACTATACTTTAGCCTATAAGTTAAATTAACATTGTTGATTAAACAGTAAACACTAGTTTATAAGTTACTAGTTAATACTAGTTCTTAAGTTAAGGCCTGGAGGGTGATGTTTCCAGGCTTTTTTATTTATAAATGGTGTAAAACTATTTACTCCCAACTAAAACATCCCATTCTCATTGACCACGGTATCAGGAACCGTTTGTCCAAAGTCCCAGATCTCTACAATTTTATCATTTTTAAACTTAAAGATATGTATCACGGCCATTTCAGGACTGTCCTGAGGGTTAATACGGGAGTGTATGGAAACCAGGTCACCGTCTTCCAATGCCCTTAAAACTTCAAATTCTTTATTGGGTTGCTTTTTTGCAGCCTCTTCCATGGCTACCATCAACGTGTGACCATCGCCTTTAAAATAAGCATTATGGTGGATAAACCCATCAGCGACATACCTTTTAAAAGCCTCTCGGGAATCGCCTCTGGCTGCCAAAAGTAAAAATTCTTTTGCGCGTTTTTTGTTGGTGTTCATAGTTGTGAGGTTTAGCGTGATGCAAAGCTACTACGCAAATATAAATGATTAAAAGATTATGTGAATTCGGTAAACCAATAATTGGTCTTTACCAAGTATAATATATATTGTAAACAAATAGATTATAATGGATCACCTGCTTTATCAAGAAATAATATCTTTACAAAACTTGCCCTTGAAACACTAACCTATGAACTTAACCATTGAGAATATTGTATTAGTAGGATCCATCTTACTCTTAATCAGTATCGTAGTGGGAAAAACATCCTATAAGTTTGGGGTACCTACCTTATTACTCTTTTTAGCAATAGGAATTTTAGCGGGTTCAGAAGGGATTGGGGGCATTCGTTTTGACGATCCACAAGCAGCACAGTTTATTGGTATTGTTTCCCTTAACTTCATTTTGTTTTCGGGTGGTTTGGATACCAACTGGAAAGCTGTAAAACCTATTTTAAGAGAAGGAATTGCTTTGTCTACTTTAGGGGTTTTGCTTACAGCCCTTTCCTTAGGGACCTTTATATGGTTATTGACTGATTTTACAATCTATGAAAGTATGCTTTTAGGTTCTATTGTATCGTCTACCGATGCTGCTGCAGTATTCTCTATATTACGTTCCAAAAGCTTGGCATTAAAAACCAATCTGCGCCCTACTCTTGAGTTAGAAAGTGGTAGTAACGATCCCATGGCATACGTATTAACGCTTGCCTTTTTAACTTTAGTTATCAATCAAGACCAAAGCATCCTATCCATTATTCCTATGTTTTTACAGCAAATGATACTGGGAGGTATTGGCGGATTTGTATTTGGAAAGGTTAGTAAGTTTATTATCAATAAAATAAAACTAGACTTTGAAGGACTTTATCCCGTACTAGTAATAGCCTTAATGTTCATTACCTTTTCGGCGACCGACTTTTTAGGGGGGAATGGGTTTTTAGCAATTTATATTTGTGCAGTGTATTTAGGGAATCAAGATCTTATTCATAAGAAGACCATCTTAAAAATGTATGATGGGCTAGCTTGGCTTATGCAAATTGTATTGTTCTTAACGCTAGGGTTGTTGGTATTTCCACAGCAGGTAATTCCTATTATGGGAATTGGAATGCTCATCTCGTTGTTTTTAATTTTTATTGCTCGACCCATCGGGGTCTTTATAAGTTTGATATTTTTTAAAATGAAATTACGTAGGCGGTTTTACATTTCTTGGGTAGGCTTACGAGGGGCGGTACCTATTGTATTTGCCACGTATCCACTTCTGGCAGGAATCGATAAAGCCAATATGATCTTTAATATTGTGTTTTTTATATCGGTCACCTCAGTATTGTTTCAAGGGACTACCTTGACTTTAGTAGCAAAATGGTTGAATGTAGGCTTACCGGAAACCTCTAAAAAGTTATCGGCTACCGATTTGTTATTATCTGAAAACCCCAAAGCTGAAATGAGGGAATTTACCATTGGCCCTGATTGTTATGCGGTTGATAAAAAAATAGTGGAATTAGGGTTTCCAAAAAATGCAATTATTGCCATGATAAAACGCGACGGAAGTTATATAACCCCCAATGGATCGACTATATTAGAAGAGCAAGACAATCTTATTGTATTGGCCGACCGGGTTGAGATCTTTGAAGATGTACACAAAACCCTAACAGCTCCTTATCAATAACCCATAACTTCTTAATTACTAAAAAATTATGTAATTACACGTATTGCAACCTATAGGTTTCTTTCTATATTTTGCAATGAGTAAAATTAAAATAGTGGATTAAATACTGTGTTTACTAGTTTTTAAGTTAAAGCCCAGAGCGTGATGTTTCCGGGCTTATTTCTTAGTATAGAAAAAAAATAACAAAAGAAAACTACTCGGTGATTGATTGAAACTACTAGCGCAACAGCGACTGAAGTATTGTATTAAAAACATCCGTTTTAGAATATTGAGAAGAAAAAAAATATACGCCACTGCTTACCACTACTGACTACTATAAACTAATAATTGTTACTTCACACTACTAACTATCCACAAAAAACATAGTCTTTTGCCTGTATAAAATTACGTATGTACACGTATGTAACTAAGGTGAGAATTCACCTACTTTTATGCCAATAATCAAATTTAAATTTCAACAATCTATTATGAAGAAAATTACCCAAGTATGGATGTTTATAGCTTTGCTATGTTCATCTAGCCTACTTATGGCACAAAACGAAGGGTCTGATTTCCCAAATACGGGAACAGGCCCCTCTTTTAACTTAACCACAGGAGCTAATGGTTTTAGTGGATCTGTTAGCACACCAAGTGACAGTCAAGACCGCTTTCAAATAGTATTAGCGAGTGGCCAGTCTATTACCAGTATTTCTGCTTCTGCAACAGGTGGAGGAGCCACTGGTTTTATTCAGGTTGGCAATAGTGCCATAAACTTTCCTGGTGGAAACATTACACCAGTACCTAGTAGCCCCGGCACCTATCAAGTACTAGTCGCTACAGACTTTTCTACCGGGACCAACTGGAGTATAACCGTTAATGTAACTGGCGCAGCTCCTCCTTGTAACTTAAGTGCTGCCATTACAGCTCAAACTAACGTTGCGTGTAATGGATCAAGTACAGGATCATTAACTGTAACTGCAAGCAGTGGTACTGCAAATTATGATTATTCGTGGAGTAATGGGGCTACAACCACAAACTCAACTTCAACTACTAATACGATAACAAATTTAGCAGCTGGAACCTATACCGTAACCATAACAGATGATAATGGTTGTACCGATACAGCATCTGCAACAATAACAGAGCCTACAGCTGTAGATGCAACCATAACTTCATCTACAAATGCAAGCTGTCCTGGTGTTTCTAATGGATCTGCTACTGTTACAACAAATGGAGGAATTGCTCCTTACAATTATTCTTGGTCACCTTCTGGCGGTAATAATGCAACTTCAACAGGATTAAGTGCAGGTACTTATACGGTAACTGTTACCGATGATAATGGGTGTACAGACACGGCTAATGTAACAATAACTGATACGGATTTAATTTCACCAGTGGCCAATTGTGCGGCACCATTTACCGTGCAATTAGATGTAAACGGCGATGCTTCTATCACCGTAGCAGATATTAATAACGGCTCAACAGATAACTGTGGAATTGCTAGTGTAGCAATAGATCAATCCTCTTTTGGATGTACTGATGTAGGGGATAATACTATTACACTAACTGTGACGGACAATTCAGGTAATACAGATACGTGTACAACTACCGTAACGGTTGAAGACAACATTGCACCAGTTGCCAATTGCGTAGCACCTCTTACTGTTCAGCTTGATGCCAGCGGACAAGCATCTATAACAGCTGCAGATATTAACGATGGCTCTACCGATGCTTGTGGTATCGCTAGTGTGGCAATAGATCAATCATCTTTTAGTTGTGCTGATATAGGGGATAATACTATTACCCTTACTGTAACTGACAATTCAGGAAATACAGATACCTGTACCACTACCGTTACTGTAGAAGATAACGTTGCCCCAACAGCAAATTGTGTAGCACCTTTTACCGTACAACTAGATGCAAATGGAGAAGCTTCTATTACAGTAAACGA
>DEQW01000003.1:647460-647951 GCA_002360635.1 Flavobacteriaceae bacterium UBA3356 | reverse complement strand
AACGATATTGATAATGGTTCTACCGATGCTTGTGGTATCGCTACAACTTCAATTGATATTACTGATTTTGATTGTTCAAACATTGGTGACAACACGGTTACCCTTACCGTAACCGATACTTCGGGCAATTCAAGTACATGTAACACAACTGTAACGGTGGAGGATAACGTTGCACCAGTTGCTAATTGTGTAGCGCCTTTTACTGTTCAACTGGATGCCAACGGACAAGCTTCTATTACAGCAGCCGATATCAATGATGGCTCAACAGATAACTGTAGTGTTGATACAACCAGTATTGATATTACTGATTTTGATTGTTCAAACATTGGTGACAACACGGTTACCCTTACCGTAACCGATACTTCGGGTAACTCAAGTACGTGTACCACTACGGTAACGGTTGAAGATAATGTAGCACCAGTAGCCAACTGTGTAGCTCCTTTTACTGTTCAGCTTGATGCTAATGGTGAAGCTTCTATTACAGTAAACGA
>DEQW01000003.1:146965-647362 GCA_002360635.1 Flavobacteriaceae bacterium UBA3356 | reverse complement strand
AACGATATTGATAATGGTTCTACGGATGCTTGTGGTATCGCTACCAGCTCTATCGATGTGACTGACTTTAATTGTTCCAACGTTGGTGACAATACAGTTACCTTAACTGTGACTGACATAAACGGAAATACTTCTACGTGTACTACTACAGTCACTGTAGAAGATACTATCGCCCCAACTATCATTTGTGCAATGGATACGCTAGTTAGTACCGATCCGGGAGATTGTTATGCAACAGTAACCTTCCCAGATGCTTTGGCAACAGACAACTGTTCTGGTGTGACCGTAGCACAGACTGACGGATTACCTTCTGGTAGTCAGTTCCCGGTTGGTGTATCGACTATTGAGTTTACTGCTACTGATGCTAGTGGTAATACCAGCGTATGTACGTTTGATATCACTGTAGAAGACAACGAAGCACCGTTGGCTGTATGTGAGAATATCACCATTCAGTTAGATGAATTTGGTTCAGCTTCCATTACTGCTGCTGATGTAGACGGTGGTTCAACAGATGCTTGTGGTGTGGATACCATTGCTATCGATCAAGATACTTTTGATTGTTCTAACGTAGGTGACAACAATGTAACCTTAACGGTAACCGATGTAAATGGAAATACATCAACTTGTACAGCTATCGTAACCGTGGAAGATATCACAGCACCTGATGTGGTTTGTCAAGATATTACCGTTCAGCTTGATGCTACTGGTTCAGTCAGCATTACAGGGATGGATGTAGATGGTGGCTCTACCGATGCCTGTGGCATTGCTAGTTACGACCTAGATATGGATACGTTCGATTGTTCCAACGTTGGAGTGAATGCTGTAGAATTAACCGTAACAGACAACAATGGCAATACAGCAACTTGTACGGCTATGGTAACAGTAGAAGATAACACATCGCCAGACTTAGTTTGTGCTGACTTCACCCTTGAATTAGGCGAAGATGGTACCGCTACCTTATTGCCAGGTGATGTAATTGCGAGCAATGACGATGCTTGTGGTATTGATACCACAGCAGTGGACATTACAGAGTTTGACTGTAGTGATATTGGTACACCCGTTACTGTTCAAGTATTTGTTAGCGATGTAAACGGAAACTTAAGTACGTGTTTTGCTGAAGTAACAGTAGTAGATGTAATGGCACCAGTTGTAACGTGTCCTGCAGACCAAACGGTAGATCCGGGAGAAGGAAACTTATTCTATGAAATACCTGATTACTTTGCCACAGGTGAGGCTTCGGCTACTGATAACTGTGCTGATACCGTAACAATCACTTCACAAGATCCAGCTCCGGGAGAACTTATAGGCGATGGTGTATATACTGTTACCTTAACTGCAGAAGATGACAATGGAAATATAGGTACTTGTACTTTTGAGTTGACAGTAGAAAGTGAATTGGGTGTGCAAGGAGCAGATACTTTAGGTACTGTTCAGTTATACCCTAACCCAGCAAACAATCAAGTGACGATTGGCAACCCATTACAAAACAATTTGAAAGAAGCAGTTATCTATGATCTTACCGGTCGTGTGATACAAACTATCAACTTGAATGGAATGGGCGCTCAAAAAACTATTGATGTTACCAATCTAGCAAGTGCGACCTATTTAGTACGTATTAGCAGTGAAAACGGCACCATCACAAAACAGTTGATTAAAGAGTAAGTTGTTTTTATTTTAATAATTGAAAACCCGAAGGTGTAATGCTTTCGGGTTTTTTTATTCAAACAATTGCTTTGACTAACAACTTACATACTTTATGATTTCTTTACAGTTTCATACCCAACCATTCTTGTACATTTAAAAAAACGAAAAACAAACGCTATGAAACGCATTAACATATCATT
Source organism: Flavobacteriaceae bacterium UBA3356 (assembly GCA_002360635.1). Classification (GTDB taxonomy): domain Bacteria; phylum Bacteroidota; class Bacteroidia; order Flavobacteriales; family Flavobacteriaceae; genus Marixanthomonas. The sequence continues at coordinate 645,518 of DEQW01000003.1, read as the reverse complement.
ATTTTCAGCTTTCCTATTTCTTATTGTTATAAGTTGTAACTCAAATAAAAAAGAAAACACTTCAACAAAAGAAAAAGAAGATGTTGAACAGCAGAAAAAAAAGCCCAAAGGATTAGAAAAAGGCTGTTATGTATATAATGATAATAGATCAACAATTTCGTTACAAGTTCTAAAAAAAGAAGATTCTATTACAGGAACTCTATTATTCGCTTTAGCTGAAAAGGATAAAAACACGGGTAGATTTAAAGGACTAATTAAAAGCAATGTGCTATTAGCCAAATATACGTTTGAATCAGAAGGTGTAGAAAGTGTTCGAGAAGTTGCTTTTCGTATTAAAAATGACACATTACTACAAGGTTATGGCCCTACAGAGATGAAAGGTGAAAAACAAGTTTTTACCACACCTTCATCACTTACTTTTAACACTGAGTTTCCATTGGTTAAAAAACCTTGTGTTGATTAAATTGTAATTAAGGGTTATCCCTATTAACTTTCGGTGGCTTTACCACAAAAGGTGTAAACCAATCCCACGTTATCCCAATTGAAAAACGAGGAAAACTATCCACAAATCGATAGTTATAATCATCAAACCCAAATGCAAAATCTGCAAAAAAACCTAAATCCGTATCCCAAGGGTATAATATTCCATACGTTTTAGAACGGTACGGATCGGCGGAAGGGTGTGATCCTAAATGCAAAAAGACCTCCTGCCCCACTGTATAACGCATACTTTTATAATAACCAGTAAATTCATATCCCATTTCAAACTGATGGCGGCCATATATAGCAATATCCTTTGGATTATATCCTCCAAAATCAAAAAGTCCCATAAAGTTATTGTGGTACAACTGATACGTAAACGTATACGAATGAATACGCTTTGGATTGTTCTCTGCATCAAAACGGTTTACCCGATAATTAAATGACAACCGAGAAAGATTAGTAGAAAAGTTTCCGTTTGTTCGGTTCAATATGGCTGAAAGGTCGGTGTCATTGGTAATGGTTTCGTAAACGGCTTGTCCTTCTTCAGATTCATCTTCAAATTCAGTACTAAAAGCAGCTCCCGTTTGTCCGTTGCTATAATGACCTGTTTCAACGGCCATGGTGAGAAAATTGTTATTATTGGTTCTCAATATGGATTGCCAACCCAATAAGGCTTTGTAAGACGGTGTTTTTACGGGTTTTGAGTTTCCCTGATACATTCGTAACTGAGGTTGTAAGGTAAGATAGAAGGCATCACCTCGTACGATACTGTCCCTCGTTAGTGATTTTCGAATGTCGTTGTAAACGCCGTAATAGACAACGGGTTTTGCGTCAAATAGAATTTGTTCGTATTCATTATTTCCAAAACCTCCCGATAAATATGGCCGCTGGGCAATGGGATAATAATCCTTAAATGCTGAAAAGTCCTGTTCTTCCTTTTTCTGTGCTATAGCAGTAACAGTTAGCAATAAGAAGGAGGTTGCAAATATTAATTTCATAATGATTCAATACTATTAAATAAGAAGTTAAAATGGATACCCGATAGCAAAATTAAATACTGGGTTGTCTAATTGAAAGTCAAAGCGTTCCCCTTCATCAAGTGATGGATCGTGAAAAGGTGCTGCCAAATCAAAACGAAGCACAAAGCCCTGAATATCTACTCGAACTCCTACTCCTGCTCCCATACCCAATTCACTAATAAAATTAGAAGAGAATTTTCCTTGTCCGTCTAAAGCTTCATTGGCTTTCGAGTTCCAAATGTTTCCGGCATCGGCAAATACAGCGCCTTTTAAGTATGAAAATAAAGGGAATCGGTATTCCACATTAGCTTCTAACCGAATGTTCCCCGTTTGATCAAAAAAGGAATCAGTTTCATCACCTCCATCGTAGGTTCCGGGTCCTAAAGAGCGAATTTGAAAAGCTCGAACGCTATACGGGCCCCCGGAAAAATACTGTTTTACATAGGGTAATACATCTGAGTTTCCGTAGGCATATCCATAGCCTGCAAATAAACGGGTAGCGATAGTTTGTTCTTTTCCGAAGTTAAAATGATACCTACCATCTATATCGGCTTTGGCGTATTGTGCATACTCCAACCCTAAAAAGGTTTTAGGCTCACCAGCTTCCTCAGTTTGCCCTAATAAACTAATGGAATTTCCGGCTACGTCCAGCGTAGCATTCAGGTAAAATTGATGCGTTTCTTGCGTATCTACCATTCCGTTATAGGTAAAGGAATAGGTAAGTCCCGATATAAACTCTTGATCGAAACTACGCTGTAAGAAGGGGTTATCTTCTAAAATTGTTTCAAACTCTTCGGTAGTATCAGAAAGTCTTGTGTAATTAATGGATATTGGATTTATATCGTGTGTAACATATCGATTTGCTCGCCACGAATAACCAAATAAAGCGGTACCCGAAAGCAAGGTGTACAATTTACTTCGGTTTAAATAATTAACCCCAATACTGGTTTTGGTCTTCGGAATGGAATATTCAAAGAAATTATCATCAATTTTTATAGGTGAAATAACCCGCGGAAAAATAAGTTCGGTTTTTAATCCTAGATCTAGACTGGTTCTTCCCGTACTGTTACTCCCACCGCCAGCTTGGAATTCATAACCAGCATTTGCTGTAATATTTAACGTTTCGCCTCCTTTAAACAAATTACGGTTGCTGAAAGTCAATGCCAAATGTGGCCCCGCAAAATTGTTCGATTTGGTTACGGCTTGCAATTCAGCTCGAATGGCTCGTTTATTTAATGGTGATAGGAAGATATCGGCTTCTAGAATACCTAAAGAATCGGTTGCTGAAGAATCCTTTACCCTATACTGAATATTGACAAATTTATACGCGCCAATGGTTGACAACCGCCTCGCTGTATTTCGAGAAGTTTCGGGGTTGTAATACGCTCCTTCTTCTAAGGTTACAAACGGATCTAAATATTTCGGCTTAAAAAAAGTTCCTTTTTGTATGTAGTTTTTATCCTGAAACCGAACCGTATCCATTGTTGTGGAATCCGTTTGCACATCGTTATTTGGATAAATATTCACTTTTGAAATTTTATATGGAATAATACCTTTTGTAGGTACTTCCTTTTTCAGTCTCAAATATAAATCAAACCGTTTGTTGTCATATTGGTTGGTATCCGTTTCAAAAATGAGAAAGCTGGGGTTAAAATTATAGTACCCCTTTTTCTTTAAATCGCTATCAATACGTTCGCGTTCCAACTTCATATTTGACAAATCAAACCGCATACCGGGTGTCAATTTTGAAGTTGCCACACTACTTTGCATATCACTATAAATAGGTTGTGGCAAACTATCTAATTGATAGGTTTCCATTTTGTAAGGCGTAGGAACATTTACGGTGTATTTTATAGAAGCTTCGGGTTTATTTTCACTTTCAGTAAATTCTGAACTTGCCGTACTATAGAAAAACCCTCTATTTTCCAATCGATTTAATAATATCTGCTCAACTTGGTAAGGTTCCACATCAGATTGATAAACAGGTTCTTCTCCTATTTGTTTATACAACCATTTGTTTAAAAATCCGGGTGTAGAATCTTGTACTTTATAGTAATAATAAAGTCCTGGGTACATTCCTAAAAACTTTTTATTAGGCTCTGGCCGCAGCGTATTTTCTAAAACAGTTTTCAACTGAGCTTGGTTTTTAATCGTAGAATCTGCCTTAATTTCTATTTCGGCACCAGTATAAAGCCGTTCTTCTTCGGGAATGAATTTTTTCACACTACACGCTTGTAGTAGAAGAAAAAGGCATGTTAATAAACCTACTTGTTTATATGTTGTAGTTACGTTCACGTCGTTACTTGTTATCTTTTTGTTCTTTTTCGGTTTCTGTGTCAGGGTTTTCTTCTTCTTTAGATTGTGATCGAAGCATGGCGTCCCATAAATCCTTAAACTCATTAAATTCTTGTGTAAAAATTAGCGCAATACCACTTACAATGGTTTGCCCATCTATTACATTTTCAAATTCATTTCTTCGGAAGCCTTTTAATCGGTAGCGTCCATTTTCAGTTAAAATATACTCTAAACTCACATTTCCAATTAAAGGTGCTGGCTCACCGGTAGAGCTACTTCCCTGTAAGTCTACTTCACTACCCACACTTACAATTAGGCGATCGTTAAACAATTTCTTTCTAGCAGCAATATCCAATTGGGTACGCTCTTGTGGGGTATCACCTTGATAATCAGTATAACTATCCAAACCAAAGTCTAGCTCTACTCCCGTATCGCCCAATAATTTATCTGAAAAAACATTTAACTGATCAGACAGCGCATCATTCAGGTTGTCTCGTGCAATACTTGCCGCTCCTCCTCTACTGCCGTCACTACCAGGTTCTGGGTAAAAACGATTCAACACCAATAATGAAAATACTTGTTTGTTCAATTCGTTTTCTTGCTGGTTCAATTGTTGAATACGACCATATACTTGCCCGCCAACCGAACCTTGTTCGTCTTCTGGCATATCTAAATTAAACGAAATTTTAGGTTGCATCAACTCGCCATCTACATTCAAATACACATAAAAAGGCAATACTTGTCTGTACTTGTTTTTTACCGAAGGATCCGCCCCGGAAGTCTGCGAAGCCATTAAAGGCGAAGCGGAAGCCTCTACATCATAAATAGCACGAACATCCAATTTGGCATCAAACGGATCGCCAGACCAAGTAATACGACTACTGGGGTCTAACTCAAATCTTCGGTTCACTACGTTATATAAATTCATTTCATAATGACCGTCGGCAACATCATACACACCGCTCAAATTCATTCGTCCATTCGGGTTCAACGTGAAATTAAACTCCCCTTCTCCGGAAACTTGAAAATTATCACCCGTTTCTTCATCAATAATAATTTTTACTTGTGCTTCTTTCCCAATATTTAAGTCTGCTGAAATATCAAAACCGGTAACTGTGGCTGTTTGTTCTTCGGTTCGGGTTAAAATAGCATCTGGATTTTCGCGGTTTACAAAAATTACAATTCCGTCACGTTCTTCAATATTTACAGCTGCTGAAGGCAACACATAGGTAACATCGGTATTAGACCCTACCGTAAGCGAACCTTTTAATACCGGAATTTGAAGATCACCCGACAACGTTGCATCGGCATCAAAAGTTGCGGTTCCGTAGAGGAAATCATTATCATCTTCTGTGGCGTTTAGCACTTGAAAATCCTTGGCTTTTAATTGTAAATCGAAGGTGGGATTAACAAGGTTTTCTGTACCGATGTTACCCGAAGCTGTAAATGTGTTACCGTTTTCATCTGCGATGGTAAAGTTACTCATGGACAATCCTTTATTGTCAACCGTAAGTTCTTCATCGGCCAATGTAAAGGCAGCGTTTAGTTTTGCTACCTTAAAGTCAGCATCAGAGAATAGTAAGTTTCCTTTATAAACGGGGTCAGCTAACGTTCCATTAATAGTAAACTGACCAGAGAAACTACCATCAGCTTCTGTAACTTCACCTTGTGTAAAGCCTTCCAAGGCCCTCATTTTAAATTCATTGATGTCAATATCGATATTTAAATTAGGACTTTTAGTGGTTGCTATATAATCACCTGTTATATCCATATCGATGGCGCCTTCTTTTAAAGCAGCATTAAAATCGTATCCATTTCCGCCAGTAGAACCGGCATCAACGCTTAGAGTTCCTAAATTTACATCCAACAAACTAAGTTGTTGAATATCAAAATCGGCCAATAAGCCTGTATTGCCAAAAACATCTTCTAATACAACTTGACCGTTTAAGATTCCAGTGGCTAATTGCTCTTCAGGGTTTAAATAATTGAGGAATTCACTTAATTTAAAATTTTCAAAATTGATACCAATATGGTCCTTTTCATTAGGCAGTTTGTCTGTAATTTCTAAAGACTGATTATTTCTACTGAAACGAAATTCATTAAATTCAATTTTCGATTCACTTAAAAGCACTTCATTATTAGCCGGAACCTTCCAAGGGTTTTTCTGAATAATCAACGAATCGGGATTTACATGAAACCGAAGTTTGTCACTTGTACCCGTTATTTCAGATTGAATTTGAATTAACTTTTCATCGTTGTGATACGAAAGGAAATCCAACAATAGCTTTTCACCATCCTTATTTCCTTTTATTTCTGTTTTTTGAATCGCCAATGGCCCTGCATTAATTGCGTTAAAGCCTGCATTAAACTGAAAGTCGTCCTGACTCGTTCGCATCGAAACCTCAAGACTGTCCAATTCATTTCCGCCGTAATTAATATGTGGTGCTACGATATTAGCTGTTAATAATCGTTCTTTTTCCTTAAAATCGACTGATAAGTCAATCGTGTCCATATCTTTCACATTGACTAGAAATACTTCGTTTAAAACGGGTGATTGCCGTATGGTTCCTTTTACCGTTAAATTTACAGGGTTTTGTAAAGTATCTGTATTCACGGGTTTTTTAGAAAAGTAACTGGAAATATGCTTTTGAACAGCCGCACTAAATCGTTGTGGGTCAGCATTAGACTCTAAAGTTAGGTTCAGCATTTTATTGTCCACCCATATAGATGTAGTATCGCTACTAACGTGAGCCGTAGCCAGAAGACTACCCAATAAATAGCTTTTATCATCATACACAATCACGCCATCACCAATAGTCGAAATAACGTCAAAACTATCCCCGTTGCTTACAAAATCGGCATTTAATTGCATTCCTGCACGCACATAACGGTCCATTAGCCCCAATGCTTCTAAATCAGCACCAATTAAATGAAGGTCTAGACTTGCTTCAGGCGCCACGGAATCCAACACTACGGAAGCGTTTAAATCTAAATTCAGGTTTTTATCCTTGTATTTTGAAACAATATCCCCTTTTCCGTTTTTTACGTTTCCAGTGATTTTTAAATCCCGAATTTTATAATCGTTCATTTGGAAGCTATCCACCACTACTTCAGCAGTTGCATTTAAGGTGTTGATGGTTGTCCCTTTTCCTTCTGCGGAAGCTGTTAATGATAGTTTCCCGAACTGTTCATCTTGTAACAATTCGCCAACATTGTATTCCTCTATGTTGAAATCGGCATTAAAAGCCAGCTCATCTGTATTTTTGAAGTTTCCTTTTACGGTTACTACCCCTTGCGAAGTAGTCAAATTAGCATCAGCAGTAATATCATCGGGGGTTCCGCTTGCAGTACCACGCAATGCAATATCCTGTGGAAGCTGAACACCTAACTCTTCTTCTGAAACAAATTGAACGAGATCACTTTTTATGGTTTCGGCGGTGAATGAAGGGACATCGAAAGACAGTTTTTCTGGTTCGGTTGCATTATAAACCGTAGCTGTAGCCGAAACATACGTCGTTTTTCCCCAATTCACCTTCGCAGATGGAATTTGCAAAGCACTTAATACACCATTAGCTCTAATACTTCCTGAAATAGGGCGTTTGCTCGCAGTTTTTAAATATTCGTTGTTTTTTAAGTCTGGTTGAAATTGAAACACATCTTGTAAGGCAACCTTAAACGAAGGAATAGTTAAATTGGCTTTTGTGGTTTCTGGGGAATCAATCAATGTATTTAAACTTTCGTATTGTAACGTAGCATTTCCAGAAAGGCTACTGTTATTGGCTGCAACCGAAAGGTCGGACACGTTCATATTTGTATCGGTAACGGCAAGGCTTACCGCAGCTTTATGAATTAAATTTCCAGACCCTTCTTGAAACGAAAGGTTTTCTAAGTTAAGATTGGCCGTTTTGTCTTTTAATGAAATGTCTGATGCTTGTAACTCTAGATTCGATATAGAAATCGCATTAGGATTAAAAACTCCCTTAACAGGTTTTGCACCGTCAACTGAATAGCTGATGTTGTTTTCAGAAAAATCAATTTCATCTATGGAAAGAAGAAGATTAGGCCATAAAGATGCGTTTTTTGACGCTACAACATTTCCCCTGTCTTCATCTGTTTCATCGTTATTCGACTTCATATTAATTGTCACAATGGATTTGTTAAGTTCCAACGTGCCTATTTCAAAAGCTTGATTCGTTAAATCAATTTTAGGGACTTCGGCATAAAAATCAACTAAATCTACTTCAGCGCTTAAACCTTGTACATTATCTTGATATGTTGCAAAGACATTTTCAATGATAAGTTCATCTATCGCTAAAAATGGTAAAGGAACATCTGCAGGCGGTGTGGCAGGCACTGGGTTTTGAATATATTTTATGCGGCTGTTTTTAATAGTTCCTTCCGAAGCCCTGAAATCCATGTTTTCCAAATCGGTTTTGTCCATGTCAAGTTCTAACTCACCAACTGTAAACCGACTATCAATGCCTAAAACGGCATCATTGTAAACAACATCAAAATCTTTAAAATTTAAATCACCTATAATAATATTCATAGGTGCCGACGTGGTGTCGGTTGCAACGGTGGTAGTGTCTTCCGAAGTAAAAGCATCAATTAAAAATTGAAAGTTATAACCCGAAACGGAATCTTTACGAATAATATTGGCACGCAGTCCTTCCCAGTCAACCGATTCTACGCCAACACCGTTCCCACGAATGATTGGCAAAAGTGGTACATCGGCCTCCAATGATTTTGAATAGACAAGCGTATCGCCTTTTTTATCTTCCAGGAACAAACCTTTCAGCATAATATCACCGTCAAAGGTGATAAAAAGCTTTTCTATTTCAACCTTGGTATTCGTTTTATCGGATACATATGAAACAACTTTATCTACAATAATGCCTTGCCCCCAGGGACTTCTAATAAACAAAACAAGTAATAGAAGAAATACCAATATCCCTAACATTACTCTTGCAATGCGTCGGAATATGCGGTACTTTTTCTTTCCAGCTTTACCTTTAGGCTGTTCTGTAGTTGTTTTTTCTTTGTTCTTTTCCAAATTGTATCGAGATAACGCTTAAGTATAAGTAATCAAGTACAAAATATGGTTTTCTGAAATAGTTTTTAGTTATAGAAATGATAACTTTTAAATAATTTTTCAGAAAAAGAACAACCGCTAAGCTGTTTTGAGATAATATTTCTTCCGAAGCCAAAAAGAAACCCTAACCAGTAAAATTAAAGCCGGTACTTCAACCAACGGACCAATAACCCCTGCAAACGCTTGCCCAGAGTTAAGACCGAATACCGCAATAGCCACTGCAATTGCGAGTTCAAAGTTGTTTCCGGCAGCTGTAAACGAAATAGCAGCATTTTTATCATAGTCTGCTCCCATCGCTTTACTGAAAAAGAAGCCAATGATAAACATCAACGCAAAGTAGATTAATAATGGAACCGCAATGATTACAACGTCCATTGGTATTTCTACAATTAATTCTCCTTTTAGAGAAAACATAACTACAATTGTGAACAATAAGGCAATTAAGGTTAGAGGTGATATTGCGGGTATAAATGTTTCTGTGTACCACTTTTCTCCTTTTGCTTTCACTAAAATAAGACGACTTAAAATTCCCATTAAAAACGGGATCCCTAAATAAATAGCAACGCTTTCTGCAATAGTAGCGATGGAAATATCGACGATAGCCCCTTCAAACCCGAAGTATGGTGGTAGTATCGTTATAAACAACCACGCGTAAAAACTATACGCAAATACTTGAAATATACTGTTTAAGGCGACTAATCCGGCTCCATATTCGCTGCTTCCTTCAGCAAGGTCGTTCCATACCAATACCATTGCAATACAACGTGCCAAACCAATAAGAATAAGGCCTACCATATATTCAGGATAATCTTGTAAAAAGATAATTGCCAGAATAAACATCAATACTGGGCCAATAATCCAATTAAGGATCAAGGATATTGAAAGTATTTTTACATTCTTAAAAACTTTAGGCAGCAGTCTAAAATTTACTTTTGCTAAAGGCGGATACATCATCACAATAAGCCCAATCGCGATGGGAATATTAGTGCTGCCAGAACTAAAGGAATCAACTATTTGAGGAAAGGAAGGGTAAAAATACCCAATCCCAACTCCTATTGCCATCGCAATAAAAATCCATAGGGTTAGATAGTTGTCTAAAAAGCTTAATTTTTTGTTTTGCATAATAGTTTTACTTGGTTAGACTTCTCGATACACTATAAAATCCACTTATGTGTCTTTTATAGTACTCGAAGTGACAGTTATACTATTTAAGAGTAAGTTGTTGGAATACGTACTGTAATTCCGTAGCGATTTGTAGGCTTCGTTCTTTGTATTTTGCTTCTTCTTCATCCGTATTATCAAAGGCTTTTGGATCTTCATAGGTAATAGGAATACGCTTTTCGGCACCGGCAATAAACGGACAGCCTTCATCGGCTTGGGAACAAGTCATAATCGCAGCAAATTCAGATTTCGGATTAAAGTTGGAAGCTAATTCTTTTGAAAAAACAATTACTGCAGATTCATTATCATCAAACTTTACAGCATACACAGGGTTATCGTCTTTAGATAATTGTTCTGTTAAAAAACCTGAACTTTTTAATGTATCAATTACTGATGGATATACAGCTGTTTTCTCAGTCCCTGCAGAGTAACTATAAAACAAATTGACACCGTGATAATATGCTAACGCTTGCATCCATATTTGTGCTAAATGACTCCGTCTCGAGTTATGTGTACAAATAAAAACAATACGTATAGGATCGTTACTTTTTACTTTGCTTGAAATATATTCAATTAAAGGTTTAAGTAACTCTTTTCGTTCGTTTGAAAGGGTTGCGCAATCTAACGTTTCAATGGTTTGCTTTAAGTCTGGATACATTGTAATAAAATTAGTTAAGATGAATTAACAACAACCCGAATTAGGGTTGCAAGAAGCAACTGGCTCAGCTTTCAATTCAGAAAGTTTTTTCTTTTGTTTAGGTTCTGGTATACCACAGTTCTCTTTTGCCAAACAATCGGTTTGCTTGGTTGTTAATGTGAAATGTCTTCCGTTAAAATCCAATCCGTACTTTCCAATGGTAGCACCTTGGTATTCAACTTCAATTTCAAGATCATCATCTATCTGAAGCGTCTTTTGTGACAATTCAATAATATGAACCAGTTTTTCAGGATGCAAACGGTGGTCATAATCATCTGCTTCCCATAACTGAAAATTAACTACTTCTTCATTTCTAACTGTGCCACCACAGTCGATGAAGTTTTTGGTTACTTTACCTACTTCGGTCACGTGAAAGTGATTCGGTACTAGAGAGCCGTTAGGCAATTCAAATGCGATAGTTTCAGATTGCTTTAAAATGTTTTTTATTTCAGAAAGTTTCATAGTATATAATTTTATTATCGTAATAATACGATTGATTCATGTAAATTTTTTTTAGCAACAAGTATCGTTAGCTACATCTGTATCTTGGTTTAAAAAAGAAGTTAAAACCGCTTTCATTTCGTCCCAAACAGTTGTATTGATACAGTAACAAACGCTGGTGCCTTCTACAGTTCCTTGTATAAGCCCCAAGTTTTTTAATTCCTTTAAATGCTGCGAAATAGTTGCTTGCGCCAACCCTATTTCGTCTACAAGGCTTCCACACACACAACTTTCCGTTTTAAATAAGTACTGTAAAATAGCAACTCTAGCAGGATGTGAAAATGCTTTCGCAAACTGTGCCAGTTGATTTTGTTGTACTGTAAATATTTCAGATTTGGTAATTCCCATTATGTTAATTGTTACATTGCAATATTACGATGAATAAAAATATCTCACAACTTATTTCTGAAAAATCTACAAAAATTACTTCTTATCATACATCAATGCACAAATTAAAAACCTACTTTATCTTTGATACAAATAAATAAACTATGGACTATCAATTAATTAAGAACGAAAAAAAGAACCGTTTTGAAGTTCACATAGAAGGCTTAGTGGCCTTTGCAGATTTCAAGCTAAATAAAGACAATATTGCCTTTACGCATACTGAAGTTCCGAAAGAACTTTCCGGAAAAGGCATTGGTTCTTTTATTGCAAAAGGCATATTAGACTATGCTGCTGAACACGACCTGAGAGTGAAACCATATTGTCCTTTTATTAAAAGTTACATAGACAGACATCCTGAATATCAAGAAAATTCAATATTTCACAATAAAACCGAATAGCTATGAGCACAAAAAATATAGAATTAGTAGCAGAACCCAGAGCCCCGCATTTTGTCGGTGATGGTTTTCGAGTACATAACTTTATCCCCAGCGGATTTAGATTGGACATGGAACGTATGAGTCCGTTTATCATGCTGGATTACAACTCAAAGTTTTACTTCCCTCCCACTGATACCCCAAGAGGTGTGGGCGTGCATCCGCATCGTGGATTTGAAACGGTAACAATTGCGTATAAAGGTAAAGTTGCCCATCACGATAGTAGCGGTGGTGGCGGTGTAATTCAAGAAGGCGGTGTGCAATGGATGACGGCAGCCTCTGGTGTGTTACATAAAGAATATCACGAAGAAGAATTCAGTAAAGCCGGTGGTGACTTTCAGATGGTGCAATTGTGGGTAAATCTTCCCGCAAAGGATAAAATGTCGCAACCCAAATACCAAGCGCTTTCTGCTGAAGAAATCAATAGCCTTGAGTTACCTAATAATGCAGGGAAAGTTGAGGTAATTGCAGGTGCTTATAAAGATACAAATGGTACGGCCGATACCTTCACCCCTGTACATATGATGAATGCACGATTGAATAAAGGCGGAACTGCTGACTTTTCTTTTCCTGAAAACTACAACACCTGTCTATTGGTTATTGAAGGTAGCATAACTGTAAATGAAACAGAAACGGTACCGACCGATCATTTTGTATTGTTTGAAAACGAAGGGGAAACTTTTACAGTAAAAGCTTCGGAAGATGCTGTGGTTTTAGTTTTAAGTGGCGAACCCATTAACGAACCCATCGCTGCCCAAGGTCCGTTTGTAATGAACACCAGAGAAGAATTGACGCAGGCAATAAATGATTTTAATATGGGCAAATTTGGGTATTTAGAATAGTAAAAAGAATTCAGTAACTTTAAAAAAGCAATAATATGAAAACAGGAACCCGTTTACAACAACTTCCATACACTGGAAATGAAAAGAGCAAACTAACCCTTCATTTATTTCTTCAAATAATAGGAAAAATACGGTTATCGTTATCCCATAGAAAAAATCATTGGTGGTACATAACCGAATATGTAGACACCAAAGGGTTTACAACCGGGCCTGTTTTCTATAATTCCGGTGAAAACACATTTACCATTACTTTAAATATCCTTTCTCATAGTTTGGAAGTAGATACAAGCAAGGGAGAATCGGCGCAATTTGATCTTCATGAAGGTTTAACCGTAGCTGACTTTTATAAAAAACTGCGAGGAATTCTTTCCGACTTTACTATTTCAGTAAACATGGTAGAAAAACCTTACGACTTGGGTATTGAAGAATCTTTTTCTGAAATAACAACCTACCATCATTACAACCAAGAGTATATTACCAAGTTGTGGAAAACCTTTCAATGGGTAGATGGTGTTTTCAAAGAATTTAGTGGTCGCTTTTACGGAAAAACCTGTCCGGTTCACGTCTATTGGCACTCTATGGATATAGCAGTTACACGCTTTTCAGGTAAAAAAGCGCCACCCATGCCTAAAGAAGCAAGAATATCGGATAAAGATGCGTATACCCACGAATGTATCAGTTTCGGATTTTGGGCGGGAGATGATAATATGAAAGAACCTGCCTTTTATTCGTATACCTACCCTGCCCCAAAAGGATTGGGTGAAAAACCATTACAACCGGATAATGCCTTCTGGATGGATGCCAACGGAAGTCCGATGGCTATTTTAAAATACAACGACCTTCTTACCAAAGAAAACCCTAGAGAAACGTTATTGGCATTTATGGAGTCTGCTTATCGTGCGGGAGCTAGTTTGGCAAACTGGGATATTGACGAACTAGAAGTTCCTTCTTTAGAAAACGTATAAATCATGTCAAACATAAAAACTATTATTCCGGAACGCGCTGCCAACATTGGTAATTTTATGGTGGGCAGGTTACTTCCTTTTCGAAGTAAACGCATGGTGGGTCCTTTTGCTTTTATAGATCATATGGGACCCGTAACAATGGACAAACAACAAAACCTTGATGTGCCACCGCATCCGCATATTGGACTTTCTACCTTAACGTATTTATTTGAAGGTGCTATTATACACCGTGATAGTTTAGGAACTGAAGTAGAAATTAAACCCGGAGCTGTCAATTGGATGACTGCCGGAAAAGGAGTTGTACATTCTGAACGAACACCCGATTATCTTCGGAATACTGAAAAGACATTACACGGATTGCAAATTTGGGTAGCTCTTCCTAAACATTTAGAAGCGATGGCTCCTTCGTTTCATCATATTAATAAAGAGGATATTCCTGAATGGATTGAAAATAGTGTAACCATTAAACTGATAGCCGGAGAAGTACTGGGGAAAAAATCGCCCGTGCCTGTACACAGTAATCTATATTTTATTGAGTTGAAAAATACCTCCCGACAGAAAGTTTCACTAGGAAATGATTTATTTGGTGAAAGCGGCTTATACATTCTTGAAGGTACCGTTTACAGCGAAGGAAATACATACGAACCCAAACAAATCATGGTTGCAAAGGACAGTACCTTATGTGAGTTTGAAATGGCTGAAAATTCTACCGTATATATTTTTGGAGGTGATCCTTTTCCTGAAGAACGACATATACACTGGAACTTTGTAGCCTCGGAAAAAGAAACAATACAAAAAGCAAGAGACGATTGGAAAGCACAACGTTTTCCGAAAGTACCAGGCGAAACTGATTTTGTACCTTTACCCGAACAACCAAAAAATTTCTAGCATGAAAACTGGACGATTAGAAGCTTTTAGCGATGGCGTATTGGCTATTGTAATTACCATTATGGTATTAGAAATGCAAGCCCCAGAAGACACCAGTATTGAAGGCTTGTTAAAAGTACTTCCCGTTTTTGTAAGCTATGTTTTAAGTTTTATTTACATTGGTATTTACTGGAATAACCACCACCATTTAATACAAGTGACCGAAAAAGTTAATGGTGGTATTTTATGGGCTAATCTGCATCTACTTTTTTGGTTATCGCTAATCCCTTTTGCAACAAGTTGGCTAGGTGAAAACCACACACAACCGTTACCTATTGCTTTATATGGTACTGTTTTATTAATGAGCGCTGTTGCTTACCGAATATTAGAATCTGCCTTAATTAAACATCACGATGAAAATTTTGTACTTAAAAAGTTGACCAAAAAAGGTAGCAAAGAGAATATTTCGATACTTATTTATGTGGCAGCTATCCCATTATCTTTTGTAAATACATGGATAGCGATAGGTTGTTTTATTTTGGTTGCCATACTTTGGGCAATACCTGATAAGCGAATAGAAAAAGTACTATCCAATTAATGCGGCTTAAAATTTTTATCAGCCAACGATTTTCTCACTCGGCTTAGACTTTCAGGAGTGATGCCTAAGTATGAAGCTATCATCCATTGTGGTACGCGCAATAGTAAATCAGGGTATAATTCAATAAAGTTTAAATATCTTTTTTCTGCGGAAGCGCCTAACAGCAAATCAATTCGTTTTTGAAGATGTTGAATATGATTATGAAGTAACTTTTTATTGAATTTTCTGAAAGAAGCACTTAATTCTGAGGCCTTTTCAATAAATTCATCTGTTATAAAAACTATTTCGGCGTCTTCAATTACATCAATACTAAAATACGAAGGGTCGTTAAAGTAAATACTACCTCTATCACCTATAAACCAATTTTCTGGAGCAAATTGTACAATGTGTTCTTTGCCGCTTTCATCCAAAGTATAAGCACGAAGCAGCCCTTTTTCAACAAACATAGAAGCTTTACAGGTTTCCCCTTGTTGAAGCAGTACTTCGCCTTTTGAAAAAGCTTCAGAACGTAAAAAAGGAGTCAATTCATTGAATTGCGACTGGGTTACCCCACCCCTATTCATTATGTATGATTGAAACGTTTCGCATTCCATACCAAAACTTTAGTTTATTTTGAAGGCTCTTTCTTTTTCTTCGGAGGCATCGGTCCACGTAGATGCACAACTAATCCGTTTAAAAAATTACGAAGAAATTGATCGCCACATTCCATATACTTTGGGTGGTCTTCCTTCCGGAAAATAGCACCCATTTCACTTTTTGAAACCTTAAAGTCAACAAGAGCACAGATTTTTACAATATCGTCATCACGTAACTTATGGGCTACGCGAAGTTTTTTCATAATGTCGTTGTTAGTTAATGCCATAGTTTTATTATAAAATTGATTCTTTAAATTTAATATCGAGCGCTTTTTGCAACTGGTGAATATCTTGCAATTCACTTGGTAAAATCAACGCAATAGAAGAGCCTGTTTTGCCCGCTCTAGCCGTACGCCCGCTTCGGTGTGTATAATACTCCTGTTGATCAGGCAACTGGTAATGAATTACAAAACCGAGATTGTTTACATCAATTCCTCTCGCGGAAACATCAGTAGAAACAAGGATTTGTACTGCTTCTTTCTTAAAAGCACGCATTACTTTATCACGTTCTTTTTGTTGCATATCGCCTTCTAGTGCTTCTACTGAAAAACCATCTTTTTTTAAAATTTTAGTAAGGTTTTGAGTGCCAGCTTTGGTACGGCAAAAGATAATACCACGCTCATCTTTCAACGTATCCATTAACCTAATTAACGTTTCAACTTTATCCTTTAAAGCCGTTTTTATGTAGTAGTGTGAAATATTAGCATTTACCAACGAGTTTTTATTCACCTCAATTTTTTCAGCATCGGCACTCATATACGTTTTAATGATCTTTTTAATATCATCGGGCATGGTAGCCGAAAATAACCACGTATTGCGTTGCTTGTTTGCTTGCTCTAATATTTTATTAAGGTCTTGTTTAAAACCCATGCTCAGCATTTCATCAGCTTCATCTAAAACCAAAGTTTTGATGGTATGTAAGCTAATTTCACCTCGTTTCATTAAATCCATTAACCGTCCAGGAGTAGCGACGATGATGTGTGTTGGACGTTTTAACCTTTTTATTTGGATATCAATTTTTTCACCACCGTACACCCCTTCAGCAAAAATCATTTCGGGAGCATATTTGGTAAACTTAAAAAGCTGTTTCTGGATTTGTTGTACCAATTCACGAGTTGGTGCTAAAATCAAGCCTTGCACAACAGCGTTAGATGCATCGATATTTTGTAATAATGGTAAGCCATACGCTGCGGTTTTACCAGTACCTGTCTGTGCTAAACCAACTAAATCGGTCTTCGATTTTAACAAAAGTGGAATGACAGCTTCTTGAATTTCGGTAGGAGTTGTAATATTCAACTCTTTTAATGCTTTTATATATTCTTTTTGAATTCCTACTTGTTGAAATGTTGCCATATAGCCTGCTTTTTAGATTGCAAAGGTACGTTTTATATTCTGGTAATAGAACGTATCGTCTTTTTTAGAAGCCAATCGACACTAATTTTTTTTTAAACATAAGCACTTAATATAAAGCGACCTACAACTTAATTGAATTGCCCTATTTAAAATTAATCTAAATAAACTTTGAAGAAAGAAAAAGGGTTATTAGTTTTGCATTAAAATTAATTATTTATATCAAGTCTAAATAAGAATAAATGTATAAATTCACCCAACTAATTTTATTTTTCATAGCTATTACAGGTGCTACGGCACAAACAGCAAATATTGAAGGAACGGTTACAGACGCAAACAACATACCTCTTTTAGGTGTAAACGTATTTGTGAAAAACTCTCAAAAAGGAGCACAAACCGATACGAATGGCCATTTTAAAATTAATAATATTCCTGAAGGAACTCACACAGTTTACTTTTCTTATATAGGGTTTAAAAATCAAGAAGTAACTGTTACCCTTACTCAAAATGAAACCAAAGAACTTCCTTCAATCACTATGTACGAAGGAAATGAAATTTTACAAGAAGTAATCGTTAATGGCGAACGTAGAAATAAATTTTCCCGTAAAAAAACAGCTTATGTTTCAAAATTACCGTTGCAAGACCTTGAAAACTCACAGGTGTATAGTACGATTACGACCGATTTATTAAAATCACAAATAACCACAAATTTTGAAGATGCCCTGAAAAATGCGACCGGTATTGAAAAACTATGGTCTTCTACAGGACGTGGCGGTGACGGTGCTGGGTATTACTCCCTAAGAGGATTCTCGGTACAGCCACAACTAGTAAACGGTGTTCCAGGAATTACTAACGGAACGATCAACGCTGCCAATATCGAACGTATTGAAGTGATACAAGGCCCTTCAGCTACTTTGTTTGGTAGTACAGTAACTTCATATGGTGGATTAATAAATGTAGTTACCAAAAAACCATATGTTGGCTTTGGTGGGGAAGTTTCATTTACATCGGGAACGTATGGTTTAAATATGATATCTGCCGACTTAAATACGCCGTTGGATAAAGAGAACAATGTTTATTTTCGTTTAAACACTTCATATTCTACCGAAGACAGTTTTCAAGATGCAGGTTTCAGAAAATCATTTTTTGTAGCTCCTTCCCTATCCCATAAAGTAAACAACCGCTTATCGTTCTCTTTCTATGCTGAAATTACACAAGCTGAACAAACAAACCCAACATTCTTATTTTTAAATCGTTCAGCACCATCAAGAGCTCGAAACCTAGACGAACTTAACTATAATAATAAGTTATCATTTACAAGCAACGCTTTAACGTTGAAAAACCCTTCAGCTAACTATCGTGTAGAAATGGACTATAAATTGTCCGATACGTGGCAATCGCAAACTATTCTTTCAAAAAGTAGCACGTCAACAGATGGGTATTACTCATATTTGTTCGACTACGGAATATTAGAAGGAACCACGTTTAGCCGTTTAATCAGCAAACAAAATTCACGCACCAACACTACCGATATTCAGCAAAATTTTGTAGGAGATTTCAAAATAGGAAACCTTAGAAACCGCGTAGTAGCAGGTATTGATTATTTTAATTCAACTGTAACAGATAATAGTACTGGCTATGCTTTCTACGGAAATGTTCGTGCAAACGGTGAGACCAGCAGCGATAACCCGTTTACTGAAGAAGTTGAAGAAGGTTCATTCCCACTAACGACATCTGGGGTTGATGCGGCTTTAGCATCGCAATCTGTGAACAACATTAAGTCGAAAACACACGTATACAGTGCTTATGTATCGGATGTTTTAAACATTACACCTACCCTATCTGCTATGGCTGGCGTTCGTTTTGATGTCTTTGATAATGAAGGTGATCTTAACAACCCAGATGATGATTACGATCAAAGCACCTTCTCACCAAAGTTTGGATTGTTGTATCAACCTATTAAAGATGTTATTTCAGTATTTGCTAATTACCAAAATGGCTTTACAAACGTAGCACCAGCTTTGGTTGGAGACCCACAAGATGGTGACCAAACCTTAAAGTCTTTTGATCCTGAACAGGCAAATCAGTTAGAGGTTGGTGTTAAAACCAATTTCTTCAAAAATCGATTGAATGCTACGATTAGCTATTATGATATTAATGTAACCGATAAAGTAATTACCGATCCAGCATCACCTTTTAATAAAATTCAAGGTGGGGAAGTAGAAAGCAAAGGTTTTGAAATTGAGGTAAATGCCAATCCTGTTCGCGGGTTGAATATTAAAGCTGGTTTCAGTAATAATGATAGTGAAATTGTTAAAAATGACAACGCTATTTTATTAGGAACACGTCCTGTAGAGGCTGGCCCTGAAACGTTATATAACCTTTGGGCAAATTATGAATTTCAAGAAGGTGCTTTAGATGGCTTCGGAATTGGAGCAGGGTTTAATGGTGCCAGTGAACGTGTAACGATTAACTATGGCCCTGCCGGTCAGTTTGTATTACCTGAATATACAGTGGCTAATGCATCTGTATTTTATCAGGCTAATAAATACCGCATCGGGTTAAAACTAAACAACGTTTTCAATAAAGAATACTATAAAGGGTGGACTACCATTACACCACAAACCCCACGGGCATTATATGCTAATTTCACCTATAAATTTTAAAAGTATAACCATTGAATAATTGATTGATTTTTTGTTAAGTGACAATAACCCTGCAATGGTTCAGGGTTATTGCTTTTAAATAAACCAAATGATAACTGTAACGATTTTACTTACTATTTTAGGTTTTTATATGCTGCTTTTAACGTCAAAAAGAGCCGCAATACCTAAAACTATTCCTGAAAGAAAATTAGCTGTAAATAATAAGCAAGTTTTTAATATTTCAGGGGTACTTCTTTTGATAATAGCTTTTGTTGTACTCTCTATAGTTTGGGGAATTGGTGCTGGTATTATTTCAGAGTTTATAATCATCTCTATCGTAGCAAGTCTTGCCGTAATTATTGTTCCGTTGCAGGTTGTCAATTACAAACAGATGACTCTCATTTTTATTCTTTCATTTATTTTTGAAATATACCTAACCTATGCCAGCTAATAAAAAACACCTAACAATGTCTTCTTGGCAACGTTTTGCTAAAATTTCAGCAGGAATTGTTGGCGGATATATTATTTCAGCCTTGTTGCATATAGCATTGGCATATTGGTTACCCAATCCAGAAATGGTTTTAATCACTTCGGTGTACACACTTTATATCTTATGGGTTGCGACTATAATTATGTCCTTTTTAGCTAAGAATGGGTGGAAATTATGGGCTCTTTATTTAGCTATTATTATTGTTTTGAGTGTTTTGATTTACTTCGGAAAACTATATAACCCAATTAATTAAGCAGCATGAGCAAACGGAATTACAACGTCTTTTTTCACACCCATACGGTTAGCGGAATTGTTATCAGCGTTGCCTTATATATAATTTTCTTTGCTGGGGCTTTTGCGCTCATCAAAGATGAAATAACAGCTTGGGAAAAGGGTGATCCTGTTCATATGGAACAAGCAGAAAAGATTGATTACAATCGGGTTGTTGATAGCATTAAAGCGCAAGGTTTTAATCTCTACGGAAGGGATATTAGAATGATTGCCCCAGATGCTAAACAACAGTTATACGTTTTGTTAAGCAAATCGCAAGACACAACAATTGTTAATGATGATAACAAGAAGTATTACTTTTTCTTAGACGCTGTAGATTACAGTCATTCAGAATATTATGATTTTTATAGCATTGGCGAATTAATTTATAGACTTCACTTTTTTAGTCAAGTCCCGGTTATTGGTATTTACATTGCCGGATTTATTGCACTCTTCTTTTTATTTGCCATTGTAACGGGTGTAATTGTGCATTGGAAAAAAATCATTCAGAATTTTTACACCTTTAGACCAAAAAAGAAATTAAAGACCATTTGGACCGATGCGCACACCGTTTTAGGAATGATTGGCCTACCCTTTCAATTTGTATTTGCTGTAACCAGTTGTTTTTTATGTCTCTCTGCATTGGTATTACTGCCTGCCAATTTTGTTTACGATAATGACCAAGATAAAACAATTGCAGAGCTACGCCCTATGGCGAAAACCTATGAGCTAACAGACGAAAAAGTATCTGACATCCCAGACTTAAATGTTTTTATGGATAAAACGCTTAGCAAGTGGGAAAAATTCACGCCTGCTCAAGTGTATATTCGTAATTATGGTGCCGTTAACATGAAATTTCAGGTGGACGGTTTATTAGATCCGGACAATAAATTTTTAGGAAACGGACGTACTGTTTATGATGTAGCTTCTGGAGAGTTGGTTTCAGAAAAAAATCCGCACGACAATGATTATTTAGAGGATGTAGAGTTAACGATTCGTAGGCTTCACTTTGGTGATTTTGGCGGATTACCGCTGAAGTTTATTTATTTCGTTTTGGCTTTAATTACCTGTTTTGTAATTATTTCAGGGGTTTTAATTTGGCTGGAAGCCCGACATAAAAAAAATGTCCCCATTGAGCAAAAGTTATTTAACCGAAAAGTAGGACACATCTATTTGGCTATTTGCTTGAGTATGTATCCTGTTACCGCTTTCTCATTTATTATTGCGAAGGTACTTCCAAGATCGATGGATACTTCTCGGGAATCTATTTTATACGCTGTTTACTTTTTAGGCTGGATCGCTGTTGCTGCTGCATTCCGCTTTATGCGAGATAATTATATAACAAATAAATACACTTTATTATCAGGAAGTGTATTAGGCTTTTTAATCCCGGTAGTAAACGGTATTACTTCCGGAAATTGGATATGGAAAACCTTTGCTGAAGGTCAATATGAAATTTTCTGCGTCGATCTTTTCTGGCTTCTCATGAGTATCGTTTCATTATGGGTTGTACTTAAATTAAAACGACCCGTTAGCAATATTGACCATTCTGAATTAATTCAAGAACGCAATCAACAACTAAAAGAAACGGTTACCACATCAACTAAAACAACAAGCAAATTAAAATTTATGAGAACAAAAACAGCAATGCTATGGTTATTCTTAGCTATCGGATTTATAGTACATCACATTTACGGTTTATTTAGCGTCTATTATAATGAAACGGTTATGATTGAAGGTGCTACTGGCGATGTACCAATTAATCATCACTTATGGCGTGTAGGATTGGAAGGGTTAGCTTTACTTTTCTTCTTACTTACTTTTGAAGTTAAAAAATCATGGTTTCGATGGACTTCCTTCTGTTGGGCATTAGTTGTAGGTTTATTTAATGTCTACCATTTTGTAGCATCGCTATTTTATGAAGTTTCTAATATTTCCGAACTGCTCATTTTAGCGATGATGGTACTAGCCAATATATTTCTTGCTAAAAGCATCCTTAGTTGGAACAAGGAAGAAGTTAGGCAACAAGTTTAAAATCAATAATTTTTCTTTCTGAAATAAGCACCTTTAAAGTTCTATAAACAGTCTGGCACTTTTTTTGAAGTTTTCTCATTACTAACACATTAAATCCATCAGTTATGAGACATTCAAACAAAGTGCCTGAAGTCAATGCAGGAAGCATGGCCGACATTTCTTTCCTATTATTAATTTTCTTTTTGGTTTCCACAACCATCCCAAATGATAAAGGAATTGTTCGCAAAATACCTGAACCGTGCCCACCCGGACAAAAATGTGATACTGAAATTAACGAACGAAACCTATTGAGCATTAATATAAATAAAGAAGGTGAGCTGTTTGTAAATGAAGGGGTTACCCCCTATAAAGATTTAAAAGAAATCATTAAAGATTTTATAGACAATAATGGTGATGCTACTTGTGATTACTGCAATGGAAATAAGGTAGCGGCTGCATCTGATAATCCTAAGAAAGCTTCTATTTCCATAAACACGCACCCAAAAACACCGTACAAAGCTTTTATTACAGTACAAAATGAGTTAACGGCAGCATACCTTGAATTACGTAAGCGATATACAGAAACCGTTTTGCAGAAAGACGCAGATAATCTTACTGAAGAAGAAATCAAACAAGTGCAACAAGCGTATCCATTTCGTATTTCTGAAGCGGATATTCAATAAATATTTATTTTGAAAGTTCTTTTAAGTCTTCTTCAAGATCAAGTTTTCTAAACTTTGGAAGTAACGCTCCGGTTCCTACAACTGTAATCAGCGTCATACAACCACCAAAAACTACAGCGGTGACCGTTCCCATTAATTTGGCTGTGACGCCACTTTCAAAAGCACCAAGTTCATTAGAAGAACCAACAAACATAGAATTTACCGATGCTACGCGACCTCGCATGGCATCGGGTGTTTTTAGTTGAAGAATGGTTTGACGAATAATCATCGAGATGCCATCGGTCACGCCGCTCATAAATAAGGCGAAAACCGAAAGCCAAAACCAAGTTGAAAGTCCAAATACAATAATACAGAGCCCGAAACCAAAAATAGCAGCCAGTAATTTCATACCCGCATTTTTATTAAGCGGAAAATAAGCCGATGTAAACATAATAATAGCAGCGCCCACTGCCGGTGCTGCTCGTAAAATTCCGAAGCCTTCCGAACCTACATGTAAAATATCTTGTGCGAAAATGGGAAGTAATGCCACGGCTCCACCAAACAATACGGCAATCATATCTAAGCTTAAGGCTCCAAGAATCACTTTATTGTTGAATACAAATTTCAACCCTCCTTTTAAACTCTTCATCACCGGTTCACCGATGTTCGGGTTTAAAACAGGCTTTTTAGGAATTTGTAACAAACTAATTAATGCCAACAACGAAAGCCCAAAAATAAAACACATGGACCAATGCACTCCAATCCAGTGAATGGCAAATCCGCCAAGTGCCGGACCTAAAACGGCTCCTACTTGCCAGACGGAACTACTCCAAGTAGCGGCGTTGGGGTATACTTTCTTGGGGATTAATAATGAAAAAAGAGAAAAAATGGTTGGACCTATAAAAGCGCGTACAATTCCTCCAAGAAAAACCAAAAAGTATACACAATATAAAACGGTATTTGTTGTCAAACCACTAATTATCCGTGGCCAAGTGATTAAAAACAACCCTAAGCTGACAACAGAAAAACCTATAATACACTTGATGAGTAAGCTTTTCTTTTCTTTTTGGTCGACTACGTGACCTGCGAACAACGCCATAGAAACGGCTGGAATTACTTCCATTAGACCAATAATACCTAATGAAAGCGGGTCTTTGGTAATGCTATAAACTTCCCATTCAATAACAACAAATTGCATGGTCCAAGCAAAGACCATCGCAAAACGAAGCAGTAAAAAAATATTGAATTCACGATAGCGTAATGCTGCGTAAGGATCATTTTTAGGCATAAAAGAAAATAAGGGTATTTCTGTAGCAACAAAAATACTATTCTTTTAGAAGCCTATCACTCCATAAGGCTGAAAATAGCAATTCCGTAGATTGCAAAACGGGCAAACCTTAATAATCCAAACAATAAGTAGTTTGTAAATTTGTAGTTAATGGTTCCCGCAGCCATACTGGTAATGGAGAATGGAATGGGCAATAATGCACCAACGACAATTAAAAAGCCGCCCCATTTACGAACGTTTTTAAGGTGTTTTTTCATCCGCACTTCCACATAGTCAAAAACAGAGGGTATTTGCAATATCCACTTACCTATAAAATAGCTTCCTATTCCGCCAAGATATGACAGTGTTGCTAAAATACTTAAATATAAAACCGGATCTGACATTTTACTGGACCAGGCGATAAATATTTCAGGAGGTATTAATCCCAATAATGTTTCGCTGGCAAAAAAGACCAATAAAACGCTAAGGGGTGGGTAGGTTTTGGTTACATGAGTAAAAAAGGCACTGAAATCCACTAATAACCAATCTACCAAAAATAAAACACCCACAAATATGAGTATAGGAATAATGCTTTTTTTCAAGCTATTCCCCACAAAAGAATAAAATCCTGTGAGGCTATAGTACTTGTGCATTCGCTTTAAACCATTTTCTTTTTTCTGTTCTGTCTTTTCCATAAATCTTACTTACAGATAATATAATACTTTCAATTATAAAGCCTGCAAATATAATGCTAAAAATTGTTTGATATTATTAAAAAACCAAATCGTTAAGGTTAAATTTTGTTAAACAGAAACTTCACGTTGCTATAACTTGACAAACCGATATGTTTGGCCAAAAAATAAATTTGCAAAATACTTCATCTTGTTTCTTTGAAAGTAAGCGTAAATACGTATTCCGGTTTTTCATTAGAATCTGTACCTTTAAATTTACAACTAACTAACAAATGCATCCAAAAAACAAACACAACAGTTCTTATAATTTTACAAATTTAAGCAAAACACATCCTGATTTAACATCCCACGTTTTTATAAACAGTTATGGAATTAAAACAATAGATTTTTCAGACAAAGAAGCTGTTTTTCACTTAAACAAAGCAATATTAAAGCGAGAATATAATATTAATGATTGGCATATTCCTGAAAACTATCTTTGTCCCCCTATTCCTGGTAGGGCAGATTATATTCATCATTTGCACGACCTGATTTCGGAAAACAACAAAGAAAGTTCTATTCTAGGCTTGGATATTGGCGTTGGCGCTAGTTGTATCTATCCTATTTTAGGTTCTCGTCTTTATAATTGGGATATGGTGGGCTGTGATATACATGAAAACTCGGTAAAAGCAGCATTACAAAACATTGAAGCTACGCCCGATTTAAAAAAGAAAATACAGATTCGACATCAAAAAAATAACGCCAATATATTTGAAGGGGTAATCAATACAGATGAATTCTATCAATTTTCTATGTGCAATCCTCCTTTTCACACTTCAGAAGAGGAAGCTGTAAAATTAACGAACACTAAAATGAAAAATCTTGGATATTCCGTAACAAATACTTCAAATTTTGGAGGCCAAGCTAATGAACTATGGTGCAATGGTGGCGAAAAACTTTTTATAAAACGAATGATCAAACAAAGTGTTGATTTTAAAGATCAAATTGAATGGTTTACGTCTTTGGTTTCAAAAAGCAACAACCTTCCCAAGATAAAGAAGTACATAAAGAAAGTAAATGCAACATCTAGAATAATTGACATGTCACAAGGAAACAAAAAGAGTAGAATTGTTGCATGGACGTTTCAGTAAAACTGAACTATTCTTCTGGTGGGTAACCGTTTATCTCTTCAAAAACCCTGTCGAAATTTTCCCTAAGGTACGAGCGCAGTTTTAACCGGTAATCATTTTTTAACCAGCTTACAAAGTTGTGAGTGCTTTTACTAATGCACTTAGTATAACGCTCTATGCGATGGTCTATATCATCTCCCAATTCCTTAGCAAGGATTAAAGCATCGAAAACATCTTCACTGTTTTCTATACAAATTTTAGCGTGCTGCTCGATAGACCGTTCTAAAATAACTTTAGTGGATTCCCCATTTTTAACCGATTCGGTATAAGCTTTTTTAATATTAAAATAAACATCTTCAGAATTAGAGAATTGCTCCCTAAGTTCGTCTGGCATTTCATATTTAAAATTGCTTTCAAGTTCCTCGTCATCTATTAAGTTATCCAAGAAATACTTTGGCGACTTAAAAATACGCTGCCAATCTAGATCTTCTCCCCAAGCACCAAAACGGTAAAAGTTATTACCTAAGTCGATTACATTAAAGGTACTTTTATTGTTGGTGATACGAGAACCGCGACCAATCATTTGATAGTATAAAGTCAACGAACGTGTTGCACGGTTTAAAATGATAGTGTCGACTGTAGGTTCATCAAACCCTGTTGTTAAAATACTTACTGAAGTCAATATGGCGTCAGGGGTTTCCCGAAACCATTTCAATATCATTTTCCGTTCCTTTTTAGAAGCAGTGTTATCCAAGTGCATAATAGGATATCCTGCCCGCTTAAATGTATCATAAACATACAGTGAGGTATTGATACCATTATTGAAAATCAATGTTTTTTTCCCTTTGCTACGTTCTTCATAAGCTTGTAGCAAACGGCTTAACATATCGGTGCCGGTATATAGATCGTCTGAAGATTGTACGGTATAATCCCCGTTAGACCCTACTACAAGTGAAGTAAGCCCCACATTATAGGAATAGTTGATGGCGCGGGCCAAAAACTCATTTTCAATCAATGCAGGAATACTTTCCCCTACTATTAATTCATCGTAATTATCCTTCATGGGAAGTTCAATATTTGAACTTAATGGAGTTGCAGTAACGCCTAATAAAAAGGATTTATCAAAGTATTTAAACAGCTTGGTAAAGGAGTTGTAATGTGCTTCATCAATAATGACCAACCCAATATCTGAAATATCCAGCATATTGTCCCGTAATCGGTTATTCAAAGTTTCAACCATTGCCACAAAACAACTATACTGATCTTGATCATCAAGATTTGCGGTACTATTAATAACTTTATTAACCACGCCAAATTCGGTTAACATAGCCGAGGTTTGCTTGCATAGTTCAATTCGGTGTGTTAGCACCAGAACTTTTTTCTTTCGGGTTCTAAGATATTCTCTAACTATTTCAGAAAAAATAACCGTTTTGCCACCACCGGTAGGAAGTTGATACAGTAAGTGATAGTCTTCTGGAGCTTCTTCAAAACTTTTAAAAATCTTGTTTATAGCTCCTTTTTGGTAGTTATAAAGGTCTTTATCAGTTTTCTTTTCTTTTAAAACAGTGTTGTTGCTCGTCATGGTCATTTATATCCTTTCTGAAAAATAAGGTTGCAAAAATAAGGCCTTTTAAGGGTTTTAAAAGAATTTTTTCAGAATAATTTTTCAAGTCTTTTTTATTCTCTTTGAAAGTCGATACTTACTCTCCTCCGCTATCTCAATTGTTTTATATTTTTAATCATAAATGTTAAAGTAAAGTTAAATTACTACTTTGCAATGCATAGTACTGTAACAAAAATGATACTACGTCGTCTATTTAATATAACCCGATAAAAACTATTTATTATGAGAACTTTAGACAGCAATCAAATTACAGAAAGATTACACAACTCGAACAGCTATGCTTGGAACCAAAAGAGAAGGTACCGTTAAAACCATAAAGGTTTAACCTATAAAAAAGCAAAACACAATTATTAATATCAATCAATTAAAACAATTATCATGAGAACATTAGACAGCAACCAACTTACAGAAAGATTACAGAACTCGAACAGCTATGCTTGGAACCAGAAAAGAAGGTACCGATAAGCTGAGGTCATCATCAATCAATTAAAATTAACTACCATGAAAATTCAAAGAAACGTTAGAAAAAGGCTGATAAGTGCTGCTAGAAAACAGCACTCCTTCTTCCCTTTTAGAGAAAACACCCACACGTATGAAGATCCCTATTTTGAAGAAACCAACCGCTACGCTTACTAAAGCTAAAAGGTTGACAGAAATGTAAAAAGCTGAAATTTTAAGTAATTTCAGCTTTTTCTTTTATGCTTACTTTGTTTTTAATTTTTGTTTAATAATATCTATCGCATCATTAATGGTATGCAGGTTTTCCATATCGGCATTGGCAAATTCTACATCAAACTCATCTTCTACGTCGAGGACCACATCTACTAAATGGGCCGAGTTTATATTTAATTCGCCAGTGAGGTCTTTATCGGGTGACACTTCTTCTTCTGAAACATCTTCCGGTAAATACGTTTTTACAATAGGAAGCAATTTTGCATAAATTTGTTCGGTAGTCATATCAATTTTTTCTTCTAAAGATAACACACGCATTAACATCACCAAAACCGAAACTAGCTTTTATCGCAGTTTGAATAGTTGTTTTAATTATTTTCTTCGGAATTTTTTCAGGTGCAACAAATTTTTCGATTTCCGGGTGTACCGTTTCACAATTTATATTCGGGAAAACAAAACCTTGTTGTAATTGCAATACGGTTGAAACCGCTTCAATGCTGCCACTCGCGGCCAAACAATGCCCCGTCATCCCTTTCAATGAATTTATGTATGGAAAGTCATTTCCTTTTCTTCCTAAGGCTTCACTCCAATTGTGTATTTCCAAAGCATCTTTTGAGGTTGCTGTTAAATGTCCATTTATATAATCGATTTCAGAAGCATCAATTTTAGCTTGCTTTAAACTTTCAGAAACACAGCGTTTAACAGCCACGCTATTTGGCGCCGTCATACTACCTTCTCCTCTTTGTCCACCACTGTTAACAGCACCGCCTAATATTTCAGCATAAATAGTTGCTCCTCTTTTTTGGGCACTTTTCAAGGATTCTAAAACCAACGCTCCAGCTCCGCAGCCCGGAACAAATCCATTTGCATCCGTATCCATAGGTCTAGAAGCAGCTGCAGCGTTTTCGTTGTACTGATGTGGCAAAATTCGCATGGCGTCAAAACCTCCCCAAACATATGGGCCACCATCGTTGCTGCTTCCGCAAAGTATTTGAGTTGCCTTTCCTGATGCAATCTGTTCAAACCCCATTAAAATTGCTTCAGTTCCGGTGGCGCAAGCTGAAGCATTGCCAGTAACTTGGTTTCCCGCACCAATCTTTCCTCCCAGATAAGCACTCACGCTACTTGCCATTGTTTGGGCGACGCTCGTACTTCCCAAACGGCGTACGTTGCCATCATCAATTTTATAAAACGATTCCCTAAACTTTTCTACGGAACTGTTCCCTGAGCCAAAAATAACGCCCAAGTTCCACAAAGGTTCCTGCTCTTTTTCTGCTGGTTGAATTCCAGCGTCCCTCAACGCATCCATTCCAGCAATGACACCATACAAAATGTTATCGCTATTAAAATTTTTAAGTTGAAGGTCGGTGAAATATTCTTTTATTTTTTCTTCTGAAATGGTTGGAACACCACCAATTTGGCACGAAAAATTCAAATCTTTTAATTGCTGATGGAATGTAATTCCTGACCTCCCAGATTGAATGGCTTTGGTAAATTCTAATAAACCAACTCCATTTGGAGCTACCACTCCAAGCCCCGTTACCACTACCCTATTCTTCATTTTCAGTAGGTTTTATCATTCCGCTGATGGTTCCTTTACAGATAATTTCATCTTTGCTATTCAACATTTTTACAGCACATTTTAGTTTATTAAACCGAAAATATTCCTTTTCAGAAACCACAGTAACGGTTTCCCCAGGATAAACCGGTTTTAAAAAATCGACGTTTGCATTGCTTAAAGCTACTTGCAAATTCTCTAAGAAATTTTTAGAAGTCGTTCCAGAAAGTAAATAAATACCAAGGCAAACTACGCCAATCTGCGCCATACATTCTGTAAGGATAACACCTGGCGTTACGGCCATCTCTTTAAAATGCCCTTTGTAAAAATACTCTTCCGGGCTAAACGTGTAGGTTCCTTCTGCTTTTTCTTCAGAAATAAACGTCAACGTATCTACAAACAGAAAAGGTTTTTGATACGGAAGAGATTTTAATATGGTTTCAAATTTTGTTTCCATTTACTGTAAACTTTCTCCTCCATCAACTGTTAAAACGGTGCCATTGATCCAGTTTGCTTCCTCTTTACAAAGTAAATAAACCGAATTTGCAACATCTTCAGGAGTTGTTAATCTATTAAACGGACTTCTTTTTTTTGCTTTTTCGGTAAGGGTTTCACTACCAGGGATTAACTTAAATGAAGGGGTCAAGGTTGTTCCTGCTTGTATGCAATTAGTTGTTATGTTAAGCGGTGCCAATTCTACTGCCATTTGTCTCATCAAAGCTTCTAAGGTTGCTTTTGCAGCTGAAACAGCACCGTATCCGGGCCAAACTTTTGTATTCCCCTCACTGGTAAAGGCAATGTTCCTTGCATTTTCAGTAAAAATTTCTTCGGCGATTAAAGCTTGTGTCCATTCGTACCAACTAGTGGCCATTCCGTGTAGAGTAATATCTAAGTCTGTCATAGATAGCATGTTCAATTGGGCGGCTTGCATTGTTTTTAAACTTCCCTTGGCAATGCTATGAAGCAATAGTTTGCATTTATTTTTAGGCATAGAAGTTAACACTGTTTTGATTGTTGTTTCCTTTAAGGCGTCTTTATTAAAATCCATTACTTCAACTCCAGCATCTTTCATTTTTCGCAGTTCCTCGTTCAATTGCGGTAAATTGCTTTTTCGGGTACGGTGCACGATACAGATGTTCATACCTTTTGCGGCAAGTTTATGAGCTGTTGCAAGGCCTAAACCACTACTACCGCCCAATATAAGGGCCCATTGATTTGTAAATTCTTTTTTCATATTAAAACTCTAAAAGGATTCTTTGTGCTGAAAAACCAGGCCCGAAACTCAACATAAGTCCCAAGTCGCCTGTATTTGTTTTTTTATTCAAAAATCGTTCGAGCACAAAAAGTACCGTAACACTACTCATATTACCATACAATTTAAGGACTTCTTTGGTATCATCTATATTTTTTCCTAAACTACCGAAGAGATCTTCTACGGTTTGTACAATTTTTTTACCGCCAGGATGGAAAATTAGATAATTAATATCTTCAATACTTTTATTGTTTTTCTCCAAAAATGGATGTACTATATTTGGAAAATGATCGGATATGGTCTGTGGCACCTCCTTGTCCAAAATCATTTGTAAACCAGTATTTACTAGTTTAAAACCCATTAATTTGGTTGCATCATAAAAATGGTACATAGCTTCATCTAACAATGTTGGCCCAACATCTTCCTCATTTGAAGATAATAATACGCAAGCCGCGCCATCGCCAAAAATAGCGGCACTCACAATATTTGCCATGGAATAATCATTTAACTGGAATGTTGCTGTTGGGGCTTCCAGCGCAATGACAGCTGCTCGTTTTCCGGGATTTGCCTTTAGAAAGTTTTTAGCATAAATCATTCCCGAAACGCCAGCCGCGCAACCCATTTCCGTAATAGGAAGGCGAACCACATCTTGCCGAAGCTGTAATTCATTAATTAAATATGCATCGACTGAGGGTATCATAAAACCGGTGCAACTTACTGTAATAATGTAATCGATATCGGTTGGTCGCCAATCTGCTTTTTTTAGCGCTTTTTCTAAGGACTGTTTGCCTAGTTTTTTTACTTCGCGAACGTATATTTCATTTTTAGATTCAAAATCAGTGTGCGTAAAAACTTGTTCAGGATCCATAATTGAATACCTACGATCTACTCCAGACCCTTCAAAAATTTTTATCACTTTTCGTTGAAAACGGGTTTCTTGATTCGCTAACCACATTTTAACAAGAGGCAACGTTTCTTCTGTAGTTTGTGAAAAAGGCGGGAGTTGAGTAGCTACCGATTTAATTTTTACGCTCATACGTTATTTTTTAAAATCCATTGATAGCGGAAAGCCCATTTCCAGAGGATTAGGGATTGTTGGTTATTAATTTTTTCTGAAAAATGTTCCAATTCTTCTCTCTTAAATCCTCTTGCTACTGAAACCAATCCGTCGTGTTTGGCAATTTTAGTTTTTAAAAACACCCAACCGAACGCTTTAAACAAATTAAAAGCCAACTCACTTCGCTGAAGATCGTTTACAACCACTCCTATATTTGAAGATTGTTTTACTTTTTTAAGGATTGTTACAATTTCAGCATTTTTAAAATGATGTAAAAACAAATTACATAGTATTATATCTCCTTTCGGAAAAGGATGCATTGAGAAAATATCGAATGTTTTGAAAGTAATGTTTTCGTAGTTTTTGGATCGCTCCTTTGCTTCTGAAATTATGTTCGCATTTGCATCAAGGCCGATTAATTTAAAATTATATCTATTTTTTTTCCCAAAGCGAGCACATTTACGTAGCATTTCGCCGTCTCCACACCCTACATCGATAATGGTGATGGGTTTATTTTTAGGGCTTCCTATCAATAACTTTTTAATCCCTTTTAATGTTATGTTTGCACCACCCAATAAGCTGCTAACGGTATTTAAATCAGTCAGTACCGCTTGCATTTTTTTGCCTTTTAGATTGAAATCATCCATTATTTCAATTTCGGTCGATCGGGATTTAGAAACGTACTTAGGCATTGTTTAAAGGTTTTCCGTGGGTTTTTGTGATTATAGCATTCAACATACTAGGAAATTGATTTAATAAAGTAAACCCAAAATTGGCAGTAGCTTCATTCATAAGTAGTTTTTGAACAAAACGCCCGGT
This sequence comes from Flavobacteriaceae bacterium UBA3356, assembly GCA_002360635.1. Classification (GTDB taxonomy): domain Bacteria; phylum Bacteroidota; class Bacteroidia; order Flavobacteriales; family Flavobacteriaceae; genus Marixanthomonas. Next base: position 612,062 of record DEQW01000003.1, on the reverse strand, counting down.
TTTTAAGCGGTTCGAAAATGTTTTATTCCATTGTTTTTTGTATTCATTTTCAAATTGATTTCTTTCAATATTTTTATAGGTGTGCTGTTTCAGAAACAATTCGGAAAAAAGTTTCGCACTGTGAATGGCCATCGCCATGCCGTTTCCGCAAAGTGGATGAATTAACCCCGCACTATCACCAATCATAAAAATATGGTTTTCTACTGGTTTTTTAGGTTGAAATGAAATTTGACCAATCGTTAGCGGTGAATCGAACAGTGGAATGGCTTTAGAAAAAAAATGATTTAAATTAGGGTTTTCACTCATATTGTTATTCTGAAAATCGTCTATTCCTTTAAATTTTTTAAATGAATTATAGGTGGTTAAATAACAAGCATTAACCGCTCCCGTTTCGGTTTTTGAAAGCCCACAGTAGCCACCATTAAAGGTGTGCAAAGCAACTATGTTTTCTGAAAGGTTATATTTATAGTGTGCTTTTATTGCTAACCAAGAGGACTTTTGTTCGATAAAATTCCTATTTAGTTTTTTATCGATGTTTGACCGTTTTCCGTGAGCACCAATCACAAACTTTGCTTTATAATCTGTGCTATCTTGCGTTGAAACTATAAAGTTCTCTTTAAAAAATGAAACAGATTCAACAGTTTTAAAGATCACCTCACTTGTTTCTTTTACTTTTTCATACAACAAATTATCAAGGTGAAAACGGCTCATTCCAAATCCACCTAATGGTAATTTAGTTTGTAATTCTTTATTGTTAATGTTTGTAATTTTGAGTTTTGAAATACTTACGGCTCCTTCAGTCAATACATCAACACCTAACGAACTTAAATACGGCAACACTTCATTTGAAACATATTCGCCACAGACCTTATGGTGTGGAAATGGGTTCTTTTCAATTACAAGTACTTTAATATTCTGTTTTGAAAGGTGCAACGCACAGGTTAATCCGGCTAAACCACCTCCAATAATAATCACATCAAATGTTTTTACAATTGCCATTACGTAAAGTAACCGGGATTTTTCCACATAAAAAAATCCTGCTTTAAATAGTAAAGCAGGATTGGTTGTGTATTAGTGTTGAAGGTTTTTAGTTTCCTCCTTGTTGTGCTTCTTGTTCTGCTTCGTTCACCATTTTTTCGTTTGGAACGATAGCAACATTTACACGACGGTTTTGTGCGCGACCAGCTTCGGTACTATTGTCGGCAATTGGACTTTGTTCTCCAAACCAATTAGTAGTAAAGCGACCATTGCTCAATCCTTTTGTTTGTGTAAAGTAATTGGTAACAGCTTGTGCACGTTGCTTAGAAAGCGTCATGTTATATTCTGCTGAACCTGTACTGTCTGTGTGTCCTACTACCAATACATCGGTATCAGGGTATTCACGTAGTACATTCGCCAATTTATCTAAAGTTGCTTGTGATGCAGAATTGATGTTATATTTATTAGTATCAAAATACACACCACTGTTTTCATCGAAAGTAACAACTATACCATCGTCAACACGTTCTACTTGTGCACCTGGAATTTCGGTTTCAATTTTCTGGGCTTGTTTATCCATTTTATTACCAATGATAACCCCTGCAGCTCCTCCAGCTACTCCGCCAATTACAGCTCCAAGTTCTCCGTTACCACCTTTACCAATATTGTTACCTAAAATAGCTCCTAATACCGCTCCTCCAGTGGCACCTATCACAGCACCCTTTTGTTTGTTATTGGCATTTTTAACAGCCTCACAATTTGTAAATGCAGTTAAAAACAAAGCAGTTAAGCTTATTATTGATATTTTTTTAAGCGTTTTTCTCATTATTCATTGATTTTAGTAAAGTTCATATTTATTGTAAAAGGAGATCCTTCCAAATTTACGGTTTGCTCCCAGCGCATTGTTGATTCATTTAATTGCGTCAATTGCAAGCGGAAACCAACGTCGTTGTCAGATTTACCTTTCGCATTGGTTGGTTTTAGCAAAAAGTCGTAAAGCCCCGTAGTCGGGTCGATTTCTTGGATTGTAAAAATAAAGTTTCTATCTCCCGTAGGACAGTCTGGGTTATTTATAGTATATACTCCTGTATTGTTGTTTGGAATAAACCTCCAGGTACTGCCTTCAAAACATTCTTTTGAAGTGTCCCCCAATAAGGATACATTAAATTCTCCCGATTCACTATAAGTAATATTATCTAAGGCCCAATATCCTTTGATTATTTTACGTGATTCTGAAACTGTTTTGGAAACACCACATGATAGAGTGGTCATAGCTACTAGAGCTAATATGATTATTTTTTTCATACTTGGTAATTTTATTTTAAGGTTAGTGTTATTAAAGTATTTTATCTTCTAAATAATCTAGAAAGTAAAGATAGTACAAGTAGTACTAAAAATATCCAAAAAATGATCATTGCGATATCAGTAGCACCTTCTGCGATACCACCAAAACCAAAGATTGCTGCAATAATTGCGATTACTAGAAAAATAACGATCCAACGTACCATAATGTTTAAGTTTTAATGATTAGTATATCACTAAGGTACATAAGAATCTTTCTTGAAATAGAATGTTTACAAAAAGTTTAACAGCATATGTTAACATTTTAATAAGCTGCTAAAGAGGCCAATTCTTCCCTAAAGCGTTCTTTAGGAAGGTACTGTTGTTCAAGGTTTGCAGCGAATGGCACAGGGGTTTCCATACTTGCTACACGCTTGATTGGCGCATCTAAAAACTCAAAACAATTTTCAGAAATTAACGCTGAAATATCTGAAGCTAACCCACCAAACATAGAATCTTCTTGAAGGATAATCACTTTGTTGGTTTTCTTTACGGAAGCATAAATAGTTTCAGTATCTAACGGTGAAAGGGTTCGCAAATCAATTAAATCTGCTGAAATACTTGACATTTCATCTAACGTTTCTATAGCCCAATGTACACCAGCACCATAAGTGACAATGGTAATGTCATTTCCTTCCCTTATTAAGGATGCTTTTCCCAATGGTAAAGTGTAATAATCGGTTGGTACTTCTTGACGGACACTTCTATACAGAGCTTTGTGTTCAAAAAACATCACTGGATTGGGATCTTCAATGGAAGTTGCCAGTAATCCTTTTGCATCATAAGGAAAAGCTGGATATACTACTTTTAAACCAGGTGTATGCGTAAACCAGGCTTCGTTGGTCTGGCTGTGGAATGGACCAGCCCCTACTCCTGCTCCACAAGGCATACGGATTACCACATCTGCTTTTTGGTTCCATCGGTAATGACTTTTCGCTAAATAGTTTACAATTGGGTTAAAACCCGAAGTAGCGAAATCGCCAAACTGCATTTCCATAACAGATTTATATCCGTTTATGGAAAGCCCCATACTAGCAGAAATAATAGCCGATTCACATATAGGTGTGTTCCGCACACGGTCTCTACCAAATTCTTCTATAAAACCATCGGTTATTTTAAACACACCGCCATATTCAGCGATATCTTGACCCATAATTACAAGGTTATCGTGACGCTGCATAGATTGTTTTAGCCCTTGAGAAATTGCATCGACCAATCGAATTTCTTCGGTTGCTGAATCAGGTGTAACTTCTTCGTATTCAAAATTTTCAAACAAATCGTTTATTTCTGAAGTTTCATTTGCAATAATGACGTCTTCAGAAAATGCGAGGTTTAAACCTTCATCTATTTCAGTAAGGATTTCCTTTTTAAATGCAACGTTATCTTCCTCAGAAAGTAAATTTTCATTCCGAAGAAATTCTGCATAGTTTTCGAGTGGGTCTTTGGCTGCCCATTCATCCATTAATTCTTGAGGTACATATTTGGTACCACTTGCCTCTTCATGGCCTCGCATTCTAAAAGTTTTGAATTCTAATAACACAGGACGTGGGTTTTCCCTCATATCTTCTACCAGTGATTTCACTTTAGAATACACTTCTAGAATGTTATTTCCTTCAATAATATGTGCCTCCATTCCGTAGCCTTTTCCACGATCGGCTAAATTTTCACAATTATATTGTTCATTGGTAGGGGTTGAAAGTCCGTATCCATTATTTTCAATGCAAAAAAGAACAGGTAATTGCCATACTGAAGCTACATTCAACGCTTCGTGTATATCACCTTCGCTAGTCCCGCCTTCGCCAGTAAATACAGCACAAACTTGTTTGTTCTTTTTTAGTTTGTTTCCTAAGGCAATACCATCGGCTACGCCAAATTGTGGGCCTAGATGTGAAATCATCCCAACTATTTTAAACTCTTGTGTACCAAAATGAAAACTACGGTCACGCCCTTTTGTAAATCCGTTGGCTTTTCCTTGCCATTGTGAAAACAACCGATTTAATGGAATATCCCTCGTTGTGAAAACACCTAAGTTTCGGTGCATTGGCAAAATATATTCATCTTTGTCCAAAACTGAAGTGATCCCAACCGATATGGCTTCTTGTCCAATACCGCTAAACCATTTTGAAATTTTACCTTGCCGCAATAAAATGAGCATCTTTTCCTCTATTAATCGAGGTTTCAGCATTCTTTTATATAATGAAATTAAGGTGTTGTCATCAATATTGCTACGGTCGTAATCAAAATGAATTTTAGATGCAGTTTCAGAGCTCATAATTTGTTTTTAGTACTTTCAAATGTAGAAAAAATAGCTGTTTGGCAAAGCGTTTAATTCACTTTTTTAACTTCGGAAATGACCTCTATATTTGGTATATTTGTAATTTGAAAATAAAACCTTATGAATAATATACCTAGCGTGGATCTTGCAGACTTCTTGTCTGATGACCCCAAAAAAAAGCAAAAGTTTGTAGATGAGATTGGTACCGCTTACGAAGAAATAGGCTTTGTATCCTTGAAAAACCACTTTTTAAGCGATGATTTGGTTAAAAACCTTTATAAAGAAATTAAAGCCTTTTTCGCTTTACCTGTTGAAGATAAAGAAAAATATGAAATAGAAGGGCTAGGTGGCCAGCGTGGTTATGTTTCCTTCGGAAAAGAACACGCAAAAGGTAAAAAAGAAGGTGATTTAAAAGAATTTTGGCATTTTGGCCAAGAACCTGATGCAGAAGCAAATTTACCAGAGGAATATCCTGATAATGTTGAAGTAAAAGAACTTCCAGACTTTAACCCTACCGGAATGGAAGCTTACCGAATGCTTGAAAAAACTGGAATATACGTGCTTCGTGCCCTAGCATTATACATTGGTATTGAAGAAACTTATTTTGATAAATGGGCGACCAACGGAAACAGTATTTTACGTCCAATTCACTACCCACCTATTACCGAAGAACCAAAAGGTGCTGTACGTGCAGGAGCTCACGGCGATATTAATTTAATCACCTTATTAATGGGAGCTTCTTCCGGTGGACTGCAAGTATTGCGTAAAGATGGCGAATGGATCGATGCTATCCCTCAAGAAGATGAATTGGTTATTAATGTCGGGGATATGTTAGAGCGACTCACCAATAATAAATTACGCTCTACAATTCACCGGGTTGTGAATCCACCAAAAGAACAGTGGGACACGCCTCGTTATAGTATTCCATTTTTTATGCACCCGCGTAGTGATATGAAATTAAACTGTTTAGAAGAATGTGTCGATGATGAGCACCCTAAAGCGTTTCCCGATATTACAGCGGGAGAGTTTTTACACCAGCGTTTAGTTGAAATAGGATTGATTAAAGAGTAGTTCATGGATTTACAAGATCAGTTAAAAAATTTATTCCCAGATCACGAAGTACCTGAAGAACCAAAGGAAGAAAAATCTAATGTTTGGCTTCAGGACGATCCTTTACATTGTAAATATGAAAAACGTCGTGGTAAACCCATCACTATTATTGATAACTACAATGGTGCCCAAAGTGACTTTAAGCAACTTGCCAAAGAACTGAAAAAAATGTTGGGTGTGGGTGGTAGTTTCAAAAACGAACAGATTATCATTCAAGGGGATTACCGAAAAGAAATTATGGAATTTCTTGAAGATAAGGGATTCAACGTTAAACGTGTGGGGGGATGAAAATAGCAGAATCTGAGTTGATTTTAAATCCCAATGGCAGTATTTATCATCTTAACTTAAAACCCGAAGACCTCGCCCAAACCATCATAACTGTTGGTGACCCAGATCGGGTAGAAAGCATTTCTAAACATTTCGATTCCATAGAAGTTAAAGTTCACAAAAGAGAATTTAAAACCCATACAGGCACATATAAAGGTAAACGGATTTCGGTAATTTCAACAGGGATTGGAACCGATAATATCGATATTGTTTTTAATGAACTGGACGCTTTGGTCAACATCGATTTTGAAACAAGAACCATAAAAGAAAACCACACGCAACTTACAATTATTCGTGTAGGTACTTCTGGAGCTATTCAAGCAGACATTCCTTTAGATAGTTTTTTAATTTCTGAAACAGCTATTGGCTTTGATAATCTGCTTCATTTTTATGGAAATACTTCTTTTTTAGATGAATCTTTTTCCGAAGCATTTACAAAACACACCAATTGGTCTACCAAAAAATCAGCACCCTATGTAGTGAATGCAGACGAGTCACTTTTAAATCTTTTTTCCGAAGAAAATTTTATTAAAGGAATAACAGCTACAAATGTTGGTTTTTATGGTCCGCAAGGAAGGGTATTACGACTTTCTACGCAGGATGAAAACTTGAATAACAAAATTGCTTCTTTCTCAATTAATAAAAAAAGAATTACTAATCTTGAGATGGAAACATCTGGAATCTACGGTATGGCAAGATTATTGAACCATAAAGCCATATCATTAAACGCTATTTTGGCCAATAGGGCTAATGGCGAGTTTAGCCAAACACCACAAAAAACTGTGGAGAATTTAATTTTAAGGACTTTAGAAATAATTACGAGATGAAAAAGCTTCTCATAGGAGGTGTACCGGAACACTTTAACTTACCTTGGTATTTAACACTCCGTGACAAAAAATACCATGATGAAGATATTAATCTCCGTTGGAAAGATTACTACGGCGGAACCGGCGAAATGTGTAAAGCCCTACGTGACGGTACTATTGATATGGCGGTTATTCTAACCGAAGGTATTGTTCGTGACATTATAAACGGCAACGATGCGAAAATTGTTCAAGTGTTTGTAAAATCACCTTTAGTTTGGGGAATTCACGTTGCCGAAAACTCAGACTATGAGAACGTTTCAGAATTAAAAGGAACTGAAGCAGCTATTAGCCGCTATGGTTCCGGTTCACACTTAATGGCGTATGTTAATGCCGAAAATCAAGGCTGGAATTATGAAGACGATCTAGACTTTACAGTTATTAAAGACTTAGAAGGTGCTTTAAAAAATCTTCCCGAAGGAAATGGCGACTATTTTATGTGGGAAAAATTTACTACAAAACCTTATGTAGATAATGGCCCATTTCGTTTGGTTGGAGAATGTCCTACCCCCTGGCCCTGCTTTGTAATCGCAGTTCGTAATGAAGTTTTAGAAAAAGATGGTGATCTTATTTCTTCTATATTGGAAACCATCAACCAAACTACAAAAGAGTTTAAAGACATTCCATCCATAGATAAAATGATTTCTAATCGGTACGATCAAAAACTGGAAGATGTTCAGCAATGGTTGTCATTAACCGAATGGAGTCAAAAAAATCTTACAGAAGAAGAACTAGAAAGCGTGCAAGAAAAGTTAATAGAATTAAATTTAATTGATAAAAAAATAGCTTCAGGAGAAATCCTTTGGAAGCCTTCTTAAAAAAATAGTAATTTTTTACGCAACCTTTTTAAACCTAGCCCATCTTACTATTGTAAAGTAAGAACACATGACCACATTTTTAATCATTTTAGGGGCTTTACTAGTAACAAATTTCTTGTTGTTACAATTTAGCTGCAACGACGCTGCTGAGCCCGAAACACCAGAAGACGAGTAAGATAGCTCGGTCTAAAAGTTTAAGTTTAAAGTAAATTTCCAAATTGAGGATAGCCTATTCCATAATAGGTTACCACTCAATTTTTTCTTTTCCTTGTTTTTCTAAATACGAATTTGCCTTACTGAAATGTTTATTGCCAAACCAATATCCTCTATTTGCACTTAAAGGTGAAGGATGCCCGCTAGTTAAAACCAAGTGTTTATCGGCGTCTATCTTTGCACCTTTTTTCTTGGCATAACCACCCCACAATAAAAATACAAGTCCTTCCCTATTTTCTGAAAGTTTTGTGATTATTGCATCGGTAAATTGTTCCCATCCTTTTTTTTGATGGCTGCCGGCTTCATGCGCCCTAACTGTTAATGTTGCATTCAGCAACAAAACACCTTGATCCGCCCATCGTTCTAAATTTCCATTTGGCGGAACGGGTATTCCTATATCACTTTTTATTTCTTCAAAAATATTGATTAAGGAAGGTGGTTTTTTTATACCATCTGCAACCGAAAAACATAAACCATTAGCTTGCCCCAAACCGTGATAAGGATCTTGACCCAAGATCACTACTTTAACTTCATTAAATGGTGTATGGTCAAATGCTGAAAATATTTGTCTTCCTGGAGGAAAACAGGTGTTTTTAGCATACTCTTCTTTTACAAAATCAATCAGGTTTTTAAAATATGGTTTCTCAAATTCTTCAGCTAATTGGTCCTTCCAACTTTCTTCAATAATTACTTCCATTATATGTATTTTTGTAATCTATAAAATATAAAATTACAGTATTAAAGGCGAATGGTCCGTATTGATTTAAAAACATTGCAAGATTTGGAGTTTCCATCCGTTTTGCAACAAATTGCAGATAATTGTATTACCGAACCCGGCACTGAGCGGGTTTTAAAGATAAGGCCATTTAAAGAGACGAATAAAATTACACCAGAGCTGTATCGAGTAAAAGAGTTTACAGCTTCTTTTGAAAGTGACAGCCCAATCCCCAACCACGATTTTGAACCCATTAATAAAGCGCTTCAGTTTTTAGATATTGAAAACAGTGTATTGGAAATTTCAAGTTTCAGAAGAATTCGTTCGGTTACTGATACCACGTTCGATTTATTGAAATTCTTTAGAAAGTTTGAAGAGTTTTATATCTACCTAAACCGGTTTTCAGACAAAGTAAACTACACCAGTCTCATTTCAGAAGAAATAGAGAAAAAAATAGACAGGTTTGGTGATGTTAAAAATGAAGCTTCAGAAGAATTAGCGGCCATTCGAAGACGTTTAAACCAAGTAAAGGGGCAAATAAATTCTTCTTTCACAAAAGCGTTAAATAATTATTCGCAAGCTGATTATCTTGATGATATTAAGGAAACCGTAGTTGAAAACCGTCGGGTACTGGCAGTTAAAGCCATGTACCGAAAAAAAATACGGGGCGCTGTGTTAGGAAACTCTAGAACGGGTAGCATAGTTTATATTGAACCTCAGGAAACGCTTGAATTTACAAACGAACTAAGCAACTTAATTTATGAAGAGCAAGAGGAAATAAAACGGATTTTAAAAGTACTTACCGAGTTTGTTCGTCCGTATAAAAAGTTACTGAAGCAATACCAAAACTACTTATCAAAGATTGATGTTTTGTATGCGAAAGCAAAATATGCGCGAGCCATTAATGGAGTTTTACCGGTCTTAACCGAAAACAAATTCCTTCTCTTAAAAGACGCTTTTCATCCATTATTGTGGGTGGCCAATAAAAAGCGAAACGAAAAAACTTTTCCGCAGACCATTTCGCTAGAGCCAGAAAAACGAATTATTGTAATAAGTGGTCCTAATGCCGGAGGAAAAAGTATCACATTAAAAACAGTTGGTTTACTGCAAGTTATGTTACAAAGTGGATTGTTGGTACCGGTAGATCCGTTGAGTGAATTTAGTTTTTTCGATCGTGTTTTAACTGATATTGGTGACAATCAATCTATAGATAATCATCTGAGCACCTACAGTTATCGATTAAAAAAGATGAATCAATTTCTTCGGAAATGTAACAAAAATACCCTCTTTTTAATTGATGAATTTGGTACGGGAAGTGACCCAGAACTAGGTGGCGCATTGGCTGAAACCTTTTTAGAAGTTTTTTACGAAAGGGAGGCTTTCGGGATTATCACAACACACTACGCCAATTTAAAAGTATTAGCTAGTGAATTACCACACGCTATAAATGCCAATATGCAATTCGATAATCGAAGTTTAGAGCCTTTATACCAATTGCATTTAGGCGAAGCAGGAAGCTCTTTTACATTTGAGGTAGCACAAAAAAACGGTATCCCCTACAGCTTAATTAACAAAGCGAAAAAGAAGATTGAACGGGGAAAAGTTCGTTTTGATAAGACAATCGCCAAACTACAGCAAGAACGGTCTAAGTTGCGACAAACTTCAGCCAATTTAAAGACTGAAGAGCAAAAAGCAAGAGAGGAAAGCAAACAACTTGAAGAAATAAACAATCGCGTTCAAGAAAAGCTGGAAAGCTATCAAGAGTTATATGATAGTAACCAAAAAATGATTTCCTTAGGAAGAAGAGTAGATTCATTAGCTGAAAAATTCTTCAATAACAAAAAGAAAAAACCGTTACTAGACGAACTTTTTAAACTGGTGTTGAAAGAAAACAGTAAACGCAAAAAAGCAAAACCTAAAACGAAAAAAGTAAGTAAGTCGCAAAAACAAGCTGAAAAAGCCGAAAAGGCAAAAAAACACGAAGTAAAGCAAGAGCTGGAACAAAAAGTGGCTGCTATACGGAAACGTAAAAAGAAAGAAAAGGAAGAAGCTAAAAAAGCACCACCACCAAAACCAAAAGTGACGTTAAAAGTTGGCGATCGTGTACGGATGATTGATGGCCGAGCTATTGGAACCATTGACACAATTGAGAAGAAAAAAGCAATTGTAAATTATGGAATGTTCACTGCAGATGTGAGCTTAGAAGAACTGGAGAAAGTTTCATAATAACTAAGAATTTAATTGAATTCAGAAATAAAACATAAAATAATCCTCTTCGACGGGGTTTGCAATCTTTGCAACAGCTCTGTGATTTTTGCCATAAAACGAGATAAAAATGACGTATTCCGGTTTGCAGCATTGCAAAGTGAAATTGGCGAGCAGCTTACTTCTAAGTATAATATAGATACTTCAAAAACTGATTCCATTATATTAATTGATGGTGAAAAATATTACGAAAAATCTTCCGCGGCACTTCATATAGCTAAATATCTTTCCGGCGGTTGGCCACTACTCTACTCTTTTATCATTCTACCTAAATTTATAAGAGATTCAGTTTACAACTTTATTGCGAAAAATCGCTACAAATGGTATGGCAAAAAGGAAAGCTGTATGATTCCTACACCTGAACTGCAAGCTAAGTTTTTGTAACGTTTAGTTATAATTAGGCTCAATATCTTAAGTTAACGATAAGTTAACGGATGTATTTATCACTATATTTAGTAGTCTAATCTTCTACATTTACGTTATGCAACTAAAGTCCAAGGTGTTAATTCTATTTTCAATTTTCACATTGATTGCCTTAATTGGCATTCAGGGTTACTTAATATATAATAGTTATGAGCTAAAACAAAAGACTATAACCATCGATGCTCGTAATGCTATTGCAAAAATTTACACCACTCCAAAGGTAGATTCAATTGCTTGGTTGTATAGAACCGATTTTTTAAACCATCTTGAAGCCTATAAGAACAAGAAGATTTCAAAACAAGAATTGCTTCAGTTATTAGAGAAGAAATCTACGGAAATTAACCCGGGTTTTCTCGACGTCTTCAATAAAGGGTTAAATCAGTTTGATGAAGATTATAGAGTCCAATTCAAAAAAATTGTAACTTCAATCACACTTACCGATTCTCTTGGAAATGTAGAAGCATTATATCCTGAAAAAAGTACTGATACCATTATTCTTCTTGGGGAAAATTTTCAACAAGAGGAAGGTACACTTATTAATAATAGTACCTGGCAAAAAGATCATGAAGTTATTTATGATGAAGGTTCTGAGGTTTTCGATTTAGACTTCAAATCTAGTATTTTCATGAATATTTCAAACTGGAACAGTTTAATAGTTAGAGAACTTTCTGGTCTTTTAATACTTTCAAGTTTGTTATTCCTATTTGTGGTGGGGCTTTTATATTATTCCATTCAGAATTTATTAAAACAAAAACGAGTTGCTGAAATAAAAACCGATTTCATCAACAATATTACCCACGAACTTAAAACTCCCCTTTCTACGCTGTCGTTGGCCACAAAAACACTTACCAGTGAACATGCCAAGGGAAATGAAGAAATGACTACTGAGGCTATACAGATTATAGACCGGCAAAATACCCGACTTCAAAATTTAATAGATCAAGTATTGCAAAGTAGTTTAGGCTATCAACAAATTCAGCTATCTACCGAAGCATTTAATGCCTGTACTTTTTTAAAGGAAGTACTTGATGATTATTGCTTGACAATTTCTCCATCCGTTACAATTGATCGGGATATTGAAAGCACCGGAATACCCATAATAGCCGATAAATTTTATTTAAGCACTGCAATTATTAATATCCTAAACAATGCCATTAAATATGGTGGTACAAAATTAAAAGTAGGCTACACAATTGATAAAGGCGACAACACGCACCAATTTACCATACAGGATAATGGAATTGGTATTTCTACAAAATATCAAAAATATATTTTTCACAAATTTTATCGTATTAGCGAAAAAAACACACATAACTATAAGGGACTGGGGCTTGGCCTGTACTATACCAGCCAGATAATCAAAGGGCACGATGGTACAATTTCAGTAGAAAGTGAAACTAATAAGGGTTCAATCTTTACCATTAAAATACCAATTATATCATGAGAAACGTACTACTTGCAGAAGACGATCAGGATTTTGGGACCATGTTAAAACAGTACCTAACCCTAAATAAGTTTAAGGTTACCTGGACTATGAATGGTGAAGAAGCTTTTGAAGCGTTTAAAAAAGAAACATTCGATATCTGTATACTGGACGTGATGATGCCATTATGGATGGTTTTACATTAGCAAAAAAGATAATTGAGATAAACCCTGAGATTCCTTTCTTGTTTTTAACAGCACGAAAAACAAAAGAAGATAAAGTCAAAGGATTAAAGTTAGGTGCCGATGACTATGTAGTAAAACCATTTGAGGCAGAAGAGTTAATTTTCAGGATAAAAAATATCATAAAACGTACCGAACAACAAAACAACCTACAAAGGGACGAACCAAAAGAAAAGCAAATAAATATTGGCAATTACACTTTCGACACTGAAAATTTAGAACTGAAAATTAATGGTGAAAGTAACAAAATAACCACTAAAGAAGCAAAGCTATTATACTATTTATATAACAATAGGAATCAGCTAATACGCCGTGATGATATATTAACCCACATTTGGGGGAAAACAGATTTCTTTTCTGGTAGAAGCATGGATGTATTTATAAGCAGGATTAGAAAATATTTAAAAAACGACCCTTCCATTACCATTGAAAGTGTAAGAGGCATCGGGTTGGAGTTCAATATTAAATAAATAGAAAATCAAATATTAATCACAAACACTAATTATGAAAACAATTACTAAAAAAGTGCTTTTATTACAAATACTGTTATTTGGTGGCTTACTAGCAGCGACCGCACAAGAGTATTTTGGAACAACTACCTTCGGGGATAGTTCTATAGAAAATGCATTCAATTCCGCAGTAGATAGTGAAGGTAACATTTACACTCCAGGATTATATTCAGGTTCTATTACTGTAGGCCCTGATACCGTAAATTGGGCAGGCGGAAACGCAGATGGTTATTTGGCCATCCATGACAGCGATGGCAACCCAACCGGTGTGCTTAGTTTCGGCGGCGGTTTTGATGATGCTGTCATAGATGTAGCTATTGATGCTGACGATAATATCTACCTTACAGGATATTTTCAAGGAGCCAATCCTAATAGCCCATTTGATGCCGATCCAGGACCAGATGTTTTCCCATTATTACAACCAGCTTTTGGATTGAGTAGGGATATTTTTGTTATTAAGTTAGATAGCAATCAAGAATTTGTTTGGGCTAAACAAGTGAGCAACCCTTTTGGCTTTGGTGCAATTAACGAAGATGCACAAACCATTGAGGTAGACAGTAATGGAGATGTTTATGTAGCTGGTTCTTTTCTTTTAGCAGATTTTGATCCAGATCCTAATAATGATGTAACCTTGTTCTCTGCAGATTCACAAACACCCGATGGTTTTTTATTAAAACTTGATACCGATGGAAACTATGTTTGGGTAAAAACCTATGAAGGTGCCGGCGGTATTGTAGAAGTTGAAAGCATCGATTTTGATGCTAATGAAGATATTTTGCTTACTGGTAGGTTTAGAAATCAAGTAGATCTTGATACCGGAACAGATGTTGACAACTATACAACCAATGGCAGTGATGATATTTTTATCACAAAAACAGATATCGATGGTAATTACATCTGGGGACAAGTATTTGGTGGATCTGGTTTAGACATCGTAGAACAAATTAAAGTGTTGCAATCGGGAATCTATATTAACGGTATGTTCTCAGGGACAGTTGATTTAGACCCTACAGCTGGAGAAAACAATGTAACTTCAAATGGTGATTTTGATGCATTCTTTTCAAAATTTGATACTGATGGTAATTATGATTTTTCATATGTAACTGGCGGTGAAGGCAATACAAATTTAGAGCTAGTATATGATATTACTGAAGGTCCTACTGGAAACCTATTTGTTTCGGGAAGTTTTATCGGTACTAGTGACTTTGACAATGGTACTGGAGTCGCTATGACAACTTCAAACGGAAACAGCGACAACTTTTTAGTAGAAATGGGTACGGACGGTGTATATAGAAACCACTGGACTATTGGTGGTACCGCTGTAGACGCCAGCCAACAAGTTATCTTTAATGCAAATAATCAAATAATTGCAATTGGTGTTTTTCAACAATCTGTTGATTTTGATCCTTTTGCAGGAGAAGACACGCAAACCAGTAATGGCAATAGAGATATTTATGTTTCAAGGTATTCAACTATCAACATAGGCAATGACAGTTGTGAAAATGCAGTAGCTGTTACTTGTGGCGATATAATAAATGGTGAAACAGTTTCCGATTCCGATTCTGGCGGAAACGCTGCTCCAGATGAATTTTATAGTTATACAGGAAACGGAACTTTAGAGGAAGTAACCATTTCACTTTGTAACAATACAGATTTCAACTCAGTTCTTCGTGTTTATGAAGACTGTACACTAACAAATGAAATTGCTTTGAACGATGATTCTTGTGGAGAGCAATCTGAAGTTTCATTTATATCAGACGGTACTTCAACCTACTATATTATGGTAGAAGGATTTGAATCTGAAGCCGGAAACTTCAACTTAGAAGTTTCTTGTGAAGAATTACCAGAAAACGACATTTGTAGCGGAGCGCTACCAATCACTTGTGGTGAAACACTATCAGGTTCTACTGCAGATGCTACATTAGATACAGACGCACCAGTGTGTGCTACCGATATTACAGCACCAGGACTTTGGTATTCATTTACTGATGATAGTGGTTTAGTAACAGATTATACCGTTTCACTTTGTGATTCAGATTACGATACTAAAGTGACTGTTTACACAGGAGAATGTGGTGCTTTAGTTTGTGAAACTGACAACGATGATTCTTGTGGCCTTCAATCTGAAGCTACTTTTCAAGGAGATGGAAACACAACATATTATATTTTGGTGCACGGTTTTGGAACGGCTACAGGTAACTTCAACTTAACTGTTGACTGTGTTCCAGTGCCACCAGCAAACGATATGATTGCTAATTCTATTGATGTTGATGAAATAGGTTTCCCTTATACCGATCCAGCAGTAGCCATGCCAGCGGCAACGACCGAAAGTGGTAATCCAACCGGCTGTAATATAGATGGCGCTAACGGTGTATGGTACAATTTTGTTTCAAGTGGTGATGGAGAAGCTACAGCTAGCATTGTAGATCCAGCAGGAACAAGCGTGGTAACTTTCTTTGAAGCACCAAATGAAAATGCTTCTGAAAGTGATCTTACTCTGGTAAACCAAGGAACAAACCAATGTCTTCCAGGAAGCTCTTCAACTATCACAACAACTGCCGGACAAGCATACTACGTTTTTGTAGTCAATACAGGCGGTACGACCGATATAGAGATTGATGGAACTTTATTGGGAACCAATGAAAATACACTTGAAGGTTTTAGCTATTACCCTAACCCAACATCAAACCTTTTAAACTTAAACGCTACTGAAACAATTGAGCGTGCAACAGTTTATAACTTGTTAGGACAAAAAGTGATTGATGAGAATATAGGAAATTCAAAATCTGAGATTTCTGTATCAAGCTTATCAGCAGGTACGTATATTTTAAAAGTAGTTGTTAATGGGCAAGTAGGAACCTATAAAATTATTAAACAATAAATTTTTCTCATAGTTTAGTTACTATGTAATTAGGTGAGCGGGCAGGAAACTGTCCGCTTTTTTATTTTAATATTTCATTTAAAATTTTATAGTAGATTTGTGAGTATAAATCATACTTCATGAAAAATACTTTCTTTCTATTTTTTTTAATTCCATTATTAGTTTTTGCTTCAGAAACCGATTCAAAACCTTCAACAATAAAAAAAGTTACTGTCTACCTCAATGGCGCTTCGATTGAAAGAACTGCACCTATAAATCTCCTTTCAGGGGAAAACACGTTTGTTTTTAATGATTTATCGCCCGATATAAACGAAAATAGCATACAGATTTCAGGATTGGACAACGCCTCTATATTATCCTTGAATTACACTGTTGATTATCTTGAAAAAGGGACACTATCAAAAGAGTATACGCTCTTAGAAACAAAATTAAATGAACTTCAAAAACAGAAAAACGAAATACAGAACACCATAGCAGGGTATCAAAAAGAAATGGAACTGTTGGACAAGAATCAACGCATAAACAGTGATGCCACCGATCTTTCATTAGTAAAAGTAAAGGAAATGTCCACTTACTATAGAACAAGGGTGACCGAAATTAAAAATGCCGTTTACACTCAAAACCTTGCCTTGATCGAGTTGAACAAAAACGTCCAAGACTATTCCAATGAACTTTATAAACTAGAAGATGAAAGAAAGAAAAGAAGGGGCAAAATAACCGCCAAACTTGATGCAAGACAAGCAACGAAACTTTCTTTGGTGATTAAATACAATATAAACAGTGCCGGTTGGTTCCCAATATACGACATAAAGGCTAAAAACACGAACACCCCAATTGAAATCTCGTATAAAGCAAATGTGTATCAGCAAAGTGGAACGGATTGGGAAAATGTGGCAGTTGTTCTGTCCACTGGCGACCCAAATACCAATAATTTGAAACCAGAGATTTCAACCAAATACTTAAATTTTGTAAATAGGTATTATACAAACCGCGCTCCCATACGCCGAACCAATTACAAGTACAACCCAACCGTAAAGCAGGTGAGCGGGACAGTAATAGATGAAACCGGATTGCCCCTTCCAGGCGTAAACGTTATTATAAAAGGTACATCGCACGGAACACAGACCAATTTTGATGGAAATTATACTTTGGATATAAAAAATGGTGAAGAGTTGACATATAGTTATGTTGGGTTTGAAAGTCTTAATCAACCTATATATGCTAGTATTATGAACGTACAGTTACAACAAGGCAGTGCACTTGAAGAAGTCGTTGTTACTGGTTATGCTAGCGGGAAAAGATCCAAAAACCTTGATGCAGCAGTTCAAACGATGAAAGAACCAGCCCCAAGTTTTACAAAAGAAGTTGGAGTTACGAATACCCAATTTAAAATCAAAAAAGCATACTCTATTCCATCTAACGCCGAAGTTACTAGTATCGAAATTGAGAATATTAACTTACCTGCCACATATCAACATTACACCGCGCCCGAGTTAAATGAAAATGTTTTTTTAACCGCCACTATTAAGAACTACGAACAGCATGATTTTTTACCTGGCGAAGCAAATGTTTATTTTGAAGGCAATTACGCCGGAAAATCCATAATAAACCCTCAAGTAGCATCTGACAGCCTAAACCTTTCGTTGGGAACAGACCCCAATGTTGTGGTTACCCGAGAAAAACTGAAAAACTACAAGAGCAAATCCTTTTTAGGGAATAACCGTATTATTGATAGAGACTATAAAATCGAAATTAAAAACAACAAAAACACTACAGTTAATTTATTTATAGAAGACCGTATTCCCATTTCGCAGAATGAGAAAATAAAATTGGATGATATAAATACAGGAACCGCAAGATATGATAAAGAAACGGGCATTTTAAAATGGAACGTAACGCTATCTGCCAATGAAAAAGCTGAAAAGGAATTTTCTTATACTGTGAAGTATCCAAAAGATAAACAGATAAATCTGGATTGATTTAACAGCTGCTCTTATTTCAAATTCTGAAGAATAAAATCCAGTTTAGAGTTGGCATTTTCGTTAGAATCAAAGGCAAAGTTTTTGTAGCGATTTTCTTTTGCCAAACCTTCCTGTTTCCAGTTTTGAATTATAGATTCATTCTCTAAAGTTACTTTACCAGCTAAAAGATTATCTAAAGAAACTCCTTTTTGGTTTAGGTTATACACTTTTTTTAACCCCGTAAGGTATAAGTGATCTTTTGTAAACCCACCGCCTCGATGGGCACGCAGGGTTATATTGTATGCTTCTTCCCTCTTGAGTTTATATTGATTGTGTAACAAATCGAACGTATCACAAAAGTTGAAACCTTTTCGTAAGCTATCGGTTGCTAACACGCGGTAGCTTAATTCTTTTAATCGGTATAGGGTTAAACAGCCACTCATATATTCGCTAAAAACAGCGAGTCCTTCTTGTGTCTCTACATTTTTAGGAAAGCCATTATGAAAAATTTTAAGCGGTTGATTTAAACTATTAAAAGTAGTTACCAAATGTACACCTATTTCGTGATTGGCCAAAACTTTCAATTGGTTAGCACTAAACTTATGGTTCTTTTTAAGTACCAGCGTTTGCTTGTTGTTCAGCACCATTGCCGCGGCCGAAATTTTAGTGGAAAGTTTAATGTTGAACTGAAAATCGTACCGTTTGGTAAACGTTTCAAAATAATCGGCTGCCTCTTCGGCGTTAAAGGCTGGTATCATTTCGGTATCGTAAGCTTCATCTTCAAAATGAAGGATAAACCGGGCATTTTCAACACTGTTTTGGGTTGGAGTTCCAAATGATTTAAGCGAATTGAAATAGAACTTCTCTTTTTGTCCAACGGTTTCCACACATTGTACCAAGCCTGAATAATCATAAATCACTTCTCGATAAAAAGCCCGGGTTTCTTCATCTTTAATGCTATCGATATCCTGCGAAAAAAGTTCTTGTTGCAATTTATGGGCATTAAAATCGAGCTTTCGATATTTAAAATTTGGGTTTACATTATATTTCGAAGCAAAGAAATTTCGTTTTTCCTGTTCAATGTTAATAGGGTTCACAAAGTTTAAAACTTCTATTTTTTGAACCAGTTTATTCAAATTATAATCAATCCTAAATAAGTTGGGATAAGTATCGATAATAGCCTGCGTATCTGTCATATTATTTGTTGAACGTATTGTAAAACAATGTAGCGTGTTCTTTAACTTTCTGCTGAAGTTGCTGCTCAATGGCTGAAACCACTTCAGGGTAAATCAATTCTCGCAATTCGTCACAATAAATTTTCTTGAATTCAGTCGCCAAAACTAAGGTATTTTTAAAGTTTTGGGTGATATATTTTAAAAAATAACCATTTCCGAAGAAGGTATCGTTAATTTTTGAAGTAGCTTCTATATCATGAGGAAGTTGCAGTTGTGATAAGGATTTTCGCCAACTTTCAACCAAATCGCCAAAACGGTCATTATCAATATTGGATGTTCCTAAGTTTATAACCGGCACTTCCCTATCCCAACGACGCCAATTATAACTGTGCATATCGTACACCACAATGGTGCCAAATTTTTCCTCTAACTTTGAAATCAAAGCATGTACCACCGAATAAAACGCGGTATGTTTATCAAGGCTTTGTTTTTTTTCTGAAGGGCTCAATGGTTCTTTCCACAATTGTTTTCCCCAAGCTAAATCGAATATTGCATTGTCTGGATCGCGGTTTAAGTCATATTCAAATCGACTATCGCAACCAGCTAGCACAATTGGGTGCGTTTTTATAAACTCCTTAGTGCAGGGATCTTCTTCAAACCAGCGTTCATATTCAGTATGAATGCAGTTTGCCCACAACTCCTTTCGAAATTGATGCCCATCGTGTACAGCGCCACAAGCGTAAGGCACGTACTTTTCAATTTTTAAGGTGAATGAGTAATCTTCAGCTACAGCCTCAAACACTTCTTCCGCCTCGATTTTTTTAATAATTTCTGAAACTGCTAATCTTTTCATTAGGCATCACTTACGTGTTTACGAAGTTTTTGGCGGCGCTCAAAAGCATTGACGCGTTCAAGTACTTTGTCTTCAACAAAATCAATTATTTTTTCCTGTATTTTACTTTTGTATACTTTGTTCATATAAGTGATTCCACCCGGGGACATTACATTTACCTCTACCAATTTACCGCCAATGACATCGATCCCTACAAAGTACAATCCATCTTTTACTAATTTAGGCCCAATGCGACGGCATAGTTCCTTTTCTTGCTTAGACAATGTGTGTTTTTTAACACTCCCTCCAGCACTTACATTGCTGCGATGATCTTCGTCACCAGGCACACGACGCATAGCACCAATTGGTTGCCCGTTTAACAATAAAATACGCACATCTCCTTCATCAGCACCTTCAATGTAATCTTGTAATATCACATAGTTGGTAGTACCATCTTTATTATCAATGTAAAAATCCAATAAAGAGTTGATACTCTTCATCGCGCTTTTTTCAATTAAGATTACGCCAGAGCCTCCAAAACCATTTAAGGGTTTTAATATCATGCGATCGGGGCCTTCTTTAATTATTTTCTTTAAATACTGTTTGTTTTTTGTCACATGAGTTCGCGGAATCATTTCGTTGTTTTCATCCTCAAAAACAGCCGTGTACAATTTATTGTTCGCACGGCGGATACCGTCAAGATCGTTCATAATAAAAACATCGTCCTTAACCGAATCTAAAAAATTAAGCATAATCATGTCTAACGGCGGGTTGCTACGGAGGATTATTACATCGAAGCCCGCCATAGGCAGCATTTCATCATAAAATTCGGCTTTTGAATGGAATGCTTTTAACCCTTTGGGTAATTTTTCTTTCCGCTTTAAACATCTGGAAAATGCAAAAGCAACACTATCTCTAATTGTTAGATTGGCAGGCGTGGTCGTTACTATTCCGTGTCCCCGCTTTGCAAATTCTTTTATTAAAGCTAAAGTTGAGTCGTTTTCAGGATCGATTTCATCCCAAGGATACATAATAAAGCAAACGTTCATGAGGGTTGATTTAAATTAGTATTTTAAATATACTAATTATGAAATAACCTGAAAGCGTTTTTTGGGAAAGGTTCAAAAATCAATTGTCATTATTGTCCATATACCCTAAAGTTATCAAACCCTGCAAAATCATCATCACCATTTTGTGTAATTGAAACTGTTATTCTAACATTTGTAGCAGAAGGCGGGATATTAATTATTTCTGTTCCTTGCAAAGTTGTGCCTCCTCCGTTTGTTCCTATTACCAAATCTACCACTCCTTGAGGAATATCATCATAAAAAACTTCATAGGTTACATCATCAGTACTATCAAATTGATAAACATCATAATCAAAAGCAATCCTCGGATTAGTTAGGGAAGATACGTCAACATTTTCAAAAATAATCTCGTGAAAAAAGTTTCCTCCTCCATTTGGATTATCTAAATCCCTACAACCAAGAAAATTTCCTGAAACCAAATCAATAGCTGAAGTGCCACTTCCAAGTGAATTTACAACATCCCAAATATCATCACCCGAGTTGTAAGCTACGGGATTTAAAGTATAATTCCAGGAAAGGTTACCGTCAAAATCTTGTGCCGCTAAAGTGGTTATATTAGTATTCAAAGTATAAATGTTTTCCCAGCTTATACCATTCCATATTTCTAAAGTACCAGTACCAGTAACAAAAATTAAGAGACCTACGTCTGTAGATGTAGCATTAATTTGGTTTTTATCAGGCTGTGTGTCAACTCTTGCAGGCATAAACCCTCTATATGGGGCTCCCCCATTTGTTTTGCCGCTCACCTCAAGCATTGAAGCTGGTGATGGGTTTACGGTGCCAATACCGACTTGGGCAGATGCAACATAAATAAATAAAACGCAAACGATTCCTACAATAAATTTTTTCATATCTATGATTTTTAGAATTAATCATAGCATGTACTCAGTTAAAATGTAGTTTGGGTCACTAGATATAATCGGGAAGGAACTTTAAAACTACATAAAAGTATTTTTATATGCAAATTTTAAAAATCAATGCTTACTATTAAAATTATACTTTTGACTATTTTTTGTAGTTATCGTCCCAATCTTTAACCATTGGCACACCCAATTTCCCTTGCGATTTAGCTACCATCATAGAAACGGCAGCATCACCGGTTACGTTAACCGTGGTTCGGCACATATCTAAAGGCCTGTCAATGGCAAAAATTAAGGCTAGTCCAGCTTCAGGAATACCCGCTTGAGCCAAAACAATAACGAGCATTACCATTCCTGCCCCTGGAACAGCAGCAGAGCCTATAGATGCCAATGTTGCTGTTGCGATAATCCCCAATTGGGTGCCAAAAGAGAGATCCATTCCGAATGCCTGTGCAATAAATACAGCTGCTACAGCTTGGTATAAACTGGTTCCATCCATATTAATAGTCGCGCCAATTGGCAACACAAAACTTGTTACTTCACGCTTTACTCCTAAATGTTCTTCTACTCGCTCCATTGTAACCGGTAGGGTTGCAGCACTTGAACTTGTAGAAAATGCCAATAATTGGGCAGGACCAATTCCGTTTAGGAAACTTTTTGGCGTATGTCTTGTAAATATCCATACCAATAAAATATAAACACCTATCATTAAGGCCAATCCACCTACAACACAAAGTGCATACATCCCTAATGCAGCAAAAAGGTCGGCGCTTGGCGCTTCGACCACTAAAGCTGCCAATAAAGCAAATACACCATACGGGGCGGTGAGCATGATAAGGTCAATCATTTTAAGAATGACTTCATTAAAACCATCGAAGAAGTCTTTTACAGGTTGTGCTGTTTTTTCAGGAATCAATATTAAACCAATTCCGAAGAAAATAGCGAAAAATATTACTTGAAGCATGTTTCTGTTATTTCCGGCTGCTCCAATAATATTGTCGGGCACTAAATCTTCCAAAGCTTGTAACGGCCCTGCATCTTTTTGACGTTGTGCATCTTGTCGTTTCATTTCAGCTTCGCCTCCGTAGGCTTCCACTAATTCAGAACGAGTATCTTCTGTAATTGTACTTCCTGGTTTTACCAAATTAACAACTCCCAATCCTATAGATACGGCAATTACAGTAGTGATAATATACGTTACAATGGTACGTAAGCCCATTTGTGACAAACTGGAAATATCTTTTAAATCGGAAACCCCCTTAATTAAAGAAGCTAAGATTAATGGTACGGCAATTAATTTTAAGGCATTAATAAAAATGGTTCCGAAAGGCTTTATCCAATCTTCAATAAAGTTAGGTCCCCAACCAAAATTGCTAAGTATGAGGGCAAAAACTACCCCCAATGCCATTCCTAATAAAATTTGCCAGTGTAATGCCAGTTTTTTCATATATGTAATGCTATTGATCTTTTATTTTTGATATTTTGTAATATACTGATAATCTTTTAGAGTTTTGAAACCTTATTTAAAAGCCAGAAATCGGCTAATACCAATGCTGCCATAGCTTCTACAATTGGCACTGCACGAGGTACTACACAAGGGTCGTGACGCCCTTTTCCCTGCATGCTAACCTGTTTTCCTTCACTGTTAATGGTTTGTTGTTTCTGCATAATGGTGGCAACTGGTTTAAAAGCTACATTGAAATAAATAGGCTCACCGTTGCTAATACCACCTTGTACACCGCCACTATAATTGGTTTTCGTGGTTCCATCTTCATTAAACAAATCGTTGTGCAAACTTCCTTGCATTTTAGTGCCTCCAAAACCGCTTCCGTACTCAAAGCCTTTTACGGCGTTTATGGAAAGCATCGCCTTCCCCAATTGAGCGTGGAGTTTATCAAAAACAGGCTCGCCTAGACCAATCGGGGCATTTTCAATAACACAGGTTATTTGCCCTCCAACGGTGTCGCCTTGTTTTCTGATGTCTTTTATATATGCTTCCATTTTTGAAGCCATATCCGCATCCGCACAGCGAACAGGATTTTTTTCTATTTCATTAAAATCTACTTCTGAATATTTTTTCTGAAGGGATAATTCGCCAACAGCAGACACATAGGCCGTTATTTTTATGTTTTTTAATAACTGCTTGGCTATGGCGCCAGCAGCAACTCTGCAAGCGGTTTCGCGAGCTGAAGAGCGCCCTCCCCCTCTATAATCACGATTTCCATACTTTTTATCATAGGTGTAATCTGCATGTGAAGGACGGTAGGTATCTTTTATATGCGAATAATCTTTCGATTTTTGATTGGTGTTTTCAATAACAAAACCAATAGGTGCTCCCGTGGTTTTCCCTTCAAAAATTCCGCTCAGAAATTTAACAGTATCGGGTTCTTTTCGTTGTGTAACAATAGAAGATTGACCTGGTTTTCGACGTTGCATTTCTGTTTCAATAGCATCTAAATCTATTGATAACCCTGCTGGGCATCCATCAATAATTCCGCCTATGGCTTCGCCATGCGATTCACCAAAAGTGGTAAGTTTAAAAATGGTTCCGAAGGAATTGCCTGCCATATTCTGTTTTCAACAAATGTAAATCTTACAACTGAAACTTAAAAATAAACGTGCTTCTTAATATTTCAGAAATAAAAAGTTTATAACATAACCATTTGACTATCTATTGGTAACATTGACTTAAAGAAAATATTGATAAATATGAAAATCTTTGTATCCCAAATTGACGTCTTGAAAAGAAAAATAGAAATCGTAGTATTATCAGACATTCATTTGGGTACCTATGGTTGCCATGCCAAAGAAGTATTACAATATTTGAATTCCGTAAAGCCGAAAAAATTAATCCTAAACGGGGATATTATTGATATTTGGCAGTTCCGAAAACGTTATTTCCCGAAAGCCCATTTACAGGTTATTAAAAAAATAATCGCTCTGGCTGCAAAAGGGACCAAAGTGTATTATTTAACTGGAAATCATGATGAAAAGCTACGCCGTTTTAGTGATACGAAAATGGGGAATATTCAAATATTGGATAAGCTTATTTTAAATATCGACGGAAAAAAGGCTTGGTTTTTTCACGGTGATGTGTTTGATGCTTCCATACAACACACCAAGTGGATTGCTAAACTGGGTGGCTGGGGATATGATTTGCTTATTTTGTTTAATCGTTTAATAAACAACTGTTTGGCAAAATTTGGTAAAGAAAAATATTCGCTTTCCAAAAAAATAAAAAACAGTGTAAAAGGTGCCATTAAGTTTATAAGTGATTTTGAAACCACTGCGACCGATCTTGCCATTGACGAGGGATACGATTTTGTTGCCTGCGGGCATATACACCAACCGGTCATAAAAAAAGTGACAAACAGCAAAGGTAGTTGCACCTATCTAAATAGCGGTGATTGGATTGAAAATTTAACCGCTTTAGAGTACAATAACGAACGCTGGATGTTATACACCCACGGTGAAAAGAACCCTTTTTTAAAACCGGTTTTAGATGAAATAACAGATGATGATGCAGAAGCATACCCTGAGTTTCTATCAGCTTTTATTTATGAATAAGCGCTTGCTTTAATATAGAAACCGGATGTAAGGCTTGCACGCCTGTCCCATCTTTTATTTGATGTCTGCAGCTTGTGCCATTAGCAGCAATAATGGTGTCTTTTGAAGCTTTTCTAACTGAAGGAAATAGCTTTAACTCACCAATTTGCATACTTACTTCATAATGTTCTTTTTCATACCCAAAACTTCCTGCCATGCCGCAACAGCCCGACGTAATAATTGTTGGCTTATAGTTTTTAGGCAAATTCAGTAAATCGAACGTGATTTTTTGATTACTCAATGCTTTTTGATGACAATGATTATGGATTTTAATAGTTTTGGCTTCGGCAGTAAATTCATCTGAAGTTATATTCCCTAGTTTAATTTCAGAAGCCAAGAACTCTTCAATTAAAAAACTATATTTTGAAATTTCTTTTGCTGAATCCAAATCATCAGCCAAACGAAGATATTCATCCCGAAAACCTAAAATAGCCGAAGGTTCAATACCGAGCATTGGAATTTCTTCCGAAACAAGGTTTTTTAAATAATCAATACTTTTATTCACTTCAACTTTTGCCTCTTTTAAAAAACCTTTGCTTATCAAAGCCCTTGCGCTGTCTAAATGATCTATAACCATCACTTTATATCCTAATCCAGTTAGCAAATCATACGCATCTTCAGCTATCTCGGCATCAAGATAATTACTGAATTCATCAACAAATAAAATAACTTCTTTATTTGTTGTATTTAATTGATTTACTTTTGATTGAAGTATTTTACTAAAACTTTTACTTGAAATTAATGGTAAGTTTCTTTCTGAAGCCACACCACTTACTTTTTTAATAATACTTGAAGTAAATCCGTTTTTATAAATAGTATTTGTTAGCTTCGGAAATCGTGCTCCCAATTTATTCAATCGGCTACTTTTTGCAAACAATTTATTGGATAGTGAAACACCTTTCGCTTTATTATATTGATATAAAAACTCAGCTTTTGCTGTAGCCATATCCACATTGCTGGGACATTCATTTCCGCAAGCTTTGCAACTGATACACAGGTCGAAAACTTCTTTAAGGTCTTTACTGTTAAACTTGTTTGACGCAGTATTGTTGGTTAAAACTTCCCGTAACATATTAGCTCGGGCTCGGGTTGTATCTTTTTCGTTTTTGGTCGCATGGTAACTGGGGCACATCGCTCCAGTGGTTTCGGCTGTTTTACGGCAGTCCCCACTTCCGTTGCACTTTTCAGCTAAACGAAGAATGCCTTCACTATCTGAAAAATCTAAAATCGTTTCAACTTCTGGCTCTTCTCGATTTAGTCCATACCGAAGCGATTCATCCATCTTCCAAGCATCGGTTATTTTCCCTGGATTAAAAATATTATTCGGGTCGAACGTTTGTTTTATGTTCTTCAGAAGAGAAAAATTTTGCTCTCCTATTAACATTTCTAAAAACTCGGCTCGTACGATTCCGTCGCCGTGTTCCCCTGAGAAGGATCCTTTATATTTCTTGGTAAGTTTTGCAACATCGGTTGTAATCTTTCTAAAATAGGCGACTCCTACCCCATCCTTCAAATTTAAAATAGGCCGTAAATGCAACTCTCCCGCCCCAGCGTGGGCATAATACACCGCTTTTTGATTGTATTTCTGCATCAAAGCAGTAAACTCAGCTATGTAGTTGGGTAAATCTTCTAAAGCCACTGCGGTATCTTCAATACAGGCCACGGCCTTTTTATCGCCTACCATATTTCCTAACAAGCCAAGTCCAGCTTTTCGAAGCTCTAATGCCATATCGATTTCATCACCTTTTAAAACAGGTTTGGTATAACTCAGCTCTGATTTTGAAAGGGATTGAAATAATGCTTCAGTTTGTTGTTCAAGACTTTCAAGTGTTTCTGCTCTTAGCTCAAGTAGCAATAAGGCTTTAGGCTCACCTTCTACAAAAAAGCGATAGGGTTCGTATTTTTTGCTTTGCTTGGTGCAATTTAAAATGACATCGTCCATCATTTCGCAGGTATGTAAATCATGTTGCATCGCTACGGAAACATCATTCAAGCAATTCTCAAGACTTTTGTACTGCGAAACCACCATTGCAGTATATTGTGGTGGTAAATCGTCCAGCTGAAGGGTGATTTCGGTAGTAAAAGCGAGGGTTCCTTCACTTCCACAGAGTAATTTACAGAGATTTATTTCTTCCGAAGAAGTTTCATCAAATACTTCCGTATTTATTAATGTATCAACTGCATAACCCGTGTTTCGACGATGAATTTCGGGTTTTGGAAATTGACGTTTTATTTCTTCACGGGTTTCTTCTGAGGCTAATTCAGAATAAATCGTTTTATAGATGTTTCCTTCAAAAGTTTCTTCTTTGATTTTCTGAAAAAATATCTCTTTAGAGATTGAATTAAAAACTGAAGTTTCACCATTTGACAGAATCGTTTTTAATTGTAGCACCTTGTCACGTGTAACCCCATACTGAATAGAGGTTGTCCCACTACTGTTGTTTCCCACCATTCCGCCAATCATGCACCTGTTTGAGGTAGATGTATTGGGGCCAAAAAACAGGCCGTATTGTTTCAAATAGGCATTTAGTTCATCACGGATAACGCCTGGTTGCACAGTTACTGTCTTGGTTTGAGTGTCAACGGAAAGAATATTAGTAAAATATTTAGAAACATCTACTACAATCCCGTCACCAACACACTGTCCAGCCAATGAGGTTCCCGCTGTTCGTGGAACAAGGGATGTATTGCTTTTTTGTGCAAATTCAATTAGCTGTTGAATGGCTTTTTCAGTCTTAGGAAAAGCTACTGCCAATGGTAGCTTACGATATACCGAAGCATCGGTTGCATAGATTGACTTATGAAGGTTATCGTAGTGAAAATCGCCTTCAAAAACAGCTTTAAAATTGACAAGTTTTTTTTTCATAGGGTTTCTGTAAATGTAAAAAAACGAGACCTTTTTATTTAACAAAACTTTGCCAAATACACTTTTAAAGTTAGGAACGCGTTAACACATACGTGCACATAATCAAACTACATTTGTTCTATTAACAAACATAAAACAACAATTATGAAAAAACTTGTATTGATTTTAGTAGCTATTGGAGCGTTTTCATTTTCGGCCCAGGCACAAGAAATTGCAGATAACGCAATAGGTTTACGTCTTGGCGGCAATGATGGGTTCGGACCCGAGATAAACTACCAACGTGCACTGAGTGAAAACAACCGTTTAGAAGTTGGATTAGGATGGAGAAGTAACGGTGATTTTACTGCTTTTAAGTTATCAGGATTATACCAATGGGTTTGGAACATTGATGGTGGTTTTAATTGGTACGCCGGTCCAGGAGCGGGAATTGCAAATGTTGAATATGATGAAGATTTTTTCCCAGACGATAGGTTTGACGACTCTGAAACCTACGTGTTTTTAGCTGGTGATATTGGCGTTGAATATAATTTTGATATTCCGTTACTGCTATCTTTAGACTTTAGACCCGAAATTGGGTTTGGAGACTATAATGATGATGTCGATTTTGACATAGCATTGGGTGTTCGATACCAGTTTTAAACATTTTAAAATACAGTAAACCCAACCCTTGTTAATAGCAAGGGTTTTTTTATGGGTTATATTTCAGGTAAAACACCCTTTTTTATATGGTATTTGTTAAGTAACTTTATGAAATACAATACTATACAAACCAAATATGGAAACCCATTACGTAGACATCCATTGCCACCCTTCGCTAAAACCTTATAGTAAAAGCTTTAAATACACTCCACAAAAACAAAATGAGTTAAACCCAGGTCGTAAAAATTCAATTTGGCATTACAGTCCACCAAACTTTTTAGAAAAATTTGTAAACCGCATTGTTACACTTACAAAATTTACCCAAACCGATATGACAGCTTTGGCAAAAGCAAAAACCAAAGTAGTCATCGTGAGTCTTTACCCTTTTGAAAAACACTTTCTAAGCCGTCGTGTCTGGGGATGGAAAGGGTTGACAGATGTTTTAGTAAATCTAGCAGCTAGTATAAGTCAAAGTAGAATTGATTATGTATTAAGCCACAACAACTATTTTGATGATTTAATTTCTGAATATGAGTTTCTTTTGCAGCTTGATAATCAAGTTGTAAAATTAAAAGACACCTACTACACATACCGAATTGCAAGTAGTTTTTCTGAAATTGAAGCCAATAAACAACTGGAAACAGCTACTAAAAAGATTATCAATATCATTGTCTCTATTGAGGGTGGGCACGCATTCAATACCGGTTTAAAAATGAATGAAGACACAGCAAACCCTACCGAAGTTAAAAATAACGTACAAAAAGTAAAACAATGGGAACATAGACCGTTATTTATCACGTTTGCACACCACTTTTATAATGAACTGTGCGGTCATGCCAAAAGTATTAGCATTGGCGCTTTAGAGGACAATCAAAAACGAGGCATTAATACAGGGATTACACCGTTGGGCTTTGAGGTGATCGAATTATTATTGGACAATACTAATGGAAACCGAATTCCTCTAGACGTAAAACATATGAGCGAAGATTCCCGTAAAACGTATTACGGACTTCTGGACACGACTTTTAACAATGAAAATATTCCTGTTATTGCCAGTCACGGAGCAGCGAATGGTTATCGTTCTTTAGTGGAAAAAGATAAAACAGATTATCCTGACCGAGCTAGGTATTTCAATCAAATAGATATTAATTTTTTCGATTCTGAATTTATACGGATGGCGAGAAGCAATGGAATCTTTGGCATACAGCTAGATGAAAGACGTATAGGAAGTCCAAAGGCTATAAAAGAATCTAAAATCTATTTTCCCAACAAACGAAAACAACTTCGAAAAAAATCACTATTGGTTTGGCGACAAGTAGAACATGTTGCTGAAGTTTTAAATAGAGAAGGCCTTTTTTGCTGGGGCATACAGAGTATTGGCAGTGATTTTGATGGGATTATCAATCCATTAAAGGGTATTTGGACAGCCGAAAATATTCGGGACTTAGCTGAAGAAATGGTAAAACATGCAGACGCTTACATGGCCAAAAACCGAAATAATTTTAAAGACTTTAATAGAATTACCGGAGAAGCTATTGTAGAACGTGTATTACACATAAATGCAATGGAATTCATACAAAAGAACTATTAAAAATCACTTGTTTAACTTTGGCTTAAAAACAATAGGTAAAATTTGTTTGTTAAGCCTCACCATAGTAAAAGGAGTGGTGATAACCATTGTTACGTTATCTTTTGGCCTAGGTGAAGTGCCACCTATATGAATAACCACTTCATCCTTTTTCATTTCAATATTCTCAACTGTAACAGTGTGCCCTCCTGTGGAGGTTTGTCCAAGGTTGACAAAAGCTACTATCTCTTTATCAAAATTTATTTCAGGGATTGGTAATTCTGGGTTTCGGGTTTTATTTATTTCAGCAAAAAGAGATTCCAACGCTTTCTGGTTATCGATTATTTTACGCTGTGGTTCTTCTATATTGCTTTGTGAGGCCGTAATGAGCACTTGAAAAGGAACATCACTAGGTGTGTTTTCTTGTACGGGTTGCCCTCCTTTACAAGCAGAAAATAGTATTACAATAAGTATAAAAAGTGATTTCATCTGTATCATTTTTTTATGAAGCAGATAAACAGCATAGTTTAAACTTTCATTTTTATGGCCTGTTCATATACTGCTTCATATAAAGGTACAATATTTTTGGTATCGAACATACGGGATGTTTCCCTAGCTTGTGTTTTAAATGTAGCAAGACGCTCTTCAGAAGAGAGAATAGAAAGAGCATTTTTAGCCATTTCGTCCACATTACCGACGTCGCTAAGATACCCACTTACTCCATTTTTATTAACTTCAGGAAGCCCCCCTGCATTACTTGAAATAACTGGAACACCGCTGGCCATAGCTTCTAAGGCTGCCAGACCAAAGCTTTCTTTTTCTGAAGGAAGCAAAAACAGGTCACTGAAACACAATATTTTATCTACTTCACTACTATTTCCTAAAAAGACAACTTTATCCTCAATTTCTTTCTCAATACACAGTTCCTCGCACCTTTCTTTTTGTGGCCCCTCACCTACCATTAATAATTTTGCTGGGATGTTTTTCTGAATGCAATCAAATATTTCAATCACGTCGGTCACTCGCTTTACTTTTCGAAGGTTACTAACGTGCGTAATAATTTTCTCGTGGGGCTCAGCCATTAAATCTCGTTGGCAATCCGTAAAAGATGGGTTGTGCTTGGCTACATCGATAAAATTGGGAACAACTTTGATGTCTTTTTCTACTTTAAATAAACGGTTGGTATCATCTTTTAAGCTTTGTGAAACAGACGTGACCACATCACTTTTATTAATACTGAATGTTACCGCCGGCTTATAAAACTCATGGTTACCTACCAGGGTTATGTCTGTACCGTGCAAGGTGGTCACCATTGGAAGGGAAATACCTTCTTCTTCAAGCATTTTTTTTGCCATATAACCAGCATACGCATGCGGAATGGCATAATGCACGTGCAGCAAGTCTATGTTGTGCAACTTGACAGTATCGACCAATTTACTGGACAGTGCGAGTTCGTAGGGCTGGTAATGGAATAAAGGATAATTTGGCACCGATACTTCGTGAAAATGAATTTTTTTTGAAAGTAGCTCTAACCGAACTGGTTGCTTATACGTTACAAAATGTACTTCGTGCCCCCTTTCTGACAAGGCAATTCCCAATTCAGTAGCAACAACGCCACTACCTCCAAAGGTTGGATAACATACAATAGCTATTTTCATTCTTTACTTTTCTTATTAATAATCAATCGCATCATAAATAGCTTGCTGAATTTTGGTACGCAAATCACTACTTATCAATTTTCTATTTCGGGAATCGGGATAGGTTCTATTAGACAAAAACACATAAATTATTTCTGCATCGGGATCAGCCCAAGCAAATGTTCCTGTAAAACCACTGTGTCCAAAACTAGTCATGGAAACACAGCCACAAGTAGGACCTACATCACCCAGCTGTGGTTTGTCGAAACCAACACCACGCCTTACATCATCCTCACAATAATAACAAGTGTTAAAAGCATCCAAGGTTTCAGGGTTAAAATACCGTGTTCCGCCATAAAAGCCCTTCCATAAATACATTTGCATTATTTTAGCAATATCGTTAGAAGTACTGAATAAACCTGCGTGACCACTCACACCGCCCAACATAGCAGCACCTTGATCATGAACATAACCCTGTATTTTTTGCATACGGAAAGTGTTATCTTCTTCAGTAGGGACAATCATACTTTTTGGAAATTTATTTAACGGTAAGTAAGTTGTATGGTTAGCACCTAACGACTCGTAATAATTACGTTGTACGAGTGTTTCTAGAGGTGCTCCGTAGAATTCTTCTAGATATTTTTTCAGAATATAATATGGCAAATCACTATATTTATAACCTCTGGCAGACCGCAATTCACTTTCCTTGATTATCTTGAAAATACTGTCTTGATAATCACGTCGCATATAAAGATCTTCCGCGACTTCTACATTAAATTTTTCCGTTGGTGTTTTATTATAATATTTAGCAGCTGGTTTGCGGGTAACGGTATCTAAGGTATGCGTATAAAACGGAATCCACGCTTTAAGTCGAGCATAATGCGAAAGCATTTCTTTTAAGGTAACGTTTGCTTTGTTTGAATATTTATACTCTGGGAGCATCTCGCCCAAGGTTGTATCCATGGTAAGCACACCTCTATCGAACAAATTCATCACCATCGGTAAAGTGGCTAAAATTTTAGTAAGTGAAGCTACATCGTACATACTGTTTTCCTGAATAGCAATCTTTTTTTGTTGTGTTTGGTGACCGAAGGTTTTATTGTAAATAACTTTTCCTTTACGGGCTACCAAAATCTGGGCTCCGGGCATCATATCTCCCCATAAACCTACTTTTGCCAAGGAATCTATTTTTTGAAGCTTATAACTGTTTACCCCTACACTTTCTGGGGTTCCGTACTGTAAGCGTTTTAACGATTTTGTTTGAAAGTGTGTGTTAAGCGGAAATGTCTCTCCCAGTGTCACCGGTAGCTTTCCATTAGCTTCTCGAGCGCCAAATATTAATTGTGCAGATAACTGTTGGGAAACTTCACTGTTTTGATATGACAAAATGATCCCTTCAAAATTTGTGGCAGTTTTAAGTTCTGAAAGCGCGTAAGGTCTTGCAAAAACATCTAGAATAACGGTATTTGTTCGAGCTATTTCGTATATCCAAACAAGCTCTTTCTCGGTAAACTTATAATCTTTCCAAGGGTTTTCATTACTTTTATGAAAGCCGATAACGACATAATTGTAATTTTTCAGTTTTTGGATATAATCATCCAAACTATTCGCTTTTACCCAATCTATATCAGCATATTTCCGAAGCTCTTCTAAGAAAGGTTTTCCTGAATCATCCCCAAAATTTACATAAGCAATTTTCTTTTTCTGCAAATCTTTTATCGGTAATGTTGCTTGATCATTTTTTAAGACTGTTAAAGCATTTTCCATTGCTTTTTCATATAAAACATCATCATTTACTGTGTTTAATTCTTCAACTAAATAAGTGGTATCAACAGGTTGATAGTTATGTAAGCCCACTTTATATTTAGCATATAATATTTTTTTAACCGAATGTGCCAAACGCTCTTCCGTTACCGTTCCTTCCCGATATGCATTTACCAACAACTCATGTGCTTTTGGAATATCCTCTGAAATAAGCAATATATCATTGCCGGCTAAAAATGCAGCTAAATCTATTTCGCCAGGCTTATCAAAATTGGCTACACCTCGCATATTTAAGGCATCTGTAAATATTAAACCATTAAAACCAAGTTCACCTTTTAAAATATCGGTCACTACTTTTTTTGAAAGTGACGACGGAAAGTTTAATTTATCCTCTAGGGCGGGAACATTTAAATGGGCAACCATCACACTGTTCAGACCTTCTTTAATTAGTTGTCTATAAGGATACAATTCTATACTGTCAATACGCTCGCGAGTATGATCTATCGTAGGTAATACTTTGTGCGAATCGTCTTCGGTATCACCATGACCTGGAAAATGTTTAGCACTTCCCAAAATACCGGCCTGATGGAAGCCCTTCATAAAAGCTAGGGCTTTTTCCGATACATTTTTCTTGTCTTCGCCAAACGATCGGTTTCCAATTATGGGGTTGTTGGGATTGGTGTTTATATCTACCACTGGGGCAAAATTTATGTGCACGCCTAACCGTTTGCTCTGCTCCCCGATTCGTTTTCCAACTTG
Source organism: Flavobacteriaceae bacterium UBA3356 (assembly GCA_002360635.1). Lineage (GTDB taxonomy): Bacteria > Bacteroidota > Bacteroidia > Flavobacteriales > Flavobacteriaceae > Marixanthomonas. The sequence continues at coordinate 576,925 of DEQW01000003.1, read as the reverse complement.
ACGAACAATATCGTTATCTTCAATGGCGCCAAGAGTCATATTCCACGGAAAAGCATACGTTGAATCCAATCGCATGGCCAAGCCCCATTCAGCATCCATCCCTATAAGCAAAGGGGTTTTTGAAAGTTCTTGAAATTCATTATTTAACTTTGCTTGCCGTTGTGGCCCGCCTTTTGAAAATATAACCCCACCAATATATTGGTTATTTATAAGATCTTTTACTTTATTGGTTTTAGCCTTTGGTGCGCTCGAAAAAACATCGACCATAAAAAGTTGACCAATTTTTTCTTGCAACGACATATTGCCGTAAATACTATCTACCCATTTTTGTTGATTTTTAAAATCTTCTTTAACAATCAATGGATTGATTTGTTGGCAATATGTGGATGTGTAAAGTAATGTAAGCAGTGAAGTTAACAGCAATTTTTTCATAAACCGAAAGTACAAAAACTATGATAAAAAACGATTGTGCCAAGACTCTTTTGCGGGCACTTCCCAATTCTCAAGATATTCTTCTTTGGTATTGACCAAATTATTAAAAACAACAGTGTTTTTGGAAACAGATTTACTTTTAGCCATTTTCCTGAAATCGGAAAGGGGTTTGTGGGCTATGTAATCACCAGAATAAAATGTCACATTCATTTTGTCCATCAAATCTACGTTGTACTCTTTCTCTAAAGATTGGATAAAATGTACCGAAGCATCAATGCTACAGCCAGATGCCGAAGCAATAGACTGGTTTAACCCTATAACTATAAAGCGGTTGTATTTAATTTCGAAACCAGCTTGTAAATCAGATCCGTGAGCGGTCCATTCCTTTAAAAAAGATGCTGTTTTTGCTTCAATTTCAACAGTTTCTTCATCTGTAAATTTGCGATTGGTTTGATATATCCAGATACGGGAATCATCTGGAAGGTTTTTAAAATCAGTTAGCATATTTTTTATTTATTTTTATGAGGTAAAGATACTCCAGAAAATTATTATTCTTTAATAACTATAAAAGAAGCTCGGTAACCGGTACCCAAATTCCATTCCTTGGCAGAAATTAACTGTCCTTTATCATCGTAAACGTGCAGTTCGGCAGTGTTTGGACCTGAAGTTCCTTGATTTAATGCTTCAAAATCTACAGTATTTATTCCTTTTTGTAAAGGTAATTTAATTGTTGTGAATGATGAGTTAAGCGAAATATCAGATCGCACTACATCTTCGTTTACAAATACTCGAATACGGTCGCCATCTACATATTCATGATCGCGGCACATTACGTTTACAAATTCTCCTTTAGTGGTAACGTCGCCTAATTTTTGATCCTGTAAATAGGCAGCTAAAACAGGCTTGTCTTTTTTCTGAAAATATTTTGGAGCTTCGTCGGTTTTGTAATCCAGTAATCCATCATCTGTACTAAAATTTATTTCTGGGTCTTCTTCTCCTAAATTTGGATCTTCATTGTTAGGTGTTTTAGGATTGGTAAGACTTGGTGTATCACGATCCGGAAGTTCTAGCCCTGTTGGGGTGTCATCTGGAGTGTTTTCAATAGCTTCAAAACGCACACTGGTGTTTTGATTATCAATCTGTGCGATACTTTGTATAGATAGTAGTACGAAGCATGTAATTGCTAAAACGTATTTCATAGTTGCAATAATTTCATAAAAGACATGTACAATAAGCACGCCAAAGATAGGGAAGCGTGCAGTGCATTTTCTTAAAAAAAACAGAAATTAAGCGCTGATGTTGTTTAAAGTTTCTATTTCTGAAAGTGTGAGCTCTAAGACAGCTGCTTCTTTAAATGCCGTAAGGTGTTCTTTCTTTGTGGCGCTAACAATTGGAGCCGAAACTGCAGGCCTATGTAAAACCCATGACAAAGCGACAGCAGCTGGAGAAACATTATGGGTTTCTGCTATGCTGTTCACGGTCTTAATTATCTTTTTGGTTCTTTCATTCCAGTGCTTTTTTACATAGCTGGTTCTAGAAGAGTTTTCTATGTCTTTTTCAGAAGTGTATTTTCCTGTAAGCAAACCACTAGCTAACGAAAAATATGTGGCGACACCAAGATTTACTTCCATACAGATTGTTTCTATCTCTCCTTCAAACTTAGAACGCTCTAACAAATTATATTCTGGTTGAAAGACAGTATAAGCTGGTAAATCGTTGACTCTTGAAACCTCCAACGACTCACGTAAGCGTTTTGCTGAAAAATTTGAAGCACCAATATACTGTACCTTTCTTTCTTTAATCAAATCTTTAAAAGCACCTAAGGTTTCTTCAGGAGGGGTTTTTTCGTCATCTTTATGGGCGTAATACAAATTAATATAATCGGTTTGTAAACGGTTTAACGAATTGTCGATCGATTTTTTTATATGTTTTTCTGAAATATCAACACCGCCTTGCCCCATATCCATTCCAACTTTAGTACAAAGTATTATATCTTTTCGATTTCCACGCTCTTTCATCCATTTTCCGATAATTCTTTCCGATTCGCCACCTGAGTTTCCATCAACCCAGCGTGAATAAACGTCGGCCGTGTCTATGCAATTAATGCCCAATTCGGTTATTGCATCGAGCATTTCAAAAGATTCTTTTTCGTTTAGGGTCCAACCGAAAACATTTCCTCCAAAAATTAGGGGTGAAATTTTTAAAATTGTATTTCCTAATAGGTTTTTTTTCATAAATATTTATTTTTTATACTAAAGATGTAAAATGAGTGTTATTTCAATTAAAGTAATACGACTAATCACTTGTTCTGTTCTTTTTTCGCTTTCGACGCCAAACAAAGAACAGTATTATAAAAACCACAGGGATAATAATGTAAATTATTATATCGGCTGGGTCTGATAAATCTAACGGTTTATTATTGTCTGGATGCGGAACTTCTTTAGGAATTTGCGCATTTACCTTAAATATTAAGGCCAAAAAAGCTATTAACAGACTTAAAATATGTTTTTTCATAGCACTATTTTAGTTTGAATGTACTTATTTTACAGCTTTTAGGCATAATATTTAACAAAAGATGTTAAGAATTTGGATTTATGGATTCTAAGCCTTATCATGCCCTGTTATTAAAATTAAACATAGGCTATATATATGAGACAACTTAAGATTACGAAGCAGGTTACAAACAGGGAAACAAAGTCTTTAAACAGTTATTTACAAGATGTAAGTAAAATTGACATGATTACCGCCGAGGAGGAAGTAGAATTGGCACAACGCATACGGGAAGGTGATCAAGCAGCCCTCGAAAAGCTAACGCGTTCTAACCTTCGTTTCGTGATTTCGGTAGCAAAACAGTACCAAAATCAAGGGTTAAGTCTTTCAGACCTTATAAATGAAGGAAATGTTGGCTTGGTGAAAGCTGCAAAACGTTTTGATGAAACCCGTGGTTTCAAATTCATTTCGTACGCTGTTTGGTGGATTAGACAGTCTATTCTGCAAGCCATTGCAGAACAAGCTCGTGTAGTGCGTTTGCCACTGAATAAAATTGGTGATATAAGCAAGATCAATAAAGCTGCGATTCACTTAGAGCAAGTACACCAACGAAAGCCTACCGCAGAAGAAATTGCAAAAGAGTTGGATATTTCAGTACGTAAAGTAAAGAGCTCTTTAAAAAACTCTAACAAAAGCCTATCGATGGATGCTCCTTTTCAAGAGGGAGAGAACGATAACAACTTGTATGATGTTATTAGTTCTGGTGAAAGCCCAAACCCAGATAAGTCATTAATACACGAGTCGCTTAGAATTGAGATTGACCGTGCTTTAGATACCTTATCGCCTAGAGAAGCTGATGTTGTGAGACTTAATTTTGGTCTTGGCGGACAACCAGTAATGACCTTACAAGAAATTGGAGATACGTTCGATTTAAGTAGAGAGCGTGTGCGTCAAATTCGTGAAAAAGCCATTCGTAGACTGCGTCAACAATCCAAAAGCCACATCCTGAAAAAATATTTAGGATAATTTTTAAGAATTTTTTAGAAGCGAGTATACTTTCTAAATGTATCTTTATGTAAATCAACTAAAGATATATGACAATAGAAATTATACTCGTTTTTTCTATTCTGCTTATTACTATACTGCTATTTGCCTTCGAGGTTTTTCCTGTTGACAAAATTGCCCTCTTTATTATAGTTTCATTAGCAATATGTGGTTTAGTAAACCCCGAAGAAGCTATTTCAGGCTTTTCGAACACAGCGACCATAACGGTTTTGGCTTTGATGATAGTCGCCATAGGAATGGAAGATACGGGTGTAATATCTACTCTTGCCCGGTTTTTAAAGAAACTACATATTCTCCCCTTCATTATATTACTTCCGGTTTTTATGTTTATCACGGCAGGTATTTCAGCATTTATAAGTACCACAGCTGTTGTAATTGTTTTCATCAAGATAATTTCTGAAATTGCTAAACGATTTAATTTGCCAGAATCGAAATTATTAATGCCTATTTCGTTTGCAGGTATTTTAGGGGGTAGCTGTACATTAATGGGTACTTCCACGAACCTGATTGTAAATTCCGTGGCTTTAAATTTAGGGGCCGAACGCTTTTCCTTTTTTGAATTTTCGCTTTACGGGGTTGTCTTCTTGGCGGTTTCCATTGTAATAATCACCATAGCCTCTAGATGGTTGCCAAGCGAAAAAAAAGAAACAATAGAAGATGAATATAAGATTGAAAAGTATGTAACTTCTGTTATTGTCACTGAAAATTCATCCTTGATCGGAAAAAAAATTGAAGACACTTTTTTATTCAACAATGAAGATATTTCGTTATTAAAAATTTCAAGAAACAACCAAACAAATAATGCGCCTGGACGCTATATGACGCTTAAAAAAGAAGACAAGTTATTATTACTTTGCAACCTTGACAATTTAATGCGCCTAAACGAATTTGAAGGGTTGGACATTCACGAACGGTTAAACGTAAGTGAAACGGTATACAAGCTAGAGGATATTGAAGAAGAAGAGAAAGATAACCCTGAAAACCTCGGTTTTGCTGAACTTTTGATTTTACCGGGATCGGTTTTAATAGGAAAATCATTAAAAGAAATAAGAAGGCAATCCATACAAAACGCCACACCTATAGCCATAAGAAAGCGTAAAAATATTAGAAACACAAAAGAACGGCTTATCAGGAAAGACATAGGTCAAATAGCCTTAAAACCAGGTGATAGACTTTTGGTAGAATTACCCAAAGAAGATATTCCTCGATTAGAACTGCTAGAAAATGTCGCTATTTTACAAGAACACGAAATTCCTAGTGAAAAAGATAATTTTAAAAAAAGCATAGCTTTTGGTATATTGTTATTGATAATAGGCCTTGCCGCAAGCGGACTATTAACAATATTGATAAGTTCTTTACTTGGTGTTAGTTTATTGTTACTTTCAAACTGTATTAAACTAACCGACGTATATCATCGAGTAAACTGGCAGGTGGTTTTCTTATTGGCAGGTATGATTCCTTTGGGTGTTGCCATGCACAATACAGGTGCCGATCAATGGCTCTCAGACCAACTGCTTATGGTTTTAAGTGGAAAATCAAACATTATAATCATTGGTCTTATTTTTTTAATAACCATGATTATGAGCGGCGTAATTAGCAACAATGCTACGGCAATAATTATGACACCTATTGCCATTTCGGTAGCCGTAGGATTGCAATTACCGTTTAAGCCTTTTATATTGGCAGTATTGTTTGGAGCTAATTTCAGTTTTTTTACTCCAATGGGATATCAAACCAATACATTAATATATGGTATGGGTTTTTATAAGTTCAGGCATTTTTTAATCATAGGAGGCATTCTATCCTTAATCCTCTGGATTTTGGGTACCTTTATGCTTTCCTCACTACTTTAATTCAATAAAAAAATTACAATACATTATGGATGAGAAAACATTTTCAGTTAACGACGCAATTACAGGCTTATGGGATAAATTAGGAGGCTGGTTAGATGCCATCATTTTAAAGTTACCCAATTTTGCTGTAGCCATTTTGGTTATGGTTGTTTTTTACTTTTTAGCAAAAATTCTTACTAAAGTATTTAAAAAGGTTCTATTAAAAAAAATCAATGAAGAATCAATAAGACAAATGCTCAGCAAGATTGTTTTTGCTGTTATTTTAATTATTGGTTTCTTTATTGCCTTGGGTGTTATGGACCTCAATAAAGTGTTGACGTCTGTGTTAGCTGGTGCCGGTGTTGTTGGTTTAGCCATAGGCCTAGCCTTGCAAGGAACACTCAGCAATACATTCTCTGGTTTATTGCTTTCCTTTTTACCAAAAATAAGAATCGGTGATTTCGTAGAAGCTGGTGACCACAAAGGCTATGTTACCGAAATTAGCCTTCGCAACATTACCATTCGCCAAACTGATAATGAATATGTTATAATTCCAAACTCGATATTTGTTGACAACCCATTTACAAACTATTCGTTAAGTGAACGCTCTCGAGTAGATGTTAGTTGTGGCGTGGGATACGAAGACGACTTGCAGAAAGTTGAAGATATAGTGACCAAAATAATTTCGGACAATTTTCCACATCAAGAAGGTGAAGCCATTGATTTTTTCTTTACTGAATTTGGAGACAGCTCTATAAACTTCGTTACCCGTTTTTGGATAGACAGTAAAAAACCTAAACCAAAATTAGCGGCACAGCACAAAGCTATTAAACTAATTAAACAACACTTTGACGAAGCTGGTGTTAACATTCCATTCCCAATACGTACGTTGGATTTTGGGAAAAACAAGCTTCAAATGGCGTCTAAGCAGGAAGATTAATATCTATTTAAATGCTTAAAAACAAAACGGGTACAGCAGTATCCGTTTTTTTAATGTCCTGATTTTAAGTTTTTTTAACAAAATAATAGGAAACCTTAACTATCCCCCTATACGTGTTTACACGTATATTTGTGCCAACAATAAACCTAAAACTAATTACAATGAAAAAGTTAATCACACTAACCTTGCTTTCTGGTGCATTTGTATTTACATCATGTGTATCGAAAAAGAAGTATGTAGAACTAGAGAACGATTATAACGAAACTCGTTCCGAACTGGCAAAAACTCAAGTTGAAAAAGAAGAGATTGAAGCTAAATACGCTAAAATTGAAAATAGAGTTGCAGACTATAACTCTAAAATTCAATCTTTAAAAGATACCAACGATAGCCGCTTACAGTTAGAAGGCAATGTTGTTGTATCAAATAAAGACAAGGAGAAAATGAGAGCAGCGCTTGCGAATGTTGATCAAAATGAATTAGCCGAAGCAAAAACGCTTGAAGACAGTATGAATCTTATCGTTTCATACAACTTGAAGAAAAACCTTGACAATACATTAATTGCTGAAGGTGAAGAAGACGATATTCAGATTGATATCGATGAAACAGTTGTAATGATTACCGTTTCAGATAAATTATTATTCAAATCTGGTAGCGCGCGTGTTAATCCAAAAGCTGATAACCTTTTAAAAAGATTAGCTGGAGTTATCAATAGCGAACCTGCGATGGAAGTGATGATTGAAGGACACACAGATTCTCAAACAGTTAAGCCAGGATCGTATGTTAAAGACAACTGGGAGTTAAGTGTAGAGCGTTCTACAGCAGTTATTAGAAAATTACAAGACGATTTTGGTGTAGCACCAGAAAAATTAATCGCTGCAGGTAGAAGTAGCTTTCACCCACTTACCGAAGAAGAAACTAAAGAAGCATTCGCTAAAAATAGAAGAACACGAATAGTGATTCTTCCAAATCTTGATAAATTTTTAGCATTACTTTCTGCTAATTAAAATCATATAGATTGATACAAAAAAAGCGGCCTTAGAGCCGCTTTTTTTAGTTTAACAATATAACTATCTGATATTAAGTGCTTAACAAAAGTTAATAATATTATAAATATATGTTAAACAAATCATAATATTTTTTGTATTTTTATATTGCCTCTTCCCTTTTTAAATTGAGGTTGTTATGATACAAAAAATTAATACAGACTTTTGTGAACTTAACTTATATGCTAAGTATGCTATTCTAAAAGTTTTTGAGAATGTTTTTTATGATATTGATAAAGCAACTATTGTTAATCAAAAATTTAAAGAATATTTTCAAAACAAACCTTTTGTATTAATTACTGAAAGGAATTTTAAACACGAAGTAGATCTTAATCTTTATAATGATAAAAGTATATTTATCAACAATTTAAAGGGGCTGGCTATCGTATCAGAAAATCCTGAGGAAAGGGAGAGAGCAATTAACGAACAGCCATTATTTGAAAATAGTTTCGCTTTTTTTGAAAAATTGACCGATGCTCAAAACTGGGCAGAATCTTTCTTTAGGTAAATCATATAAACACATACAAAAAAGCTGCTATTTTAGATATAGCAGCTTTTTTGTTTCAATTCCAATACTAAAAATCACATTTATTTTTTTGCACTTGGCGGTACAGTTGGACGAACTTCAATTTTACTTGGCAAAGTTCGTGGGTGCATTGTTAATAGATCTACTACCAACTTACCTATATCTTCAATTTGTATTTTCCAAGCTTCATCGCCTTCAGTAGGTTCGTTTCCATTAAAATATGTCGAAACACTGCCAGGCATAATGGTACTTACTTTCACTTCATGTTTTCTAAGGTCAAGCATAGCAGCTTGTGTGAATCCTGTGATTCCAAATTTACTCGCATTATAGGCCGCTCCACCTGCAAAGAAATTAGTACCTGCTAGACTGGAAATGGTTATAAAGTACCCTTTTTCTTTTTTTAGGGAATCCACACTCGCTTTCAGCGTATAAAATGGACCTGTTAAATTCGTGTCAATGGTTTGTTGCCACTGCTCTACTGTTAAGTCTTCTACTGAACCAAAATGACCTAACCCAGCATTTGCAATTACAATATCAATCTTTCCAAGTTGTTCTATCACTTGATTTACAGCTTTTTGCTGACTTTCATAGCTACGAACATCTGCTTCAATACCAATGGCTTTACCATCATTATCTTTAGCTTTATTTAATGTGTCTGCTGCTTCTTTTGCAGTATCACCATTTCTTCCTGTAATGGCAACGTTAATTCCTTGTTGCAATAAACTTACAGCAATTCCGTATCCTATTCCTTTTGTTCCACCGGTTATCAGCGCAACTTTATCGTTTAAATTTTTCATATAATTTGTTTTTTTCAAAGTTACAAAGCCACGCTACCAATTGTTATTAATTTATCCTTAAATTTGAATACCATCTTCTTCAAATTCTTCAAAATGTATCGTCAAGTAGTTTTGTTATTAATTCTTTCTATATTTTCTTCGGAAATAAGAGCTCAAAACAAATTAATTGATATTTCAGAACTATCTACCGAGTTTGATTATGAGGTGCGCTATGCTACTGAAAATAATTTTATTGGTGAAGTATTATACGATTGTGCCAAATGCCTATTGGTAAAGGAAGTTGCTGAAGCTTTGGTGAAAGCCAACCAATATTTCTGCGAAAAGGGATACAAAATAAAACTTTACGACTGCTACCGTCCCTTGGATGTACAAAAACAAATGTGGGCAAAAGTGCCTAGAGCCACATATGTGGCTAATCCGTATGATGGTGCATCGGTGCACAATCGTGGTGCCGCTGTAGATATCACATTAGTGACCTTAGAAGGCTGTTATGTAGAAATGGGCAGCGATTACGATTACTTTGGTCGAGAAGCACATATTGACAACTATAACTTTTCTGAAGAAATTCTCGCTAATCGAAAATTGCTTATTGAAGGAATGCGCAAACATGGTTTTAAAACCATTAGAACCGAATGGTGGCATTACGGGTATCAAAAAAATTGGCAATACCCGGTTTTAAACGAGCCGCTCCCCTGCTCTAATTAGGGTTTTTTCCTTCAGTAAGTAAATCCCGAGGATCTTTCCGAACACGTAACGGAATGTCTTCCTCGTTTCCGTAAAGTTTTAGTTCGGTAATGTCTGCAGGTAAATTAAATCCTTTCTGCTCTAAGGCTTGTTTCACTTGCTGAATAATTTGTCCTCGCAAAACCCGGGAAGCTTTTCTGTAATCAATGGTATGTACCCAAAACAATACTTTTAAGTTTACCGTACTTGCAGCAAGTTCAGACTCAATTACAAAGTTATCGTGTGTGTCATTGTGGACTATTTCTTTGTTGGTATCCAATATTTCTTGGATAATAGATTTGGCTGATTCTATATCGTCTTCATATCCAATTCCCACAGTAAAATCAACACGATAAAAGCCATCGGCTGTATAATTTTCAACAGGCTTGGTCAACACATCACTGTTAGGGATGTAGATATCACGACCATCGGTTGTTTTTACGTGCGTATAACGAAAATTAAGTGCTTTTACCCTGCCAAAATGCGTATCGACCATAATCGTGTCATTAATATTAAAAGGTCTGTTAAACGCCAAAATTATTCCCGCTAAAAAGTTTTTTCCTATGTCCTGAAATGCGAAACCCAAAACTATTGCGGCACCACCTGCTGCTGTTAAAATTCCAGTTGCTATTCCGCCTAACCCGGCAACATCCAGCGCAATCATAATGGCAATTAAACTCAATATTATTTTCAGTGCTTGCGCTAGAAAACGCGCCATTAAAGGGTCCTGTGCTTTTTTTAAAAATCGCCTTTTGAAAAAATTTGTTATTACTTGTGCAATTAATATTCCTGCAACGACTATAAATATCCCCAATGCAATGCGTGGCAATACATTTAAGAACTCATCGTAATAATTTTCTAAAGCAATCGAAATTTTTTCACCGGCGGTACGCTCTTGTATTAACAACATATAGTTTATTTTTTGACTGGGTTTCCGTGAATATCTAACTCAATTACATTTTTACCCAATTTTTTTACTTCTTCAAATTGTGTGGCTTTATCACCTACTACCACATAGGTCATTTCACCTTCTTTAATGTACTTTTTGATGATGTTTTTAAAGTCTTCTAAACTCATGCTCATTAACAAATTTTGCTCTTTATTAATGTAATCTTCCGGTTTCCCATATTTATCTATCTGAGTTAAGAGCCCTAATTTAGCGTTCAATGACTCATAAGCACGCGTGTTTTGTTTAATTACTTTATTTTGAGTTAATTCAACATCTTCTTTGGTGAAACCAGGGCCATACTCTTTTACCATATTCTCAATAATTTCTAAAGAGGGTAACGTGGCATTAGCTCGAACACTAGTGCTAATGGTAAAAAAAGGTGCTGTTTCATCACGCGAGGGAATATATGAATAAGCTCCATAGGTGTAGCCTTTTTCAATTCGTAGGGTTTGAAAAAGCCTACCGCTAGAACCGCCTCCTAAAATTTCGTTGGCGAAATCTAATTTCGTATAGTCATCATTATTTGCTGAAAGTGCCGGCAACCCAATGTAAATAACCGACTGTTTAGAGTTGGGAACATCGATAAAGTATAAATTCCCTTCAGAATTATTTTCTGAAATTTCTTCAGAAGGAATGGTTATCTTTTCTCCTTTCCATTGGTTAAAAAGCGAAGAAAGGGCTTCTTTAACTTGCGTTTCTTTAATGCTCCCCACAACTTTAAAGGTTGCTCCATTAGGGGAAAGATTCTTGTAGAATTCCTTTACATCAGCCAACGAAATATTGTCAGCGGTCTCTAATGTTCCTTCAGAAGGAATGGCATACGTGTTTCCATCTCCATAAATTAATCTATTAAAATTTAAAGAAGCAATGGCTTGCGGATTCGCTTCCCTCCCTTTTAAGGAAGTTACCAATTCTTGCTTTAAACGTGTAAACTCTTTTTCGTCCCATCGCGGCTGAAGCAACATTTCCTGAACCAATTTCATGGTTTCTTCAAAATTACGTGACAAACAGCTTCCTGAAACGTTTATTTCTTCTAAGCCACCACGAATGGAAATACTAGAACCCAACAAACCAATAGCTTCTTCAAGCTCTGCTGCTGTCTTGTTTTTTGTCCCTTCGTTCATCAAATCGGCTGTCAACATTGCTAAACCTGCTTTATTTTCAGGATCTAGCCTATGGCCTCCAGGAAAACTTATGGTAAAGGTCACTAATGGTAATTCGTTGTTTTCAATTCCCAAAACCTTCATTCCGTTATCTAGTTTGGTCTGCCAAACTTCTGGCATTACAAACAGTGGTGCTTCACCAAAGGGAGGTTCTGATCGATCATACTTTGAAGGCGTCTTTTCATATTCCGCTTCTTCTCCTTGTGCAACTTCTTCACTGGCATCCATTGCAGTTACCTTCTCTTCCCAAACACTTGCTTCTTTAGCGCCACTCACTGCCAAGTCTGGCGAATTTTTTGGAACCACACTCGTCATCACAAGATTTTTGTCTTTTATGTATTTATTGTAGACACGCATTACATCGGCACGATTAATTTTTTGATACAACTTTGCCCTTTTGGTTATATATCCTGGATCGCCACCAAATTCATTATCCTGAACCAGTTGGAACGCTTTATTTAATACTGTTGCAACTCCATAATATAATTGAGTTTCCAATTCGGCTTTAATTCGTTGCAATTCGGTGTCAGTAAACCCATTGGTTTCAAAATCTTTTAATCCTTTCTCAATTGCTTTTTTTACTTCATCTAAATCTACCCCTTCATTGGCACGTGCCCGAATAACAAACTCTCCAGCCAACTCTGAACTATTGTTATATGAACTCACGTTAGGCGCTAATTTCCCTTCTTCAACAACCGACTTATACAAAGGCGATTTACGACTTCCACTCAATAGCTGGCCTAACACTTCCAAAGCATATTCATCTTGATTGTAGGCCTCTACCGTAGGGAAAACCATACGAAGCTCTGGTAATTTTGCAAAATTGTCTTTGAAGTACAAAGATTTTGTTTTGTTTAACGTAACGGGCATTGGTTGCAAAGCTTCCACTTTTGGTCCGCTTGGTATTTCACCAAACCATTTTTTTACCAATTCTTTTGTTTTGGCAACATCAATATCACCAGCAATTACTAACGATGCGTTAGCTGCTCCATAATACTTATTATAGAATTCTTTTACATCTTCTAATGTTGCTGCTTGCAAATCTGGCAGTGATCCAATTACTGTCCAGCTGTAGGGGTGCCCTTCTGGATAAAGGTTTTTACGTATAATTTCATCAGTGTAACCATAAGGTGCGTTATCAACACGTTGTCTCTTTTCGTTTTTAACCACTTGTTTTTCACGTTCTAGAGCGGCTTTTGTTACCGTGTTAATCATATATCCAAATCGGTCGCTATCGATCCATAATATTTTTTCAAACGCATCTTTTGGCACTACCTCATAATATACGGTGCCATCACTCCAAGTTCCGCCATTACGGCTACCGCCCCATTCTGGAATCATCTTACGATTGGCCCCAACAGGTACGTTTTCTGAATCATTAAAAGACATATGTTCAAAAAAGTGGGCAAAACCTGTTTTCCCAGGTTTTTCACGGTTGGAACCTACGTGCATCATAGTTGCTACTGCCACAATGGGTTCACTTTTATCAACGTGAAGAATAACTTCTAAGCCATTATCTAAGGTGAATTTTTCATAATCGATGGAAAACTCGGTTGCAGCAGCTTTGTCTTGCGCTTGAACAGAACTAAAAAATAAAGCAATAAAAAAGAAAGAAAGGATTGATGAATACTTCATAATACGTGTGTTTTTTTGGTGTAGCATTAAGTAGCGATTTATGTAAACCGACTATTGAAAAAATGGATATTAAAAATACTAAAACTATGGTTTGATGCTGTATCTTTGCACAAAAATTTTGACAATGGATATTTCAACCAAATCCTTTAAAATAATTAGTACGCTTGAGGCCATATCTTTTCTAGTCTTATTAGGCATAGCCATGCCTTTAAAATACATTTGGGATATGCCACAAATGGTTAAAATCGTTGGAATGGCGCATGGTGTTCTATTTATTCTTTATATTATTGGAGCTTATTTTATGAAAGAAAAGCTAAAATGGTCTTGGGGAACTTTAGGTATTGTCGTAGTATGTTCAATACTTCCTTTTGGACCTTTTTACGCAGAACGTAAGTATCTATAATGGATCAAGAAACACTTAAATATTACCTCTGCTGGCTTCAGGAATATTTTGTAAATGCAGGTATGGATGAAGATTTGGCAATATTTTTAAATACGGTAATTAACTGTGTTGTACTTGCCTTTGTAGTTACTTTGATTGATATTTTTGTCAGGAAATTTATCGTCCAGGTTTTTAAAGCTTTTAGCGATAAAACAAAATCTACTTTTGACGATTTTCTAATTAAAAGTAATTTTCCGCGTTTTGTTGCTCACTTTTTTCCTTTAATTATAGTCTGGTACACAATACCGATAATCTTTGCTGAATACACTTTTATTCTAAAATTCTTGCTTAGAATAATCGATGTGTACCTAATTATACTTTCTGTTCTTGTTTTCCGAAGCATTTTAAAAACAACACGAAGTTATTTAGAGCATAAACCTCGTTTTCATGATAAACCGTTAGAAAGCTACCAACAAGTCCTTATGATTTTTGGATGGGGAATTGGTATTTTCTTTATCATCAATATTTTAACGGGATATTCCATTTTTAGTTTAGCTACTCTGGGAGCTGCTTCGGCAGTTATGCTATTGATATTTAAGGATACTATTTTAGGTTTTGTTGCCAGTATTCAGGTTTCGGTAAACGATATTGTTCGGATTGGCGACTGGATTACCTTTAGCAAATATGGAGCTGATGGTTATGTTACTGAAATAAGCTTGGCCACAGTTACCGTACAAAATTTTGACCACACGTTTACAACGATTCCTACCTATAGTTTAATTTCCGATTCCTTTCAAAACTGGCGCGGAATGCAAGAATCTGCAGGAAGACGAATAAAGCGCTCCTTGTTTATAAAGCAAACTTCGGTGAAATTTTTGTCTTCAGAAGAAATTGAAGAATTGAAAAAAATTCAGTTAATCAAACCATATATTGAGCACCGTGAGAAGGATGTCCAAAAATATAACCTTAAAACTGAAGCAGATAAGTCTGTTTTGTTAAATGGCCGAAACCAAACGAATTTGGGGATTTTCAGAAAATATGCTGATGCTTTTCTACATGAAAACCCCGCCATTAATAAAGATTTATTTTTAATGGTTCGACATTTAGCCCCAACAGATCGTGGCATCCCCGTTGAAATATTTTGCTTTAGTCACGATAAGCGCTGGGAAAATTACGAGCACATTCAAGCCGATATATTTGATCACCTAATCGCTGCGATACCTTACTTTGGACTAGAACTTTTTGAAGTACCTTCTGGGAAAGATGTTTCGCAAATTTCTGCTAATTTTAATTCAACTAAGTAACAAACCTTTATCTTTAAAGGAACAAACTACTTTTTTTTTTATGAAATTAAAACCCGTACTCCAAGTATTTGGCGGCTTGGCAATCGTTTTAACGTTACTTCCCTTAATAGCCATCGATTATTGGTGGATTAGAATATTCGATTTTCCCCATATACAACTAACCATTTTAACGTTCACAGCGCTCATTACGTATTTTATGCGTTTTGAAATTAAACGTGTTGAGGATTATATTTTCGCCATAGGAATTCTTTGTTGTTTTATTTTTCAACTTACAAAAATATACCCTTACACTCCTTTTGCAGATTTTGAAGTATTGGAAGCAAAAAACAACAACCCTGAAAAAACGATCTCATTATACACAGCAAATGTGTACCAAAAAAACAAAGAAAAACAAAAACTTATACAGGATATAAAAAAGCACGATGCCGACATTCTCTTGTTTGTTGAAACAAACACTAGTTGGAAAGAAAATATTGACACAAATATTTCCGAAGACTATAAATATGATGTTTCCGTTCCTTTAGATAATACCTATGGAATGCTGCTTTACTCGAAGCTTAAATTGATAGAGCCAGAAGTAAAGTATTTGGTGGACAAAGGCATTCCATCCATCCATACCCAAGTATTGTTAAATTCTGGAGACACTATACAGTTATATACCATACACCCTACGCCACCAATGCCTCAACACAACCCAAAATCTTCTGATAGAGATGCCGAAATGATGAAAATAGCAAATTTGAGCCGAAAGTCTAAATATCCTGTGCTTGTTATTGGAGACTTTAACGATGTTGCTTGGTCTGCAACTACCTCGTTGTTTTATAATGTTGCCGAATTATTAGATGTAAGAAAAGGCCGTGGATTTTATAATACGTTCGATGCAAAAAGTTTTATAATGCGTTGGCCGTTAGATCATATTTTTATTTCAAGTGAATTTAGAGCCATTGATATTTCGTTGGGAAGTGATATTAATTCGGATCATTTTCCTACGTATACCAAACTGAGTTTTGAACCTGAAAACGCTGCAGAAC
This sequence comes from Flavobacteriaceae bacterium UBA3356, assembly GCA_002360635.1. Lineage (GTDB taxonomy): Bacteria > Bacteroidota > Bacteroidia > Flavobacteriales > Flavobacteriaceae > Marixanthomonas. Next base: position 560,613 of record DEQW01000003.1, on the reverse strand, counting down.
AACAACCTAAAAAACCCACTCAAGATCAATTAGAACGTGCTAAAGAACAAGCTAATGGTGTTCAAAAAGTAGAATTAGATATGTAACTTTTAGGTTTTAATCTTCTAATCGGTCTTTTACAAATTCTATTTCTTTTTTGCCGTGGGGTTTTGGTTTACCGTTTTCATCTAAACTTACCATAATTATTGTATCGATGGTAATTATTACTTCACGGGTCATTTTGTTACGCACTTCACAAGCCAGTGTTAACGAAGAAGTTCCAAACTTTACAGCTTCCAGACCTATTTCAATTATGTCGCCCTTTTTAGCTGAGCTACGAAAATTAATTTCACTCATATATTTTGTAACTGTCTTAGGGTTTTCCAATTGAATAATGGCATATAAGGCAGATTCTTCGTCAATCCACTCTAAGAGCCGACCACCAAACAAGGTGCCATTGGGATTTAAATCTTCGGGTTTTATCCATTTACGAGTATGAAAGTTCATTTTAAAATAAGGTTTTAGTTTTGTCCATTTTTGGAATTTTCACATCAGTACCAAAACGTTTATTCGCCTTTTCTATAAAATAAGCCGAAAGTAAAGGCGACGCCTTTTCAACATTTTGATGCACAAAAAAGTAGATGTTCTGTAAGCCTTGCTTAACCCATTCTTCCAGTCTATCTAACCAATCATCCAACCGTGTATAATCGCTTTCGTGATTTGAACCATTATAGCGTATAAAAGCACTATCAGTTGTCATTCGCATATGTAGCAAGTCGCGTCGTCCAGCAGAATCTACTATAATATTTGTAACATCATTCTTTTCAAGAATCTTGTATAATTCTTCCGAGATAGCTTCATCATTAAACCAATCGGTATGCCTAAATTCAACGGCAATGCGCATATCCTTATGTATCGCCTTAAAAAATGGGTCTAGCCTATCCATATTGGTAGGCTTAAAATTATTGTGTGTTTGTAGAAAAGCCATTTCCAGCTTTTCTTTCAGGTTTGAAGCGTTTAGTAAATACTCGTTCAAATAACCTTCAAAATCATTTAACCGCTTCCAATGCGAAACTCCTTGAAAAAACTTTGGGAAAAAGCGAAAATCTGCTGGTGTTTTTTCATACCATCCTGCAAAAACATCGGCCGGAAAAATTCGATAAAAGGTAGCATTTAACTCGATGCTGTTAAACTGCCTAGAGTAATATTCCAATTCATCTTTTGTGCCTCTGGGATAAAACCCTTTTAAATCGGCCCGGTTCCATTTTGCACAACCTACATATAAATTGGGTGTAGAAACAGGTTTATAGTTAGAAAGCGTTTTTTTTGTGTCTGGATGATCTTTAGGTAATGTAAAATCTATTTTTGAGGGGTCGTCAACTTTACCAAATTTCATAGCATCTATCTTTTAGAGTAAAGGTACGAGTTTTGTAACTTTTTTCTTCTGAAAAAAAATTCTATATATTGTAACATAATCATTGAAAAAGTGTCTTACTTTTACAATAAACCATAACAGATATAACATGAAAACTGCAAAAACACTATTCATCGCTTTATTGCTAATAGCTGTAGCTCCACTTACAGCACAAACAGCAGATGAAATTATTGACAATTATTTTGAAAACACCGGTGGAAAAGATGCGTGGGGAAACTTAGAAGGTATCAAAATTTCTGGTAGCGTAAATGCTCAAGGAATGGAAATTCCCGTTGATGTAATTCAAACAAAGGATGGTAAGCAACTAGTTACTATCAACTTTCAAGGGCAAGAAATTAAACAAATGGCTTTTGACGGTGAAACGCTCTGGACCACTAATATGATGACCATGCAACCTGAGAAGAGTGATGCTGAAATGAACGAAAATATGAAGCAACAGGCTAAAAAAGATTTTCCTTCTCCTTTTTTCAATTACGCTGAAAAAGGATATTCTCTAGAGTTAATGGGGAAAGAAACTATCGAAGGTACCGAAACCCATAAGGTTAAGTTAACCAAAGAACCGATGATGGTTGATGGTAAGGAAGTTCCTAATGTAACATATTACTTTTTTGAAACTGAAAACTTTGTTCCTATTGCAACTCAAAGTGAAGTTCAACAAGGTCCTATGAAAGGGCAAACAATGACAAACTCAATGAGTGATTATCAAGAAGTAGATGGCCTATATTTTCCTTTCGATATGGGGATTTCTGGTCAAAACCTTAAGGTGAAAGAAATTACATTAAATCCAGAAATAAGCGAAGGCATGTTTGCTTTCCCTGAATAAATCAATAAAATAACTTAAAAATCCCCGCTCGACGGGGATTTTTTATTCTTAGTCATAATTTATTTCTAAAAAACCAATCCATGAAAAAATTACTGTACACCTTATTGATATTGGCTCTCTTGCCTATATCAACTTCAGCCCAAGAAACCGCTTTAAAAGGAAAAGAATTATTTGGCGATATGGAAGCTCGCCATATAGGTCCTGCATTAATGAGTGGTCGTATTAACGATATTGAAATGCACCCAACCAATACACGAATTATCTACATTGGTACTGCTGGTGGTGGTGTTTGGAAATCAAATGATGGAGGCGCAACCTTCACCCCTATTTTTGATAAACACGTACAATCTATCGGTGTTGTTACATTAGATCCCAAAAATCCTGATCAGAATATTTGGGTAGGTACTGGTGAAACATGGACACGTAACTCAGTTTCTGTTGGTGATGGCTTATTTAAATCAACTGACGGAGGTACTAACTGGAAGGAAGTTCCTGGATTTGAAAACAGTGAACGCATTGCTTCAATAGTTATCAACCCCAATAACACAAATGAAATTTATGTAGGTGTTTTAGGCGCTCTATGGAGTGATAGTGAAGACCGTGGCGTTTATAAAACAACCGATGGCGGGAAAACTTGGAATAAAATTTTATATGTTGGCCCTTCCACTGGAGCGGCAGATGTCATTATGGATCCTGAAAATCCTAATGTATTGTACGCCTCTATGTGGCAGTTTAGACGTACCGGCTGGAGTTTTAGTTCTGGTGGTGAAAACAGTGCCTTGTACAAATCTACTGATAGTGGTAAAACGTGGAATAAAATACACAACGGATTTCCAAAAGGTGATTTAGGTAGAATTGCCATTGCGGTGGCTCCAAGTGACAACAACATTTTATATTCGGTATTAGAAACCGAAGAAAAAGATAAAAACGGACTTTGGAAATCTACCGATGCCGGGAAAAGCTGGGAACATTTAAATAATGATTTCGGTCTTACCGTGCGTCCATTTTACTTCTCTCGTATTACTGTTGACCCTAAAAACCCTGATATTGTTGTAAAAGGTGGTCTTACTGGTTCCATAAGCCGGGATGGTGGAAAAACCTTTAAAAACCTGGGGAATATGCACGCCGATATTCATGATATCACGTTCCATATAAACGATAGCGACATTATGTATTCAGCTACAGATGGTGGTTTATACCGTTCTTGGGATGGTGGTTCGGTTTTCGAAATTGTAGAAGACCTTCCACTTTCACAATTTTATCATATTAGTACTGATAAAGCTGAACCTTATAACGTATATGGTGGTTTGCAGGACAATGGAAGCTGGTATGGCCCTTCTTCTTCCCCTGGAGGAGTAAATGCCCGTGATTGGAATAGCGTTGGTTATGGCGACGGATTTAGAGTCCTGAAACACCCAACAAAAAATATTATTTATTCTGAAATGCAAGGTGCTGAAAACGTTTGGCGATATGATGTAGATAGAAATAGAACCCGAACCATACAACCTTTGCCTAAAAAAGGAGATGCTGAATTACGTTTTAACTGGAATGCGCCAATGGCAGTAAGTACTCACGCTCCAGACCGCTTTTATATGGGAAGCCAATTTGTACATAAAAGTGAAGATATGGGCGAAACATGGCAAATAATTTCTCCCGACTTGACTACCAACGACCCTAAAAAACAAGATCAATCAGAATCTGGTGGGCTTTCGGTTGACAATAGTGGCGCTGAAAACCATACGACAATTTTTACAATCGCAGAATCCCCCTTAGATGAAAACATTATTTGGGTAGGAACTGATGACGGAAATGTACAAGTAACAACCGATGGTGGAAAAAATTGGAACAACGTTACCGAAAATTTAACAGGTATTCCGGCAAATACTTGGGTGTATCACATTGAAGCCAGTCTGCATGGAAAAGGAACTGCTTATGCAGTTTTTGAAGGCCATACAACAGGTGATATGAAACCATACGCCTTAAAAACAACCGATTATGGTAAAACTTGGAAGTCAATCATTTCAGAAGATATTCAAAAAAATGCTTTTGTCCGAAACATTCAAGAAGATTATGAAAATGAAGATTTGTTGTTTTTAGGTACCGAGATGGGGCTGTACGTAACTATTGATGGCGGAAAAAACTGGTCACACTTTACAAATAACATGCCACCGGTTGCCGTTCATTTTATCGATATGCAAAAGCAAACTAACGACATTGTTATGGGTACCCACGGACGCGGTGTTATTATAATCGATGATATAAGTCCATTACGTCAACTTAACGCATCGATTTTAGAAAAAGACGTTCACTTTTTCGACACAGAAGCTTTCACTATGCCAGAAGAAAGTGGTTTTAGCGGTAGTTTTGGAACGGAAACACAATTTGTAGGCGGCAATAAACCAACTTCAGCTAGGATAGCTTACTATTTAAAGAAGAGACATACTTTCGGAAAAATGGAAATGGAAATCCAAGATATGGAGGGGAACAAAATAGCTTCCCTTTCTCCTGGGAAATCAAAAGGCATCAATATTGTAAACTGGAATTATACGAGTTCTATTCCAAAAATGGCAGCTGGAAAAACACTTTCATACGGAGGGTTTACAGCGCCTCGAGTACCTGCAGGCACTTACAAAGTAGTGTTAACAAAAGGTAAAGACAAATACGAAACCACAATAGATGTAAAATATGATGAAAAATCCTTAACTACATTAAAGGAGCGTAAAGAGCAAGAACAGCTAACTAAGCAATTATTCAATATGGTCGAAGAGTTAGCATATATGGTGTATGAGTTAGGCGAACTGCAGAACAAAGCTAATTCAGTAATTGAAAATCATCCAAAAGGTGAAAAACAAGCTCAAAAGTTACAAGATGAACTAGAAGACCTTCGGAAAGATTTAGTTATTACAACCGGTGATAATTACGTTGCTGCTGCTGAGCCAGAATTAAGAGAGCGTATGGCCGATTTATACTCGAATATTGCAGGTTCTTTTAGTCGAGTAACAGCATCCCAAAAACAAAATTTGGAATTAATTTCTGAAGAGTTTACTGAGGCTAAAAAGCGTTACTCAACTATTAAAAACAAAGAAGGTGAAAAATTCATGAAATTTTTAGACAAAAACGAGCTTGAGAAACCAACTATTAAAACGAAAGAAGAATTTCTTTCTGAAGATTAATTAAATAATATTATATATAAAAGCTCGCAATGTGCTTGCGAGCTTTTTTTATCTATTTATGTAAACGGTTTTTCTATTTACAAACTCCCTAATTCCGTGTTCGCTTAATTCGCGGCCATATCCACTGTTCTTAACACCTCCAAAAGGTAAGCGCGGATCACTTTTCACCAATTCGTTTATAAACACAGCACCTTCATCAAAACGATAGGCAGTTTTTTCAGCAGCTTCAATATTTTCAGAAAAAATAGAAACACCCAATCCAAATTTTGAGTTATTGGAAAGTTCAATCGCTTCATCTACAGATTTGAAAGTTGTAACCGACAATGCCGGACCAAAAGTTTCTTCTTTGAACATTGCCATTTTAGGCGTAACCCCACTTACAACCGTAGGTTCAAAATAAGTGTTTTGCCGCTTTCCTCCTATTTCTAGCTTCGCACCAGCTTTTATGGATTTATTTACCTGGTCTTCTAAGTCTTTTGCTAAATCTTCTCGTGCTAATGTGCCTATAAAAGTTTCCTCGTCCATTGGGTCTCCACTTTTCAATTCCCGAACTTTTAAAACTAATTTCTCAATAAACTCTTCGGAAATGGATTTGTCTATCAATAAACGCTTTCCCGCAATGCAACTCTGCCCTGTGTTTTGAAAACGGGCTTGCACACAAGTATTAATTGTTTTATCAATATCGCAATCTTTTAAAACGACCAAGGCGTTATTTCCACCGAGTTCCAAAACCGATTTTTTTATGTTTTTTCCAGCCGTTGATGCTACTTCAGAACCAGCAGGACCACTACCCGTTAAGGTCACCGCTTTTACGATTGGGTTTTCTATAATTTCTTCAATAGCACCACTTCCTACTTTCAAAGTTGTAAAGCAATTATCTGGAAATCCGGCACGTTTAAATACTTTTTCAATGTTCAAAGCACTTCCAAAGACATTGGAAGCGTGCTTTAATACTCCAATATTACCAGCCATTAAAGCTGGTGCTGCAAAACGGAAAACTTGCCAGAAAGGGTAATTCCAGGGCATGATGGCAAGTACAACGCCCATAGGCTCATAACTAACGTAGCTTTTATGGGCATCGGTTTTTATTATTTCATTTTTTAATTGATTTTCCGCATTTTCTGCGTAGTACTCACACACCCAAGCACATTTTTCAATTTCAGAAACGGCCTGTTTTAGGGGTTTTCCCATCTCTAAAGTCATCTCTTTGGCATATTCTTCTTTATTCTTTTTTAATTCGGAAGCGGCTGCCAACATCAGTTTTTTTCGTTCTGTGAAAGAGGTTTCCCGCCACGAATAAAACCGTTTATCGGCTTTTGTTAAAATATCTTGAATTTCGGGTTTGGTGTGTGTTTTGTAGGATTTTATTTCAGCACCTGTATATGGGTTTATAGAAGTTTTAGTTGCCATCTTTTTCTTTTAAAAGTACCCAAAAGACCATAAACAAAGGGACGGATTAAGATGATTTTAACGGCAAAACACTGTTGAAAAGCCGTTTATAACTATATCGGTTTCAGAAAAAAGAGGCTTTCAAAATGTATAATTTTAGTAAAACCCAATTATTATGGAAACTAGAGACGAAGTTTTATTGCAGTTACGCCCCGAAATTCCTTCGGCAACATTCAACAATCAAATGAGTGATGCAGAGTATTTTCAGAACAATACCTTGCGCCCCGTCGTGAAGCTTCAGAAAAATTTATTGTTGGCAGCTTTTAGAAATTACGTTCAAAAACATAAAAACGTATTTTATGATCTTTCGGTTGAAAAACGGATGGATTATATTGATAATGCCATCCATAAGGACATGAAGTTTCGAAATTCATTGAAGGGAATGGTCATTGGCCAATTTACGCTGCACGAATATGAAGTGTATATTGAAGACTCTTCTGCACTCAACAAACGAATGATGAACATTGTAATTGAACGTTTAAAAAGTAACGTACAACTTTTAGAACCGGAGTTTGCTTAATTTACGTATATAAAAAAAGCCCTTCAAAACTGAAGGGCTTTACTTTTATAACTTATCAAGAAATGGAGGCTTATTTACCGTCCATTTTATCTTTTAAGTCTTGAAGTTTCTGATTGGCATCACCTAAAGTAGTTTTTGACTCTTCGGCTTGAGCAGCTTGCTTTTTAGCAGCAGCTTTTACAATCTTAGCTTCTTCTTCTTTATGGATTACCATATGTGAAGCAACCACTTTCTTGAATTCTTTGTTGAATTCAATAATTTGGAATTCTGCTTCTTCACCTTTTTGAAGATCTGTTCCATCTTCTTTTTCTAAGTGACGTTTTGGTACAAATGCCGTGATATCATCGTTAAATTCTATCGTAGCACCTTTGTCCACTATTTCGTCAAGTTTAGCTGTGTGTTTAGTTCCTACAGCAAACTCGCCTTCGTACTTATCCCAAGGATTGTCTTCTGTTTGTTTGTGACCTAAACTCAATTTGCGTCCTTCAACATCTAATTCAAGAACAACAACGTCTAATTCAGCTCCAATTTCAGTAAACTCACTTGGGTGCTTGATTTTCTTAGTCCAAGAAAGATCGCTAATATAAATTAGGCCATCAATTCCTTCTTCTAATTCAACAAATACACCAAAGTTTGTAAAGTTACGTACAATACCTGTGTGTCTAGAACCTACAGGATATTTAGTTGTAATATCAGTCCATGGATCTGGTGTTAATTGCTTAATACCAAGAGACATTTTACGGTCTTCTTTGTCCATCGTTAGGATTTGAGCTTCAACCTCATCACCAACATTTACGAAATCTTGTGCGCTACGTAAGTGTGTAGACCAAGACATTTCGCTAACATGGATCAATCCTTCAACACCTTCAGCAACTTCAATAAATGCACCGTAATCTGCAATAACAACTACTTTACCTTTTACTTTATCACCTACCTTAAGGTCGTCTCCAAGAGCATCCCATGGGTGAGCTTTCAATTGCTTAAGACCTAATTGAATACGTGTTTTGTCCTCATCAAAGTCAAGGATCACAACGTTTAATTTTTGGTCAAGGTCAACAATCTCGTTCGGGTGGTTGATACGAGACCAAGAAAGGTCTGTAATGTGTACCAATCCGTCAACACCTCCAAGGTCAACAAATACACCGTATGAAGTAATGTTTTTAACAACACCTTCTAGTACTTGTCCTTTTTCAAGCTGCCCGATAATTTCTTTTTTCTGTTCTTCGATATCCGCTTCGATAAGTGCTTTATGCGATACAACAACGTTTTTGAATTCGTGGTTGATTTTCACAACTTTGAATTCCATTGTTTTTCCTACATATGCATCGTAATCACGGATAGGCTTCACATCTATCTGAGAACCTGGCAAGAACGCTTCAATTCCGAAAACGTCTACAATCATACCACCTTTAGTACGGCATTTAACGTAACCGTTAACGATAGTACCTTCGTCGTGGGCTGCATTAACACGCTCCCAAGCTTTAATGGTACGAGCCTTACGGTGAGAAAGAATTAACTGTCCTGTGCTATCTTCACGCACATCGATCAATACTTCCACTTTGTCACCAACTTTAAGGTCTGGATTGTAACGAAACTCGTTTAGAGAGATAACCCCTTCACTTTTTGCGTTGATGTCGATAATAGCATCACGATCTGTAATATACACTACTTCTCCTTCTACTACTTCATCATCTAACGTATCAACGAAGTTTTCTTTAACTAATTTTTCAAACTCTTCTAGCTTACCATCGTCGATTGGATCAATACCCTCTTCGTAGTTGTGCCAGTTAAATTCTTCTAAAAATTGTTTAGGATCTCTTTGCTTTAAAGAAAGTTCTTCTTGAGGTTTTTGAATTTCCTCAGTAGCTTTTTGTTCTGCAACAGCTACGTCTTCTTGTTTTTCTGCAGCTTTTTCGTTTGCTGCGTCTTTGTTTGCTTTATCAGCCATTTACTATAATGTTTGTGAAATTCAGTTTAAAAGAAGTTGAATTTCAACAATTTGTATTCTGTGTTGTTACAAGAAGTTACCGCGACCATCCCACAGAAGGATTTAGATTTAGTTTTTATCATTCCTTTTATTCTTGCCTCGTCGCTAAAAGGAGTGCAAAATTACTGTTTTTCTTTTGATAATCAAAGTGTTTTGAAAAGAAAGTGGCAGGTGTTGTGCCTTCGATACTTCCCTCCTATCGTCGAGACACTCAGGCACCGAAAAAATGAGATTTCTCCTAAGGTCGAAATGACAAATTAAACCCTTCCGGCTATTCGGTCTTTGGCGAGTTGTAAAATAATGTGAAATTGATCTTCCAAGTTCATCTCACTATTATCAATTTCAATGGCATCGGCTGCCTTTCGTAAGGGAGAGTCTTTACGGGTAGTGTCTATATGGTCACGTTCTTGAACGTTTTTTAAAATTTCTTTAAACGTAACTTGATCACCACGCTCTGAGAGCTCATCATACCGGCGTTTGGCACGTTCTTCTGCGGAAGCATTCATAAAGATTTTCAACTCAGCTTCTGGTAAGACAACGGTTCCAATATCGCGACCGTCCATTACAACGCCTTTTTCAGCCCCCATTCGCTGTTGTTGTTCAACCAATTTTTTTCGTATTTCGGAAACCGTGGCGATTGGGCTTACAAATTCTGAAACATCTAAAGTCCTTATTTCGCTTTCTACATTTTTTCCGTTAAGGAATATTTCGGCTTTTGCCGTAGGACTGCTTTTTTTGAATTCCAAATGAATTTCTGATAGTTTTTTGATGAGTGCTTCCCTATCGAATTTTTCTTCAGAAATAAACCCATTCTCCATAGCATACAACGTTACGGCGCGGTACATAGCACCAGTATCGATATACACATATTCCAGCCAATCTGCCAATTGCTTGGCGACTGTACTTTTTCCGGTAGATGAGTAGCCGTCTATGGCAATGGTAATTTTGTGCATTATTGTAGGTCTATATTGAGTCCGAAAGTACTCGTTGAAGCGGCCAAACTATATTGAGCATAAGAATAACTTAATCGAAGTTTGTTCAGTTTTATGGAAAAACCACCACTTAAACCGGCAAAGGCACGCTGTTCTAAAATTCTAAGTTCTTCTGCCCTGCGCAAATTATAACCCAAACGAAGGTTAAAACCTCCTTCAGGAAACAATTCAATCCCTACAATCATATGGCGGAATGCATTATCAATAAAGTTAATTTTTTCGCCTGTGCTATTTCCTTCCAAATCTGTTTGATCACGATTAGGGTTTGCAAAGGCTATATTCCATCGTTGCATATTTTCTAAAGTAAAATGCCAACGAATAGGAATGTTTTTAAGGGTTTGAGATATGCCGAAAATTAATTCAAAAGGCAGTTTTTCGTAGGTTTCATTATAGGGTGTGATTTGCGTTCCTAGGTTTCTAGCAACCCCAGTAATGTGTAAATCCCAATCTTCATAAACATACATAACACCAATATCGGTAGCAACTCCAAAAGAGCTGTATTGTTCTAGTTTTGATGATATAAACTTTACATTGGCACCTACATAAAAATCGGTAAACGCGATATTACGGGCGTGACCAAAAGAAACAGCTACTTCTCCACCGCTAAAACTATTAGTTGCATTTCCTTGTTCGTCATAACCATCAAATTTTCCGTAATTAATATAGGTAACCCCTGCATTAATTACTTGTGTACGGCGGTCCCAAGCATAGGCATAGGCTGCAGTACCGTAATTTACATCACCAATATAATTTGCATAATTAAGCGAAAACTGATTATCCATCTCTGGATTAATGGCTGCAGGGTTAAAAAGTGCTTGTGTGGGATCGTAATCGTAATTAGTGACCGTCTTACCGCCTAAGGCAGCTTGTCGTGGGGAATTTACTAAGTTTAAAAACTGATACGTTGAACGTCCTCCTACTTGCGCTACAGCAGTAGTTGATAGTAAGATTGTAAATAATAAGAAGTAAACCTTTTGGTTCATGTACAGTAGTTACCTTAATTCTATACCTTTTAACGACCGCAATATTAATTTATTTTTAAGCGGAATAAAAGGTTTTCAAATATAGATATAATTTACCCCTTGAAAAACCAAATATTGTAATTGGAATTAACAAGGGGCAAAAACTATCTTATAACTTTTTAGCGTTCTTTACCTTCTGTTTGGTAAGTGCTAAATCCAGTACATCGCTCATATCTTTTACATAATGAAACGTCAATCCTTTTAAGTATTCAGGTTTAATTTCATCGATGTCACGTTTATTGTCTTCACACAATAAAATTTCTTTAATGTGAGCTCGCTTGGCTGCCAATATTTTTTCTTTAATTCCGCCAACGGGAAGTACTTTTCCACGTAACGTGATTTCACCTGTCATCGCAATGCTTTTCTTTACTTTACGCTGCGTAAACAAAGAAACTAAAGACGTTAACATGGTTATACCCGCACTTGGTCCATCTTTAGGGGTAGCACCCTCTGGAACGTGCACGTGCACATTGTATTTCTCAAATATATCTGGCGAAATGCCTAGTTCTTCTGCATTCGATTTTATGTATTCCAACGCAATGGTTGCCGACTCTTTCATCACCTTACCAAGGTTTCCAGTCATATTTAACTGTCCTTTACCTTTAGAAAGTGTAGATTCTATAAAAAGGATATCTCCTCCAACACGCGTCCAAGCCAACCCAGTAACCACTCCAGCCACATCGTTGTTTTCATATTTATTACGTTCTAGTTTGGGACTTCCTAATGCTTCAACCACAGTTTCATTGGTTACTTTTTTCTCATATTCCTCATCCATTGCTATTTTCATAGCTGCAAAACGAACCATTTTGGCAATTTGCTTTTCTAAACTACGAACACCACTTTCACGCGTATATCCCTCCACTATTTTCTCTAATTGCTTTTTACCAATTTTAAGGTCGTCTTTAGTAAGACCGTGTTCTTCTAATTGTTTTGGCAATAAGTGTCGTTTCGCAATTTCAACTTTTTCTTCCACCGTATAACCCGTAACATTAATGATTTCCATACGGTCACGAAGCGCCGGTTGAATGGTGCTTAAGCTATTTGATGTTGCTATAAACATCACTTTAGACAAATCGTACCCCAACTCTAAGAAGTTATCATAAAAAGCGTTGTTTTGCTCGGGGTCTAATACTTCTAACATGGCCGAAGAAGGGTCTCCTTGACTTCCTATAGAAAGTTTATCTATTTCATCTAATACAAAGACTGGATTACTTGTCCCTGCTTTTTTTATATTCTTAACAATACGTCCTGGCATAGCACCAATATAGGTTTTACGGTGTCCGCGTATTTCGGCTTCATCCCGTAAACCACCTAATGACATTCTCACGTATTCTCTACCCAAAGCTTCGGCAATAGATTTACCCAGCGATGTTTTACCAACTCCCGGAGGTCCATACAGACATAGAATCGGTGATTTCATATCATTCCGAAGTTTTAAAACGGCTAGATATTCAATAATCCGTTTTTTAACATCGTCCAGACCATAATGATCACGGTCTAAAATTTTTCTCGCTCTTTTAAGGTCAAATTTATCAGTACTGAATTCATTCCAAGGCAAGTCAAGTAATAGGTCTAAGTAATTGCTTTGAATACTGTATTCCGCAACCTGCGGATTCATACGTTGCAATTTGGTGATTTCTTTGTCAAAATGCTCTTGCACTTCATCACCCCACTTTTTTGCTTTCGCCTTTTCGCGCATTTCTTGTATTTCGGCTTCATTGGAATTCCCTCCCAATTCTTCCTGAATGGTCTTCATTTGTTGCTGAAGAAAATACTCACGTTGTTGCTGATTGATATCACTTTGAACTTTAGACTGAATGTCATTACGCAATGATAATTTCTGCAACTCAACATTCATATATTTAAGCGTCTCCATTGCACGCTCTTTCAAGTCGTTCATTTCAAGCAAACTCTGCTTTTCTTTTACTGAAATGTTCAAGTTTGAAGAAACAAAGTTTATTAAAAACGAATTGCTTTCAATATTTTTAATGGCAAAAGCCGCCTCCGAAGGAATATTTGGGCTTCCTTTTATAATTTCAAGGGCAATTTCTTTTATAGAATCGATAATTGCAGAAAACTCCTCATTTTCTTTAGCAGGTTTCGCTTCGTTTACTTCCCTAATGGTAGCCGTCATATACGGTTCAGTAGTGATTACTTCGGTTGTTTCAAAGCGTTTTTTACCTTGAATGATTACGGTTGTATTTCCGTCAGGCATTTTTAAAACACGAAGTATTTTTGCAACCGTACCAATGGTGTTGATTTCGTTTAAACTGGGGTCTTCTACCTCTTCGTCCTTTTGCGAAACCACACCTATAGTTTTTGTGCCTTTGTTGGTCTCATTAATCAACTTGATCGATTTATCACGTCCAGCAGTAATAGGAACTACTACTCCAGGGAATAATACCGTATTTCGAAGCGGAAGAATAGGAAGTATTTCCGGTAATTCTTCTCTGTTCATTGCATCTTCGTCTTCAGCCGTCATTAAAGGGATTAACTCCGCATCTTGCTCTAATTCCTGCAATGACAAACTGTCTAATATTTTTACTTTTGAATGGGCCATATAGTATTTTAAGACATTGTGTCACCAAAATAAGGCGCACAATAGCTGTTTTTAAATAATTCTTTATACAATTTTTACTGAAAACCAACTTCTTAGCGTTATGCCTGTTGACCTTTGCAATATAATATTCAATAGTTATGCCAATTACTTAGCTCGTAATTATTGATCGTTTTTAAACTTTTTTTCTTTCAACTGTAACATTTTCCAACTATAACTATCTTTAAGGTAAACAAGCTTGTTTTTGACATTGACCGACCAACATATTGACTCGTTATTAGTGCTGTGTAAAAAAGGAAACCATTTAGCACAACTGGAAGTGTATAATCGCTACCAAAGAGCTATGTACAATGTTGCTGTACGAATTGTAAAAGATACAGCAGAAGCTGAAGATATAATGCAGGAATCGTTTATAACTGCTTTCAGCAAATTGGACAGTTTTAAAGGAACAGCAACTTTTGGGGCTTGGCTAAAACGGATTGTTGTAAATAATAGTATTACGCAATACAAAAAACAACAACGCTTTGTCGATGTGCCAGATGAAACAATAGCTGAAACGGTAGAAGTAGCTTCTGGAATTACCGAAGAAGATTATACCAATGAAAAGGCCGCAGCCATACTAAGTTGTATGGGTAGTTTGCACAGTAGTTACCAACAAATATTAACACTTCATTTAATTGAAGGATATGATTATGAAGAGATCTGTGAAATACTGTATATCACTTATGCAAACTGTAGAACTTTGGTTTCACGGGCAAAAGATAGTTTACGAAAAAAATTAAAAGTAGCGTCATGAAAAAAGATGATATAGACACTTTATTTGAGCAAAACCGAACAGATTTTGACGTGCACGACACGCCACAAGGACATCAAAAACGGTTTTTAGCAAAATTGAACGTACAAACTGAAGCAGATAAAAAAGCTTCAGAAGAGAAAGATGTTGAAAAAGTAAACTGGTGGAAACCGTTGAGTATAGCTGCAAGTATAGCTGTAATTTTAGCAATTGGGTTTTTATTTCAGAATACCGAAGCACAAGCTAGCGATTTAGCCAGTGTTTCGCCAGAAATGCAAAAAACACAGTCTTTTTTTACAACAGCAATCAATAAGGAATTACAAACTTTAAAAAGCTTTGAAAGCTCTGAAACTAAAGAGCTGGTTGATGACGCCCTACAGCAAATAGAAATACTTGAACAAGAATATAACACACTAAAAACCGATCTCGCAGAAAGCGGAAATGACAAACGAGTAATTTATGCGATGATCACCAATTTTCAAAACAGGATCGATCTTTTGGAAAACGTAATTAAAACAATCGAAGAAATTAAAACACTTAAAGCAAACAAAAATGAAACTACTATCTAAAACACTACTGTTTCTTTTTCTACTTCCTGCCCTGGCTATGGCCACCAATGGAAAGATGAAAGGAAAGTACACCAAAGAGAAGACCGTAAAAAAGGAGTTTAACGTAAACTCTGGTGCCGGACTCAATGTAACGAACAGCTATGGAAATATAGACATCGTTACCTGGAGTGAAAACCGAACCGTTATTGAAGTTACCATTAAGACCAATGGTGATAACGAAGAAAAAGTTATTGAGCGCCTCAAGGAAATTAATATTGATTTTAGCGGAAATGCCTCTTTAGTGACTGCCAAAACCATTTTTAATGAAAAAAAATCTGGCTGGAGCTGGTGGGGAAGCAATAATAAAAATAATGTTTCCGTAGAAGTAAATTATTCCATTAAACTACCAATTACAAACACGGTAGATTTAAACAATGATTATGGAGCTATCCATATCAATAAACTTAAAGGGAATGCTAAAATAGACTGTGATTATGGTCAATTAATCATTGGGGAACTATTGGCAGATAATAATTACCTCACTTTTGATTATACCGATAAATCTACCATTGGTTATATGAAAAGCGGCCGTATTAACGCAGATTATTCAGGATTTACCTTAGAGAAAACGGAACGTTTGGAATTAACTGCTGATTATACAAAATCTGAAATTATAGAAGCTCAAAGCATTAACTATAATTGCGATTACGGAAAAGTAATTATAGGCAAAGCACAAGAGGTTATAGGCAGAGGTGATTATGTTAACAACCAAATAGGGACAGTTACCGGCTCAATAAACTTGAATACAGGTTATGGCTCTATAAGAATAGACAATATGGCCAGTACAGCCAATAATATAACTATTAAAGCTGATTACACGGGAATTAAACTTGGGTTCAATAGTGGTTATAATTTCGATTTTATCGTAGATTTATCCTATGCTAGCTTAAAGGGCGAAGAAGATATGACAGTTTTAAAGTCGTCAAAAGATTATACCAGTAGAAACTACAGTGGCTATCACGGAAAGCAAAACTCTGGAAATACCGTAAATATAAATTCCGATTATGGCGGAGTAACTTTTATTAAAAACTAAAACCAAATAAACAGATGAAAACATTAACAAAAAGTATTCTTGTCGTCTTTTTACTTTCAGTGACAGCACAACAAGTTATTGCTCAAAACTGGAACAATTCAAAAGTTAAGGGAAATGGAAATGTAACCACTAAAACCGTTTCAACAAGCGATTATGACAATGTGCATGTTACAGGCTCTATGGATGTAACCCTTGTTAGCGGTACAGAAGGTTCCATTAACGTTACGACCGATGAGAACATACACGAACACCTTGATATTCGCAGCGAAGGTAACACCTTGATCATTTCAGTAAAAAAAGGGCATTCCATTAGCACAAAAAAAGGTATTGATGTGACTGTTCCTTTTAAAGACCTTTCTGAAGTAAAATTGGTTGGCTCTGGAGATATTACTTCTACTAAAAAAATTAAAGCAAATAACTTTGAGACCAGCATAGTTGGCTCTGGTGATGTTATTTTGAACGTGGAGTCAAGTTCGTTAAATGCTAAAGTAACAGGCTCTGGTGATATGAAATTAACTGGTAGCGCCGATAATTTTGAATTGAAATTAAGCGGTAGCGGTGATTTTGATGGCAGAAGTTTTGATGCCAATGCTACTGAAGTATATGTTTCTGGCTCTGGAGACGCAAGTGTAACAGCGAGAAAAAGTATAAAAGCTCGGGTTCATGGCTCTGGTGATATCTCTTATAAAGGAAATCCATCAAAAAGTGACACCAAAGTGTTAGGGAGCGGATCAATTAAATCAATTTAAACCGCCTTTAGAGTCAAGAATTAATCCTAAAGAGAGTTTTCTTTTTAGGATTTTTTTATTCTGAAATTTCTACCCTTCTCGGAACACGGAATAACAAAACAAGCCCTACGACAAAAAACAGGATAAAGAACAGTATTGCATATCGAATACTTCCTGTTATTTGTGCTACAAAACCGTAACTGAACATCCCAATAACGATTCCTATTTTTTCGGCAACATCATAAAAACTGAAATAAGAAGCTGTATCCAAGGCTCCTTCTGGAATTAACTTAGAATACGTTGAACGTGATAGTGACTGTATTCCTCCCATTACCAAGCCAACAAATCCTGCTGTAACATAAAACTGTACAGGTGTTGTGATAGAATATGCATAAATACAAATGCAAATCCAGATTATATTTAATACAATTAAAGTATTAATATTTCCAAATTTAGCAGAAGCACGAGACGTTAAAAAAGCGCCTAAAACTGCTACCAATTGAATTAGTAAAATACTTACAATTAATCCTGTTGTGGCGTTTGTTTCGCCCCAGTCCAACTCTTCAATTCCAAAGTACGTAGCCACTAACATAATGGTCTGTACCGCCATACTATACACAAAAAAAGCAGCTAAATATCTTTTTAGGCTTTTGTTTTCGCCTAGTTTATTCCAAATTGTCTTCAATTCCTTAAATCCATTGAAAAGAAGGTGTTTTGTAAATTTTTGTTTTTTATTTCCCTTCGGAAGGTAATAATACGTGTACTGACTAAATCCAATCCACCAAACACCCGTCAACACAAATGATAAGCGCGTTGGTAATCCTTCATCTTTAAAACCGAAAGTTTCATGCATTAAAATCATGGCTAAGCAAACGCATAGTAAGATTACGCTTCCTATATACCCCAATGAGTATCCTTTAGCACTTATTCTATCTTGTTGTTCAGGGAAGGCTATATCCGGTAAATATGAATTGTAAAACACTAAGCTCGCCCAAAAGCCAATCAATGCAAAAAAGTAACAAAGCAACCCAAACCACAAATAGTCTAATGAAAACCAATATAAACCAATGCAAGAAACTGCACCCAGGTAACAGAAAAACTTCATAAATACTTTCTTGTTACCTACATAATCTGCAACCCCACTTAACAGCGGACTTAATATTGAAACCATTAAAAATGCGGCTGCGGTTACGTAACTAATAAGCGTATCGTTGTTGAAGTCAAACCCTAAAAAAGTTACGGTATCATCCAATATATTGCCCTTTTCGTCTTTCACAAGTGTCAAGGCTCCATAAAAAATTGGAAAAATGGCTGATGCAATTACTAAACTATATACAGAGTTTGCCCAGTCGTAAAAAGCCCAAGCATTTAGCAGCTTTTTACTGCCTTTAGGTAGGTTAGCCATAGAAGTGTTTTAAAACAAAATCCCGTTCTGATTTATATCAAAACGGGACTAAATTACTTGAAATTATTCTTTTTAAAAACTTATTTCTGAAAAGAAGTAACCCCATACTTTCGGGCTTCGGCTTTTGCTTCAGCAGCCCAACTTTTAATGTTACGTATACGAGTCTCACTAGAAGGGTGTGTACTCAAAAATTCTGGGGGTGCTCCACCGCCCTGTTGTTGCATCCGTTGCCATAAGTCTGCAGCCACTATTGGATCGTATCCTGCGATTGCCATAAGGGTTAATCCTATTCTATCTGCTTCCGTTTCATTACTTCTGCTGAAAGGTAACATAACACCAACTTGAGTTCCAACACCATAATATTGATTGAATATCTGCTGGTTTTCAGGATTTTCGGCTAAAGCCAAATTTCCTGCCACAGCTCCCAATTGTTGTAACTGCGCAGCGCTCATTCGCTGTTGACCGTGATTGGCTAAAGCATGTGCCACTTCGTGCCCCATAATAGAAGCTACACCAGCTTCGTTTTTAGCAATAGGCATAATTCCTTTGTAAAATGCTATTTTACCACCAGGCATCGCCCAAGCATTTTTGGTTTCATCATCGATTAATGCATATTCCCATCGATAATTTTTTAAATATCCTGCATAGCCGTTGGCTGTGAGGTACCGTTCTGCAGCTTTCGAAATTTTTTGTCCAACCCTTTCAACCATTTGGGCATCTGAAGTTCCTCTAATCACTTTATTTTCGGATAAAAATTGATCATATTGCTGAAATGCCATTGGCAATATTTGCGAATTAGGGACTAAAGCCAAGGTCTTTTTTCCTGTAAATGGGTTTGTGCTACAGGCTACAGCAAACACAAGTACTGCTACTAAGGAGAGTGTTTTTTTATAACTCATTGTTTATTTTTTTACGTTTCAAATTTAAAGTTAAAGATAATACAATTGGTTTTTATTAAAATTTATATAAAAACTGGAATAGCTTTTGATATATTACAGATTAAAACAAACAAATTATGAAACAGATACTTTTATTTTTAGCGCTTTCAACCTCTTTTATTTTTTCATCATGTGAAGGTGACCCAGGACCTCCAGGACCTCCGGGTGATGCTTTCTTAGCACAGGTTTTTGAAACTACAGTAGATTTTCAATTTGATTCACAATCTCAATCTTTAACTTCAGCATTTATAGAATTTCCTAGTAATATAGAGGTTTTTGAAAGTGATGTTGTGCTAGCATATCAATTTATAGGTCAAGACCCAATAATAGACCCACCTGCTGATATTTGGGTACAACTACCAAGAAGTCAGTTTTTCAATGATGGCACTGGTGAATTTATAGAATACAGTTTTAACCATACTTTTTTTGATATTCAATTTGTAATCGATGGAAATTTTGATGTATCTACGTTAGGAACTGAATTTACCAACGACCAAGCATTTAGAGTTGCCATAGTCCCAGCCGAATTTGCAACTGCAGATTTGACAATGAATGACATTATGAGCAACTCAGAAATTGAAGTCATTAATCTTGAAAAATAAACTATGAAATGAGTATAAATAAATTTTATCATTTATATATCAATTGAAATGATAAAATTTTTTATGCGAATTCCTGAATGTGCAGAAATTTTTAGTTTCTTCATTTTCAGTAAACCAAAAATTTTAAACAGATGAAAAAGATCTTATTTTTAATTTGTAGCTTAATATTAATAAGTTGCAACTCAAAAGCACAAGATAAAAAAGAACAAAAAGAGTATGAAGTCTCTAAAACAGAAGCTGAATGGAAAGCAGAACTTACCGATTTAGAATACCACGTACTACGTGAAGCAGGCACCGAACGACCTTTTTCTAGTGAGCTTAACAGTAACACAAAGAAAGGTACTTATGTTTGTGCCGGATGCGGAACACCATTATACAAAAGCGAAAACAAATTTAAAAGTGGCACTGGATGGCCTAGTTTTGATCGGTTTATCGAAGGCAACGTTGAGTTCTCAACCGATAATAAATTAGGGTACAGTCGTAATGAAGAACATTGCGCAACTTGTGGTGGTCACTTAGGCCACGTTTTTAACGATGGGCCTCAGGAAACGACAGGAAAAAGACACTGTATCAATGGAGCCGCGTTAGACTTTATACCAGCAAAAGATGAGCAATAGTAAATATTCCATACAAAAAACAGAAGCCGAATGGCGTAAAGAACTAGGTGATGAACGCTATCGCATTCTTCGTGAAGCAGGTACAGAACGTCCACACACAGGTAAGTACAACATTCACTTTGAAGATGGCACCTATAAATGTGGCGCGTGCAACACCCCACTTTTTAAAAGCGACAGCAAATTTGAAAGCAGCTGTGGTTGGCCCTCATTTGACGAAGCCATTGATGGCGCAGTAGAATATGTTCGTGATACTTCTTTAGGAATGATTCGTACCGAAATTCTTTGCGCTACTTGTGGAAGCCATTTAGGCCACGTTTTTAATGATGGCCCTACCGAAACTGGGCAACGGTTTTGCGTGAATTCGCTTTCAGTGGATTTTGAAGAAAAATAAGATTCCTTCCAAGAATCGAGACGGCATCAGGTTCCAAAAATTGATTATTTGGAATTTGATGTCTTTTTTTTAATAGTGTTACTCTTTAATCACCTTCTTTATAATGCTTCCCGTATCTGTCTCAATATCTACAAAGTAACTACCAGTCGGCAAACTGGAAAGGTTTACTCCACTACCTAAATCATCTGTTTTTAATACCATTTTGCCTAATACCGTATAAACAGTTATGTTTTCTACAGTTGCTGCTGGGATACTTATAAAAAGGATATCTTTTACAGGATTGGGATATACCCATACATCAATAGCATTGTTTTCTTCTATACCTAAATATGTTTGATTTTTGTACCATACAAGCTTATAATCTGGCTCTCCTCCTCCAAAACGAGCACCAGAAATAACATCTTGATATCCGTCCCCATCCAGATCGGCTGCATAAACCGTTCTCGGGTTTTCAAGATTGGCGTCTATAATCTGTTGATCACCAAAATTGCCCATACCATCCAGGTTTCTATACCAAGCAATCCTGTTGTCACTTGAAGATGCTGATATCACATCCATATCGCCATCATTATTAACGTCAACAGAAAGCACGTCCCGGACAAAGCCAGCTTCGTTTGAAATAATTTGTGCGGATCCAAAAGAACCCAGCCCATCTGTATTTTCATGCCAAGCAATTTCATCGGTTGCATTTGTCCCTTTTATTATATCCATATCCCCATCGCCATCCATATCTACAGTAAAAATTGTTATAACAGCAGAGGCAGCCCCTGCGATTATCTGTTCCGGGCCAAATGTGCCCTGCCCATCGGTATTTTCAAACCAAGCCACGGTAATGTTGCCGGAAGAGGATGTGGCAATGTCCAGATCGCCATCACCATCAAAATCGGCTGTTTGTATAGAACGCGCATTGGTGGCGATATTGGTAATTACCTGTCTGGGACCAAACGAACCTTGCCCATCTGTATTTTCATACCATGCAAGAAAATCTAAGTCAAATGCAGCAATAACATCCATATCTCCATCGTCGTCCACATCGGCAGCGATTGTACTATGTGCTCCAGCACCTGTTCCATTGTCATCTATTGGCTGCTGTGGGCCAAAGTTTCCTTGCCCATCGATATTTTCAAACCACATAACCAATCTATTGTCAAAAGAAGTAGCCAGTACATCCATATCCCCATCATTATCTATATCGGCAGCCACTATTGAAAAACTTTGTCCTACACCTATAATAATAGGTTGTTCTGTACCAAACATACCTGTTCCATCTATATTTTCGAACCAACTAATAGTGTTAGAATAACATACTAATACATCGTTGTCACCATTGCCATTGATGTCTGCTGCGCTTACCGCATGTACATTTAGCACCTCTCCACTAATAAGAGTTTGTAGCCCAAAGGATTGCGCCTTAGTCAAAAAAGAACAGAAAAAAACAACTATACCTACACATATATTTTTCATATCGTCAATATATTTAAAAAAGGCTACCTCCTTGTATATGGATTGATAGCCTTTATTTCTATTTAATTTCTATTAATTATTGTTTTTTTGGATTACAGTTTCATCCGTTGAGCCATCGTTGTAGTTTTTCTCTACTTTATAGAGCCCTGGGCCTAGGTCATTTACCAAGTCTGGGTCGTTGATGCCTTGTGAATCTTTAGGCATAACCGTTACATTGGTATTAAAAACTCCGTCATTGAATTTGGTAACACTTCCGTCGTCAGCCTCCCTACTCCAGTTATCATAGCATTTCCGTACATTCTGTCCGTTATAATCGCAGAGTTCCATATCAATCCATATAGCAGTATGGTTGGGGTGGGTTATTATATCAAAATCCGTTTCGTATTTTGATATCGACAATATGGGATTAACACCTCCATATTCAAAAGATACATCGTTAAAATCCGACGGTTGTGGGTAGTCGCAACAGCACCTGTAAAATTTATAGTTAAAACCGGGTTGGAAAAGCGGCTTATCTTTTGGGCCTTGCTCTGGGCCTACATCGTAATATTCACCTGCATAGGGTTCATACAATGATTCAATGGTGGTAAGGGTAGGCGCATAGTTTCCTTGGGTGTCGGCTATCAAGGCTTCACGGGCACGGATGCCTTGCCCTGTGGTCAATAAATTTTCCGAACAGTCATTGGCATTGGACATTGCGTTTTTTAAATCTTCCGGATAAATATCATAGGGTGTATTTTGACAGTCTTCACCATCGCCGATATATTCACAAGTAAGCGGGTTAATATCCGGATAGCAATCACAGCTAGGATCCCTAAGCGAACAAGGCATGGCTGCTGTATCTACCACACGGTCTGCAGTAACATCTGCATTAAAGTTAGGATCATTGGGATCTCGAGTTACGTGTTCGCAGCTAGAACTACAACTTCTAGTATGCCGGATGTTAAGGTTATGGCCTATTTCGTGAACTGGAACACGGGATTCTGCCGCTAAATGCCCTGATGAAAGACCCGATATAGTTGCGTTATGGCTCGGGGAAATACCCCCAAAACCATTACCCCAACCATAAGCATATACATTAAAGGCATCATTTTTTTTGTATCCGTTGTTAGCCGCATAGGTGGTTAAAGCATAAAAATCAGAAGGACTCTCAAGAATATAATGTCCATTTGCATCATTGGGCAATGCTGGGCTATCAAATTCTTCATAGCCCCGGTATTTAAAATAAATACCAAATTCATTATAAACAATGTTCAAATTTGCCACAGTTTCTAATGTCATGTGTTCCCGGTCGGGATAATCATTTTGTCCATTGGGTCTATTAATGCCCCAAAAAAAGATATTCACAACGATAGGTTGGCAATCATCTAATGTAGCAGGGTCTGTAGAATAACTATAAACATTGGCTGGATCAGGTGCTGTGTCTTCAAGAGTAGCACAAAATTCACTCAGTGTTTGGGCGTTCATAAAGTTACCCAACAACAAAAAGATCAATAATAATTTGAGGGGGGGGGCTAAGGATTCTTGTAGAATTTTTCATAATAAATTAAATTTTGGTTAGTAAATAAGGGGAGCTATTACCAAATATATAAAAATATTTTAACTCTACTTTAACAATCAACTTTATAAAAATTAAAAGCGGATGGTTTTAAGTTTGCTAATTGTTTTTTGGCGCTTTCTTATTTCATTACACGAACATTTTGTAAATTCGTAGCTTCAAAATAACGACATAAAACAACGAAATGAGTAAATACGACGTAATCGTTTTAGGAAGTGGTCCCGGAGGCTATGTTGCTGCAATCAGGGCTTCACAATTAGGCTTAAAAACAGCTGTTATTGAAAAGGAAAGCCTTGGAGGCGTTTGCCTTAATTGGGGTTGTATCCCAACTAAAGCACTATTGAAAAGTGCGCAGGTTTTTGATTATTTAAACCACGCCGAAGACTACGGTCTTACGGTAAAAGGTGCTGATAAAGACTTCGGAAAAGTAATTGAACGTAGCCGTGGCGTTGCCAACGGAATGAGTAAAGGTGTTCAGTTCTTGATGAAGAAAAACAAAATTGACGTTATTGATGGTTTCGGAAAACTGAAACCCGGTAAAAAGGTTGATGTTGATGGAAAAGAATATTCCGCAGATCATATTATCATTGCAACCGGAGCGCGTTCTCGTGAGTTGCCTAATTTAAAACAAGACGGTAAAAAAGTAATTGGATACCGCGAAGCAATGTCACTTGACAAGCAGCCTAAGAAAATGATTGTTGTAGGTAGTGGTGCCATTGGTGTTGAGTTTGCTCATTTTTATAACGCTATGGGTACCGAAGTTACGATTGTAGAATTTTTACCGAATTTGGTTCCGTTAGAAGATGAAGATGTTTCAAAGCAATTTGAAAAATCCTTTAAAAAAGCTGGAATTAAGGTGATGACTAACTCTTCCGTAGAAAAAGTGGATACCTCTGGTAAAACAGTAAAAGCAACAGTAAAAACCAAAAAAGGCGAAGAAACACTTGAAGCAGATGTTGTACTTTCTGCTGTTGGTATTGCTGCAAATATTGAAAATATTGGCTTAGAAGATGTTGGTATTGTTACCGATAAAGGTAAGATTATGGTAAACGACTATTACCAAACTAACATTCCTGGATACTACGCTATTGGCGATTGTGTTCCCGGACAAGCCTTAGCACATGTTGCTTCAGCTGAAGGAATAACTTGTGTTGAAAAAATTGCCGGAATGAACGTAGAAGCTATTGACTACGGAAACATCCCAGGTTGTACCTATGCAACGCCAGAAATTGCGAGTGTTGGTATGACAGAGAAGCAAGCTAAAGAAGCTGGTTACGAGCTTAAAATCGGTAAATTTCCATTTTCAGCTAGTGGTAAAGCAAGTGCTGCCGGAACAAAAGATGGTTTCGTAAAAGTAATTTATGATGCCAAATACGGCGAATGGTTAGGTTGCCATATGATTGGTGCCGGTGTAACCGATATGATTGCTGAAGCTGTTCTAGGTAGAAAACTAGAAACTACAGGACACGAAGTATTAAAAGCAGTACATCCACACCCAACGATGAGTGAAGCGGTGATGGAAGCAACAGCAGCTGCTTATGATGAAGTGATTCATTTATAACCTTGTCTGTTGGAGCGCAGTCGAGAACTATAAATTACCGACTGTCAATGAGTTCTCGACTGCGCTCGACCGGACATTATTCTTATTAATTAGCAAGTAAATCGCAGTACCAAAACTGCGTGTCCCAACTTTTAGTATCATCGGTAAAGCAATCGTCATCGTTGTTTCTTGAAGGACTATAGCTTTTTAACACCTTCTCTCCTATTTCAAAAGAAATTGGATGGTTAAAAATTGGCCCATCGTACACAAAGGTGTGAAATTCGCCATTTTCACCACATGGATCCATTGTATCGGGTAAATCGTTTAAAAACTGTTCGTTCACTTCTCTTCCCACAAACGATTTATCTAATAGTTTTGCATTCACACAAACGGTGATGGCTTTGAAACCCAGCTTTAAAAACTGTTTCATCAAAGAACTTGTATCCTTTTTCCACAGCGGGAAAATACTTTGCAGGCCTACTTTTTGTAATTGTTCTTCTCTATATTTTTTTAAATCTTCCAAAAAAATATCACCAAAAGCAGCGTGGGTAAACCCTTCCGAAATTAGTTTTTGGGTGGCTTTTTTCATTTTTGAATTATAAACCTGCATCGAAGTCTCTTCAGGAAGATATATTTTCTGAAGTGGTAACCCCATACTTTCTGCTTGGACATCTAATAACGACTCTTGCAAACCGTGCATGGAAACACGGCTCGCATCCTTATTTAGTGTCGTAACCAGCTTTGAAACGTTATAATCAGAGTTGTTTTTCAGAAAATAATATGCCAATGCTGCATCTTTACCGGAACTCCAATTTAAATAAGTCTGTTTCATTAGTTGTCGGTCAAAAAGCTTTGTAAAGCCAACTCGTAACTTTGTATTCCAAATCCTAAAATAATGCCTTGTGCATTGGGTGAAATGTACGATTTATGTCGAAAATCTTCCCTTGAAAACGTATTGGAGATATGCACCTCTACAACTGGTGTTTCAATGGCCTTCACTGCATCACCAATTCCAACTGAAGTATGCGTATAAGCAGCTGCATTTAAGATAATCCCATCGTATTCGTAGCCCACTTCTTGTAGTTTATTTATCAATTCGCCTTCAATGTTTGATTGAAACTGCTCTAACTCCACATTTTTATGTTTAAACTGAAGTTCCGTAAAAAAATCTTGAAACGATTGATCGCCATAGACATCGGTTTCCCGTTTGCCAAGCAGGTTTAGGTTAGGTCCGTTGATAATAATTATTTTCATGCCTCAAATATAGAAAATAAAAAAGCAGGAGCTTTATACTCCTGCTTTTGTTTGTTTGTTTCTTTTCGATTAAAATCCGAGTTCAACTCCAAAAATAATTGATGAAAAGATATTACCATCAGTACTAACACCCGAATAAGAAGCTGTAAGTCCTACAGCGCCAAAAGTATAACCGGCTTTGGGGCGATAATAAAATCCTCCCTTATTTCCTTCTTCAAGTCCAATGGCATACCCAAGGTCAGCTCCCAAATAAAATGCTTCTCCCAACCCTATTCTACTTGAAGCCGCAATAGGAAGGAATCTAGTGTCATCAAGAAGTTTATCCTCATTAATACTTTCATCGACAAAATATTGAAAATATGTTACTTGTGGACCAACCCATACACGGTTTGCCACCTCGAAAAGATAGGCAGCATCTGCTGCTATTCCAGCGTTATAAACATCACCTGCGTCCCCTACAGGTATTGCTCCATTAAAGCCAATTTTAAATTGGTTTTGAGCAAAAGAAGTGCCGATCCCGAACAATACGAAAGCAGCAATGACTATTATTTTTTTCATAATAAAAATTCTGGCTATTTGGTTAAAAAAATAAATGTACTAAAAAAACCAGTATCTTAATAATATGATAGTTACAATAAAAAAAGCAGGAGCACTGAGCTCCTGCTTTAGATTATTTAGTTAGTCTATTTTAAAGTCCGAATTCTACTCCAAAATTAATAGATGAGAAGTTTCCTCCATCTAGACTAACTCCTGAGTAAGATGCGATAATTCCTACTGTACCAAAGCTATACCCTGCCTTAGGTCGATAATAAAAACCACCATCGTTACCATCTGGAGATATTCCTATACCATAACCTAGATCGGCACCTACGTAAAAAGATTCTCCAAATCCAATTCTACCGGAAGCAGCAATTGGTAAAAAGGCAGCATCTTCTACTTCACCAGAAATAGTTCCAATACCAGTATCGATTTCCACATCGTCACCAAAATAATGAAAGTAGCTAGCTTGAGGCCCTATCCAGACCATATCTGCCACTTCAAATAAATAAGCAACATCTACACCTACACCAAAAGTGTAACTGTCTCCTGCATCTCCTACAGGAATTGCTCCATTTGCTCCAATTTTAAATTGTCCTTGTGCAAAAGAAGTACCCATCATGAATACTGCTAAAGCAGCTACTAGTAATAGTTTTTTCATAATAAAAAGTTTATTTTAATTAGTTAATAGAATAAATGTACTAAAAATAATATGATATTCGCAAAAAAATAACACTCATAATACTATAAAGCCATTGTTATTTAAACTAAAAAAGCAGGGTTTTATCCCTGCTTTCTTTAAAATTAAGTGTTTCAAATTTAGAATGAATATCCAGCTGAAACTGCAAAAACTGAGTTTTTAGCATCACTGTCTATAAGTAAATCCTCATTATTAAATACATCGGTCAAACCAAAGTTATAACGGGCGTTTAAAAACAGTCCATTATTAAATCGATATCCAGCTCCTACTCCAACTGAAAAATCAATATCATTAATGACGTCCTCATTTATTGCAATTTCACCTGAACCTGCATCATCTGGGTCACTATCAATTTCATTTTTCACATTGAAACCAATTTGTGGTCCTGCTTCTGCATACAACCCTTCAATTAAATACACTTTTGCCATTACCGGCACGTTTATGTAATCTAATTGTACTTCTGTGTCATCAGCACCTTCCCGGCTTACCAAGTCAAACCCTTGTCCTGAATATAAAACCTCAGGTTGAATAGAAAAGCGTTCGCTTACCGGAATTTCTGCAAAGGCACCAATATGAAAACTGGTTCTTCCTTC
Source organism: Flavobacteriaceae bacterium UBA3356 (assembly GCA_002360635.1). Taxonomy (GTDB): domain Bacteria; phylum Bacteroidota; class Bacteroidia; order Flavobacteriales; family Flavobacteriaceae; genus Marixanthomonas. Next base: position 531,915 of record DEQW01000003.1, on the reverse strand, counting down.
AGGATCGTCAAAGGCATCAAAACCATCCCCCGAAAAAGAGGAAAAGTTCACACCACCTTTGGCTCCTAATCTAACTTCTTGTGCTTGTGTTGCTGTTACTCCAAATACTGCTAGTACAGCAATAAAAAATACTTTTTTCATAGTTCTTGTTTTTAACTTTTGAACAAAGCTAAAGTGAGGACTACAAAAAAAGTATTAATAATATTATAAGCTTTTATTAAAGGCTCTTAAAGAAAACTGTAACCCAGTGATAATGTGCAAACACTGTTTTTTCCAAATTCAAATTCATCTTCTTCACCTACATCTGTTAGACCAAAGTTATATCTACCTTCAAGTCGAAGTCCTAACGGTAAATCGTAGCCAAGGCCTACAACTCCTGATAAATCAAAGTCTTTAGCCGCAGCATCATTGAATATTTCTCCAAATAATGATTGTGAATTATCATCTACCAAGAAACCAAATTGAGGTCCTGCTTGTACATGTAAGCCTTTAAAAACATAAAATTTAACAACTACAGGGACATTAACATAGTTTAGGTCAAATTGATTCCCTTCAAATTCTGCTCCTTGTTGTGAATAGAGCAAATCGGCCTGAAAACCTACTTTATCACTAAATTTTGCGCCCAAAAAAGCCCCCGCAACAAATCCGGTTCGATTATCTAAGTTTGTAGCATCATTTAACGTTGCAAAGTTTACCCCCGCTTTTATACCAAGGTCAAGACCTTGAGCCTGGGTTGTTGTAATAGTTATTAGTGCCAAAAAGGCAAAAATCAATTTTTTCATAGTTTTTACTTTTTATGTTAGTATCTTAAATATACAAGAAATAACGTATCTCAACATTTATTATTTTTTAATACCGCTATATTTAGTAATATCGTACTATGAAATGGCAGCAAGCTTTAAACGAATACCAAGACTATTTACGCATAGAGCGTGGACTTTCTGCCAATTCCATTAAAAACTATTCGTTAGACCTTAAAAAGTTAATGAAATGGCTTGCTGAAACGGAAATCAACGAATCGCCTGTATCTATTTCAGAAGAAACCATACAGCAATTCATTTATACCATTGCAAAGGAAATGCAACCGCAATCGCAAAGCCGGGTTATTTCAGGATTACGCGGTTTTTTTAATTACCTAATTTTTGAAGAATACCGAAAAACCAACCCGTTAGAACTTATAGAAAGCCCAAAAATTGCCCGTAAACTGCCCGACACCCTTTCTACGGAAGAAATTGACACACTAATTAATGTTATAGATCTAGGGCATCCGCAAGGTGAGCGAAACCGTGCCATATTGGAAACCCTATATGCCTGCGGCCTGCGTGTTTCAGAACTGACCGGTTTAAAAATATCAGACCTCTTTTTTGACGAAGGGTTTATAAAGGTTTCAGGAAAAGGCGATAAAGAACGTTTTGTTCCCATCGGCGGTAATACGGTTAAATACATTAATATCTATAAAAATGAAGTACGTATTCACATACCCATTCAACCAAAAGCAAAAGATACTTTATTTTTAAACCGAAGGGGGAATCCACTCACCCGAGCCATGATTTTTACCATTGTAAAGCAATTAGCTGAAAAAGCAGGAATTCAAAAAAAAGTTAGTCCGCATACATTTAGGCATTCATTTGCCACACATTTACTGGAAAACGGAGCCGATTTACGCTCCATACAACAAATGTTAGGACACGAAAGTATTACCACTACTGAAATATATACACACATAGACACTACACACCTTACTGAAGTGATTAACAAGTTCCACCCTCGAAAATAGGGTTAAAAAAACGCTAAAAGCTTAAATCGCCTTTCTATAAAAACGAGTATTTCGTATCTTAATAAAAAAGAAATTAAATTATGAAAACACTGAAATTTGACAATGGCGACACGATGCACGCCATAGGGTTAGGAACTTGGAAAGCAACCGGAAACGATGTAAAAAAAGCAGTAAAAGAAGCTTTGTATGCTGGTTATAGACATATTGACACGGCCGCTGTTTATGGAAATGAAGAAGAAATAGGTGAAGCTCTTTCTGAAGTCTTTGCAGAAGGAAATATTATGCGGGAAGATGTATTTATTACATCCAAACTTTGGAACGATGCCCACCAAGAAGGGCAAGTGATTCCTGCGATTGAAGATTCCCTTAAAAAGCTAAAATTAGATTATTTAGACCTTTACTTAGTCCATTGGCCCGTAGCTTTTAGACCGGGTGTTGGTTTTCCAGAAAAAACATCAGATTATTTATCACCAGAAGAAGCACCAATTATTGAAACTTGGAAGCAAATGGAAACCGCAAAAAAAACAGGACACACCAAACATATTGGAGTTTCAAATTTCAGTAAAGAAAAGCTGAAGGATTTAATTTCAAAAGCTGAAATAAAGCCTGAAATGAATCAAGTGGAAATGCACCCGTATTTACAACAAGATGATTTGGTAGATTTCTGTAAAAGTGAAGATATTTTAATGACCGCTTATTCCCCATTAGGTTCTGGTGACCGAAGTGCTGCTATGAAAGGTGAAGACGAACCAAATTTGATGGAAATTGATGAGATTAAAGAAATTGCAAGAAAAAACGGTGCTTCAACCGCTCAGGTGCTAATTAACTGGCACAACCAACGTGGAATAGCAACCATACCAAAATCTGCCAGCAAAGAGCATATAAAGGATAATTTTCAAGCAGCCAGCGTGCAGTTGGACAATGATGATATGAAAACCATTAAAGGATTGAACAAAAACTATCGCTTTATTACCGGTAAGTTTTTTGAAGCTCCAGAAAAAGGATATGAAAACATCTATAACGACTAATATACTTGTTATAGAAATAAAAAAGGCGTGGTAAAAAACCACGCCTTTTTTATATGATCTAATTTAAATATTATTTAGCCACGTTTACGGCTCTTGTTTCACGTATCACGGTTACTTTCACTTGTCCTGGATACGTCATATCAGTTTGGATTTTCTGTGAAATTTCAAAAGAAAGCTGTGCTGCTTTATCATCACTTACTTTTTCACTTTCAACCATAACCCTAAGCTCACGACCCGCTTGAATAGCGTACGCTTTATTTACACCATTAAAACCAAAAGCAATATCCTCAAGGTCTTTAAGACGCTGAATATATGAATCTAGCACTTGACGACGAGCACCTGGACGGGCACCGCTAATCGCATCACATACTTGAACGATTGGTGATAAAAGGCTTGTCATTTCAATTTCATCGTGGTGAGCACCAATAGCATTACACACCTCTGCTTTTTCGCCGTATTTTTCGGCCCATTGCATTCCTAAAATTGCGTGAGGCACTTCTGTTTCGGTTTCTGGCACTTTACCAATATCGTGTAATAGACCGGCTCTTTTAGCTAATTTTGGATTCAATCCTAATTCTGAAGCCATCACTCCGCACAATCTAGCAACTTCACGAGAGTGATGCAATAAGTTTTGACCGTAAGATGAGCGGTATCGCATTCTACCTACCGCTTTAATTAATTCAGGGCTTAAGCCGTGAATTCCGAGGTCGATTACGGTTCGTTTACCAACTTCAAGTATTTCGTCTTCAATTTGTTTTGATGTCTTTTTAACGACTTCTTCAATACGTGCTGGGTGAATACGGCCGTCGGTAACTAATTTATGTAATGATAATCGGGCTACTTCCCTACGTACTGAATCAAAGCAAGATAGAATAATAGCCTCTGGGGTGTCATCTACAATAATTTCAACACCTGTGGCGGCCTCTAATGCCCTAATATTTCGTCCTTCGCGACCAATGATTCGACCTTTCACATCATCACTTTCCAAGTTGAATACTGATACGCAGTTATCAATAGCTTCTTCAGTACCGATACGCTGTATTGTGTTGATTACAATCTTCTTGGCCTCTTGCTGAGCTGTCATTTTTGCTTCCTCAATAGAAGACTGCACAAATTTCATTGCATCGGTTTTGGCCTCATCTTTTAAGCTTTCTATCAATTGTGATTTAGCTTCTTCTGCCGAAAGGCTTGAAATTACTTCCAATTGTTCAATTTGGCTTTTACGGAACTTCTCTACTTCGCTTTGTTTCTTTTCAAGAAAATCTAATCGCTCATCATATTCTTTCTGTTTTCCTTCTATTTGTGAATTGAGTTTTTTGGTTTTTGCCAATTCACTAGAAACTTGTGATTCTTTATCCTTGGTGCGTTTTTCGGCTTCAGCCATTTTACTTTCACGCTTGTTGATCACTTTTTCGTGTTCAGATTTAAGCTCGATAAACTTTTCCTTGGCTTGTAATATTTTGTCTTTTTTAATTGATTCAGCTTCGGTCTTTGCTTCTTTTAAAATAGAAGCTGCATTTTTCTTTGCTGATTTTATTAAATGGGATGAGTTATTACGCTCTATTAGCTTGGCTATTAGATAACCAACTGCTAAGGCGACTAGTCCCACTATTATAAGGGTAACCATATTGTCCATAATTATAAACTTTATATATAAAAAAAGCCTGCACTAATGTGTTTTGAATAAACTCCTAAAAGAAAGTTTAGGGCTAACAAACTGGTCAAACATCCGCTCAAAGACGGCTCGTTTTTGCAGCTTCAACTCACCCTTCTTATAAGAATTAGTGTTGAGTTTACCAAAAAGATATTAATGCAGGCAGTAACCTTGTTATGTAAAGAACGTTTATGACAGGTGCTCTTGCAGTAGTTGGTTTAAAGCTTCCAGCTTGTCTTCCATTTCCTGCTTGTCATTTATTTTATCTATCTGTTTTTGCTCTACCTGAGCGGCAAACTGTAAAGCGCACATCGCTAGTACATCTTGCTTGTCCCTCACGGCATAGCTTTTTTCAAACCTTTTAATCATTTCTTCTATTTTCTTAGTGGCTAACCGCAGCCCCTCTTCTTGTGAAGGGTTTATTGTTAACGGGTATACCCTATCGGCAATAGAAAGTTTTATTTTTAGTTGGTCTGACATTTAGTTTCTTTTCTTTTATTCGGAAAGTTGGGTAATACATTGGTCAATTTCCCGAACTAAAGCATTTATCTTGAGCTTTGTATCTCTTTTGTATTGGTCGCTGCCAAGCATTGAATTTGCCATTTTCAAGGAGCTACATTTCTCACGCAGGGTCTCAATTTCTTTGTCAGATTCATCCTTTTGTGAACGTAAACCGTCAAGTTCTTCTTCTAAAGTAGCGTTTTTTTGCTTCAGTTTTTCGTGCCTATGCAATAACTTACTAATTCTATTTTCAAGAGAATCAACAATTTCTGAAAGGTTGCTCATTAAAAATTTATTTCAATACTTCTTACACAAAGTTAACATTCGCGTTTCAATAAGACAACAGTTTTCTGTAATTTTTTGTATTATTGAATAATTGCACAATAAAATCACCCTACTCCCCTTTTTAAATAAGCATATTATTATTTTTACCCTATGAAGAAATTTATATTCTGCTTTTTACTGGTAGGCGTTACAGTTTATGGACAAAAATCAATTCCAGAGAACTATTTCAGTAACCCAATGGATATTCCTTTAATTCTTTCTGGAAGTTTTGGAGAATTACGTTCTAATCATTTTCATAGTGGTTTGGACATTAAAACACAGCAGCGTGAAGGGATACCAATATATGCCCCTGCCGATGGATATGTAAGCCGCATAAAAGTATCGCATTATGGATACGGAAAAGCGTTATATATTAAACATCCCAACGGCTATTCTACAGTCTATGCGCATTTACAGAATTACGCTGGGGATATAGCCAACTATGTTAAGGAGAAGCAATACAACAAAGAAACATACGAGATTGAACTGTTCCCTAATGCTTCGGCGCTTAAAGTAAACAAAGGTGATTTAATCGCCTATTCGGGAAATAGTGGTGGAAGCGGAGGCCCTCACCTACACTTTGAGATTAGAGATGGAGCTTCCCGACCCATGAACCCGATGCTTTTTGGCATAAATGTACCCGATTCAAAAAAACCACTAATTAGTAGTGTTATAGCATATCCTATTAGCGATGATGCTCAAATTAACAACAATCAAAACCCGGTGAAACTTCGGTTGATACTTCAAAAAGACGGAAGCTATAAAGCTGAAAACATTAAAGCGTTTGGTAAATTAGGGTTTGGTGTTTCCACCAACGACCAACTGGACGGTGCTTCCAATAAAAATGGAGTTTACCAAATAAAAACAGCCTTTAACGGTAAGGAAAAAATAAATATACTTTTTGAAAAATTTTCATTTGCAGAAACACGCTACATGAATCGGTATATTGATTATGGTTATTGGATGACCAACAAGAGTCGTGTACAAAAGCTCTTCAGGCAAGCCAACAATCCTTTGAGCATCATTAAAAGTGAAGATACAGACGGTTACATACAAATAGATGAAAACTTTAACTCTAATTACACCATAAAGGTGACCGATTTTGAAGGGAATGAGACAAACATCACCATTCCCATTGAGGGCAAAAAAGAAGAAATAATCTCCCCCAAAGAAATAAACAAAACAGATGATTTTATTTATGCAGATCAAGCTACGTCCATAACCAAAGGAAAATACAGTATTTATATTCCAGCCAACAGTTTGTATGAAGACACCTATTTAAATATTGATATAAAAGGGGACACCTTACATTTTCACGAAGACAACATTCCCATTCATAAAAATATTACTGTCAAAGCAGATATCTCAAACTATAAAGACACCGACAAAGACAAGCTTTTTATAGGTCGTTTAAATTATTACGGGCGTCCGTATTATAATACAACCTACAGAAAAGGCGACAAACTTTCTGCAAGAACCCGAACGTTCGGTACGTATGTAATTGCTACAGATATTACAGGACCCACCATTAAGCCTGTTAATTTTGATGATGGCAAATGGATAAGTAGCAATAAAACATTACAAATTTCCATCAATGACGACTTAAGCGGAATAAGCTCGTACCGGGCAACTATTAACGGAAAGTTTATCTTGACAGAATATGATTATAAAAAAGACGTTTTAACGTATAACTTTGATGATAACGTCATTTCAGAAACCGAAAACAATTTGAAAGTAATTGTTACCGATAATGTGGGAAATAGTACTACATTTGAAGCAACTTTTTTCAGAAAACAATAATAAGTACTGCTTTTGAAAACAAAATCGCTACCCCTACTACTCATCCTATTTTTTATTTCTACGGCTGTATTTTCACAGCAGGCCGTTGTTAAAGGTGTTTTACTCAATGAAGAAGACCAGCCGGTTGTAGGCGCTTCCATTTCCTATGGAACCGAAGGAACCCTTTCAGATTTTAATGGATATTACCTTATTGAAATTCCTGCAAACGAAGAAGTAACCCTTACTTTTTCGCACGTAAGCCATAAAAATATTCAGTTGACGGTAAATTTAGGCCCTAATGAAGATTACGAGTTAAACCCCGTAATGAACACCAATATTGAGCAAATAGGAACCGTAGTAATTTCAGGCAGGGAACGCAAACGAGTGGAGGGTATTACCACCATTAGCCCAGAAGCCATCCGAAAAATTCCGGGTGCAAACGCAGGAGTCGAAAACTTATTAAAATCACTTCCTGGTGTTAGCAGCAACAACGAATTAAGTACGCAATACGCCGTCCGTGGTGGAAATTACGATGAAAACTTGGTGTATGTAAACGAAATTGAAGTGTACCGCCCATTCCTTATCCGAAGTGGTCAGCAAGAAGGGTTAAGCTTTGTAAACAGTGATTTAACCTCGAATGTAGATTTCTCTGCCGGTGGATTTCAAGCAAAATATGGAGACAAATTATCTTCGGTTCTTGATATTACGTACAGACGACCAGCAAGTTTTGGTGCCACAGCAGATTTAAGTCTATTGGGCGCCAGTGTTTCGGCAGGGGGAATTTCCAACAACGGTAGATTAACCGGAATTGTAGGGCTTCGCTATCGGGATAATAGTTTGTTGGTTGACGCCAAACAAACAGAAACCAACTACAAGCCTCGCTTTGCCGATGCACAAACATATTTAACGTATAAATTCAGTAATAAGTTTGAATTGGGTTTCCTCGGAAATATTTCCATAAACAGTTATGATTACGAGCCTTTAACACGCCAGACCAATTTTGGAACCATTTCAGATCCTGTAGCATTGTTGGTTTTTTACGAAGGGCAAGAACAAGATCGGTACAACACCTATTTTGGTGCTTTTAAAGGAACGTATGTCGCTTCAGAAAACTATACAGCGAAGTTTATCGCTTCGGCTTATCAAACTACCGAACAAGAATATTATGATATTTTAGCTGAATATCGTTTAGGTGAAGTAAACACCAATATTGGGGATGAAGATTTAGGTGAAGTTGAATTTACCGAAGGTATCGGCGGTCAACTCACACACGCCCGTAATGACTTAGACGCCCTAATTTTCAATGCGGAACACAAAGGAATCGCCAAAATTGATGACAATACCATTGAATATGGTGTAAAATACACCCACGAAGACATTCGTGACCGAGTTCAGGAATATGAAATCATTGATTCAGCTGGGTTTTCCATTAGACCACCTATAGTAGATTTTGCAAACAACCAACCCTACGAACCTTTTACGTCACCAATTGTCCCTTATACTACAATTAGAGCGACAAACGATGTACAAATAGACCGTATTTCGGGGTATGCGCAGTGGAGTCGCAGGACAACATTAGGCTCAAACGATGTATGGCTGAATGCAGGTGTACGAGCACATAACTGGACCGTAAGTGGTGAAGGTATTGAAAATACAACGCAGACGGTATTTAGTCCACGTGGACAAGTAAGTTTAAAACCCGATTGGGATATGGATATGCTTTTCCGCTTATCTGGAGGGTTGTACCATCAACCACCTTTTTACAGAGAATTGCGGGACTCTACAGGAACAGTTAGGCCTGGTGTAAAAGCACAGCAATCTGTACATATTGTATTAGGAAATGATTATAGTTTTGACCTTTGGGGACGCCCATTCCGGTTGAACTCTGAACTATATTACAAAAGTTTGACCGATGTAAACCCATATACCTTGGAAAACGTTCGAATTCGCTACCGCGCCAATAACAATGCAGTTGCTTACGCCTATGGATTGGATGCTCGCCTTGCTGGAGAGTTTGTTCCAGGCACAGAAAGTTGGGTAAGCTTTGGGTATCTTAAAACCGAAGAAAATATTGACGATCGTGGGTATATCTTCAGGCCAACAGACCAACGATTGAAGTTTGCGGTACTGTTTCAAGATTACGTGAAAATTATTCCTGATTTAAAAATGTACCTAAATTTAGTCTACAACACTGGATTACCCGGAGGTTCGCCAAGTTATGCAGATCCGTATGATTACCAAACACGTCTGCCAGACTACAAACGTGCAGATTTAGGAGTTTCATACGTTATTGTTAATGAAGATAAGTTGCGTGACAGTGGCTGGTTAAGTCCTTTTAAAGAATTGACTCTTGGCGCCGAAATCTTTAATATTTTTGATGTGCAAAACTCAATCACCAATACGTTTGTGCGTGATGTGTACACGAAAGTACAGTATGCTATTCCTAACTACCTAACGCCACGTGTTTTTAACGTAAGACTTACCGCTAAATTTTAGTAAATTAAATAAAGTAAAAAGTGATAAAACCAAGTAAAAAGAAAGCTTTACTACTATTAATAGCTGGTTTGTTTGTTATTGCTTTTTCACAACTATTATCACAATACTTTGAAATATCTGATGCTTTAAAAGGAATTTCAACAGGAATCGGTTTTGGATTAATGGCTGTAGCACTTATTGCTATTAACAATAAGCTTGTTAGAAAATAAACACTGTTATTCCTCAATAAACTTTTTTAATACATCGACCACATAATCCACTTCATCTTTTTTATTGAAACTTGAAAAAGAGAACCGAATAGAAGGCTTTTTCATGTCTTCTTCACTAAGTATTTCATTTAATACGTGAGAACCTTTACCGCTTCCGCTCTGACAAGCACTACCTTTTGAACAGGCAATTCCGTTAAGGTCTAATTGAAATAACAACATCATTGCTTTTTCTTGAGAAATAGGCAAACAAACGTTTAAAAGCGTGTAGGTACTTTTTGAGTCATCATCGCAAGCTCCATTGAACTTTATTCCGGGTATTTCAGTAGTTAGCTTTTCTTTAAAGTAGTTTTTTAGCTCAACAATGTAACTACGTTCCTTTTCTAAGTTCTGGTATGAAATTTTAAGTGCTTCGGCCATTCCAGCAATAGCGAAGACCGATTCGGTACCAGCACGCATACCGCGTTCCTGCTCACCTCCAAAAATCAAGGGTTTTAATCTGGTGTTTTTACGAATAAAAGCAAACCCTGCTCCTTTTGGTCCGTGAAACTTATGTGCGGCAACAGCAGCAAAATCAATAGGAATTTCAGAAAAATCCAATTCGTAATGTCCTACAGATTGTACCGTATCACTATGAAACAATGCATTATATTCTTTGCAAAGTTTTCCTGTGCGTTCAATATCCAGGATGTTACCTATCTCATTATTTACATGCATTAAACTTACCAAAGTCTTTTTATCACTTTCTTTTAATAGTGACTCCAAATGATCAAAATCTACATGACCACATTCATCTAATTTCACGTAATCTACTTGAATACCATAGTTTTTTTTCAACTCATCAAGGGTATATAAAACCGCGTGGTGTTCAATTTTACTTGATATGATACGTGTAACCCCTAAGTCGCGCACACAACTGTTCAATATTAAGTTATCGGCTTCAGTACCTCCAGAAGTGAATATAATTTCAGCAGCAGTGACGTTTAAATACCCAGCAATTTCTTTTCGGGCATTTTCAAGTAAAGATTTAGCTGACCTTCCGTAAGAATGTGTAGATGAAGGGTTTCCGTATTCGGTTTTTAATACTTCGGTAATACATCTTACTACATCGCTTCGCAGTTCGGTTGTGGCTGCGCTATCAAAATATACTTTTTTCATCTCGCTGTTTAATATTGATTGTCTTAACAGGTATGCTGCTAAAAACGGAAAATTAGTTACAATTCAGAATTTGTTTTTTGCTTTTAAATTTTCAAAAATACATATTAATATTGTTCTTAAATAAGTTTCAAGTGTAAAGAAATATGTTACTTTGTAAAAAATGTGATATTTAAGGAAAATCCATGAAAAACCTTCTGTTTTCTATATTAGTGCTTGCTACCCTTCAGTCCTGTGACGATGGCGATATTATTGTTACCACTTTTGATTTTGAAGATGCAGACCTACAGCTTTGCGGTGATGGCAACGAATATGTTTTCTATAAAATAAATAATGAAGTTTCAGAAAGTCTCTCACTTCAATTAACAACAACAGATTCACTGTTTTTAGAAGACGGAACGGAAACTTACACTTTAGACGGCACTGGAAATGTGGTTAATTACCGCAGATTCAGCAGTAACGTAACTGGTGATTATTTTTGCAGCCCCATACCCCCAACAGCACCTACAGTAAATATAGATTATGTAGCATCTTCTGGCACAGTCACTTTGAACACAACAGTATTACGCGATGATAATGATGGATTGGAAGATGAAACTGGCGACACCGATAGAGACGGTATTCCTGATAGTTATGACTTCGACGATGATGGCGACAATGTCCCTACTGCTGCTGAATTGGACACTGAGGATGAAGATGGAGATGGAGACCCTTTGACAAACCCTTTAGATACTGACAATGATGGAATCCCAAATTATCTAGACCCCGATGATGATGGAGATGGCACACCTACAATTTATGAAGACAGGGACATGAACCTAGACCCACAAGATGACTCGAATGGAACCGGCGAAAATGAAACTACTCCAGATTATTTAAACGATCAAGTAGACGAAGAGACCATAATAGAAACATTTCGTGTACACAGCTACTCTTTAAATAGCGATGTGTCTATCCGCCTTAGTAATATTGTTTTGGTAAATGGCAAAGAAAGCATCATTAGAGAAACCTTATCCTTAGGTGAAATAGAAGATGTATTTACAGATGACGATGTTACCACAACGCCAACTTTTGTTGCACCTGATGAAAATTAAGGGGTTTTATTCTGATAAATATACACCTCGGTAGCACCCTGACCATATTCTTTAGGGTCTGCTTCGTAATATTTCACGTTATCATAGCGCCTAAATAGATACTCCAACTCTGCTTTAAGCACACCCTCACCCACTCCATGGATAAACACAATACGCTGTATTTTTTTGTCGATAGCAAAATCAAGTTTGTGTTTAGCCGTATCCGTTTGCAAAACTAGCATCTCGTGGTTGCTCAACCGTTTCGGGTATTTTGTCAATTGATGTATATGAAGATCAACCACCATAGGCGGGCGCTTTCGATCCTTAGGTTTCATTTTTTTTGACGGTTTTGGCTTTTTAGTCTGTTTTTCAGAAAGAATTTTTGAAATATCTTCTTGCATCATATCTGTTTCAGAAATTGCTCCAGTAACGACAACCAATTCATTTTTAATAAACTGCATTTCAAAATCATCTGTAGTCAATACGGTAACGCTATCGCCCTCTATATCTTTAACCACGCCTGAAATGGCATCATCTAAAACCGAAACCTTATCTCCTTTTTTCATGAAAACCAAAATCTATAAAAATTCGTATGTGTTTTAAAGTGTAACCTACTTATAACGAAAATTTTACGTTTTTTAGGTCAATTGCTTCAATATTAAAAAAATTATTTTATTTTTATACCCAAAATATGGTTATATTAATCCCAAATCTATATAGCTACAAAACCAAATGATTATGAAATACCTACTACTCTCACTACTTGTTATAAGTAGTTTTACTGTTACAGCTCAAGCTGATCTATATGTTCAGCCCAACCCTTCTGGATCTGGGAGTGATTCTTATGTTTATGTAAATGATGTCGAGCTTTATGTTGAAAACGATGTTAATTTACAAAAAAACGCAAATGGTTCATCAACCGAAGCCAGTATCTACCTTCGTAACAACGGACAATTAATTCAAGGTGATGATAGTGCTATGAACCAAGGAAATGGATTGCTTTCGGTTTACCGAAATGTTGATTCTACATCCGCTTATCACTACAAGTTTTATAATATGCCAGTGGGTATTACTTCTGGGTCAGGAAACTCTAATGCTGGAGTATCACGTTTTTATGATTGCAATGGTTGTGGAGATACAGAAACTGCTGCTACAACAATTGGAACGACTCCAGGGCGCAATGGAACTTTAAGTCCAAGCACAACTCTTTCTACGCGATGGATTTACGTAAAAGACCCATCACCTGATAACGATAATGAAGCCAATTGGAGACGCATTAACAATAATGATGTGGTTTCTCCATTTCAAGGGTTTATAATGAAAGGGGTTAGTACAAATCCTTCTGGAAATACAGGCACTAGTGCTGATTTAGTAGAAAATTTCACATTTGACTTAAGAGGGAGGCCCAATACAGGCTCTCTTTCTATAAGCATGGATCCTGGAGATGTTAGAGTGGTTTCGGGAAACCCTTATCCTTCTGCACTAGATTTAGCAGCCTTTTTTAATGATAGTAACAACGATATAATTACAGCTATACGCTTTTGGGATGAACCAAGAGATGACGAATTCAGTCATTTTTATGCTGATAAATCCGGAGGCTGGGGCAGTTGGACCCCTACCGGTGGCGGACAAGGAACTTATGTTCCCCCTACCTTTGATAACTACAGTGCATCTGGGTTTGGTACTGGAAGCAATGGAACCGGATTACTTTACAATCGGAGATATGCACCTATAGGACAAGGGTTTGAAATTGTAACAAACGGAAACCTTGGGACATTAACCTTTAGCAACAGTCATAGGGTTTTTCAAAGAGAGGGAACATCATCCATTTTTAAAAGGCCTGAACAAACAACTAATAGAGAAAGTATTAAAAACCAAAGTGCCCAAAGTGACATTAGCAGTACTTGGGCAGAAGAATTAGATCAACGCTCTCCACACATACGTCTAAATGTAGTTATGCATGAAAGTTATGCGCGACAATTGGTTTTAGGGTTAGACGACCGAACAACCGATGGTTTTGATCGTGGCTGGGATGCACCAAGCCCCATGGATGCTAAAAGTGGGGAAGCATATTTTCTTATTGGTGATGACTCTAATAGAAAACCACATGTAATTCAGTTTCTACCTTTTAGTAAGGAAAAATTAATTCCGATAGGGTTTAAATTAACCCAACAAACTAAATTTTTTGTAGAAACTGTAGAAGAAGTAAAAATGTACAATAAAAAAGCGTATATTTTTGATAGTGAAGAAAACACCTACCAAGAGTTTACAAATGGTAAGTCTGCAACTTATAATTTACCTGCAGGCACATACGACGATAGGTTCTATGTAGTTTTTAAAAGTAATAAAGAATCCTTAACACATGCAAAAGAAGTTCAAGGTAGAGCTGAAGAAAATGTTGAATTTTTTCAAAATAACAGATTGGGTGTACTTGAAGTAAGCAATCCAGAAGGTTATGACATTAATGAAGCTCTTGTTTTTGATATATCTGGTAAACTAGTTTTTGAAAAAGCTAATATTGGTAAAGAGAAAAACTTTTCGTTCCCTACCAGTAACTTAAGTGACGGTGTTTATTTGGTTAAATTAAAAACAGCTGACAACATATATATCAGCTACAAAACATCAGTTTATAATAAAAATTAATCCTCAATGACAGTTGAAGGAATCGAAGACTTTATGTTGCAATGCACTAGCAAGCAACTCTTCGGAATATCTTGTCCAGGCTGTGGTACGCAACGTGCCACAGCTTTGCTTTTTAAGGGAGAGTTTACTGCCGCATTCCACATGTACCCCGCCATTTACACGCTCATTCTCTTGGTTCTTTTTGTAGTGTTCAATCTCTTTGTAAAGTTTAAATACGATTTTCAGATTAAAATAGGCCTGCTGTTACTAAATGTTGCAATTATTTTAGTGAGCTATCTTCTAAAAATGAGTCCATATATTTAAAGTATTTAACCAAACTCTCCGTTTTTCAATTATTTACTTTATTTTTAAAGTTAGTAACCAACTAAAATAACACTCATGGAAAAACAAAAATTACCTAATTCAACCCTCATTTTGGTTTTTGGTATCCTATCGATAGTAACATGTTGTTGCTATGGGGTATTAGGGCTTATATTTGGTATCATTGCTATTGTAATGGCTAAAAAAGCAACTGCTTTATATTTAGAGAACCCAGAAATATATTCAGGATACCAAAATGTAAAGACTGGAAAAATACTGGCAATTATTGGAATTATATTAAGTGCCATTTACTTATTGATAAACATCTATTTCTATGCAACAATTGGTATGGACGGCATACAAGAAATGCAAGAAGAAATGATGCGGGAATACGGAATGTAGTTAACTATATCTAATGATTTTATTACAAAAAAAGCGGCTTTTCAGCCGCTTTTTTAAATATTTTATTAAAGACCAGTCTTAGCCAATTTTGGATCTGGTAAAGTTATTGGCTCAATAAAAGTAGTAAATGAGCTTGAAGAAGATACCGGAACAAGTCCTGAAGTGTCCAGGATTATTTTTCCACCACCAATAAAAGTCCCACCTGTGTCAGCAACCAAATAATATCCGTTTGCAGCAAAACGATAACAACCTGGCTCTATAATTGGTGGATTAAAGAGATATTGTCCTGTTATAGCCGGATTGAATACACCATCTGTATAAGGGAAATCATTGGCATCTAAAATATTTTTAGAAAAACCAAAATCATAAATAATTGTCATCCCATTAGGCAATTCCCATATTTGACCTACACTGTATATTTCATAGTTATTGATAGCAGGATCCAGATCTTGGAAAAAGAAAGGGTTGGTAAGATTTCCAGCGTTATAACAACCCAAATCTGCAGCTTCAAAATTAGCTGCAACATCGATATTCATCTGTCCAGCCACTGTTGTAATTATCACTTCTGTAATATAATCAGTTGAAGTATTTACCAAAAAATCCCAAGTTCCTGTGAAGGTGCCGGGAAAAACAGCATCATCAAATGTCCCCAATACCGCTCTTACTTTTGCGCTACTGGTTTCTTTTACCACTTTGGCATTCCCGGGTGTACCATTAATTATTACATTAGATATAACAGGATTATTAAAGTCTGAAAGATTTAAATCAAAAGATCCATTCTTACTAAAAAAGGTAAGAGCGCTACTACTTCCAGCAGCATCTTTTAAATTAAACGACAATGTTCGCCCATCAATAGTTTTTACAACCGCCAAAAAATTTCCATCATTAGCAACATTTATACGTAATTCTCCATGAAAGTTGGTTTCGTCTGCAACAATAACACCAGAATATAAGCCTTCTTTTTTTAAATTATTTTGCTTTAATGGTTTCTGAACACTTAAATCATTACTTATTGGTAATATTAAGTCTTCTTGCGTTTCAATATAAATCCCTTCATTTTTTGAGCAGGAAAAAACAAGCGATGCTACTGCTAGTAAAAGTAAAATTCGTTTCATTTCAGTTTAGTTTAGTTTTAAGTTAACTATTTGGTTTTGAGACTGAAATATATGAGAATCGACAATAGCTTTTAAAAAATTTATATAAAACTCGCTATAAGTTATTTTTTGTCCGATATACAGCAAAAAAAAGGACTACTTTTCAGTAGTCCTCATAAATAAATATGAAATCTATATTTTTTTACTTTTCAAATTCTTTTAAAGTGTTTGTGATAATCGAAACGCAATCTAACAATTGTTCTTCATTCATCACTAAAGGTGGGGCAAAACGGATAATATTACCATGTGTAGGTTTTGCCAACAAACCATTATCACGTAATTTTAAGCACATATTCCAAGCTGTATCGCTGTCTTCAGTGTCATTGATAACAATAGCATTTAACAGCCCTTTACCGCGTACCAATTTAACTATAGAACTGTTTTCGATATACTTATTTAATTCACTTCGGAATAATTTCCCTAATTTTTCAGCATTATCAGCCAGCTTTTCATCTTTAACCACATCTAAGGCCGCCATTGCAACCGCTGCAGCAACTGGATTACCGCCAAAGGTGGAACCGTGGTTACCAGGGCGAATAACATTCATCACATTATCATTTGCTAATACTGCTGATACGGGATACGCTCCGCCACTTAGT
The DNA here is from genome assembly GCA_002360635.1 of Flavobacteriaceae bacterium UBA3356. Classification (GTDB taxonomy): domain Bacteria; phylum Bacteroidota; class Bacteroidia; order Flavobacteriales; family Flavobacteriaceae; genus Marixanthomonas. The sequence goes on along the minus strand of DEQW01000003.1, from coordinate 514,824 downwards.
GCTTTTCCTAGAATTAGGATATCTGGTTTTACTTCGGGTGTACCGCTACAATCTTTATTTTCACAAGTACAGTTGCCGCAAGTTGCCAACAACCTTCCCGTACGAGCAATACCGGTTTGTACTTCGTCTGCTATAAACAATACATTGTTTACTTCGCATATAGCTTTAGCTTCTTTTAAATAGCCTTCAGAAGGGACGTAAACACCTGCTTCACCTTGTATTGGCTCTACTAAGAATCCAGCAATGTTTTTATTGTTTTCAATCGCAGCTTTTAAAGCTTCTAAGTTATCATATTCTATTTTTGTAAATCCTTGTGTGTATGGGCCAAAGTTGTTTCTAGCTACTTCGTCGTTTGAAAAAGAAATTATCGTCGTTGTTCTTCCGTGGAAATTATTGGTACAAACTATAATTTCAGCTTTATTTTCTGGAATCCCTTTTTTCTCATATGCCCACTTTCTACATATTTTCAAGGCTGTTTCAACCGCTTCGGCACCAGTATTCATAGGCAACAATTTATCAAAATTGAAGTATTCCGAAGCATATTTGTCATACTTCCCTAACATATCATTATAAAAAGCACGAGAGGTAAGTGTTAATGTCTTGGCCTGTTCGTCCATCGCTCCCACAATTTTAGGATGACAATGACCTTGATTTACAGCACTGTACGCCGAAAGAAAATCGTAATATTTTTTTCCTTCAACATCCCATACGTATACTCCCTCTCCTTTACTCAACACAACTGGTAAGGGATGATAATTGTGGGCTCCATATTTATTTTCTAAATCGATCGCATCTTGCGTAGCTTTTTTTTCTAAAACTGCCATTTTACTTTATAATTTATCGTGTGACTACTTTGATTCCTGCTTTGCGGAGAGAAATCATCCATAAAGTTGCAAGTTACTAAATATTCTATGTTTTTTGAAGGTTCAAGTTGTTATAAAAAAGTTATAAATAGTACTTTTGCGATCTATGGCAAGACGCAATAAACGTAAAGTATTCGAAGATTTAGAAGTAATTGATGCAGGAGCAAAAGGCAAAGCAGTAGCTAAAGCACCTGACGGACGGGTCATTTTTATAAACAACGCCATTCCCGGCGATGTAGCGACGATTGAAACTTATAAAAAACGAAAATCGTATTACGAAGGAAATGCAGTAGCCTTTTCAACCTATTCCGATAAACGCGTAGAGCCTGTTTGCCAACATTTTGATACTTGTGGTGGTTGCAAATGGCAAAATATGGGCTATGAGCACCAATTATATTTTAAACAGAAAGAAGTAGTTAATAATCTGCAGCGGTTAGGAAAGATTGAGCTTCCAGAGGTCACACCTATTTTAGGCTCAAAGGAAATATATTTTTACCGAAATAAAATGGAATTTTCCTTCAGCGATAGCAAATGGCTTACGCAAGAACAAATTGACAGCGGCGAAATAATTGAAAACCGAAATGCCTTAGGCTTTCACAAACCCGGAATGTGGGATAAAATAATAGACATTGAAAAATGTCACTTACAACGCGATCCTAGTAATGCCATTAGAAATTTTGTAAAACAGAAAGCTCAGGAGCTAAATTTTTCCTTTTTCAATCCAAGAAAACAGGAAGGGTTTTTGCGTACGTTAATGCTGCGTACTGCTACTACTGGCGATGTTATGGTTTTGGTTCAGTTTTATTTTGAAGATAAAGAAAACCGTGAAAAATTATTAGATGCAATTGCTGCTGAATTTCCTGAAATCACATCGCTTCAATACGTTGTAAACTCCAAAGGTAATGACACAATCTACGATCAAGAAGTAATTTGCTACCACGGAAAAGACCACATAACAGAAGAAATGGAAGGACTTCAGTTTAAAATAAACGCTAAGTCTTTTTATCAAACCAATTCGGAACAAGCATACGAACTTTACAAAATAACCCGGGATTTTGCCGATTTAAAAGGCAATGAATTGGTGTACGATCTTTATACCGGTACTGGAACCATCGCTCAGTTTGTTGCCAAAAAAGCCGGAAAAGTGATTGGTGTAGAAGCTGTACCCGACGCTATTGAAGCCGCCAAAGAAAACGCACAATTAAACAACATTGAAAACGTTGAGTTCTACGTAGGCGATATGAAAAAGGTGTTTAATGAAACCTTTATCGATACTCACGGCAAACCAGACGTTGTAATTACTGATCCGCCACGAGATGGTATGCATACAGACGTTGTGATGCAACTTTTAAAATTGTCACCCAATAAAATTGTGTATGTAAGTTGCAATAGCGCCACACAAGCCAGGGATTTAGCCTTATTAGACGAACGGTACAAAGTGACTAAAGTACAGCCGGTAGATATGTTCCCCCAAACGCATCACGTGGAAAATGTTGTACTTTTGGAAAAACGATAAATTTATTCGGAGTAATTTCGAAAAAAACTATGATAAAAAAACTCAGCTTTGCGTTCTTAATACTTTTTGCCATAAATGGCTGTACGCGCGATGATATTTGTCCAGAGACTACTCAAACCACTCCCCTGCTCATTATTACTTTTAAAAATGCGGCTATTTCTACCGAACCTAAACAAGTACCAGGCTTGACAATTGAAACAACTTTGGAGAACAGTGAGATTGTTCTTGATAATGAAACAACGGACTCAATCGCAATCCCTTTAAATGCCGGAGCCGATATAACGCAATACCGTTTTACTATAAACAGTGATTCTGAAGTTGAAATTCCAAATACAGATGTTGTAGCGTTTAATTACGAACGGGAAGATATCTATGTAAACAGAGCTTGTTCATTTAAAACCAATTTCACAAATTTACAAGCCGCTTTAGAAGAAGAAGGTGATAACTGGATATTTCAAATAAACGTAACCGCTTTAAACAATACCGTAGAAGATGAAAACGATACACATATTACTATTTTACATTAGTATTTTTTGTGCGTCGTTTACTACCATGGCGCAGCAAGAAAATATAGAAACAGAGCCTGTTATAGACTCTACGATAACCAATAATAAATATGGAATTCGTGTAGGTACCGATTTATCAAAATTTGCACGTACTGCTTTTGAAAAAGGTTATTCAGGTTTTGAAATTATGGGAGACTTTCGGGTTACGGACAAGTTTTATGCAGCCGCTGAAATTGGCAACGAAAAAAAGGAGCGGTTTGAAGACAATTTAAACTCGATTACCACAGGTAGTTACGCAAAATTAGGTTTTGATTACAACGCCTACAATAACTGGCTGGGGATGGAGAATGCTATTTTTGGAGGGTTACGTTATGGTTTTTCAACCTTTAAACAAGAATTATTATCCTATCAAGTATATACAACGAACCAAACCTTTCCGCAAACTTTTAAAGAAAACCCAACTGAATATAAAGGATTAACAGGTCATTGGGTAGAATTGATTGTAGGAATTAAAACTGAAATATTGAATAATTTATATTTATCGGTTAACCTGCAATTAAAACGAAAATTAGGAGAAGACGAACCAGATAACTTTGCAAACCTTTATATTCCCGGTTTTAATAGAACGTATGATTTTAGTGAATTTGGCGTGGGCTACGGATATACCATTTCGTATTTAATTCCGATATTTAAAAAGTAAGAAGTTTATCTATCTTGGCTCTTGGTTCAAACCGTCTTGATTCCAAATCTTAATACCGCCAACGTCTTTCTTCGTTGAGCTTTTCTTCTTTTTCAAGCTCTTCAGTAGGTATAACTTTTAGAAAAGAAGGGTGTTGTTCAATCGCATATTCCAGTTTTTCAACAATTTCTGATATGGTATCATTGTCATAATCAATGTCCAATGGTTCTTTAATTTCCATAGACTGTAAAATACCACGCTTTTTTATACGAATTCCTTTTTTATCAAAAGAGCGTCTAAAACCATCAATTACAATAGGAACAACCAATGGTTTGTTCTTTTTTATAATATGAGCCGTTCCTCGTCGTATGGGCCGCCAAGGTTTAGTAGTTCCTTGTGGGAATGTAATAACCCAACCATCATCCAAAGCTTTGGTTATATTGCTAACATCACTCATTTTAACCTGTCTATTCACCTCTTCTCCCTTTGCACGCCAAGTACGCTCAATACTTACAGAACCAGCGTATGCCAATATTTTTGGCAATAGTCCAGATTGCATAGTTTCTTTGGCTGCAACAAAATAAATGTTCAGCTTTGGGTTCCAGAGATAACCTATGTTTTTAATAGTATCGGCACGACCGCTTAAACTCGCATTAAATACGTGAAACATAGCAACAACATCGGCAAAATAGGTTTGGTGATTAGACACAAAAAGCACATTGGTATCGGGTAAGTTTTTTATGATTTCACTACCTTCAATCTGTAATTTATTAAAACCTTTAAACCGTCTATGCGTTGCAGCACCCAGAATACGGATGAGCCATTTTTTTAAGAATAATATATGTCCGAAAGGATTTTTTTTAAAAAGCCCCATACAAAGAATCTCTTATTTTAAGTGAACTCGTGTAAATTAAGTCGAAATGCAAAGATACTAAATTTAACGGCTTATAACGCTTGTTTTAGTAGTTCACGTACTTCACTTAACATCATTGCAGTAGCTCCCCAAACCACGTGATCGTTTAACAAAAAAGCGGGTACATCAATATTGGTTGCGTACGATGTGGTTATCTTTTTTGTGATTAACGTACTATCATCCATAAAAAGTGATAACGGAACTTCAATTAACGCTTCCACTTCTTCATCTTGCGGAATAAACGTTGGCGTATTCCCAGTAAGGCCTAAAAAAGGCTGGACAAAAAAATTGCTGGGCGGAATGTAAATTTCAGTCAGTTGTTTTAATACGGTAATTACTTTTCGCGGAACACCCACTTCTTCTTCTGTTTCACGCAATGCAGCTTCCTCTAGCGAATCGTCTTCTTTTTCTACCTTCCCACCCGGAAACCCAACTTGCGCAGAATGTACTCCTTTATAGGTTTTACGCAAAATCAAGATTAAATGAGTTTCATTGGCTTTTGAAGGGTAGAACAACGCCATTACCCCTGCTTTTCGGGCGCTTTGTTTTAATCTGGCTTGTTCTTTTAATTCTTTTAGGCGTTCAACAGGTGCCATTTTAAATTGGATTGCTTCGCCGGGAAGCTCCATTTTTTTTACCTTTACAATCCTTTTTTCAAACTCTGAAAAATTCATTTATGAAATACCTATATTATATTTTAATAGCCACATTTCTAATCTTTACAAGCTGTGAAGATAAGAAAAAGGCTTCCGAAGTAAAAGCAAAAACTACTTCAGAAAACAAAACAGTTTCAAAAAAAAATTCAACTAGTGAAAAGGACACTATATCTGTCGATTCTTCTAAAATTCAAGAAAAGGAAGAAGTTATAGGTGCCGGATACCCTAAAATAACACAAAAGAACCTCAAAGATTTTTTAACAGAATATGGAAATAAAAATCCAGAAACCAAAGTTGAAATTTCTACGCGTTTGGGTGATATTGTTATCGACCTTTACGAAGACACGCCTTTGCACCGGGCTAATTTCATCTATTTAGTGAAACAAGGCTATTTTAATGAAACGTTCTTTCACCGTATTGTTCCAAACTTTATTATTCAAGGTGGCAACAGCGATTTGCCATCTACCAATAAAAAACGGTTTAAGTTGGGCGATGATTACTTGATTCCCGCAGAAATTAACGGCCGAAATCATTTTAAGGGCTCCGTAAGTGGTGCGAAGGAATATCGTGAAAATCCTGATAAAAAATCAGCTCCTTTTGAGTTTTTCATTTTTTTAGGACCTCTAACTTCAACTAGCCATTTAAACGGAAACTATACTGTTTTTGGAAGGGTTACAAAAGGGATGGACGTAGTAGAAAAAATAGCCAAGCTTCCAGCAGATGAAGGGGAATGGCCGCTACAAAACGTTTATATTAAAGCGAAAGTGCTATAATTTAATATTTTCATCTTCCTTATAAATTGTAGGGAATGACAAGTTAAAAGTAACTGCCAGTAAGCGAATTGTGATAACAATAGCACCAGATATTACAACTACCCAATCTACCAACAAAGGTGTTTTTAATAATAAAAAATACGCTATACCGCCCAAAATACAAGCAGTTGCATATATTTCTTTTCTGAAGATAATTGGAATTTCATTACACAAAATATCACGAAGCACTCCACCAAAACAAGCAGACATAGTTCCCAAAGCCACACAAATTAAAGGTGGCAATCCTACAGAAATTCCTTTTTCAACCCCTACAACGGTATAAAGCGCAATCCCAATGGTATCAAACAAAAAGAGCGAACGGCGCACATAGCTCAATTTCTTCCGAAGAATTACCGCAACAACTGCCGAACCAATAATAACATACAAATACGTTAAATTTCGCATCCAAGCAATGTTAGCGTCGATTAATACGTCACGAAGCGTACCTCCGCCAACAGCAGTAACAAAACCTATGATGAGAATACCAAAAGGATCCAGCTTTTTGCGCATAGCTGTCAACACCCCCGAAATGGTAAAGGCTACCGTACCTAAAATATCAATTACAAATGTGAGTGTCATAGTTGTTGGGTATAGTAGTTATAGTCTTTTATTACGGTATCTATAAAGGTAAGCGGTGTTGTTTCATATTGAACTTCCATCACTTTTGAAACCCGTTTTGATAGTTTTAAAATAACATTGTGGCTCCCATTGTATTTAGCTTGCTGAAACATATTTTTTATGGTTTGCATTTCAGCGTCGGTAAAGATAGTTACTTGAGGATACTCAGGAGTATAATTTTCAGGCAAATCAGTCAACACAGTTTGAGCAAACGAGATAGTTTTCTTTTCAGAAATCACCGTTGTGGCAGCAGCCAAATCCCCCAAGCGTTGTCCTCTTCCATTAAACAAAATAACCACCAACGCCACGGCACCGCTTAAAATAGTAATATCGATTATTCGCAACAACCAACGTATTAAATAGTTTGAAAAAGCGGGCTTTGAGCCGTCAAGCTTTACCACACGTATTTTCATCACTGCTTTTCCAGGGCTTCGCCCGTCCCAGAATTGCTCCCACAATAAATGATATAACAGTATTGGAAGCATGACGGTCATTCCCAATAAAAATGAATTTGAAAAAAAATCTAATGAGCTAAACAAAATAGAAATCAACACAATATAAATAAACATAATGGCCGAATCGATTAAAAAAGCCAATATACGGTCGCCCACTCCAGCTACATTCTGAACAATATTTACATTTTGCGCTGTTTCTACTTGAAAATTATCCATTAAATCTGTTTCTTTGAAAGAAAATCTACAACCCCATGCGCGAGGCCGCATTTGCAAAGCAAAATAAAGACAAATGGTTAAAATTTGAAAGCGTTCTTCGGAATAATATTCAAATTAATCCCGACGAGTTAAGTGCTTTGTACGTAGAAGTTACTGATCACCTAAGCTACGCCCAGACATTCTTCCCCAATAGTAATACGGCACAGTACCTCAATAACCTATCCGTATTGGCCCATCAAAAAATTTATAAAACCAAGCGGGAATCGCGCAAACGCTTTATTACATTCTATACAAAAGAGTTTCCGCTGTTTTTTGCACAATACCATAAACAGTTATTAATCGCATTTATAACTTTTGCGCTTTTTGCGGTTGTCGGGGCATATTCAGCAGCAACCGATTCAGACTTTGTAAGGCTTATTCTTGGTAATGGATACGTGAATATGACTTTGGAAAACATCGAAAACGGTGATCCTATGGCTGTTTATAAAGAAATGGAATCCACAGATATGTTTTTGGGTATTACGATTAACAACATCCGAGTAGCATTATTCGCCTTCTCTCTTGGTGTTTTTTTAAGTCTTGGCACTTTGTATATTATAATGCGAAATGCCGTTATGTTGGGCTCGTTTCAGTACTTTTTTTACGACCAGGGACTGCTTTGGGAGTCTGCCCGTACTATCTGGATTCATGGAACAATTGAGATATCTGTAATTATCGTTGCTGCTTGTGCAGGTTTAGTTATGGGTAACAGTATATTGTTTCCTGGAACCTATACTCGATTACAATCATTTGTAAGGGGAGCCAAAGATGGACTCAAAATATTAATCAGCACTATCCCCTTCTTTATTATTGCAGGTTTTTTAGAAGGCTTTGTAACCCGACATACCGAAATGCCAGATTGGCTCGCCATTTTAATTATTGGCGGCTCGTTAAGCCTTATCGTATTTTATTACATTATTTACCCTATTAAATTAAAACGCAAACATGAACAACAACTACGTGAACTTTAAAAAGCAGCGTGAGCTGGGCAGTATTTTAACCGACACCTTCAAATTTGTCCGTCTTGAAGGAAAAACCTTATTGGGTTTGATTTTAAAAATAGCCGGCCCTGCCCTACTTATTGTCCTGCTTGCCTACATATATTATATGCAAGTAACAATGGGCAGTTTTGATCTTATGGCTGTTGGAAGCTCTTCCGAAGTATTTGGCATAAATATTATTCTTGCCTTTTTTCTAATGATTATTTCTGGAGTGGCTTTTTATGCCTTAATGTACGGTACGGTTTTACATTACATAAAATCATACATAAAAAATGATGGTAACGCCATCAAGGAAGAAGTAACTGCCGGTGTTCGCCAAAGCTTCTGGAGCTTATTGGGTATTAGTTTTTTAGTAGGGTTAATCAGCGGAATTGGTTTTATATTCTGTGTCATACCCGGTATTTACTTTGGTACAGTATTAGCCACAACGTATGCCATTCACGTATTTGAAAATAGAAATACAACTGATTCTATTAGTTATAGTTTCGAGCTTATTAGAGGAGAATGGTGGATTACGTTTGCAACCTACCTCGTGATTTTCATTCTGTATTACATCATCACCATTATCTTTAGCTTGCCGGGCATTATCTATTCGTTTATAAACATATTTACCATGAGCCAAGAAGCAACTGCCAATCCAGCCGATATGTTCGATTGGATTTATGTTGCCCTAAATGTGCTTGGGATGATAGGGCAATACATTTTGTATGCTTTGATTATAATCAGTACTGCTTTGGTCTATTTTAACCTAAACGAACGCAAAAATTTCACTGGTGCTATGGAAACCATTGAAACCCTTGGTAAACGCGACGATTTTAATGCATAAATTTCTTTTTATATTCTTCTTTCTGTTTTGTTTTGCTGAAGGGTTTCCGCAGGACAGCTCAACTGTGGAGAAACAAGAAATAATCCGCTATGATACCGATAGCAGCGTTTCCCCGTTACAAGTTGAAGAAAAAGCCATTGAGGAATATAAAAATAACCCAGCCTTTGATTATTCTGAAAAGGACGAAGAAGAAAATTGGTGGCAACAATTTAAAAACTGGCTTTACAACCTTTGGATTAGCTTTTGGAATTGGCTCTTGGGTGACTTGCAATACAATGGTTTTTTTGCATTTCTAATTAAAATTCTGCCGTATCTAATTATTGGTGGTATTGTAGCCTTTGTGGTCTGGCTATTTTTTAAACTGAATCCAGGTGCTAGTTTCTTCAAAAGCAAAGAAAAACCCGATGTGTTTTTTTCTGAAGAAGAAGAAATTATCCGTTCTAAAAACATTCGGGAGCTTATTGAAAAAGCATTGCAGAATAAGGAATACCGTTTAGCTGTTCGCTATTATTATCTATTGATTTTGAAAAAATTGACCGATGCTGAACTGATAGACTATGAATTCGACAAAACCAACACCGATTATATTGCTGAAATAACTTCAGACACCGTTATTTTACCGTTTAAAAAAGCTACGAACCTGTACGATTATATTTGGTACGGAAATTTCACCGTGACCGAAACCGATTACCAAAAAGCACAAAGAACCTTTCAGGAACTAGAACAACAAATACCCAACACCCATGACTAAGCTGCAGAAAATATTTTCGGGTGTTTTCCTGCTGTTGCTGGCCGGAATGGTCTATATGGAAGCTATCAAGCCGCCGCCGGTAAGCTGGTTTCCCAGTTATAACAACCAAGATGAAATTCCACTCGGTACCGTTGTATTGTATGATATATTGGAGCAAAACTTCAACGAAAACCTGACCGAAATAGATCGTCCACCTTACGAAGTTTTACAGGACACTACTTTAGAAGGCACATATCTTTTTATCAATAATTCAGTTAATTTTGATGAAGCTGAATTTGACAAATTATACCAGTGGGCAGAAAAAGGGAACACGGTTTTTATCAGTGCGAATTCTATGGGCACTAAGCTTTTGGACACATTACAAGTAAAAACAAAGACCAATTATTTGCTCAACAACATCCAGACCGAGCTGCTTCTTAATCTTAGTAATAAAAAATTAGCTGCTCAAAAACCGTATCACATTAAACGGAATTTCAATATTAAAACCTTCAGTAAAATTGATACGCTTAATCAAACGGTTTTAGGTTTTTCCGAAGCATTTAATGACCAAAAAAACATACAGGATTCCTTGCCAAACTTTATAAAAGCCCCTGTTGGCAAAGGGTCCTTTTACCTGCATTTACAACCGGAAACGTTTTCTAACTACTTCCTTTTAACTGAAGACTACGCTACCTACACAAAAAATGCACTGTCTTATCTCCCTAAAGATAAACAACTGTTATGGGACAAAGAGTATAAGAGCGGGAAGCACATTAACGTATCACCCTTGCATATTTTGTTGGGCAACAAATATTTGAAATGGGCTTATTACTTTATACTTATTGGTGTTTTGCTATTTGTACTTTTTGAAGGAAAACGCAAACAGCGCTATATCCCTATTGTAGAACCGCCTAAAAACAGAACCTACGAATATACCCGGACCATTTCGGGCATGTACCTTGACAAAAAAGACTATGACAGCGTAGCAAAAAAACAAATTGCCCTCTTTTTTGAATACATCCGTATCCAGCTAAGAACACCAACCGAACAACAAAACAGCCGCTTTTTTACAGCTGTAGCTGGTAAAACTGGGAATACCGTTGAAGACACTAAAAAACTATTTACTTTTATCGATAAAGTGAAAAACCAGCACGAAACTAGCAAAGAAGAGTTACAAAAACTATATAACGACATACAAGTATTTAAAACCAAAGCAAATGGAAAACCCTGAAAACAATAACGACGAACTTCATTTTAATAATAGAATTCCGTTACAGGAACTTCAAGAAGCTGTTGAAAGCATAAAAAAACAACTAGGCAAAATAATTATTGGCCAGCAAGATTTTGTAGAGTTGCTCATTGTGAGCCTTCTTGCAAACGGCCACGTGCTTATTGAAGGAGTACCGGGTATTGCCAAAACCATCACCGCAAAACTGTTTGCCAAAACGTTGAAAACCGATTTTAGCCGTATTCAATTTACACCAGACTTAATGCCGAGCGATGTCCTGGGAACTTCGGTTTTAAATATGAAATCGTCAGAATTTGAATTCAAAAAAGGCCCAGTTTTTTCAAACATTGTGTTAATTGATGAAATAAACCGTGCGCCAGCCAAAACCCAAGCAGCATTATTTGAAGTAATGGAAGAACGTCAAATAACAATGGACGGCACTCGTTACACAATGGATTATCCTTTTATGGTGCTCGCCACCCAAAACCCTGTAGAACAAGAAGGCACCTATGCTTTACCCGAGGCACAGCTGGATCGTTTTCTTTTTAAAATAAAAGTGAACTATCCAACACTGGAAGACGAAGTAACCATTTTAAAAACACATCACGATAGAAAACTTGCCGTCCCACAAGAGCAGGTTGAAGGAGTATTAACACCAGAAGCTTTAAAAACTTTTAGAAGTCAAGTGCAGGATATTTTAATTGAAGACAAAATTTTCACCTACATCGCACAAATTGTCGATAAAACCCGAAACCATCCACATCTATATTTGGGCGGTTCGCCTCGGGCTTCGTTGGCCATTATGAACGCTTCAAAAGCATTTGCAGCAATCAACGGGCGTGATTTTGTAACCCCTGAGGATGCAAAACGTGCTTTAGCACCCGTGCTTCGCCATCGAGTTATCGTTTCACCAGAACGTGAAATGGAAGGCATGACACCCGAAACCGTGATTGATATGATTGCCCAATCCATAGAAATACCTAGATAACGTGATTAAATTTATTAAATCCTTATACCTCACGCCACGTTTTTTTTACGTGTTGGCAAGCCTTTCGGTGTTGTTTTTGGTATCGTATTGGTTTACGGAAGTGTATGGTATTATTTGGATTTTAGTATTAGCATTCTTGGTCTTCATTCTGTTTGAAATATCCATGCTGTACAGCAAAAAAGGGTTGAAAGGGGAACGAGTTTTACCCGATAAATTTTCTAATAGTGATTTGAACGATGTGCAAGTTCAGCTTAAAAACAACTATAGCTTTACCATTGAAGTCGCTCTGGTAGATGAATTGCCTATTCAGTTTCAAAAACGAGATTTTTTTAGAAAAACTATACTGCCGGGAAAAAACAGAAATACTCTGCAATACCAAGTGCGACCAGTGGAACGAGGTGAATACCAGTTTGGGAATTTAAATTGCTACGCAACTTCGGTCATTGGGCTTATAAGACGACGCTATACCTTTAACAATGAACAAATGGTGAAAGTGTATCCATCCTTCATTCAAATGAAAAAATACGACTTTCTGGCTATTGATAATCGTTTACGGCAAATCGGATTAAAGAAAATACGTCGTATTGGTCACACCATGGAGTTTGAACAAATTAAAGAGTATGTGGTGGGTGATGATGTTCGTACCGTAAACTGGAAAGCGACTGCGAAACACGGTCACTTAATGGTGAATCAGTATCAAGATGAAAAAATGCAGCCTATTTATTCGATTATTGATACTAGCCGGGTAATGAAGATGCCGTTTAACGAATTGAAACTGCTCGATTACGCCATAAACAGCTCGTTGGCTTTCAGCAATATCGCATTAAAAAAAGGTGACAAAGTGGGAATGGCCGATTTTTCGAATAAATTAGGCGCATTTTTACCTGCAAATGCCAAGAAAACATATTTGAACACCCTGTTGGAAACTCTTTATAATGTAGACACCAAATTTAAAGATTCCGATTTTGGGATTTTGCAAGCCTTGGTACGAAGAAAGATTACCCAACGCAGTTTGTTGTTGTTATACACCAATTTTGAGCACATTTCATCTTTAAAGCGGCAGCTTCCCTATTTGCAAGCAATTGCCAAAAAGCATGTGTTGGTAGTCATCTTTTTTGAAAATACCGAGCTGAAATCGTTGAGCGATACAGATGCTGAAACCATCCCCGAGATTGTAGACCAAACCATAGCACAACAATTTCAGTATGACAAGAAATTGATGGTTCGTGAATTACAACAACGCGGCATACAAACCGTGCTAACTGCACCCGAAGATTTAACCGTGAACACCATAAATAAGTATTTAGAAATTAAGGCTAAAGGACTTTTATAACAGTTCAGACACTACATTATACAGTTGAGTAGATTATTTTATTCTGAAACAAGAAAGCATCCCATCTTTGTTGTAAGAAAACAATAACCACCTAAATACTGTATTATGAAAACAATCATCGTAACATTAAGCTTAGCTTTTACTTCTCTATTTTTAAATGCTCAAACAGAGGTAGCAGCAACTTCAGAAACTGAAACCATTACCGTAACCGTTCCTGTTCAAAGTGAAGAAGGAAATGTAGTTTTTGGTCTCTATGACGAAACTTCTTTTATGAAACAACCACTTTTGGGGTTAGAAGGCGAAATCAAGGATGGAAAAGCAACCGTAACCTTTGAAGGTGTAAAACCTGGAACCTACGCCATTTTATTATTTCACGACAAAAACGGAAACAAACAAATGGATTTTGAACCCAACGGTATGCCAACTGAACCGTATGGAGCTAGTAATAATGTAATGAGTATGGGACCTCCTCTATGGACCGATACCAAGTTTGAAGTAACCAACGAACCTGTTGAGCTTGAGATTAGAATGTAACATTAGTATAATTATTAAATGTATTACAGCGCAATGATAAATAACTTCATTGCGCTTTTTGTATAAGAAAAAACATAAAATAAACAATTACCATAGATTTTATCAATAACATCGTATCTTTGCAATAAAGATAAAAGCTATGACCATTACCCAACTAAAATATGTTCTTGCCGTTGCTGAACACCAAAACTTTACTAAAGCAGCTCAAAAAACATTTGTAACTCAGCCAACCTTGAGCATGCAGATCCAAAAATTGGAAGAAGAGTTGGATATTTTAATTTTTGACCGTAGTAAAAAACCTATTGAATTAACAGCGGTGGGTCAAAAAATCGTTACCCAAGCTAGAAATATAGTTAATGAATCTGAACGTATGCAAGACGTGGTAGATCAAGAAAAAGGGTTTATTGGGGGTGAATTTAAACTAGGTATTATCCCTACCATCACCCCTACGCTATTACCTATGTTCTTAAAAGCGTTTACAAACAAATACCCCAAAGTTCAGCTTAAGATTGAAGAGCTTACCACTCCTGAAATCATTACAAAACTTCAAGATGGTCACATAGATGCGGCAATTGCAGCTACTCCTCTCCACCAAGAGCGAATTAAAGAACGTGCTTTGTACTATGAGCCTTTTGTAGGGTACATTCCTTCAAATCACAGGTTATCGAAAAAAGATAAAATTGACAATACTGACTTGGAACTGAATGATATTCTATTGTTGGAAGATGGACATTGTTTTCGCGATGGGGTAATCAACCTATGTAAATCATCTAAATTAAGTGGCAATGAAAAGTTTCAACTGGAAAGTGGAAGTTTTGAAACGTTGATAAAACTTTCAAATGAAGGATTGGGAATGACCCTCCTTCCCTATTTACACACTTTGGATGTTTCAGAAAAACAGCAAAAAAACCTTCGTTACTTTAATGAACCTTCCCCAGCAAGAGAAGTAAGCTTAATTTACAGCAAGAGCGAATTAAAACTTCAAATAATTGAAGCATTGTACGACGTTATTTCAGGTGTCGTACGTGGTGCAATTGCCTTTCAAGATGTCAAAATTATTGATCCTTTGAAAAAGTAAAAAAGTCCGGTATTACTACCGGACTTTTTTTATGGATTTAATAAAATTAGACATTGATTTAATTGGGGGTTCTGTTTTATAAGAGTATCTACCCAGGCCTTAAGTTCCTCAATTTCGTAAGGAAGCAGCCTATCCATCGCCTTTTTCAACTCTTTACAGAACAAATTCACATCAAAACTTACTTTTGCAAGCACCGCTTTGGTGTAATCAAACATTGCTCTAGCCATAGTTAAACTAAATTTAAAATAGGTTAAGTAGAAGTATATCTATAAGCAAAGAATTTATATTGTTAGTTGTTTAAATATAACAAAAAAAAATCAATTTTATTTCTTTTGTTGATAACTAAAGGATGTTAAAATCGGTTATCACCATCCAATAAATCGCCTAAACCACCAAGAATACTACCTTCGCCTTTATCCTTTCCACCACCCTTTGGTGCAGCTGCCCAAACCCGATTTGCCAAACGGCTAAAAGGCAAGGATTGTACGTAAACGGTTCCGGGGCCTGTTAATGTTGCAAAAAACAAACCTTCTCCGCCAAATATGGTGTTTTTTATTCCGCCCACAAATTCAATATCATAATCTACCGTTTGGTCAAAACCAATAATACAACCCGTATCTACTTTTAACTTTTCACCGGGAGCAAGTTCTTTTACGGCTGTTGTTCCACCAGCATGGACAAAAGCTTTTCCAAAGCCTTCCAGTTTTTGCATTATAAAGCCTTCACCTCCAAAAAAACCACGTCCTAATTTTTTTGAAAATTCAATACCAATGGAAACGCCTTTTGCCGCACAGAGGAAAGCATCTTTCTGGCAAATAAATTTTCCATTGAACTTCTCAAGGTCAATAGCTATTATTTTTCCAGGATAGGGAGAAGCAAAGCTTACTCGTTTTTTTCCAGGAACGGTATTATAAAAAGCGGTCATAAACAAACTTTCGCCTGTCAACAATCGTTTTCCAGCTCCGAAAACTTTGTTTAGAAGCCCTTTGTCATTTTTAGACCCATCGCCGAAAATGGTTTCCATTTTAATGCCGTTATCCATCATCATAAAACTTCCGGCTTCGGCAACAACGCCTTCGTTGGGGTCCAGTTCAATTTCCACATACTGCATTTCTTCGCCGTAAATGGTATAGTCTATTTCGTGTGCTTTCATTTTAATAGGTTATTTTTCTATTAGTTGTTTAAAAATAAAATATGTTACATGTGGAAGTATCTATAAGCTTTCTAGAAATATCAATCCCAAGGATTGTTATTCTGAAAATCTTTTTCTTCTTCCTCCATAAATTGTTTGATTTTGCGTTCTTCCCAATCCCTAAAAGGCATAAGTTTGGATTTAAACACATACATCCAATGGATAAAAATTGCGATTCCCCAAAAAAACGGTGTGGTAAAATAAGACCAATCTGGAAACTGAAAGGGGATAAAAGTACCCTCAAATATACCAAGTGCTGCTAAGAGCATTAGTCCATTAATTACAAGATAAATACTTAGGTGAGTATAAAAGCCCTTTATATCTTCTACTTTTTTTTTGGCGCGTTCGTATTTTGATTTTTCTTTAGATTCCATTTTTAAAATCTTTTAAGCTTTTCTTCCGCTTCCATAAACTCTTTAATCTTGCGCTCTTCCCAGTTTTTAAAGAGTGATACTTTAAATTTTTTAAAAATATCCCCTTTAAATACTTTTAATCCGTGGAAAATCAATACGATGGTCCATACTATTGAAAAAAATAAAAAATTAGCATCAATCCAGTTTTTGAATCCTTGGTTTTCAATTGTTGCGTAAAAGCTTCTAATTACAAAAAGCCATATTAAAATAGAGACGCCATTAATGAGTAGGTAAACAATGACGTGATTGTAAAATACTTTGATACTGTCTACTTTTTTCTGAGCACGTTGATATGCGGTTTCGGTGTAATTTTTCATAATCAGACTTATTTCCAAAGGTCTTTACTGTTTTTTTCATCTTCTTCCATAAATTGTTTCATTTTGCGCTCTTCCCAGTCTTTTCCTAAGAAAGAATTCCACTTAAAAGCTTTAGCGGCTTGAAACACAATGCCTATCCCCCAACCTAATGCTGCCCATAAAAACCAAGGGTAGCGTAGTTCGTTTGTGTAATAATTAAGGCCTGCAAGAAAAATAATGAAGACAACGTAGAAGAATAAACTGGTATAGAATTTTTTTATATTTTCCATACGCTCTTTAGCTCGTAAATATTTATTGTCTCTGTCTGTATCCCTATTGGTATTCATAATGTGTTGTATTTTATTTTTAATAAAGGTATTTCAATCGATTGCTTATTTAAAAGAAAGGTTACTGGATTGTAGCATATACCGACTGAATTGTCATCTATTAATCATCTTCTTCCATTAGCTCCTTGATTTTTCGTTTTTCCCAATCTTTTCCGAAGAAAGGATTGTAATTAAACGTTTCGGCAGCGTGGGCTAGAACTCCCATACCCCAACCGGCAATCGGGAAAATAGCCCAAGGGAAATTGGTGCCCGATTTATAGTTGAGCCAAATGAAAATTGGGATAAAAATAAGGTACATGGTCAAGTTTCCATAGAAACCTTTCAGTTTTTGAACCCGTTCTTTTGCTCTCTCATATTTTTTTTCTGAAATATAAGTTTCTTGTGAGGAGACAGTCATTGTTTGTTGTGTTAATAAAGGAATAGATATACTAAATTGTTTATTGTCCTGTTCAATTGAAACAGGCCGATTGGTCAATAAACCATAACGTTGCCGAATGTTTTTAAGTCCTACCCCACTACTTTCCCTAACTACTTGTTTGGGTTGATAATTATTTGTAATGAGTAAGTTTCCATTATCTTCAGTAATGGTAATATGTAGTTTTTTTGAAGGGGTCACTTGATTGTGCTTTACCGCATTTTCAAGTAATAACTGTAACGACAAGGGTACCACCTTCGCTTCTGGGTTGCTCAATGTTGACGGAAAAGTAAAAACAATACTTTCTTCAAAACGCATCTTTAATAACGACATGTACAACTGAGCAAATTTCAGCTCTTCTTCAATCGTTACCAATTGTTTATTTTTCTGCTCCAAAACATATCGATACACTTTTGAAAGCGAAGTGGTGAAACGCGTAGCGGCTTCTGGATTTTCTTCAATTAAGCTGGTTAAAACATTAAGACTATTGAATAGAAAGTGAGGATCTAATTGGTTTTTTAGCGCATCGAACTGTGCTGAAGCAGCACCGGCAATTATTTTCTGTTCTTTTACCTTTTTTTCTTGACTGAATTTATAATAAAAGAAGCTATAAAAAATGATAAGTACAACTATTGAAATAATAAGAGAAACCAAATAGTAATTTATGTGCTGTGAAGCAATAAAATCAGAAATAGGAATACCTCTAATAATTACATTTGTCAAAAAGCGCAGTAAAAATATTGTCACTACAGTAATTAAAACACCACCTAAAATTGCTTTCCAAATATTTTCCCATTTATAAAGATTGAGCTTGTACTTATCTACTAAATACATCGTTAAATAGGCATTGGTCATATAAAGCACTACTGCATATAATTGATTATAAAGAAATTGGGTTAACAGCTCTTCGCCGGATTCAATTCTATTGCCCGTTGCATATTGTATAAGTCCTAACACTATAAATATTAAGAAGCCTACAAAAAAAGCCTTGCCTAGTTCTTTAAAAAATCGGATCATTATTATTATTTACAGTTTGATTCAAAAATTTCTTTTGCACGCCCTTCTCCATAAGTTGGATAAAACTTATCCTCCGGTTTAAAGGTAGCAAAAAGATCTATGGCACGTTGAATGTCCTTGCAGTAGGGCTCAACAGACTGATTAAAATAGGTTGCACTGCCTATATCCCATTCTGCTTTGCTTAAAATAACACGCGGGTTATTAGGTGCTAATTGTAATGCTTCTTGATACAGTTGTTGAACTTTTCCAGAATATTTCATTCCGTATTGCTGTCCATCAAAGGCAATCCACACTGTGTACCACTGTGCTTCTAAAACTAGAATTTCAGCGTTTTCTTTAGAGTTTGTCTTGGCCTGATTAATAAAATCCTGGGCTTTCTCCTGTTGTGCAGTGAGTTTGGCTTTATCTTTTTCGCCAAAACCATTAATTACATTAATCTGAGCTACATAGTAGGGTGGCAACCACTTTTCGGGTTCGGCTTGTGTTATGCGTTCAAATAAATTGGCAGCTTCCCAGGGTTTTTCGGCTTGCCAAAGATCAAAGGCTTTTTGCATACCGGTTTCATATTTTGTTTGACTAAGACCGATTCCCGAAATCAGCAGTACCGTTGCTAATAGTAATTTTTTCATCTATATTATTTTTAATGGTTAGTTAATAAGTAATAAAAGCCCGCCTATTAATAAGAATACGCTTACCAACATCAATGCTTTTAAGAGCTTTGGTTTTCTGTGTTTTGATAGTAAAATCCCTAACATATTTTTAGGCTTTAAGTTATAGGTTAATTTCAAAAGTCTTGGTTTCACCATCTTTTATCTCAAATTTAGCGTCTTTCCATTTGGGCGGTCCAAAGTTGGCCGGAGCATTGTTTGAAGTACCATAATCTTCTGTAGGCATCAAGCCCATGAACATATTCAGTTTTCCGTTGTCATCTTCGTCGTGAAAGCAAGAAACTGCATAATCACCATCGGGTACATTTGTAAAAGTTACTGTTGCGGTTTCATTTTCAATTTTACTCTTACTATACATAAGCCCGCTTTCTAAAAAATTTTCTTCGGAATTATATAACCCCACCATCGCAGTACCTTTATCGTTGTCAAAGCCAGTCATCGTTACTGTGATAGTATTCTGTGCTTGCAGAATGAGAGAAGTGAAAATGAGTACTAAAGTTGTTATTATGGTTTGCATAGTTGTTTGTTTATAGTTTGTTGTTCAAATATCCTTCAGAAAAAAGGTTTTATAAAATTTGATGTGCTGAATTGTTTTTTTTTAGGGTTGAAATGTATTTTCGAGACACGATATTTAGCATTTAAAGGTTATCCAACTGATTGTCCTCCCCATCATCGCTAATGGTCCAGAAAAAGCCTACAAAGAAAAATTGATCTGTCGCTGGCCGTAATGTCCTTCTTGCAAAGTCACCATTAACATTTGGTGTGTTTGCATATTGATACCCGTTCACATTGGTAAAACCCAATACATTGTTTACCGAAAAATACAATATTTGTTGTTGTGACAATAAATAAGCCCAGTTCAAGCTAATACTATTGTAATCCTTTGTTTTATTTTGAAGAAATCCATTTTCATTAGGGTTGGTGTATGTTCGGCCACTTCCATATTGGTAGCTAAAACCAATCTGACTTTTCCAATCTTCAATCCAATACTTACCTACAACCGAAAGGTTATGTGTGTTTGCAAAATTAGGTGTGGCAGCAATAGGATAATTTTTATATTCCCGCTCGGTATCTAAATACGAATAACTTACCCAATAATCCATATTTTTAAGACTTTCATTATCTCTCCAAAAAAAATCGATTCCTTGAGCAAAACCATTACCATTAGTTTTAAAATCAGTGTCAAACGAAGGGAAATCTGAATTGTAGGTAACTAAATTACCATACTCTTTTCGGTACAACTCGGCCCTGAAAATTCTATTATTGGCGGTGTATTGGTAATTTAAAATATAGTGTTGGGCTTTCTGCGCTTCCAAATCTTGTTGAAACTTTAAATACTCATTAAATGGCTGTTGGTAAAAATCGCCATACGCTAACGAGAGTTGACTATTTTTACTCACTTTATATGCTAATGAAGCTCGAGGTGAAAAGGTAAACGCATCAAAAAGCTGACTGTATTCACCTCGCAACCCCAACTTTATAGCAAACTTTTTTGAAAATATAATATCTGCCTCCGTAAAAGCTGCTGATATATTATTATTGAAACCGTACGTTGCATCAAATGTTTCATTATTAAAATCTTCTTTAAAATCAGTCAAAAATTGCTCTACGCCATAACTCATTTTAAAACGGTTGCTAAAATTTTTTCGTAATTTAAACTTTAGATGAGCAGATTTTTCAGTGTCGTTAATTTTATCTTCAATAACATTAATGTCTGTCTTCGAAAGGGTGAAACTTGCACCGGTCTCCAATTTCCATTTATTTTTCAATCTACCAGAATAACTGGCATTGGTATAAAAATTTTGATTGTTCAATTTAAAATTGACTCCTATTGGCTCGTTAATATCTTCTTGGGTTAATTGAAATTCGGTAGCATCATACGCTCCATAAATTTTCAATAGTCCATCTTCAAATTCGTGTCGATAAACAGACTCCCCTGCAAACGTTTCAAAGGGTTTTTGCCAGTCATTCCGCCCAGGGAACAATTCATTATATGGAGCCAAGTTAATGTAGCTGGCATTTACACTTAACGAATTATTGCCCCAAATTTGTGTGTTACCCAATCCGCCGCCTACGCTCATAATAGCTATTTCGGTTTTCTCTTGATCTGGAAAATCTATCGTGTTTAGCAACAAAACAGAAGATAGTGCTTGGCCGTATTCCGCAGAATAGCCGCCTGTGGAAAATGTAATGCCATCAAACAAAAACGGACTGTAGCGCCCACGGGTTGGGATATTATTGGTGCTAGGTGTATATGGTGTAAAAACACGAATGTCATCGATAAAAATTTGCGTTTCGTTCGCATCACCTCCCCGAACAAATAATCGGCCGTCCTCAGAAACGGTTGTCGTTCCTGGCAGTGTTTGCAATGCGCCCACAAAATCACCCAAAGCACTGGCGGTGGTAACCACATCCAACGGTTTTAAAACTGAAACCTTACTATTATCACCTGCTTCAAAAGTTCCGGCAGAAATAACCACAGTGTCCAACGAGCTTACATCTTCACGAAGACGAATTTTTAAATTTTTCAATTCGCCAACATTTTTGGTCATTTTAAATGGTTCAAACGAAACAAAAGATATGATTAAGGTCTGTTCATTTATCTCAGATGTAGTAAAAGAGAACCTCCCCTTATCGTCAGTAGTGGTTCCATCATACGTACCTTCCAGATAGACATTGGCACCAGGAATGGGTGTTCCATTTTTTTGTGTAACTATGCCTGAAATTTCAGTTTGACTCACTGCTGATATAGATATTAGCAAAAAAATTAAAACAAATATTAAGTTATAAGTACTGTTTTTTTGAAGTTTCATTGGTAGTTGGTTTTGTTTTACATTTCAAATATGAGGTGTTATTTAGTTATTTCGAAAAAAAAGAAACCGAACTGTATAATTTATATGCCCAATTGTAGCTTTACAATTTTAATGTTTCTTTAGAAAAATAGCTTTGGAAAAATGGTATCTTCGATTTTAGAGAGAAAATCAATTAATTATGGACGCTTCAAAAAAAGTAACAGCCTATATAGAAAAACACGAAAAATGGCGGGATGAATTATCAAAACTAAGAAGTTTATTTCAGCAAACAGAACTTACTGAGGAAGTTAAATGGGGAGCGCCCGCTTACACCCTTAATGGAAAATTGGTGGCAGGATTAGCAGGTTTTAAAAACCATTATGCCATTTGGTTTCATCAAGGTGTTTTTTTAAAAAATGAAGAAGACAAATTGGTTAATGCCCAAAAAGGAGTTACCAAAGCATTGCGGCAATGGCGTTTTAAGGAGGGAGACCCCATAGAATCTAATTTAGTTATAAAATACATACAAGAAGCCATTGAAAACTGTATTGCCGGTAAAGAATTAAAACCAAAACGTAAAAAAGGTGTTTCAATCCCTCCGCTTTTGGAAGAAGCCTTTAAGAAAAATGCAACGTTGGCGTCTGCTTTTAAAAAATTAACCCCAGGGAAACAGCGTGAATATGCAAACTATATTGCTGAAGCAAAACGGGAAGCAACAAAAAAAAGTCGTTTGCAAAAAATTAGTCCTATGATTCTTGAAGGAAAAGGTTTGCACGACAAATACAAAAACTGTTAATGGACTTCAAGCTTACCCGATATAATTCACGGCAACTTTGGTTTTACACCAAACGTGCCTTTTGGATACTCATTTCTTGGATATTGATTTCGAACGTCATGTTCTTTTATGAGTTTTTTACATTAAAAAGTGAAGGACTACTTAGTTCTGCCTTCGACTTTCAATCGGCTTTTACAGCTAATTTAATAGTAGGTATAAGTGCAGGGCTTATTGGTGGTTTATT
Source organism: Flavobacteriaceae bacterium UBA3356 (assembly GCA_002360635.1). Lineage (GTDB taxonomy): Bacteria > Bacteroidota > Bacteroidia > Flavobacteriales > Flavobacteriaceae > Marixanthomonas. The sequence continues at coordinate 491,674 of DEQW01000003.1, read as the reverse complement.
TACCATTAACCTTATGGAAAAATGGCTAAGAAGAAAAGCCTTTTGGAAGGCATTATTCTATATAATTGGCACTTATATAGCCGGGGCGTTACTAATAAGTGCCATAGGCGCATTATACTTTAACAGTGAAAAATTAGGCCTTCCATTTTATCATCCCGATGTGGTTTTAGCTACACAAGTGTTTTTTAGCACCTGGTTATTTCTTAAAAATTTTGTCGTGTGGTTATTTATCGTGCTAAGTACTTTAATCGTTTTAATAGTAAACGATAAGTATGGCCCAGGTGTATTTCCAGATTATTTGATGGGTCGTTACTTTCACCCCAAACACGAACGGCGTATATTTATGTTCGCAGACATTAAAAATGCAACGGGTATTGCCGAAACCTTAGGGGAAGAGAAATATTTTAATTTTCTGAAAGATTTTTTTAGGCATATCGCCCCAGCCATTGTTCAAACAAGAGGCGAAGTATATCAATACGTAGGAGATGAGGTGGTGGTATCATGGAAAATGAAACATGGTTTACGGCGCGGAAATGCCATACAGTGTTACTTTTCCATGCAACGTATTATTAAAAGGAAATCAAGAAAATACATGAAAAAATACGGTATTGTTCCTGAATTTAAGGTAGGATATCATTTTGGGCCAGTAATGGTAGGTGAAATTGGAGCAATTAAGCGGGACATAGCCTTTTCGGGCGATGTTTTGAATACAACAGCTCGTATTCAATCTATTTGTAATGAGTTGGACGTAAAAGTATTGGCATCTAAGGAATTTGCAAATATTGCTTACAAACTCCCTAAAGGAGTAACCAAAATAGATATGGGCAAAGAGCAACTAAAAGGTAAAGCTGAAGAAATTGGTCTTGTCACCTACAAAAAAGGATAAAACTTATGAAAATCACATTATTGGCCATAGGAAAGACCGATGATAAAAATCTACAAACATTAATATCAGCATATGTAAAACGGTTAAAGCACTATGTGCCTTTTTCTTTTGAAATTATTCCAGATATTAAAAACTCAAAAAATCTTTCGGAAAAGTTACAAAAGCAAGCCGAAGGACAAGAGATACTTAAACGATTACAGCCTTCAGATAATTTAATTTTATTAGATGAAAACGGAAAACATTATAGCTCTGTAGGGTTTTCGCAGTTTCTTCAGAAAAAAATGAATAGCGGACTTAAAAACCTCGTGTTTGTAATTGGAGGACCGTATGGTTTTAGCGATGAAATTCACGAACGGGCTAATGGTAAAATATCATTATCAAAAATGACGTTTTCGCATCAAATGGTACGACTCTTTTTTATTGAACAACTATATAGAAGCTTTACAATACTTAGAAATGAACCTTACCATCACAGATAATTAATTTGGAAGCATATAAAATAAAATGCTTGACCGTATAAATATCTAGCGTCAGTTTTGTCATCTTGAGCGCAGTCGAAAGGACAAACAAAACCGTCTCGACTGCGCTCGACGTGACAATTTTAATTTATTCGGAAATTTGAAAAAGTAAATCCTTAGTTGATTGATTGTCAATTAACGAACAATCTTTGGTTTTAATCGCTTCCATCACGTTTTTCGCAACGGTTTTACCTAATTCAACGCCCCATTGATCATAACTGAAAATATTCCATACCACACCTTGTACAAACAACTTATGCTCATATAGAGCCAATAAACTCCCTAAATTATGTGGTGTCAATTTTTTTATAAGAATGGTATTTGACGGTTTGTTCCCTTCAAATTGTCTGAAAGGATTTTCAACCTCTTTGCCATACGTACCTTGCAACAAAGACTCAGATTGTGCAAAACAGTTTGAAATTAATTTTCTATGATGTTCTTTATTTCCGTGTAACGATTCTGCAAACGCAATAAAATCTACCGGAATTAGACGTTTTCCTTGATGGATCAACTGAAAAAAAGCATGTTGCGCATTTGTGCCCGTATCGCCCCAAACAATGGTTCCGGTAGTGTAATCTACTTTCTTACCATTTCGGTCGGTACCTTTTCCATTGCTTTCCATAACGGCTTGTTGAAGGTATGTAACCAATTTACTTAAATATTCAGAATACGGAATAACCGCTTCGCTTTCTGCCTCAAAAAAATTGGCATACCAAATAGAAAGCATAGCTAGCATCACTGGGATATTTTCATCAAAGTTTGAAGTTTTAAAATGGTTGTCCATTTTGTGGGCACCTTTCAGTAATTCTTCAAAATTATTGTAACCAACGGCACAACAAATGGAAAGCCCCACAGCACTCCAGAGTGAAAACCGTCCGCCAACCCAATCCCACATAGGGAATATGTTTTTTGAAGCAATTCCAAAATCAATAACCGCTTCTTTGTTTGTTGAAACCGCCGCGAAATGATGTTCAATATCTGTTTCTGAATGTTTTTCTAAAAACCAATTTCGAACGGTTTTAGCATTGGTCAAGGTTTCGAGCGTTGTAAAACTTTTTGAAACCACAATAAATAAAGTAGTTTCAGGGTTTAAATCTTGTAAAATTTCTGAAACGTGATCACCATCAACATTCGAAATAAATTGTACGTTTAAGTGGGTTTTGTAAAAATGTAGTGCCTCAGTAACCATTTTAGGGCCTAAATCACTTCCGCCTACTCCAATGTTTACCACATCGGTAATTGGTTTATCGGTACAGCCTTTCCAACTTCCTGAAATGATAGCTTCTGAAAAAACTTTCATTTTTTCAAGTGTTTCTTTTACTTCAGGTTTCATTTCAACAAAATCACGCAATGCAGTATGTAAAACTGCTCTACCTTCAGTTTCATTGATTTTTGTACCTGTAAACTGTGCCTTAATAGCTTCGTCTAACTTAACTTCTTTCGCTAAGTCAATTAACAAAGCTTTTGTGGTATCTGTAATTCGGTTTTTAGAATAATCAAAGTAAAAATCATCCCATTCAATTGAGAACTTTTTTGAACGAGCAGTATCTGTAGCAAACAAATCTTGCATTTTTTCAGCTTTCATTTCTGAAAAATGTGCTTGTAGTGCGTTCCAAGATTTTGTTTGTTTAGGGTTTATTTTTGGTAAACTCATTTTTACAGTTTCTCTTTTTTATAATAGCTTATCAAACCATCAATGGGTCGTTTAATGAAGTTACCGGCCTGTAAGCCTTGTTCCTTTAAACAATCGCTAATTATTTCTTTTGTAAAATATGCAATGGAGCCTACAAAGTGTATAGGAACCTGTTTTGCTTCTTTATAAATAAGCACTTGATTTTTTATAAATAATGTAACTCCTGTTTGTATCAAATTATTGAAATAATCTTCATTGTGTTTACAAAGAAAGATAAATTCAGCAAAAGAGGCTAAATATGCGGTGGGATTTGATTTTTTATATAGGTTAATTTTTACCGTATCGGGTTCCAAATTGTATTTTTCTTCAAATTCCGAAGCAACTTGTAACGGCATCTTCTTATAGTAATAATCACGTAACAATTGTTTGCCATAATAATTACCGCTGGCATCGTCCATCAACGAATACCCCAATGCTGGTGCGGCAGTGTGGATTTCTTTTCCATCAAAATAACAGCAGTTACTTCCAGTACCCAGAATACTTACAATTCCCGGCTCAGTGGTTGCTGCATATACAGCAGCAGCTAAGTCCTCCTTTACTGTGATTTTTGCAGTTGAAAAAAGTTGCTCCAATACTTCTTGCAATAGTAATCTTGGCGTTCTTGTTCCGCAACCGGCACCATAAAAATCTACAGTTTCCACATTGTTAAAAATAGCTTGTAGGCTTTCATTATTTTGAATACGCTCTGCCATTTCACCTTGAGGAACAACTGTAGGGTTTAAACCGGCTGTGCGCGTTTTTTCAATAACATCACCCTCTTTATTCAAAAGAATCCAATCACATTTTGTGGAACCGCCATCAGCTATTAAAATCATATTTACAGTGTTGCAATGTGGGCAGTCAACTCGATTAATTTTGCAGAATAAGCATATTCGTTATCATACCAGGCCACGAGCTTAAAGAAATTGTCATTGAGGGCAATACCAGCTTCAGCATCGAAAATGGATGTTCTTGGGTCGCTTACAAAGTCTTGCGATACCACTCCTTTTTCTGTATAGCCGATTATTCCTTTGTAATTGGTTTCTGAAGCTTCTTTAAAAAGTGCTTTTACCTCATTATAGGTAGCACTTTTTTTTGTGCGTACGGTTAAATCCACCACCGAAACATCTGCGGTGGGAACTCGAAAAGCCATTCCGGTTAGCTTTCCCTCTAAATCAGGAATCACTTTTGTTACGGCAACAGCTGCGCCGGTTGTTGTCGGAATAATATTTCGCAAGGCATTTCGCCCTACCCGATAGTTCTTTTTTGAAGGTTGATCGACCGTAAATTGTGAAGCCGTAACGGAATGTACGGTTGTCATTAAACCTTCTACAATGCCTAGTTTATCGTTTATAAGTTTTGCCATTGGCGCCAAACAGTTGGTAGTACAAGAAGCATTTGAAACAATCGTATCTTCTGGTTTTACATCGGTATGATTTACACCCATCACAAACATGGGAACCGATTTTGAAGGTGCTGAAATAACTACTTTCTTGGCCCCACCTTTAAGGTGTGTTTCGGCTTTATCTTTTTCTTTAAAAACACCTGTACAATCGATTACCATTTCGGCACCAACCTCATTCCATTTTAAATTTTCAGGATTTTTTTCAGAAGTGACCCTTATTTGTTTTCCATTAACAACTAGGCTATTATTTTCTACAGAAACAGTACCCGGAAACCTTCCGTGCACGGAGTCAAACTCCAATAAATAAGCTAAGTGGTCTATATCTACCAAGTCATTAACTGCTACAATTTCTACATCATCACGTTGAGAAGCAATACGGAAAACTATTCTTCCTATTCGCCCAAAACCGTTTATTCCAATTTTTGTCATATTGTTTTTATCTTTTATAAAATCTGTTTATCCAATAATAAATTACCGAAATTAAACAGAAGTAATATCGGCCACCCTGACCAATTCTAAATCAATTTCATTGCTACTTTTAATGGCTTCGGAAAATGGGACAGTTGTAATTTGATTGTGTGAAATACCAATCATTATATTGCTTTTTCCATCCAGTAAGGTATCTACAGCACTAACCCCTAACCTACTTGCTAAAACACGGTCGTAACAACTAGGTGCACCTCCGCGTTGAACATGGCCCAGTACCGTTACGCGTACTTCATACTCGTTTAAATGTTTTTCAATGTAATCAGCGAGTTTAAAAATATTCTTACCTATTTGGTCGCCTTCAGAAACTACAATGATGCTTGATGTTTTACCTGCTTTTTTACTTCTTTTAAGGGATTCTATCAACCTATCTCGGCCTAAGTTTTCTTCAGGGATGAGTATTTCTTCAGCTCCTGCTCCTATGCCGGCGTTTAAAGCAATACTCCCTGCATTTCTTCCCATTACTTCAACTAAAAAAAGACGGTTGTGTGAGTTTGCTGTATCACGTATTTTATCAATGGCTTCAACTACTGTATTTAATGCGGTGTCGTAGCCAATGGTGACATCGGTACCGTAAATATCGTTATCTATAGTGCCGGGAAGCCCCACGATGGGGAAGTTAAATTCTTCTGTAAAAATTGATGCTCCAGTAAAGGTACCATCGCCCCCAATAACAACCAAAGCATCTATATTTTCCTTTTTTAAATTTTGAAAAGCCTTTTTTCTACCTTCTTTAGTTCTAAACTCTTTTGAACGTGCAGATTTTAAAAAGGTTCCTCCTTTATTAATTATATTTTTTACAGAACGTGGCCCCAATGACCTAAAATCTCCTTCTATAAGTCCTTCATACCCTCTAAAGATTCCGATACATTCCAGTTTATGGAAGGCACAAGCTCTTACTACGGCACGTATAGCGGCATTCATGCCGGGTGCATCACCTCCGCTTGTTAAAACTGCTATTTTTTGTATTGTCTGGCTCATTTCTGTAAAACTAAATGAATAATGCCACTTAAACAATAGGAATAAAAGCTTTTAAGAATAAATATAGAATTTTAAAAATACGTGTATGCACGTATGGTTTTACGTACAAACAAGTAATATATTTGAAATGTATTAGTGAATATGTAACTGTATTATAATTTTTTGTGGGGATAAAAAATTAAAATCGTTACTATATTAAAATTTACTAAGTTAGGTTTGTTATTAGCGTCCCGCCGAAAGGTCGGGACGCTTTTCTTTTTAGTATTACCTAAACTATTTTGAAGTAGGTGTTTTTGAAAACTTTTCTAAACCTTCTTTAAGCCAATATAGATACTCATCAGCATTTGGTGTATATCCAATAGGTTCATTTAATAAATTATAGTCAGTGTCCATTAAAATATAGTAAGGCTGCGAATTGTTTTTAAAATTTACCGTTTGGAACGTTGCCCACTTATCGCCTATTGTTTTAATCTTTTTAACCCCGCCGCTTGGTTTTAGGAAATTAAATTTTTGGTCATCAGGAAGTTCTTTTCTATCGTCAACATATAAAGAAATTAAAACATAGTCTTCATTTATGGTTTCAAAAATATCTTGACGGCTCCATACTTGCTCTTCCATTTTTCGGCAGTTTACACAAGCCCAGCCTGTAAAATCGATCATAATTGGTTTTCCGGAAGCTTTTGCTGCAGCCAGACCTTTATCTAAATCTTTATATGCTTCTAGCCCTAACGGTGCATCGGTATCTTTATCATATACACTATAAAACAACGGAGGTGGAAAACCGCTCAACAATTTAAGATTTGCATAGCTAGAGTTTGTTAAACCTGGGATTAAATAAAGCATAAATGCCAAAGTTACGATCCCAACTAAAATGTTGCCCATAGGCGGTCTTTTCTTTTTAGGACCATCGTGGGGAAAACGGATTAAACCAAACAAATATAGAGCCATTCCTAATGCACAAATAATCCAGATAGCAATAAATATTTCACGTTTTAATAGTCCCCAATGTTCTACCAGATCTGCATTTGAAAGGAATTTAAACGCCAAGCCTAATTCGATAAAACCCAATACTACTTTAACCGTGTTAAGCCATCCACCGCTTTTAGGTAATGAATTCAGCCAGTTTGGGAACAGTGCAAAAAGTGCAAATGGCAACGCCAACGCCAGGCCAAACCCACCCATACCAAAGGTAAGTTGCATTGCGCCACCGTCACTCGTTAAAGAGCCTCCCAACAAGGAACCTAAAATGGGCCCTGTACAAGAGAATGAAACAATGGCAAGTGTTAATGCCATAAAGAAAATACCAATAACACCACCAACACTGGAAGCTTTGTTGTCCATTTTTGAGCTCCACGAATTTGGCAAGGTAATTTCATAAAAACCAAAGAACGAAAAAGCAAACACCATAAATATTGCAAAGAAGATGATATTTAAAGTTGTGTTAGTAGATATGTTATTAAGTATTTCTGGGTCTAATGAGTCTAATAAGTGAAAGGGTAAACTGAGCAATAGGTAAATTGCAAAAATGAATAGGCCATATAAAATGGCATTTACCATTCCTTTTTTCTTATTCTTGGCTCCTTTAGTAAAAAACGAAACCGTTAATGGAATCATGGGAAACACACAAGGGGTTAATAAAGCAATTAAACCTCCTACAAACCCTAATAGGAAAATGGTCAAAAAACCTTTTTCAGAACCTTCTTCTTGTTCTGTTTTGTACTCATCTTTATTACCAATATCAATAGTTAAGGCAGCAGTTTTTTCTAAGTCGTCTGCCGTTACATCGGCGAGATCTTTTTTTGCCTTTCCTGAAGCCAAATCTACCTCAAATGTTTTGGTTTCGGGTGGTAAGCATTTTTCATCATCACAAACTGAATAATAAATCTCAACACTTACTTTTAACCCTTTTGGATTGATCACCTTTATAGGCTGAATAAAGGTGGCTTTATTTTCAAAAAAGATGACATCAAGATCAAAAACCGGGTCGTGGATAGGTGCTACGTCCGGTTCTTGGGTCTCACCTTCCAAAGTAAAGGTTTCAGTTGTATTGTTGTAGGCGAATTCAGTAGGTATGGGACCTTCAAACTCTTCGCCAAATTGTTTTTGACTATATAAATGCCAGCCCTCATCAATGGTGGCTTTCATTAAAACGTTATATAAATTGCCTTTTTCTTGTTCAATCGTTACCTCCCATTTAACCGGGTCCAGAATTTGTGCGGTAAGCGTAGTGGATAAACAAAAAACCGAAATAAAAAGTATGAGGAGTTTCTTCATTATAATATTAATTTTTAACCGTAATCTTCAATATGTTGGTAGTTGATGAAGTTACTTTAAAGCGTTCATCGGCTCTGTGGCCTATAACCCAAATAATTTCTGAATTACTGCACAGCAGCCAAACTTTTTCTTTGGCTAACAAAGATACCTTTTCATCTTTAAAAAACTTACTTAATTTCTTTTTTCCTTTCATTCCAAAGGGCTGAAATGTATCGCCTTTACGCCACCTCCTGAGTTTTAAAGGATACTGAATTTTATCTTTATCAATGTAAATCACACTGTTGTCAACATAGCCTATTTTATCGATAGGATTAAACTCCATTTGTAATGGAAATTCAATTTTTTTTATGCCTTTTTTTATCGAAATCTCATCATTTTTTTTTTCTGAAGTGATTTCTGTCAATAACAGTACATTTCTATCTTTTACCAATCTATGCGTAGCTGAAAAAACTTGCTTTCCACTCTGTGCTTCTAACAGTTCGGAAACAATTGGCCAATCTGTAAAACCAAAAGGATGCAGTAATTGATATAAAACCGCTTTGGTATGGGGTAGCTCCTGTAATTTGTTGATATGAAGGGCATACCCGTCAAAATTTTCTGTGACGGCTAGTTTGTACACTAAAGCCATATAATCTTCAATTAAATTCTGGCTGTCTTTTAAAAATTTTTGCGTTTTCCGAACGTTCTGCAAAACTCCCTCTGTTGCATTTTTATAATTAGGTATTACATCGTGGCGCAGTTTGTTCCGTAGATAATCTGTCGATGCATTGCTGCTGTCTTCTCGCCACTGTAATTTATTTTCTTTTGCGGAAGCGACTATCTCAGACCGGGAAAAAGGCAATAAAGGCCTAATTACTGTTTTGTTTATTGCTGGTATACCCATCAAACCCTGTAATCCGCTACCTCTGCTTAAATTTATTAATAATGTTTCGAGATCATCATCGGCGTGATGCCCGGTTGCTATATAATCGTACTCAAAATCTTTTAAGATTTCGGCAAACCACTGGTAACGCAGTTCTCTAGCTGCCATTTGCGTGGAGAGCTTATGGTCCTTGGCAAACTCTTTGGTATCGAATGTTTCCGTAAAGACAGGGATTGACAACCTATCGGCCCAATCTACTACAAAGGTTTCATCACCATCACTTTCTTTCCCCCGAAGGGAAAAATTACAATGCGCCAAACCGATTTTAAACCCTGATTTTTTCAGTAAAAAAGATAGTACTACGCTATCTACCCCTCCACTGCAGGCTATTAATATTTTTTTGCCGTTTAGAAATGAAAAATTGGTTTTAATATGTTCCCTAAATTCCTGAAGCATCTTACATCGCGTTTGTTATAATGCCCAGTATTACAGCAATACCAAAACTGAGCATGGTTCCAATAAGTACGTATTCAGTTTTTAATGTTTCTTCATCTCTATAACGTAAGATGGATTTTGCCGCGATAAGAAAACCAACTGCTTCATATTGATCTATCACTATAAAAGTTAAGGTCAATAAGCGTTCTAAAATTCCTATTACCTTTCCCGCATTGGGTAATTCGTTATCACTGGTTACTTCAATTTTAGTGGCGCTAAACACTTCGCGAATAAAAAAATTGGCTGGTTTTATACAAATAAAGTAGCTTATAATTAAAAACAGACCTTTATTACCAATTGGTGGCTGCCACAAAGAGTCTATTTCTTGATACGTAGCAAACCACCAACACACAAAGCACAGTACAATAATATGAAGTGCCTGATCTATAAAAAAAGCATACAGGCCAATCGCTTTACTACGGCTTATATATGGTTTACAACCGTCTATAATGTAATGTAGAACAGTAATTATCACAGCGCCATAAATAAAGTTTAATTGAAATGACAACAGCCACGATAGTGCAAAAACTATAAGAACATGCCATACCAATAACCCGCTTTTAAAACCAAGTCGGTTTTTTTGCTCTGCCATAGTAGACCATTGAAAAAGAAAATCGGCCAATAAGTGAGCAAACAATTGAAGCAATAAAAAAGTTGTAAATTCCATAGCGGTTATTTAGAAAGTGTTTTTGAAAAATACAAAACAGCCGTTTCAATAGCGTTCCAGCCTACACTCGTGGAGTGCCTATTAACGGCAGATTGACCAATACCCAACGTTTTTGCTATCTTATCTTCTTGCTGGTTTAGCAATTTTAAATACAATACTTCGCTTTGCCTTGCGGTTGCTTTGCTTAATAGGGTATCCAATAATTCAAAAAGAGGCTGAAACCTATCGTTAAGGTTTTCATTTTCTGAAACAAAAAACAAGGTGTTTTTAATAACTACCCGCTCCTTGTTGTGTGTTGACATCCCGCTAATTTCGCGACCAGACAAATAGATGGCCTCTCCGTCAATAATTCCTTCTCCAGGGTTGTATCGACTTAATGGCCCGTACCCAAGTGCCAATCGCAGTCCGTGGCTTTTAAAAAGCCGAACGCGGTTTTTATCTTTTTTATAAGTGTTCAATTCTACTGGAATCGACTTTACAAAACTTTTAATTGCTAGCGCAACCCGCAAGCCATCTTCTGCTTTTGGAACTACGCACTCTATGTAATCACCCTTAATAATACGGCCGTACACATTAAATTCTCTTTCTAAATTTTTCAATAGCTTGGTGAGTTCTTTCTCTACTAAACTACGGTCCGTATTGTGCAAACTAGTTGATGAAACTATATCTCCAGATAAAACGGAATACATCATAATTGTCTGTTTTAAATCAAATATACAAAATTATGCGTATTTAAAAGCATAAATTACTTTTATGAGTTTTTAAATACATAAAATATAAATATGATGTTTAAAACACATAAACATACTTTATGCGTTTTTATTTATCACGACTCCAAAACCGTTCGCATGGCTCTTGCTTTAAGCAAACATTCTTCATATTCGCTTTCAGGAATGGATTTTGCCGTAATGGCACCTCCTACCGAGAAACTAACGTACTTTTTCGCTTCATTGTATAAAATACTACGTATAACCACATTAAAATCGAAATCTCCAGCAGGGGTAAAATAACCTACTGCCCCACTGTATAAACCCCGTTTGGCGTCTTCCAATTGTTCTATAATTTTCATGGCCGAAACTTTAGGGGCACCCGTCATGCTCCCCATAGGAAAGCTGTTCTTAATAATTTCAACAGGGGAAATAGATTCTTTCACCTCACAGCGAATGGTGGAAATCATTTGGTGCACCTGTTCGAACGTATAAACTTTGCAGAGCTCTTCAACAGTTACCGTTCCTTTTTTGGCAATTCGGGAAAGATCGTTCCGTACCAGGTCGGTAATCATAATATTTTCGCTCCTTTCTTTGGGATCACTTTGTAATTGTTCAATCATTTTTTTGTCTTCGGAAGGATTTAACAACCGCTTAGCAGTCCCTTTTATAGGCTGGGAAATTACAGCAGCACCGGTTTTTTTTAAATATCGTTCTGGGGAAGCTGATAATGCATACATATCGGTAAACTTTAAAAAGGTCGCAAAAGGCGATAAGGATATCTTGTTTAAATGAAGAAAGGTATTAATGGGATCTATAGCTATATTTTCTGCATAAAACTCTTGGCAGAAATTAGCTTCGTAAATATCGCCTCTTTCTATATGTTTTAGCATAGCGTCAATTTTTTCAAAATAAGCATCTTTAGATGTTCGCAAACATATACTTACTGAATCGTCATTCCCTAATGTTTCAGAAATAGCTGTGTTTAAAATAGTTTTCCAGTCGCTTTCCAGTTCGTCATCAACCATATTCAAATAATGAATTTCTACTTCAGTTTCAGAAAAAAAGAAGATTTTTTTAGGTTGAAAAAATTGAAGATCGGGAAAGTTTAGACCATCAAAATTTGAAGATGTAAGGTTTTCAACATCGTTTTTTAAATCGTAGGTTAAATAACCAAACAGCCAATCTTTAGTCGTGGTTTGGTATTCTTCCAGTTTTTCAAAAGCGTTGAAGGAATCAGTGCGGATAGCTGTAAAAGCATCTACAGCCAAAACCGCTTTAAAAGTACTATGATTATCTTTAAAGTTATTGCTATCTAACCAGGCAACTTCTTCAAACTGTTGTGCCCAATTAAGGATACGAGGCTTTATTTCAGATAAAGAATTTATTGATACTTTTTTTATGATACGCATAATGAAATGTTAGCAAGTCTAGTTATAAAGCGCTCTTCCAGATGAAATAGCCCTATTTTTTCCAAAGGTATTTAAATTGAAACTTGAATCCACATCAAAAAAAACTTTAAAAACTGGTAAATGATGTATTTAATCGAAAATAAATGTGTTTTCAACGAAAACTATACGAATTTACCTACAAATCAATGAGTTGCATTTGATTTTTTCTTAGTATTGTCTACAGATAACCCAAATCTATTACTTATGAACAAAATTACATGTATCAAATTGATGATTTTAGTTCTATGCATATCCCCCTACCTGCATGCACAGGTTGGTATAGGAACAACTACACCAAAAAGCTCGTTAGATATAAAAGCTTCTAGCCAATCTACACCCAACAATACCGATGGTATTTTAATACCAAGATTTGATGCTTTTCCAGCCACAAACCCTGGAGCAGATCAAGATGGTATGTTAGCATTCTTAAACACTGCCATTGGCACAGACGACAAAGGTTTCTATTATTGGGACAATGATCAAACAAAATGGATCAATATCGGTGCCGAGGAATGGAAAGCCGGAACCAACCCTAGCGGAGACAATTTAATATATGCCACGCGGGCAAAATTAACCGGTACAGATATGGTTATAACCGACGATGGACGCATTGGTTTTGGTACCGATGACCCGGTGGAGCGTTTTGAATTTAGAGGTCCTGGTGATAATGATTTTCAAATTACCAGTGCCAATACAAATCCACCTAATTATATATTGTATAATACTGGCGGAACTTTGGATACCCCAGGCCCATTGGCAGCCAATGGAGAGATTGGATCTTTTATAGTAAAAACACACGATGGTAACGGCATTGTTGAACCAGGAGGTTTTCGATTCTATATGGATGGAGTTGCCAAAGCTGGAAGTGCCCCTTCACGATTTGTGATTAGCACAACCCCAGACGGAAGTATAAGCCAACGAGAGCGAATTATTGTACGAAGTACTGGTAATGTAGGTTTAACCGAACAAAATCCCACAGCTACATTACACATTCGTGCCGGAGCGGCATCAGCAGGTTCTGCACCCATAAAACTTACAACTGGAACCAATTTAACTACACCTGAAAAAGGTGCTATTGAATACGACGGAACCGATTTATATTTTACACCCAATACAACTAGGAAGTTGTTATTGAAAGGATTAAAAAATACAGCTTCACTTGATTTTCCTAATATACCTGCAGGAAGTTCTGTTGAATTAACTATAACAGTAACAGGAGCTACCGTAGGAAGTTCATGTTCAGGTTCACCAAATACATCTATTGAGCCTGGATTAATGTGGAGTTGTTACGTGAGTGCAGCAAATACCGTTAAGATAAGACTATCAAATATAACAGGAGCTGCAATAAACCCAGCACTAAAAAGTTGGAAAGTAACTGTTATTGAATAAAAAACACCCCCGCATAAAAAAAGCCCTTTGAAATTTCAAAGGGCTTTTTATTTATGTTAAAAATAGTTTCTAACTATGTATTGGTCTGTTTTCAGTTGTCGCTAATGCAGCTTCTTTAACAGCTTCAGCATAGGTTGGGTGTGCGTGGCTCATACGAGCTATATCTTCAGCACTCGCTCTAAACTCCATTGCTGTAACGGCTTCAGCAATTAAATCGGCAGCTCTTGCCCCTACCATATGTACTCCCAGCACCTCATCGGTTTTTTTATCGGCTAGGATTTTTACAAATCCATCTGTGTCACCACTGGCACGGCTTCTTCCTAATGCACGCATTGGGAATTGACCACTTTTATACTCAACTTTATCCTCTTTTAATTGTTCTTCTGTTTTTCCTACCGAAGCAACTTCTGGCCACGTATAAACCACACCCGGAATTAGGTTATAATCAATATGCGGTTTTTGTCCTGCTAATATTTCAGCTACTAACATACCTTCTTCTTCCGCTTTATGTGCCAACATAGCACCCCGAACTACATCACCAATAGCGTAAATATTTTTTATATTGGTTTGTAAGTGTTCGTTCACTTCAATCTGTCCTTTTTCATTTACTTTCACACCTGCTTTGTCCGCTTTTAAACCATCGGTAAACGGCCTTCTTCCAACTGAAACCAAGCAGTAATCGCCTGTAAATGTTACTTCTTTGTCTTTTTTATCGGTCGCCGTAATGGTAACTTCATCTTTCTTTCTTTCCACGGCGGAAACTTTATGCGACACATAAAACTTCACACCTTGTTTTTTCATCACCTTGGTAAGTTCTTTACTTTGCGCCTTATCCATAGTTGGAATGATACGGTCCATATATTCTACTACAGAGACCTCAGCACCCAAACGACGATATACTTGACCTAATTCTAAGCCAATAACACCCCCGCCAATAACGATCATATGCTTCGGAATTTCCTTTAAAGTCAATGCTTCGGTTGAAGTAATGATGCGTTCCTTATCAATTTCGATAAAAGGAAGTGTTGCGGGTTTACTTCCGGTTGCAATAATGGTGTTCTTTGCTTCGATGGTTTTATCACCATTTTCAGAAGAAACAACAATATGCGTTTCATCTTTAAAAGAACCTACACCAGTAAGCACGTCAATTTTGTTTTTATTCATCAAAAAATCGATTCCTTTTGTAGTTTGTTCTACTACCGAAGCTTTGCGATCGATCATTTTTTTGAAGTTGATTTTTACATCACCAGGGATTTCAATTCCGTGATCTTCAAAATTTTTAATTGCTTCTTCATAATGATGGGAAGAATCTAATAAAGCCTTACTCGGTATACAGCCAACATTAAGGCAAGTACCGCCAAGGACGTTATATTTTTCAATGATTGCGGTCTTCATCCCTAATTGCGCGCAACGAATGGCGGCAACATATCCTCCGGGACCAGAACCGATAACGGCAACATCATAGGTGCTCATAAGGTGTGTTTTTGGTTTAAAACCGCAAAGTTACAATGTAATTTAACAATGGGCAATTTTGAAATGTAAAGGATTGTTAATTTATTAGTCGTATCCGACTAAGACATAAGAACGCTGCGCTTTTAGATATAAGATGTGAGATAAAATTTTTAATTGATGTAGGTTCGTTTTCATTAAAAATGAATCAAAAAGAAGTAAAATATTATAATATTCTACTAAACAGAATCGATTTATAACCTAAGCTGGGTTGTATTTTTTACTTCACTAATGCTAAAGGAACTTTGTGTACTCCCAATATGTTTGATAGTGGTAAGCTTATTAACCATAAATGACCGAAACTGCTTAATGTCTTTCACTACTACTTTTAGTAAGTAGTCATAATCCCCACTTACATGAAAGCATTCTAAAACCTCATCAAGGCTAGTAACTTCTTCTTCAAACTTGGTTAAATAGTCTTGTGCGTGTTGCACCAATTTAATGTGGCAAAAAACCGTAAAACCTTTATGCACCTTTTCTTTATCTAACAAAGAAACATATTTAGTGATTATACCTTCACGCTCTAGTTTTTTTATTCGTTCATAAACCGCTGTAACCGATAAGTTTAACTGCAAAGAAAGCTGTTTATTGGTCTGTTTTGCATCTTCCTGTAGCAATTGTAACAGGGCTTTGTCTATTGTGTCTAAAATCATTTCTGAAAATTTTTCTGAAACATACTGAATTTAAAAGATATTTCAGTAATAAAATCTATTGTAATCAAATTAAACAGTTTTATAATCTAAATATTCTAGTAACGATTGATAAATAGTCTAATAAACCCTAATTTTGAGCGAAACAGAATAAATTCAAAATATATACGAATGGCTAATCCTAAAGATTTTAACCCCGCAGACAACATACAAGATCTTCAGTATTTTGGAGAATTTGGAGGCGTAAACCCATCTATTTCAGATTCTTCTACGTACACATTCCTTTCAGCAAAAACAATGTTCGATACTTTTGAAGGTAACGCAGAGGGATGTTACTTATACTCGCGACACTCCTCCCCTTCAAATCTTTATCTTGGAGAAGCGCTTGCCGCTATGGAAGGGACCGAAACGGCAAACGTGGCAGCAACCGGAATGGGTGCTATTGTGCCAACCATTATGCAATTGTGCTGCGCCGGAGACCACGTAGTTTCTAGCCGAACTATTTACGGCGGGACCTACGCTTACCTAAAAAACTTCGCTCCCCGCTTAAACATCAATACCTCTTTTGTGGATATTACCGATATTGATAAAGTTGAGGCTGCCATTACTGAAAACACAAAAGTGATTTTCTGTGAAACCGTAAGTAATCCGTTATTAGAAGTAGCAGATATTGCTGAACTTTCCAAACTTGCAAAAAAACACAACATAAAACTATTGGTGGATAATACCTTTTCACCACTTTCTGTTTCCCCTGCAAAATTTGGAGCCGATGTGGTATTACATAGTTTAACCAAGTTTATAAACGGAAGTAGTGATACCATGGGTGGTGTTATGTGTGGAACGCAAGAGTTTATCAATGAGCTTAGAAGTGTAAACGATGGTGCTAGTATGCTTATGGGAGCCTCGATGGACAGTATGCGGGCAGCGTCAATCCTTAAAAATATGCGTACGTTACACATTCGAGTGAAGCAACACAGCAAAAATGCGATGTATTTGGCCGAAAAATTTCAAGCTGATGGACTGAAAACAGTATACCCAGGCTTGGCTTCGCATCCAAGTCATGAAAAATTCAAAAAAATGATGAATGCCGAATATGGATATGGCGGCATGTTGACAGTTGATGTTGGTAGCTTAGATAAAGCCAACGAATTAATGGAGCTTATGCAAGAACGAAACTTAGGGTATTTAGCCGTAAGTTTAGGTTTTTATAAAACATTGTTCAGTGCACCGGGAACGTCAACTTCCTCTGAAATTCCAGAAGAAGAACAAGCTGAAATGGGGCTTACAGATGGATTAATACGTTTTTCTATTGGTCTTGACAACAATATAGAGCGCACCTATAAAATGATGCGAGAATGTATGGTTAAAGTAGGTGTTCTCTAATTTATATATAATGTTAAGTTTATTAAAAGCGAGCGTAGAACAAAATCTTCGTTCGCTTTTTCATTTGCATACCATTTTACAAAATCGTAACATTACATTTCAAAATTAAACTATACCTGAATGGACAGCCAAGACATTGAACCAAAAGAGTCGCAAGATGAGCATATAATAGAAAATAAAGAACTAAATATTTGGGAAGCTTTAATTCCCGTTTTTGCTTTAATAGGGATGCTGGCCTATAATGTATCTGTTTATGGAGATGATGCCTTAAGCGGAAGTAATCAGTTTATTTTGTTAATGGGAGCTGCTGTTGCAGCCATTGTTGGTGCTTATAATAAAGTTGATTATAAGACTATGGTAGAAGAAGTTTCCAAAAATGTTAAATCTACTACTGGAGCTATTCTCATATTATTAATGGTTGGCTCTTTAGCCGGTACTTGGCTATTGAGCGGTATTATACCTACCATGATTTATTACGGGTTACAAGTTTTAAATCCCACAATATTCCTAGCTGCATGTGTTGTTATTTGTGCTATTATCTCAGTAGCAACCGGAAGTAGTTGGACAACTTCAGCGACTGTTGGTATCGCTTTAATTGGAATTGCCGAAGCGTTAGGTATATCGTTAGGAATGACTGCAGGCGCTGTTCTTTCTGGTGCCTATTTTGGAGATAAACTTTCACCTTTAAGTGATACAACAAATTTAGCCCCTGCGATGGCTGGGACCGATTTGTTTACACATATTCGGTATATGACGCTAACCACCGTACCAACTATTATAATTACCATATTGGTTTTCATAGTAATCGGGTTTACATTAGATACTGAAGGTGTTGCAGACACAGCATCTATATTATCCTCCATTGAAGCATCTTTCACTGTCAGTCCGTGGCTTTTTGTTGTACCAATATTGGTTATTGGAATGATCATTAAAAAAACCCCTCCCCTAATCGCTTTATTAATTGGCACTTTATTGGGAGGTGTATTTGCTTTAATCTTTCAACCTGGTGTAGTTGCCGCTATAGGTGGATCTGAAAGCCTAACTTTTATGAGTGGCTACAAAGGAGTTATGGATGCTATAACTGTTGACATTGCCATTCCTACAGACAGTGAAGTGTTAAATGATCTATTTTCAGCAGGAGGTATGTACGGTATGTTAGGCACTATCTGGTTAATCATTTGCGCTATGGTTTTTGGTGGTATTATGGAAGCAATTGGAGCTTTAGCTGCCATAAGTAGAGCATTATTAAATTTATTTCACACTACGTTTGGTTTATTTGCCAGTACCGTTTTTACCTGTTTAGGGTTGAATTTTACTGCCAGTGACCAATATTTAGCCATTGTTGTACCTGGAAAAATGTACGCCCAAGCCTATAAAGATAAAGGCTTAGCACCAGAAAACTTATCCAGGACATTAGAGGACAGTGGTACCGTAACTTCTGTTTTAATACCTTGGAACACTTGTGGAGCTTATCATAGTGGTGTTCTCGGTGTGCCTGTTATAGATTATCTTTTCTTTGCCATTTTTAACTGGTTAAGTCCGTTTATGACACTATTTTTTGCTGCTTTCCGAATAAAAATTAAAATGCTTTCTGAAGCTAAGGCTGCATAAAATATATACATCACAAGTGTTGAAATACTTTACTTATAGTTTCAACCAACAACTATTTGTTTTGTTTATACTTAGATAGAATTTTACGTTTTCATTTAGAAAATGAAGCGTTTATTTCTTCTATTTTTGTCAGTGAAAATAAACAATAACCCTTAAAATAAAATTATATGTCATTAGTAGGAAAACAGTTTCCAAACATTACAGTAGATGCTATGAACGAGATGGGCGACACCCTTCAAATAAACGTTCTGGAAGAAGCTAAAAAGAATAATAAAAAAGTAATCTTATTCTGGTACCCAAAAGATTTCACCTATGTGTGCCCTACTGAAATTCATAAATTTCAAGAGGCTTTAAAGCAATTTGAAGATAAAAACACAATGGTAATTGGAGCTTCTTGCGATACTCCTGAAGTTCACTTTGCGTGGTTAAACACACCAAGAGACAATGGTGGTATTGAAGGCGTTACTTATCCATTATTGGCAGATACAAACCGTAACCTTTCAAGTGCGTTAGGTATTCTTGATATTGAAGGTGAATCGTATGACGAAGAGCAGGATTTAGTTACCCTTAAAGGTTCTAATGTAACATACCGTGCTACTTACCTAATTGATGAAGAAGGTAAAATATTCCACGAAAGTGTAAACGATATGCCATTAGGCCGTAATGTAAACGAATACCTAAGATTAGTTGATGCGTATACTCACGTTCAAGAAAAAGGTGAAGTATGCCCTGCAAACTGGGAAGAAGGTAAAGAAGGAATGATCGCCACTCGCGATGGCGTTGCTACATACCTACAAAACTAAACAGTATGTTAGTAGAGCTTAAAGAAGATAGTCTAAAACAACTGGTTGAAGAAGAGCAAAATGTTGTGGTACAGTACGCTGCATCCTGGTGTGGTAACTGTAGATTGATGAAGCCAAAATTTAAAAAGCTTTCCAATGAAACGGAAAACTTTAAATTCGTGCTTGTTGACGCAGAAAAATTTCCAGAAAGCCGAAAGATGGCTACTGTAGATAACCTTCCGACATTTGCGACCTTCAAGGACGGAAAATTTGTTAATCAGGTTCAAACCAACAAGTTTGATCCATTAAAAGAATTAGTAGATGAAGTTGCCAGTAATTAGACACTTACAACGTAATAACTCTACAGCACAAATAGAAAACTGCATTGAGGTTTTAGAGTCGTTCAGCGAATACAATCGTATTAGCGATGAAGAATTAAACGTAGTAGGTGAATTGATCACCAATCTTTGTGGTGCTGTCGAAGTTCATCAAATGATCGAAGACGGAATGCCGGAACGAGATGCAGCCAACGCTTTTTCAAAAAAAGTAATTGGTTCCATAGATCGGTAGCACGTAACAAATAACATTTACAAATCCCCCTTCAAATTAGTTGTAGGGGGATTTTTATTTTCAGAAATGAATAAATGTTTATGATAACTTTTAGAAGCTTCAATGAAAGGTTTGTGTAACTTTATATTTCAAAAAAAAATAAAAGAAATGGCAAAAATTACATTAGGCGGAAATAGCATTGAAACTTCCGGAAAACTACCACAAAAAGGCGATAAGGTGCCAAACTTCAAATTGACCGCTCAAGACATGTCAACCAAAACTTTAAAAGACTACAAAGGAAAGCGCGTGATTTTAAACATCTTTCCGAGTATTGACACCAATGTTTGCGCTACTTCAGTGAGAAAATTCAATAAAAAAGCCACAGGCTTAAAGAACACAGAAGTTTTGTGTATTTCACGCGATCTTCCGTTTGCTCAAAAACGTTTTGTAAGCGATGAAGATATTACCAACGTGACCAATCTTTCAGACTTTAAAACCGGAAACTTCGGAAAAGAATATGGGCTGGAAATGATCAGTGGTGCTTTAGAAGGGCTTCATTCAAGAGCTGTTATTGTTTTAGACGAAGAAGGAACCGTACTTCACTCACAACAAGTGCCCGAAATTGGTGAGGAGCCCGATTACCTTTCAGCTTTAAAACCATTGCTCTAATATGTGGAATTCGTTTCTCGGAAAACGCTTAAAAGGTTGCGGTTATGCTGCAAAAGGCGCCTGGATGCTTCTTAAAAAGGAACCTAGCATACAAGTTCAGGCATTTATCGCTATTGTGATGACAGTTGCAGGGTTTTATTTTGAAATTTCTTCAATCGAGTGGATGTTGCAAATATTTGCAATTGCATTAGTAATGAGCATTGAAGGATTAAATACAGCTACTGAAGAAATAGCCGATTTTGTCCATCCAGACTTTCATAGTAAAATAGGTTTCATTAAAGATGTAGCCGCTGGTGCTGTTTTCTTTGCCGCTATTGGTGCTGTTATAATTGGGTGCATTATTTACATACCAAAATTTTAAACAAAACACTAACAGTCAGTTAATTACTACAGCGTAAAACTACTTTCATTTAATTTTTTTGGTTAACTTTAATACGACCAAATAAATTAATTATGAAAAAATTAGCAATTCTTGTCTGTGCTTTTCTGTTTGTATTTCAGTTAAACGCACAATCCGAAAGCCCCTCTCCCATTGTTTTTATCTATGATGCTAGTGGTTCTATGTGGGGCCAGATGGAAGGAAAAACCAAAATGGAAATTGCTTCCTCAGTCCTTTCAGAATCCATTAACGATTTTGCTGAAAACCAAAAAATTGGTCTTGTAGCGTATGGGCATCGTGAAAAAGGCGATTGCCGCGACGTAGAAACTTTGCTGCCTATAAGCAATACTTCAAAAAGTAGTGTTTCTTCCGCTGTAAAAAAAATTAAACCATTGGGAAAAACACCCCTCGCCTATTCAGCTACAACAGTAATAGACCAACTTCGAAAAAATAAAGAAAAAGCAACGATTGTTTTAATTACTGATGGAATCGAATCCTGCGACGGCAACATATGTGACGTTGTAACAAAAGCCAAAAAAGAAGGCATCGATTTTAAATTACACATCGTAGGCTTCGGATTGAAAAACAGTGAGACCGAACAACTAAAATGTGCTGCAAAAGCAGGTGACGGTAATTATTACGATGCTGCCGATGCAAGTGGCTTAGGGGATGCCATGAGTGAAGTGGCAACACAAACCATTGACAAAAAAGAAGGAAATTTTGGCGTTTATGCCATAAAAAATGACAAACCAATAGATGCTTGGGTTAGGGCCTATAAAACTGGAACCGAAGAAGAGGTAAATGCGTTACGTACTTATGGAGAAACACGTTATATGTACTTACCGAGTGGAAAATACGATTTAACCGCCAAGCCTTTGTCTAGTAATGTTCAGGCAATTACTGTAAAAAATGTAGAAAGTTTTGACGACAAAAAAACAGAACACACCATTAGTTTTGATGGAGGAAAAATTGCATCTACCACCACTAACAATGGTGAAGGGTGGGACAGTACTGTAAAAATTAAAGATGAAAATGATAAAGTGGTTGCGACTGGACGCACCTATGGCAGGGTTAAAGAACTAGAAGTAAACCCAGGCACTTACACAGTAGAATTTCAGGCATTAGCTATGAAAGGGCTCAATACATTTCAGAAGAAAAAAAATATAACTGTTACAGCCGGTGAGGTTACTGAAATATCACATAATTTCAATACAGGAACTTTTTTTATAGATGCTAAGGTTGGAGAAAACTCAATCGATACCATGGTTACCCTAAAAGAAAAAAATTCTGGAAACCATGTAGATGGAAGTCGCACTTACAACCGAGGAGCAAAATTTTTACTCAACCCTGGCACCTATACTGTAAAGGTTACGCCACTTGGAAACTATAAAGATAGGAATTCACAAAATTTTACCATAGAAGTGAAAACCGGGGACTCCACAACTAAAACATTAAACTTTTAAAAATGATTGTATTAATGTTGACAAGGATATCTAATTTAATTTTTTTCTTACTTGTTTTTCATATAACCCTAGTTAAAGGACAACAGTTAAATAAACTAGGTGAAGGTTTCTTTTCACCAAAAACAGATGAAATTGAAACCCTCTATTTATATGATATTCCAAACAGCCGAGCTGGCAGCCAAGAGCGCCCTGTTGACAGTATTACTTTTGTAAAACGACACGCAAACCACGTTGACGGCATTGGTTATGCGCCAAAGGACTTTGCCCCCTTTCACGAAAAATTGGATTATGGTGTATTTATGTTACGAGTAAAAAAACTAGGACGTGATTATTCTGAAATTATTATTAACGAAGAAACCGGTAAAACTGCATACGTAAGTACTTGGCAGGGAAACTTTATAACATGGGCGGAATTTTTCCTGAATTGCCATTCGGTTGAATTTATAGATACCAATCAAAAAGTATTTGATAACCCCATGATTAAATCAGCTGGGCGTGTTGTCAGTCCAACCAATTTTAGGGTTCGTTACGTGATGGGCGATTGGATGGAAGTTGAAATATTAGCAGATGATTATAATACCGTTAAAGGAAAAGGCTGGATACGCTGGAGAAAAGACGGGAATTTGTTAATAAGCTATAATCTATTTGCCTAACAAGTTGTAAACTTCTATCAATTGGGCGCTTTAAAAGAACAAGAAAAAGTAAGCAACATTATCTCACTACTTGTTGACCATTAACAAGTAGGTGATTTCGCTTTTTTTTGAATTGTACCAAAGCTAAAATGTTAAGTATAACTTCTGAAATCTCATATTATGAAAAACTTTTTCAAACCAGTTCGAATAGCATTTTACATTTTAATGTTGCTCACCTTTTTTATGGCTGGGCTTTACTTTGCAGCGTTGATAGGTGCTGGCAAGGGACAAGGTCTTGCAGGTGGCGCCATTGTTTTAGGCTATGGTTTATTGTTTGGGGGTATTGCTTTTATCGTTTCTTTTTTCATTGCTTACCAAGCAAAGCACAAACTTATTGTCCGTTTCAATTGGATACTTCTTTTATTGCTTGCAATTGCTTACGGTATTACACATTATCGTTATTTAGAACGTCAAAAAGTTCAAGAAGAACAACCCAACTTCAAAAGGACACCAACCACGGAAACGAAGACAGAGCCCACAGCCTTGCTAAGGCCTAATAATACTAAAATCCTTGTGAATTCAGAAGAAAAAGAATTAGGTATCGGCTTTTTCAAACCCAACTTTTTTGAACATCCCGCACTCTATTTTTATGGAAATGTCACCACAGAAAAAACTGTTAGAGAACATACTCCGCAAGATAGCCTTGCTCTGGGGCGTGATCAATTTGGTGATTTTAAACTTATTTCTGCCCCACCCTATTTGTGGCCTGAAGCTATGAACTCACAATTCGGTATTTTTTATTTTAAGGCTCTAACTGTAGGACGGGAATTTATTGAAATTGAAGTCAATTCAAAAAACGGTAAAACTGCTTTAATCGACAAAAATCAAGGCACTTTACTCTTTTGGCCAGATTTTTTATTGACAACTAATAACGTGTCTTTTATTTCAGGTAAAAAACAAACTCCAAAAATAAAACCATTGGCAAATGCAAGTGAAGTAAACACCCTTTTTGTTAATATGAAAGTGATTACCGTAACCTCTCAATGGCTTAAAGTCAATCTGCAAAACAAGGATTACCGTAACTTGGGTACAGGTTGGATACAGTGGAGGGACAACAATCAAATTTTAATTAATTACACATTACCCAACATTGAACCATCTTCATAAACTTGGCAAAAGTTCATTTTACCATTTATAAAATTTTATGTAGTTTGTGACGTTCTATATTGTATTTTTGCTGAAAAGACAACCCAACCCTCCAATGGCGAGAAAAAAGAAAAAAGCAACTAAAAAAACCAAGGCGCCGCGTAAAAAGATCACTTTTGCCCTTTCAAAACAGCAAAAAATTGTTTTAGGTGGTTTTTTATTTTTCTTAGGGCTGGCTTTAATCCTATCTTTTTTCTCCTACTTCTTTACCTGGCAAGCAGACCAAAGCGAAGTTGGCAATTTAGCTGAAAGGGAGTTGGAAACCCAAAACTGGCTCAGTAAATTTGGTACTAACCTTGGTCACTTTTTTGTGTATGAAGGCTTCGGTATTGCTGCTTTTATACTCGCTTTTTTAATTACACTAACTGGAATTTACTATTTTTTCGATTATGCAAAAACGCAACTAAAACGATTTTGGTTTTGGGGAATATTAGTGATGATATGGGTTGCCGTATTCTTCGGTTTTTTTACAGAAACAAATAGTTTGTTTAGCGGAGTTATTGGTTATGAATTAAATGACCTTTCGCAAGATTACTTAGGCTTAACTGGAACAATTTTAGTAATGGTATTTTTAGCCATTGTTTATTTTGTAATTCGCTTAAATGTCACTCCAGATCGTGTTGCGGCAGCATTCAAAAAGACCAAAAAAGAACTGAAAGATGATTTCTCTGAAGATGCTTCGGAAGAAAAGCCTTCGCAAACTGATTATGAAAAATCGGTAGTCGATACTGTTACTACGCAAGAAACAGCAACCGTCGCTACAGATATTTCAAAAGAAAAAGAAGCAGAGCCTGAAGTAAAGACCACTACAAAAACCGATTCAGAAAATGACGTCACTATGGAAGTGGAAGAAGCCGTTGAGGAAGAAGAAGTGGAAGATGACCTAAGTAACAAATTAGTGGCAGACTTTGGTGAGTTTGACCCTACTTTAGAACTCAGTAATTACAAATTTCCAACTATTGAACTGCTAAAAGATTATACAGGTGGTAAAGGCATTACCATCAATCAAGAGGAACTGGAAGAAAACAAAAACCGAATTGTAGAAACCCTTAACAACTACAAGATTGGTATATCAAACATTAAAGCTACCGTTGGCCCGACTGTAACCTTATATGAAATTGTACCTGATGCTGGTATTCGTATTTCAAAGATTAAAAATCTGGAAGATGATATTGCGTTATCGCTTTCAGCCTTAGGTATTAGAATTATCGCCCCTATTCCAGGCCGCGGAACCATTGGTATTGAAGTACCTAACAAAGATGCACGAATTGTATCGATGCGTTCGGTAATTGCTTCTCCTAAGTTTCAAAAAGCCGAAATGGAATTACCACTCGCAATGGGTAAAACCATTAGTAACGAAACGTTTGTGGTCGATCTAGCGAAAATGCCACACTTATTAATGGCAGGTGCTACCGGGCAAGGTAAGTCAGTTGGATTGAATGCTATCCTTACTTCCTTATTATACAAAAAACATCCTGCTGAAGTAAAATTTGTACTCGTCGATCCCAAAAAAGTAGAATTGACGCTATTTAATAAAATTGAACGCCACTATTTGGCAAAACTACCCGATAGCGAAGAAGCCATCATTACCGATACCAATAAAGTGATCAACACCCTTAACTCACTTTGTATTGAAATGGATGACCGCTACGATTTATTAAAAGAAGCATTTTGCCGAAATATTAAAGAATACAACGCTAAATTTAAAAAACGAAAGCTGAACCCGAACGATGGCCACCGCTTTCTGCCTTATATCGTTTTAGTTATTGACGAATTTGCCGATTTGATTATGACTGCCGGTAAAGAGGTAGAAACACCCATCGCCCGTTTGGCACAATTGGCACGAGCCATTGGTATCCATTTAATTGTTGCCACGCAACGCCCTTCAGTTAATGTAATTACAGGTATTATCAAAGCCAACTTCCCTGCCCGAATTGCTTTTAGGGTAACAAGTAAGATTGATTCCCGAACAATTCTTGATAATTCTGGTGCCGACCAACTGATTGGCCGTGGTGATATGTTATACACTCAAGGAAACGACCTGACACGACTACAGTGTGCTTTTGTCGATACCCCTGAAATAGCAGATATAACCGATTATATAGGTTCGCAAAAAGCATATCCAGATGCCCATATGTTACCCGAATATGAAAGTGAGGAAGGTGGCACAACTCTTGATGATATAATCGACGAACGGGACAAACTGTTTCCACAGGCTGCCGAAGTACTGGTCATTGCTCAGCAAGGTTCAGCTTCATTATTACAAAGGAAATTAAAGTTAGGCTATAACAGAGCTGGAAGGATAATAGACCAACTGGAAGCAGCAGGAATTGTAGGACCGTTTGAAGGCAGTAAAGCCAGACAAGTATTAGTACCAACATTAGAAGCACTTAAACAACATCTAGATAATGAAAACAACGATGCATAAATTGAAAACAGCAACTTTTATAGTTTTAGCTTTTTTATCGGTAAGCTTTGTACAAGCTCAAGAAGCCAAAAAATTGCTGAATGAAGTTTCAGCAAAAGCGAAAAGCTACGATAACATTAAAATTGATTTCAAGTATAACTTGAACAACACGAAAGAGAACGTAAGCCAAGATACACGTGGCGATGTAACTATTTCAGGTGAAAAATATGTTCTGAACATGTTAGGAACCACCAGTATGTTTGACGGGAAAAAGATTTACACTATTGTTCCTGAAGATGAAGAAGTGACCATTTCAAACTACAACCCTAAAAATGATAAGCAAATTACCCCTTCAAAAATGCTTACGTTCTATGAAAATGGGTACCGTTACAAAATGGATGTTACACAAAATGTAAAAGGTCGTAAAATTCAATTTGTAAAATTGATACCTATCGATTCAAATGCTGAAATAAAAGATATCTTATTGGGTATTGATGTTCAGACCAAGCACATTTATAAGTTAATACAGACCGATGCAAACGGCACTAAATATACGTTGACCGTTAATTCGTTTAAAACCGATCAACCGCTTTCAAAAACATTGTTCAGTTTTGATGAATCCAAATACGAATCTGAAGGGTATTATATAAATAGGTTAGATTAATTTCTAGCCCTCTTTAATAAAACGCACTAACAACAATCCTGTTTATTATGTTACTTTTGTAGCCAAATGAAGATACTGGACAGATACATTTTAACTGCCTATTTGAAGACGTTTTTAAGCGTCTTCATTATTTTAATGTTCATTTTTGTACTACAAACCATTTGGTTATACATTTCTGAACTCGCTGGTAAAGACTTGGACGTTTGGATTGTACTAAAATTTTTATGGTACGTTTCCCCGCGGTTAATACCATTAGTGTTACCGTTAACGGTTTTGGTAACCTCATTAATGGTCTTCGGAAATTTTGCTGAAAAGTATGAGTTTGCCGCCATGAAATCTACAGGGATATCGTTACAGCGGGCTATGCGTGTGCTTATGGTTTTCATTGCCATTTTATCGGTAACTGCATTTTTCTTCGCCAATAATGTCATTCCCTATTCAGAATATAAATGGCAAAACTTACGCCGAAACATTGCACAAACAAAGCCTTCGATGGTTATAACCGAGGGACAGTTTAGCCAAGTTGGTGATAATTTTAATATTAAAGTTGCCGAAAAAAGTGGAGATCAAGATCAGTTTCTTGACAATGTGGTTATTCATAAAAAAAATGATGACAAACCCAACGGAAATTATACCGTAATCATTGCCGACAATGGAGAACTTGCCAGTGAAGAAGGCAGCAATACCCTATCGCTTATTTTAAATGATGGCAATTATTATGAAGATGTCCAGGTAAATGATGTTCAAGACCAAAGAAGGGAGCCTTTTGCCAAAAGTGAATTTAAGGAATATACCATAAATATTGACCTTACCGAATTCAACAATGCAGATTTTGATAAGGACAACAATTATAATAATGAGAATATGTATACAACTGGCGAGCTAGTTGTAGAATTGGATTCCTTATCGGAAAGTTATTCAAATGATGTGCAATCGTTTTCGGATAACATGTATTTTAGGAGCGGAATTTCAAAATTTGGGGCTCATTACAAACCATTTGACAAAAAAGAAATCAACCTTGATACTGTAGGCAATGTTTTGGATGTTTTTGATAGTGACGAGCGGGTTCGCGTTTTAGATCTTTCATTGAACAATACACGCGGTACCATCCAATCTATTGAGGCTAAACAAAGAGATTTCTTTGTAAAATCGAAACGACTCAATAAATTCGAAATTGCCTTTCATGAAAAATATGTATTGGGCGTAGCTTGTATTATTCTCTTTTTTGTTGGCGCTCCCTTAGGTGCGATTATTAGAAAAGGCGGAATGGGACTGCCCATGGTCGTTGCTGTACTTCTGTTTTTAACCTATCATTTTATAGGTATTTTTGCTAAAAATAGCGCTGAGGATGGCACCATGCATCCTTTTATTGCTACTTGGCTCAGTACTGCCATTATGCTTCCGTTGAGCATCTGGCTTACGTACAGAGCGACTACAGATCAAGGTATTGTAGATATTGATTCTTTTTTACAACGTATTGGGAAGCTTTTTAAAAAGAAAGAGGATAAAGAAGAGTAGCTCCTTATTATTTTAAAACTGTCGTTCTATAAACTTCTTTCATTTAGCTCGCATTACGTATCTTTGTACCCATAATTAAACGCTATGATTCCTACAGAAAAAGAAACTGCTATTCAACTAAATACTATTGAAGAAGCCATTGCTGATATAAAAAATGGGAAAGTAATCATCGTAGTGGACGATAAGGATCGCGAAAATGAAGGCGATTTTATGGCCGCCGCCGATAAAATTACTCCGGAAATCATAAACTTTATGGCAAAGCACGGTCGTGGTCTTATCTGTGCTCCTATCACTGAGTCACGCTGTAAAGAATTGCAATTGGATATGATGGTCGGTAATAACACTGACCCTTTGGAAACAGCTTTTACAATTTCAGTAGATTTAAAAGGACGAGGGGTTACTACCGGTATTTCAGCAAGCGACCGGGCCAAAACCATTAATGCGTTAATTTCAAAAGACACTAAACCACACGATTTAAGCCGCCCGGGACATATTTTTCCATTAAAAGCTAAGGATGGCGGTGTATTGCGTAGAACCGGACATACCGAAGCAGCTATTGATTTTGCTCGTTTAGCTGGTTTAAAACCCGCAGGCGTTATCGTAGAAATCATGAACGAAGATGGGACTATGGCACGTCTTCCCCATTTAGTAGAAGTGGCTCAAAAATTTGATTTGAAACTCGTTTCGATAGAAGATCTTATTGCTTATCGAATGGAACACGATTCCTTGATTGAAAAAAAGGAAGATTTTGATATTAATACCAAGTTTGGAAAATTCAGGCTCAGAGCTTATAAACAAACCACTAATGAACAAGTTCATATAGCACTTACAAAAGGTCATTGGAAAGAAAACGAACCTGTTCCCGTGCGTGTAAATGCTACATTGGTGAACAGTGATATATTAGCTGCTTTAACAAATAATGCCGAAAAGAAATTGGATGATATGTTCAATGTCATCAATAATGAAGATAAAGGCGCCATCGTTTTTATAAATCAGCAAAGTCAATCGCTTAATCTATTAAACCGGTTAAAAGAATTAAAAGATAACCAAAGTGGGGATGACGTATCAAAAGCGCCACGCATTAAGATGGATAACAAAGATTTTGGTATTGGTGCCCAAATTTTACACGATTTAGGAATCCATAAACTACGCTTAATTTCGAACAGTGAACAAACCAAACGTGTTGGTATGATTGGTTATGGATTGGAGATTATCGAGTATGTTAATTATTAAAACATAAGACTCATAAAGTCTGCTCCCATATAAAATGTAGCTTAGTCATTTTGACTATAAGAGAAATCACACCTCCTTTTCAAGCTTTACTTTTTATTTAAAATAATGGCTAATTACTAAGATGGGATTTCTCAGTCGTTCCTTCTTCGAAATGACAGCGCACTATTACAGCACCGATTGGATTGCTTTTTTCATAGCCTCTGCCCTATCTTTAACTTCAGTTTCGGTCCAACCTATTTTTATTAAAGAAGAAACGGTACGGCTCATCCATGCATCACTTTTTGAAAAGTCGGTATTGTTTAGATCTTGTATTTGATTTTTAATTTCAGAAGAAAGCGGTGCCAAAGATTTTAAATTACGAAGGTGTTCCCAACCGTTTATATAATGCCAATTATTGGTGTACCAATAAAAACAAGCCTCTACCCCACTTCCAGACAACGCTTTGTGTGCTTTTGTGGCTAATTCTTCTGAAGGTAAAAAGAAGTTTAAAAATGAATAATTCTCTTCCCCACCTTCCGGAACACGTCTAAAAGTTACTCCTTCAATTGTTTCCAATACCTCACGGATAATAGTATAATTCTTTTTTTGAGCAGCAAGAATAGAATCTAACTTATCTAATTGCGCGATCCCTACGGCTGCATTTAATTCAGAAATACGGAAATTATACCCTAAATGTGGATGCGTTTCTGCTCCGCGATCAGTGCCAACATGGTCGTGACCGTGATCTTGATATTGATCGGCATTCACAGCATATTTCTCAGAATTTGTAATAACGGCACCACCTTCGCCACATGTAATTGTTTTTACAAAGTCGAACGAAAAACAGCCTAAATCGCCATAGCTGCCTAATGGTTTTCCTTCAAAAGTTCCGCCAATGGCTTGGCACGCATCTTCTAATAGCAGTAAATTGTGTTTATCACATATTTGCTGCAACGCTTTTAAATCTGCCATAGAACCGCACATATGCACTGGCATGATACATTTTGTTTTTGGTGTAATCGCAGCTTCCACTGCTTCTGGATCTAATGTTAGTGTATCGTCAATATCTACCAATACCGGAACTGCCCCAAGCATCATTATTGATTCAAAACTAGCAACAAACGTAAATGTGGGCATAATCACTTCGTCCCCTGCTCCTACTCCTGCTGAAGCCAATGCTACCGTTAAAGCAGAGGTTCCGCTAGAGACTAATTGGCAATGTGCACTTTGCATTCTTTCAGCAAAAGCCGTCTCAAATTGTTTTGCTTTCCAATGGCCATTTCGCATTCCATCAAAACCGTAACGCATTAATACTCCACTCTCTAATACATCGTTTACTTGTTTGCGCTCTTCAGCACCAAATACTTCAAATCCAGGCATAGTTTGTTTTTTGTTGTAAACAAAGGTAGGACTTGCCTTTTGAAGTTGCAAGTGAAGTATGCTGTGTTTATGATTATTTAAGTGGTACTTTTTTACTGTTTTAATTTGTAAGAATTTACTATTGATTTCCTACAAAACAATGAACTATCTATGGAGTATCTATAGAGTATCTATAGAGTATCTATTGAGCATTCTTATACCCCCTTTTTAAATTTTACCATTTTATTAGTAGTTAACTCGCTTATTCCTATTAATTTTAGCAACTTTTTTAACCTTTAATTTTTATAAAACTAAGATTATGACAAATCAAGACCTTTTAGC
Source organism: Flavobacteriaceae bacterium UBA3356 (assembly GCA_002360635.1). Taxonomy (GTDB): domain Bacteria; phylum Bacteroidota; class Bacteroidia; order Flavobacteriales; family Flavobacteriaceae; genus Marixanthomonas. The sequence continues at coordinate 459,546 of DEQW01000003.1, read as the reverse complement.
CGTTGCGCAAGAGTTTGGAAGCCCCGTTTATGTATATGATGCTGATACGATAAAGAAGCAGTACAAAACATTAACAAACTCTTTTAAACAGGTGAAGAAGGTTAAAATTCATTATGCTGTAAAGGCGTTGTCTAATATTTCAGTCTTAAAACTGCTTAGTTCTTTAGGCAGTGGTTTGGACACCGTTTCTATTCAAGAAGTGCGTTTGGGTATTGAAGCTGGTGTGAATCCAAAAGATATTATATACACACCAAATGGTGTTTCGTTAGAGGAAATTGAAATTGCCGCAAAATTGGGTGTACAGATTAATATTGATAATCTTTCCATTTTAGAGCAATTTGGGACGAAGCATCCAACTATTCCAGTGTGTATTCGTATTAATCCACATGTTATGGCGGGCGGGAACACTAATATTTCCGTAGGACATATTGATAGTAAGTTTGGTATTTCGATTCATCAATTACCCTTGATGGAACGTATTGTTGAAAATACGGGCATGACTATTAACGGCATCCATATGCACACAGGCAGTGACATCTTGGATATTGAAGTATTTTTATATGCTGCTGAAATTCTATTTGAAACCGCTAAACACTTTAAAAACCTTGAATTTATTGACTTTGGAAGCGGGTTTAAAGTTCCCTATAAAAAAGATGACATTGAAACAGATGTTTCAGAATTAGGAAAAAAACTAAGCAAACGTTTTAACGAGTTTTGTAAAGATTACGGAAAGGAATTGACCTTAGCCTTTGAACCCGGTAAATTTTTGGTAAGCGAAGCTGGGAAGTTTTTAGTACAGGTAAATGTGGTTAAGCAAACTACCTCTACCGTTTTTGCGCAAGTAGATAGTGGCTTCAACCATTTAATACGACCTATGTTATACGGATCGCAGCACGAGATTGAAAATGTATCGAACACTAAAGGAAAAGAGCGTTTTTACAGTGTGGTTGGGTATATTTGTGAAACGGATACGTTTGCTAATAACAGAAGGATTTCAGAAATTCGTGAAGGCGATATTTTGTCGTTTAGCAATGCTGGGGCGTATTGCTTTTCTATGGCGAGCAATTACAATTCGAGGTATCGTCCAGCTGAAGTACTTTGGTATAAAGGAAAAGCACATTTGATTAGAAAACGGGAAACGTTTGAAGATATTCTTTCCAACCAACAGGTAATTGAATTATAGTAACAAGCCCCTTAGTTGGGGCTTTTTTATTATTTTCAGAATATGAAACTCACTAAACTACAATTGGTTTTAATCAGTATCGGAATACTAATCACCATTATCGGACTTATTACCGGGTGGTACTTATTTATTTTTCTTTGGCTACCATTAGGTATTTTATTCAGAAAAAAATGACCCAAATTATAAGAATAACTTATAAATAAAGTTATTAGGAACAAATGAATTGTATATTTGCAAAAAAATTAAAAATACTTTTTCCCAAAAGTATACTAATCAATAACAACCTACATGCATGTTTAATTCCCTTCAAAACAAAAAAGTTTTAGTTACAGGTGGTGCAGGGTTTAACCCGTGAAATAATGGCACATGAAAGGCTTTTATTACGTATACATTTTATTAAGTGAAAAGGACAGTAAAAAATATACTGGGTATACCTCGAACTTGCCATTAAGATTTGAGGCGCATCAGAGGTGAAAATTACCTTCTACAAAACACCGCAGACCGTTCAAATTAATTTACTTTGAGGGATGTTTATCGCAAGATGATGCCATAAAAAGGGAAAAATATTTAAAAACACACTATGGAAAAATGTATTTGGGAAATCGACTCAAATCTTATTTCACCGGTCAAGAAGACAACAAATGAGTTTAGACCAATTTAAAATATTAAAAGAAAAAAGAGTTTTAATAACAGGTGGTGCAGGGTTTATAGGCTCCAACCTTTGTGAAGCACTATTAAAGATTGGAAGTACTGTTATCTGTTTAGATAATTTTGCTACTGGACATAAAAAAAACATCACCCCTTTTCTTTCTTCAGAAAAATTCATTCTTATTGAAGGTGACATAAGAGACTTAAAAACGTGTCAAGAAGCATGTAAAAATGTTGATTTTATTTTGCATCAAGCAGCATTAGGGTCTGTTCCTCGTTCTATAGAAGACCCTATTACCAGTAATGATGTTAATGTTTCTGGTTTTTTAAATATGCTTGTCGCAGCTCGTGATAATAATGTAAAGCGTTTTGTATACGCAGCCAGTTCTTCTACATATGGGGATTCTGAAAATCTTCCGAAAGTAGAAGAAGTTATCGGAAAACCGTTGTCGCCCTATGCCATTACAAAATATGTAAATGAATTATACGCTGATAATTTCAAGCGGACGTACAATTTAGATACAATCGGGTTACGTTATTTTAATGTTTTTGGAAGAAGGCAAGACCCTAATGGTGCTTACGCAGCAGTTATACCGAAATTTGTTATTCAGTTTATGAATCATGAAAGCCCTACTATTAATGGGGACGGAACTTTTTCACGTGATTTTACGTACATAGACAATGTGGTTCAAATGAATTTATTGGCTATTACAACAGATAATCAAAAAGCTTTGAATGAAGTATATAACACCGCTGTAGGAGACAGAACTACTATTAAATCTATGGCGGAGGATTTACGCACCTATTTATCTGCTTACGATTCTAAAATTTCAGAAATAGAAATAAAACATGGTCCTAATAGAAAAGGCGATATCCCACATTCATTAGCATCTATTGATAAAGCAAAACAGAACTTAAACTATCAACCCACCCACATATTTAAAGAAGGCTTACAAGAAGCTGTGGATTGGTATTGGGAGCATTTGTGACGGATTTTGGGACGAGATGATCTGGTGACTTAGGGACGAGGTGACTGGGTGACTGGGTGACTGGGTGACTGGGTGACTGGGTGAGTAAAACTAAATTATATTGATATGGGGAACATTAAAACACATAAGGACTTGAAGGTTTATCAACTATCGTTTGAGGCTGGTATGTTAATTTTTAATGTAACCAAATCTTTTCCAAAGGAAGAGCGGTATTCACTTACCGACCAAATAAGAAGATCATCCCGTTCGGTTTCAGGTAATTTAGCCGAAGCGTGGCGAAAAAGAAGGTATAAGAAAGCATTTATTGCCAAACTTTCCGATGTAGAAGGAGAGGCAGCAGAAACACAAGTGTGGCTTGACTATGCGCAAGCTTGTGGCTATTTAACTAAAGAAACCCATACGGAACTATTTAAAACATACAACCATATTTTAGGTATGGTGGTCAATATGATCATCAACCCAGAAAAATGGACACTTTAACAACCATTGCAAGGCTTAAAACATAGTAAACAAGTAAGTTTGCATCTTGTAAAAACAACCTATTGAACAAGTAAAATGGAAATAGAAAATAATAACACCAGTAAACCGTCAGCTTCCAATCCCCAAGTTAAAATAGCGGTTATTGGTCTTGGTTATGTAGGGCTACCCTTGGCACGACTTTTTGCTACTAAATACCCGGTAGTAGGTTATGACATCAACAGTAGACGGGTACAACAGTTAATGAACGGCCACGACGACACCCTGGAAGTTGAAGACAACGTACTACAATCAGTTTTATTAAAACAAAACCCCATCCCCAAGTCTCCCACTCCCCCGGTAACCAAGTCAGCAAGTCTCAAAAATGGCCTATATTGTTCTGATACTATTGATGACATAGCGAACTGCAACCATTACATCATCACGGTTCCTACTCCCGTAGATAAAAACAATCGTCCCGTTTTAACACCGCTAATTAAGGCTAGTGAAACAGTTGGAAAGGTACTTAAAAAAGGAGCTATTGTAATTTACGAATCTACCGTATATCCTGGTGCAACTGAAGAAGAGTGTATTCCTGTTTTAGAAAAATCTTCTGGTTTTACTTTTAATAAAGATTTTTATGCAGGCTATTCACCCGAACGTATTAATCCCGGTGATAAAGAACATACGGTTGATAAAATTTTAAAAGTGACTTCTGGCTCCACACCTGAAATCGGAAAGCAAATAGACGCCCTCTATGCATCGATTATTACCGCTGGTACGCACCTTGCTCCTACCATTAAAGTTGCAGAAGCTGCCAAGGTCATCGAAAACTCACAACGCGATATCAATATTGCCTTTGTAAACGAATTGGCCAAGATCTTCAATATGATGAATATTGACACTCATGCCGTATTAGAAGCCGCCGGAACTAAATGGAATTTCTTACCGTTTAGGCCCGGTTTGGTTGGCGGGCATTGTATTGGAGTTGATCCGTATTACCTGGCTCAAAAAGCACAAGAGCTGGGCTATCACCCAGAAATCATTTTGGCTGGGCGCCGCATGAATGATAGTATGGGACAGTATGTAGCCAGTGAAGTAATCAAGTTGATGCTCCGTAACGACCTCAAAATAAAAAACGCAAACATTTTGGTGTTAGGGATTACGTTTAAAGAAAACTGTCCGGATGTACGAAACACTAAGGTGGTTGATGTCATTAAACAATTAAAAGAATACGAAACCAACGTAACTATATACGACCCTTGGGCCAACCCGACGGAGGTACAGGATGAGTATGGCTTAACTACTTTAAAAGACTGCCCTAGTAAAACCTATGATGCTATTGTACTTACTGTTGCTCATCATCAGTTTTTGGAATTGGATTTGGAACGGTTGAAAAATGGGAATACGGTGGTTTATGATGTGAAGGGTATTCTAAAGGGTAAGGCACAGGCTAAATTATAATTATGAAAAAAGTTCTTATACAATATTTTGATTAGTACTTTAAAAGATAAAATCCTTCGATATTTTAAAAGAGACAATGAACTCTCTCAGAAAATTCTTAGAAATGTCATCATGTCTTTTGGGGTACGAGGCGGAAGTATAATAGTTGGTTTACTATTAGTACCACTTACCTTAAATTATGTGGGGGCGGAGGAGTACGGTATATGGCTAACTCTTAGTTCAATTGTAAGTTGGCTTTCATTCTTTGATATAGGTCTTGGAAATGGCCTTAGAAATAAATTAAGTGAAGCTCACGCTTTAAAAAGGTATGAGCAGTCAAGAAGATATATAAGTACTACTTATGCATCTATGATCCTTATTGCAGCGTTTATACTTATATTGTTTTATTTTATAAATAATGTTATTCAGTGGAAGGATTTTCTAAGTATAAAATCTTTAAGTAACGATAGAGTTCAATTACTTTTTCTTTTGATTGTAGCTTCTTTTTGTGTTCAATTTGTGGTTAAAATTATAAATTCGATACTCACTGCACTGCATTATTCAGCTCTTTCTTCAATGATTACATTTCTAGGACAATTGGGGGTTTTAATAGCTGTATTTATTTTGAAAAATTTCGTTGCCCCTAATTTAATAGTTTTAGTTTTAGTTTTAACAGCTATTCCTATACTAGTATTATTAATAGCGACATTATTTTTATTTAAAGGAAAATTGAAATATATATCCCCTAAGTATAAATATATTAAAATTAGCTATTTAAAGACTATACTAAATTTAGGCGGTGCATTTTTTATCATTCAAATAGGAGCTTTGGTTTTATTTCAAACAGATAATTTTATAATTAGTAATGTAATTGGTCCAGAGGCTGTTACAGAATTTAATATTGCTTTTAAATTATTTTCATTAACAACGATGATAAGTTTTATAATTCTCACACCTTATTGGAGTGCATATTCAGATGCTTGGGCACGTAAAGATTTCTCATGGATGCAAAAAAATATTATTATAATTAGAAAAATTTGGGTTTACTTATCGGTTGCAACTGTCATACTGTATTTTTGCTCACCCTTTCTTTATGAATTGTGGATTGGTGACAGTATAGAAATTACAAATGAAGTTTCATTTGCAATGATGATTTACAGTATCGTTATAGCTTTTCAAGCAAGCCATAATTACGTAATTAATGGTATCGGCAAGATTAAAGTCCAGATGTACTTAATGATAGGCGCCGCTATATTTAATATACCACTGGCTTTTTATTTGGGAAATATATACGGAATCCCAGGTGTAATATATTCCAACGTATTTTTTATGTTGATTTTAGGATTGACATTTTATTTTCAACTCAATAAACTGTTATTAAAATCAAAAATATGACTAAGGGTCAAGGTGAAAAATAGTATTATTTGTTATGAATACAAAAAAGAAAAATACAAAATTTCAAAAGGTAAATAAACAACAAGTTTTATTTTGTGGTAATGCTTTGCCAATTGAGGTGATAGAAGATTTGAATCTTTCTTTGGCCGGAAAAAAATACGAAATCAATCTATTGAAATCATTAAACAATCAATTAGGAAAAAGGTTGGACATATTATCGTTAGCATTTGTTGATAATCTTCATCAGTCAGATGGTAAAAACATATATTTATTTGATAATAAGAAGTTTACTCATATCCATAGCTTAAATTACCCGATAGTAAGAGATTTATTAAAAAATATTTATTTATTTATTTTTTTGATAAGATGGTCCCAAAAAAATAAAAAATCTAAAAGAAAAATAATTTTATTGAACTCAAGTCTAGGAAATTGTTTAATGATAATTCTAACTAAAATTATTTTTAGTGCCCAAATTTTTAGTTTAACTATAGATACACCTTTTCCAAATATCAAATCAAAATTTTTTTTTTATCGAGTATATTTAATTTGTACGTTCAAATTAGGGCACAGATTATTAAAATTTTTTAATGGCATAATTGTTTTAAATGAAAATGTAATTTCTTCATTAAAACTTAAAATTCCTTTTTTAGTTTCTAGAGTTGGTTATTCTGAAGATTTATATAATAATTTCATTAATACCGAAAGGTATAATAACAAATCAGAAATAAAAAAGATTCTCTTTGCTGGTACCTTAATTGATTATAATGGTGTTATTGAGATGATTAAAAGCTTTATCTTGATAAAAAAACCAAAATGGGAATTACATATTTACGGTTATGGAAAATTAGCTAATGAAGTGAAAAAAATGGCAAAAAAAAATAAAAACATATTTTTCCATGGAGCGGTTGAGAATATGACTTTATTAAAATATATGCAGACAGCTGATTTATTAATCAATCCTAGACTTACTAATACTTCTGTAAATGATTTTGGGTTTCCTTCCAAACTTATTGAGTATATTATGTCTGGCACTCCTGTTTTAACAACTAATTTTAAATCATTGCCAAATGAATACAAAAAGTTTTTGCATATTATTAAAAAAGAAACAGTAGAGGGAATTCAATTAGAAATTGAAAAAGTTTTTAAAATTGACCATTCTATACTTAATAGGATGAGTGTTAAAGGTGTTTATTACATAAAAAAACATAATAATTGGAACAATATTTCATATGAAATTTTAAAATTTATTGAAACCAAATGAAAATAATTTTTTGGCAAAATATTATTAGCCCACATCAATCTTTTTTGATTAGAAAACTCGCTGAACGTCATGAAGTTATTTTAGCTGTTTTAGAAGAAATTTCTGAAGCTAGAGTAAAACAAGGTTGGCAGAGACCGGATATTGGTAAAGCTAATATTGTAATTCTAAAGAATCAATTAATAGCAAATGAACTCAACGAAAGACATAGAGACGCTATTAATATTTTTTCAGGAATTGCTAATAACAATATCATTGGAAAAGTTTTCAAGAATGTTAGTAAATCTTCAATTAATACGGTAATTGTAGAAGCAGGATCTAGTTTAGGATGGCAAAAACATTTCAGAAAATTAATCTATACTATTAAAGCTTTTCTATATAAAGAAAAAATAAATGCAATTTTTGCTATGGGTGACTTGGGAGTTGAATGGTACCATTCCAGTGGATTTCCTAAAGAAAAAATTTATAGATTTCAATATTTTACTGAATTACCAAAAATTGAAACTTTAAAAAAAATTAAAATTGAAGATACTTCTCCAGTTTTATTATTTATCGGACAATTAATTGACAGAAAAAATATTATTCAACTAATAAAAGCTTTAAGTAACTTAAAGAATCATAATTGGAAATTGAATGTAATTGGAGACGGGCCGCTTAGGCCTCAGCTAGAAAAAATGATAATTGAATTAGACATGGAAGATAAGGTTATACTTTATGGAAATTTGGAAAACAATAAAGCCATGTCTTTTTTAATTAACTCAGACTACCTCGTTTTACCTAGTAAATTTGATGGATGGGGAGCTGTAATAAATGAAGCCCTCTCTAGAGGGGTTAAAGTAATTACAAATGAAAGTTGTGGAGGAAGCTTTATTGTTAACGCTATTGAATGGGGAATAGTCTACAAATCCAATAATTTAGATGATTTACAGTCGGCATTATTTAATGAAATAGCTGATTTTAAAAGACCTTCATTGGAGGAACGGATTATTAAAGCAAAACAATTTAAAGAGAATTACTCCAGAAGTATAGTTAGCGAATTTGAAAACGTATTGCTTGAGAATGTTTAAATCAAAAAGAGACCTTTTTAAATGGTTGCTTGTTATACTAACGTTGTTATTTGTTCCTTATGGAGCAGTTCTTACAATATTAATATTTTGTTTACTCTATTTTAGAGGAAGTCTAGCTAATTTAGATTTACTTTTATTGTATTTTTTAGTATTTTTTGTTCAAAATGCCACTGGAGGAAGCGGAGAAAACAACTTAAGCAATTTAAGATACCTCCTGATTTTTATAATTCTTTTATCACGTGTTAAAGGCTTCTCATTTCTTATTATTTTTTCTAAAGGGAGTTTCATTCCAATACTGTTTTTGTTTCTACTGATACATTCTCTTTTTTTCTCATATGACTCAGTCAATAGCCTAATCGAGTTAGCCTCTTTTTCTTTAATGATTTTTTTTACGTTTAAAAGTTCATTTTTTAAAAGTATCGAGCAAAGAGCGACAATAATAAAAAATATAGAGGCAATGTATATTGCTATTATAATTTGTTCTGCTTTCTCTTTTTTACAGCCTTCTATTGCCTATTTAAAAAACGGTGTTGGATTTCAAGGTGTTTCTTTGCACCCAAATGCTTTTGGAGTAGTTTTGGCACCTTTTACGGGGTTCTTATTAATTAAATTATTTAAAAAATTCACCAAAAAAGGTTTGTTGTTTTTTATTCTTAGTTTTATCTTCACATATCTATCTCTCTCACGAACTTCTATATTATCTGTTTTATTAGGTTTAATAGGAATAATATTGATTAACACAAAATTAAGAAAGTTAATTAGCAAAAAGTTCTTTCTATTTTTTTCGTTAAGTAGTATTCTTTTGTTTTTATATTATAGTGAAATTACTCAATTCACAATTGATTTTTTAAATAAATCTAATGCTAATACAGTTCAAGATAGTTTTATTGCTTCAAGGGGAGCCTTATTACATAGTCAAATCACTAATATAAGTAATCACCCCTTTTTAGGAATAGGTTTTAAAATGCCCTCCGATTTGAATTCATTCAAAGATCCAATGACACTTGGGAAAGCTTATGAAAAAGGCAGCATACTTCTAGCCAGTATTGAAGAATTAGGGATTATAGGTGCTGTTATTCTATTAATAACTATAATCTCTTTTTTAAAAATAAGAAAGAACAAGTATAATTCTTTTCTGATTTTAGCATTAATTGCTTTATTCACTAATTTAGGAGAAGCGACTTTGTTTTCTGTTGGTGGGATTGGAGTATTGGTGTGGACTTTCATTTTTTTATGTACGCATAATGGATTTTTAGAAGAAAAGCTGGATAAACCAAACAAAAATTTAAATTTATGTCAATCTCCAACAAATAAATAATGAAAGTTTTTTTTCCTCTCGGCGCATTCTACCCTTCTCAAATTGGAGGGCCTTGTAATACTCTTTATTGGCATTGTGTAGCTTTAAAAAACAATGGTTTTAAACCTACTATTAGTACAACTACTATAGGTATTACTAATGAAATTAGCGCTGAAAAATGGCTGGAGTTAGATTGCGGATATGTATTTTATGCAAAAAAAGGAATTTCCACTTTAACAACGAGAAAAAGGTTATCAAGAGAAGTTTCAAAAACTGATATCTTACATTTAAATAGTTTATTTAGTCCCTTTTCAATTTATAGTTTTCTTTATTGCTCACTCTTTTACCGAAATAAAAAAATAATCTGGTCTGTACGTGGAGAGTTAAATAAAAATGCTTTAAAGTTTAGTAGTTGGAAAAAAAAACCGCTTTTGTCTCTTTATAAATTATTAAATAGAGATGTGATATATCATAGTACTTCTTCCGAGGAAACAAAGGGGATACAAAAAATATTTCCTAAAAATAAAATAGTTGAAGTTCCAAACCTTATTGCTCCCTCAGAAAGGCTTACTACTACAGACAGTAAAAACCTATTATATGTTGGCAGAATACACCCTATAAAAAGCTTAGATAAAATTATTAGAGCCTTAGCTTTAAGTGAGACTTTTTTAGAGTCAAATTCTAAATTTCTTATTGTTGGAAGACAAGAGAAAAGACATAATACCTATAAAAAGGAATTGGTGTCTTTGATTAATAAACTAAATTTGCAGAATAAAATAGTGTTTAAAGGACATCTAGAAGGTATTGAAAAAGAGAAGATTTATGCAGAGTCATTCGCATTAATTTTAGCGAGTGAAACAGAAAATTTTGGAAATGTAGTTGTAGAATCTTTAAATCAAGGAACTCCAGTAATAGCCTCAAAAGGTACACCTTGGAAAATATTAGAAGATTATGACGCCGGACTATACGTATCAAATGCCCCAAGTGAACTTGCCAAAGCCATTGATTCATTATTATCTTTAAATTTGAAGAGATATCAGCAAATGAAAACAAACAGTTATAAACTAATAGATGAGAAGTTTAAAATTGATTCACAAATCCACAAGTGGATTTCTATCTATAAAAAATTGTTAAATGAAAATTAAAAACAAAACCCTACTAATTACCGGTGGAACCGGCTCCTTTGGTAATGCCGTATTACAACGTTTTTTACATACAGAACACTTTAGCGAAATCCGTATTTTTTCCCGTGATGAGAAAAAGCAGGACGATATGCGGACTACACTTAAAAATGATAAGCTCCGTTTTTACATTGGCGACGTACGCAATTATGACAGTATTGAACGCGCCACTCGTAACGTAGATTACATATTTCATGCTGCTGCGCTAAAGCAGGTTCCTTCGTGTGAATTTTTTCCTTTGGAAGCCACCCGAACCAATGTGTTGGGAACTCAAAACGTAATCGATGCGGCAGCCTACAATAACGTTAAAAAAGTAATTTGTTTAAGTACAGATAAAGCAGCTTACCCAATCAACGCCATGGGAATTTCCAAAGCCTTAATGGAAAAAGTAGCTGTGGCAGCTTCCCGAAACAATCCAAATACAACTGTTTGCTTAACTCGCTATGGGAATGTGATGGCCTCAAGAGGGTCTGTAATCCCTTTGTTTTTAAAACAAATACAAGATAAAAAAGCAATAACAATAACAGACCCCAAGATGACCCGTTTTTTAATGTCGTTAGAGGAGGCTGTAGAATTGGTGTTGTTTGCCTTTGAAAATGGAAACGCCGGTGATCTTTTTGTAAATAAAGCCCCTGCTGGTACTATTGGTGACCTAGGACAAGCACTTAAAGAGCTGGCTAATTCAGATAATGAAATAAAAATTATTGGAACCCGCCACGGCGAAAAATTATTTGAAACCTTATGTACCCGTGAAGAAATGCTAAAAGCCGAAGATATGGGCGAATTTTACCGTATTCCGGCTGATAACAGAGATCTCAATTACGCACAGTATTATTCTGAAGGCGAGGAAGCTATTTCAAAAATAGAAGACTACAACTCCCATAACACTGAACAACTTGGAGTAAAAGGAATGAAGGAATTATTGAAAAAATTACCCTTAATCCGTAAAGAGATTTTCGGTGAGGATATTACACAATATCCAAACTAAATTTTATGGCAGCATTGAAACCTACCCTAATTTCTGGTGGAAATCATACCGATGAAAGAGGAATCCTATCGTTTAATAATAATTTTGATGTTTCAGAAGTAAAACGCATCTATTCTATTTCGAATGCTAATAAAAAAACTATAAGAGCTTGGCAGGGGCATAAAGTTGAGCAACGATGGTTTACAGCTATTATTGGAGTTTTTAAAATTAAATTAATTAAAATAGATAATTGGGAGCATCCTTCAAAAAATCTTGAACAACATCAGTATACCCTAACTTCAGATAGTTTGGATATATTGCATATACCTTCGGGCTATGTAAGCAGTATTCAGGATGTAGTAGGAAACTCTAAACTATTAGTGATGGCAGATTATGGACTTGGTGAACTAAAGGATGAATTTCGTTTTGATGCCACGTATTTTAATAAAAAGTAAAAGTATAAATTAGAAACTATAATGTTGAAAATAGGAATTACCGGACAAAAAGGGTTTGTAGGAACTCATTTGTACAATACATTAGGACTTCAACCCGATACATTTGAGAGAATTACTTTTGAAAGAAGTTTTTTCGAAGATAGTAATGCTTTAGATACATTTGTATCCTCTTGTGATGTCATTGTGCATTTGGCGGCCATGAACAGACATAATAATCCAGAAGTGATTTTTGAAACCAATATCAACTTGGTTAAAAAATTAATTGATTCTATGGAGCGTACACAAAGTACACCTCATGTTTTATTTTCTTCTTCATCCCAAGAAGAACGTGACAACTTGTACGGAAAATCAAAAAAAGAAGGCAGAACACTTTTTGAACACTGGGCAAAAACAAATGGCGCAACATTTACAGGAATGGTAATCCCAAATGTATTTGGTCCCTTCGGACATCCCTTTTACAATTCGGTAGTAGCTACTTTTGCACATCAAATTGCCAATAATGAAACTCCAAAAATTGAGGTTGATGGAAATTTAAAGTTAATCTACGTAGGTGAACTCGTTAGCCAAATTATTGAAAAGATCAAAGCAAAAGCAGCTGAACCCTTATGCACGATAAAGCATACAGCAGAAGCAAAGGTTTCAGAATTATTAGCGTTATTGAAGTCTTATAAAAAAACATATCAAGAAAAAGGTGAAATCCCTACCCTATCAACAACTTTTGAATTGAATCTATTCAATACGTTTCGATGCTATATGGACATAGAAAACCACTTTCCGGTTTCTTTTATACAGCATACAGACCCACGCGGAAGTTTTGTAGAAATTATACGTTTGGGTGTGGGCGGTCAAGTTTCATTCTCCACAACTGTTCCAGGAATAACACGCGGCAACCATTACCATACCCGAAAAATAGAACGATTTGCTGTAATTAAAGGAAAAGCGCTTATACAACTTCGTAAAATAGGTACTGATGAAGTTTTCGAATTTTATCTTGATGGAGATACACCTGCATATGTAGATATGCCTATATGGTACACGCACAATATTAAAAATATTGGTGATGATATTTTATACACAAATTTTTGGATTAACGAACCCTATAATCCAGATGATGCAGACACCTATTTTGAAGAAGTTTAAAGGAATATTAAAGTAATAACTATGAAAAAATTAAAAGTAATGACAGTGGTGGGCACACGACCCGAAATAATACGATTATCTCGTGTGCTAACGGCGCTAGACACATCAGAAGCGATCGATCACATATTGGTACATACTGGGCAAAACTATGATTACGAATTAAACCAGATATTCTTTGATGATCTTGAAATTAGAAAACCCGATCACTTTTTAGAAGCTGCGGGCAAAACTGCTACCGAAACGATAGGAAATATATTAATAAAAGTAGATCCATTATTAGAAGAAATTCAACCAGATGCCTTTTTAGTTTTGGGTGACACAAATAGTTGTTTATGTGCCATTCCTGCAAAGAAAAGGCACATTCCTATTTTTCACATGGAAGCAGGTAACCGATGTTTTGATCAACGAGTGCCAGAAGAAACCAATCGTAAAATAGTGGATCATACTGCTGATGTAAACCTAACCTATAGTGATATTGCCCGTGAATATTTACTGCGTGAAGGGTTGCCTGCAGACCGTATTATAAAAACTGGTTCGCCAATGTTTGAAGTATTGAATCACTATATGTCAAAAATTGAATCATCGAACGTTTTAGAAAGACTGTCCCTTAAAAAGCACAATTACTTTGTGGTATCTGCGCATCGCGAAGAAAACATTAGTAATGAAAATAACTTCACCAATTTAATGGAAAGTTTGAATCAAATTGCTAAACAATACAAATTGCCAATTATTGTCAGTACACACCCCCGCACCCGTAATATGATTGAAAAGAAGAAAATTGAAATGCGTCCTGAAATTCAATTTTTAAAACCTTTGGGATTCAATGATTATAACGCCTTGCAAATGCAATCATATACAGTATTAAGCGATTCGGGTACAATTTCAGAAGAATCTTCAATTTTAAATTTTAGAGCGCTAAATATTCGCGAAGCACACGAAAGACCTGAAGCTATGGAAGAGGCATCTGTAATGATGGTGGGGTTAAGCCCAACTCGAATCTTGCAAGGTTTAACACAAGTTTTATCTCAAAAGGTTGAGAGTAAAAGAAATTTTCGTCAGGTACATGACTATTCGATGCCAAATGTTTCTGAAAAAGTAGTCCGTATCATTCTTTCCTATACCGATTATATTAATCGAGTAGTGTGGTCAAAACACTAACATGAAAATTTTACTGGTAAAACAGCTTTTTAATCCCGAACCAACGGCAAAAAGCCTCGATTTTGCAAAAGAACTACAGCGCAGGGGGCATGAAGTTGAAGTGTTGACTGGTTTTCCTTCATATCCCATCGGTAAAATATACGAAGGTTATAAGCAACGTATATACAAAAGGGAAGTTATGGATGATGTACCGTTAATACGGGTGCCCATATATCCAGACCATAGTTCTTCTGGGATAAAGCGGTTTTTGCATTATTTCTCGTATGCTATATCGGCTACCTTTATTGGGTTATTTTTAGTAAAAAAGCCTGATGTATGCTTTGTGTATCAAGGGGCTATTCCTGCTGCTATTCCTGCTATTATTCTAAAAAAGCTTCGTGGTATTCCTTTTTTGTATGATATTAATGACCTTTGGCCCGAAACAGTCGCCACATCAGGCATGCTTAAAAACAAAACAGCTCTTAAAATAATCAATGGTTGGTGTAATTTTAATTACCGAAATGCAGCTTTTATAACGGTCGCTACCCCTGGGTTTAAAAAAAAATTAATTGCAAAGGGCGTCCCTTTAGAAAAATTGGAAGTGGTATCAAACTGGAGCCGGGATAAAATTTCTACTGAAAAATTACCGGAAGAAATAGAGAACAAATATTTCAAAAAAGATAAAATTAACATTCTCTATGCTGGTAACTTGGGAATAGTCCAGTCTTTACAGACTATTTTGAAAACCGCAAAAATGCTTCAGGACCAGGAAGAAAATAAAATTCAATTTATTTTTTTAGGAGGTGGAGCAGATGAGGAAAACTTAAAAAAGACTGCAAGGGACTGGCAACTTAAAAACGTAACATTTATCCCACGGGTAGTTTCCAGCGAAGTGACAAAGTACCTTAATGCAGGAGACTTTTTATTGGTGCATCTCAAAAAAGACGATTTATTTAAAATCACTATCCCTTCGAAAATTTTGGCGTATTTAAAATCTGGAAAACCAATTTTAATGGGTCTAGAAGGTAATGCAGCTGAAATTTTAAACAAAGCAAATGCTGGTTATACTTTTGAACCGGACAATCCAAAAGCTCTGAAAGAGCAAATAATAAAAATGATAAGTTTATCACATAATGACATTTTGCAGATGGGAAAAAATGCAAAAATGTATTATTCAGAAAACCTTTCTATAACATCTAGCGTAGATAAACTGGAGCGAAACTTTAAAAAGATAGCAAAAAAATGAAGGCATATACACCGGTAATAATAATTGGCGCAGGACGTTCAGGTACAAATATGCTTCGGGATATTATTACATCAATAGATGGTTTTAAAACCTGGGATTGTGATGAGATAAACCCAATATGGCGCTATGGAAACCGGGATTTCCCAACAGATGAGCTTCCTGTTGAAAAATTATCACCAAGAATAAAAAAATACATTCGTGGCCGCTTTAATTCGTTACATAAAAAAACAGGTGCTAATTTTATAGTGGAAAAGACCTGTGCCAATTCATTAAGGCTGAATTATGTACATGCTATTTTTCCAAATGCAAAATACATTATCATAAACCGTGACGGTCGTGACGTAGTGCCAAGTGCTATGAAACGTTGGGTGTCGTCTTTTGAATTAAAATATACATTGAAAAAACTGAGATATGTCCCAATAACTGATCTTTCTTTTTATATTTGGCGTTTTGGTTTCAACAGATTGAAAAAAATATTTTCAAATACAGAAAATCTTGCTTTTTGGGGTCCATTATATTCAGGTATTGAAGAAGATGTAAAAACAAAATCCTTATTGGAAACCTGTGCAAACCAATGGCGAATCTGTGCTGAAAAAACAATTGAACACAGAGAATATATTTATTCGGAAAAAATATTTGACATTAAGTATGAAGAGTTCGTATCGAACCCTGTGGAAGAAATGAAAAGACTGAGTGATTTTTTTGAAGTATTCATTTCAGAAGAAAAAATAATTGATTTGGTCAAAAAAGTCACTGATAAAAGTGTAGGGTCTCACAAACGTAAATTTTCAGCGGAAGAAATTCAGAAGATTACTAAAATAACGAAGCCTACCTTGAAAAAACTAAACTATAGCATTGACTAAATTTGATAAATTGATAAAACGGATTTTTGACTTATTAGTATCGCTTATTGGGCTTATACTGTTTGGATGGCTTATTGTAGTTTCTGCAATAATCGCTCGTATCGATACGGGATTATCAGGTTTTTTTAAACAAATTAGGGTAGGGCAAAACGGAAAGTTATTTAAAATTTATAAAATTCGTAGTATGAAAAATGTTAACGGTGTTATCACCACTGTATCAACAAATATGGATCCAAGAATAACTAAATTTGGTGCCTTTTGCCGGAAAACCAAAATTGATGAACTTCCTCAGTTAATTAATGTTTTAAAGGGCGAAATGAGTTTTGTGGGACCAAGACCAGATGTTCCGGGTTTTGCGGATATGTTAAAAGGAGAAAATAAAATAATCTTAACAATAAAACCAGGAATCACGGGGCCTGCATCGGTTTACTTTAAAAATGAAGAAGAAATTTTATCCAAACAAAAACATCCAGAACAATATAGCCGTGAAGTTATTTGGCCAGAAAAAGTTCGATTAAATAAATATTATATTGAACATTACAGCCTTTGGTTGGATTTTAAAATCCTATTTAAAACTGTTTTTGGAGGAACGGTTTCTGTTTAACGTATTTAAAACTTATAACTGTAGGTCAGCCCCGCTCCGGCTTTATCTTTTCGTTCATTATTAAAATCATAGCCAATCTCCAACGATAAACTGCCTATTTTTTGAAAATTATAGGTGCTTTTTATGAAGGAATAGACTCTGCTTTCTGTTGGTATAATAGGTGTGGTATATGAACCTAAGTTCTCTGTATAAGATACTTTAAATAAAAAGTCAACATTTTTTACAGCGCCTAATACCCCTACATGTCCTCCCCTTACCCTATTATTCTCAATTAATTCATCTATAGGTGTATTATCAAAAAAAGGAAATCCTATAATGTTTATATCATACCGCCACCCTGTTTGATATATACCGTTATTAAAATAATTATCTCGGCCACTTCGTCCAAATCTTCCACTTTGATTTGTAGTTTGAATATACTCAAATATAAATCCTTTTAAAAAACCTGTATAGTCTTCTTGATTGGGTTTATAGTATACCCCCCAAATACCATCTGGAAAGTTTTTTAAAGCAGTTCCAGACCCATCTTCAAATGGATGTTGATGATAGATTTTAATACTCCCTATAGCTGGCGAATAGGTGTATTCAAAATTATAAATACCAAGATGATTGCCTAACGCATTTAAGCGTTCGTTGTCGTTATTAGCATCAATTGAGTTTTTGGCAAAAAAAACATTTATAAAATCCTTGAAAGAGGTCTGTTGTTTCCCAAATTCTGGCGATGTACCACCCCATTGGGCATAATGTTCGATACTTAATAAAAAAGAATGTCTTTTAGACGGTGTTACAATTATCCCAAAGTGCTTGTAATGTATCATTGCATTTTTTGTAACACGCTCATCATTCAATTCATAATGACCTATTCCACCTTGTACACCAATAGCTTCAGAAATTAAAATTGGTTTTGCTGTTTCCAGCAAAAGTCCAGGAATCGCTCTTGCATTTCCAGATAATAAGAAATTGTCATCTACTACAGAAAGGCCTTGAAATCTATCTGTTGGGTTTTTGGCACCTACCATGACTTTTAGCCACGAGTTTTCAAATTGCAGGTACAGTTCATTTCTTTGTAGTTTCTCTTCTACTCCATTTCGTAAAAAAAGACTAGTACCTGCTGTTAGTTTGGCATTATTCTCTTTATGAAAAAAGTAGGTACCTTCTGTAGCAAATTGAACCAATCCATCCGTTTTTGAAGATAAAGCTCCATTTTTATTGGTTACCATCCAAAAAGGTAGCTCTTCTTCAGTTGATACATAAGCAGAAGCTGATACCGAGGATTTTATTTCAATATTTTGTGCAAAACCGAGTGTTGATAGTAATAAAATTGAATAAAGTAAAATACATTTTTGATATCTAAACATAGGGAAAACTACTATTGATTATGAAGTTCTGCTTGTTTAGAATACTCTTTTTTGCTTCTAAAATCAATATTTTCGTCTAAATTTTCATATTCAGAATTTTTACTGATAAATTCCGGAACAAGGTTTTTTAATTTTCTAACAAGATCCCTATCATCATAACGCAAGGCTGCTTCTATAATTTTAATGACTTTTTCATCTACAAAATTGAAGTCTTTGGTTAAATCTTTACCAATCATAATTTTATCATGATGTGTTGATAAGGCTTTGCTGGTATCACTTATTAATTCTTCATAGAGTTTTTCACCTGGTCGTAATCCAGTGATTTTTATTTCGATGTCCTTTGTTGGCACAAAACCTGCTAGTTTTATCATCTTAATGGCAAGATCCATAATCTTAACTGGCTCTCCCATATCAAAAATAAAAATCTCACCTCCTTTTCCCATAGCCCCAGCTTCCAAAACTAATTGACAGGCCTCAGGAATCGTCATAAAATACCTGATAATATCTGGGTGTGTAATTGTTATTGGACCTCCTTTTTCAATTTGCTTCTTAAATAAAGGAACTACACTTCCGTTAGATCCTAATACATTTCCAAAACGCGTTGTAATGAATTTAGTTTTACACGATTTCCCTTCACTATTTGTATAAAAGTTACGTGATTGTACAAACATTTCGGCAGCTCGCTTTGAGGCTCCCATTACATTACTAGGATTTACTGCTTTATCTGTTGAGACCATTACAAATCTTGAAACTTTATGAACTACTGACAAATCAGCTAAATTCTTGGTTCCATAAACATTTGTAATAATTGCTTCAGGAGAATTTTCTTCCATTAATGGCACATGCTTGTAAGCAGCTGCATGGTATACGACATCAATATCGTAACTGTTAAACAGCATTCCTAATCTGTTACGGTTAGCGACATCGCAAATAATAAATTTAAAATCAATATTGGGATAATTACTCAATAGTTCAAGTTGTAAATTGTGTAAAGGAGTTTCGGCTTGATCTAATACCAAAACATGTTTAGGATTGTATTTTGCTACTTGCCTAACAATTTCACTGCCTATAGAGCCTGCACCTCCTGTTACCAAAATGGTTTTCCCTTTAAGTTGCTTAAACTTTTCTTTAGCATGCAACTCAATAGGCTCCCGTTCCAATAAATCTTCTATTTGAAGGTTTTTTACTTGCTTTGCTACAGAAGTATTTTCACCCCAATCCAATACTAAAGGAGAATTATATACCTTAATATCGTGTTCCAAACAATCTTCCACGATTGCGTATTTTTCTTTTGAAGTGAGCGAATTTCCTGAAAATATTACTGCAGTGGCGCGTAATTTTTTTACTTCATCACTTAATTTATCCTTAATTTTAATTACAGGTTTCCCTAAAATCAATAACCGCTTGTTGGAAGATTGGGCAGAGACAAATCCCTTAATTTTAAAACGTTGAGGATGTTCGATATCTAACGCTGCAGCAACTGATATGGCATTTTCATCAATTCCTACAATTACTGCATTTTCAGATGTAACTTCTGTTTGGTAGATTTTAAAATATTCATAAAACTGTTTAACCGCCAGTCTAAACGAAAACAAGAATGTAAAAGAAAAAAAAGAATAAACCACTAATGCAGAAGTCAGGAATATTTTTTCAGATACTATTGCTAGTACAATTATATTTATAATCAGCAAGACCAAAAAAG
This sequence comes from Flavobacteriaceae bacterium UBA3356, assembly GCA_002360635.1. Lineage (GTDB taxonomy): Bacteria > Bacteroidota > Bacteroidia > Flavobacteriales > Flavobacteriaceae > Marixanthomonas. The sequence goes on along the minus strand of DEQW01000003.1, from coordinate 439,157 downwards.
TACTAAAACTTGCTAGGATTAGTTTTAACGCATCCATGAATGAAGAATGCCTTATCAATCCTGCATAGGTTTTAAATATTAACATAAATCCTACATTGACACTTAAAACTAAAAATACTTGCTGTGTGGCGGATATTAATTGAAGGTGATTAATATGAAGATCTTGAAGTATAATCACGGTTAGCACCATAGAGCATATCAATAAAAAAACATCAATACCTAATACGGACCATCGTGGTAGATACTTTACATTACGTATATCCAACCTATTCTCTTTTGAAGAGAGTATTATTTTTAAACCTCTAATTAATTTGTCTTTCATACTTCACACTATTTAGCTAATAAAATGGGGAATAATCAACTAAAATAAGTTCTTACAGCATTTCCTATTCTGTTCCTTTCAGAATCTGTTAAATTTGACCCTGAGGGTAAACATAACCCTTTACTAAAAATTTTATTTGCAGTTTCGTTACCGTAAAATTTAGAGCCTATATAAACGGGTTGCAAATGCATAGGCTTCCACAAAGGTCTACTTTCTATGTTAAAATTATGCAAAAATAGTCGTAATTTTTCAATAATTTGCTGATTATCTGATTTTTCGCACACTATAGCGGATAACCAATGGTTGCTATAGAAATTTGTGTCAGGTTCAGAAAACAACTTAATTCCATCAATATCGCTAAATAGCTCTTTATAAAACTTATTATTTTTTCTTCTTAAAGCAACGTGTTCATCCAAGACTTCCATTTGTCCCCTACCTATACCAGCAACAATATTACTCATACGATAATTATAGCCGATTTGAGAATGTTGGTAATGCGGTGCTGCATCCCTTGCCTGCGTAGCTAAGAAAATAGCTTTGTCTTTTGTTTCTTTATTTCTACATACTAAAGCTCCTCCTCCTGAAGTGGTAATTATTTTGTTACCATTAAATGACAAAATAGATAAATCGCCAAAGGTTCCACATTTTTGGCCTTTATACGATGAACCTAAAGCTTCAGCAGCATCTTCAATTAAAAACACATTATATTTTTTACAGATCGCTTCAATTTCATCAATTTTAGCTGGCATCCCATATAAATGAACTGCAATAACAGCTTTTGGTTTTTTCCCTTTTTCTATTCCCTCTTTTATTGCTTCTTCTAAATATACTGGAGACATATTCCACGTATCTTCTTCGCTATCTATAAATACAGGAGTTGCCCCCATATATGTTATTGGATGTGAAGAACCACAAAAGGTAAAAGTTTGACATAACACTTCATCGTCTCTTGTTACTCCAGCAATATCGAGTGCCAAATGAATGGCGCCTGTTCCTGAAGACACACACGCTACGTGAGAATCTTGACCTAAATATTCTTCAAGATCTTTTTCAAAACCATTAACATTAGGACCTAAAGGTGCTATCCAATTTTCGGCAAAAGCTTCATTTATATATTTTTGTTCGTTTCCTCCCATATGTGGGGAGGACAACCATATTTTATTTTGCATTATTTTTCTTTTTCTTTTCAAAAAGAACGTACTATTATTAATTACGTACTTTCTTTAATTATAGTTTTATAAGCTACGTTTGGGGTTAAAAACTTATGAGCATACTTTTTTCCCTTCTCACCCATTTTTAAACGGAGTGTTTGAAGTTTTATCAAAAGTTTTTAATTTGTATTTTTAGTTTCTATCAATTAACTTTTATTTTTCATTATGCTTAATAGAAAAAACTGTTGTTGTCTCTACAAAAAAGCACTTTCAATATATAATCTACAGATTTGTAGTTTAATTGTACAAATGAAGAATTTTTAAAGTTTTTGACACTCAATATTCAAGTGTCTATAAATTTTAGTCTTAATTTTTAAATATTTTATTCAACCAAACTCTCAAAAGAAACCAATACATTGTCTTCAATCGATTTTAGGACAAAATTATAAAACTGCTCTAGATTTTTCTGTCTATTTTCATCTATATTGTGAGGAGCAGAAACAATATTATTAATTTGCTTTATCCATTTTTCTTTTTCCAACGGTAGGATTGTATTAGGTTCAAATGTATTTGCTTTTTTCCAAGGAAGGCCCGTACTTCCAATTACTGGTTTTTTATTTTCAATTGCTTCAAAAAAAGCATAGCAAAAACTTTCAGATTTTGACGGAACAACAGCTAAATCAATATAAGTATATAACTCTTCTAGTTCCTTATATAAATACTCTCCCTTAAAAATTACTCGTTCTTCTAAACCTAGTTGAAAAACTAATTTTTCTAACTTTTTTTTATAAGCATTGTCAACTATTACTCCATAAATATGAAAAACCATATAATCAGGTAAAAGAGGCATAAGTGTAATTATAAATTCAATATTCTTGATAGGTGCAATACGGCCTAAAAAACCTATTACATATTCTGATTTATCAGTTTTCTGTTTTTTAATCTCTGGAAAATTACTTTTTAAGGGATTGGCAAACAATAAGCTTCTAAACTTTTTAAAAATAGGATAGGAGTTTTCTTTTTCTTCTTTAGTTGAATAATGAATGTATATTGAATTTTTTGATCTTTGAAGTAATAGCTTATATATATGAAGATATATTCTTTTCTTAAAGTCTAAAGACCCACCCAATAATTGACCTCTCGTACTAACCAACACTGTTTTCTTTTTTGAAAGAAATATATAGATGAGTGGTATAAAAGAAAAAGGTATACTGTAAATAGAGTTTATCCAAATAATTTCACTGTTTTGAATTATTGAAAACAATGTTTTGCTATTAAAATTTGATATTGTTACGACTTTATGTTCACTAATGCTTTCTTCTATTGGACTTTCCTTAAAATTGTTGTATTTTGTTAAAATTTGATAGTCATATTTCCCTTCCAAAAAATGACATACTCCAATAATTGACTGAAGTGGTCCACTATATGCAATACCAGGTTTACTATAGGGTAATATTATACTAATCATTAAAAAAATTGTAATTATAAAGGCAAATATAAGTTATATATGAGTGTACAATTGATAATATTTTTCGGAAGTTTTTTTTAATCCACAAAACGCACTGTTTTTTTTACTTTCAGAAATTTTATTCTTTACAAATTCACTATCATACAATTTGTTAAAAGCCTTTTTTATTTCAGTAACACTGTATGGATTTACAAATAGCGCCCCTCTACCAATACTTTTAAAAGGTTCTATATTTGACGTAACAACCGGAACCCCAAACGCTTGTGCTTCAATTAACGGAAGTCCAAATCCTTCAGCTTCCGAAGCAAAAAAAAGAACATCCGCCTTGTTGTACAGTTGGTACAATTGTCCATCGTTCAAATCTGAATATATTTCCGATCTATTTTCAATACCGTGTTGCTTTATTAAAAGCTGAATGGTTTTTGCTTGTGAATGAACAAAGTGATAAAAACCATTCAAATCTTTGGTAGCTTCAATAAGTCTTTCATAGTTTTTTAAGGACTTACCCCCTATTTGCAAAATGTGCATTGTTTGGTTTTCAGAAAAGATTCTTTCCCTCATACTAATTTTTTCCTTAGGGATTACAAGCGGGTTTTCAATCACTACTACTTTTTTTTCAATATTTTTAAAATTCTGAATTAGTTCATTTTTTGTGTTACCTGAAACAGCTACAATTTTATGACTAAAAGTGATAGGAAGCTTATAATAGAATAGGTTATAAATCGCACCTTTAATTCCTTTAAATCTACGATAGTGGTATAAATCGTGTATGGTCAATATCCGTTTTTTAAAAGGAAAAGCCATTACCATATAATTACACCCTCCGGTGATGTGAACAACATATTTTTTTGCAAATAATGAATCTAAAAAACAGTTCAGAAAACAAAAGAGGTCATAATTATGCTTCAACGTCATTTTCCTATAATCAAAACCAATATCTGTTTTGCTTTTTAATTTATTGAATATACTGTGATACACTCTTTCAATACTATAGTTACCCTTATTTGGTTTCCGAAATACAAAGAGGACTTTTTTATTTGACATTATCTTGCTTTTTTAGGGGAACTACAGATAATTCTTTTAAACTCTTAATAAGCCACAATCTTGTTGTTTTAGAAATACTTCTGTACTGATAATAAAAGAATAGCGGTAAAAGTGCACTTAAAAAAGTAAGAACCCAAAAAGATGTTCCTATATAATTTAGGTAAAATACCACTGCAACGAATAAAACAGCACATAAATTTAACATGTAAAGAAGCTTATTTGACTTTTTAATTGAAAACACCGTAAAAGAATGATACGGCAACCAAAAAGCATTTACCAGTAATTCTGAAAAGAACATTGCCAACAATATTCCATACAGTCCATATTGCATACTTGCAAAAGCAACACTGAAAAAGATTAAAACCCTTAAAAAAGAGGTGGTCAACACAAGTTTGGTTTTATTGATGGCAATAAAAAATGTAAAGATAATTTTTCCGTAATTCTGAACTAAAAAAATCACTACCAATGCACTGTAAAGCCCTAAATTAAAACTGAGCTTCCCATTAGTCCAAAAAGTGAATAAATCGTTTATAAAGAACAAAGAAATACTATACCCACTAATTAACAGCACACCAGTACTAAACCAATATGCATTAAAAATATCCAGAATTTTATTTAGTTTATTTTTCACATACAAGTTAATGATCTCGGGACTTAACGGATTTAGAATTATTTCGGAAATCTTAAGTCCGAAATTTACTATAGCTCTCGTTGCTACAAATAATGGTAAAAATGTGGTTCCTATAAAAGCAGAAATGATTAGGACAATTCCGTCGTTTCGTAACCTTTCTAAAAAGTTACTGAATATAAAAGGAATGGAATTTTTAAAGTTTTCAATTCCCAATTTAAAACTACCGCATTTCCACCATGGGAAGAAATCGGGCAATAATCGTTTCAAAATAAACAGTAACCCAATTGAATAAACAGATTTTACTACAAACCATACAATAGCTAGTTGAATGAGTGTAATATCGGTAATAGCAGCAATTACCAGTATAAAAAAGTCAATAATCTTTTCCCAAGTGGCAAATTGAAATGATTTATAAATTAAACCAAAGGGATTTAAAATCTTAACAATAATTCCTCTAAATGAACCTGCTAGCATTCTATACAAAAAAAGTATCGTCAATACCGTAGCTATTGTTTTATCACTTATGTCTGTATCTAACAAAAATTTCAGGAAACCACTTTTAAATAATAGAAAAACGATAGTAATCTGGATAAAACCTGTTAAAAAATTAGCTCGCAAAGCTGATCCTAATACTATTTTTGCTTTTTCAGTATTTTCTTTTACAATGGCGTTAAATTGGTTTCCGATATAAGTTGCATGGCCAAATTCTATTACTTGTATTAAATTGAATACTGTAAAAAGAGCTATCCATGCTCCATACACCTTAAGTTCCCAGTAGTTTAAAAGTATGGGGATTAACAAAACAGAATACAGCGTAAGAACAACCGTCTGCACTGTTTTATATCCAAAAGATTTAAAAAGAGATTTTATCATTCTTCAGAATCTTTTGTAAAGATTAGATAAATATTGATACTACAAAAAATAAATATTTTAGCTAGTTTGAAAATTGTTTTAACAGCCTAATTAATAGTTTAAATGTTCAAAAACCCTTTGTTTAATATGTTCTTAAGTTGAAAGATGAGCCAACCATATGGGTCCTTTATTGGAATTATTATTGTTTCTTAATAAATATTTTGATCCATCTACTTTACGATCTTTGTTTAAGCTTTCTAAAAGAAAATTTTCGATACTTTGCCCAGCTGCTTTTGGTATGTGGATGAACAGTGCTTTATATTCAGGAAGTATCATTAAAAGGAATAATTAAATTGGTCCAAATCTTCTTTAAAAACTTGAAAAATAATTTCTTTTGAAATATTTGAAAACGTTTCTTTATAGTTTAAATTATCAGACTTTTTCTTCCAAGGTAAAGGGTTTACTTTATATTCATTTGCTAATTTTTGAAAATCTTCTTGTAAATTTTCAAACCGAATAAAATTGATGTTATAATTTTTAGTGCCTTTAACCCACTCGTTTTGACTCATAAACATAATTTCTCGATCTCTATAACTGGGGTCCTTTTCAACAAACACTTTTTTTATCCAATCATCAAAAGATATAGGGTTTACTTGCATTTTATTTTGGTTGGTTTTAATGCGGTAGTGGTATTCTGAAGCTACTCTATCAAAAGGATTTCTAATGGATGTCCAAATATTAATATTCTGCGGAAGATCTTCGTCAAATTTATTTCTATAAATATTTTCGTATTCGCCTAACGTAAAATGTGCCTCGGTAATTTCTAGGCTTTTTGCTATAGAAGAACCGGCTGTTTTATTTATATGAATAAATAACGGTCTACTTCCATCTTTAACTTGAGCAAGATATCTATTTAACATGTAAGGGCGTATAAAACTATCTAAATACACTTTTTGATATAACCACCAAGTACTATAAAACATAACCTAATCGTTTTGCCAAAGGTAGACAATGTGTTTCATAGGTTTCCTTTTCTTTGGCTGTTAATGAGCTCCAAATAAGAGGTGACACTTTTGTTGCTTTACCTTTTAGACTTTCTTTTATTACGTGTCGGAATTTATACTGTTTTGAAGTATTTCGCTTAGGTAGTTTAAATGAATTAATTTTTAAAGTATCAATCCCGATTGCTTCTACTAAACTTTTAAGTGTATCAGGGTTTTTTACTAGGTCTTCAAAGTGATAAAATGGTGTTTCAGTATCTAAAATATAGTCGTGAACCTTTTTATAGTACCAACACAGTTTTTCGAAACGGGTTATTGTATTCCACTTTTCAGAAAAAAAATCATCATCGTTTGGGTATTGATTAATTATATAATCTTCACCAGTAAATAAGGTGCGCTTATATACACTTTCAAGATAAGATTTAGGATGACGAACGATGAATATTTTCTTCCAGCCTAGTTTTTGTAAAATTTCCGTATTAGCAAAACGAAAGTAAGGATTAACCTCTATATAAAAGTTTGCCTTTGCTTTTTCTGCAACTTTATTCCGCTTTTTAAGGTAATTCTGTGGTGATATTAGAATAATCCTTTAGCTGCGATAAGAAGAGAAATGGTAAGTCTTTATTCCCTTCCTTATGATGAAAACATTGAACACCAGATATGTCATCTAAAAAATACGCTAAACTCTTTGTTCCAGTCCTACCGATAGAGGTAATAAGAATTTTTTTCATATTTTTTAAGAAAGTAAAAAAGTATTTACAATATCATACCAGCAGCTACGGTTTCGTTTGTAACATCGTCTACTAATATAAAACTTCCTGTATTTCTATTATCACGGTACTCATCGACCATTAGCCTACGAGTTGTTCGTATAGTCACACGGGCAATATCATTCATTTTCAAATCTTTATCCTCTTCATCACGGTCATAGGTGTTAATATCTATTTTATACAGTACACTTTTAATCATAGCTGTTTGCTCATTAGAGGTGTGCATAATAGTATATTTCGCCCGAGGTTTTGAGGGCTCATTATTTAGCCAGCAAATCATCGCGCTAAACTCCTGTTCTGCTTCCGGTTTGTTATTAACCTTTACAATCATGTCACCCCGGCTTACATCAATATCATCTTCTAATGTAATAGATATAGACATTGGGGCAAAAGCTTCTTTTAACTCGCCATCAAAAGTATCAATAGATTTTATTCTTGATGTAAAGCCTGAAGGCATTACCGCTACTTCGTCATTTGGCCTAAAAATACCACTTGCAACCCTTCCTGCGTAACCACGGTAATCTATAAACCCTTCACTTTGTGGGCGCAATACTGTTTGTACTGGAAAACGTGCATCAATTTTGTTAATATCGCTGCTAATATGAATATTTTCCAAGGTATACAATAATGGAGCTCCTTGATACCAGTCCATATTTTCTGAACGGTTCACAACATTATCACCCAATAAAGCACTAATAGGTAAAAACCGGATATCTTTTACATACAACTTTGAAGAAAATTCTTCAAATTGAGTAATGATATTGTTATATACTTCTTCTGAAAAATCTACCAAATCCATTTTGTTGACACAAACAACAATATGTGGTATTTGAAGTAAAGAGGCAATAAAAGCGTGACGTTTAGTTTGTTCAATAACTCCATGCCGAGCATCGATTAAAATTAAGGCTGCATTGGCCGTAGATGCTCCAGTAACCATATTACGGGTGTATTGTATGTGGCCTGGAGTATCGGCAATTATAAACTTTCGCTTTGGGGTAGTAAAATAACGGTAGGCAACATCAATAGTAATACCTTGTTCTCTTTCATCTTTTAAACCATCAGTAAATAAAGCTAAATCAACCCCTTCGTGACCTTTTCGCTTACTGGTTGTTTCCACAGCTTGTAATTGATCTTCAAAAATGGCTTTACTATCAAAAAGTAATCTTCCTATTAAGGTACTTTTACCATCATCTACACTTCCTGCCGTTGTAAATCGTAATAATTGATTTTCTTTTATTTCCATTATGCTACTGCTTCTTTATTTTTTTAAAAGTATCCTTGTCTTTTTCTGTCCTCCATCGATGTTTCGCTACGCTTATCATCAGTACGATTACCTCGTTCTGTTTGTTTCATGGCAGAAACCTCCATAGCAATTTTTTCTAACGTATCGGCATCAGATTCCATGCCTCCAGTAATAGTTATATCACCCAATGTTCTAAAACGGATTTTCTTGGTAACGATTTCTTCGCCTTCTTCCAGTTTTAAATATTCTGAAACTGGTATCCAAGAATCATTGCGCCATACTACTTCTCTTTCATGCGCGTAATACAAGGATGGTATTTCTATATTTTCTCTTTTTATATAATTCCACACGTCCATTTCGGTCCAATTGCTTATTGGGAAAGCTCTAAAGTGTTCACCTTCAAAATGCTTTCCATTAAGAATGTTCCACAGTTCTGGACGCTGGTTTTTAGGATCCCATTGTCCAAAATCGTCCCTATGTGAAAAGAACCGTTCTTTTGCCCTAGCTTTCTCTTCATCACGACGACCACCTCCAATGGCACAATCCACTTTATTGGTTTCTATAGCATCTAAAAGGGTAGTGATTTGCAATGCATTTCGGGTGGCATTCTTCCCTTTTTCTTCAGCTACACGACCTTGATCGATTGATTCTTGTACCGAACCAACAATTAATTGTGCATCAAATTTTTCTATTAAATCATCTCTAAACTGAATGGTTTCAGGGAAATTGTGTCCTGTATCCACATGCATTAATGGAAATGGTATTTTTGAAGGATAAAATGCTTTTTTAGCTAAATGTGTTACCAAAATAGAATCTTTACCCCCGGAAAAAAGAATGACCGGGTTTTCAAATTGTGCCCATACTTCCCGTAGTATGTAAATTGCTTCAGACTCTAATTCGTCTAGATAATTTAAATAATACTTGCTCATAGTTTCTTTATAATTCTAATTTGGGTTTTATTGCTTTCATTATTATTTCAACAGATTCTGAAACGGAAACCTTCGTTGTATCGATTGTTATAGTTGCGTTGTCAGGAGCTTCATACGGTGCGTTTACTCCGGTAAAATCTTTTATCAACCCTTTTCTTGCTTTTGCGTACAATCCCTTTACGTCTCTTTTCTCACACTCTTCAATCGGTGTGTCAATAAAAATTTCGATAAAGTTAACATCTTTGACCGTTTTTTTTATCAATTCGCGGTCCTTTTTGTAAGGCGAAACAAACGCTGCCAATACAACTACACCTGCATCGACAAATAAATTTGCAGTTTCAGCAATTCTACGAATATTTTCGGTGCGATCTTCTGGTGTAAAAGCTAAGTCATTGTTAAGCCCTTTTCTAACATTATCACCATCTAAGGTATATGTATGTATTTTTTGGTTATATAGCTCTTGCTCTAATGCATTAGCAATGGTGGATTTTCCAGAACCAGACAAGCCAGTAAACCAGATAAGAAATGAATTGTGCTCTTTTAATTCAGACCTTTTCTTTTTGGTTATTTTAAAATCGTGTGGAATAATGTTTTCTTGCATACTACTTTTTTATTTTTTCCTAACAAAGAAATTTCTAACTCTTCCCAATGGTAATCGTAACCAAATACGTTCGTGTATATAATATAATATAAACTTGGAAACCAACTCTGCTAAGGCAACATAAAGTGCTATCTCATCAAAAGCATTTAATACTAGACCTGAAATAATAAAGGTTCCCGTTGTTGCAATAATTCGCCAAGAAATGGTTTTGTATAATGTTTGGCGTGGGTTTACTTCTTTTCCAAGTAATATTTTTTGCCAAACTCGCTCATGTACATAATAAACAGTGAGTTTAATAAAAAATTCAAAAAAACCAATCTTTATGGCACTGTCTATACTACAATTACCATTTAAGCAGGTAATTAAAAAAACAACCAAAATAGTATCGGCCGTTGCAATAATACGCCAAGAAATCCCTTTTAATATACTCCTGTAATGTGATTCTTGTTTGTACTTACCCATACTTATTAGCTTCGGTTAGATACCAAAAACCAAGGGTTCAATAAATTTTCTTTATTGTACTGCAAAGGTTTGTTTGCAGGGAGCGCTGTTACGGTTACACCTACAGCCTGACAGATAGCATGCCCTGCTGCTGTATCCCACTCCATTGTTGGAGCATAACGAGGGTATAAATCGGCTTTACCTTCTGCAACCAAACAGAATTTTAGAGAGCTTCCTTTTGATACAATTTCCACCTCTTCATTTTCTGAAATGGTATCAATATACTTTTTTGTCTCTTCATTTAAGTGCGAGCGGCTTCCTACTATACGTGCTTTATCTTTGTTTTTCACCGGTTTTATTTCAGAAGCATTTGCATATATGTCACGTAAAGATGTATCATGATTTTCCAATTGAACTTTGAAAGCTTTTTTGGTGTCAACTTCAGTAAAGTATAGTGTTTTAAAGTCTGGAACATATAATACACCTAAAATTGGAATTCCGTCTTCAATTAGTGCTATATTAACCGTAAACTCACCATTCTTCTTTATAAATTCTTTAGTCCCATCTAAAGGGTCTACTATCCAACATTTATCCCAGTTTTTTCGTTCAGAAAACTTCATTTGTTTATTTTCTTCACTGATAATAGGAATATCGGTTTGTTTTAGATAAGAAATTATTATGTCGTTGGCACGTTTATCTGCAATGGTTAAAGGAGAGTCATCATTTTTTGTTTCCACTTCAAAGTTTGAAGTACTATAAACGTTCATAATTTCTTCTCCCGCTTCCAGTGAAGCTTGAATTGCTATATCTATTAAATTCACTTTAGTATCTATTTAAGCTAAACCAAAATCATAGGAATAGCTATTTTGTAATTTTATCTTTTATTGCTGGATAAAAATGTTTAAATAAAATATAAAAAGCCCCTAGCAAAAATCCTATTAAAATAAATTGAACGAGTACCAATAATTTATTAGGTGATGAAGGTTCTATTGGGATGGTTGCAGGCTTAATTATTGTAAAAACAGGTGTATCTTTTTTTACGTTTAGTTTAGCTGTTTCAAATTCTCCCGCTAACTGAGAATAAATGTTAGAAGACAAACTATACTCTGTTTGTAATTGTTCTAATCTATTTTGAGCCAAATTACTTATAACGTTTACATTCCTATCTTTATAATTTGCCAATGCAGCTCTTTTATTAAAATAATCTTTCTCTGCTTCTTTAAAGCGTTCGTCGATGTACTCTAATTCCTGTCTTGCTTTTTTAATATTGTATTCAATAATAAATTTTTGAAGCAAGTTCTGTATATTACTTGCAAGCTTAGCCGATGCTTTTGCCTCTGGGAACGTAGTAGAGATTTCTATATAACCATCAACATCATTGATGTTTACTGAAAAATTTGAATACAAATAATCAAGTTGTTGTTTTTCATTTGAATTTAAATAAAAGGAAGTAGAGTCCTGAGCGTTGATAGTTTCTTCAACTTTAGGGCTTTTAAACAATCCAATAATTTTACCTGGCAAACCAATTGTGTAACCCTTTATGTTACTCAGTACACCAGGTTTTCTAATATCAGTAAGATAATAGGAAACAGAAACAGAGCTGTCTTGTTCCTTTACGGGTATTTTAGATTCTAATATTTGTTTTTTGAAAGGTGTGCTTTCTACAATTAATGGATATTGCATTGGCAGTATTACATCACTACCTGAATCTCCAACATTGACTCCTATTAAATTTGCAATTCCACTTATTTTTTTTCCTAGTTTTTTGGAAGAAGAAACTTGCGTAACAAAAACAGAAGAAGATGTATATTCCTTAGGCAGTAAAAAGGCAACTAAAATTCCTAAAATAACAAAAACGACAAGAAATTTTAAGATAATCTTTCTGGAGCTGTATAATATCTTTAATATATCAAAAGTATCTACTTGAAATACCGATTTTTCAGATGTGTTATCATTTTCCATATTATTGAAGCAATCTATCTATTAAAAGTCCCAATGTTGTTAAACCAGTACTTATACCCACCACTTCTTGTGCAGATAATTTATTTTTATTTTCTGGTTTAGCAGGGACTAATATGGCGGCACCTGGCTCTAATCTTGGATAACTCCTAAAGAATAAAAAATGTTTGGTTGAAGCGATGTCCCCATTAGCATATACCACATAGGTTTTTCCTTTTTTAGCGTCTGATGAAAAACCACCCGATTTACTTATGTAATCTTTTAAGGTCATTCCTTTTTCAAAACGTACCAAAGAAGGGACCAATACTTCCCCTTCTACTTTTACAGTTTGCTTGGTCGATGGGATTATCAGTTGGTCTCCACTCTTTAAAACTAAATTATGTTTAGAGTCTTCATTATCAATAATCTTTTCTAGATTAATTCCTACTCTAAATTCTCTACGGTTTTTTAGGTTATCGTCCTCAGTTCCGGTAACTTCTTCCTTCTCGGCTAACCCTTCAAAAGTTTCTCGTTGTGTCTCTTCTTTGTAAAAAGGGTTTAATCTAACCAATGTGGCACCTTCAATAAAAGCGTACTGTGTTATGCCTCCGGCTCTTTCCAATAGATCTGAAATTTTCTCATTCTTCCTTTCTATTGTGTAATTTCCGGGATAATTAGCTTCTCCAGTAACTGAAACCTTTATTTGTTCAGAAAAACCCTTTAAATACCGAACCGAAACCCTATCGTTTGGTTGTAGTATAAAATTTGAGCCATCTTCAAGCGTTAATTTGCCATTTGCAGAAACTTTAAAATTTTCGCTTAATGTTTCGTAAGAATCATCATCTACCCTTCTATATATATCTATTTTATTTTCGTTTGCACCGTCGGTAAACCCACCTCCAAGAAGGACAAGATCTTCTACTGTCATGTTCTGAACATAAGGAATTTTTATTGGGTTGTTAACAGCACCGTCAATAGATAAAGTGTAGCTTTCTGTTAAATCATATTTATTAAAGATTTGTACCCTGTCGTCTGGTTGTAGCTGTATACTCTTAGAACCTGAAAGCACTTCAGAAACTGAAAAAGGTGTCGCTGTTTCCGTTACGCCATCTTCTGTACTGAACAATAGACCTCTTTCTAAAAAGGCTCTATCATTTACTCCCGCAGCTTTATTGATTAAATCTTTTATAGTGAGCCCTGGTGTAAATTCATATTTACCAGGTCTATAAACAGCACCAGCAATTGTTATTTTATTTTCAAATTTGTCTATAATTTCATTTACAGTAAGTATATCTCCATCTTGTAATGGTGTTTCACTCTCCTTATCAACCAGTATTTCTTTTACCACTCTCCTATCACCTTCAATGCGTTCTAAAACAACTCGTTCTTTATAGGCATTGGAAGTAAACCCGCCTGTAAATTTTAAAAGGTCACTCAATGTTTCTCCTGGTTTTAGCTCATAAGTGCCCGTACGCTTAACGCTTCCGTTTATTTTCACTCTTGAAATGTATGGAGAGATGATTATTACATCTTGGTCTTGAAGTGTTTTATTTCCAACTTGTGAACCGTTTATTAAATAATCATAAACATCAAAATGAGTTATTTTGTCTCCATTTCTAACCAATTTAATTTCCCTGAATGTACCTTGCTTTGTTGGACCGCCAGAAGCATATAAAGCATTTAAAACTGTAGATAAGGCACTTAACGAGTATGTTCCAGGAACTTTAACCTCACCTATAATATTTACTTGAACCGTTCTAACATTTATAAGTGAAACACTAAGAAAAACCTTATAAGGGCTATTGTCTGAAGCATTGATCCCAGAGTATATCCTTTTGAGTTTACCTTTAATTTTAGCAGAAGCTTCTTGCATTGTCAGCCCACTCACATAGATTGGGCCAATATTTGAAATTCGTACCGCTCCCTCTCTGTCAACCTCTACATTATAATTGTTTTCTGCAGCTCCCCATAAATTTATGGAAACTTCGTCGCCAGGCCCTAATTCATAATTGGCTGGAGTGGCCAAATTCATGTTAGGTGTAAAGGATATGTTTTGGTTATTAAAAAAATCGTAGCCAAAAATTGGGTCTTTGGTTACCCCTTCTTTTACTTCATTTCCAGTAAACCCAATTGGTGCTTTATTGTCAATATTTAATGAACTATCTATCTGTTCACCTTCCAACGTTTTTGTAGAAGATCCCATTTGGTTTAACCTACGCTCCAATTCAGCAATTTTTGTGGGAGAAACACCCCTTGCTGCTGCCATAGCCTTTAGCTGTTCCATCGTATACCCCTGTTGCTTGGCCCGCTCCCAGTAAGATTGTATTTGCTCGTCGGTAAGATCCTCTACATCTGCAGATAATATTGATGAGGACGGAACAGTCTGTGCAACCATATCGCCTGCTGTGAAACAAAGCGTGAACAGAAGAAACAGCAATACTTTTTTTATGCTAAAATTTGCTTTTGCCATTAAAAATTTATAAATCAATACAATTCTTGTTTTATTAACGCGCAAAGATAACAAATCTTTAAAGAGATTATTGCTTTTCTCCTTTTAAATAAAAGTTGCTGTTATAGTAAAATTTTGCTCGTTTTCAACGTTAAAAAAAAACTAAACAGCCTATAAAAATTGCTGTCGTGTCTATGTCTTTGTAAATTTGATAAAAACAAAAAAATTATGAGCTATTTAAACTTAGACAAGGACAAAACAACTGCAACTGCAAAAGAACTAAATGTGCTGTTAGCAGATTATCATTTATACTATCAAAAGCTTCGTAACTTCCATTGGAACATTGTTGGAAGAAATTTTTTCGATCTTCACGAGAAATTCGAAGAAATGTACGATGACGCAAAATTAAAAGTAGATGAAATTGCAGAACGAATTTTAACTTTACGTTTTCAACCTGTAAGCAATTATACTGATTACCTTGATATGTCAAATTTAAAAGAATCTCCTTCTCGCACAGAAGATGCCAAAATGGTGAAAATTCTTTTAGACGACCACGGAAAAATATTAAATCAAATGCGGGCTGTAATCGATAAAGCTGAAAAAGCTGATGACGAAGGAACTATTGATATGATTGGTGCTTATATTGCCGATGTTGAAAAAATAAGCTGGATGTTAGATGCATGGTCTATGAAAGCTAGTGACAATCATCCCGAAGCATAATTAAATAAAGCTTAAAATTTAAAGCTCGCTCTTTTGCGGGCTTTTTGTTTTTCTAATGGTTAATAGCTTATTTTAAGTGCAAAAGACAATCGAGTTCCTTCTTCTCCTTTAAATGCCGTAAAGCTTCCTACTATGGCGTTGGTCCATAAAACATCAAATCCGCCACCGTAGGCATCGTACCATTTTTCTGAAGTATCTCTTTTTACCCAAACACGACCTATATTGTACCCTCCACGTATTCTAACCGTTACAGGGAATAAAGCTGTTTTTATGGGTTGAAACGTATACAATAAATCACTTTTGCCTAAAAAGCTATTGAAGCCTTTAAATCTACCCTCACGGTACCCTCTTAACCCTGTTTTTGCTCCTAAAGTCGCTGTTTGGTAAAATTCAGGCCTGTCTCCTACTTGCAAATGTGTAGAAGCCCCAGTCTCCAAAACAAGCCTGTTATTACTTAATAGTGAATTGTAAAACAAAACGGAAGACTTTAAAAAGCCAGTAATATCATTCGATTTTAAATTATCAATCCCTCCTACTGCGGCAGAAAAAAACATTCCTTTGGTTGGGAAATAAGCTGCATCATAATTTTTATAGCTATAAGTAATTTCAGGAACAGCAAAGTAAGACCGCAATGTATATTCTTCTGCTGCTGCATCTAACAAGAAATTACTTTCATTATTAATTAACTTTATTGTATTTAGGTTCAATTTTAACTGAAAAAAACTTCCATAATCTGTTTCTTTTTCAAGTGCCAGCCCGCCGTGAATTCCTTCCATTTGAATACGGTTGTAGTTTAGCCCTAAATCATCTTCAGGATTAATTGTTTCATTTCCGAAGCCAAAAAAGTTTTCAGTATAATCTAAAGAGGTATACCTACCATCTATCACAAAATTAAAATCGTTAACTACCGCCGCAAACCCTTTTAAAAAGTCAATATCAAATCCTGTGGTTTGAAAATTATAATCAAGTGAAATATTGGTTCTTTTGCTGTATGGGTTTTTTATAAAGTTAAACTTATCATTCGTGTAAGAAGCTTTTAAAGAAACTCCTGTATCGTTATTATACAGTGTTTTCAAGCTAATGGTACTGGCAGAAGATTTCTTCTTCGTGTAATCATAGCTATTGGCTTCATAAATATTAGTGGTTTTAAAACGGGCTCCACCTTTATTTTTTATTTCTACCTCATCATCTTTATTATCATACACTACAATTTTTTTTCCTTCTGAAATGTTATAAATATCATCATCTTGCCCTCCTATTAATCGTATTAAAATTGCTTTTTCTGCTACACCGTTTACTTCAAAAACATCATCATCGTCCAATCCATACAACCAAATCTCTTTTGTTTCTTCTGAGTTAAAAACCCTATCAAACAATACATCGCCTTTTTCCCCATCTTTTATTCTATAGGCAGTTATTTGTGTTTTTCCATTGGGCTGACGGTTTATAACAAAATGATCATCTTTATCGGTTCCTGTCAACATTTGAAATTTTATAAACTCGTGATAATAGCGTTCTACAATGTTTACAAGGTTTTCTTTTCTTTTTAGAAATGATTTTTTTATCTCGCTACTAGTTGTGTCTTGTACTTCCACAGGAAGGTCCTTAAAAGCGTTGTCTAAAATTTCTTCGTCAATTGCTTTTTGCATTTTTTTAGCTTCCTCAATCCAAGTTGACTTATCACTTCGTTTAATAAGGGCACGGTCTAACTTTGAACCTGCTTTATTAAACCAAGCGACATCCTTAATATCTTCGTTATAAATACCGAACTGATTTATTGAACCAGATAACTTTCTAAGTAAGTTTAAAAAGCTACCGTCAAAATTGGCAAAAACCTGATCTCGATCCCGTGGAATGGGTATAAACTGTAACTTCCCATCCTCATCTTCAAACTCTGACCAACGCCATTGATCGCTATGTCTGTCCCAATCGCCAATCAACATATCAAAAATACGTGCTCGAATATACGTCGCTTCGTCTAAGGTATGGTCCTCGTCTTCCCTGAGTTTTTCCAATAAGTCGTCTGTGCTTTCCACATTATCTGGATATCCAAAGCTTTTACGGTTTTCATACTCTTCCGCAGGACGTTCTACAATCATATACAATTGATTACCGTAGCCTTCATTATACTTTTCTAAACGCTGCTGCTTAGGTACGTAATACAATTCTGGCGTGGTATAATATACACCCGCCGCTTTGGCCAGTTTTGGAATTGCAAATGCCCCATAGGGATGTGCTGCTGTGTAAAAATCTAGAATTAAATCCTCCGGTACTGTATTGCTGAAATATTTTTCAGCGTCAATTCCATTAAAAGTTGTTGTTTCCAATAGTTGAACAGCACTCTTTTTAAGGGCACGCATATTATATTCTTTACCATCTTTTGTCACTAACCTTAAGGAACGCGTTTGATGTCCGCCTCCTGGCCTTACCACTTCTAATCCCCCATAAAGAGTATCTAGTAAAGCTGTAGATGCCTTTACCTTCGTTCCATAAACATCTCGATAATGTTGCCCCCAAAAGGATTTGAAAAAATCAGATTTTTCTACTTTTTCAATATCGTAAACTGAAGCGGTATACGTTCGCGGATATGTTTTGGGATACGATTCGGTTTTTGGCTCTTCAATTGGCTGGAAAATTTTTCTTCTGAATAATAGATTTGATGTGTCTTTTTTTTCTTCCGAAGCATGAAAAGAGACCCAAACACTTCCTTTATCTGTTATTTCAACAGAAGCAAAGCCTTGTTTTCCGTATGAAAAAATACCATTGTCACTTAACGAAACTGGTTTAGTAGTAGATGCAGCGCCACTAACCAACTGTTTAAAGTTTCCTTCTTCGATATACTGAAGGTTTTCCTCGTGCCCTGAAACTATTAGAATACGATGGTCGGGCTTATTCAGTAAGATTTCAAGTTCCTTCATAAGCTCACTATACCGATAGTTAAAGCGGTTTTGCTTAGACACACCACCTTGTGAACGAATTTCGGTAATGAGTGTTCCTACACCCGGCAATGGAATGTTACCTTGCAATGGAAAAATATGATCCCGAAATGAAAATCGCCCTCCATGAAAACCATTCGTGAACATAGGATGGTGCATCGCAAAAATTATTATTTTATTGGCGCTTTTCTTTATTTCACCAGCAATTTCCAAGAGAAGTTTTTCACGTGTTTTAATCTGGCATTTATCATTCATATTGGGGTTCTTGTCCCAGTCTTCAATAAACCATTGGCTATCCACCGCTATTAATTGTATGTTTTCTGAAAGCTCAATACTCTCTAAAGGGCAACCGTTATTTGGGGTTAGGATATCGCCATCTTCAAAATTTTCTTTTAAGTAATCTTCAATTGTTTCCAGCCCTTTGGTTTTATTGAAATCCCATTCGTAATTTCCTGGTAAAAAATAAGGGGTAGCCCCAGTAGTTTTTACTACTCGAATTTGAGGATCAAGCTGCTTTTTAAGTTTTTCTTCCTCGCCGTTTTCAGCATCTATATTATCCCCAATAAAAAGAACGCTTTTTTCTTTGGAAGCATTATTCGCAATCGTTTTACTTAAAACAGACAAAGTTGTTTCATTATTTTTAGCAGCATTTCCTGTTACATAAATAGTATTTACTACATTTTCTTCGTTATAGGTATCATCAATTGTTCTATCTAATCGTGTTTGTAGTTTTGATGTAGCGCAAGAAGCTAAAAGCAGAAAAGAAAGTATTAAGTAAAATGGGGATAATTTCATACAATAAGTTATGGGGTTTCTTAAAAGTCAAATCCTAAGCCGAATACCAAGCGAGCTCCTTCTACAGAGTGAAATAGGCTAGCTGAACCGGTTAAACCACCGCTACCATTAATCCAAAGGCCTCCGCCATACGAGTTGTGCCATTTCTCTGAATCAAATTCAGGGGTCCATACACGGCCTAAATCGGCTCCGCCATAAAGACCTATTTGCAACGGAATTAGCCCAACTTTAAATTCATCAAAACTGTAACGAACATCGGCACTTCCTACCAATGAAGATTTTCCAGAAAAACGCTCTTCCCTAAAACCACGAAGGCCTGTGTTTGCACCTAAATTAATGGCTTGGAAAAATTCGAATTGACTCCCGAAGTTAAACTTTGCCCGAACATTAGTCTTTAACACCCACTTTTTATTGGTGGTTAGGCTATTGTAAAAACCAAGCCGGGTCTTCAAAAACCCAAATACTCTTTTAAAATTATCGAAATTACCTGTTACACCCGTGTTTAGGTCGAACATCATACCAATAGTTGGATTTCTAAAGTTGTCAAAACTACGGTAATTATAAATACCTTCAAGGGTACCATATGGATCAAAATTTTCAGTTTTATCAACTCTGCGAATATTTGTAATACCTGGTATATCGTCATTTACACGAATTGCTTCAAACTTACCTTGCAATTTAAAAAAGCTACCAAAGTTTGAGTTTCGCAGCAATCCCGCTTTTGCCATAAGCGTTTGTACTTGAACCCTGTTATAATTAAAGCCTAAATCGTCTTCTGGATTGATAGTTTCATTTCCGTAACCAAAGTAATTTACCACGTAAGTAGGACCTGTAAAACGACCACCGAAACTTAAATTCAGTGTATTTCTAATATTGGCTATTTCTCCTTCATAACTTACATCGAAACTATCGCTGTCAAAATAGTAACCAACATTTAAACTATGTCGGCGTGAAAAAGGGTTTTGCTGAAAGCTGTTTACTTGATAAACATACTGTAATCCGGCTCTATACCCATCATCAGGGTTGTAACCAAATGCCGCGGCATACGCATGTGTGTTTTGAATGTTTTTCCGGTAGTCGTATGTATTTAAGGTATATACATCGGTAAGTCGTAAATTCCCTCCATTTTTAACCTCAACGGTATTTTCTTTACTTTCGTGATCATACACCTTTACTTTTTTTCCTTCAATCAGTCGATACACATCATTGCCATGACCACCAATTAACCTTACAAATATTGGATTATCGCCCGTTCCAGTCACTTCAAAAATATCTTCTTCATCCAAACCATAAATCCAAATCTGATTTGTTTCTGAAGCAAGAAATGTTCGGTCTGCCACTAACATCCCTCTATCGTCTGAAGGAAAATTGTAAGTCCGTACATTTGTTTTTCCATCAGCCAACCTAGTTACCTGAAAGAAGTCTCTTTTATTGGTTCCTTCAATAGTTTGTAATTTTGCCAAATAAGAGTAATACCTGTCGGCAATTTTTTCAAGATTGTCCCTTCTCCCTTTTAAGGCGGTAATTATATCTTGTAAAGATTCATTATTTACGCTTCGGGGAATGGTTGAAAAAGCGGTTTCAATAATAGAGTCTGAAATTACTTTTTGTAAGTTTTTTGCAGCATTAATCCATTCTTCCCTTCCTGATTTTTTTAGAAGAGCACGGTCTAATATAATTCCTTCTTTATTAAACCATCGTATGTCTCGTAGGTTTTCATTATACACCTGTTTTTCATAGGTTCTACCAAATATAGATCTTGCAATATCAAGCACATTTCCTTCAAAGCTAGAAAAAGCATCATCCCTGTTTCTTGGTATGGGAACAAAGACATTTACACTATCTTGACGTAAGTATTCTGCCCATCGCCAGTGGCCTGGTTCCCTATCCCAGTCGCCCACGAGCATATCAAATAAACGGGAACGTATAAAGTTTTCTTCATCTATTGAAACCTCTCGGCCTCTTCGAAGTTTTATAAGAATATCATCTGCTGTTTCAATATCGTCGGGATACTCAAAAAGAGGTTCACCTTTAGTGCTTTCAGCAGGTTGTGTAGTAAGTAAATAAAGGGCGTCTCCAAATTTTTCATTGTAAACTCCTAATTGTTTTTGTTTGGGGATATAGAATAGTTCTGTCTGATTATGAAAAATATTGGCAGCCTTTGCCAATGTTGGGAGAGCAAGTGGTGCATACGGATGGGTTGCGGTATAAAAATCTACGCCAAAGGTATTTTTAGGAGCTACTTTTGAGTCTTCTTTATCTATTTTTTCAGTTTCTGTATCTTCTTCAAAAACTATTTTTTGTGAAAACTCCAAAGCATTTTGCTTCATTGCACGCATTCGGTACCTATTGCCTCTTTTGTCTTCCAAAATTAAAGCATCATATTCTTCATTACCTGTTTCCCGTATTACTTCTAGACCACCATAAAGTGTATCTAATGATGTAATTTTTGCTGTGACTTTATTAGTATAGGCGTCCTTATATTTAGCACCCCAAACTGTTTTGAAAAACAAGGCCTCACTAACACTATCTTGCTCGTAAATAGCAACTTCTTTGGTAGCCTCATAATTATTTGGCAAGACAGAAGCAGGGTAGGTTTTATTAGAAGGAAATACTTCTTTCTGAAACAACAGTTTTGGTTGGTCGTCTTCCGTTCCACCATAATACCTTACAAATGAAGATCCATCTTCTAAAATATCAAAAATAGCGAAGCCTTGTCCACCATAACTAAAAACCCCATTCTGTCCTAAAGCCGCATGTGATGATTTACCACCTGAACCTGAAAGTATTTGTACCAATCCCTCTTTTTCTACGTGCTGAAGAGTATGTTCGTGACCAGAAGTAAAAACCACCCGACCATGATCTTTAGCTAAAGAAGCCAAACGGTTCATCAACTTGTTATAAAGTTCATTGTACCTATCTTGAACTGACACTCCACCCTGTGAACGTATTTGCACCACTAAAGATGAAAGTATAGGCAATGGAAACTTACTTTGTGTAGGGTACAAATGTTTTTCTAAAGCAAAATAGCCACCATGTGTACCATTGGTAAACATAGGATGGTGCATAGCAAAAAGAACCGTTTTATTTTTATTCTTTTCAAGTTCATTGGCTATTTCAATAAACAGTTTTTCACGCGTTTTAATTTCGCAGTTTTTGTTGAAATCTGGATCGCTATTCCAGTCTTCAAGATACCATTGTGAGTCAAGAATTAATAATTCAACATTTTCTGAAACTGAAAAATTTATCAATGGACATCCTCCTGTAGGCTGAAAAGACAAAGAGTCTAAATGTTTTTGAACGTACTCTTGTTCGCGCTTAAGCCCGACAAGCCCTCCTGAATAATATTCGTGGTTTCCGGGAATAATATAGGTTTGCCCTTTAAAGTCTTCTAATGCTTTAAACTGGTTGTCCATATAGTATTCACTGATTTCCCTATCTGGATGGCCTTCTGCGGGCATCCCGTTATCGTAAATATTATCGCCCAAAAAGATTGCGTGATCACTTGTTTTAGTTGGGTGTTCTTTCAAATAATTATTAAAAACAGTAAGCCCCTTGCTCATTCTATTTGCAGGCGAAATACCAGCATCACCAACTAAATAAAAAGTTCGTTCTATTTTTTTATCTGAAGGAAATAACGCCTCTGCCTCAGGGTTTTTATACTGAGGTTCATAGGAAGCACAAGCACTTACTAGTGTTATAAAAGTTAAAAAAAGGGCTGTCTTTTTGAAACGCATAAGCAATATTAATATTCTTGATTTACATTGAAAAAGCTACTTTAAAAGAAAACTGAACACCTTCATCTGATGTAAAAATATTAACAGTACCACTTAATAAATCGGCAGCATTAATCCAAAAACCACCACCATAGCTATCGTGCCATACATCTGAAGTATCATTAGGAACCCATACCCTACCAGCATCATATCCAGCAAATACACCTATTTGTATTGGTGTTACGGCAGTTCTAAAACTATTAAAGCTGTATCGTAGATCTGCTCCTCCAGCTACGGCACTACGACCGGTAAAGCGATCCCTACGGTACCCTCGAAGACCATAGTCTCTACCCAATTGGGCTCCTTGGTAAAACTCAAAATTATTTCCGACGTTAAAGTGACCAACTGCTTTGGTGTTTAAAACCAGCTTTTTGTCTTTTGTCAATGCGTTGTAAAAAGTTAATTTCGGAATTACATATCCAAAAATACGATCACTATCATCGATGTTTTGAGTTCCTCCTGCTGTTAAACTTGCATGCATTCCCCTACCAGGATTGGCTTTATTGTCAAAACTTTCATAGGTGTATGTACCTTCAGCTGATGCAAAATACTTTCTTTCCTCAACATCTAGGTATCCAATATCTGAAATAAATCTACCGTCGGTATCTTCTACTTCAACACCTTCAAATTTTGCTTTAAACTCAATTGCACTTCCATATCGTCCATCTTTTTTAATTCCTAATGCGCCGCCATAACTTCCTATACGCACTCGGTTATAATCGTTCCCTAGATCGTCATCAAAATTTTCAGTTTCATTTCCGAAGCCAAAAAAGTTTTCAGAAAAATTTGGGTTACGGAAATGTCCTTCTAAGAGGAAATTCCAATCTGAGAAAATATTGGCAAACTCACCGCTATAATTTACATCAAAGCTTTCAGTAGCAAAATAGTACCCTGCTTTTACACTATGCTTTTGTTTAAATGGGTTTTCCTGAAAGCCATGAACGGTAAACGTATCAGAAAGTCCAATTAAAAATCCATCATCTGCATTGTAACCAAACGCCGGTAATAAGAGGTTTATGGTTTTGTTTTCTTTTATATAATCGTAGGTATTGAAATTGTAATTATTGGTAATCCTAAAAGCTGCACCACCTTTATTTTTAATGGTGTTTTTCTTACTTTTTTGGTCATAAACCTTTATTCTACTTCCGTTTTCAATATCGTAGGTGTCGTTATTTTGTCCACCAATAATTCGGGTAAAAATTGGACGGCTACCTTTTCCTTTTACTTCAAAAACATCATCATCATCGAGTCCATAAACCCAAAGCTCTTTGGTGTCATCTTTTGAAAACGTCCTATCAAGAATAAGGTCTCCTTTTTCACCATCTTTTATTCTATAAGCCTTGATATTTGTTTTTCCTTCTGGAAGTCGGGTGATTTCGAAAATATCATCCTTATCGGTACCCGTTAAAATTTGAAGATTTGAAAAGTAGTCGTAATATTCTGAAGCAATTCTTACAATATTATCGCGCCTTCCTTTTAGGTTTTCTTTAATTTCTTCAGCAGTTTCATCTTGCACTTCTTTAGGCAAATCATTAAACGCATTTTCTATAACTTCATCGGTTACATTTTCTTTAATGTATTCTGCTTGAGCCATCCATTCTTCTCTTCCGTAGTTTTCGGCTAATGCGCGGTCTAACTTTATTCCGGCACTATTAAACCACTTGGTATGTTTTAATTCTGGCCCGTACACTTGAAATTGCCGAGCCGTACTAAACAATGTACGTACTGCATCTAACAATCCGCCATCAAAGTTTGCAAAAACCTGATCTCTATCCCGTGGGATTGGCGTGTATATTTTATTTCCGTCTTCATCTTCTTGTAAGGCAAATCGCCACTGATCGTTATGGCGATCCCAATCTCCAATCAACATATCGAACATCCGGGCACGAATGTATGCTTTCTGGTTTATTTTATTTTCTTCATCCTTTCTTATTTCTTCAAGTACATCATCGGTACTAATAATATCTTCAGCGTAATCAAAAATAGCCTCGTCATATTCTTCGTCAGGACGTTCAACAATCATATACAATTCATCTCCATACGTTTCATTAAACTTACCAAGCGCCTTTTGTTTGGGAACATAAAACAACTTGGGGTTGGTATGGAACACTTTTGCCGCATCTGCCAATTTTGGAATGGCAAAAGCTCCATATGGATGGGCCGCCGTATAAAAATCTAAAATTAAGTCTTCTGGGAGCGTGTTTTTAAAGTCACTTTCAATTACTTCATTTTTAAGAATTACGGTCTGTAAAAATTGTACCGCACTCTTTTTTAACGCCCGCATATTATAATCGTGACCTTCTTTATCTACTAAACGAAGTGAAACTGTTTGGTGGCCTCCGCCAGCACGTTCTACGGTCAGGCCGCCGTATAGTGTATCTAAATCTACTGTTGGTGCTAACACTTCTTTGCCGTACACTTTACGATAATGGTCGCCCCAAACTGTCTTAAAGAAACTGCTTCTATTTACCAAGCTATCGCTATACACAGCAGCTTTTACGGTTTTAGGAAATGTATTTGGTAATTTTGAAACGTTATATTTTCTTTCTGGAGCTATAATTTCCTTTTCAAATACAATGGTTGAACTTCCATCTTCTTCAGCTTTAAAAAATGTAACTGAAGTTGAACCATCTTTGTAAATAGTCACTTTACTGAAACCTTGTCCACCATATGAAAATTCTCCGTTTTCACCCAAAGCTGCAGCTGTGGCATCTCCTGCAGATCCCGAAATAACTTGTTTTGCATTGGCTCCTTCAATATATTGCAATGAACGATCGTGACCTGAAACGAGAACCAAATTTTTATGATCTTTCACCAACACTTCAATTCTGCCCATTAATTCGCTGTAAGCTTCATTATATCTGTCTTGTGAAGATATTGCCCCTTGGCTTCTTACTTGCGTAATTAAGGATGCCAAACCTGGAACTGGCAGTAAATGATTTTTGGCTGGGAATTTCCCTCCATGTTTACCATTGGTGTACAATGGGTGGTGCATCGCTAAGATTATTGTTTTTTGCTTTGCTTTTTTAAGCTCGCCCTCTAGTTCAACTAAAAACTTAGCTCGGTTTTTAATCTGGCATTTGTCATTCATTTTTGGGTGCTTGTCCCAGTTTTCTATATACCATTGTGTGTCGATCATTATTAAATGAACCGAATCGTTGATTTCCACTTCTTCAAGTGGACATCCGTTATTTGGTTCTAACACAGAATCTGAATTTAAAGCTTCTTTCAACAAGTCTTCTTCTAATTCTAGACCATCAACACCAGATTTCCAATCGAGGTTACCCGGCAACACATTAACAGTACCTTTAAAACTTTCAATAGCGTCTAATTGCTGCTTTATAATTTGTTTTGCTTTCTCTTTTTCAGGACTATCATCTTCGGGGAGCCCTTCTGGAAAAAAGCTGTTTCCAAGGAATAACAGATTATCATTTTCTGTGTTTTTATCTGCTATATACTTTTTGAAAGATTGTAGCGCTAAGTTTTTTTCTGTTTCACCTATGGATAAATAACCCGCATCGCCCATTAAGTAGAATGTTTTTTCTACTTCTTTTCCATCACTAGAAAAAGAATTGGTCTGGTAGGTTGAAGAGTATTGAGGTTGGTAGGTTGCACAAGAGAAAAACAATAGTGCAGTGATAAAAGTTATAAAGATGTTAATTTTTTTCATAAGCAAATTAAAGCGTGGTATTTTTAGTAATTTGGATATTTAAAACTGAGATTTTATGAGCGACAAAGATATAATTGAAGAAGCGGATAATTTTGTACTTAACCTCTTTAAGGAAAAGTTACCCAACACCTTTGTTTATCATAACTATTCGCACACAAAACGTGTTTATAAAAGTATAAACGAAATTATTGAAGACTCACAAATTTCTGTTAAAGATGCCACCATCCTTAAATTGGCCGCCATACTGCACGACACGGGATACATTGTTAAACGGGAAGGCCACGAAGAAGAGAGCGTAAAAATTGCACGTGAGTTTCTGGAGTCTAAAGATGTTGAAAAAGACATTATCGATGGCGTTGAAAAATGCATCATGGCTACCAAGTTTAAAAACACAACTCCCAAAGATCATATGGAGGAAATAATGCGCGATGCAGACTCTTCGCATTTTGGGAAAGACTATTTTGAAGAGGCCAGTGAGTTTTTAAGGCAAGAATACATTGCCCAGAACATTAAAAACTATACCCCTCAAGAATGGCGGGACGAAAACATCGATCTTCTTATAAACAAACACAAGTTTTATACTTCTTATGCTTTAAACAATTGGCAAAATACCAAACAAGAAAACTTGGCTGATTTAATAGGCAAGAACAAAAAAATAAAAAAGAAAATAAAGAAAGAAGAAGTTAAAGCCCAATTAAAGGCTAAATATAAAGATAAAAGCGTAGATCGAGGCATTCAAACCTTTTATAGAACTGCGCTTAGAAACCACATTAAATTAAGTGATATTGCCGATACCAAAGCAAACATACTGCTTTCGGTAAATGCCATTATCATTTCGTTGGTACTCTCTAATTTACTTTCAAAACTAGACAATCCTTCCAACGATTATTTAATAATACCGACGGCAATATTCGTTATTTTCAGTGCTATTACAATGATTTTATCGGTAATAGCTACACGCCCCAATGTTACGAGAGGCGAGTTCACGAAAGAAGATGTTGACAATAAAAGTGTAAACCTAGCTTTCTTCGGAAATTTCCATCGCATGGAACTTCAAGAATACGAATGGGCAATGCAAGAATTACTTAAAGACCGTGATTACGTTTATACTGCATTAACCAAAGATTTGTACTTTTTAGGTAAGGTGTTAGATCGTAAATATCGTATTTTAAGATGGACCTATACCATATTTGTTACAGGAACTATTATATCGATACTAGCTTTCGCTATATCTTTCTATTTAGGCGGTTCTAGAATGTCTTAATTATTGATTTCAGTAATTAAATCGTTGTAAGTATAGTATTCTTTTTTATTGTCCTTGTCTTTAGAGTAAAGAACACTTACACGTATGGCTTTTAAACCTGTAACACCTTGTAGATCTTCAAGTTCTACAATATCAACATCTTTATCTAGCTGTTTTTTGTGTTGAAGGAATGAAATATACTTTAAATACTCTTTTTCATCTTCTCTTTGAGAATAAATAATGACAATTTTACCTTCTTGCGTAACACGCTCCTCAGTTCCTTTAATGTTTGCCTTATCAACCCGTTTTTTCACAACCTCATAACGTGCATTGTAAGTTCCGTCTACATCAAAGCGTTTTTCGTCCATTCTAAACCGAAGTGACAAAGAACCATTAAAAGCCAAGATCATAGAAGCTACATTTAATTGCATGGGCAATTGCTCTTTAAGCTTGTAGTAATTGTTTTCCATTTCGCACATTACCTGTAATTGCCATAATCTCAAGTTATACAGATAAACTTTATTGAAATTTTTATTTTTGGTGATGGCTTCGCCAATATATAAGTTGTGCTCTACTCCATCGGTTTTAAAACGTTCAAAATAATGCGGATACATTTTTTGAGCTTCAATTTGTTTTTTATCAATAATTGAAGCCATACGCTTATTGATGATCATTACAGCATCATCATAGTCCTTACGGTACTTATAAATTAAACCGCTATTTTCATCTACCTGTTCGTTATAGTTTTTTATTAAATTCTTTAAATTTTCATTTTTAGTACCTAAATGCTTAAATAAAGGAACTATTTCTGTTCTCAAAAACTTAAGCACTTGACGCTCGCTATCTACTTGCAAGCCTTCTTTAAGATCTGTAAGATAGTTTGTTATTCTAAACTCTAAATGTTCATAAATAGGAAGTGGTTCAAGGTTATTTATTTTCTTGATTATTTCCTTAATTTGTTTCAGTTGAAGTATTAAGTCTTTTATAGTCGCATTATTCCTTGCTTCCGAAGAACCTTTAACGTCAATTTGACCGTATAGTGGGTGTACGTCTTCAAAAATAATTTCTTTAAAGTACGTAGGGTTCCCTTGTGAGATGGAGTTTAAGTAACGTTTAGCTTCTTTTCTAAATTTCCAATGTACACTGGGGTGCAAGGACGTACATTCTTCTTGAATGATTAACTCGAGTTTGTTCTCAATTTGTTTTTTTCCACGAACTACTGAATCTACCAAGAAGGGCATAATTGTATGTAGCTTGTTGGCGTTTATAGAGTTAAGGTCGTTAATATTAGGAGATACTAATTCTAAAATCCCCAATACTTTGTTTTCTTTATTTACAATAGATGCTAAAATGGCACTTTTAATGCCTTGATCCAACAGTTTTTTATATAAAATATTATCGGGGTACAGCTTATGGTATTTTGGCACGTTCGATATACAATAAAACTCTTTTTGTTTAAAAAGTTTGTAATACGATGCGTCACAAAGCGCTGTTTGGCAATTCTGTTTGTCTTTTTCATTTAATATGAAGCTGTCGATATTCTTAAAGATAAATTTTTCGAACAATTGATCTTCTTCATTAAATTCTGAAAAACCAATTTTAAGTTCCTGAAGTTGAAAAATAGATTTGAAGATAGATTCAAACGTTTTAGTGTTATCTTCAGTTTCGGGATTATTACGTAATAAATTGGATTTAAAGTCCGAAATAGATGCATCTAAGGTAACATCGAACATATTGGCAATTACAAAGCCTTTAAAAATCCAACTTCCGGGCGGAAATTTTTCTTTCCACAGTGCAATATTATCAAAACCGTCCAACAGCTCTTCAACATCTGCATCTGTAATATCAACCGCCTTATCAGTTGGTATTAGGTCAACAAAATCTCCATTATATAAAGTACGATAGGTATGATTTACACCATCGGCATCTGGTATTGTGTAATGCAACGGACGTTTAAAATCCACGTTATACCCATAATGTACATTTAAAATAATGCTACAGCTCATTATATAAGTGTAGTCATCATCAAAATTGGCAAGTTGTGGTATAAATTCCTCTCCTGCTGCCGCAATAATGTTTTTATATCGTTTAGATGATTTGAAAACAAACTCCTGAAAAGGAACTGTGGCCAGTTTTATTTCATTTTCTTGTAAAATAGAAGAAAATAACTCGTCCAAAACAATATCGATTTGCTCATCGTACTTTTCAAATTGAGCCTTGGTTGTAATCCCTTTTTCTAGGATAGGATATTGTTCGGCTATTTCCAAAACAGCTTTTGCACGCTCCCTAATCATTTCTTGAGGAGCATCCAGTTGCGCACGATACTTATTAAAAAGCTTACTAAAGCTCACTTGTACCTTTAAAGGAAATTCACCGTTTTGTGTTTTCATTATCAACTAATTACCTACTTGTTATTTTATTGTAAAGTATAATTTTATTTCTAAAAAATAAATCGTTTTAACAAATTAACAATAATTTGAGAGTTGCATTTTTTTTCAGAAACAAATACTGTTATTTTTGCGTTTACAAATATACCTATTATGAGACGATTATTAGCTACATTACTTACAGCAACACTTTTAATTTCCTGTGCAGGAGACAGCAATACATACAAGCTACAAGGAACTGCCAAGAATTTTGACGACGGCACCAAAGTATATGTGTACAGCATTAAAGATAGTAACCAACCAAAAGCAATCGATACACTTAGTATTACAAACGGAACTTTTGAAGGTACTTACCCAAAAAGTGACAGTAGTTCTGTTAATTATATTAACGTAGAAGGTGTTCAGGCAAATATTGTTTATTTTCCTGAAAATGAAGATTTGAAAGCCACGCTTTACAAAGACAGTATCGGCTCTTCTTTTGTTTCTGGAGGGAAGCAAAATGAAGCTTTTACTTCTTTTTCTGAAGAAATGCGCAGCATTAATGAAGAAAAGCAGGCTCAAATGAAAGCGTTTAGAACAGCTCAACAAAATGGAGATGTTGAAGCTATTAAGCAAATTCAGGAGGAGAATATGGCTTTAACAAAAGAAGAAACCAAGTTTAAAAAAGAGTTTATAAAAAGTAACAAAAACTCAATCTTCTCGGTAATGCTTCTTTCTGAAATGCTTACTCGTAAAGAAATGACTGCCGAAGAGGCTAGTGAAGTTTTAAATAACCTTTCACCAAAAGTTTCGTCCTCTCCTATTGTAACACAGGTTGAAGCAATGATTGCCAATGCTAGAAAAGCAGATATTGGCTCAATAGCGCCAAACTTTAGCGCTCCTACTCCAGAAGGCGAAATGCTTTCTTTAAAAGAAGCCATGGGAAAATACACGATTATCGATTTTTGGGCTTCTTGGTGCAAACCTTGTAGAGTTGAAAACCCAAATGTTGTAAAAGTTTATGAAAAGTACCACGACAAAGGTCTAAACATTATAAGTGTTTCCTTAGACCGCCAGAAACAAAAAGACAAATGGATAAAGGCTATCGCCGATGACAATATGGATTGGTATCACGTATCAAATCTTCAGTTTTGGCAAGATCCCATTGCAAGACAGTATAATGTAAGAGCGATTCCAGCCACCTTCCTTTTAGATGAAAATGGAAAGATAATAGACAAAAATCTTCGTGGTCCAGCTCTAGGAGCCAAAATGGAATCACTGCTAGGCAGTGAATAAACTTACAGCTATAAAAAAGAAAAAGCCTTGAAACGAAAATTCATTTCAAGGCTTTTTTAATTATTTACGTGCTATTTATCGTTAATTCAATAAAAAACTAACGTTTACAGTAGTTCTCATTTCAATTTCCCCTGGCGCTATTGGTTGCTGTCCACCAGAAGCATCCCCTTCCATCATAGCCGATTTATACATTCTTGGTTGTGGATAATCAGGTTGTTGAAATTCACTAATCAACACGGCTTTACCAATGGTTTGATTTAATACACCGGCATATTCTTCTGCCTTCATTTTAGCGTTTTCAACTGCTTTTTTTCTAGCTTGTGATTTTAATTGGTCTTCATTTGAAGCCGAGAAGCTAACGCCATCAATACGGTTAATACCACTCTGCAATAAGCCATTCATTAAATCTTCATATTTTGAAAGATCTTTCAACTTAATTGAAATCGCCTGGTTAGCGCTGTAATTATACGTTTTACTGTTATAGTCGTAGTTTTTATTCAACCTGATGTATTGTGTTTTTACATCTTTATCGTCTATACCCATTTTCTTGATAAACGAAAGCACTTTTGAAACGGTACGGTCATTTTCTTGTTTAATTATGGTGGCATCCTTACCTGTGTTTTCTACACGAATATCTATGTTAGCTTCATCTGGAACGGTTTTTACAATACCTTCTCCAGTAACCGATACGGTAGGTTGTTGTGTGTTTTGAGCGTGTGTCATCATCGTGGTTGTTAAGAGAATAACTAAAATTTGAACTGTTTTTTTCATAATATTCTTTTTTAAATTTTTCCGAGTTTATGTAATACAAATAATAAAATAATAGGAATGGCCAATACGGCAACGATCCATAATTGCGTTTGCAACAAGATAGGTGCAAAGGCAATAGTTAATACATACCCTGCAATAGCCCCGCCAAAGTGTGCATCGTGACCAATATTACCTAACCTACTTTTCATTCCGTAGATGGAATACAGTAAGTATAGGATACCAAAAATCCAAGCGGGTATGGCAATTGGGATAAAAAACAGGTACAATCCCATATCTGGATAAAATAATATCGCCGAATATAAAACCCCGGTAACAGCACCACTTGCCCCTACAGCACTGTAATGGTACTCATCTTTATGAAAAAAGAAGGACAGTAAATTACCGACAATTAAACTGGCCAAATATATTAGTACGAATTTGATTACCCCAACCGAACTGATCACCACATTGGCAAAAAAGAACAGGGTAAACATATTAAAAAACAAATGTGCCCAATCTACATGTAAAAAGCCTGAAGTTACCATTCGTATTTGTTCTCCTCGGCGAATTCCAGCAATGTTGAATTTATACTTTTCAAAAAAAGAAAAATCATTAAAGCCTTTTAACGAGATAATTACATTGGCTGCAATGATTATAATGGTGGCAATGTGGAGTTCTGGCATATCTTTTCAATAAAATTAAACGGTTGTTATGCAATAAAATTAGTTAGTTTTGTGGTAAATCTACCTATGCAACGGCTACTTTATTATTTGCTGTATCCCATACTTTGGCTGGTTTCCATCCTGCCTATGTGGGTGTTGTACATCAAATCGTCAGTGCTGTACATAATTACATATTATATAATTGGCTACCGAAAAAAAGTAGTTAAAAACAACTTAAAACTGGTTTTCCCAGCGTATTCTTCTGAGGAAATAAACCGCATTACAAAAGGATTTTACAAACATTTATGCGATGTCATTTTTGAAACCATAAAAAGTCTTACCATTTCTGATAAAGAAATAAGCAAGCGCTTTCAGTTTGAAAATTTAGAACTGTTAGAAGATTTAAAAGCAAAAGGTAAAAGCACCTTGCTTATGAGCGGTCATTACGCCAACTGGGAATGGACCGGGATATTAAACAAAAAAACAAGTTATAAATGCTATGCAGTTTATAAAAAACTAGACAATCCTTATTTCGACTCGTTAGTTAAAGGAACCCGCGAACGTTTTGGTGGAAATATTGTAAGTAATAAAAAAATTGTACCCCAATTGTTTAGGGAGGCAAAACGAAATATTGAAACCGTTACGCTCATACTTTCAGACCAAACCCCAAAACGCAATGCTTACAAACACCGTGATACGTTTATGGGTATTGATGTACCTGTGTTTACTGGCACTGAAGAAATAGCAAAGCGACTGGACTTTGCCGCTGTGTATTTAAAAGTAAAAAAAGTAAAAAGGGGTTATTACAAAACTTCTTTTGAACTGCTTACCGAAAACCCAAAAGAACATCCCGATTTTGAAATCACCCGTATGTTTTTAACGGAGATTGAAAAGCAAATTAAAGAGCAACCTGAGTTTTACCTCTGGTCGCACAAACGTTGGAAGCACAGGTTGTAAGAACGAAGTATGATTTTCGAGGTACGAATGACGGTTTAGGTGCAATTTACAGAAAAAGGTGGCTGAGCCAGCTTGCCTTGCTTTTTGAGTAGGTGATTCCGCTTTTTCTGCGGAATTTTATCGAAGCAACCGCCAGCCGTATTACAGTTTGTCTTCGATACAATTTTATGAAAATGAAGTTTTCCACTTCAAGTCATCTATTTTAACCATAAAATCACTCAGACATCCTTAAATTACGGTTTGGCAGTTGGATTTTAAAGTTTATATGCTCACTAGCTCAAATCTCATCAACTCATTAACTCATCAACTCATCAACTCAAAGCTAAGAAAACCTACCCCGCTATCGCCTTAATTTCCGTAATAAACCGTTCTGCCAACGCATCGGCGTCTTTTTGAGATGGCCCTTCTGTATAAATTCTGATAATAGGCTCAGTGTTCGATTTTCGAAGGTGTACCCAATTTTCAGCAAAATCTATTTTAACGCCATCGATTGTGTTTATTTCTTCTGAAGCATATTTACTTTCAATTGATTTCAGAATTTTATCAACGTCTAATTGTGGCGTTAATTCAATCTTTTTCTTGCTCATATAATACGATGGATAGCGTTTTCTAAGTTCGCTAACTGCAATTTTTTCTTTGGCTAAATGGCTCAAAAATAAAGCAATACCTACCAAGCTGTCTCTCCCGTAATGCAATTCAGGATAAATGATCCCGCCATTTCCTTCGCCACCGATGATAGCTTTGGTGTCTTTCATTTTCTGTACTACGTTCACTTCGCCAACGGCGCTTGCTGTATAGGTTCCGTTATACTTTTCGGTCACATCGCGTAATGCACGGGAAGATGACATATTGCTAACGGTATTCCCAGGATTGTGCTGTAAAACATAATCGGCAACGGCAACCAAGGTATATTCTTCACCAAACATTTCACCTTTTTCATCCACAAAAGCTAATCTGTCCACATCGGGATCTACCACAATACCAAAATCGGCGTGTTCGTCCACCACTTTTTTCATTAAGTCGGTCAGATGCTCTTTTAAAGGCTCTGGATTGTGTGGGAATTCGCCCGTAGGCTCACAAAACAACTCAACAGTTTGAACACCTAACGCTTTAAGAAGCATTGGAACCGCAATTCCTCCAGTTGAGTTTACACCGTCCACAACCACTTTAAGGTTTGCCTTTTTTATAGCATTAGCATTTACTAAGGGTAATTCCAATATTTCATCAATATGTAAATCTATATAAGCATCGTTCTTAGTAATTTTTCCCAAATCATCCACTTCAGAAAAATTGATGTTCTCAGCTTCAGCAATATTCAAGATTTCCTGTCCGGCTTCAGCATTTAAAAATTCCCCGTCTTTATTTAATAATTTTAAAGCATTCCATTGTTTTGGGTTATGGCTTGCTGTTAATATAATTCCGCCATCGGCGTGTTCCATCATTACAGCCATTTCAACGGTTGGTGTGGTCGATAAATTAAGGTCAATCACGTGGATCCCCATTCCTACAAGTGTGTTCATGACTAATTGTTGTACCATCTCCCCAGAAATACGGGCATCACGCCCTACTACCACGCGATATTCATCTTTTTTCCGCTGTTTTTTCACCCAACTCCCATAGGCTGCTGCATATTTTACAGCATCTATTGGCGTTAAATTTTCACCTTGCGAACCACCAATGGTTCCACGTATTCCCGAAATAGATTTTATCAATGTCATGAATTCAAATTTTTAAGCAAATATACTTTTTTTAAAACGCATTACTACCTCATGATTTTGTAAATTGTCCCGATGAATTTTTTGGCACATATCTATCTTTCCGGTGAAGATGAAGGCATTACTATAGGAAACTTTATAGCCGATGGCATTAAAGGCAAAAAGTATAAAAAGTTTCCGCCTAAAATTCAAAAAGGTATATTATTACACCGAGAAATAGACACATACACAGACAGCCATCCAATTGTAAAACAAAGCACAGCAAGGCTTCATAAAAATTACAGTCATTACAGCGGTGTGATTGTGGATATTTTATACGATCATTTTTTAGCTAAAAACTGGAACCAATATCATGAGCTTCCGTTAGATGAATATGTAGAAAATTTTTACGATTTGCTTCGGAATAATTTCACTATACTCCCAACACGAATTCAACGAATGATGCCTTATATGATTGCAGATAATTGGTTATTGAATTATGCTACCGTTAGGGGTATCAGTACAATTTTAGACCAAATGAACGTTCGCACCAAAGGAAAGTCGAAGATGAATTTTGCTGTTTTAGAGCTCGAACAATATTACACTGAGTTTGAAACAGAGTTCACTTCTTTTTTTGATGAATTGATTATTTTTTCAGAAGAAAAACTAAAAGAGCTATGAAAGCACTCCCCTACCTTCTTTTATTTTTATTAATCCTTTCTTGTAAACAAGTCCCTGAAATAAAGGAAACGTCCTTTAAAGTTGAAAGAAAGCCTGTAAAACCAGTAGTTGCCGATAGTGCAATGGTTGTGTCGGCTCGCAAAGAAGCTTCAAAAATTGGTGTTGAAATTTTAAAAAAAGGTGGTAATGCTTTCGATGCAATGATTGCTACAGAAATGGCACTGGCCGTAACCTATCCCTATGCCGGAAATTTAGGCGGTGGAGGTTTTATAGTCTATCGAACCCAATACGGCGAACTAGGAAGTATTGATTACCGAGAGAGAGCGCCAAAAGCAGCTGGTCGCGATATGTATTTAGACGAAAATGGGGTTTACAATACAGAACAAAGCAAAACAGGAGGATTGGCGGTTGGCGTCCCTGGAACGATTGCAGGAATTTTTGCCGTTCACGAAAAACTGGGGTCCTTACCTATGGAAGTTATTTTACAACCAGTAATAGACCTTGCTAATTCCGGTTTTGCTTTGACCGAAGACCAAGTAGACCGGTTCAACGAATACGGACCCATTTTCAAAGAAGTTAATGGCGAAGAGTCCATCTATACAAAAAAGTATCTTGCTGGTGATACACTAAAAAACGAAGCGCTTGCCAATACTTTACAGCGAATTATAAAAAAAGGGCGGGCAGGTTTTTATGAAGGGGAAACAGCAAAAAAATTGACCGGTTTTATTCAGAAAAAAGGAGGGATTATCACAGAGGAAGACCTCGAAACGTATGAAGCTGAATGGCGAGAACCTGTTGTTTTTCAATACAAAGACCTAAAAGTGATTTCAATGGGACCACCATCGAGTGGCGGAATTGTATTGGGACAAATTTTAAATATGATTGAACCATATCCCATTGAAACCTATGGTCATAATTCGGCTAAATACATTCAACTACTTACCGAAGCCGAACGCAGAGCCTATGCGGATAGAAGCCATTATTTGGGCGATCCCGATTTTGTAACCATCCCAACAGACTCCTTACTATCAAAAAACTATGCAAAAGAAAGAATGCAAAATTTTTCCTTTGAAGCTGCAACCCCTTCAACCGAAATAAATCCTGGTAACGTGCAAGGCTACGAAAGTACCGAAACCACACATTATTCCATCGTTGATCAATTAGGCAATGCAGTTGCAGTTACCACTACGCTTAATGCTGCATATGGTTCGAAATTATATGTGAAAGATTTGGGGTTTTTCCTAAACAATGAAATGGACGATTTTAGTGCTAAACCTGGAGAACCCAATATGTTTGGCTTAATTGGTGGCGAAGCAAACGCCATTGAACCTCAAAAACGAATGTTAAGCTCGATGACGCCAACTATTGTTGAAAAAAACGATAGCCTTTGGATGAGTGTTGGAACACCGGGCGGCTCTACAATTATCACTTCGGTACTGCAAACTATTTTAAATGTGTCGGCATTTAACATGAACATGCAGGAAGCAGTCAACGCTCCGCGTTTTCACCATCAATGGTTTCCAGACGAGATTACTTTTGAACCTGAGGGTTTTTCAGAAAAATTGGTGGATAGCTTGTTGACAAAAGACTATATTATAAATAAGAAAGAAACACCTGTTATAGGCAAAGTGGACGGTATTTTAGTATTGCCAAATGGGAAATTAGAGGGCGG
The DNA here is from genome assembly GCA_002360635.1 of Flavobacteriaceae bacterium UBA3356. Lineage (GTDB taxonomy): Bacteria > Bacteroidota > Bacteroidia > Flavobacteriales > Flavobacteriaceae > Marixanthomonas. The sequence continues at coordinate 401,099 of DEQW01000003.1, read as the reverse complement.
TGCCGATAAAAGAGGTGACGATACGGCAAAAGGTTTTTGACACGGAAAACAAATAGCTACACTTAATCGATACTTTTAACCTTTACATCTAATTGTAAGTATTTTACTACATTTTGTAGGAAAAATAGTTAATTTTGAGAGAGTTAAATTTTTATAAAGCTGGGGAGCCTAATTATATCACACAAAACATTTATTCTTTAATTTAACACAAGTTCTACTTGGTAAGTGGCTTATTGTTAATCTCCTATGCTTTTGCATAAAAAAGTACTTTTTTTGCCAAATGCCTATGAAGAAAAAATCTTTTTTTAAAGATTTATATACCCTTATTCCACTTGTTTTTAGTGGGTTTCTTTGTATTGGACTAACTTTTATCCTTTGGAAAAAAACAACCTTAGTACTTCAGTTTGAAAACCAGTTAGTCGACCTTTCTTCAATTTTTATCAGTATAAGTGGTTTTCTTTCCACTTTTATATTGTTGTATTTAATCTTATTTGCAGTAAACCTAAAAAAAGAAAAAAAGATAGGAGTTAGTGGTTTAGAGGTTTTGAATAAAAAAATGCACGACTTTAGAGAAATCATAGAGATTTTACTTAGGTCGAAAATGTGGTTACCGGGATTGAAAGAGTATATTGATGAAGAATTTGCCGGGCTTACCTTTTTTCAGGTAAAGGAGTTTTACAAAGGAAAGTCAAAATTGGCCATTGAGTTTTTACAAGAAAAAAATAATTACGCAGATACTGAAAATCTGTATTTGGAATTAAAATCATTATTACAAACAGACACTAAGCAAAAACACATTCCTGAAACCATTGCCAAACCAGAATCTTACAAAAAAGAGCTTATTCAAAAATGGTTAGAACACAAGTGTGGTTCTGGCCTATGGTATTATTTTGGGTATAAATATGGAACCTACAAAGATGCATTGGACTTGGAGGCTATTTACGAAAGGCATCAAGAAAAAATAATGATGCACGCCATCTCCATAGATAACAAAGCTTTTGAAGACTCTTCGTTTAATGAAGTTTTTTTATCAAAACTAGGAGAGTATATCACCACTGAAGTTTTACCAAAGCTGTATCAGCTGCAAGAAAAATCGTCCGAAAAACTACCCTCTATTTCCCGCTATTTATACTTTATATTTTTATTGTTGGTCTTTTTTGGTGTTTTGCTCCCTCTAGCATATTTTCTTTTTAGCCTCAATATACTTTCATTGATAATTAGCTATGCTTTTGTAATTAGTGTCGTATTCTTTATTAGCACTACTTTTTTTCGTTTTTTAAACAATTCAGTAAACAATTAATCCGTTTTCATTTTCTTCAGAAAAACAATTCACGCAAGCCAAACCAAGTTCTAAAATTTAAGTTCAAATGAGTACCTTTGCAAACTATGGCAAAAAATGATGATTTTATTGAAGTTTTAGGGGCGCGTGTCCATAATTTAAAGGACATTGATGTTAAAATTCCAAGGGATAAATTAGTTGTCATTACAGGTCTTTCGGGTAGTGGAAAATCTTCTTTAGCTTTCGATACCATTTACGCGGAAGGACAGCGGCGTTATATTGAAACTTTTTCAGCATATGCTCGCCAATTTTTAGGAAACTTAGAGCGTCCAGATGTTGATAAAATTGATGGTCTCTCCCCTGTTATTGCCATTGAACAAAAAACCACCAGTAAAAGCCCTCGCTCTACTGTTGGCACCATTACCGAAATCTACGATTTTCTACGTTTATTATATGCTCGTGCCAGCGATGCGTATAGTTACAATACGGGTGAAAAAATGGTAAGTTATAGCGATGAGCAGATTAAAAACCTGATTATTGAAGAGTTTAATGGTAAAAAAATAAGTGTTCTGGCTCCCGTTATCCGCTCCAGAAAAGGACACTATCGTGAACTTTTTGAGCAAATTGCCAAGCAAGGTTTTGTAAAGGTTAGGGTTGACGGCGAGGTAAAAGATATTGTAAAGGGAATGCGTACAGACCGCTATAAAACCCACGATATCGAGATTGTAATTGACCGCTTAAAAGTTTCAACTGAAACAGAGAACAGCAAACGCCTTAGCGAAACCATAAATACCGCCATGTATCACGGCGACGATGTGCTAATGGTTTTGGATAACGAGACCAATAAAGCTCGATTTTTTAGTCGTTCTTTAATGTGCCCAACCACTGGAATTTCGTACCCGAATCCTGAGCCGAATAATTTTTCCTTCAATTCACCTAAAGGAATGTGCCCAAATTGTAAAGGATTAGGGACTTTATACGAAGTAAACCTCAATAAAATTGTTCCAGATGAAAGCTTATCTATCAAGAAAGGAGCATTGGCACCACACGGCCCCCAAAAGAAAAATTGGGTTTTTAAACAACTTGAATTGATTGCACAAAAGTTTGATTTTGAATTAAGCGACCCATTCAGTAAAATTCCGAAGGAAGCAAAAGAAATGATTTTCCACGGTGGAAACTCAGCTTTTGAAGTAGACTCAAAAACCCTTGGGATTACCCGAAAATATAAAATAGATTTTGAAGGAGTTGCCACTTTTTTACAAAATACTTTTGAAGCAAACGAATCCCGCTCGCTTCAGCGTTGGGCAAAAGAATATATGGACAAAGTAGTTTGTCCAGAGTGCGAAGGAAGCCGATTGCGAAAAGAGTCGCTATTTTTTAAAGTGAACGATAAAAACATAGCCGAACTTGCCCATATGGACATCATCGAACTGGCAAGCTGGTTTAAAAATATTGAAAAAGACTTAAGTGAAACACAACTTAAAATTGGTTCTGAAATTATAAAGGAAGTCCGAACACGTATCCAATTTTTGGTTGATGTAGGATTGACCTATTTAGCGCTGGACCGAAGCTCAAAATCCTTATCCGGTGGGGAAGCACAACGTATTAGGTTGGCTACGCAAATTGGTTCGCAATTAGTCGGGGTGCTTTATATTCTCGATGAGCCTAGTATTGGCCTACATCAACGTGATAATAAAAAATTAATTGAATCGCTAGTTTCCCTTCGCGATATTGGCAATTCGGTACTTGTGGTGGAACACGACAAAGAAATGATTGAAAGCGCCGATTATGTAATAGATATTGGCCCTGCTGCTGGAAAACACGGTGGTGAAATTGTTTCGGAAGGAACCCCTTCAGAGTTGTTAAAGCATAAAACCCTTACCGCAGAATACCTTAGCGGAAGCAAGGAAATTGAAATCCCCAACAAAAGACGGGAAGGAAACGGAAAAAGCTTAAAACTTTCAGGCGCCACTGGAAACAACTTAAAAAAAGTAACGGTCGAGTTTCCCTTAGGAACTATGATTGGAATTACAGGAGTCTCAGGAAGTGGGAAATCTACGCTAATAAACGAAACGCTCTACCCTATTTTAAATGCCGAAATTTACAACGGCGTTAAAAAGCCGATGCCATACAAAAAGATTGAAGGATTAGAGCATCTTGATAAAGTGATTGACATTAACCAATCGCCCATTGGTCGAACACCACGTTCTAATCCGGCGACTTACACTGGTGTTTTTTCAGAAATACGGAGTTTATTCGCTAAAATCCCTGAATCGATGATTAGGGGTTATAAACCAGGGCGTTTCAGTTTTAATGTAAAAGGCGGGCGTTGTGAAACCTGTAAAGGGGCAGGTTTAAAGGTTATTGAAATGAACTTTTTACCCGATGTTTATGTAGAATGCGAGACCTGTCAAGGAAAGCGTTTTAACCGGGAAACACTCGAAATTCGTTATAAAGGCAACTCAATATATGATGTGCTGAGCATGACCATTAACGAGGCGTGTGAGTTCTTTGAACACATCCCAAAAGTTTATAGAAAACTTAAAACCATTCAAGATGTAGGGCTTGGCTATATTACGCTAGGGCAACAATCTACCACACTCTCAGGAGGGGAAGCACAACGTGTAAAATTGGCAACAGAACTCTCTAAAAAAGGAACAGGAAATACATTTTACATCCTCGATGAACCCACAACAGGCTTGCATTTCGAAGATATTAGAGTATTAATGTTGGTATTGAATGAATTGGTTAAAAAAGGCAACACCGTACTTATTATTGAACATAACCTAGATGTTATAAAAACGGTAGACTATATAATTGATATTGGTCCTGAAGGCGGTAAAAAAGGAGGAAAAGTAATCGCCACAGGAACTCCCGAGGAAATTATTAAAAACAAGAAAAGCCATACAGCACGTTTTCTTAAAAAAGAATTACATTCGTGAGAAGAAAGATGACAGATGTTGGATACTAAAGGCATAAATATTCTGCAAGATGGTACACTGAGTGTTCCAAAACCTTTGTAGGAATACCAAAAAAGTGGGAATACAAAAGACATAAACATGAGAAACGAACAAAAAAATAAAAACTGGAACCTCGTAAAAACCAATGATTCTTGGGCCATCTTCAAAATAATGGGCGAATTTGTAGGAGGTTACGAAAAACTGAGTAAAATTGGACCTTGTGTTTCTATTTTCGGATCTGCTCGCACCAAGCCAGACCACAAGTATTATAAATTAGCTGAGCGAATTGCCGAAAAAATAACCAATAATGGCTATGGGGTAATTACTGGCGGTGGCCCTGGTATTATGGAAGCTGGTAACAAAGGGGCACATTTGGCCGGCGGAACTTCAGTAGGGTTAAACATCACATTACCCTTTGAGCAACACGATAACCCGTATATTGATAGTGATAAAAGCATAGATTTTGATTACTTTTTTGTGCGTAAAGTTATGTTCGTTAAATATTCTCAAGGGTTTGTGGTTATGCCAGGTGGTTTTGGGACTTTAGACGAGTTTTTTGAAGCTCTCACCCTTATACAAACCCATAAAATAGATAAGTTCCCGTTAATATTAGTAGGTACAAAGTTCTGGAGCGGCTTATGGGATTGGGTAAAAGAAACGCTGCTTGAGGCAAACAACAATGTAAGTCCAGAAGATTTGGAGCTCGTGCACATAGTAGATCACGAAGATGAAGTACTAGATATATTAAATCAGTTTTATGATAAATATAATCTTAGTCCTAACTTCTAAAATACACACTCCCCAATATGCTTAAAAAGCTTTTCTTATTTACATGTTTTTTATTCGTGGTCACCATGTCCGCTCAATATGAAATTTCTATTGAGGCAGAATTAAAGCCTGAAACAAAAAGCATTCAAATAAACCAGCAAATTGTATTTAAGAATACATCAAATATTGCCTGGCAAGACGTTTTTTTAAACGATTGGGCCAATAGTTTTTCGAGTAAAACCACACCCTTGGCAAAACGGTTTGCTGAAAATTACAACAGTTCTTTTCATTTTGAAAAAAAAGAAGATAGGGGTAAAACAACTGTTCACAGCATTACAGGTGCAACAAATACCCCATTAAATTGGAAACGTGGAAAAGCTACCGATATTATTAAAATTACTCCCATAAACCCAATACTGCCGGGAGAAAATTTTACCGTAAATTTAATGTACACTGTAAAGTTGCCAAGTACTAAGTTTACACGCTTTGGAGTGACAGAAAACAACAATTATAAACTGAAATACTGGTATATTTCACCTGCGGTTTTTGATAATGATTGGCAAGCGTACAGTAATAAAAATACAGACGACCTATTTTTAACGCCTTCCTCTTTTACAATAAGCTTTAAAGTTCCGAAAGAGTATAAACTTACTTCAGATTTTAATATTATTTCAGAAACAATTTCTGAAAATCAAAAAGCCATTTTATTACAAGGTAAAGAACGTAACCAAGCAACTCTATTTCTTGAAAAAGATTCCTCTTTTGAAACTATAGAAACCGATAAGCTTACCATTGTAACCAACTTAAAGGACGAAAAAATTTCACCTCAAATTAGTGCATTGGCAATTGACAGAATTGTACATTTTTTAGATGACAATCTTGGGGAGTATCCATTTAAAAAAATGGTGATTAGCGAAGCAGATTATCGAAATAGCCCAGTGTACGGCCTTAACCAACTTCCTGACTTTATAAGCCCCTTCCCTGCTGGTTTTGAGTATGATATGGAACAACTTAAAACCATAACCAGAAAATATCTAGAATCATCCCTTTCACTCAACCCCCGTAAGGACAGTTGGTTAATCGGTGCTTTGCAAATCCATTTAATGATGGAGTATGTTGACACATATTACCCTAAAATGAAAATTTTAGGAAGTCTAAGCAACTTTTGGGTTATTCGTTGGGCACACGCAGCCGACTTAGAGTTTAACGATCAATACCCTTTGTTGTACCAAAATGTCGCCCGAAACAACTTACAACAATCCTTAACTACCTCTCGCGATTCATTGCTGAAATTCAATAAAAATATAGCAAACGATTATTATGGTGGCGCTGGAATAAAGTACCTTTCAGATTATTTAGGGAAAGAAACGATTTCAAAAAGCATTAAAGATTTTTATTCTGAAAACAAATTAAAACCTATTGATCCGATAGTTTTTAAAGAAACACTTCAGAAAAACACAACCTTACCTGTTAACTGGTTTTTTACTGATTATATAGATTCCCGTACAACAATTGATTTCAGGATAAAAAATGTTGAAAAACAAGGTGATTCCCTTAAAGTAACTGTTAAGAATACCCGTAAAAACAGCATGCCTGTTTCGCTCTACGGAATTAACAATGACAGTATTTTATTTAAAAAGTGGTTGTTACCCATTGACAGCATTGCAACGGTTACGGTACCAAAAAAAGACGTCGGGAAGTTGGTTCTAAACTATGAAAAAACCATCCCAGAATACAACCAACGCAACAACTATAAAGCTGTAAAAGGATTGTTTAACCGTCCGTTTCAATTTAGGTTGTTTCAAGATGTTGGTGATTCTCGCTACAATCAGGTATTTTTTATGCCAGAGTTTCAGTACAACTTGTATGATGGCTTTGTGGTAGGCCCTAAAGTGTATAATAAAACGGTTTTGCCAAAAGGGTTTCATTATAAATTGACACCACAAATTGGGCTTAAATCCAATACTATAATAGGAAGTGGTTCTCTTGTTTATACTCAAAACTTAGATAAAGAGTCTTTATATTCAATGCGATATGGTTTTGCAGGGAGTTATTTTTCGTATGACCGGGATTTGTTTTACAGACGCTACACCCCATTTATGACCTTCGCTTTCCGAAACAAAGATTTACGGGATAATGAAAAGCAATTTATTAATCTTAGGAGTGTAAATGTAATTAGGGATGACAACCCAAACGACCCCAATCAGGAACCTAATTACAGCGTTTTTAATCTTCAATATGTGTATTCTAACCCTAATTTAATTAACTATTTTAAAGGTATTGTTGATTATGAAATTTCAGCAAAATTCAGTAAGATTTCTACTACGCTGGAATACCGAAAACTCTTTTTAAACAACCGTCAACTAAACCTTCGTTTTTTTGCGGGTGCTTTTCTTTTTAATGACACACGAGAAAATGAAGATTTTTTCAGTTTTGCCTTAGATAGACCAACAGATTACCTTTTTGATTACAATTACTACGGAAGGAGTGAGCAAAGCGGTCTGTTTAGTCAGCAATTAATTGTAGCCGAAGGTGGTTTTAAGTCCCAGTTAAAACCAAAGTTTGCCAATAGCTGGATAACTACGTTAAATGCTAGTACCAATATCTGGAAATGGGTCTATGCTTATGGTGATGTTGGTTTAATACACAACACCGATCGAGGCACACAAGGAGTGTTTGACACAGGAATCCGATTGAGTTTGGTTGCCGATTATTTTGAACTCTACTTCCCGCTTTATTCCAATTTAGGTTGGGAACCTGCATTGGAAAATTATGACCAACGCATCCGCTTTATTGTCACACTCGATCTCAGAACTTTGCTGGGTTTATTTACCAGAAAATGGTACTAAAAGCCCCCTTTATCAGAAAAATAATTTTCAGTTTTCACAGCAAGCTTGTTAAAACAAGTGCCTAAATTAGAAAATTGATACTGTTTACCGATAAATATTAACAATTCAGTAAAAATATTACATTGCAAAATCCGGCTGATTTCGCTACTTTTGTAACTCAAAACACAGACTATGCAAACAGACCCAAAAACCAATAGTGACCTTTCCTTTGAAGATTTTAAAGCAGAAGTACTTTCTGATTATAAGCTGGCAGTAACAAGCCGTGAATGTAGCCTTTTAGGCCGTCGCGAAGTATTGACGGGAAAGGCAAAATTCGGAATCTTTGGTGATGGTAAAGAAGTTCCACAATTGGCTTGGGCAAAAGCATTTAAAAATGGCGATTGGCGAAGTGGCTACTACCGCGACCAAACGTTTATGATGGCGATTGGTGAGTTGACCGTTCAACAATTTTTTGCAGGTTTGTACGGGCATTCAGATCTAGATGCAGACCCAATGAGCGCTGGACGCCAAATGGGAGGACATTTTGCAACACATAGTTTAAATAAAGACGGAAGCTGGAAAAACTTAACCGCTCAAAAAAACAGTAGTGCCGATATTTCGCCAACTGCAGGGCAAATGCCGCGTTTATTGGGATTGGCACAAGCTTCAAAAATTTTCAGAAACGTTAAAGGCATTGAAGATAAAACCAACTTCTCTATCAACGGAAATGAAGTTGCTTGGGGTACCATTGGTAACGCAAGTACGAGTGAAGGACTGTTTTGGGAAACTATCAATGCCGCGGGTGTATTGCAAGTACCTATGGTTGTCAATGTTTGGGATGATGAATACGGAATTTCGGTTCACGCAAAACACCAAACTACTAAAGAGAATATTTCTGAAATATTAAAAGGATTTCAACGTACCGAAAATGAAGAAGGTTACGAAATTATCCGTGTGAAAGGATGGAGCTATCCTGAATTGGTCGAAGCGTATCAAAAAGCAGGAAAAATTGCACGGGAAGAACACGTTCCAGTATTAATTCACGTTCAAGAATTGACCCAACCACAAGGTCACAGTACTAGTGGTAGTCACGAACGGTATAAAAGCAAAGAACGCTTAGAATGGGAAGCCGAGCACGACTGTAATGTACAGATGCGTAAGTGGATGATTGAAAATGACATCGCTACAGACGAAGAGCTTTCTGAAATAGAAAAAGTAATCAAAAAAGAAGTTCGTGATGGTAAAAAAGCAGCGTTAAAAGCCTTTTTAGCACCACAAAAGAAAGAACAAAAAGAAGCGGTAACACTTTTAGGTAACTTAGCCGAAAGCAGCCAGAATAAAAACTTCATTGAAAAAATAAAGAACGATTTGGCTTCTGATACAGAACCACTTCGTAAAACTATATTAGGTGCTGCCAGAAAAGCATTACGTTACGTTACTACTGAAGATTCTTCAGAAAAAAGACAACTAATTGACTGGATTGAGAATTACTACGAGTTAATTCAGCCAAAATACAGCGCTCATTTATATTCTGAAGCAGAAGAGAATGCAAAAACAATTTCCGAAGTAAAACCAGAATATGACGATGACGCAAAAGATGTTGATGGTCGTATGGTACTTCGTGATAATTTTGATGCTATTTTCAGTAAACATCCAGACACGCTAATTTTTGGTGAAGATAGTGGTGAAATTGGTGATGTAAATCAAGGTTTGGAAGGCATGCAAGAAAAATATGGAGCATTACGAGTTGCCGACGTAGGTATTCGTGAAGCGACTATTTTAGGACAAGGTATCGGGATGGCTATGAGAGGCCTCCGCCCTATCGCCGAAATCCAATATTTAGATTATGTGCTGTACTGTCTGCAAATTATGAGTGATGACTTGGTAACACTCCGTTACCGAACGAACGGCACGCAAAAAGCACCGCTTATTGTCCGTACGAGAGGGCATCGCTTAGAAGGTATTTGGCACAGTGGTTCGCAAATGGGTGGGTTAATTCATCTCTTGCGTGGTATGTATATTTTAGTTCCTAGAAATATGACAAAGGCTGCCGGTTTTTACAATACGTTGTTAGAAACTGACGAACCTGCTTTAATTGTTGAATGTTTAAACGGCTACCGATTAAAAGAAAAAATGCCTAATAATTTGGGGGAATTCCGCACACCAATTGGTGTAGTTGAAACCATAAAAGAAGGTGAAGATATCACCTTGGTTTCCTACGGAAGTACACTACGCATTGTTGAAGAAGCTGCTAAAGAACTGCAACAAGTTGGTATTAATGCTGAAATTATCGATGTACAATCCTTACTTCCGCTCGATCTTAATGAGGATATGGTAAAAAGTGTCGCCAAAACCAATAGATTATTAGTGGTAGATGAAGATGTACCGGGAGGTGCTGCTGCATATATTTTAAATACCATTGTAGAAAAGCAGAATGGATATCGCCATTTAGATAGCAAACCACAAACGTTGACTGCAAAAGCGCACCGCCCAGCATATGGAACCGATGGTGATTATTTTACAAAACCATCTGTAGAAGATATTTTTGAAAAAGTATATGCCATTATTCACGAAGCAAACCCAGAAGACTTTCCAAAGTTAAGATAGTCATAAAGTACTGTTTTTCTAGCTGTTATATTTGTATCTTTTATTGAATTTATAAAGATAACGACTATGAAAAACAGTACTTTACTAATTATATTATTACTTTTTTTTCCTTTATTTACGAAAGCCCAAGATGTCAATTTATCTCAGCCAACCATTGCTGAATCTGAAGTTCCACAAGCGGTACTAACAAACCAAGACACACTTTTTCCGGGTGGGTTTATATCAGAATGGCAGCTTCAAAAAGGATTTGATGCCACAGATGATAAAGCCGTACGGTATATTTCAAAATTTGAAGAAGATGGAAATCCCGGTTCTTCAGCTTCGTATCTAACAGATGGTACATTGATATTTCATTCAGAATATATGGAAGCAGGAACCATCCCTGAAACAGTCCGGTTGAAACTTCAATTTGATTACAAAGATTTTGATGTAAAGTATGCCGATTTTATCACAGTTTATTTTCCTGAAAGAGAAATATATCGTGTACACCTTCGGAAAGATACAAGTGTAAAACATGCTTTTTATGATATAAATGGAAACGAAATTCCAGAAAAAGCCCTTCCAATCGAAATAATTTTATTCGATCGTTAAGCCTTTATTTTAAAGCACTTAAAATCGATTTTAATTGCAAAAAACAAAATAATTGATGATTAAAATTTGGAATCCTCGATTTTTTTATTGAATATTTACAAATAATCATAAAAGACAAAAACAAGTAGTATGTTACTTTTCAACTTAAATAATAACAATAATAATAACCCGTTGCCGTAGCAAAAACTTGTCGCAATATATAGCCCGTCAGGTTTTTTTAACTTGACGGGTTTTTTGTGTTTTAAAACTACTAACCAATAAAATATAGAAATTATGTGTGGAATTGTATGTGCCTTTAAACTAAAAGAGCCAGCAGAAGCCTTGCGCTTGCAGGTATTGTCAATGAGTAAATGTATCCGTCACCGGGGGCCGGATTGGAGTGGAATTTTCGATAACGACAAAGCCATTATGGCCCACGAGCGTTTAGCAATTGTAGATCCTACTTCAGGAAAACAGCCACTTTTCAGTAAAGACAAGAAGTTTGTATTGGCTGCCAATGGTGAAATTTATAACCATTTGGAATTACGGAAGCAGTTTGAAGGGAAGTATGAATTTCAAACAAAATCTGATTGCGAAGTAATCTTACCCCTCTTTAAAGAAAAAGGAGGCGACTTTTTAGATGAATTAAACGGAATCTTCGGCTTTGCCATTTATGATGTTGAAAATGATGAATATTTAATCGCCCGCGACCATATGGGAATCATTCCACTGTATATGGGCTGGGATCAAAATGGAACTTTTTACGTAGCTTCAGAATTAAAAGCTTTGGAAGGTATTTGCACCAAAATCGAACTCTTCCCCCCTGGCCATTACCTCTACAGTAAAGAAGGCGAATTAAAAAAATGGTACACCCGCGATTGGATGGAATATGACGCTGTAAAAGACAATGAAACCAGCATTGAAGAGTTGCGCAATGCTTTAGATGCGGCTGTGCATCGTCAATTAATGAGTGATGTGCCATACGGGGTCTTACTTTCCGGTGGATTGGATTCTTCCATTACCTCAGCTGTTGCCAAAAAATATGCAGACAAACGTATTGAAACCGGTGACAAAGAAAATGCTTGGTACCCAAGGTTACATTCTTTTGCCATTGGTCTGGAAGGAAGCCCAGATCTAGCTGCCGCTCAAAAAGTAGCCGATCATTTAGATACGGTACATCACGAAATAAAATTTACCATTCAAGAAGGGATTGATGCGATTCGTGATGTTATTTACCATTTAGAAACCTATGATATTACTACTATCCGCGCTTCTACACCTATGTTTTTAATGGCTCGTGCAATAAAAGCGTTAGGAATAAAAATGGTTTTAAGTGGTGAAGGGAGCGACGAAATTTTTGGTGGCTACTTATACTTTCACAAAGCACCAAATGGAGAAGAGTTGCACAAAGAAACCGTTAGAAAATTGGATAAATTACACCAGTACGATTGCTTACGAGCCAACAAAAGTTTAGCTGCTTGGGGTATTGAAGGCCGTGTTCCTTTTTTAGATAAAGAGTTTATGGATGTAGCCATGCGCTTAAACCCAGATGATAAAATGATAAACGGCGAACGTATGGAAAAATGGGTACTACGAAAAGCATTTGAAGATATGCTTCCCGAAAGCGTTGCTTGGCGCCAAAAAGAGCAATTTAGTGATGGTGTCGGCTACAGCTGGATTGACACATTAAAAGAAATGGTTAACGAGAAAGTAAGTGATGAACAAATGGAAAACGCCCATTTTAAATTTCCTATACAAACCCCTACCAGTAAAGAAGAGTTTTACTACCGTTCTATTTTTACTGAACATTTTCCAAGTGATACGGCGGCGTTGAGTGTGCCATCTGTTCCTTCGGTTGCTTGTAGCAGTCCTGCAGCGTTAGAATGGGATGAAAGTTTTAAAAACATGAACGACCCTAGTGGACGGGCTGTTGCAAAGGTTCATAGTGATGCGTATTAGTTTTAAAGCCAATTTCCAAAACCGCTTCTTATAAACGGGTAATTTATGTGAACCTCAAAGATCTTAAAGGTCTTTGGGGTTTTTCTTGGGAACATAAAAAGAAACTAAGCTTAATCTTTAAAAAATACCCACCAATAGGTATTGATTTCTGCTATTACTTATCTTAATTTTATTGTATAAATCAATAGGTTATAAAAAAATAACCAAATGACGATAAACAAAGCAGAGACGATGCACAATCTGAGGCTTAAGAGCAATTAACTGTATAGCCTTTATTCAGATTATTTATTTTCATTATATGGGTTTCCAAATATTTATAATTTAAACGTTAACATTATGAAGATTTTTTTACTAGTAGTATTAAGCTTAACCGTATTTTACACGCAGGCGCAAGATTTGTACTATCCCAAAGAAACGATAACGGACCCCAATTTTGGAACACAGTCGACAGCTTTTGGACGAAAGATAGAGGTAGGAGGAGCAGGGGGTAATAAAATGATTATTTCGGCATCAGAGGATTCAAGTCAATCTCCCCAAGTTGGAGTTGTCTATTTATATGAATGGAATGGAACTTCTTGGGAATTTGAAAGGAGTTTTAGACCAGAAAATAATACCCCTAGCGACCAATATGGTTTTGATATCAGTATATCGCCTACATTAAATGTGTTTTCTGTTACCAGTTTGGACGGACTTTATATATATAGCCTTAGTTCTAATAATTTTGATTGGCACGAAACCTTTATAGATTATCCCGGTTATAAAACTGCGGTGTCAGAAAGACTGACTTTTAATTCTGGTTTTAACGACGGTGTGAGAATTGCTGTAAGTGACCCTTTTCGTAATGGGTTATCTGGTCATGCTGCTACTTATGCTTTTGATTCGGAATTTAATACTTGGGTTCTAGAACAAGAATTTATAGGTCAAGGTGCTGCAAGTACCGGTCTTGATCTTACATGGAGCGACTATGAATTTATATTATCCTCTCCTAAAGGAGGAGCTAATACCAGTGGTATCGTTAATATATTTAGTGTTACAGAGCGGCAAAACCCTCCTCGAATATTTTATACAGATACTCAACAATTTGTTACTCCATCAGATGGTGTTTCTGGTGATGAGTTTGGGTCATGGGTAGAAAGTAGCGAAGATGGCACATTAGCTATAAGTTCCTTCAAAAATAATGGTAAAGGAGCCGTATATATATATGAAGATATTAGTTCAATACCAGGAACAACAATATATACCGAGAATGAGCAATTACAACTTTTACCATTAGAGCAGGATGGTAATTTTGGAAGAGGTATCTCCTTTGATCAAAACAACCTTATTATAGGTACAGAAACTATTTCAGTCTACATATATGACACACAGTCTTATGAACTTAAAAATTATATTAATAACAATAATTTTGAAGAAAATAATATTGAGCTTGGGAATTTTGGTGTGGAGGGCGCCAAAGGGGATGTCCTAATCTGGGGGCTTCTTCCTACACTACAATCTCAAGTTTATATAATGGATGAAGCCGCGCCTATCCCAGAGAATGAAAGGGGGGCTTTGACCAACTTCTACAACGATACTAATGGTGAAAATTGGGTGACTAATACCAATTGGCTTTCTTCAGAACCCATCCGAGAGTGGTTCGGCATTTCCACGAATGTATATGAAGGTGTAGAACACATAAGTGGGATGGAATTTATTGATAATAATCTTAATCCTGACTTATCTTCCGCTGCGTTTACTAGCCTGAATAAATTACGCTCTTTTGCAGTTTTAAACACAAATGGTGATATTTTTGAACCGGGTGACGGCCTTCCTAACACATTTTCTGATCTTCTGCCTAATCTGGAGGTTTTAAATTTACGAAATTGGAATATTGGTGGAAATCTTGAACCCATTAGCGGCCTTGACAATCTACAGCTCTTAAGGATGGCAGGTACGTCTAATTTTGGAGAGATTTCTGAAAATATTAGTACGTTTGAAAACTTATCATTCATTGATTTTAGCAATAATGAGCTGCATGGCAATATTGATTTCTTAACCAACCTCGATCTGAACTTTTTACGTATTGACAAAAACAATTATCAGTTTGTAGACTTTGAAGGGGTGTTTAATATACTAAATGACAATATCCCCACTTTTATCTACAGTCCACAGAAAACAATGGACGAAGAAGAAAGCATTTCAGCAGAAGTTGGCGATGATATTACTCTTGTAATAGATGATATCCCAGAGGGCATGGCTTCATTAATTAATAAATCAGATTATACACTTAAATCTGGTGGGAATGTCTATCAATGGTACAAAGATGGCGCCGTAATTACGGGAGCAACAGAAAGTATATACACTATTATGGATTCTCAGGTGAAAGACAGTGGTACTTATACCTGCAATATCACAAATCCTTCTGTGCCAGACCTTGTTATTATACGTGCAGCTTCTATTTTATCGGTAGAAGACCCGCTGAGTGTAGAAGGAAACTTCTTTAAGAATTTGCAAATTTATCCAAACCCCGCTCACACCGAAATATTTATCCAGTTACCTGAATTTAATAATATACAGAAGATTGAGCTTTATGATTTACGTGGCAGGCTAATAAAAATGTTACCTAAAACAGACCGTATTGAGATAGATAATTTGGAAGATGGGATTTACCTTCTGTTATTTACAGGACAAAAGGAATCTATTGTACGCAAGTTTATAAAACTTTAAAAAAACATATTCCCCGCTAACAAATATTTGCAGTTTATAAATATAAATTTACTCTGTACCAGATATTCATTTAAAAAACAAAAATACGCTTTACAAACTTGCTTGATTAAACGGGCGCATAACAATTTTATAAAGCTTTAATTAAATTCCAAAACACACTCTTTCAAAACTTTATTAAAAATATTACTATTACTCATATGTGAAGCATGCCAAGAATTTTTTATAAATATGGGGTTTTGTTCAAAAAGATTAGAAAGGTTTAAACTTCTAACGTATTTTTTATTTACCAGCTCATCATTTTCCCCATAAACCAATGCCACTGGGGTTTTTATTTTTTCAAGAATAAGGATTTCATCTTTTAAATCTCCCTGCATAATTGAAGTCATCATCTTTTCTCTAAATTTCGGATCTGTGACAGTAATACTTTTTATGACATACTTTTTATTTTGAGGGGCACAAACGCTTTCTGCAAATAATTCCAGTTCTTCAGCTGTAAGTTCTGCTTTAAATAGTAAAGGAATTACGGGATGTGGCATAAATGCTATATCGATATTTAATGGTCTCTTAACTGGCGGTGTTCCTATTAATAATGCACCTTTACAACTCTTCAATTTTGATAGTGATTGTATTATCAAATGTCCGCCTAAGGAATGGCCAACAATTATAAAATTGATTAGCCTTAGTTGATTGCAAAAAGTTGCAATATCGGTGGTCATTTGGGGGATTGAATAGTCCTTATTCCATTCAGATTCACCATGCCCGGGTAAATCTATTGCCACCAACCTGTATTTGTTTAAATCCTTATCGTTAAATTGATTTTTAAAACTGGTGTTGTTTAATGAATTTCCGTGAACAAAAAGAATAGTGGTCTTTGATTGAATTTCATTATCCAAATATGAAATACCCTGTCCATTAGTTAATATTGTTTTTCTAACAAATCTCATATTTTCTTAGTATCTAATTTTGATATAACACAATTTATAACACGCCTACTTTTTTACAAAATGCAATGAGTTGACCTGCATTATGGCAATTTCCTTTTTTTAAAATATTCTTTCTATGGGTATTGACCGTATGCTCACTAATAAACAGTTTTTCAGCAATATCCTTGGTAGTATATTTTTCCGCTATAAGCTCTATAATGGTCACTTCCCTCCTTGTAAAAAGATTTGAAAATTCCCTATAGACTTCTTTTCTAAAATTTTCTTCTTCAATTTGAGGAGCAAGGAATTCCCAACTTACATAATCATCGGTATCGGCAAATGAAATATCCGTCAAAATAGATAAATTACTCTTTAACATACCATTACTTGATTTTTCGAATAAGGTGGATTGTCTCAATATTTTTATATAAGTTCCATCTTTTTTTCGAAATCTATATATCAAAATTAGTGAAGTGTCTTCGTAAGAAAACTTGGTATGGCTCGTAAGATGATTCACAACGGCTTGAGTAATCCGTTTGATGATTTTTAAGTCGTCGGAGTGTGCAATGTTAAGAAGCATGTCTATATTAAATTCATCATCATCATATCCCAATATTTTATATATGTTCCTTTTATATGTTATCCTACCAGTTGGCCAATCCATAATGTAAATGCATTGCTTAGAATTTAAAGGAAAGTGTGCAATACTGGAAAAATCACTTACCTGAAAACTCTCGTCCTCAAATTTATGTTTTATATCGTTCAAGAACTCTTGAATATTTTGAATCATACTCTGTCAGTATTTTTAAGATTAAAAATACAAATTTTATTTTTTGATATTAATTTATCAATAAAATGCTGTTGACTTGCCAGCAAAGAAGAGTTTTATTACCGTTCTATTTTTACTGAACATTTCCCCAGTGATACGGCGGCGTTGAGTGTGCCATCTGTTCCTTCAGTAGCCTGTAGCAGTCCTGCAGCGTTAGAATGGGATGAAAGTTTTAAAAACATGAACGACCCTAGTGGACGGGCTGTTGCAAACGTTCATAGTGATGCGTATAGCAAGTAATCATTTTTAAGCTATTAATTTAACAAATAGCTCTTTGGTTGCTAATTTAGCGTTAAATAATTTTTAAACGCCTCGGTCTCATCGAGGCGTTTTTTTATCTTATGCTTAGATAAAATTATTAAGCATAGATCAAGCAATAACAAGAAGAATAATGAAGGTATCTGAAACTTCAAAAAAAACAGAACAAATTTTAAACGATTTAACCCCCGGCGAGCGCACTGTTTGTCCATTGCCGCATGACGGGTATCTATTTTTGGAACACGATGTACCATCCCTACTTATTTATAGAAAAAAACCAGATGATAAAGCTACTTTACGCTTGGCTCGAAGCGGTGCTTCCTATTTAATTATTGGAGAGGAAAATTTTGATTTTTTTCAAGAGTTTATTTCAAAGCTTACCGAAAAAATGGCTAGCAAATTCGGTTCTTTTATACTATTGGAAATTTTCAGTGGAAACACCAATAGCACCGAGTTTGTAATACGAGGACCTTCGCACAAATTACCTGTCTCGTTAGATGTTTTAAAAGACGAGCTCTGTAAAATCCCGAGTAGAAAATACAACGTACAACTTACGGCACGCATTGAGCAAACTAAACAACGTCAACTTGAAGAAGTTACACCGCTTTTTAGCATTGAAGACATCAAAGCAAAAGGAGGAACTTTAATAGGTCTTGAAGTCCCCCCCGTTTATCGTGATGTACATGATAACATGTATCCTGTTTACTTCAGAAAGTTTAGGGACAATTTTGTAGAAGCAATTCAAAAAGCCATTTTTGAGTTTGTAAGGGTACAGACTACGTCAAAACTGGCTAATTTTCATGCATTAGGAAAACGTGATATTCATTCCGAAGTATTTAAAATTGACAAACAACTTACCGAAATTGAATCCAGTTATCAATTTTTGCTATTAGTAGCACCTGTAAATATTCAAGCCCTTAGAGAACGTTTTTTTGAAACTAATTTTGAAGAAATAAACACCTATCACTATCGTTTGCTGCCGGTAGATCCAGATTTGCTGAAACGTAAGTTATACAACCTAAGGATTGATGAAATTGATGATCCTGCACTTTCCTATCTCTTTGATGAAAAACGTGAAGAAATAGACCATCAACTTACTATGTTGAAAGAACGTGACTCAAAAAATTTCTTTTATAGTAGTGTTCGTTTGTACAAAGGACTTGAAAAAAATGTATTGACCGAAGCTAAGCTTATTCTTCAAAATATTTCTGAAGACCATACACAAGAAGAACGTCAGCTTATTGACGCAAACGCATTTGCAAAATTAGCCCAAGAAGAGTTTGAGTATTTTAAAAATCAAAGTGCTGATTTTAATGGGAAAGTTCATATTCGGGACGATGTGAACATTATAATGGTCTCACGGGGCGAGTTGTATTTACCCTCAGACTATAAAATGACAAAAAATAGTGCCGCCTCATTATTGCAGCACGAAATTGGCACCCACGCGTTAACCTATTTTAATGGAAGCCAACAATCGCTAAGCCAAATGGCAGCAGGCTTTGCAGATTATGACGCCCTTCAGGAAGGAATCGCCGTACT
Organism: Flavobacteriaceae bacterium UBA3356; assembly: GCA_002360635.1. Lineage (GTDB taxonomy): Bacteria > Bacteroidota > Bacteroidia > Flavobacteriales > Flavobacteriaceae > Marixanthomonas. The sequence goes on along the minus strand of DEQW01000003.1, from coordinate 381,873 downwards.
TTCAGAATATTTAATTGGTGGGTTGTCTGGCAATCGACTTCGAATTTTAGCCGGACGTGTAGTTGCTGGCGATGCGTTATTAAGTGGGGCCGATTTTAAACAAGTCTTTAATTTACTGTATTCAGAATATGGGTTTTCAAAGGAACATGCTTTTAATATCACCTCTAGGATGTTTCAGGGAGGTGGGTTTTTAAAAGATATTATTTACCTAAAAGGATTGGTTGAACTTCGAGATTATTTAATCGATGGCGGCGAGCTGGAACCTCTTTTGGCGGGAAAATTTGCCTTAAAACATGTAGATGTAATCAAGGATTTAACCGACAGAGGCTTGTTAACACCTCCTAAATTAAAACCAAGGTATTTTGAACAAAAAGACTTTACAAAAAAAATAAATAAACTAAAACAAGGGCTGGCCCTTTCTAAAATGATATAAAAATGAAGATATGTTTTGTAATTAGCGATATAGAATCCGAAGCTATAGGAACTTCGGTAGTGTTAATGAAAAAAGCACACGAGAGAGGGCACGATTTATATGTAATGAGTGTAGGTGATTTTATTTTTCACCATGACAAACCCATCAGTTTGCGGTGTAAAAAAGTACCGAAAACACCAAAATCTAGAACAGTAGAAAAATTTTGGGAACGCGTACAGGATGAAGAACTGAAATATAAAGTGATTAGCAGTTCAGATCTTGATGTACTTTTTCTTCGGAATAATCCTACTGAGGAAACAGATGATAGACATTGGGCTGAACATAGCGGAATTGCCTTTGCACGTATGATTCAGCAAAATGGTGTTCTGGTATTAAACGATGCTTTTGCCATGTCCCATGCCTTTATTGACAAACTATATTTTGAAGAGTTACCTTCCATTATAAAACCAAATAGTTTAATTACCCGAAACAAAGAGGATCTATTAAAGTTTTGGAAAGACAACGGCAAAAAAATGGTATTAAAACCCTTGGAAGGTTCAGGAGGTCAAAATGTTTATTTAATTGATAAGGACAAGAAGAACCTCAATCAAATTATCGAAACCATTACCAAAAAGGGATACGTAATCGCACAAGAGTTTCTACCAGAAGTTTCAAAAGGCGATGTACGCGTCATTTTAATGAATGGTAAAATTTTAGAAGAAGATGGCAAGCAAGCCGTTATACGGAGGGTAAATAAGGATGATTCTGAATTTAGGAGTAACCTCGCACTTGGCGGAAAAGCTGAAAAAGGAAAGTTGACTGACGAAATGCAACGAATTGTTAATGTTACGGCACCTAAGTTAATTAGGGACGGGCTCTTTTTTGTTGGATTGGACATCGTTAAAGATAAGTTGATTGAAATAAATGTACTAAGTCCCGGCGGATTGGATTACTGCAACGATATTGGCCTGCCAGATTTTACCGAGACAGTAATCAAAGCCATAGAGCGAAAAATAGAACACAAAACACATTATAAAAAAAGTCTTTCCAATCGGCAATTGGCAACGATGGACTAGATAGATAATAAATGAAATTAAATAATTGCTTCTGAAGCTAAAAAGAAATATTTTGAAGAAAGAAATTTCAAGGATAATAGGAAAATATAGTAGTAACAACAAAGGTCCTTTGCTGTTTGTTACCGCGGGAATCCACGGTAATGAACCCAGCGGAATTATCGCTTTAGAAAAAGTCTTTGCTGAACTTTCAGTTTCAAAACCTGAAATAAAAGGGACTATTGTTGGGGTTGCCGGTAATAAAAAAGCACTTAATAAAGAGGTTCGCTTTATTGATGAAGATTTAAACCGAACGTGGACAAAAGAGAATATTGAAAAGCATATTACAGACACCAATGAAAAAGAGGAAATGTTCAGTATTATTGAAGTACTGAATAACTACCCTGCTTCAAAGTATACAAAGCGCTATTTTTTAGATTGCCACACTACTTCATCAGATAGTTTACCGTATGCTTCGGTACAAGATGTACACGATAACGATAGTTGGGCGCACCGCTTCCCTACTCACATAATTAGGGGGTTTTCAGATATCGTTTATGGAACTACAGACGGATATATGAGCCGACAGGGTTTAACTGGTTTTGTCCTAGAGGCCGGACAACATGATGACCCAGAATCAATCATAAATCACGAAGGCACCATTTGGATTGCACTGCAAGAAGCTTGTGGTTTAGACCTTAAAGAGCTTTCAAAATTTCCAGAATCAGTTTCAAAACTTCAGAAGCAAAAAGAAAATCAAAAAACATTTGAAATTGAATACCGCCACGGACTTGAAAACGATGACACCTTTTCCATGGAACCTGGTTATAAAAATTTTCAGCAAATTAAAAAGGGAGAGTTATTAGCGCATCATAATGGTAAACCCATTAAAAGTGAATGGGATGCCTATATTTTTATGCCACTATACCAATCGCAAGGAAATGATGGTTTTTTTGTAGTAAAAGAGATATAACTTGCTCTTTTTAGCGTGATTTTCTATATTCATATAGCAATTTATTAGAAAAAGTTTGGTTATGATATTGAGTTGAATTTATAAGCTTTATCTTGCAAACTTTAGTCCCAAAAATTAATAATTTTGATAATTAATAGAGAATGGATTTTACAAACCCGTTAGTATATGGGGTACCTTGTTTTTTAGGATTTATTGCATTAGAGCTTTCATACAGTAAAGTTTTTGATGATAAAAACCTTTATAAATGGAAGGACTTTTTTTCTAGTTTATCACTTGGTATTGGCTCTGCTATTTTAGGAGCGTTGATTAAAACGGTTTCCATCATCCTCGTTTTTAATTTCGCGTACGATATTTTTAATCCTGTTGTAGATGGAGTTCGCACCAATATTATGGGCTACGAATCTTTTGGATATGCTTGGTATGTTTGGATAATCTGTATGTTGTTAGATGATTTTACTTACTATTGGTTTCATAGGCAAAACCACATGGTTCGTTTTCTTTGGGCAGCACATATTGTTCATCACTCATCCGATAATTTTAATTTGGGAACTGCAGTTAGAAACGGTTGGTTCACCATATTGTACAAACCGTTTTTCTATGTTTGGATTGTCATCATCGGTTTCCCTCCAGAAATGTTAGTGGTTTGCTTAGGTATTGAAGCGTTGTGGCAGTTTCAGTTGCACACTAAATACATTAAAAATTTAGGTTTTATTGAAAAGTTCATCAACACCCACACCATGCACCAAGTACACCATGCTTGCAACATTGAGTATATGGATAAAAACCACGGCGGTATTTTAAATGCTTTTGATAGAATGTTTGGCACTTGGAAAGAGCTGGATGATGATATTGATATTCAATACGGTGTTTCTACCCCACCAAACTCTTATAACCTCTACGTAATTTTAATGCACGAATACCAAAACATTTGGCAGGATATGAAAAAGTCCAAAAACTGGTACCACAAATTTATGTACGCATTTGGCCCTCCAGGTTGGAGCCACGACGGTAGCACCTTAACCGTAAAGCAAATTCGCAAAGAAATGGCTAAGGAAAAACTTGAAGTAGAAATTAAAGAAGAAAAAAAGGAAAAAGAGTTGAAGGTTGCCTAACTTTTATGGCAACCACTTTTTATCAAAATTAGGTTTTCTTTTTTCTAAAAAGGCATCTCGACCTTCTTTTGCTTCTTCGGTCATGTATGCTAAACGTGTAGCTTCTCCAGCAAACACTTGTTGCCCGACCATTCCGTCATCGGTTAGGTTCATTGCAAATTTTAACATTTTTATAGAAGTTGGTGACTTTCCTAACACTTCTTGCGCCCATTCGTAAGCAGTTTGTTCTAATTCGTCATGTGGGATTACCGCATTTACCATACCCATTTCAAAAGCTTCTTGGGCGCTGTAATTTCTTCCGAGGAAAAATATCTCACGTGCTTTTTTCTGCCCTACCATTTTAGCTAAATAAGCACTTCCGTAGCCTCCGTCAAAACTGGTTACATCGGCATCGGTTTGCTTAAAAATAGCATGTTCTTTACTAGCTAACGTCATATCGCAAACCACGTGCAAACTATGACCGCCGCCAACAGCCCAACCAGGAACCACGCAAATTACAGCCTTAGGCATAAAACGGATTAACCGTTGAACTTCCAGGATATTTAAGCGATGGTACCCATCTTCACCTACATAACCTTGGTGCCCGCGTGCTTTTTGATCACCACCACTACAAAAGCTATAGACGCCATCTTTAGAAGAAGGCCCTTCGGCAGATAATAATACCACCCCAACAGTGGTATCTTCTTGTGCATCGTGAAAAGCATCCAGCAATTCAGAAGTGGTTTTAGGTCGAAACGCATTGCGAACATCGGGACGGTTAAATGCGATTCGGGCTACGCCATTTGACTTTTTATAGGTAATATCTGAATATTCTTTAGCTGTTTTCCAGTTGGGTGTGCTCATATTTTATATTTTTACGGTAAAGATACTAATTTAGTCGTGTCCGACTAAGACATTAGAACGCTTCGCTATTAGATTATAGATGTTAGATTAAGCATATTCTATTATACATTAGTATTTTAAATTATTTTATCAGGTGCTTAAGGAACTAAAGCCCAGAAACTTGGTTAATAAAAACAAACAATTTTTAAATTCTATGCGAACGCTACTTTTTTTATTCGGAATTGCCTTAACAACACTAACTATAACCGCTCAAGAAGCTTATAAGTTCACTACGGAAATTGATCTGGAAACTACACCTGTTATAAGCCAAGGCCGAACGGGAACCTGTTGGAGCTTTTCCACATCTTCTTTTTTAGAATCTGAAATAATTAGATTGACCGGAAAAGAAATCAACCTTTCTGAAATGTACACTGTGCGTAATACTTATCCTAAAAAAGCTGAAAATTTTGTGATGCGTCAAGGTAAGGCGCAGTTTAGCGAAGGTGGATTGGCACACGATGTAATTAACTCTGTTCGTGATTATGGTTTGGTAACACAAGAGGCGTACAGTGGTTTATTTGCTACGGAAGAAAACCATAACCACGCCGAATTGGTCGCTGTTTTAAAGTCGATGCTTGAAACCTATATTGACAATCCTGCAAAAGCTCTAAGCCCCAAGTGGAAAAAAGCTGTTTCGAGCGTGTTAGATGTGTATTTGGGCAATAACCCGAAAACATTTCAGTTTGAAGGGAAAGAATTTACGCCGCAATCGTTTTTAAAAATGACGCAGCTTGTTCCGGAAGACTACGTAAGTATCACTTCGTTTACACAAGCGCCTTTTTATTCAAAATTTATACTGAATATTCCTGACAATTGGAGCAATGGTAGTTTTTATAATGTTCCGTTAAACGAAATGATGGCGACTATTGACAACGCACTTCAAAACGGTTTCACGGTTGAGTTGGATTGCGATGTAAGCGAACGTACTTTTTCTTCTAAAGATGGCGTTGCGGTGATACCTGAAGATTCAGAAAATAACATAAAAGCGCTACAAGGTGTCTATCCAGAAAAAAACATTACACAAGAGTACCGCCAAGCTGAATTTGAAAATTATAATACGACAGACGACCACCTGATGCATATTACTGGAATGTTGCGGGACCAAAATGGTACAAAATATTATAAAGTGAAAAATAGCTGGGGAACCGATGAAAGTCGAAATGCAAATGGTGGATATGTGTACTTTAGCGAATCTTTTATGAAACTAAAAACCATTAGTATTATGGTACATAAAGATGCAGTGCCAAAAAGAACTTCCAAGAAATTAGCATTATAAACCTTCGCCTTAAAAAGGAAGGTTTGGCTTGAAATTTGATTATATTTTTGAAGATGAAAAATTTTGCATTCTTACTATTTATCTTTCCCCTATTGGCCATTGGTCAATCGGATTTTGATATTCGGTATTTTTCCATTGAAGCAACGCCATCGCCGGAAATAAAAAGTTTAGAGTTGGTGCCATACAAGATATTTGGCGACAGGCAAAATTTTGGAAATATTTCGGTTTTCACTCCTAACCTAGCACCTGTTTCGGTTTCAACCAATGAGTATTGGCAACCTGTTAATATGGTTGAAGCAGCTTCAAAAGACAATAATTTTATAGATTCGAGACCCACTGGAAACAATCCGTTTGCAGCTCGACTGAATAGTCAATTTGTACAACCAGGCCTACAAGGGCCTAATAGGTTTAAAGCTTATAGTGATGATGAATATTCCCGTGTAAATAATTCAGTTTATACAAACCAAACGATGCCGTACTATGGAAATCCGTATTACGGCAATCCGTATTATTACAATCCGTATTACCGGCAATCTGGTATAAACCTTTATAAAAATAAAGACAGTAAAAGTACAATAAGTATTCAGGTACGGGAATATTGATATTGATTAAATGCTATCAAACTAATTCGATCCCATCACTTTTTATAACAATCTGCTTATCCTTGTAAAGACTTCCTATTGCTTTTTTAAAGCTTTTTTTACTTAGTCCTAATTCATTTTTAATAGTCTCGGGGTCGCTTTTGTCGTGCAATGGTAAAAAGCCGCCAGCAGCTTTTAATTCATCTAAAATATAATTGGCATTGGGTTCTATACTTCGGTAGCCAGGTGCTTGCAGTACCACATCTATCTTATTGTCTTCGCGTACTTTCTTTATGTAAGCCTTTAGACGATCTCCAGAGCGGATGTCTTCAAAAATTTCATCAATATAGATAAGTCCGTGGTGTTTTCCATTTACAATAACATTGGCTCCTTTATCGGTTAAATGAGTGACCAGAATATCTACTTTTTCATATTTTTCAATCGTAACATTGCTGTTATCTAAAAAACGATTTGTTTTACTGGACCCCACTAAACGGTTGGTCTTATCATCTAAATATAAATACACAATGTACCAACTACCCGCTGTCATTGGGCGTGCTTGTTCTTTAAACGGTACAAACAGCTGTTTCTCCAGACCCCAATCCATAAAGGCCCCATATTTGTTTACATCACTGCATTGTAGGTAAGCAAATTCATTTAGTGTCACATACGGCTCAAGTGTAGTTGCAATGGGGCGCTCTTCATTGTCCAAGTAAACAAAAACCTGAATCTTATCCCCTATCTCAAATGTTTCGGGTTTATATTTATGTGGTAATAAAATTTCATTCTCTTCCCCGTCACCAAGATATAAACCTGGATCGGTTTCCCTTAAAATTGTAAAAGTTTGGTATTGTCCTATATTAATCATAGCTGCAAAGGTACTATATTAACCATTCATTAAAATATGAAAAAAACATTTTTAATCGTTTAAGATTATTTACTATCTTCACGTGATATGAAAGTAACCCCTTCCCATCACACCTTGCCAGAGACAGCTGTGCTAAAAAATATAATGGACAGTAAAATTGGCACCATTTATTTTTATGGCAATATTGTTATTGTAGAAGCTAAGGAAGGTGTTACGCTTTCCTATAAAAATGCATTTCCTATTTTGGTAAAAGGATTAACTTATTTAAAAGTTTCGTCTTGGGTATATATTTCCAATAGGATAAACTCGTATTCATTAATCCCACAAGATTATAAATATTTGGAAAAAGTACCTACTCTAAAAGGTATTGCGGTTGTTGCAAAAACCAACATTGGATTAAAAAACACTGAAGTTGAAGCTACTTTTTTTAATAAGCCTTTTGTTTCTTTTTCAAATCTTACTGAAGCCTATAACTGGGGGAAAGACTTGTTGGATTCTTAAAAACAAGTTATTTAATAAACTTAAAATAGTCTAGTAGAACGGTATCATTCACTTCTGAGGGTGTAAAAACTTCCAAAATTTTTGGTTTTTCTGAAGAAGAAAAGAAATTACTCAACTGTTCATTTAAATTAGTTTCATCATTGGCCGAAGTATAATCAAATTGATACATTTCAGCCAATTGTTTTGCTGAAAGTTGATGTTGTGTTTCAAAAAAACGATTAAAATGTTCGGTGTTTTTTGCTCCAGGTAAAATCCTGAAAATCCCACCACCGCTATTGTTAATTAAGATGATTTTAAAATTATTCGGAATGTAATTATTCCACAGACCATTACTATCGTAAAAAAAGCTTAAATCTCCGGTAACCAAAACGGTGGGTAAATGCGAAGCGTAGGCCGCTCCTACTGCTGTACTCACACTGCCATCAATACCACTTGTTCCCCGGTTACAAAACACCTGAACAGAAGACGGAATATCGAATAATTGTGCATATCGAATAGCTGCGCTATTGGCCACTTGTAATTGAATGTTATTTGGAAGGTATTTAAAAATGGTTTTATAGACTTTTAAATCTGAATAAGGTGCTCTTAATATATATTCCCTATGTGATTTAATCCGTTCATTTTTAACTGCCAGCCACTTTTTTTGATACGTACTTTTAATTTCTACAGTTTTGGGCAAAAAAGCTTTTAAAAAAACATTTGGAGTTGTTTTAATGTGTTGATTTAATGAAAAATAGGTGTCATACGCTTTTTTTGTGTCAACGTGCCAATGTGCGTTAGGCTTATAGTTTCTTAAAAATTTTTTGATTCGTTTTGAAACTACCATCCCACCAAATGTAAGTAGGATATCTGGTTGCAATGCTTTAAAATCATCTTCGTCCAAAGATGTAATAAGTTGATCGATAGCTGGGATAAAATTATTATGATGTAGGTTTGAGGTTGCTTCGGTCATGACCAAAACGCTTTCATCTTTCGCCAGGGCATTAATTAATCGTTCTTCTATGCTGTTTGGTTCCAATACACCAACTAACACTAATTTTTTTGTGCTCCTGTTCCATTCTTTAACGAACTTATGTAAGTCCTCAGAAATTTCTTCAGAAACATTTCTCGCGGGAACATTTTGTGGATCTATTTTTAATTCATCCACCTTATCATATAAAGGTTCAGAAAAAGGAATGTTAACGTGTACTGGTCCTTGCAACTCAATCGCTGTATTAAGTGCTATGTTTATTTCGGTTTTGTTGTGGGTTTGGTGTTCGTCGCCTTCTTTACAATTAGCGTTATATAGAATATGTTTTCCATAAACATCTTCTTGCTGAATGGTCTGCCCGTCCCCTATTTCCAATAATTCCGACGGACGGTCTGCCGAAAGCACAATTAACGGAATATCGCTATAGAAAGCTTCGGCTATCGCAGGGAAGTAATTCAGTAACGCAGAACCAGATGAACACACCAAAGCAGTTGGCTTTTTGGTTTGTTGTGCAATACCTAATGCAAAAAAGGCAGCACAACGTTCGTCTACAATGCTAAAACAATTGAATTTAGGGTGTTCTGTAAAACCAATGGTTAAAGGGGCATTACGGGAACCGGGCGAAATAACAATTTGATTTATACCTTTAGATAAACAAAGTTGTGTTACAGTTTGCGAGAGAAGTTTAGTTGAAAAGTTCATCGGCACAAAGGTACAAACTGAACTATCAATTTTAAAGTAATGGTTGTACTACTTGCAACATTGTTTGCAATTTATTTTGGGTCTCTTCCCACTCTGCTTCGGGGTCTGAATCAAAAGTAACACCACCCCCAACATATAAGTGTGCTTTGTTGTCTTCTATTTTCATACAACGAAGATTTACATATAAACAAGACCTTGAATCGCCATTGTCTATAGAGCCGATAAATCCGGTGTAATACTCCCGATCATAACCTTCATTTTCATTTATAAATTTGAATGCTGCCGATAAGGGCGTACCACATACCGCAGGTGTTGGGTGCAACGCAGCTGTAATAGTGGCCAACGTAGTTTTTTTATTTTTAAGCATCCCGGTAATATCTGTGCGTAAATGTGCGAGTGAACCTGCCTCGTGGGTATATGTTTTTGAAACGCGTAAAACCGAAGTAACCTTTTGAAGGCAGTTACTTATAGCGTCTGTCACTACTTGTTGTTCATTCTTTTCTTTTTGAGTCCATTGCGGTGATTCCTTACCCTCTATTCTTTTAGTACCAGCAAGTGCCATAGTGGTAAAAGACTCCCCATTGGTCACTAAAAGTACTTCAGGACTAGCGCCGCACCACAAGCCAGTTTCCGGGTGATACCACACATAACGAAATGCGGTTGGGTATAAATGTAATAATCGGGGTATAAAGCTTGAAAAATCGGTATTTGAAATTGGAAACTCTTTCTTTCTTGAAACAACTACTTTATGTGTGTTTTTATGGTTTATAGCTGTCAATGCTTTTGAAACCAGCCGCATATAGCTTTCTTTTTCCAAAATTTTAAAACTTGGATCAACCGTTTCAGTTTGTATATTTTCTTTTGAAAATTCGTGAGATATATATTCAGATTCTTCTAAAGGAATGCAAATAGGTACACCTCCAGACTTAAAAGGAGCCATGACAATTCCACGCTTATCGAACGCTTCGGAAGTATATTTTTTTGAATTTTTCTGAAGCAAAACCTCTACTGTATCGCTCTCAGGGTGGGAATAAAGGACAAAAGGTTTTTGGTTGTTATAATGCTCGGTAATTTTTTGAAGCAATATTTTTAAATTCATTAGCGGTTAGTTTTCAAGGGTTAAGGTAGTTAATTTTACCAAAGAAACCAATTGGTCTTCTTCATTAACAATTTTAATCTGCCAAAGCTGTGTGGTACGGCCTTGATGCAACACTTTTGCATGAGCATAAACAAATCCATCCCGCACACTTTTAACGTGGTTAGCGGCGATTTCAATTCCTCGAATGCTCACCTTTTCAGCATCCATAAAAATAAAGGCTGCGGCACTGCCAACACTTTCAGCCAGTGCAACAGAAGCTCCACCGTGCAGCACGCCGTCTGGTTGATGTACTTTTGGGGTAACAGGCATTTTGGCAATAAGGGTATCTTCGGTCACATCAATAAACTCAATTTCCAATGTTTCCATTAATGTGTTTTGGCACATTTTTTTTAAACCTGCCAGCGTTTCTTCTTTGGTATACTTCATAGCTTTCATTTACTTTGTAAAAATACAAAATACAAATGGCCAACGAAAAAGAGGTTTCGTATACTTCAACAAATACATATACTACTGTAAATACACTTACTCCGAAAACAAAAAATATTTGGATTGCTTTTCATGGGCTTGGATACTTAAGCCGTTATTTTGCAAAGTATTTTAAGCATTTAAACCCCGAAGAAAATTACATAATCATACCTCAAGCACCTTCAAAATATTATCAAGGCAGCAATTTTAAACACGTTGGCGCTTCTTGGCTTACCAAAGAAAATACCGTAGCTGAAACAAAGAATGTATTAAAGTATATCGATGCCGTTTGGGAAGTAGAGAAACCGGAGGTCATGCCAAATTTTATAGCGATGGGGTATTCGCAGGGTGTTTCTATTGCTACCAGGTGGCTTTCTAGCCGCAAGATACAATGCGATTATTTGTTGCTGCATTCTGGGGGGATTCCTATAGAATTAAAACCAGAAGATTTTTCATTTCTGAAACTTGACACAACAGTTACCTATCTCTATGGAAATAAAGACCCGTACATTACCGAAGCACGAAAAACGGAAGAACAATTAAAAGGAAGTTCATTGTTTGGAGATCGGCTACAAACATCTGTTTTTGAGGGGATTCATGAAGTAAACACTTCTTTTCTTCAACAGATTGCTACAATGTAGCTAAACTATTTTGTGCATTTCATCGATTTTTTTTGCACTTAGACAAAAAAAGTGGTTTATTTATACTGTTTTGTAAGAAACCGAACGTCCCAAATTATGAAAAAACTAGTACTAAGTATTTTATTTATAGCTTTTTGCACCACGCTATTTGCTCAAGTGAGCACGCAAGAAAAGCAAGCCCTTATCGATTTTTATAATGCTACCAATGGCGATAACTGGAACAGTACTTGGGAGCTCAACCAACCAGTATCTGAATGGGAAGGAGTAACCCTGAAAAATGATAAAGTTACGGGCATTACGTTACTTTTTAATAATGTAGAAGGAACTATCCCATCTTCAATAGGTAACCTTACAAATCTAGAAACCTTAGAGCTGTCATTCAATAAAATATCCGGCGAATTACCTGCTACTATCGGAAATCTTGAAAACTTGAAAGTACTCGCTTTTAACGGAAATGAGTTAACTGGTACTATCCCAAGTACTATTGGCAACCTTACTCAATTAAAGAAATTACACCTTAGCAGTAATAAATTGTCTGGAAACATCCCATCGAGCGTTAAAAACCTTAAAAGTATAGAGGTTTTTAATGTGTTTGACAATCAACTAACAGGTGCTTTACCAACAGAATTGGCACAAAACAATAACATAAAAGAATTAATGGTAGCTGAAAATAATTTATCGAATCCTGAAATGTTTTCAATAGTATTACTTTCTAATTCTGGAGTAACATTAGATCTTACAAAAGAACCTACTATCACTTCTCCAGCAAACAGTATTATAGCTGTTGAGACAAATGAGGATGAATAAAAAATGTTAAATTATTGTATGAATTTTCAGAATAACCCAAAAAAAACATGTCGATAAAATTCAAAAAATACCGTTAAATGACTTTGTCCAAAAAAATTAATTCCATACTATTGTATTAATTAATTAGTTTAGTTGCTAATTGATTTATTTGGTTTGAACGGCTCTCTACTAAGGGCCGTTCTTTTTTTACACAACTATCTATCTGTAAGTGTTTTATGACAGGGTCAAGCTGCTTTAACTTAACAAAAAATTGTACCTTAGTGTACTTTTTTATGTAAGATGAAGAATAAAGCTTTAATTCTCGTACTGTCCATTTTCTGGTTTTTACAACTTCACTCCCAAGAATTTACGGGTAGTTTTAATTTAGTTGTGTCACAGCAATACAAAAACGGAAACGAACGAAGTGACACTCTTTCCTATTTCTTCGGAAAAGATAAAACAGCGCTTATCATTCATGCAAAAAGAAATCAGCCAGATTTACGACTTGTTTTTAACCCAAAAGACTCTACCATTACCGGATTGTTTGAGCAAAACGGAATAAAAGGTGGCTATATATTGCCCATGAACGAAAAGTATTGGCCTGGAATGCAAGTAGCAACCCGTGACTATGGAACAGGACCACGAACTAAACTAAATTACACGGGAAAAACCAAAGTAATTGAAGGCTACCAAACACGTGAAGTATTGGCGGAAAATGATGAATACACTGCTAATTTATGGTTACCAGAAGCTATAGAACTAAATATGGGAAGCGTATTTGCATACCAATCAGTTGGCGCGGGAAAGGACACTAAAGAACTAGAACTCTTTGACCAATTTGGTGTAGAAGGATTCCCTTTAGAATTATTTTTAAAAAGTAAAACAGGCCGGGCCGATGTGGTAATCCGGGTTTTAAATATTTCAGAAAAAATTAACCCATCTATTTTTAGCAGTGAAGGGCACACCCTAAACCGAATAGAAAAATAAAGAAACATTAAACGCTACTAAACCAATGAATCTTTTACATAAAATACCATTAAAAATAAGTGTACTGTTTCTCATCGCTTCCCTCTTGTGTAGTAGTTGCATTACCGTAAAATTGATTTCAAATTATGATGAAATCACGGACCAAACCCTTCATGAACTCCAAGAAAGCACTGCAACCTATTTTGTACAGTTAGAACGTGATTTGACCGATGAGGACGGCATTGCACAATATGAAGATTATACCGTTTTTTTTGATAGGGCCAAGATTCATTTGAACACCTTAAAAATACGAACCCGTGCTTTCGAAAAAAACAGGATTGTAGTAAACCAAGTTGACGAGCTGGCCACAATGTTCGATAACCTTGAAAAAGCCCACCAAATTGGCTTTCAAAGCGCCGAAGCTATTGCTCCTCCATTAAATTCATTCAACACGGCTTTTACGGCCATTGCCAAACTACAAATCGCTTTAAAAAGAGGAAACACCAACCAATAAAAAACCAATGTTATGGCTACTATCGATGTTCCGGAAGTTTTTCAAAAAATGCTAACAGCTGCAAAAGGCGCAGTAGAAGCTAATTGGGATGATGTGAAGCCCTATGCCGAGCAAGAGTTTAAAAACCTTTCTGAAAATCTGCAACTTATTATTAGGCTTAGGGCGGAAAACAAAATTACCGAAGAGCAGGCCAGACTCTATCTCGACATCCATAAAAGCACTGTAAAAATTGTATTGCTCACCATTGAAGGATTAGGGATCCTGACTGTTGAAGAAGCAATAAATGCTGCTTTAAGAGTGGTAAAGGACACGGTTAACACGGCAATTGGTTTTGTGCTGATTTAAAAATGCCAAAGAAAGCTGAATAATTGGCCTCTTTAGAAAATTTTTACCAACGAAAAAGTAATAAATTTAGTACGAAATGGTTTTATAACCTAACGTCAAGAAAATTTTACCAGTCTTCACTTCTTCTTTTCGCATCTTTTTTCTGTCAACATCAATCTCTTTTCCCATAAAGTTAAGCGGAATGCGAATGCGTTCCATTTCAAATTGTACTTCCACTTTTGAGGGCAAAACAGCTTCGGAATCTGGATAATCTAATAGTAAGGTATAGGTACCATCCTTTTTAGTACTTATTTCTGAAATGGCTATTTGTTTGGCTTTTAAATCCAGAAACAAGGTTGCAATTGAAAAATCGGCTTTTTTATCTGTAGGAATAACATTCACCACCTTCAATTTTTTTCCATCAACCGTTTTCATTCCACGATCAACAGTGATAAAAGGATATTCAAACAATTCTTGAAATGAAAAATCTAAACCACGCTTTGGGATAAGCGCAAAGTCTTCCGAAGAAAAAGACATCGGTTCTCCTTTTTTAAATTCTACGGTCGCTGTTTTCTGTGGCATATTAATAAAGCTAATGTCTACATCAAGTTTTAAATCGGCCGTAAATGCTGAAACCGTGTCCAGCCGTTCTTTAATCCGCAATAAATCTTCATCTTGTTCTTGGGCCAAGCTTGAAAACGAACTCACAAATAGTAGTATCAATGTCAATCGTTGTATCATCCTATATCTTTTTTCTGAAATACATACACTCCAACTCCCATAGTAAGCAAGGTATATGCTATTAATAAAGAGACATTGGTGTATATGGTGCTCCACGGAATTTCAAATGTAAAAAAGTACTGCCAGGTATCATTCAGTTTTACGTATAGTAATTTATTTAGCAATTCACTTCCAAAATCAACTTTCAGCAGAATGTTTGAAAGTATTAAAAAGAAAGCTGCAATAATCCAAGTTTTCATTGCTTCTTTAAAGATAACGGCCAAGGTTACACTTACTACCGAAAAGAACACCATCGACACCGCTCCTACTATAAAAGCATATACCAACCTCAACAAAGCATCATCATGTTCAAAAAAGGTAAGTCCGTTTACATATACAATTAAATCCCCTTTCCCGAACAAAGCATACGATAGCAAAAAGGACGTCAGCGCCAATACAAATACTACACACGTTGTAAAAACAATGGCTACAATGTATTTACTGAATATATACTGCCACTTTTTTACCGGCTGCATCATCACCGTTTGCAAGGTTTTGTCTTTATATTCTGTGGTGAGTAAACCCGACATTATTATGATCAAAATCAGTGGAACGTGAAACCACAGTGAGTTCAGTATAAAGTAGGTGACTAAGTTTCCATTCAGTAGATTTCCTTCAAAATAGAAGGTGTCTTTTAAATTGCTCAACACAATATCAATAATCCCGGCGCCTTGATAATACGCGCTAAACAAAACAACTCCCTCTATTACAAAAATGGCAGCGAGCGCATAATAGGTCCGGCTTTGCTTTATGAGTTTATAAAATTCGGTCGCTAAAAGAGCTCTCATTGCGGTATTGGATGAAAAAGTTGTTGTAAATCTACTTCGGGTGTACAGGAAGTGATACTGATTTGTTCTTCGGCCAATTGTTGCAATATCTTCGGAATTTCTTTGGAAGAAACAGACACCGTCACACAATTACCTCGTTCTATCGTTTCATATTTCTGTAATGTTTTTGAATCTGCAATTCCAGAACCGCAGATAGTATATGCATTTGTGTTTTCAGAAATTAATGCAGCCGTATCGCCTGAATTAACAATACTTCCGTTATTAATAACATAGAGTTTTGAACATAATTTACTCAATACATCGACTATATGAGAGGAAATTAAAATAGTTAGATTTTCTTTTGATAATTTCAGAATAAGGTTTCGTAGTGATTCAATTCCCATCGGGTCAAGGCCTGAAAACGGTTCATCCAAAATTAAGCAAGAAGGATTGTTTAGTAACGCAATGGCAATACCTAGGCGTTGTTTCATCCCCATGGAATAATTACGCACCGGATCTTTTCTATCTATCGGTAGCCCTACTCGCTTTAAAAATTGATGTAGTATATTTTTATCGGTACTTGCACCTTGCATTTTGGCAAATACTTTAAGGTTTTCATACGCCGTGAGGTATTCGTACAAAGCAGGTTTTTCTATAATACCTCCCGCTTTTTTCTTTCCTGTATTTTGAATAGTAACGGAGCCATTATCGGGTGTTACCAATCCTATTAATATTTTAAACAAGGTTGTTTTACCAGCTCCGTTGGCGCCTACAATTCCACAAATTTCACCGGCTTTACACGAAATACTTACGTCTTGTAATGCAATTACCGAACCGTATTGTTTGCTAACTTGTGTACACGAAATACTCATACCGTAGCTTGTGGCATATTTTGAAAATCAAATTTTGGTGTGTAGTTTTTTTCCAAAAAGGTACGGGACCAAAAGTCTTTTTTTAACATAAACAGAGGTTCTTTCACCATAAAATAAGGAATATAGTGATACCATTTTACACCACAACTTTTATAATAAGCTTGTACTTCTTCTTTTATCCCTAGTTCTTCTGCGGCGGTTTCGGCTGCCATACGTTGACATTTAGAGACTATGTAAATATCTGCAATACGCGGACGAAAACCGTGTATAAAAAACTGATCCTTTGCTCGTTTATAATTCTGATACCTTGACCAGCCATCCATAATGACCAAATAAATATGAATAAAGGAAAACATAAAACACCATGCCCAAATAGCAACAATATAAATTGAAGCATTGTTCCAAGCTTCCATAAGTTGCACACCATAAACCCATGACTCTAAAATAAATAAGATGAGTGAAAAATACAGTAACCTACCTACGCGAAGGTATGATACCGCAGGATGCGGCTGTTTGGGAAGTAGTACAGATTCCATAAATTCAAATATACTGATAAATGGTATAGTGGAGTGTTATACTTGTCTTAAACAGCTTTATGGCTTTTATATAATAAAAAAACCGCAACTATTAAGTTGCGGTTTTTCATAATATATAAACTTCGATCTTACTTAACTTCTTCGAAGTCTACGTCTTCTACATCACTGCCTTCTTCTTCTGAAGATCCGCCTGTAGCACCTTGCTGAGCTCCAGGATCGCCGCCTGGGGCAGCTCCACCTTGTTGATCAGCTTGCGCTTTATACATCTCTTCACTTGCAGTTTTCCACGCTTCGTTGATTTTATCCAACGCTGGTTGAATGGTTTCAACCTCTTGTGTTGCGTGTGCTTTCTTAAGCTCCTCTAAAGCATCTTCGATTGGCTTTTTCTTATCGTCAGATAATTTATCACCAAATTCTTTCAGTTGCTTTTCAGTTTGGAAAATCATCGCGTCAGCTTCGTTGATCTTGTCAACTTTCTCTTTTGCTTTTTTATCAGCATCAGCATTAGCTTCAGCCTCTTGCTTCATTTTCTCGATTTCCTCTTCTGTTAGACCTGAAGAAGCTTCAATTCTAATATCTTGCTTCTTACCAGTCGCTTTATCTTCAGCACTTACTTTAATGATACCGTTGGCATCAATATCAAACGTAACTTCAATTTGAGGTGTCCCTCTTGGCGCAGGTGGAATTCCATCTAAGTGGAAACGTCCTATTGTCTTGTTATCTGCTGCCATTGGGCGCTCACCTTGCAATACGTGAATCTCTACACTTGGCTGATTGTCTGCCGCAGTTGAGAACACCTGACTTTTCTTAGTCGGTATCGTTGTATTGGCTTCAATAAGTTTTGTATTAACGCTACCCATTGTTTCAATACCTAATGAAAGTGGTGTAACATCTAATAATAATACATCTTTTACATCACCAGTTAACACACCACCTTGAATAGCTGCTCCAACTGCAACAACCTCATCAGGATTTACTCCTTTACTAGCCGCTTTTCCGAAGAAATTCTTCACTGCATCTTGTACAGCAGGAATACGTGTTGAACCACCTACTAAAATTATTTCGTCAATATCACTCTTAGATAATCCAGCTGCTTTTAGTGCTTTCTCACAAGGAGTGATTGTTCTTTTTACTAAATCGTCAATTAACTGCTCAAACTTAGAACGTGTTAACGTTTTTACCAAGTGTTTTGGGCCACTGCTTGTTGCAGTTACGTAAGGCAAGTTAATTTCAGTTTGTGTTGAAGAAGACAATTCAATTTTAGCTTTCTCCGCAGCTTCCTTCAAGCGTTGTAGCGCCATTGGGTCTTTACGAAGATCCATATCTTCCTCTTTCTGAAACTCATCTGCTAACCAGTTAATGATTTTGCTATCAACATCGTCACCACCTAAGTGCGTATCACCATCGGTAGCAAGTACTTCAAAAACGCCATCTCCTAATTCAAGGATACTAACATCGTGTGTACCACCACCAAAGTCAAATACTACAATTTTCTGGTCGCTGTCTTTTTTATCTAGTCCGTATGCCAATGCAGCCGCTGTAGGCTCATTAATAATACGTTCTACTTTAAGGCCGGCGATTTCACCAGCTTCTTTTGTTGCTTGACGCTGACTATCGTTAAAGTAAGCCGGAACTGTAATTACAGCACGGTCTACATCTTGCCCAAGGTAATCTTCTGCGGTTTTCTTCATTTTCTGAAGAATCATCGCACTCAACTCTTGCGGCGTGTACATGCGATCGTCGATTTTAACACGTGGTGTGTTATTATCGCCTTTTTCTACATCGTATGCAGCATTATCTATTTCTTTTTTTGATTCGGAAAACTTATTCCCCATAAATCTCTTAATGGAAGATATAGTCTTCTTAGGGTTTGTAACAGCCTGACGTTTTGCAGGGTCACCAACCTTAATTTCGCCACCTTCCACAAAGGCGATTACAGAGGGAGTAGTTCGTTTTCCTTCGGCGTTAGGTATTACCGTTGGCTCGCTACCTTCCATTACAGCAACGCAGGAGTTGGTTGTACCTAAGTCGATTCCAATTATTTTACTCATAGTGTTATAGTTATTGTTTTACTAATTCAAATTTTTAATTCGCTATGTATAAGTCAATGATTATGCCATCAGAAACTTTATGACAGGGTGTCATATTTTCTAATAATTTGACAGTTTTAATTTATTTAAAAAAATCTTTTAGAACACTATTCCTTAATAAAATAAACTTAAAAGCCTACAGTTTGTATAAAAACAAAAAAGCCTTTATTTTGCCAATCCTAAATCAATTAAAATGAAAATAAAACTACTTTTCCTATCTACCATATTTCTTACTTTTTCCATTAATGCACAAATAGACTTTGACGCCCACATTGTTGTTAACGATGACGGCGGAACAAACTACGCAAATTCTGTCTTTGCGGCAGACCTTGATGGCGATGGTGATATGGATATGATTTCATCCTCCAGAAATGATAGTAAAGTAGCCTGGTATGAAAATATTAACGGGAATTATGGTCCTCAGCAAATTATAAGCGAAACTAGGACTGGAACAAATCAGGTTATTGCAATAGATATTGATGGGGATGGAGATCAAGATCTAATAAATTCTGCATCAGAAAACGGTATTGTTTGGTACGAAAATGATGGACAAGCTAATTTTGCTTCTTCGCAACTAGTGAATTCCACAACCTTATATGCATATGATATATTGGCCAAAGACATGGATGGTGATGGTGATTTTGATGTGGTAGGCAATGGTGGTGAAAATAGCTCCGTTGGTTGGTATGAAAACATGGATGGAGAAGGAACTTTTGGAACAGAACATACAATTATACCAATAGGGCCTCGAATATCTTCAATTGCCGTAGATGATATTGATGGTGATGGCGATATGGATATACTTACCACTGCCTCACAACCTGAAGAAAATGTTTCTTGGTATAAAAATATGGATGGTCAGGGAAATTTTGGTTCACAACAAATCATTACTACAGATGTGACTAGACCAAACGGTTCGTCAATTGCAGATATTGATGGGGATGGTGATATGGATGTTTTTGCAACTTCATCATTAATAGATGAAAAAATTATTTGGTTTGAAAATGTAAATGGTCAAGGAACTTTCGGCACAGAAAGATTCGTAAGTTCTAATGTACTACGTCCTCATCAAGGCCAAAGCGCTGATATTGATAACGATGGTGATATCGATTATATTTGCAGAACAGGCTCTAATATAGGGTTTTATAAGAATGATGGTTTTGGCAATTTTAGCACAATTCAGCAAATAGCAGCTGTAGATAGTTTTATTTTTGACATTGAGATTGATGATTTGGATAATGATGGTGATTTAGACATAATGTCTGCCTTTAATGTTGCTGATAAAATAGCATATTACAAAAACATTAATGGTCAAGGAAATTTTGGACCCCAACAAATTGTAGTAGAAATAAATGGTGTTAATGCTCCTTATACAGTTTTCTCAACAGATATGGATGGTGATGGTGATCAAGATGTTTTATCAACAGCCTATAGTGGCAATAGGATTGCTTGGCAAAAAAATCTTGATGGACAAGGAAACTTTTCAGAACCTATAACAATTTCAGAATTAAATAACCCTATTTCTATAAATGCAGCAGATATAGATGGTGATGGCGATATGGATGTGGTTTCTGAATCTAGTTATGATCGCGTTGTGGGATGGTTTGAAAACCTGGATGGCCTAGGAAGTTCGTTTGAAGCACACCTATTTCCGCAACTTAATGAATTTAATGATCCAATCATAACATATCCTTTAGATATTGACGACGACGGCGATATTGATATTATTTCTGGAGGAGAAAATATTATTTATTATGAGAATATAGACGGTCAGGGAAATTTTAGCACCCCTCAAGTTATTAATAGTAACCGTTTAGAAGTAGAATCTCTAACAGCAGTAGATCTTGATGGTGATGGCGATAAGGATTTAGTTGCAGCTGACTGGATTAATGATGTCCTGTTTTGGCACAAAAATAATGGAGGAGGAAATTATGGGCCAGAACAAATAATATCAACTGATTTAGTTTATTCCCTTTCAATAGTTTCAGAAGATATTGATAATGATGGAGACTCAGATATTGTAGCTTCATCTTTTGAAAATAGTTCAGTTGTATGGTTTGAAAACCTAGATGGACAAGGCACATTTGGATCCTCAAGACTTATTGATGATAATAATTTAGGTGGTCATGAAGTTTATGCCGAAGATCTTGATGGTGACGGCGATGTAGATGTACTTTCAGCTATTTATTTTGACGACACAGTTTATTGGTATGAAAACGATGGTACTGGAAATTTTGGTGAGCCTCAAATCATTTCTTCCAATGTAATTGAAGCTATTTGTGTTTTTGCGGATGACTTTAATGGGGATGGTAAAATGGACGTTTTAGCTACTTCTAGGAGAAATGATGAAATAATTTGGTTTGAAAACCTTGGTCCCCTTGCAATTGAGGAAAATGAAGCAAATTTATTCAATATTTATCCAAACCCTACTAGCGGGCTATTGGATATAAAATCTAACACACCTATTTCTGAAATAATTGTTTACAATAACATAGGCCAACTTCTTTATACTTTTGAAGAAAAGAATCAAGTGGATATTTCAGATTTAAGTGAAGGAATCTATTTCTTAAAAATTACAAATGAAAAAGGAAATACTAAAACCAAAAAGGTTGTAAAAAAATAAAATAAAGTGAACACTTACGTAATTTATTACAGTTTGTCCTGAGTGGAGCCGAAGGATAAAGCAATTTATTCTTTTATTTTAAGGCTTACTTAAACTAATATGATTGCAACCAAAACATACACCGCAAAAGAAGGTAGCAAACTGCTGCTAAAAAGCTATCTATTGGTTTGGGCTTTTTATTTTCTTTTTTTTATGATTTTGGGAGTATTGTCAAAATGGTTTCCTGAACTTATAAACAACGAATACAAGCAGGAACGTCTACTAGAAATGCTCAATAGTCAACCCACCCAGCTGCTTATTTCGGCAGTGATCATTGCGCCTATTTTTGAAGAAATCATGTTCCGCTCTATTATAAAACCTAGTTACGAAGATTTGCTACTTTTCATAAGCGGGTGGCTTAGTTTTCTCTTTATGGGCTTTTCCGAAGGATTGGGGCCTTGGTATCTCAGACTGTTAGGAATGTTCGCGATTTTCATTGCTATTTACTATTTGTTACAGCAGCTTGTGCCTAAAAAAGCGCTTGTAGGCATTCAGAAGTTTTTGGGGAAGTACGTATTAATAGTTTTAATAATTACTTCTATCATTTTTGGAATGGCACATATCTATAATTACGTAGAGTCCTTTCTTCTAAATGCTGCGCTGTTTGCTATGATTATTCCGCGTATTGTTCTTGGTGGTATAGCTGGTTGGTTAAAAATTAAAACAGGCGTGCTAATCTGGCCTATTTTGCTTCACTTTCTTAATAATGCCTTTGTGGTTGGAGTTATGCTAGTGGTTACATATACGCTTTCTAATTAACCGATACCCTCTTTATGGTTTAACACAGCTTTAAAACAATAACACGTTTACTCTTCGTATCTTCAAGATTCAAAAAAAAGAACATATGAAAGCAGTACAAGTACAAGAAGCGGGGGGCGATTTTAAAATAGTAGAACTCGACAAACCTTCTCCAAAAGAAAATGAAGTCTTACTAAAAGTAGAGGCCTGCGGAATTTGCCACAGTGACAATTTTGTAAAAGCTGGTGGATTCCCCGGTTTAGAATATCCTCGCGTTCCAGGTCATGAAGTCGTAGGAATTGTAGAAAGCGTTGGCAGCAACGTTTCCAACTGGAAAAAAGGACAGCGCGTTGGTGTAGGCTGGCACGGAGGTCATTGCTTCAATTGCGAACCTTGCCGACGTGGGATGTTTATAAACTGTGAAAACGCCAAAGTTTGCGGAATTTCTTACGATGGCGGCTATGCCGAATACATGACAGCACCACAAGAAGCTGTTGCTGGTATTCCAGAAGAACTTTCTAGTAAAGAAGCCGCGCCACTATTATGTGCCGGAATTACCGTCTATAACGCCATGCGAAATAGCAATGTAAAAGCCGGAGATGTCGTGGCCGTTCAGGGAATTGGTGGTTTAGGACATTTAGCCGTTCAATACGCCAATAAAATGGGAATGAAAACTGTAGCACTTTCCACGAGTAATGATAAAAAGAAGTTAGCAAAAGATTTAGGTGCACATCACTACATTAATATCAAGGAACAAAATGCTGTTAAGGAATTACAAAAATTAGGCGGCGCAAAGTTAATTGTTGCTACTGCACCACACGCTGATGCAATCTCATCTGTTATTGATGGATTGGGAATTGACGGACAGTTAATCTGTATTGGTGCTACACCTGATGCTGTAGAAGTTTCCCCTATGCAACTATTGATGGCTCGCAAATCGGTTACAGGATGGCCTAGCGGAACGGCAATTGAAAGTGAAGACACACTTAACTTTAGTGCATTGACCGATACCAAACCAATGATTGAAACTTATAAATTAGACGATGTTGCTGAAGCATTTGATAAAATGATGAACAATGAAGCTCGCTTTAGAGTCGTTTTAACTCCTTAAGGAATAAAAACACAATACACCTTCCGTTACTTTCAATATGAATGCAGCGGAAGGTTTTTTAATTTTAAAATATGATTATGTGGAACTTAAAAGATAAAAAAGCTGTAATCACCGGCGGAACTAAAGGAATTGGTAGAGCAACTGTTTTAGAATTTCTTTCACTCGGTGCCGAAGTGATTTTTACGGCTAGAAGTGAAAAAAATGTAAAAGCTTTTGAAAGCGAGCTACAAAAAGAAAATTATAAAGCGTACGGATTAGTTAGCGATGTTTCAGAAGAAACCGGAATTGAAGCAATTGTTTTAGAAGTACAAAAACGTTGGGATACTTTGGACATTCTCGTAAACAATGCCGGAATCAACATCCGAAAAAATGCGTTGGATTATTCAGAAGAAGAAATCTCAAAAGTTATTGCCATTAATATGACAGCACCTTTTGAATTGAGCAGGAAACTCCACCCATTTCTTCAAAAACCTGGTAAAGCAACCATTATTAACGTTGCATCTGTTTCTGGATCACTAGATACCAACACAGGTTCGCCTTATGGCATGTCTAAAGCTGGTTTGGTCATGCAAACCAAAAACCTTGCTGCTGAATGGGCAAAAGATGGTATCCGCGTCAACGCCATGTCACCTTGGTTTACTCAAACACCTCTTACTCAAGAATTGCTGGCCATAGAAGAACGCATGGAGCCTATTATAAAACACACCCCGCTAGGTCGCGTAGCCAGAGCGGAAGAAATGGCAAACATAATTGCTTTTTTGGCGATGGATAAATCATCATATATAACTGGGCAAAATATTTTAGCTGATGGAGGTATCAGTATTACTGCGATATAAAAAATGCCCGCTTTTTACACGGGCATTTAACATCAAACAATAAACAATTAAAATTACTTCTTTATAAACCTTATAGTTTTAGAACTTTGATTCCCGCTTCGGATATTTAGAAAATAAACTCCTGAAGTAAGATTTGAAGTACTAATTTTATTTTGTGAAATTTCTGAAACATTAGATACTACAACGCGTCCTTGTACATCAACAATGTCGATTGTATATTCATCTAAAGTTACACCTGAAATTGTTAATTCATTTTCAACTGGATTAGGATATATGCTTATTGATACATTCTCTATATCATTTACACCTAAAGTTGCGCTTGGTAATGGAACTAAGTCCCCTCCTGAAGCTAATGCTACCCATAAACCAAAGGCAGGACCGTCAGAATTCTGTGAAGGATCTAAAAATCCTGAAGCTAATACAGTAATTGCAGCACCGTCCAATCCTAATGTACTTAATGGCGCTTCATATGCTGCTACACCCGTTGTACCAGTCTCATCTTGTACTTGTAACACATAGTCTGCTGTAGGTAATTCTAAATATCCTTGAAATTCAGAATATGAAATATCGTCTACAATTAGACCAGCTCCAGCACCTGTTTCAAAAACATCTACAGTTGGTGCGTCGGTAGAACCATGGTGCACTAATACGTCTGTATTAGATCCACTAGTTGCTGCTTCCCTTCCCATAGCATATACTTGGAGTGATATTGGAGGAGCTGGGTTATAACCCGTTGGACTTACAATACCATCAGCAACAACAATATAAGTTTCATCTTCGGTTAATGTTACTGGCACTGTTAATACCGCATCTCCAACATCTGCGCTACTTGCTGGTGCTACGGAAAGTTCTATTTCTGTTCCTGCTGGTAAATCAACAAAGGGCGTGGCGGTTCTAAAAGCAAAATCGTCCAAGGTTAAATCTGCATTTACATACACATCAACTTCTGAAGCCAATGCATCTGCCGAATTATGGATTACTTGCACTCTTGCGGTTTGTGAAAATACAGTTGCCGATGTAAGCAAAACTGTACATAATAGTAATAGCTTTTTCATAATATTTTTTTTAGTTGTTTTTTACATAGCTAAAATACACAAACTTTATTTTGTTTAATCTTTTTTATAAAATGCTTAACAAAACAACAGAAATTGTTATTCAGTAATTTAAATTATTAAGGTTTTTAGTTTCAATAACAAGTAACTCTTTCCATTGTGTAGTATATCTTGGGCTTCGTTCTTTTTTTATGAGCTCCCATTTTTCTTTTCTTGTTCCCGTCATTGCTGAAGCTACTGTAGATTTCCCATACTTGGTATTCAGTTTATCAAAAATCTGAATAAGTTCCCGGTTATTTAACTTAGACGGCTGATGAAACAAATTGCCCTGTACATATTCCTGCGGAATGATTCCGCTTAAGTTCACCCCTACTTTCTTATATCGATAACCCGGTTTATATATTTCGTGCAGCGCTTTTCGAGCTTCAGAAATTAATCGAAATGTATCGTTGGTAGGAATCGGCATGGTTACCGTTATACTATTAGAATACTGCTTGTCGACGTTACTGTGGTAATTGGTATGTACAAATACCTGAATGTAGGTTGCACAGGAATTTTGCGCACGTAATACCTCGCTCACTTCGCTAATATAGTAAGCGCAGGCTTCCTCGATAAGGGTTAGGTCTTCCAATTTTTTACCAAACGATTTTGCCGTACCAATCCCCTTCTTGGGTTTTGGTGTTTCTGTAAACTCAATACACGGTTCTCCCCGTAATTCTCTCCACAACCGTTCTCCCACTACGGTCATTTCTTTTCGTACCCAAGCCAGAGGAAGCTGTGTAAACTCGTACGCTGTAAACACACCTATGTTTTTTAATCGTTCTACGTGCTTTCTGCCCAGCCCCCAAACGTCTTTCGTTTTTGCCCTTTGCAAGGCTTCAATTTGTTTATCTTTAGAATCAATCACACATACGTGATTGTATCCTTCCACTTTTTTGGCCATTTTGTTAGCCAATTTTGCTAAAACCTTGGTTGGTGCAATCCCTACTCCCACTGGTAAGCCGGTCAATTGTTTAATGGTATCTTTTATTTTATGTCCATAACTTTCAAGGTTTAAGTGTTCCATTCCGCTTACTTCTACAAACGATTCATCTATGCTGTACACCTCGACCATAGGCGAAAAGGTCTTCAAAATATTCATAACCCGCTGGGACATTTCGCCGTATAACGTATAATTGG
Source organism: Flavobacteriaceae bacterium UBA3356 (assembly GCA_002360635.1). GTDB lineage: Bacteria > Bacteroidota > Bacteroidia > Flavobacteriales > Flavobacteriaceae > Marixanthomonas. The sequence continues at coordinate 355,126 of DEQW01000003.1, read as the reverse complement.
ACGAAAAGAATTTTACCCTGTTTTTTATCAATTGATCTTTTATTTTGAAAACAGGCTCAAACATCGGGATGTCTGTTATTGCCTTGGCCTCTTTATTTGCGGCAATTATACACCCATCATTATTGCTTAATACCACCACCGGTTTTCCCCATAAATCTGGACGGAACACTTGTTCGCACGAAGCGTAAAAACTATTGCAATCGACCATGGCTATCATAATGCATTGTGAATTATATACGTAATAACACCCCATAAAATATATTCTTCTTCTGAAGGTTTTTCTGAAATACGAATCAATAAAAACTCTCCATTTTTAACCACCAAAGCCAACCGATTGGGAGTCGCTTTAAGGGAACGATCTACAATCAACACATCATTATGGTGAATTTTAAATGTTTCATATCCATCACCATCTACCCGAATAAAAAAGGTAGCGTCTTGATTGTGCATCAATTCTTTGTGTAAATCGATAGGGGCTTCCAAATAATGTGTAGCTGCACTGGGAAAGCCCGTTTGCTTAGAGACTTCAGGCGCATGTCGGTTTTTTACTTTCTGTAATTTTCCAGAGGTGGTGATTTCCATAGAAACAAAATTAGGAATTATTCCGTTTTAAAATTGGAATATTTCCATATACTTTTCAACAAAAATCTATAAAAGAAAAATTACCTTTGTGTTTAGATTTTGAGCCTATGGAAAGTATAAGTGTTTTTGATATGTTAAAAATTGGTGTGGGACCTTCAAGTTCGCACACATTAGGGCCTTGGCGTGCTGCAGAACGCTGGGTTAACGAACTTATTGAGAAAGGCCATTTTGACCAAGTGGAAAAAGTGCAGGTAAACCTGTATGGCTCGCTTTCCCTTACCGGAAAAGGACACGCAACCGATGTCGCCACAATGCTCGGTTTATGTGGTTTTGACCCCGTAACATTTCCTATTGAAAAGATTGACGAGACTATCGATTTTATCACGTCAAACCATAAAATTAGGTTGAATGATGAAAAAGAGATTGATTTCAACCCAAAAGAACATATTAAATTCAATCGTAAGTTTTTAGAGTTTCATCCAAACGGCATTACATTCCATGCCTATTTAAAAGATGGCTCTAAAAAAACAGCAACTTTTTATTCCATTGGTGGCGGATTCGTGATTAAGAAAGAACGCAAGAACAAAAAAATGAAGGAGCAGAAATTTGCTCAATTTCCGTATCCTGTGCATAGCGGTGTAGCATTACTCTCTAACTGTAAAACCGAAGGAAAAACCATTAGCGAATTGGTTCTGGAAAATGAAAAATCGCTTCGTTCAGAAGAAGAAATAAACGAAGGCCTACAAAAAATCTGGAATGTCATGCTGGATTCTATGTATGTAGGTTGCCATACCGAAGGTAAATTACCCGGCGGCCTCAATGTAAAGCGTCGTGCTTTCGATATGCATAAAAACCTGATAGGCGATGCACCCTACAATAACGCCACAGAATGGATTGAAGCCATTAGAAGCACGGAAGTAAAGTTTAGACAAATATTAAAATGGGTTTCTTGTTTTGCTCTTTCCGTTAACGAAGTAAATGCTTCCCTAGGGAGAGTGGTTACCGCACCTACAAACGGAAGTGCCGGTGTTATTCCTGCCGTGATGATGTATTATATGGTTATTGAAAACCACGATGCCGACTTTAAGGATATTCGTAAATTCATGTTAGTTGCGGGTGAAATAGGCAGTCTTTTCAAAAAAGGAGCTACCATTTCGGCAGCTATGGGAGGTTGTCAAGCAGAGATTGGAGTATCATCCTCGATGGCCGCTGGCGCCTTGACCGAACTAATGGGCGGAACTCCAGAACAGTGTTTAATGGCTGCTGAAATAGCTATGGAACATCACCTTGGATTAACCTGCGACCCCATTGCCGGTCTAGTACAAATTCCGTGTATTGAACGAAATGCAATGGGAGCTATAAAAGCTATCAATGCTTGTGAAATGGCACTTGACAGCGATCCTTTTTCTGCAAAAGTCCCTTTAGACAAGGTAATTGAGACCATGTGGGAAACAGCTAAAGACATGAGCAACAAATACAAGGAAACAAGTGAAGGCGGCTTGGCTGTTCGTGTAAATATGAGTGATTGTTAATTACAATCGTCTTTTCGACGCGAGTCAATAATATGAATGATTTTCCAACCATTATCTGTTTTAGCTAAGGTGAATGCATTGGCACCACAATGGCTAAACTGCCCGTTAAACCTAAATTCATAGGGAGTCCACACATGTGCTAAGTTTCCATCAATGTTTGTTTTATAACCTAAAAGCTTTTCATCCCATTTTTGATCGGCTGGACGTTTTGCAATGGCCATTATAAAGTCCGAGGCACTTCCTGAAGTTATTTTATTAGTGCCATCTTTATCAGTAAATGCAGTTTGCATAACCATATCCGGTGCCATTACCGATTTCATTTTCAACGTGTCACCTTCGTGAAACCCTTCAAAAAAAGTATCAATAAGTTGTTGTGCATCTTTTTCAGAAAAAGTGTCTTGTGCAAAGACAAAAGAGGAACAAAATAGAGCGAAAAGCAATAAAATACGTGTCATAATAAGATTATTAAGAGATTGGTTATCAAAATTAGTACTTTTATGGTCTAATTTGTTACAATTAAAAAATATGTCAATCGCAAAAAGAGATTATAAACGCATAACCACTAAAACATTGGTGGATATGAAAAAGAAAGGCGAAAAAATATCGATGCTTACCGCTTATGATTTTACCATGGCTAAAATCGTAGATAGCTCGGGTGTCGACGTAATTCTAGTGGGTGATTCTGCTTCCAATGTTATGGCAGGGCACGAAACTACTTTGCCAATAACGTTAGACCAGATGATTTATCATGCAACTTCTGTAGTGCGAGCTATTGAACGAAGTCTAGTTGTGGTTGACATTCCCTTCGGGAGTTACCAAAGTGACCCTAAAGAAGCCTTACGCTCTGCAATTCGCATAATGAAAGAAAGCGGCGGTCACGCTGTAAAGCTAGAAGGTGGAAAAGAAATAAAAGAATCGGTTAAACGCATTTTAAATGCGGGTATTCCAGTAATGGGTCATTTAGGTTTAACGCCACAATCCATCTATAAATTCGGGACTTATACCGTTCGCGCTAAAGAGGATGAAGAAGCCGAAAAGTTAAAAGCAGATGCTAAGCTATTAGAGAAAATTGGCTGTTTTGCTATTGTACTGGAGAAAGTACCTGCCAAATTAGCCGCTGAAGTTGCCAAAGAATTAACCATCCCAATTATAGGAATAGGCGCCGGTAAAGGTGTAGACGGACAAGTATTGGTGACGCACGATATGGTCGGGATGACGCACGAATTTAATCCGCGGTTTTTACGTCGTTATCTAGACCTATATGCAGAAATGACCGGAGCTTTCAGAAAATACATCGATGATGTGAAAAGTGGTGATTTCCCTAGTGATAAAGAGCAGTATTAATTTTAATTTACTCTTAAAAAACAATTCCCCTGAGTTCAAAAAAAATCATATCCACAAAAGATAACTTAAAAGTTTTATTTGAAGACAACCACCTGCTTATTGTAAACAAACGGGCAGGTGATATTGTTCAAGGTGATAAAACCGGTGATAAACCGCTTTCTGAAGTGGTTAAAGAATATATAGCCGAAAAGTATAACAAACCGGGCGCAGTTTATTTGGGTGTTGTGCACAGGCTAGATCGACCTACAAGTGGCGTGGTTGTTTTTGCCCGGACTTCAAAAGCATTATCACGTTTAAATAAACTTTTTGCTGAACGGGATACCGAAAAAACCTACTGGGCTTTGGTTAAAAATGAACCGCCGAAAACTTCAGATACATTAGTTCATTATTTAAAACGAAACCCAAAGCAAAATAAATCATATTCTCACGTCAACGAAGTGCCTGATAGTAAAAAAGGAATACTTCATTATAAGGTTATAAAGAAATTAGACAACTATTTTTTATTGGATATTAATTTAGAGACTGGACGTCATCACCAAATACGCTCACAGCTTTCAGCGATAGGAAGCCCAATTAAAGGAGATTTAAAATACGGCTTTGACCGAAGCAATAAAGATGCGAGCATTCATTTACACTCTAGAGAGCTTACATTTGTTCATCCCGTTCAAAAAGAAAAATTGACTATCGTGGCACCACTACCCGATGACCCGCTTTGGAAAGCTTGCAGCTAAATTTTTGAAATGTCATTTTTTAAGGCGTAAATCACTAACCCCACTCTGTTTTTTACGTCTAGTTTATTAAACAAGTCTTGACGATAGCCATCTATTGTTTTGGGGCTTAGGTTCATTTTATCCGCAATTTCCTTATACGTCATTTCACTACAAGCCAATTTCATAAAATCAATCTCCCGTTCTTTAAATGTGGGCTTTTCAGTATCATTTGAATGTAACGAATGCAAAAGTGATTCAGCTACTTTTTCTGAATGGTAATACCCTTTTTCAAGTGTTTGTACTAATGCTTCGTTTAGTTTATCTGGATGAATATCTTTTAACAAATAGCCTTTAGCTCCATTGCTTAACATCTTAAGTATTTTCCCCTCATCATCTTCCATTGTAAGCACTAATACTTTGATTTTCTTATGGTTTTCATGCAACCATTCCATAGTTTCAAATCCGTCCATAACGGGCATATTAAGGTCTAGCAGGATAATCTCAGGCAATTCTGAATAATCTTTGAGTTTTTGCTGAAGATCCCTTCCGTTTTTAGCGTGGTATAGAACATTAAAGTTATTAAATGAGTTTACCAGTTTTTCCAGTGAACTGGCAAATAAAGAGTGGTCATCTACAATGACAATATTGTGCGAGATAGTTTTGTTCATTATTACAAAGGGTAGTTTAAGCGTAAAATTGTTCCTTTATCCGGTTTTGATTCTATAGAAAAATCTGCATTTAACAATTCTGCACGGGTTTTCATGGTTTCCATTCCAGAATTTCCCTTTTTCTCTGAGGTGTCAAAACCTATTCCATTATCTTTTGCTTCTATTTGTAACATATTATTTGTGTATTTTAAATGTACAAATAATTCTGTTGCACGGGCATGTTTCAAAACATTCGTAGAGAATTCTTGAAGTATTCTAAAAATAATAATTTCTTTAGTTGGGTCAATGTTTTTTACCTCACCACTAATTTTTAAAACCGCATTTAGAAAATCAAGCCGATTAAAACGCTCTAACTCCACTTCTAAAGACCCTATTAAACCATTTTTATAGACCACGTCGTTGTTTAAGGTTTTTGAAAGGTTTCGTACCTCTTTTACGGTCTCTTGCACAATAGATTTGGTCTCTAAAACTTGATTGTGAAATTCTACCGGAAGCTGGTTAAGCACCATATTTAGTTGAATATTGGTAACAGAAAGCAATTGACCAATGTTGTCGTGAAGTTCCCAGGCGATGTTTTTGAAAGTTTGTTCTTGAATTTCAATTTTTGAGTTGGATATCTCCTTTTCAAATTGAATTTTCTGTTCAGCCTGTTTTATTAAGAGTTTATTTTTACGACGTTGAAATACTATAAAAAACAGTACAAATATCCCAACGGTAAATGTTAGAATTAGAATAAAGTAAATTATGAGGAGTCTTTCTTCCTTAGACATATTATAAACCCAATACTATAAAGTAAATATACCAATAGGTTTGTAAATAAGACGATTCTTTTATATAATTCTACAAATTCAGGACTTTCAGAATCAAAATAACCACTATATATAAATAAGGGCGTCAACACCAAATGCAGTAAAATTGCCCCTATAGATATGTAAAACGGCAATGATGTATTAAAATTTAATATCTCATCGCTAGTCAACAATTGATAATAATATAAACTGATTGAAAATAAAACTAATAAGGTGCCCGCAATATCACCAAAAGCAGAATACCCATTGAAAAAATTGCCTGAAATTGAAAAGTCAATTATTAAACCAATAACAAAAAGCACTAAAAGTATTGATACTAGGTTTCGTTGCAGTTTGTTCTCTAAATGCCATTTAAAATAATTTACATAGATAAAAAAGCTAATGAGAGCATAAATATTATACAGCCAATAATTTTCTTCAAATAAAGTTCCTTCAACGAAGGAAAAGTATTTATACTCACTAAAATAAGCTATGGGAGCGTAAGCACCAATAATTTCAACTAAAGTGGTAAGTAAAAGAAAGTAGACAAAATATTTTGTTGCCAGTTTTGCTTTTTTATTGGCATGTATATAATACCAGCCAAGAATAGCAGAAAACAACACCAATACGGAAACCGGAATCATATGAATTAGGAAGTCTTTCAAAACAATGTAAGTTTAATAACTTTGTGGCGGCCAGCCCCCATTAGATCTGTTAAATGGGTCTATGGAATATATATTGCCTGCATTTTTAGAATCACTTTCTGTTGGGCACAAAAAAATTGTGGCCTTATTGGATTTTGAATCATTGTAAGCCGCAAAATACAAGCGAATCCCTGGTTTTTTGATTTGCTGTTTTTTAGCCTCTTCTTTTACATAATCAATATACTCCTGCAATTCATCCATATTGAAAGTGAACTCACAGGCATCTTTAAATCCTTGTGCGCTTTCAATGTCTTTAGCCCTCGTATCGTCCCATTGTTTTTGTATTTTTTTTGCATCGATCACAGATATGCATTTTGCTGGTTTAGCCATTTCTTTATAAAATTTGATTAGTTAGTACGGCAATGTATAAAATTTCCTTCGCTATTTGGATAGCCAGATTTTAAAACAGGAAAAAAACTTATTTAAAAAAGGGTTTTTCCCTGTTTTCTATCAGGAATCTACCTCATTTTTTACAAGGAAAACCTTATTCCATATCAGTCGTTTACCTACTGTTTTTTAGATGGGTGCACATTAAATTTGTTTTATACAAAAAATAGATTTTGAGTTTTTCAATCACATACAAGCCGCTTTGCACCGTTAATATTTACCACGAATACTTTTTGAATGATGGGTTAATGCCTTTTGATAGTTCTGAAAGCTTAAAAAAGAAACAGCTTTCAAAATACGATGTACGGGAATTTATAGACCTTATCCCTACCGAGGAAACCTATCGCTACTTAAACAGCCACAAGATAATCTTTAAACCCACCGAAACTGGTTTTAGGCTACTGGTTCAGGCCGAAGAAATTGTAGAAGGATCACAAGATTATACACCAAAAGTAGCTATTCCGAAGGATTTCAATCTTACATTTTTACTGTACGTAAATGATTTTTTATTTGAAAACTACTCGACGGTAAATGCCATTCCTAACATTCCTTTCTACTTTTCAAATAAAAAGCCAGCTTCAGAAAACAGCAGCTTTACGTATATGGATTTAGAAGAAACCAAACATGAGGTCTCTAATTTTAAAATAACTGAAACTACTTGGCAAGGCATAAACAAAACGTTATCAGAAAAAGAAAAAGAGAGCTTGTTTGGGGTAATTTCCTTAGACATAATGGGAGATAACGTTACAAATTACGATGCTAATAATCGAAACTTGCTTAGCAAAGATGATAAGCCAAAAATAGAGCCGAAAACCTTTAAAATACAGTTTACCAACCGCAAAACCATTTGGCATTATAAAAATGCGCTGAACAACGATTTGCTGCATTCAACAGAGCCAAAACAATTACCCTTGGTTAAAAATGGAACGATAGATTATATGTTTAACAGCAAAAAGCAACCAGCGGCTTCACCAACTAGGTTGATTGTTGAAAAAGACACACTTGGAAACATAACGCGTACCATATCTGAAATATTTATTAATGAATCTCCTCACTTTGAAAAACCCCATAAACAATGGACAGCACAATTACATTGAGTGAATTTACACTTAAAGTGGATTTCTTTAAAAGTGACGGAAATGAAGGTGTCAGCACGCAATTTAAATCTGTTTCTGGCCTTACGGTAGATATAGATACTGAAAAGATACCTCTTGAAAATCCGGATATGAAGTTTAGGCATTCCTTTCCGTCCCGAACACGGTTTCCAAACCTCACCCTTAAACAAGGAATTTTAAAAAGTCCGAAAGTGATTAATTGGTGTAAAAAAGCGATTAATCAATATCAATTTTCGCCAACCGATATAAATATAAAATTGGTGAACAGCAATGAAAAACCTGTTTTGGCATGGAATATTATTAATGCGTACCCGATAATGTGGACGTTAAAAAAACAAAAAACAGAAGGAAATAATATAGCTATCGACACAATGGAATTAGCATATAATTATTTTAAACTCGTTTAATAAAAATAGTTAAAATGGAAAATTTAAACACACTTACTACTTTAAAAAACCGACCTCAAAATACGATTGATTTATCAAGAAGACGAGAGGAGGATGAGCAGGTTTTATATAAATATCTAAAAGGTGGAATTGATGAGGAAATATTTAAAAACCCGTCGTTTTTTAGACAAAATCAGATAGAATATTTTTTAAATTCAGAACAATTCATTCAAAATTTAAAAGAAATTTTAAGTGAAACCAATACTTTAAATAATTTTATTAAAAATTTTGATAATCAATTTATTAGAGATGTTTTTATTAAATTTTTAGATGTGTCTAAAAACGATGTAATTCATATTATCAAGACACCTAAGCTTCTTTCAATACCAAAATACAAAATTATTTTTTGGAAACTACTTTTTACCTATGAAAACAAAGAAAATTTTGAAGTTGAATTTATAAAATTGATCAAAAAAATTTCAGAAAATCATCCTAAAAAAAACGTCTTGGAAGTGCTTAATTTCGGCATTGCCTTAATTAGAATTAAAGCCTCATAAAAACAAAACCCCAACCCTATTTAAAACCCAAAACCAAACCTTTTTTGTGTGAAAAAAATTACTTGTCAATTTAAAAGGCAATTAATGCATACCTTTATTAAGGTCAATATTATTTGTATGGACACAAAAAAACACAAACCATCTATTTTTGTTCGTTTTGTAAACGGTATCAACCATTTTATACGATCGTTTAAAAACTTCTTTAAATCTTCGTTTTTAAGTTTAGTTGTTATTGTTATAATCTTGCTGTTGTTAACACAGATGGATCAAGCATTAACTATGCTGGTAGATATGATGGAGTCCAACAAATTTTCCTTATTTCTGTGTTTTTTTATAATCAACGCATTGGCTTTAGTATTAAGCCACTACCCCATTTACACCTATTACGCAGCCGATTTAAACGATTCTAGGGATTATACCAACTGGCACGAAACCAACCCTATACCGTTTTGGCCTTTCAAAACTTTCCCCATTTTTATTTTCACAACCAATCCAGAATCTAAATACAAACCAGACAATTGGGCAAATTACTTGCGTTATTTTATTGGTGTTTTAATTCACTGCGTGTGGATTCATTTTATAATCAGCAGTTTTACACCTAACCTTATTTTTGAAAATTTCCCGATAGCGACCCTCAAGATAATATTGTACTCATTACTTCTACTTCCACTGATACTGTATATTATTTACAAAGAAAGGTTCAGTAATTTAACCAATAAATTAGAACAAAAAGATCAAATTATAGCAGAGAGCTATAACCAAAAACACCTCAAACTCTATAGAAGATTAGGCCTATGGTATATTTTGTTGGCCTTTATTTGCGTGTCATTATTAATGTTAACCCTAACGATAGGTAATTTTAGTCCTGCTGGCTTTGTGCTAATTCTTCTAACAAGCTATGCGTTCATTTTCAATTATGTTTTTTTTAGGCTACTACGGACCAAATTAAGCAAAATCCATAAGGCGATGGAGCATAAAAAATATTTGAAGCCTTTCAGGTTTATAATTGGAAAAATGCGGTTTCTGGAACGCTCTGAAAATTACCTGTTACTTTATAATTTCAATTTTTTAATTGCAATTATCGTTATAGTGTTTTCTACCATCGCGAGTATAAAGGGGTGGGACTTACTCAATGGAATCGCAATTTTGCTGGCTTTTTTCTATTTTTACTATTTTATTCTGGCAAGTTTGGGCAAGTATTTTTTTGTGACCAAGAAGCTTAACCTCTTCGGAACACAAATTTATAAAGCTATATTCATTGTTTTAGGTGTTTTGGTTGGCTTATTTGTTATCACTTATTTTGCTCCAATTGAGGTAAAGACGCACCAACTTGACCGAGTAAAAAATTCAAAGGCTGAAATTACCGAAACTGTTTTTATTGACAGCTTACGCGCTAAAGAAGATAACACCCTGTTTTTTATTGCTTCTCATGGTGGAGGGCTAAAAGCTAATGTTTGGACACTTAATGTGGTCAATACGCTTCAAAAAAATACTGAAGGCAAACTGTTAGACCAAACTATTGCACTATCAGGAGCTTCAGGAGGGTCTTTAGGGCTAGCCTTGTACACAGGTTTATATAAAGAGGAGGGTCTTGATTTTGATAAAATTCAGAAAAAAATAGACCAACTCGCCGCACAAAATTATACTTCGTTAGACCTTACACTCACTTTTGGACTTGATTCGTACCGAAAATTTTGGCCATTTAGTCAACACATTGGTGTTCGAGATAGGCCTTATTATGCAATGCGGAAATATCAAAACGAAATTCAAGATACCCATAGCAGCAAACTTTCTAAAGTTTCTTTCCGTGATTATTGGAAAGAAGCCTTTAACAAAGAAGGCTACTTCCCTTCATTGATTATGAATACCGCCGGAACACAAGGCAGTCGTGGTATCCTTTGGTCTGTCAAGCAAAACAATTTTGACGAAATTTTTCCTTTTGCAGTAAACTTAGCCGATCTAACCAACAATGAAACAATCCCTTATTTTCAAGCTGTATCAACAACAAATCGGTTCCCAGTATTTAGTCCTGCAGCTAAAATTCCTGGATACGGTCACTTTATAGATGCCGGAGCTATAGATAATAGTGGCTTATTAGGGTGTTTAGATGTTCATAACTACCTTGCTAGGGACAAAAAAGTATTGGGCGATAAGCAGATTGCTTACATAGAAATAATCAACAGCAAAGGATTATATGTAGATCATTTAATTAAAAAATTCAAAAAGCAATATAATATTGAGCATATTGCCATCAATGAAAATGAAACAGATAATATTGTTGCCGATTTGGAAACAGGTCTTAACCTAGATAAAATTCCAGGGTATTTAAGCGATTACGTAACGAGTTTAGAAAAAACAAGCGATGGTGGTATTAGGTACTTCAAGATTATGATGCCACACAAAATCACTTTTTCTGATATTGAAAATCACTTTAAGGGAACAATCCTTTCAGGAAAAATAGAGGAAAATTTTAAAGCGTTTCTTACCAAAGAGAACAACCTCATCCTATCCTTGACTGAAAAACCAAACAAAACATTTTTTGAACCCTGGGAGTATTACGAGCCAACGTTATCACGTCATTTAAGTAAAAGCAGTATTAATTATGTAAAAGCAATACTAAAACACCCATTACTTACCGAGCAGTTTAAGGAAATAGAAAGTATCATCAACACCAAAAAAGTAGAAGAGAACAAAGCACCTCAATTATCATTATAGCTTCTTAGTCGTATCTGTACCGTATCTCCTGCCCGTTTTTGGGCTAGCTTACAAATAGCTTGTTCGGTTAACTGTAAAATTCTTGCATACCCCCCGGTGGTCTGGGCATCCCGCATTAACACTACACATTTACCCGAAGGTGTAAGTTGCACCGTTCCAGGTTGTACGGGTGCGGTAATAATTTCTTTTGCCGAAAAAGCTTCCATACCCCCCATTACATATGCCATTCTATTACTTTGTGGGCCTACTTTTAAGGTTGATGCTACAATTTTTTTCTGTAATTTCTTCGGAAGCAGATTAAATTCAGGACCTGGAAAAACTTCAATGGTGTCATCAGAAAAATGGGTTGAATCAACAGAAAACGAAGCATTTCTTTTAAAGACTTCTGAAGAAACATTTGAAAAGTTAAGAACTTGCCCTTTTACGAGTTGTTGTTTTTCAGTAATGTTGTTATAGTAACTTCGACTTTCCAAAACCTCTTGGGTATCAAAGCCCCCTAAAACTGCCAAATAGCCATAATTCCCAAAATCGGGATGGTCAATTTTTAATATGTCGTTTTCAGAAACCTCTGTGGCTTTATCCAGCTCTATGGGTACTTTATTGATTTTAGCGTGAAAACCCGCTCCAGAAATAGCAATAACAGTAGGCTTTTTAAACAAAAGTCTAGGGCCCATCATTGTAAACTCCATAATTGCTGCTTGGGTTGAATTGTCCAATAATTTATTGGCCATAGCCGCCGAAATAGCATCCATCGCCCCGCTTACGGGCACGCCCACCCTGCGGTAGCCTGTTCTTCCTTTATCTTGTATAGTTGTAAAAAGACCTGGCTTTATAACTTCAACCATTTGCTGCCTCCTCTCCTAACTTATAGATATCTACATTGACTTCCACTTCAATTTTACGGTATTCATCTTTTGAAATGGGGATGAATTTTATAAAATCACCAGCTTTTAATAATGCAGGTGGTTTTTTTTCTATAGAAAAAAAGTTTAACGGACTTCTACCTATAATGTTCCAACCCCCTGGGGATGACGTTGTGTAAACTCCAGTTTGTGAACCTCCAATAGCAACCGATCCAGCTTCTATTTTTTCCCTTGGTGTGTTTTTTCTTGGAGTCTGCAAGCGTTTGTCTAAGCCTCCCAAATATGGAAACCCAGGTAGAAAGCCTAAAAAATATACTTTGTACTGTGGTGTTGTGTGCAGTTCAATAACTTTTGGAACAGTTAAGTTATTTGTTTGCGCCACTTCTTCAATATCCAATGCAAATTTTGGATCGTAGCAAACTGGAATGTGCAACACTCGTGAAATTGCTGGTTTTGTTTTGGGTATGTTTTTTAACTTTTGGGTTAACTGTTTTATAAAATCGTCTTGTTTTACTCCCTTTTTAATAAATATTGCCAAAGAACTATACGTTGGGACCGTTTCAAGAACTTCTCTTGCAAATGTCTTTAAAACAAGCTGCTTTACCTGCAAAACCATAGTAAGCATGTTATCATTAATGGAAGGCTCCCATTCAATCAACACAGCTTTTTCACCAAACGATTTTATTGCGGGTTGTTTCATCTGTCTAATGTTAGTTCATGCTGTTTCATTTGGTTATGAATATACTGAAGTATTTCTACCGAATGTTTATTATCACTGTGAATACAATAGGTTGAAGCCCTTATTGGTTTTACAGTTCCAGTAACAGTTTCTATAGCATTTTCTGAAAACATTTTAAAAAGTTGTTTCCAAGCAGCTTCAGGATTGGTTATAAGCGCTCCTTCTTCACTTCGGGAAACTAAAGAAAGATCATCGTTATACCGTCTATCTATAAAAGCCTCAAACTCTAGAGGCAATAAGTTTTCAGCTTTACGGTGTAAAACTGAATTATACTGAACATATAATTTAGGACGTACTTTGGTGTCAATTATTGCTTCTACCACCGCATCCGCCGTCGGTGCATCTTTGGCGGCGTAATTGTACAAAGCGCCGTGAAGTTTTATGTGGTTTACAGTTGCTTCTTCGGTTTCACACACCGCAAAAAAATGTAATAATTGATCAAAAACAGTCGCTGTGAGCTCTTTTTTTGTCATTGTGATGATTTTCCTTCCAAAGTTATCTTTATCTGGAAAAGAAGGGTGTGCGCCAATTTTCACCTTGTTTTTCTTAGCCAATCGAATGGCAGTCCGCATTGTTTCGTCTGTCCCATAATGTCCGCCACAGGCAATGCTACATGAAGCTATCAACGGCATGATAGCTTCGTCAAAACCACTACCCTCTCCTAGGTCTGCATTAATATCAATATGTTTGGCTTCACTTTTCATTTTTTAATCTCTTTTAAACATCAAAAAACACTTTTGAAAGGCTTCTAAGGCCTAAAATAAGTGCAATGAGTACGATGATGATTCCAATGATGTTTTGAACTTTATTGTTTTTATAAGCCCCTAAAACCGATTCTTTATTAACCACCCACACTAAAAAACCAGCAATTACGGGTAGCAAAATTCCGTTAGCTACTTGTGCAAATTGAATAACTTCAATGGGCTTAAATCCTACGGAAGAAAATATAACGCCCGTTAACAATACAAGCATCCACACTGCTCTAAATTTATTAGATTTTAAACTCAAATCCCAATCAAAACAACCTCTGGCTACATATGCAGCTGCTAATGGTGCTGTAATTGCTGATGAAATTCCAGCGGCAAATAACCCAATACTTAAAAAATATTTTGCAAAGCTACCAAAGAGTGGTTCTATACTCTTTGCCAAATCGGCTGCATTACTAATTTCTGAGCTTTTAATCGATGCTGCACAAACAATGATTGCAATAGATACCAACCCACCTAAAATAATTGATAGATATAGATCTGTTTTGGCTGCTTTTAAATCTTTTTTTCCGTTCCATTTCTCTTTTACCAATGAAGCATGTAAAAACAAATTATAAGGTACTACCGTAGTTCCTACTAAAGCAATAATAGCCAGTATGCCTTCTTCAGGAATTGAGGGCATAAACATACCTTTTAAAACTTCAAGCCAATTGGGGTTGGTTACAATAGCCGTAACTAAAAATGAAATACTCATTAAAATTACTAATGCTACTAGGCTTCGTTCAATTACTTTATAATTTCCAATAAAAAGCAATATAAATGCGATTCCTCCTATCAACATGCTTAAGTAGTTAAGTTCTATACTACCTATTAAAACAGTAGATTCCGTAAAAATGGTTTCTAGGCCTAACATTCCGCCGCTAATATTTCCGGCTTCATAAGCAGCATTTCCTATTAATATTGCTGAAAGGATAAGTAGGATGGCTATGATTCGTATTGTTTTAGAAGGTATTTCGCTTCTTACTGCTTCCGCTAAACCTTTTCCGTACACCAGCCCTAACCGAATGGCCATTTCTTGCAATACAATTGTGGCAATGATCGATAAAACCATCGCCCATAACAATGTAAAACCAAATTCAACGCCGGTTAAAACACAGACAGTAACCGTGCCCGGACCAATAAATGCTGCTGCAATTAAGGCACCCGGACCAATATTTTTAAATATATTTTTCACCTTTATTTTTGGTTTTGTTCAAGTGCGTAAATAGCAAAACTCGCCAACCAATGGCCGCCTTCGTAGGTGTCACCTACCAAATTGGGATATGAATATGAAATATGTTGATTTGCTACATTTTTTAGATGGTCATATTCAGGATATTGATTTGCCAAACCATACAACACCCAAGCTCGGCTAAAATTAAGCCCATCCAAATGAACCAACTTCCCATCACTCCTATCGCCTACTTTACCAGGTTCAAGTTGGTAATTTTTATTCTCTAAAGCTGGTAAAAAAGAATCCAGCCAATCTGTAAATTCTTTTTTGGGAAGTACGCGACGCATAATATCCACCTCTTCTAAACAAGGTGATAAAAAATCGTATCCGCTGGGTTCCCAAGTAATCGGGCAGTTTTCATCTTTTAAGTAAAATTCTTTGGTTCGTTGTTCAATTAAGTTTTTCAGCTCAGTATTGTTAGTCGTGTTTGCATAGTCCCACGCAAAGGTCAACCCAAATGCTGTGTTGGTATGTTCACCCACCCGTATGGGATACACTAATTTGGGTAAAAACTCTTCATATTTTGAAACAATATCATCTACTAACGGTTGTAGGTTTTCTGCCAATCGTTTTCCCATGGGATCTTCCCAGGTGTACAATGCTTCGGAAAGTTTTAACAACCACGCCCAGCCGTAGGTGCGTTCGTAGCTTTTGTTGATGTCTTTTTGAAAATACTCTAATTCTTTTGAAACGTTTTTAGGTGTGATGTTTTTCTGAAGTATCTCTTTAACCTTATCTGCCTTTTCCATATCTGGAAACTGTTTTACCAATGTAACCATAGACCAATAGCCATGAACGGCACTGTGCCAGTCAAAACACCCATAAAATATTGGGTGCAACGCTTCTGGTGATTGTAAATCTTCGTCACTACCTATCGTTTGTCCTAATTTATTAGGATATTCGGTCTCTACACAATGCAAAGGAAGTTCTATTAATTTATTGGCTTCTTCTATCGAAAATACGGGTGCTTCATATTGCTTAACTGCCATTTCAGTTTGTGTTTTTTCTTTAGTTTCAACTTTCTTCTCTTCTTTAGAAGAATTACAGCTTACAAGTATGGAAAGCAAAAAGAGCAAGGAAAGGATATTTTTCATAGCAGGATATTTCAGAAACAATTTCTATTAAAATCTTAAAGATATTAAATATAGTTTCCATTTAAGTTTCAGAAACAAAAAAAGGGATACCGATTGGCATCCCTTTTATGTTTAAGTGAATTCTGAATTACATTTTAACGTCTTCCAGTTTTACTTCTTCACCTTCTTTGTTGATCAATTTTACTTCATCAAAATCCATATCTTTAAATTGAGCGAACTGTGTTTCAGCATCACCAACAACCAAATAAGCCATTTTAGACTCATCTAGGTATTTGTTTGCTAATTCTTTATGTTGCTCAAGTGTCATATTTTTAACAATAGACTCTTCTTTTTCAATATAGTTTGCAGGAAGATCGTAACTGCTCATTTCTTGAAGCATACCCAATAAAGAGAACTGCGTTTCAAAACGACGTGCATTCGATTTTATCATTGCATTTTTAGTGAAATCTAGGTCTTCTTTGCTGACTCCTTCTTTGTACTTAGCAATTTGATCTTTGAATATCTGTACAGATTCTCCTGTAGTATTAGTTCTAACACTTGATGAAGCCGTAAATGTTCCTGGTATTTTGCTTCCGCTAAAACCGGTACGCGCTCCGTATGTGTATCCTTTTTCTTCACGAAGAATAAGGTTTACATTTCCGCTGAAAGAACCACCTAACTTATAGTTCATCACCTCAGCAGGATAGAAATCTTCATCGGTACGTGGCAAAGCGATATAACCAATATTGATAACCGATTGCTTAGCTTTTGGTATATCTACAAAATATAAGGAAGCTTTATCACGTTCCTCTGGCATTGGGTATTCTGGAATGGTAACTTCCTTGGCTGCCCAACGCTCTTCTAAGCTATTTAATTGCTTTAAAGTTTCGTCTTTATCTATTTTACCTACTACGTGGAAGGTACTAATTGATGGTGAAAAATTGTTGGTATAGAATGATTTTAAATCTGCCATTTGTATTGCTTCTACAGATTCTTCTGTTCCGCTAGTTGGAAGACTGAAAATGTGATCTTCTCCATACAATAATTTGTCATAAACGTTATTAGCTACTCGATTAGGATTCGCTGCATTACGTTTTATTTCATTAATGGTTTTGGTTTTAATACGACCTAATTCTTCTTCGTCCCAACGTGGTTCCAATAAAATTTCTTCAACCAAATCCATTGTTTTATCAAAGTTACGCGTTAAGGTATTTCCACGTATTACAATAGATTCATTTGTTGTGTACATATTAATAGAAGCCCCCAACAGATCGATTGCTTCTTCAAGCTCTTCTGGAGTTTTATTTTGGGTTCCTTCCATCATAATGTCGGTCATTAAATTTGCGACACCATTTTTATCTTTATCATCCATTAAGTGGCCACCTTCAATCACTAAACTGAAGTTAACGGTTGGGATTTCGTTCTGCTCAATTCCGTACACTTCAAGTCCGTTTTCCAATTCAGCAGTCCAAGTTTCCGGAATGCTCAACGCAGGTGCAGGGCCTTGCTCAGGCTGCACCGAACGATCAAAGTTTGAAGGTGTTTTAGCAATTTCTTCGTTTGAATCTTCAACCTTCTTCTCTACATTCTCCTTAATTTCTTCTTCTACAACTGGCGCTTTTTCAGAATTTTCAGCAATTAACTCCATTTGTCCTTTTGGTACGAAGCTCGTTAGCACAAAAGGCTTATCCTTTATGTACTCGTTATATACACGCATCACATCTTCCTTGGTAACTTTTTTGATGTTTTCAATATCATCTTCAATAAAACCAGGATTACCAGTAAAGGTATTGTAACGTGCCAATTGGAACGATTTTCCTAAAACACTGCTAATGCCGTTATAAAAATCGGTTTCCAATCCAGCTTTAATTCGCTCAATATCACGATCGGTTACTCCTTCTGTTTCAAAAAGGGTCATTGCTTCGTTAATTCCAGCTTCTACATCATCTAAATCTACACCGTTGTTAGCTGTAATAATTATATGAAATTCTCCAGCCAATTCCTGTGAATTATTGTAAGCGGTAGTTCTGGATGTCAGATCTTTTTCTTTTACCAGCACTTTATATAAAGGTGCTTTTTTTCCATCTGATAAGATTTCAGCTAAAAAATCTAACGCGTAAGCATCTTCAGTGTAATGCTGTACTGTTGGCCACACCATATTTAATTGTGGTGCATTTGCGAAATTATCTTCGTGATAAAGACGTTTTGTTTCAGCAATGGTAACTGGTTTTGGTTCCATTTTTTCAACTTCTTGACGCTTTTTAATTTCGCCAAAATATTTTTCGATCAATTGTTTAGCTTCCGCTTTTTCAAAATCTCCAGCTAATACCAATGTAGCGTTATTAGGTCCGTAGAAACGATCGTAAAACTCACGAACATCTTCTACGGTAGCATTTTGAAGATCTTTCAATTCTCCAATAACTTGCCAATTGTACGGGTGTCCTTCCGGATAGATATTTTTGTCGATTACCCAACCTGTGTGTCCATAAGGATTGTTATCTACACGCTGTCTTTTTTCGTTTTGGACCACTTCTTGTTGATTGTAAAAAGCAGACTCGGTTACCGTGTTGATAAGGTATCCCATTCGGTCACTTTCTAACCACATTACCATTTCCATAGCGTTTTTAGGCACTACTTCGTAATAGATGGTTCCATCTTTCCAGGTACCGCCATTTAATGTACCCCCAGCATCTTGTATTTTTTTAAAGAACTGATCCTGTGCAACATTTTCAGATTCCTGAAACAACATATGCTCAAATAAGTGAGCAAAACCAGTCCGTCCAGTTTTTTCACGGTTAGAGCCTACGCCATATTGAATGGCAACCGAAACTATTGGGTCACTTTTATCTTGGTGCAATACAACATCTAGACCGTTTTCCAGTTCGTACTTTTCAAAATCGACAGAAAGAGAAGCACTTTCTTCTTTGGTTTCTGTTTTTTCATTTTTACAGGAAGTAAAAACAAAAGTTAGCAGCAATAGAGCCACTAATGAGGTTTTAAGAGAATTTTTTAAAAACATATTTTTTTGGTTTAATGAAGCGTTAAAGATACAATTGCAGTTTAGCCAAAATCTTAATAAATTGTTAAAAAAGATTCGCCATTACCCTATTATTCTAGATGTTAGAATCAAAAAGAAAGCATAAATACTTAATGACAAAAAGGTCAGCTTTTTATCAACCAAACCATCCATCCCGATCCAAACTTCGATATTGAATAGCTTCGGAAATATGATTGCCAGTAATGTTTTCTGAATTATCAAGATCGGCAATCGTTCTGGATACCTTTAAAATACGATCGTAAGCCCGAGCTGAAAGATTTAATCGTTCCATTGCTGTTTTTAATAACTGTAGAGAAGCCTCATCCAACTTACAGAACTTCCGTATTTGCTTGACGCCCATTTGCGCATTGTAGTGGATATTTTCAAACTCAGTGAAACGGTGCGTTTGTAGTTTTCTGGCGTTTGTGACGCGTTCCCGTATGACAACGCTCGATTCGCCTTTCCTTTCTTCACTCAATTTATCAAACGGTACGGGCGTTACTTCAATGTGAATATCGATTCTATCTAATAAAGGGCCTGATATTTTACTTAAATAGCGTTGCATTTCGGCCGGTGATGAAGTTACTGGCGCATCGGGATCGTTGAAATAACCGCTAGGACTGGGGTTCATACTTGCCACCAACATAAAACTAGACGGGTAGGTTACCGTAAATCGAGCTCGTGAAATGGTGACATCGCGATCTTCCAATGGTTGCCGCATTACTTCTAGTACGCTGCGTTTAAATTCTGGTAATTCATCTAAAAACAATACGCCATTATGTGCTAATGAAATTTCTCCTGGTTGTGGGTATTGCCCCCCGCCAACTAAGGCGACGTCGCTAATTGTATGATGTGGGTTTCGAAAAGGTCTCGCTGTCATGATCCCGCCTTTTTCTTTTGTGCGACCTGCCACACTGTGAATTTTTGTAGTTTCCAACGCTTCGTTTAAACTTAGTGGCGGTAAAATACTGGGCAATCGTTTTGCCAACATGGTTTTTCCAGAACCTGGTGGACCAATTAATATAATATTGTGACCTCCGGCAGCGGCTATTTCCATACAGCGTTTTATTGATTCTTGCCCCTTAACATCACTAAAATCGAATTCGGGGTTTTCAAGATGCTCGTAGAATTCGGCCTCCATATCCACGACAGTTTGCTTCAATGGTATTTCAGCATTAAAAAAGTTAATTACTTCTTCAATAGTATTTACACCATAAACCTCCAAACCATCTACAATTGCAGCCTCTTTTGCATTTTGGGTGGGAAGAATAAAACCTTTAAATCCTTCTTCTTTAGCTTTTATGGCTATAGGTAAAGCACCGCGAATGGGTTGCAAACTTCCATCTAGGGAAAGCTCTCCCATAATGATGTATTCTGAAAGTGGATTTTGCTCTTTTATTTGCCCGGTTGAAACCAAAATTCCGATAGCCAGAGTAAGATCGTAAGCTGAACCTTCTTTTCTAAGATCGGCTGGTGCCATGTTGAGGGTTATTTTTTTCCCGGGTATCTTAAAACCATTGTTCTGTAAGGCTGCAGCAATACGGTAATTGCTTTCTTTAATGGCATTATCTGGCAAGCCCACTAAATGGTAGCCAACACCAATATCTGTATTTACTTCAACTGTAATCGTAGTGGCCTCTACGCCAAAAACAGCGCTCCCATAAACTTTTGTAAGCATATTTTTTCAGAATTTAAACGAGGGAGTTGAATAAAAAGGAAAGATAGTAATTTTTATTCATATCTTTTTTAGAAGAGATTGTACTACTTCATCCACCAACAATCTATATAGTCCGTTAGCATGTGAAACACCAATCCTACTGCTATAATTCTTGTTTGTTTAAAAAACAAAAGTACCAAATATACACCAATGGCATAATATGAATGTAATGGATGAAAACCAATACTACATCTTCCGGGAGAAAAAATTGGGTCTGCCAATAAATGATCAATATCGACGACCATCGTAGCGATCATAATAAGCCAAGCTTTTTTCCAATTGTTTCTAAAAAATACATATGCCAATAAACCAGGGGCTAAGAAATGAAGCGAATAATGTGTAACTGTTTGTAGCATTTCTTACTAGATAAGCTAAAAGGACCTATTCAATAATAATGGGAGGCACCAATTCATTTTTAATTGCAAAGATAACAAGACCTGCTACATTTTTTACATCGGTTTTTTCCAATAGGTTTTTTCGGTGCACTTCAACTGTTCTTGGACTTATAAATAATTTTTGTGCGATTTCTGCAGTTTTGTATTGCTTACATATCAATTCTAAAACCTCTGTTTCCCTTTCGGTTAGAAAATCATCATCAAAAACAGTTTTGTCAGTATATTTACTTCCACCTTTTTTGTTGTTAACTACTTCCATTACATGCTTATCATAATAAAAACCATTATAAAAAACCTGTTTAATGGTATGCAATACTTTTTCAGGTGGGGAATTTTTCACTAAATAAGCACTAGCTCCAACATCGATCATATTTCTAATAAAGGGCTTTGTATTATATGTGGTAAGAGCAATAATGCCTATCTCACCGTACGCTTGCCTAATTGCCTTTGTAGCTTCTACGCCATTTAATTCGGGCATTTTTATGTCTGTAATAATTATATCGGGTAATTGTTCAGAACTTGCAAGATATTCTAATAATTCACTACCGTTACTGGCTTGATATATAACTTCTATAGCCGGATCACGTGAGAGAATATGCACCATCCCTACTCTAAAAAGTTCTTCATCGTCTGCTATTACCACGTTAATTTTCATTGTTGCTGGGATTTAGGGTTAAAGTTACAGAAATTCCTTTGCCAGGAGAAGAGGTTATTTTATGAATTCCATTTAAAATTGCTACGCGGTTTTCAATGCCACTCATTCCCAACCCTTTTGCTTTTTTGGCGGTTGAAACATCAAACCCCTTTCCGTTGTCAACATAGTGAAAAGACAAACCGTTTTCCCTGTTTTCAGAATGTAAACGTAGCTTTGTTGCTTCAGAATACTTTATGGAGTTATTGAAAAGTTCTTGAACAATACGAAACACATGCAGCTCTTCATCTTTAGTAAGAAAATGTTCTGGATAATCTATGTTGCAATCTACTTCAAACGTATTTGTATCGGCAACTTCTTCGCATAATTCTTCTAGAGCAGCCTCAAGTCCGAATTTATCCAATGTAGGTGGCAGCAAATCGTGTGCTATTTTCCGAGAGCTTTCCAAAACGTTTCCTGTCACTTTCAAAATGCTATTGGCTATTTTGTTGGTTTCTTCAGAAGAAATATCTTTTATCGAAAGCATATTGGCGTTAAGTGAAACAATGTTCAGTTTTGAGCTAATCGCGTCGTGTAAATCTTGGGCTATGCGCTTTCGTTCTTCCTCTTGTGTAATAATTGTTGCCTGTAGAACATTTTTTTGATTGGCAATTTTTAAATTGGCTTTTTCCAATTCGCTTTTAATAATCCGTTTTCTAGAAAAATAAAAAAAGAAAATAATTGCAAAAGCCATCACTATTAAAAGTGCAATGGCAATGAGTATAATGTTTATTATTTGGTTTTCTCCTTGGAGTAATTCTTCCACCATGCCACGAAGATAAGAAATTGAAGTCCAAGATACAGAACATTATTTGTGTTCAATAACAATTGGTAGCCGTATTCAGTAATAAGGTTCATATTGAAGACCAAGTTACCAGAAGCAAAAATTAAAATACTTGATAGTAGATAAAAGAATAAGCCAATGTTAATTATAAGATACTCATTTGTAACGTGTAAAAATTTATAAAAATAAATAACTGAATAGGTAACAATGCACCCTTGTGTAATTGTTACACCAAGTGGATTGTACCTAAAAAACATGGTAGGCGTCTGTATAAACTGAAAAGTGACAATACATAATACCACAACTAAAACAGCATACATCCATTTTTTATTGAGTAGTTCCTTATAAAATAAGGTGAGAAAAATAAACTGGAGTATGTAATAAAAGTGAAATAAAAACAGGTTGTTTGTAATGGGAACTATATACTTAAGAAACGATGCATTTAACTGAATTACAGCAATAACAACTAAATAAACTGAGAATATTTTAAATGCCCTATTATTTCCTTTAAATCTAAAAAGATAAAGCAACACATTTACAACACAGAATATAATGGCAAAACTACTTAGATAGTCAAACAGGTTTTCCATTAATTCTCTTCAGGTAAAGGTTTTTTTCTAAAGTTTTTAAACCATTCAGCAAATACCAATAATTGAAAAATAATGTAGAAAGCATTATTTAAGGTGAGTAGTAAAAGATAATCCTCCTTTGAAATTAAATCGAAATTAAAAACTAAGTTCCCAGATGCTAATATTAAGGTACTGCTTATCATATATAAAAAAACACCAAGATTAATCAATAAGAACTCCGTTTCTTTTTTTGTCAATGATGAATAAAAATACAATAAGGAATAAAAAAATATGAGTCCTTGTGTAAGGGCTATACCTATAGAATTATAACGTAAAAAAAGAGAAGGTTCGCGTATATATTGAAAACCTAAAAAAAAGAGTACTAAAATGCCTATATATAAAAGAGCTTTAAATTTCAGCAGCTTCCGGTAAAATAAAGTGAGTAGTATAAATTGAACTATAATATACACATTAGACATATATAAATTATAGTCAGTTAATTCAGATAACACATATGTCGTCACTTGAATAACTGATATAGATAACAAATAATAAGTGAAAATTTTAAAAGCTCTACTGTTCCAAGTAAAGCTTTTAAAAAATAAGATAGTATTTGCTACAACGGCAAAAACACCTGCTTTTCCTAAAAAAAGAAATAGCTCCTTCAATATTAATTATTCAAAGGACTTGAAGGATCGGAAGCTGGAGGGTCTGGTAATGTAAAATCATACAACTTACCTCCCGTTTGCAACCCATTATATCCATCTATCATATCGCGATAAATAATACTTCCGTCATTTTGATTTTCAGGTTGTGTAGCGACAATAATTAATTTCTCTTTATTAGTTGATGGGTCTACTCCAAGATATGCACGTACTTTTTTTTCACCTCTACTTTGATTTTTCATTTCATTTAAAACCGCCTGTAGATCGTCCGCAGGAATTAAAAACCCATTACATTCATTGTGTTTATTATAAGTAGATTCTACCGAACGCCATTCACTGGTCCAGTCTTGAGCAGTTTGTAAGGAAATTGAGTTGTCTTTTTGACTCATAATAGAATTTTTAGTTAGTAAGATATAAAAATAAGAACCTTTTTTTAAAAACTACTTAAATTGAATCCTTATTATGAGCGTATTGATCGAGAGTTAAAAAGATTACTGAAAACGCATGATTCGCTTAATCCATTTTAGTTTTCTTTTAGTATGTGGAGAATATTTAATGGGCAACTCTAACCAAGTAGGTTTATCTAGAATACTTTTGTAGTGTGTAAAACAATCGAAACCTGCTTTACCGTGGTAATTGCCAATTCCACTTTGTCCAACACCTCCAAAAGGTAAGTTAGGGTTTGAAATATGCATCACCGCATCATTTATCGCTCCGCCTCCAAATGAAATTTCATTCAATATTTTTCGTTTCGTTTTTTTATTGTTGGTAAAAACATAACAAGATAATGGCTTCGGAAATTTTCGTACCTCGGAGATTGCTTCTTCTAAATTAGAATAGCTTAATACCGGTAAAATAGGACCAAATATTTCTTCTTGCATTACTGGGTCCTTAAAAGAAACATTTTGAAGAATTGTAGGCTGGATATATCGCTTTTCTTTATCTGTATTTCCACCAAAATAAACTTGCTCTGGTTTTATCATTGCGGCTAACCGGTCAAAATTATCGTCATTAATAATCTGGACGTAGTTATGGTTCTCAAACTTAAAATGTTCTTCTTCAATTTCATTTTTTGCCAATTCTAAAAACTCTTCTTTTACCTTTTCATGAACCATTACATAGTCTGGTGCAATGCACGTTTGGCCCGCATTTAAAAACTTAGCCCACATCATACGCTTTACGGTCATTTTAAGGTTATTATCCTCTGTAACAAATGCCGGACTTTTACCACCCATTTCCAAAGTTACGGGGGTCAGATTTTCCGCAGCAGCTTTGTAAACAATCTTCCCTACTTTGGTGCTTCCGGTGAAGAAAATTTTATCAAAATCTTGTTTTAAAAGTTCTGTTGTTTCAGGAACGCCGCCTTCGATTACCTTAAACACTTGTGGATCAAAATTATCATTTACCAAATTTGCCATAACTTCACTTGTTTTAGAAGGTAGCTCACTAGGTTTTAAAATCACAGTATTTCCAGCGGCTAAAGCTGCCACAACTGGAGCAAAAGAAAGTTGATAAGGATAGTTCCAAGCACCTATTACTAAACAAACCCCTAAAGGTTCTGGAACTATGTAACTACTAGCAGGAAAATTTAGTAAATTAGTAGAAACTCGTTTTTTGCGAGACCATTTTTTAATATTTCGTTTAGCCTCTTTTATATCGTTGTATAATAAAGCCAACTCGCTTACATAGGTGTCAAATTCAGATTTTTTGAAGTCTGCGTAAATTGCTTCATTCAACAATGCTTCATTTTCTTTTAAAACAGCCTGCAAGGTGTAAAGCTGTTTAATCCTAAAATCAATGTTTTTTGTGGTATGGGTATTAAAAAAGGCCTTTTGGTCTGCTACTATTTGTTTCATGGAATATTATGTTTCTGAAAAACTTCAAGATAAATAAACTTATTTCAGAATTTTCATAACAAGTTGCTAAATCAACCTTTTTCACGGTTTAGCACTCGGTATTCTTCATAACATTCACTAATGGCATCCAATATTTGAAGGTCGTTGGCTGTTTTTATAAAACTTTCAGAATAGTTACAATTGTTTAATATTTCATCAATATCAACCCGTTCTAATTGCAGTACAGCCATTAACGTTTCCCTGTCGTACTTACTTGCCAACAGATTACGAATTTCATCGTCTTGTTTCATTTTACGAAGTTTCCGCATCTGTTTGGGCCGTTTTCCGAAGACATTGTAGAGAAAATCTGCCGGATTAAAAATTGCGCTCAGCACTTTGGTAACCGCGCCCGGTTGTTTGCTACCTCCTTCATAACCTGAACTTAACCCAGATATACGGTATCGATAATTATCGTAAATAGGAATAATTTTAGCATCTACCTCTACATAACCGGTAAGTTGTACTGGTTTTACAACAACTTCTTCAAGTGCAATGCCCAGTTCAGTCATTTTTACTTTAATATCACCAAATTTCAACCAGTCATTTGTTACCCGAACCCTGATGGATTTGTACCCCAAATAACTAAAATATAACGTATCGTTCACCTTGGCACGGATTGAAAAGTCACCTTCAACATCAGTAGTTGTACCAATAACTTCATTTAAGTTAACGATGTTCACATTTTCTAAAGGTTCATCGGTTGCACTGCTGAGCACCTTTCCCTTAATTGGCGTACTTTCTTGCGAAAACACAAAAGTTGTGAGCAAACAAAATAGTAAAAGTATAATGTGCTTTTTCATAACTAATTGGGGTAAATTTACATAAGATAGACGATAAATCTATGCCAAAGTTTCAAAAGTAGGCTAATTTATTTTTTTAATTGCGTCTCCTACGTTTTCCACCTGTACCTTTTCCTGAAGGACGTTCACTTCTTCTACGGCTTTTTCCTTTAAATTTAGATCCGCCGCCATCAAAGCTTTTTCCGCTTCGTTTTCCTTTTCCACGGCCACCTTTTCCGCCGCTGCGTCCACCGCCTTTTTTCCGTCCGTCCTTACTTATTTCTACTGAAATATTACGACCATCTAATTTGAAATCGTTAAATATATTCATCACTAAATCCTGATGCTTTTTATCCGTATTGAAAAAAGAGAATGAATCTTTTACATCAACGCGGAATACATCGTCCTGACCTAGGTTAAGTAAATCTTTTAAGAAGTCTTTCAGGCTCATCCAGTTAAAATCATCACGACCACCAATGTTAATGAAATAACGTACACTGTCTTCGCTGTTCCCTACCGAAGTATCACCAACAGCAGAGTTTAAGTCTTTCTCGTTTTTGTAATAATTGTAGAAACGGGTAAACTCTACTGAAAAGACTTTTTTAATTAATTCTTCTTTACTGAAACCTTCCAACACTTCATTGATATTTGGAAGATAAGGGTCTATCTCGTGATTTACTTCTGTGTTTTTTATACTGTTAGCCAAATGGAACAATTGTGTTTCACAAATTTCCATCCCGCTTGGAACTTCTTTTTTAGTAAAGTTTCTCTGAATGATTTTTTCTATGCTCTTAATCTTTCTAAGCTCACTTTTAGAAACAATTACCATAGAAACACCACTCTTACCAGCACGACCCGTACGGCCGCTACGGTGAGTATAGGTTTCTATTTCGTCTGGCAATTGATAGTTGATTACGTGCGTAATATCATCCACATCAATACCACGTGCAGCAACATCTGTCGCTACCAACATTTGTATTTGGCGTGTTCTAAAGGATTTCATTACCAAGTCACGTTGATTCTGACTCAAATCTCCGTGTATTGCAGCTGCATTGTAACCATCTTCAATTAATTTTTCAGCTACTTTTTGAGTATCACGTTTAGTACGGCAAAAAACCACTGAAAAGATATCCGGATTGGCATCTGCCAAACGTTTTAAGGCTAAATATCGATCCCTTGCATTTACCAAATAATATTCGTGTGATACACTTTCGGTACCAACGTTTTTGCTTCCAACGGTTATCTCAACCGGGCTGTGCATAAACTTTTTGGCAATTTTTGCTACGTCTTTTGGCATCGTTGCGCTAAAAAGCCACGTACTTTTATCTTTTGGTGAATGCGATAATATCTCAGTGATATCTTCATAAAAGCCCATGTTGAGCATTTCATCTGCTTCATCTAGCACACAATATTCAATTTTTGAAATATCGATCATCCCTCGGCCTATCATATCTTTCATTCTACCAGGCGTAGCAACGATAATTTGAGCACCTTTTTTAATTTGGCGTGCTTGATCTGTAATGCTTGCTCCGCCGTAAACGGCAACCACGTTAAGGCCTTTTTTATGTTTTCCGTAGCTTTCCAGCTCTTTGGTTATTTGTAAACATAACTCGCGTGTTGGCGAAAGAATAAGCCCTTGCGTAGTACGGCTTTCAATTTGTATTTTTTGCAGCATTGGAAACCCAAATGCAGCCGTTTTACCGGTTCCGGTCTGTGCCAAAGAAACAATATCGGTTTCTCTTTCAAGTAAGATTGGGATTGTTTTTTCTTGTACTTCTGATGGGGTTTCAAAACCCATATCAGTAATTGCCTGAAGTAAGTTTTCTTCAAGGCCTAATTCTGTAAATGTAGCCATATAATGGTTTAAAATGTTTGCGTGTTGGTTGGAAGCAAACGACTATTAAACCTTGGGCTTCACTCTAACACAAAACCCTCACCCTGAGGACTTTTTTTGAAGCGGCAAAGATAAGTTAATAAAATGGATATTTGTTTAAAACCTAGTTAATATTTATATCTATATATTTATGCTCCCATTATCAACTAACTTAACCTATATTATGAAAAAAATCACGTTACTACTTCTATGCCTTATTGTTTCTTCACCACTTTTATCCCAAACGTTTGAGTTTGGTCCGTCTGTACAATATCACCGGACTGCCTTTCAGTTTGACGATGAGGATGAAATTATAATCTCAGATTATGGAATATCCGAAGGTACAAAAGTAACAGAAGCCGATAGCAACATTGCTTTTGGAGGCTATGCGGCTTATTACACCGAAAACACGTTTGCATACATAGCAGAGTTATTTTATGTGACTACTTCTTCCCCTAATTATGGAAATAATAAATTCAACAGTATAAATTTAATACCAAGTGTTGCAGCTGAAATGTTCAATTCAAACTTATTTATAAACGCGGGGTTGGGAGCTGGTTTTCTATTAAATAAACCGGATTTTGAAGATATTAAAGATGTAGAGGGTAAAGATTATAGCTCAGTAGATATTTTATTGAAATTAGCATTAAACTACCGAATTAAAAATGTATTAACCATAGATGGTGGAGCACTTTTTGGTGCTATTGATATAGTCGATGAGCAGCATAGGTTTCACTATTATTTAGGAGCTCGAGTCCCTTTAAATGTATTAATAAAATAACACTAAAATTTTATTCCCGAAGATATTCTATAAGTTGGCGCATGGCTTTACCCCTATGACCAATTTCACTTTTTTGGGTTAACTTCATCTCGGCAAAAGTCTCATCAAAACCATTTGGTTTGAATATTGGGTCGTAACCAAAACCACCTTCGCCTCTTTTTTCAGCTGTAATTTCACCTTCACAGATGCCCAGAAATAATACTTCAGAATTGTTCAATGTCAGGGCAATTGCTGTTTTAAACCTAGCAGATCGGTCTTTCTTTCCGTCTAGATTTTTCAAAAGCTTTTCAATATTAGCTTCTGAACTTTTATCCTCACCTGCGTAGCGAGCACTATACACACCGGGTTCACCATCTAACGAAGCTACTTCCAATCCAGTATCATCTGCAAAACAGCTAAGATCGTAATTGTCGCGCACATAATTAGCTTTTAAAATGGCATTGCCTTCAATGGTATCGGCCGTTTCAGGAATTTCTTCATTGCAACCAATATCGGTAAGGCTTAATATTTCAAAATGATGCGGAAGCAAGGCCTTTACTTCTTTCAGTTTATTTTTATTGTGCGTGGCAAAGACTAATTTCATTATTTGTTTTTTAAAAATTTCTGAAAAGAAAGCGGTTATTTTT
This sequence comes from Flavobacteriaceae bacterium UBA3356, assembly GCA_002360635.1. Classification (GTDB taxonomy): domain Bacteria; phylum Bacteroidota; class Bacteroidia; order Flavobacteriales; family Flavobacteriaceae; genus Marixanthomonas. The sequence continues at coordinate 325,171 of DEQW01000003.1, read as the reverse complement.
GTGAATGCAAAGCTACCCTATTTCCCTCGCAATCTATAAAAGCAGCCATATAACCATGCTCTGGAGAAATCTCGGTCTTTTCTTGATAAATTTTTCCACCAGCATCTTCTACTCTATCAAGTTCAAGCTTAACATCTTCACTATAAAAATAAACCAACGGCCCTTCTTGGCTTGGAATATAACTTTCCTGCTCTATCAATGTACCTGTAGCGCCGGGAGCATCTTCAACAAAAGGAAACCAGCCCATTTTAAGTCCACCAAAATCTACCGGTTTTATGGTTACATTGAGTACTTTTTCATAAAATTTAATGGCACGCTCCATATTATTTACTGGTATTTCAACCCACGCGAAAATATTATGTTTCATAATGTAATTGTTAGGTTAATACTATTGCAAGACTCTAATTTACAATTTTTTTTGCTCGTGATATCGCTTTATTATTTTTTCGGAACTCTTTAACGTGTTCTTTGTCCACATCAACTCTATTTCGTGTTTCTCTTCTTCGGAAAGTTTCCAATCAATATCACTTTGTTTTAACCTTGTCACTACATCTTGTAAAATAATAGCTGCGGAAACTGAAATATTTAGGCTTTCGGTAAAACCGTACATTGGAATTTTCAAATATCCATCAGCATTATTTAAAACCGTATCGCTTAGCCCTTCTCGTTCTTTTCCGAAGAAAAAAGCGCTTTTTTTGGTTACATCAAATTCGTGCAATAGGGTAGATTCGTTATGTGGCGTGGTGGCGATAAGCTGATAATCTTGCTGCTTCAGTGTATCCATACAGGTTTCTATTGAATCGTAACGGTTTAAACTCACCCACTTTTGAGCACCCATTGCAATTTCCCTATCCACACGTTTGCCTAGTTTTTCTTCTACTACGTGCAGATCTTGAATACCAAAAACATCGCAGGTACGCATCACGGCACTGGTATTATGCAATTGATAAACATCTTCGGTCACGACAGTAAAATGACGGGTTCGTCTGGCCAAAACTTCTTTAAAAAGTTCTTGGCGCCTATCGGTAATATGGTTTTGTAAATATTTTAAAAGTTGGGAATCCAATAGAAATAAGTATTTTTAAAAAAACGAAGATATAAAAAAATAGATCAATGAATATTGTAGTTTTAACGGGCGCCGGAATGAGTGCAGAAAGTGGCATTAATACGTTTAGAGATAGCAATGGCCTTTGGGAAAATCACGATATTATGGAAGTAGCCTCTCCTGAAGGCTTTGCCAAAGACCCCGAATTGGTATTGGACTTTTATAACAAACGGCGCAAACAATTACTGGAAGTTCAGCCCAATGCAGCCCACAAGGCTTTGGTTGAATTAGAACAAAATCACGACGTAACCATCATCACCCAAAATGTAGATGACCTACACGAACGGGCAGGAAGTACAAACGTTGTTCACTTGCATGGCGAATTGCTAAAAGTACGCAGCACAGGTAATGAAAACACGATTTTAGACTGGAAAAAAGACCTCAACCTTGGCGATTGTTGCGATGAAAACCATCAATTACGCCCTCACGTAGTTTGGTTTGGCGAAATGGTCCCGATGATGAACTACGCAACCAACTACGTTATCGAAGCCGATGTTTTAATCGTTATTGGCACTTCAATGCAAGTATATCCTGCTGCAGCACTAATACAGTATGCTGCTGATAATGTTCCCATTTATTTTGTAGATCCTAATCCCTCGATACAGTCTTCGGAACAGATTTCAGTGTTTGCCGAAAAGGCGTCTAAGGGTGTTCCTAAAGTAATTGCCGCGATTGAAAAACTAACCGTTTAATGAATAATTCTGAATTATTACAGCAGCTATCCTACACAAAAGCATACCGAAAAAATAGGTTAGATGCTGCACATTGGGTGATTGCACATCCCGAGACTTTTGGCGAACTACTTACCTACTGTCTTACATCAAAAGATGATTTATCGTATAAAGCCGCTTGGGTATTGGAGTTCGTGTATTTAGAACAACCAGAACTTTTATTTACCCATTTAGATTTCTTTTTTGAAAAACTACCTATCATAACCCGTGACCAAACGCTCCGACCTTTGGCACATATTTGCGAAATGATTACCATTTCATATTATAAAAAGGAGGAAGAAGAAATACGCTTACATTTTACCGACACACATAAAAAGACAATGATCGAAAGTTGTTTCGATTGGTTGATAACCGATAAAAAAATAGCGTGCCAGGCGCGGGCAATGACGGCATTATTTTATTTAGGCACCGAGTTTGATTGGATACATCCCGAATTAAAACAAATTATTGAACAAAACATTCACACTGGCAGTGCAGGGTATAAGGCTAGGGGAAAAAACACGATTAAGCAGATTGCTACATTTCAGAAAAAACACCTTTAAACTGAAGTGAAAATCGAGCCGTTAGGTGTTAAAATTTAGTATCTTTGCACCTTTAAATTTCAACCCATGGCAAGCAACGCACTACAAGCAATATCACCAATAGATGGTCGATATGCATCGAAAACGAAAGACCTTATCCCTTTCTTTTCTGAAGAAGCCCTTATTAAATACCGAGTACAGGTAGAAGTCGAGTATTTTATCGCTTTGGTAGAACTCCCTTTACCGCAATTAAGTGATTTTGACACATCAAAATTTGAGGCACTTCGGAAATTATACACTAATTTTTCCACAGAAGACGCTCAAAAGATAAAAGACACCGAAAAGGTAACCAACCACGATGTAAAAGCGGTAGAATATTTTATAAAAGAAAAGTTTGATGCCCTAGGATTGGAAAAATTTAAAGAGTTTATCCATTTTGGTTTGACCTCTCAGGATATCAACAATACAGCTATTCCGTTGTCTTTAAAAGAAGCCATGAACGAGGTCTACGTGCCTTTGTTATTGGACGTAAAAAAGAAACTTAAAGAATTGGCTGAAGACTGGGCAAACGTCCCAATGTTAGCGCGCACACACGGTCAACCAGCTTCGCCAACCCGTTTAGGAAAAGAAATTGATGTGTTTGTTACGCGTATTGAAGAACAGTTCGATTTATTGGACAATATTAAAAGTGCAGCCAAATTTGGTGGTGCTACAGGGAATTTTAATGCTCATAAAGTTGCCTATCCTGATGTGGACTGGAAAGCGTTTGGTCAAAATTTTGTACAATCCAAATTAGGATTGCACCACTCCTTCCCTACTACGCAAATTGAGCATTACGACCATATGGCGGCTTTGTTTGATTGCCTAAAACGTATCAACAACATTTTAATCGATCTGGATCGTGATATTTGGAGTTACGTATCAATGGATTACTTTAAACAGAAAATTAAGAAGGGTGAAGTAGGTTCTTCGGCTATGCCACATAAAGTAAACCCGATCGACTTTGAAAATAGCGAAGGGAATTTAGGGATTGCAAACGCAATTTTTGAACACCTTTCAGCTAAATTACCTATTAGCCGCTTGCAACGTGATTTAACCGATAGTACCGTATTACGAAATATTGGTGTACCCATTGGACATACGTTAATTGGCTTTCAGTCAACTTTAAAAGGTTTGGGTAAATTATTGCTGAATGAAGCCAAATTTAATGAAGACCTTGAAAAAAACTGGGCGGTAGTAGCCGAAGCCATTCAAACCATTTTACGGAGGGAAGGTTATGCAAACCCTTATGAAGCATTGAAAGGGCTTACTCGAACCAACGAAGCCATTACAAAACAATCGATGGCCGATTTTATTGAAACATTAGATGTTTCCGAAGGGGTTAAAGAAGAAATGCGGGTTATTACGCCTTCAAACTATACTGGAATTTAATTTCCCAAAAACTTGAAATAAAAAAGCTTCAGATATTTTCTGAAGCTTTTTTTATTAAATTTAGCTACTTTGTTTTTTACTGTTTAACAGCAGTACTATCATTTCCCATACTTAGAATATCGCCTATTCCGCTCAATTGGTTGATATCAATATCGCCACGATCAATGGAATTCATTAGCTTTATCATTTTATCAGGTCTCATATTATTGCCCAATAATCTAAATACTGCGAAACCGCGTTCTTCATCACTGGCAAAGACAATTAGCTCATCTATGGCATCTTCTTCACCTGTGTACTTTAACGTTGCGCCTCGATTGTTAGACCCCATTTTTAAAAGGGTTTTGTATTTCTCTTCTTTAAGGATTGAGTTTACTTTTTCCTTTTCAGCTTGATAATCAGTTTTGTTTTCTCCTTTTAAGGGATAAGCAACTACGTTTATTTTTTTTACACTTTCTAAAATTTCTTTTTCTTCTTGTGTAAAATCACTGTCTTCACTTTGCAATAAACTGGTGGCCAGATCTACTTTTAAAAATTTATCGTCATCTTGTTTATCTACCAAATATTGCTGTAGGGACCCTGAATTATCACAGGAAAACAATGCAAGAATTGCTAATGTAAAGGCTAATATATATCGTGTAAGTGTCATAATTATTGTTTTTTCTTGTCAATGTTCTTCAGTTCCTCGGTACCCGGCACATTAAGGTCTTTTGTAAGTTTTGACACTTTTTTAAGATCGATATTTCCGGTAATGCTCATAATTACGGTACGTTCTTTTCCGTCAAGGTCTCCAGTAAGATGCATCAACAATTCGCTAACGTGATTTGTATCTTTTCCTTCTTTTGAATAAAATTTAATGTTTTTACCATCATCTTTTACCCGCATTAATTCAGAAAGTGAAGAGGAAGCAGAAACATATTTTGAAACCGCATCGTTCATTTTTGAAGCTACTGAAATATTATCGGTTGTAAATATTTTAATGTTGTCTAAACTATTTACCAGCTCCAAATATTCCTTTACTTCTGGGTCGTTTGAGTCAAAATCCATTTTGCTAAGGAGTTTGAACATATTTTTGGTGGCTACAAAAGAGGTTACGTCTTTTTGGTCTTCAAATACATCGAATGCGTTTTGTGCTGATGCAAGAAAAGGTGCTACCAATAAAGCGATTAAAATGAGTGACTTTTTCATAAGTGTTTAATTATAGGTTATTTTAAAATTTTGTTTTTGGTTAGTGTAAAAGTTGAAATATGTGTGAGCTCTTCGGCTCCTTGATTAAAGTTTTTAGACATTAGCTGCATGGCTTCCTTAGTTTTTTGAAAAGCAATGAGGGCTTCTTGTTCTTCTTGCGTTAATTTAGGTTCAGAAAAAACAAATCCTGCAACGCCAATAGCAACTACAACAGATGCTGCTATACCATACCACCATTTTTTATGCAATTGTTTTTGTTGTGGTAGTTTTACTTCTTTAGCTGATGTTTCTTGTTTAGCGGCTGTTAAACCAGCAAACATTGGTTGATACATAGCTAAATGGGGCGCTACTGTATCTTGAGCAAAATAGGCTCGCAAAGTAGCTTCTTCAGCAAGACTGGTGTTGCCTTCAAAATAGGCGTCCAGTAATTTTTCTATTTTAGCTAATTCCATAATTGTGTGTTTTTATTAATTGTTCTCTTACAGCTTTTCGGGCTCTCGATAAGTTTACGCGTACTGCGGTTTCATTACTGTCTAGCATTTTTGCGATTTCTGAAAACTCAAATTGTTCTACGTCCCGCAACTGTAATATAATTCGTTGTTGTTCTGGCAATGTTTCCATTATTTTAAAGACCAGTTGTACGCCATCATTTGCTTCAATCTTCTTTTCTACATTTTCTGACGTTTTATAATTGCTGTGTACAATCTTTAAATTAGAAGCTTGCTTCGATTTTAACCGGTCCAAACAATAATTTTTTGTCATGGTCACGGCAAAAGCTTCAGGGTTTTTATAGTTTGAAATTTTATTTCTCCCTTTCCATAATTTCAGGTACACTTCCTGTACGGCATCTTCGGCTTCATCTCCAGAAACAAGAATTCGTTTTGCAAGACGGTACAGTTTATCCTTAAAAGGAAGCACGGTTGCTATAAATTCTTTTTGTTTCATTTCTTGGTGGTTGTAAAAAGCTGTTTTATGGCTCTCTATAATTACGACGAGCTACGCTAACTTTTGTTACATTCTTTTTTCAGAAGTGATAATTTAGCCTTAAAAAGACCAACTTATAGTATATTTGGGTTTTAAATTAATCTTTTTTCGGCTCTAACCCATTTTATAAAATGCAATATTGTAAGTATTTTAGGGTTATGAAACTAAACCTTTAAACCCCAACACCTTGAAAAAGAGCATACTTTTACTTTTAATTTTTTGCGCAGGACTAACAACATCTTGTTTTGAAGATACCGATGACAACCCTCGTTCTGCTTCTACTTTAGAAATACAAGACTTTATTTATCGCGGTCTTAATTTTTTCTATCTCTATAAGGCTGACAAACCAGAATTGGCCGATGATGCCTTTGCCAATGAACAGGAGCTGAACGACTTTTTAAACAATTATGATTCTCCTGAAAGCCTTTTTAATTTCTTAACGGTGCCTCAAGACCAGTTCAGTATTTTAGTGGATGATTATATAGAATTGGAAAATGCCCTTTCAGGTGTTTCTAAGAGCAATGGGTTGGAATTTGGCCTAGTGCGATATCCCAATAACCCTACAAACGTATTTGGTTACGTTCGGTATGTACTTCCAAATACAGATGCCGAAACAGAAGGTTTGCAGCGGGGTGATATTTTTAACTCGGTAGACGGCCAGCAACTTACCGAAGAAAATTTTAATGCGCTTTTATCGCAAGATTCCTACACCATTGGCCTAGCTACTTTTAACGGTACCACAGTCAATTCAACTGGCGAGACAGCTTCCCTAACTAAAGAACAATACACAGAAAACCCCGTTTATATTGCAAAAACATTGGACGTTCAAGGGCAAAAAATAGGTTATATAATGTACAATGCATTCACAAGGGATTTTGACAGTGATCTTAACGCTGCGTTTGCCTCTTTGCAGGAAGATGGTGTAACCGATTTAGTTTTAGATCTTCGCTACAATGGTGGTGGTGCTGTGGAAACAGCCGTGGACCTCGCCAGTATGATTACCGGACAATTTAACGGCGAGCTGTTTTATACCGAACAATGGAACCCAGACCGTCAAGAAGAATATGCCGAAAACGGTTTGTTTGATGCAAGCATTAGTGATGGATCTGCCATAAATAGTTTACAATTAACGAATGTCTATATTTTAACGACCGAACGCACTGCTTCAGCTAGTGAGTTGGTTATTAACGGATTAAACCCTTATATAAATGTAGTACAGATTGGACAAAACACCACTGGAAAATTTCAAGCTTCATTTTTATTGTATGACGCCCCAGCGCCAGGTTTCAGCCGTAGCCAAGTAAATCCAGACCACACCTACGCCATGCTGCCTTTGGTATTTAAAACTGCTAATGCTTCAGGAAACACAGATTATGTAAATGGGTTAGTTCCAGATATTGCCATAGATGAAGATTATGCCAATTTAGGCATGTTAGGCGATGTGAGCGAACCTTTTTTAGCTACTGCACTTAATGAAATAATACCAGGTTTTAGACACGCACCTCGACCAAATAATACTGACTTAGAAGAAATTTCTGAAAGTAAGGCTAATTCTCCTTTGTATCAAATTATGTTAGCTGAGAATTAAAATATAAAGCGCCGAATTTAAAACTAAAAAACTCGGCGCTCTGCTTAACATTAAAGATTAAAGATTCAATGTAAACCCTGTGTGGATATTCCTTCCGCGGGTTTGGTAGCGGTATAATTCTTCATATTCTTCATCAAAAATATTGCTCACGCCTGCAAAAAGCTTTAGGTTTTGGGTCACTTGCCCGTTGATTTTAAAATTTAAAAGTCCATAACTTTCTAAACTAACAACTTCGTTCATAAAAGTATCTGGGTTAAAAAAGTTATCGTCCCGTTCACTTACGTATTGATAATCTAGCCCTACAAAAACACCTTTACTTATAGAATAACCAATGGAAGCATTTAGTTTGTGCTCAGGAATACGTAATGCAAAACGTTCGTCGGCTTGGGTATTGGTGTAATTTGCTTGAAAAGTTACCTTGTCACCAAACTTTTTATAAACTTCAACTTCAACACCACTTGTGGTAAATGTTTCATCAATATTCAAGTACTGCGAAATAAAAAGGTCTGGGTCGATGGTCACAAAATCCACATAATTTTCTTCTTCCCTGTTGAAATATAAAGCGCTCACACGGAAATCTTCTTCCGATGAAAACTCCAAACCACCTTCAATTGTTCTATTTTCTTCAGGTGTGAGTTCTTCATTTCCGTAAAGTGGATCATACAGTTGAAATAAGGATGGTGTAATGTAGGCAGTGCTGTACGAGCCCAATACTTTTAAAGTGTTGTTTGCAAAATCGAAAGCGTACGAAGGGTTTACATTATACACTAAATGAGTATCATAAACACTATGGATATTTAACCTGGCGCCTGCATTAACAGTAAGTCCGAAATCTGAAACATATACAGCATTCACATAAGGATCTATAATATTAAATTTTGCAGTATCTTCATCGACATCTTGATTAAAATCAGTTTCGCCAAAAGGAATTGAGAACGAATTAAAGCTACTGAAATTTCCATTCAAACCTACCACAACTTTCAACTGATTGGTAAAACGGTGGTTTAAATAAGTATCAAAAGTATACGAGTTTGAGTCGTATTTTGAAGGAAACCCAGACGCTATTTCTCGTTCTATCCACGTGTAACTGTCGTTAAAAACATAGGTTCCGTTTTTATATTTCCACTCAAAATGCCCACCAGTTTTCAATTGTTCGCTAACAGATTGGAACTCGGCATCTGTAAAGTCAAAATTATCAAAGCCACTTTTAAATTTATCAAAACTGAAAAATTGACTAATTGTAATATTTTCTGAAATATGATACCCTAGGTTTACACGTCCGTCGTATCGGTTAAAAAAATCACTTTCAAACAAGTCTTCACCCTCAGGTGCTGCAATAGCTGAGAGTCCGTCTGTATATCGATTGCTAAAACTCGTATTATAGAAAAACTTGTTCAAAGTTCCATTTACACTTGCGTGGCTTGTAAAAGACTGAAGACTTGTGTTTTTATCACTTTCAGTTGGTCTATTTGTGCTCAAGGTGGAACTTATTGTAGCAGCGACAGGTTCTTTCGAAGCTTTTTTTGTTGTGATGCTAATTACGGCAGTTGCAGCTCCAGAACCATATAAAACGCTCGAAGCCCCTTTTAAAATTTCAATTTTTTCAACGGAAGTAGCCGGAATCAATCGCAAATCGTAATCATTAGCAATTTGCGACGGGTCATTCAATTGTACGCCATCTACCATAATGACCACTTGACGGTTTCTCCCTCCCCTCACGTAATAATTAAGGTTTTGACCATCATTGCTTCGAGCACCATTAATTTCGATACCCGAAACGGTGTTCAGCACATCGGCAACAGATTGTCCTGAATTGTTTTCAAGGGTTTCTTCAGAAATGGTAACAACTGTTTTTCCACTGTTTTTTCTGGCAATTGGTGTTTTAGTGTCCAATTCTACGGTGTCCAGTCTCTCTGGATTTTTGTTCTGGGCCAGCGATACGATGCTCGCACCAAGGCATAACGCCACAAGTACATGTTTTTTCATTTTAAATGATTAAAACGGAAAAAGAAAGAAGAGTAATTAACGGATGCTTTAGTAGCATATGTAATATGTCTTCCCAAACCTTTATCCCGAAAGTTTGACAATTTGGTTGAATGTTGGCAGGTCTCCTGGCTTACCTTTGTATGAACCTTCCCGTGCTAACAAACACAGTGGTGAAGCTTTCATAATCTCATTAGTTTTGAGACGGTGTACAGTTGCGGGAACAGCTTCGGATTATAACCGAATTCCCTTTTTAAGAGAATTTTCAATCGTTGTTGAAAATACTCACCAAAATTCGGTGCAAAAATAAGATTTTATTTTCGTTGCACCACCCAAACAAAAACCTTTATTTTTGAATATGCAAAAATCCGTCTTACTTATCGTTACCTTACTCTTTCTTTTTTCGTGTAAGGAAAACAAAGAATCAACTCAAACAAAACCTGAAACTACCTCTAAAAACAAAGTTAAAAAGCAAGTAGACATAACGTATGCAAAAGGTTTTAGTATTGACATGTACGACGGATATAAAATAATTACACTAAAAGAACCGTGGCCCGACAGCGATACGGTTTTCAAGTATGCTTTAGTTGAAGAAAAGGGGAAGTTACAAAATGATGTTGAATTTGACGCAGTCGTAAATGTCCCTTTAAAAAACATTGTGGTAACCTCAACCACGCATATTCCTTCGTTGGAATTATTAGACGAAACAAAATCGCTAATCGGATTTCCAAACCTATCTTATGTTTCTTCTGAAGAAACAAGAACTCAAATTGATAAAGACAAGATTCAAGAACTGGGGAAAAACGAATCCATCAATACCGAAGTGCTCATCGACCTAAACCCAGATTTGGTAGTAACTTTTGCCGTAGAAGGGAATAATAAAACGGTTTCAACCATACAGAAAACTGGAATTCCTGTTTTTTATAACTCCGATTGGACCGAGCAATCCCCGTTAGGAAAAGCTGAGTGGATTAAATTTTTTGGAGCACTATTCAATAAAGAACAAAAAGCCGATAGTATTTTTAGAGAAATTGAAACCAATTATATTTCAGCAAAAGAAAAAGCTGCAACAGCTTCCGTTTCCCCTACTGTTTTAAGCGGTGCCATGTTTAAAGATGTTTGGTATATGCCCAAAGGCGACAGTTGGGCCGCACAATTTATAAAAGACGCCAACGGAACCTATTTATGGAATGATACCGAAGGAACGGGAAGCCTTTCACTCAACCTGGAATCTGTACTTGAAAAAGGAAAAGATGCCGATTATTGGATTGGCCCTGGACAGTTTTCCAGTAAACAACAACTGAAAGACGCCCACTCGGTTTATAGTGAGTTTTTAGCCTATCAAAATAATGACATTTACTCAAACACAATCTTAGTGGGAGAAACGGGTGGCGTAGTTTATTATGAATTAGCCCCCAACCGCCCAGATATTGTTTTAAAGGACATTATTAAAATTCTACATCCGGAAATATTGCCAGAACACGAATTGTATTTTTTTAGCAAATTGAAATAAGGATGCAGACCACTCAAACATATCGTGTCTATTTTGTAGTCTTATGTCTTTCTTTGTTTGCTGCTTTTCTGGTAAACCTAAGTTTAGGATCGGTATCCATTCCTATTGATGAAGTAGTAAAAGGGATTTTTGGCGGAAATGCTTCCAAAGAAACCTGGAACTATATTATTATCGACTATCGTTTACCAAAAGCCATTACGGCAATCTTAGCGGGTGGCGGACTTGCGGTTTCAGGTTTATTAATGCAAACCCTTTTCAGGAACCCCTTAGCAGGTCCTTTTGTATTGGGGTTGAGTAGCGGTGCCAGTTTAGGAGTTGCCCTTTTGATATTAGGAGCTGGCGCGTTTGGAGGGTTTTTAGGTACTGCTTTGGTGAGTGAATGGAGTTTGGTTATCGCCTCTGCATTAGGTAGTTTTTTAGTCCTTTTGGCCGTTTTAATGGTTACGTTTCGAGTAAAAGACACTATGGCAATACTTATCATAGGTTTAATGTTTGGCAGTGTTACTGCGGCAGTGGTGGCCGTTCTCTCCTATTTCAGTAATGCTGAAAAACTACAACAATACATTTTTTGGAGTTTTGGAAGTTTAGGCAATCAATCGTGGGAAGGCATTTTAATTTTAGGGTGTTGTACATTTTTAGGTCTTTTTATTGCTTTTTTAAGCAGTAAGTCATTAAATGCTTTGCTTTTGGGAGAAAACTACGCCAAGAGTATGGGACTTCATATAAAACGTACCACCTTTTTAATTATAATAGCTACCAGCGTTTTAGCTGGAAGTATCACGGCTTTTGCAGGCCCCATAGCTTTTGTGGGCTTGGCCGTTCCCCATATTGCGCGGCAGTTTTTTAAAACCTCCAACCACTTGGTTTTAATTCCAGCGGTATTAATCTGTGGAAGCTTATTAATGTTGGTCTGCGACACCATTGCACAACTTCCTCTTAGTGAATACACATTGCCCATTAATGCCATCACATCGCTGATTGGCGCACCGGTGGTAATCTGGTTATTGGTTAGAAAACGTAAATTACTGTTCTAATGACTTCAGAAAAAAAACAAATTACAATACAAGCTGAAGATTTGACCGTTGGTTATTTCAGGAAAAAAGAAAACATCATTATTTCTGATACTATAAATTTTTCCTTTTCGCAAGGGGAATTAATTGGTTTGGTTGGTGCCAATGGTATTGGAAAATCTACATTGCTTAGAACCTTGGCCGGGATGCAGGACAAGCTCTCCGGAAAAATCTATATAAATGAAAAACTACAAGATCAATACTCTACTTTACAACTGGCCAATGAAGTAAGTGTTGTTTTAACCGAACCGCCCGCATCCAAAAACCTAAGCGTTTTGGAGCTTATTTCTTTAGGAAGACAGCCCTACACCAGCTGGATGGGCACATTAAGCGAAAAAGATAAAGTGGCAGTAAACAATGCGCTTCAAGCCACCGAAACCCAGGAATTAGCTCATAGGAAGTGTTTTGAGCTCAGTGATGGACAATTACAGCGCGTAGCGATTGCTAGAGCGTTGGCACAGGACACACCCATCATTATATTGGATGAACCCACAACCCATCTCGATTTATACCATCGTGCGTATATTTTAAAGTTATTGAAGAAACTCGTTTCAGAAAGCAATAAAACAGTGCTGTTTTCTACTCATGAAATTGATTTGGCAATTCAGTTAAGTGATAAAATGATGGTTATGACAGACAAAGCCAGTTATTTTGATACGCCTTGTAATTTAATTGAAGCGGGGCATTTTGACGTTCTTTTTCCGAAGGATACCATTCGTTTTGATAAAACTACTGGTAGGTTTAGTATTAAAAAGTAGTTTTTTCAGTCTCCATTCAATTATTAATGAAATGTTAAAAATACCCACTATTGGGTATTTTTTTAGATTTCATATTAAAATACTTTTGAAGCTGAACTAACTCAAATTTGATCTTTAACCAAATTACCACTCACCTTATGAAAAATTTTACCCTTGTATTAGTATGCTTTATTACCATTAATGTTTTTGCCCAAGAACCTGAACTTGAATCTGTATACCGAAGAAGCTCACTATATACCCTTATGGTAGCAGATGAAAATAGAGAGTTTGCAAAAAACATTCAAGAGTCATTTGTTGGCTCTCCTATTCCTGATAAATTTAATGATCATATTGTAACAAATAGAACTATTCCTAAGGTTCTAGACAATTCACTTTCAAAAAAAGAAATGAAAATTGCTCAAAAAGAAGCAATATCCGAATATCTCACTACCGGTCAAATTGCAAAGGCAATGGTTGCGAAATGGTTCAATAGAAGCGAAAATGGAGGTTTTAATATGGACTTAATTGCCGAAAGAGGTTCTTACAATGCTTCAGATATTGATATTAAAATTGCTAAAAACAGCGAGCGTGGTTTAGCTTTAGTAGCAGATGCGGGCGAAGAGCTTATTAAAAATACTTTTGTAGTAGTCAATAATTTTAAATATACCAATAAAGAAGAAGTTGCTAAAAAAGCAAGTGGTTTCTTATCAGTTGTTTCTACAGTAGCTTCTGTTGCAGGAGCAAGTGCTGTAAGTACAGCAGCAGATGCCACAAGTATTGGAGTTGGTGTAATGGGTAAAGGGTATGTTATCAAAACCGATGCACATTTATATAAATTAGTCTGGAATGATGAAGTAGCTTCAATTTTTTATAATGAATATTGGACTGAAGATGAAAGTATTGACCCAGATAAAGTAAAAGCTTTTGAAGACTCAGATATTTTTCAGTTAGAATATGTAGGCACAGAGACAGCTTGGGCAGATTTACAAAGTACAGCTTTTACCAAAAAAGATGACACCGAATTAATTTCAGTTGCTACAGTAAAAGCTGCAGATGCAGTTATAGCAAAACTTCAGCGTTCTTATGAAATATTTAGAACTAAAACACCTTTACTATCTGGCGACCCTATATCAGCAAAAATAGGATTCAAGGAAGGATTGGAAAAAGGAGATAAATATGAAGTATTGGAACAAGTAATAAACGATGAAGGAAAAACAGAATATAAAAGAGTAGGAACCATTAAAGTTGACAAAAAACATATTTGGGACAACCGCTTTATGGCCGAAGAAGAAAACCCTTCTGAAATTGAATACACTACATTTAAAGGTTCAAAAAAGAAGTATTATGCAGGTATGCTAATAAGACAAATTAACTAAATCAACTATATATGAAAACTAAGCATATACTAACAAGCTTGCTATTTATTCTTACAGTAAATTTTACTTCGCAAGCACAATGGAAAAAACAAAAAGCCCTCAAAGACACTAAAATATGGCGATATGATATTGAATGTGAAGGCATCGCCAAACAAGGTGCAAAATTAGTGAAAGTGTGGTCATATTCTAAAAACCCTAAACACGCCATTGCAAGTGCCATGCGTAATGCAGTACACGGTATGATTTTTAAGGGCTATGCAGGAGGAGGACAAGGCTGTACCCCAATGCAACCTTTAATTAAGGATATAGAAACAGAAGAAAAGTTTAAGACGTTTTTTGATGATTTTTTTGATGAAGGTGGAGATTACTTAAAATATGTTTCGACTGCAACAGATGGCAGTATTGCTCCTGGAGATCGTTTAAAGGTAAGTAGACGAGAATATAAAATTGGGGTGGTTGTTAATGTCATGACCGACCAATTAAGAAAACGTCTTGAAAAAGAAAACATTATCAGATCATTAAGCTCTGGTTTCTAACAAAACAAGTTTTAAAGTTATGAAATACAAATTTACACTTCTTATTATTTTAATGTTTTCGGGAGTTTTAAGCTACTCTCAAGCAAAAAAACCAACATTAATGGTTGTTCCAAGCGATGCTTGGTGTAATCAAAACGGATACATGCTTTCGTTTAATAATCAAGGATCTATAACTAAGATTCCTGATTATAAACGCGCTTTTCAAGAAAATCCAGAAGTACTTCAAGTTATTAGCCAAATTAACGGCATGATGGCAGATCGTGATTTTCCGTTAAAAAATATGGAATCTGCCATAAAAACTATGGAGTCAAATGCTGCTGAAGATAATATGCGATCATCAAAGGAAACAGGAAGCAGCATAAATGAAAGCCCAATAGACGCACTTAAAAAGGTAGCAAAAGCAGATATCATTATTCAACTAACCTGGACAATTAACAAAACGGGACCAAAAAAATCTATTAATTTTAATTTACAAGGTTTAGATTCATATACAGATAAACAAATAGCAACAGCCACTGGCACAGGAAGCCCGTCCTTTTCTGCTGAAGTTCCTGTACTGCTTTCTGAAGCTGTAATATCACATATGGACAACTTTACAGCTTCTCTTCAAAATCATTTTGATGATATGTTTGAAAATGGGAGAGAAATTATTGTAAGAATACAAACGTGGGATGATTGGGATGGTGATTTAGAAACTGAATATGGCGGTGAAGATGAACTTGGTTATATAATTGAGGACTGGCTTGCAGCAAATACTGTAAAAGGCCGTTTTAGTACCACAGATTTAACAGAAAACATGGCGTTGTTTGAGCAAGTAAGAATACCGCTTTATAATGATAGAGGGCGTGCAATTGATGCAAGAAGATTTGTAAGAGACTTAAGCAAACATCTCAGCGGTTCTCCCTATAGCATTCCGAATAAATTAGTAATGAAAGGACTAGGAAGAGCCACTATTATATTAGGAGGTAAATAAAATAAAAGATTATGAAAAATATAATTATAATATCCCTACTATTATTAGCAACTCTAGGAATTGCTCAAGATAATAATGTAGCATTAGGAACTTTTATTCCTGAAGAAGTTGAACCAATGCCAGCGTCAGCTAAACAAATATTAAATACTAGATTGGGTCAAATTATTACTAAAAATGGTATTAGTGACGTAAGTTATAACTCACGATTTATCATAACGCCGAATGTTTCAGTAATTAGTAAAGATGTAGTGGCTTCGGCTCCTCCCAAAATTGCTTATAACTTAGATGTTACGCTTTATATTGGTGATGGATTGAACGGAACATTGTATTCAAGTAGAAGTTTTAATGTAAAAGGAGTAGGAAATAATGAAACGAAAGCATACATAGCAGCCATTAAACAATTGCGAGCTAACAGTAACGAAATGCAATCATTTGTTTCTGAAGGGAAAAATAAAATTGTTGATTTTTACAATACCAATTGTGAAATGATAAATAAAGAAGCCACTTCTCTAGCTAATCAAAATAGATATGAGGAAGCTCTTAATTTACTAGTAAATATACCATCAATAAGTACTTGTTTTGATAGATCACAAAGAGCTATTAAAAATATGTATCAAAACGTTATTGATAGAAACTGTAAACTACAAGTAGCAGAAGCTACAGCAATTTGGAATGCAAATCAAGATATTTATGCCGCCAACGAAGCTGGAGCCATATTAGCATCTATTGAACCTTCATCCGGTTGTTATTCAGAAGCTAAATCACTTTTCAATAAAATTGAAAAACGTGTTAAACAAATGGATGATCGAAAATGGGAGTATAAATTAAAAGTGTTAGACACTAAAATTACAGCTATAAATGCAGCGTCTGACATATTGAAAGTATATGCGCAAAATCAACCCAAAAATGTTATCTACAATGTAAGAGGCTGGTATTAAAATTTCTGACTAATCAATATATTTATAGAGCACCCTATTTGGGTGCTTTATTTTTTTGGCATTATAAGATAATTCACGTTTACTAAAAGAAATAAGTATCTTTGAAAGTACCTTTTTAAACCCAGTATATTTCTATATAAAATGAACGAAACGCTATTATTTCTACTCCTTGCTGCTGTTTGTATCTTAGTTGGTGCCTTTTTGGGCAATCTGTTTGCGCGGTTAAAACTTAAATCTGAAACCGGAAAACTGGAAGAACGCATCAATCAATTATTAAATCAAGAAGAAAAACTGCAAGAGCGTATTGTAACAGTTGAAGCCGAACGGGAAACGATACGAAGTGAAAAAGAAGCACTAAATAATCAATTGGTCCGCACGAGCGCTGAATATGATAGTTTAGAAGAAAAAAATAGGGAACAAAAAGCTGAAGTTGAAAAACTGCAGGAAAAATTCACCAAAGAATTTGAAAACCTCGCCAATAAAATTCTTGAAGAAAAATCTACAAAATTCAAAGAGCAAAATAAAGAAAGTTTAGAGGTTTTGTTGAACCCGCTTCAGGAAAAGATTAAGTTTTTTGAAAAACGAGTAGAAGACACCAATAAAGAAAACGTTGGTCGCCACAGCGAATTAAAAGAGCAAATTAAAAACCTTTCTGAGCTCAACCAACAAATGAGCAAGGATGCCGATAATCTCACCAAGGCTCTTAAAGGCGATAGTAAAATGCAAGGCAATTGGGGCGAATTGATCTTAACCCGAATCCTTGAAAAATCTGGACTCGAAAAAGACCGAGAATATACTGTGCAGGACAGCCACACCACTACTGAAGGAAAACGGTTGCAAACCGATGTAATGATTCATTTACCCGATGGAAAAAAGATGATTATTGACAGTAAGGTGTCCTTAACACATTTTGAACGTTTTGTTTCCGAAGAAGATGAAGAACAAAAGCAAGTACATTTAAAACAACATATTGCTTCCATAAAGCGACATGTGGAACAGTTAAGCGCCAAAAATTATCAATATTTAATCGATGAAAGCCCTGATACGGTTTTTATGTTTATCCCAATTGAACCAGCTTTTGCAATTGCTTCGGCTCACGAGCCAAATTTATACGAACAGGCTTTTGATAAACAAGTAATTATTGTAACCCCAGCGACATTATTAGCAGCACTTCGTTTGGTAGATAATCTATGGCAAAATGACCGCCAAAAGCAAAACGCATTAGACATAGCTAAACAAGCTGGTGCTTTGTACGACTCGTTCACAAATTTAACGGACGAGCTTATTAAAGTAGGTAAACAAATTGGCACGGTACAAAACAGCTATGAAAGTGCGATGAAAAAGCTAACTGGAAAAGGAAACCTTATTCGTAGAGTGGAAAAATTAAAAAAGTTAGGTGCTAAAGCTAGTAAAACAATTGACAGTAAATTATTAAAGCGTTCTGAGGAAACAGATGACGAAGAAATAAATGTAAATTAGCCCATTCCTCAATAGGAAATAAATATGAAAAAAATACTCTTTATCATTTTAGGAAGCCTATTGGCTCTATACCTTATGTATTTTGCCTTTGTCTATTTTGTGACTTTTAGCGAAGGAACCCGGGCAGGCGAGCTTATTAAATTTAGCCACAAAGGTGTTATTGTAAAAACTTGGGAAGGCGAAATAAGCCAAGGCATAAGCGGAGCACAGATATTTTCTTTTTCAGTAATGGATAAAGAAGCAGACGTAATTGAAAAACTCAAAGAATATCAAGGCCGTTATGTAAAATTAACATACGTAGAGCGCTACGATACTTTTTTCTTTTGGGGGGATACCAAGTATTTTATAACTGATGTTTCCGAAGAAAACTCTCCTCATTTTAATAGAAATTAAATGACTGAAATCCATAAACACATAGAAGAATCGCAAGTAACCATTTCTGAACTGATGCTGCCTTCGCATACCAATTTCAGTGGAAAAATACATGGTGGCTACATTTTATCGCTTATGGATCAAATTGCTTTTGCTTGTGCTTCTAAACACAGTAAAAACTATTGTGTTACGGCTTCGGTCGATACGGTAAACTTTTTAAAACCTATTGAAGTAGGCGAATTAGTCACCATGAAAGCTTCGGTAAATTACGTAGGAAAAACATCTATGATAATTGGCATTCGTGTGGAAGCTGAAAACATCCATACAGGGGTTAAGAAACACTGTAATTCGTCTTACTTTACGATGGTTGCCAAGGATGACGATGGAAATAATGTTTCAGTACCTGGTTTAATTTTAGATTCTAAATTAGAAATTAGACGTTTTTTAAAAAGTGCACATCGTTTAAAAATTAAAAAGAATAGACACAACGACTTTAAAGCTTCTGAATTTAAAGTAGAGAAACATTTAAAAGAGTTAGATGATCAAAATGTAATTGTATCGTATAGTCCTTCGTAATAATTTAATTTTTAACCAGTTTTACCGTGGCTTTCAAATCATTTGAAGTTATGGTAATAAAGTAAATACCTGCTTTTAAATCAGCCATTTTTATCTCAGTAAAATTTCCAGTGGCAGTTCCTTTTTTGATTTCTTGACCCGAAATTGTGACAATTTTGTATGAATCTAAAGGATAAAGCGAAAATAAGTTCACTTCATTCTCAACTGGATTGGGATATACCTTTACATTTTCAGCAAATTTATCGTCCACAGAAAGTTCGTCCATTACTGTAATAGTTCCAAACATACTACCTGGGTGCACATCACACTGGTAATCATTGGTTCCTTCTTGGGTAAAAGTAAATTCGAATTCCGTCCCCTCACCTGTAATTACAGTACTATCAAAATCTTCTTGGCTACCTTCTAAACTTGTCACACTATGAGGGCTAGCATTACCCCAAATCCAACGTACAGTGTCACCGGTTTCAATGGTTAAACTCGCATCTGCACCATTAACACCTTGCTCCCATATAATTTCAAAAGTTTGTTGAGCAGTCATGGACCACACACCTAAAAAAACAGCAATAAAAAGACTAAAATTTTTCATCCTACTAAAATTTAAGGGTTTATATTTCAGTAAGATACACATAAAACTGTAACTATTAATAATAAATATTAGTTACCTAGTCAAATACATTTTCCTTCTAGAGTACAGTTCATAAAAATCATCGTCTTTTAAACTATCAATAAACAAGATACTTTCCCCAGTACTTTTCATCTCTGGCCCTAGTTGTTTATTTACATTCGGGAATTTATTAAAACTGAACACCGGTTGCTTGATAGCGTATCCCTCTAATTGTGGATTAAAGTTAAAATCTGAAAGTTTCTTTTCCCCCAGCATCACTTTGGTTGCATAATTTACGTAAGGTTCTTTGTAAGCTTTTGCGATAAAAGGAACCGTACGAGACGCTCTTGGATTCGCTTCAATTATAAATACTTTATCATCCTTTATTGCAAATTGAATGTTAATTAATCCAACTGTATTAAGAGCTAAAGCAATTTTCTTGGTATGATCTTTTATTTGCTGAATTACCAAATCACCTAGGTTAAAAGGCGGTAACAACGCATTGGAGTCACCGCTGTGTATTCCACAAGGTTCAATATGCTCCATAATACCCAAAATATAGACATTTTCACCGTCACAAATAGCATCTGCTTCTGCTTCGATAGCACCATCTAAATAGTGGTCTAACAAGAGTTTGTTGTTTGGGATTTTCCGAAGTAAATCTACAACGTGCTCTTCTAGTTCTTCTTTGTTGATTACAATCTTCATTCCCTGACCTCCTAATACGTAGGAAGGACGAATCAATAATGGGAAATCTAATTGGTCTGCTAATTCTAAAGCTTCTTGAGTGGTTTCAGCAGTTCCGAATTCTGGATAAGGAATGTCATTTTCTTTCAAAATAGTTGAGAAACTTCCTCTGTCTTCAGCTAAATCTAGAGCCTCGAAGCTAGTTCCCATAATTTTGATTCCGTAGCGCTCTAACTTTTCAGCTAATTTTAAAGCAGTTTGACCACCTAACTGAACAATAACACCTTCCGGCTTTTCGTGACGGATGATATCGTAAATATGTTCCCAGAATACCGGCTCGAAATACAGTTTATCTGCGATATCAAAATCGGTTGATACCGTTTCAGGATTACAGTTAATCATAATCGTTTCGTAACCACATTCGGCAGCAGCTAATACGCCGTGCACACAACAGTAATCGAATTCAATTCCTTGTCCAATACGGTTTGGACCAGAACCTAAAACAATGATTTTCTTTTTATCTGAAACTTTACTGTCATTCTCAACGTGGCGGTTACCATCTGCAGTTTCTACTTCGTTCTCAAAAGTTGAGTAATAATAAGGTGTTTTTGCTTCAAATTCGGCTGCACACGTATCCACTAATTTATATACACGTTGAATCTTAAGCTCCTCACGCTTTTTATAAACTTCGCTTTCTAAACACTTCAACATATGGGCAATCTGGCGATCACCGTAGCCTTTCTGTTTGGCTTCTAACAGCAATTCCCTTGGAAGTGTATCTAATGTATGTTCTGAAATTTCTTTTTCAAGCAAGTACAATTCTTCGTATTGCTTTAAGTACCACATATCAATTTTTGTGATTTCGTGAATACGACTTAATGGAATGCCTAATTGTATTGCATCATAAATCACGAATACCCGATCCCAACTAGCGTGTTTAAGCTTGTCCATTATTTGGTCGTAGTCGGTGTAGCTTTTTCCGTCGGCACCTAAACCGTTTCTTTTAATCTCAAGCGATTGCGTGGCTTTGTGAAGTGCTTCTTGGAACGAACGACCAATACCCATCACCTCTCCTACCGATTTCATCTGTGGCCCTAGAATACGGTTAGACCCTTCAAACTTATCGAAGTTCCAACGTGGAATTTTTACGATTACGTAGTCCAAGGTTGGTTCAAATAAAGCTGAAGTGGTTTTCGTAATTTGGTTATCCAATTCATCAAGGGTATAACCTAATGCTAATTTCGCTGCTATTTTAGCAATTGGATATCCCGTTGCTTTAGAAGCTAATGCAGACGAACGAGATACACGTGGATTAATTTCAATTGCTATAATATCTTCTTTCTCATCAGGGCTTACAGCAAACTGTACATTACATCCACCTGCAAAATCACCGATGTTTCGCATCATTTTAATAGCCATGTCGCGCATACGTTGAAAAGCGGAGTCGCTTAAGGTCATAGCTGGTGCTACGGTAATAGAGTCACCAGTATGGATTCCCATCGGGTCCATATTTTCAACGGTACAAATAATAACAACATTATTGTTTTTGTCACGTAACAACTCTAATTCATATTCTTTCCAGCCTTGCAAAGCCTTATCGATAAGCACTTCGTGAATAGGTGAAACTTCTAAACCATGTGAAAGCGCTTCTTCAAATTCATCTTCTGTTTCGACAAAAGCTGCTCCCGCTCCACCCAAAGTAAAGGAAGCACGTATAAGCAATGGTAATCCAAACTCTTGGGCAATCTCTTTTCCTTGAAGGACAGATTTTGCTGTTTTTGCAGGTGCTACAGGAACACCAATACGTCCCATTAACTGTTTAAATTCTTCACGGTCTTCGGTAATATTAATGGCGTCAATATCAACACCAATAAGTTTTACCCCAAAGTCTTCCCAAATTCCTTTTTCATCAGCTTCAATACAAAGGTTTAAAGCCGTTTGTCCACCCATAGTTGGCAAGACAGCATCAATTTGAGGGTGTTCCTTTAAAATCTTTACTAGCGACTTTGTAGTAAGCGGCAATAAGTATACGTGATCTGCCATGGCAGGATCGGTCATAATAGTTGCCGGGTTACTATTTATAAGAATGGTTTCAATTCCGTCTTCACGTAATGAGCGTAGTGATTGAGAACCTGAATAATCAAATTCACATGCCTGGCCTATAACTATAGGACCAGAGCCAATAATCAAAATGGATTTTAAGTTTTCGTTTTTAGGCATTTTTAAAGGAATTTTTTATCTGGTATGTAAAATTACGAAGCATTAGGGTATAAAAAAAGGCGTTGTATAAAAACAACACCTTTATTATTTATAAGATATAAACATTATTTTTTGTGACGTGTTTCAGAAGACACAGATAGTTTCTTTCTACCCTTAGCTCTGCGGGCAGCTAAAACTTTTCTACCGTTTACTGAAGCCATACGCTCTCTAAAACCGTGTTTATTTCTTCTTTTTCTCTTTGATGGCTGAAATGTTCTTTTCATTGTAACTTAGGTTATACTTCTTCTGAAAAATTTTAAATAAGACCTCTGTTAAAAGTCGGGTGCAAATATACAATCATTTTTTAGGTTTCCAAATGGAAAATTAAAAAAATATTTATTTGTTTTTAGTACCTTTGCCAACCCTATAAAAATAGACTTTACATGTTCAACAAAAATATAAAATTAGTATTGGCTGCACTCGTTATTGCGGCCGCAGTTTGGCAATTTTTCGAAAATAATATTGGAAATGGAATTATGTTGATATTCCTTTCTTTAATATTCATCTTTCTATACTTTAAAAACGAAATTATATTACTTGCTTTTCTACGATTGAGAAAACAAGATTTCCCAGGCGCTAAAAAATGGCTGGACAAGATTAAAAACCCAGAAGTTTCTTTAGTTCAAAAGCAACAAGGGTATTATTACTATTTAAACGGCCTGATGGTTTCTCAAACCAACATGAACGAAGCTGAAAAATATTTTAAAAAAGCTGTTAGTCTAGGATTAAATATGAGCGCCGATATGGCAATGGCGAAATTAAACCTTGCCGGGATTGCTATGACAAAAAACCGAAAGCGAGAAGCGCAAACTTTAATGAAAGAGGCAAAAGCACTTGACAAACACAATATGCTGGACGATCAATTAAAAATGATGAAACAGCAAATGAAAAAAGCTGGACAACCTAGACAACATTTTGGTGGTGGCCGTCACGGAGGAAGGCGCTAAATTCTTACATTGGCATACGTGTATACACGTACACTCTTACAAATATTTGCACTTTAACGATTATAGTTTTTGCTTAATCGAAAAAATACTATTTTCTCTTAACACCTTTATACCTTTGATGCGTTAATCATTATAAACGCTTATGGGTAGAAAACTACTTCTTCTATTCTTATTGGTTTCATTTACAGCGCTCTCTCAAGAAGTTGAGCATGAAAACCTATTTTCTCAAGCGATTGGAAAAAACATTAAAAAATACAAAACCCAATCGAAGCAAGCTTATATGGACCAAAATTATGAGCGGGCAGATTTCTTGTTCGACTCACTCATTAACAATGTGGTTAACGGAAGTCGTCTCGACAACTTTAATATTCGCAAAACTTCAGGGAAAAAAATTAACTTTTACAATTTTGAAAAACCGGTTTTCCTAATAACCTATGCTTCTTGGTGTACGCCTGGAGTTGGGGAAATTCCAGCATTAAATAAAATTGTAGATGAAAATTATAAAGAAATCGATTTTGTTGTGCTTTTCTGGGATACTAAAAAGAAAGTAAGAAAGAAAGCTCGTGATTATGGCTATAGCAGTAAAATAAACATTGTTTATGTAGATGAAACTGAAAATACGTACGGCCACATAGTAGAAACAATGAAACACAGTTTAGGGTTTCCTACTTCATTCTTTATCGATTCAAATAAAACCATAATAGATGTAAGGCGCGGGGTTTTACATCCTTATAACGAAGCATATGATATCTCTTATGAAATGAATTATGATTCATTCCATAATGGCATTACACTCATTAAAAGCTTTGATAGGAGCAACCAAAGCGATATTGTAGCAAAAGACAATCCGTAACAGGATAAACTAACCAAAGTTAAAAAGGCCGGTTACATTAAATGTAACCGGCCTTTGTCTATTTTTTTAACCTGTACTTTTACTTAGTAGGTTTATTATAATATCCCTTTTCTGGAATTTCAATAAAATATTCTTTACCCGAAGCGTTTTTCAAATACGTTTCGCGCAACCACGGGTTGTGTATTTTCAATACCTTATAGCTAATACCAAACTTATCGGCAAAATCTGGAAAATCAGTTACCGCCGTATCCACTTTTACTTTATAGGTTGGAACTTGTTGATATAAATCCTGCTCTCTGTAGTTAAACCCGTACTTCTTCGGATTTGAAAGAATTGTTTTAAATGCTAATATTCTAAACACATAACGACTTGTTTCATCATTGAGAAGTACATCGTAATAATCATTTTCAGCTTTTTGACGGTCTATTTGCTTGCTTACGCCGTAGTTTCCTGCATTGTATGCAGCCGCAGCCAACGTCCAACTTCCGAAGCGTTCTTTAGATTTTTTTAGGTATTCTGCAGCAACTTTAGTAGCTATTTCGAGGTTATAGCGCTCATCCACATAATCGTTTATTTCCAATCCGTATTCACGCCCTGTACTGCTTAAAAAATGCCAAAAACCTGCTGCACCAGCTGGAGAGCTATTGTTCATCAAACCGCTTTCAGCCACTGCCAAGTATTTAAAATCGTCTGGCAGACCATATTTTTTGAGCATTGGTTCAATAATTGGGAAATATTTATTGGCACGCTTTATAATCAACAGACCGTTAGATTGCCAATACGTGTTTACCAATAGCTCTCGATCTAGCCGTTCTCGTATATCAGGCTCGTTTAAAGGAACGGGTTCTCCCGCAAAATTCATAGTCTCAGGGATAGGAATGGCATAAACATTATAATCGTTTACCAAACTCTCTTGCATTTTTTCATTGACGGGCGGGCTTTGTTCCGCTTCATTAGTCGAGTGATCTTGTACAGCGTTGATAGACAAACCACTAATTACAAATAAAATAGCACCCAACCCTACTTTAGATAAAAAACTCATAACTTATTTTTTTTTAAATGTACCTATTAATATACCTCTTTTAAAGAAATTAACGGGGTTTTAAGCAGAAATAATTTCAATTAATTTTTGTGAAACCTGCTTTCCTTTATTTAAGAGCATAATGTGGGTCCCGCCCTCTAGTTTTATACAATCGTCAATATTCTTAATAGGAAAGACCACATCACTGTCTCCGTGAATATGCACAACTTCTTCCATCGGCTCTTCACGTTGCCATTTTACCATGTTTTTGATAGCCCAATCTAAGTATCGTTTATTACGAACATGAAGAAATTCTTGATACAACTGAAGCCTTTTTTTAGAGCGAGGTCCAACCGAAAACTTGGTAAGATCATCAGCGCTCAATACCAATCGAGTAGGGATTAGTTTATATACCCCGGTTTTGCGGGCAAACTTCATTCGTGTAGGAAGTTCCTTTTTAGATTTTACACTAGAAATAATAATTAGATTTTTCAAGGTAAGATATTGTGCCATTTCCTGCACTACTACGCCCCCAAAAGAAACACCTACTAAAACCGAATTAGGTTCTTTTACCCTATCTGCCATACGTTTGGCGTACAACTCTATAGATTCGTTTTTTTCGGGAATCAACCATTCAAGCACATGCGTTTTAAAGCGACTTTTTGGAAGACGGATATTCTTGAAAATTTCTTTTCCAGCCGCCATTCCCGGTACAAAATAAACATGTGTTATTTCAGGAGTCATACAGGATTATCGAAATTATATACGCTTAAGCAAGGTAATTTTTTGTAACTTTGTTAGGCAAAGATACTATTATCTTATAGCTATTGGAGCATATGAAAAAGATTTTACATCCTGCTGAAAGTCGTGGAACGGCAAATTTTGGTTGGCTTAAAGCCAAATATTCTTTCAGTTTTGCCAATTATTTTAATCCAGACCGCATTCAGTTTGGAAAGCTTCGTGTGTTAAATGATGACCAACTTGATCCCGATATGGGATTTGGTAAACATCCTCATAAGAATATGGAAATTGTAACCATTCCGCAGTCTGGTGCTTTAAAGCATCAGGATTCTATGGGAAATAATGGTGTTATCAAATCTGGAGATATACAGGTAATGAGCGCGGGCTCAGGCGTAGAACATAGCGAAATTAATGCAAGTACAACTGAAGCTGTTTCACTGTTTCAAATTTGGGTTCTACCTGAAAAAGAAGATGTTACCCCGCGTTATGACCAAAAACAAATCGCTCCTTTATTGAATGATAATTCATTCAGCACCATAATTAAACCAAAATCTGAAGTTCAAGAAAACGAACTTTGGATACACCAACAAGCCTATTTTAGTATTGGTACGTTTTCAGAAAAAACTGAAACTTCCTATTCATTATATAACAAATCCCACGGCGTGTACGTTTTTGTAATAGACGGCACCATTCTTGTTGATAATGAAACACTTAACAAACGTGATGCCATAGGAATATGGGATACAGACAGTTTTGATATAACTGCCAATAAAAACAGTCGCGTTTTACTTATTGAAACACCAATGAACTAATTATAAAAAATAACTCCCATGATTGAAGATGTAGAGATTACCGATAACGAATTTTTAAGACAATTCGAACTGGAAATTGGAGATAATATGGCTCGTATAGAATATGCACTTCAAGACCGTAAAATCTTCCTAACGAAATATGATATGCCCGAAGACCTGGAAGACCAAGGTTTTCGAGATATATTTATTAAAGCGGTTTTTGACGAAGTAAAGAATCGAGGTATTAGCTTAGTGCCCACTAGCCCCGAAATAGCAGGCTTTATGCGAAAAAATAGAAGGAAATATAGAGATTTACTACCTGTGGGAATTAGTATCTAGCTTGCAATCGCTTTTTCATTTACAAACTCAAACCGCACCAAACCATCTTCATCGATTTCGGTAAGTTGTATTGTGTGAAGCGTATTGACCAACTCCGGATTCCACGGTGCTTTTACTTTCACATAGTTTTCAGTAAACCCATGAATATATCCTTTTTTGTTTTCCCCTTCAAAAAGTACCGTGCGTGTACTACCAATTTGACTTTCATAAAAAGCCCTTCTTTTCTTTGCTGAAAGGCCCCTTAGCATTTTACTTCGCTTTTTGCGCACTTTATTTGGAACTACGCCGTCCATTTCGGCGGCTGGGGTATTATCCCTTTCTGAATAGGTAAAAACGTGTAAATACGAGATATCCAGTTCATTTAAAAAATTATAGGTTTCTAGAAAACGCTCCTCTGTTTCGCCTGGGAAACCTACAATTACATCTACACCAATACAAGCGTGTGGCATCGTTTCTTTAATGCGCTCTACCCTATCTACATACAATTCGCTCATATAACGGCGTCGCATCAATTTCAATAAATCGTTGCTTCCGCTTTGCAAAGGGATGTGAAAGTGCGGTACAAATGTATTTGAGTCTGCCACAAAATCTATTGTTTCATTTTTCAGTAGGTTGGGTTCTATAGAAGAAATTCGCAAGCGTTCAATTCCAGAGACTTTATCTAGCGCTTCGCACAATTCAAAAAAGGTATGTTCGTGTTTTTTATTGCCGAATTCCCCTTTTCCGTAGTCACCAATGTTTACACCGGTTAAAACGATTTCCTTGATTCCTTTTTCTGAAATTTCAGCAGCATTTTTGAGTACATTCCCCAAGGTATCACTTCTAGAAATTCCTCTTGCTAACGGAATCGTGCAATAGGTACATTTGTAATCACAGCCGTCCTGCACCTTTAAAAAAGCACGGGTACGATCTCCAATAGAATACGAACCAACATAGAAATCTGCTTCGTCTATTTCACACGAATGTACTTCCCCAAAATCATTTTTTGAGAGATCATTCAGGTAGTCTGTAATCTTGAATTTTTCCGTAGCACCTAATACTAAATCAACACCATGAACATCGGCTAATTCTTCGGGTTTTAGTTGTGCATAACAACCTACGGCTGCTACAAAAGCATCAGGATTTACTTTCTGTACTTTTTTTACGATGGTTTTAAAACGCTTATCTGCATTTTCGGTTACACTACAGGTATTAATTACATAGATATCTGCTTTTTCAGAAAAATCTACCCGGCTAAACCCTTCATCTTTAAAGTTTCTAGCAATGGTAGAAGTTTCACTAAAATTGAGCTTACAACCTAAGGTATAAAATGCGACTTTTTTTGTAGCGTTCATTCTTGTATTTTTGGCAAACGTGGGCGCAAAGATACTTATTTTTGATGGAAGTGGGAAGCTTGAAGCGGGAAGTGAGGACTATGCGTTTTCGAATTCAAAAATCTAATTTTTAATAATCATAATCTAAAGTGAGTTTTAAATTCGAGAAATTGCAAATTTGGCAAAAAGCAATGGAATTTGGCGAAAATGTTACTAAAATGACCGATTTTTTTCCTAAAAAAGAACTATACAACCTTTCTTCTCAAATACGAAGAGCAGCGGATTCAATTGTCTTGAATATTTCAGAAGTTTCCATTCTTCAATCGGGTCCTGAATATAGAAAGTTTTTGAGTTATTCAATTAGGATCTTTGGCTGAAGTGGTAACTTGCCTCCATAAAGCAAAGTATAGAAACTACATTTCAGAAACCGAATTTAAAACCAACTATGATGATTGCCTTTAGAAATTCAATTAATTCAAACAAATAACTTCGTGCTGCCTACTTCAAACTTCCCTCCTTTTAGCAAAATCATAGTAGTAAACATTCTCTGTTTAGTGCTTTTATACTCTTGTTCAGAAACCACACAAAATGACCGTGACCACTTAGTTTTCCGCTATAATGAGCACAGCAACATTAGTTCTTTAGATCCAGCTTTTGCTAGAAATCCTCAAAATATTTGGCCTACCAACCAATTGTTCAATGGCTTGGTGCAATTAGACGATTCATTAAATATTAAGCCGGACATTGCAGAACGTTGGGAAGTGAACGAC
The DNA here is from genome assembly GCA_002360635.1 of Flavobacteriaceae bacterium UBA3356. Classification (GTDB taxonomy): domain Bacteria; phylum Bacteroidota; class Bacteroidia; order Flavobacteriales; family Flavobacteriaceae; genus Marixanthomonas. Next base: position 295,748 of record DEQW01000003.1, on the reverse strand, counting down.
AGTACAAATACGTATACTTTTCATTTGAGAAACGATGTCTATTTTCATAAAAACAAGTGTTTTGGTAGCGACTCGACACGAACGGTTACCGCAGACGATTTTGTATACAGTTTTGATCGTTTAACCGACGAAGATGTTGCTTCTCCCGGAAGTTGGGTGATGAGTACGGTTGAAAGCTATAAAGCTAAAGATGACACCACACTAGTTATTCAATTAAAACAACCGTTCCCTGCTTTTTTAGGATTATTATCGATGCGGTACTGCTCTGTAGTTCCTGAAGAAGCAATAAATTTCTATGGAAATGAATTTAGAAGCCACCCAGTTGGTACCGGTCCGTTTCAATTTAAACTGTGGGAAGAAAATGTAAAATTGGTGCTTCGGAAAAATCCATTATATTTTGAAACCGATGCGCAAGGAAACCAGCTTCCTTATCTCGAAGCTGTTGCCATTACCTTTTTACCTGATAAGCAAAGTGAGTTTTTAGAGTTTGCTCAAGGAAAGCTGGATTTTATTTCAGGATTGGATAATTCGTATAAAGACGAAATAATAACCACTCAAGGGAAGCTTCAAGAAAAATATAAAGACCGAGTGAACCTAATTACAACTCCCTATTTAAATACTGAATATTTAGGATTTTTCATGGAAACTGAAACTCCTGAAATTAATTCAAAAAAATTACGCCAAGCTGTCAATTATGGCTTTGACCGTCAAAAAATGGTGACCTATCTGCGAAACGGAATGGGTACGCCCGCTACACACGGTTTTATCCCAAAAGGACTTCCCGGTTTTGCTTCAATTGAAGGTTATGATTACAATCCTGAAAAAGCGCGAGAGCTTATAGAACAATACAAAACCAACACCGGCGATACCGAAGCAGAAATTACCATTGGCACCAACAGCCAGTATCTGGATATTTGCGAATACATACAACGGGAACTTGAAAAAATAGGAATCGCCGTAGAAATTGATGTGATGCCTCCTTCTACCTTGCGCCAAATGAAAAGTAGTGGCGAATTGGATATTTTCAGGGCTAGCTGGATTGCCGATTACCCCGATGCTGAAAACTACCTTTCGTTATTTTATAGTGAAAATTTCACTCCCCATGGCCCCAATTATACACACTTTAAAAACGTTGCTTTTGATAGTCTGTATGAAAAATCACTGACCATCTCGGATATTGAAAAACGGAAACAACTTTACATAAAAATGGACTCCATCGTGGTTGCCGAAGCACCTGTTGTCCCTCTATTTTACGATGTAGCCATACGATTTGTTAGCAAAAAAGTATCTGGTTTGGGCATTAACCCTCAGAATTTTTTAGTTTTAAAACGAGTTAAGAAAGTAAAATAATTTTTATTATGGGTTTTGGAGGTTCGGCTCTAGCAATGATGCAAACGCTTAAAAATAATGCAAAGCAACTTGCAAAGCGTAAAAGGTATTTTGATAAAAATAAAGCTTCTTATAGTACTTACGGAAAATTTGTAGACCATAAAAAAATGAGTCCGGAACAATTTGCTACCTTTCAAAAACAACTTAAAGAAAACAACGCAAATAACAGACGCAGACTATTATTGGTTTTTAGCGCTGTCATGCTGCTTATTCTTGCCGTTATAATTTACTTTCTATACTTTTTTGAAATAGCTTCAGCTAAACCTATTAAATTTCAATTGAATTAAAACACAAGGAATAAGTCTGCCTGTATAGATAATAGGTGTTAGAGTTAGAAATGTAAACTTACTTAAATAGGCCTCCAACCTGCATCTCCTTGGGTTCCATCACCATCTACATCATTAAAATACATTTCACCACGCCCTATATCACTATTATACCGTATCATTCCAAATTCTGGAGTAGGTCTTTCTGCACTAGTACCATTGGGTATTTTTATGGCATCGGCGCCATTGACCTCTAATGAAACGGTTGGATTGTTTTCTCCAATACCAATATTACCAGTACTTCCATTCACAAACAATGCGTGGGCATTTGTATCGCTCTCTATTCTAAAGTCGGTATCATTGCCTTCTTCATTAAAAATTGCTCCACCAAGGTCATTGAAAACTACTTGATCACTACTACCCCATTGGGATAATACAAACGCTTTATCACCAGCTGGATTATGTTCTTCACGCAGGATATGTAATATAGGCCTATTATCATTTTCTCCTTCCACAACTAACCTTCCGGTTCCATTGAAGTTTGAGGAAAGCGTCAAACGCAAATCGCCAGTTGGAGAAAGTGCCATTTTGGGATTGTTGTTTAAAAAGTTTGATGCATTTATATCACCTCCAAAAACTAAATGGTCTGCAAAACTGTTCATAGAGTTACTTGCAGCAGTACCTATTTTCCATACAGCAGTATTTGATTTAAAAAGCATCCCAGCGGTATGATCATTATTACCTACAATACGGGTTGGCATCCAAGTTTCGCTCCCACTTGCATTTTCGCCTTTATTAATTACTTCAAGTTCAGATGTTGGAGTACTTGTTCCTACTCCCACATTACCATTTCGCGCTATTGATATTCTAGCATCGGCCAAGGTGGCATTTGCAGAGCCACTATCGTTGTTGTTTACAAAATGGAGTGTCCCTTTAGCAGCTGCAGTACTTTCAAATAAAATTCCAGCTTTTTGGTGAAGATCGCCAAGTACTTCTTGATAATAACCTATCATTAGCCCCGTATAGTCACCTGTGCTCAATGGTGCTCCTATAACCGCGGCAGGACGATTTTTTGAATCGTAAACAGTTAAGCGTTTATGGGGAGTGCTCGATACACCGACCCCTACAAAACCTGTCTCTCCATCTATCATCAATGGCGATCCACCTGATTTACTTGCAACAGCTCCAGTATTAAAACGAAAATCATTGTTGCTACCATCATACCCTACAGAAAATTTTGTAGAGGCATTATCTGTGAATCTTATGTAACCATCTTTGTTTTCATCTTGAGTTTTAAGTTCTATAATAGCATCTTTGTTTCCGTTGGAAAGACGGGCAGCTAAATTTATGTTTGGTGCTATACCTATTCCTAATTGATCTGAAATTCTAGTGCTACCTGTAATATCAAGTGTATAAGTCCTATTTGTATTACCTATGCCAATAGTACCATTGTTATTAATCCGCATATATTCGGTATTATCGACTCTAAAAGTAAGTGGTTGCAGGTTTGTAGTACCAAGAAAGTTTTGCGCTGGGCTTGTAATTGCATTTCCAGTTAATGACCAAGACGGGGTTATTTTGTCTGAATTAGCAACTTCTAACCATTTCGTTCCATCATTATAGTAATACCCAGGAACAACTTTATTTGATGATGAGCCAGCTGTAGCTGTATTGTACACCATCATTCCTGCAACATGAGACGAGAGGGGCGTTGGCAAGTCTGCACGGACAAGTGCTATACGAGGCAACAAAAATCCCTTATCACTAGCTGTTACATCCAAGATTGCATCTGGATTGGGCGTTGTAGTATTAATGCCCACTTGTGCGTATGAAAAAGTAATGGCAAAGAGAAACAGAAGCACCATGCTTCGTTGTAATTGAAATATCATAAGTAGTTAGTTTTAGGGCTTTAAAGATACATAATCATTTGAAATTTGCAATTCATTTGTGCTAGCCCCTTCGCCATTTAGCCGTTTCTTCAAAAACGTGTTCTAAAATTTTGGAGTCTTCTTCAGAAAATTCAACCTTTCTTCTTGCCATCACTACTTTAGCTACTTCAAACGCTTTATTGGTTTTATAGGTAGTCATGCCACCGCTTCCACCCCAACTGAAACTTGGAACAAAATTACGTGGAAAACCACTTCCGAAGATATTCGCACTCACGCCAACCACTGTTCCCGTATTGAACATCGTATTGATACCACATTTACTGTGATCGCCCATCATTAAACCACAAAACTGCAAACCAGTTCTAGCAAAACCTTCGGTTTCGTAATCCCATAAACGGACTTCAGCGTAGTTATTTTTTAAATTGCTATTGTTGGTATCGGCACCTAGATTACACCACTCTCCAATGACGGCATTACCTAAAAAACCATCGTGACCTTTGTTGGAATACCCCATTATTACAGAATTATTAAGTTCACCACCTACTTTACTATGTGGGCCAATGGTACAGCCTGTGTAGATTTTAGCATTCATTTTTACAGTAGCGTGATCGCAAAGTGCAAAGGGTCCTCTAATCATAGAGCCTTCCATAATTTCAGCGTCTTTACCAATATAAATAGGGCCTTCAGTGGCATTTAATGAACATAAAGGAAGTTTAGCACCTTCCTCAATAAAAATTTGTTCTTTGTTAAATGCTACGGTCATTTCTGGAATTGGCTGCGATTCCCTGCCTTCAGTAATCAATCTATAATCACGTTTAATAGCCTCGTGGTTTTTTGAAAAAATATCCCACGTATGTTCTATCCGAAATACATCATCGGCACTATACTGAACAATATCATACGATTCAAAATCTACTTCTTGTTCTTCTGAAGTGAAAAAAGCAATAGGTTCGTCATCGAAAAAAACAGCTTGGTTTTCAGAAAGATCCTTTATTATTTTTACTAAATTTTCTGAAGGAATAAAGGAAGCATTGATAAAAATATTCTGCTCCATTTCAACCATCGGATATTTTTCTGAAAGGTAGTCTTCCGTTACCGTAGTAGTTGTGAAACCCAATAGTTTCTCCCATTTTTCACGAATGGTCAATATCCCAATACGTATATCGGCCACAGGCCTTGTAAAAGTAAAAGGAAGCAATTGGTTGCGTACGGTTCCGTCAAAAAGAATGTAGTTCATGGTTCAGTCTGTTCAGTGTTTAGCCCTTCGACTCCGCTCAGGGCACGTTTTCAGTATTCAGTAAATATACAAATCAAAAGTAAAGTGGTTGAGTGATTTTTTAGTTTTACGAAAGCAAAATTGAAAAATTGTAATGAAATCACTGCCGGGGAAAAATAATTTAAAAAAAAAGCCTTCGAAAAAATTCGAAGGCTTTAATATATTGTATCAAAAAAAGATTACTCGCTATCTTTAGCTTCTTCTTTTTTAGGTGATTTTTTAAATTTTGCGTATTTGTTTTTAAACTTATCAATACGTCCAGCAGTATCAAGTAATTTAGCTTTACCTGTGTAGTAAGGATGAGAAGTTCTAGATATTTCCAGTTTTACCAATGGGTATTCTGCACCGTCAACCTCAATCGTCTCTTTTGTCTCTGCAGTAGATTTCGTTAAAAACACATCGTCGTTGGACATATCTTTAAAAGCAACTACTCTATAATTTTCAGGATGGATACCTTTTTTCATCTTGTTATCTTTTTAATAGGGTCTCGATTTTGAGAATGCAAATTTAATTATTTTTAATAAACAGACAATACTAATTACATTTTTTTTGAAAAGAATTTCCGCTATTCTTTTGGCTTTATTCACAAGAATACACAATATAATTATGCTCAATTAACGAGAAATACATTTTGAAAGAAATATACCGTAACATTTTACTACTTTTGTTTACTAACTAAACAAACCAAAAAAACTTTAAAAATGGAAAACAATAAAGCTTCTGTTAAAAAAATAGGCCTTAACTACGGTCTTATTCTTGCCCTATTAACTATAGGTGTTTCTGTTATTGTATATGTAATGGGAATGCACTTAGAACAGCCTTGGTGGCAATCAGCATTGAACTTTGTATTTATGACCATCTGTATTATTTACGGCTTAAAAGCTTTTAAAAGTGGTAGTGGAGGCTTTATGACGCTTGGCGATGCCATTAAAACAGGGCTATTAATTTCACTTGTTGCGGGTATAATCGGCTCTATATTTACTTACTTATTTATTACTGTTATTGAACCTGAGTTTATCCCTCAAATGTTAGATATCACTAGAGAGAAAATGGTTGAGCAAAACCCTAACATGACTGAAGAACAAATGGAAATGGCCATGGGAATGACCGAAAAATTCATGAGTCCTTGGATTATGTTCGCTATGGGATTGATTGCTTCACTTTTCTTCGGCTTTATCATTTCATTAATAGCTGGGCTAGTTATGAAACAAAACCCTCCTACACACGAATAAAGATTACATGAATTTATCCATTGTCATCCCTCTTCTTAATGAAGAGGAGTCCATAAAAGAATTATACCATTGGATTGCAAATGTTATGCAATCCAATGGCTTTTTATATGAGCTCATTTTTATAGACGATGGTAGTACCGATAGTTCTTGGGAAATAATTGACACCCTTTCTCGAGAACATAAAGAAGTAAAAGCCATACGGTTTTTAAAAAATTTCGGAAAATCACAGGCTTTACACGCTGGTTTTGCCCTGGCCATTGGTGATGTAGTTATTACCATGGATGCCGATTTACAGGACGATCCAGAAGAAATCCCAGAATTGTACAATATGATAGTCAATGATGGCTATGATCTGGTTTCCGGTTGGAAAAAGAAACGGTTCGACTCGGTGGTTTCAAAAAATATGCCTTCTAAACTGTTTAATTTTGCGGCAAGGAAAACTTCGGGAGTAAAACTTCATGACTTTAATTGTGGTTTAAAAGCTTATAAAAACGAAGTGATTAAAACCATAAAGGTTACAGGCGAAATGCACCGTTACATCCCAGTATTGGCTAAAAATGCAGGGTTTAACAAAATAAGTGAAAAGGTAGTGAAACATCAAGCTAGAAAATACGGTACCACAAAGTTTGGAGCCGAACGATTTATCCGTGGTTTTCTAGATTTAATTACCATTTCTTTTTTATCCCGTTTTGGCAAACGCCCTATGCATCTTTTTGGGGCTTGGGGTGCTTTTATGTTATTTGTTGGGTTCTGCTTTTCCTTATACTTAGGTATTGACAAGCTATTTATTCATACCAAAGCCCGTTTATTAACAGAACGTCCTGAATTTTTCATTGCACTTACCGCCATGATTTTGGGAACACAGCTTTTTCTTGCCGGCTTTTTAGGAGAACTCATTTTACGCAGCAAAGACGGCACCAAAAACTACATTATTAAAGAACACCGAAACGTTAAAGAATAACGATTTGGTTTCTTTATTTTTGCATTTTTAATTGTACCGAATGATTTACGTAGATCCTACTATATTAGAGCGCGTTAATAAATGGCTTACCCCTTTTTTTGACGACGAAACACAACACACCATAAAAGAGATGATCGCCCACGACCCAGAAGGGCTGGAAGACAGTTTTTATAAAAATCTGGCTTTTGGTACTGGCGGAATGCGTGGTATTATGGGAGTTGGCGATAACAGAATCAACAAATACACCCTAGGGAAAAACACACAGGGACTTTCCAATTATTTAAAAGAGCAATTTCCCAACCAAATTATAAAGGTTGCAATTGCCTACGATTGTCGTCATAACAGTAAAGAACTGGCACAGGTAGTTGCCAATGTTTTTTCAGCAAATGATATTGAGGTATACCTCTTTTCAGATTTACGCCCTACGCCAGAGCTTTCATTTGCAGTAAAGCACCTTAACTGCCAATGCGGAATTGTTTTAACAGCATCTCACAACCCACCGGAATATAACGGTTATAAAGTATATTGGGAAGATGGAGGACAATTAGTTCCACCACAGGATGGCGAAATTATCGCCGAAATAAATTCGTTGGAATATTCAGATATTAATTTTGAAGCCAATTCAGAAAAAATTCAACTGATAGATACTGATGTGGATGATGCTTTTGCTAAAGCGTCTATCAAAAACGGAAGTTTTAATACTTCAGAAAAAGCTAAAGACAATTTAAAAATTGTTTTTACTTCGCTACACGGAACATCAATTACTATGATTCCAAGGGTTTTGGAAGAAGCTGGATATAAAAATGTTACCGTTGTAGAAGAGCAGGCAAAACCTGATGGCGACTTCCCGACCGTACAATCGCCGAACCCTGAAGAACCGGCCGCTCTAAAAATGGCACTTGATGTTGCTGAAAAACAAGGGGCAGATATTGTTATTGGCACCGATCCCGATTGTGACCGTTTAGGAATTGCAGTCCGAGATTCTAATGGAAAAATGACGTTACTTAACGGTAATCAAGCCATGGTTTTAAAAACTCATTTTTTACTTGAACAATACAAACAAACAGGAAAGCTGAACGGAACTCAATTTATCGCCTCAACGGTGGTCTCTACACCCATGATGCAGAAATTGGCCGAAAGCTATGACGTTATCTATAAAGAAGGCCTTACCGGCTTTAAGTGGATTGCCAAAATGGTAAAAGACTTCCCAGAACTGGAATTTATAGGTGGTGGTGAAGAAAGTTTTGGCTTTATGGTGAGCGATTTTGTACGCGATAAAGATGCGGTGACCGCTACCCTACTCGCTTGTGAAATTGCTGCCCAGAAAAAAGAGGACGGTAGTAGTATGTTTGATTATTTACAATCCATTTATGAAGAATATGGAACGTATAGAGAACATTTGGTATCGTTGGTTAAAAAAGGAAAAAAGGGAGCCGAAGAAATTTCAGAAATAATGAAAACCCTTCGTGAAGACTCTTTTACTGAAATAGCCGGAAGTAACGTGATTCGTTTTGAAGACTTACAAAAACAGGAAGCTGTAACATTTCCTTCAAAAACAAAAGAAACCTTAGATATTCCAAAATCGAACGTATTGATTTATTACACTGAAGATGGTAGCAAAATTGCGATGCGCCCAAGCGGTACAGAACCTAAAATAAAGTTCTATATGAGTGTGAATACCACTTCGAAAGGTGATGATGTTTCAGAAGCGCTTCAAAATAAGATCGATAAGATCAGTACTCACTTAAAAATTAAATAGTGAAATATTTTAAAAAAATACTCAAGTATGCACAACCTTACAAAGGGTATGCTTGGATGAACATCATTTCAAATATATTTTATGCTTTGTTTGGAACACTGGCAATGGTCTCGCTATTTCCTATGCTATCAGTGCTTTTTGATAACACAAAACGCAGGGAAACAGCCCCAAAGTGGGACGGACTTATTAATGCCAAAGATTATTTTGAAGAATACCTAAACTTTTTTGTAACACAACAAGCTCAAGAGGGAACGCAAGATGTGCTAATTTTTATGGTCATTTTAGTAATAGGAATGTTCTTGTTAAAGAACCTCTTTGGTTATTTAGCGATGTACTTTATTACCTTTTTGCGAAATGGTGTTTTAAAAGACCTAAGAAACGATTTATATAAAAAAACCGTTGATTTACCGGTTTCGTTTTATTCTGAAAAAAGAAAAGGCGATACTATTGCCCGGATTACCAGTGATGTATTGGAAATTCAACATTCTTTTTTATCAATTTTAGAATTGATTGTTCGCGAACCGCTTACCATTTTGTTTGCCATTGTAGCGATGCTTCTCATTAGTGCTAAGCTTACTCTTTTCGTCTTTATATTTATTCCTATTTCAGGATTGATCATTTCAAGAATTGGGAAAAGTTTAAAAAAGAAATCAGATCGCGTACAAAAAGAACAAGGGTATTTTTTATCTATTTTAGAAGAAACCTTAGGTGGGTTAAAGATTATAAAAGGTTTTAATGCGGAAGGAATTTTCAATAGAAAGTTTAATTCTTCTACTTCTCGTTTCTACAAATATTCAAACTCATTGGTTAATAGACAAAACTTAGCTTCACCTACAAGTGAGTTTTTAGGCATCGTAGTTATCGCTGTTATTCTTTGGTATGGCGGACATATGGTCTTGGTTGAAAAAAGCTTGCAACCAGAATTGTTTATTGTTTATATGGGACTTGCCTATCAAATTTTAACACCCGCAAAAGCAATAAGCAAAGCAAGCTACGGCGTTAAAAAAGGAAATGCAGCTGCCGAACGTGTTCTGGAAATTTTAGAAACCGAATCGACCATTCAAGATCTTCCCAATGCAACCGAAAAAGAAGGTTTTAACGATAAAATTGATATACAAAACATATCCTTTAAATATGAAGACGAGTATGTGCTTCATGACTTTTCGTTGACAGTACCAAAAGGCCATACTGTCGCATTGGTAGGGCAAAGTGGAAGTGGAAAAAGTACCATCGCCAACTTATTGACACGGTTTTACGATGTAAATAAAGGAGCTATCACCATTGACGGCTTAGATATAAAGAGTATCTCACAAAAATCATTACGCGGATTACTAGGGTTGGTTACACAGGACTCTATCTTATTTAACGATACTATTAAAGAAAATTTATTAGTTGCTAAAGAAACAGCTACCAATGAAGAAATTGAAGAGGCTTTAAAAATAGCCAACGCCTGGGAGTTTGTTAAAGACTTACCGAAAGGAACAGATACAAATATTGGCGATAGTGGTAATAAGTTAAGTGGCGGGCAAAAACAACGATTGAGTATTGCAAGGGCTGTGCTTAAAAACCCACCAATAATGATTCTAGATGAAGCCACTTCTGCCCTAGATACTGAAAGCGAACGATTGGTACAAGACGCACTGGAAAAAATGATGAAAAACCGTACTTCTGTGGTTATTGCACATAGGTTATCTACCATTCAAAATGCCGACAAGATTGTTGTACTTTCAAAAGGGAAAATTGTAGAGCAAGGCAAGCATACAGAATTATTAGCTAAAAAGGGTGTGTATCACAGTTTGGTTGAAATGCAGTCATTAGCGTAAAAAAGTTAGTATAAAAAAAGAGAGCGGTTGGGGAACCGCTCTTTTTTTGTTTAAATCACCATATTTGGGGCACATGGTGATTCACATAAGTAAGTTATATAATTCAAATATAAATTCTTTTTTTAATTCCACCAAGAAAAATTGCATTTAATCTTTAAATAAGTGCACTTAATCGATTATTTTAACTTTAAATACTTACAAATTCCTACAAATATAATTACAAGCAGATTAATGAGAAGTTAGTATTTATTAAAATAAAAAAACGGGTCAGCCCCCGCTTAGACCCGTTTTTAGCTCGTTTCTGTTATATTTGAGGCTTATAACAAAAACACACACATAAGTAGTGTTCCCCAAAATTAGTAATTATTTTCCTACAAAAAAATTATTTATGCATTTTATCGCAAAAATTTGTTTTTAATCGATTTTTTGCGATTTATAATTTAAATTTAAAAAAGGTAACTTTATCATTAAACCTTTTGCTTTAAAAAGGGTCTATATAATAATAGATAAACCTCTAAGTTTTTGGTAACAGAGAACAATTTAGTAACTGCTTTACAAGATAATAAGCATAAAGATGCAGCCTTTAGGGAACTTGTGTCTCAATACAAAGAACGGCTATATTGGCATATTCGTAAAATAGTATTGAACCATGATGATACAGATGATGTATTACAAAACACGTTCATTAAAATTTATAAAAACATTAATTCTTTTAAAGGAGATAGTAAATTGTACACCTGGATGTACCGTATAGCAACAAACGAGTCCATCACATTTATAAATAAACGAGCCAAACGGAAACAGGTTTCTTCAGAAGAAGTAAAAGAAAGTGCTATTCAAAACTTAACAAGTGATGTTTATTTTGAAGGAACTGCCATTCAGCTTCAATTGCAAAAAGCGATTGCCACGTTACCGCCTAAACAGCAATTGGTGTTCAATATGAAGTATTTTGATGAGCACACCTACGAAGAACTTTCTGAAATTTTAGAGACTTCGGTTGGCGGATTAAAAAGCAGTTACCACATTGCGGTAAAAAAAATAACTGAATATCTAAAAGAGCATGAAACCACCTTTTAAACTAACTTATAAACCTGTTTTACAAATAATTAAAGATCACAATGAAACCTTTTAGGTTTTTTACAGTCAAAAGATAAATGGACAAGCAAAAACATACACATGGGTTTAAAGCGCCAGAAGGGTATTTTGAAGCTTTTGAAGAAAATCTCTTCGCAAAAATAGCTTCGGAAGAATTACCTAAAGAAACTGGCTTTGCTGCTCCAAAAGGGTATTTCGATTCTTTGGAAGATACTTTAATGAAACATCCTGAAATTTCAGGAAAAGAAACAAAAGTACGTTCTTTATTTGCTAACAAGAATTTAAAGTACGCAGTTGCCATTGCAGCCTCTATTGTGTTAGTGGTTTTACTGTTCAATCAAAATAAAACAATCGATTTAGACATGAACTCGATCGATTATTTGGCCATTGAAAACTATATTAATGAAGGCGAGCTTGATTTTGACGTGTATGATGTATCTAGTTTACTTTCAGAAAACGATAACAGTTCATTGTACTTTGAAACCGAAACTATTTCCGAAGAAGATATGGAAAGTTACCTTTTAGAAACTGTTGATGAATCCATTTTATTAGATGAATAATATGAAAAATATACTAATTCTATTGTTGTTGGTTACTTCGGTAACATTTGCTCAAAAAAAAGACAGAGAAGAATGGCATAAAAAGATAGATGCCTTAAAGACTGCCCATATTACGGAAGCATTACAACTTTCTTCTGCCGAAGCAGAAAAATTTTGGCCAGTTTATAATGTGTATGATGAAAAAATGCACGATTTGCATAAAACTAAGAAAAAAGAGATCTATTCAAAATTAAAAGACGGAGTAGACTCTATGAACGACAGTGATGCAAACACTCTAATTGACAAAGAGCTACAATTAGAACAAAAAGAATTGCAATACCGGAAAGAATTGATAGCCGAGCTTAAAAAGATAATTTCACCCGGTAAAATCATTAAACTGAAAAAAGCGGAAGATGACTTTAAAAAAGAACTTCTAAAACGCTATCGACAACGAAAAGATAGAAGAAAATAATAATTGGTTGGTTTTTGTTTAGCTAAAAGGGAGCATGTTGTAAAATATGTTCCCTTTACTATTTATCTAAAAATCAGTTTTGCTATTTTATTATTACCACTCGCAAAAGCAATGGAATCGTTTACAAATTCAACCGCATAAAATCCTTCTTTTGAGAGTTCCTGCCACGATTCTCCTTGGTCATTACTATACGATAACCCTGGGGAACCAACTGCTACCAAATCGTTTCCTTTTGTCCCTGGCACAAATTTAACTGATGACCGGTAACCAGGTCCTTTTCCGTTACTCAACAAGTTCCACGTTTTTCCACCATCTTTAGTAATGGCTTTATTCCCTTCATTAAACTCTTTTTTGTCCCAATCGCCACCGAAAATTACGCCTGTTTTCTCATCGAAGAAATCAACGCTGTAAATTCCGGTCATAGCTTTTCCCTGCACAATGGGTGTATTATAAACTTCCCAATCGTTTCCTTTGTTCTTTGAATGAAATATGCGAGCTTGTTTACCACCAGTAGCAATCCATACGTGATTTTTATATAGTGAAATATTACTATTGCTAGCTGCAAAAGCCGCTTCCCCCTTTTCAACCTTAGGAAGTTTATCACAAGAAAGTTTTTCCCAACTATCCCCTCCATTTTGGGTAACAAGTATGGACAAGCAACCATCTACTGGGTCTCCCATGGCAATTCCTTCATTATTGTTCCAAAATTTCATAGAGTCGTAAAAAACAGTTTCTCCAGTTTCGGTATAAACTTCTTGAATATTGGTTGCTGCTGTACCATTAAAACCAATTTTATATAAAACTGCAGGATTGGCAATGCTTAACACAAAAACAGCAGAATCGGTAGCGGCTATGGAACGGAAGTCTAACAGCGAATCTTCATACTTAATGGTCGCCAACTTCGGTTGTTTATTATCAATCAGTCCTACAATCCCCTTATTTGCAGCAAACCAAACCCTATTTTCATCCAAAGGCTCAATGGCTCTAATGCTAAGGCTGTCCATAAATACAGGCTCTATATCGACTGAAATAAAATTTTTTGAACTATTTGATGTACAGGAAACTAGACCTATTAAAAGAAGGAGGATTGAGAAAAATCGCATTTATAAAATTTTTTGCCAAAAATAAAGAAAACGACGGGATTATAATACCTTTGCAATCCAAATTAAAACCATGAGGTTACACCGAAATTTAGTATTTGCAACAATCGATTCGTTGCATTTGATTTTTAATGAAAACAAGCAAGCAGACAAAGTTTTAAAAGACACCCTAAAACGTGATAAACGTTGGGGTTCTAGAGATAGAAGCTTTATTGCAGAAACCACCTATGATATCGTACGATGGAAACGTTTGTATGCTGAAATAGCCGAAGTTAAAGAGCCGTTTGACCGTGCAAACCTATTTCGCCTTTTTGCCGTTTGGGCAACTTTAAACGGAATTAAAATACCTGAGTGGCCTCAATTTGAAGACACCCCTACCCGACGCATTAAAGGAAAGTTTGACGAACTGTCAAAAATTAGAAAATATCGAGAATCTATTCCAGATTGGTTAGATAAACTTGGCGAAGCAGAACTAGGCAAAAAATGGACTGCAGAAATTAGTGCCTTAAATCAATTGGCTGATGTGGTTTTACGGGTAAACCCTTTGAAAGCTACGGTAAAACAAGTCCAAAACGAACTATTCGATGCCGAAATAGAAACCGAAACCTTACCTGGTTATCCATATGCTTTAAAACTGAAAGAACGTGCCAACGTCTTTATTACCGATGCTTTTAAAAATGGCTGGTTTGAAGTGCAGGATGCCTCTTCACAGAAAGTGGCGGAAGTTTTAAAGCCCGAGCCTGGCATGCGGATAATCGATGCTTGTGCCGGTGCGGGAGGAAAAAGCCTTCACATTGCTTCGTTGATGGAAAACAAAGGACAGGTAATTGCATTGGATATCTACGGAAACAAATTGAAAGAGCTAAAACGACGAGCTCGCAGAAACGGAGTTCATAACATTGAAACCCGGGTAATTGATTCAACTAAAGTGATAAAAAAACTAAAAGGCTCTGCTGATAAAGTTTTGATTGACGCACCTTGTTCTGGGTTAGGAGTTTTAAAACGTAACCCAGACGCTAAATGGAAATTACAACCTGAATTTTTAGAAAAAATAAAAAAAACACAGCAAGAATTGTTGGTTTCTTATTCTAGAATGGTAAAAACTGGCGGACAATTGGTTTATGCCACCTGTTCTATTTTACCTTCAGAAAACAGCGAACAGGTTTCCTCTTTTTTAAGTAGTGAAGCCGGAACTAATTTTTCGTTAGTTCAAGAAGAAAAGATATACGCTAGCAAATCTGGGTTTGATGGTTTTTACATTGCGTTACTTCAACATAAATAATTAACAAAATGAATAAATTTTTACTACTCCCAGTTTTATTGTTTGTTCAACTTGCTTTAGCACAGCAACCGTATTATGATGATGTAAATCTTTCTCTAACTGGTCAAGATTTATACATTGAACTTCAAAACAAAATTGACATTAACAACGACACCTTTACCTACGGTGACATAAGGGACGTGGTAAAAATAACGGACGAAGACCCTGAAAACACCTCGAATGTGTTGCTTATTTACGGTTACAACGACAATGACGGCAATTGCACTACAGACCGAAGTCGGGATAAAAATGATTTTGGAGGTGGAAATTGTGAATACAACCGTGAACATACGTTTCCGCGTTCATTGGCCAATCCAGCTATGCCAAATAACGGTAATAATACAACAGGCATTGGGGCCGATCCACATAATTTACGGCCATCTGATGTACAAGCTAACGGAAACAGAGGAAACAAGAAATTTGCTACTGGAAACGGAAATGCCGGTACTGTAAGTGGAGATGCTTGGTACCCTGGCGATGAATGGAAAGGTGACGTTGCCCGCATCATGATGTATATGTACACGCGCTACGGTGATCGTTGTTTGCCTTCTTTAGTAGGTAATGGCTCAACACAGGGCACTACCGATATGCTTCAATTATTTTTACAATGGAATGCTGATGACCCGGTAAGTGAATTAGAAGATCAACGTAACCCTTACTTAGAAGATGAGTACGGTAATAGAAACCCTTTTATTGACAATCCTATACTAGCTACTATAATCTGGGGAGGTCCTCAAGCTGAAGATCGCTGGGGTTTATTATCTTCAGGTGATTATTTAGCAAATACCTTGCAACTATATCCTAACCCTACTTCGGAAAAAGTTTGGGTACAATCGACTTCAGCTTTTAAAGCTGAAAGTTATAAACTTTATGATATGATGGGCAGAAAGATTTCTCAACAAAAAGCCACGGGCTTTATAGATGTTTCAGGTTTTAGTGATGGTTTATACCTTTTAGAGGTTGTTGCTTCAAAGAGTAGAATTGTTAAAAAAATTATCGTAGAATAAAAAAGTTCCTTAAAGTATTTAAAATTAAAAAGCGTCCTGAATTATCAGGACGCTTTTTTTATAAAAACCTATTTGTTAATTACTCAACTATAATACGTCCCGTTTTGTAGCTTGTAGTAGTTTGTCCACCCATTTTAAGTAAATAAACCCCACTAGACATATTTGACATATCCAACGTTACTTTATAAGCATCGCCTTCTTTAGAAACCGCTTTGTTAAAAGCAACTTCTTGTCCTAACGTATTGTAAACTCCTAAGAAAACACCTCCGTCGAAAGATGTTTTTAAAGAAACATCAAATTTATTGTTTCCTAAGGTAGTTACTATAAAATCAGAGTTAGAAATTTCATAATCGTTTACACCTAACTCACCAATGTTTACTGTATAATCTTCTACTTCTCCAAAACCTATATCTCCACAGGCATCAGGCACAGGTGTTCCTCTTCTAGTTTTAACTCTCATAATATGTTCTCCAAGGGGAGCATTTGAAGGTAAAATTAGATCTACAGTTTCTGTATATGAACCTGCTCCCTCTCCAGGTGCAATTACAAAATTAGGCACTACTACTTCATCGGCAGTAAAACTAAAATCGTCATTAAGATCAACCCAAACCTTTACGTTTTGTCTTCCAAAACCAGTGGTAAAAGTAATATCATTAGTACTTCCTGCACCTAAATTAGCTATTTGATTCCTAAAATCGGCGTAACCTTCACATCCTGAAACGTTGTTGATTTCTGCAATGGAAACTAACTGTAACCCGTCTCCAAGCTCACAGTTTAAACTAGGCTGGCATATTAGGTTTTCTATCGTTATGGTAAAACTGTCGTTTGCAGGCTCTAAATCTCCAGACAAAGCCGTGGAAGCTGTAATTTCATATTCTTTCAGCTCTGTAAAGTTTGCTTGCTGGGTAAAATCGTAACTAACAATTTCACCAGGGTTAACAGTTCCCGCAAAGGCTTCAACTACAGGAGTGCCACCATCAAGACTATATTGAACATCAAAATTAGATTGTGGGTTGCCACCAAAATTTTCAATTTCAATGCTTACGGTTTGCATCCCTAAGCCTGTTCCTGTTTCTGGAGAAGTAATAGCTACTGCTCCAACATCTAAAGCAAGTAAACTGTTAACTTCTTTAGAAACTGAATTGTTTGGTTCAAATTCATCTCCTGATAAGTCTGTAACTACTTCAATAGTATATGTTTCTGGTGTGTTTGAAAGGTCTAATGTTTGATTAAATGAATAAGTACCTGTTTCACCAGCATTTATTGTTCCTGAAAAGATTTCAGTTGCTTCTAAATTTCCATCTAAATAAAGCTCTACTGGAAAACCACTTTGAGCTGTAGTACCAAAATTCCTAATTGTAACTTCTACAGCTTCGTTAGCTGTTAGAACACCATCATTTGGTTCATCAATGGAGATTGCACCTATATCTGCAGCAAAGCCTCCACTTAAGGAAAACGATGCTACTTGTGTAGCCCAAAAGTTATTAGAAGAAAAATAATCTGAAGTGAACCAAAATGTAAAATTGTTCGGATCTATAGACATGTGCGAATAATCACCATATCTATTACTATTCGTTCTAACACCCGGTCCATCAATAATCACTGTTTCTGCAACTGTCATTTCTCCTAGTGGATCACCGTCAAATCTTCCTGTATAGCGTAAAGAAACTGCTAAGTTTTCGCTAGCGGTTGTATATCCCATCGCTATATTACCAGCAGCATCCATTGAGGCACTACTCATTAAACGGCTATTACCGTCCGCAATAGAGTACGTTCCTTCTTGGAAAATGCTCCAATCACTCACATCGTCATTTCTCAATTCTATCCAACGAATACCTCCTGTTTCATTTGCATCTATAAAAGTATTGAAGGTAATTAACCAAGAATTGTGATCTGCAAAACTTCTATAATAGGTTGGAAAAGAAATAATTCCTCCATGTCCTGCCAATCGCTGACTGGTTCCTGGTTGACGTATTGCACCGTTCCCATTTCCAAAAAGCTCTCCAGCATCAAAAGGGTCTGTTGGTAATTCTAAAGGTTGAGATACGGTAGAGTTGTTTGGATTGTCCCAATCTACATCAATCTCCCAGATTTTTAAGTGGTCGAATGTAATCTGGCTTGTCCATCCGTCATCTTGAAGGTACGTAATATAACCTGGTGCAGAAGTATCTACACTTGTACCCAACAAGCTTACGGCCCCTGGACTCTTTACTTGATTAGGGTTTACTACAATTTGTGGCAGGTTAAATATTTGAATTTGTGGATCTGCCGCCCCTGCTAACATTTCAGCACGGTCCATAACAAATGCCTGAGTGGTTTGCCCATTAAGGTTTACAGTACCATAATATCCATCGTGCCATACTCCGTATTTTGGGTAATCTGGAAAACCACTAAATACATATTGGTATACATTATAGGCTCCTGCAGGATCATTTGTTTCAGAAACACCAATTGCTAATGAGTTGTTCAATGAACCAAATTCACTAACCACCCATCGATCTGCCAACTGGTCATAAAGAACTATAGGATCTCCTGCGTTACTGTTAATACCTAAAAAGGCACTAAGGCTTACAGGTCCTACTTCTAAGTTTCCTGCTTTATCGAAAATCTTTACAATTGAATTTACTGAATGAACATAGTGATCAGGTCCTACCGCTCCAGTTGGATCAGGAGGGAAAAACCCTGATTCAGAGTTTGATGCTCCAACAAAATTTTCTTCAATAGGTTGGGTAATGATTTTTCCTTTTTCAGTTTGCAAATTGTTTATAACTGTAGTTGTCTCAACATATTCCATGGCTGTCCTGGAATCATTGGGGACCATAACTTCAGTACTTTCACCATTTAAAGCACTTGGCTTAAAAGTTGGGAAGTCTCTTAAAGGTTGTGTCTTACCTATAAAAGTACCTGTTATAACTTCGGTTGGTGGAAGCTTATCCTGTCCAAATACCGCTGCAAAGCACAATAAGCTGAGCGTAAATAATAAATAGTTCTTTTTCATACTTTTTTAATTAATATTAGTAGTTTGTGCAATATACTACAAAAAAAGGGCTTTAAAAACCTACTAATTCAATAGGAATACAAGTTATACACCAAAATTTTATAGTTATAACTATAATATAGTCAATAATTTGTATTTAAAAAAAGTGATGTCTTTTACAGATTGTAATTTATACAGAAGGGGCTCTATTCAATAACTATCCGTTTTACACGTGTACGTTTATTTGTTACCAAAACCACAATATAAATACCTGACTGAAATGGCAACTGTAAAAAAGTATTTTGAAAAATTGTTTTATTTAACACTTCTTCCCCGTTTATCGAAAAAATATTGATTTCAGTTTTACCGGAAACTCCATCAATATTCAGTATTTCAGAAACCGGGTTTGGGTACAATACAATTTCAGGTCTGTTATTTTCTTCAATTGAAAGTGGAGGGTAATATATTTCACCCTGCATATTTCCCCATAGATGTTCTACCAAAATAGGGCGGTCTATAAAAGGGTTCCTGTTTCTTTGCCAAGTGTAAACAATATTGTTACGGTTCATTTCAAAATCGTCGGGTGGATCATTTCGGTGCCACTCTAATAAGGTTTGCAAATCACCCAACTCACCTACTGTTGTATTTTCGGGATCACCATTTACAACTTCAAGGTCGTTGTAACGAACAGCCATAAAAAGTACAGCTCGGGCTACATCGCCCTTAAAACTTCCCAAATTTCCAGTGGGCCCACTGTATTCGCCATAATCTTGATTTCCTCTTGAACTGTTTTCTGGTCCGTCTGCTGCACGTAGCCCGTGCGCATCAGAAATTCCGTGACGAAGTGAATCTGCATTGGTTTCAATGAAAATATTCATTCCATCGGCGACTTCATCTTCTTCCAGTTCATAAAAACCACCTCGAGAGCGGGGATACGTATGTTCTCTGTTCCATTTACCTATGTTACTTCCTCCTAAATTTTGAAAGTCGATTTTTGGGCGGGATTGTTCAGTATATAACAACCAAACTTCGTTGCTATTTTCAGGGCTTTGATCGGCACTTTTTAAAATATCAATGGCGTCGGCGTAGGTTTGTGTGCGCACTGTTTCGGGATCTGCAACTACATCCTGTATCGCTTGACGCAATTCATTATCTGCCAATCCGCCAATTGAATTGTAATAATCTTCTGGCTCTGTACTTTCAACAAAACCATATGTTGGGTCTAATGGCGTGCCCCATTGAGCAACTGTAAAATCTAAGTCTATTACCAATACTTCTACATTATCGGTAAGCCGGTTATATTCCTGCGGTAATGTTTGTATATCTATTTCGGCAAACTCATCTCCATCATTTACTCCATCTTCTACAAATTGAATTTGAATACTTGCCTCATTAGTTCCTGTAGCAAT
The DNA here is from genome assembly GCA_002360635.1 of Flavobacteriaceae bacterium UBA3356. Lineage (GTDB taxonomy): Bacteria > Bacteroidota > Bacteroidia > Flavobacteriales > Flavobacteriaceae > Marixanthomonas. The sequence goes on along the minus strand of DEQW01000003.1, from coordinate 275,233 downwards.
AAAAACAGAGGTGTTTCCTGCGTAGTCATCGGTTGTAAAGGTTTCGTTCTCTAATGTAAAGTTAAAATTTAAATCACTCGACACAGCTTCTTCCGTAGTGAAGGTAATTGTCATGGTATCCCCTTCGCTATATTCTTGTTGATCTACAGTAAAGGAAACTCCGTTTAGGTCGACTCCACTTCCATCATTTAATACACCTGGGGTGGGCGTAGTTACTGTGTAGCTACCATCGTTATTTCTTTGAATAGATTCTGTCGTTTGGTTTCCATTTTCATCTTCATTAATTTGCTCGGTCAAACCTAATAAACTCAATAATACTGTATCGTCTGCATCATTAGTGTCGTACACTAAAGCATCGATTAAATTAGCAGTAGTTGCCAAAGTGCCCTCTGGAAAATCATCAGCACTTCCTTGATAAACAGCAACAGCATCAGCACCATTTTGAATAATGGCTGGCGGAATTAAAAACTCTGGAACTGGTGAAACATTACTGCTGCCAACAACTAATATTCCGTTTACATCAGTTGAAAAACCATCTAAATCGAAAGCCAGATAACTACTGTCTGCCCCACTTTCCGAACCATTGAAAAAAACCAAAACATAACCGTCTAAATTTGTATTAGGCACATCTGATTTCAACTCAACAAATTCTTCAAAATCTTGGCCGTCTGTATCGGTATCAAACTCATTGATAACAATTTGAGCAGATAAAGAGAGACAACAAAATAAAAAGATGAAAAAAGAGAAAAAATGTTTCATAAAATTTAAATAATGAGATAAAAATACAAATTCCTTAACAACAAGAAACTAGACTTACCCAAGGTAATAATTATAGAATGAACAGATATTTAAAAAATATAGTTGAAAAAGCTGTGCATAACACATTGAAAATGTAACGAACTTTCCCAAGAATTACTGTAAATTTGTAGCTTTTAAAAACGGAACAATACAACAGCACAATGATTCATTATTTTTCTGCTCCAAACAATACCACTTTTGCGGTTCAAACCAACAAAAAACTTTCTGAAAGCACTATTAAGAAGCTACAATGGCTTTTTGCAATAGACAGTACCTCAGCTTTAAAACCTTCTGAAAAATATAAAGGCACCTTCATAGGCCCCAGGGCAGCCATGATTACACCATGGAGCACAAACGCTGTTGAAATAACCCAAAATATGGGCCTTGAAGGCATTGTTCGTATTGAAGAATTTACTAAGGTTGCCGATGATTTTTCTGAGTACGACCCAATGTTGTCTCAAAAATACAACAATCTAGATCAAGATATTTTCACAATCGATATTGAACCGGAAGCAATTAAGGAAATTGATGATATTGCTGCTTTTAATGAAGCTGAAGGCTTAGCACTTAACAAAGAAGAAGTTGTTTATTTAGAAAATCTATCTACTAAATTAAACCGAAAATTAACCGATAGTGAAGTTTTTGGGTTCAGTCAAGTAAATAGTGAGCATTGCCGTCATAAAATATTTAATGGCACGTTTGAAATTGATGGAAAAGAGATGCCTTCTTCTCTTTTTAAAATGATTAAAAAAACTTCTGAAAAAAATCCGAATACCATTGTTTCGGCTTATAAAGATAATGTTGCTTTTGTAAAAGGCCCGAAAGCCATACAATTTGCACCTAAATCTGCAGATAAGCCCGATTTTTATCAAAACTCTGAATTTGACAGTGTTATTTCCATTAAAGCTGAAACGCATAACTTTCCTACTACGGTCGAGCCCTTTAACGGTGCTGCAACCGGAAGTGGTGGTGAAATTAGAGATCGATTAGCAGGCGGAAAAGGATCGTTACCATTAGCCGGAACTGCGGTGTATATGACTTCCTATTCTCGTTTAAACGATTCCCGTCCTTGGGAAAAAGCAGTAAAAGAACGTGATTGGCTCTACCAAACGCCTTTAGATATTCTTATTAAAGCTAGTAATGGAGCTTCAGATTTTGGAAATAAATTTGGTCAACCTTTGATTGCCGGTTCAGTATTGACTTTTGAGCACGAAGAAGAAGCACGTAAGCTAGGTTTCGACAAAGTTATTATGCTTGCTGGTGGTGTAGGCTACGGAAAAGCCAATCAAGCCCTAAAAGATATTCCTAAAAAAGGTGATAAAATAGTAATCCTAGGCGGTGAAAACTACCGAATTGGTATGGGTGGAGCTGCGGTTTCTTCAGCAGATACTGGAGCTTTTGAAAGTGGAATTGAATTAAACGCCATTCAACGAAGTAATCCTGAAATGCAAAAAAGAGCTGCCAATGCAGTTCGTGGAATGGTAGAAAGTGAAACTAACCCTATTGTTTCTATTCACGATCACGGAGCAGGTGGTCACCTCAACTGTCTTAGTGAATTGGTAGAAGAAACCGGTGGTAAAATAGATTTAGACAAATTACCTGTTGGTGACCCTACGCTTTCAGCTAAAGAAATTATTGGTAACGAATCGCAAGAACGAATGGGACTTGTAATTGGGGATCAAGACATTGAAAAACTTAAACGCGTTTCAGATAGAGAGCGCTCACCTATGTACGAAGTTGGTGATGTTACTGGCGATTACCGCTTTACTTTCGAAAGTAAAACTACTGGCGAAAAACCAATGGATTTTGAACTAGCCGATATGTTTGGCAGTTCACCAAAAACAGTTTTAAAAGATAAGACAGTAACTAGAAATTATAAAGACCCTAGATATGTTTCAGCCGAAATAAAAGGGTATTTAGAACAAGTTTTACAGTTGGAGGCTGTCGGATGTAAAGATTGGCTTACTAATAAAGTTGACCGCTGTGTAGGCGGAAAAGTAGCCAAACAACAATGTGCTGGGCCACTACAATTGCCTTTAAATAATTGCGGAGTTATGGCTTTAGACTATAACGGAAAAGAAGGAGTTGCAACTTCTATTGGCCACTCACCTATCTCAGGTCTTGTAGATCCTGTTGCAGGTTCCCGTAACTCTATTACCGAAGCGCTTACCAATATTGTTTGGGCACCGTTAGAAGAAGGATTAAAAAGCGTATCACTTTCTGCCAACTGGATGTGGCCTTGCAATAATGAAGGTGAAGATGCCCGATTATACCAAGCGGTGCAAGGGGTTTCAGAATTTGCTATCGATTTAGGAATTAACGTCCCTACTGGAAAAGATTCGCTTTCCATGAAACAGAAATATAAAAATGAAGAAGTTATTTCACCGGGAACGGTTATTATTTCGGCAGCTGGACATTGTAAGGATATTAAAAAAACAGTTGAACCGGTTCTTCAGAAAAATGCCGGAAGCATCTATTACATCAATCTTTCACAAGACGATTTTAAATTAGGCGGTTCGTCCTTTGCGCAAATTTTAAACACTGTTGGTAATGAAGTCCCTACGGTTAAAAGCGCTGACTATGTGAAAACCGTTTTCAACACCCTTCAAAACTTAATTTCTGAAGGAAAAATTACCGCAGGTCACGATGTAGCTTCAGGTGGATTGATTACTACATTATTGGAAATGTGTTTTGCCGATACTAATTTGGGAGCTAATTTAAATCTTTCAGACTTGGGAGATGATATCGTGAAAATTTTATTCTCTGAAAACTGCGGTGTTGTTGTTCAAGCCTCCGAAGATAATGCTATTGAAGAAGCTTTCACTTCAGCAAACGTTGATTTTATTAAAATTGGATCGGTTACAGATTCTGAAACTTTAGAGATTAAATTCAACGATAATCCGTTGAGCTTTAATATTCCTGAAATGCGCGATGTGTGGTATACCACTTCGCATTTATTAGATGAAAAACAAAGCGGAAAAGTTAAAGCGCAAGAACGTTTTCATAATTATAAAAAACAACCGCTTCAGTTTACATTTCCGAAGCAATTTGATGGAAAGTTACCGAAAATCTCTTCAGAAAAACCGAGAATTAAAGCCGCTATTTTACGCGAAAAAGGAAGTAATAGTGAACGTGAAATGGCAAATGCTATGTACTTGGCCGGATTTGATGTAAAAGACGTGCACATGACCGATTTAATTGAAGGTCGTGAAACACTAGAAGATATTAAATTTATTGCCGCTGTTGGTGGATTCTCAAACAGTGACGTGCTGGGAAGCGCCAAAGGTTGGGCTGGAGCCTTTTTATACAATGAAAAAGCTAATAAAGCGCTAAAAGACTTCTTTGCAAAAGACGACACACTTTCACTAGGAGTTTGCAACGGTTGCCAACTGTTTATCGAACTTGGTTTGATAACGCCTAACCACGATGAAAAACCAAAAATGCTGCACAACGATACCGGCAAATTTGAATGTAACTTTACTTCTGTAACTATTCAAGAAAACAAGTCGGTAATGCTGTCTTCCTTAGCTGGAAGTACTTTGGGTATTTGGGCAGCTCACGGAGAAGGAAAATTCAGTTTTCCACTTACCGAAGACAAGTATAACATCGTTGGAAAATATGGGTACAAAACCTTCCCAGCAAACCCAAACGGAAGTGATTTCAATACCGCAATGATGACTGATGAAACCGGAAGACATTTGGTTATGATGCCACATTTAGAGCGTTCAACCTTCCCTTGGAACTGGGCACATTACCCAAAAGACCGTACCGATGAAGTTTCCCCTTGGCTAGAAGCTTTTGTAAATGCACGAAAATGGCTAGAGAAGAACTAATTACAATATGTTAGTTTTCAACCCGTTTTTAGACTACAATAACCTAAAATCACATTATGAAAAAAAAACTACTCCTCTTTTTATTCTTAACTTCTACATTTCTATTTTCTCAGGAAGTACAAGAAAAATACCAGCGAGCAAAAATAAATTATAATGCAACTGAAGATCTTTCAAGATTAGAATCGTTAGGAGTTCCTGTAGAACACGGCACACACAAACGAGGGCATTTTGTTATTTCAGATTTTTCAGTTTCTGAAATTGAAACCGCTAGAAACGCAGGTTTTAAAGTGGATGTTTTAATAGAAGACAGTAAGCAATATTTTTTACAACGAAATCAGCAACAACCCCCTTTAATTAATAATCCTAGTTGTGATGGTGCTTCAGAAAATTATGAAACCCCAGCTAATTTTAATTTAGGTTCTATGGGTGGCTACCTTACTTACCAGGAGCTTTTAGATGAGTTAGATGCCATGCGCGCTCAATATCCAGATTTAATTACCGAAAAAGAGGACATCAGTAGCTTTTTAACCGAAGGAACACCAGATAACTCTACAACCCCTTCTATTGGGGGTAACGGTATTAAGTGGGTGAAAATTAGTGACAACCCAGAAAATACTTCAGAAGGTGAACCGCAGATACTTTACACATCATTACACCACGCCCGCGAACCCTTATCGCTTTCGCAATTGGTTTTTTATATGTGGTATTTATTGGAAAATTACGATTCAAATCCTGAAGTACAGAGCATTGTAAACAACACAGAGCTTTATTTTATTCCAGTTGTAAACCCAGATGGATATTTGTACAATGAAAAAACAGATCCCAACGGAGGTGGTTTTTGGCGTAAAAACCGTAAAAACAGTTACGGTACAGACTTAAACCGCAACTATGATTATTATATTAACGGAAATCCAAACGATGGTGTTTGGGGTGGTGAAGGAGCTTCTTCAAATACCTCAAGCGAAACCTACCATGGTCCTTCCCCTTTTTCTGAAGTGGAAACACAAGCTGTAAAATGGTTTGTTGAAAACCACAATTTTGTCATGGCTTTTAATAATCATACCTCTGGTGATTTACTATTGTATCCCTATGGATATACAGATGATGCCCCTACAGCTGAAAATGACCTTTTTGTGGGAATTTCAGAAGAACTGGTTTCCCGTAATGGTTTCAGTAATATTTTATCTTCAGAATTATACCCTGCAGCTGGTGACAGTGATGATTTTATGTACGGTACTGTTGGCACTCACGATAAAATTTACGCGATGACCCCTGAAATTGGTCCTGAATTCTGGCCACCGAGCAGTCAAATTGAGTCTTTGGTTAAAACGATGATGTATTTAAATTTAACTTCGGCAAAAATGGTCAATAATTTTGCTGAAATAACAGATACCGCTCCCACCTTTACAGGAAGCACTACTTCTAGCAACGCCACATTCAATATTAAACGTCTGGGCATAAACGGAGACGGAAACTTTACGGTAAGCCTAAACCCTGTTTCAGCAAATATTACTTCAGCTGGTAATCCAGTTACGTTCAACAGCTTGGAATTATTGGAAGAAGATACCGGAAGCATTGAATTTTCTGTTTCAACGGATATTGAAGCTGGTGATGATATTGCTTATGAGCTCGTGGTAAACAATGGAAGTTACGACACCGCTACGCTAATTAACAAGAAATTTGGTGAATTGGAAGCTGTTTTTGAAGATCCGGGTGAAAGTGTAACCGATAATTTTAACAACAACGGTTGGGGCATATCCACAACAACATTTGTATCGGCACCAAGTTCAATTACAGATTCGCCTTCAGGTAACTACCAAGACAACGCCAACAAAACCATTACATTAAAAAACGCCATTGACTTAACAAATGCCATTGGAGCAAATGTGACGTTTAATGCCAAATGGGAAATTGAAAACAACTGGGATTATACGCAGTTTGAAGTGTCTACAGATAATGGCGCTACTTGGACACCACAATGTGGCAAATACACAAATAACGGTAGCACCAATAGTGGACAGCCAACAGGACAACCTTTGTATGACGGAGAACAAGCTGATTGGGTGCTTGAAGAAATAGACTTAAGTGATTATTTAGGCGAAAGCATTTTAGTTCGATTTGAATTTAAATCGGACGGTGGTGTTACTGGCGACGGCTTTTATTTTGACGACCTGACCATTAACATAGTTAACGATTCCGGCTTATCTGTTTCAGATGTTTCTGAAAACCTGTTCAGCATTTATCCAAACCCAGTTGATGATTTATTGAACATAAATACATTGTTAGATAATTATTCAGCAGAGTTATTTACCATTCAAGGACAACGGGTTTTTGTTTCAGAAAACAATACAGGGTCACAAACCCTAGACTATAGTAGCTATGGTTCAGGCATTTATTTTTTAAAACTTACTTCAACAGAAGTTTCACAAACTTTTAAAATTGTGAAGCAATAGCATTCTAAAAAATTATTGGTAATTTTAATGGAGCAACTTTTTTAGTTGCTCCATTTTTTTTCGGTTATAATCTGAAAAAAATTACTATTTTGCACATATACATTAAATACTGATCATGACAGACCCTAAAAGACTTTTTGACTTTCCATACTATCAGCTTGAAACCTATCCGCAGCAAAAAGCGTTAGTGACAAAGTACGATGGTGAATGGAAAGCTACTTCTACACAAGAATATATAGATAAAGCAAATGCACTTAGCCGGGCGTTACTTAGAATGGGAATTGAACCGAATGATAAAATTGCCATCATATCGATGACAAACCGCACCGAGTGGAATATTTGTGATATTGGTATTATGCAAACGGGAGCGCAAGATGTACCTATCTACCCAACTATTTCTGAAAATGAATATGAATATGTACTTAACCACAGTGAGTCGAAGTATGTTTTTGTTTCCTGTAAAGAGGTTTTTGACAAAGTGAATAAAATAAAAAACAATATTCCCTCTTTAAAAGAAGTGTATTGTTTTGATAAAATAGATGGTTGCAACAATTGGGAGGAAGTTCTTGAAAAAGGCAAAGATGACAGTAATCAAGATGAAGTTGAAAAACGAAAAGATGCCATTAATGAAGACGATTTAGCTACTTTAATTTACACATCAGGTACAACGGGCAGACCAAAAGGGGTAATGCTATCGCATAAAAATATTGCCACGAATGCTATATATAGTTCAGAGCGCTTACCCATTGTTCTTGGTAAATCAAAGGCGTTAAGCTTTTTACCAGTTTGCCACATTTATGAACGTATGCTGCTTTATATGTATCAGTACACAGGCGTTGAAATTCACTTTGCTGAATCGTTAGAAACCATTAGCGATAACCTAAAAGAAGTGAAACCCCAAGTAATGAGTGCAGTACCAAGGCTGCTTGAAAAAGTTTATGATAAAATTTATGCAAAAGGGGCAGAACTATCAGGTGTAAAAAAGAAGTTGTTTTACTGGGCAATAGAGCTTGGCCTTGAGTACGAACCTTACGGTCAAAACGGCTGGTGGTACGAAGCTAAATTAAGTCTGGCCCGTAAATTAATTTTCAGCAAATGGCAAGAAGCATTAGGAGGAGAATTAAAGGCTATTGCCAGCGGTAGTGCAGCCTTACAACCTCGTTTGGCAAGAGTTTTTAATGCCGCTGAAATTCCTGTAATGGAAGGCTATGGCTTAACCGAAACCTCTCCGGTTGTCTCTGTTAACGACATGCGCGATAAAGGTTTTAAAATTGGAACTGTTGGTAAACCATTAAAGGAAACCGAAGTTAAAATTGCCGACGATGGAGAAATTTTAATAAAAGGACCACAGGTAATGTGTGGATACTATAAGGATAAAGAAAAGACAGACGAAGTATTGATAGACGGATATTTCCATACAGGCGATATTGGTGAAGTTGATAAGGAAGGTTTCTTAAAAATTACGGACCGGAAAAAGTCGATTTTCAAAACAAGTGGTGGTAAATACGTGGCCCCACAGTTAATTGAAAACGATATGAAGCAATCTCGTTTCATAGAACAAATATTAGTCGTAGGTGAAGGTGAAAAAATGCCAGCGGCCTTAATACAACCTGATTTTGAATTTTTAAAAGATTGGGGAGCCAAAAAAGACCGTAATCTTCCTTCGGACCCTAAAGAGATAATCAAAGACGAAAAAGTTATAAAACGTATTCAAAAAGAAGTGGATTTTTATAACGAACGATATGGAAAATGGGAACGGATCAAGAAGTTTGAGCTTACGCCAGATGTTTGGAGCATTGAAGATGGACACCTAACTCCTACTATGAAGATGAAGCGTAAAGTGATTCAGCAAAAATATCAGGATTTATACGACAAAATTTATGAGCGAAATAAATAACCCCTAAACTTAAAAATATTACAACACCCTCTTTCTCCTCTAAAAAACCATTAAAAATTATTTCCAAATTATTCTTGGCAGCCTTTTTAATGCTTTTTTTTAAAGTTTATGCACAGGAATCAGAGGTGATTTCAATAAAAAAATTAGGGCAAGAGGCTGGTTTACTGCAATTAAACGCACAAGCCCTAACACAAGATTATTTAGGTTATGTTTGGGTTGGCACCGAAGATGGTTTACATAGATTTAATGGTTATGAGTTTAAGCCTTATGTAGCTCACGCCAAAGACAGCTCCTCAATTATTGACGATCATATACGTGGTTTATTGGCTGTTGAGGATACTTTGTGGATTGCAACCAACTCCAAAGGAATTTCTGGGTATAGGCTTTCAGAAAATAGATTTTTTAATTTATTTGAAAGTTATGACAATAACGATTTAGCAATTGCTTATAAAATTTTAAAAGTAAACTCAAAATTTCTTCTCTTTTCTACTAAAAATCACTTCATAACCTTTGACAGAGAGAAGAAAAAGACACGAATTTTTACACTGCCAAAAACCCAGAAAGAAAATTTTGTAAGCGATGTTGTAAAAGTTTCGGAAAACACATATTGGCTTGCCACAACAGCTTCCGGTATTCTCTCTTTTAATGTTTCAACAAAAGAATTACATTCTCTACAAACTTTCGGTCAAAAATCCGTAACTAGCTTTTATAAAAATAGAGATACCATATATATTGGTACTGAAGAAGGATTTTTTACCTATAATATAACCAACGATATATTTTCTGAAACCTCCCTTAAAAATTCGGTTAGGTATTTATTTAAAAAAAATACCGATAAAATATATGTAGCTACCAATCAAGGCACCTTTTTGTACAACACAGTTAATGGTAGATTTACGAAAATCACTTTTAAGGACAAGCAATCTAAACTATATGAAAATATAAATTTAGAGCAATTTATAAAAGATGATAAAGGCAACTTATGGATGGGAACAGCTGGTGAAGGAGTATTTCATAGTAATAAATACCAAAAAAAGTTTACTTCTGTACAAGTAAAACTACCTTATAAAAATGATGATCAACGTATTAGTGTTTTCCCATTTTTTAAACAAAACGATTCTATTTTATGGATGGGCACTACAAGGGGTACATTAAAATACAATTTAAAAAGTAAGATATTTAAGCAATATAAAACTGGAATAAAAGGAGTTACATATTGTTTCGCTGAAGATGAAAACGGTACACTTTGGACTGGAGGTATTTACGACGGCTTAATGAAATATAATCACGAAACCGATACTTTCACCCAATGGCTTTCAAAAAAAGACCAAAATAGTTTACCCGATAACGAAGTACTTACCATTATCCCAATGTCAAACAATAAGTTATGGTTGTGTACATGGGCAGGAGGAATTAGTGAATTTGATACACAGACCGAAAGGTTTTCCGAAGTTTTAATAAACGGGAAGCAGCTAAATAGGATTAGGGTTTATCTTAAAGACTCGAAAAACAACTTGTGGTTAGGCACCGATCAAGGGTTATATAAACTTTCAGAAGAAAAATGGGTAAAAACATTTACCCAAAACAGCTCTGAAAGCAATCAAATAACCAACAACAGGGTGTTTGCCCTTAAAGAAGATGCGAAAGGGAATATCTGGATAGGAACAAGTTCTGGGTTGACGAAATTTAACCCAACTACTAACGAAACAACCTTCTTTTACAAACAAAAAGGATTTCCGAACGATTTTGTTTACAAAATATTAATTGACAAAAACGATCATATCTGGATGAGTACCAATTATGGTCTTTCCGTTTTAAATACGAATACAAACACATTTAGAAACTATACGGAAGAAGACGGGCTACAGGATAATGAATTTAACGGGAAAGCAGGTTTTAAAGATGCCAATGGTACATTTTACTTCGGCGGAATTAATGGTTTTAATATGTTTAAACCTGAAGATATTGTTGACAACCCCTTTCTACCAAATGTTTATGTAGAATCGGTAGAGTTGTTCAATAAACCAATTCAGCGAAATGAACTGTACAAAGACACCTTACGGTTTAAAAGCGAAGAAAACGTTCTCACGTTCAATTTTGTAGCATTAAACTATCTAAACCCACAAAAAGTATCGTATCAATACAAGCTGGAGAATTTTGATAAAGCTTGGAGTCCCCCTAGTACTAAGCGTAACGTAACATACACGAATTTAAATCCTGGGAAATATACATTGAAAATAAAAGCATCGAACGATGCAGGCGTTTGGAGCAGTGCCATTAAAACAGTTAGTTTAATAATAGTTCCACCGTGGTACCAAACAACATTCTTTAAGGTCTCCGCAGTTTTGCTTATCCTTCTTTTAGGGGTGGCGTTCTATCTATACAAAACCAAGAAGCTTAACCGTGACAAACAGAAGCTGGAAGGGCTTGTTTATGAACGTACACAAGATTTAATAAAGAAAAATGAAGATCTAAAAGCGTACAATGAGGTTATTTTAAAACAACGTGACAACATAGAGTTTTTAATGAAGGAATTGAGCCATCGTGTTAAAAATAATTTACAGATTGTTTCTAGTTTATTAAATATTCAGACCAACTCTATTAAGGACAATCATTCAAAAGAAATTTTAACCATTGCCAAAAACAGAATTTTGGCTATTTCATATGTTCAAGCCGAATTAAGCTCAAAAACAGATGAAGTCAATATTGGTAAGTTTGTGAACAATTTTACCGTAAAAGTAATTGAAACATTAACCGATGAACGGTCGGCAAAATTTGAGCTGAAGTTCGACTTAGATAAAAACATAATCTGTAAAATAAATATTACGCTAGTTGGATTGATATTAAACGAACTAATCACCAATACATTTAAATACGCATTCAAAACCTATAACAAAAACAACTTATTACAAATTTCATGTAAAAGAGAACTGGACACCATTATTTTAAAAATTGAAGATAACGGTGTAGGGTATAAAAAAGAAGACATTAAACAGGATTCATTAGGGTTAGATATGGTAACCGAAATGGTATACCAATTAAATGGTACAATCACCACGGAAAGTTCTAACGCGGTAGTAAATACTATAAAAATTCCCTGTACATCTTAAAACCATCCAAGTATGAGACATATTTTATTAATTGAAGATGAATTTATCATTGCCAAGGACATTAAACTGTTATTGGAGAAAGATACATCTATACAAGTCAAGACTGCCAGAAATTATGAAGAAGCGTACATTCATTTTAAAGCAAATGATATCGATATAATAATTTGTGACATTAACTTAAATGAAGATAAAGATGGTATCGACATAATAACCGAGTTTAAGCAAATTAAAACAGTCCCTGTTGTCTATTTAACAGCCTACGACTCCCCCGATATCTTAAAGCGCGCAAAAGAAACCATGCCTTTTGCGTATCTTTTAAAACCTTTCAACGAGACGCAATTAAAAGTAACTATAGACCTTGCTCATTTAAATTATCAAAAAGAAAATGATAATCTTGGTGAAAACCTTGAATATACAGATCAAATTGAAGAACTCACTAAAAGGGAAAAAGAAATTCTAGTTGTAATTGCTTCAGGAAAAACCAGTAAACAGGCTGCCAACTACTTAAATATTTCCTCCCATACTGTTGAAAAGCATAAAAAAAACATTAAAAAGAAATTAAAACTCAGTACTGTAGGCGAATTAGTCCGCTTTGCATTACAGTCAAATCTCTATGAAGTTTCTTAAAAAAGGATAAAAAATTCAACCCTTTTTAATTCTATACGGTTATTTAACATTCATCAGAAAAATTTTACATTTATTTACTATGCGTGCATAATAAAATTTTCTATCTTTGGTATCCTGAAAAACTAAACCAATACTTTTTGAAAGAAAAAACAATAGATTACATACTGCGCTCAACTTGGATGAACGTACAAAAAATGTATAACGAAGAGGCCAGTAAAAAAGATAGTACAATGGCAACAGGATTTGCCTTAATAAGCATAGATCCTGAGGAAGGAACCCCTTCTACAGCCTTAGGTCCAAAAATGGGAATGGAAGCGACAAGTCTCTCTCGTACCTTAAAAAATATGGAAGTGAAAGGCTTGATTGAAAGAAAGCCCAATCCTGAAGATGGCCGTGGAGTTTTAATACACTTAACCCCTTTTGGGAAAGAAATGAGAGAATTTTCAAAAAATGTGGTGCTTCGGTTTGACGAAGCTGTAAAAGAGAACATTTCAGAAGAAGAACTACAAACGTTTAAAAAAGTGGCCAACACCATTTTAGAACTGATCAATTCAAAAAAAATATATACCGAAAAAATAGCATAATATGTCTAAAAGAAGAATAAATAAAGTAGCCGTAATAGGTTCCGGAATTATGGGAAGCGGGATTGCCTGTCACTTTGCCAATATTGGCGTGGAGGTATTGCTGCTAGACATTGTTCCGCGTGAACTTACTGATAAAGAAAAGAAACAAGGACTTACCCTAGAAGACAAACAAGTGCGCAACCGATTGGTAAACAATTCGTTGCAGGATTCTATAAAATCGAAACCTGCCCCACTCTACCATAAAGATTTTGCAGACCGTATTTCTACAGGAAATATGGAAGATGATATCGCAAAGGTTTCTGAAGTAGATTGGATTATCGAAGTTGTTGTAGAACGATTGGATATTAAACAACAAGTTTTCGAAAACCTTGAAAAACATAGAACAGAGGGAACACTAATCACCTCAAATACCTCAGGTATTCCTATTAATATGATGAGTGAAGGTAGAAGTGAAGATTTTCAGAAACATTTCTGTGGAACTCACTTCTTTAACCCGCCACGTTATTTAGAGCTTTTTGAAATCATCCCAGGGCCAAAAACTGATCAAGACGTACTTGACTTCTTAAATGAGTACGGTGAAAAGTTCCTTGGTAAAACTTCCATAGTTGCCAAAGACACCCCTGCTTTTATAGGAAATCGAATTGGAATCTTCGGAATTCAAAGTTTATTTCATCAAGTAAAAGAAATGGGCTTAACTGTTGAAGAGGTTGATAAATTAACAGGACCGGTAATCGGTCGTCCAAAATCTGCTACTTTCCGTACGGTAGATGTTGTCGGGCTTGACACCTTAGTTCACGTAGCAAACGGTATTCATAAAAATGTGCCAGAAGACGAAGAACATGACATTTTTGAACTGCCTAATTTCATCGATACTATGATGGAAAAAGAATGGTTAGGTAGCAAAAGCGGACAAGGGTTCTATAAAAAAATTAAAAAAGAAGACGGTAGCAGCGAAATCTTGACATTAGATTTAGAATCTATGGAGTATCGTGATAAAGAACGTGCCTCATTCGACACCTTGAAAAAAACCAAAGACATCGATGTCGTTGCCGATCGTTTTAAAATATTGATAGATGGTGATGACAAAGCTGGTGAGTTTTACCGTAAAAACTTTGGGGCACTATTCGCCTACGTTTCTAAACGTATTCCTGAAATTACCGATGAGCTTTACAAAATTGACGATGCAATGAAAGCTGGTTTTGGCTGGGAACACGGCCCATTCGAAATTTGGGATGCCGTTGGTGTGAAAAAAGGAATCGAATTAATAAAAGAACTAGGAAAAGAACCTGCAGCTTGGGTAAACGAAATGCTTGAAACTGGAGTAGACAGTTTCTACGACGTTCGAGAAGGGAACACTTATTATTACGGTATTCCTGAAAAAACACACGTTAAAATCCCTGGACAAGATTCATATATTATTTTAGATAACATTCGCGAAAGCAAAGAAGTTTTCAAAAACAGCGGAGTTGTGGTTGAAGATCTTGGTGATGGTATTTTAAATGTAGAATTCAGAAGTAAAATGAACAGCGTTGGCGGCGATGTATTAGCCGGAATTAACAAAGCTATCGATATTGCTGAAAAAAGCTACGACGGATTGGTAATTGCTAACAACGGAAAAAACTTCTCTGTTGGCGCCAACGTAGGAATGATTTTTATGATGGCAGTTGAGCAAGAATATGACGAATTGAACGCTGCTGTAAAATACTTCCAAGACACGTGTATGCGTCTTCGGTATTCTTCAATACCAACCGTAGTCGCACCTCACGGAATGACATTAGGTGGCGGTTGCGAAATGACCTTACACGCCGACCGCGTAGTAGCATCTGCAGAGAGTTATATTGGTTTAGTTGAATTTGGCGTTGGAGTAATTCCTGGCGGTGGTGGATCTAAAGAAATGACCGTTCGCGCTCAAGATTTATTCCAAAAAGGAGATGTAGAGCTTAATACGTTAAGAGAGCATTTCTTAACCATCGGTATGGCAAAAGTATCTACTTCAGCATACGAAGCTTTCGACACTAATATTCTGAAAGAAGGAAAAGATATTATAATCGTAAATAAAAACCGTCGTATTGCTGCTGCTAAAGAAGTAGCACGAATGATGGCAGATCAAGGGTACACAAAACCAATTGAAAGAACCGACATTAAAGTATTAGGTAAGCAAGCATTAGGAGCCTTCCTCGTAGGAACAGACCAAATGCAAGCAGGAAAATACATTAGTGAACACGATAAGAAAATTGCAAACAAGCTAGCTTGGGTAATGGCCGGTGGCGATTTAAGCGAACCACAACAAGTTAGCGAGCAGTACTTGTTAGACCTTGAAAGAGAAGCATTTTTAAGCCTTTGTGGAGAACGAAAAACTTTGGAAAGGTTGCAACATATGATTCAGAAGAATAAGCCACTACGTAATTAGTAGTGAGATATGAGTAGTGAGTAATTAGTTATATTATAATGCATAAGGTTGATGATTTAAAAATTTGGAATAAAGCTATTGAATTGACGAAATCAGTTTATATAATTTGTTCTGAATTACCTTCAAATGAAAAGTTTGGGCTTATTTCACAAATTAAAAGAAGCGCTATTTCAATACCTTCAAATATAGCTGAAGGAGCAGGTAGAAATTCAACAAAAGAATTTGTCCATTTTTTATCTATAGCAAATGGCTCATCATATGAATTAGAAACGCAACTTATATTAATTATAGAATTAAATTTAATTTCAGAAGAAAAAATAAAACCAGTATTGAACATTCTAACTGAGATTCAAAAAATGAACTACTCATTTCAAAAATCTCTAAAATCTCAATACTAAAATCTCAATACTAAAAATATGAAAACAGCATATATAGTAAAAGCATACAGAACAGCAGTAGGGAAAGCACCTAGAGGCTTGTTCCGTTTTAAAAGACCAGATGAATTGGCTGCAGAAACCATTCAATATATGATGAATGAGCTTCCGCAACTTGATAAAAAACGCATAGACGATGTAATCGTTGGTAATGCGATGCCCGAAGCCGAACAAGGACTTAACATGGGGCGTTTAATTTCCTTGATGGGACTTAAAATTGAAGATATCCCTGGTGTTACAGTGAACAGATACTGTGCTTCAGGTGTAGAAACGATTGCGATGGCTACCGCTAAAATTCAAAGTGGTATGGCCGATTGTATAATCGCCGGTGGTGCCGAAAGTATGAGTTACATTCCAATGGGTGGTTACAAACCAGTGCCAGATTATAAATTGGCCAAGCAAGGTCATGAGGACTATTACTGGGGAATGGGCTTAACAGCAGAAGCTGTTGCGAATGAATACAATGTATCCCGTGAAGATCAGGATGAATTTGCATACAACAGCCATATGAAAGCTTTGAAAGCACAAGAAGAAAACCGTTTTCAAGAACAGATTGTTCCTATTGATGTAGAAGAAACATTTGTAAACGACGCTGGTAAAAAAGAAACAAAAACCTATACCGTAAATAAAGATGAAGGTCCTAGAAAAGGAACCAACATGGAAGCTTTATCTAAACTTCGTCCAGTTTTTGCGGAAGGCGGAAGTGTAACAGCTGGTAACTCATCGCAAATGAGTGATGGTGCTGCTTTTACAATGGTAATGAGCGAAGAAATGGTGAAAGAATTAAATATAGAGCCTATCGCCCGTATGGTAAATTATGCCGCTGTAGGGGTTGAACCTCGTATTATGGGAATTGGTCCTATTAAAGCAATTCCAAAAGCATTAGACCAAGCAGGAATGAAATTAGACCAAATTGGTTTGGTAGAATTGAATGAAGCATTCGCTTCTCAATCTCTTGCTGTAATTAGAAAGCTAGGTCTTAATAAAGATATAGTAAACGTAAATGGAGGAGCCATTGCACTAGGCCACCCACTTGGCTGTACTGGTAGTAAATTATCCGTTCAACTTTTCGATGAAATGAGAAAGCGCGATATGCAAGGTAAGTATGGTATGGTTACTATGTGCGTTGGTACTGGACAAGGTGCCGCCGGAATTTATGAGTTTTTAAACTAGAATCAAGTTATAAGAGCCAAGACACAAGACAATTTTATGCACAATTTTAAGAAATTGAAAATATGGATAGAAAGTATGCATTTAGTTTCTGAAGTTTATAGTATAACAAAATCTTTTCCAACTAATGAAAAGTTTGGTTTAGCATCACAAATGAATAGATGTGCTGTTTCTATTCCTTCAAATATTGCTGAAGGCTCAAGTAAAAGTACAGATAAACATTTTAAACAATACCTTGATAACAGTTTGGGGTCTTCTTTTGAATTAGAAACTCAATTAATAATAGCTTTTAATGAAAATTATATTCCAATAGAAAAATTAAAGAAACAGAAAATAAAATAAAACAAATTCAAAAAATGATTTCAGGATTCCGTTCAGGACTTTCATAATAAGTCTTGAATCTTGGCTCTTGATTCTAAATATCAAAAAGTATGAATGCAAAAACTAAAGATAATGATCTGCTTCGCGGCGGACAGTTTCTGGTAAAAGAAACAGCTGCTAACGATATTTTTACTCCGGAAGATTTTTCCGAAGAACAAAAAATGATGCGCGATTCGGTTAAAGAATTTGTTGATCGCGAAATCTGGCCGAAAAAAGAAGAATTTGAAAAGAAAAATTACGCATTGACAGAAGAAGTTATGCGTAAAGCTGGTGAAATGGGCTTACTAGGTGTAGCCGTTCCGGAAGAATATGACGGATTAGGAATGGGCTTTGTAACTACAATGTTGGTTTGCGATTACATTTCAGGAGCTACAGGATCTGTGGCCACTGCGTTTGGTGCACATACAGGTATTGGTACCATGCCAATTACACTTTATGGTACGGAAGAACAGAAGAAAAAATACGTTCCTAAATTAGCTACTGGGGAATGGTTTGGCGCCTATTGCCTTACCGAACCAGGAGCAGGAAGTGATGCCAATAGTGGAAAAACAAAAGCTGTTCTTTCTGAAGATGGAAAAAACTACATCATCAACGGACAAAAAATGTGGATCTCAAATGCGGGATTTGCAGATGTATTTATCGTGTTTGCCCGTATTGAAGACGACAAATATATTACAGGGTTTATAGTTGAAAATGATTCTGAAAACGGAATTACGTTTGGCGAAGAAGAGAAAAAATTAGGAATCCACTCCTCCTCTACTCGACAAGTATTTTTCAACGATACTAAAGTTCCTGTTGAAAATATGCTTTCAGAAAGAGGGAACGGATTTAAAATTGCGATGAACGCATTGAATGTAGGCCGAATTAAATTGGCTGCAGCGAGTTTAGATGCACAACGTCGTGTAATAGACCAAGCAACTAAATACGCTAACGACCGAGTTCAGTTTAAAACCCCGATTGCTAAGTTTGGCGCCATTAAGTCAAAATTAGCCGAAATGGCAACTTCTGCTTTTGCTGGTGAGAGTGCTAGCTACCGTGCTGGTAAAAATATCGAGGAGCGTATTGCACTTCGTATGGAAGCTGGAAACAGCCACCAAGAAGCTGAATTGAAAAGTGTTGAAGAATACGCAATAGAATGCTCTATTTTAAAAGTAGCGGTTTCTGAAGATATACAAAATTGTGCCGATGAAGGAATTCAGATTTTCGGTGGAATGGGCTTTAGCGCCGACACCCCAATGGAATCTGCTTGGCGTGATGCTCGTATCGCTCGTATTTACGAAGGCACCAATGAGATAAACCGCATGTTAGCCGTTGGAATGCTTGTAAAAAAAGCAATGAAAGGCCACGTAGATTTATTGGGCCCTGCACAAGCGGTTGGCGAAGAACTGATGGGGATTCCATCGTTTGATACACCTGATTATTCTGAAGTACTTTCTGAAGAAAAAGAAATGATTCAGAAACTGAAGAAGGTATTTTTAATGGTAGCTGGAAGCGCTGTTAAAAAATATGGTCCTGAACTAGAAGAGCATCAGCAGTTATTATTAGCTTCAGCTGATATTTTAATTGAAATCTATATGGCAGAAAGTGCTATACTACGTGCCGAAAAGAACCATAAACGTGATAATGCCAATGCTGAATATCAAGTAGCGATGGCACAGCTGTATCTATACCACGCAGTTGAAATCGTTAACCAAAAAGCAAAAGAAGGAATTATTTCATTTGCTGAAGGTGACGAACAAAAAGCAATGTTAATGGGACTTAAACGTTGGACGAAGTATCAAAACTTCCCAAATATTGTTCAGTTACGTAATAAAATTGCAGAAAAAGTAACAGCGGAAAACACATATCCGTTTTAAAAATTAGTTTTTATAATTAAATTTAGTTGTTAGTTAAAAACCACTCAAAATTTTGAGTGGTTTTTTATTCTAATTATCATGTCTGGCCTAAAGTTTGTTATTTTTAAACAAAATTATAATTGAATGAAAAAAAACCTTGCCCTACTGCTATCATTAATCGGTTATTTTGTAATCGCTCAAGAAAACACCGAAGTTTATTTAATGGATATTACTTCCGCCTATTCTGGACTGGAAGTGTATAACTTTAAAAATATTTCAAACAATTCAGGATACGACAATCAACCTTCTTTTGTAGATAATGATACAATTCTTTTCGCTGGGAATAATACAAATCAAACTGATATAGCGTCTTATTCCATTTCTTCAGAAGAAAAAAGTTTTTTAAATCCACCTACGGAAGGCGGAGAATATTCACCTATGCAAATTCCGAATTCAGAAAAAATTACAGCCGTTCGTTTAGATCCTAACGGAAAACAGCGTTTATATACGTACGATAAAAAAGAGCCACAGAAAGAAACAATTCCTAATCTACAAGTAGCTTATTATGCTTTTAAAGATGAGAAGACGCTTCTCGCTTCTGTATTAGCTCAAAACGAATTAAATCTAGTAGTTGCGAATGTAAAAACTCAAAAAGTAGATACGCTTAAATATAACGCTGGACGCTCAATCCATAAAGTGCCTAATACAAAACGGACGATGAGCTATACTTTTTTAAATGAAGACGGAAATTATGACGTTTACCAATTAAATATGGATACACTTGAAAGCTTTTTCGTCGCAGAACTTCCTATCGGAATCCAAGATCATATCTGGCTTAGTGAATCCAAACTACTGATTGGAAGCGGCGATAAATTGTTTTTATACGATCTCTTCGGAAACGGTGAATGGCAAGAAGTTGCAAACCTTTCAGAACATAATATCACCAACATTACAAGGCTGGCTGTAAGTCCTAATGGAAAAAAATTAGCATTTGTTGCCGAACAAAAATAATTTCTAAAATATAGAAGTCTTGTTACGCGCTTAAGTTTTCTGTATTTTTAAAGAAATTTCCCAAGTATGAAAAAAACACTTCTTTTTTTTAGTTTACTCATAACCTATAGCTCTTTTTCACAAAACGATTCCAGGATTTACGATATCATAAATTCCGTTTCTGCTGAAAGAATTGAAGCAGACATCTCAAAACTTGCTGGTTTTGGTACGCGACATACTCTAAGTGACACTGTTTCTGACACTAGAGGCATTGGCGCTGCCCGTCGATGGATAAAATCCAGTTTTGAAGAAATTTCAAAAGACTGTAATAATTGTCTCGAGGTTTTCTATCAGAAAAATTTTATTGAAAAAGGGGATAATGACCGCATAACAAAAGATGTTTGGATCAATAACGTCGCTGCTATTCAAAAAGGGACAAAATATCCTAATCGTTATATCATTATGAGCGGAGATATTGATAGCCGCGTGAGCAATCCTACTAATTTCACTGATGATTCCCCTGGCGCTAACGACAATGCCAGCGGAATGGCAGGAGCAATTGAGGCTGCTCGAGTGCTTTCTAAATATGAGTTTGAAAGTAGTATCATTTATTTAGGTTTAAGTGGAGAAGAACAAGGTTTATACGGCGGAAAAGGCTTTGCCGAATATGCTAAAAAGAACAACTGGGAAATTATTGGTGTTCTAAATAATGATATGATTGGGAATATTAAAGGTGTGGACGGAGTAATAAGTAATCGTGATTTCAGGATATTTTCTGAACCCGTTCCCCCCAATGAAACAGAAAGGCAACGTCGTGCCCGACGGTTTTACGGTGGTGAAGTAGATGGAATTTCAAGACAATTGGCGCGTTATGTGCATAAAACTACAAAGACCTATATGCCAGAAATGAACCCTATGATGATTTACCGTTTGGACCGTTTTGGTCGTGGTGGCCATCATCGTCCATTTAATGATTTAGGTTTTGCTGGCATCCGGATTATGGAAGCCCATGAAAACTATACACAGCAACACCAAGATATCCGAACTGAAAATGGCATCGAGTACGGTGACAAATTAAAGTTTGTTAATTTTGATTACGCTGCTAAATTAACCGCTGTTAATGCTATTACCATGGCAAGTTTGGCTTGGGCACCACCGGCACCCAAAAATGTCTCTATTGGTGGTATTGTAGAGCCTTCAGCTAAACTAAAATGGGACAAGGTAGACGGTGCTGTTGGCTATAAAATTTATTGGCGAGACACCACTTCAGCAACTTGGGATTATAGCCGATACGTAGGCGATGTTTCAGAATTTACATTAAAAGGAATTATAATTGACAATTACTTTTTTGGTGTAGCCGCGGTTGATAAAGATGGCTTTGAGAGTGTTGTCGTTTTTCCTAATTCAGTTTTTAGATAATAAATTATATATGATTAAAAATATTCTCCCTTACGTTTTCCTTTTTATAGGAATCACCTCTTTTGCACAAGAATTTACGCGTCAAGATACTTTACGCGGAAGCATCACTCCAGAACGTGCCTGGTGGGATTTACAGCATTACGACTTACAAGTTGAAGTATTCCCTTCGGAAAAAACCATTAAAGGAACCAATACAGTTACCTATACAGTTTTAAAGAAAAATGATGTGATGCAAATTGATTTGCAATCACCTATGAAGCTTGAAAAGGCTGTTCAAAATAAAAAGGAACTAAAAATTACTTCAGAAGGAAATGCTCATTTTATTAACCTTACAAAAGATCAAAAAAAAGGAAAAGAATATAAAGTAACGCTTCATTTTTCCGGGAAACCACAAGTGGCCAAAAACGCACCTTGGGATGGCGGTTTTTCTTGGAAAGAAGATAGAAACGGTAAACCATTTATTGCTACTTCAAATCAAGGTATTGGTGCTAGTATTTGGTGGCCTAACAAAGATCACGCCTATGACGAGCCAGATAATGGTGTTGATTTAGCCATTACCGTTCCTTCAAGTTTAGTAGCCGTTGGTAACGGAAGACTTCAGAAAACAGATGATAATGACGCTACAAAAACGTGGCATTGGAAAGTGGTAAACCCTATTAATAACTATGGAATAAACATCAATATTGGGGATTACGTTAATTTTTCAGAAGAATATAAAGGTGAGAAAGAAATGCTCGATATGGATTATTGGGTATTGAGTTATAATTTGGAAAAAGCCAAAGAGCAATTTAAACAAGCGCCAAAAATGATGGAAGCTTTTGAATATTGGTTTGGCTCCTACCCTTTTTACGAAGACAGTTTTAAACTGGTTGAAGTACCGTATTTAGGAATGGAACACCAAAGCAGCGTTACCTACGGAAACAAGTATAAAAATGGCTATTTAGGTCGTGATTTAAGCGGTTCTGGCTGGGGAATGAGGTTCGACTTCATCATTATTCACGAAGCCGGTCACGAGTGGTTCGCCAATAATATTACAAATATTGATGTAGCCGATATGTGGATTCACGAAGGCTTTACCAATTATTCTGAAAGTTTATACGTTGATTATCACTTTGGGAAAGAAGCCGCTTCAGAATATGTGGTGGGGCTTCGGAGAAGCATACGTAATGACCGTCCCATTATTGGCACGTACAATGTACAGCACGAAGGAAGCAGTGATATGTACAACAAAGGCGGAAACATTTTACATACACTTCGCCAATTGGTTGAAGACGATAAGAAATGGCGTGAGATATTGCGAGGCTTAAACAGTGAATTTTATCACCAAACAGTTTCTTCAAAACAAGTGGAAGAATATATTAGTGAAAAAAGTGGCATTGACCTTACTGAGTTTTGGAACCAATATTTACGTACCGTAAAAATCCCGAAAGTGGAATACAAAATTAATGGTAAGGATCTTCAATTTCGTTATGTAAATATTATAGAGAATTTCGATATGCCTGTTATTGCAATTGTTAATGGAAATGAAGAATGGATTTTCCCTACTTCGGAATGGAAGACAAAAGAGTTTTCTGAGACTATTGAGTCGGCTTCAATTAAAAAAGACTTTTACGTAGAAAGTGAAAAGGTAAATAACTAAACTCTATTCGTTTGCTAACATTTCAGTAAAACCTTCAAACTCCTTTTTAAATTCTTCATATTTTTCACCTGTTGCAGGGCCTGAAAATCCAGTATGGATTTTACGAACAGTACCAGTCTTATCAATAAAAATAGTTGTTGGGTATGACAATACATGATTTAGCATAGGCAACTTTTCATTAGCTTGTTGCTTACTACTACTTCCGTATTGAGCCAATAAAATAGGATATGGAACACCTACAGCTTCTTTCAATTTGGAAATAGCTTGTATCGCCTTTTCTTTAGAAGGTGCATATTCAAAAGCTAAGGAAACAAATTCTACATTTTCAGGTTTATTTTTATAGTAATTTGAAAAGTATTTGGTTTCGTCCAGACAATTGGGGCACCAAGTTCCCATTAATTGAACAATGACAACTTTATTCTGAAACTTTTTATCCTTTAAAGAAATAGTATCTCCCTTTACATTGGGAAAAGAAAAAGCAAGGGAATCGTATCCTTTTTTCAAAAAAGTAAGGGAATCTGCTTCAGGAAGTTCATACTTTTCATTTCGTTTAGCAGTAAAGGGCTCTTTCCAGTGATTTCCACTATAAAACAAACCATTTAATACACTATCATTTTCGGTTACTTTAGCTTCAAATAGAAAAGCGTGAGCACCATCAAAGGTGGAAAGTTTTAGAGAATCGTTTTCAATAACCCCTTCTAAATAGCGATAATCACCTGTAGTAGTCAAAAAAGTTCCAGTTACCATATTTCCCTTTTGTTCAAAAACACCTTTTGCCACATACCGCTCGTTTTGATTGTTGGGGCTAAAAACTGTTTCCCACGTTCCGGCAACAATGGTATTAGGAGCTGCACTTACTCTAAAGCGTGCTTGGCGGCCACTCGTCATTACAATAGGCACTTCCCTGTCTAAACTAGGCTTTAAAAAACTTCCTTTAATTTTATCTTTAGTAAAAGTTCCTTTAATAACCCCTTCAAAAATAGGATGGGAGATAATGATAGAATCGCCCTTAAAAGTAACATCATCAACCTCAATACGCTCTTCAGCATTAGTAATTATAAATGTACTATCTTCCTCATATTCAAGTAGAAAAGGAAGTTCTTTTTCGTCGTTTAATTCCAGTACCGCACGCCAATGACCCGGCTCTAACTGTTTTGATTCTTTTGCACAAGAAACTAAAACAACTGAAACTAGAACAAAGAGAAAATATTTCATAATTTAATTTTTAAAATCTTTATACCGAAAGTATCAAAATTACTTACAAAAAACGAGGTAAATGCTATCTTTGCAATTCGTTTAGAATTTTTTGTAATGAAGATATCGTACAATTGGTTAAAACAATTTATTAAGCTGGACTGGAGTCCTGAAAAAACAGCAGAACTGCTTACCGATCTTGGGCTAGAAGTAGAAGGCATAGAGAAGTTTACTTCTGTACCTGGCGGACTTGAGGGTATCGTTGTGGGACACGTAACTGAGTGTTCGGAACACCCAAATGCAGATCGATTAAAATTGACAAAGGTAGATTTAGGCAATGGAGATCCTGTACAAATAGTTTGTGGTGCTCCCAATGTTGCCAAAGGCCAAAAAGTACCGGTAGCCACTGTAGGCACTACCCTTTACGACACCGAAGGTGAACCTTGGAAAATTAAAAAAGGGAAAATTCGCGGAGAGGTAAGTATGGGTATGATTTGCGCCGAAGATGAACTAGGCTTAGGTCAGAGCCACGATGGCATTATGGTCTTAGATAAAAAACTGCAGCCAGGTTCTTTGGTTAGTGACCTTTTTGAAATTGAAAACGATGTAATTTTTGAAATAGGCCTTACCCCTAACCGTGCCGATGCTATGAGCCATTGGGGTGTAGCACGTGACCTACGAGCTGGGCTGTTACAAGAAAATATTTCATTAGAACTTATAACTCCATCTACCAGTAGCTTTCATATTGACAATCGAACGTTGAAAATCGATGTAGATGTTAAGGATTTAGAAAAAGCGCCACGATATTGCGGAGTTACCATTAGTGGTTTATCCGTAGAGCAATCTCCCAGTTGGTTACAAAACCGCTTACAAGCTATTGGCATCACTCCTATCAATAACGTTGTTGATATTACCAACTATGTTTGTCACGATCTTGGACAGCCATTACACGCTTTCGATGCAGCAAAAATAAACGGTAGCGAAGTACATGTAAAAACACTGCCCGCAGGGACCAAGTTTACAACTTTAGACGAAGTAGAACGTGAATTACACGAAGACGATTTAATGATTTGCGATGCTGAAGGCCCTATGTGTATTGCCGGTGTTTTTGGTGGTATAAATAGCGGAGTAACTGAAACGACTACGAGTATCTTTTTAGAAAGTGCTTATTTTGATCCGGTAAGCGTTCGGAAAACAGCAAAAAGACATGCTTTAAACACCGATGCTTCTTTCCGTTTTGAAAGAGGCATTGATCCTAACACCTGTAAATATGCTATGTTACGGGCTGCTCTTTTAATTCAGGAAATTGCAGGAGGTGAGATTACAAGTGAGATTGTTGATATTTATCCTAAAAAAATTGAAGACCACCAAGTGTATCTCAATTTTGACAATGCAACTAAGTTAATTGGAGAAGAAATTGAGCCAGAAACGATCAAAGAGATCCTTACTTCTCTTGAAATGAAAATCAATAGTGTTACCGAAAGCGGTATTGGCATGCTTATTCCGGCTTACCGTAACGATGTAACACGCGAAGCCGATGTAATCGAAGAAATTTTACGTGTGTATGGCTATAATAACATCAACTTTACTGAAAAGTTAAACGCATCTATAGCAATTACCCAACCAGTAGAAGATTATAAGGTTCAAAATAAAGTGGGCGATCAACTTACGGCATTGGGCTTTCATGAAATGATGGCCAATTCGCTTACCAATCCAGACTTTGTAAATTTTTCTGAAACTTTAAAGTCTGAATTTAACGTTGAAATGTTAAATCCGTTGAGTAACGATCTATCGGTATTGCGCCAATCTATGTTATTCGGGAATCTTGAAGCACTTGCTTACAATAGCAATAGACGGATGCAAAATGTGAAGTTGTTCGAATTTGGAAAAACGTATCATAACTTTTGTGAAGGCAGAATAGAAAACAAGCATTTATCTGTTTTAATATCGGGTGATAAAACTGAAGATAATTGGTCGGTGCCAAGCAAGCAAACTACTTTTTTCTACGGAAAAGGAATTATTCTATCTATTTTAGAAAGACTTGGCATTAATGCTATTTCAGAAAAAGACACTAAAAATGATATCTTTTCTGAAGCGATTGCTATTTCAGCAAACAAAAAGACACTTGTTGAATTTGGAATTTTAAAGAAACAACTCGCTAAGAAGTTTGATATAGATGCAGAGGTATTTTACGCAGATTTCAACTGGGACGAAGTTTTAAACGCTATTTCAAGAAAAGGGTTTCATGTAAAACCAATTCCAAAGTATCCGCAAGTAAAACGTGACTTTGCTTTATTGCTAGACGAGAAAGTTACTTTTAAAGAGCTAAGGGAAGCTGCTACACAAACTGAAAAGAAACTATTGAAAGATATGAACCTTTTTGATGTGTACACCGGTAAAAACTTGCCAGAAGGCAAAAAATCGTATGCGGTAAGTTTCACCTTGCAAGATGAAAACAAGACACTTACAGATAAACAGATAGACAAAATAATGAAGAAACTTCAGCAACGATTTGAAAAAGACTTTGGGGCTACGCTTCGTTAAAATGTATGTTACTAAATAAAAAAAGCGGCTATAAAAGCCGCTTTTTTAGAATATTAACTTAACCTCTCATCAATCTGAAAATTACTTTGGTAATACTACTGAGTCTATTACGTGTATCACACCATTAGATTGATTAACATTTGCAATAGATACAGTTGCCATACCACCGTTTTCATCTTTCAACATTACTTTTTTTCCTTTCATCATAGCAGTTAATTTCCCACCGCTTACTGTTTTAAACGTAGCTGTTCCATTACCTTTTTTAATGGCTTTAACGATATCTGCAGCTTTCATATCGCCTGCAACCACGTGATAGGTAAGTACTGTTTGCAATTTCTTTTTATTTTCTGGCTTCAATAAAGTAGCAACAGTTCCTTCAGGTAACTTATCAAAAGCTTTATTTGTTGGGGCGAAAACTGTAAAAGGTCCGTCACCTTGTAATGTTTCAACTAAACCAGCAGCTTTTACAGCAGCTACCAAAGTTGTATGATCTTTTGAGTTCACAGCGTTTTCAACAATATTTTTAGTAGGGTACATTTCAGCACCGCCAACCATTACTGTTTTTTCTTTCATTTTTTTATCTTTCATCATTTTATCCTGTGCAAATGATGTGCTAGTACCAGCTATTAAAGCCATAACCAATACTGCAGTTAGTGTTTTAAAATTTTTCATAATTGTCATTTTTAGTGTTTGTTTATTTACTTATACAAACGAAATAGACTTCTTTACGGTTTTAGTTTTACTTGTTTTTGGCTTTACTTTAACATAGTTTCAAAGCCTTAAAATTGGTTTTGATGTGTTAAATAGTTGTTTTCCTTTTCTTTATCCTTTAATTTTATAAGAAAAGAAATCGGTATGCTTTCAAAAACTAATATTGAGTTGAAGTTAGAACAACTTCGGAATAAGCGAATTTCCGAAGAAGCTATTTTAGATGAAGTAGCGCAGATTTTTTCTGAAAATGATATAAGACGAAAAACTATAAAAGAAACCCTTAAGAAAGAAAGCTCTACAAAACACAATACATTCAATTTTAATAAATTGGAAAGCAACCGAATTTATCATATTTCTGATATTCAGAAACTTTGTGTCGATTATCGCCTTCGGTTTTTAGACTCCCGATTTTTTAAAGGAACCATTCCCGAAGAAGCTGTTAGTAAAATCCGTCAGCTTGAAAACGAACATGACACATCTCTTAAAAACTTTAAAATTATAGCCCCTGCAAAACTTCTAAAGCTGGAAAATGCGGACGACCCCTTGCTTTTTGCCCCTATGGGAAATGATTATTTCTATTTAATCCATAAGTGGGGAAATGACCTGCATCCATTACGAAAAGTATTAATGTGGCCGTACAAAACACTTGAAAACCTAGTTGTAACGGTGTTTTTTGTGAGTTTGCTACTTACAGCCATTACACCTATTCATTTATTTTCTACAGAGGTTACTACCCAAGAATACGTATTACTATTTTTGTTTATGTTTAAATGGGTAGGCGGTATGGTTCTTTTTTATGGATTTGCAAAGGGAAAGAATTTTAACACCGCTATTTGGAACAGTAAATATTATAATGCATAAAACTATGAGCGAAAACCCTGAAGAAACCATTAGAATTTATACCGGTCCTGCAATGTTAGCACAAGCTTTAAGATCAAGACTGAACGATATTAATATAGAACCTATAACCAAAGATGACCACCAAAGCGGAATTGTTAGTGGTTTTGCCATTGGTGTTCCCGGTCAAGTACGATTATTTATTAGAAAAGATCAGCTTGCTAAAGCACAACCCGTAATCGATCTTTTTTTAAAAGATGTAGAAGAGGAGGAATAAGAAAAAATCTATATTATAAAAAAAATCCCGCCGATTGGCGGGATTTTATAGTTTAAGCTTCTACAGCATACATTTTATCACGCTGTTCTTTTAGTTTTTTGTCATTCATATATTCATCAAAGGTTGCGTAGCGGTCAATTACACCATTTGGTGTTAATTCGATTACACGATTACCAACCGTTTGTGCAAATTCGTGATCGTGGGTTGTAAGCATTACAGTACCCTTAAAGTTTTTCAATGAATTGTTGAAGGCTGTAATAGATTCCAAGTCCAAGTGGTTTGTAGGTTCGTCCAGCATTAATACATTCGCACGCATCATCATCATTCGGCTTAACATACAACGCACTTTTTCACCTCCAGAAAGAACATTTGATTTTTTAAGAGCTTCTTCCCCACTAAATAACATTTTACCTAAAAATCCGCGAATGTAAACTTCTTCACGTTCTTCTTCGGTTTTAGCGTATTGACGTAGCCAATCTACCAAGGACATATCATTCTTAAAGAATTCTTCATTGTCCAAAGGCAAATAGCTTTGTAAGGTTGTTATCCCCCATTTATACTCTCCAGAATCGGCTTTAAGGTTTCCGTTTATAATTTCGTAAAAAGCGGTGGTAGCTCTAGAATCTCTTGAATAAATAACTACTTTATCCCCTTTTACTAGGTTAACGTGTACATCTTTGAAGAGAACTTCCCCATCTAAAGAAGCCGAAAGTTTATCTACTTGCAAAATTTGATCTCCAGCTTCTCGCTCACGGTCAAAAATAATGGCAGGATAACGACGACTGGAAGGTTTAATGGCATCGACGTTTAGCTTTTCA
The DNA here is from genome assembly GCA_002360635.1 of Flavobacteriaceae bacterium UBA3356. Classification (GTDB taxonomy): domain Bacteria; phylum Bacteroidota; class Bacteroidia; order Flavobacteriales; family Flavobacteriaceae; genus Marixanthomonas. The sequence goes on along the minus strand of DEQW01000003.1, from coordinate 245,272 downwards.
ATCATTTTCTTTCTCGAAGTTGCTTGTTTCGATTTCGCTACGTTGGCACTAAAACGACGAATGAAGTCTTCTAATTCTTTTTTCTTTTCTTCAGCTTTTTTGTTTTGTTGAGCTCGCTGACGCATGGCCAATTGGCTACTCTCATACCAAAACGTATAGTTACCACTGTAATGTGTTATTTTTCCGAAGTCTATATCACTAATGTGCGTGCAAACAGCATCTAGAAAGTGACGGTCGTGAGAAACAACAATCACACAGTTATCATAATTTGCCAAAAAGTTTTCGAGCCACGTAATAGTTTCGTAATCCAAGTCGTTGGTAGGCTCATCCATAATTAATACATCTGGGCTACCAAATAAAGCCTGAGCCAATAAAACCCGTACTTTCTGTTTACCATCTAAATCGCCCATTAAAGAATAATGCAGACTTTCGTCAATCCCCAAGTTTGAAAGCATGGCTGCAGCATCACTATCTGCATTCCAACCATTCATTTCTTCAAAAACGACTTGAAGTTCGCCTATTTTTTCGGCATTTTCATCTGTATAGTCTTCATACAGTTTATCTATTTGCGTTTTAATGTCAAATAAAGGCTTGTTCCCTTGAATTACTGTTTCTAATACGGTGTGCTCATCATAAGCATTGTGATTCTGCTCTAAAACAGACATACGCTTTTCAGGTTCTAAATGAACGTGTCCTGATGTTGGCTCTTGTTTGCCAGATATGATTTTTAAAAACGTAGATTTACCAGCACCGTTGGCACCAATAATTCCGTAGCAATTCCCTTGAACAAACTGTGTACTTACCTCATCGAACAATACACGTTTTCCAAACTGAACAGATAAATTTGAAACTGAAAGCATTCTTTTTTTTCTTTTTTAAATTTTGCGCAAAAGTAACGAATAACCTGCGATTGAAGAAACATTAACGTTTTTATATTCCTTTTAACGTGTGGTTAACAGTTTACACACACGGTGACTCATACATTTGTTTTAAACCAAATAGTATTTTTTTTGAAAAAACATCTACTTCTTTTTTTACTAACCCTAGCGATTGTTTCTTGTAATAACAAGGAAAATACAATTGGTGGAGATACATGGCTTGGAGGGGAAATTGTAAACCCTAAAAGTGATTATGTTATTATTACGCGCAATAACAACGTATTGGATACAATAAAACTGGATGAGAACAATTACTTCTCTTATCAAATTGAGAACCCAGAAAAGGGCATTTATTTCTTTAACCACAATGAATATCAAGCTGTATATATTGAACCTGGGGATAGTATTCTACTAAGAGTAAATACTATCGAGTTTGACGAATCGCTTTCGTTTTCCGGACAAGGAGGTTATAAAAATAATCTGTTAATGAGCTTTTTTCTTTTAAACGAGCAAGAAGCACCTTTGCTTGCCAGATACAACCAACTGCCACCGGTAGCGTTTGAAGCCAAATTGGATTCATTAAAGAATGAATGGGAATCAGTATATGAATCGTTTTTAGAAAAAAACAATACTTCAAAAACGTTCAGAAAAGTTGCAAAGTCAAATATTGACTACATTTATAATATGCGCAAAGAGCTTTACACTTCAGCGCACGCAAACAACAGCTCTTTTAACAAAGAAAACTTTCCTAAAGACTTTTACGACTACCGAGAAAATATAAATTTTGGGGATGAGCTACTACGAACATACTATCCGTATTACCGTTTTTTAAATTTTTATTTAGACAATGTAGCCCATAACAAAAAGGATGGTAAAGGGGCTTTTAATCGATTTTCATTTGCTCATAACTATGCTAAGATTAATGCAATAGATAGTATTATTACAAATGATTCACTTAAAAACGATTTTTTAAAATATAATGTTAGGCGCTATTTATTAAATGCTAAAAATGCTGAAGAAGAACAGAGAATAGTCGCTCTTTTTGATGAACTCAGTACTAATGAAAGCCATAAAAAAAGAATAGGAAAACTGGCAGAAGCTACTATGCAGTTAACATCAGATAATAAAATTCCTGACTTGCCATTAGTTACAACGGACAATACGGTAGTAGATTTGCTTAGCACCATAAATAAGAAATCGGTAATTTACTTTTGGTCTATGAAGTCGGTTCAACATTATAAAAGCATACACATAAAAGTAGCAGAGCTTAAATCTAAATATCCAGAATACAATTATATAGGCATTAATACCGATACACATTATAAAAAATGGCTAAACATTGTAAAAAGATTGGGTTACAACCTTAACAATGAGTATCAATTTGATAATATTGAAGTAGCTGAAAAAAAACTAGTCCTAACCTCAGTCCATAAGGCTTTAATTGTGGATAAAGATGGGGTTATAATAGAAGGAAACACCAACCTCCTTAGCCCAGAAATTGAACAACAATTATTAGGGTATATTAATAAATAAAGCCTTTCACATCTCTGCAAAAGGCTCATTATTCTTTCTGAAATTTTATTAAGTAAGTTTATCTTAATTCCCTTTTTTATAATCTGCTAAAAACTTTTCAAGACCAATATCGGTAAGTGGGTGTTTTAACAGACCTTCAATTGAAGAAAGTGGTCCTGTCATAACATCGGCACCGATTTTTGCACATTCCAGTACGTGCATGGTATGACGAACAGAAGCTGCTAATATTTCGGTTTCAAAACCGTAGTTATCATAAATAAGGCGTATTTCAGCAATCAGATTTAACCCATCTGTCGAGATATCATCCAATCTTCCAATAAATGGTGACACATAGGTAGCACCTGCTTTCGCAGCCAATAATGCTTGCCCGGCAGAAAAAACTAGTGTACAGTTAGTACGGATTCCTTTATCGGTGAAATACTTTATTGCTTTTATCCCTTCTTTGATCATGGGCACTTTTACCACGATTTGTTCGTGCAAATCGGCCAATTGCTCTCCTTCTTTTACAATACCGTCAAAATCGGTTGCGATTACTTCAGCAGAAACATCACCATCTACAATATTGCAGATATCCACATAATGTTTTAAAATATTGTTTCGTCCAGTAATGCCTTCTTTGGCCATTAACGATGGGTTGGTAGTTACGCCATCTAAAATACCTAAGTCTTGTGCTTCGCGAATTTGATCTAAGTTTGCGGTATCGATAAAGAATTTCATAGTAAAGGGTTTTCAGTTTTTGATTGTTACAAAAGTAACGAAGATTGTCGCTGTTTTAAACCGAAAACAGAAAAAGATTGCTTACTTCAACTTATAATGGTTAAGTAGCATACGTTCATACGTCTTGTCGGGAAGAATTTTTTTAAGAACTACTGAAAATTTCTGAAGGAAAGAACCAACTTTATAATGTACTTTCGGGTTTTTCGTCTCGATAATTTGATGAACTACTTTAGCCATTTTATCTGGATCTTCTCCAGAATCCACGTGCTCGTCCATTAATTTTAAGGTGTTTCCGTATTCTTTTTTATAAGGCGAATTTTCTAATTGAGGTGCGTGATAACGGCTGGCAGCAATATTTGTAGCAAAATCGCCGGGTGCAATGTTGGTCATTTTAACACCAAATTGCCGTACTTCCATACGCAAGGCTTCGATGGTAATTTCTAAAGCGGCTTTAGTTGCTGAATAGATTCCGCGGTACGGAAGCCCCATATAACCTGCAATAGAGGTTATGTTAATTACAGTGCCACTCCCCTGCTCTCGCATAGTTGGTAAAACAGCTTTTATAACATTTATGGGTCCGTATAAGTTGGTAGCGAAGGCTTTTTCAATTTCAGCATTAGGTGTTTCTTCAATGGGTCCAGTAATACCCACACCAGCGTTGTTTATTAATACATCAACTCTTTCTTCTTGTTTTAATAACTCGTTTACAGATTCTTGAACGCTCTCTAAGCTAGTAACCTCCATTTTCAATAGAGGAAATGGACTGGTATCTTTGTATTTATCAGGATTACGGCTCGTTCCATACACTATATAGTTTTTTGAAAGAAGATAAGCACCTATCGCCTTTCCTATTCCGGAAGATCCACCTGTTATTAAAACAACCTTTGACATATACTTGGTTTATAGCTCGCAAAGATGCGGTTACGTCTTAACTTTTGCAAGGATAGCGGAGGTTTTATTTCTATTATATAGGTTCCAAGTATCAAATTCAACCAATGTGAATGCAAAATTCATAGCATTTAAGCGGTAATGAAATTGCAAATAGTTATTCGGTCACTCAGTTATTGGGTTAGAGAGTCTTAATAACTCAATTCTCAATAACTTAATAACTCTTTTTGCTAAAATCTTCATAGAAGCTTAAATAACTATAACAAATTATAAAACTTTTGTTTAGCCTTGATTTGACACTAAAACTTATTCCAACCAAATTTTAAAATCTTTAACTCGTTCACGGGCCACTATAATATCTTGATTGGAATAACTATTCAGTTTTAACTGAAGCCGAGAGTTAGTGTAGGATATAATATCCTTAATAGCATTGATATTGATAAAAAAAGTTCGGTTTACCCTGAAAAAGGTTTCGGGTGCCAACTCGTTTTCTAGTTGTTCTAAAGTGGTATCCAATAAATAATCACGACCTTCGGTAGTGTGCGCGTAGGTTCCTTTGTTTTCAGAATAGAAACACTCAATATCATCTACCGAAATCATTTTAAGGTGCTGCCCTATTTTTGTTGTAAACCGCTTTTTATACTCACGTTCCACAGGGTTGGTCAGCATCTTTTTAATGTCTTCAAAATTTAACTGAACGTTCTGTTGCTGTGGTTTAAAAGTTTTATACTTTTCAACTGCTTTTTCTAAATCTTCGTGATCAATAGGTTTTAAAAGGTAATCTATGCTGTTCAGTTTAAACGCTTGCAGTGCATATTCGTCATAGGCAGTGGTGAAAATAATAGAACTGGTTATGGACACTTCGTCGAAAATTTCAAAAGAGAGACCATCGCTAAGCTGAATATCCAAGAATATCAATTCCGGTTGTGGATTGTTCGAAAACCATTCGATAGACTCTTCTACACTGTGAAGCGTATGTTTTACGGTAACATCTAGCTTTTCGAGCATTCGTTTTAATCGTCTTGCTGAAGGTTTTTCATCCTCTATAATCAATACTTCCATATTTTCTTACTTATTTTTTACGCTACTAAAATAGTAATTATAGATTGTAAGCTTAAAATAAAAACTACTGAAACAACAAAAACCGAAGCTGAATTGTCTTCGGTTTTTGCATTTTGGTTGGTTATTAAAAATGGTTCTACCAGTATCTTGATTTCTGTCAATAAGTATATTACATTCTGAAATAACACTTCGACAAGCCTGCCTGCCGGCGAGGCAAGCTCAGTGTGATAATAAAATCAAAAAGTTTTATTATTACATTTTATGGGTTCCGCCGCCAGATTTACTTTCATTTTTCGAAACATTGCCCGGGTTACCGTAATAATGAACATCGCCCCCACTAGATGTTTCAGAAACAAGTTTATCTTGAACGTTTACAGTAATATCGGCACCGCTAGATACATCGGCCGTGCAATTAATTACTAAAAGGTCTTTCGCATTCAAATCACTTCCACTAGAAGCAGATGCGTCTAGATTTGTCGCTTTACCAGAAACATTTATATCGGCACCGCTGCTGGTTTCGGCAATTACATGTTTTGAGAACACTTCCACTTCAAGGTCAGCACCGCTACTACAATCTAATGTTAAGCGTTCGCTTTCTACGACTGAGTTTCCAATCACATCGGCACCGCTGCTGGCTTCAATGGTGTTTAATTCAGTATACGTTACATATATTTTTTTTGCTTTAGAACGACCAATATTTTCTTTAGTTCCTATTTTTAGTTTGCCGTCTATTATTTCAGTTTCAATAATAGCAAGTAGGTTTTCATCGGCTTCTACAACGATTTTTTCTTCGTCGCCTTTCGTTAAGAAAACATCTAAGCCTGCGCTTCCGCGTACAGCGGTAAATGATTCTGAGACAGGGCGTTCTTCGGTTACTACGTTACCGTTACCATTGGTCTGGCCAAGGTTGATATCAAATTGACAAGCAGTGCTTAAACCTGCTATCAAGACTAGTAAAATTACATGGATTGGTTTCATGATTGTATTGATTTATTGGTTATTGATTGAATCTGTTTCTATTGTTTTATTCTCTTGTGTTTTATTCTCTGCTGGATCATTATCATCATTGCTTTCATTAAAAACATCATTCACTTTCTGCTTCCACGTTTCTGAAGAAGTGTTATTTGTATCTTCCTCTAATTCTTCTTCCATTTCTGAATCTTCCTCAGAAAACTCTATTTCTTCCTCATCGACAATGTCTTCACAATCTAGACACTGTGTGCCATCGCGAAGTATCAATAACTTTTTCTCTTCATCACCATTGTTTAAAATATCTTCAAATCGAGAATCGTTTCTGTGATACGAATAGGTGTTTTTATCTGCGATTAAGACACTTCCTTCCGGCAAGTAAACTGTTACCTCAACCTCTTGATCGTGGAATTTATTTTCTGTTCCTGTAGTTAAAAAGCCATCTAAAAGTAAGACTCCATTCTCCATAGAATAATTATACTCAATGGCTTCGGCGTGTTTTTTTGCATCTAAAAAGCTTTTCCCTTCGGCTTTACGCTCAATCAATAATTTTCCAACAGAATCCTTAGTAGATCGAACGATTAACCGAATATCGTTGCTGTAGATAATACGTTCGTCATTTTCATTGTATTTCAGCTCTAATCCACCGTGACGATGTGTTTCATATTCATATTGACTGTCGGCACGCATCTTTAACTGCAACGTATCTCCTTTTTTAACGGGAAGGGCTGTTTCAGCAATATCTTCTCCGTCGTAGGCTCTTTGCGTAGCTTGCTTTATCCCTAAAATCCCCAATATGATCAATGATATAAACCAAACGATTAATAAAGTGATCTTCGCTTTTGTCCCTATCGACTTTAAGTTGTTGATTAACATTTTAAGTCCTAAAATGAATAGTACAAAAAATGGAATTCCAACTGCGAAAAGCGTTAATAGAGAAATGATCCATATGGGTGTACCAGTGGTGTCGAACATAGTTATGTACTCCATCACTTCGCCAGTACCCCAGAATCCTACGGTGCCTAACGTAAACAAACTAACGATAAGGCCGATCAAAGCACTTATTGATATAAGGATAAATAAAAGCCCTAAAAACTTCACAAAAATGGTGAATAGCGTCACGATTATTTTACCCACCGTATCAAAGAAGCCCGAAGTTCCTTTTTTTACTTTTTGGCCGTATTTATCGTAATCGGCATTTTTTACTTTATCGGCAACGGTGTCATAACCTTCCTTAAATTTCCGTTCTATGTTTGAAATATTAACGGGTTCGCCCGTCATTCTCAATTTATCTGAAGTGGTTACCGCTGCTGGAACCAATATCCAGAAGATGATGTACACGACAATAAATACTCCTTGTGAAAGAATCGTCAATATGATCCAAAGTAAACGAATCCAGATTGCATCGATACCCAAATAATGACCTAACCCAGAGGAAACCCCTGAGATAAATTTGTTGTCAATATCCCTGAACAATTGCTGTCTGGTCGATTTTCGGCGACGTGACGTTTTTTGCGTAGGTGGTACATCTTCAAACATTTCTTCATCAACCTGATAATCTTCCGGTTGTCCCATTACGGCTATTACCTCATCTAATTCTTTTAAAGAAATTACCTGAGCTTTCGTCTCGATTTTTTCTGAAAAAAGTTCAGCAATACGAGCTTCAATATCCCGCATAATTTCGTCACTTCCATTAGGATCGGTAAGCGATTTTTTAATAGCATCGAGGTATCTTGAAAGTTTCCCGAAGGCATCTTCATCTATATGAAAAAAGGTACCTGCTAAATTTATGTTTACTGTCTTTTTCATTTCGTAGTGTTTTCGCTGGTTACTCTGTGTACTGCCTGTTGCAGCTCGCTCCAGGTAGTATTCAATTCATTTAAAAATAGCTGTCCGGTTTCGGTCAGTTCATAATATTTACGTGGTGGTCCACTGGTGGATTCTTCCCATCGGTAGGAAAGTAATCCTGCGTTTTTTAATCGGGTAAGTAGCGGATAGATTGTTCCTTCTACTACCAGCATTTTTGCGTCTTTTAAGGTGTCTAGAATATCTGATGTATATGCCTCGCCATCTTTTAAAACGGAAAGGATACAATATTCCAAAACTCCTTTACGCATTTGCGCTTTTGTGTTTTCAATTTTCATCGGTCCTATTTACAATTAATAGCTTCATTTTCTGTGAACAATACTGCTTGTACGTTTTCAACGGTTTGCTGGCATTGTATCGATGTATTTATAGCTGTTTCGTTACGCTCTTTTTGCACCTCGGCGCCTAAAAAACTTAAAACTGCTGCTAATACGATGTTAACTAGTGTGCTCATTTTTTGATTGATTGATTTCTGAAACAGGTTCAGATGTTGGTTTTAAAAAAGGTATGCATAATGGGTATTTATATAATTTGCCTTTAGCGGCATACATAGTTGCGGTGATTACGGCGTACAGTTCTAATATGAATAAGCCGAAAAGTAACAATCCTGCAATTCCGAATAAAAGAATATATCCTGAAAGATTTCTAATTTCAGCAAAGCCAGGATTTCCTATGGTGTGCTCCATTGCTTCAATAAGTGAAATAAAATCTGCCGCAAAAATGACAAAGAATGGTAAGCATAATACTCCTATTCCTATTGAATATAACAAAACGCTTAACTGAAAATTTATCGCTCTCTTCCCGTGACTATCCACAAATGGTTTTTCTTTATGAATGGTCCAAAGTATCAACGGAGCTATAAAATTTGCAAATGGAAATAAATACTTTAAAAAGGTACTTAAATGAATTCCAGCTGCGATATTCTTTTGATTTTCAGCTTCTTTTTCAGATAGATTTGTAAAGGTTGTTGCCATTGCTCATTAATTTCTTATACAAATATATGTACAAAAAAAGGTATTATGTTACGCATAGTACTAAAATTTAACATAACTTTAAGAATTAGCACGGTTCCTTTTTTTGGTGTATATTCGCCTTAAAACCACTGAATATGCCACTTACACCTTCAAAGATCAATACTTTTTTATTTTTTAAATTACCTTCCGCTTGGTTTACGGGTGTTCGGGTTAAGAGTATAAATGAAACAACTTGCGTAACTTCAGTAAGGCATAAATGGATTAATCAGAACCCTTTTAAGTCTATGTTTTGGGCCGTGCAAGGAATGGCTGCCGAGTTGAGCACCGGTGCCATGGTCATGGCGACCATTAAAGAAAGTGATGAAAGAATTTCTATGCTGGTGGCCAATAATAAAGCTTCGTTTTCTAAAAAAGCAAAAGGTAGAATCAAGTTTACCTGTGAAGATGGAATTAAAGTAAAAGAAGCCATTCAAGCAGCTGTTAAAACTGGAGAAGGTCAAACCATCTGGATGAAATCTCAAGGTGTTGATAAAGCAGGAGATGTTGTTTCAACTTTTGAGTTTGAATGGACAGTTAAGGTGAAAAAGTAGCTACAGGTTTAAGGGTATCATTAAGTACAGAAACAAGAACACTTACTTCGACAAGCTCAGCACAGTTCGCTGCAAGAAACAAGAAACAAGACTTTCTTTAAAATACTTTATCGGTTTTTCTTACGAATACCATTGTAAAATACAGCTGTTGAAAAATAATACGCAACTAGTAGGATGTGATCCCCTATCGTCGAGATGACAAATCGTAGTCATTCCGAAGGAGGTACGACAAGGAATCACATTTTGAACTTCAGCCAAATTTTTTTTCAAAATTTCCATTTAAAATATAATTGCTAAAAAGGAATACGCAACTAGTAGAATGCGATTTCTCCTATCGTCGAAATGACTGAATAAAAAACGTCCCGAAGCATAATGCAACGGGACGTTTTGGTATTAACTAACAACTAAATTTACTCAACAACTATTTTAAATCTTACTTTGCTGTCTTCTACTTGCGCTTCTAATATATATAACCCACTTGATAGGTGTGATACATTAATCTGTGCTGAAGAAGTATGTATTGCATTGTCATAAACCAACTGTCCAGTTATGGAATAGATGGATATGCTGTCTATCGCAGATTTATATGATACGTTTACAACATCATTTACTGGGTTAGGATACAATTTAAATTGGTCCTTGTTAATGTCTGAAACACCCAATTCTTCATCTGTAGTGAATAAAACTGGTCCTGCCCAAGCACTTCCATTAGTACCACAAAATGCTTTTACATATACTTCATATTCAGTCATAGGAGTTAAATTCTCTAAAAGTACTTCCGTATCATTAGTAGGTGTCCCGGTATTTTCCCCTGGATATCCAGTTCCTGCTTCCTGTACAATATATTCGTATCCTCCTGTTGGTTCTGGGGTTGGTGCTGTCCAACTTACCATTGCCGTTGTTTCAGTAACATCGCTTACTGTAAAAATGGATGGGAAATTACATTCCGGAGAATCATCGTAAGCTGCAATCTTGAAAGTTCCGTAGTTCCCTACTCGACCCCACATACGTACCAAAACTTCGGTACCAGGTTCAAGGTTTGTAAGTTCAATGTAGTTAAAGAAACCTTCCCCTTGATCCGCACTACAGAATAAAGTTTCCAAGGCACCACATTCACCTTTATATGCTTGCAAACCAGTATCTGTTAAATAAGGATCGTTGTTGTTTTTGGTTTCTAGTTTCAAGTTTCCAGAATTTGGTACGGTCACAGTGTACCAAACATCTTTTCCTTTTTCCTCGAACTCAAGACCATCACAAATTACGATTGGGTCATTAGGATTTCTAGTAGCAGAAGTATTATCCCCAATTATAAAACTGGTTTCAAAATCTTCTCCAACGTTCAAATCGAAAGCATTTACACATTCGTCATTTCCTGGCGCCGGTGGTGATTGATACGCACATAAATCAAAATATAAAGGAATGGAACCAGCTGAACTTGAAACTGCTACGTAATAGATTTCCCCAGCAGTTAAGTCTACAGTTTGCAAATACGAGTCACATCCTTCTGTAATTTGGGTCATATTTCCGGGAGTACCAGAATAAACAGATACTGACGTTGGTGCACCACCATTGGTTACCGTCCTTTTAAAGGTATAGTTTGCTGTAGTACTTGGTACAAATGTGTACCAAACATCGTCTGTTTGAGGGGAACAAGCAGAATCGGTTGAATAGGTAGCCGATGCTGTATAACCGCTAACTGGATTGTCACAGTTTCTATCGGTTGACTCGGTTAACTCAAGTGCACCACTTGGCTCATCGTTTGTTGGTGTTTCTGGAAATTTAGATACACATAATGAAAATTGTGCTGTTGGTATTTCACTGGCAATACCGACAAAATATGTTTCTCCAGCATTTAACTCGATTGACGTAAAACGTGTACTACATCCCGAATTAATTGGCACTGGGTTAACAGATGAACCTTCATAAATATACATATTCATAGGGTCACCGTCAATTGCTTCAAGTCCAAAATAATATAGACCAGAAGTTTCAGGGGTGAATCGATACCATAAATCATTATAACCATCGTAATCTGGTGAAGTACATCCATATTCTTCAGACTGGGTAGCACCTTGATAGTCTCCTGTTATAGCATTATTACAGGTATAATCGTCTGATGCTGTTAAAACAGCCGCTGTTTCAGGTTCATCATTTAAGCCTTGAGGTTCATTATATTCATAGTTAAAATCATCCATATAAAGAAACTGCGAACCTCCTGTACCTGAATGTTGAGGCTTAAAGGCGATGTAATTGTGCCCTAAACTTGTATCATAACCTGAAAGGTCAATCGTAAACTCCGTCCACGTTTCGGCAATAATTGTAGATTGGTTTAACGAGGTATCATCAAGAACTACAAAAGTACTTGCATCCATAGGGTCTGCCATAGTTCCTACAATGATGTCTAAATCTGCCGTACTCGCAGCACTTTTGTTCATTTTAAAACGTATTTGTTTATCTATGTTTAAATCTGAAAACTCTGGTGTACTCACGATTAATCCTTCAGAATCTGAAGAACTAGAGATGAACATACGCATCATTAAACTTCCTTCTGAAGGCATAATATTTCCTTGTTCTTCGTATGTTCTAAAATCGCCCAATGTTATATCAAATACTGACCAACATGGCTTCAGTTCTTCCCCATCAACATTAGGGCCTTCAAAACCAAATTGATATTCAGCAACAAAACTGCTACAAGCCGATGTAAACTCATCTGAAGCAACCCAAGCCCCGAAGTCGTCTACATCACATTTTGCACGTACATACGCTTTATAGGCAGTGTTTTGATCTAAAGATACTGTGGTAGAAGTAGAAGCTATTTCAGTACCGCTAGTAGTAGCATCTGGTGCTGGCAACGAAGCTTCTTGCACTAAATACTCCCAAGCAGTTTCGTTAGATTCACTTGCTGTCCAAGAAATATCTGCAGAATCAAAATCTACATTCGATGCTGTTACCTCTGTAACTTCTAGACAAGAAGGTAAGTCTTCAACACAAACTGTATTAATCCATACCGTTTTGTTAACCTGACCACTGTGCTTAAAAGCAAAGTTATCGTGACCATTATCAGGTAGGGTAACTAAATACTCAGTATCTCTATCACTGGTAAGGGTTAGTGTTGTTATTTCAACAAAATTATCATTTTCATCCATCGTTCCTACTGCTAAAACATCTGGAGCATCTGGCGACGAACCTGCTGTAAAACGTAAACGATGAGCTCCATCGGTAGCAAAAGCTGAAACATCTGGTGAAATGGCGATAAGATCTCCAACAGTCGTACTAACCGCATACAACTCTAACATGTTTTTGCCTTGACCAAACTCATAGTCTATTTGAACATGCCCAGATGTATTTGGATCATCAATCGCACTCCAACAAATTGGCACTTCATCTTCTGGCATTCCAGCCCAATCTTCACAAAAATTATCTGTTAATGGGGCGCAATCTGTTCTCACAACGCCAGCAGATTTTATCCAAGCACCATAATCTCCGCCACCACAATCGGCACGAACATAAGCTTCGTATACGGTGTTAGAGTCAAGATCACTAACTGTAACTGAAGGGTTGGCATCGGTTGATGTATGAGCCGTTCCATTTGTAGACGGTTCTCCGCTTCCTTCTTCTTGTACAACATATTCCCAATTATCCTCACCAGAGCCGCTTTCTGTCCAAGCTAAGTCAATGGTTGTTTGCGTAGGGTTTGAAACTTCTACATCACTAATCTCTAAACAAGTAGGAATTGGCTCTAAACAAACACTGTCTATATTTACCTGATCAAACGTAGAGCCAAGATCATGTTTAAAAGCAAGGTACTCATTGGTCCCGGCAGGGATATTTACATTGAATTTTTCCCAGTCTGTAGTGGGTGTGATTGTTATAATTTCAGAAAAAGTCCCTGATCCATCATCTGTATCTATGGTACCAAGAACTAAACTGGAATCCCCGAAACCCTGAAGGAAAAATGTTAACCGATGGTTTCCGTCTGAAGCAGTCGCTTCCATTGGGGAAATAAATATAAGGTCTCCCGTAGTGGCATTACCACTATACATCCTAAAATATTTTCCAGGACTGGGCGCTGAGGGATTTGAAGTTACTCGCCCGTAGGAAGAAGTTCCATCTGTGGCATCAATCATGGTCCAGTCTGTTGGGACTTCTCCATTGTTATAGGTGTCAAAATTTTCCGATATGTCACATTGTGCATGCAGACTAAAGGAAGCTATGCAAATAGCAAAAATTAATGTAAATAATTGTTTCATCATAAAATGTTTTAAGTTTTCAATCTCGAATGTAAACCTAACCAATGATTACCTATATATAAAGGACTATATTTTTGATTTTAAGGAATTTTCACGAAATTTAAAAGAGAATATTTACTGTTAAATTTCTGAAAATTAAATCTTTACGCGTAAACTATTGCTTTTTTGAAGTATTTTCTATTTCTCGCTTTTTCTGAGCTATTTTTCGTCTTTTTTGAAGTATTTTGCTGATAATATACCCTAAAATTACAAGTAAAAGCAGTCCACAAATTATAAAAATATAGGTGTAGGTGTTCTTTTGATTTTCCCTTTTATCGAGATTTTCAGCGGCAAGATTATTGGCTACTTGATTGATAGATTTTTTTTCTTCATTCAACAGTTTTTCTTCTTCTTCAAAATAAAGCTTTGTATAGGTATTGTACTTTTCGTTATTTCCTGCCGCAGCATAATTTTCAGAAAGAGTTTTATACAACTCTGTTTTTAAGCCTGCATCGTTTATGTTCTTAACAGAAAGTAAGGCATCCTCTAACTTTTGTATTGCTAGTGAATGTTTTTTTTCTTTGGATAGTATTTTAGCCAAGCCCAATTTTGAATAAGCAATGTTTTTTACCGCATTAATTTTTGAAGCATACATAATGGCTTCGTTGTAATTTTGACGGGCGGCCTCATACTTTTCGAGTTGAAAATTACAATCACCAATGTTGTTTAACGTAATAGCCATGCTACTATTCATCAATTTTTTCTGCAAATTTTCACTGAACACTTCGGCGGCTTCAGTAAAGTTTGGCAATGCATATTCACAGCCCAAATTATCCCTTTTTATCAAACCTTTTACAAAAAGAATATTGCCCTGAATGTATTGAATGGAATCTGGCAAAGGGTGTTTTATGGATAGGTTATAGGCACGATCCAAATACTTTAAAGCACGGTTACTGAGCTTTAACCGTTGGTACTGGCCCCCAATAAAGCCCGATGCCCGTATTTGATCTGTATAGTTTTTATTTTTTTCAGCAATGGAATCTGCTTTTAGCGCATATTTTAAAACCTGATCATGGTCTTTGAGCACAGCATATGCATTGGCTACGGTCAATAAAGCTGAAACTTGCTGTGATGGATTGTTTTTTGATAGACTATACAGCTCCAAACCTCTTTCAACAGCTAGTTCTGGGTTACTGTATGCCAAAACATTGGCTTCTTGCCGCAGGCTGTCTACCAATGCTTTATTCTGTGCGCTTACTTTATGGCACAAAAAAACCAATGCAAATAGTAATAATCTAGGGAGTATATTGTTACGCAAAAGCATTTTTTTGGTAATATACTAAAAAGATTAAGACGCTACTTTATCATCTTTTTTTAAAAACGACACGAACTGTTTTGGCGTTATCCCCGTAATGGATTTAAAGACCACGGTAAAAGCACTATGGGAGGAAAAGCCGCTTTCTTCGGCCAAATAGCTTACTTTGTAATTAAGGTATTTTTTGTCTTCTTTCATTAACTGAATAATGTGGTTGATGCGCAATTCATTTATATAGGTATTAAAGTTTTTGTTTTTATGGGTATGGATTATTTCAGATATATATTTGGTATTGGTATTTAACTGCTTGGCCAACACGGGCAACGACATATTTTGATTGGTGTAGTTGGTCGTTGTTTCAAAATCTTCAAGCCGTTTCAGAATGGCATTTTCGGTTTCTTCAGGAATGGTAACACCCTTGGTTTCTACATTTTCTTCTCTAATAACTTTTTTAGGAGCTTCCAGTTTTTGTTTATTTTCAAGTTGCTTGATCACTTTTTCAAATTGTTGATATTGTTGATTTAGGTTTTTATTATAAAAATAATAGCCTATAAAAATTAATAATACCAACCCTACAATTGCTCCCGCAATTATGTAATAACTCTTTTTGTCACTAAGGATAGCCCCTTCTTGTTCAGCTTCTATATGAGAGATAATAGTATTGCGAATTCTTCTTTCTGAAGTTAAAACAGAAGCATTGAGCGTCGCGCTTTTTCTGTAATAGGTTTGATACGCTTCAATACTGTCCTGCGCCTTGAGTACTCTTGAAACATCGTTTAAAATAGCTGCACGTAGTGAGGTTTTTAAATAAGGAGCTTTTAAGCCTTTTTTAAAGTTTGTTTTGGCTTTTTCAAAATTGGATGTTGAAAACTGAATCTCCCCTATTCCTTTTAGGGTTTTGGCCTCGAGTGATGAACCCTCAAACCCTGATGTTTGTATAAGTTTTATACTTTTATTGAAGTAAAGGGAAGCAGAATCTATAGTCCTAGAAGCTAAATAGATATTGCCTTGCAACACATAGTTTTTTATTAAAAGCGCAGGTAGCTCTTTTTCAGCATTATGCAAAATGCTTTCTGAAGTCTTTGCCACCTCTTTTGCTTCCACAATACTGCCTTTAACAAGTAGGTTGTCAGCCTGTTCATAGCGTAAGGCGGCCTTGGCAATAATGAGCTCTTCATTTTCCGTTATCAAGCTAATTTGAGCAGCAGCTTTGTTCAAATACTTTTCAGAAATATCGTTAATTCCAGTACTACGACATTGTTGTGCAATTGAAATTAACAGTAAACTATTTAAAAAGTGGTCTTTCTTTGGGTCTACCAGTGTCTTTGCCTTAAAAAGATGTTCTATACTTTCAATATAATTTCCTTGCTTTTTTTCACTTTCTGAAAGCAAGTAAAAGGCTTCGGCTTTTTCAATATCCGTTTGTGCATTTTTAAGCAAATAATCCGCCACCCTTTTGGTTTGTGAAGGGTTTTTGTGAACTGTATTTAAGTTTTTTGAAAAAAGAAAGTCACTTTCGTCCATTTCCTGACCAAAAGCCACAGCCGAACTAAATATTAGAACAATAAAGAAGTATATAAATACCTTCATGAATTAAGAGATTAAACCCTACAAATATAAGTTTTTAGTACTTCTTGTAAGGTAAGTACTATTGTAAAAACCATAAAAAAACACCTAAACATTTTGCTTAGGTGTTTGATACTTTTTTAAAGGAATTGTTTATGCTTCTACTGTTTCTTCTGTTTCAATAGTTTGCAAATAGCGCTCAGCATCTAAAGCTGCCATACACCCGGTTCCAGCTGCTGTAACGGCTTGACGGTATTCTTTATCTTGCACATCACCACTGGCAAATACACCCGGTTTATTGGTCTTAGTACTCTTTCCTTTAGTGATTACATATCCCGTATCGTCCATATCCAACTGTCCTTTAAATATTTCAGTATTTGGTTTATGCCCTATTGCTATAAACAATCCGGTGATTTTAATCTCTTCTTTCTCACCTGTTTCATTATTAATCATTCGAAGTCCTTCTACCACTTGGTCTCCTAAAACCTCATCCACTTCGGTATTGTAACGCAGGTCTATGTTTTTTGTATTGGTAACCCGATGTTGCATCGCTTTTGATGCTTTCATATAATCTTTACGAACCAACATGGTTACTTTATTACATATATTGGCAAGGTAGGTAGCCTCTTCAGCAGCCGTATCGCCTCCACCAACAATTGCAACATCTTGTCCTTTATAGAAAAATCCGTCACACACAGCACAAGCTGAAACGCCACCGCCACGTAACTTCTGTTCACTTGGTAAGCCTAGGTATTTAGCAGTTGCACCTGTTGAAATAATTACAGTTTCTGCTTCTATTTGCTTTTTATTATCAACAGTTACTTTATGTACACCACCCACTTGATCACTAAAGTCTACGGCTGTAACCATACCAATGCGTACTTCGGTTCCAAAACGTTCTGCTTGTTTTTGTAACTGAACCATCATGGTAGGCCCGTCAATACCATCTGGATACCCAGGAAAGTTATCAACTTCGGTAGTAGTGGTTAATTGACCACCAGGTTCCATGCCTGTGTACATTACAGGTTTTAAATCTGCTCTTGATGCATATATCGCCGCTGTGTACCCTGCTGGCCCAGAACCGATAATCAAACATTTTATTTTTTCAATAGTATCTGCCATAATAGTTTATTTCAATGTTTTTCAGAATGTAAAAGTAGTAACTTTAGGTAGAACCTTACAAGGAAAGTTATTAAGAAAGGTTATTAGTTTATTAGTAATCCTTATTTCTATATTTAGGAAGAAAACGACCAGTTTGTTCCTTATAAATTCTATACTGTTCATATTTTTTGAGCATCCAATTTTCTTCGTTACTAGATTTATAATAAAAAACCACGCCCATAACCAATGTTAGAATAAATTTAAAGACGGAACCCACAAAAAGAGCATATGCAAGCATACTTATAAGGATTCCTGCATAAATGGGATGACGCACATACCGATATATGCCATTAAAGACCATAGGTTTGTCCTTTTTATGATGTATTCCACTTAAATCATCATTGAGGTTTAGTATGCCCAAGAATATAATAATAAAACCACATCCTACTAAAGAAAGTAAAATATAGTTTATCCACGAAGGAAACGAATAGGATACTACGTGAATATCAATAAAATATAAAGAAAAGAGTATAAACTGTATTATTAAGAATAGTACTTCTTTTTTCAAATTATGGAGCTCCTTATTGTTATATTAATAATAAAATCACCCAAAAATAATATAAATAAGGTGGTTTTTACAAAAAAAATTCTTTAATTATTTATTAAAAGTTGACTATTCTAAATCCAGAGTTGAACACTTTATACTAAAGCAGTAATTATTTTATTTTCAATTAATATACCTTAAAATTTCAAGATGGTTTTTGAAACCTTCTAAAACAAAAGGCCGCTCTTTATGAGCAGCCTTTCAACATATTAACCATTAAATTAATTAAAAAAATTACTCAATCTTCACTATTTTCTTAGTTGTAACTTTACCTTCAGTATCGATTATTTTAAGGAAATAAATTCCTTCAGCTATAGCTGAAACTGTAAGGGTAGTTTCTTTTTGAGCCAAGACGGGCTGTTGTTTTACTCTCATTCCTAATTGATTGAATAAAACGACATTACTTATGGAAACTTTCTTAGCTTCAATAGTTATTTCATCTACAGCAGGGATTGGATAGACGCTTATGTTGTTCTTTAATTGAGCTTCATTAGAAGCATTATTCAATAATAATTCATTTCTAAAAATGTAGGCTGAACCTGCACGGTCTATTTCATCACCTCCTGAGGCGTCGTGATCTTCCCACGGTGCTCCTGTAATTATTTGATCACCATATAGAGCGACACTCCAGCCATAGAAATCTTCTCCCGCTGTGTCATCACCCTGAATAACTTCTTCTTCAATCCAAGCCCCTTCGCTGTCCTTTTTGTAGAAATAAATCTCTCCGGGATCAAATCCATATGCGTGTGGCGCACTAACGACTGCATGTTCTTCTTTAATTTCTGTGCTCCATCCAAATTGTGCACTTTCAGTAGCAGGTGCGCCTGTTAACTTCTGTATTTCTTGCCACTCCCCAGAACTATCTTTTTCAAATATGTAGGCTGCCCCTGCTTCACCAGCTGTTCCATATGCACCAACAATTAACTGATCACCGTGCAGACTTACCGAGCTTCCGAAGAAAGACTCGCTTGTCGCATCTGATGCCATTACTTGCTGTGTGTATTCCCAAACACCTGAGGTGTTTTTCTCATATAAATACACAGAGCCCTTGCGATTGTCGGTTTCATTGGCTCCTATAGCCATTGTTTCGCCAGAAATAGAAACACCTATTCCGTAAGCTTCACCTCCTATTGGGCTAGGACTTGTTAATTTTTGTTTTTCGGTCCAAACACCTGCGTCTTTCTCAAAAATATAAGCGGCACCTGTCCAACCTAAATCTCCTGGCGCACCTCCTAGAATAATATTACCCTCTACATCTAACGATGTAGGGTTCATTCCTAATTTAGCATCGCCACTGTGGTCTGAAGCATGTAGTTTAACATCAAAATCCCAAGTGTCATCACCTGCATTAAAGTTATAGACATACAATGCACCAGCTCTTACAACACCGTCTACATCTCCTCTACCGGAAGCAACTACTAAGTAGTCTTCCCCGAATTTTGAAGCTCCGCCAAATTCAGCCATTTCAAAAGCATCGAAAGCAGTTAACTTTTGAGCATCGCTCCAAGTACCTTCGCTATCCTTTTTATAAATATATGCCGCTCCAGCCGCTATATTTTCACGAGAAGCACCTACAATAGCAAAATTATCTTTAATATCTACTGAAGTACCATATTCTGCACGACCCTCTCGGTCTTGGCTTACTACTTTAGCAGTTTGAGTAAATTGTGCGCTTGCAGTTAGTGATCCTAGAAGGCACACTGCTCCCAAAATGGATATGTTTATTACATTCGTTTTCATAATAGTATGAGTATTTAATTAGTTGAAATATTTACCCTTTATTATTCTTAATAATTCGTTTAGAGTACGTCCCCTCTGAAGTTTTCACTTTAACTACATAAACTCCATTAGCCAATGCACTTATATTAACCGGTTGATTAACATTTGAGGTCTTTTGAACTCTTTGACCCGCCATATTATATACTGCTACTTCTTCTACACTATCATAGCTTTCCACTGAAAATGAATCTGTAGCAGGGTTAGGATATACTACAACTGCTTTGTTTTCTATTATTTCAGAAGTTACTGATAAGGTAGTAAGGTCTATATTGTATCGTATTAACCCCATATCTTGTACTCCTAAGTAAACATCTGCCTCATTTTCAGCAAATGTGAAAGCAGACGTTTCAGTAACAGGGTAGTTAAGCGTTTCTGGGGTTATTTCTTCCCAGGTTTCGCCCATATCTTTACTGAAGAGGATTTTTGCTTTTGCTTCCGGTAGCGGAACGTTGAAGCCGTCGGAATAATGAGTTACTGCAACAATAGCGTCTTCGGTTACAGTAGAAAAAGCCACATCATTTGTAAATTCTGAAGAAATAAGGTTCCAAGAATCCCCTTTATCTTCAGATAAGTAAATACCATTTGTTGTAGCTAACATTAATTGATTAGCATTTAAAGGGTTTTGCTCAATATCTAAGATTAAATCATCTCTAGACACTAAGTCTTCTAATCCTGCTACGGCAAGTTCCCATATGGCACCATCATTAGTCGACTTGTAAAAACTTACATCTTGAGTTATATAAATAGTGGTTTCGTCTTCACGATCTACTTGTACAGCTGTTACCACTTCTCCTGTTTGAGGTACTGGAACATTAGTATCCACTATATTTTCCATATCAGTAAGATCTACTTTGTGTGCTTCAATTCCTGTAGATAACCAGCTAATATTTGGATTTGTTACTGAAGTAGACACATCTTCTAGAATTAAAAAGAACATTGAACTAGTGATTAATTTTGTATCGGCTCCGTGCTCTGCACTTACATTTAAATATGAAGTATTAACTACTCTATTATTTGTAAATACACGACCAGGAACTACTGGGTCTGCAAATACTTTTAATGGAGAGCCAAAGTTTTGATCTAGCGGCTGTAAACCATATTCTTGCTCGGTATCGGTTTCAAGGTTCTTATGAATGTATCCTGAACGCAAACCGTAATACACGTGGTTTTCATTTTCTGAAGTAAAAGAGGCTACTGTCCCTGAGGAGTTAATGAAAGGATTTTCCAATTTGGTTAGCGTAGCCCCTCCATCTTCAGATAAAAATGGATAGTAATTTGCACTAATGAGTACTTCACGGGAAACAAATGGATTGTATGAAGCTGTCAAGCCATAGTAGTAATCTTCTGGATCTATCTCTGTATACACATAGTTTTGCCAAGTAACACCGTTATCTGAAGAAACGACAATTTCATTTTCTTCAAGCACCATAATTTCATTTGTATTTGCACTATTAAATGTGATGTCGTTAATATTGTCTTGCGACATGGTCGTCCAAGTAATAGGAACGATATTCCAAGTTTCACCTCCATCGTTTGAGCGGTATAGGTTTTCTACATGAGTATCGTACCCATATCCTGTACCTAATAAAATATCATCTGAATCGTCTGGGTTAAATGCAATAGGATCGTACATATTTCCTGGTATTTTATGCTCCCAAGTTTGTCCGGCATCAGTAGACACAAATAATCCTCCTATCACTCTTGAGGTAGATCCCCCTCGCATTAAGAAAAGCTTTTCCCCATTTGCTGGTGAAATGGCTACATTGTTAATAGCTACATTATCAGTTGACGGGCTGTAATATACCGGAAACCAATCTCCGCCACCATTACTTGTATAAAATACCTCATGAGTATATGCACCCCCTAAAGAATATGTGGTATGTATAAGTGCAATGTCATTATTAGACTCTAAGATATCATACGATTCTATCAAGATGTCTGTCTCAAAAGAATTAGGAGGGGAATACGTTCTTGTAATTGTTTCGGTTGCAAGATCAAACAAGGCAATAGCATTGTACTCGGTTCCTTCTGCTGAAATATTAAAACTTAAGGTCGTTCCATCATTTATAAGCCTAAGGTCTTTAATTCTTGCATATTCATCTATAGGCTCGGCATATAAAATATCCCATGACTCGCCACCATCTGGAGAAGTAACAATATGGTTTGCAACAGTACGAGCATAAATAACATCTTCTTGTGTTTCACTATAGGTTACATCGAATAGTTGTCCGTAATCTTTTGCTCCTTCCAATTCAACTTGGGCAATACTGTTTTGAATTATTAAGATGTAAAAGAAAAGTAGTAATAGGGTAGTTCGTTTTTTCATTATATCTATTTTGAGATTATGTGATAAATATAGATACAAGAGGCGGTTTGCAGCCTAATTAGACCGTGACATTTCGTGACACAATCACTTTATTAGCGTGACATGCAGCCTAAACCCTTGATAAATAAGCATGGAGCGTGGTGTTAAGTGGAAGGTCTATTTTTTTGGAAATTCGTTCTTTTCGTTTTCTACAAGACTGTGGGGTGATGTTTAAGAGCGATGCGATTTCTTTATTACTCAAATTCATGTATAAATATGTGATAAAACGAATGTCACTCGGAGTCAGTTTTGGATGTTTGCTTCGTAACCTATCTAGAAAACCTTGATTAATCTCTTCAAAGTGGGTAAAAAAGCTATCCCATTGGGTGTCTTTTTTTAAATGTTTTTTTAGTTCGTTTATCTGTTTTTTCAATTGAGGGTTATCGGCAATTTCGGTATGCTTAGATAATGACTGAACCACTTCTTCTATTAAATCATTTTTACTGGATAAGTACAATGCTTTTGCTGTGAGCTTTCTGTTCTTTACTTCCAGCTCATTTTTGAGTCGTTCTTGTTCTAATGATGCCAACGCTTCTTTTTCACGCAACTGCTTCTCTATAACTAAGTGGTCACTTTTCTCTTTTGCCAGTTCTAGCTCTACAATCTTTTTACGTTGTTTGTGTTTTACCGAATTGCTTCTATACACCCAAATTATAAAGCCCATACATAACACGGCAATACCTATAATACTATAGAAGAAACGCCGTTCTTGCTTTAAAACTTCTTTGCTTTCAGAAAGTTCGTGTTGGTAGTTTTGAAGTTGAAATTTTACTTTTTCATTTTCAAACAACTTTCGGTTTCTTATTGTATTTAAAGAATCGGCAGCGATGATTACAGAATCTTTATAGGCGATTGCCTTCTCAAAATCACCTGTTTTGCCATATAACTCGGATAGGTAATCATAAACCTCCGTTTGGTTTTCCAAGCCTTTTTGAACTTGACGAGCTTCTAATGTATAGCCTAATGCTTTTGATAACTGGTTGCGTGCTTCGTTAATTTGAGCCAATACCAGCAGAATAAATACTCTATTCTCTAGTTGTGATACTCCTTGTAATTCGGGCAATAAGCTTAAGGCTATTTTTTCAGCTTTGGTATATTGTTCTTTGAGCAAGAACATTTCAGCCTGTGCCATTTTACCCTGTAGCAATACATTGGGGGTGTCTTTTAAAAGAGGTAATGCTTCATCTATATAATATTGAGCCGAATCTACCTCCTTCATTTTGTTAGAGACCAATGCTAGGTTTACAGCATAGTACCCTACTTTCACCTCATCCTTTACTTGTTTCGCTTTTTCGTAAGCCTTAAAAAAGTATTTTTTTGCTTGAGAGCGTTCTTCTTCTTGAAAATAGAGAATTCCTATATTGTTGAGTACGGTCATTTCTTGACGTGAACCCAAATGTTCAATTGCTATTTCGTAGGCTTCTAAATAATGCTGAAGTGCTTCACCATAATCTGAGAGTAAGTAATAGTTTGAACCTATATTAAGTGTGGCTCTAAACGCCTGCTCATACCATTGTTTTTTTTGAGCCATTGCTTGAGTTTCTACCAAAAGCTCTAATGATTGAGTATGTTTTTTTTCAAACATTAATTCAATCCCTTCTTCAATACGATCGTCTGCTTGCGTAGAAGTTTCTATTTGTGCAAGACCACCTATGGAAGACACTATAAACATAAGCACTATGAGGAAACGTGCGGGTATAAGCATGTGTATCTAACCTTTTTTAAAAGGCTAAAAATAGTTAAAAGTTAGCGGTTTTACATCTTCAACTATAACCCACTCACTTTAAGCACTTACTTCCCTGCTTTATATGTTTTTCGGATAGTATCGCTAGTATATTACGCTTCTTGAAGCCAAGAAATAGCTTTATCCCGCTCATTAGGCTCAAAGCCTTCTCCTTTTATACCCGGCATAATGGCACCCATTACATCGGCAGAATCTTCTAACCATTCTTTTTTAGATACAATAGCTACCGCTTTTATAGCACCCCAATAATTAAACCCTACTTTTAGGTCTTCCCACATGGCATTAACGGTAGGCCATTTAAACTCTTGGTAGTCTACAAACAGTTTAATTTTATTATACTTTTGTTTGTGTTGTTCTAATACCGGATTTATACGGTCATAATCTTCTTTTGTCACTTTACCAGAGACTACTATTCCTAATATATCATCTGGAAGATCATTAATTATCGTAAACATAGTCGTATATTTTTTTGTTAGGCCACTTAAAATTACGCACACACCTAGTTATCAGCAATTTTCATGTCATAAAATACTATTAAAGAATCGTGAAATTTTTCTTATTCTGAAAAGATATTAATAGAAAAACCCTCACGTACAGTGTGAGGGTCTTCTTGAGTACTAACCATTAACTAAACCTAATTACCTTATTTTTTGAGTACTCGTTTTACAAAGTAATTGCCTTCAACATTTTTAATTTTTACAAAATATACACCACTATCTAATTGGGTGATGTTGATTTGCTTTTCAGATGAAGGCTTCATTACTTGCTGCCCTAAATTATTATAGATAGCTACTGAAGTAACTGTACCGTCATTCTCTTTAATATTAATTGTATTGGTTGCCGGATTTGGATACACAACAAATGGGTTGCTGCTTTCTTCCAAAGCTGGAGTACCTAATTCTGTTAGGTCTATTGTGTACTTAATTAAGCCCAAATCAAAAGTAGCTATGTAAGCATCTACGCTTTCTTCATGAAACTTATAGGCCATACTCGCAGAACCAGCATGGGCAAACTCTTCAAAAGGCACATCTTCCCAAGTTTCACCATTGTCTTTTGTATAAACCATTTTACTTTGTATTCCATTATTTGAATGAATGGATGCTACGGCATGCTGATCGTTTACTGTTGAATAATCTACTTTACGTATGTTATTACCATCATAGGCTTTGGTCCAGTTTTCTGCATTGTCACGTGTTGTGTAAATGCCATTACTAGCCGTAAGGTTAAATTCGCCTTTATGGAATGGGCTTTTTTCAATATCAAAAATAATATCGGTGGATGGGTTGATATTAAGTCCGTTACTTTTTTCTTCCCAAGTATCGCCACCGTCTTCTGAACGGTATACGTGAGCACCAACAGTTATATAGACAGTATCTGAATTGGTTTCATCTATATAGACATCTGTTAGTATATTCGCTTCCGGTAAATTGATGGTAGTTACTTCTGGATTGTTAGGGTCTGTAAAGTCGATAATCCTTCCGCCTTGATTTAAAAAGGAAACCCAGATTATATTCGGGTTTGTTGGATCGGTTGTCAAACTTATTAACTGGTCATTAAAATTACTATACAAAAAAGTATAGCTTTCCCCATGATTGTCACTTACGTTTAATGAAGCGCCTGTAAACGTACTTTTATATTTGTATACTCGGCCGGTGGTCAACTTATCCACAAAATAAACTGGGGCATCAAACCCAAATACCAGATTTAACGGCTGAACATCATAAGCGTTTACCGTACCTGTAGAAAGGTTTTCGTGAACCAGCCCTCTTTGCACTCCATGATACAAGTGATCGTCTGTACCAGAATGATAGGCCGCCATAATAGTGAAGTAGAATGGGTTGTATACCCTACTGAATGTTTCTCCTCCGTCATCAGATTTAATTGGGTGGTAGTCTGCGTTTACAAAGAGTTCGCCATTTTCAAAAGGGCTGAAGGATAAGTTAATACCATAATAATAGCCTTCGAGGTTATCGAGTGGATATACTGTTTTTTCCCAAGTATCCCAATCATCATGAGTTATTACCACTTCGTTTTCTTCTAAAAGAATAATATTATCCATATCTAAAGGATTATAGGCAATAGCAGTTATATTATCTAATACACCTTCTTCCCAAGTAATAGGAATTATATTCCAGGTATCACCACCGTCTGTACTACGATATAAATTTTCTTCATGACCGTTATTTTCGTCCCCAATAAATGTCCCTACTAAAATTGTATCGGCATCATCTGGTTTAAAGGTGATTACTTTATAGTTATTCCCTGGTATTTTTTCTTCCCAAGTTGTTCCTGCGTTTTCAGAAATCAACAAGCCGCCTTCTTCGGTATTGGGACTTGCCCCTCTGGCTATGAATAGTTTTTCGGGATCGTTAGGGCTAATGGCTACATTATTAGGGAAAATACCATTGTTGTTTTCAGTGTAATATACCATTTCCCAAGTATCCCCACCATCTGCTGTGTAATACACTTTTGCGTATCCGGAAAATCCTATTTTATAAGCTTGGTGCACTAATGCAACATCTGGATCATTTTCATGGACAGCATACGAGTTGATCCATACCTTATCTGAATCTGAAGTAATAGGCGGTGTATATTGATTGATTATTTCATCTTGATCAATATCATACAAATACACTGCATTTTTAGTTAATGTAGCAGAGTATTGTGCTGAAAAGCTCAATGTATTATCGGGAAGTAGTTTTAGGTTGTTTAAATGCACACCATTTTCGGAGAAACTATATAATACTTCCCAAGTTTCTCCTTTGTCGTTGGATTGCATAATGTGGCTCCCAAGTGTAACAGCATATAATCTGTTTTCAATGGTAGGATGGTATATAATGTCATACATGCGTCCATACTCCTCAGAGCCTTCATAAGTAATTTCTGTTTGTGCGGACATCTCGGCACTTACTAACATACCTATGAGTGTAAAAAAAATAAGTAGTTGTTTCATAATATATTCTATGGTTTTTAATTTATTGAGCCAAATGTTTAAAAAAAACACAGCTCTTCAAAAAAACCAATATGAAATAGTGTGACATGTTTGAGCAAAAATGTGATGCCCTTTTTAAATAGTTGATAAGTAGTCATATAGCTTAGAGCTATCTGCTAAATTCATTTTTTTGGAAATCCGCTCTTTACGCTTTCTACATGCTCCTGCAGTAATACTTAGGATGGCTGCAATTTCTTTTGTGGTAAGATTCATATAGACATAAGAGATAAACCGGAGGTCGTTTGCATTTAATTCTGGGTGCTTTTCTTTTACATCACTTAAAAACCCTTGATTTACTTCTTCAAAGTGTTTAATAAAGTCTTCCCATTCGTTATCGGACTTGATAAGCCCTTTTAACTTTCTTATGTAGGCTCTTAATTTACTTTCCTGTTCTAAACCCTGAGATTCTTCAAGATTTTCTACTATCGAAGCGAGTAACTCGTTTCGTTCTATAAGGTGTAGGGCTTTAGCCGATAGTTTTCGGTTACGTGATTCTATTTCATTTTTAAGGCGTTCTTCTTCTAATAATGCCCTTGCTTCTTCTTCTTTTAGCTTTTTTTCAAGCAACAGTTTATCACTTTTTTCTTTTTCCAGTTCTAAGGTCATTACTTCTTGACTACGCGAATGAATTATTTTTCGTTGTTTGCCTTTTATGTAGCTGTTACGTAGTGTCCAGGCGATTAAAAGTATAATTATAATTGCCGCAGTTAGTACTATATAAAATACTTTTCTTTCAGATTGTAGTAGTTTTTGATTTTCAAATAATTGATTACGATAGTTTTGTATTTCAAACTTCACCCTATTGGTTTCAAAAAGTCGGCCATTCTTTATTTCATTCAGTTGTTTAATTGCTTCTGTAGCAGAATCTTTTACTGCAAGAGCTTGTTCTAAATCGCCGGCTTTTCTATGTATGCTTGATAGATGTTGAAATGCATTTAATCTATCTTCAACATTACTTGAGTGTTGTAGTATGGTGTTTGAATAATTGCGAGCAGCAGCTATATTGTTTTCATTATAAGCAATTTCAGAAAGTAACTGCAGCGCAACTATTTGTGATTCTTCTAATTTTTCAATTTTTGAAGTAGGCACCAATGGCTCTAAAATAGTTTTTGCTTCTCGATTCGCCTCTTTTAACTTGAGGTTCTCTGCTTTTCCTAGGTAAGCTTTTTGTACAATATCTGGTAAACTTTGAAGTAACGGGATAGCTTTATCAAAATATTTCTCAGCCTTGTCCAGTTCTTCCTTTTTATTTGCTACCAATCCTAAGTTAACAGCATAAAATCCAATTTTTGTAGAGTCTTCTCGCTCTAAAGCAATTTCATAGGCCTTGGTAAAGTATTCTTCGGCCTTGTCCATCTTCTCTTCTTTCATATACAAGATGGCTATATTGTTAAGTACAATCATTTCATACTTTGCGTCCAATTCTTTTATAGCAATAGTATATGCCTCTAAATAGTTGTCTAACGCTTCCCCATAGTCAAGCATGGAATAATAATTAGCACCTATATTATTAATGGCCAAAAACTGTTGTTTATCCCAATTGTTATCTCGTGCCATAGATTGAGCTTTCACCAGTAGCTCAAGAGATTGTGTATGCTTTTTTTCAAGCATAAGGTTAACTCCTTTTCTAATAAGACTATCGCAAGTAGCTAGATTGTTTTCTTGTGCAACACTAGACAAAGGGGCCCATAACAATATGAGTAACCATACAAAAGGTTGTTTGTTCATTCAGTTTGCTTTAAAAGGCAAAATTAACTATAAAGATTTTGTTTTTATAACACCAAGACCGTGTGGCATATTGTTATAGATAAACACGAATTTGTTACTATTGATACGTGTAGGAAAATATTCTCAAGTACGACGGGGTTTAAACCCTCAAAATTCTTTACTTTTATTTCTTTCAAGACCTAAATAATCCCCTACCTTTTTTTAGTGATTTTTGGTGCCTCATTACTTAATGTACGTAACCTATTTATTTAAACATTAAATAGTATGAACGATTTACAAGTAATTAGTCAATAAATAATAA
This sequence comes from Flavobacteriaceae bacterium UBA3356, assembly GCA_002360635.1. GTDB lineage: Bacteria > Bacteroidota > Bacteroidia > Flavobacteriales > Flavobacteriaceae > Marixanthomonas. The sequence continues at coordinate 216,071 of DEQW01000003.1, read as the reverse complement.
CTAAATCTAAAAATTATGAAACAGGTAAGCGCACTTTTACTTACCCTAACACTATTAGTATGTTGCTGTAGTGGTGTATGGGCACAAGAGATGAAAGTAAAAAAACACGAGAACCCTGAATGGGTACGCATTGCATATGTGAAGTTTAAACCCATGATGAAAGACAAAGCAAAAAGCATTATCAATGATTATTTTATGAAAGCAGGTCAAAACAGTGGTACACAACAACCCATGTCATTCGATTTAGCTTCTGGCGAGTATGATATGATTGTTGTTTTCCCATTAGAAAAAGGAATAGAAACCTTGAACTATGAAATGACCGAAGATGATGTAAAGTGGATGGGTGAAATGAGTAAGCTTACCGGCGGACCTGATAAGGCCATGGCTAAGATGCAAGAATTTTATTCCTATGTAGCTAAAATGGATAGTGATATTGCTATGAAAGAGTAACACTCCATATTTATTAATTTAGTGAAAAAACAGGCTGTCGAATTGTATTCGCGGCCTGTTTTGTTTTATGTAAACACTCAATCTTTTCGAAATCTTCACCATATATTTTAAGTTGTATTTTAAACTAACTTACAGTATATTAGCTACCTTCCCTAAAAATAGTATTACTTTCAAGGCCCATTTATGGAAAGCCAAATAATGTAGTTACTAGCAGAATTAAAGTTGATATGAACAATTTGTAAATAGTTTAAAAGAAACAATCAAAATGAAAGTATCAGGTAAATCCATAAGAACATTTATTGGCTCTAAAAACTATACTATTTCTAGAAAATTTTATTCGGAATTAGGATTTAAAGAATTTGTCACGTCTGATAAAATGTCGTACTTCTATTTAGATAGGTTCGGGTTTTATTTGCAAGATTACTATGTAAAAGATTGGGTTGAAAACTCAATGATTTTCCTCGAAGTGAACAATCTGGAAAGCACCCTAAAACACATACAAAGTTTAAAATTGACTGAAAAGTATAAAAATGTAAGATTGTCTGAAATAGTTCGTAACGAATGGGGAAACGAATTCTTTCTTCATGATCCTAGTGGGATTTTATGGCATTTTGGAATATTTAAAGACCGATAGAATATAGTTATCACAGACTTTACGAGTGGTTTGCTTGTATTTACTAGGGTAGAAAAAAAATTAATTTAGGTATATTTATAAAAGAAGATAAACGTGGACATTAAAAATTCAAAGTTGTGATAATTTGAAAATGTAATATCTTTTTACAGGCAACGGTTCATATTCAAAAACACTGTGCTGCATTCTGATAAAATAAATATTTAAAAATTGAAAAAAATTAGTGGCGACAGGATTGTAAGTGTATCTGCTATAATAGTTAGCATCGGAACCTTGTTGTTAATAATTTACCAAACGAGCTTAACACAAAAATTAAAAGTAGAATTGAAGGGCTATTAATTGAAGTAAATTCGGAAATATTTTTTGTTTTATGCCTTTCAGTCATAGTCAAACAAACATAAAAGTCGCTAAATTTTGTAATATTGGTTAAATAGTATTTGCAATTAAAACACGATAATTTATGAAACTTACAATATTCACACTACTGATATGCTTCCCATTTTTAGCCATGGGACAAACCGATGATCCTATTAACAATAACGAACACAACCATTTACCTCCAGAAACAAGTTTGGAAAAAAGTGTCATTTGGAAAACAACGAACGACATAGATAGGAAAATAAACACCACGCTTCTACAAGATATGCCGTATAAACAATTTTCATTAAATTATAACACCCCTAAAACCTACAACCTATCTCCTATATCACAACAGAAAAAGAAGGCTACACTACTTAACACACAAAAACCTAATAGACGTTTAACCAAATTAAAGCCTATAAATTATTTTCATGGGCAATTTAAAACAAGTAACTGAAAAAGTATTTTCAAAAACGTGAAACTTAAACCATGAAAAAGTTACTTGTATTTCTTATTGTTACCTGCTTTTCATTCTCAATCCATGCGCAAAGTATTATTGGTGCATGGGAAACTACTTCAACTTCTGAAAATGGAGCCCCATTAAAAAGTGTTATTATTTTTGCAGATGGCTACCAAGCAATGGCCACATATAACGCTGATACTGGTAAATTCATTAACACTAATGGCGGTACCTGGAAATTGGAAGGCGATGTGATGAACAAAAAAATAGAATTTGATACAGAAAATCCTGATCGCGTAGGCTCTAAAGAAAGTTTTACAGTGCAAATTACAGACGATGAAATTGAAATTGTTGACCTTGAACAAAAATTTAAAAGAATTGACAACGGTTTGCCTGGAAAATTGCAAGGTGCTTGGTTAATGTCCGGCAGAATTAGAGACGGTGAAACACAATTACGCGACACAAATAGACCAAGAAAAACGATGAAAATTTTATCGGGCACTAGATTCCAATGGATAGCATATAATACGGAAACCAAGCAGTTTATGGGAACTGGCGGCGGGACGTACACAACCAAGGATGGTAAGTATACCGAAAATATTAATTTCTTCTCAAGAGATGATTCTAAAGCAGGACTTAGCCTACAATTTAATTATGAGCTTATTGATGGTCAATGGCACCACTCCGGTTTATCAAGTAAGGGAGATCCAATTCATGAAATATGGAGTGTTAGGGAATAACCTCATTCAGGAGTCATATCTAAGCAAAAAACTATAAATAATCAGCTTTTTAATTCATCAACCTTAGTGAGTTACACTTGTATTGATGTTTAATGAGTAAACCTCCATTACAACCCATCTCACACTATATTTTCTGTATTCACCTTTACTGCTTCACATTTAAAAAATAGCTTCGGCAAGTAAAAGTTTTCTTTCGGACAGTAAAACAACCTGTTCGTCCTAACCTATTTGTTTTCAGTGAGTTTATGTCGTTACTTCGGGGAACGATTAAACTCAATCCACTTAAATCAATAAAGTCATGAAAACGTTTACTAGCAAATTTTCTTTCCCAAAAAAAAGAAACATGAATCGCTGCTTTTTAGTATTAGCAACTTTGTTTTTTATTTCGTTTACAGTGTATTCGCAACAATGGAACCCTTTAGACCCTAGCAACATTGCCCAATTTAAACCCACCAAACAAAGTAGCGTACATGATGGTGGAGCTGCAAACCGTGCGGTAGATGGCAATACTAATGGTAATTGGGGGGCTGTCTCTGTAACACATACACAAGGAGAGGAAAACCCATGGTGGGAGGTTAATCTTTTGGCAGCTTATGAAATTTCTTCAATCACTATTTATAACCGAACAGATGGCTATTCAGACAGGCTTAAAAATTTTACTATTAGAGTGTCAAGCCAACCCTTCAATGGAAATTATGGAGGCGAAGTGTTTGCAACTGAAAGCCAATGGTTTCAAAATAGCAAATCGTACTCTGGCAATGTAACCGGACAATATATCCGTATTCATTTAAACGGTCGTGATGCTCTCAGTTTAGCTGAAGTTGTAGTAAGAGGTAAACCCGTTTTAGAGCTTCGTGAAGGAGAATGGACAACTCCTGCTATTGGCAAAAACGACAACTTAGCCTTAGGTAAAAGCACAAGACAATCCAGCACGCATAACTTTGGTGTTTCAAGTAGAGCAAATGACGGTGTTACTGAGGGCCACTGGGCTGAGGGCTCGGTTACGCACACTCAGGGAGAGCCACGTCCTTTTTGGGAGGTAGATTTAGGTAAAAAGTTTTTAATAGATGAAGTTGCCCTTTATAATAGAACCGACTGTTGTAGCGATAGATTAAATAATTTTGATATATGGGTTAGTAATAGACCAAAAGATCAAACTACGGGAAGATTAAAACCTTTTGCTGAAGAACCTAAAAACTTTCTTCCTGAACGAAATAAGTCGTACACGGGCAAAAAGGTTGGACGATATGTCAGGGTGCAACTTAAAGATGCTAACGCCCTAAGTCTAGCCGAAGTAAAAGTATTTGGAACCGAAATTGGCGATTTAAGTGAAGGCGAAGCAGAATCTAACGTAATGTACAAGGTAAGTATATTTAGAAATGTACAACCTATGGAGAGTTCCATAAAGTCGTCTGTTACCACAAGTATTTCTGAGGGTATGAATTTTAGGCGTACCGTTAAAAAAGAGGACGAAACCCATTGGTCCTTATCTACTACTGCAAAAGCCGCACTCAATTATGCAATTGTATCTTTTGAGCTATCAGTAACAGCTGGTGGTGGTGGAAGAACAACAAATAGTGAAGAAAATTCACAAGGCAACAATATTACACAATCTTCAGAGCAAAGCACAGAAATTACCCAAACTGTTCCTGGTGGTTGTACACGCTATGAATTCCACAAGTTCATAATTAATCAATCTCCCGTAAACTATAAGTTTAACAAACAAAACTATTCTTGGTTTAGGATTAACGATAAGGCTAAACCAGTGGGAGATATTACAGTGATGGTCTTTCCCAATGATGTAAAACCCGATTTAAAAGCGTCAGACGATAACTGGGTAATTGCTTCCAACTATGAAAAAGTACTTCAAAGCCACCCAAATTATGTTCAAACAGAATAATCAATAATGATAACCAATTAAAAACAATCAAAACATGAAAAACATATTCCTTTTAGGACTTGCAATAGTCCTTATCACAAGCTGCGAAAGCAATATAAAACAACGCTACACACAGCAATCAACCGAAATTGAAAGCTATAAAAAAGTGATTTCAGATTATGAAAACCAAAACTGGGAAGCAATGGCCAGCCACTATGCCGATACGGCAAAAATAATGAACAATGTTACCGAAAAAAATGCCAAAACCATTGCCGAAGAGATGAAAACGGGCAAAGAAGATGCTTCTCTTTTTTCCAGTTGGGATTATCTGGACGGGGAATCTGAGTACGAAATGGTAACAACAGACAAAGGCCAAACCTGGGTAAATTTTTGGGGGCTTTGGGAAGGTACCCTAAAGTCGAATAACAAAACCTATTCCATTCCCGTACACATAACCGCCCGTTTTGTGGATGGTAAAATTGTAAGGGAGTTGGGCTATTGGGATCTATCCAAAATCATGTTGGATATGCAGGAAATTCAAATGAAGGAAATGGAAGAAGCGGCCATGGATGAAGCGTCAAAACCTGAAAGTGAAGAATAAAATAAAACCCACAGTTTTAGAAACTGGTGAAACCATTTAATCTCAAAATTATGAAAACAGCAGGAATAATAGGTGGATCGGGCTTTATAGGAAGCCACATTACCAAGAAATTTTTGGAAAAAGGTTTCAACGTAAAAGTATCGGTAACCGATATAAAAAAGAGTGAAAAATACGAGCATTTGTTCAACTTGAAAAATTCAGATAACCTAAATATAAGTCCGTTGCGGGTTGAAGAAATTATTGCATTAAAAGATTTTGTGAGCGATTGTGAGCTAGTGGTTCACAGCGGCACACCATTTCAGTTAGATGTTAAGGATCCTAATACTGAACTTTTTGATCCCACCATCAAAGGAACTGAAAATTTTCTTGAAGCGGTTAGCGAAGCACCAACTATAGAAAAAGTAATTTTTATAGCTTCGGTGGCCGCTTGGAATACAAACTTTCCCATGCCTGCCGGCACAAAAAGTGTAACCGATTCTTTTGATGAAACAGAAAAGCGCTTTACGAGCCCGGAGAGTCATCCATATGCACAAGCTAAATTTATCGCCAACCAAACCGTAGAAACGTTTATTAAAAAACATCCGTCTTTACATTTCGAGATTACATCGGTTTCGCCAGTTGCCGTTATGGGAAATTCATTGAGCAACCGGAAAGATTCCACCTCAACAGGTTTACAGTTTTTAATAAAAAACAAACTTGCTCCAGACGAATTCACAAAAGCACTTTACGATAACGATGTCCCTTTTGCAATTGTCGATGTAGAAGATGTAGCTAATGCTGTTTTTAAAGCGGCTACTACAAACGGACTACATGGCAAAGATTATTTACTAAGCAGCGAGACTTACAAAGTATCAGACGTGCACGCCATGTTAAACCAAAAACAACCAAAAAATAAACCAAATATTATTTATAAAAACAATTTAGCAATGAACGATTTAGGAGTTCGGTTTAGGTCAGTACAAGAAACTTTAAATGGATATTCCGAACAACTATAGAAGATAAAACCAAGTAAATCAATTTTAACCAGCCAGCTAAACGTTGGCACAACACTAAACATTATGAATTTTTCAATGAAAAATCACGAGCACCAAACCAATAGTATTTGGAACGTGAGTAAAAAAGTAGTTTTTTTAATGCTTTTGCTGCCATTGTTGGCACTATCGCAGAGCAACACAGAATACGGTGTATTCGAAAATGCACTATTAATACCTAACCCTGCCCAAATTACTCAATTTGAAAAGGGAATTATGGAACACAACAAAAAGTACCACGGTGATGGACCCTATGGTGTTCGCGTGTATTGGATCGCCAATGGACCCAATACCGGTAATTACGTATGGGTTATGGGACCATCCCCTTGGAGTGCAATGGACAACAGGCCTGCTCAAAAAGACGGCCACGATGTAGATTGGAACACAAACGTAGCCCCATACATGATGGCCAATAGTGGTGCCCAGACATACTGGCGCGGACAAACTGAGCTTTCTAGATTTCCAAAGGATTTTACCATTAAAAAAATGGCCGTAGATACTTGGGACATAAAAAGAGGCAAATACGAAGATGCCATGAAACTGGTAAAAAAAGTACACGATGTCTATGCAGAAAAATCTCCTGATGAAACCTTCGGTATCTACACCAATGAATTTGGAAGTACTAAAGAAGGAAGAGATTTGGCCGTTATTTCATTTTTTGAAAAATCAGCTTGGTTAGGCGAAGATCATAGCATAGCAAAAAAATATGATGAAATGAACGGAACCGGAAGCTGGAAACAATTTTTAAAAGATTGGATGGACGTTACCAATGGTGGCGGAACCGAAATTTGGATCTACCGCGAAGACCTCAGTGGCATTAGTGGTGATGTAAAAGTAGCCGAAAGACAATAACCAAATGTTTGTTCTTGCACAGTTGAAAACTGAAATCATTATTGACAGTTTACGAGGTTTTCGACTGTGCTTGACCAAACCTAAATTCAATTTTTATCATCTAAAAGAAAAAATCATGAAACAATGGAGCAAATCAGAGCTGAAAATATACATTCTACTGCTCTGTGCAAAAGCAGATAAGGTGGAGGATAAGGAGGAACTTACTTTAATAAAATCTAAAACTTCCGCTGAAACATTTGATAAGATTTACAAAGAATTTTGTAGACACGATGAGGATGAAAGCCTTGAAAAAATTCAAGACGCGATTGCTTACCTTGATTATTCAAACCAAGAATTAGCAACGCTGAAAATGGAAATACAACAAGTTTTTGCCACAGATAGTAAAGTCGTCATGAAAGAGAGAAACCTTGGATGGATTTTGGACAATATTCTCTATTAGCACTTCGAGTTTAGTTTATCCTGAGTTTTCGCAGAAAGGCTCAACATTCTAGTATTTCTTATAATACCCTTTTCAAGCTTGTGGTTTTTGAACTTAGATTTCAGTATCAAAGACAGCTATTACTGAATAACATTATTTTAAAAAAAGAGACATGAATTTAAAAATATACATCCAAAGTTTTTTGTTACTGGCGACGATTTCGGCAATTGCGCAAAATCCAGATCCGCACGGAACAGAGGATTCTGCAATTACAGGAATGATTTCTTCAAAGTTCAGTCAAGAAAAAATAAACGCCAAGAATATTGTTTATAAAACAGGAAATCCAGCCAATTGGCCCGCCGAACTGGATGCGGTTCTTGCCGCGCCCAAGAATCACAAAATAATCTTGGAAAACGAGAAAGTAAGGGTCTTGGAAGTCACACTTAAACCAAGTGAAATAGAACCATTGCACCATCACCGTTGGCCAAGTGTGCTCTACATTCAAGAAGCTGGTGATTTTACCGATGCTGATGCTAATGGCAACATCATTTTTGATTCGCGAAAACTGCCAGAACCTTTAACCTATCCGCTAACTATGTATAAAGAGCCAGAAGCACCTCATTCGGTTGTAAACTTAAGCGATACTAAATCCATAAAACTTATTCGAGTTGAGCTGAAACATTAAAGAAAATTTAGAATCATAAAAAATGATCTACTATTGGCTACATATTCTTTATCTGTACATTGGCTCCAGAGTTTTCTGGAGCAAAACCGACGTATGCTCAAATCTCACCCGAACATATCGGGCTAGTATTTTTGATTGTGAATCCCTACGCTATATGTCCAATTCGCGGTATTTGCAGTATATGGACTTTATCCGTTTTGAAAAAATGTTCCGTTCGCCGCTGTATGAAAATACTTTTAAAAAAGGGATGTTCGGAGTGTTAGGTTCTCAAAAGATAATCTATAAAAAACCTTTAAAAATGGGTTCTAAATTTACCCTAACGCTCGTGCTAGAAGGATGGGATAGTAAATGGTTTTACCATAAACAAATTTTTTCACAAAAAGAGTGTGTATGCGCTATAGGCTATACCAAGGCAGCTTTCTGGAAAAACCAAAAGCCCCAGGATCTTCCATCCATTTTCAAAGAATGTGGGGTTACCGAAAACGAAAGAAAAGTACCTTTTGCCATCGCCCATCTATTTGAATACGATTATCAACTTTTAAAAACGTAAAACCAATTTATAATGAAAACAAACATTAAATTCATAACCCTAACACTCGCAATTTTGGCAATTCTGTCATTCTCGAACTGCAACGAAAAAATTAATGCAGAACCAACAGCAGAAAAAACTGAACTAGCTGAAACCAAAACTTCTATTGATAATGAAACACCAGACTATTTCCTATTACGTCCAGAAGTTGAGAAAGCTTATGGCTACTCTCACGCCGTAAAAATTGGTAATAGTATAAAAGTATCTGGCGCCGTGAGCATGGATGATGAAGGAAATCCAACTGCAGTAGGTGATCTTGAACAACAAATGAAAAATTGCTATGCCGATTTGGAAAAAATCTTAACCCACTACGGCTGCACTTTTGACGATGTAGTTGTGGAAAATATTTTTACTACCGATATGCCAAAATTTTTAGAGTTTGCTGGTTACCGTGCCGAAATCTATAAAAGCCACTTTCCTACAGGTTCTTGGTTAGGTGTAAAAGAATTGGCAGTGCCTGAATTTTTAATTGAAATAGAACTAGAAGTACATAAAACAAAGTAAAAAATTAACCATTAAATAATAGCATTATGAAACATTTTAAAACCTCGTTAGTAATCTTACTCATTTTGAGTATTACATCCCTAACATTCCGCGCAACTGCCCAGGATAAAGCAGTAAAAAGCATGCATCAATTGTATACAACTATGATCAATACAGGAAATCCTGCCAATCTAGATGTACTGTATGCGCAAGATGCTACCATTAGAAATTCTGATGGAAGCATGGTCATGGGTCTAGAAAATATAAAAGGACAATACAAAAACACATTTTCATCTGGAAAATTCAACATCGTTTTAAAAACCAACGAAGTAACGACGTTAGGTAAAGATCACATGTTTGTCAGCGGTTCTTTTGTCTACAATAAAATAGACGAACCCAAAATGGGTTTGGTAGGTGAGTTTGTGAACACCCTAAAGAATGAAAAAGGAACCTGGAAAATTCAAAAAAGCTATCGCTACCTCACAAATAAAAATAATACTGCTGTTGTTAATGGATTATACAAAGCTTTTGCTGAAGGGGATATTCCTGGAGCTTTAGGGGCAATGGACGCAAAGATTGTATGGAATGAAGCCGAAGGCAACGCCTTGGCTGCTGGCAATCCCTACATTGGTCCAGATGCGGTCTTACAAGGTGTTTTTGCAAAGCTTCCTATGGATTTTGACGGCTTTAAACTCACCAATGTAAAATTACATGAAATGATCAATAATCAAGTGTTAGCGACGCTTCGGTATAACGCAACCTCAAAACATAATGGTAAAAAACTAGATGCGCAAGCAGCACATTTATGGACAGTTAAGGATGGAAAAATAATAGCATTTCAACAGTATGTAGATACCAAACAATTGGATGAAATGCTAAAGAGATAATGTGATTAATCCAAAGCCAACTTTTCAACTTTGGGAGTTGGCTTTTTGAGTTTTATAAATTGTGATGAATTTCTTCCAAAAAATACTACAAGTAGCTGACTAGTAAGAAAAACAATAAAAGTATTGCCCCATAAAGAATTTTAGTTATTTTTGCACCCACTTTAATCCAACCTCTGGCGAAAACCGTGCATGTTGTTTTAAACAAGAACCATAGATAAACAAAACAATGGAATCGTTAATTAAATTTGTTCAGGACGAATTTGTAACTAAAAAAGAATTTCCAAAATTCAGTGCCGGAGATACCATCACTGTATACTACGAAATTCGTGAAGGTGATAAAACTAGAACTCAGTTCTTTAGAGGTGTTGTTATCCAAATTAAAGGAACAGGAACTTCTCAAACTTTCACCATTAGAAAAATGTCTGGTACAGTTGGTGTAGAGCGTATCTTCCCAATAAACTTGCCTGCACTACAAAAAATTGAGATCAACAAAACTGGTAGCGTACGTAGAAAGCGTATTTACTACTTTAGAGGTCTTACTGGTAAAAAAGCAAGAATTAGAGAAAAGCGTAGCTAATCTCTCTTTTTCAGAAGAACAAAAAGCGATCTATTTTAGGTCGCTTTTTTTATGAACAAATGTTAATAACCAATGTTTGTAAGCTGTTTATATTAAACCGCTTACATTATTTGTATAATTGAAAAACGGTTTTATATTTACAATATCAAAATGATGTAACAGTCATTGCGAAACATAAAGTAACGTTCTTTATAAAACTTTTTTTAATCGTTCGAGAAGCTAACAATCTCACGAAAGTTAGTTTTGAGATTAAGAAGAGCAGAGACAAATTTTAGGTTTGTACTATATTTTTTATAATATGATATAAAACCGTTCTAACAAATTTGTTCTCGACTGTTGAAATCGTGTCACAGCTGCAAGGGTTTAATAAACTTGCTTCACATTGTTAAAGATGAGCTGGTAACGACAGGTTTCACAAGGAGCCATATCAAGGTAGCAATACGATGATATGGCTTTTCTTGTATATAGATATGAGACTATATCGATTATTAATTTTAAATTATTTTCTTTTTATAATAAAGTCAGTCAGATTAATGAACAGCTACTTTCCATCATAATTTCTATTTGTCATTCTGAACGCAGCGTAGCAGAGTGAAGAATCTCTCCTCAAAAATTAGATTCCTCAGTCGTAACTCCATCGGAATGACAATAGGCTTGTCATCCTATATTCTTCACTTTAATTTTAAGTATCTTTACCAAAAATTTGAAATTCCATAACAGCTTATGAAGCTAAGAGCCGATAATCTTATTAAATCCTACAAAGGACGTAAAGTAGTAAAAGGAATCACTGTTGAAGTAAACCAAGGAGAAATTGTTGGTTTGTTAGGACCAAACGGTGCCGGAAAAACCACTTCTTTCTACATGATTGTAGGGTTAATAAAGCCTAATGGCGGCCAAATATTTTTGGAAGGCACCAATATTACCAAATTCCCCATGTATAAACGCGCTCAAAACGGGATTGGATATTTGGCGCAAGAAGCTTCCGTTTTTAGAAAATTGAGCATTGAAGACAATATTTTAAGTGTGTTGCAATTGACCAATCTTTCCAAAAAGGAGCAACATATGAAAATGGAATCACTTATCGAAGAGTTTGGATTGGGTCATATTCGGAAAAACCGAGGCGACTTACTAAGTGGTGGTGAACGTCGCCGTACCGAAATTGCCCGTGCCTTAGCGACAGATCCGCATTTTATATTGTTGGATGAACCTTTTGCAGGGGTTGATCCCGTTGCCGTAGAGGACATTCAGCGGATTGTGGCGCAACTAAAAAAGAAAAACATTGGTATTCTTATAACCGATCATAACGTACAAGAAACGTTGGCCATTACCGATAGAACGTACCTTATGTTTGAAGGCAGTATTTTAAAACACGGCGAACCAGAAGATCTTGCCAGTGACGAAATGGTCCGTAAAGTGTATTTAGGTCAAAATTTTGAACTTCGGAAGAAAAAGTTGTTTCAGGATTAATAAGAAGTCGTACCCAACTTAGATATAAGACCGCTGCGCTTTTAGATTATAGATATTAGACTAAACTCATAAGTAACAATATAAAAACCCCAAAACAACAAGCTGTTTCGGGGTTTTGCTTTTCCTCTACTTGTTACTTAGTTTTTTAAAGACTTCATATCAATTACAAATCGGTATTTTACGTCTGAGTTTACTACTCGTTCGTACGCATCATTTATATTTTGAATATCAATCATTTCTACATCACACGTAATATTGTGTTCGCCACAAAAATCTAACATTTCTTGTGTTTCTTTTATGCCTCCAATAACAGATCCCGCTACGCGTTTGCGTCCTAATATTAATCCACCCCCGTGAATTGGGTCTAGTGGCTCAATTGCGCCTACTAGCACCATAGTGGCATCTCGTTTCAATAATACAATATATGGATTGGTATCGTGACCAACTGGCACTGTATTCAGTAAAAAGTCGAACGAATTGGCGTGCTCCTGCATTTGTTTTTCATCTTTCGAGATCAATACGGCATCCGCACCAAGTTTTTTTGCGTCTTCACTTTTAGAAGGCGATGTCGTAATCATCACTACATGAGCTCCCATAGCACTTGCAAATTTAACGCCCATATGGCCTAGACCACCTAAACCGATTACGCCTACTTTATCTCCCTTTTTCACATTCCAATGTTGCAAGGGTGACCAAGTGGTAATTCCGGCGCACAATAAAGGTGCTGTTGCTTTAATGTCAATGTTTTCAGGAATAGATAATACAAACTCCTTGTCCACTATTATTTTTTCAGAATAGCCACCAAACGTATGTCCCCCTAAATGCTCATCCTTACCGTTATAGGTCATTACGGCTCCGTTTTCGCAGTATTGTTCCAATCCTTCTTTACAGGAATCGCACGTTTGGCAAGAATCTACCATACACCCTACTCCTACTAAATCGCCCTCTTTAAAGTTTTTTACTTGATCGCCTACATTTAAAACACGACCTACAATTTCGTGACCGGGCACAACAGGGTATTTGGTGCCGCCCCAATCATCATTTACGGTGTGAATATCACTATGGCAAACGCCACAGTAGAGAATATCAATTTCAACATCGGTTGGGTTTACAGTTCGCCTTTCAATATCCAAAGGCTTTAGGTTTTCTTTTTCAGCGTGTGCTGCGTATGCTTTTACTTCACTCATAGTTATTTTTCTTTTGAATGAAAATACTAAAACCGCTAAGGAATCACACTTTTTTAAAGGTGTTTAACCTAACTTTATCATATAGTGAACTTGTTGAACATTTTCATCAAAAAAGAGGTTGCGTAATTTGAATCATTCTGTCTTCATCATCATACTTGTTCATTTTTTCCATTGATGAAAAAACGAACCAAAAAAATCTAGACTTACGAAACTTTATCTAAATTTATCGCTCAGTGCCTAAATTTTAGGAACTCACCATAAGAATTTTGAAAAATCGGAGTTTTGTCTCGCTCAAACAGCCTAAAATTTCACGGCACACTCACTTCAAATTATACGATAAATTTTCGATAGGTCGAAAAAGAAAAATACTTTAAGCAACCCAATTTTTAAAACTCTTAAATCAAAACTAGTACTAGTGTTAGAAAGCTTTTATAGGTTATTTTTTGTTTGAAAGAAGGGAAAGTAAAATATAAATTCCAATAATAACTGGAATGGCTATAAATTTTAAGAGAACTACTGCCAGCAGGCAAATTAAAATAAAAACATACCGTATTATGTTGCTCTTAATATCCCACGTTTTAAATTTTAATGCAAACAATGGGATTTCTGCATTTAAAAGAACACAGCTTAACAGGGTCAACCCGATTAAAACCCACGGATTTAAAATGACCGCTTCTATTGCTTCAAAATATTGAAAATGCAGTATAAGCGGTAAACTTAAAATCAGCAAAGCATTTGCCGGTGTTGGAAGGCCAATAAAACTACTGGTTTGCCGGGTGTCCACATTAAATTTTGCCAAGCGATATGCTGAAGCTACAGCAATTAGGAGCCCAATGAAAGGAATATAAGCAGTAAAACCACTGTTCCAACTATCTTCGGCAAAAATATCTGTAATTATTAGCGTATGGCCCAACATAGCTTCTGACAACAACTGAACCATTACCACCGCTGGCGCCAATCCGCTGGTGACCATGTCGGCTAACGAATCTAATTCCAGTCCAACATCGCTTTGTGCATTAAACACACGAGCGGCTAAGCCGTCGAAAAAATCGAAGAAGATTCCGAAGAACACAAAAAATGAAGCGGTAATCAAATCGCCCGAAACTGCAAAAAGTACGGCAACACTTCCGCAGAGTAAATTTAACGAAGTGATGATGTTAGGTATCTGTTTTATCATATTATGGGTGTCTGTTTGTAAAAATAGCAAAGTATTTTCGTCTAAGGATGTATAAATACAATATGTAGCTAAAATTATAGTTTACTATTGTGTAAAATTGTAGGATATTTGCCCAAAATTAAAAGCTTGAAGAAGAATTTATTTTTACTTTTTTTATTATTTGGTATAGCCGCCCAATCACAAATTACGAGAAAATACTCGAATGAGTTTATGAATATTGGGGTTGACGCTGCTGCTTTTGGTATGGCCAACGCTGTTACAGCTTCCACCGGGGATGTGAACTCAGGGTATTGGAACCCTGCAGGTTTGGTTGCATTAGAAGACAACCAACTTTCCCTGATGCACGCCTCCTATTTTGCCAATATTGCCAATTACGATTATGGTGCTTTTGCGATGCCACTGGACGACCGGAGTGTTGTTGCCCTATCGGTTATCCGCTTTGGTGTAGATGACATTTTAAACACGACCCAGCTTATTGACGATCAAGGGAATATAGATTATAACCGCATCAGTTTATTTTCTACCGCAGATTACGGGGTTACGTTCTCGTATGCCCGAGCTTTGCCGCTAGATGGCTTGAATGTTGGTGTAAATGCGAAAGTGATTAGACGAATTATCGGGGATTTTGCTTCTTCTTGGGGCTTTGGCTTTGATGCCGGTTTACAATTTAATACTGGAGACTGGAAATTTGGGCTGATGGCTCGAGATATAACTACTACCTTTAACGCTTGGAGCATTGACGAAGATGAATTTGCTACTATTCAAGGTGCAGTGGAAGGACAAAATCAAGAATTACCTGAAACTACCGAAATCACAATCCCTAAACTACAATTAGGTGTTTCTAGAAAGTTTGTTTTTCATTATGACTTTTCATTATTGGCCGAAGTGGATTTTAATTTCCGTTTTGCCCAAACCAATGACATTTTTTCAAGTTCTTTTACCAGCATGACTCCTTCTGGCGGACTTGAGTTTGGTTACATCGATTTAGTTTTTGTCCGAGCCGGAGTGGGAAATTTTCAAAATATTCAACAATTGGACGGTAGTGACTCTGTAGGTTTTCAGCCCAATATTGGCGTTGGTTTTAAATACAAAGGCATTCAAGTAGATTATGCCCTGACCGATATTGGTGACCAAAGTGCTGCACTCTATTCTAACGTCTTTTCTTTGAAACTGGATTGGAGTGTTTTTAGGTAAGTCCCGAGATGCCTTCGATACACCACTCCTATCGTCGCGACAATCAGGCAACGGAAAAATAATCGAGTCTTCACAAAAGATTGAAATTATTAAAGTTTCTTGAAATATATAAAGAAAGCTTATTTTTGAAATAGTCATTTAAAAATCTACTATTCTGAACGCAAAACTTTTCTTTTCCAAACCGCTATATTTTTTTACAATTGTAGTGTTCTTTTTTCTGAATACTTCAGTAAAAGCACAATACACGTCGCTGTCAGAAAATGCCGAAGTAAGTGTTTTAACCATTGGCCCTGGTGATCAATTGTATGACAAATTTGGACATAGTGCTTTCCGTGTACACGATAAAAGCAAGAATCTCGATATTGTTTTTAATTATGGGGTTTATGATTTTAACACCCCTAATTTTTACACAAAATTTGCAAGGGGCAAGTTGTTATACCAATTAGGTGTAAGCTACTATCAACCATTTTATGACAGCTATGTTGCACAAAACAGATGGATAAAACAGCAAACATTGAATTTAACCTATTCTGAAAAACAAGCTGTTTTTAATTTCCTTCAGAATAACGCCAAACCCGAAAACCGAAAGTACAAGTACGACTTCTTTTATGACAACTGTGCAACTAAAATCCGCGATGTGTTGAAAGAAGTGTTGGGCGATAAACTTCAATACAATGATGATTTTGTAGAAGAAGACTATACCTTCCGCGAATTGATTCAGAAAAACTTACATTGGAACACGTGGGGAAGTTTAGGTATTGATGTGGCATTAGGTGCCGTAATTGACAAAAAAGCTTCTGCTTGGGACTACCAATTTCTGCCAGACTATATTTTTAAAGCTGCCGAAACTGCCGTACTCACAAAAAATGGTAGTGAAGAAAAACTAGTACAAAATGCCACTACCCTATTCCAAAATAAACCAAAAGAAGATACCCCATTCTTTTTCACCAGTCCGTTGTTTGTTTTTGGATTGCTTGGGCTATTGATTGTGTTTGTCACCTATAAAGACCGTAAAAATACAACCCGAAACCGTTTATTGGACGCTATTATCTTTTTTACAACAGGGCTTATTGGAACTATCCTATTGTTGTTATGGGTAGCAACCGACCATACTGCAACCGCCAATAATTACAATTTGTTATGGGCATTTCCATTAAGTCTTCTTTTTACTGGACTTATTGCTAACCGATTTCCGAAAAAATGGTTGGGTAGGTATGTGTTCTTTTTGGTATTGTTGTTTGTGTTAATGACCATCCATTGGATAACAGGAGTGCAAGTTTTTGCAATAGCGTTGATTCCATTATTAATTGCATTGGCTATTCGGTATATCTTCCTTATTGTGTATTTGAAGAGGGAAAATTAAAGCTGGGTGCCGATACACTTCGGCTTCGCTCAGTGCACCGCATCTCGCGTTGCGGGAAACCAGCAACCTTATTTTGTCAATTTAGCTGAGTATCTACTCACGGTGATTGAGTGAATTCGAAAGCCTCGCAAGGATTATGAATTAGTATCGAAACCAATACTCAACACGGTAGCTTCGATACACTTTTCGTTTTATATTATTTCGTTTATCATTTTAGTACGGTAAACAACGAAAAGCACTCAGCAACCATCTAAGTAACTACTCCCAACTACGTAACGGCGGTTGAGTGAATTTGGAAGCCTCGCAAGGATTACGAATTTGTATCGAAACCAAAATTAATCAGTACAAACCATCTAAAGCCTATTGCCTATTGCCTACTGCCTAAAGCCTACTTGCCTACTTGCGTACTGAAAACAGAATCATTGTCCCCTGAAGAAAATAATTGTACTAAGGGTTTTTAAAATGATCTTGGTGTCTAAGAAAAAACTACGCCGTTTTATATAGTAAAGGTCGTATTGTAATTTTTCCATTGCGTCCTCTTGCGTCATACCATACTTGGCGTTTACTTGTGCCCAACCGGTAACACCTGGCTTTACTAAGTGTCTTATTTCGTAAAAAGGAATTTGCTCTGATAAACTTTCAACAAATATGGGGCGTTCCGGTCGAGGACCAATCACGCTCATTTCGCCTTTAATAACATTTATAAATTGTGGAATTTCGTCAATACGGGTTCGTCTTAAAAAATTTCCAAAGTACGTAACGCGTGTATCTTTTTTCTTGGCATACTGGGCACCATCTTTTTCAGCATCGGTTACCATACTTCGCAATTTAACTATTTTGAAATGTTCTCCATTTTTTCCCACACGTTCTTGTTTGTAAAAAAGCGGGCCTTTATTTGCCAAAACATTTCCTATAACTATAAAAGGAAAAATCAAGACTCCAAATAACAATCCGATAACTGAAATAATAAGATCCATCAATCTATGAAAAAACAAGTATAATTTGTTTTGGTTGCTTCGGCTAAAGGGAAAATAACGATAAAAATCGTCGGCAATAAACTGTACGGGTACTTTACGGTTTAAATCTTCGTACACGTGCGTATATTCCTTAATGGGCATTCCTTTTTCCAACAATCGAATAAGTTGGTTGTTTAAAGGTATAGTCATTTCTTCAGACTTTGATAGCGCGACTACTATTTCAGAAATAGCATGTTTTTTTATGGTTTCGGAAAGTGATTCATTGTCAAACTCAATTAACTTTTGAGTTTGATAGGGTTTGTTTCCTGTATTAACATAACCAATTACCCGATAGTTAGGGTCTGATTTTTCCAACGATGTTACGACCGATTCAATTTCCTCTGAATTACCAATAAGCATAATATGTTTAAAGAATCTAGGAGCAGATATAAACGTGATATAGGCATAGCGCCATAGGAATAATGCAACATTAATAGCCAAGAAAAAATAAACGATCTGCAATCGGTTTTCAGGCAGTGTTGGAGTATAAAATGGTGTTAACAAATAAAATAAAACCGTTACAGAAGCAGTAAGGATGATATTTTGTACAACTATATCGAGTTTACTGGCCTTTTGTAAATCATACAGTTCAAAAATAGTAGCAAAAACGGTGAGATAGACAGCCAATACGATGGACCATACCCAATGCTGAGCGTTTATTTTAAAGTAATCAAAGTCAAACACCTCCCCTATAGCATATAAAAGTGCCAGGACACTTACTATATCGAAAATACGTAATAGAATTTTCCGTTCGGAAATTTCAAAATGAATACCTCCTTTTTGGGTCATTGATTGGGGATTATGGTCGTAAAAGTAGGAAAAATTAGGAATTTAAGAGCGTTTTCCATTTTTGTTTTACTTGTTCAGCCTTAAACCTTCCTTTATTTTTCTTTTGGAGTGTTTAAAATATCAAATTGTATGGCCTGTAACAGCAATTGAAAACCTAAAATAATCAACAAAGCACTTATCATGATCGTCCCGACGGGTGTTAAAATATCCTTACTAGCATAGTGGTACCAATTAATCCCTCCATAAATTATCCCCCCAAAGAATAATACATGTCCAAATACAATATACAAAGTTCCTATATTAAAATCATATACAAAGTAGGACCTCCATATTCGGCTTATAAATTTTTTGAATAAATTAATACTAAACAAAAAGGGCATTTGAAAGACTTTCATATTAGAAGTTTCTTCCCCATATATTGCTGGCATCGCAATTTCTTTAATGCTAGCTTTTTGATAGTATAGCTCAGCAATTAAGGAGGTTTCAAAAAAGTAGTTGTTAGCTATTTTATTAGAGTCAATCAATTTTAAACTGTTTGTTGAAATGGCAAAGAATCCATTATTAAAATCAAAACAATTCCAATAGCCTGTTGCCACTTTACTTAAAAAAGAAAGAAAAAGGTTTCCGAAACGCCTTGGCCAAGGCATATTTTTAAGCGCCCTAAAATCCCGAAACCGATTTCCTTTCACAAAATCAGAATCTCCATTCCCTATAGGCGCAACCAATTGCGGAATGTATGCTGTATCCATTTGATCATCCGCATCCAATTTAATGATCACTTTAATATCGGGAAGGGATTGCAAGTGTAAAAAGCCTTTTTTAGTAGCTCCTCCCACTCCTAGATTTTCTTTCTCGTGTAATATAGTAACTGCATCTTTTAACTGCTGCAGGCTTTCTGGAAGTGCTTCTGGGCTTTTATCATCTACTATCACAATAGTATCACTATACTCCAATGCCTTCCGGACCACAGTTTCAATATGCTTTTTGGCATTATAATACGGTATTACAATACCTATTTGTTGTTTATTAAGCCCCATACTTCTTTTTGGAAAATTAAACTTTTTGAAACTGTAATTGGTAACTACAGGGTATAAATTTAAAAATCTTTACTTCTGTAGAACCGTAATCCATTGTTTTTTTACTTCTTCCCAATCAAATTTTTCTACCGTCTTTCTTGCTTTGATTGCTATGGCAGTCGTTTCTTCAGGATTTTGAAGTATCCGCTCAATGGCTGTAACAAAATTAGCTACTGAATTAGGAGGTACAAGCACCCCTGTTTCATCGTGTGTCAATAAATACGGTATTCCCCCTACATGTGTTGAGATAACGGGTAATCCAAGCGCCATAGCCTCTATGACACTTACCGGTGTGTTATCTACATGTGTCGTATTAATAAAAATATCATAGTCTTTTGATAGTTGTAACCATTCTTTTTTAGCAAGTCCCCCTGTAAATGTAACGGGTAAGTTTTTTTGTTTTGCATATGCTTTACAGGTCTCCATTGATCCATCTTTATCTGGGCCAACCATACAGAGTTCGGTGTTGGTATGTCCATTTTTCAATAAACCCTCCACAACATATAGCGCAAGCATCGGGTTATATATTTCTGAAAAAGAGCGAACCCAAAGCAGTTTGGGTTTGATATTCTTTCGAAATAAAAAAGAATACTTCTCAATTTCGATAGTGTTAGGAATATAGGTTAGATTGGTATAACCTTCTTTTTTAAAAGCTTCTAATAAATAATGAGAAGGTGCTACATTGGTCATGGCATTACCAAATAATTTGTTGCTTTGTTTGCTACTTTTTTGTAAACGGGAAGGGAGATTGCCTCCCCTTAATATAGGTATATATGGTAAGCCAAGAGTTCTGCAAATAGAGCCTATAATGACAGCATATAAAAAATTTGTTGTGCTATATGTGTCAATTAAAACGATAGAGGTTCTTTTAGAATAACAGAGTGTATTCCACATCATGTCTAACAACCGAAGCACTTTATTCTTTTTTGAAGAAACAGTTATCACTTGATACCCCTCCCTTTGTAGAAAAGCCCCTAATGTTTCAATAGAGGTTACGGTGGCTCCCTTTTTTGATAACTTATTTCCTATGTAAAGAATGTTATGTTTTCTTTTCATAGGTAATGTTTAATAAAGCCAATCCATATATAAATGCAGGGGCCGCAATGCGCATGGAACTGTGCGATATAGTCAAAAACCAGAAAATCATAAATGGATAAAAATAGATATTACTACTCCCCGCTAGTTTTGAAAGCAAAGGGGCGAAAAGCAAAATCAGTAGGGCAATTATGCCAAAGAAACCGTGTTCTGAAAGCATTCGGGAAACTTCATTGTGAGAGGCAACTGCTTTGCCCAGTTCATTTTCAAATTCAAACTTGACGTTGCCCACCCCAATGCCAAAAAAAGCGTTCTCTTCAAAAGTTTCAAACTCGGTTCTAAACAATTCAGCCCTTCCTGTGGTTACATCTTCTTTTTCCCTTCCCAGGGCATCTTTATTTTCATACCTGTTACCTATCATACCACTGGTTTGCAATAATGCCAAAGACCACACTGCAATCCCTATAAAAACAATTGTAAATAACTTAAAACTTATTTTGACCTTGGTCTTTACACCTGTACTAAAATACAATACAATTGAAAAAAATACCATCATAATACCTGCCACTATTACACCGCCCCTTGAAAAGGTGACCAACGCCCGGTAGGCCATCAAGACCATAAAAAACATCATAACCAGATGTACTATCTTATTTTTATACGGAATAAAAAACCGGCTGTAAAGTATAAAGGCCCCCAACCCCAAAACCGTAGCGACTTGATTGGGGCCATAGCCACCAGACAAAGCCGCATTGCTAGCCGTACCCGTAACCACCTCCCTTAAATCAGGAGCATAAATAAACACATATATCGTAATAGTAATCAAAGGCAGCACCAACATATCCAGCACCTCCAGAAAATCTTTGAATTTTAGGCTTCGACCAATACAATAAAGGCTTATGGCCCCCAACGTTAAGGGTCCGCTCATGTTAAAGAGCACTGATTTTCTAAAGTTAACATCGTACCCTATGTTCTCCATAGAGACCAGAACACCGGGAAACAATATCAAAATATAGATTATGTAGGTTATGCCATTATAGCGAAAGCCGTAAAAAAATAAACCAAATAGCGAAAATAGAATAACTGAATACTTGGCAGTTTCATAGAAAATATACGCCCCCGTCATTCTAAAAAAAACCTCAGCCCCAGTGATGTAAGCGGCCGCCATTAAAATCTCTTTGTGCTTATTGGCCTTGGTTAAAATACGGAAGGTCCAATACCCCAATACTAATAACATATAACCCAGCATAAGTGGTTTAAACGCATAGGCAACCAGCCCCAAAGCCACATGAAGTAAAACGTTACGTAATGGATTGATATAATGTAGTCTGTTTACCCCGATGATTTATTGGTTTTATGGTTTAAAATGTCTTGCTGTATCCTCTTTTTATAATGTCTGTAGGTAAAACGTCCTGCTAGGTCGTAATTGTATTCGATTATTTTCTTAAAAACTCCTTTAGTGATCGTTTTGGTTTTTGCAAGGCACTGTTGCAGTTCGGAAACCGAAAGCGGATCGATCAAAAACCCGTTTTTCCCGTCTTGAATGTATTGATCAATACAAGAAATATTTGAAACTATGGGGATGCACCCAAAGTTCATCGCTTCACTAATCACTTTTGGAAAGCCTTCGCTCTTTGAGGGCAATATTAAAAAATCGCACTGTTTGTAGCGTTCACAAACCTCAGCTTTGGACAATGCCCCGTGCAAGATGATGTTACAAAGTGATGCATCCACTTTCTCTTGTACCTCTTCCCGCAAAGGACCATCGCCTATAATGTGTAATGAACCCTTAAAATCGGTTATTTTCAAAGTATTAAATGCTTCGAGCAATAGAAGTATCCCTTTATTTTCGTTCAGTCCACCAACAAAACAATAGTTGATCCCTTGTTGAAGTGTTTTTCTGTCAATGCATTTTTTGCCGCTTTCCCGGTCGGTTTCGTTCAGGCATGGATTGTCAAAGGGAATCACATTGCTAGGTTGGTGTTTCCACCTTCCGTTTACGGTAACCACACAGTTGTCGCTCAATCTTTTTAATTTATTGCGCTGTAGAGTATAGAAAAACGGGGCAGATTGAGTCCAGTTCCCGGCATATTTAAACCAGAACCGTTTGCTAGGGTATTTTTTGGAGAGCCACATGGCAATATAAGCCGGGTTAGAGGGTGCCCTACTATGAATAACAGGATGTTTTTTTATTTCAGTATCTATCAACTTACACATAGTCGGATAACCTCCCAAAATCGACAGCTTATTTTTGAGAGAAGTGCCACCTACTTTATTAAGCAATATAACCTGTATCTTCTTAGATTGAATTTCTGTATAAGCGGCATGCTGTCTTTTATCCTCTCTATTAAAACCAATCCATGTTATAGTTTTAAATAAAGACAATAAGGCTTTTAATTCCCTTACCACAGGCTCAAAAGCAAATACTTTTTCTTCATCTCGATACATTCCAGTATCTGAGACTACTAAGAGTGAAGTATGTGGTTGTAGATTTTCAGACATTTTTCTAAGTAATTCTCAACAGAAAAGTTTTCATTATAACAAACTTGTAATTTTTGTCTATTCACCAAATGTAAGGTATCTATTCGTTGCAACCAATCCCTTTCTGAAAAGGTGGTACAGAAACAAGTAGGAATTTCATTTTTTAAGGTTTCATAAACTTGTCCGGTAGCATAAGAAACAAATGGGAGTTGATGGGCTAAATACTCAATAAGCACTAGCGGACCCGTTTCTTTTTTGGAAGTATGCAGTGCAAACTTGAATGTTGACAGATAGGGCTGTACATTGGCTACCTCATGAATAAAATTAACTTGATTTGAGATCTCTAAACGCTCAATTTCAAGTTTTAATTCTTTAAAATAATCATGATCAATAACATTCCCGTAAATGGTAAGTGTTTCATGTATTTGTTGTATCAATTTGAGAGCAAATTCTATGTTTTTTATTCGTGTAATATTACCTACCATAACAACACCAGATGGAGTTTCTTTAGAGGTTTCCACTGTCATCTTTTGAATTACATTCTCAAGTAAATAACAATTAGATTGCTTAATTTTTAACTTTTCTTTTGCCCAAAGAAGATGGTCACTGTGTACTCCAATGTAATAAGTAGGTTTAAAGATGTTTTTAAATAACCAGTCTTTACCTGCTCGAGTAGTGCCCCTTTTTATTCTAAGAGTGTGACTATGGTCATGGAGAATAAGTTTCGGTTTGGTAATTCCACAAAGTCTGCAAGCAAGAGAAATATATCTATAATTATGTTTTAAATGAATATGAACAATGTCGAACTTCGACACCAAAGCGGCTACTTTTTTAATTTTATGTAAATCAAACCGATTGGTTCGATTCAATTTATGAACAATGATGTTACTATTTATTTCATTTAATAAAACTCCGTCTTCAACCAACAACAATAGTTCTACACATACATTTCTTTCATATAATAAATTGCTAAGAAGAACCGTCATTTTTTCGGAACCTCCAACATGCAATGTATCTATTACTTGCAACACTTTCATAACGACAATGATTTAATGCTAGATCCTGCTTTTATTTTTTGAGTAGCCAAACGCCAAGATCTAAAAATCTGAATTAAAATGAAGGGTGTCAATATTACTGAGATAAAAACACCTAACACCATCAATTTTTTACTTCGCTTAAAACGATACGGCATTATAGAGGGCGGAACGGTACGAAGTAAGGAATAAATTGATCGTTTTGCACCGTAATACTTTCTAAAAAAATACAAGACAGAAGGTATAGGTCTTGGGGCCAACCATTTTTTAGGTCGATAGCCGTCCCAACTTCCCATTTGTCGCAACCCGCCAGTACCCACTTTTAAATGCAACCGCTTCGCGTGGGGATTTGAAATATTCAAAAAACCTTCCAGATGAGCCCGGAGTCCAAACTCCCCATCACCCATGCGCTGTTTTTCAAATTGTCGATCAAATAATCCTATGTGTTGAAAAACGTCTCTTTTTAGCAGCACATTTCCCGTATCCAACTGATCCGATACGCGAAAGAAGGAATAGTTTGCCGGTACGTTTGCCCCAGATTGGGATATGGAAACCCCCGACGAGATGGAAGCATTAAAAAAGCTAAGGCATCGCAAGTGATTTTCAATCCAATCGCTGTCTACCCTACTATCATCATCATACAATAGTAATAAATCACTACTTGCCTTTTCTATCGCTGTGTTTCGTGCCAACCATAAGGCTTTTTCTTCTTGTTTAATCACCTTAAGATCCAGAGAAAACTGCTTGTAAAAGGCTTCTTGAAAGGGTTCTGATTGATCGACCACAATCACTTCAAAATCAGTATGCGTTTGCTGTTCCAGATCTTTTAAGCCATCTTTTAAATATGGATATCGGTTTAGGGTGGGAATAATAACACTCACCTTTTCTTGACTCGTATAGGCTGTTGTATTCCAATTGGGATACGTCAACGGTGTTTTTAAATAGGGACTCCGTTTCGTCCCGTTACTTTTATACCATGCTGAAATTTCAACAACGGGGTTTTTAAAACTGCATAGCCGAAGGAATAACACATACAGCACCCAGGCCGGATGGAAGTACAACCTAATAAACCTATATTCATCTACTACGGGGAGTTTTTTAAAACGTGTATAGGTAAGGGTATCGCCTATGTATCCTTTTTGAATCGCTTGCCAAGACAAATCGTAAGATTGGGCTAATTCGTTCTCAAAATTAGGATTAGGTCGCAATTGCTTTAGAATCGATTCCGGTAGTTCTGAAGGAATGGGAAAAATAGAACTTCCATCTTTTCGGTACAATTGAAAATAATGCGTGGGTTGCAGGTATTTTAGAAAGGAAAACAACATAGCTATTAGTTCGTATCGAATGTAAAGAAAAAAGTCTCTATAAATTGTTCAGTAAAAAGAGTTGCCCCTTCTGTATTTACGTGCATATGATCACTAAAATAGATTTTTTTCTGTATGGTGTTTGACATATTTTTATAATTAGGAAGGTTCTCCTCTAACGTTAAAAAATCTTCCACAGGTTTATAGATGGGTGCGGTAAAAAAAGATAACGCTATTTGTTTCTCTTTTGCTAATGTAATGATTTCCGCTATGTGTTTGTTTTGAACTTCTTCTAGCGTATACGGATAGGGAGTATCATGCTGTAGCATCCCTGCTCTAGTTTTAAAACCTTCATCCACTAAAAAATCCGGGGATTTCCCCAATAGGCTCAAGGCTACATTACGAAAGCCTAAAGATCCATCAAATTGTAAATACCGGTACATCGGAATTTGTTTATAACCCTTGTATGCTTTACCAAATGGTTTAAAGGATTCAAATATCTCTTTTTCCTTTATATAGGGCAGCCATACCAATTGCCCAATACTATCTGGAGCTTTCATATAATAGGTGTAATCTACCTGCACAAAAATACGTTTTGCGAAGGTATGCTTAAAAAACTCTTTCACGGCCAGCTGTACTTCAAAAGGACCCGAAGCGTTCATGCCCAAGTTCACTCCTTTTTTACCGGTCACTTTTTCAATACGAGTGGGGTTTACCGTATATTTTGTACGGGAAGACCCAAAAAGAGCATAGTCTAACGTATCCGGTTGCATATCCCGTATCCACATCACTTTATTTCGATACGAACCGGAATTATAAACTTGAGTATAGGTAGCGTCCAAAATAAACATCAGTAGCGTTGTAGCTAACAAAAGAAGTATACTATATGTTATAAATTGCTTCATTAAAATTGAAAGTAGATAAACTCCTGTAGATTGGAAAAACTTCCGAAAAGTAGTATCATAAGTAGTACTCCTATGGTTTTTATATACTCATATCGTGAGGACCCTAATGGAAATTCCTGTTTTCTGTATATCCATTCTACACTTACCAATAGTAAAAGTAACGGAATCATTTCAAAGCTATACCTTTCTATCTGCAATAATTCTATTTGCATGTCAAAATAGAATATTCGCTGCATATATTCCCAAGCTTGTGGTATGGATTCCGTTCTAAAAAATATAAACCCTAGAAGTACTAATAAAAAGGTACTCAACATACCTGCTACTTCTTTCAAGTTTGGCAATACAGTATGTTGCGCCACGGTGTCTTTGTGTACGCTATACTTTTTATAAAAAAATAATGGTATAAAAAACAAGGCGTTTAAGACGCCCCAAACTATAAAATTCCAACTGGCCCCATGCCAAAGCCCACCGATAGTAAAAACTACAAATAGGTTGAACATGTGTTGTGCTTTGGAGCCCCGACTTCCGCCTAACGGAATGTATATATAATCCCGAAACCAGGTAGATAATGAAATATGCCACCGTCGCCAAAACTCAGCTATATCCCTCGAAAAATAAGGATACCTAAAATTAGGTAACAACTTAATATTAAATAATCGAGCCGTACCTATAGCTATATCACTATAGCCTGAAAAATCGCCGTATATTTGAAACGCAAAATAGACAACCCCTAGAATAAGTGTGCTGGAAGAAGCTGTTTCGTAAGTAGCGAAAATTTCATTTGCATACTGTGCGCATGAATCTGCTATTACTATTTTTTTAAAGAGCCCCCATATTATTTGTTTTATCCCCGTGACAGCATTATTGGCATTAAACCTTCTTTTTTCTGAAAACTGTGGCAATAGCTGTGTAGCCCGTTCAATAGGACCTGCTACCAGCTGCGGAAAGAAGGAAACAAACGTAGCAAAGCTTACAAAATCGCTAGTAGGCTTTAGCTTTTTTCGATATATATCAATGGTATAACTAAGGGTTTGAAAGGTATAGAACGAAATCCCTACCGGGAGAATAATATGTAAGGTATTTGGTTGAATACTGCCACCAAAAAAAGTAAAGGCAGTGGTAAAGTTTTCAATAAAAAAATTATAATATTTAAAGAAGCCTAATAAACCTAGATTAACAGCCAGACTAATAGACAAAAGAAGTTTGCGATAGTTTGCCCGGTTTGTTTTTTTTAACTGTAGCCCTACGGTATAATCTACAACCGTACTAATTAACAACAGGGATAAAAACCGCCAATCCCACCAACCATAAAACACATAACTCGCTACTAAGATTAAAAGATTTTGATGCCTCTTGCTTTTCCTACATAACCCCCAGTATAGTATAAATACCAACGGTAAAAAAATAGCGAAATCAAGGGAATTAAATAACACTTATAATCTTTTATTTGGTTGTTAGGTAGTGTTGAAAAAAAGTTTTAAAAAACCCTCCCAACGTCAAATAATCTTTCCATAGGTTTCTATTGGCTCGCTGTAAAGCTATAAAATCCGTTTCGGATAATGCTTGATGAAACTCGGTTACTTTTTGGGCTACCCGATGACGTTCCCGGTACTCCACCCAAACCACATGTGTTCTCCACGGTATCGTTTTGTCTAAAGGCAAGGAACAATCGGTATTAATAAATACAGGAATACGACCCATCGCCAAGGTTTCATAAAAACGAACAGAAAAATTACCGGCTCCCCGTATGCATAAAACATAGTCAGATTGATGGATGTTTTTATAAAATTCTAAGGTTGTTTGATGCGTATCTTTGTTTTCTTTTACCCCGGCTCTGTATTGTTTTCGAAGGATAAAATTTGTTTCTACGTTTGTAAATTGTTGTAGTTTTTTTAGAACGTAACCCCTTACCAAAGAACTTGAAATTAATTCCTGTTTTTCTGTCTTGGATACCCCTAATACGCTTTTTAGATTTCGTACTCCAATTTTAGCTACTTCTTTTACAGCGTTTAATCGTGAGGTGTCTGCTTGACCACAAAATCCGATACGCGGGTTGTTTTCATAGGAACGTTGAAAAATCCGTTCGGAGTCAAAGTATTCTTTTAAAGGGTCTGCAATAAAAGGAGGTAGGACATATTCATTTCCTGTAAATTTAGATTTATAGCCACTGGGCCTAAGAACCAGCAGGTTTTCAATGTAAGGAACGTAAACCCCAAAATCACCTGCGTTATACACCAAGACTTTTTTGTTTAGATCTCGACACTTTTCCACAAAAGCAATAGCACCTTCAGTTTGCTTCGTTTTTATATAATAATTCCATGCCATTGGAAGAATAACCAGAGTTGCTTCTTCTAAAACATTCGTAAAATCAAAATCGGTTTCCGATACTCCATACATTGATTTTCTTTGGGTATTCGTAAAGTTTTTTCCTTTAATAAAGGGTTTTAGTAATGGGAATAGAAGCCTCCGATAGGCTGCATCATAATGCGATTTAGGATAATACAGTTTCATTCCCGTAAATATACGTGTTCTTGTATTTATACATCACATTTTTTACTGTTCTCGATACACTTCTGTTACATCAGTACAGGCAATTTAGCTTGCCATGCTTAAAAACCAAAGCGTTCTCGATACATTTTCTCCTAAGCTACACTTAGGAGAAACCACTCGAACTGACAACTTATTAACCGCCACTTCGAGTGAATGGAAGTCTCTGAAAGAGACTAAGATTTGTATCGAGAAGTCAGGTCGAGTGAATTTGAAGACGCGACAGCAGGATTCAAATTTGTATCGAGACCAATTGTGTATCCATATCTATTTTGTAAACTTCTTCTTAGCAAGATTAGGCAAAGACTCAAAATCTTCATTAATTAATGCTTCCTTTTTTGCTTGAGACCATTTTTTTATTTGTTTTTCAACTGATATAGCTTTTGAAATTTCCGTAAAAGTGCAATGAAAAACTAGTTTTACAGGAAGCCGCTTAGCTGTGTAGCTATTCCGATACTTTTTTTGCTGATGATCTTCCAATCGCTGGGTCAGATTGGAAGTAACGCCAGTGTAATAAGTACCGTCTGAACAGGAAAGAATGTAAACATAATAAGTTTTCACAGTATGAATGTATGAAAAAAATTAATGTTTGGGATTGAAAAAGCGTTCTCGATACATTTTCCGTTCCGCTATCGCTCCACCGAAAAACACTCGAACTGACAACCGAAAACTGCCAACGGTCAGGTCAAGTGAATTTGAAGACGCGACAGCAGGGTTCAAATTTGTATCGAGAAGTCAGGTCGAGTGAATTTGAAGACGCGAAAGCAGGGTTCAAATTTGTATCGAGACCAAGTTTATAAAACCGCTGTTAAAAGGTTCTCGATACTATTTAGCCTGCCGTACCGGCATTCTAAATCACTCGAACTGACAAATCAAAGACAAGAATTGTCAACTGTTACTGCTTACTGAGAACTGAAACTTTATGAATAAAAGTCAACAAACTCCTGTTGTTGGTTCTCAATAGTAAACTCCTGTTTCACCCGTTCTACAGCTTGCTGTCTTATTTTCTTTTTTTCTTCCTTTTTTAAAGCTAACACCTCAATAATTTTAGTAGATAAAGCATCAGCGGAAACGGTTTCCACTAAAAAACCTGTTTGGCCATTCTTAATATTTTCCGATAATCCTCCAGTGGCATATGCAATGGCTATGGTTCCACACGCTTGCGCTTCCAATACGGCATTACAAAAACCTTCCGTTAAGCTGGTTTGTATATACAAGTCTGAATTTGCTATGGTGTTTACGACTTCTCGATGTTCTTTTTTTCCGGTAAAATGAACCCTGTTCTCTAACCCCAATTGATACCGATGGTATAGATACCGTTCCGTTTCTCGCTTAGTGCCTTCACCAATCACTTCCCATGTAAAATCAATCTCTTTTTCCCGTAACAAGGCAGCCGTTTCCAGTAGTACGTCAATCCCCTTAATATAATGCAACCGAGCTACCGTCACCAACTTTAAGGTCTGGTTAGTCGTCTTTTCTTGAAGGGTAGGCAAGTTTTGTAAAGCAACAGCAGGCGTGATAATTTGATACGGAGTTTCCTTAGGCAACCCTAAGGTATAGGCCTTTTCTACTAAATAGTTGGATATACTATGTACTTTATCTACGTGCTTCCATACGTCACGATATGCACTCCGATACTTTATCGGATATACATTGATATCAAACCCGCGAAAACTCACCGCCATTCGGGCTCCAATTGCCTTAGCCACCAATTCTCGATCAATAGCCATAGTAGCAAAGCCAAAGTGGAGCCAATCTACATGTAGTTTGAGTAAAGTGGCATTTAAGTAGGTTTTTTCAATGCTTCTTTTTAAAGAGGTTCCTTCCTGTCTTTCCGAGCGAACGTAGCGTAGCACACGGGTCACAAAAGGAAGAAGGGTAATACCCACCCATAAAAGACGGAACATCTGTACCCAAGTGTTTTTAGATACAGTTGGATGAAAGCGATGTTCGCAGCCGTTAAATTTTTCTTTAGTAGCAGCAGTAACCAATAGCACTTGATGACCTTTTTCTTGTAGTCCTTTTATTTTGGACCTAAAAAAAGTTTCAGAGTAGCCCGGTGGGGAAGAAAGGACAATACCAATACGCATTTCAATCTATTCGTTTATTTTTAATAGTTAACAATACTCTTTTTTTTGGATTATATAACAAGAATTCTAAATGAAGTCTTAAAGCCCGTATCAGTTTGTGTAATCTTAACTTTTTTAAGATTTTTCTTTTTTTCCTTATTCCTTCAAGTTGAATTACAGATGCTACATTTTCAACATTTTTGAAAAGGTATTTATTTACAATTGCAATTTTTGCTTTAGATTTCATTATACGTATCGCATATTCGTTTTCACCATAGGGACCGCTCGTGTTTTCCAAATAGTAACCATAGTTGTCAAAAAAATCTTTTGTAGTTATAAAAGGATTATCACTGTATTGAAATGTATTATAGTAAAAATTTTTCCAAGAAAATTTTGGGATTAATTTAATGGTATCACTTAAATAATTGAGTTTTGGAAATGTGTAATTCGCTTTAAGCCGAATCATATCAGCTTTTCCAGAATCTAAAACTTCAAGCATTTCTGGCAATAACGCTTTTAATTCAGGTTTAGGGATAAAATCCTCTTGGCAATACAAAATATAATTACCCGAGCAATTTTTAATTCCTGTATTTAGATTTGAGGTTAAGCCTTTGTTCACTTCTGAGGTAACGAGGGTATCAATAGGAAGTTTTTTTATAGCATCTTGCACGTATTTTTTGCTTCCGTCATCGGTTACTATAATTTCTATAGGCAAAGCTCCTCTCTTAAATGCAAGAAAAGAAGCAACACATTGCTCAAGAGCCTTTGGTCTGTTGTAATGAGTAATTAATATTGATATCATTTTAAACTTTTATTAATCTGTACAACAATCACTATACAGTTTTTCCATGCCCTTTATCATTTGTTTATCAGCATGTTGATACTCGACTTTTCTTCGTGCTGCCAAACGGACTTCTTGAATTTTTCCCAAAGAAAGTTCATTAAATAGCTCAATAGTGCTGGTCATTGCCATTGGGTTACGGGATGGTACTATCCAACCAGTTTTATGATTTTCAATAAGCTCCGTAACCCCACCGCAATCTGTGCTTAATACCGGTAAACCAAGAGCCATGGCTTCAACAGCTATATTAGGAAGACCCTCCACTATACTCGATATTAATAGTAAAGAGGCATTTTTCATTAATTCAAAAACCTGACCCTGGGGTATTCGCTCATTAAATGTAACCCAATCCTCAAGGCCAAGTTCCTTACGAAGATATATTAGCTCCTCATCCCCAGAACCACCGATTATCGTATAATGAAAGTTAATTCCTGCATCCTTTAATAACTTACAGCTACTTAAGGCATAACAATAGCCCTTTACCCAATGGGGCCTGCCCACAGATATTAAAGTGAGGGGAGTTGATTTG
The DNA here is from genome assembly GCA_002360635.1 of Flavobacteriaceae bacterium UBA3356. Lineage (GTDB taxonomy): Bacteria > Bacteroidota > Bacteroidia > Flavobacteriales > Flavobacteriaceae > Marixanthomonas. The sequence continues at coordinate 183,414 of DEQW01000003.1, read as the reverse complement.
GAATATTCCCGTTTAAAGGTTAGCTGTTCCAATGGCAGACCCGTGTAAACGACTTCATTAATTTTTGTCGAGTCCTTCCATATAACTTCTCCTTTATCTAAAACGCTTTTTGAGACAGAATGAAATCCAGAAATTTTAGGATACCATTTTTTTAAATAGTAAAAATATACATTGTTTACAAAAGGAGTGATGTTGGTTTGTGAACCCCTTTGACTTAAAAGTACCTTATACTTTTTATTTAATAGAAAATGTTCACACCAAGGCAATAAGGAGGGCCACTGCAAATGAATAAGGTCTGGCTTTATTTGAGAAACTGCTATCTCAAAATTTTGTTGTTGAATATTCTTACGTTCTTTAGTAAATAACAAGTTGAATGTTTTTAAAAAATGTGAAAAGCTTCTTTTACTAAAAGATAGTGTTAAGGTAGTTAAAATGAAATTAATTTTGTTTTGATTGCTTCCCAGTTTTATATAACGTACATCCTTTATTCTTTTTTCAATTGTTTCGTTAAAGCCTAAAATATACACCTCATGATTTACGGCAAGCCCAGCTACCAACCTATTGATAAAAGGGGTAGTGCGAAAACTTCCGTCGAAGATGATGATACGCATTTTAAGAATATATATTCGTTAAAAAATTTTGAAACAAAGCTATCATTTTTTCCTTTGAATGGTTTTCCGAAATATAACTGCGGGCATTTCTGGCCATGGTGCTTAATTTTACCGACTCAAAATATAGGTTTTTAATGTGCTCTTTTAAACCTGATTCCATTTTTTTTGGAACAAGGAGTACCCCATTTATTCCTGATGTAATAATTTCTTTGTTACCCCCTACCGCTGTGGCAATAACAGGCACTCCATAACTCATTGCTTCTATTAAAAACATAGAGTTTCCTTCGCGATATTTTGATAAAAGTACGCCTACATCTAAGGCACAATAGAAATGGAAGAGCTCGGTATGGGTAACCCATCCAGCCAGATGTACTTGTTCTTTTAGATGTGTTGCTTTAAAAGCCATTAAATCCCTATAATATTCATAATTCGGGGTTTTTTCATTTTCAATATCGCCGGCAATAATGAGATGGACTATTACCCCTTCTTCTTTTAATGCTTTCAATACAACAAAAAGTTTCATTAAAGACTTTTCTTCACTAAACCTACCTGCATAACCTAATACGAAAGCAGTGGCACTTAAACCGAATTTTTTTCTGAATGCGCTACCAATTGTTTTTTGTTCTTTAAGATTCAACCCAACCTTGGGCACAGAATTGTATATGGTTTCCACTGGAATGTCCAAGTTTTGATATTTGGTTTTCAGTTCTTCGATTGGGGCTTTAGTGTTTGCCAAAAACCCTGCACTGTGCCTCAATAAAAACTCTAAGTTTTCTTTACCTATTCTACCCTCTAAATCGGTGCTTCTAAAAAAAAATATATGCCTTGCCTTTGGGATCGCCTCTTGTAACATTCTAAAAAGTTCAAAATGCATAAAGGTTATCACCATATCGGGATCTATTTTTTTTGCCATTTTCACTAAGGCAGTATAGTAAACAATCCTATCGGGTTGAGCAAACCCATATTTTTTTTTTCTCCATTCATAGGAAGTAATATCCAAAAATCGTTCATAAAACCGTGTACTTATACTAGGTTTTGGATGCAAGTATTTTTTGGTATCAAAGGATGTATCGTCTAGTGCATGATTATATTTACTTATAATTTTAAATTGAAAACCTTCTATATCCTTTTCAGTAAGCTGATAGATTATACGAGGTACTCCAGGACTTTCTTGAACAGGCGGAATACTGTGTCGGGATCCAGAAGCTATTACTACTTTCTTATTATCGCTCGACATATCCAATTTTTTTTAATGCATTCAAAAAAGCTGCACTCATCTTTTCGGTAGTGAAATTCTCTTCATAACAGTTACTAGCATTTTTAACCATATTTTTTTCAAGCTCCTTATCTAAATATAGTTTGTCTATTTTTTCAGCAATCTCTTCCGCATAATTTTCTATGCCATAAATCAAAAAACCGTTATAGCCATCTTGAATAACCTCTGGAATGCCACCAACATTTGTAGCTATTAAAGGTTTGCCTGCAGCCATTGCTTCCAGTAACGACAAAGGCATTCCCTCCATTGATAATTTGGGATCTGTTGGTAATACCAATACATTAGCCTTGTTATACCACTTTTGTAACTCATTTTGCGACAAGAACCCTGTAAAATTCACCTCAAGATTATGCTCCTTAACATATTGTTTACAAGTATCCAAATATCTATCTCCTGCCACTAAACCTCTTTTAGTGCCTACATCACCCGCTACATTCAATGAAATAATATACTTTTTATCTTTTAAGATTTTATATGCTTTAATCAGTTCTAGCACTCCTTTTTCTTTACAGATACGCCCCGAAAAAAGAATTTGGAAACTATCATTAGAATATTTATTCTTTGTGTAAGTTTTTATACGTTCCACCCCATTGGCTATTTTAAAATAGTGCTTGGAAGGAAGTTTTACTTTAAAATGTTCATTTGCCAAATCTCCAGCTGCTTGATTAACTCCAAAGATAGCGATTGTGTTATCAAGCAGAAGTTGCCATTGCGATTCGCTAAGCTTAGTATGCAAAGAGGTGCCATGGTGGTAAAATACAATCTTGCATTTAGGATTGAACAATTTGATCATCTGCACCAAGCCCGGACTGACATGGACGACCACTTTTTTATATCCTTTATTTCTAATATATCGGCTCGCGGTGATAAAATAAAGCAATTGGGGTTCTTGGGCAGTAATAAAACGATCTTTCTTTTGCCAATAACGATAACGTATCTTTAAAAAAAAAAGAAAAACTTTATCGAGCCAAGTGGGTTTAACATGATGAAAAATAGTAGTGTCAAATGTTGCGGCATCCAAGGTTTCATTAAAGTTGGAGAGCACCTGAAATTTTTCTTTGTCGAAATGTTTTACCGTATCCACAATTACCTTTGCTGGGGCAGCCCCTTCAGGAGATGGAACAGAATTAAGCGAGCCATATACGATTAGAATTTTATCCATTGCTTAGATGTTGTTTTAAAGCAGCCGCAATTTTTTTTAAATACTTTTTATCTATGCCTTGCCTTTCCCTCAACAGTTCATTGCTTAACCTAAAAAAAGATTGAAACACTTTTCCCTCCCGCATAAAGTGAAGGGCATTGGTCTTTTTCCAGCTTTTATGCCATAGATGGACAGCAAAGGTATTAGGTTTAATGTACTCTTTATATTTTTCGGTCAAGAGATTTTCATTGGGAAAGGGATAAAACCAATCCACAGGGCAAACAAATAGGTCTTGGTGTTGCTTGGGAATCAACGGTATTTGGGCTTGGGGATACTTTTTCAAATATATCTGAGTAAATATTTTCGGGATGATAATGGATTTATATGAGAAATCACTGTCAAAAATCAAGCGGTCGTAATAATCATAACAGGCCAAGATATAAGGATGTTGCGGTATGGCACCTATTATTCCACAACTTACATAGCGTTCGGATTCCAACCCTACAAATGCGGGTTGTTCCATTAGTGGGTCAATAGATTTTAGCAACAGCATATCCGTATCCATATAGACCCCACCCAGTTCGGCCAATTTTTGAAGCCGGACAAAATCGGCAACAAAGGCCCATTGTTTTTCTTTGTAGGCTTTTTTTAAAAAAGGGTGGTTTAACTCCACATTGCTTTCATCCCAACATTGCATATTATACCCTGGCACTATTGCTTGCCAAGAGGCTATACAATCTTGTACTAACACTGGCTTTGGTTTTTTGCCAAACCAGCAATAGTGGATAATCTTAGGTATCATTTTTAAAAATATTAGTTACTTTTCTTTTGAATAATTTTACTTTATCACTTCTCTTAAAAATTCCTTTTGGAATTTTATAAAGTGACTGAAATCCATATTTACTGCTAATAAAAAAATACTCTTTTTTTGATAAATAGCCACTTCGTAATGCCTTATTCAAATATTCATAAAACTTAATAAAATGTCCACGAAATAGTACCAGTTTTAATTCTAAAATAAATATATTTTTAACTTGGTTGAATATTGTAGCATCTAAAGTTCCGTGGGTATCTCTTAATATGCGCCATTTTACCTCGACGCTTGACAACAAAGGTTGAAATTTAAAATTCTTATAGGAAGAAGTGATTCTATTATTATGAATACGAACTTTTACCAATACCTCATTTAATATGCTTCCCGAATGACCAAACTTTAAAAGAACCCTATAAATAAAATCAAGATCTTGTGCCTTCACCAAGGTTTCATCATAAAAAATTTCTTTTATAATAGTTCTATTCAAGAAAAGCGCTGGGGTATTCACTTTTATTTTCTTTGTTATAAAATCATTAAAAAGGTTTTTATAAAATAATTTACTTTCTTTTAATAAAATTTTCCCTTCATTATTAAAGGTAGAAAATTTACATATTGAAAATAGCGATTGGCTTTGAACACAGTTGGCATATTGTTTAGTGATATAATCCCGGTACATTAAATCATCACTATCAAAATAGACAACATAGTCGCCCTTGCTCCTTTTAAAACCATAGTTTCTACAGGAACAGGCTCCTTTTAAGGAAGCGGAAGGTCTTTTGAAGAATTTAAAACGCTTGTCGATTTTAGTATAGTGATTTAAAACAGCTAGAGTATCATCTGTGGAATGATCATCAATAATAATGCACTCCCAATTTGGGTATGATTGAACAAGAATAGAATCTAAAGTTTCTTTAACCAATACTGCACGGTTATATACGGGGATTATAACTGAAACTAAAGGAAGTGTTTTGGACATGGGATGTTAATTATTCAAATTTGCCAATTATTTAAAATGTGAAACAGTCATATTCAGTAATCTTTTTCTTATAAAATGTCTATATCCAAATAGAAAATACGCACTCCCCCAAAATATCAGTTTAACCTTTAGAAAAAATTTCTTGTGCTCCAATTTTCCGATAAGGTATTCCATTATTTGAATGGAATTTTTATAATGTTTGTAATCAACACTTTTAAAAAACTGTTTTACTAAACGTTTGTAATAAAATGAGATAAGCTGGTTATCCTTTAAAAAAAGAGCGCGATCAAAGTTGGATTTTAAGATAAAAGATAGATTCTCTCTATAATCTTTCCTATATTTTTTTCCCGCTTCCGTTTTTGCTTGGTAATGTTTTCTATAGCAAAACAAAGGCACATTTACTATTGTATATTTTGTGTTTTTATTGTTAAAAAAAAATCTCGTAAAGAATTCGGTTTCTTGCCCCCGATGAATATTTTCATCAAAGAGATCATTACTTAAGTAAGTTCTCCGAAACAATACTGAAGGTGTGTATATTTCTAATTGCCATAATGCATAATCCTTATACAAATTAACCTTTACAGGAAGGTTGAAAGTTCGCAAAATAGTATTGGTATTGTCAATTATATTTCCTGTACAAATTACCAAATCTATATTGTCTAGGAATTGTTCAACCCGAAAACCTAAATAATTAGGAAGCATTATATCATCACTATCAAACCACTGAATATACTCCCCTTTACTTAGCTCAAATCCATAATTACGAGCAGCATTCCCACCAGACATTCTATTTTTGGGTCTGTGATGGTATTGAAACCGAGAATCCTTAGCAATATACTTCTCCATCAAGAAATCGGTGCTATCCGTACTTCCATCATCTACTACAATACATTCCCAGTTTTGATAGTTCTGTGCCAAGACGGAATCTAAGGTTTCCGGCAATAAATTAGCTCGATTAAATGTCGGGATGATAATGGACACCAAGGGAGTATTATTAGACATTTTATACGCTTATTTTAAGTAATGTTTATTTCTTATTACATTTTGTTTGCGACTTTTGGAAATAGCAGGAGTAATTTTTTGAAGAATTGCTATCTCTTGCGCCATTGTTCTAGCCATCCTAAAATCACCTGTTAAGTAAGCCTTCCATCTACTTATTAAACGTGGTTTTTTAAGCCCTAATAGCTCATTAAAATTATTTTTATTAATATTCCCATATTTAGTTTTCAAAGAACGCTCCCAGCTATTTAAAAACGCCTGTGTACCTCTTCTAAAATCAGGCCGTGGTCGGTCTTCTCGGTCGTGTTTCATAAAAGCGGTAGGAACAACCCCTATTTTAAAACCATGATAAAGCGCGCGTTGGCAATAATTTTCGTCCTCTCCATAATGAAAAAAAAGAGGGTCAAACCCCCCAACAGCTTTAACAATTCGTTTCGTTAACAACCACCCAGCTGCATTTATAAAAGGAGTTGTATAAATTGTTTGCAATGGTTTATTTAATACGAAATCTGAATAAAAATCAGGAGAATGGTCAAAAACCAAACAATGTGAAAAACTTCTGTCTAGCCTATCTCCCGTACCGTTTAAATGTATTGGACTTAATATTCCGAAATCGAGGTTTTTTTGATGCGCATCTACTAGCCCTTCTATACATCCTTTTTGTAAATAAGCGTCTTGATTTAATAAAAATAAATACTCAGCCCCCTGTTTAAGAGCATATTCAATACCAAGGTTATTTGCTTGCCCAAAACCAAGGTTTTTATTTTGTGGTAAAATATGTATTTTCGGATACGTTTTTTTAATATATGCAATAGTTTCGTCAGTAGATGCATTATCCACAACCAAAACATTATAATTCGCACAACTATCTAGACATTTCTGTATCCAAGGCATTCCGTTGTATGTGGCAATAATGATAAATACTTCCATTTTCAAATTACATCAAATAGATTGAACTTTTTTGTACGATTTGGATATAAGCTTATAACTACTATACAATACTGACTTGATTGAGGTATTGTCCTCACGTTTTAACCTGTAATAAACCAATAATACACTGTTTTTCAAAAAATCCTTTAAATAAATATTATGGGAATATGCAAATATAGTATAAGCTACAAATGCCTGTAGCCTGTAATACTCAAAATTTGCATTGTATTTTTGAATATATTTAGCAATAGCATAGTCTTTCTTCATTAACTTAGAAGTAACATTTCTGGACAGTCCCTTCTCATTACGCCTATAGACCGCCGTTACATCTTCTAAATAGTATATTTTTCCAAAACAAGACATTAACATATACAATGCTCTATCTGCTGAAAGAATAGCTGTTGGGAAATCGTTCTTGTAAGCTGCCTTTCTAAACATAAAAGTGGCTGTATGAAAAGGTCTTGATTCTAGAAAATTATTTATATCAAAAGTAGTTGTTGGGTAGTTTTTAAATAAATGTTTTTCTCTCACTGAATATTCATACCGTACCTCAGCGTTGGTTCCAATACCACTGTAGTCGGGGTTTGCCTCCATAAAATCTACTTGTTTTTGCAATTTAAGAGGATCAATCCAATAATCATCCCCTTCGCATAAAGCTATATACTTACCTTTGGCAGCAGGAAAGAGCCAATCCATAAGCCCATATCTATTTTTGCTCCATTGATTTTCATTTTGAAGAAATAATTTAATAGTATCATTAGCAGCAGCTATCTTCTTAATTATTGTTTGGGCTTTATCATTTGATGCATCATCAAAAATCAATATTTCTACCTTAAAGTTGGTTTGTTGCATCAAAAAACCCTCAAGGCATTGCTTAATGTATTTTTCGTGATTATAGGTCGTACAACAAATACTCACCATAGGTAGTTGCGACATCTGTATTATTTTAATTCAAGTAAACAAAAGCATATCAAAACACCTGTTCAATTTACCCAATATTTGTTTTTTGACACTAAATCAAAATAAGCATCCCGGGTAATACCAATTAGTATTTTATCCCAATACTGGTTTTTCCTGAAATACCATTTTTCACGTCTTCCTTCTACCTTCCACCCACATTTTTTACAGTATAGATTCAATGAAATTTCATTGTATTCAATTACGGTACTATCCAATCGTTTCAGCCCCAATTCCTCGAATGCAAATTTCATAATAGCCATGACAGTATCAACCCCAAAACCTTTTCCTCTAAACTTCTTCTCTCCTAACAACATACCATGAAAAGCATTTTTATTTTTCCAATCAATAGTTACCAAGTTAGCTGTTCCAATCATGCCGTGATTAGCTACCTCAATAATAAAACGTTGATGAAGCGATGATACCGATAAATCAGCAAACCATTTTTTTTGATCATTTTTATTTGTAGGAAAGTGCCACCCACCCAACAAATTTTGAATTTCGGGATTATTTGCCCAATTCTGTAGTTGTGATAAATCGTCTTCTTCTACGGCCCTGAGTAAAACTTTTTTACCTTGAATATTCATTTCTAATAATTTTTAAAATTAACGCTACATTTCGCTTAGTTAGGCGTTGATCAATTGGTAAATATACAATCTCTTCGGTAAATTTATACTCCAAGCTATCCGCTGTCCTCCTCTTTTTAACATCATCCCAATATGTAGCCGTAAATATTTTATTTTTATGCAATCTATCTTTCAAGCCTTTGTCTGTGCACCAATATGGATATACCATAGGAGAATATACTGCATCAGTTGATAATTTTAGCTTATTCGTACTGGCAATATTTTCATGAATGAAATTAAAATTCTCAATTCTCCTCTTTCTAATTTTTTCATAATTTATATTGCAAAGAATAGCTTGGGTTAGCCGTGACATTTTTTTTATCTGCTGGTTACATAAGTAGTGTTCATTCTGTAGGAAAGAACCATAACCCGGTTGGGGACCAATATCCTTTCGCATTAATAAATGTAAACAGCGATTATAGGATTGATCCATATCTAAAGGGAACGGCAAAGGTTTATTAGTATATAAATAAGCTCCATCTGGCACACCAAAAAACTTTCTTGCCGAATAAAATGTGTCCGTATTAGGTTCTGGTTTTGAAAAAAAAGATTGAGAATTATCAACAATCAAATTTTTACATTTTTGTTTTAATGAATGAACAAATGAATCTTTTAAACCAAAATAATTCACATATAAAAATCCACTAGCATCTTCAATTGTTGAAAAATCAAATATGGGTTCAAACTGATCATCGATTAAATAAAAATCGACCTCTATATCATGCCTTCTTAATGGCTCAAGTAAGGAATCACATATAAAAAAGGGGAGGTATATTTTGTTATAATTATTTGCTAATAAAATATATTCAAGGGCATTCCTACCTGTGTTTAGCCGAATTGAATTATTGTGATACTCCGCTCCCTCATTTAATTCCAGCTCAAAATATCCACCAATTTCTTTCAAACTAATTCATAATTATTTAATAATTCGCATGTTTCCTCTACTGAATTGAACATTAGCACATCAATAATAGATAAGCAAGGTACAAAATCCGTAGTATTCTGCTTGTAAAATATGTTTTGGGGCTCTAAGAATTGTAGTCTTACTCCCCTATCTTCAAAATCTCTTTTTTTGTAAAGCTCAACACCTCCTATTGCATTTATATAAATATTGGCGTCATTTTTTTTAACAATGTGTGTGATTCTTGATTCTCGATTTATATATTTTGAATCTTGATGATCTACAGAACTTATTTGAAACCTTGTATCTAGACTTAAATATTTTGAAACCGCACAAATACTTTCAATTGCAAGTTCAGAAATATAAAAATAATCAGGGAGTGTAAACACTTTTTTTATAACAGGGAATACCTCATTAAAAAAAGGCGCTTTTTTATAGGACTGTTCAATGGTTTTTAAAAGTTTGCCTGTATTTTTTTTATATTTCTCTAAATCAATTTTAGTTTCAGATATCTTTGAAAAAGAACTGGAGCCGGCTAAAGATACAGTAAACTTATTTGGTTTATCATTAACCAAAATTGTGTTCCTGTTTATCCATCCCCCTTTAATATAATCTACATCATCATAGAAAACAAAAATATCAACAGCATTTATTAATTGAAAATAACCAATATAAGGGAATAAGTACGGTTGCATAATTCCAACTTTCATATTACAAATGTCTGCATATTATTTTACTTATTTTATCAACATCTTGAATTGACAAATTAAAACACATTGGCAAACAAAGTATTCGTTTTGATACCGAATCTGAAATTGGCATAGTACTATTTTCCGTATAATTTAACGTATTTAAACTTGGGTAAAAGTAACGTCGGGGAAAAATTGAATTAGCCTCTAAATCTTTTTTTATTATTAGCAATTGATTTTCATCTTTAAGGATAATCGGGTAATAACTATAATTCCATGTGATACCTTCCCTTATTTTTAAAAGTTGAATATTACAATTTGAAAATAATTTACTGTACTTATTTGCAATTTTCTCTCTTTGACCCATAATTTCTTCTATATAAGGTAGGACGGCTAATCCCAAAGCAGCTTGTAATTCACTCATTTTTGCATTGATCCCTAAACCTTGAAAAGCCTCTTTTCCTTGATGCCCAAAATTATGATGATAAAACAATTTGTTATATAAGTTTTCATCTTTGGTAAACAAAGCACCTCCTTCTCCGGTATGAAATAATTTGGTGGCATGAAAGCTACAGGTACTTATATCGCCGTATTCAAATATACTCTTATCTTTATAGGTAACCCCAAAACAATGTGCAGCATCATAAATTACTTTTAAACCATGTTTTTTCGCAATCGAATTAATAGCCTCCACGGCACAAGGATTACCAAAAACATGCGTGGCTAAAATGGCGGACGTTTTTTTGGTAATTGCAGCTTCTATCTTGGTTTCGTCAATAGTAAGGTACAGCGGGTGTATATCTACAAAAACCGGATTACACCCCTCCCAAACAATACTACTGGTAGTTGCTACATAGCTAAATGGCGTAGTAATAATCTCCCCAGTTAGTTGTAAGGCTTTTATTGCCATTTGGATAGGGAGTGTTCCGTTAGTTGTTGCCAACAGGTAAGATACTTTTAAATATCCTTTTAATTTGTTCTCAAGTTCTTGTACTAATTTTCCTCGATTGGTAATCCAGCCGTCTTGCCACGCTCTTTGTAAGATTTTGCTATATTCCTCTTGGGGAGGTAAAAATGTTTTGGTGACGTTAATCAAAAGTAATTTTTTATTATTTGGATCATGAAAGTAATGACATCAATTAAACAGGGCTTCAAGATAAGTAAAATTGCTGAGGCTTACTTAAATATTTAAATTAATGTTATTTTGAAAAGTGTTCTATAGGCCCTATAACATCTTGTAAGTTGCAAATCAAAGTAAGTATTTTTTTAGTTCTATTAAAAGGATTGCTTATACCATTTTAATTTAAATGTTTCTATTTCTTTGAGCGTATAGAAATGTTGTACGTATTGCGAATCCAATATATTATCAATATAACTTTTAGGAAAGCGTATTTCTGTCTTAAACCGAGAATAAATTTCTTTAATGTTTTTTGTGTTTGCTTCATTTGCCTTTACCAGTGTTATTCTTTCCTCAATAAAGTCTTCCATCGCATTTTCAAAAGTATGATCTAACATTTCGAGTTTTAAGGTCAAGAGGTTAAACCCTTCTTTTTGTATTATTGAAAAGCCTTTATCTTTATCAAAAGGAACAGCCAGAAGGTTTTTGTTAAAAACATTAAACAATTCTTCTCTCAACCATTCATTATGAGAATTGGAAGTGAAATGATTTAAAAATATATCATATAAACCTGTCAAATTATCTTTCTCAGTTTCAATTGTAAAAGGGTATTTATTGTTTCTAGATTTAAAGATATAGGAGTCTTTCGTTTCTTCAAAATCTATCCATTGAAAGAATAAAGAGATATTTCTGCTTATGGGCTCTCTAACAACAGTGATAATTTTAATTGGTTTATTGATTTTCTTTAACAATTTATTTATCCATTGAGGCTTCCACAACAAATGCGTGTAAATATGTCTTGAATAGTTATTGTCTTTATAAACCTCTTTTTTGATGTAATGTTCCCTATTTTTTAAATGTTTATTATTTAAAGTGTGTACATGTATGGTGTTAAATAAGGAAGAATGTAGTTTGAGGGAATCATAAATTGATGTAGAACCTACTTTCCCCATAGTATATATTAACACCAATGGTTTAGAGATGTCATAGTTTAAAGTTTGGCTTCTGGTATATAAGTATTTATCTCCGTAATAAATCGATTTTATTAACTTAGAAAGTCTTTTTTTAAAAAAATGGACATGAATAGATATATGTTTTTTATTCCGTAGCATTAAAATATGGCTTATTGAGTTTCAAAAGTAAAAAAAGTGTGATTATAGGGTTAACAATCTATAGATAATTGTTGAAAATTGGAAATTGCATTTCAAAAAACCCTTTTTCAATAAGCGTCAACCACTATTTTTAATGTTTGTCCCTTTTTCACTTCTAAAATAGACAATGGAATGGCTTGAAAAGTTAATTTAATATTTACGTCACAAAAAGAAATACCAAAGTGGCCAGAGTGGCTGAAAAAATCATCATAGTGAATCATCCCTAATGTGGTTGCCAAGTTGCCCCTCGCAGTGCTCATATTGCTGAGGATTCTTAAACCCCATCACCCACGACTATACATTCCAGTTTTAGTAGGTCTGCGCCAACGTGGAATCCAACGTCTCCCTATTAAATGTACGCAATTGTAGGTGGGGATGATTATGGAAACTAAAGGATTTTTTTTAGTCACAGGGAATTTTTTTAGTTTCAAAAATAAGAAAAAGATTTTGGGTTGCCGGATTTCTGTTGTCGGTTGTTTCACCTACGTTGAAAAGGCTTCGAGAAACGAAAGTTGTTGATTAGCGATTTTCTTTTGTTGTAGGATTAGAGATTATATATTGAGTGCGGGAGGGTTTAAACTGCTAACCAGCAGGAGGACTTAGTATAAATATTATAAAGGATTGAATTGGGAAGAAAGCCATAATGGCAAAAAGTGGCAAAAAAAGGAGTTGAAAATTGAAAGGATGAATATTTGGAAAATATTGGGTCAGGTAGCTTTTGAGGTCTTTTGGTATGTCCCATTAATTTCATCGAGCACCTCTTGGTAGTCTAGACTCATGTATTCCGAAAACTCCCTAATAGTTACCGGTTTCTTTTTGTCCTTGCCTACGGCTTTTTTTATTTCTCTTAAGATTCTGCGTGCATACCCGGCGCTAACTGCCATTAATGCTTGAACATCTTGTGTTTGGATTACTAATCGTCGCATTGACTTTACTTTTTTCATGTCGGTGCCGTACCATCTGATGGTGTACACCTGAATTCTTCACTTGTTTCATGTTACTTGGTTTTAAGCATTTAGTTACTAATTGATTTACAATGTTAAAATTAACATTTTACTTCTTTATTCAACTTAAAAACTATTAACATTTTAGCAAAGTTTTTAACATTTAACCTAGTTTAGTACGCTTTTACTATTTACTTTAAAAAACACAACTCCTTCTTTAATTTTACTACTACAAACATAAAACAAGGGTTTGGGAATGGTTGTGACATTTTTTTTAGCACTTACTTGAATGCTGTATTCGGTCAGGTATCTAGTGTTCGAATTACTTTGGCAATGTTCAGTACAGGCTATTTGGATTATCTTATAGGGAATTTAAATCACCCGGTTCTCGATACTATTCCATTTGTCCTTTCAGGACATCTGAAATCACTCGAACTGACATCTTCTACCCTTTTACTAATTACCATACACTATCCATACAGTATCTATACAGTATCCATACACTAACTACACTGAAACCTTCCTACAAAATAGCGGTACAAATAGCTTTAAACGTGCTTAAACGGAACTACATGTATTCAAACGGATTTTATAGCTCTTATTAGCCTCTTTTCTGCTTTTTTAAGCTAAAAAAGCTAAAGCAAACACCAACAGAACCTAGTAGTTGCAATAGGCAACAAAGGGTTGTAGGTTTGTTACAACCGTTCTTTAAAAGTAATTGAATGAAAATATTGTAAGTAGGAGCTCATGCTTGCGCGCGCTGATTTTGATTGTTTTTAAAGACGGTTATTAAACTTTTGTATAACGATGTCCAAAGGCATCTTAAATTAAATATTATGGCAAAAATAAAAAGCCTGATAAAAATAGAAGGGACTCTGGATGAGTTGACTTTCTATAAAAGCCAAGATGGTTACATGGTCCGTACCAAAGGCGGAATAAGTAAAAAACGTATGGCCACTGACCCTGCTTTTGCCCGAACCCGTGAAAACGGAACTGAATTTGGAGAAATTAACCGTAGTGGTAAACATTTACGCCATGCCATTACCGGATTATTAGCAAATGCTAAAGACAATCGTGTTACTTCACGATTGACCCAAGTACTGAGTAAGGTAAAAAATGAAGATCTTACTTCGATACGTGGGCAACGCAATGTAGCCACCGGTATGGCAACGGTCAATGGGAAAGCCTGGTTAAAAGGTTTTGACTTTAATAATCGCGCCAATATGGACAGTGTGTTACTAAGTAATTATACGCTTGACACTGTTACCGGAGAGGTGGTTATCACAGATTTAAATCCCGCTCAACAGATTTCCGTTCCTGACGGAGCAACGCATGTTAGTTTTAGCAGTGGTTTTTTAAATCTGGACTTTAGCGATCCTGATGGGTATGACCTACAGCTGAGCCCAGAGATGAATGTACCCATTACCGGTACTGCCAATACTGTTACCCTTACCCCAGCTGCTGCTGCAGCCGGAACTGGTGAAAGTTACTATTTTTTAAAAATAGCATTTTTCCAAGAGGTCAATGGGATGCAGTATGCCCTCAACAATGGCGCGCACAATGCGCTGCAGCTGATTGAAATTTTATAACCCGAAGGGTGTTGATAACAGAAAGCGAGTTCTTATAGGGCTCGCTTTTTTTGTTTTATAAAGTTGCCTGAATATAAAGTTTTTTTATAAAAAAAGGGATTGCGACACTATTTATAAAACCTTATCGGTTTTCTAAAACACTTGAACTGACAACAGTTAAAACATTTATTAACTTTTAAATGAATAAGATAAATTATAAGTTTTCTTCATATAAATCAATATAGTGTTGTGTGGTATATTGATGATCAAAGGAAGCTGCATGTTCAATAGCAGCTTGAGACATAGCGGTATACACCTTGGGATTATCAATTAGGTATTGAACTTTTTCTGCCATCTCTGTAATATTCCTATCAGTTACCGTAAAACCCGTTACGCCACTTTTTAGGGTATCCGGGAAGCCGCCGGAGTTAAACCCGATTACGGGAAGGCCCATGGCCTGTGCCTCTATGGAAACCAAACCAAAGGCTTCTCTTCTACCGGTTATTTCATCGTAGGTTGAGGGCATTAAAAAAATATGGCTTTCATTTAGGGTGTGTTTTACATCTTCCTGACTGGCTTTCCCTTTAAAATAAACCGTTTCCTTCAAGTCCAGTTCAGCAACTTGCTTTTGCAATTTATCCAAGGATTCTCCGGCACCCCAAATGGTATATTGTACCAAATAGCCTGCATCTCTTAATTTTCTTACACAGTTGATGGCGTAAGTGTGTCCTTTAAGTTGTACTAACCTGCCAATGGTTATAAGTTTGATGGGGTGTTTGGGAATTATTTTCTTTTCTGTTCCCTTAAAATCAAGTATGTCTATCCCTATGGGAATGATATGAATTAAATTTTCGTCAATACCCAAAGTAAGCAATTGCTGTTTTAGGTATTGAGAATTGACGGTTACCGCCTTTACATACTTTCTATAAAAAGCACCATACGCTTTTTGAAAGCTTTCTTTATTTTCCAAAAATGCGTCAAAACCGTGAAAAGACACAATTACTTTGGGGTCTATATACCCAATTTTGGCTAACTTTTGTAAAGGATGCAGGGCATTGTTGAAATGTACATGGCATACTGCATTTTTTTTAAAATGACGGTATTGATATAGTTCCAGTAAGGGTTTTATATTGCGTTTTGATTTATTTTTATAATATTTAAAAAGATAGGTCAACACCCGTGGATGAAGTGCCATAAAGGCTAGCTGGCACCATCTAACCACTTGATATTTGGAGAACGAAAAAGGTTTTTCTATTTTTTCTTCTAGGTTGTATTGCTGCAAGGTGTCTGCTTGGGACGAATTATTTACCCCTCTATATTTAGCTACGAACACCCGCACCTTAAACTTGTTTTTTAAGGCAAAGACAATATTTGAAACCACAAAGGTTTCGGATACGTTTGGGAAGGATTTAACCTTTATGGCTATCGACTTTCTCATACTACTTGGTAGTGTTATTTTGAGGAAGCCAAGTTTTAATAGAATTTCGGTTTTTTGAATATTCCCTATATTGAGTAATTAATCTATATAGCCCTCTAAAATACTCCTTAGATATTTCTTTTTCTTCAAAAGAGCCTTTAAGTCTTTTTTTAGACTGTTTAAGAAAATCATTCTTTAAAGAACGAAATGCACGTTTATAAAAGGTTTTTTGTGTTACCTCTCTATTTTTTAATTCATCCACATAAACACTTACTATAAAATTTGATTCCGACATGGCTTTACGAAGTCTCTGAATGTAGGATAGTTTCATTCTACCCTTTGGCATCCAATGTTTAAAATATAAACGTTTATCATACCATATTTTATAACCCAATAAGCGTAATGCATAACAATATTCAGTATCACCGCCAGAGCTCAAGGTGTCTCCTTTCCTACATGTAAGCAAAGGGGTAAATCCGAGTGCATTTAACTGAAGCCAATGACTTTTTCTAATTACCATACCTGCTCCAAAGAGACAGCCTTTTTTATTAGTAATATCGCCACTTTCTTTTCCCTGTTTGGAAACTGCAAAATACTTCGCATATGTATCAAACCATTCTGGTTTTTTGTTTTCAAAAACGGCTTCACACCATCCGCCCAAAGCGCCGATTTTAGGTTTTTTTTTCATTTGTTCGAAAGCGTTTTGCACATAGGTTTCGCAGAGCCAGTTATCATCATCGCATATTAATAGATATTCATATTGCGCTTTTGTATAGCCTAATTCTTGGGCATAAGACTTACCCGGTATGGGTTGAAAAAACGACTTATATTCAATATTCGGATTTCCATTTTTACGCCACCAATCATCGGCAAACCCTTTTGTGCCGTCTGAAGAATTATTGTCCACAAATACTATTTCAACAGGACACGTACTTTTTTGGGTTGCCAAATGCGATAATGTATGGGCTAATCTAGCCCTGCCGTTATAGGTGCATATTATAATTGAAACTCCTTTCTTCATTGGTAAAAATGCTTCTGTCTTTAATATCCTTTTAAAATCATTTTCAGGGCTTTCTTTATTAAGAAAAAAGCTTTGTAAAACCTGTCTTTTCCTTTTGGCACTACTATTTTTTTCTTGTTTTTTAAACTTTCAAAATTTTCAAGTATGTGAGGAATAAAAAAATCAATACGTGACGAATAAAATTTATACCTATCATTTTGCATTATAATTTTATTTTCAGGTTTACTGCTAAAACCATTGGCATCATAGTTTGCAATTACAAAATTAATATGCCGATAGGTACCTTTCTCAAGCAAAACTACTTCATTGTATAAAACCCAATCTGCCAAAATTTTATAAGCTTCATTATATCTTTTTCCATTTTCAAAAATACTTTTCTTATGAAATACAGATTGATGATTTAAGGTTCTATAAAAAATTGTCATTCCTCCTAATTTTGAAGGCATGATTTTTAATTTGGTTTCTTTATCTGGATATATAAACAAGGAGTTTCCATAAACTATATCTTCAACCGGTTTACATAAAACAAAATTCTTTAAAACTTCTTTATTGTTAAAACTATCTCCACTATTCAAAAACAGCAGATAGTCACCGGTAGCTTGATCAATACCTTTGTTCATGGCATTGTAAATTCCACTATCGGGTTCGCTTATCCAATAAGCCAAATGTTCTTTTTGAGTTTCAATGTACTCTTTGCTACCATCGGTAGAACCGCCATCTATCACAATATACTCAATAGGGGGATAGGTCTGGTCCAAAACACTAGTTATGGTTTTTTTCAACCCTTTTATATCGTTATAGTTGATTGTAATAATGGATATCAGCACACTGTATCAATTTAAAAATTTATCGTTGTAAACCTTAGTGATTCCCTCATTTAATTCAATGGTATGATGCCACCCTAAACTATGTAGTAAGGCAACATCTAATACTTTTCTGGGCGTACCGTCAGGTTTATCTGTATTCAAATGAATTGTTCCATCATAGCCTACTATTGATTTAATGGTTTCGGCTAGTTCTTTAATAGTAATATCTTTGCCAGTCCCTACGTTTACTGATATATTCCCCTCATATGTTTTCATAAGATGTACACAGGCAGCAGCCAGATCGTCTACATGTAAAAATTCTCGCTTTGGTTTTCCTGTACCCCAGACTTCTACCCTATCTTTTTTATTCATTTTTGCTTCGTGAAATTTTCGTAATAAGGCTGGCAATACGTGCGAGGTTTTTAAATCATAATTATCGTTGGGACCGTACAAATTAGTGGGCATGACCGATATAAAATTGCACCCATACTGCCTATTGTAATTTTCACATAGCTTTACCCCTGCTATTTTTGCAATAGCATAGGGCTCATTAGTAGGCTCTAAAACTCCGGTAAGCAGGTATTCTTCTTTTATGGGTTGGGGTGCTAGTTTAGGATAAATACAGGAAGAGGCTAAAAACAAAAGCTTTTTCACCTTGTGCAAATAGCTTTGGTGTATCACATTGTTTTGTATCTGTAGGTTATCATACAAAAAATCGGCTCGATAGATATTATTGGCTTCTATTCCACCCACTTTTGCCGCTGCCATAAATACGTATTCCGGCTGTTCTTGGGTGAAAAATGCTGCTACTTGCGATTGATTTCTTAAATCTAATTCAGCTGATGTACGAGTAATTACATTAGTATACTCTTGCTTTTTCAATAATCGCACCAAAGCAGACCCCACCATGCCTTTATGACCTGCAATATATATGTTAGCGTCTTTATTCATTGTAATTAAGGGTATCGTGACCGCCTTCTTGCAAATATTTTTCTTTTTTAAATAACCGTAGGTCGGCTTGCATCATATCGGTTATTAATTGGTCCAAGGTATGTTTGGGCTTCCAGCCTAATTGTTCTTTACATTTAGAGGCATCTCCTATCAGTAAGTCTACTTCGGTAGGGCGATGATATGCCGGATCTATTTTTACGACTACCGTCCCTTCTGCTATAGTATAATTGGGGTTGTTGCAAGTTGCAACTCTAGCGGTTTCATCTGTGCCGTTTCCTTTAAATGAAAGCGCTATCCCTACGTGTTTAAAGGCTTGTTTAACAAAATCGCGCACGGTGGTGGTGGTTCCGGTGGCAATGACATAATCGTCTGGTTTTTCTTGCTGTAACATCAACCACATAGCTTCTACATAATCTTTTGCGTGCCCCCAGTCCCGTTGGGCATCCAGATTCCCTAAATATAAGGTTTCTTGCATGCCTAAAGCAATACGGGCGGTGGCTCGGGTTATTTTTCGAGTGACAAAGGTTTCGCCCCGTAACGGAGATTCATGATTAAAAAGGATACCATTACAAGCAAACATATTATAAGCCTCCCGGTAGTTCACGGTAATCCAATAGGCATATAATTTTGCCACCCCATACGGGCTACGTGGATAAAAGGGTGTTTTTTCGGTTTGAGGCACTTCCTGTACCAAGCCATATAACTCCGAAGTAGAAGCTTGGTATATTTTTGTTTTCTCCGTAAGCCCTAGTAAACGAACCGCTTCTAAAACACGTAGTGTTCCCAACCCATCTACATTGGCGGTATACTCTGGCGTGTCAAAACTTACTTTTACATGGGACATCGCCCCGAGGTTATAGATTTCGTCGGGTTGCACTTCCTGAATAATACGGGTAAGGTTTATGGCATCACTTAAATCGCCGTAATGCAACTTAAAGCGAATATTTTTTTCATGGGGATCTTGGTATAGATGATCTATCCTATCGGTATTGAACAACGAACTTCTGCGCTTAATACCGTGAACCGCATATCCTTTTTCTAAAAGCAACTCGGCGAGATAGGCACCGTCTTGTCCTGTAATTCCGGTTATGAGTGCTGTTTTCATGAGGTCGCTATCTGTATTAGTTTTTTGAATCTTTTACCAAACTCAAAAATATTAGTTTTATAATTGAAATGAGACATTTCTGGCGCATTACTAAGAAATAATTCTATACTCTGTGCCAAATCTTGAGGACTGTTCGGATCAAAAAAGCTAACATTTTCAGTTAATTGTTCTTTATGTACAGCCAAATTGGAAGCAATGACATATTTCCCTAAAGCTTTTGCATCTTCAATAACAGTGCTCCACCCTTCAAACAAAGAAGGTTGGATAATAGCCTGAGCTTGCTTAAAAAGGCATAGCTGTTCCATTCGGGGTAGGAAACCCAAGAATCTAATTTGGTCTTCCAATCCGTGTTCGGCAATATAGGTTTGAAGTTGTTTAAAATTACCTGCGTTTCTGTAATCATCTTCTTTTCCCGAAAACGCAACAATAACAGAAATGTCCTTTTCTTTTAAATACTTAACTGCTTTTAAAACAACGTTATGGTTTTTATGGGCCCAAAACTGGTTTGGAGCAAAAAAGTATTTTTTGGGCAGCTTGTATTTTTTCAACAATGCATCTATTGATTCATCTGAAAAATCGGGATGGGTAACTGCAAAATGCAAAACAAAGGATTTTGCTTTTGCACTGGGATATAATCGTAAAAAATCTGATTTGGCATCCTTGCTGCTTATAACAACTATATCTCCTTTCGCCACGACTTCTTTTTGATGATTTTTTCTTCTCTGGATTTCTTCTTTCGAAAAAAAATTGGGTAAATGATCTTCTTGGAAATCCGGCACCCAATTTACCTTTTTTATATTATACGGTAGCTTGTTTATTTGGGCGGGATAAACAAAATCTAACAAAGGCACCTTGAGCTTTTTTTTAAAAATATTTTTGTCTAAAATAGTTCGGCTTAGCTTATTTATTGCCCTTTCCAATACCGAATACGATGATTTTTGAAACGGAAAAGTAGCATGCTCCAAATAGGGATATTTGGTTTCGACCGCTACCTTTGAAAAGTTTTCCGCAGATTCGGTCAAAATGACCAAGATAGGTTTTTCGGAATCATCAAGAGTATTTAAGGCATGGATTATGTTTAGAATATAATACGCACCAGCAATCCAGTTTTCATTATACGAAAAAATAAGCCCTACCCGTTTTCTGACAACCATGTTATATATTGCTTTAAACCGGTTTTTATATCAGTTCCAATGGTATAGCCATAATCTTGAATCTTCGATATATCCGCTACCCAATTGGTTGGATCGCCCAAGCGGGCTTGCCCTTCAAAATGTATGTTTGTGGACGGTTTAAAAATACCGTAAAAGGTAGTGGCTACCTGCTTTATGGTAAGTTCATTGCCGTTTGCAACATTAATGCAATCACTTTGAAAAGCACAATTTTCAATTACCAACTCAATTGCCTTTATAAGATCTGCAATATGGATAAAATCTCTTGATTCATTTCCATTGCCGTACAGGAAAGCCTCCTTACCTGTTTTTACCTTATTGTGCAAATCCCAGAACAATTGTTTTTTCAACCCTTCGCCATAGGCCGAAAAAATTCTAAGTGAACACGTTCGCAACCCAAAGTTTTTATAAAATGATTCACAGATTTCCTCTGCCATTTTTTTATGTACACCATAAGGCGAAATGGGATTTAAAGGATGGGCCTCGGTAATAGGCAAAAACTCGGGGTTGCCATATACCGCAGCGCTAGACAGATTAATATATTTACAGTCTGGATTGTTTTTTCTAATAGCGTCCAATTGTTTAAAAACATTGGCCGTGTTCAGCATAAAATCGCGTTGGGGATGCTTAATGGAATCTGGTACGCTGGCGGCTCCAGAGCAATTGATGCATATATCGTATTGTCGTTCTTGGAATACCTCGGTATAATCTGCATTGGTAGCATCAACCTGAATATAATTTAAATCGTTATAATCCACCACGATATCGCATTGGTACACCGTATGTGCTTTTGAAAAGTAAGTTACACAATGCGTCCCAATAAATCCTTTTGAGCCTATTATGAGTATTTTCATAATATTTAATTTTTATTAAATTCAATACAGGCTACCGATCTGCTATGAGCAGCAAAATCTTCTTTCTTACCCTTTCCCGAATGAGGATTATAAGATTCTGAATTTTTCACTTCATTTTTTGAAGCAAATCGCCAACCCTCCAATTCATATTTTAAATAATCTACAGTCACACTTCCTTTCCCTTTAAATAAGTCCAAAATCTTATCAACCATGTCTTCATCAAATTGTTGAAAAAAACCGTGATTTTCAAATTTTCCATAAGGAAAAGTTAGCAATAGTATACCTCTTTTATTTAATACCCTTATCATCTCACTAATTGCTTGAAGGTACTCATAAGATTTTGTTTTACTATTACCTTTATTTTCAATATCGTAACCATACATTGAATTGTCCATATCAATATGTTCAATTGTTGATTGTGATACAACAACATCAAACAAATCATTCTTAAATGGTAAATCCCTCAAATCGCCATACACATAAGAAATCCTATTTTTATTAAAGGATACATTTTCGGGCGCATAAGTATATATTGTCAAATCCTTATCCATTAATGCGTCATTACGGACTATATAATCAAAATTAAAAGTAGAACCTGCATCTAAAATTCTTTGGGATCCTTGTTCTAACTTCGAAAATATCCATGGATACTCAACCACCCTTTCGTCCAATTTGATTCCAAAATTTTCAGGTATATTTCTATCCTTAAAACATTTTAGTAATTGGCTATCTTGGATGGCAGAAATGATAGACTCGACTTTATATTCATGATAACCATCTGACCAAGGAATAGAGCCATTCAAAATAAATTCTTTTCGCACTAATTGATTTTTTTTTAGTTCTTCATTTCTACTTTTCCTTAGTTGATATCTCTTTAAAAGTTTTATTATCTTATTTATCATAATTACTTTATTAAATCTCATTGCACAATTCCGAATTTATTAAAATCAACATTTGGATAATATTTAGACAATGAGTTTATTTTTAAAATCTGAATTTCATTTAATGAAACTTTTGGACAATTATCCGGAAGTACAGTTTTTCTTGTTTTTCCTTTAACCTTAGCTTCGGCGGCCAATAAAATCTGCTCTTTTATGGTTATATTAATATTATAATAGTCTAATATTTTGTTAACCGTCACCAATTTATCTTGCATTAGTTCTTCATAAGTCAACCACAATAAATTTTTATTGGTATTTTTTTCGTGTTTAAACCAAGAAACATAGAAATTAAAGTACCATGGTAAAATTAAATCTATAACAAAATCACATTGCTGTTTGGGTGTAAGTTTATAAAAATCTTCATCTACATACCCCATTGGCCACCATGAGTTTTGAGGTTCGGCATGCATATGATTTCGCATAGAAATAACCGAGTCATAAATATTCCGGGTAAGGATAAGGGGTTTAATTTTGTGTTTTTTAAGCACCCTAATATTATTAGCTGTACAACGCGTATGCTGATGGGTAACTGTATTTATTTTTTTAGCATCGCATATGGCTACTTCATTTACTTCCTGTTCTGTTCTATCAAAAGCCGCTATAAATATGCGAATATCATAATTTAATAATGTAGCGAGTAATTGCAACAAATAAGTGGAGCCACTTTTAGGTGAACAGCTTATGAAAATATGTTTTTTGTCTCGTTTAAACATAACTTACAAATTAGTCTCTCTTGAGATTTCAACGCAATAATCATATAAATCAAAATCACTTTTATACCAGTCCGATAAATTTTGAATTCCTTCTTCAGACAATCTTATTGAATTTGCTGAATTTTTATGTATATGTTTAACGGTATCTTTAAATTCTGATTTTGTTAACTTCCTAAAAAGTGCTTTCAAATCGGAATCAAATGTTTCTTGAAAACCTATATAGAAAATATTCTTCCTTCTCAATTGGAGATAGTCTCTACTTACCAACCAATCTGAGAAATGTGTATTCACATGTCTTATTCCATACATTGCTCTTTTAGCCATCTCTCTCATCTGCTTGTCATCATCACTTAATGCCTCAGCAAGCGTATTAGGAGTTTCAAATATTTTAAAAGCCCATTCTTCTTCGGCATTATATGGCACATTATATGTAGGCTGTCCTTTTCTCTTTCTACTAAAAAAACCACTGACAAAACGATCATGAGGGGCTCTTAAAAAAAACACTACTTTTTCATTTTTAGGAACATCTTTAAAAGTGTAGTTATGTGTATGAGCAATAAATTTATATTTTTTGGTTTGATAATTCTCAAATGTTTTAATCAATGAGGTACCTCCTGTTTTACCTATATGTAACAGATGAACGTTTAATGGTTCCTTTTTAAAGAAAGAGGTTATCATTTATTCAATATATTAAAAAAATTCGGAGCATTTATTGACACGACTAATTTCCACCTGTTTTGTTTAAGACTCATAAACTACCCTTCACTGTAAATAGTTTGAAGTAAGAAAGGAGGCCAAATTTCTTCATCATGTAAAATCTGAAAAGACATAACATTATTCATTCTCAAATACGGCGATCTAGTAGCGCCCCTACTAACCAATATACTTATCGAATAAACTCCTTTAGAAAGCTGAATATTTTTATGCAGTAATTTAAATGAAATTTTATCGTTATCATTTTTAATATTCACAGCTTTATTAGTCCAATCTAATATAGCTACTGGTCTTTGCTCTTTATCGAAAATCAAAACTGAAAACTGCGGTACATCTATAGGCTTATATAATTTCCAATGAAATGCAAACTCCAAATTATCACCCCATTCCAATTGAGGTATTCCCGATTCAAAACTTCTAGCACTTGATAGCTCAACTTTTATTAATGAAATGCTACCATCATCAAATACTACGTTACTGTCATTATTTACAAAGCGGGTATAATACTTATCAATCGCCTCAGCCACATCGGTCCCCTGAAATTTTGAAACGCCACTTTCCATTAAAATAATTTGATTGCAAATACGGGATACCATCGGCATATTATGAGAGACAAATACAATTGCTGTTTTGGGAAGTATTTTATCAATTGTTTTAAAACATTTTAAGATAAACCCGAGATCGCCTACGGCAAGCACCTCATCAATGATCAATACATCCGGCTCCATCTGTGCGGCTACGGCAAAGCCCAACCGTACTTTCATCCCGCTACTGTAATTACGTACGGGCATATCAATAAACTCGCGTATTTCGGCAAAATCAATAATCTCCTCTACCTTGGCATCAATTTCCTTTTTACTAAACCCTAGCACCGCCCCATTGTTATAAATGTTTTCACGCCCACTTAAAATGGGGTTAAACCCAGCACCCAGTTCTATCAACGCTCCTACCCGCCCTTTAATCGTTACTTTTCCGGCATCGGGGTTGATCAAGCCATTCAGTATTTTTAACAAGGTAGATTTTCCGGCCCCGTTGTGCCCTATGAGCCCCAAACACTCGCCCCGACGCAACTCGAAATTAATATCTTTTACCGCCCAAAACTCCTTGGGGCGTAACTCCCGGTCTTTTTTATTACCGGTCACACCACTAGCCAAATCTTTCACCCCATACCATAGGCTCGTTTTAAGGTCTTTGCAGAACTTTTTGGAAAGGCCTTCGGCTTTTACGAGGATTTCGGTGTCGGTTGTCAGGTCTCGGTTGTCGGTTGTCGGTTGTGGGTTCACGGGTCTCGGTTGTCGGTTGTCTGTTTTCGGTTTTCGGTTTTCGGTTTTCGGTTTTCGGTTTTCGGTTGTGCCTTTCGACTTCGCTCAAGGTAACAAGTTGTGGGTTATGTTTTCCAGTCTTTTTCTACGTATTTTATAAAATTATAAATCTTTCCGCCTAATAAATCATATTTCTCTACTAAAGTTGTAACGGATATATCAGGATAAATAGTTTGTATCATTTCTAATTGAGACAAACATTCTAATAAAGAAGAATGAGCATACACTAAAAATTTAATAAAGTCTTGTTTGTAGCTTCTTCTCCCATACCCTTCTACAATATTATCTTTAATACTTTTTGAAGAACGCCTTATTTGACTACCTTGCTCGTATAATTCAAATTTAGGTAACAACAACGAAACTTTATGAACCTCAATAGCATAGTCAAATGCTAAAGTGTATATATCTAAGTCTTTATAACTTTTCATAGTTTACTATTTATTTTACCCACAACTCAAAACTCAAAACCCACAACTCAAAACCCACAACTCAAAACCGTCTACGCACTCATCCGCTCCACCAACACCGGAATAGAAATACGGTAAAAAATTAAGGCAATAAAAAATAAGGGGATGCAGCATGCCAATACAATTAAATAGTAAGTAAGAAATTGCGGTTCCATACCTACGGCCAGGTCTCTGGTGGTTAATATTACTGGAGTTAGAGGATTCCACTCCATGATGGTTTTCATGATCCCCTCTTTGGGGATGGCATAGACAACCGGGGTTGCATACATAACAAACTTAAGACCAAATGAAATCATTTTCCCAATATCTTTATACAACATCCCGATTGGGGTTAAAAATAATCCAATGGTAGTACCCAATAAAATAGCACCCAAAATGGCCAACGGAAATAATAACAGACTCCAATGAAACCCGATACCATAGAAAAATACAAACACGACCAACAAAGCTATCTTGATGGAACTGTTAAACAATAACTTATAGACACCGGAAACCAGTAACGCTTCCTTTGGGAAATTGATTTTGGATAATATAGATTTAGCCCCACTGGTACTTGCCATAGGTGAGTTAATAGCTTCTGTTATGATGGACCATAATAGTGTTCCCGAAAAGGCGTACACTGGGTACGGTACTCCGGTATCGGAAAGTCGCACCGTACCGGAACTGTTTAAGAAAATCCAAACAAAAGCAGTTGTTAATGGCGTTATAAACGCCCAAATAATCCCTAAATACGATTGCCGGTATTGTGCTTTTATATCGCGCACCGCCAACTGCCGCGCTAAAAACCGAGAACTGATCATATCACTCAGGCTCTCTTTTAACAAGCGCCCTATGTGGAGGTTGTTCTCTTTTTGATATACTTTGGTCTTCAGCTCCATTTTATTTTGATACTAATCAAATTTTATTTGAAGTGGCTAATATACTAATTCTCTTTTTTGGACGGTTAGATTATTAGATTTTTAGATTGTTGGATTATTAGTTTGTTGGATCGTTGGAATTTTAAATTATTAGAAGCTGTATGACAGAAGTGTGAAATTAGATATTATGATGAAAAGAGATTCTTCACTTCGCTACGCTGCGCTCAGAATGACAATCCCGTGTCTTTCCGAAGGAGGCACGACTGAGGAATGTACTGTTGGGAGGAAAAAAGATTCTTCACTTCGCTACGCTGCGTTCAGAATGACAGTTGGCTTCGTTGCACTGCGTTCAGAATGACAATCCGGTGTCATTCCGATGGAGGTATGACGAGGAATCTTTACACCGTATCATTTAAGAACTCCCAATTCGCATTAAACCCTGAAATTAAAGCTTCCTTTTTCTCTCTTCGATACCCCTTGATTTGTTTTTCTCTTTTAATAGCAGTATCAATTTCATAAAACTGTTCAAAATAGATTAAGTAAAAGCATTTGTATTTGGCTGTAAAACTTTTTGAAAATGGAAGTGGATTGTTATGGTAATATAATCGCTGTTTTAAATTATTTGTCACGCCGGTATATAACACGGTTTTGTTTTTATTTGTCAATATATAAACAAAGTAATTATGAGTTCCTTTGGTTTTCATACTATGAAGATAATGAAACATAAGAGATTCTTCACTTCGTTGCACTGCGTTCAGAATGACATTTTTGCTCCGCTGTGCTATGCTCAGAATGACAATCCCGTGTCATTCCGAAGGAGGCACGTCCCTTGTCATTCCGAAGGAGGTTACGAAGAAGTGTATCGAGACCTATTTTAAACTTATTTTATACCCAAACTGTTCTCGATACTTTTTTCAAAGCTGCTACTGCTTCTTTGAAAAAAACTCGAACTGACAACCGAGAACTCAAAACCGAGAATTTCCACTGCAAACCGAAAACTAAACACTAGCTACGAAACCGCCTTTTAATCCGTTGCCACAAGGATGGTTTTTTGGCATTGTCATGATAGCCATTACTGTATTTACCATAGCCATAACCACCATACCCATAACCGTACCCATAGCCATAGCCATATTTTGCTTTTTCCTGGAAGTAGTTAAGCACAATACTTATATTTTTAATCTCTCCAGAACGATATTTTTCGTTTACCATCCCAAACATCCCTTTCTTGGTGTAATTTTGACGCGCCATATAAATAGTCGCATCGGCATATTTTACCAATTCTAAGGAATCGGCAACCAAACCAAGGGGGGGCGTATCCAAAATAATATAATCGTATTCTTTCTTTAAATCTTCCATGAGCTGCTGCATAGAATAACCCATTAACAACTCCGATGGGTTGGGCGGAATAGGTCCGGAGGTAATCACGTCTAAATGTTCCACCTTTGTCTTTTGAATGATCTCTTGCGTCGTGGCATCTCCTATTAAATAGTTGACAATCCCCACTTTGTTGTTAATTTCAAAATCATCAAAAATCTTTGGGCGACGCAAGTCTAAACCCAACAACACGGTTTTCTTTTCACTTAAGGCAAAAACCGAAGCAATATTAATAGAGGTAAAGGTCTTCCCTTCCCCACTTACAGAAGAAGTGACCAACACCGTTTTGGCACCGGTTACCCCTTGCTTTTTATATATAAACTGCAAACTGGAACGGATGGCCCTAAATGACTCTGCTACGGCTGATTTTGGTTTGGTGAGGACCGCTAAGTTATTTTCCAAAAAGCTCTTTCCTATGACCCCCAATATTGGAATGGTAGATACACGCTCTATGTCCTTTACTGTTTTAATTCTGTTATCAAAAAAGCTTTTGACAAAAACAAATAAAAAAGGAACGACAAAACCAAAGAGGAGTGCCATCATATAATTGAGCTGGGTATTGGGTCCTATTTGTCCGCCACCCGTATCTTTGGCTTTATCAACCACCAATACATCGCTTACATTGGCTGCTTTCACCAACCCTGCCTCACTGCGTTTGGATAAAAATAAATTGTAACTCCCTTGGCTTAAATTATAGCGCCGTTCAATTTTTAATAGTTCTTGTTGTTCTTTGGGCAAACCCCGAATTTCCCCTTCATATTGGGTGATGTTGCTGTTGATGGTTGCCAGCTCTTGATTTTTAAGCTCTTTTGAAGAGCGAATGTTCTCTAATAACACCCGTTTCACGGCATCAATCCTGCGGTCAATATCATCAAAAACGGGAGCCCCTTCCTTATACGAATACTGTAATTTATTGCGTTCTTCTGCTAAGGTGATGATTCGCCCCACGCCTGCGACAATGCTTGCTTCGGAAATACCCGCTACCGACGGGGCAGGCACATTCCGGTAATCGGTTCGCGTGGTTAAATAATCTTCTAAGGTGTTGTAGTAATTAATTTCCTGATCAATCGCTTCCTTACGAAGGTCTAAGGTATTAAGTTTACCACTCAACTCTTGTCCTTCTGATTCCAGATCAAATATCTCGTTTCTATTGCGGAAAGTATTCAATTCATCCTCTACATTACCTAGCTCTCTTGATTTCTCAGTAAGACTACTATCTATAAATCGAATGGTTTTGGTAGCAAAAAGGTTTTTACGCTCCAACATATTCTCACTTAACACCTGTACCGAGGTATTTAAGTAATCCACCAGTTTTGCTTTATTCAATCCATTTAAGCGTAAGCGCAGTACAGACGAACCCGACGACTCAGGCCGTATGTTCATATTGAGGTACTTTTTCACCCTCCCATCAAAGTTGGAAAAACTGATGTAGTAGGGGGTATTGGGCACAACGCCTACTTCTTCGAATGGAACCAGTGTTGCCGTTAGGAAGGGGAGTTTAATCTTCTCTCCTAACTTATATTCTTTCTGGAACGCTTGTGCTTCTAAGTATTGTCCTTTTTTTTCTTTGGTATGGTAATTTTGTAGCGTATAATTTTTGGCTACAAAATCAGTTTCCAAGGTATAGGTGACCGAATCTTTAAAGGTGATTTTAAATTGTTTTCCTAATACTTGATAGGCACTGGTATCTGCTTCTACTAAAAACGGTGCTTTTTTATACGCATCTACCTGTTGGTACTCCCCGTCTTTTAAGTAATTGACATAGTACTGAAGGCGCTCGACCACCGCTTCGTTATGCGAGCGGGACTTTAAGTTAATGATAGCCGTATTTACTTTATCGGTCGTGCCCCCCCAATTAAACGTAAGGCTCGTATTACTGGTAAAAAAGGGGTTTTGGTCATCCTTAATGGAGATCATGGTATCCATTTGATAGACGGGCAGTTTACGAACATTTATATAGTACGCAATACCGAAGGCTATTACTAAACTCACTGCAAACAAGGGCCAATAGCTCAGTAGCTTAAAAAGAAAGCCTTTAAAGTCAAAAATAGAATGGTTGTCTTGTATGTCTATTTCTTCACTCATTATAAACGTGTAAATAATAAAATAGTGGTTGTTAACGCAGTGAAAACAGAGAGTATGGTAGTAAAAGATTGTAAGCCTGTAGTTCCAGTACCCAAGGATTTTTGTGGTAACGGATTAATTAAAATAAGATCGTTGGGCTGCACGTAATAATAAGGCGAATTCATGGCATCGATGCTTGTTAAATCGATATGGTGCACCTTCTGCCCTAAGGGATACTGTCGTATAATCACCACGTTCTCTCGGTCACCCGTAACGGTTATATCCCCACTATTGGCAATGGCTTCCATAATACTCACCTCATCCCGATAGATAATATTGGAGCCCGGACTGCCAATTTCGCCATTGATGGTGTAGCGGATGCCGGCGAGTTTTACGGTGACAAAAATATTGGCTTCGGCCTTAAAGAAATCTTCCAATAACCGCTTCTCTATTTTTTCACGTACTTCTTCCACGGTTAAGCCCAAAACGTCTACCTCACCTAAATTGGGTACTCGAATACTTCCATGTCGATCCACCACAAACCCATCATAATACAAACGCTCTTCCCCAGTAGCATTAGGATTGGCATCGTTTATTGGGTTAAAAATCCCCACGGTTTCCTGATCAATTGCCTTTACCCGAATACTCAACAAATCGTTCACATGCAACCGATATGGTTCTTGTTCTTTTTGAATCGGGATCAAGCTATCGGCTACTACCCCATCTTCTTGCAAATACGTTAATTGTTTGGTAGAAACACAGGAAGAGACACATACAGTAAGGATCAACAGAAAGATCAGGTACGTAGATTTCATAGTTTGCAGGCTTGTTGCACGACAAATATAACGCAACGATTGTAATAATAAAATATATTTCATTGGAAGTGGGTAAAAAAACTGACCGTACCACTGTCAGGTCGAGTGAATGTGAAGACGCGACAGCAGGCTTAACATTTGTACCGAGCCCTTCTAAAGTTCCGGAAATGCAAATAGCGTTCTCGATATACTTCGACAGGCTCAGCACAGGCTATTTAGCTTGCCGTACCGGCATGCCAAATCACTCGAACTGACAACCGAAAACCGAAAACTGCTACTCGTCAGGTCGAGTGCTCCCGAGGCACGAGGGTGTGTATCGAGACCCTATTAAAAACCAATATTGCCAACTTCATATTGAACTTGTCATTCTGAAGGAGGTCACGACTGAGGAATCCATTGTTGTAATCGAAAAGAGATTCTTCACTCCGCTGCACTGCGTTCAGAATGACAAGGGAAGCACGGATAATTACCCCCTTGATACATTATGCTAAGTTTACCGAAGTGGGACAATAAAAATAAATCCCCCTTGAGGGGGGCTACAGGGGGTGTTATTCCACAACAGCTGACGAAAACACGCCTAAAGTCCCCTCGAGGGGACAATAAAAAAATTTCCCCCTTGAGGCATTGTGTTGATCCTGCCGAAGTGGGACAATAAAAAAGATCCCCCCCTTGAGGGGGGCACGGGGAGGTCATTTTATATAAGCCTAACCAGCAAGACACCATAAAACCCTTCAAGGGCACAAACATAGCATTGTCTTGTTATACTTGTTTCAGCATCTCAAACCCACAACTCACTACCCACAACTCACTACCCACAACCCACTACTCACTACTCACTACTCACTACTCACAACTGAAAACTATCCCACAATAAAAAAGAAATGCTGTAAACCGTAAGACATCTTACCAAAATCCCTTTATTTTGCAAAAAGTTGTCACGTGAATTACCTTTCAGTAGAAAACATATCGAAATCATACGGAGAACGTATTCTCTTTACAGATCTTTCCTTCGGAATCAATCAAGGACAAAAAATTGGATTTGTCGCAAAAAACGGAACCGGAAAAACTTCTTTATTAAATATCCTATCTGGAGCTGATGTTCCCGATACTGGAGAAGTCGTATATCGTAAAAACTTGAAAGTATCGTTTCTTTCCCAAGAGCCTAATTTGGATTCCAAGCTTACTATTGAAGAAACCATATTAGCATCAGATAACCCTATTCTTCATACTATTTCTAAGTATGAACGAGCCTTGGAAAACCCAGAAGACACCGAAGCATATCAAGCAGCTTTCGATGCAATGGATGCCCAAAATGCTTGGGATTTTGAAACAAAATACAAACAAATTCTATCTAAATTAAAACTGGACGACCTGAACCAAAAGGTCGCTTCGTTAAGTGGTGGACAAAAAAAGCGATTGGCATTAGCCATTGCACTATTGACTAATCCTGATTTATTAGTAATGGATGAACCTACCAACCACTTGGACCTTGAAATGATTGAGTGGCTGGAGGATCTTTTTGCAAAAGAAAATTTTACCCTTTTTATGGTGACGCACGACCGTTATTTTCTGGAACGGGTGTGTAATGAAATAATAGAACTGGACGAAGGCAACCTTTATAGCTATAAAGGTAATTACAGTTATTACTTAGAAAAACGCGATGCCCGCATAGAAAACCAAGCCACCGAAACCGAGAAAGCCAAGCAACTCTACAAAAAAGAATTGGACTGGATGCGTCGCCAACCAAAAGCCCGCACTACAAAAAGTAAATCGCGTATTGAAGATTTTCACGAAATAAAATCACGTGCCAGCAAACGCCGAAATGATCACGAAGTACAATTAGAACTCAACATGGAACGCTTGGGCACTAAGGTGGTAGAATTGCATAACATTTCGAAAGCTTATGATGATAAAGAGTTGTTTACCAATTTTGAATACAACTTTCTTCGCGGGGAACGCGTCGGGATAATTGGCAAAAACGGAACAGGAAAATCTACTTTTTTAAACATCCTTACCGGCAAACAAGAGCCAGACACTGGGAAGGTGGTCATCGGGGAAACAGTTAAGTTTGGTTATTACACCCAAAAAGGCATCAAGATAAAAGAAGGACAAAAAGTGATTGATGTGGTTCGCGAGTTTGGCGATTACATTCCACTTAAAAAAGGACGACAAATTTCAGCTCAACAATTATTGGAGCGTTTTCTTTTTGACCGAAAAAAACAATACGACTTTGTAGATAAATTAAGTGGTGGGGAACGAAAACGGCTGTATTTATGCACCGTACTTATTAGAAACCCCAACTTTTTAATACTCGATGAGCCTACTAACGACCTTGATATTGTAACACTAAATGTGCTGGAAAGTTTTTTACTGGATTTTCCAGGCTGTTTAATCGTAGTATCGCACGACCGGTATTTTATGGATAAAATTGTAGATCATTTATTTGTTTTTAAAGGAGAAGGCGAAATACAAGATTTCCCCGGAAATTATAGTGATTACAGAACCTACGAAGACAGCAAACCTAAAAATGAGCCTAAAGCTGAAACTGTAGATACTACAAAAACTGATTGGAAGAAAGATACTACCAAAGCCAAATTAAGTTATCACGAACAAAAAGAACATAGAAATCTAGAAAAAGAAATTGCCAAACTCGAAAAGGAGAAAGAAGCCTTGCAAAATAAATTCGCTACCGAAAATTGGGACGGCGAAGAAATTGACAAACAATCGTTAAAATTGCAAGAACTCATCGATGCCATTGAAGAAAAAGAGATGCGGTGGTTTGAGTTATCGGAGAAAATAGAATAAGGATGATTAATCCATGATGGGTAACGGATGCTAAAGGATGAAGGTGAGATTCTTCACTCCGCTACGCTATGTTCAGAATGACAGTTTCCTTGTCATTCCGAAAGAGGGCACGACTGAGGAATCTCATCGTCCAGTATCGAAACAACCGATTGTACTCCTCTAAAGTCCCCAAAAGAAACAATCAATAAAAAATGAAACACCAAATACTGTCATACCTTTCTTTTTTACTTCGTGCTACCAATCAGCATGGGGTGCACTCGCCTTTTGTGTACCAATTGCTTACCCAATGTTTTTATGATAAAAAAAAGTACGATGCTTATAACGCATTGAATAATCATCGAGAAACATTGCTTGCAGATTCAGAAAAAATAGAAGTGACCGATTTTGGCGCTGGTTCTAGGGTATTTAAAACCAATAACAGGAAAGTGGCTGACATTGCTAAACACGCCGGGGTTACCAAAAAAAGGCAGCGGTTATTGTTCAGGTTGGTTCAGTATTTTCAACCTAATTCTATAGTAGAACTGGGCACTTCCTTGGGGATGGCAACTACTGCAATGGCTTTGGGAAACCCTAACGCAAGTGTAAAAACGGTGGAAGGTTGCCCAAACACACTAAAAAAAGCAAGCAACTACTTTACTAAAAATAAACTTCAAAATATTAAAACCTTCAATCAATCGTTTGATAGGTTTTTCAAAGAAAATACTTCAGAAACATACGACTTTGTCTTTATTGACGGAAATCATAACAAAGAACATACGGTAGCATACTTTAATCAATTACTAAAAAAAATTCACAATGATTCCGTTTTAGTATTTGATGATATTTATTGGAACCCATCCATGACCGAAGCTTGGCAAGAAATTCTAAAACATCCAAAAGTCACTGTCAGTATCGATACCTTTCAATGGGGGTTGATTTTCTTCAGAAAAGAACAACGAAAACAACATTTTTCCATCCGTTTGTAACATCTGTGTTACCTTTGCGTCTTATGAAGGAAGTAAAGGCTAGACAAGTTCAGTAATTGGGTCATTGGAATAAAAACCGTCCCGATGGTTATCGGAACTACACGAACTAAAAATCAAAACGACCATAATTAACAAGCTTTTCGATTTTGTCGTGATTCGTGGTTCAAACAGTCTTGATTCATAGACTATGAAAAAATATACTAAAACCCAAAGTAGGGTCTTGGATAATTTCATTAATAAAAACACAAACATGGATTCACTTATTAAAATACGAAACATCACACGCGATTTCCCTTTGGGACAAGAAATTGTAAAAGTGCTGAAAGGAATCGACCTAGATATTAAAAAAGGGGAATATGTTGCTTTAATGGGGCCTTCGGGATCAGGAAAGTCTACATTGATGAACTTGTTAGGGTGTTTAGACACCCCTACTTCAGGTACCTATGAGCTTAATGGGGTTGACGTTAGCAACCTTACCGATGATGAACTGGCCGAAATTCGAAACAAGGAAATTGGTTTCGTGTTTCAAACGTTTAATTTATTGCCCCGAACCACCGCTTTAGATAATGTTGCTTTGCCCATGATTTACGCTGGCGCTTCCAAAGCAGCCCGCGCTGAAAGAGCTGCAGAAGTATTGACCAATGTAGGATTGGCAGACCGTATGGACCATAAACCCAATCAGCTTTCGGGAGGACAACGCCAACGGGTTGCTGTAGGTCGGGCCTTAGTCAACAAACCTTCGATTATCCTAGCCGATGAACCTACTGGAAACCTGGATTCTAAAACTTCATTGGAAATCATGAACCTTTTCAATGCCATTCACCAAGCGGGAAACACCGTAATTCTTGTTACCCACGAAGAAGACATTGCTGAAAACGCACACCGTATCATCCGACTACGCGACGGAATGGTAGAAAGCGACACGAGGAAGGAAGTGGTTAGTGGTTAGTGGTGAAAATAATGATTCCTTTTTTAACTACCAATATAAGCCTATTGTCAGTTCGAGTGATCTAGGGTGCCTGTAAGGCAAACTAAATAGTATCGAGACCCCGTCAGGTCGAGTGCTTCCGAGGCACAAGGGAGTGTATCGAGACCCCGTCAGGTCGAGTGCTCCCAAGGCACGAGGGAGTGTATCGAGACCCTCCACCAACTAAACACGATTACTTGTCAGGTCGAGTGCTCGCAAGGAACGCAGCGAGTGCGTTGCACTGAGCCTGTCGAAGTGTATCGAGACCAACTGCCTCCTGAACACTGCAAACTAAACCTGTCATTCCGAAGAAGGCACGACTGCGAACTGCCAACTAAACCCCGTCAGGTCGAGTGCTCCCGAGGCACGAGGGAGTGTATCGAGACCAACTGTCACTGCAAACTGAACCTGTCATT
>DEQW01000003.1:146331-146823 GCA_002360635.1 Flavobacteriaceae bacterium UBA3356 | reverse complement strand
AGTTTGATGTTTTGTTATTTGGAAGCAGAGATTCTTCACTTCGCTACGCTGCATTCAGAATGACAATCTAATGTCCATTCCATAATCATCTGGATAAAACACCCCTAAAATCCACGCAAGGCTTTATAATGAGTTTATCGAAGTAGGACAGTTGTAAAACCATCTACCTCACCAACTAATCAACTCATAGCTCACTCATAGATACGCCATAGATACCCCATAGATAGTTCATTGTTTTGTAAGAATTAAGTTCTTTTTTCCTACAAATTTTATCAACCCTCATTTCAACAAAGAAACCAAGCCCCAACTGCAAACTGAACACTACTACTCGTCAGTTCGAGTGAACGGTAAACGCTGGAAGAGATTACCATTTGTATCGAGACCCCGTCAGGTCGAGTGCTCGCAAGGAACGCAGCGAGTGCGTTGCACTGAGCCTGTCGAAGTGTATCGAGACCAACTGCCTACTGAACACTGCAAACTGAACCTGTCATT
>DEQW01000003.1:0-146235 GCA_002360635.1 Flavobacteriaceae bacterium UBA3356 | reverse complement strand
AGTTTGATGTTTTGTTATTTGGATGAGAGATTCTTCACTTCGCTACGCTGCATTCAGAATGACAATCCCATGTGTCATTCCGAAGAAGGCCACGACTGCGAACTGCCAACTAAACCCCGTCAGGTCGAGTGCTTCCGAGGCACGAGGAAGTGTATCGAGACCACCTGCCTGCTGAACACTGCAAGCTGAACCTGTCATTCCGAAGGAGGCACGACTGAGGAATCTTTTCCTTTGTTGATTGGATAGTTTGATGTTTTGTTATTTGGATGAGAGATTCTTCACTTCGCTACGCTACATTCAGAATGACAATCCCATGTGTCATTCCGAAGGAGGCCACGACTGAGGAATCCCTCTGTTCTATTCCCTTTAACCTGTCCTCTCTATTCTATATTCTAGTGTCTATTTTACTTTATTTTCCTTGGAATTTGCTCCACGGCTCTGTATCTTCACACATTATGGAAACATCTTTTTTTTCAAATCCTATCGTGTTAGTTGTAGGCGGTATTTTGTTGCTGTTACTCCTTTATTTTTGGAACAAACGAAACACAAATGCATTGCGTAAACGACGACGCAGAAATTTTAGGAATGAATATTTTGAAAAGAAAAAACATAAAGAAGATAAAGAATAAGACAACCTTATAGTTCTTCAGAAATAAAAAACAATGAAAATATACACAAAAACAGGCGATAAAGGCACTACAGCTCTTTTTGGCGGCACACGAGTGCCTAAATACCATATCCGCATAGACAGTTACGGAACTGTGGACGAATTAAACTCGCATATTGGGCTTATTCGCGATCAAGAAATTGATGCACGCTCCAAGGAAATTTTAATTCACATACAAGATCGATTGTTTACTTTAGGGTCTATGTTAGCGACCGATCCCGAAAAAGCGATGTTGAAAAGCGGAAAAGAACGTTTAAACATTCCAAAAATAAACGAAGAAAACATAGAACGGCTGGAAACTGAAATAGACCGTATGAACGACGACCTCCCTCCAATGACACATTTTGTGTTACCCGGCGGCCACACTACTGTGTCATATTGTCACATAGCCCGCTGTGTTTGCCGTCGCGCCGAACGTTTGGCTACGTTGTTGCACCATGAAGAACCTATTGACGAACGTGTTTTAATATACTTAAACCGTCTATCTGACTATCTGTTTGTACTGGCACGGAAATTGACCCATGACCTGCAAGCTGAGGAAGTTAAATGGATTCCGGAGAAATTATAAGGTTTTCTCATAAAATTTAATATATTATAAATCAGCGATTTAAAAACGTTCTTTAAAATATAGCATAAATAATTGCGATTTTTCTTGACTTTTTAATCGAAAAAATTATTTTTGCAGAAATTATAAAACACAAAGTGCTATGTATTGGACTTTAGAACTTGCATCCTATTTAAGCGATGCGCCCTGGCCGGCAACGAAAGACGAATTGATAGATTACGCCATTAGAACAGGAGCTCCATTAGAAGTAGTGGAAAACCTACAGGCTATTGAAGATGAAGGCGACTCATACGATTCTATTGAAGAAATTTGGCCGGACTACCCCACAGATGAAGATTATCTGTGGAATGAAGATGAATATTAATAACAGCATAATAATGCTACGTTACAACAATAACTGAAATACTAATTAAAAAGTCTCTATACAAAATAGAGACTTTTTTTTTGCTCAAAACAAAATCGTTATGGCAACAAATAAAACAAACCATCCTCTTGGTTACCTTATTTTTTTGCAGTTTTTTTGTATGTGCCAATACGGCTTCTTGCCTGCACCATTTTTGAGTATAAAACACACCAATAACCCATGGGAATATTAGATAATATTTTAAAAGTCTTTGTTGGAGATAAATCCAAAAAAGACATTAGTGAAATTCAACCGTATGTTGATAAAATAAAAGAACACGAAGCTGCCATGTCCAATTTATCGTTGGACGAATTACGGGCAAAGTCTGATACATTTCGTGCTAAGATTAAAGAAGATCAAAAAGAAATACAGCAGCAGATTGATCAACTAAGGATTGATGCCGAAGCTGAAGAAGATATCGATAAAAAGGAAGAAATCTACAACCAAATAGATGCGTTGAAAGACGACCGCTATGAAGTTGAAAAGGCTACGCTAGAAGAAATACTGCCAGAAGCTTTTGCCGTCGTAAAAGAGACTGCCAAACGCTTTAAAGATAATGAAACCTTAACTGTTACTGCCTCTGCTTTTGACAGGGAAATTTCTGCCACCAAAGATTATGTTACGTTAGATGGCGATCAAGCCACTTGGCAAAACTCTTGGGATGCTGCCGGAAAGGAAGTAACCTGGGATATGGTTCATTACGACGTACAACTTATAGGTGGTGTTGCTATGCACCAAGGAAAAGTAGCCGAGATGCAAACGGGGGAAGGTAAAACCCTTGTTGCAACCCTCCCTATGTACTTAAACGCCTTGGCGGGTAATGGTGTACACCTTGTAACCGTAAACGACTACTTGGCAAAACGAGATAGTGCGTGGATGGCCCCTATTTTTGAGTTTCACGGTTTGAGCGTGGACTGTATTGATTACCACCGCCCCAATAGTGAAGAACGTAGAAAAGCCTACAACGCAGACATTACCTACGGTACCAATAACGAATTTGGTTTTGATTACTTGCGTGATAATATGGCGCACGACCCAAAAGATTTGGTACAACGCCCACACCACTATGCCATTGTCGATGAGGTGGATTCGGTATTGATCGATGATGCCCGTACGCCTTTAATTATCTCTGGACCTGTTCCAGAAGGCGATCGTCACGAGTTTAACGAATTAAAGCCGAAAGTTCAGGATATCGTTAATGTCCAGCGTAAATATTTAACCGGTGTCTTGGCCGAAGCTAAAAAATTGATTAAAGAAGGAGATACAAAAGAAGGTGGTTTTCAATTGCTTCGTGTGTTCCGTGGATTGCCTAAAAACAAAGCACTGATTAAGTTTCTATCTGAAGACGGCATCCGTCAATTGCTTCAGAAAACTGAAAATCATTACATGCAAGATAACAACCGCGAAATGCCAAAGGTAGATGAAGCGCTGTATTTTGTAATTGATGAAAAGAACAACCAAATAGAATTAAGTGATAAAGGAGTAGAATACCTTTCGGGTGAAGACAATCCAGATTTCTTTGTGATGCCTGAAATGGGAACCGAAATCGCTAAAATTGAAGCAAAAGAACTTCCTACAGAGGAAGAAGCAGAGCTAAAAGAAGAGCTGTTCCGTGACTTCGGAATTAAAAGTGAACGTATCCACACCCTTAACCAATTATTGAAAGCATACGCCCTGTTTGAGAAAGATACAGAGTATGTAGTAATGGATAACAAAGTAATGATCGTGGACGAGCAGACCGGACGTATTATGGACGGGCGTCGTTACAGCGATGGCTTGCACCAAGCGATTGAAGCCAAGGAAGATGTAAAAATTGAAGCGGCTACGCAAACCTTTGCAACCATTACGCTTCAAAACTATTTCCGTATGTACCGTAAGCTATCTGGTATGACGGGTACAGCAGTAACAGAAGCAGGTGAGCTTTGGGAAATATACAAATTAGATGTGGTTGAAATACCAACCAACCGACCTATCGCCCGTCACGACCGGGAAGATAAAATCTACAAAACCAAACGTGAAAAATACAATGCCGTAATTGAGGAGGTAACCAATCTTTCAAAAGCGGGTCGTCCGGTATTGATTGGTACTACTTCGGTAGAAATTTCAGAATTATTAAGCCGAATGTTGAGCATTCGTAACATTTCGCATAATGTATTGAATGCGAAAATGCACAAAAAAGAAGCCGACATCGTTGCTGAAGCCGGTAAAAGCGGAATGGTAACCATCGCCACCAACATGGCAGGTCGTGGTACCGATATTAAACTGAGCAAAGAAGTAAAAGAAGCTGGTGGTCTTGCAATTGTAGGTACCGAACGCCACGATAGCCGTCGTGTTGATAGACAGCTACGTGGACGTAGTGGACGACAAGGAGACCCAGGTAGTTCTCAGTTTTACGTATCGTTAGAAGATAACTTAATGCGTCTGTTTGGTAGTGAGCGTATTGCCAAAATGATGGACCGTATGGGACTGGAAGAAGGCGAAGTGATTCAGCATTCCATGATCTCTAAGTCTATTGAGCGCGCACAGAAAAAAGTAGAGGAAAACAACTTCGGAATTAGAAAGCGTTTGCTGGAATATGATGATGTAATGAACGCGCAACGAGAAGTAATCTACAAACGTCGTTATCACGCATTATTTGGAGAACGCCTACGTGTGGACATTGCCAATATGATTTTTGAAACTTCGGAAGCTATTTCAGAAAGCAATAAAATGGCTCAGGATTATAAAAACTTCGAGTTTGAACTAATCCGTTATTTCTCTATGAGTTCTCCTATTTCTGAAAAGGAATTTGAAAAAATGGATACTATGGCCATTGCGGGAAAAGTGTATAAAGCCGCTTACCAGCATTACCAAGAAAAAATGTTGCGCAATGCAGAAATGGCCTATCCAGTAATTAAAAATGTATACGAAAACCACAAAGATCAATACAAACGTATTTTGGTTCCGTTTACCGATGGCGTAAAGACGCTAAATGTAGCGACCGATCTTGAAAAAGCATACGAGACCGAAGGGAAACAATTGGTACAGGATTTTGAAAAAAACATTACCCTTGCCATTATTGACGATTCTTGGAAAACACACTTACGTAAAATGGATGAACTGAAACAATCGGTTCAACTAGCGGTTCACGAGCAAAAAGACCCACTATTAATCTATAAGTTTGAAGCTTTTGAGCTGTTTAAAGTAATGATTGATAAGGTGAATAGAGAGGTAATTTCCTTCTTATTTAAAGGAGAATTGCCACAAGAAAATCAAGAGCAGATTCGCGAGGCCAGACAAACCCGTAAAAAGGAAAAACTGAACGAGGAGAAAGAAGAAATTCAGAATTTAGATGAACGCTCTGCACAATCACGTGCTGCCGGCAACACCCAACGCCAGCAACAGCAAGTGACCGAGACTATTGTCCGTGATAAACCAAAAATTGGTCGTAACGACAAAGTAACCATCAAAAATGTGATGAGCGGGGAAAACAAAACGTTAAAGTACAAGCAAGCCATTCCTTTATTGGATAAAGGCGAATGGGTACTTACCGATGCGTAGGTGAAAAAGGGGATGAGTTGATGAGTTTAAATAATAAACGAAATGAAGAGGGTGTCTAAAAAGTAAAGAAATCAACTTTGTCAGGTTGAGCGCAGTCGAAACCTTGATTGACAATCAATCAGTTAAAAACTTCGACTTTAGTTTATCCTGAGAGAAGCCGAAGGGCTCAGTTTGACAGCACAATTTACTTTTTAGACGCCCTCTTCTTTTTTTGGGTATCTTTGGTTGCATCAAATTTTGAAGATGAATAAGATATATATCGAACTTAAGTGGGCCATCATTTTTATGATAACCCTTCTTTCTTGGATGCTACTCGAAAAAACATTGGGTTGGCACGAAGAAGAAATAGCAGATCACTGGTGGTTAACCATGCTATTTGCCCCCTTTGCTATTTTTATCTACTTATTGGCAGTTCGCGAGAAAAGAAGACGGGTGTATAATAAAAAAATAACCTGGCTACAGGGTTTTATTTCAGGTGTAATCTTGACTCTTTTTGTAGCCTTACTTTCCCCTATTGCTCAATATATAACCCATAACTACATTACCCCCGAATATTTTAAAACAGTTATTGAATATTCCGTCACCAATGATTTGATGACCCGTACCAAAGCAAACGACTATTTTAATATCACCAATTACATGTGGCAATCGGCATTTGGCGCATTGGGGTTTGGCATTGTCACGGCAGCTATTGTCGCTGTTTTTGTAAGGAAACGAATAAAATAGCCGCTTTTCTCTTTACATAAAAATTACTTTAAATTTCTTCTTAATAGGGCTCGTATTACCGTAAAACTTTCTCCGTTAACCGTTCATTAACCGAACAGAGCAGTATCTTTTTCTACATTAGCAGCAAAATCAAACCTTTATAATGATGAAAAAAATACTCGTATTACTAATACTTTGCATGGCAAGTATTGGTTCAATTTATTCACAAGACTGTACCGTAGCGGCTACCCTGCCCTACTTAGAAGATTTTAGCAACGGTGAACCTGCTTGCTGGGAATATGAAAATGCCGATGCTGCAGCTCCACAGTGGGCCTATAATAATGGCATAGACCTAACAGGTGATGGCACAAACGATCCTTTTGTAGGGCTTATTCCAGCTAATGTTTCCAATAGAGACAAAGACGATTGGGCCTTTACCCAAAAACTTCAATTAGAAGCTGGAACAGCATATCAAATCTCGGTTGATTATAATTCTTTAGGTTTAGGGAATGCAATCGCTAACGAAAACTTTGAACTTGTTATAACAGATGCGCCAAACTCCACGGCTACTTTTAGTGAAGTAATTGGAACTTATAACGATATTTTACAACAGGGATCCTTCCCTGGTAGTGCCGGAGACAATGTTCTGGAAAATGCATACACCGCACAAGAAAACTTCACACCGACCACTTCGGGTGAATATTATGTGGCAGTTCACGCACTTGGCGCCTCTGGAAATGACTCTGGAGTGTTTATGGTCTTCAGTACCAGCGTAGAAGAAGCACCTTTGGTTTGCGATGCGGTAACAGTACCTTATTCCGAAGATTTCGAAAATGGTGACCCAGCGTGTTGGGCGTATGAAAATACAGACGGTTTTGGTCCAGAGTGGATGTATAATGACGGGGTAGACATTGATGGTGATGGCACCAATGACCCATTATTGTCAATCACGCCACCTTCAATTCAAGATGTGCAAAAAGACGACTGGGCCTTTACCGAAAAAATACAAATGGAAGCAGGGACCGAGTATTATGTTTCTGCCCATTACAACACATTGAATTTAGGAACAGCAATCGCAGAAGAAAACTTCGAGTTGGTTGTATTGGATGCTCCAAATTCAAGTGCAACGTTTCAAACCGTATTAGAAACCTATATTGGCGTTACTCAACAAGGTATCTTTCCAGGTAACAACGATGGGCAAGATGTAGAATCGCAAGCTTATTTTACTGAAAAGAGCTTTACGCCTACAACAAGTGGTGAATATTACGTGGCTATACACGCCACCGGTTCAAATAATCAACAGGGTGCGCCTTTAATAATATTTGATGTAGCCGTTAACGACACACCTATTGGCCCTGATTGTACTGAGGCTGCTACGATTCCATATTCTGAAGATTTCAGCAATGGTGATCCAGATTGTTGGGGGTATGAAAATACAGATGCTACTGTTCCTGAGTGGGCTTTTAACGACAGTGTAGATATAAGTGGTGATGGATCGAACGACCCTATCCTTGCATTAATACCGAATAATGTTTCTCAAACTGCAAAAGATGATTGGGCATTTTCTAAAAAATTACAGTTAGCAGCAGATGCTGAGTATCAAGTTTCGGTACATTATAACGCTCTAAACTTAGGGAATGCAAGCGCA
The DNA here is from genome assembly GCA_002360635.1 of Flavobacteriaceae bacterium UBA3356. GTDB lineage: Bacteria > Bacteroidota > Bacteroidia > Flavobacteriales > Flavobacteriaceae > Marixanthomonas. The sequence goes on along the minus strand of DEQW01000003.1, from coordinate 138,707 downwards.
TCCGAAAATTTTGAGTTGGTCATTACAGATGCTCAGGACAGTGGTTCTATCGTAGAAGTATTGGGAACGTATAGTGACATCTTACAACAAGGTGATTTCCCTGGCAACAATGATGGAAATGACCTTGAATCACAAGCATATTTAGCCGAAGAAATATTTACCCCTACAACAAGTGGTGAATATTACATAGCCATCCACGCAACCGGCACCAACGGAACTGAAGCCGGTGGCCTCTTATTGTTTGATGTGGCCATAGAGAATTTCATTGAGCCTGGAGACGGGGAATTGTTTGTCTATCCGGGCACGACCATGGGTGGTGTAGATGCAAACGGCGACAGTGCCGCGGGTTACGATACTTCACAAGTGTTATTTTGGACCGAAGATGGAGGGATTACGCAAATAGGCGGTCTAGCCCCAGGAACCGGAGTAGGTGGTGATGTTAAAATATCTGATGATGGCCTGGTTATCGTCGGCCCTTATGAAAACCCGGACAATGGGTTGAAAGAAATGAGCAAGTACGATGTACCTACACAAACATGGACACCTTTAGGTGGCATTGGCGGCGTAAGTGACGGTCAAGTAAGTTCTGCTTGGGGCATTTCCGGCGATGGGAATACCGTCGTTGGCTTAGGCTGGTTACCTGGTAGTGGCGCACATGCCATCACTTGGACTGAAGCAACCGGAGTGGTTGACTTAGGCTCTACCGTAACAGGCAGAAGCAGCAGGGCTAATGCTGCAAGTGAAGATGGTTCGATAGTAGCGGGTTGGCAAGATTTAGAATCTGGCTTTAGACAAGCCGCTATTTGGGTTGACGGAGTGCAACAACTTATTTCCTTCCCCAATGGAGATCCGGCTCAAGAAGCTGGTTCTATCTCCAACGACGGCGTTTGGGTTGGCGGTTTTGGAAATTTTGCCAATAATTTCCAAGCCTACCGATGGAGCGAAGCCACAGGAGTTGAAACCTTAGGTCCTCCCTTACAACCAGGATGGCGTGGTGGTACAACCGCCCTATCTGGAGATGGAAGTATCGTAATTGGTTTTTACCGCCCACAAGGTCCTGCTTTATTTGGAAGTGGTTTTATCTGGACAGAAGCATTAGGGGTTACTGATTTAAACAGTTATGCTGAATCATTAGGTATCGATACACAAGGCATTATAATGTCCCTTCCGTTGGATATTTCAGCAGATGGGAGCACTATTGTAGGTGCCGGACGAGACAGTAATAACCAACGAGTTGGATTTGTCTTGAAATTAGACGAAACTATATTGGGCACTGAAACAGTAAACCCAACATTGGAAATGACGTACTACCCTAACCCGGTACGTGACATATTGAACATTTCATCACAAGCTGAAATAGAAAAGGTCACCATTTTTGCCGTAACTGGACAAGAAATCATGAGCAAAGCCCTTAATGGAGCAAATACAGTAGATGTATCATCTCTTTCGAATGGAGTATATTTTGTAAAAGCATTTGGAAATAATACATCTACAACCTTTAAAATCATCAAAAATTAGTGAATTTAGTTAATAGTTTTTAATTGATGATGACCCCGGAATCTTTGGTTTCGGGGTTTTTTATATCGGTTTATCCAGTAACCGTTTTAAGAAAGGAATTTCTACTAAAAACAAAGCTATAAAAGCAATAGCATACACCATTATATTTGGAAGCTCTATCTGCGGAAATGTATACTTAAAAGAAAAAATAGCTTTAAATGAATCTATTTTTATTTCTGAAAAACCACCCAATGGAAATAAAAATATACATACAGCACTAATGGCAATACAACTGCCAACCACACACCATCCTCTTTTTGAAATAAGCGGTTGATACACAGCTTGAGGTTTCGATTTGAGTTCAATCGTCTTCATTACCTGCGAAGCAAAATCTTGTGAAGGCTGCTGGGTCCCGATTTTCTTAAAAAGATTTTTTGTAAATTCTTCTTCGTTATTAAATTGCTTTTCCATTGGTATTTGCTATTTCCGGTTGAATATACTCTTTTAACAAGGTAAAGAGTTTTTTTCTACTTCGGTATAATTTAATTTTAATATTGTCCTCGGTCAACTTTGTGATTACTGCTATTTCTTTTACAGACAATTCATCAAAATAATAAAGCGTTATTATTGCCGCATTGTCTTCTGGTAATTGCATAATGCAGTTTTCAATAAAGTCCTTTCGTTCTTTATCTTCTAAATACGTCAGTGCATTTTCTGTTTCACGAAAGTCTATTTTAGCATACTCTTCAATACATTTAGTTGTTTTAAACCGCTTGTTTTTCCGAATGGTATCCAAAGCTTTTCGATACGCTATGCTATACAACCAACTTGAAAATTTTGATTCCCCTCTGAAGGTTGATAGCGCTTCAAAGGCTTTTACAAAGGTATCTTGCGCTACTTCTTCTGCCTCTTCCCTGTTTTTAAGCATTCGAATTAAAATAGTGAACACATAGTTTTGATATTTTGTCACCAAATTTGCATAAGCTTGGGTATTCCCCTGCAAAGTTTGGGTAATATAATACTGGTCGTTGGTTGTGTTCATTTACATATAAGACGCCTACTAAGATAGATTGGTTACAGAAAGTTTCAGAAAAAAAGAAGTATAAAAGTGTAACCTATCTTTTTAACGGAACGTCTTATTAGAAAGCGAACAAATATTCATCAATTTAAAACAACACATTATGGGATCTGAAGTTATTATCATACCAATTATTTTCGGGGTTATTTTCGGCATTTATTACCTCTATATATCAGCTAGGAACAGAGAGCGATTAGCACTTATAGAAAAAGGGGCCGAAGCATCTATATTTTATAGTAAAAACAAGTGGGTAACACCTATCTGGAAAGTAATTGTAATCAATTTGGCCTTACTATTAATGGGAATTGGTTTGGGGATCTTTATAGCTGCTATGTTACACTATAATTTAGGAGTGGATGAAGATGTAGCTTATCCAGGGACTATATTTTTATTGGCAGGAATAGGGCTTTTTTGTGGCTTTTATTTTACAAAAAAACTAAACAAGGATGCATAGCTCTTTTAGTTTGTATTTAGTTAAAAACCATTTGTGATTTTATTTTCACAGATGGTTTTTTTATTGAATTTTCACGTTACTGTAATTGGCATTAACGGTAACGTTTTTATTTCCGTTACTGTTTTTATTAAAGCCTCTTACCAATACACGGTTGTAGTTTTTAGTTCGGTTTAACTCTAATGATTTAGGATATTGTAACGTTGATTTTTTTCCGTTGAAGTAAAAAGAAAAAGCTGTATCGGGCATATGCAACACCGCATCGGTATTTTCTAACAATATATCAATATTTTTAAATCCGTTAGAAACGTGTGTTACTTTTAAGTTTCCGAAAGAACCAGCTAAAATGGCTTCTTTTTCTACATTGCCTATTAAAACGTCACTTGAGTTAGCTTGCAAGTTAATAGTATTTACATCGGCTATGTTACAGTTTTCAACAAATTTGAGATATAACGTACCATTGTTCCAATTGTTTACTACCACTGGCGCATAAGAAGCATTGATGAGGGTCTCCCCCCCATCAATACTGTTTGCTGTAAACGGTGAATGGTTAAGGGTTGCCTTAACATTCACGGCATCGGCCATTTCAATTTCACCATGCCGAACATCAATCTCGGTTTTGGCTCCTTTTGGCATTTTAATTTTAATGGTTTTTACGCCTTTACTTTTGGATTTTCCAGGTTTTGATGATCCACTTCCTTGAATGATAATGGTTTTATTACCAAATGGGTCTGTCTGTACTGTTTTGCTATAATTGCCACCTTCACCACCGTATTTTTCTTCCAATTCTTTTTCAAAACGTTTGCCCCACTGTTCCATACGTTTGCCAAAGGATTCTCCCCAACGCTCCATTTTGGACTCCCAAATGGCAGCGATACTATCTGATCTTTCTTCGTTGTATTGTTCGGCAAACTCATTGCCCCATTTTTCCATTTTAATTTCGAAATCTTTCCCAAATTTTTTATCCATTTGCTTTTCGAACTTCTCCATATAGGCTTCCTTATCTTTCATAAATTCTTCATAATCAAAATCTATGTTGCCTATATCCTTTAAAAGGTCATCGGGTAAATTAGGGATTTTCATATTACTAATCATAGGTACGATCATTTCTTCCATCATAGGGCCTAAAAAGTCAAGCCCTTCCATACCATCTAAATGTTGCATAGACGCCATGCCATTCCAGCTATTACCACCTTTTGAGGTGATGACAACTTTATTGCTATTGCCTAGCACACTAAAGTCCCAATCGTCAAACAATTCTTGCTTTTCGGCTTTAGACAGTTTTTCACCATCTATATAAGCTTCTACCTCTACTTTATCCTTGTTCCAAGTTTCAAAAACGATATTGGTATGTGTTGTGTTTACTGAAACGGTAACATCTTCTTTTACATTAAAGATTTCTTTATAGTCTTCTTGTGCATTACCAAAAGTGGTACATACAAGTGCTATAATAACTGTGACGTACGTTTTAAATAATATTTGTGGTTTCATCTTCTTGATTTTTTAGTTCTTTTAATTTGTTTTTAAGTTTGAACAGCAATTCCAAACGTAATTGCAAATTATCGATCAATGCAGTAATGGTCGCTTCGGTAGGACCAGCTTCATTAAGGTCTAGTGTAAGACGTTGGTATTCTTTATCTAATTCGCTTAATTGCTGCATATACCCATCGATCAGCTCTTTATTTTCATCTTTAATTTTAAGTGAAGCTAATTGTACATTAATTCCTGTTAAATAATAGTTTTCAACCTTTTTAAGATCTGGCGAAAGATCGCCCAATGTTATTTTTGCTACATTGCTATTGGCTTCGGTATTTTGCTTAGGAACCTCAACTACCTCAACAGGGTTCTCTTTGGAGAGCTGTTGGTAGCCAAAAACTCCTACTGACAGTAAAACGATAGCAATGGCGGCTACTTTAAGCCACATAAATAAATTGGTTCCTTGGTTTTCTTTTACTTCGGAATTTCCAAACGTTTCATTTAATTTCGCTTCAAAACGAGTTTGATGTCCTTGAGGAGCTTTGGTATTCTCCTTTGGATTATTTTCAAACATTTTTCTAATATCCTGTGCCATACTGCAAATGTTTTAAGTGTTTTTGTAATTCTTTTTTTCCTCGGTGCAAATTGGTTCGGGATGCACTTTCTGTAATATTTAATATTTCAGAAATTTCTTGATGGTCATATCCCTCCATTAAATATAATTGCACTACGATTCTATGGTTTTCGTTTAGCGATGCTATTGCTTCTTTTACTTCCTCTATTGTTGTTTGGTCCGGTACGTTCCAATCATCGTTTTCTTGTACAATATGCAATGTTTCCTCTTGTAAGGATTGTACTTCCAATTTTCTTGCTTTTATGGTATCTAAGCAAGTATTGATGACAATCCGTTTTAACCAAGCACCAAAGGTGACGTCCCCTTTAAATTGCTCTAGTTTTTGAAACGCTTTTATAAACGCTTCTTGCATAGCGTCTTCTGCCGCTGCTGCATCTCGCATATACCGTTGTGCTATGATAAACATCCCATCGCAATATTTTTTATAAAGCGCTAATTGTGCTTTGCGATTATGCTGTTTACATTGCTCAACAAGTAATGAATTGGACAAGTTTGATGGTTTTTTTGGTTGCTGTTCAGTTTAAAGACGACACATTTATCTTAGTGTTGCAAATCTTAACATATTTTAGCTTAATTTATACATAAATTTACCTGTAAAATTGATGCTTTTATAGTAAATTTGGTATAAATCACTGTATATGAAGAAGAAATACGCTGACTTTAATAAATTAAATCGATTATTGGTTGCAAGTTTTGAAGCTGAAAAGCTGTATTACAATGCAGCGCAAGACGCTAATGCTACCCATTTAAAACGATTTTTGAACTATATGGCCACGGAACGAAACCGGATGAGCCATGATATTTCTAATGAACTACACTCACGAGGTATTGAACCCCTTAAGGAAGATTCAGAAAAAGGCAATATTGATCGTACTTGGCAAGAAATAAAAGAAGCTTTAGAAAAGTTTAATATGACTGTTATACTTAATCAATGTATTGCTAGGGATTTAAACAATATTAAGCGATATGATTTATTATTAGAGCGAAAAGAGTTGCCAGAAGGCATCTTGGCGCTGTTGGAAAAACAGAAAAAACAATTGCAATGGTATATCAAGCAAGCCGAGCAACATAAAGAAACTCATTTTTCTGAAGAGCCTAAAAAAGCTGAAGCAACCCCAAAGGTAGAAGAAGATTCAAAAAAAAACGATAATAAAAAAGACGATGACGACAAAGGAAGAGTCATTCCCTTGAAAGCCATATAGATATAATTTTATAAAAAAAATCCCTTTTCGATCGAAAAGGGATTTTTTTATTGTTGGGTTTTATTTTATTCGTCTAACATTAAGTTAAGGTTTACAGTAATGTTATCTCGCGTAGCTCTTGAAAAAGGACAGATTTCATGTGCTTTATTAACCAAGTCTTCACCTGTTTTTACATCCACTCCTGGAATGTAACAGTCTAAAGTGGCATCTAATTGAAGGTTTCCTTTTTCGGTAGTCCCTATACCTATAGTAGCAGTAACAGAAATTTCTTCTGTATTTACATCTATTTTCTTTTTTTCAGCGATTGCTTCAATGGCACTTCCAAAACACGCTGCGTAAGCACAACCAAATAACTGTTCTGGGTTGGCACCATCACCTCCATCACCGCCCATAGATTTAGGCACCGAAAGGTTCAAATCGATAGGCCCATCTTCGGTTTTTACGTGTCCTTTTCTTGCTCCTTTAGCTATTGAAGTAGCTTTGTATAATGTTTTCATTTTTATTTTTTTTATTTAATAATAATCAATATACTATGGTTTCGTGGCTTTTTAAAACCGATATTCATAAAATTGTCATAAATTTCAGCAATGGCAAAAAAGCAAAAAAACAGTAAAGCACTTTCAGAAAAAGAAGGGGTAGATCAACCTACCCGACTAAACCCACTTGCCTCTGAACGCTTAAAAAAGAATAAAACCCCTTCTACCGAAGTAATTATCGAAGGGCTTTTATCTGGTAATAAAACCCATTTAAGCCGAGCGCTAACTCGAATAGAAAGTACCGCAGAAAAACATCAAAAGCAAGGTCGTCAAATTATAGAGGCTTGCTTGCCACACGCTAACAAATCGATACGAATTGGGGTTACCGGCGTACCCGGTGTTGGAAAGAGTACCTTCATTGAAAGTTTTGGAAAACTACTGACTTCAAAAAAGAATAAAGTAGCTGTACTCACGGTAGACCCCAGTAGCTCATTGAGCAAAGGCAGTATTTTAGGCGACAAAACTAGGATGGAAGAGCTAGTGAAAGACCCTAATGCGTTTATTAGACCTTCCGCTAGTGGGGATTCCTTAGGTGGTGTGGCTCAGAAAACTCGAGAAGCTATTATTTTATGCGAAGCAGCCGGTTATAACATTATTATTATAGAAACCGTGGGCGTGGGGCAAAGTGAAACCGCCGTACATTCGATGACCGATTTCTTTTTATTGCTGAAATTAGCCGGCGCTGGAGATGAACTGCAGGGTATAAAACGTGGTATTATGGAAATGGCAGATGCCATCGTAATAAACAAAGCTGATGGTGAAAATATAAAAGCTGCCAAATTAGCCAAAACGGAATTCAATAGAGCTTTACATCTTTACCCACCCAAAGAAAGTGGCTGGAAACCCAAAACATTGACGTGTTCAGCTATTGAAAATAAAGGCATTGATAAAGTGTGGCAACTAATTGAAGATTATCTGGAGTCAACAAATAAGAACGGTTATTTTCAACATAAACGAACCGAACAAAATAAATTTTGGCTGTTGCAAACTATAGAAAATACATTGAAAAGAGATTTTTATAACAATCCGAAAGTTAAAGAGGAACTAGAAAAGCAATTAGCTCTCATTGAAGCCAATAAAACCTCACCATTTGAAGCTGCTGCTTATTTATTACGTTTGAAAGGGTAGTTTATTTTTTAATAAAACTTTCTCTGAACCATTCTATTTGTGCCTTCAACCCTTCTTCTAAAGTCGTTGTAGGATTATAATCCAATAGTTTTCTAGCTTTATCAATATTGGCTTTTGTTCTTGATTGATCACCGGCACGCGGTGGCTTAGCTGAAATTTTAATTTTAGTATCCAACAAACCTTCAACCGTAGCAATTCCTGTGGCGGTGGTGCTTTCTTCTTCAGTTCCTAAATTGAATATTTCGCCGTTTACTGTACTTTCTTTCCCAATAACACTTACAATACCATCTACAATATCCCGTACATACGTAAAGCTGCGTAAGTGCTTCTCACTGCCGTTATAAAGTGGAAACGGTTTATTGTTCAATCCACAATCAATCAAGCGGGTATAAAGCTTATCGGGACGTTCACGGGGACCATACACTGAATACAAACGTAACGAGGTAGATTGCAACTTTCCTTCCCGTGATTTTGCCAACACCAATTGCTCGGCAGCCAGTTTGGTTACCCCATACCAAGAAGCAGGCTTTGGAGCGACATTTTCTGGAAAAGTGGCTTCCAAACCATAAATGGAAGAAGTACCAATATTTACAATAAAAGGTGTTTTTTTACACTGAAGTGCAAAATCAAGCAAGTTTTTGGTAGCAAGAATGTTGTTTGAAAAGTAATCTTCAAACGTTGAAGTATTCGAAATACCCGGATGTGCGGAAAAATGAAAGATATAGTCTAAATCTTCAGGAAGTGTTTCAATTAAATTATCGGTTCTAAGATCAATTCGTAATATATTAATCCCTTTTTCTGAAAGTGTTTTAGCATTCAGTTCTTTCAATTCAATATTATAATACGGAGAGAAATTATCAATCCCAATTACTTCGTGTCCCATTTCGGCTAATCTTTCCGAAGTGTGTGAACCTATAAACCCTGCTGCGCCTGTAACGAGTATCTTCATGTGTTAATTTTCCAATTACAAAGTAACAGCTTTTTTTATGTTTCTGAATTATTCATTAAAAAAGAAATACTTTTGCACAGATAAACTAATAAATTTCTATGTACGAATTCACCATAATTGTCCCAGTGTACAATGAAGAAGATAATCTGGAACGGGTTGAAAAAGAACTGCTTGCCTACACCAAAATAGCAACAAAAAAGACGGCTATTCTATTGGTCAACGATGGGTCTTCTGATAAGAGTCAAGAATTAATCGAAGCCATATGCCAACGAAATGAAGCTTTCAACTATATATTATTTGAGGAAAACCGTGGTTTGAGCGCTGCAATTAAAGCTGGGTTTGATTATGTAGAAACACCTTTGTTAGGATATATTGACTCTGACCTACAAACTGCCCCTGAAGATTTTAACTTATTACTACAACATATTGGCGAATATGATTTGGTAACTGGTGTTCGAGCCGATAGAAAAGATACGTTTGTAAAAAACATGTCTTCAAAAATAGCCAACGGTATTCGGCGTACTTTTACCAAGGATGGTATGGATGATACAGGTTGCCCCCTTAAAGTTATCAAAAGTGATTATGCAAAACGTATCCCCATGTTTAAAGGGTTACATCGTTTTTTACCAGCTATGATTTTATTGCAAAATGGAAAAATTATACAAATACCAGTACAGCATTTTCCAAGAATGGCAGGAACTGCTAAATTTGGGGTTTGGAATCGTTTAATTGGCCCATTAATGGATTGTTTTGCCTATTTATGGATGAAAAAAAAGTACATTAATTACCAAGTAAAAAGCAAAGGATGAGCAATTGGCTTATTTACGGCATTGGTTTTTTGGCACAAGCACTTTTTTCGGGTCGTTTGCTGGTGCAATGGATTCTTTCAGAAAAAAGCAAGCGCGTCATTACCCCTTCCCTATTTTGGAAACTAAGTTTATTAGCTTCCTTTCTGCTGTTTGTTTATGGTTATTTACGGGATGATTTTGCTATCATGTTAGGGCAATCGCTTACCTATTTCATTTATATCCGAAATTTGCATTTACAAGGTGAATGGCAAAAATCGCCCAAGTGGTTTCAATTGTTTTTACTCGCCTTCCCAATTTTTATCGTGGTTTATGCCTATAACAATGGTGAATACGACCTCAACCAACTATTCAACAACGAAGAAATCCCACTTTGGTTGTTACTGTTAGGTATATTTTCTCAATTGATTTTTACATTACGTTTTATCTATCAATGGATCTATTCTGAAAAAACAAAAACCTCACAATTGCCTGTCGGATTTTGGCGTATGAGTGTGGTCGGGGCTTCACTGATATTAACCTATGCAATTTTTAGGGAAGATCCGGTATTGTTTATTGGTCATATTGCCGGGTTGGTTATTTACATTCGAAATATTTTTATCTGGAAAAAGCAACGTCGATTTGAAGGTTAAAAAAATACATATCACCATACTCATACTCGTTTGCATTGCTATATTCTTTGTAAACCTTGATGCTATTTTCGTGAACATTATGGAAGCCCGAAATTTCACTACTGCCCGTGAAATGCTTCACGATGGCAATTGGCTTCTCACTACTTTAAATGGTGAACCACGCTACCAAAAGCCACCCTTGCCTACTTGGCTTACAGCAATATCGGCTGCGATTTTTGGATTAAAAAGCTTGACTGCCCTTCGGCTTCCAGCTGCCTTGATTACAGTTGTTTTAATAGTGTTTTCGTATAAATTAGCGTTAAAATTTACCCGTAGCAGAACGTATTCCTTTATTTCGTCTCTAATTATGGCTACTTCATTTTATATCATCTTTGCTGGGCGGAATGGGCAATGGGATATTTTCACCCACGGGTTTATGATGGTCTGTATTTATTACTTGTACCTCTTCTTTACTTCGGAAAAGCAAAAATATATGCATGCAGTAATCGCTGCTTTATTTTTTGGGTTTTCATTTATGAGTAAAGGGCCTGTGTCGTTGTATGCATTGTTTTTACCTTTTTTAATTTCCTTCAGAATTGTTTACAAATACCAGAACTTTAAATCACGATTACTGCCACTGCTTACCTTTTTAGTAGTTGCACTACTTGTTTCAGGTTGGTGGCATTGGTACACTTATACTTTTGATACGCAAGATGTAGCTGAAATCACCCAAAAAGAAACCTCAAATTGGACCAGCTATAACGTGCGTCCGTTTTATTACTATTGGAGTTTTTTTACACAAAGCGGTGTTTGGACGATTCCCGCATTTGTTGGGTTGCTTTACCCTTATTTAAAAAACCGCGTGTTCAATAAAAAGGCGTATTTATTTACTTTTTTATGGACGATGGTTTCGGTTGTATTGCTTTCTATCATTCCTGAAAAGAAATCACGCTATTTACTTCCTGTGTTGATTCCGTTGGCATTGAATACAGGGTTTTATATTGAATATCTCTTCCGAAGATTTTCTGAAATCACAGATAAACGAGAAACGGTTCCTGTATATTTTAACTTCGGGTTAATCGCTACTATCGGTCTAGTTTTCCCAATAGGTGGGTATTTGTTTTTAGGTGTTGATGCGCTTTCTGGCAATTGGGGTTGGTACATCGTACTTTCAATTGTTTTATTCACTATTGGATTTTTAATATTTCAGAAATTATACAAGAAAAGAATAAAAGCGGTTTTCTATTTAACCATTGCTTTCATTGCTTCCATTATCTGTTTTGGAATGCCGCTCGCAAAAACATTGACGATTAATCCTGAATATAAAAGTTTGGCCAAACTGAACGATTGGCAAGAAAAAACCGATTTAAAGGTCTACGAACTCACATACTTTACCCCAGAAATGATATGGGAATACGGGAAACCGATTGAAGTGCTTAAAAAAGACGAGCGATTTAAAACACCTTCTGAAACTACTTTCGGCGTACTCGTGGCAGAACCGGATAAAGATTTTTTCAGAAAAAAGTTTAAAGATTATTCTATTGAAAAAGTCACACGTTACGATATGAATCCTAATGCTCCAGGCAGTCGTACGCACCGTGATAGATTGTATAGAGATTTGTATTTGGTGAAGAAGTAACACTTCGACACTTCGATACAAATAGTCAAGAATTGCATTCTTGACCATTCATTTAGTGGCCTACGTTTCAGCCTTTGTTTTCCATTCTAGACTATTTACTCAGTGACGTTTGTTATGAATCTAATTTTTCACAAACCTACGTTGTCCCCAAAGTTGTACTTTGTAGAACAAAAATCCTATTAAAGCCCCAAAAAACATTCCGGTAACAATGTCCAAAGGATAGTGTACGCCTAAGTAAATTCTGCTGTATGCAACTACGGCCGCCCAGAACAATAATAGAAAGGGTAAATAATGATACCACTTTTTCAATAATAAGCTTAAAAAAACGGCCGCAGCCATCGAACTGGCAGCGTGGGCAGAAAAATATCCATACCGACCACAACGTACAGCTACATAACGCATGGTTTCTTGCAAGGTATCTACTTGACAAGGCCGTGGACGTTTTATTCCATATTTGAATAAATTAGCTAATTGATCGGTTGCAGTAATCATCAAGGCTACACTTACCAAAACAACCAAAGTGCCTTTTAACCCATAATGTTTATAAACGAGGTATAATAGAAACGCGTATATAGGAATAGATGACCATTTTTCGGTAACGATTAGCCAAAAACCATCCCAAGAAGTGTTTCCCAGTTTGTTTAGGAATAGGAAAAGCTCGGTATCATATTTCAGTAATTCCTCAATCATTTTCGTAACGGGCTACTTCGCGGTCGTAAAATTCGGTTGCTTCTTTTATGTAATTTTCAGTTTCAGACTCCAATTCTTTTTGGTCGTGATTGTCAAATTCTTCTAACCATTCCACCTCATCGTCTTCCAAGTTGATAATGAAACGAGGAAACTCCGTATGGATAACAAAAATAGCGGTGGGATAATCTGTGTTATCTCCTAAAATATATTTGGGTAATGTCATGTTGGTATATTTATAAAACTAGGCAAGTTCTGCTTCAGCTTTACTTGCTATTAATTTTTTTGAAAGGTAATTAAATCTGATGAATAACAAGATGCCCGAAACGGTAAGACCTGCCAAGAGTCCAAGCCAAATTCCTGAGCTACCATATTCAGTATACGTACTTAGGTAGTACATAATGGGAAACCCAATTAACCAATAGGCAACAAAAGTGATTAACGTAGGTATTTTTACGTCTTGCATACCGCGTAACGCTCCCAAAGCTACCACTTGTACCGTATCGGATATCTGGAAAACAGCTGCAATCAATAATAATTTTGCAGCAATTGAAACCACTTCGTAATTATCGGCAAATTCCGCTACATTGTCATAATCCAGATATAGTTTTGGCAAGGCTGTGTTGAATATCATAAAGAAAGCAGCAAACACAACTGCCAATAAGGTTGACAGTAGAAAAATAGAAAATGTAATTCGGCGTAATTCTAAAAACCGCTTTAATCCTTTTTGGTTTCCTACCCGTATCATGGCCGCTACGCTAAAGCCGGTCGCCACCATAAACGTCATAGAAGATAGGTTTAAGGCAATTTGATTAGCGGCTTGGGGGGTTTTTCCTAAAATTCCTGAAAGCCATATAGCAGATGTAAAAATGGCTACTTCAAAAAACATTTGCATGGAAGAAAGGCTTCCTAAGTTAAATACTTTTTTCAGCATCGTTTTTGAAAGCGTAAACAGCTTAATATTCAATACAAAATCCCTCGATTTATGATGCTGTGATAGCATATACCATAAATATATAACCATTATAACACGAGAAGCCAACGTACCAATTGCAGCGCCCACTACGCCCAATTCTGGCATTCCTAGTTTTCCGAAGATGAAAATGTAGTTTAAAATAACATTTACTACGTTCGCTACTACGGTGGCATACATTGGATACCGCGTCATCGACAGCCCATCGCTAAACTGTTTAAAGGCCTGAAAAATTATTAATGGAATAATGGATATCGCCACTAAATTAAGGTATGGCATTGCAAGCTCGACCACCTCTTCAGGTTGGTTCATTATATACATCAAGGGTTTGCCTAATAGCAATACCAAAAACATGGCTATGGCTAAAACGGAACAAAGAAAAAGACCATGTTTAAAAGAAGATTTACCTGCTTCAAAATTATTCTCGCCATCAGCTTCGGCAACCAAAGGTGTAATCGCAGTTGAAAACCCAATACCAATGGACATGGCAATAAACATAAAACTATTACCCAAGGATACGGCGGCCAGTTCTGCGGTTCCCAATTGCCCAACCATGATATTATCGACCAAAGCCACCACCGTATGCCCTAACATCCCTAATATTACAGGCGTAGCAAGACGAATGTTGTATTTAAACTCTTTAGTATATTGTTGCAACAAACTGAGAAAATTTTTGGCAAAGGTAGCAAACCCAATCGGACTAAATTTGGTAACTTTCCGTAAAATTTAAAAACCATGCAATCGCAAGCCAAAACACCTGAGCAATACATTGCCGAACTTCCGGAAGATCGTAAAGAAGTTATTTCAAAATTCAGGAACATCATTTTAGAAAACCTTCCGAAAGGTTTTGAAGAACAAATGACGTATGGAATGTTAGGATATGTCGTTCCACATTCCCGCTATCCTGATGGCTATCATTGCGACCCTAAACAGCCGTTGCCATTTATAAATTTGGCTTCTCAGAAAAATCATATCGCACTTTATCATTCCGGAATTTATAGTGACCCAGAATTACTGAACTGGTTTACGAATGAATGGCCCAAGCATGCTTCTAATAAACTGGATATGGGAAAAAGCTGTATTCGCTTTAAAAACCCGAAGAAAATCCCTTTTGATTTAATGGCTGAGTTAATTGGAAAAATGACCGTTGATGAGTGGATTGAGAAATATGAAAGTGCTGTAAAGGGTCGATAGAAATGAAACTGACTGAATTAAATAATAAAAAGTGGGTTCTTTATATAGGTAATATACTTATTCTCTATTCTTCATTTTTAATTTTCGGAGTTTTTCTGGTTATGCTAAGATTTTTCGACTCGACAGGAAATGCAAGTTACGATGAAAGAATTACTATATTTTTTGATAAAGCGTTCGTTGTTGGAGGAATTTTCTTGTCTATCTGTATAATTATTATGATAATACTAAAATTTTACAGGCAGAATTTTATCATTTTAATATTCGGTATTTTTACTTTATTAACTTATTATTTAAAAATCACTAACCTGATATAAAAACGTTGTACAATTTATAACTGTGGTTATATGCGAACGCTATTAAAAATTAATCTGTTATTGAAGCTTCACTTTCCTACTTTTTAAAAGCTGCTGTTCTTAGTTTTAACTCAGATGTATTCCCTTTTTCTTCATTTTCATTTTCCGAAGAAAAAATTAACAGCTCTTTATTTCGCTTTCCCTCACAATTGATGTTGGGAAAACAAGCTGAAACGTGTTTTGAATTTTTGCTGAAACAATCTAACCGCTATCAATTGCTCGCTGCCAACATTCAAATACAAGGCGAAACCAAAACCTTGGGCGAAATGGATTACCTGGTTTTTGATACCGAAACACAGAAAACGCTTCATATTGAATTAGCCTGCAAATTTTATTTGTTTGATGATAATTTAGGTCCTAATTCTGAAGCCAAATGGATTGGCCCCAACCGAAAAGATACGTTAAAGGAAAAACTAGACAAAGTAACCGAAAAGCAGTTTCCCTTGTTATATGCACCTGAAACTGCTGACTTTTTGAAAGATTTACATCTTGACATTACTACTATTGAACAGCAAGTATGTATTAAATCGTTTTTATTCCTTCCGAAGGATTTCAATAAAGAAAAGCTTTCAAAGCATTATCAAGAATGTATTGTGGGGACCTATATTCCTTTTTCAAAATTTGATACTGAAGAAAATAGCGGTGCTTTGTTTGCAATTCCCGATAAAAAAGAATGGTTAATCCCTCCTGAAAGTTTGACTGAATGGTTTTCTTTTTCTGAAACGAAAGAAAAAATAGCAAGTTTAGTGACCAATAAAAAATCCCCGTTGGTATATAAAAAACAAAAAGATACTCTCGAAAAAATCTTCGTGGTTTGGTGGTGATTACACGATAATTCTTTTTCCCTCAACCGAAATGGGTGAACCTTCAGCCAACATAACCGAAATTGGTGTTGCTGTATTTAAAAACTCAAAATCAGCCCCGTAATTCGCAGCAAAATCTACTTGAATTTCATAATTTTTCACATTGTAAACATCCCATTTAGGATGTCTAACTTCGTATTCGGTAGTTTTTGAGTCCGTTTTCTTACCATAGCCCCAATAATGTTCTGTGATAAATTCATCTTTAGAGTTTGGTTGAATAGCGTGTGGATCTAATTCAGTTTCTAATTTAAAAAATTGCTCTTTCCCTTTTTGTAACCAATGGTATTCCGTAATGAGACTATCATTACTGCTTTTCCAGATATGACTCATTTTTTGTGTTTCATACCGTTCATTGTAAAAGACATTTGCTATAAAAGTTACAGCTCGTTTTGGCACAATTTCTTTTACGAACACAACGCCACGTTTCCAGCCGATTTAAGATTTATAGCGAACGTAAAAACGTAGGTTTACTTCTTCAAAATTTACGTGATTAGGTACTTTTACACCCAGTAGCTTTACATTTTTAAACATAAAGCCAACCAAACTTGCATAATGAATACCGTTAAAAGTATCCAATTCGGTATGAGCAGGAAGGTATTTTTGAAGCGATTTAGGATCAACTTCATAATTAGCAAAAGCCAATCGTCTCCATTCGGCTGTTAAAAAACTCATTGTTTAGTTTTTAACGGTGCTCATTTCGGTTTTGGTTCCGTATTTATCGATAAGGTATACCAAGCTTGCCATAGTGGCACCGCCAAGTTCCAATTCGCGTTTGTTAATGGCATCGAACGTGTCGTTTGCTGCGTGGTGATGATCAAAATAGCGCTGTGAATCGGGACGTAACCCTGCCAAGACAATATTTTCATCTTTTAACGGACCAATATCTGCTCCACTTCCGCCTTTAGTAAACGAATGGATTAAATACGGTTCAAATAATGGTTTCCATCTTTCAATTTGTGCAAAGTTTGCGGCATCGGTATCAAATGAAAAACCTCTCGGGGTAAATCCGCCGGCATCGCTTTCTAATGCAAAAATGTGTTGTTCGTTTTTCAGTCTTGCTTGTTCAGCATATTTCTTTCCGCCGCGAAGTCCGTTTTCTTCATTCATAAATAATACTACCCGAACACTGTGCTTTGGTTTGTAGTTTATTTCTTTAAACAACCGCAATACTTCCATAGACTGTACGCAACCTGCACCATCGTCGTGAGAACCGTCACCCAAATCCCAAGAATCTAAATGACCGCCTACAACAATATATTTATCGGGGTACGTGGTACCGGTGATTTCGCCTATCACATTATGTGACTGTACATCATCATACGTTTTGCAGTTTTGTTTGAAGTAAAATTTAAGATCTGGCTTAATACCCAATGCCCTACTTAAATAATCGGCTCCGTTTGTACTAATGGCACAAGCAGGAATTCTTTGATTGGCAGGCGTATCGCCATAACTCATGGTACCTGTATGTGGTAAATCGTCTTTACGTAAATTCATGGAACGCACTACAATACCAACGGCACCGTATTTGGCAGCTTCCATAGCGCCGGCATAGCGTTGATCTACACAACCGCCATAGGCCTCAAAAGTGTTAATTAAATTGGCTTGCATAGGACGGTTGTAGAAAACAATCTTACCTTCTATTTGTTCCCTACCGTATTTTTCAAGGTCGTCCAGGCCTTGTACTTCAATTACTTCAGCCTTTAAGCCTAATGCTGGTGTAGCTACAGAACCTCCTAATGCACAAATGTCGGTTGTAGTGGAAAGTCCAGGAGCGGTTTCAATGTAAGCGTATTCTTTAGTTCCACGTGTCCACTTTGGCACCATTACAGGTTGTAACCAAACTTTATCCAGTCCAAGTTTGTTTAGTTCGGCTTCAGTATATTTTACAGCTTTTTCTGCTTCCAATGATCCTGAGAGTCTGCCCCCAATTTCGTTGGAAAGGTGATCTAGCCAGTCGTAGCTTTTACCATTGAGCAAAGCCATATCATAAATATTTCGGATGGTAAGGGAATCTTCAGTATTGGTTTTTTGGGCATAAGCTTGAGAGAAAAATAAAGTAATAAGCAGTAAGGTAAGTAGTTTTTTCATAAAGGAGATTTTTCAATTTGAATAACGACATAAATTAATATTCATTGTAATCTAAGCTATTCGTTTTCCAATTGATTTTTATATTCTGAAATCTTAGCTTTTATTTCAGGTTCTAATTCGGGTTCTTTTATGTCTTTAAAGCTTGTCATAACTTCATATAAAATTTTTGACACCAAATATCGGGCAGTGGGTTTACTATCTGAAGGTATCACATACCAAGGTGCGTAATCGGTAGATGTATTATTTAGAAGGGCTTCGTAACATTTCATATATTCATCCCAGAGTTTACGCTCTTTTAAATCCCCGGGTGAGAATTTCCAGTTTTTATTCTTTTTATTTAGCCGTCTTAGCAGTCGGTGTTTTTGCTCATCTTTACTAATATTCAAAAAGAATTTAAATACAATTGTACCGTTTTCTGAGAGTGTTTTTTCGAAAGAATTAATTTGCTCAAATCGTTTCTGCCAAAAGGATTCATCAATATCTGAAACTTTTGTGACATCAGGCAAGTTTTCATTTAAAATATATTCGGGGTGTACTCGAGTTACCAATACATTTTCATAGTGTGTCCGGTTAAAAACACCAAACTTCCCACGCTGTGGCAACGCTATGTAATGACGCCAAAGATAATCGTGTTTCAATTCGTTTTTAGAAGGCGTTTTAAAACTGTGTACTACAACCCCACGGCTGTTAAACTCTTCAAAAACTTCACGAATCAAGCTATCTTTCCCTGCCGTATCCATTCCTTGTAAACAAATTAATGCAGCGTACTTTCCATGTGCATACATAGTGTCTTGAAACTTCGCCAAATCCTTTCGGGTGGTTCTCAAGGCGTCTTTTATTTCGTCTTTAGTAGCTTTTAAATCTACTTTCGTTGGCGTTTCTTCAATGGTTATTTTTTCTGAAACTTTATAATCTGAAATATTAAATGCCTTCATAATATATTTATTTGGTTGCAAATAGTTTTACGTCTTTTTCGCTTACTTCGGCCCCTCCTAATATTATTAGACGTTCCACAACATTGCGAAGCTCCCGGATGTTTCCGGTCCAGTCGTATTCTTTGAGTTTTTTTAAGGCTTTTTCAGAAAAACTTTTGTGTGCCGTACCATGCTCATCGGCAATTTTTTTGCTGAAGTACTCTACCAATAAAGGAATGTCATCGCGCCGCTCGTTCAATGGTGGAACTTTTATTAAAATTACAGCTAATCGGTGGTATAAATCTTCCCTAAAATTGCCTTCTTCAATTTCCTTTTTTAAGTCTTTATTGGTAGCGGCAATTACCCGTACATTCACTTTTATATCTTTATCGCTACCTACCCGTTGTACTTTGTTTTCTTGCAGTGCCCGCAATACTTTTGCTTGTGCGGAAAGGCTCATATCGCCAACTTCATCCAGAAAAATAGTTCCTTTATTGGCCGCTTCAAATTTACCTGCACGATCTTTGTTAGCATTCGTAAAAGCTCCTTTTACATGACCAAACAACTCGCTTTCAATTAATTCGCTTGGTATAGCTGCACAGTTAACTTCAATCATTGGTCCTTTGTTACGATCGCTTTTTTGATGTAACCAATGGGCCACCAGTTCTTTACCTGTACCATTAGGGCCTGTGATTAATACCCTTGCTTCGGTAGGGGCCACTTTTTCGATCATTTCTTTAATATGAACGATTTCTTGCGACTCCCCGATCATTTGGTAATTCTTGCTTACTTTTTTCTTTAAACGGGTATTTTCAACGACCAATTCTTTTCTGTCCAATGCAATACGAACCGTGTTGAGCAAACGATTTAAATCTGGCGGTTTCGATATGTAATCGAACGCCCCCAAACGCATTGTGTTTACAGCAGTATCTAAATCGCCATGACCCGAAATCATAACAATAGGCGTTTCTGGTTTTATCTTTTTAATAGATTCGAGTACTTCGACTCCGTCCATTTTAGGCATTTTAATGTCACAAAGTACCAAGTCGAAATCTTTGTCTTTAATAAGTTCGGTGCCTTCCAATCCATCTTCGGCTTCGGTAACTTCGTAGGTGTCGTTTTCTTCGGTTAGAATTTTTACCAGCACACGGCGAATGGCGGCTTCATCTTCAATTATTAAAATCTTTGGCATTGGTTGTTAGTATTTAAATTTAAACCCAGCTCGAAAATAAGGGGTGTTTGTAGAATTAATTTCATAGATTTTTTCACCATCATTGTTTTCCATCCTAAAGTTGTTATAGACTGAATGTGCGGCATAGCCATAAAACAATAAATGGTCTGTAAAAAAATGTTCATAGCCTAATCCTAAAAGTCCAACCGTATGTTCAATATTTTCTACTTGCTTACTATTAGGGTTTTGACTTGAATTTGGAACAAAATTATTCTGAAGGTTCGAAAAAATATTGTCTAAAGTTGCAAATGCTTGTATGGCATCTTTGTGACTATCGTTTAAATAATGGCGAACATTTGTTTTTGGCACTCCCAATGTAAATGTCCAATTGGGATGAAACTCCTTAAAATAGTTTATAAGTGGCAATGGATAGTTACGTCCGGGTGTTGTAGAGTACGTTAGCCCTAAAATTAGGCGATAAGGTTTTGCTACTGTAGTGTCATTTTTTTTATCTAAAATAGCGTAAATGCCACCTTCGTAAACAACATCGTCGTTGCCTATTTTATTTTCCAAAGTAGAGTTAATACGCGCTCCTGCTCGAACTCCAAAGCGCCAATCCTTATTATATTTCCAAGTGTAGCCTAAATTAAGTCTCATATCTTGAGAAGAATCAACCAGGTTGTCTCCAAATGCATTAACATCTTCAGTATCCTTTATTGAAAAATCAATATATCGATACTCTAAGCTTATTACAAAAATGCTTCCGTTCTCTTTGTCTAATGGTATAGGTGCCTGAACGAGGGCTCGGTATCTGCTTATGGAATTATCAGATTTTGAAAAAGGTATGTTTAAATATTCAACTCTAGCAAGATCGGTAGTTTGGGCAAAAGTTGCGGTACATATTAAAATAAGAAACGTAGTGAATACCTTCTTAATTTGCTGATTGTTTTTGTTCATCAAAGTAGTTATCTATTTTTTAGTTTGAAATAAGTGTACATCGCGTTGCGGGAACGGGATGGTAATTTGGTTTTCCCTAAACAGTTGGTCTATACGAAAACGCATTTCACTTTTAATTCGGGGATCTACAAAACTATCTCCAATATAAAAGTAGATACTAAATATAAGCGCTGAATCTCCAAAATCCTCAAATAATACGAAAGGTTTAGGACTTTTTAACACACCTTTTTGTTTTTCGGCACTTTGTAAGAGCAATTCTTTAACCAAAGTTGTATCACTTCCATAAGCAACACCAACTCTTACAAACTCTCTAGTAGTTCGATGGTTCTGGGTGTAATTGTATATAGTATCGGTAATAAACTTATGATTAGGGATAATGATAATCTTATCATCACGAGTAATGGCACGCGTGGTTCGCAATTTTATATCTATTACTCTACCAACTTTATTGTTCAGTTCTATAATGTCCCCTACTAACAAAGATTTGTCAAGAATAATAAAAATACCTCCTATTACATCCTTAAAAAGGTCTTGTAAGGCCAAACCTAAACCAACCAATAATGCCGCTGAAGCTGCTAAAAAAGGAGTCACATTTATCCCTGCTACACTTAAAACAGCAAACACAACAACAATATAGGTGACATATTTAATAAACTTGAAAACACTAATAAACTTACGTTTATCGTTTTCTGCCATTCTACGAGTAAACAAAACCCGTATCCATTTTAAAATAAAACTGGCAATAAAGAAAGAAAAAACCACTAGGATGAGTAATCCAATGGTAATATTAATTTGTTTGTCACCTTCTCCAAAATGAAAGCCTAGTTGAAGAAATTCTTTAATATTTCCCCAAATATCATCTTTTACTACATGTTCTATTTTTTCAGAAACCTTTTCCTGCTGAATCATCTTTAGTATTTAAGCCACTTGATAATCTCTTTATAGCTCGCCTTTTTTCCATACATTAAAATACCAACTCGGTAAATTTTTGAAGCGAACCAAACTGTACCCATAAATGTACCAAATAAAATAACTACTGATACAATTTGTTGCCAAATAGGCACACCAAATGGAATACGCATTAACATCACTACAGGTGAAGTAAAAGGTATAAAAGAGAATATTTGTGACACCGTACCATGAGGGTTATCAATTACGGTAAAGAAACCTACATAAACCGCCAATATTAAAGGCATTAAAATAGGCATCATAAACTGCTGTGTATCCGTCTCACTATCAACAGCAGCACCAATGGCTGCATATAAAGATGCATACAGTAAATACCCACCAATAAAGAATAGGACAAACATGATAATTAAATTAGCAATAGGTAACGAATTTATTTCGTGAATCACTTCTAATGCTATTTGTTCTGCGCCACTGCCATTGGCATCAAGCATTTGCTGTTGCGGAGTTTGTACAGCTGAAGGATCTATCCCTAAAATTGAAGTCACTACAATACTAAATACGCCTATTAATACAATCCAAGCTAAAAACTGAGTGATTCCCGCTAAGGTTGTACCAAAAATTTTACCCAGTAAAAGCTTCATTGGTTTTACTGAAGAGATGATTACCTCAATAATCCTACTGGTCTTTTCTTCAATTACACTACGCATAATCATATTTCCGTAGATGATAATAAACATAAACAGTAAATATCCAGCTGCACCGCCAAAAATTAATTTAAGACCTGAGCCCAATTTTGAGGTTTCTTGTCCGGCATAGGTTTCTAAATTTGTGTCAATTTTTATACGAAGTTCATCAATTTTATTTGGGTCTATTCCGGCTTCCTGAAGTTTTTCTTTATTTACTTTTTCTTCAATGGCATCTTGAATATCATCCATAATGGTTAAGGACGGTGAATCTTCAGAATAAAAAGTGATTTTATTGGCAAGCTCATCAATTGTTTGTGTTTTGGGAATGTACAAAAAACCGTAATATTCTGATTCTTCAGATAGTTTTTTTGCTTCAGAAAGTGAAATATCACTCAATGGCTTATAATCTATTGAGCCGGTATCTTCAAACTCATCGACAAACAGGTTGCTTTCGTCCAAAATCGTAATGGTTCGTATGCTATCGCTATTAACATCAGACAAATAGGCAACCAACGTAAAAATACCAACCAATATCAACGGACTTAAGAACGTCATAATGATAAAGGACTTGTTTCTTACTTTATTTAAGTACTCTCTTTTTAATATTAGGGAAAGATGATTCATATCCTATTGATTAGTTGTTACGTACAGTTTCTATAAAAATATCGTTTGCTGAAGGGATTACCTCTACAAAATGGGTAAGCTCCCCTTTTCCAGTTAAATACGTGATTAAATCGTTGGCGGTGTGTGTTTCTGGAATCTGAACTTTATACTGTAATTCGTTATTAATGCTTTTAAAAGTTGCTGGAAATAAGGTGAATTTTTCTTTTAAATCGGCCGTGACCACATCGGGGTATTCTGCCTGAATACCTACTTCATAAGTATTCGATTTATATTCCCGTTTGATATCGATCAACTTACCGTCCAATATCTTATTTCCCTTATTAATCAAGGCAATATGGTCGCACATTTCTTCTACAGATTCCATACGGTGTGTAGAAAAAATAATGGTGGCCCCATCATCGCGCAGTTTTAATATTTCGTCTTTAATTAAGTTGGCGTTTATAGGATCGAAACCACTAAAAGGTTCATCAAAGATTAGCAATTTTGGATTGTGCATGACGGTAACCACAAACTGGATTTTTTGTGCCATCCCTTTCGAAAGCTCTTGTATTTTTTTGTTCCACCAATCGCCTATTTCCAAACGGTCAAACCAATATTTTAATCGTTCTTTAGCTTCGGTTTTGCTCAAGCCTTTTAATTGTGCCAAGTACAATGCTTGCTCCCCTACTTTCATGGATTTGTACAAACCCCGTTCTTCGGGCAAATACCCGATATATTTAATATGATGCGGTTGTAGTTTTTCACCATCCAAAATAACCTCACCAGTATCAGGCATAGTAATTTGATTAATGACACGAATAAAAGTTGTTTTTCCAGCACCATTTGGCCCCAACAAACCAAAAATGCTTCCTTTGGGGACCTCAATTGATATGTTATTGATTGCTTTATACTTGCCGAATGTTTTGGTAACATTATTTGCTACTAAAAGTTTTTCCATAAATTTTTGCTATCGATTTCGTAAAGATATTGAATTGCTTGTGAAGGCAAATACGTATTTCTGGTAATTTAATCTGTTAGTGCTGTAAAGCTAAGTTTTGTTACAGTTTTAAAGGTAGAATCCGAATAAAAAAACACCATAAAAGCACTGTTTTCCTAGTAATTGCCCTAAAAAACAAAACCCACCCTCTATAAATAAAGGGTGGGAAAAAAATTGCTATGAAAAAGAAAAATTATCGCTTTTAAGTATAGCGATGAATCAAATATAGGTAAAAATTATTTAATTAACGTTTATTTAAGAAAACATGTCTTTTACCTTTTCAAAAAATGATTTGTCTTCTTTTTCAGGCTTGGGCTGAAAGTGCTCATCGTCAGTCATCTTCTCAAAAAAGGCACGTTGTTCTTTACTTAAGGTTTTAGGGGTCCAAACATTTACATGTACGAGTAAATCTCCAGATCCATAACCATTAATGCTTGGTATTCCTTTATTACGAAGCCTTAGTATTTTTCCACTTTGTACTCCAGGCTCTACCTTAATACGCACTTTTCCCGTGACGGTATCAATTTCTTTTGAAGCACCCAATGTAGCATCTGGGAAACTGACGTAAAGATCGTAATGCAAGTTATCACCTTCCCTTTGTAAGGTAGGGTGCTCTTTTTCCTCGATAGCCACTAATAAATCACCCGCTATCCCATTGCCAGGAGCATCGTTTCCTTTTCCTGAAACTTTAAGCTGCATACCATCTACTACACCTGCTGGGATTTTTATGGAAACGGTCTCTTCGGTCGCTAACATACCATGTGCATCTGCATTCGTAGGTTTACTATCTACTATTTGACCACTTCCACCACACACATTACAGGTAGTAGCTGTTTGCATACGGCCTAAAATTGTGTTCTGTATACGTGTCATTTGCCCTGAACCATTACACGTTGTACAGGTTTTATAGGTGGTGCCTTGCGCAACTTTCTTGCGTTTAACTTTAATTTTCTTTTCTACACCATTGGCAATTTCCTCTAACGTAAGTTGCACGCGAATACGAAGGTTGCTTCCTTTTACAGTTCTACGGCCTCTACCGCCGCCAAAACCTCCAAAACCTCCGCCGCCGCCAAAAGCGCCGCCAAAAATATCGCCAAATTGGCTGAAGATATCATCCATATTCATACCTCCGCCACCAAAACCACCAGAACCATCGAAGGCTTGGTGACCAAATTGGTCATAACGGGCTTTTTTATCGGGGTTACTTAGAACCTCGTATGCTTCAGCAGATTTTTTAAACATATCTTCGGCCTTATCATCACCAGGATTTTTATCTGGGTGATATTTAATAGCCATCTTCCGATATGCTTTTTTAATTTCTGCCGCCGTAGCGTTTTTACTTAAACCGAGTATTTCGTAATAATCTTCCTTCATAAATTATTGGCCTATCACAACTTTTGGGAACCGGATGATCTTTTCACCCAAGGTGTATCCCTTTTCAATTACATCAATTATTTTTCCTTTTAAATCGTCTGAGGGAGCGGGGATTTGCGTTACTGCTTCGTGTATTTCAGCATCGAACGTTTCGCCTTGCTTAGTATCTATAGGCTCGAGTCCTTTTGCTCGCAAGGTTTCTTTTAATTTGTTCTGAATTAATTCCACCCCTTTCAAAAGGTTATCGTCTTCCGCTTTTTCAATTTCTTTCAAAGCACGGTCAAAGTCGTCCATTACCGGAAGTAATGATGTTATTACATCCTGCCCGGCAGTTTTAAACAACTCAACACGCTCACGCCCGGTTCTTCTTTTGTAGTTTTCAAATTCTGCAAACAAACGCAAGTTACGTTCCTTTTCTTTTTCTAATTCTTCTTGCAGTTTTGTTAGCTCTTCTTCTTCAGGCTTTTGAGCTTCAGGAGAGTCAACGGCATCTTGTTGCTCCTGCTCTTTTGTTGCCACGTCATTTTCGGCAACTTCCTCTTTTTTGGTTTTATTTTTCTTGCTCATAAATGAGTTCATTTTTGTTTTTTTTCAGAAAGGTGCAAAAGTACTGCCATTTCCTATGAAATGACAAAATGTCAAGCATTTATTTTAATAGTATTTTAAGAAGAAGGAATCTTTAAAAGTATATTTTTGCTGAAATAATAAAAATTCAGAACAAACCATGAAGAAAACCATCATCAATAGTACATTGGCAGTTTTTATAGCAATAGGAGCTGTTTCTTGTAATGAAGGAAAAAAAGAGGCAAAAACATCAGAAGCGAAAGAAGTTGCCGAGACTACTCAAGAAGCTGTTGATTACACAGTTGATACTGCAGCATCGACCATTAAATGGCACGGTGAAAAACCAACAGGAAGCCACCACGGAACAGTAGATTTGGCAGAAGGTTCACTTTCTGTGAACAACAACATGATTGAAGCTGGTAATTTTACCATCGACATGAAAACCATTAACGACGAAGACTTGGAAGGTGAGAAAAAAGCAAATTTAGAAGCACACCTTATGGGTACTGTGGAAGGAAAAGAAGGAGACTTTTTTAATGTAAACAAATATCCAACCGCAACTTTCGAATTAACTGGAGTAGAAGCGATGGGCGACCATACAATGATAAAAGGAAACCTTACCATGAAAGATAAAACAAACCATATTGAGTTTCCTGCGACTGTGAATATGGATGTTGACAAGGTAATGATTGAGAGTAAACCTTTTACTATTGACCGTACAAAATGGGGTGTTAATTACGGTTCTAAATCAGTATTTGACAACTTAGGGGATAAATTTATAAGTGACGATATTGAATTGACAATATCATTGATTGCTAAAAAGTAATCACTGTAAAGCACAAAAAAAAAGACGGTCTAAAAAGACCGTCTTTTTTCTTATAATAAATTTTTTATCGCGGGTGCCACATTAACGTATCTAAACTCATAGCCACTTTCTTCCAGTTTTTTTGAGCTTACCAACTGTCCTTTTAACACTAACACGGACATTTGACCCAAAACCAGTCGCAATACAAATCCTGGTACGTTAGGCAACCAAAGGTCTTTTTCTAAATATGCAGCAATTTTTTGCGTCATTTTTTCATTGGTAACAGGGTTGGGAGCAGTAGCATTATACACTCCTCGAAGCCCATTTTTCAATACATGCATGTAAATACATACAATATCTTCTATGTGTATCCAAGACATCCATTGTTTGCCACTACCTAATGCTGCACCAAATCCTTTTTCAATGGGCTTAACTAATTTGGGGAATGCGCCATCATCTTCTGCCAGGACAACACCAGTGCGCACTTTTGTCACCCTCATGTCTAATTTTTCAAATTGATCTGCGGCAGCTTCCCAAGCTTGAACGACTTCCGCTAAGAAAGTAGTATCAACTGCTGTATCTTCTTCAGTATATAATCGGGATTCGCTATTTGGGTAAATACTTACACCGCTTGCAGAAATAAAATGTTTTACTGTTGTTTTATTATTTTTGAGAGTTTCAAATATAAGGTCGGCTGTTTTGGTGCGGCTTTCTATAATTGTTTTCTTATAGCTTTTTGTCCATCTTTTTGATATGGTTGCACCTACCAAATTAATGATCGTAGTTACATCTTTAAAAGCATTTTTATCAATCTTACCTTCATAAGGGTTCCAATAAAACCCTTTGTAATTGGGCTCATTTTCTATTTTTTCTTTACTCGTTGTTAAATAGTTTACAGAAATGCCTGCTTTATGGCATTCTTTTGTTAACTGTGTCCCTATCAATCCTGTTGCTCCCGTTATCAATACTTTCATAAATCATTAAAATTCTCTTGTGATAGCTTTTTATTTAAAGTTACAGGATATGTCCAGTAATCCCAAAGCACTTAACGCAATATTAAGATTGGAGTATGCAAAATGATTGTTTTAAAAAGTCTCTTTAAGTTTTAGGAGTGCTTTGTAGCCCTTAACATTTCTCTTTTTCCAGGCGGGCCTGGTAATCGCTCTACCGTAAAACCAACAGCTTCCATATTTCTGCGTACGCTTCCTTTTGCCGAATAGGTCACTAGAACTCCATCTACTTGTAGTGCATTGTACATTTTCTTGAAGATCTCGAGCGTCCATAATTCGGGTTGCACTCTTGCTCCAAAAGCATCAAAATAAATAAGGTGGAATGCTTGTTTATCCTGTATTTCAGAAAAAAACTGTTTTCTTTTTGTTAGATGAAAATTGGGGATTATAGTGTTTTCTATTTCCCATTCTGTGTTATGCAGTTTTTGAAATTTAACTGTAGAAATATCTAACAACTTGGCATAGTTTAATCTCTCACTTTCAGATATAGGTATGGGATAAGCCTCCACACCTGTGTAATTAATTTGAAGATTTTTTTCTTTAGCTTCCAGAAGTGTTAAAAAAGCGTTTAACCCCGTTCCGAAACCAATTTCGAGGATAGAAAGTGAATTGGTGGCGTGTTTATTACAAAAATAGTGAAGACCCGTTTTTATAAAAACGTGCCGTGCTTCGGCTATAGCTCCGTGTTTTGAATGGTACTGTTCATCCCAGTCCGGCAAATGGATTGTTATAGATCCATCGCCGGTTTTAAGGAATGTACGTTTCATTATTATTGTTTATCAGCTGTTTCTGGTAATAACACTCCGTGTGATAAAAAAGCATAGGTAAGCTCTGGCTCAGTAATTTCAGCAATCTCCTCTTCACTCTTTCCTGCATCTTTAGCAAAATGCTTTAAGTCTTCCACGCTTGTTTTTTCCACATATGCTTTTCCAGCTACTATAACCTCATCATTAGCGATGTCTTTTGGCATAAAAAAACCGTAATCTTTAAACTTCACAAATGCTTCTTCTTCGTCACCAATATCTAAACGCATCCAGCATCCTTTTTTCTGGCAAACCGAATTTACTTTTGAACGGAACTTTACTTCAGCTGTATCACCTACTTTCATTGCCTCAAATTTTTCTTTCATTTTGGCAGCAGATAAAACACCTTGGTCGTTAATTTTTTCACCAAAGGACTGATAAGCCATTTCTTTAGAAGTTTCAGTCACTTCCTCTACAGTTGTCATCTCATTTTCAACTTCTTCACTTTTCTTGTTCTCATTACAGCTTACAGCTATAAATAGAAGGGTAACGGCAAATACTAGTTTTTTCATGATCATTTTTTCAGAAATTAATTGTATATTATAATTCTACAATTTTAAGGAATTTTTAGATTTTTTTTAGAGTATTTTTTAATTAATTTTGACAGCTAAACAACCTATTCCATGAGTCTTATCACAAATGAGCATATTTCAATAGAGAAAATTAAAAAATCAAAGATAGACCAAGTAGATTTTGACAAACTCACATTTGGCAAGAATTTTACAGATTATATGTTTGAATGCGACTATAAAGATGGCAAATGGCAAAACCCCACTATTAAACCTTATGGCAATTTGGTATTATCACCTGCTACGAAGGTTTTTCATTACGGTCAAGCAGTTTTTGAAGGAATGAAAGCTTATAAGGACGATAATGGCGATGTGTTTTTGTTTCGTCCTGAAGAAAACTTTAACCGTATTAATAAATCCTCTAAAAGGATGGCGATTCCTGAATTTCCACGTGAATACTTTTTTGAAGCCTTACACACGCTTTTACAGCTTGATAAGGATTGGATAAAGCCTGGCGACGGAAACTCACTTTACATACGCCCCTTTGCTATGGCAACAGAAGTTGGAGTTTCGGCTGCACCTTCAGATGAGTATAAGTTTATGATTCTAATGGCGCCCGCTCAAGCCTATTATACCCACGATGTACGCGTGGTGATAGCAGAACATTTTAGCCGCTCTGCAGATGGTGGTGTTGGTTATGCAAAAGCTGCCGGAAACTATGGCGCACAGTTTTATCCTACTAATCTAGCTCGTGAAAAAGGTTTTCAACAAGTAATTTGGACCGACTCTAACGAACACAAGTATTTAGAAGAGGCTGGAACGATGAATGTCTTCTTTAGAATTAACGATACCTTGATTACCGCCCCTATTAGTGATCGAATTTTAGATGGTGTAACAAGGAAAAGTGTTTTAAAGTTAGCTGAACGCGCCGGAATTAAAACTGAGGTTAGACGTATTCAAGTTTCTGAACTAGTTGAAGCTGCTAAAAACAACGAATTGAAAGAGATTTTTGGAGCGGGAACCGCTGCTGTAATTAGCCCCGTTAGCGCATTTAGCTATAAGGACACCGTATATGATATACCGAAACCTGACGATAGCTACGCCGTTCGATTTAAAAAAGAATTAATGGATATTCAGCAAAACAGAGCTGAAGATCCTTTTGGGTGGAGATACCCTCTAGCTTAAATTAGCTTTAAAGAATTTAAAAGCCGAAAGAATAAGAATACTTTCGGCTTTTTTTATTTATCTAAAATGGACTGAATGTTGGGCTTAAAATAGTTGGGGCCTTTTAAAACCTTACCGTCTTCTCTGTAAATTGGTTTCCCGTCCGCTCCTAATTTACTCATATTGCTCCTTTGTATTTCGTTAAATACCTCTTCAATTTTATGTTGCATGCCATGTTCAATAATGGTTCCGCATAATATATAGAGCATGTCGCCAAGAGCATCTGCTACTTCTACCAAATCGTTATCATTGGCGGCTTCCAGATATTCTTCATTTTCTTCTCGCATCAATTTATAACGTAATAAATTTTTTTCCTTACCTAAGTCAGCAGTAGGAGTTTCTTTTTCCCCTAACCCAAAAGCCTCGTGGAATTTAGCAACAGCAGCAATTTTATTCTTCATATTATATAGTTTAGTTGTATTTTTGCATCCGTAAAATTACACATTTATGTTTAGTACAGGCCAATGGATTTTCGCTGCAATTTTTGCAGTTGCTTTTATAATAATTATGCTTTTTAGTTATCGAAAAGATAAAAATCTACATAAAAAATACTACAAAGGAAGCCTTTGGATCCTTATCGGCTTTATTGTCTTTATTATACTTCTATTGGCTATTAAAACATACATAAAACACTAGAATCCAATTCCGTAAAAAATAAAGTTCCGTATATTTTTCCTACAAAAAATACCCAATAAAGGGTATTTTTTTGTTTCACATCGATCCGTAGTTTTACCGAAACTTCTAAACCAAATTTATTGATTATGAAAAACTTAAAGTATTTATTGCCCTTGTTTTTACTTTTCACATTTGTATTTATCTCTTGTGAAGAAGAGGAGGATCCTGTTGCAGAAGAAGAAATTGTAGTTAACAGCACCTCTATAATTCCTTCTAGCACAAGAGGAAGGTCTAATACGGTATTAGGCTGTATTGAAATTGACAGTAGAATTACAACCATTGAAGTATGGGATCATGGACAAATAGACGGTGATATAGTATCTATTATTGCCAATGACGAAACTATAATTGATGAAGTAGAACTGGATGGACCGGACAATCCAATTATTGTTGATTATGACTTCAGTAACAATGGATTTAATTACGTTACATTGTATGCCCATAATTTGGGGGATATCCCACCTAATACTTGTACCATTGCAATTAATGGCGAAGAGTTTGTTTTAGCAGCAAACCAAGATGCTAACGGAGCTGTAAATGTTGTTGTTACAGGGTATGATGTATTTTGCAGTGATGCAGGTGGAAATAACGGCGGGGGAAACGGAGACGACGGTAACGATGATGATGACGATGGTTCTGGTACCGGGGACTTTATTTTTTGGACAAACCAAGACTATGGTTGTGGAAATATTAGTGTTAGTGTTGATGGAATAGGATCTTCAACGATAGATGGTTATTTTGATTCTGCTACTCCAGATTGCTCAAATACAAGTGCTGGGGGTAATTTTAATAATATCCCAATAGGCAGTTATAGTTTTACAGCAAGCTGTAGCGACTATAATTGGTCTGGATCATTTACTGTTACTGAAGATACTTGCAATAGGCTACGACTAACCCTATAATAAAAAGAAAACTAACCAAGTTTTGTTTCTCTTATATGCAAAAAACCTCCCTGAAAATTCAGGGAGGTTTTTAATGACACTATCCCGTTAAGTGTGTAAGTTTAAAATAACAGGGGTTGGACTTTTTTAAAGTCTGACCCTTTTTTCATAGATCGTTAGGAACTGATTTAATATAATACCCCAGTTCCTTACGGGCATCGTCCATTTTTTGGTTGCTTCGCGCACTGCCAAATATACGGATTTCATCACTGCATCGTCCGTTGGGAAGGAAAGTTTGTTCTTGGTGTACTTTCTTATCTTCCCGTTCAGGTTCTCGATCAGGTTTGTGGTATAGATGATCTTCCGGATCTCCACCGGGAACTCATAGAACACCGTGAGCTCTTCCCAGTTGTCCCGCCAGCTCTTGATGGCATAGGAATATTTATCGTTCCATTTTTGGGCAAAATCCTCTAGGGCCATCTTGGCGGCCTCTTGGTTTGGGGCGTTATAGATATGCTTCATATCAGCGGTAAAAGCTTTTTTGTCCTTCCACACGACGTATCTGCAGGCATTTCGGATCTGGTGCACCACGCATATCTGGGTCTTGGACTCAGGGAACACGTTCTTAATGGTATCGGTAAAACCATTGAGGTTGTCGGTGGCAGTGATAAGGATGTCCTCTGTGCCGCGCGCCCTGATATCGGTCATTACGCTCATCCAGAAGGCCGCCGATTCGTTCTTTCCGAGCCATAGGCCCAAAACCTCCTTTCTGCCGTCACGGCGCAGGCCAACGGCAATATAAACGGTCTTGTTGATGACCTTGGAGTTCTCGCGCACCTTGAACACGATGCCGTCCATCCAGACGATCAGGTAGACCGGTTCTAGTGGACGGTTCTGCCAGGCCACGATATCGCCCGATATCTTTTCCGTGATCCTTGATATGGTCGATGTGGACACGTCAAAACCATAGACCTCGCGGATTTGCTCCTCGATATCGCTGTTGCTCATCCCCTTGGCGTAGAGCGAGACGATCACGTTTTCGATGCCATCGACCATATTGCCCCGCTTGGGGACGATCATTGGATTGAACGAGGCCTCCCGGTCCCTGGGGACGGATATCTCGGATTCACCAAAGGAAGTTCTTATTTTCTTCTTGGAGTGTCCGTTGCGAACATTGTTACCACTGGACTTTTGGTGTTTGTCGTGATCTAGGTGGCCATCGAGCTCACCTTCGAGCATCTTTTCGATCCCACGCTTCTGGATCTGCTTTAAAAAGCCCGTGAGCTCTTCGTGGGTCTTAAACTGCTTCAGAAAATCATCTGATATTAAATCATCTTTCTTCATAATGTGTAAAATTTAAAATTAATAAAAAAAATAGCGGGGGCCGGCCCCCGCTATTTTTTTAACTTACACACTTTATGAGATAGTCCCTTTTTATTTTACAAATTCTATCAATTTAGTTTTCTACAGGTAAGTTTCCGTAGTTTTCAGAGTACATAAGCATTTGCTCCTCAAAAGAAGCTGGTTGCTCAATAGTAAAACTTTCAATTTCACCTTCATCGTTCATCTTTGGAACAATTAAAGGGTTCACAAACCCACTGTAAGGAGGTGATTTAAATTGGCTGTTTCTATCTAGCACCTCTCTATGAAGTTCTTGGTCTACTTTTACACCGTAATCTTCAACAAGTGCTTTAGCAGCTTCATAATCACCTTCTGAAGTGATTCGCTGTGTTTCACGTAACAATTCACCAAAAATTTCACGTAATTTACTGTAGTCTTTGATATCGTAATATGTTTTACCATCACGAGATACTTTTTCAATAACGCCTTCTTCTTGACCTCTTTCAAAAGCCCAAGCACTCACCCATTGGCGGTTACGCATATGTGCTTCTTCAACATCATCTCCTAACTCTAAACGAACTAATTGCCCTACTAAACCATTACGAATATAACCATCGTAAGCAGCTTTTCCTGTTTTTTCCCAGTCTTCAACAAGACCTAATTCTTCTAGTTTCGGATCCATTAAGTAGTACAATCCAAATAAATCGGCACGTCCTTCTTCGATAGTAGATTTATAACTTTTTAAAGTTTCTTTTGGCGTACCTACTCCTGGATTAATTTGTCCAGAAGCGTGCCCCACTACTTCGTGAAGAGCTGTATGCAATTTATCTGCATTTTTACCATATTTCTCTTCCAATTCAATTTCTTCTTCATCGTGAGCGAACTCTTGTAAACGTCCGCTACCTCCTGCATTGTTATATGCATTTATGATGTTTCCTAAAGAAACTGATTTACTTCCGTGAGCTTGTCTAATCCAGTTGTTGTTTGGTAAGTTAACTCCAATTGGCGTGCTTGGGGAAGCATCTCCAGCTTCTCCAGCTACAATTACTGTTTTATACGAAACTCCTTTTACACTGTCCTTTTTATGTTCTTTCATTAAAGGTGAATTGTCTTCAAACCACTGTGCTTCTTTTGAAAGTACAGCCATCTTTTTTGACATATCGAAGTCTTTAATTTGTACAATATTTTCATATGAGCCTTTATAGCCTTTTGGATCGTTATATACTTCAATAAAACCATTAATCCAGTCAATATCACCTTCGGTAGAATTTACCCAAGCAACTGCATAATCATCCCAAGTATCTAGGTTTCCTGTTTTGTAATATTCAATTAATAAACCTAACGCTTTTGCTTGATTTTCGTCTTCAGCAACACCTTTTGCTTTTTCTAACCATTCTATAATTCTGTCGATAGCAGCACCGTACATTCCGCCACTTTTCCAAGTTTTTTCAACTAGTTTGCCGTTTTCTTTAACAAGCTTTGTATTTAAACCAACTTCAATAGGCTCATTTTCATCGACATTCATTGCTCCGTAGTATTTTTCTACATCAGCAGTGGTAACATCTGGTCCATAAAAGTTGATAGCGCTTTCTTTTACTATATCTGCTTCCTTACTAAGGTTTACTTTTTTAGCGTCCTTGTCATTAAATAAAACTTCTAAAGCTTCACCTGTAAGTTCGGTATTAGTATTATCTAACAATGTTTGAAAATACTCTTTACTAAAGTCAGGCTTCATTTTAGCCGTACTGTAGTGGTGATGAATTCCGTTAGAGAACCACACTCTTTTTAAGTACGTTTCAAAGTTTTTCCAGTCATCGGTAGTTTTATCCCCTTCGTATGAAGTATAAATGTTTTCTAGAGCCTTTCTAATTTTAAGGTTATGACGGTAGTTTTGGTCCCACATAATGTCACGCCCTTCCAAGCCAGCTTGTGTAAGGTAGTACACTAATTTTTGTTCCTTTAAAGAAAGGTCTTCCCACCCAGGGATTTGGTAACGCAGCACTTTAATATCACCAAAGGTATCCACTTGATAGTTAAAGTCATCGGTTTTCACCTCGGCAACTTCTTGTTCAGGCTTATCCTTTTTTTCTTCCGCGCAAGAAAAGAACAAAAACCCGCTCATAGCAGCAGCTATAATAAAAGTATTCTTCATTTTGTTGATTTTTAGATTTCAACAAATGTAGCAAATTCATTTTACTCAAAGAAGGTTTATAAACTATGCTATTATGTTAAAATGATTATCTTTATGGATTATAACCAACAAATTTCTTTACATGAAAATTTTAAAATACCTCTTTTTCTTACTATTAATCGTCATAATTGGTGGAGCTATTTATTTTGCTACCAAAGATGGCAGTTTTGATGTTGCTGAAACAAAAGTTATAAATGCACCTACTGAAGTTGTTTACAATAACGTAAAAGACTTTAAAAGTTGGGCAGAATGGGGGCCGTGGATGGAAGAGGATGAAAACATGAAAATTGACTATGCCGAAAAAACAGAAGGTGAAGGCGCTTCTTATTCGTGGACAAGTGAAGAAGTAGACAATGGTTCTATGAAAACCATAAAAGTAATTCCGAATAAAGAAATAGATCAAGAAATTGTTTTTAACACACCAATTGGTGACAGTAAGAGCGATGTATATTGGTATTTTGAAGAAACTGAAAATCCTGGACAGACTAAAGTAACTTGGGGTATGAAAGGGGAACAATCGTTTATGGAAAAAGTATTTATGTCTTTTCAAGAGGACGATATGGAAACCGGTTTGTCAAAAATGTTTGCCAGCGGACTAAATAATCTTGAAGAAGTTGTTGAAGAAAGCATGAAGCAATACACTATACATGTTGACGGTATTACCCGTTATAGTGGCGGTTACTATATGTACAATACTACAGCAGCAAAACAAAGTGAAATAGGTGAGAAAATGGGGCCTATGCTAGGTCAGGTTATGGGATATATGCAACAAAACAACATACAGTCTTCTGGTATGCCTTTCACTATTTACAATAATATAGACGAAGCCAACGCAACCGTAATTTTTTCAGCAGCCATCCCTATAAAGGATCGGGTTATTACGCCAGACGGAAGCCCTGTTTTAACAGGATTTATGGAATCTACTACCGCCGTTAAAACCACGCTAAAAGGAAATTATGACAATTTGCCAGAAGCTTACGAAAAAACAAAAAAATATATTGCAGAAAACAATCTAGAAATGGACACCAATGCCAATATGTTTGAAGTATATGCAACTGATCCGGGTGAAGTTCCCAATCCGTCAAATTGGATAACTGAAATTTATATCCCTGTTGTTCAAAAAACAAAACCAGAAAACCTTTAAATGAAACAACTATTATTGGTGTTTATTGGTGGTGGCGTAGGCAGTTCATTACGTTACTGGATTAGTAAATACTTAAATAGCGCAGAAACCGGTATTCCTTACGGTACTTTTGCCGCTAACATTATAGGTAGTTTTATTATCGGGATTGTATTGGGCTTAGCCTTAAAGAATAATTCTGTTTCTCAAAACACCGTATTATTAGTCGCTACAGGTTTTTGCGGTGGTTTCACTACCTTTTCTACCTTTGCTTATGAAAATCACATCTTTTTAAAATCTGGTGACTTTTTAAGTTTTGCACTTTACACGTTAGGTAGTTTTGTAATCGGTTTTGCCGCAGTATTTTTAGGGATGTACTTGGTTAAATTTATTTAATGTTTTCCAAAATCTTTTACACCAGCTTCTACCCTAACCAATAAATCATTTTCTTTTGGCGGAATTGGGCATGAAAACCGTGAGTTATAAGCACAATAGGGATTATATGCTTTATTGAAATCTAAAACGATTGTATCTCCGTTAGGAATTCTGGCGTCTAGAAATCTTCCTCCACCATATGAGCCGTCTCCACTTGTTAAGTCTGTAAACGGTAAAAAAAGATAGTCTTCATAACCTGGTTCATCGTACGGTTCGGTACTTTTGTATAAATTCAGCTTTAAATCTTTTCCTTCTATTTCAAAATGAACTTCTCCATATTTTACATATTCAGGTAAACGGTCTGTGGTGGTCGGCATTAAAAAAGGTTCTTCGTTGGGAGTCCTTATAAATTTTGCTTCAACTCTATATTTTAAATTTATTGGGTAAAACTCTAATGCTTCAAAGTTTTTAAAATCCTTTTCGGTTAAAATGGTGGTTTCAGCAGTGCTAAATTTTTCACTTTCTGAAGTTTGATAAGTTTCAATCTCCTGTATAATTTCTTCATTTGTTTGAGCAAAAGAGAAAAAACACATTAATAACAAAGCAGAAGTAAATAGGTATTTCATATTGAGATTTTAGCTAAATATACAAATCATTTTGACGAGCTGATTAATAAATTATATTTCATAAATACTACGTTTCTGTAATTTGAATTCAATTTTTCACTACTTTTGAATATTCTATTAAATAAAAAATGAAAAGACGCACCTATAATTCTGTTAAACAATCTGTGGTGATTAACCATAGAAACGGGATATGTATGTGTTGAGTTATGTAAATATAAATTAAATCAATATATAAACGTCCCGGAGCTTTCCGGGACGTTTTATTTTTAGACCAATTAAAATGAAAAAGCTATACACCAACTATATTAATAATTTTCGGGGCTTGTCGCCCGAAATTTGGTTGCTCTCATTGGTGACTTTTATTAACCGGGCTGGAGCGATGGTTATTCCATTTCTTTCACTTTATTTAGTAAACGCAAAAGGATTTACGTTGCCTCAGGTTGGTTGGATTATGACCTCCTTTGGGGTAGGTTCGTTGGTAGGCACATGGATTGGTGGTAGATTGACCGATACCATAGGCTTTTACAAAGTGATTGTTTCCAGTTTATTTTTAGGTGGTATTGGTTTTATTTTTTTACAATTTATAGATACATTTTACGGATTTTGTTTCGGGATTTTTGCACTCATTCTAGTGGCAGATGCATACCGCCCCGCCATATTTGTAGCCTGTGAAGTGTATAGCAAACCCGGAAATGTAACTCGAAGTATTACCCTAATACGACTGGCAATTAACCTTGGCTTTTCAATAGGTCCATTAATTGGCGGTATTATAATAGCAACTATTAATTACACCTCTTTATTTTGGATAGATGGCCTTACTTGCGTAATAGCTTCTATTGGGTTATTTATACTTTTAAAGCCTAAAAAATCTAAAGAAAATGAAACTGAAAAAGTAGTAAAAAAAGAAGGGGTTCCTCCGTATTTAAATGGCCTTTTTATTTTGTTTTTTATCATCATGGTGGCAAACAGCATCTGCTTTGTACAGTATTTTTCTGTAATGCCTTTGTATTATGAAAAAGCACACTTTTTGAGTGAAGATCTCATTGGGTGGCTATTTTTTATAAATGGAGCATTGATTGTAATCTTTGAAATGCCTCTAATAACTTGGTTAGAACGGAGAAAAATGTCCAAAACTATGGCTACGTTTTGGGGTGTTTTCTTTTTAGCTATTAGTTTTATAGTATTGAACATAAGCTCTTGGAGCGGTTTATTACTTATAGGAATGGTGTTAATGACTCTGGGAGAAATGATTGGTTCTCCTTTTTCGAACGCTCTAGCACTGGAAATGGCTCCTAAAGGTAGAAAAGGAAGTTATATGGGATTATACAGTATGAGTTTTTCCATCTCTCACATTATTGGCCATAATGCAGGAATGAACCTTGTTGATGGTTTAGGATTTAATAGTACTTGGTACTATATGTTCGCTTTTTTAGCTATAATCTGTTTAGCTACGTGGTGGCTGCATAAGCTAATGAGAAAGTCAAGATTTAATATACCCGATAAGGTAGTTAGTATAGAAAAGGAAATTATTCAGTAATAACCAGTAGTAATTATTGGTTGTTGCTGAATTTTCTTGAACCGTGGTTACTCTTAACCTTTTCAGTTTCTACTTGCTTTTTAAGCTTTCTGTTTCTTCTTGAAATAATAACTGCATCTAAGCAGGAAATAAACAATCCAATTCCTGAAAGTAAGCAGGCAAACCTGACTACGGAATCTCCAATGAATTCAAATCCTGAAAATCCTAAAATAGCAGTTAAAATGGTTAAAATTAATAAGTGAAGTGTATAGTTTTTCATAATTCTTAGTAGTTAATTTAAGAACCAATTTACTTCGTAACAATTCAATTTTATACTAACAATACCTTAATTGATATAACTTTAACTCAAAAATATCTAAAGTGTTAAGCTTTCTTAATTTCATTGTTTTTTACCACATGCGACAAAACAATTTGAGTTTTTGTCTCACCATACACAATTAACTGGTCGATAAAAGCCTCTAAATGCTTTTGATTTTTTAGGGCGACTTCCATTACTATATTTTCGTTACCTGTTATTCGGTAGCAATTTAAAACTTCATCATAGGTTTTTACTTTTTCAAGAAAAGGTTTTAATTTCCCCATAAAAGCCCGCAAGGTAATAATGGCTTTTAATTGGTATCCTGCTTCAAATGGAGAAACCACGGTATGGTATCCGTGAATTACCCCTGCATCTTCCATTTTCTTTATACGTTCTGAAACAGCGGGCGAACTCATCCCTATCTGCCTTCCTATTTCGGCACTGGAAAGCCTAGCATTTTTTTGTAAATGCTTTAAAATCTTCCAATTTAAGTCGTCAATCATTTTTAAAGTTTATTTATAAAATACATTAAATATTAATTCAAATATAACTATATACCTTAAATTTAACTGACAACTAACCGTTTTTCTTAGTAAATTTGGGTTTCAGTATTTTAGGTATTAATTACAGCTATAATGGCAGCACATCTTCCAAATAAATTTCCGCAGACAGCCCTTTATAAAAAGGCTGAGGAAATTTTTGCTTTATCACGAAGAGTTTCTGAATATTTGGTACACGATTTAGCCAGTTTGAAAGAAGATGGAACAGAAGATCCACACGTTTATTTTACAGGGGATATTGTGCAACAATCTACAAATTTGGCTCCTGAAATATTAAAAGCAGAAAGTCAACTTTTTTCTGAAGCAAAACACAAACACGCTGCTTCGGTAGCTCGATTAACCAATTTGCTTTACAAGAATTGTGAACGACTAGAAAACTCCAACAGCAATGGGAAAGAGTTTTTAAACCTGTTAAGGCACGAGCTTAAAAAGTTTAGAAAACTACAACGCACTTGGATGTTAACTTTATAAAATTAATAAGCCCGATATTTTCATATCGGGCTTATATTATTTATCAGGTATTGTTTACATATTCCTACGATACTGTCCTCCTACTTCAAACAACGCTTCGGTAATTTGCCCTAAAGAACAAACTTTGGTTGCTTCCATTAATTCTTCAAACATATTTTTGTTTTCAATAGCCGCATCTTGCACCCTACTCAAGGTTTCTTCTGCACTATCTTCGTATGTTTTATGAAGTTTCTCTAACGTAGTAATCTGGGCTTGCTTTTCTTCTTCCGTAGCTCTAATCACTTCTTTAGGCTGAATCGTTGGTGAACCTTTACTGCTTAAGAAAGTATTTACACCAATAATTGGGAATTCTCCCGTATGCTTCAACGTTTCATAATACAGACTCTCTTCCTGAATTTTTCCACGCTGGTACATAGTTTCCATCGCACCTAATACTCCGCCACGTTCCGTAAGGCTGTCGAACTCTTTCAATACAGCTTCTTCAACCAAGTCGGTTAATTCTTCGATAATAAACGAACCTTGAATCGGGTTTTCGTTTTTCGCCAACCCTAGTTCTTTATTAATAATTAACTGAATTGCCATCGCACGGCGTACGCTTTCTTCTGTAGGCGTTGTAATCGCTTCATCGTACGCGTTTGTATGTAATGAATTACAGTTATCGTAAATAGCATATAATGCTTGTAACGTAGTTCTAATATCGTTAAAATCAATCTCCTGAGCGTGCAAGGAACGACCAGACGTCTGAATGTGATATTTTAACATCTGCGCTCGTGGATTCGCTCCGTACTTTTCCTTTAAAGCTTTAGACCAAATTTTACGGGCCACGCGACCAATTACTGAATACTCAGGATCAATACCATTACTGAAGAAGAACGATAAGTTAGGACCGAATTTGTTAATATCCATCCCGCGGCTTAAATAGTACTCTACATAGGTAAAGCCATTTGCCAATGTGAATGCCAACTGGGTAATAGGATTTGCTCCAGCTTCGGCAATATGATACCCGCTAATAGAAACCGAATAGAAGTTTCTAACTTGTTTTTCAATAAAATATTCTTGAACATCGCCCATTAAACGAAGTGCAAACTCCGTAGAGAAAATACACGTATTTTGAGCCTGGTCTTCTTTTAAAATATCGGCTTGAACGGTTCCGCGAACTTGCTTTAATGTATCAAATTTAATTTTTTGATATACATCTTGTGGCAATACTTGATCACCAGTAACACCCAAAAGCATCAATCCTAAACCATCATTTCCTTCAGGTAGTTCACCATTATATTTTGGGCGATCCATCCCGCTTTCTTTGTAAATCTTGGCGATTCTCTTTTCTACCTCATCTTCAAGATCATTTTCCTTGATGTATTTTTCGCAATTTTGATCGATAGCCGCATTCATAAAAAACCCAAGCAACATAGGTGCGGGACCATTAATCGTCATACTTACCGATGTCATTGGGTGGCTTAAATCGAAGCCAGAATATAATTTTTTAGCATCGTCTAAACAGCAGATGGAAACTCCGGCATTCCCAATTTTTCCGTAGATATCTGGGCGATGATCGGGGTCGTTACCATATAACGTCACACTATCAAAAGCTGTAGAAAGTCGTTTGGCCGGCAATCCCATACTTACGTAATGAAAACGACGGTTGGTGCGCTCTGGCCCACCTTCACCCGCAAACATTCGGGTAGGATCTTCTCCGGTACGCTTAAAGGGATATAAACCCGAAGTATACGGAAATTCACCCGGTACATTTTCTTGTAATACCCATTTTAAAATATCGCCCCAAGCCTGGTATTTAGGCAAACACACTTTTGGTATTTGTGTGTGCGAAAGTGACTCAGTATGCGTATCGATACTAATTTCTTTGTCACGAACTTTAAATTTGTAAACCGGTTCTTGATAGCGGTTTACTTTTTCGTCCCAACCGGTAATTACTTCCCAATTGTAGGGATCTAAGTTCATTTTTTCTTTATCAAACTCTGCTATTAATAGTTTAACTAAGTCTTTATTTTCTTCGGAAACATTAAGTGCTTCAGAATCAATTCCTGATTTATCTAATGTAGGTGTAGCACCAGAAATAGTTTCTATAGTTTTAAAGATTCCATAGAGTTTCTGTGCTACTTCAGCTTGTTCGGAAGCTTTTTTGTCGTAAGCTCTGTTATTTTCAGATATTTCGGAAAGATAACGCGTCCTTGCCGGTGGAATTACAAAAATCTTTTCAGACATTTCATCTGAAATTTCATACTTGCTATTTAAATCGGCTTTCGTTTTGGAAGCAATCTCATCCATAATAGCTTTGTACAGCTTGTTCATCCCTGGGTCGTTAAACTGAGAAGCAATTGTGCCGAAAACAGGAAGTTGATCTTGAGGCGTATCCCACAATTGGTGGTTACGCATATATTGTTTTTTCACATCGCGAAGCGCATCTTTAGCACCTCTTTTGTCAAACTTGTTAATAGATACCAAATCAGCAAAATCTAACATATCGATTTTCTCCAATTGCGTTGCAGCGCCAAATTCGGGTGTCATAACATACAGAGAAACATCGCTATGGTCTAAAATTTCGGTATCACTTTGACCAATACCCGAAGTTTCTAAAATAATAAGATCGTACTCGGCAGCTTTTAAAACTTGAACCGCTTCAGCAACGTGCTTAGAAAGTGCCAAATTACTTTGGCGAGTAGCCAAACTGCGCA
This sequence comes from Flavobacteriaceae bacterium UBA3356, assembly GCA_002360635.1. Taxonomy (GTDB): domain Bacteria; phylum Bacteroidota; class Bacteroidia; order Flavobacteriales; family Flavobacteriaceae; genus Marixanthomonas. Next base: position 95,245 of record DEQW01000003.1, on the reverse strand, counting down.
TATATACCCGTGGTGAGTTTATGGCATTCATACGGATACGGTCGCCCAATAAGGCTCCGCCTGTTTTACGTTTTGAAGGATCTACGGAAATAATCCCGATTGTTTTTTCTGGAAAGTCGATTAAAAACCGGCGAACCAATTCGTCAACCAACGATGATTTACCAGAGCCTCCTGTACCTGTGATTCCCAAGACGGGGATTGTACTTTTTTCATTCTTTTTATGAATGGAATCTAAGATCTTTTTGGCAACTTCTGGAAAGTTTTCAGCTGCTGAAATAACACGAGCAATAGCGTTATCATTTTTTTCTGAAAGCTTTATTTCTTCTCCATTTAGGTTTTCACCAATTGGAAAATCGGCAGTTTCAACCAAATCGTTAATCATACCTTGCAAACCAAGCTCCCTACCATCATCTGGTGCGTAAATACGGGTAATACCATAATTGTGTAACTCTTCAATTTCTTCAGGAAGAATCACACCACCGCCACCGCCAAAAATTTTTATATGTTCCGCTCCTTTTTCTTTTAGAAGGTCGTACATGTATTTAAAATATTCATTATGACCACCTTGGTAAGATGTCATTGCAATAGCGTTTGCATCTTCTTGAATTGCAGTATTTACAACTTCTTCAACACTACGATCGTGCCCTAAATGAATTACTTCAACCCCAGTAGATTGAATTATACGGCGCATAATATTTATTGCTGCATCGTGACCATCAAAAAGGGAAGCTGCGGTAACAATTCTAACTTTATTTTTGGGAGTGTAAGGTTTTGCTTGTTGCATTGATATATTTTCTTATTTTTTTAAAAGACAAATTTACGAAAAAGGCAACAATAAAAAGGCTTTAGCAACTCAATGATAATTTAAACAAAATTTAACCTAAATTATTACATTTTATGATTATATTGTATATTGCGTGAATAAATAATAAACAATTTAAAAACTACTATTATGAAAAAAATTTACTTATTAGCATTTGCACTTTGTGCTTTTGTATTTAATACAAATGCACAGGTTGAGCAAACTGATGATTTTGAATCTTACGACCTAGGTGATATCTCACCACAATCCTCACAATGGAGAACTTGGTCTGGTGACGAAGGAACTGATGAAGAAGGACAGGTAACGTTCGATCAAGCAAATTCTGGCTTTCAATCTATGGTCATAGGGCCTGGTCAAGCAGGTGGAGGACCACAAGATCAATTATTTTTGGTAGATTCTCAACCCAATTCTGGTGAATATACTTTAGCATGGCAAATGTACGTACCTTCAAATCAAGAGGGCTTTTTTAACATTCAAGGAGAAATAACAACTCCACAAGCAGGTAGCTTCCTATTGACAGATCATTATTTTAATTTAGCAAATGGTAACCCTGGAGTAGGACAAACAGCAGACGCAAGTTTTACTTGGGATTTTCCTCATGATGCTTGGTTCCCTGTAAAAATTATTTTTGACATGGAAGCTCAAACTTATCAACTAATGGTTAATGAAGTAGAAGCAATTCCAGCAGGAACACCATTTAATGATATAGCAGCTCCTTATTTAGGTGGAATAGACTTTTTTGCACCTAGTGAGTTCTCATTATTTTATGTGGATGATGTAGTAGCTGGAGCTGGCGTATTGAGTACAGACGATTTCTCTGCAGATGTGTTTAGTGTATACCCTAACCCTGTTAAAGATATATTGAACATCGAGTCTAAAGCTACAGTTAACTCTGTTACTGTATATGACATTCTTGGTAAAGAAGTATTATCAGCTCGACCTGATGCTGTTTCACCAAGTATTGATATGAGTGGTCTTTCTTCTGGTGCTTATTTAGTACAAGTAACTATCGGGAAAGCAACCAAAACCGTTAAAGTGATTAAATAATTAAATTATTCACTAGCTAAAGCCCTTCAAACGAAGGGCTTTTTTTTATCTTTATTTTTAAATCACACGATTATGCTTTACAGAAAATTAGCTTTGGTATTTTCAATCTTTTTTATGGTTTCTTGCGCCGAACTTCAAAATGTTGTCAATACACTACCAACCGGTCAAGTAGGAACAAACCCTACAATGATTGCAAATGGATTGAGACAAGCATTAGATTTTGGTATAGACAAACAGGTTACCAAGCTTACACAGAAAGATGGATTTTATAAAAATAAACTGGTAAAAATACTACTACCTGAAGAATTACAAAAAGTTGATAGGACATTGCGTGACATAGGTTTGGGTAGTTTGGCGGACGAAGGCCTGAAAGTATTAAATAGAGCTGCAGAAGATGCCGTGAAAGAATCCACCCCAATTTTTGTAGATGCTGTACGGGATATTACTTTTAATGACGCTAAAAATATACTATTAGGCCCTGACAACGCTGCCTCCAATTATCTAAAAGGGAAGACAAATACGGCTTTGTACACTAAGTTTAATCCCGTAATTCAAAATTCGTTTTCAAAAGTAGGTGCAGATAGAATTTGGACAAATATTATAACCAAATACAACTCTGTACCCTTTGTAAGCCAAGTTAATCCAGATTTAACCGACTACGTTACCAATGAAGCCTTAAAGGGTGTTTATACTATGATTGGTGTTGAAGAAAAGAAAATTAGGAACTCAGTTTCGGCAAGAACTACGTCCTTATTAAAACAAGTCTTTGCGCTTCAGGATTAATATTTGTTAACGTTTTAACGCAACTATTCCGTTTAACACAAACTATTAGGATAGAATTAACCTAACCCTAACAGTGCTTTTTTATTATGTAACATAGCTTTGTAGTATGAAAATGTAGTTGACATGAATATTTGGTTTAAAAAAGAAACAAAACTCGATAAATTAAAAAAACGCTATCGAAATTTAATGCGAAAATCTTATGAAATAGCATTAAAGGATAAAGAAAAAAGTGATTATATTCACAGCAAAGCCGAGGAGGTCTTTGAACAAATTAAATCGCTACGTTACCAATATGCAGATAATTAATTTATCGTGTATGTAACTCCTTAAAGTATTCAAAAGCCCCTAAAAGTCTAGAGCCATACCAACTAAAGTACTCTCCGTCCACAACTTTTACTTTTTTCGAGAGTTTTTCACTCAATTTCAATGCATCTTTTTCTTTGAAAGGAAAAGGCTCTGTGGATAATAAAATTTCATCTGCACTCTTTAAAAAGTTAAAATCAACTTCTGGATATCTGGATGATTTTTCTTCGCAAATATTTTTGAAATTATTTAGCTCTAATAGATGATTAATAAAAGTATCCCTGCCAGCGATCATTAATGGTTTTTTCCAAATCACGTAAGCAACTTTTTTTAAGGGTTTTCCTTCCATAAAGCTTTCAAAATTCTTTTTTTCTGAAATGATTTTTGAAATTAGATCTAAAGCTTCTTTTTTACGATTGCAAATGTTCCCTAAAGATTCAATCATATCGAAACTATCTTCAATAGAGAAAATATCACTTACCCAAACTGGAGCAATCTTTTGAAGTTCTACCACCATTTCTTTGGTGTTTTCTTCTTTGTTGCAAATTATTAAATCTGGATTAAGCGCTTCCACCCTATTGTAGTGTAGGCTTTTTGTACCTCCTACAACTTGAATTTCCTTACGGAGCTCTTTAGGGTGTACACAGAATTTTGTAATACCAACTAAACTTTTTTTTAATCCTAAATCTATTAAAAGTTCGGTTTGAGAGGGCACTAAGGAAACAATCCGTTTTGGAGATTTTGGTAGATTAATTGTATTTCCTATCTGGTCTTTAAATTGCATCCATTATCTTTTGCATTTCTTGCTGCAGCTTTACAGCTTCGTTTTGCGCAGCTTTAGCAAAATTCGCTTTGTTAGAGGCATAAAGAATTCCTCTAGAAGAGTTGACCAACAAACCTACATTTTTATTCATTCCATATTTACACACTTCAGCCAAACTGCCACCTTGAGCTCCCACACCCGGAACCAATAAAAAACTATCGGGAACTATTTTTCTAATTTCTGAAAAATGTTCTGCTTTTGTAGCCCCCACCACATACATTAAATTCTCAGCGTTTGTCCAATTTTTTGAAGTTTTTAAAACGGTTTTATAAACTTCTTCAGAGTCAATTTTCTTTGTTTGAAAATCGAAAGCACCTTCATTTGAAGTTAACGCCAATAAGATAGTGTGTTTGTCATCAAAAGCTAGAAAGGGCTCTACGGAGTCTTTTCCCATGTAAGGGGCGACAGTTACTGAATCGAAACCTAAATCGTTAAAAAAAGCATGGGCATACATGGAAGAGGTGTTTCCAATATCTCCACGTTTAGCATCGGCTATTGTAAAGATTTCTGGATAATTTTCGTTTAAGTATTCAATTGTTTTTTGAAGCGATTTCCACCCATTAATCCCATATGCTTCATAAAAAGCGGTGTTTGGTTTATAAGCAACTGCCAAATGGTGTGTCTCGTCAATAATTGCTTTATTGAAAGAAAAAATAGGGTCTTCTTCTTCTAAAAGGTGTTTCGGAATTTTATTTAAATCAACATCCAATCCTATACAAAGGAATGATTTCTTCTTTCTTATTTCTGAAATTAGGTCGTTTGTTGTCATACTATCAAAAATATTAGAACGTTTCTCCGGCTTCTTTTAATTTTTCGGTATTGCTTACCATTTGGAGTTCGTCTATTATTTTTTGAACATCACCATCTATTATATTACTTAAATCGTACAAGGTAAGATTTATGCGGTGATCCGTCACACGTCCTTGTGGATAGTTATATGTTCTAATTTTTGCGCTACGGTCACCACTGGTTACCATAGAACCTCTTTTTTCGGCATCTTCGGCTTGCTTTTTGGCTAATTCCATATCGTACAATCTGGAACGAAGCACTTTAAAAGCTTTTTCTTTATTCTTATGTTGTGATTTCTGATCTTGACATTGTGCTACCAGCCCAGTTGGCTCGTGTGTTAATCGTACTGCCGAATAAGTTGTGTTTACCGATTGCCCACCAGGTCCTGAGGAACAGAAATAATCGATACGAACATCCTTAGGGTCAATTTCTACATCAAACTCCTCCGCTTCAGGAAATACCATTACGGTTGCTGCACTTGTATGTACTCTACCTTGTGTTTCGGTCTGTGGTACGCGTTGAACACGGTGCACACCTGCTTCAAATTTTAGGATACCATAAACATCTTCTCCTTCAATTTCCATCTGGATTTCTTTAAAACCACCGCTTGTTCCTTCACTATAATCTACAGTGTTTACTCTCCAACCTTTGCTTTCACAATATTTTGTATACATTCGGTATAAATCGCCCGCAAAAATACTGGCCTCATCTCCACCAGTTCCAGCCCTTATTTCCATCACTGCATTTTTAGAATCTTCGGGATCTTTAGGGATTAATAGAAATTTAATTTCTTCTTCTAATTTCGGCAATTCTTCTTGGGCTTCTTCCAGTTGCATTTTTCCCATTTCGATCATTTCATCATCGCCGCTTACTTTTATAATCTCTTCAGCTTCCTCTATACGATTAGTAAGCGTTACGTACCGCTCCCTTTTATCCATTAATAGTCTAAGGTCTTTATATTCTTTGTTTAATTGAATATACCTTTTTTGATCACTAATTATATCGGGTTGGATAATAAGGTCACTTACCTCATCAAAACGCTGTTTTACTATTTGAAGTTTCTCTAACATATTTGAGTTTATAACATGCTACCATTAGGGTAGGCAAGTGCAAATTTACGATAATTTTGAAGAATATTTCTTTTGGATAGAAGTGAAAGAAATAGAAGTTTTAACCTATCGTTCGGCTCGTATAATTAGAGGTTTATCTATTTCAGAAACATTATAGAATGTATTCTTTTTCAGCAAGCGATTTCCCTTCTTCCTTTTGCTTTTTTGTGTTTAAGGCAAAATTTACAAGAAATACAATACCCAACAAATAAAAGATACGTTCAGGAAAATAAGCTGCTTGGGCTTCGTAAAAATAAGCTGCCAAACCGAAACAATCGGAAAGAACAAAACACAACACCATATATAGATAAATTAAAGGTGTTTTTCCCTGAAAACGTTCGTTATACATAAAAGCTGCAAAACCTAACAATATTAATATTCCGCCTTGGACAAAAAACAAAATATACTGTAACTGTGTATCCAATCCGGCTCTAATAATATCGGACAAATAATATACATTAAAAACGTTCAAGGCTATTAATATGATTACAAGAAGGATTATTAATGGGGTCGATTTTGAAATTTTCAGTTTTTTAATCGTTAGTAGCAAAATCGATATATATCCCGCAATGGTTAGTATAAAAGAAATTGTTTTTAGCAAACTGCTTTCGTAATCCAAAATCATCTTATCCCTTACCATAAATAGCAATAAAGCAAAAAGGACAAGTTTTTCTGAATGTGTTTTGTAGTAAAGAAAGAACACAAATAAGGATACGATTGAAATAACCCTTAAAACCCTGCTTTTATCTATTTCCAGGTAATGTATCACGAGCATATTGACTATCAACAATATAACAGCTAAAATAGTCAGTTTTAGATACCTGCCTGGCAAGTAATTTGTAATCATAGGTTAGTTTTTGACAGTTGAAAGTTAATAAACATACGAAAAAACTGTCAAAATGGTTTTAACAGACCCATCTTACCTATAATTCCAATATTACGCCTATTCCTAACTGTTGTTTCCATTGTGCGATAGGACCTTCCTCAATTAACTCACCCTCTTCATTTTCAAATGTCATTTTTATATCATTATCATACTTAAAATGTGATCCTATATTGGCGACCACGAAGTTATTCACTTGAAAATTGAACTCTACTTCCCAGTTTATATCAATATTTCCAAAATCATCTAGATAATCTGTGTAGAGCATTAATTTATTTGAAAGGCTTATATTTTCAAGTATTTCAGCTTTATATTCGTTAGTGATTAAAATACCCATCTGACTCAATACGTTTTCGCCTTCTTGGATTATTTCGCCCTGTTCGTTTAAAACTGCTGGCTTAACACCAAATGCGCCACTATTGGCTAATTCTTGGTCTAAAACAAAAGTGGACTTTAACGTTAACGGAGACCCGTAAATGGAAAGGTTATCGTCGTTGGCTCCGTATTCTGTACCAACCCCCAAAAGTAGATATGCTGGAGAAAATATGGTGGAAATTTTATTTGACGTATCCGGATACTCATACCCGTTTGAAAATTGAGTAGCAAAATTAATTTTTGCCGTATAATACAGTTTTTTTGATAAATCTGTTCGGTAACCAAAAGAGCTTTTAAGCTCAATGATATCCTCGGTTTTTTGCAATCCCAATTCTTTTTGATGATTAAGCCCGTATCTGGCGAGCACCTCATTTTTCCAACGGGTATTTTTTGTTTTATAGGTTCTTTTTAAATCCACATTTACCAATCCTGATACAGAACTTACACCACCGGCATTCCAATTTACAAAAGCTACCTCATTTACATTAATCCCTATTTTATTGTACGAACCCCATAATGTAGGCCTTACATAACCATATACACTTCTTTTTATGCTTTTTTGTTTTAATGGTATTTTAAAAAAAACGGGCTTTTGCCACTTTAAACTGTTAATCGCAAAAACGGGGTCTCTTTTTGGTTTTTCTAAAAGAGAAGTTTTAAAAAAAATAATATTTTCTTGTTCTAAACTGCTCACCGGAGAAACAGTTTCTCTCTTTTCTTGAGCAAACACAGTTAAAGGCACTATTAAGAATATAATAAGGGCTCTCATTTAAAAACAAAACCTTAAAAAAAGTGATTAAAATTATGAGTATATAAAACTACCCTGCGGGCTGTTTATTGTCAATTTTTTTTCTTTTGAAGATTCCACCTTTCCAATAACCTGAGCATCAATATCAAAAGATTTTGAAATTTCAATAATTTCTGAAGCTATTTCTTCAGGAACATATAATTCCATGCGGTGCCCCATATTGAAAACTTGATACATTTCTTTCCAATCGGTTTTACTTTCTTGTTGTATCAACTTAAATAATGGGGGAACATCAAAAAGGTTATCTTTTATAATATGAAGTTTATCTACAAAATGAAGTATTTTAGTTTGTGCCCCACCACTACAATGCACCATACCATGTATGTCCTCATTGGTATATTTTGAAAGTATTTTTTTTATAACAGGAGCGTAAGTTCGTGTTGGAGAAAGCACCAATTTACCCGCGTCAAGGGGACTTTCCTCTATTGAATCGGTTATTTTTTTTGATCCTGAGTAGACTAAATCCTTTGGCACTGAGTGGTCATAGCTTTCAGGATATTTTGTAGCTAAATAATTGTCAAAAACATCGTGTCTTGCAGAAGTTAATCCATTACTTCCCATACCTCCATTGTATTCGGTTTCGTAAGAAGCTTGCCCAAAAGACTCCAAACCTACAATAACGTCACCAGCTTGTATATTAGCATTATCAACAACATCACTACGCTTCATCCTTGCAGTTACTGTAGAATCTACAATAATGGTCCTTACCAAATCACCCACATCAGCTGTTTCGCCACCAGTAGAATGAATTGAAACGCCATGCTTTGAAAGATCTGAAATAAGTTCTTCCGTACCATTAATTATTGCTGAAATTACTTCACCTGGGATACAGCTTTTATTTCTGCCTATGGTTGAGGAAAGCATAATATTATCTGTTGCTCCTACACAAAGTAAATCGTCAATATTCATGATTAATGCATCTTGAGCAATTCCTTTCCATACAGACAGGTCTCCAGTTTCTTTCCAGTACATATAAGCTAGGGAAGATTTTGTTCCGGCACCATCTGCATGCATAACTAAACAATAATCATCATCACCCGTAAGGTGATCAGGCACAATTTTACAAAAAGCACTAGGGAACAACCCTTTATCTACATTTTTAATGGCTTTATGTACATCTTCTTTTGAAGCAGAAACACCGCGTTTCGCATATCGTTTAGAAATTTCTTTACTCATAGCTTTTGGTTTTCATTTGCAAAAATAGACAATAAAAAACGTCCCGAAAATTCGGGACGTTTTTTTTAATTAATTTGGTTAGTTAATAGTTTATTCCCAATCTGGCATAAAAGCATTTTCATAAAGTAAAGTTCGTTCGGCCCCACCTTGACCTGGGTCTACTTCTACAGTGTAGATATCTTTCTGTGATATCCCATCGTTGGATGTGTTTGTAAAAATAACCTCAGCTTCATTTGGTGAAAATATTGGTTCTAAATCGTTAGTCCCATCTGGTTTTTGATCAGAAATATCGGTCGTGGTGTCTGCTACCATATCATATACAAACATTCTTGAGTCTAATCTTCTATAATTACTGCTTTCAAAACCAGATACATCATACGAGTACAATACTAATTGATTAGTAACCGAAAGATTAAGCCCAGTTGTAGCACCATCTACACCGGTGAGTATTGTATCAAGCACATTACCATCAAAATCAATGGTGAAAATAGAAACATCATATCCATTAATATTGTTTGTTTTAAGGGCAATGATATCAGCATTTTCACTTACATCAACTTCAGATATAAACGAGCCGTCTGTTGTGGTATAAACCTCTTCAAGTCCTTGTCCGTTTGAGTTTATCCTGTACAGGTTATCAAACCTTGGGAAATAAATCATATCGCTCTTAGGGGGCCAAGAGATATTTATTTCGCCTAAATCAAATCCTTTTGGCTTTATGGTATTTGTCACCCTTTGTTTATCTGTACCATCTCGTGCCATGGTAAATATATCGACATCTTCTCCATTAGTTTGTAAGTATGCAATTCTATTTGCCGCCACATTTCTTCTTGGTCTATAGCTGTTTTTATTTTCAGATGTTAATTGAAACTCGTTTCCTTCCATATCTGATGAAAAAATCACGTTATTCCCATCAATATTTCTTACAAAAAGAAATCTATTATCATCAGGGGCCGAAATAACACTAAAAGAGCTAACAGCACTTTTCACAGGTTCATTAATTTCATCTTTAGCTGTAACTTGCCATACATAAGAAGCTCCAAGGGTAAGAGGTGAATATGTATAAGTAGTATCTGAAATATCTTCAAATTGGAGGGTTTCTTCACTTGTTATATTACGCAGTTCTAGAGAATATGATATTGGGTCATTATCTGGATCTTGTGACTTCCATTGAAATGTCACTTCTAAACTTTCAATAACTTCATTATCTGAAGGACTTATTAATTGAGGGGTAGATGGGGGTTTATTATCTGCTGTTGATGGTTCGAGCTCTAGTATAACATTTGGATCATTGGTTCCTGTTACGTTTGCTGGTTCAAAAGCGGCTAAATACCCATCAAGTCTTGCTTCAACTGAATATTCGCCTACTGCTATATTTTCTATTTCAAACTTCCCTTCCGCATTTGTAAATATAGTTGTTGAAATAGGCTGTGTTGATATACGTGCATTCTCTAAAGGTTCGTTTGACCCAGCACTTACTACTATACCCGTTAAAGTTCCTGTATCATTGTCACCAATTTTATCTTCACTACATGAGAATATGAATAAAAATAAAATTCCGAATATTGTTATATTTATATAATTAGCTTTCATAGCAGATTAGTTATCGTTGTTTGACTCTGTTCTTTTGTTTCCAAACCCGAAATTGTAATTAATTCCAAATCCGAAATTATAATAATAGTCATCTCTTTTTCCTTGAAGTTCATTGTCTATCTTATCTGAAAATACTTTGTTGAAATCTCCGTGTAATTCCAATGAAAGCCTCTCAGACAATTGATATTGTAGCCCTAAACCTCCTTTTACCTTAAAGAAACCGTCTAATGTTTGGAGGAATTTTGATGGTGAATTGTCTACAAAGTTCATAAACCCTGGACCTCCATATATTATTGGTGAAAATTTATCGTGCGGTAATACCCGTAGCTTAAAGTCTAAGTTTTGAGACAACCACCAATACCTTATTTGAGGTGTAGAGTATAGCCTAAACAATTGTATATCGTACCCTGCTCCGAACATAGGGGTGAAATTATAGGTATATCCCGCCTCTACTTTAAAATCTTGTTCGGCTGAAGAATAATCGCCATCCATATAGGTTGAGCCCACAGCAAAATTAATTGTATGTTTATGGTTTCTTTTTTGAAAAGCCCGCTCATAGAGCCCAGTAGATTCATCTAACTCTTTATCGTAAAGATAACCTTCAACCAATTCTTTATTTTTTTCTGAACCTTCTTTCGTAGACCACAGTTTTTCGTTTATTCCTTCTATTATCAAGCTAGTTACCGCTTTTTCAATAGCTTCTTGAACGGCAATTTGTGTAGGTTCGTTTTTGGTAAACCCCGTTTCAGCTTCTAAAAGTCTTTGAAAGTTTACATACCTAAATAATCCAACATCTAATGCTTGAGATAAAATTGTCTTTGAAACATATACTGTTTTTAATACTTCTCCTGTAGAGGTTGATACTGCTCTTAAATATATAGTAATCCTATCTTGGCGATATTGTGTAGAACCACCTACCCCAAAGTATCTTGCTCCAGCGCCTCCTGATAAAATATTAGTGTCATATGAAACAACCCCTCCTTCTAATAAAATTCCAGCGAATAAAAGAGGCTTTAAACGCTGTATATCCCCATTAGTTGATTTTCTATATTCATCCCGGGTGGTTCTAATTATATTACGTTCATTTAATAAATTCCCCAAATTTTCACGCTCAATTGGCCTAAACCACTTTGAATCCTCCAGAGCTTTAACTAGTATAGTAGTCGCACCTTGTGTTATTGCAGTGCTAAAAGTACTTCCAGCTTCTATGTTTTTATACTGACCAGTTTGATCTCTAAAATTATAGACTCCTACCACTATTGGCTCTGCAGGCAACGGTAAATTTTTTAATCTTTTTGTTTGTTGGCTCTGTTCACCAATACGAGCATCTTGATTTGAGAAAGGTTGGTTAAAATATGCTCCACAACTTGTGAGAAGAAATAAAGTTAACAACAAAATAATTTTTGTACAGATATTAATCATAAAGCTATCTAATTTGGGACAATAACCTGAGATGTTTCTCCAGTGTTTATATCAAGAATATTTATTACTAGCCCTTCAGAAGAGTCAAAAACTTCTACTTCTAAACTACCAAAACTGAATGTACCTGGCTCCAAAGGCCCTTCACCCAATTGATCATCTAACAATTTACGTGAAAGTTGGCTAAGTAACTGTCTATTTAAATTTTCTGTAAAAGCATCCAATTCAGATTGCTGTTCAAAAGCGGCGTTTGGATCTTTAAACGAATTTTGGGAATTGGCTGAGTTCAGCAACCAAGTATAATGAAAAGGATCTCCTCCAAAAGCTGGGTTTTTAGGCGAATAAACTAATTGTTGTCCTGAACATAGGTAAGTCCCCGCAAAAAAAAGAAGAACTAATATATACTTCATAACTAATAATGTTTTATAATTTCTTTTTCTCTTTTCAGTTTTTGAAAATAAGAAAATACTTTTCTAAGAGCTACATCTCTCATAGCTTTAAGATATTCGTTTTTAGGTCTTACAAAGAAATCAAGAACCACTTCATCACCCACTTTTACTTCAATTTTTGTATTTCTGCCAAGTGCAAGAACTTCTCGTATTGTGACAATTTTTTTGCCATTAATATTACTTGTATTATAAGCCGAGTAAAACATAGTATAAAAGTCCCTACCAGGTTTTGTTTTAGTATCTTCCACTACAATTCCCTTTAACTCAATACCATCTTTCATACCAGAATCAACATCTTCCTCTTCATCCTTTAAACTATCCTCAGTAGTATTTTCAGACTCTATATAGTCTTCATTATCGGTTTCAACAAGTTTCCCACCATTAAATACAATCCTATCTTTTCCTATTAAACTATCATCATTATCATAAATTAGTAACAAGATAATAATTCTATCTCTATTGTCTGAATTTATGGTAGTAGAAGAAAGTTCTGCTTTTTCACCTGATTTTAATACATTTCTACCGGTTTGATCACTTTTAGACCTGTTAGTATTTCCAGGATTTGTCTTTATTACCGAAAGTATATATCGAAAACTTTGATTAATCTCACTTTTATTCAGAGCTGTTCCCGTAATTTTAATAAACTCGTTATTATTTTCAGTTTCAATATTTGCTTCAACATCGGTATTGTAAATTTGTGCCAATCCCATTGTAGAAATAAGCACACAAAAAATCAATAATAGAAAATAGTGTCGCTTTTTTAAAATCATTTTAATTAAAATTTCTTACAATAATGGTCTTTCCTCCTTGACCTTGCATGGAAATTTTCATTTTTTCAGAAAGAGAGTTTGATCCGTAGGAAACTAAATTATGATTATTCCCTTTTTGTGATACTTCCACACCATGAGACCTAGCACCAAAAGAACCAAAGTCTAGAACGTTATTTTCATTTCCGTTTTGGGTTATGCTTTCATTTATAGTAGTGGCAGCAATATCTAAAAATATATTATTATTTGAACCATTTTGAACTAAATCTATATCACTGCTCTGTGAAACGGTATTAGCATTTACGGTATTGAAGTTACCGATCTGTTGTATGTTTATATTGTTATTACTGCTATTTATTGCAGTTTGTTTGGTAGAATTAATCACTTCAGTATTTTGTGAATTTAAAAACTGTAGTGTGGACGCCTTGTTTTGAAAGTTTTTAAAAGAGGCGTTCGTTTCGGTAGCGTTCTCTATATAAGTTTGACCATAAAGATCCATAACCAGAAAACTCATTAGCAGTAATATATAGGCTTGGTATTTCATCATCTTCATTTTTTGTTAAGAGTTGTTAAAATAGTCATTTTTTTTAGAAATAACCAATTTTTTAATAGAAAGGGGAACTTTATTTATTTGTAATTTATAAAAGAGTAAAAAGGCATATCTCGATATGCCTTTTTACTTTTTAATTTATTAGGCATTAATTATTATAAACCTATACTAACTTGATTAACATTAGAGAAGTTACCAAGACCTGCTTGGTTTACTACACTAATGTTACCAGGTGCAGTTCCAAACAAACTAAGCTCATGCTGTCTTACTATGCTAATGTTACCGGCACCTAATTGGTGTACGTGAGAGCTGTTCTCTCCAGAGTTACCACCGAATAAAGAAACTCCTCCTTGCTCTACATAGCTAAAGTTACCTAACCCAACTTGTAATACGTGAGAATAATTGTCATCATCGTTCTGGATTACAATAGAACCGTTTCCAAGACCATACTGATCAGTATCACTCATGTTACCATCACCATCTTGATCTACATAAGACCAGTTGTAAGCACCTACTTGAGTTACTTCAGAATCGTTGTTGTTACCGTCTTGGTTAACATCAGACCAGTTGCTAAAACCAGTTTGAGTTACATCAGAATCGTTATCGTTACCTATTTGTGTAACATAAGATTCATTTTCGTCACCTGTTTGAGTAACATAAGATTCGTTATCATTACCATCTTGCATAACATCAGAATAGTTATCATCACCATCTTGAGTCACTTCAGAAATGTTATCATCTCCATCTTGAGTAACATAAGATTCGTTACCGTCACCTATTTGAGTCACGTCAGAATCATTATTATTTCCGTCTTGAGTCACTTCAGACCAGTTATCATCACCAGTTTGAGAAACCATAGAATCGTTACCGTCACCATCTTGGTCTACATCAGAATCATTACCATTACCATCTTGATCTACATCAGAGATATTACCTGTACCATTTTGATTTACATTAGAATAGTTGTCGTTTCCATCTTGTAAAACATTTGATTGGTTGTCAGCTCCAATTTGAAATACGTCTGATTCGTTATCATTTCCGTCTTGTAAAACTGTAGAATCATTATTTAATCCAATTTGAATTACATCTGAATCATTGTCATACCCTAATTGATCTACATCAGATGTGTTTAATGCCCCTATTTGAGTCACATCAGAGTGGTTGTCATCTCCAATTTGATCCACTTCAGAACTATTAAAAATACCTAATTGTAGCTCATGGTTTACGTTTTGTGCAAACATTGTTGCTCCTAACATTAGCGCTACTGCGCAAAAAAACACTTTTTTCATAATTTAAAAATTTAGTTACTAATTGATTTATATTGGTTTTAAAAATCCACACATTAAAAATATAATGTGATGCCTTATATTTGCAATCAAGTTTATCTTTACTTGATTCCTTAAATTAATATTTGTTCTACTAAACAAAATATTAATATATACTAATAATGTCTTGAGCGATTAAGGGACTTAAGTGAGGAGTTATATTCCAGCTTTCCATTCCCACTGAAATACAATTCAAATTTGCGAAAAAAAACACAAATTATAATAAGTGTTAACACGTAGAAGGTAAAATTAATTTTTATTTGTAAGTATTTTCTTATTAAAATAATTAATAAGAAAGGACGTACATATAAAAAAGTCGTCCAACTACCGTTAAACGACTTTTAAGTAAAAATGTTAAAATTATGTTAAAATTACTTAGTGAACAGCAACTCTCTATATTTGGTCAAAGGCCATATCTCATCATCTACCAAAAGCTCTAGCTTATCACAGTGATATCGTATATCATCAAAGTATGGTTTTACATTATTACAATAGGTTTTAGCTCGTTTTTCAGCATTTTCAATCTTGTTTGCTTTTTTACGTTCCTCTATCATTTCAGTAATGCCCTTATTAATACTTTCAATGTGATGTGAAATCTTTTCAATAAGAATAAGTTGCTCGCCTGCAAATTTTTTGAAGTTGTCTTCATAAATTTCCTTTAAGCCCCTAACGTTTCGTATTAATATGTTTTGATACTGAATCGCTGTGGGAATTACATGGTTTCTGGCAATATCTCCAAGCACCCTTCCTTCTATTTGGATGCGCATGGCATACTCTTCCATTTCAATTTCATAACGTGCTTCCACTTCAACCTTGCTCATTATATCAAGGTCTTCAAATAATGCAATTGACTTTTCGGAAATTCTTGCTTTTAAGGCTTCTGGCGTTGTTTTGTTATTGCTTAAACCACGTTTTTTTGCTTCTTTCTCCCAAGCTTCTCCATATCCATCCCCTTCAAAACGAATGCGTTTAGAGTCTTTAATGTATTCTCTCAATACATTAAAGATCGCATCGTCTTTTTTCATCTTCTTCCCTTTAATAAGCTTGTCCACTTTTTCTTTAAATTCTATCAATTGCTTTGCAACAATTGCATTAAGCACTGTCATTGGGTTGGCACAATTGGCAGTAGAGCCTACAGCGCGGAACTCGAACTTATTACCGGTAAATGCAAAAGGTGAGGTACGGTTTCTATCCGTATTGTCCATTAATATTTCAGGGATTTTACCAACCACATTTAATTTAAGGTCTGTTTTTTCCTGAGGAGATAGTTTGCCATCTGTTACTTTCTCCAATTCATCTAAAACATCGGTTAATTGCGAACCAATAAACGCTGAAATAATAGCAGGTGGTGCTTCGTTAGCACCCAAGCGGTGATCGTTGCTTGCTCCTGCAATAGAGGCCCTCAATAATTCTTCGTGATCGTTTACTGCTTTTAATGTATTAATGAAAAATGTTAAAAACTGAAGGTTCTTCATCGGTGTGCTTCCTGGCCCTAAAAGGTTAACGCCTGTGTTAGTTGCCAGTGACCAGTTATTATGTTTACCGCTTCCATTTACGCCTGCAAATGGCTTTTCATGAAACAATACTTTAAAATTATGACGGTCAGCTATTTTCTCCATTAAATCCATTAATAAGGAGTTATGGTCAACTGCAAGATTGGTCTCTTCAAAAATTGGTGCCAATTCAAATTGATTGGGAGCTACTTCATTATGTCTTGTCTTTACAGGAATACCCAATAACATACATTCGGTTTCCAAGTCGCGCATATAATTAAGGACACGCATAGGAATGGAGCCAAAATAATGATCGTCCAATTGCTGCCCTTTTGGGGAAGAATGGCCCAATAAAGTTCTACCAGAAAGCATAATATCTGGGCGGGATAACGCTAGTGCTTTATCAATAAGGAAGTATTCTTGTTCCCATCCCAATGTTGGGTTTACTTTGGTTACGCTTTTATCAAAATATTTTGCCACAGCGGTTGCTGCTTGATCAACTGTTTGCAAAGCACGCAACAACGGTGTTTTATAGTCTAACGCTTCACCTGTGTATGATACGAATACAGTGGGAATACACAATGTCGTACCATATAAAAAAGCTGGCGAAGTAGGATCCCAGGCTGTATAGCCACGAGCTTCGAATGTATTTCTTATTCCACCGTGAGGAAAACTGGAAGCATCTGGTTCTTGCTGTACTAATTGTCCACCTCCAAATTTCTCGATACTTTGACCATTTTCGATGGTTTCAAAAAAAGCATCGTGTTTTTCGGCAGTTGCGCCTGTTAAAGGCTGAAACCAGTGTGTGTAATGGGTTGCCCCTTTTGCGATGGCCCATTCTTTCATTCCTGTGGAAATATGATCTGCTACACTACGTTCAATTTTTTTTCCGTTTTCAATAGCATCCATTACGCTATTGTATGACGTTTTTGTTAAGTATTGGCGCATAGCCGACTCATTAAATACGTTTTTTCCGAAGATAGCGGAACGACGTTCAGGTTCTTTAACCTCAACAGGTCTTCTGTTAAAGGTTTCTTTGATTGCGTGAAATCGTAAAGTTGACATACAGTTTTCCTTTTGTTTAAAATTAAGATGGGGCAAAAATAAGTTTATTTTTCTCACACCCCCTAATTTTTAATGTTAAGTTATCAATAAATGTGTATAATTTGTTGACAACCCTAAAATTTAAGGGGTCAAATAGAAAATAAGTATGTTTTTGCAGTAACCAACCTTTGCAGGTTCAATAAATTATTCTAAAAGAGCTAAACTTATAAAGCCTACATACGCAGCAAGAATCAGCAACCCCTTTAGCCTGCCTATTTCAAACTTCTTTGGGATAAATGCCAATGGAATTAAAATAACTGCAAAGCCTAACATCCAGAAAATGTCGTTGGTCAACACCTCTTGGCTCTTTACAGCTATTGGTTCTATAACTGCAGTGATCCCTAACACAGATGCAATATTGAAAATATTCGAGCCTATTAAATTACCCAACGAAATTGCTTTTTCCTTTTTTAAAGCTGCAATTACCGATGCTGCCAGTTCTGGAACGCTTGTACCTATTGCGATCATCGTTACTGCAATAACTCGTTCAGTCACACCTAATGCTGTAGCCATATCTACGGCGCCTGTTACCAACAACTCACTTCCGCCCCACAAACCTAGACCTCCCAATAAAAGCCAAATTATTATTTTAAAACTGGATGCTTTAGAAAGGGCTACGTCAACTTCCTCTTCAACGGGTTCAGGATCTTTTTGTAATCGGGCTCTTTTTATAAGAAGAAATAAGTATACTACAAGTAAAATAACAAAAACGCCTCCTTCCATTCTATTTAATCCATTTCCACTTTTCAGTAAAAAATAAAGCGCAATAGAAAGCAACATCATAACCGGCCAATTAAACTTATAGAAATCACGATCTATTGTAAGCGGTGCAATAAAAGCCGTTATACCAAGGACTAAGCCTATATTTGCAATATTTGAACCTATAACGTTCCCTAAGGAAATATCACTAAACCCATCCAGAGCAGCCTGCACACTCACCAATAGCTCTGGAGTTGAGGTTGCAAAAGAAACTACGGTTAACCCAATGACCATTTTTGACATTCGTAATTTAAACGACAAAGCGACCGAAGAACGCACTAAAAATTCGCCCCCTACTACCAATAACAATAAGCCTAGAAAAACAAAAAGTATAGAAATCCCCATAAGATTATTTTGAGCTGCGAAGATACTAAAATGGAACACGATTTACGATATACAAAATACGAAATAGACAAAACGTGCTACATTACGATATTCGTGTGTTTGACTGAATTTGGAGTAGACATAAAAATTACAAATCTGTATCGGAAATACAATAACAAACTAAAATTTCAGTTATATAACTATAAAAATAGTTTTGTAACTAAATAGATAGTTTTACATTTACCCCCTATGGAACGACTTACAAATAAAGAAGAAGAAATAATGCAGGCTCTTTGGCAATTGGAAAAGGCCTTCGTTAAAGAAATTATAGCGCTTTTGCCTGGAAAGAATCATTACAATACCGTATCGACCATTGTGCGCAATTTGGAAGAAAAAGGGTTTGTTTCGCATACTGCCTACGGAAAAACACATCAATACTTCCCCATCGTTAGCAAAGTTGAATATACAGAGCGTTTTATGAACCTTGCCACAAAAAAGTATTTTAACAATAGCTATAAAAGTATGGTTTCCTTTTTTGCCAAAGAAGAAAAAATAAGTGCTACCGAACTAAGGGAAATATTAGAAATAATTGAAAACAAATAATATGGACGTACTCATATATATAGGTAAATCTGCTTTAATACTCTCTTTGTTCTACTTTGTATATGCGACACTATTAAAAAGTGACACTCATTTTACAACAAACAGACTGTTTTTAGCAAGCGGATTTCTTTTCTCATTTATTCTCCCCATTGTTCAGTTCACTAAAACAGTTACCGTTTCTAACCCAAAAACATACCTCGCAAATTATTCTGAGGAAATTTCTCCCCAATTAGCTATCGCATCTCAACAAATAGACTGGTGGTATGTTGTTGGCATTTTATATTTCTTTATTGTTGGCGTACTATTTATTCGGTTTTTAAAACAACTTTTTTCTTTACTGCTACTTATAAAAAAGCATCCCGCTATTGCCAAAAATAGTTTTAAGTACATAACCATAGACGAAACCATCCTTCCGTTTTCATTTTTTAACTATATAGTTTACAACCCTTCTTTACATAGTGAAGAAGAACTTTCTATGATTTTAAATCATGAAAAAGTACACGCTTATCAATGGCATTCCGTAGATATTTTAATGGCCAATGTAATTTCCTTATTCCAATGGGCAAACCCTATTGCTTGGCTATATAAAAAAAGTGTTGAAGAAAACTTGGAATATATTGCAGATTACGAAACCGCTTCGATGGTTTCATCAAAAAGAGACTATCAAATAGCGCTGGTAAAAGCTTCATCGACTTTTAAAGTTCCGGCGCTTGCTACTAATTTTTATCAATCATTCACAAAAAAACGAATCGTCATGTTAAACAAAAACAATTCAAAAAAAGTAAACACGTTAAAACTACTAACCATTTTGCCACTCTTAGCTATATTTCTGTGGGGTTTTAATGTAAATGAAAAGATTTACTACCTGGAAACCGAACAACCTTCGGTTGTTAATTCTATTCAGACTAATGAAAAGGACATTTCAGAAGAAAAACCTATTACCGAATCTGTAGATAAATTTGACAAAAAAAATAAAGCTTCAGAAAAAAAAGCTAATATCGTTTCTTCAGAAAAAAGAAGTGTTTCAGTTCAGCAAGACTCCGTAAAAGGGTTTCAAATTCGTATTACTAAAAATACCACCGTTGAAGAACTGGAGGCCTATAAACAAAAATTTAAAAAAGAGCACAATGCTAGTTTTAATTACAATAATTTGAATTTTAACAGCAAAGGTGAAATTACTGGAATTTCTATTTCATACAGTGATACACGCGGCAATAATAATAATTATAGTGTAAGCAGTGGTCAGCCTATTAATGATTTTGTACTTGCTGTTTCAGAAAATGGCAGTATAAGTTCGCGAACTGTTTTGACTGAAGAACAAGAAATGCAGCGACAAAAAATGATGGCAGAACGTGATAAAATGATTTCAGAACGAAAAAAAGAAATTGAAGAAAGAAAAGAGGTTATTAAGAAGCAAATGCAGGAAAGAAAAGAAGTAATGAAAGAGCGTCAAGAAGAGATGAGAGCCTTACAAAAAACAAAAATGCAAAAGCTTAAAAAGAAAATGAAAAAGCGCAGATTGTCGATGACACAACGCTCAGGTGATTCTGCTAAGCTTATTGTTGATAAGGATACCATGTATTTCAACAGTTCAAAAACGAGGTTGAATAAATTTAATACAGACAACGAACCTTTATATTATGTAGATGGAAAAGAAACGCCTAAAAAAGCTTTAAAACTACTACCTCCAGATGCTATCGAAAAAATAAATGTGCTAAAAGGTGAAAAAGCACTAAAAAAATACGGCGGCAAAGGGGTAAACGGTGTTATTGAAATAACTACTAAACAATAAACCAACTCTTATAAATTTCTTAAACCTTCCTTGTTTTAGGAAGGTTTTTTTATTTTTATATGTATGAAAAAGCAATTTTTTAAAGCATTGGCAAAGTTGAACAAAAAGCTACTTCCCAGCTTTACCAAAAAAGATGTGGACTTATCAAAAGCATCAAAGTTTCAGCTGGCAATATTTGGCTATAAACTTTGGGTTACGAAAAATGCGGTTAATCAATAACAAAGTAATGATCTAATTTCATACGATTTTAATTTTGCCGCCCCTTTTAAAAATTCCAATTCAATTAAAAAATTACATTGTACAATTTCACCTCCCAATTTTTCTATTAATTGGCAAGCGGCGCGCGCAGTACCTCCTGTAGCTAAAATATCATCGTGCAGTAATACTTTATCTCCCTTCTGTATAGCATCTTCATGAATTTCCAAAGCATCCATCCCATATTCCAATGCATAGGGCTGTTTTAACGTATCGTGGGGCAATTTGCCTGCTTTACGTACCGGAACAAAACCAGCTTTTAGTTCTTTGGCCAATAGGGTGCCAAATAAAAAGCCACGGGATTCAATCCCTACAACCTTATCTATTTTTTGATTTTCAGTTAATGCGTACAACTGCTCCAAACAAAAAGAAGTAGCTTCGGCACTGGCCAATAAAGGGGTTATATCTTTAAAATTTACCCCCGGTTTTGGAAAATCAGGAATTTCACGAATGTATTTTTCTATATCCATTGTAATTTTTTACGAAAGTGCTTTGTCTATAAAGGTAAAAAGAAATATATTTGCACCCCGAAACAAATGAGATTTATTTTTTCTTCTTTGTTTCACACTTAAAAAAGGCCTTGTGGCGCAACTGAATAGCGCACCTGATTACGGCTCAGGAGGTTCCAGGTTTGAATCCTGGCAAGGTCACTTAGAGCAGAAGTCCATTCCCTTTTCGGGAATGGATTTTTTCGTTTCAGAGAATGTCAAAAGACTTTTTTCAGTCTTTTATATATGGACTGGAAGGAAAAAACAATCGCCCAAGCGATTGGACTTTCTATTTTAACGTGAGAGCTCATTCAGGATCACAGCAGTAATCCCAGGCACAAAAATCTCGATTATTTCATTCCGTTACTTTCTATTTTAAAAATTATTATCTTTGTAATTAGTATGAAACAAATTTTTCACAAATTCGGTGCAGTTTCCATGGCGTTTTTAGTGCTCTTCACTACTATGTCATTTACTGTGAATATGCACTATTGTGGAGAAATGTTAGTAGATTACAGTTTTACACAGCATGTAAAAACTTGTGGGATGGATGTTCAAACTACCCCAGAAAGTTATGACTCCAATATCACTAAAGACTCTTGTTGTAAAGACAAGCAATTAATTGTAGAGGGAGAAGATAACATAAAGCTTTCTTTTGAAAACCTTTCTCTTGAACAGCAAACTTTTCTAGCTACTTTTGTTTATTCGTACATTGATCTTTTTGAGACAGTTGAAGAAACCAATGATTCCTTTAAAGATTACTCTCCCCCCTATCTCATAGAAGATATTTCAGTTTTACACCAGACGTTCCTTATTTGATATTTTAAACAGTACTCATATTACTCTTTAGTAGATTAACTAAAGAGCAATTCCTTTTGTTTGTGATCATATCACAGGCTTGTTTAACTGCTTAATTATCAAACATTATGCTGAACAAAAGCATCAAATTTTTAATAGAAAACAAACTAGTAGCAGTTTTGTTACTCGTTATATTTGTCGGTTGGGGTATTGCAACCGCTCCTTTTAATTGGGATACTGGTTTTTTACCAACTGACCCCGTGGCTGTCGATGCAATTCCAGATATTGGTGAAAACCAACAGATTGTCTTTACTAAATGGCAAGGACGATCGCCACAGGATATTGAAGATCAAATAACCTATCCACTAACCACTTCACTACTTGGCATTCCCGGTGTAAAAACCATACGGAGCTCGTCTATGTTTGGCATTTCGAGTATCTATATCATTTTTGAAGAAGATGTAGAATTTTACTGGAGCCGAAGCCGTATTCTTGAAAAATTAAACTCCCTCCCTTCCGGGTTACTTCCTGAAGGAGTTAACCCTTCATTAGGTCCCGATGCAACCGGATTAGGACAAATTTTCTGGTACACTTTAGAAGGTCGCGATAAAGATGGCAATGTTACTGGCGGTTGGGATTTACACGAACTACGAAGCATTCAGGATTACTATGTAAAATATGCACTTTCTTCTGCCAGCGGTGTTTCAGAAGTTGCCTCTATCGGTGGTTACGTTCAAGAATATCAAATAGATGTAAACCCTGAATTAATGCGCCAATACAACATTAGTTTAGACCAAGTTGTAAAAGCTGTAAAACAAAGCAACCAAGATATTGGCGCACAAACATTAGAAATTAATAAAGCTGAATATTTGGTACGTGGCTTGGGTTATATTCAAACGATTGATGATATTGAAAATGCGGTCATTACTTCCGAAGATTTCACTTCTATTCGCATCAAAGAGATTGCAAAAGTTAGTTTAGGTCCCGAAACCCGTCGAGGACTTTTAGATAAAGAAGGTGCCGAGGTTGTTGGCGGCGTGGTTGTCGCTCGTTATGGAGCCAACCCAATGGAGGTAATCAACAATGTGAAGGATAAAATAAACGAACTCAGTGCTGGACTTCCTTCCAAAACATTGTCCGATGGTCGTACTTCACAACTTACTATTGTTCCTTTCTATGATCGAACCGAACTAATACAAGAAACTCTTGGCACCTTAAACGAAGCACTGACCTTGGAAATATTGATAACCATTTTGGTTATCGTTATTATGGTATTCAATCTTCGGGCGTCCATTCTTATTTCAGGCTTATTACCCGTTGCCGTTTTGATGGTTTTTATCTCCATGAGAATATTCAATGTAGATGCAAACATTGTCGCGCTTTCGGGTATAGCCATCGCTATTGGTACGATGGTCGATGTTGGCGTGATTCTTTCAGAAAACATTATTAGGCACCTAGAAGAAAACAAAAACAAACTTCCCATAAACAATGTGGTGTACAATGCAACCTCTGAAGTTTCCGGAGCCATTCTTACCGCTGTATTAACAACTATTATCAGTTTTATACCTGTATTTACAATGGTTGGTGCTGAAGGAAAACTGTTCCGTCCGTTGGCTTTTACGAAGACCATGGCGCTTACGGCTTCTATTATTGTGGCCCTGTTTTTAATTCCACCATTTGCTGCGTTTCTCTTCAGAAAGAAAAACATACGGTCTGTTTTCGGCCATATTTTGCATTCTATATTATTACTTATCGGAATCGTAGCCATTGCTTATGGGTATTGGCTAGGACTTATTCTTATCGCTTTTGGCACAACAGGTTTTTTGAAAAACCCAAAAGTTGCAGCTCGTTTTTCTGAAAAATTAGTGCTGCGAGAACAACGAATCAATACGATCAACATTATTATTTCAGCTATAGCGATTGTCTTCCTATTAGCTGAATATTGGCGTCCTTTAGGTTTTGACCGAAGTTTGATTATGAATTTATTGTTTGTAAGCTTTATTTGTTTCGGACTATTGGCTGTATTCTGGATTTTTATGCGCTACTATACCCGGATTTTGAACTGGTGTCTACAAAACAAGTTTCTCTTCTTGTCCATACCTACTGTTATCGTTATTCTAGGGTTTTTAATTATGAAAAACACCGGAAAAGAGTTTATGCCATCGTTAAATGAAGGTTCTTTCCTATTGATGCCCACTTCCCTGCCTCACGCTGGAGTGGAAGAAAACAAACGGGTGTTACAACAATTAGATATGGCCGTTGCCAGTATTCCTGAAATTGAAACTGTAGTGGGCAAAGCTGGTCGAACTGAGTCTGCCCTCGACCCTGCTCCACTTTCCATGTATGAAAATATCATTCAATATAAATCGGAATATATGCTGAATGAAGCTGGAAACCCCCAACGTTTTAAAGTAAATGACGATGGCTTTTTTGTACTGAAAGATGGCAGTCTGATTGAAAATGTCAATATAAATGTTAGTTCGAGCGCAGTCAAAAACACTGAAGCGAGCAAATACAACACCTCGACTGCGATCGATGTGACAAGGGAACAACTAATTGCTGACAAAGATGGCGAATACTTCCGAAATTGGCGTCCTGAAATTCAATCGCCAGACGATATTTGGAATGAAATTGTAAAAGTCACCAAATTGCCCGGTGTTACCTCAGCCCCAAAATTACAGCCCATTGAAACTCGTTTGGTCATGTTACAAACCGGAATGCGAGCACCTATGGGCATTAAAATTAAAGGCCAAGATTTAAAACAAATTGAAGCCTTTGGCATGCAGCTGGAAACTATTTTAAAGCAAGTGGAAGGCGTAAAAGAACAAGCTGTTTTTGCCGACCGCATTGTAGGGAAACCCTATTTATTGTTAGATATAAACCGAAATCGTTTGGCTAGGTATGGTATTTCCATTGAAACCGTACAGCAAACCTTACAAGTAGCTATTGGCGGTATGCCGCTAACGCAAACTGTAGAAGGCAGAGAACGCTATTCGGTTCGGGTTCGATATCCTCGGGAATTGCGGGAAAACCCAACCGATTTAAAAAACATCTATGTTCCGGTTGAAGGGGGTAGCCCTGTTCCTTTAGGAGAATTAGTTGATATCCGCTACGAAAAAGGGCCACAGGTGATAAAAAGTGAAGATACCTTTTTAGTAGGCTATGTTCTTTTCGATAAGCTGGATGGTTTTGCTGAAGTAAACGTGGTAGAAACAGCACAACGAGCGATTCAAGATAAAATAGATGCTGGCGAATTAACCGTCCCAAAAGGGATTAATTATCAATTTACGGGAACGTATGAAAATCAAGTACGGGCTGAGAAAACACTTTCTGTAGTTGTTCCATTAGCGTTATTGATTATCTTTTTAATCCTTTATTTTCAGTTTAAGTCGGTTGCGACTTCTTTTATGGTGTTTAGCGGAATAACTGTTGCATTCGCCGGTGGGTTTATTATGATTTGGCTATATGGGCAAGACTGGTTTTTGAATTTTGGTTTTTTTGGAGAAAACTTACGAGACTTATTTCAAATGCATTCCATTAATTTAAGTGTCGCTGTATGGGTTGGTTTTATTGCATTGTTCGGTATTGCAACCGATGATGGGGTGGTGATGGCCACATATCTTACGCAAACTTTTAAAAGAAATAAACCCGATACAAAAGTAGCGGTAAGGAAATCGATAGTTGAGGCTGGACAAAAACGGATTCGTCCCTGCTTGATGACAACAGCTACAACAATTCTTGCTTTGCTACCCATTTTAACCTCAACAGGTCGCGGAAGCGATATTATGATCCCGATGGCCATTCCTAGTTTTGGTGGAATGCTTATCGCATTAATTACCCTGTTTGTAGTTCCTGTATTGTATAGTTGGCGAGCAGAAACGGTTCTTTCTAAGAAGCAAAGGATTGAGAATAATCAATCAAGACCTAAAAATGAATTAATATGAAAACAATAAAAAGTAATATAACCAATAGGGTTGTCCTGATTCTTACCGCTTGCTTTCTGAGTCAATTCAGCAATGCCCAAAATCTGGAAAGCTATATTCAAGAAGCGCAGCAAAACAACCCTGATATTCAGGCAGTGGAATTGCGGTATAACATTTCAGAAGAAAAAGTAAATGAAAGCAATACACTCCCAAATACTGAAGTGAGTGCCGGATATTTTATTAGTGAGCCCGAAACCCGTACCGGAGCACAAAAGGCACGGTTTTCGGTTAAGCAGATGATTCCGTGGTTTGGTACAATTACAGCGAGGGAAAACTATGCATCGTCTATGGCTGAAGCTGATTATGTGAAGCTTGCTATTTCAAAACGTAAGTTGGCTTTAGCTGTTTCTGAAACATATTATCAGTTATATGCTCTCCAAGCGAAACAGACCATTTTAGATGAAAACATTGAGCTTTTAAAAACGTATGAAGAATTGGCGTTAACTTCGGTTGAAGTTGCCAAAGCTTCTGCAGTAGATGTATTAAAATTACAAATAAGGCAAAACGAGTTGCTTCAGAAAAAAGAAGTACTCCAACAAGATTTTATAGCAAAACGAAGTGCCTTCAACACACTTTTAAACAAAAATAAAGAGGCCTCGGTTACTGTGGTGGATTCCTTGTTTCTTCCTTCAAAAAAAATAACTTCGGAAACAGAAAACCTCAACCTTCATCCTGAATTGTTACAGTATGACAAATTATATGAATCCGTTGCTTCTTCCGAAGAACTGAATCAAAAAGAGTTACAGCCTAATCTAGGAGTAGGTTTAGATTATATTCCCGTTGCCGAGCGACCCGACATGAATTTTACCGATAACGGAAAAGACATTGTCATGCCTATGGTTTCGGTATCTATCCCCATCTTTAATTCAAAGTATAAATCCATTTCCAAACAAAACAAGCTGAAACAACAGGAAATCACAGCACAAAAAGAAGAACAAAAAAACAAACTCGAAAACATGCTGAAAGCTACGCATAGCAGATTGGAAACAGCACGAATAACCTATAGCACACAACAAAAAAACCTACAGCAAGCAAAAGATGCAGAAGAAATTCTCTTAAAAAACTATGAAACTGGCACTATTGACTTTAATGACGTTTTGGACATTCAAGAATTGCAATTGAAGTTTCAACTCGAACAAGTTGAAGCGGTAAAAGACTATTATGTTCAACTTTCAATGTTAAACTATTTATTATGAACAACTTTCTAAAACAATGGGGCGAGGCAGCCTACACGACCACCGGATTTTTCTGGATGGCGCTTTGGGCATTTATTCTAGGCTATATTATTAGCAGTATGATACAGATTTTTGTAACCGAAAAACGCATGCAAAAAGCCATGGGTGAAAAAGAAGGCAAAGGTTTATTACTAGGTACTTTCTTTGGTTTTATTAGTAGCTCGTGCAGTTTTGCAGCCTTGGCTTCAACAAAAAGTATTTTCAAAAAAGGAGCCAGTTTCATTTCCTCTATCGCTTTTTTACTGGCATCTACAAATTTGGTTATCGAATTAGGAATTATTATTTCCATCTTCTTGGGATGGCAGTTTGTCGTTGGCGAATATGTAGGAGGCATTTTGCTAATCTTGATTTGTTGGGTACTAATCCGTATTATAAATCCTAAAAAACTAATTGAAAAAGCAAGAAAGAATCTTGAAAGTGAAGATAACGATGATATAGACGATTCTAAGGACTGGAAAAAACAAATTCAAAAAGAAAGCAGTTGGGCCAGAGTAGCTAAAAAGTACAAAATGGAATGGCAGATGGTGTGGAAGGATGTTACTGTAGGTTTTACCATTGCAGGGATTGTCGCAACTTTTGTACCCGATTCATTTTTCCAAACGCTATTCATAAACAGCGGTCAAGGTAATACAGACTTTACTTTTCTGGAAATTCTAGAACATATTATTATAGGGCCTGTCGCGGCTTTTTTAACCTTTATCGGATCCATGGGAAACATTCCGTTAGCTGCATTGCTTTTTGGAAAAGGAGTTAGTTTTGCTGGGGTCATGGCCTTTATTTTTAGCGATTTGGTAGTGTTTCCAGTTTTGCGCATCAATGCAAAATACTATGGTTGGAAAATGTCACTTTTTATAGTATTTCTTCTTTTCACTGCTTTGATAGGTACTTCGCTTGCCTTGCATTATAGCTTTGACTTGTTTAATATTTTACCGGATCCTTCCCAAGTAAAAATTCAAGATAGTGAGTATTTTAAAATAGATTATACTTTTTATTTAAACATCGCATTTTTACTTATTTCAGGATATCTTATTTATTTAGGTTTTTTTAAAAAGAAAGATGTAGATCACAATATGAGTGAAATGGCACCAAAAAGCCAATTGCTTGAAAACATTTTAAAATATGCAGCCTTCACCTGCTACCTTTGGTTAGCTGGCGGACTGCTTGTTAAATTTTTTATTCAATAACATGAAACATACCTATCACATACACGGAATGACCTGTAACGGATGTCGGTCACACGTTGAACAAACATTGTCTAAGGTTTCTGGCGTGAGCCACGCTCAAGTAAATTTAGAAAAGGCTGAAGCTGTTATCACAATGGAAAAACACATTCCTATAACAGCTTTTCAAAAAGTATTGGAAGATGATGGTGGATCGTACAGTATACATCCAGAGGGAGAAAAGCCAAAAGAAAATAGAAATAAGACTGGAAATACTAAGAAAACGACTTCAGTAGCCAAAGGAACAAAGTTTTATTGCCCTATGCATTGTGAAGGTGACAAAACCTATGACGAGCCTGGAGATTGCCCTGTTTGCGGGATGGATCTGGTGGCCGATGTAAGTACAACACCTAGTGCTTCAGAAGAATGGACGTGTCCCATGCACCCTGAAGTAATAAAAGACCAACCCGGTTCCTGCCCTATATGCGGAATGGACTTAGTGCCAAAAAAACCGGATCTTTCAGCAGAAGAAAAAACCTATAACAAACTCATTAAAAAATTCTGGCTAGCGTTGGGCTTTACACTCCCCATCTTTCTAATTGCAATGTCAGAAATGATCCCGAACAATCCACTTTATGATATATTGAACCAAAAATATTGGAACTGGATTCAACTTGGCCTTTCACTACCTGTGGTTTTTTATGCCACCTGGATGTTCTTTGAACGCGCCTACCGTAGTATTAAAACATGGAACTTAAATATGTTTACCTTAATCGGTATTGGTGCTGGGGTGGCTTGGATTTTTAGTGTCTTCGGAATGTTAGTTCCCGACTTTTTCCCTGCTCAGTTTAAAACCGAATCAGGCACCGTGCATGTGTATTTTGAAGCAGCAACTGTTATTTTAACTTTAGTCTTAATGGGACAGGTACTGGAAGCCCGTGCGCATAGCAAAACCAATAGCGCTGTAAAAGAATTGCTAAAACTCGCCCCCAACAAGGCCATTCGTGTGGTTGACGACCAAGAGGAGGAAATTGCTATCGATCAGATACAATCTGGTGATGTTTTAAGAGTAAAACCAGGTGATAAAATTCCAGTAGACGGAAGCATTTCAGAAGGAAATACCTCGGTAGATGAATCCATGATTACCGGAGAACCTATACCGGTTGATAAACAAAGTGGTGATACAGTAAGCAGTGGGACTATTAATGGAACGCAATCTTTTTTGATGAAAGCCGAAAAAGTGGGTTCTGATACGCTTCTGTCTCAAATTATTAAAATGGTAAACGATGCCAGCCGCAGTCGGGCGCCTATTCAAAAGCTTGCCGATACGATTTCCGGTTATTTTGTACCGATTGTGGTATTGGTTTCCATACTCACGTTTATCGCTTGGGCATTTTGGGGTCCCGACCCTGCCTATGTGTATGCCCTAGTAAATGCCATCGCCGTGTTGATTATTGCTTGCCCTTGTGCCCTGGGATTGGCAACACCTATGTCGGTTATGGTGGGTGTGGGAAAGGGTGCTCAAAATGGTGTATTGATTAAAAACGCAGAAGCCTTAGAAAGGATGAATAAGGTTGATACGCTCATTATTGACAAAACGGGCACCATAACCGAAGGCAAGCCCACTGTTTCAGAAATAGGAAAGGCTGAGACAGGTTCTTTTTCAGAAGAAGAGGTGTTGCAATATATTGTTTCTTTAAACAACTTAAGTGAACATCCTTTAGCCGAAGCAACTGTTACCTACGGAAAAGAAAAGGACGTTGATTTTCTTAAAGCTGAAAACTTCAATTCTGTTACCGGAAAAGGCGTGGAAGGCATTGTAAACGGCAAAAAGACCGCTTTAGGAAATGAAAAAATGATGGAAGCCGCCAATGCTACCCTTTCTGATGCTTTAAAAGAAACAGCGCAATCCTTTCAGAAAAAAGGAAAAACTGTATCCTATTTGGCAATCGATGGTGAAGCCGTCGGTTATGTGGTTATTGGTGATAAAATAAAAAAGACCAGTAAAAAGGCGATTCAGGCACTTCAAAAAAAGGGAATTGATGTAGTTATGCTTACCGGCGATAACCATGATACCGCCCAAGCAGTGGCCAGCGAATTGCAATTGGCAGATTTTAAGGCTGGCATGCTTCCAAAAGATAAACTAGATGAAGTAACTCGTTTACAAAACGAAGGTAAAAAAGTAGCGATGGCCGGCGATGGCATAAACGATGCCCCTGCCCTTGCCAAAAGCGATGTCGGGATTGCCATGGGCACCGGTACCGATGTCGCCATAGAGAGTGCCGAAATAACGTTGGTAAAAGGCGACCTACACGGCATTGTAAAAGCACGAAACCTAAGTGATTCTGTAATGAAAAATATTAAACAAAACCTGTTTTTTGCTTTAATATATAACACGCTGGGTATTCCGATTGCTGCAGGCGTTTTGTTTCCAGTATTCGGGCTATTACTATCGCCTATGATTGCCGCTTTAGCGATGAGTTTTAGTTCGGTTTCGGTAATTGCCAATTCATTGCGGTTGCGAAATACATCAATTGATTAATAACCAAAAACAACACATTATGAATACTTCAAAAGAAAAAAACACTAGTAGTTACACTCGCTTTTTTTTAATGTTAGGATTTTCATTCATTGCCATGTACATCACCATGTACTTAAACACCTATGAAATTGACCACGTCTATTTTAGCCTTACACGATTTTATATGACGTGTTTAGGAATAGCGGCTATGGCCGTTATCATGTTGTCTCTCATGCTTCATATGTACAAGAGTAAGAAAAAGAACCTTGCTATTTACGCGGGAAGTGCCTTATTGTTTATCAGTGCATTGTACTTAGTGCGAGCTCAAAAACCTATTGAAGATGTAGCTTGGATGAAAGCCATGATCCCACATCACTCCACAGCAATCCTTACTAGTAAAAGAGCTGAAATAAGTGATCCAGAAGTAAAGAAGCTAGCCGAAGATATTATCAAAGCACAAGAAAAAGAAATTAAAGAAATGAAAGCGATGATAAAGCGCTTAGAGGCTACTAAATAGCCTTTTAATTATATAAATTATGAAAAAAAATATAATATACATCCTTATAGCCGTAATAGGCGGCTTGACCCTTGGCTATGTATTGTTTGGCACCTCAAACAAAACTTCCAAAAATGCTATTTCAGCAGAAAATCAAAACCACGATCATTCCGGCGAAACAGCTACTGAAATGTGGACCTGCTCGATGCATCCACAAATTATGCAACCAGAACCCGGGGATTGTCCCATTTGTGGAATGGACCTTATTCCTGCCGAAAGCGGATCCAGTGGTTTAAACACAAACGAGTTTACAATGACCGAACACGCTATGGCTTTGGCCAACATACAAACCACAGTGGTTGGCAGTACAACATCTAAAAAAGATGGTGCCCTTGTGCTTTCGGGAAAAATTGTGGAAAATGAGGAGGCAACTGCTATTCAACCAGCTCATTTTAACGGGCGAATAGAACGGTTATACGTCAATTCAGTTGGGGAAACCGTAAAAAAAGGACAAGCTGTCGCCACGATTTATTCTCCAGAATTGGTAAGTGCCCAGCAAGAATTAATCACGGCATACAGACTAAAAGAATCGCAGCCAAAGCTATATGAAGCCGTTCGCAAAAAATTACGTAACTGGAAAGTGCCTGCTTCTCAATTGGAAAAAGTAGCACGTACTGGAAAAGTTCAGACTTCTTTTACCATTTATTCCCATGTAAGTGGTGTGGTTACTGAACTGTTCGCAAAAGAGGGCGCCCATATTATGGATGGAAAACCTATTTTTAAGGTGAGTAACCTCAACACGGTTTGGGCTTCTTTTGACGTGTATGAGAATCAGCTTTCTGAAATTGATAATGGTCAAGAAATTACCATCACCACCAATGCCTACCCCAATAAAAAATTTACCGCAAAACTTTCTTTTGTCGATCCTATTTTAAATACTCAAACCAGAACAGTATCTGTGCGTGCCACGCTGAATAACACAGAAGGTCTTTTTAAACCGGGGATGTTCGTTACTGGTAAGTTAAAAGGGGCAAAAGCTGCTAATCCTTCTCAGATAAGCGTTCCAGCTAGTGCTGTATTGTGGACTGGAGAGCGTTCGTTAGTGTATATTAAAACTGAAGCCAATTCACCTATTTTTGAAATGCGGGAAGTTACACTAGGGAGCTCTTCCGGAGAAAACTATATCATTATTAAAGGGCTCAATCCTGGTGACGAAATCGTAACCAACGGAACATTTACCGTCGATGCCGCTGCTCAATTACAAGGGAAAAAGTCGATGATGAACCAAGGAAAAGCTGAAATGAAAAGTGAGGTTGAGACTGATATTAATATGAAACTTTCAGAATCATTTCAAGAGAAATTAAAAGGGATTTTACCTAGTTATTTTAATATGAAAAATGCCTTTGTGGACAGCAATGCTAAAAAGGTTTCGCAGTTTGCTTCAGAACTAAAAGCTACAATCGAAGAGATCGACCTAACCGATATGGGAACTATAGAACAAAATCAAATTAATAAGAGCTATCAATTAATAAAAACTATTTCAGAAAGTGAGAGTTTGGAAAAACAACGTAATTTCTTTATTGAATTTAACGAAGCAATGATTCCGATATTTAAAAATGCAGAAGGGATTTCTGAAACTATTTTTATTCAAAAATGCCCGATGGCCAACAGCAATAAGGGCGCTTCTTGGCTTAGTGACAAACAGGAAATAAAAAACCCTTATTACGGTCAAGCAATGTTGACTTGCGGTAGTGTGATTGATTCTATTCAATAAATTAAAAAGATATGCGGGGCGCTTACAGTTATTGTTTTGAAGATATTTTATAAACTTTTGCAAAGGAAGTACTTCATTTAAAAATTTCTATTGATTTTTGCATCTTTACTAACCAAAGCTCTATTTTAAAAACGTACTCTATGGCTTCAGGATTTTTTGCTCTTCTCGATGATATTGCCGCTCTTATGGACGACGTTTCTGTAATGAGTAAAGTGGCTGCCAAAAAGACAGCAGGTATTTTAGGAGATGATTTGGCAGTAAATGCTGAGAAAGCCTCAGGATTTATGTCCTCAAGAGAATTGCCTGTTCTATGGGCCATTACTAAAGGATCCTTTTTAAATAAATTGATTATCCTTCCCATTGCTTTTCTATTAAGTGCCTTTTTACCAGTAGCCGTTACAATTATTCTTCTAATTGGAGGTCTTTACTTAGCTTATGAAGGGGCTGAAAAAATATATGAATTTTTGGTGCCTCACGCCCATGGTGAAGAAGAGGAAGCTTTGCAGGATCTTTCAAAAGAAGAGTTAATGAGCTTGGAAAAAGAACGCATTAAATCAGCCATCTTGACTGATTTTATTCTCTCTATTGAAATTGTAATTATCGCTTTAGGTACAGTCGCTCAAGAAACACTCACTATGCAAATTATTGTGGTTTCTATCATCGCATTAATTGCCACAGTTGGTGTGTATGGTATTGTTGCCCTATTGGTACGCATGGATGAGTTTGGGCTTAAACTCATTAACTTAAACGATAAAGAAGACAGCTTTTCAGATAAAATTGGAAGGTTTTTAATTGCAGCATTACCAAAAGTGATTAAAAGTTTAAGCGTAATTGGAACTATTGCACTGCTTTTGGTATCCGGCGGCCTTTTTGTGCACAATATCGAATATATACACCACCTTGTTGAAAGCTTCCCATCCATACTGGGTGAATTTGTGGTAGGCCTTGTGGTAGGATTTGTAGTGTTGTTTATTATAATCGGGATAAAAAAAGTCTGGAAGTTGATATCAAAAAAATAATAGCCTACCGTAACGGCAGGCTATTAAAGACTAAGTCAAATAAGCTAGCTAGTATAGCTCTTGCAAGGCAATTATATCGTTACTATTAAATTCTCCATCTGCACTTGCACTAAAGCAAGCTAACATAATAGATGTGGCATCATAACCTGTGGGTGTACCTTCAATATGATTGGCGCCTACACCACCGCCTCCTTCATTTGAGTTTTGACCACAACTTTGACGACTGAACCAATCTGTGTGGCGAAAACCAACAGAATGACCTATTTCGTGGGTAATTACATGTTCGTTTACATTTGTACTGTAACCGGAGAGTCCGTATATCTGTACAAATTTATAGGGATATCCATTGCTAGGGAAACCAGCACTTCCTCCGGCACCGCTAGGGTTGTTGACTGTATTATTATACACCACCATATCTTTACTTTGGTAATTAGTACCAAATGTCAAGTCAAAGCTAATGGAAACACCACTTAAGCGGTTATAATTATTTACCGCCCACTGTAAAGCAGTACGCTCTTTACTGGAGAGCGCCTGACTACCACCAGTAAAGCCGATAATAGAAATAGTACGCCCTTGGCTCACCAAGTTATCGGTACTATACTGACGACCATCGCTTTCTTCAGCGGCTTCTGCCATATCAAATAACTGTTCTTCCGTTAAAATGATATCTTTTTCGATATAAAGACGCTCTTCTGTCTTTCCATCGGGGAAATGAAACGTATCGTACTTAATATAATCACTGTTTAAATTCAGCTTTTTAACAGCTTCTCTAACCTCTTTGGGGATTTTCTTTTGGGAAATTTCGGCTATTAAATCTGCTTGATCGTTGGTTGGCGCTTCGTTTTCATCCTTTGAACAGGATACGAATACCAGACTTAGGGCAAACATGCCCACAAGTCCCATTTTAAATTTTCTCATAGTTAATGGTTTGTATTAATGAATAAGTTTGTTAGGTTAACCTGAGATAAAATTATGTAATAATTAACATTATCACAAAGATTAGTCGTTAAAATTATCATTTTAACAGTTAAATATGCTTTTAGTCGATGTTATTGCAATAAACAAAACAAATCCTTGCACACCCCATAACCTCCTGATTCAAAAACTACTACGTTGCTAAAAACTACCGTATTTTCCTACAGGACTAGTAAGGTTTTCGGTTGCGGGTTTCGGTACAAATTTGAAGCTTGCTGGTGCATCTTCAAGTTCACTCGACCTGACGGGTTTAGGATTCAGTGAGCGGTGAGGAGTTGGGAGTTGGGAGTTGGGAGTTGGGAGTTAAAATTGAAATAAATGATTTAATACACAAGTTGTTTATTGGTTAAAGTTATATTCTATTAGTTTAGAAAAATTATGTTAATCCTTTATTTTAAGCTTTTATTCGCTTTTTATTTCTGAATTATACTGAAAATACACAAATTGTGTTTTTTTATTAAAGGGGGGGCTTCGTTGTATGTTTGGTAGTTCTCAGTTGACAGTTGGCAGTTGACAGTTGGTAGTTTGTAGTGCGCAGTGGGCAGTAGTTTTGAATCAAGAGACAAGAGCCAGGATGCAGGAGTCAGGATGTAAGCATTGTCGCCTTGAGGGGACTTTAGGGGTGTTTGTTTTTTTTAGTTAAATTAATTCATTACTCCTCCTATAGCCCCTGCTTTCCTTCCACCTTGCTTTGGACTGGCTATGCTTTGTACTGAGGCCATGGGGGTTATTTGGGGGGTCTTTGTTTTTTACAATTACTTTTTACACCCCCCGTAGTCCCCCTCAAGGGGGGAGTTAATATGATTAAGTTACCCTTTCTTTTTTGCATTGCCCAACCCTTCGACTGCGCTCAGGGAAAGGAAACAAAAAAGTCTAGTCTTACGAAACCGTTTCTAAATTTATCAGTCAGTGCCTAGATTTTAGGAACTCGCTTTTTACTTATTTATATATTCAACATACCATCTGCTCAAATAGCCTAAAATCTGACGGCACCTCCTTTCAAATTTTACGAAATAGTTTCGGTAGGCCGGTGGGCAGTGTTCCGTTATGAGTTGGTGAAAATGTAGAAAACAGAATAAAGAAAATAGAATTATAATACACTGCATATTGAAAATTGTCGTAGTGAGCAACGCGAAGTATCTAATCATCTTAAAAAGATTCCTCAGTCGTGCCTTCTTCGGAATGACAGGTTCAGTGATCAGTTTTGAGATGCAGTTTGCAGTTGGGTCTCGATATACGCCCTCGTGCCTCGGGCGCACTCGATCTGATTTTCGTGTTTAGTGGGCAGTACTTTGGAATCAAGAATTAAGACGCAAGAGCCAAGATACAAGAATGAGGATGTAAACATTGTCCCCTTGAGGGGACCTTAGGGATATTTTTGTCAGTTGGTTATGAAATGCCCCCCGTAGCCCCCCTCAAAGGGGGAGTTACGTGATTAGTAGTTGGGGGTTATTGGGTCTCGATACACACTCTCGTGGCTCGGGCGCACTCGATCTGACTAGTTGAGTGGGCAGTGAGCAGTGGCAGTATTCAGTAGATAGTTGGCAGTTTTAAGTAGGCAGTGATTTGGAGTGTTTATTTTTATTATACACTATAAATACGCTATACATACGTTAGATATACGTTATACATATACTATATATATTTGCATGGTATTTACTATTGGTTTATATTAGCTTCTAAAAATCAGTTTATTATGGCACGACAAACGGGAATTATCAAATTATCAGGTACTATTGGAGATCTTAACTTTTTTGAGTCGCACGGCGGACATCATGCTCGCAGAGCCGGTGGTGGTTTTAACAGTCATGATGTTAAAAACAAACCGAGTATGGCGCGGGTACGGGAAAACTATAGTGAGTTTGGTCAATGTTCGCACACCAAAAAGTATTTTAATAGGGCCTTGCGTCCCTTTTTATGTATTTACAAGGATCGTACCCTTCACGGTCGTATGATGGCTTTGTTTATGGCTATTAAAAAACTAGATTCTGGGGGTGCTCGGGGACAACGCACTGTGCATGGGGGCTTGCAAACGATGCGTGGGCGACGTTTGTTACAAGATTTTGAATTTACTCCTTCTTGTCATGTGGCTTCTTATTTACCGGGGACAACCCATTATGATGCGAGCAGCCGCACGTTTACGGTTAGCAATTTTAATACCTCTCAACTCTCTTACCCGAACGGAGCCACACATATGGCACTTACCTTAGGAGTGCTGCTTTTTGATTTTGAAACCAACACTTATGAGCTTACCCAGAGTGCTCCTCTCTATATTGACGCCTCTTTTGCAGATGCTGCTTTTAGCTTACAAGCCCCTGCCCCTTCTTTACTTGGAACTGCTATAGCTTTAATTGGGGTGAAATTTTATCAGGCTGTGGGTGGGCAGTTTGTGGTACTACGTGGTCAAAAGGCAGTGGGGCTTGAAATTATAAATATAAAAGACAACTAATAAAGAAGAATTTATTTATATTAGTAAATAAATTACTCCCCTTTTATTATTTCAAAATCATATAGAGGCTATATTATAGGCTGTTAACTTATTTGTTTATTAACTTATAAAAAAAGCTCTTTTAATGGCTATAAATATGATAAATTTGAAAAAAATAAATTAATGACATTTTCAGGACACGACACCTTTCATTGTAGGCTTTTTTGGTTAAAAAAAGGCTTTGATTATGTTTCTACAGGTCATAAATTCAAAGATGATTCTGGAGTAGATTTGGGAGTTGGAAGGAATATGGTCAATTCAATCCGATTTTGGATGAAAGCATTTGGTATTTTAAATGATGAGTACCAAATATCTTCAGTTTTTCATAAAATTTTGAATAAAGACGGGTGGGATCCTTATTTTGAAAATGAAGGTACTTTGTGGTTGCTCCATTATGAATTATGTGCAACAAATTACTCTACAATTTATCAAATTCTTTTTAGAGAGTTTAGAAAGGTAAAACCAGAGTTTACCCGAGAAAATTTTGTAAAATATGTCCAAAGTATAGACAATACCCAAAATACAAAAATATTAGAAAAAGATTTTTCTGTTTTTTTGAGAATGTACGGTAATTTTAAAGATAAAAATATTGAAGATGGATATACTGGATTATTGACTGAATTAAATTTAGTCAAGAAAATTGGTAAAACTCAAAATGACATCCAACTATACCGTATCGAGAATAATTATCAACAAGAAGTACCACAAGAAATTCTTTTATATTGTCTGCTAACAAACACAAATTACGGTGATTCTATTAGCTTTAAAAGTTTATATCAAGATGATGCTGGAATAGGAAATATTTTTTGCTTTGACCAAGATATTTTAGAAAATAAATTACAGGAAATAGCTGCAAATAATTCTTTTATAACCTATAGTAGTGAAGCGGGAGTTAAGGAATTACAATTTAAGAAAAAACCTAATCCAATAACAGTTTTACAGAACTATTACAATGCATAATTCTTCTCCATCTACAAATATTATTAGGGATAGCAATGTCACCATGAATTATATAGTTACTCCAAATGCAGATGATGCTTGTAAAAAAGTATTCAATAATCTGGAATTAGGAAATCATGCTTTTAATATCATTGGCTCATTTGGTACGGGAAAGTCTTCTTTTTTACTTGCCTTAGAAAAATCGCTACTTAATAAGCACGAATTTTTTAAAACACCTTTTAATGGTAAGACAAAATTCATTAAAATAATAGGTGAATACAAGTCGTTCTCTGAGGTGCTTAATGAAGAGTTTGGAGTAAAAGACGATCACACTGCCAATCAAAAATTATTTGACGCTATATTTCAAGAGTATGAAGCGGTATCAAAAAAAGGAGGTTTATTAATTTTAGCTATTGATGAATTTGGGAAATTTCTTGAATATGCAGCAAAAAATCAACCTGAACGCGAAATATATTTTCTTCAAAAATTAGCTGAATTTGTAAATAAGCCTGATAGGAATATATTATTAATAACCTCCATACATCAAAGTTTAGAATCTTATGCCCACAATCTGTCTAAAGTTCTTTTTCGAGAATGGACAAAAGTAAAGGGAAGGTTTATTGACCTTACATTTAATGAACCAGTTGAGCAATTATTGTTACTTGCTTCCCAAAAAATTGAATCAGAAGCTACTTCTACTTCTAAAAATTATTATGATTTAATAGCTAGGCATAATCTATATAATATTCATAAAGATTACGCTGAACAAATAAGACCCAAACTATATCCTTTAAGTATTATAAGTGCTTATACATTAGCTACAGCCTTGCAAAGATATGGACAGAATGAACGCTCACTATTTACATTCTTAAATTCATTTTATTTTAGCGATTATAAATCAAACAATAAGAGGATTGAGTTACCCGAGGTCTACAACTATTTGTTTCAAGAGTTTTATACTTTTTTAGTCAACAAAAATAATCCAGATTACTCCAATTGGGCAGGTATTAGAGCTTCCATTGAAAAAGAAGAAATAATTGAAGCTATCAACCACGAGTTATCTCAAAAAATACTTAAGTCAATTGGTTTACTTAGTATTTTTAGTAAAAAAGGCTCTATTATAAGTTTAGATTTATTTACTACATATTTTGAAGAAAAATATTCTGAAAAAGAGATTGAAAAAACTATAAATACGCTTGAAAAACATAAGATAATCAGATACAGTAAATTTGACTCATCTTACAAACTTTTTGAAGGTACTGATCTTGATATTGAACAAGCAATTTCTAATGCGGAGCATAGGGTTGGTGGTATAGATATACTGAAAAAATTAACCACTCATTTTGATTTCCCTATTCTAATAGCAAAATCAATAACTTACAGAAAAGGTACGCCTCGCCTTTTTGAATTTATTATCTCTAATAAGCCTGAGCAAAGAAAGCCCATTGGACAAATAGATGGTTTTGTCAATTTAATTTTCAACGAGGATGGGAGTGATATTGAAAATCTTTTATCAATTTCAAAAAGGGCATCTACACTCTTTGGATACTTTACAAA
The DNA here is from genome assembly GCA_002360635.1 of Flavobacteriaceae bacterium UBA3356. Taxonomy (GTDB): domain Bacteria; phylum Bacteroidota; class Bacteroidia; order Flavobacteriales; family Flavobacteriaceae; genus Marixanthomonas. Next base: position 54,460 of record DEQW01000003.1, on the reverse strand, counting down.
TACTTCAGGAATTTTTGAAACTCTACTTGAAATTGAAAAGACCAAAGAGGTTCTAAAAGATATGCAAGATCAAAATGACCGTGTTGCTATTAGAGAGCTTAAATCTATCATCAAAAGTAATGAGGTTCTCCTTAACCATTATGTAATGGATAGCTTATATACTAATCGTGTATTATGGTTTAGCAACGGTAAACAAATAAAATTAGAAACGAAGAAAGCATTTAATCAAGCTTTATCTGCTATTTGCGATACTATTTATCCTGATACTCCGATTTTACAAAATGAACTTTTTAATAGGCATAAAACTTCGGGTTCGATTTCATCGGCGAGAAAGAATTTTTGGAAAGCACTCACTTCTAATGCAGATAAAAAAGACCTTGGCTTTCCGGAAGATAAATGGCCGGCAGAAAAAACAATTTATCATACACTACTTAAAAAAACAGGTATACATAAAAGACAAGGTGACAAATACACTTTAGCCAAACCAACACAAAGTGATTTTTTACCCCTTTGGGAACTTAGTATCCAATTTTTGAACGAAGCTAAAAGTTCTAGAAAAAGCTTACTTGACTTTATCGAAATGCTAGAAACAGCTCCTATAAAGTTAAAACAAGGGGTTATTGACTTTTGGGCACCTACTTTTTTATATTTAAAGCGAGGTGATTTTGCTTTATATAATGATAATGGATTTGTTCCGTATCTTGATGAAACTGTTCTCTACTTTATGACTCGAACTCCCAAAGAGTTTTATATAAAGAGTTTCGAGCTCAATGATCTTCGTTTAAGCTTATTTAACAAATACCGAGATTTTCTTCAACAAGAAAACACTACTAATTTTGACTCTGATTCTTTCATTGAAAGTATACGTCCACTATTGATATTCTACAGGGATTTACCTGAATATAATAAGAAAACTAAAACCGTTTCTAAAGAAGCCGTTCAACTTCGTGAAGCCATCAGCAAAGCTAAAGATCCGGAAAAAACCTTTTTTGAAGACTTCCCACAAGCTTTGGGTTACTCTCTATCTGAACTAGCTACTGACACTAAATTGTTTGAAGATTATATCATTGATTTTCAACATAAAATTGAAGAAATAAAACAGTCTTTTGATGAATTATTAAATCGATTTGAACTATTTATTTGTGATGAAGTTATTGGGCAAACAATTCCATTTGAATCTTATAAAACAAAATTACATGATCGCTTTTCTTCTATAAAAGAGCATCAGGCATTGACACGGCATAAAGTATTTCTATTACGTGTTAATTCAGATTTGCCTGATAGAAATAGCTACCTAATGTCAATTGCCCAAGCAATATTAGGAAAACGGTTAGATGCCATTAAAGATACAGATGAAGCTGTATTAAAAGATAAGCTATTATCCCTTGTACATGAATTGGATAATTTGGTTGACTTGAACACCGTTTCCGTTCAAGACGATGAAGAAATTATGAAACTGGAATTAACAACTCTCACTGAAGGTAGTAAAAACAAAACCATTAGAATATCCAATAAACAAACCGAAGAAATCAATAGTGTTTCTAATGAACTTTTACAGACTTTAAACAAGCATAAAAATCTAAAATTGCCTATATTGTTATCAATGCTACAAAAAGAACTTGACCAAGATGAATAAACCTAGACATATATTAGGAATATCAGGAGGTAAAGATAGCGCTGCATTAGCGATATATTTAAATGATACCTATCCACACTTTAACTTTGAATATTACTTTTGTGATACTGGTAAAGAACTAGATGAAACCTATCAACTTGTTTCTAACCTAGAATCGTATTTAGGTAAGACTATAAAAAAACTGGATAATCCCGAGATAGAAAGTACAGGGGATGACCCTTTTGATTTTTATTATAAATCTTTTCGTGGCTATTTACCCTCCCCACAAGCACGTTGGTGTACCGCGTTAATGAAACTAAAGCCTTTTGAAAAATTTGTGAATGGCGAACCCACCGTATCTTATGTTGGAATTAGAGGGGATGAAGAGCGTGAAGGTTATATTTCAAGGGAAAATAACATACAGTCTATTTTTCCTTTTCGAAAGAATATTTGGAGTAACGATGTTATGACCAAATTTTTTCATCCTGAGAATCAAAAAGCAGTGCTGGATTTTTTCCAAAATTATCATAAAGGAACTAATCTAGATAGGATATTTTCTATTCTAGAGGAACCCATCACATTTGATAAAAATTTTAAAGCTGAAACTGAAAAAATACTTAAGCGTAAAGTCAATAGTGCCTTAGACTTAGGCATCCCTGAATTTAACCGAACCGTTTTTGACTTTTTACAAACAACTGATTATGCTCTTGCTCTAGAAGAAGATTATGCACTCTTAGACAATGAAGATGTGTTGGTACGCGAAGATATCTTTAGAATATTACGCGAATCTGGTGTAGGCGTTCCTGAGTATTATGAAAAGATAGAGTTTGAGGTAGATGGTAAAAAAGGGGAATATGCCCGAAGCCGTTCTGGTTGTTATTTTTGTTTTTTCCAACAAAAAATAGAATGGGTTTGGTTGTATGAACAACATCCTGCATTATTTGAAAAAGCAATGACCTATGAAAATGAAGATGAATTATTTACTTGGATGGCAAATGAAACACTAAAAGAACTAATACAACCTCAACGCATTAAGGAAATTAAATTAGGGCATATACAACGCAGCAATAAAAAAGAATCTAAATCATCTCCCTACCTTTTAGATATTTTAGAGGGTACCGAACGGGATGGTTGTAATACTTGTTTTTTATAGATGATAATTAGACACGCAAAATGGAAATTAAAAACCCTCATTTCCAATAAGGATAAAATAAATCCAAAACCGCAATATCAGAGAACCTCTGTATGGAAACAATATAAAAAACAATTATTGATTGATTCAATTCTTAGAGGTTATGATATTCCAAAATTTTATTTACGTAAAACTCCAAATGATCCTCTTTATGAATATGAAGTAACAGATGGTCAGCAAAGGATGAGATCAATATGGGAATTTACATCTGAAAAAAATAAATTTCCTCTAGGTGAAAGTATGATTGCCAATGTAAATACTAAAGGTCAATATTTTGAAGATATAGAGGAGCTGCAATCAAAAATTTTTGATTTTGAAATTAATATTGCCATTATAGAAGATGCAACATCAGAAGAAATTCGAAGCTTATTTGCAAGACTTCAATTAGGCTCTTCTTTGAATAAAGTTGAGCTTCGACACGCATTGCCTAGTAATATAGGCGCAGCTATCTGGTCAATAGTTGAAAATCATCCTTTTTTTGAAGAAAGTAAAATATCTAATGGCAGGTATAATCATCAAGATTTTTTAGATCATGTAATCACTTTAAGCTATTATAATGCAGAAACAAACCTGAAGGCAGCGGATATGGAAAGGTTATACAAGGAATTAGCAACCGCTCCAATTTCTCATTATAGAGAAATTTTGAAAAAAGCAAATAAAACCTTGGATATTATGAAATCCATTAATAAAGAATCTAAAGGCATTTTTAAACGAAAATGGTACTTTGTTGATGTGTTTTGGATGTTATATAAAAATTTACATCAAATTCAATCTATAGAAATACAAAATTTTATTAATTCTTTTCAGCTATTTAATGATACAAGACTTGCGTTCAATAAAACCCCTGAAGATTTAATCAAAGATCCTACATCAACCAATTATGATCCCGATTTATACGAATATTCTATGGCTTTTAAATATTCTGGGAATTTTCAAAAAAACATCAAAACACGGAATACTGTTTTAGAAAAAAAAATTTTTAATAAAAGGAATTTTAAATTGAAAGTATGAATAAAAAAGCTTTCCTTCAAGAAGTAAAAAATGTAATTGAAAATAAGTCTTTAGGACTTTATGTAGGAGCAGGTCTTTCGATGGGAGCAGGATTGCCTAGTTGGAAAGAATTATTGCTAGCTTTGATAAAAATTGTTGAAGATAATGAAACTCTTGCTGAAACGAAAATAGCTGAGTTAAAAAACTTGGTCAAATATCCATCCAAGTACCTAATGCTGGCCGAAGAATTAAGAGAAATAATTCCTCAAAGACTTCCCAAGTTTATAAAAGAAAAATTTGATGACAAAAACTTGAAACCTAATAAAGTCCATGAGTACTTACTTCAAGTAAAATCTAATTTTATCATAACAACAAATTATGATACTTTAATTGAAAAAGCCTTTGTGAAATTATATGATGATGTGTTCCCCACTATTCATACTTATAAGAATGCATCCTCCATTAATTATAATCTCTGGAATAAAGATTTTTTTATTCTAAAAGCTCATGGTGACGCGAAAAATTCTCCAAATGATATCGTTTTAACTGAGAAAGATTATAGAAAAATCATCTATAATCAGCGAGGATATCAAAGTGTTCTACATGCCATATTCTCAACACATACTATAGTTTTACTTGGAATTTCCTTAAGTGACCCTGAATTACTTTTAATGTTAGGATATATTCATAATATTTTTCACGGTGGTTCTCCTACCCATTACGCTTTGGTCGATAAAAACTCTATTTCTAATATAGAAATAGATAGATGGCGAAAAGATTTTAATATCGAATGTATTAAATATGACTCAAAAGATAATCATATAGAGTTAGAAAATATTCTTAAAGAAATAGTAGACCAAAATGGTAAATTGGAGTTAACTTAATTTAATCCCCAATCCCCTGCATCATTTGAGCCATACCTCCAAAATTTAAGATAAAGGTAGAATAGTAGTTATCGAATAATTCCATCAAGTAATCTTCAATATCAATATCATTAACTCGTTCATTCTCATTTTCTTTATTTATACGTTGTTTAATTTCATACCCTTGGTTTTTACTAATGGTATACAAAAACAACGTATGAAAATAAACCGATGTATAGTATTTTCTATTAGCCAACTCTAATTGATCTTGGCTAGGATGTTTTTCTTTCGCTTTAAAGTTTTTCAGCACCGAACTATCCATATTAATAAAAATAGTCTTTAAGGTTTTCCCCTCTGCTTCAGGTACCATTACCGTATTGTAATCTACTGGCTTATTGGTTCGAGTTTCTACATTTTCCCAAGAAGCAGCAGTTTTATCCTCTTCATTGGGTTCTTTATATACAAAAACAAGCTGTGGTAAGCCCATAGGTTCATTGTCTGTTTCTTTTTTAGGTACTTTTTCTTTCTTTTGTTCTTTATCGGCAATCTTTACCCAAAAGAATTGTTCAAAATTATTACCCGGTGCCGTAAGCGTAGCTTTCATTTGTACCGCATCACCAACATTTAGCTCTTCTGTTGGATTTAAGCTAATTTTTATAGCGCCTTTATTTGGGCTACTTTTTACAACATTAAACACCTCAGTGGGTTCTTTTGGTTCGCCGGGTTTATCACCCCCTCCTTTTTTATTTCTCTTTATATTTAGAACACTAACTTTCATTTCACCTGGTTCATCAACTCTGTCAAAATAATCGTTCTCTACGTCTGTTGAGAATTTAATTGTTTTCTCTCCATTTAAAGGGATTTTGGCTACTTCGGTCTCCCCATCATTTTTAGCATCAATTTTAAATTGAGAAGGAAATCGTTGTGGTTGAAAAGGAACTTCTTCTTGTTGTTTCTTAGCGGGTTTCTTCTCTCCTTTTTTCTTTTCTTTCTTTTTAAGGTCAAGTTTAAAAGTTTGATTTAATAGCTTCATTAAATCAGAGTCTAAAGGAAGATCTTTTGTGAAGTTTTTTAATAGTTCACCTGTATTAGCCGAAGTATCAATATTTACCGCATCTTTCCTCTGTTTTTCAATTTCTGCTAGGCGTCCGCTTTTTTTACTTAATTCTTTTGCCAAATACCTGCGTAATTGTTGCGTTTCTTCTCCTTCCTTCAAACGATCCCGAGAGGCCATAAATAACTCCTTTCGAAAATTGTATTTCATATTTGTACAATCTACGTGAATCAGGAGGTGATTTTTTAAAAGATTTAACTTTAAAGACCGCGTTATAAATTCGGTAGTATAATGGCCGTGTACCTGCCCATTTAATGAAAATAATACAGACATGGAATTTTTAAAATAACGCCGTTGTATAATTTCTTTTGATTTTTTGAGATCATTATCTCTAACTTTATTCTTAAAAACAAAGCAAGTAACTTTCATTTCACCAAAGAGATCATCCTTATATTGCTCTGAAAAACTATCGTCTAGATAATCATCCTCTTCATTTTTTAAACGTCTCTTAAGTCCAAAAAGATCTTGTACGAGAACCTTATTGTTTGGATACCGCTCTTCAGTATCTTTAGTTAGTATGGGTAGAGCAGGAGTAAATAAAAATTCATTAATACTTTGGTTTAAGTCCTGTGCAAACCCTGAATATCCCTTATCAAATTGATAGGAGTACATCTTAATAAAGGTCCCAGTCTTAAATTTTCTATTCTCCAAGCTTAAATCCAATTGTTCAAAAGAAAAGGAAGGTATCTTACCGTCTATTAATAAATATTCATACCACGTTTCCTTTGCATGATCAGACTCTCTTTTAGGATGTTCGCGAACTAATGTAAAACCAAAATCACCATCAGCGGTATAACGTCGAGACGCTATTAATTGATACCGTTTTTTCCCACAAAATACAATAGCCCCGCTACCACCCATATTATATTTTCCTTGCACGAATTGTACATCGTTTTTGTTCCCTCTTAAAAGAGATAAAAACGTATTTTCAAAATCTTTAGGGTGTTGCCCTTCTCCGTTATCATATACAATCACTGACGTAGCTTGATTACTGCGTTGCGTTCTCGGCCCTTTTCCATCAGCGATGATTTGAATTTCTTCTGCTTGTTCCCTTCTAAATTGAGAAAGATCCCAATTATTATTAGAGTAGAAAACATCTATCGCTTCCTCCATAGACTGAGGTGCTTCGTCAGATTTTGGATCAATTCCAGCCTCTAAACATTTTTTGGTCAATAACGCATCAATAGAATTCGTAACTTTTTCAATTAATGCAGGAATGGGATTGGATTGTTGATTTTTCACAACTCCATAGTTGCTTTTGTTATCTCCTAAAGGTTTCCAGTTTTCATCTGAAAATATTTTAGGATTTGACTTTATCACAAAATCAAGATCATCTTCATCCTTAGCATTGAAGAGATCATAAAAAAGGTCACGCATTTATAGTTAATTTGGTTAGTTTATAAAAATAGATACTTACTCAACAAAAATTTTACGGGAACCCATAATTTTTTTTGATTAAAAAGGGGAGTGTTGATAAATGTAAGAAAAAAAATGAAACATCACGGTTACGAGAAAAACCAAGCGGTTCTTTAGGTAGAATAAAAGCAGAAAATATAAAAGAACTGAATTACTTTTTGTTAACTAACTTTTCTAAGTAAGCCGTCTTCTCTTGCTCTACTTTTATAAGACGTTCGTATAGTTTTTTATTTTCTTCGTAGGCTTCCATTAATTTATCCAATGGATTGAAAGTGCATGTATTATTATGACCAAAATTACTGCTAGAAACTTTCTCATTAAAAGTATTGAAGTAGTTTATGACCTGTTCTTCTGAAAAATTCTCGATGGCTTCTTTAGTTACTCCTAAGATTTCAGCCACTTTTTCCAATTTTTCATCATCCAACGTTTCACTTTGTTCAATAGTGGAAACACTCTGCTGGCTGATGCCCAGTTCTTCGGCCAAGGTTTCTTGTTTCATCCCGCGTAGTTCTCGAATGCGGCTGATCTTTCTCCCGATGTGGTTAGTCTTTGCTGTTGTATTCATCCTATAAAAATAGCTATTATTTTTAAAAGTAACACACCCTACCATTTTTTAGTATTATACAAGTGGGTTTTGGTAATTAACAATCCCGGTTGGTTGGGTACGGTCGTTTTTTATGGTTCCTTTCACAGGAATTATGAAAGCGATTATTATGAAAAACACCCTTAACACACCAACTAATTTTCCTTATCACAACGAACTCACAGGATTAATCGAACAGCTAGAGACCTTTCTACCTATAGAAGCGGTATATCTTTCTTATAAACTTCCACGTAAAGAAACCCCACAGTATTGGGTGGTTGTGCTTACCTCCCAACCTATCCAGCACCTTCCACCACAATTCACTACTTATACCCATACGTTTTCAACACTTCATACCCATTTAAAGATTCGAGTATATGGGGTCTCTTATGCTGCTATTGCCTTTGAAAAAGGATGTTCCTTTTTTGTACAACACTTGTTTTTTGGACACTGTATCTACGGGGATCCGCCGCAGTTGCTAGCAGATTGTAAGTTGAATATGCTACCAACAACATTACAGAAGTCTAAAGACCATATTGATTATGAGCTAAACAAGGTTCGCGCTTTTCTTTCGGCAGCCCTTATGCATCAAGCGCAGGACTCTTTTGCGGTTGCGGCCTTTAATTACCATCAATCCATTGAGTTATTATTTCGAGTGGCTGAGTGGTTATTGATAGGAAAGTCTAAAATCACCCACCGTATTTTATCACACATTACCTACTTGGAAGCGTTTGACGATTGTTTTACCGACCTCCTTACGCTAGAAAACCCGGAAACTAAGCAGCTCTTTGAAACACTGGATAGTGCCTATTCAAATGCGCGGTATAGTGATGATTTTACAATAAGTAAAGATGAATTAGAGGCGTTTCAAGTAATGGCCACCCAATTAATCTCGCTTGCCCAACAGCGATTTAACGGACAATTAGTACAACTACAAAAGTTATTCGACCAACGGAACTTATATATTAAAAAAAAGAAAGAGAAATTTATACCAGGAACATTATGTATTGACGAACCTTCGTTTGTAAAAGCCTTGGGATTTTTAAAGAAACAGTATGACTTACAGCAAGCCTATCTTCTACATCAACACTATACCTCTGTTTTGCAAACGCGCTATTTAGCTTCCTTGAGCGATACTTCTCGTGTTTTTAATAGCTACACGGTAGTGCTGTTTACCCCTACCGCCATACCGCTCTCTCCCGAACAACTTACCGAGACTTTATACGAACAAAGTCATCGAGGTTGTAAGCTCTACTGTATTTGTTATACCGTACAAGAAGCTAAGGAAAGTATGCAGGAAGGTGACAATTTTCTGTGCCACATACGTGACCGGGCCAAGGAGGTGTATTGTCATACATTTTCGCTTGCTACTTTACAGCATAAAACCGTTTATTACAAACCCCTTTGGCAAACGATGCTTGCCACTTGGGAGATTCGTTATCGGAGGGCGAAGCACCTTTGTTCTATCTTTGATTACGAACAATATTTGGCCGATCCTTCCGCTCAGTTATCCATTTTGCACACAGCTTTTTGTCAAATTTATTTAGGAGTATTATATGTATTTTGGGCGTTTGCTCCCAAGCGTTATTCTCTTGCTTACCTTATAAAGCTTTGTAATGGCACCACATCTCTCCCCTACCAAGGATTTGATTTTTCAGTGACCCTACCGCCCCATTGGTATGCCTATTTACTTAACACGCCCAAATACTTAGAAAAAGGCACGCCCATACCGGTTGATAAAGAAGGGATTGATTGTATTGCACAGTTATGTAAGCAGTGTATTACACACTGCCGGACGCTTGTTGAAGCAGAGCTGGAACGGTTGAAACCTCTCTACTTTGGAATATCTAATTAACAGTATTTATACAAACGCACCCCCACCTAAAACACTATATGATGAAAGCAAAAACGTTGCATAAGAAATTACAGAAGCTACGAAACGCTCATTTGTATCGACTTAAACCCAAAAATAACCATAGAAGAGGAGCCCATTATGAGGTATCTATTCCTATAGCCAATCATGTAGAATTAATGTTTTTGATAGGCAACTTACTTAAGGTAAGTATTCTTGCATTGGAAGAGCCGAAGAATGTAAGGGACCCTGATATTCCACAGCATTATCACAATGTGCAAGAAGTATTACGCCATGCCTTACACCTCATCCCCTTTGAAGAACAAGAGTTTATTGATGCAGTTACCGATTTATTAGATCGTTTACCGGAACAATAGGAGGTTTTATAAAATGCTATTGTTTATTTTTCTGTATGGTGTTTTATTTCCTCTTTTGGACAAATATATTTTTCAATCATATATGGGGTGATGGGTTTTAAGGCTTTACCTGTTTCGGGGTGTTTTGCCAAGTCTGTAAACCATTGGTATTCTCTTTTTTGATTTTTGCCATAAAAAACTGTTGCGGTGCCATCGGGACTAAAGAAGGTCGTATTGCAATTTGCTTCGATTCTTTTAAAATTATCGATCCGCTCCTGTTTGTATATTTTTAATATTCCATTACTCAATTTTTCGGCATCGAAGTCGGCTTCCACATATACTGGATCTTTCCATTCCATCCACCGTTCTCTGGTGAGGTATTGCCACGATAGGACTCCTAGCAAGCCTACAATCAAGACTATTGAAACGCTCACTTTCCAAGCTCTTTTTTTTGTGTCCATAGGTTCTCCCCTTTCTTTAGTTACCGTGCTTGCTTTCCAAGATTCCACATCATCATATCCTACATATTTACATAATCCTTCTATTACGAAATCCGGTATTTCAACGGGTTCCCCTTTTTTTGCTGTTTGATACTTTGTTACGAGGCTTCTATCTCCATAGGGCTCTTTTGTTTCCTCTTGAATGTAGTCTGATAATACCCTAGCCCTGGGATAGTCACGCCGTTTACCGGTCTTATTTCTCACCTCCTCAAACGCGCTGATAATCAAATTTTTATACATAACACCGTTGTTTTATTTCTATACAAATTTTATCGAATTGGTATCGAAATTTTGTTTCGAAATCCTTTCGATGTCTTTTCCATCGCATTTCGATTGTTTCGAAACCTTCCTACTCATCTTTGTCCTGTTCTATTCTACCACCTGTATCAGACAGGTTTCTGATGATTGACTAGAACACCGTTGCACAGCACGTTCGTCAAGTGCTTTTGAGAAGTAATCATTTCTCGATTGTGTTGTGCACAACTTCTCAACTCGAGGAGGGACGCCTCTTCATTTTACTGCGGATTAACCGCACCCTTCTTGGGAATATTTCAAGTAGGGATTTACTACCAATTTTTAAAAATACTTTAAAATGAAGAAAATATTTATCGTTATGTTTACGGTTTCCCTCATTTTTGGGGTGACTTCTTGTACGCCTGAGCAATTACATACACAAGGCATTCAAAAACAAGCGTGTTGTGGGGAGGATGATCCTATACAACCACCCCCACCACCGCCTCCACCGCCACCGCCACCGCCTGGAGGATAATAAAACTGAATTTTAAATTTTTAATCCTATTTTAGAGGAATGAATACACCTTTACATTCATTCCTCTTTTTTATTTTCATAGGAACGCTCTTCGCCTTAGGAAGTTCTTCTCATCTGTATGCACAAACCAAAAGGGATTCGCTAAACCAAGTCCTAAATACCATCCGCACGTCTCAAGAGAAGCTAGAATTAGTAGAAGGCATCCGTTATTTAGAGCAGAAAGAAGATTTTATAGAGAAAGAATATCCCAGTAGCTATAAAGTGTATGTCTATGAAGCCATGGCCAATACGTATTATAAGTTGGGAGATTTGGATAGCAGTGAAGAATATACTATTAAAGGTCTTTCCTTGATCAAATCTGATGCTGCAATCCGCTCTACAAGCATTAAAATTCGGTTATTGTGTTTGTTGGGGATTTTACAAAAAGAACGACAGTTTTACGATCTAGCAACGCACTACTATCAAGAAGCCTTACACCTCTCCAAGTCGGCCAGTGACAGTCTTTCCATTCTAAACAACCAAGCTACCTTATACAAAGAACAAGAGCATTTAAACCAAGCGATAGCTACCTATAAACTAGGGCTCACCCTCGTTCCCCGTTTGGAGCAAGACAGCCTGTACCAAAAAACCAAACTATTGGATAATTTGGGCAATACCCGTTCCCTCGCTTCAGGAGAAGGGGAATCGGAACTTACCCAAGCCTTAGCACTCAGCAAGCAGCTTAAAAATACCGTACGGTCCTACTCCATTCACCGGCATCTAGCCCAGTATTATGCCAGAAAAGGAGATACCGTATCGGCTCTTCCGTATGCTACTGCCATGTATACACTTTCCAAAACTATTGGTGATAAAACCTATGAACAAGAAGCCCTGTCCTTCCTCTTAAAATTTGATCAACCCCAGTATGGGATACGGTATGTTCAATTATCTGATAGCTTACAGGCCGTACAAAAAAATATTGACAATGCGTACGCGCTGTTGAAATATGATAAATCGGAAGCAGAGAAGGAAGCGTTGGCTGCCAAAGTAGGTAAACAGCGTTTCCTCTTGTTCGGAATCCTGATTTTATTTGTGGTGCTCGCTACCTCTTTTCTAATCATCGCAAAGGTACGACGTAAAAGAAGACAGGCCATACAAGAAACCGAGCAGCGTATTGCGAAACATATTCATGATGATATCGCCAATAGTATCTTTTTGGTGATGAACAAGATTGAGGCTACCGAAAACAATACCATTCTCGATGATCTTTCGGCTATTTATGAACAAGCGCGACGCATTTCACGAACCCATACCCCAATAGATACCCAACAGCCTTTTCAACAGGTTTTGTTAGATTTATTGCAACAGTACACGACCAAAAAAGTACGGATAACGCCTCAGAATCTTAGCACCGTTTCCTGGAAGAAGGTTTCTGTGGAAAAAAAAGAGGCGGTTTACAAGGTATTACAAGAATTACTTACCAATACCCTCAAGCATAGCCATGCCAGCTTTGTGATTGTGGGGTTTCAACAGCAAAAAGCAACCTTATTGATAGACTATAGCGATAACGGAAAGGGAACAGACCGCAAGCCAAGCGGGGGGCTGCTGCATGCGGAAAACCGTATTCGTGCCGTTTCCGGAACACTTACCTTTACCTCGCAACCGAACCACGGATTTAAGGCTAAAATAAAAGTATAGATGTTTAAAAAAGTATTAGTAGCAGAAGACTTTAGCAGTGTAAATAAAGGCATAGTCACCACCCTAGCCCCCTTAGGCATTTCCAAAATTGAACACGTAAGCTATTGTGATGATGCCTATTTAAAAATTAAAAAGGCGGAACAGGATGGCGACCCCTTTGATCTCTTACTTACCGATTTATCGTTCAAACCGGACCATCGAAGTCAAAAACTGACTTCGGGTCACGAATTGGCTACCCTGTTAAACACCGAACATCCTACCCTGCCAATCATTATTTTCACTCATGAAGACCGTATGGAGAAGGCCCGGATGCTTTCGTCCATTGAAACGGTACGGGCCTATGTTTGTAAAGGACGCCATGGGCATTCAGACCTATACACCGCGGTACAAGAAGTGGCTAAAGGCAAACCCTTTTATTCTGAAGCGGTAGCCCCGGGGCTTCTAAAAGAACCCTTGCTAGAGCTTACTGATTTTGATATCACGCTTTTAAAACAGCTCTCCCATGGCTTGTTACAGGATGAGATTAGTGTGTATCTCAAGCAAGTGAATATGAGTCCGAGTAGCCTCAGCTCCGTTGAAAAACGCCTGAGTAAACTGAAAGATCATTTCGGTGCTAAAAACAGCACCCAGTTGGTGGCCGTTGTGAAGGATTTGGGAATTATTTAAATTTTTACTGCCTACGGTTTCCCGTAAGACATAACCAATTGTAGTCTGTAGCTTTGATTATCTAATCTTAATATATAGAAATCATGGCAGTACGACACACACCAACTAATATTGTTCATAAAGGACAAGAAGGCGGAACCACAGGATGTGGAACCGACACAAACAAACATCCAGAACATTGGGTAAATACATCACTTGCTATTACTTGCAATAAAGATGGTTGTAAAAATTAAGAAATTATACAATTTAAACTATATAAAAGAAAAATATGGCATTGTATTTCATTTCATACGATTTACGCAATAAAAGAAACTATAAAGAACTGTACGAAGAATTCGAAAGTTTTAATGCCGTTCAAGTACTTGAATCTACTTGGTGCTTTAACAGGGATAATACATCAGCAGTAAAGTTGAGAGACTATTTCAAAAATTTTATTGATGATGACGATGCGCTGCTACTAAATGAATCTGCAAGTTGGGCAACATTAAACACTAATGGAACGCCACGGGACTTATAGGGAGTTAATTATATGGTGAACTCTTAAGGAGCCACATACTGTTCAATTATTTATAAACAGAAATTTGATTAAAATAAAAAAATCATGGCAATGTCACACCGCTTAAGTTATAATTAAAATGGGGTTTAAAAAACTAACGCTATTATTATTTGTATGTTTTGCAAGCTTAATGTCTTGTGAATCAGAGGACGATAATATTAATTCCAATTCTTTATGTGGTACTCATAATGGGAATCAACTACACAAAGGACCTGAAGGAGGTTTTTACTACAATAGTAATGGCAATAAAACATATGTTGATCGATCAGAATGTAACTGTTAACACCTAAGAGATGAGTTTCAGATTTCAAAAAAGGATTAAACTAGGAAAGCATTTTGGCATTAATGTCAGTAAATCTGGCATATCACCCAGTTACCGAAACAAGCGGGGCAGTATTAGTTCGAAGGGATATTCCGTTCGAACCGGTATTAAGGGCGTGACCTATCGAAAGAGTTTTAGCAAAGCAAAAAATAGTGGTTGCTTGGTAATATTGATTGTCATATTTGTGGCTTCTATTTCTGTTATTTCCATTATCACTTAAATAAAAACATAGTCTACATTAATTTAACCCATAACTACCATGATCACAACCGAACTAAAGAGTCACTTTTTAAGACTGTATCAAATGGCATTTTCAGATGATAATTTTGATAGGTTGGAAATGCAGATGCTTTATAATTTTGCTGAACAACGGGGGTTGACCAAAGAACAACTCAACGAAATTTTGTTAAATCCCTCTCATGATACCGCCATTCCTGAACGTCTTGAAGCACGAGTGGAATACCTCTATGATTTAGCCGTGATGATATGGGCCGATGAGGTAGTGACAGAGGATGAGTATATCACCTTAAAAAAGTATTGCCGAAAATTTGAGTTTTTGGACGAAAACATCACTGAATTGGCAGACTATCTACTGGAAGCAGCCAAGAAGAAATTACCAAAAGAGGAAATCATTCAAGCTATTAATTCATAAGCACCATGGGAGCAATCAACAATTTATTCAAATTAAAAAAGAACCCTGAATCCAGAACAAACGGCTGGGATGATACCACTGAAGATGCACGCGAACAATTACGGGTTACTTATTATCAAAGTGGGTATGGAGCTTCAAAGAAAGCAAGCGGAAATTCTACGACATTTGGTGCCGGTTTGCGTGAACTCTACAATAGCTTTGAGAACCTATGTAGAAAACAACTGAATGAACAAAAGCGCCTTAAACAGCCTTACATTGAGGAACAAGAAAAGCAGCGCACCGAGCTCAAAAAAAGAGAAACTGTCTTTCATATTTATGAAGATCAAGTGGAAGCGTTGGATACAAAAATAGAATCATTAAAGTTTGAAATAGCTGATGTAAAATTGAATCCTGACAACTATGGTGTAGATGCTGACAAACGTCCCAAAGCTCAATTTTATATTGGCTTGTGTTTATTATTACCTATTACCATCTATCTTTTTGTATTTTATATTTCAGCTTCCTACTCTGCATTTTTTAAGGATTTTGATACCGATAGTTTGACCGCAGCAATTTTTGATGCGAATGCCTTGAGCAAGTCAATTTCCCATGGATGGTTGGAAACCACTTTTATTGGCACGATACCATTTGTCTTTATGGGATTGGGTTATTTAGTTCATATGTTTCAAAAAAATAAAGGGTGGCGTTCTTTTTTAAAACTCGCTTCATTATTTCTTTTAACCTTTGCTTTTGATGTTATTCTGGCGTATTTGATTGAGAAAAAAATATTCTTATTTAATGCCTTGCTCGGACAGGAATTTACAGCAACAGATGCTATTCAAAGTGTAAACTTCTGGGGAATTATTTTTGCCGGTTTTGTAGTTTATATCATTTGGGGACTTGTATTTGACTTCGTAATGAAGGAACATGAAAATGTGGATAAGATTAAAGCCTTTATCCGAAACAGAAAAGAGGACATTAAGAATGCTATTGCCAAAAAATCAGATTTGACTTCGCAAAAAGAGAAGGTGAAACATGATATAACTTCTATTAAAGGTGTTATTTCAGAACTCCAATCCAAAATTGATGGCTTTGTGTTTCCGGTAAAAGAATATCTGAACTATCACTACCAATATAAAATGGGTTGGTATCAAGCTATTAATTCAGAACTTAAATTTCCAATGAATCAATTAGATGACATTCGAAATCAATGCGAAGAAGTAGAACAGAAACATTTGGAAAACCTCAATCTTGTGGATATGGACTTCCAACAATTGGTATTCGCTAAAAACTAAATTTTATGAAACTAAGTATACACTATATAATTTTCGGTATAGTCCTATTTTTTTGCTTGGGATGCGTGGAAGACCATTCAAAAGATGCTGCAACAAAACAGGAATCTATTGATGTAACGTCCAACAACGATTCTAATGAAAATTTAAATATCAGCTTTCTTTTAGACCTATCTGATCGGATTAATCCCGAAAAATATCCGAACGAGACTATGGAATACTACGAAAGGGATGCAGCCTATATTACCTCTGTGTCAGAAGCCTTCGATACACATCTTCGTTCTAAAAGAGTCCGTGCGATGGATGAAAAAATTCAGGTATTTTTCGATCCTGAACCTAAAAATTCAACTATCAATACAATTTCCAATCAACTGAAGTTTCATATTACTAGAGAAAATGCTTCATTAGAATTATTGGATAAAGTAAAGAGTATCTATGCAACCCAACCGAAAGAAATATATGAATTGGCTATTGCTGATAATAAATATGTAGGGTCGGATACTTGGCGTTTTTTTAAAACAAAAGTGGAAGATTTTTGTATTGAAGAGAACCACAGAAATATTCTTGTTATTTTAACCGATGGATATATTTTCCATAAGGATACTCAAATTAAGGAAGAAAACAGGACTACTTACTTAACCCCACAAACGATTAGAGGCTTTACATTGAATACAGCTGATTGGCAAAATAAAATGGATGAAAAAAAATACGGGTTTGTTTCTGCAAATTCACATTTAAGTAACTTGGAAATCCTTGTTCTTGGTATCAACCCAGATAAAAAAAACCCATTTGAGGAAGATGTCATCATGCAGTATTGGAAGGAATGGTTTGAGGCGATGGATGTAAAACGCTATGAGCTTAAAACTGCCGGTTTGCCTTCCAATATGGATAAAATTATCAAAGACTTTATCCTAGACTAATTTTACAAAGCTATAATTCGATACAAAGGGATTTAATCCCGTTTTCAATTTATGTGAACTCTATAATTTGGATAAAAATAGTATCTTGTCCGTTAATCAGTTGATCATGAAGCATCTAAAGCTTGTTTTTTTACTTCTTATTGTCCTTTCCATTAGTTGTTATGGACAAGATTCCGTATATGTGACAAAAACAGGGGAAAAGTATCATTTTGAAAATTGTACGTACTTACGTTACTCCAGTATCAAAAAACTCTTGAAAAAGCCATTGGTTTAGGATATTCGGCCTGCAGCGTATGTAAACCACCCCAGCGCACAAACACTACAAACACAACTGCACTTACACCGATAAAAGAAGAGAAAGTTACCACTCCTACCACAAATTCCCGCAGGACCTATGCCGTGCAATGTTCCGGAAGGACTCAATCCGGACGGCGTTGTAAGCGAAAAACCAAAAATGCCTCCGGAAGGTGCTACCAGCATTAATATCGAAATAATTTTCAGAAAGTTTTGTAATAAACAGGTCGTAGTATTGAAAAACAAGACTTATACTATGAATACACTACACTTTGTTTGATACGATTCCGAAACGAGTTCGGAATGACAGTTTGGGGGTTCTATCATTGATATAAAGGAGAAATACCTACTGGATCTCAGCACTCAAGCCCGCTTCTAGAAGTTGGGTACAACGAGGTTCCAGATCAGGATAAGTCCCAGATTTTACTGTACACTTCCCTTTATAATGGACAATAATAGCACATTGCTCCGCCTGTTCCGGCGTGTGGTCGCAAGCGTATATGAGCATATTAATCACGTGATCAAAGGTGTTCACCTCATCATTAAATAAGACAATCTGGTTTTCTTTGTCTTCTTGTTCGGCAACTAATAGGTCTTCTTGTATTTTTTCTTTGGTACTCATAACTAATTTTAATCAGCTTTTTTAAATATGCTGTTTTTTATCTAAAAATCAATCTTTTTTTAAAGATAGGTATTCATTTTTTCCATCGATAAAAAAACCCTTTTGGCTAAGCTTAGGATAAACCAAGTCAAAAAAATCTAGGCTTGTGTGTTCTCGATACATCCCGATTTGCAATCGGGACACTCGAACTGACAGCACTTTTATTATACATCCCGGTTTACAATTAGGACACTCGAACTGACAGCACTTTTATATACATCCCGGTTTACAATTAGGACACTCGAACTGACGAAACTTTCATTTTAAAATCTGCGCTACCTTGTTCGTAGGCTGAAAGCTTTAAAAATCAGTTTTTATACCTTTCGCTCTATGTAAATTTACTAAAAAGATTATAAAGCTTATTTTATCCTTTTGGATCTTTAGAGACAACTACTTTACAAATTTTGCGGCAATCCAGTTCGCTTGTTCTTTTTTATCAACGAATGTGAGTCCTAACTTATTGCAACTTTCCTTTATTAGCGGTAGATCTTGTTCGTAAAATCCGCTTAGGTAAAGTTCGCCATTAGGTTTTAGGCAACGGTGATAAGTAGCCATGTCGGCCAGTAAAATATTTCTGTTAATGTTAGCGATAATAGTGTTGTAGGTTGGTTTGCTAGGCAGCACAGTGGCATCGCCCAAAGCAACCGAGATCTGCTTACAATTATTACGTTCCACATTCTCATGTGAATTTTCAACACACCACATATCAATGTCAATGGCATCCAATCGTGTTGCACCCCGTTTTTCGGCCAAAATTGCGAGCACGGCCGTACCACAGCCCATGTCGAGTACTGTTTTATTCATCCAATTATTTTCTAAGATAAATTGAAGCATCATAAACGTGGTCTCATGATGACCGGTCCCAAAAGACATTTTAGGTTCGATGATAATCTCATAGGGTACATCGCGTTTCTCGTGAAAAGGGGCTCTTACAACACAAGTATCACCTACAGCTATAGGTTTAAAGTTCTGTTCCCATTCGGCATTCCAATTACTTTGCGTAATCTCCTTTATGGTATAATTAATTGTAAACTCTTCTGAAGAAATAATTTGAACCTCATCTAGTACATTATCGACGCACTCTTCTTTTTGTATGTAAGCAAG
This sequence comes from Flavobacteriaceae bacterium UBA3356, assembly GCA_002360635.1. Lineage (GTDB taxonomy): Bacteria > Bacteroidota > Bacteroidia > Flavobacteriales > Flavobacteriaceae > Marixanthomonas. The sequence continues at coordinate 35,087 of DEQW01000003.1, read as the reverse complement.
TACCCCTGTTTCGGTTTCCACAAAACTCTCAAACCCGGCGTATCCAAGTTCAGCAATTAAAATTTCCGTACCCGGTTGCAGCGGGGTAACGGTAAAATTGTATTCTAAATAAATCTCAGCCATATTATATTTTAAAATGCAAATTTCAGGTCTAAATCTCTTGATTCAAAAAAACACTTCGTTAAACTTACGCCCCTCGCCAAAAAACTATTTTTAAATCTACTTAAAGGAATTCGCTATTTTCATAAAGCTTTCTACGTCCAACGAAGCACCGCCTATCAATCCCCCATCCACATCATTCTGACTAAATATCTCAACGGCATTGTTAGGCTTTACACTTCCGCCATAGAGAATGGAAACATTCTTAGCAGTGGAATTTGAATAAGCTTCAGCAATGGCTTTTCTAATAAAAGCGTGCATCTCTTGAGCTTGTTCGGGACTAGCGGTTTCTCCAGTTCCAATGGCCCAAACAGGTTCATAAGCTACAATAATATTCTTCCAATTGCTTTCCGAAAGGTGAAAGAGCCCTTCTTCTAATTGTTCTCCTATAACTTTAAAGTGATCGTCTGTTTCTCGGTCGTTTAGTTCTTCCCCTATACAAAAGATCACGGTCATTTTGTTTTCCAAAGCAGTATTTACTTTTTCAGCTAAAAGATCGTTATCCTCCTTAAAAATAGAACGGCGCTCACTGTGACCCAAAATAACTGTTTGCACTCCCACACTTTTAAGCATCGCTGCGGAAACTTCCCCAGTAAAAGCACCTTTATCACTCTGATGCATATTTTGGGCTACTACCGTCACCGGGTGATCCTTAACCGATTGATATGTATGGTTTAAGTTGGTGAATGCAGGAGCAATCATTAGCGATACCCCTTCTGGAATCACTTGTTTTTTTAATTGAACCAAAAACATCTCTGTCTCGGCCATATCGTTATTCATCTTCCAGTTTCCTGCTACTATTTTTTGTCTCATGAGGTTGTTTTTTCGTTTTTTTGTTAGTTAAAAAATACTATTCTTACGGCACATTTCAAAGGCTGTTTACTGCAAACTGCCACTGCTTACTGCATACTGATTTTCGGGTCAAGCCATCCATAGACAATATCCACTAAAATATTAATCACGATAAACACAATGGCAATGATTAATACCGCTCCCATAATTACGGGGAGATCTAAAGTGTTTAGTGCATCAACAATTTCTTTTCCCAACCCGTTCCAGCCAAAAATGTATTCCACAAACACGGCCCCTGCCAACATTGAGGCAAACCATCCTGAGATAGCTGTCACTACAGGGTTTAAAGAGTTTTTTAAAGCGTGCTTTCTAATAATCGTTGCAGGGGACAGTCCCTTTGCTTTAGCGGTACGAATATAATCCTGATTGAGCACCTCCAAAAGAGAGTTGCGCATTAACTGTGACACTACTGCTAGCGGACGAATACCTAAAACGATAGCTGGTAGTATCAAGTTTTTCCATTGTATGTGTTTACCTTCACCAAAATCATCTACTGCATAAAGACTCCCTGTCATATTCAAGTTTGTGTACTCGTGCAATACAAAGCCGAACAGCCACGCAAATAAAATAGCACTGAAAAATGAAGGCACACTCATTCCCAATGTACTTATAAGTTGAATAAATTTATCGATCAAACCATCTTTAAACAGCACCGAAACAATACCCAAGAACACTCCTAAGAGCATCGCAATAATAATAGCTGAAACTGCCAAGACTACGGTGTTCGGAAGCGTTTCTGCAATGACCTTGCTTACCTTTTTTCCATTTTTCTGAAACGATTCCCGAAGATATGGAGTTTTTAGCACAACTACTGTATTCCCTACAGTGAATAGCCGTGATGCATTATATTTCCTTTCAGAAAGAAAGGTATAATCATCGCTATCTGTGCTATGAAAAGACAATGGTGATAAATCGTTTAAATAATATAGGTATTGCAGCCCTACGGGCTTATCAAAACCGTATTTCTTTTTTACTACCTCAATCTGTTCGGCACTCTCGTTTTGACCTAACATCATCCGCGCGGGATCTCCAGGCAAAATAGTAAACAAGAAAAAGATAACCGTTACTACACCAAAGAGCGTTAGTAAAGCGTACCCTAATTTTTGTAATACATATCCTGTCACTAGCTTATTGTTTTACGTCTTCGATTGTTTTTACTTCGTACTGAAAATCATCACCAAACAATAGTTTTGCGTATTCTTCTATGGTTTGGTCAAAACCGGCTTCTTCCCTACGTTGGTTTACAGTTTCAGGATTTTCAATTGGCCATATAAAGCTACCGCGTTCATCGTTATAGGTTCTTCCCTGAGTTCCGTAAACCTGAGGTTTTTCTTGGTTCATTAAGTAACGGTCTTCCATCATCGCTACCAAACGAAACGGTATTTCATCGTTTTTCCCTGCTTCTTTTATCAGAGGCAAGTATTTTCCTATTTTATCTGGGTTGTGTTGTAATACATACCAAGCGGCGGTGTTGGTAGGTTCGCCAACTACAGATTTTCCCGGATACCCCATGTTGTTGAACACTTTTTCAACAAATAGCATGTTGCTACTGTCAATTACGGTTTGCATAGACCAAAGGTCTCCATTATATTCTTCAGGGGTCAGGCCCATATCTTCTCCTAATTCCGCTCGTTCTTCAGGAGTTTTAGCCTGCATTAATTTTCGGTAGCGTTGGTCCAGCACCGCAATGCTATCAAGTCGCTGTTTTAGGTTAAAATCTAAATTAGGTTTGGCATTCTCTAGTTCAGGCAATTGTAGTTTGTCTAAATCGTTCCAATGAACCTTCTTTTTAATGGTTCCATTTTGAAGGTGTAATACCCCGGGATTGCTGCGCACGATGGTTTTTAACGTAGTTTCATCACAGAAATAGAACTTAAAATTCAATTTATAGCGTTCGGCCAAGGTTTGTGTGCGCTCAATGGAAGAAGCCGACATACCAATAACCCGATATCCTTTTTTTAAAGCTTCGTTGGTAATCTCTTGAATGGGAAAGAATCCATCCTTTTCAGATTTATTCAAATTATATGCCACTACTATGATGAGATTGTCTTCTTGTAAAAATTCATCTAGATAGTTTTTTCCATCACGTTCAATTGTAAAATCGTGAATTGGCGGCTCATATCCAGCTTGTATCTCGGTGGTTTCCACACCTAAAAATTCTCCTTCTTGTTTTGGGTAATCACCCTTTGTGGTGACTATTTTTTCTTTTCCGTCTACCTTAAACTTCCAGTTATAATCATAAATAGGTTTTGGCGCCCCTTCGGGAATGGTCATCCCTTCGTCAATATTAGCTCCTATTTTGTAAGGCCTGAAGTCTAAAATAGGTAAATGCATCAATACGTGATAGGTAACCCCCAGACAACCAATAAAGCAGACAAATATTACCAAACTACGGATGTTTCGGGTAAAGAAGGGTTTTATGTATTTACTTCCGAAGAATAAAATAAGGATAAGAACCAGCAATATAATGTCTTTGGTAAACGACTCCCAAGGGGTTAATGGGATGGCGTCGCCAAAGCAACCACAATCGGTCACTTTATTATAATAGGCTGAGTAAAATGTTAAGAACGTAAAAAACACAATCATTAACAATAGGCTCCAAACCGTAAATTTTCGTAAATAGCCTATCAATAGCGTAACGCCTAATAATACTTCAAAAATGACGACGAAAATTGCAATAAGCAGTGAATAGGGAATCAAAAACTCCAAGTTTAATACTTCTGGTGCAAAATAATCTTGCAGCTTAAATGAAAACCCAATAGGATCGTTTAATTTTATGAGGCCACTGAATATAAAAAGTATCCCTACCAGTATTCTTGAAATCCCTACTACTATTTTCATGCGGTTTAGTTTAATTGTTCGTTTTTTCTTCTAAATGAATCATAGCGAACACCGAATAGTTAATCATATCCTGATAATTAGCATCAATCCCTTCAGAAACCAATGTTTTTCCTTTGTTGTTTTCTATTTGTTTTACCCTCAATAACTTCTGAAGGATTAAATCGGTCAATGATGAAACCCTCATATCGCGCCAAGCTTCACCATAATCGTGGTTTTTGTTTATCATAAGTTGGCGGGTAATGGCCACTTGATCGTCGTATAATTTCACAGCCTCATCAAGGGAAAGGTCTGGCTGTTCTACCACTCCTTTTTGCAACTGTATCAATGCCATAATGGAATAATTGATAATACCAATAAACTCACTCGCTTCATCTTCGTCCACTTTTTGTTCGGTATTCTGCTGTAACCCTCTAATGCGTTGGGCCTTTATAAAAATTTGATCGGTTAAGGAAGTTAACCGCAAAATGCGCCAAGCACTCCCGTAATCTTTCATTTTATTGGTAAACAACTCTTTACAAGTAGCAATTACCGCATCGTATTGTTTTAGGGTTTCAGCCATTGGGTTTTTAAGATTTTCCGTAAATTTCGCTTAAATAATTCAAAATAGAAAATTGAACACAATCAATTGTAACGGTTCGCTTATCGATTTGACAAAACCGAAGGTCATGGGTATTATTAACGTAACCCCAGACTCATTTTACGACGGCGGAAAAACCACAGAGAAAGACAGTATCTTAAAGCAGGCAGAACACATGCTTGCAGAAGGAGCCACCTTTTTAGACGTGGGCGGGTATAGCTCTAGACCGAATGCCAAAGATATTTCTGAAAAAGAAGAGGTAAACCGCATTTTGCCAGCGATTGAAAACATATTACGAAAATTTCCGAAAGCACTTATTTCAATCGACACATTTAGAAGCCAAGTGGCAAAAAGAGCAGTAGAAGCCGGTGCTTGTATGGTAAATGATATTAGTGGCGGCACTTTAGACCCTGCGATGTTTTCCACTGTTGTAGACATGCAGGTTCCTTATATTTTAATGCATATGCGCGGTACGCCACAAACTATGACACTGCAAACAGATTATGGTGATGTTACTAAAGAAGTAATTTATTTCTTTTCTGAACAAATAGCTAAAGCGAGACAAACAGGGATTAACGATATTATTATCGATCCAGGATTCGGGTTTGCTAAAACAAGGAAACAGAGTTTTGAATTATTGCAGAAGTTAGATTTACTGGGACAATTAGACATTCCTATTTTAGCAGGGGTTTCACGAAAATCTATGATTTATAAAACTTTGAATGTTTCAGCAAAAGAAGCTTTAAATGGAACTACCGTTTTAAACACCCTTGCTTTACAGAAAGGAGCTTCTATTTTACGGGTACATGATGTTAAAGAAGCAATGGAGTGTATTAAGTTAACCGAAATGCTCAATCCCTACTTATAAATTTTATACTTTTAACCAATAGACATAAAAACCTAACACCCTTTGGAATTTTTAGACCTGCGCATTATAGACATCATTGATATTTTATTGGTAGCCTTTTTGCTGTACTACCTTTACAGGCTTATAAAAGGTACGGTTGCTATTAATATTTTTATAGGAATTGTAATAATTATTGCTATTTCTGAAGTTACCAAACTCCTGCAAATGGAGCTTTTAAGTAAAATTTTGGGTGGGTTTTTAGGTGTTGGGATGTTTGCGCTTATTGTTGTGTTTCAGCAGGAAATCCGAAAGTTTTTATTGATGTTGGGGTCTACCAACCTCAACGCCCGAAAGCGGTTTTTTAAACAGTTCCGGTTGCTTTCAAAAGAAGCTGGAATTACCACCAATATTCAAGCTATTATGAGTGCCTGCCAATCCATGAGCCGTAAGAATATGGGTGCGCTTATTGTGATACAACGCAACAACAGCCTCGATTTTGTAAAAAATACGGGGGACGAGATGAATATTGAAATTAACAAACCCATAATAGAAAGTATTTTTTATAAAAACAGCCCGTTGCACGATGGCGCTATGATTATTGAAAACAACACCATTACTGCCACACGGGTTATTTTACCCGTATCGAACGGCCGAAACATTCCACTCCGATTTGGCTTGCGACACCGTGCTGCTGTTGGTATTTCAGAAAAAACAGATGCGGTCTGTATTGTCGTTTCAGAGGAAAACGGTCAGATTTCCTATCTAAAAGATGGTGAATTTGTGCTATTCAACGAAATAGACGACCTTGCCAAACAATTGGAAAATGATTTAAGTTAATAAAATGAACTGCAAAAATTGTGAGGAAACACTTGCCGTAGGCACTAACTATTGTCACGAATGTGGTGCTAAAGTACTCACAAACCGATTGACGCTTCGCTATCTTTTTTCTGAAATTTATCAAGCTTTTTTTAGCATCGATTCAAACAAACCGCTACGAACATTTATTGACCTTTTTAAAAAACCGGAAGAAGTAATTGACGGTTATATTAATGGTGTTCGAAAAAAATACATTCACGCTTTCGGTTACTTTACCATTGCAGTGACCTTCTCAAGTATATTCTATTTTATTTATCTTAAATTTTTCCCTGAAGCTTTAGACAGTACTTTTTATATTCAAAGCAATGATGAAGCACAGATAGAACTAATAAGAAACACCCAAAGAAAAGCCTTTGAATATCAAACATTCATTTTTTTTGCTTTTGTTCCAATATTGGCCTTGCTTTCTTGGATTGTATTTTTTAATAAAAAGAAATATAATTATGCAGAGCACTTAATTATAAACCTCTATTGTTACTCACAAGCCTCGATTATAACAATTACTCTTTTCTTTCTTACTATTTGGAGCAGCACTCTTTTTAGTATAACTTCTATGGCTTCTTTAATAATCCAGATTATCTATTTTGCCTATGTTTTAAAGCGCCTTTTTAAACTTTCTGGAATACAACTAGTTGTAAAAACCCTATATTTCTTCGGGCTTCTAATTCCGTTGTATATAATTTTAATTATTACAATGTTTATAGTTATGCTTGTCACAGGAAACCTAGACAGTTTTATAGAAGCTCAAAAAGCTAAACAAGCGGTAAGCTACACCGCTTCTTCCGCCATAAACTGGACTTCGTATAAATTACGGTAATATCCATCCTCTTTTTTAAGCAGTTCTTTATGAGTGCCAGTCTCAACAATTTTGCCTGCGTCCATAACCAAGATTTTATCGGCTTTTTTAATAGTAGCCAGACGGTGAGCAATTACAATGGAGGTACGTCCTTTTGTGATTTTTTCAGTAGCATTTTGTATTAGTTCTTCAGAATACGTATCTACAGATGAAGTAGCTTCGTCCAGAATTAAAATGCCCGGTTTGCTTACGTATGCCCTTAAAAAGGCAATAAGTTGTCGTTGCCCTGAAGAAAGCATCGAACCTCGTTCTTTAACGTTGTAATGATAGCCATTGGGAAGTGTTTTTATAAATTTATGCACCCCAATTTCTTTGGCAGCTGCAACTACTTCCTCTTCAGTAATAGAAGGATCGTTTAGCGTAATATTATTTAAAATGGTATCGGCAAATAGGAATACGTCTTGTAATACTACTGCTATTTGTTTCCGAAGGGATTCCAATGTATATTCCTTGGCGTTTACTTTATCAATTAAAATCTCCCCTTTCTGAATTTCGTAAAACCGGTTCAATAAGTTGATGATGGTTGATTTTCCAGCACCCGTAGCCCCCACAATGGCAATTGTTTCTCCAGGTTGTACGGTTAATGATATTCCCTTGATTACTTCTTCGTCTTCCGTATAACCAAAATGAACATTTTTAAATTCTATGTGACCGGTAGCGCGTGGCATATCAACCGTACCCGAATCGTCTATATGTGATTTTGTATCTAAAATACCAAACACACGGTTAGCGGCAACCATACCCATTTGTAGCGTGTTGAACTTATCGGCAATTTGCCGAAGTGGGCGGAATAGCATTTGAGCTAACTGAATAAAAGCAGTGATGATACCCAAGGTTATAACTCCACCTCCAGCTGCGTTGAGACCCCCATACCAAACAATTAAACCAATGGCAATAGAAGATGCCATTTCAGCAATAGGGAAAAAAATAGAATTGTACCAAACCGTTCTAATCCATGCCTTTTTATGTTTTTCGTTTATTTCTTTAAACCGCTTATACTCGGTATCTTCTCTTGTGAATATTTGAACGATTTTCATTCCCGTAATTCGCTCTTGCACAAAGGAATTTAAATCGGCCACTTGGTTACGAACATCTTCAAAAGCAACTTTCATCGCTCGTTGAAATACTCGTGTAGCATATAAAATCAATGGTAAAATTGCAAAAACAATCAAAGCAAGCTGCCAACTTTTATAGAGCATAAACCCAGCAATGACAAACATCTTAAGCAAATCGCTTAAAATCATAAACAACCCTTGGCTAAAAATACTCGAAATGGTTTCGATATCGTTTACCGCACGGGTAGTTAACCGTCCTACGGCACTTTTATCAAAATATTTCATACGGAAACTCATCATCAAGTTGAAGAGTTTTACACGCATGTCTCGCACCACGCTTTGTCCCAGCCAATTGGCGTAAAATATAAAGGCAAATTGAAACAAAACCTCAAGTACCAAAACGGCAACCATCATTAAGACATAAAACTGAAGACCACTTCCGTCTTTTGGTTCAATCGAGTTATCGATAGCTAACTGTATTAATTCAGGCCGAACTATCGCTAAACCAGCCATAATTATGGCCGCAAGTGCTACAAAGTAAAATACCAAGCGATATGCATTGGTAAATTTCAATAAGCGTTTAAAAAGCTTAAAATCGAATGCTTTTCCTGAGTTTGCCATTAGTTTAGTATCGTTTCTGGATATTGCACTTTAGTTAAGTACAACCCATGTGCCGGAGCGGAAGCACCTGCTTTACTCCTATCTTTATTTTTTAATATTTTGTGAAATGTTTCTAATGATGTTTTTTTAAAACCTACATCTAAAAGTGTGCCTACAATGGCTCTAACCATATTCCGTAAAAAACGATCTGCGGAAACAGTGAAGATTAACCCTTCATTTGTTTCTTGCCAATATGCTTTTTTGATTATACAATGATACGTTTTTACATCGGTTTTGCTTCTTGAAAAGCATTGAAAATCCTTATAGTCTAATAATACTTTTGCGGCTTTATTCATTAATTCGACATCGGGTTTATTATGAATTTGATATGCTAATCCTTCAGAAAAGGGATTCTTTTTCAAGGAAATAACATATTCATATTCTCGCAAAACAGCATCAAAGCGAGCATGGGCATCTTCTTTTACTCTTATTATATTCGATATCGCTATATCCTTAGGAAGGAACGAGTTTAATCTAAATATTAATTCTGAAATATCTGTAATTTCTTCACAATCAAAATGAGCAAACAATTGTTTTGCATGCACCCCGGCATCGGTACGTCCGGCACCGGTGACTTTTATTTCAGTTTTAAATAAGGTAGAAAGCTTATCCTCTAATACTTCTTGAACAGTTATGGCATCTGGTTGTATTTGCCATCCGTAATAATTTGAACCGTTGTAAGCTATTTCGATAAAATATCGCAAAGAATCGTTTATTTTTGAAAAATACAAAAGTACAAAATACTACTTCAGAAAGGTAGCGGCTTCTAGATAGTTTAACACTCAAAATCAAATTGGTTTGAAAAAAATCTTGCTTTTAAGCGATACACATAGTCATATTGACAACGATATCTTAAAATATGCCAAACAAGGCGATGAAGTATGGCACGCCGGTGATATAGGAAACTTAACGGTAACCGATACACTCCAAAAACTAAAACCGTTACGAGCTGTATATGGAAATATAGATAATGATGAAGCGCGAAGAGAATTTCCGCTACATAACAGGTTTATTTGTGAAGGTGTAGATGTGTGGATTACTCACATTGGTGGCTATCCTGGTAGGTACGACAAACGTATTCGTGAAGAAATTTACAAAAACCCACCTAAGTTATTCATTAGTGGACATTCCCATATATTAAAAGTAATGCCCGATAAAAAAACTGGATTGTTACATATGAACCCCGGAGCAATAGGAAAACACGGTTTTCATACCGTACGCACTATGCTTAGGTTTGAAATTGACAAAGGAAATATTAAAAATTTGGAAGTGATTGAGTTTAAACGATGAAATCGGCTCACTTCGACTCCGCTCAGTGACCATTGTGATGTCATTTAAAAGCCGGTGGTTTCGATACGATTTTGAAAACAACTGCGTTGTTTCAAAATCACTCAACCGCCTTCATTGTTTCTGAAAAATAAATTACACCTAATCAAGGTGGTTGAATGATTTTTACTGAAACCTCAGTTTTAGTAAAAAATGTATCGAAACCACCGATTCATAAAAAACCCCCAAAGGTGGCATCCTTTGGGGGTTCGCACTAAAATATACTAAGATGTAACGGTTTATCGTAAACGATCCACAGATTTTACAAGGTCTTCATCCCTTTTAATGGCCTTATTGGCCAACACTAAAAAAACGATAGAAATGACGGGAAGCAAGACCCCAATACCCTTCTCTGAAACCAATGTTTCTCCGGATATGGTTAGCGACCTGTAAACGAAAACTCCCAGTAACACAAAGTTTAATATGATATTTAAACGGTTAAAAACAAACTGTCTTTGCCGCTTCTTAAAACTCAAAATTGAAATAACTGTCAAAGCAATTGAACCAAAAATCAAACCAAAAACCAAAGGTTCACTACGGTCCAGAATTACAACACCGGTTTCATTCTGCACAGCAGGAAACCATATATACAAAGCCCCCATAATGAGTGCCGAAATGATTAAATATACAGTTTGAATGCGTTGTAACATGTTCTTTTTTCTCTATAAGGGCAAAAATAGGATTTCTTTTTAAAAAAATTACAAGCAAAATTTAAAATATTATTGTATCATTGCAGTATCTATTCGTAACCACTTCAATAACGGTTACTTAGTCTTCAAAAAAAAATATTCGATAATAGCACCTTCTCAAAGGTCCCTAATTATTATAATTAAACACACAAAATTTTTAAATGTTTGAAATTTCAGAATTAAAAGCAAAAAAGCTACCTGAACTTCAGGAATTAGCCAAAAAACTGAACGTTCCCAAATACCGTAGCTTCAAAAAGTTAGACTTGGTATACCAAATACTCGACTATCAAGCGGCAAACCCCAGTGCAGTAAAGGAAATCACAAAAAATGATTCCGCTGATACTACTTCTAAAAAAGAGGACCCTAAAGACAAGCAAAAACCTTCGTCGCAAAACAAACCGAACCAACAACGAAGTAAAAGCAACGACAACCGCAACCCGAAAAAAAGTCAGAACACTAAAAACGATCCTAAAAAATCTAACGATAGTGACAAACAGAGCAAAAGCTCGAATGACAATGACAAGCGGGGCAAGAATACAAATGACAACAAGAAGAACAATAATTCTTCAGATAACAGAAAAAAGCATTCTAAGTCTAAAAAAGACAACAGCAATAAAAGTCATCAAAAAGACAATCGAAACAATGGCAACAAAGACAGCCGAAACCGCTATAAAGAGCCAGATTATGAATTTGATGGCATTATAGAAAGTGAAGGTGTCTTAGACATTATGCAAGATGGATATGGTTTTTTACGCTCTAGTGATTACAATTACTTATCCTCTCCAGATGATATATACGTTTCGCAATCGCAAATACGATTGTTTGGGTTAAAAACGGGAGATACCGTTTTTGGGGAAGTACGACCTCCAAAAGAAGGAGAAAAATATTTTCCATTAATCAAGATTTCAAAAATTAATGGGTTAAACCCTCACGTAGTTCGTGACCGTGTTGCTTTTGAACATTTAACACCATTATTTCCGCAAGAGAAATTTAATATCGCAGATAGACAAAGTACTATCTCCACTCGTATTATCGACATGTTCGCTCCAATTGGAAAAGGACAGCGTGGTATGATTGTATCGCAGCCTAAAACTGGTAAAACAATGCTTTTAAAAGACATTGCCAACGCCATTGCTGCAAATCACCCGGAAGTATATCAAATCATCCTCCTTATAGACGAACGTCCCGAAGAAGTTACCGATATGCAACGTAATGTACAAGGTGAAGTAGTTGCTTCAACTTTTGACAAAGAAGCTACGGAACATGTTCGGGTCGCTAACATTGTAATTGATAAAGCAAAGCGATTGGTAGAATGTGGCCACGATGTAGTTATCCTATTAGATTCTATCACTAGATTGGCACGTGCTTACAATACCGTACAACCTGCCAGTGGTAAAATATTAAGTGGTGGTGTAGATGCCAATGCACTGCATAAACCAAAACGTTTCTTTGGTGCCGCCCGTAATATTGAAAATGGTGGCTCACTAAGCATTATTGCAACAGCCCTTACGGAAACCGGATCTAAAATGGACGAGGTTATTTTTGAAGAATTTAAAGGTACAGGTAACATGGAACTTCAATTGGATAGAAAAATATCTAACCGAAGAATTTTCCCAGCTATCGACCTTACTTCCTCAAGTACACGTAGGGATGATTTACTGCTTGATGATAATGTAATACAACGTATGTGGGTGTTGCGTAAATATCTAGCAGACATGAACCCTATAGAAGCTATGGAGTTTATAAACGACAAAGTAAAACAAACCCGAAACAACGAAGAGTTTTTAGTTTCTATGAATGGCTAATACCATACATTTTTATTAATATGAAACCGGATGTACTAGTTTACATCCGGTTTTTTTATTTAACACATCAAAGTTGTAATTCAAAAAACTTAAGTATTGCTCAAGCAAACATATATACTTAAGTGACAATCTTAAAGGTTTAATATATTTGGTGCACACTAACATATTCCTTTAGGCATTACTTTAACCTTAGACTAAGAATTACTTTTTTTCTGGGACTAAATTCTTCCAATAATTTTAATTTGCATAGTAAAAATCTCTTTCTTGAGCTTATCGTTGAGAGCATATACCTTTTAAATTTAAACTTTCTTAAATGCAATAAGTCTATTTTGACAAAACCATTAGCTTACTTGTTTCTATTATATTATATTTTATTTTCTCCTAATAAAATATTGGGGTTGAAATTTATTCCTAAACAAAAAAAAGCCTCGCTAAAAGCGAGGCTCTATATTAATAGAAAAGAACTTTTTTAATTAGTTCTTAACGATTTTTTGTGTTAAAGTACCCGCGTTGGTATCCATAGAAAGGATATAAACTCCATTGGCTAGGTTAGAAATGTTTACCTGACCATTTACCAAGGAAACATTAGATTTTTTACCTAACACATCGTAAACAGCTACACTGTTAACTTCAACAGAAGCTGGAGTTTCAATGTTTAAGATTCCAGATGAAGGATTTGGGTAAATAGAAACTTGAGAAAGCTGATTGTCACCAATCGATAATGTACAATCTGCTCCAAACAAGAAGTTACCAAATAACTCACCACTTCCGTTAGCACCTTCCAATTCTATTTTTGAAATAGGTTCATCAGCAACAACACCAAAAAAGGTCTGTTGAGAAACAGGGAAACTTCCTGCTATCGTTTCAATTAAAACATCTCCAGTACCATACACACGAACTTCTGTACTTGGGTCACTATTGTTCCAAACATCCATCGCTACTGCATAAACTTCAGGATCAAAATTAATGACCGTAAATTCAGCAAAAGTATTCGCTCCTACTAACGGGTCAGCATTTCCAATACCTCCTGATGGTATTGATATAACTTCTGTAGAGTTTGAAGCTTCTACATTAAACCCCTCTTCCAGTTCTCCAGCCGGATAGCAACCAGTGCCACCATCACTGTCAATTGTAGTACCACAAGCGGTTATGGCTCCTGGTCCTCCTGCAAAATCTTCAGAAGTCAAGGCAGTATCAGTACAATTGTCAGCTACTGCATTGGTAAAGTCCGATAAAGATGAATACACATCAATTATCCCTTGATTTCCATTACTGGAATTCACGAATATCCCTTCAATTCCAGAATCTGGATTGATAGATCCTGATAAATCGTTAATCGATTCAGTATAGCTCTTAGGTTGTTGAGCTAACAAACACGCACTGAAAAGAAATAATAAGAAAGTAATTTTTTTCATAATATTCTGTTTTTAAATTTATATAAATATACAAAAGGTATTCAATAAAAAAATTATAAAAAAAAAAATATAAAAAAAATATAAAAAAAGCCTCGCAGAAGCGAGGCTCTATACTAATAGAAAAGAACTTTTTTAATTAGTTCTTAACGATTTTTTGAGTTAAAGTACCTGCATTGGTATCCATAGAAAGTATATAAACTCCATTTGCAAGGTTAGAAATGTTTACTTGACCATTTACCAAAGAAACATTAGATTTTTTACCTAATACATCGTAAACAGCTACACTATTAACTTCAACAGAAGCTGGAGTTTCAATGTTTAATATACCAGATGAAGGATTAGGATAAATAGAAACTTGAGATAATGCATTGTCATTAACCCCTAGTGCGCTACAGTCTCCTGAAATTTCGAATACACCATCAAAAGGATCACTACCAAAACCTACAGAGATTGCCACGAACTCACCTGTACCAGAATCAAAGTAATAACCCTCGTTAGGAGTATCAACAATAGAAGTTCCTTCTAAGTAAGAATTATCTCCTGCATATTGAATTTGAATTCCAACCCAGTAAACAGCTCCTGAAGCACCACCTTCAAGCTCTACAACAGTAGAAAGGTCAAAAACGTTTTCTTCAGCATCAAAACCAAAGTTGCTTCCAACTACGGCTTGGTTACTAGGAACAATTCCTGTTTCTGAAGTAATTTCAGCGCCAGGTCCATTTCCACTATCTTCATAAAATGTCAAATCAGCTGCTTCAACAGTTAATCCAGGAGTTACTAAAATGGTAAATTTTAATTGCTCTACAGTAAAAGTTTCATTAGGCTCAACAGTAAAGTCATTTGCCACTATAAGTAAATGCAAATTACCGTGTCCATTTTCAATAGCATTACTTGGTGTGCTTTGAGAACAAGGATCTAAATTAGGTGATTGTTGCATAAAAATTTCTGGAGAATTATTTCCATTCCCATCCTCTAATGCAGAACTTACTTGGCCAAAGCCAACAGATGCTACTAATAAACTAGCAATAGTTAACGTAATTTTTTTCATAATTTAAAGTTTAAAGTTTAATATTCTACGAACAAATATAGTAAAGTGATTTAAAAAACAATGTTTTTTTACGAAAAAAATATGTTAAATAAACACGATAAATAAATATCGTGATACCCTATCTTTGTTGGAAATTCCACATATTATGAGACAACTTACACGTATATGTTTAATTATCATAGTATTATCTTCTTGTTCGCAAAATAAACAAAAAGAAGATAAGCCGCTTACAACTTTATTTGAGAATACTAAAGGCACAGAGACAGCCACTTATAGTAAAGTTATTGCCTTTTATGAAACTTTAGCAGACAACTACACTTCAATCGCATTATACAACATGCAACAAACAGATATTGGGGAGCCTTTACGTTTAATAACATTTAATCCCAACCGCAGTTTTGAGTCTGAGTTTTCAAACCGAGAAGATAAAATAGTGCTACTTATCAATAACGGTATACATCCAGGTGAAAGTGACGGTATAGACGCCACCATGTTATTCATGCGAGATTTAGCTGAAGGAAAAATTAAACCTCCCAAAAACGTGATCATTGCGGCCATACCTGTATATAACATTGGAGGAGCACTAAACCGAAACAGCACAAGCCGCACCAACCAAAACGGACCTGAAGAATACGGTTTTCGTGGTAATGCCCGTAATTATGACTTAAACCGCGATTTTATAAAGGCAGACACTAAAAATGCGAGAGCGTTTGCCAATTTGTTTCGCACCGTAAAACCCGATGTTTTTATAGATAACCACGTGAGTAACGGTGCCGATTATCAATACACCCTTACACACCTATTTACTCAGCACAATAAACTGGGTGGTGAATTGGGTAAATATGTTCAAAATTCATTTATGCCACAACTAGAAGATTCACTTCAACAAAAAAATTGGCCCATCACCCCGTATGTTAATGTATTTAACCGAACACCCGAAAGCGGCTTCTCCCAATTTAAAGATTCCCCTCGCTACTCCACTGGCTATACCACACTTTTCAATACTTTGGGAATGATGGTAGAAACACACATGCTGAAACCTTATAAAGATCGAGTTGAAGGTACTTATGAACTTATGAGAAGCATGGTAAATATTGCTGACAAAGACGCCGAGCTTATACATCAACTTCGAAATTCTAATCGTCTAAGCTATAAAGCTGGTGTAGATTACCCCGTACAATGGGAAATAGACAGCAGCCAGACATCTACCAGACAATTTAAAGGGTTTGAAGGCGAAGTGATCGAAAGTAAAATTACCGGAGCCAAACGATTAAAATACAACCGAAACAAACCCTTCACTAAAGAAATAACCTATTACGATTATTTTAAGCCGAAAAAATCCGTCACAATTCCTCAGTCTTATATCATTCCTCAAGGATATTGGAACGTAATAGATTTATTGAAGCAAAATAAAATTGAACTTGAAAAAGTAAAAAAAGATACGGTTATTACTGCTGAAGTGTATAAAATTGAAGATTATGAAACCGTAAATAATCCTTACGAAGGCCATTATTTACATTATAACACTGAAGTCTCAACTAAAACAGAAGATGTTAAGGTTAAGAAAGGTGATTATATAGCAAGAACCGACCAAGAAGGTGTCCGGTATTTAGTTGAAACTTTAGAGCCTACAGCGACCGACTCTTTTTTCAATTGGAACTTTTTCGATACCATACTTCAACAAAAAGAAGGTTTTTCACCCTATGTGTGGGAAGATAAAGCAGAAACTTTTTTAAAAAACAACCCAGAAATCAAAAAAGCGTTTGAAACTAAAAAGGAAAACGAACCTGGCTTTGCAAAAAATTGGTACGCACAATTGGATTGGATTCATAAACAATCTCCCAATTATGAAAAATCACACCTTCGCTACCCGATCGTTAGGGTGGGTGGTTAAATATTCCTTCGGAAAAAGAAGCTTAATGTTTTCGTAACTTTTAGTAAGTGCTTTTTGGGATTTCGCAAAGTTTTTCCACTTTACTTTTTTAATCCCTTCCTTTTTTTCGGGAGTTAAAGGCCCCTCATAGTTACTGTGCATTTTATACCAATAGGTGACCTTTAACTTAAATTTTCCATTGCGTTTAAAAACGTGGTAGGTTTTCGTTAAAAACTCACGGATTTCAAGTTCTTTTATACCCGTCTCTTCTTGAACTTCACGAACGGCAGCCTCTTCGTGGGTTTCTTTTTTTTCAATCTTGCCCTTTGGCAAGTCCCATTTTTTATTTCGGTAGATAAAAAGAATTTCTTTTTTGTCGTTAAAAACCATTCCGCCGGCAGCTTCAACAACTGGTAGTTTTTTCCGAAGAAATTTTTCTAACTTTTCTGGATTTTTGTGGTAAAGGTTCACATACAACAGTTCACCCCTATTTATTTTTTTTATCAGTTTTTTAAACCGAGCCAGTTTTAACGGTATGGAGGTGTATTGTTTACCTATATTTTCTTCGGTTGAAAGAATTATAGGGATATCTTTAACAAAAACTTTATACATTTGCAGTATGATTTTAAACAAAGAAACCGCGCAAAAAACGGCCGAATTACTATTGCAAATTAATGCAATAAAATTACAACCACAAAAACCTTTTACGTGGGCATCAGGTTGGAAATCCCCAATTTATTGCGACAACCGTATTACGTTGTCAT
Organism: Flavobacteriaceae bacterium UBA3356; assembly: GCA_002360635.1. Taxonomy (GTDB): domain Bacteria; phylum Bacteroidota; class Bacteroidia; order Flavobacteriales; family Flavobacteriaceae; genus Marixanthomonas. The sequence continues at coordinate 17,444 of DEQW01000003.1, read as the reverse complement.
ATCCTGCCATTCGAAACTACCTTCGGGAAAATTTAGCCAAACAAGTAGAAATCCTCTACGGAAAACCAGACGTTATTGCTGGAGTGGCCACTGGTGCTATTGGCATTGGTGCCTTAGTAGCTGATATATTAGGACTTCCATTTTGTTATGTTAGGCCTGAAGCCAAAAAACATGGTCGCCAAAATAAAATAGAAGGGTTTGTTGAGGCCAATCAAAATGTGGTAATCATTGAAGACCTTATCAGTACCGGCAACAGTAGCTTATTGGCTGCAAAAGCATTGGAAGAGGCAAACTTAAACGTAAAAGGGATGCTGGCCATATTCACGTACGGTTTTGATATTTCTGAAGAAAATTTCAAAAAAAACAATATCGAGCTGCATACTTTAAGCGATTACGATCATTTATTGCAACAAGCTGAAAAATCCAATTATATTTCTGCTGAAGAAAAAGAATTATTATCAAATTGGCGTACCGACCCTGCCAATTGGAACCCACAATTAAAAAAAACGGGTAAATAAAACCCATTAAAATATATAGATGAACCTAACAAGTAAAAAAGTAACCGTAAATAAATCGGCCAACGATCTTTGCCTATTTTTAAGTGATGTTAAAAATTTTGAACAATTAATGCCCGAAAACATCAGTAAGTTTGAAGTAATAAGAGACAATGCATTTGTTTTTGCTCTTAAAGGCATGCCAGAAATAGCTCTGGAAGTAAAAGAAGTAAACCCACCAAACAAAGTAGTTTTAGGCGCTATTAGTGATAAGCTCCCCTTTACACTAACTGCAAATGTTGAACCTGTTGACGAAACAACTTCGCAAGCCGAACTATTATTTGAAGGTGAATTTAACAGCATGATGGCGATGATGATAAAGAGCCCTATTTCAAAGTTTCTGGAAACGCTTACCACAAATATGGAAAAGCTTTAATACAGTAATTTAATTTCTTTTAACTGAAACTGCTCTACTTCCTCCTGTTCATTTTCAATTAGTAGGGCACCCGTATCCATAACTCCTTTTATCACACCATTAAATCGTATTCCCGAAGGACGTTCAAAAACTGAAACCATTTCTTTTCTGAAAAGAGCATCTTCGTATTCTTTTTTTACTTTATGAAAATTCGTTGATTCAATATTCTCAAATCTAGCAAATAAAGTTTCGGCAACTAGGTTAAATACTTTATCCATATTAAACTTTCTGCCACTTGCCAACCTCATGGAAGTTGCTTGTGGCAGTGCTTCAAAATCAATTTCATTTACATTAAGCCCCACGCCTGCTATACAAGAGGTTATCATTGTTTTTTGCAAAGAGTTTTCAATTAAAACACCACATAATTTTTTAGAACGTGACAAGATGTCGTTTGGCCATTTAACAGCAATATTTGGCACTTTTAATTTTTTTAAAGTATCCTTTATGGCCAGAGAAGTTAACATTACCAATAAAAATTGATGCTCTGCAGGCAAACCCTCCACACGTTTAAACACACTAAATGTAAGGCTTTCGCCCGCTTTTGAGGACCATACTGCCTCTCTTTGCCCCCTACCGGCATGTTGCTCTTCTGCCAATACAACCACTTCATCTTCCAACCTAACTTTCTTACTTAAATTCTTAAGGTATGTGTTTGTAGAGTCAATGGCATTAAGTTTGATTATCTTCACATGTAATAAATTACTACTATATCCATTTATTTAGGGTATCAAGAAACAAAAAAGTAATAACTTTGCGAAAATTAAATTAGATTAATGTCGAAGAAAGAACAAGAAACAGATCAACTTATTACGCATATTTTAAAAGGAATTGAAGATGTTAAGGGTCAAGATATTGAAATATTGGACCTTAGGGATATAGAAAATACCGTTTGCGATTATTTTATTATCTGTAACGGTAACTCAAACACACAAGTTAACGCCATTGTTAACTCTATTCAAAAAACCGTTAGTAAATCTTTAAAAGAAAAGCCTTGGCATATTGAAGGCAGCAATAATGCCGAGTGGATACTAATGGATTTTGTACACGTCGTAGTTCACGTATTCCAAAAGCACATTCGCGAATTTTATGATATTGAAGGATTATGGGGAGATGCCAAATCTGTTAAAATAGAAACAACTTACTAAAGAAATTAAGCCATATGGCAAAAGAAGATAAAAATAATAAGCCTGAAAAGAAAAAACCAAAATTCAATAATTATTGGATTTATGCAGCCATATTCCTATTGTTTATGGGTATCCAGTTTTTTGGTGGCAATTGGTCACAACCAGAAAAAACAACAAAATCTCAATTTGAGCAATTTTTGAGAGATGGCGATGTTGCAAAGGTTAAAATTGTAAACCATAAAATTGCTAAGGTTTTTTTAACCCAAGAAGCCAAGAACAAGGATATACACAATAAGTCTACAGGATCTGGAGTGTTAGACCCAGGCCCAAACGAGCCAAACTATCAATTTGAATTTGGGGATGAGCAGAATTTTGAAAACGACATCAACGAAATAAAAAAGGAAAATAACCTTGACACCCAGTTAGTGTGGGATACCGAAGAAAACTTGTGGGGTGATTTATTGATAACACTGCTACCCTTCGTAATTATTATAGGTATTTGGATTTTTATTATGAGAAGAATGTCTTCTGGTGCCGGAGGCGGTGCTGGTGGTCAAATATTTAATATCGGTAAATCGAAAGCAAAACTTTTTGACGAAAAAACCGATGTTAAAACGAGTTTTAAAGATGTAGCTGGACTTGAAGGCGCTAAAGAAGAAGTACAGGAAATTGTAGATTTTCTGAAAAATCCTGAAAAATACACTGCTTTGGGTGGCAAAATACCGAAAGGAGCCTTATTAGTAGGGCCTCCAGGTACTGGTAAAACATTATTGGCAAAAGCGGTTGCAGGTGAAGCTAAAGTTCCTTTTTTCTCACTTTCTGGTTCAGATTTTGTCGAAATGTTTGTAGGAGTTGGCGCATCCCGAGTTCGTGATTTATTTAAACAAGCGAAAGAAAAATCTCCTTCTATCATTTTTATTGATGAGATTGATGCCATAGGTCGAGCAAGAGGTAAAAGTAATTTTGGAGGATCTAACGATGAACGAGAAAATACCCTTAACCAATTATTAACCGAAATGGACGGTTTTGGCACCAACACAAACGTAATTGTTGTTGCAGCCACCAACCGAGCAGATGTATTGGACAAGGCACTAATGCGCGCAGGTCGCTTTGACAGACAAATTTATGTGGATCTTCCAGATGTACGTGAACGTAAAGAGATATTTGAAGTCCACCTTCGCCCACTAAAAATAGACGATACTTTAAACACCGATTTTCTTGCAAAGCAAACCCCAGGATTCTCAGGTGCCGATATAGCAAATGTTTGTAATGAAGCTGCATTGATTGCTGCCCGAAAAGAAAATAAAGCTGTAGGCAAACAAGATTTCTTAGATGCGGTAGACCGTATTGTAGGTGGATTGGAAAAGAAAAATAAAATCATTACCCCGGACGAGAAAAAAGCAATCGCTTTTCACGAAGCTGGTCACGCAACCGTAAGCTGGATGCTAGAACATGCAGCTCCTCTTGTTAAGGTTACTATTGTACCTAGAGGCCAATCCTTAGGTGCAGCTTGGTATTTACCAGAAGAACGCCTCATTGTCCGCCCAGAACAAATGCTGGACGAAATGTGTGCCGCACTTGGTGGTAGAGCTGCAGAAAAGGTTATATTCAATAAAATTAGCACAGGTGCTTTAAGTGATTTGGAAAAAATCACAAAACAAGCTCGAGCTATGGTTACCATTTACGGCCTTAATGAAAAAATAGGAAACCTTACTTATTATGATTCCAGCGGTCAAAATGAGTATAATTTTAGTAAACCATACAGCGAAAAGACAGCTGAGTTAATCGACAAAGAAATTTCAAATCTAATTGAAGCACAGTACCAAAGAGCGTTAGAGCTATTAGAAAAAAATAAAGATAAACTTACTGAACTTGCTGAAGAGTTGTTAGAGAAAGAAGTAATCTTTAAAGAAAGTTTAGAACGCATTTTTGGAGAGCGTCCCTTTAAAAAGGATCAAGAAAACAAAAAGCTTGAGAATAAAGAAGGAAACGACGAAGACAAAGGAAATCAAGAAAGTGAAGAAGAAAAGGTGGCTACAAATTAAGCCACCTATCTTTTTTATTATAAAGTTTGGTTTTTAGTATCTATTCTTCCCCTTAGATTTTATATATTTGAAGTTAAACGTATTACGAACTCCTCAATAAACAATGAATGAGTCTGTTTAAAAGACTTTTAAACCCTAAGAAACACAAGTCAGATGAAAAAGCTAAACAATCTGACACGAGCAAATATTACCCTGAAGAAAAACTTCCTATAGATGAAAAGTTTACTTATAACTTTAATAAAAACGGCGGTAAATTTTTGTATTGTGAATCTATGGACGAAGTTCTCGAAACGTTTGACAATATTTTAATTGAAAATGATTGGTACGAACAAGATGTTTTCTGCGTTGATAAAAACTTATCGTCCCGTTTTGACGGGTTTAACCTAAACTTTACCAAAAAAGGCGATACCACATTCTTTTTAACCACCTGCGAATCTTTAGTGGCAAAAAACGGCTCTATCTTACTTTCTTCAAACCAAATAAAAGAAAAAAAGCTTAGTGAGCTACCCTTTAATTTTGTGGTTTTTGCAACTACAAGCCAGTTGGTCGACACTATAAGTGAAGGGCTTCGTATCATTAAAACGCGAAACCCAAACCAAATCCCTACGAATATCACTACTATTCAGGACTTTGAAACTGACAAAGAAAAGGACTTTATGAGTTACGGAAGTAGCACAAAAAACCTATATTTGTTGCTACTGGAAGACCTATAATATGAAGGAACTCATTGTGCGAACCCTATCGGGTGTGCTTTACATTTCGATAGTCATTATTTCTATGTTTACCTCGCACGAATGGTTTATGGGTCTTTTCTTTATACTTTCCGTTATTACATTAAGTGAATTTTTAAAACTGGTACATTTAAAAAGTTATCTTGCTTATGCCCTATTAGCTGGAGCCCTATATTTTTTCAGTTATTCGATATTCGATAATAATGCCGTTACTTTATTACTAATCCTCTGTTGTTTTGTAAACCTATTTCTTTTAAAGGATGTACTCTGGGTAAGTAAAATACCAATGTTTGAAAAGAAAAAGTATGTCGCTATTATATTATATTTAATTAGCGGGTTTGTCTTTTTAACACTTATCCCAGTTTACAAAGGAAACTTTACCCCTGAAATTATCGGTGGTGTATTCTTCTTAATTTGGTTCAACGATTCATTTGCATATTTAGTTGGTAAAAACTTCGGAAAAAGAAAACTCTTGGAGCGTATTTCACCTAAAAAAACTATTGAAGGATTTATAGGTGGTTTGGCAGGTGCTATTTTAGCAAGTTTTCTTATATTTAAGTGTTTAGAGGTCTATAACCCTGAATTGACAATTCAATTTAACCTTATTGTTTGGATCATAATGGCTGTTATAGCTTCCGTTTTTGGAACTATTGGCGATTTAATTCAGTCGAAATTTAAAAGACAAGCAGGTGTAAAAGACAGTGGTATATTAATGCCCGGTCACGGCGGATTGTACGACAGACTTGACAGTATTATTTTTGCCAGTCCATTTATTTACGCATTTTTACAAATAGTTTATTATGTTTCATAAAGAAGGACATAAAATCATTTTAGCAGCACTTGCAGTGTGCATTGTGTTGAGCCTCGTAGCCGATTATTTTGTTGAAAATTCCTTTATAAAAGGAGGAATTGTTATTTCACTAATAATTTTATTGGTGTTGATTCTGCAATTTTTCAGAAACCCGAAACGAGCTTTCAAAACAGATGACAAGCACGTTTTATCACCAGTAGATGGTAAAGTAGTTGTTATTGAAGAAGTTTTTGAGAAAGAATATTACAACGAAAAAAGAATACAAGTTTCGGTGTTTATGTCGCCTGTAAATGTTCACGTTACGCGATATCCTGTTGGTGGCAAAGTGGTTTATAGCAAGTATCATCCCGGTAAATTTTTAGTGGCGTGGCACCCAAAATCTTCCGAGGAAAACGAACGTACTACAGTTGTGGTAAAATCTAAAGAGTTTGGAGATGTATTGCACCGCCAAATAGCCGGTGCCATGGCAAAACGCATTGTTAATTATGCCGAAGAAGGACAAACGGTAAACCAAACAGACGACAGTGGTTTTATAAAGTTTGGCTCCAGAGTAGATGTTTTTTTACCTTTAGATGCAAAAATTAACGTATCCTTAAACCAAAAAGTAAAAGGAGGAATTACCCTATTGGCATCAAAATGAACGATAAAGAATTAGATACTGCGTTTCAAAAAGCGGTTGATAGTATCAATGAGCATACAGAGCCGTTTCCAGCAGATGTTCTGTTGCGTTTATATGCATATTACAAAAGAGCCACGAGCGATGATGATTCTACACGTCGTAGCAGCAAACCGCTCATATCAGCTTTTAAAACAAATGCCCTGTTTCAGACTAGGGGAATGACTACTCGCGAAGCCAAGTTAAAATATATAGAAGCGGTAAACACCTATTTTCTCTATCGAAAATAGAAAAAGCCCCAATTATTTAAATTGAGGCTTTTCACTATAATCCTATATTTTTAAATTTATTCTTGCTGCGCTTTATTGAACTTAATTTCATACTCATCGATAGCTTCTGCAATCTTATCAACATTAGCCGAAGCCTTTTCGTGCGCAGCTTCCATTGCTTTTTCCAAATCTTTGTCAGGGTTCTGAAAAAGATCGGTTATTACGTGGTTAATTTTATCAATAATGCTTTCTTGGCTGTTTTTAATGTCTTCCAACTTATTCAACATACCTTGCATTTGGTCGTACTTAGCTTGATCCATAATTTTGATTTTTACTCAAATTACAGTCAAACGATTGATTTTAAAAGGAAATTAACGCCTTATTTATAGGAAATTAAGAAAATTTAACGGCTTTAACCTATTTTAAAGTAGCCAAACTGGTTCTTAAAGTTTCAATTTTAGCCAACGCATCTGCTTCTTTTTGTTTTTCCATAGCCACTACTTTTTCCGGCGCATTATTTACAAAACGTTCGTTTTTTAGTTTGCCTTGTACACTTTTTAAAAAGCCTTCGGTGTATTTTAATTCTTCGCTTAGCTTAGCTATTTCATCTTCAACATCGATTGCTCCTTCAATAGGCACAAAGTATTCGTTACTTTTAATTCTGAATGTTAAAGCGCCATCAATTTTTTCTGAAATATAATTTAACTCAGAAAGGTTCCCTAACTTCGTTATTACTGAATCGAACGTAGCGTCTACCTTTTCATTATTGATTACAGACACCGAAATGGCATCCTTAAATGAAATGTTCTTTTCTTTTCTAATCGTTCGAATTCCTGAAATCACTTCCGAAGCAAACTCGAATTCTTTAATTATTTTTTCGTCATACTCGGTTTCGGTTGGCCATTCGGCAACAATTAATGCTTCTTCTTTAGAACGAGGTGTAATGTTTTGCCAAATTTCTTCAGAAATAAAAGGCACAAATGGATGTAATATTTTAAGGTTATCTTCTAAAACAGCGATTACCTTTTTATACGTATTAGCCGAAATTGGCTGTTCATACCCCGGCTTCACCATCTCTAACAACCACGAACAGAAATCGTCCCAAACCAACTTATAAGTAGCCATTAGCGCATCGCTAATTCGATATTTGCTGTAATGATCTTCAATTTCGGTGATGGTTTTTGCAAATTTGTTTTTATACCAATTAATGGCAATAACATCGGTTTCAGTTTCTTCTTTTTCTTCGGAAATTTCCCAACCATCAATTAGTCGGTACGCATTCCATATTTTATTTACAAAACCACTACCCTGCTTACATAAATCTTCTTCGAACATCAAATCGTTTCCGGCAGGTGAACTCAATAACATCCCCACACGAACGCCATCGGCTCCATATTTATTCATTAATTCGATAGGGTCTGGTGAGTTTCCTAACGATTTACTCATCTTGCGACGTTGTTTATCGCGTACAATTCCTGTTAAATAAACACTGCTAAATGGTTTCTCATCACGGTATTCGTATCCTGCGATAATCATGCGCGCCACCCAGAAGAATAATATTTCGGGTGCGGTCACTAGGTCTTTCGTAGGGTAATAATAATTTATCTCCTCATTATCAGGCTCTAAAATTCCGTTAAAAACACTAATGGGCCATAACCAAGAAGAAAACCAGGTGTCTAACGCATCGGCATCTTGTATTAAATCGGTTGCTTTTAAAGCTGCATTGCCTGATTTTTCTTTTGCTAATTGTAGTGCTTCTTCAGCTGTTTCGGCCACTACAAAGTCATCTTTTTCACTTCCGTAGTAATACGCAGGGATTTGATGTCCCCACCAAAGTTGACGTGAAATATTCCAATCACGAACATTTTCCATCCAATGGCGGTACGTATTGATAAACTTTTCAGGAACTAACTTAATGTCTTTTTCAAGTACAGAATCTAAAGCAGGTTGTGCTAATTCTTTCATTTTTAAGAACCATTGATCACTAAGCCTCGGCTCGATAACAGCCCCTGTGCGTTCACTCGTTCCAATTTTATTGGTATGTTGCTCAATTTTATCAAGAACACCTAATTCTTTTAATTCGGCTACAATCTCTTTTCTAACCACAAAACGGTCTTTTCCTTGAAAGTGCAAGCCGTATTCGTTTAACGTAGCATCGTCATTTAAAATGTCGATAACTTCCAAGTTGTGCTTATCGCCCAATATTTTATCGTTCTCATCGTGGGCAGGCGTTACTTTTAAACAACCCGTACCAAACTCAAGATCTACATATTCATCTTCAATAATAGGAATAACCCGATTACAGATAGGTACAATTGCTTTCTTTCCTTTTAGGTGTGTAAAACGCTCATCGTTTGGGTTTATACAGATTGCGGTATCACCTAATATAGTTTCAGGACGTGTAGTTGCAATGGTTAGCGATTCGTCGCTTCCTTCAATTTTATAGTTTAGGTAGTATAAATTACCTTGTTTTTCAATGTGAACCACCTCTTCATCGGACAATGTAGTTTTGGCCTGCGGATCCCAATTCACCATTCGGTATCCTCGGTATATATGCCCTTTTTTATATAAATCGACGAAAACCTTTATTACCGATGCTGACATATCGTCATCCATTGTAAATTTTGTACGTTCCCAATCGCAGGAAGCTCCAAGTTTCTTCAATTGATCTAGAATAATACCTCCATGTTTATGGGTCCACTCCCAGGCGTGCTCTAAGAAATCTTCTCGTGTCAGGCTGTTTTTATCAATCCCTTCACTTTTTAATTTAGCCACTACTTTGGCCTCGGTGGCAATCGATGCATGGTCTGTACCCGGCACCCAGCAAGCATTGTAGCCTTTTAAACGAGCTCTACGTATTAATACATCTTGGATAGTATTATTAAGCATATGCCCCATATGTAATACTCCCGTTACGTTTGGTGGAGGTATTACAATAGCATAAGGTTCTTTTTCATTTACTTCAGAATGAAAATATCCATTTTCCATCCAATGGCTATACCATTTGTTTTCAACGTCTTGAGCACTATATTTTGCTGCTACTGCCATAATTTGGTCTAATTTTTGAACTATAGCCTACAAAAGTAGCTATATCTGCAAGATTATAAAAGTGAATAACTTATTTTGCAGATTGTACCAAAGATATGTACATTAGCATACTCTAAAATTTTAGAAATCATGAAAAAATTAGCATTAATTGCATTTGTAGCACTTTTTGGATTTGCCGCAAACGCCCAAGCAAAATTTGAATTTAAATCTGAAACAATAGATTACGGCGAAATCGCAAAAGGTAGTGATGGTGTTCGTGTATTTGAATTTACCAACGTTGGAGACGAACCATTAGTAGTTACTGATGTTAAATCTAGTTGCGGTTGTACCGTCCCTAAAAAACCAGAAGGTGCCGTTGCTCCAGGAGCATCTAGTACTATTCAGGTTAAATATGATACAAATCGTGTGGGACCCATTAGAAAAACCGTTACGGTTTATTCGAATGCAGACGAACCTGTTAAAGCCCTGAAAATTAAAGGTACTGTCTTATCTGACGACAAAAGTGTTCTAGAAAAGACTAAATAAATAACAGTATATATATTTTTAAAACCCTGCGAATATCGTAGGGTTTTTTAATTTTAAAAGTGGTATGAAAAGACCGAATTTCAACATTAAAAATAGTGATAAGCAATTTTTTATAGCATGTAACGAATGTGTATCTTTGCAACCATTATTTAGTTCTCATTTACACACAAATGGATTTAGAAAAACAGCTAAAAGATATTGAAGCAATGGGTGATGACCACGTAGGGAGTTCTACAGATACCCCATTACGCCCCGATGCTTTCGAACTTAGTGATATTGAAAAAATTGAGCGAATTAAAAAAGATGTTCATAGCATTATGGAAACGCTTGGGCTCGATTTAACAGACGATAGCCTAAAAGGAACACCTAATCGGGTCGCCAAAATGTTTGTTCAAGAAATCTTTGGAGGGTTACATCCCGATAGGAAACCAAAGGCCTCAACCTTTGATAATAAGTATAAGTATGGAGAAATGTTGGTTGAAAAAAACATCACCCTCTACTCTACTTGTGAGCACCATTTACTCCCTATTGTTGGAAAAGCGCATATCGCTTACATTTCAAACGGAACCGTTGTAGGACTTTCAAAAATGAACCGTATTGTCGATTATTTTGCTAAACGACCACAAGTTCAGGAACGTCTTACCATGCAGGTAGTCAAAGAATTGCAAAAAGTACTGAATACAGAGGATGTAGCTTGTGTAATCGATGCGAAGCATTTATGTGTAAACTCTAGAGGAATACGCGATATAGACAGCAGCACTGTTACTAGTGAATTTGGCGGAAAGTTTAAAAATGCTGAAACACGAAGAGACTTTTTAGATTACATCAATCTGGATACTGAATTTTAATATTTAAGTTGAAACTTTACTCAATTAGATGAAACGTTACGAAGAACAAGAACTTACCATTTACAATTCCATTTCTAAACAGAAAGAGAAATTTACACCTATAAACGAAGGCGCTATCGGTATGTACGTATGTGGGCCAACAGTTTATAGTAATGTACATTTAGGGAATTGCCGTACGTTTTTATCGTTCGATCTTGTTTTTCGTTATTTAAAACATCTTGGATATAAAGTTCGCTATGTCCGTAACATCACCGATGCAGGACATCTTGAAAACGACGGTGAAAGTGGGGACGATCCTATTTTGAAGAAAGCCCGTATCGAGCAAATAGAACCGATGGAAGTGGTCCAGAAATATACGGTTGATTTCCATACTATTATGGAAACCTTCAATGCACACCCACCAAGTATTGAACCTACGGCAACAGGACATATTATTGAGCAAATACAAATTGTAGAAAACATCATTGAACAAGGCTATGCATATGAAAAAAACGGCTCTGTTTATTTCGATGTGATGAAATACAACGAAGATCATCATTACGGTATTCTAAGTGGCCGGAATTTAGAGGATATGATCGCTAACACTCGTGAATTGACAGCCCAAAGTGATAAGAAAAATCCACAGGATTTTGCACTATGGAAAAAAGCCGAACCACAGCATATTATGCGCTGGCCATCACCGTGGAGTGACGGTTTCCCGGGTTGGCATTTAGAATGTACCGTAATGAGCACAAAATATTTAGGCAATCAATTTGATATTCATGGTGGCGGAATGGATTTGAAGTTCCCTCATCACGAATGTGAAATTGCACAAGCCGAAGCTGCTAATGATCAAAATCCAGTAAATTACTGGATGCACGCCAATATGCTTACGCTAAACGGAAAAAAAATGTCTAAATCTACCGGAAACTTTATTCTTCCAAGAGATATGTTTACGGGTAACAATGATATTTTCAACAAGCCGTTTGAGCCAACTGTGGTTAAGTTTTTCATGTACCAAGCGCAGTATCGTAGCATTTTAGACTTTTCAAAAGAAGCGTTAGAAGCTTCCGAAAAAGGTTTTAACCGTTTAATGGATGCTTATCGCTCAATTGGTGGCGTAAAAACTTCAGAAAGTAGTAGTATAGACGTAACCCGATGGCGTCAATCTTGTTATGATGCCATGAATGACGACTTTAACAGTCCTATTCTTATCGCACAATTATTTGAAGCGGCTAAGTTTATAAATGCGTTATTAGACAAAAACGAAACTATTACTGAAAAAGACTTGCAAATAGTGCAACAAACTATGCAAGATTTTATTTTCGATGTATTAGGATTGGTCGATATAGCAGAAAGCGTTTCTCAAGATGGTAACAAATTAAATGAAACCATTCAGCTGCTTATCGAACTTAGAGATCAAGCGCGTGCCAATAAGGATTTTGCAACGAGCGACCGAATTCGGGACGAATTGCAAAAAGCAGGAATACAACTTAAAGACGGAAAAGAAGGCACTACCTTTTCACTTAATTAAACATAATTTCTTACTGATTTTGTAAAAGTCAAGTTTCTTTTTCTAGAAACAAAACTTACTATTCTAAAAATGACTTATTAAAATTTGTCCTAGGAGTATTTTATACCAGTACTAAAGCTATTTTAAAAGCGCATTCTATATTTTTGATGTGCTTAAATTAATTTTAGAATCATTATCAGTTACGCCATAGCTAAAAATAAAATGAAACAAGTACTTAACAGACTTATAAATCACGAACAATTAACCAAAGAAGAAGCCCGAAATGTTTTGGTTGCAATTAGCGAAGGAAATTTTAACCAAAGCCAAATAGCTTCTTTTTTAACCGTATTTATGATGCGTAGTGTTACGCTCGAAGAGCTGGAAGGATTTCGCGATGCGTTATTAGATTTATGCCTTGCAGTAAATTTAGACGAATATAACACCATCGACCTTTGCGGGACTGGAGGCGATAGCAAAGACACCTTTAATATTTCCACACTTTCCTCCTTTGTTACTGCAGGAGCTGGGATTCTAGTTACTAAACATGGTAATTATGGCGTTTCGTCTATTAGCGGAAGTAGTAATGTAATGGAGCAGTTGGGTATAAAATTTAGTAGCGATACTGACTTTTTAAAGCGAAGCCTAGAAGAAGCAGGCATCTGTATCTTACACGCTCCACTTTTTCACCCAGCCATGAAAAATGTGGCACCTATTCGAAGGGATTTAGCTGTAAAAACATTCTTCAATATGTTAGGTCCTATGGTAAACCCTGCTTTTCCGAAAAACCAATTGGTAGGCGTTTTTAATCTGGAATTAGCTCGTTTATATGGTTATTTATACCAAAACAGCACTAAAAACTATGCGATATTACACGCTATGGATGGTTATGATGAAATTTCATTAACGGGATCCGTAAAGGTAATTTCGAATACTTCGGAAAAAATTATGCAGCCTACAGACTTTGGTTTTAACACCATAAAACAATCAGATATTTATGGTGGTGACACAATAGAATCATCAGCAAATATCTTTAAAACCATTATTTCCGGAAACGGAACCCAAGAACAAAACAATGTGATTTGCGCCAATGCCGGGATGGCTATTTCGGTAGCCAACCAATGTAGTATTGAAACGGGTATTGAAAAAGCAAAAGATTCATTACAATCTGGAAAAGCCTTGCAGGTATTACAAAAACTTCAAAAATTAAGCGCCTAACATGACTATTTTAGACAAAATTATTCAGAATAAAATAAAGGAAGTCGATGCTAAAAAAGCGCTTTTTCCGCTATCCGTTTTAGAAAAATCTAAAGCGTTTACGCGTACACCTAATTCTTTGGCTGCTGTTTTGCGAAATTCAACAACTGGAATTATTGCTGAACACAAAAGACGTTCACCCAGTAAATCGGTTATTAACGATCAAGTAAATTTGCCCGATGTTGTTACTGGCTACAGCAAAGCGGGTGTTTGCGGTATTTCAGTTTTAACGGACACCAAATATTTTGGTGGATCCTTAGAAGATTTGGTATTGGCCAGAAATTGTGTGGATACTCCGCTGTTACGCAAGGAATTTATTATTGACACCTATCAAATTTTTGAAGCGAAAGCCTATGGAGCCGATGCCATTCTCTTAATCGCCGCTTCTTTGAGTGATAATCAATTAAAAGAATTTTCAAAAACCGCTAAGCAATTAGGGTTAGATGTTTTATTAGAAGTGCATAACGAAAAAGAGCTTCAACGATCTTTGCTATCCACGGTCGATATGCTAGGTGTAAACAATAGAAACCTAAAGACCTTTGACGTTTCTATTGACATTAGCAAAGAGCTTTCAGAAAAAATTCCGAATGACTTTGTGAAAATTTCAGAAAGCGGCATTAGTAATCCTGAAACTATTAAAACACTACGCAACTACGATTATAAAGGGTTTTTAATAGGAGAAACCTTTATGAAAACCGATAATCCCGGAGAAAGTGCCAAACAATTTATAGACCAGCTACAATGAAAAACATTCAGTTAAAAGTCTGTGGGATGAAACACAACCCAATGGAGGTAGCTGCACTGCAACCTGATTATGTGGGTTTTATCTTTTACGAGGGTTCTCCACGCAATTTTGAAGACTCTTTGCCTACACTTCCTCCTGAAGTAAAAAAAGTGGGGGTTTTTGTGAATGCTCCTATTTCAGAAATAATAAACAAAGTAAAGAAATTTCAGTTAGATGTTATTCAATTACATGGCGACGAAACTGCTTCATTTTGTAAAGAATTGAATGCTTCAGAACAGATAAATAGCAAAATATGGAAAGTATTCGGCATAAAAGACACTTTTGATTTTTCAGTATTAAAAGAATTTGAGCCCCATGTTTCTTCCTTTCTTTTTGACACAAAAGGAAAAGAAAAAGGCGGGAATGGCTATACGTTTAACTGGAATATTTTAAAAAATTATCCTTCATCAACACCTTTTGTACTTAGTGGCGGAATTGGTTTAAATGAAATAGAGCAACTTTCAGAAATACTAAAAACCGATCTTCCCGTATTTGCTATTGATGTGAATAGTAAATTTGAAGACAAACCTGGACTAAAAGACACGAAACAATTACAACAGTTTATAAATAAACTGAACACAATACAATCAAGCTTATGAGTTATCACGTAAATGAAAATGGCTACTATGGTGAGTTTGGCGGGGCATATATACCGGAAATGCTCTATCCAAATGTAGAAGAATTACGCCAACAATATCTTGCCGTGATGCAGGAAGACAGTTTTAAACAAGAATTTAAGCAACTTCTTAAAGAATATGTTGGCCGCCCTACTCCATTGTATTATGCCATACGGTTTTCTAAGAAATACAATACTAACATCTATTTAAAAAGGGAAGACCTTTGCCATACCGGAGCACATAAGGTAAACAATACCATCGGGCAGATTTTGATGGCAAAGAGATTAGGGAAAAACCGTATAATTGCTGAAACAGGAGCTGGGCAACACGGTGTTGCTACTGCTACTGTATGTGCATTAATGGGCATTGAATGTGTTGTTTATATGGGAGCCGTCGATATTGAACGGCAAGCCCCTAACGTAGCTCGTATGAAAATGCTCGGCGCTACTGTAATTCCTGCAACGAGCGGCAGTAAAACACTAAAAGATGCTACCAACGAAGCGATTCGGGATTGGATTAACAACCCAACCGACACACATTATATTATTGGTAGCGTAGTAGGTCCACACCCGTATCCTGATATGGTGGCCCGCTTCCAAAGTGTGATTTCAGAAGAAATAAAAACCCAACTATTAGAAAAAGAAGGAAAAGAGAATCCAGATTATGTTGTCGCATGTGTAGGCGGAGGAAGTAATGCCGCCGGAGCTTATTATCATTATCTCGACAACCCAAATGTGGGTATAATTGCTGTGGAAGCTGCCGGAAAAGGCATAAAAAGCGGAGAAAGTGCAGCTACTTCAGTTTTAGGAAAACCAGGGATTATCCACGGAAGTAAAACTCTATTAATGCAAACCACCGATGGACAGATAACAGAGCCTTATTCCATTTCGGCAGGATTGGATTATCCAGGCGTAGGCCCAATGCACGCTCATTTATTCACTAGTGGACGCGGAGAATTTATTTCCATTACGGATGCCGAAGCTATGGAAGCTGGTTTGGAACTAAGTAAACTGGAAGGAATTATCCCAGCTATTGAAACCAGTCACGCGCTTGCTATTTTTAAAAACAGGCAATTTAAAAAAGACGATATTATCGTTATTAATTTAAGCGGTCGCGGTGACAAAGATTTAAATACATACATCGATTATTTCAACTTAAAATGAAACGAATACAAGAAGCATTACAGCAAAATAAAAAGCTACTATCCATTTATTTTACAGCTGGGTACCCAAATTTGGATGATACCATTCCGGTTTTGAAATCGCTGGAAAAAAACGGCGTTGATATGGTTGAAATAGGTTTACCGTTTAGCGATCCTTTAGCAGACGGCCCTACCATACAAGCAAGCTCTACACAAGCATTGAAAAACGGAATGACTACCGAAGTATTATTCAAGCAACTAGAAGGTGTTCGTGAACACATTTCCATTCCATTAATTATTATGGGATACTTTAATCCGGTTTTACAATATGGCGTGGAAACTTTTTGTAAAAAATGTTCTGAAATAGGAATTGACGGCCTTATTTTACCAGATTTACCCTTAGCTGAATATAATTTGCACTACCGGGAACTTTTTGAAAAATATAATCTTGCCAATATATTTTTGATAACCCCACAAACTTCCAAAGAACGAATCAGAGAAATTGATGAAGCTTCAAATGGATTTATTTATATGGTGAGTAGTGCCAGTACAACGGGAAAAACCTCTGGTTTTGCTGAAGAACAAATTTCATATTTTAATAGAATTAATGCCTTACAACTGAAAAATCCACAAATAGTAGGTTTTGGTATTAATAATGCTGAAACATTTACAAAAGCTACAAAAAAAGCCAAAGGAGCTATTATAGGCAGTGCTTTTATTAAAACACTCACAAATGACGGCTTAGCTGGTATCCCGAATTTTATAAAGCGTTTACGCTAATTTTAACCATACTTTAGTAGGTCATTAATATAAATTATGAATCATAATTTATAGCTTACAATTAAATTTAAAATTATAACATTATGGCTAAGAAGTTTGAACGTAAAGAAAAACAAAAGAACCCTACCAATCCTACTGGTAAACCAAACCAAGAAACAAATGAGGTAGATATTGATGAGAAAACCATTAAAGATCAACAAAACAAAAAATAATGGGTAAAGGAGACAAAAAAACCAAAAGAGGTAAAATTGCTATTGGGAGTTATGGAAAACTTCGTCCTAAACGTGGGAAATTTATAATAAAACCTAAAACTGTAAAAGGAACTAAAAATAAATAGTAACTCACCATCCTTTTAATATTATATAAAATAAAAACCCCTTCACGAAAATG
>DEQW01000006.1:90134-356116 GCA_002360635.1 Flavobacteriaceae bacterium UBA3356 | reverse complement strand
GTTTTTTACCTCAGTTCTTTGTTGTCTACAGTTTTTTCTGCGTTATCTTTTTGCCGTTCCGATATTCAATTTCCAGTTCTTTCCCGTCATCATCAAAGCAGAATTCAGTCCCGTGCTTTTTGCCATTCTGATATTCGCAACGATAAGTAAGCTTGTCATTTTCATATTCTTCAATCAGAGTTTTATTTCCGTTTTGAGCGTAATATTTATATTCAATCGTTGGTTTTGATAATCCGTATCGAGTTACTTTTTTCTTATCAAATGTTTTGTCATAAAACTCAATCAATTCAACTGGTTTCGGTTTTTCCGTTCCATTGTAGTAGAGTATTGATTTGATTGGAATTCCGTTTTCATAATACTCTTCGTAAACTAAATGTTCGTTTCTACGAACTTTTTGCGCTTGTCCAGAAAATAATTGGTCGTTTGAAACTTTATACGCCAAATCATTTTCCACATAAATTTCTTTAAGTCCGACTTTTTCTTGAGCGAAAAGCCCGCTAAATGAACAAAATATTATGATTAGTAAAATGTTTTTCATAATCGTAGACAATTCGCACCTAAAAGCGAAGCGTTCTATTATCTTAATTATTAAACGCTTTCTTAATACGGCTTAAGTCTCGCTTGGTTTCCCGTTTTTTAATAGCTTCCCGCTTATCGTACTGCTTTTTACCTTTACACAAGGCAATTTGAAGTTTCGCTAAACCACGATCATTGGTGAATAATTTTAAGGGAATGATAGTCAACCCAGTATTTTTCACTTCTTTTTCCAGCTTTTTAAGCTCGTTTCTATTCAGCAATAGTTTACGCTCACTTTTAGGATTGTGGTTAAAACTAGTAGCGTGAGAATACTCTTGAACGGTCATATTAATAACAAACAGTTCATTGTTTTGAAATTCGCAAAAACTTTCGGCAATAGATGCTTTTCCTTCACGTATTGCTTTAATTTCGGTGCCTGCCAAAACAATTCCTGCAACGTAGGTGTCTAGA
Source organism: Flavobacteriaceae bacterium UBA3356 (assembly GCA_002360635.1). Taxonomy (GTDB): domain Bacteria; phylum Bacteroidota; class Bacteroidia; order Flavobacteriales; family Flavobacteriaceae; genus Marixanthomonas. Next base: position 355,129 of record DEQW01000006.1, on the reverse strand, counting down.
ATTTCATATTCAAACCGAGCTTTGCGGTTTTTTATATTTACATTTTTCTGAAGTGCCATAGAAAACAAAAATAAGAAGTTTAACGTACTATCCTTTTAAAACTATCATAACTTTTGCAAGCGATTGCGTACTTTTGATATTAAAATAAACCGATGAAAAAATTAGCCCTTCTTTTTTTGTTCATTACAATTGCGTCTTGTAACAATTCAAAAACTGAAACAGATGGCGCATCTGATCCTGAAGTGAACCTAACAGCTCAGACCATTATTGATAAGACCATTGAAAATGCTTGCAATGGAAATTGTGACCGCGCCGAAGTATCATTCACCTTTAGGGATAAAGTTTATAAAAGCAAACGGCTACAAGGCTTTTTTACATTAGAGCGAATAACAAACGATTCTACAGGTGTAATTAGAGATGAGCTAACTAATGAAGGCTTTACACGATCGGTGAACGATATTATCTTGAAATTGGCAGATACTACATTGGCTAAGTTAAGTAATAGCGTGAATTCTGTTCATTATTTTGCGCAATTACCGTATGGTTTAAATGCACCAGCTGTTCAAAAACAATTAGTAGGTACCGATAGTATTAAAGGAAAACCGTATTATGAAGTAAAGGTTACATTTAAAAAAGAAGGAGGTGGCACCGACTATGAAGATGAATTTATGTATTGGATACATCAAAAAGACTATACAGTAGATTATTTGGCGTATAGCTATGAAGTTGATGGAGGTGGCATTCGTTTTCGCGAAGCTTATAATCCCCGTGTCGTGGAAGGTATTCGCTTTGTAGATTACAATAATTATAAAGTTGACGACTTAAAAACACCCTTATCAGAACTTGATGATCTTTTTGAAGTTCATAAACTACCGTTGCTTTCCAAAATTGAAACCGAAAATGTTGAGGTAAAGTTACTTAATCAATTGTAAGTACTTGTACTTTAGTTTTATTCCCAACTACCGTAACTATATATAAAGACCCATTATCGGTATCATCCATATTAGGGTACTTTTCTTCGCCAATTATTTTATTTACAAATTGAGGCGTGGTATTGCTATGCCCAACCACTAAAACAGTTTTTCCTTGTGTCCGCATTTTGAAATCCTCACTATATAGGTTATCTGGTGAATACGGGGTTAACTTAACGTCACTTTTTAAGGAAATAGCTGAAACCGTCTGTTGGGTACGTTTATATTCGGTAGAATAAATTTCATCAAATTTTATGCTCTGAAATATCTTTGTCCACAAAGCGGCACGGGCAATCCCTTCTTGGTTGAGGTCTGGGTTTTTGTTATTTGGGTCACTTCGGTCTTTTTCAGCGTGGCGAATAAGGTAATAGGTGGTGATTTCAGGAACGTTAGCTTCAGGTTTGGGTTGTTTCATATCAACACAGGAAAATAATAAAACGGATAGGATACAAAGTGCAAATAGCTTTTTCATGTTTTTTATTTTTTTAAATCTCGTGTCTCAATACTAACATCTAACAAATTAAAATAACACTTTTTAAGAAACTTTGGCAATAAAATAACGATATAGATCTAAATTTTATAAATCCGTTATACAAAAACCGTTGTTTTGAAAAGTATCTTTATGGTATAAACAAAAAATCAAAACATTATGAACACAGATCAATTAAAAGGAAAATGGAACCAGATAAAAGGGAACGCCAAACAAAAATATGGTGTTGAAATGGATGACGAAGAAACATTCTCTGAAGGGAAGTATGATGAGATGGTAGGTAAGATTCAAGAAAAGACCGGTAAGGCAAAAGAAGATATTAAAAAGGAGATTGATAGTTGGTAATTTACCCATCAAACTTTAAAAATTTTAAGTCCGCTTGCAAAAACGCAAGCGGACTTTTTTTATATCAAAGATTCTATTTATCTCTTTTGAAGCCGTTAGGGCAAGATGCTAAATTGCTTTTTATCTAGTTTCAAATTAATTTTCTCAGCTACGATCTTAAATAATAATCTTTCTTGTTTTACCTGTTTAAAAATGGGGTAAAATCCCGGTGTAACTTCAAGTCTTTCCCTCCCCAAAACCATCTATAACCTTCTAATTTTGTATTAATATATATTTCTATTTGCAACCAATGTTTGGATTACATTGCTTATAAAGCACTGTAAATGATGGTTTTTCAGATCATGTTACATACGTACAAGATTTTGTTACATACGTTATATCCAAAACAGAAGGGTAGCGGTAGTTTTATGACAACACAAAAAATGAACCCTTAAAAATTTAAATTATGAAACCCATTAAAACACTCCTCGCCGTATTTTTTGCCATTGCAATCTGTGGCACCTCCAATGCGCAATTTTTCAAAAAATTAAAAAAGCGTGCAGAACATGCTGTAGAACGGACGGTACTCAACAAAACCGACCGCGAGATATCTAAAGAAACAGATAAAACCATTGATGGTGTTATTAAAGGTGATGGTAAAAAAAATAAAAAAGAATCAAAAGAACTTACCAAAGAAGAAAAAGCAAAAGCCGAAAAAAGAGCTATGTCCATTTTCGGCGGTGGTTTGGAAGGTATACCAGACACGTATAAATTTCAATATGTCATGGATATGAAGATGACCTCCACCAATAAAAATAGTGATGATATAACAATGCAATATTATATAGAGCCAAACGCCAGCTATTTTGGCAACGCTATGCCAAATGAAAACTCCAATAGTGTGATGGTTTATGACTTAGAAAATCAAGCTATGGTCACCTTTATGGACAATAATGGGCAAAAAATGGCAATGAAAATGCGAATGCCTTTAGAAGAAAAAATGCAGGAAATGATAGAAAAAACGCAAAAAGGGGAAAACAATGCTGCTAATATGGCCAACATTACGCCTCTACCTAGTAAGACAATTTTGGGTTATAGTTGCAAAGGGTATTTAGTAAAACAAGATGAAGGGACGAGTAAGATTTATATTACGGACGAAGCTCCAGTTAGTTTTGTGGGAATGTTCGCCAATCTTGAAAAAATGCAAAAGAACATGAACACAGCTACCATTCCCTTTGGTAAAAACTCTTTAATGATGGAGTTGGAATACACTTCGAACAAACGCAAAAAAGACAATATCCATATGATATGTACAGGGATAAAAAAAGCACCGTTCACCATAAATAAAGCAGATTATAGGGGGATGTAATACTTGTTCAAACCAAATAAACCATGAAAACACTTTATATAAAACTAGTACTGTTTTTCTTTAGTATGTCGATTGCATCATACGCACAAATAAGTGTTTTCGATATTGTTGAAGACGCCAAAAAAGAACGGGGCGATGCCACAGATGCCGCGGAAGTAGAGGCAGATGCAAAGGCAATGGAAGGGATGCAACAGTTTTTTAGCGAAACCACAGGGATGAAAGATACAGGCGATAAACCCATGGCAGGAAGATGTCTTGACGTTATGGGAGACCATGCTTATAAATTGGCAGAGCTTCAAGATCAAATTGAAAAAACAAAAGATTGTAAAAAAAAGAAAGAATTATTGGAGTACCAAGCCCTACTTATACTCTCTGGGGGAACTAAGTTTTTTTGCCCAGATGAATTTAATAGTGACCATACTAAATATGGAAAAGAAATATCTGAATACTTTAAGCCATTAACTGAATTATTTGTTGGATTTCAACTGGATAGTATTCCTGAAGATGTTATTTTCAATGAGGAAGAAAGAAAGAAATTTAATGATAGGATGGACGAAATATTAGAGTCAAATACTAAAGAAGAATTACAGGAATTAGTAAAAACACTTCTTAAATTCAGGTATGCTGATGAGAAATTAGAAAATCCATACGCAGCGAACTTACCAGGTAAAAGGCTTATGATAATTTTTTATAGACAAGATCTATATTTTACAGATGAAGAACACTGGACCATGTTCATGAATTATTTCACCTACTTTCTTTCTCCGCAATTTATGGCAAAACGTTCGAAGGAAATAAATTCTATGATACAAAGCCTTCCTTGTAATTAAAACATTAAAATATAATGAAAACAAAAAACACTTTTATAACCCTATTGCTAACATTCTTATTCAGTATCCAACTATATTCCCAAAAAGTGGAAACTGTCCGCTTGGAAGTGGAAAAAGAAATACCTGGCGAAACATTTTCAGACAACAAGTTTGAAGTAGACTTTTGGGTTCAAGCAGAAAATTTTTCAACTATTGATCCTGAGAATACTGAACTACTCGAACTAAAGGATGATACTGGAAAAAACCTCCTGGAAGTACACGAAAAAGCTGTAAAAGAATACGAAAAAGAAACAGAACGCCTGGCAAAAGAAGGACACTACCGGTTTTCAACGCGTACAGAAGGTTTCATTCAGCCAGACCAGTGGAAAAAAATGTGGGATACCCTTGGGTTTAAAGCGACTATCAGATCACAAATGGTAGTGCCTTCGCCCAAAGCGAGCAAAGTGCATGTAAAAATGAAAGTGGGCTACACTTATGCCTCAAAAGGGGATGAAAAATCTACCACAATAACAATAAACTCTTTAGCAAACGAACCTACAGTAAAGCTGCTTGACACTTCAATTACGTTAAGTAACAATAGTAGTATGACTTATAAGGAAAACAAGTATATTTTTTACAGCTTCCCCGAAACAAAAACACCAGTAGCTATTACTCGTATTGAACCCGTAACCCAAAACCTAAAAACCACTGAAAAAGAAACCCAGGTAAACAACAAACCTAATGAGTTTTTAGTAAAACAAGGTGATGACACCAAGCCAATAACCATAAAAGTTTATTACCAAGAAGTTGAAAAAAAATCGCTTTTCATTGATAAGTGGATAAGTTTAGGATTATAAATAACATTAATAAGATCACTGAATAAATATGGAAAAATGATAATGCGCCTTGCCTCTCAAAAAGTAAAAGGGACTTTAAGCAATGTTATAGACGAGAAGAGGAGCTTGTCTATAATTCGCGAGGTTAATAGGGCAGGGCGGTTATCATTTTAAATTTTAAAACAATACAATTATGGAAAACACACAAACAAATACAGCTACAAATACTGAAAAAACAACAGATGCCAACGATGGAAAAACCATTGCTGTTATCTCATACCTTACCATTATAGGCCTAATAATAGCCTATGTAATGAACAACGACAAGAAAACTGAGTTTGGCGCCTACCACATTCGCCAATCCATTGGTTTGGCTGCCACGGGACTTGCACTGGGAGTCGTAGGGCTTATTCCTATACTAGGTTGGATTGTAAGTGTTTTAGGAACATTATTACTTATTTATATGTGGGTTATGGGGTTGGTAAATGCTATGAACGAAAAGAAAAAACCACTACCATTTTTCGGTAAAAAATTTGAAGAATGGTTTAAAAGCATATAAAAACAATTGTGATAGCTCCCCGGTTTATACGCTTCGCAAGTATTGTTTCTAACAAATAGGAAACAGTTTGTTTTCCAAAAATGTTAAGCAATAAAATTTGTGAACAATGAAAGTTTTAAAAATAATAGTGATCGTATTGTGCATTGCAGGCTGTAAGGATTCGTATAATGAAGATGTTCCTGTGACCAATGGAATTACCCCTTTGGTAACAAATGTAAACACTTCAGAAAATAATAGTGAAAAGCAAATTGATGATGAAACTACTAAAGTTAACCAATCTGACACACATTTAAAAAAGTACAGCATATCCAACACCAATGAGAAAAAGTTTGAAGAATGGAAACATGGCAATGCAAGTATTTTTTTGGTAACGCAGCCCTATAAAAGAAACAATAAAGAAGAAGTTAAAGTAGGAGAGGTGCAAGAAGACGGATCGTTCGATTTTAAGTTGCCTGCCTCGGTAAATTTGGATAGGTCAATTTCTAACTATTTCAAATGTGAGGGAACAGCATCTGCTGCCCAAACAGATTACAAAACGCCAAAAACTAGTTTGATTTCTGCTTATTTCAGTATCAGGAAAAACGAAAATGAAATAGGGTTGCTCAGTTTGGCAACCTCCAGACAACAAATCTATAACAATTCGCCTTTTGGTAAGTATCATGGTCATTTAGGGTATCGGTTACAGCTTTGGTATGCCCAAGCCAATACGGGAGCGTATGCTGTTTGTAAAAGAAACATTGAAGCAACGAACAACGCCGAAGTAACCAAACAAATAGATATAACAGATGTGTATGATTTATCCTTTAGCCAAGGATGGAATTATGTAAAAACTGAAATAAAAGAAAATCAATTAGTGGGGAACGTTCCTTACTATAAAGCAAAAAAGTATACCGTAGAACCATCGCTTCCAAACGATGTAAGATGGGTTTTTAAAGAACATTAAAAACAAAAGATTATGGATTACGATCCTTCCAGAAGAGAGTTTTTTCAAAAAATAATGCTAGCAGGTGCAGGAGTTTATTTATTACCTATGTTTCACGCTTGTGATTCTGAAAAATCCATCAATATCCCACCAGGGAAGGGAATACCACCTTTTAAAACTTGGGAGGAAATGAGTTATGCCCTTTCCTATAGTCCGGATAATTTTATCGCAAAACGGGACAGGTTGGTTCAGCAAAAGGACCCGAAGGCCATGTTTAATTTTGTGCGGGAAGAACTTATGCTGTTACCAAGTGATTACCAGTATTTAAGACAAATTAGTTCAGGTACAATGTATGGTCTTGAGCAAAGTTTACGCTGCGGAATGGCCACACCAAGAGAGAAGGTCGAAATCCTTAAAAACATGCTCACCGATGCAGGTTTTGAAGCAAGGGCAATATATGAGAACATAGATATAACAGAAGAAAGAGCAAAAGAAATACTTTTTAAAAAGAACAAACCACAATTCAGCATACCAGTAAGCAGCAGCCAATATCGAAAATGGCAAAAAGAATTGGGTGCAAGTGAAGCACAAGGAGGCTTTGAACCAATGGAAGATGTGGTAGAAAAAGCAAAAGAATTGGCAAATAGCCTTTTAGAGAAGGCAAAGCCCGAACAACTAAAAGAAGGAAGTGAAAGCAAATTTTACTTTTTAAACCGGACTGTCCCTGGGGTAGCCTTTAAACAAGAAGGAAAGGATGTTTTTTTGCACCTATTCGATCCATCGGTGGAATATGGAAAGCTGCACCCAGCGAATGAAACTCAAAAAGCCTATGACCTTAAAGGGTATAAAGAAAAAGATTATGATGTTACCTTTTCAATAAAAACAACCACTTCTTTCGATATGCGGAAAGAAAATGAAATACTATCTGCAACCTATAAAGCTTCAGAATTGGTAGGTAATCAACTGAAACTTCAGTTTTTAAATAACCTAACGTTTGAAGAGCAAGCTACGCAAAGCATCAATAGTATTAACACCTTTACTCCGAGTATAGCGCTACAGGATTTAGACAAAGACGCTGAATATTTGCAAGAACGATCCTTCGTGGGCGATCCCATTACCTTGGGTGGTGAGAATATTTTTGAAGAAGCAGTTCTTTTTTCCGAGGAAACAGCTCATGGTAAAATTGCCGGAACTCTCAAGGATGTCGTGTCAATGAAAGTTAAGGCCAATCCCAAAGTGTTCCCGAATGTTGAGCTGGAACTTACACCAATAAACTCAGAAGGGGACGTTGTAGAAGGACTTTCGGCTAATAATTTTAGAATTGAAGATAATAATAATGTCGTTAGAGGAATTTTGAGGAAAAATATCATAGCCCCAAAAATCCTGCTTATTTACGATACATCTCTAAGTATGCCAAGCAAATACCGGGGAAAAGGAATTAAGAAGTTTTTACAGCAAACGCAAGAAGTTATACGTGAGCTATATCCCAATGCAGATATAGAATTAATGGAAACAGGGTCTAACATTTATACAACCCATTTAAAAGCAGCACAAACTAATAAAAACCTTGTGCTGTATGCAAGTGATGGCCATAACAACGATAAATTTAACCCCGATTATGCAGAAATTTATAAAATTGGGGCACCAACGGTTTACTTAGCAGTATATGATGGAGCAGAAAAATACATAGATAAAGTCGCCGCCAATACTTCGGCAAAAATAATTCCTGCTGAAGACCAAGAGGCAACAATAGTTGAGATACAAAAAATTTTAGGCGAAATAGAATTGGCACCTTATGTATTTAGTTATAGCACCTTTGAAAAAGAAGGAGAGCATCAAGTTGATGTATCGCTTTCTAAAACATCCATAAAAGCAAATGACACCTACACCTTCCCGAAAGGAAGTGAAAACGCCGTGGGAAAACGTATAGTTGGGCTGTATCTTGATATAAAAGTAGGTAACCAAGGTGTTAAACGCCGTATTTTGGCTGGGCACAATAAAACGCTTCGATCTTACGAAGCACCTACTAAACAAATGGCTAATGATGTTCATGAAATGTTATTGGGTAATATGACTTTAGCTTTTGAAAAAGCCGGAGCCACGACTTCGGTACGGTTTTCAGAATACTTAAAAGCGCTTTTAAGTACCCGAAACTGGATGGAACCTTATTTAAAAGGTGAAACCGAAAAAGCTATTGATAATTTTCAACAAGGAGGGTTTTATTACCCATCAGTATTGTTGAGTATGATGCAGCCTTTAGAAGAATCTGTTAATGAAGAATCTGCAACATATGTAGATGGTATGCGAGTGGGGATTTTAAAATTCAAACCAGCATTATATTCAGAAAACTCAAAACTGTCATTCGATTATTTACGAACTTCCCAATACCGAACTTTAACCCGAAGTGGAAAAGATTTGATACGGGCCAATGCACAAAAAACCGCTCAATTGGCATTGCTAGAAGGAAAAGCCTTCCCAGTTAGTACGTATTCTCAATTAAGTGGGGAGAAATTAGTATGTAGCGAAAACCTTCCAGATACAGATGCCTACTCTTCTAAAGTGTTGGGTGATGATTATAAATACTTTAGAGAATATCTATTTAGGGGGGCAACACTCAATTTTTTTGATGCCTCGGCAAAAAAGAAAGCTTTTTGGAGTGTTGATCATAACTATGGCGAGTTATATGGAATATTACCTGATATGACCGGAGGCGGAGGGGAAAACATAGAGGCTCAATTAGAAAACTTACAAACAGTAGTAAAGGAATACGAACAAATAGTTGCTGGAATGAACATTGGTATGATGGCTGCGGGAGGAGGTCTTGCCTTGGGAGTGGTCGCTGCTTATAGCGTAACATTGGTTAAGCTCTATGCCTTCGCTTCGGAAGCTATTATTATAATGGATGCTTCAGGTCTTAACGATCAAGTTGTAAAAGCATTACAAGATTTGGCTTGTAATATTTATAAAGAAATTCTGTATATGGGGCTCGGTCCAGTAGGAACAGGAATGGCAGGAGTAGAAAATCTAATTGGAATGATGGGAGGCAGTTATTCCTTTGTGAAATGCTAAAAGATTAAATAATTCTGAAAAACTAACTAACCAAATTTTTCAGAAAAGGCCTCTCAGTTTAGCGTTGAGAGGTCTTTTTTTTTGAAAAAAAGTAAATTTATATACGTGTAGCCACTTACTTACTCTTTGATTTTTAATGCTTTAATCGATGAATTATTAAGTTGGTCTAAATGTGAAGATAATGCTTATTATTTGTTTCATATTACTTTAAATTTAAATAACTAAATTAAATAATTATGAAAAAAACAGTTTTACTTATCGCTTGTGTTTTTGGATTATTTCTATTCGGGAATGCTTCCGTAAATAATGGTCCAAAACCAAAAATTACTATTTGTCATGTACCGCCAGGAAATCCTGCAAATACACATGCAATAACAATTAGTGAAAACGCCTTGCCGGCTCATTTAGCCCATGGTGATTCTATTGGTGAATGTTGCAATGATTGTGACGGATAATATGAAACTCAACTAACTAAATTAAAACACCCTTGCATTTTGCAAGGGTGTTTTTTCAACTAACCAACCAATTATAAAACGAAGCTTTTTATTTCTGAAATTCTTCAAAAATTAGGCAAGCTCCAGCCCAGTTCAGTTGTCCTCTACTAGATCGGTTTGATTTCGGAAAACAAGCCCATCTTCAAAACTGTCAATCAAAATAATGCTATCTGTCGTTACTTTACCTGAAAGAATCTCTTTTGAAAGTTCATTTAAAACTTCCCTTTGAATTACACGCTTAACAGGACGTGCTCCAAATTGTGGATCGAATCCTTTTTCAGCTAAATACACAATGGCTTCTTCGGTAGCATCGATTGTAATATTTTGTTTTGCTAACATTTTTGAAACACCTTTCAATTGTAATCCAACAATCTCTTTAATGTCAGTTCGCGTTAATGGCGTAAACATAATAATATCATCAATTCGGTTTAAAAACTCAGGGCGAACCTGTTGCTTTAATAAAGCCAATACTTCCACTTTAGCACCTTCCATTGCCGTATCTGGATCCTTTAGACTTTCAAATTTCTCCTGAATAATATGACTTCCCATATTACTGGTCATGATGATAATTGTGTTTTTAAAATCTGCAACACGACCTTTGTTGTCTGTTAACCTACCTTCATCTAATACTTGCAATAAAATGTTGAATGTATCGGGATGTGCTTTTTCAATCTCATCAAGTAAGACCACAGAGTAGGGCTTACGGCGTACAGCTTCGGTTAATTGACCACCTTCATCATAACCTACATATCCAGGGGGCGCTCCAACTAAACGACTTACACTGTGTCGTTCTTGGTATTCACTCATATCGATACGGGTCATAGCGTTTTCATCGTCAAATAAGTATTCTGCCAATGCTTTGGCTAATTCAGTTTTACCTACACCGGTTGTACCTAAAAACAAGAATGAACCAATTGGTTTTTTCTCATCTTGTAACCCAGCACGGCTTCGTCTAATGGCATCACTAACGGCAACAATTGCTTCTTCTTGACCCACCACGCGTTTGTGTAGTTGGTCTTCTAGTTTCAACAACTTTTCACGTTCGCTTTGTAGCATTTTCGTAACAGGAATGCCTGTCCATTTTGCGACTACTTCGGCAATATCGTCGTTTGTTACTTCTTCTTTAATTAGGGAACTAGCGCTTTGGTTTTCGGCGAGCTCAGTTTCTAATTTCGTTAAAGCTTCTTGGGCATCTTTTATTTTTCCGTAGCGTAATTCTGCTACTTTTCCGAAATCACCTTCGCGCTCTGCACGTTCGGCTTCTAGTTTTAAATCTTCAATTTCCTTTTTAAGATTCTGAACATTGTCAACTACTTCTTTTTCACTTTGCCATTTGGCGTTCAGCTCGTTCCGTTCTTCCTTTAAATTAGCTAAATCTGACCGAAGTGTTTTTAACTTAGTTTCATCTTTTTCACGCTTAATCGCTTCAATTTCAATTTCAAGTTGCATGATTTTTCTATCCAGAACATCCAACTCCTCTGGTTTGGAATTGATCTCCATCCTAATTTTAGAAGCAGCCTCATCCATTAAGTCGATAGCTTTATCTGGTAAAAATCTATTGGTGATGTACCGTTCAGAAAGTTCTACGGCGGCTATAATAGCCTCGTCTTTAATACGGACCTTATGGTGGGTTTCGTATTTTTCTTTAATCCCTCGAAGAATAGAAATGGCACTTTCAGTGTCTGGCTCATCCACAACTACTTTTTGAAAACGACGTTCCAGAGCTTTATCCTTTTCAAAATACTTTTGGTATTCATCTAAGGTTGTTGCTCCAATAGCACGAAGTTCACCACGGGCTAATGCTGGTTTTAAAATGTTAGCGGCATCCATAGCTCCTTGTCCACCACCAGCTCCAACTAATGTATGAATCTCGTCGATAAATAGAACAATGTCTCCATCACTAGTGGTTACTTCTTTAATTACAGCCTTTAGGCGTTCTTCAAACTCTCCTTTAAACTTTGCACCTGCAATTAAGGCACCCATATCTAGAGAGAAAATTTGTTTACTCTTAAGGTTTTCAGGGACATCACCATCTACAATACGGTGTGCTAACCCTTCCGCGATAGCCGTTTTACCAGTACCTGGTTCACCTACTAACATTGGGTTGTTTTTAGTACGGCGTGATAAAATTTGAAGGATTCTTCTAATTTCTTCATCGCGACCAATTACAGGGTCTAATTTACCATCTTTCGCTAACTGGTTGAGGTTACGGGCGTATTTGTTCAAAGAATTATAGGTGTCTTCAGCACTTTGAGAAGTTACTCGATCTCCTTTGCGTAATTCTTCAATCGCAGCTTTTAATCCTTTTTCAGTAACACTTTGGTCTTTTAGGCTTTGTGCAATACTGCTTTTCGATTTCAAGATAGCTAATAACAAATGCTCGATGGAAACATATTCATCGTTCATTTTTTTAGCTATAATACTTGCCTCGTTTACTGTTTTACCGGCTTCACGAGAAAGCATAATATCACCGCCTTCTACTTTTGAAAAACTTTCTAATTGCTTGTCTAAAACTTGTTGAAGTAAAGCAACATTTACGTTTAACTTTTTTAAGATAAAAGGGGTTACATTCTCATCTACTTCAAAAATAGCTTTGAGAATGTGTTCGTTTTCTATTTGTTGATGACCAAATCCTTGCGCTATTTGCTGCGCTTGTTGTATGGCCTCTTGGCTTTTTATTGTAAAATTATTAAAGTTCATATTCTTATTGTTATTATCTTTTGTTTTCGGCGCTTCGGTACAATTCCGAAGCGCTACGCTTTCGGAATCACTCAGCAACCTACCATTGTCTGTGTTGATTAAATGAGGTGGTTGAGTGTTTTTCATTGTAAATAGAATTTTCAATGAAAAATGTATCGAAACCACTGGATTAAATCAATCTTAAATACTATCTTTCAAAAGGTGAGCCACTTTAAAATTAAGACAAAATGTCTGTTGTAGAGCGGCTTTTAACAGACAATTTGACTTGTTAATCTTTGCTTTAGAAAGGTTTTCAGAAAATAAGTTGTTACTTTATATTTACATGGAAGCTTTCAATATGATTTTTATATATTCGCTGAAAAATATTTACAATTTTATAAAATCACTCTTTGGATCTTGCTCTCAGAAACAAAATAATAATTGAATGAAAATCAAACTACTACTTATAATCAGTTTTCTATCTGTAATAACCCTAAGTGCTCAAGTACAAATTTCTAACTTCACGTATGATGAAATACCAGTATATCAACCATCTGATTTAATTGAATACAATAATTTTATCTTTTTTGAAGGAAGTACTGATGGATATGGTAGAGAAGTGTGGTTTTCTAACGGGACACCAGGTAATGTAACACTATTGAAAGATATAAATCCAGGAAATGAAAACGGAATATCATATGACAAAAGTTTAGTTGAAAATCACACCATCTTAAATGACAAGCTCTACTTTATCGCAAGTGATGGCACTTCAAATGGTGAAATTTGGAAAACAGATGGAACGGAAGCAGGAACCATTAAAGTTACAAATTTTATTGACGGTAGAACCGAAAAGCTCACCACTGTAGGGAACACTATATTTTTTCTTCTTACCGTTGAAGAACGAGTAATGCAATTATGGAAAACTGACGGAACTACCTCAGAAACTGTTTTAGTTAAAGATGACATCCCCTTTTGGAATGATGTGACATTTGAAGGAACTTCCAATGATACATTTATATTTACATTCCAAACCGAAGGATCTAATTATTCAAGGGTATGGAGAAGTGATGGAACTGAAAACGGCACCTTTCCCATTACTGATGAAGTAGACGGTAATGGTTCTAATGGAAGCACTATATCACCATCAGAATATGTACAGTATAATAATAAATTATACTTTGTTACTAGAGAGTATTTATACACTACTGACGGAACACTTGAAAATACAAAAATTGTAAGTGATTTAGCTCATGATACATCAGCTAATAGTGTGAGATTTGGTGATGTAATAGTGGCTAATAACAAGTTATATTATCTATATTATTCTGTTGAAGATTATTATTTATCAATCTGGGAAGCAGATGGAACAACATCTGGGACTAACATGATTTACAATAATTATGGAAATCGTTATTTCTTTCCTTCAAATTTTTATATTAAGAATAACACCCTATTATTTACTGATTCTAATTCTGAAGGCGGCACATCAATTAAATCACTGGATCTATCTAATTACTCTACTTCCGAAGTTGTAGAATTAGACGCTAATCCAGAAGAGCCTTTTATTTTTTTTCCTTCGATAGATGCTTGTAACATATATGAAATAAATGACAGCAATTTATTTATTCATGCTCCAACTGGTAGTAATTTTGAAAAAGTAAGCTGGTTATATTATGTAGATGCTAAAACTTTAAATCGAATTGTCTTATTAGACCGTGTAAGGTATCCTTTTTTTTACAATGATAATATCTACTATCCTGATATGTCCCAGTTATGGCGATATGATTTTGATTTAGGAATTAACCCTCTTGAAAAAGCTCCTTCAATCTCGCTATATCCAAATCCTACATCGCATTATATTAATTTCAGCACACCCTACCAAATTGAAAGCTTATCAATAGTTGATATAAATGGACGTATAATCAAAGAAAAGCCAGCAGGCGATAATAAAAAAATTGATATATTAAACTTAACTGCGGGGACATATTTCATTCAAATGAAAATTGATGGAAGAGATGTTGTTAAAAAGATAATAAAAGAATAAACCTAGTAGGCTACATTCATAAGATGGCTTGCTTTTAAACTTAGAATATGGGATTTTTAGATAATTTTAAAAAATCAGAACGTGATATAGCTAAAGAAGAAATTGTTGAAACACCTTGGCATGTGCTTTCAAAAATGGAACAGCTAGAAGAAATTATAAAAGAATCTAAAAATAAGCCTGTGGCTATTTTTAAACATAGCACACGTTGTGGAATTAGCCGAATGGTACTAAAACAATTTGAAAAGAATTACGATTTAGATGATAATCAACTTAAACTATATTTCCTTGACTTATTGCAAAACCGAGATATTTCGAATGAAATTGCGGCTCGTTTTAAAGTACATCACGAAAGCCCGCAAATGATAGTTTTAAAAGATGGTGAGGTAATACATCATGATTCGCACCAAGGGATTGATGCGAATCACTTAAAAAGTTTGGCTTCCTAACCTGAAAATTGCAGTTAAAAGTTATTTTTCAAAATTTCTTTCAACCTTATTTTTATGTCTTCCCCGGCATCCAGAACCATTTGTTCGTTGGTAGGGAAGGGTACAAAGCGGTTTTGAATAAATCGTAAATCCTCATTGGTCAGCGCTCCTCTATCACCACGGAAAGTGGCAAAAATATTTTCAAATACAAACTCTGAACTGAGCGGATAGCTATTTATATTTTGATTATTTAATAAATCCCTATAAACAACATCTCCAGCTACTAAAACCGACTTTACTTGAGTGGTTATAAACATTCGAGCACTCACAGTTTTATACTTGTCAATTTTTATCTTATCACCATTTTCATCTAATACAAAGTTTCCGTTTCTGTCCTTTTTATATTCCCATCCATCTTTTATGCGTTGCGACCTTCTCTCTTCTCTTTCTGAAACACGCTCTGGTGAAATTCCTATATTTTGTAAGTTTAAAACAATTGCATAGTTATAATCTATTCCATTTTCGCGTTTGCTGTGAAATTCAGTCCAAAAATTATTTAATCCGTAGGTGTTGAAATCTAACAACTCTCTTTCCATACGAAACGGAATTACTTGATTGGTACGGTTGTTTAATGAAACAAATATAAAATCGGTGCCTAAAAAGCGAGTTTCTTCTAATAGTGAATTTACTTCCCTGTAATTAGGGTGTAACTCAGCTATATCGCAAAGCAGGTAGTACGATTCTCTATAATCTTCAATAGTGTTATTGTTCTTTAAACGAAGTGCTTCGTTGTATAAATCGGCTACATAAGCTTGTTTAGCGGCTATAATTTCATTGCTGTAATCTTGAAATTTAAAGTTTACTTTTCTGCCCAAACTGTTGCTGTACAATGGCAGTAACGGACGTATTTGAAACTGTCTGTCTTCTAGCTTCTTATATAAGTAATAAATAGATCGAGACTTATTCGGTTCGTTACTTTTCTTTAAAAAGTTGATGCGCCTGGTGTTTTCTGAAACAGCTTTTTTATACGCTTCTTCTAAAAGAATGATATGCTCGTCGTTTTTGTCGGCATACTTATCTTTCTGAAGTTTTTTTACGGCAAGGTCAATAGCACGGTCGTAATCACCTTCGGCTATAAATTTCTGATTTCGTTTTACACTGCTACAAGCTGATAAAACTAAAACTGCGACGATAGTAAATAAAAAAGCTCTCATAACATTTCAATTTGGTTATGAGAGCTAAAATACAATTGTCATGCCAAACTTACATCGGGTCGGCAGGAAGAATTTTTCCGCTGCAATCTCCAAAGCCGATTCTCACCTTATCATTTTGGCAGAATCCTCTTAAAATTACAGTGTCATTATCGTTTATAAACTTGCGTTCTGTCCCATCAGAAAGTTTTAATGGGTTTTGACCTTTCCAAGTTAATTCTAACATAGATCCATAGCTGTCTTTTGTAGGGCCAGAGATGGTTCCGCTACCCATCATATCGCCACTACGCACGTTACAGCCATTTACGGTGTGGTGCGCCAATTGTTGCGACATAGACCAGTACATATATTTAAAATTACTGTTGGCCACAATATTTTCTTCGCCACCTTCTGGCTGAATAACAGCTTGCAAATTAATATCGAAATTCTTTTTTGGACCTTGTTTTAAGTAGGGTAGTGGTTCAGGATCTTGGTCTGGACCATCCACACGGAAACCTTCTAAAGCATCTAAAGTTACGATCCAAGGTGAAATGGTAGAAGCAAAACTCTTACCTAAAAATGGGCCAAGGGGCACATATTCCCACGCTTGAATGTCTCGGGCACTCCAATCGTTGAACATAACGAGACCGAAAACATATTCTTCGGCATCTTCAACTGAAATTCGTTTTCCAAGATCGTTAGCAGCTGTAGTGATAAAAGCCATTTCCAATTCAAAATCTACTAATTTTGAAGGACCAAAGCCTGGAACTCCATCATCACCCGGTTTTTGCTGGCCAATGGGCCTTTTAATGGGTGTGCCAGAAGGAATGATAGAAGAACTTCTCCCGTGGTAACCAATAGGTATGCGAAGCCAGTTAGGTAACAATGCGTTTTCAGGGTCACGGAATAACGAGCCTACATTGGTCGCGTGTTCCTTACTTGCATAAAAGTCGGTATAATCACCAACATCTACTGGCAATTGCATTTCAATTTCATCAAGATCGAATAAAATTTGATCTCTATGTTTGTTGTTATCTTTAAGTTCGGTATTGCTGCCTTCCCTAAAAATTTCAGAAATTCTGTTTCGAACCAAACGCCACGTTTTACGGCCATCGGCTATAAAGTCGTTTAAACTATCTTGTAGAAAAATATCATCGGTAAGGTCTATTCCTTTAAAATAGCCAAGTTGATGTAAAGCGCCTAAATCTATTGCGGTATCGCCTATTCGGGTACCAATAGTAATAACATCGTCACGGGTTAAAAACACACCAAATGGAATGTTCTGTATAGGGAAGTCGCTGTTCTTTGGCACTTCCAGCCAGGATGTATAAGATGGATCGTTAGCTTGTAAAGGCATATTCGTTTTTTTGTAGTTTGTAATTTGTAAAAAGAGTAATCAAATATATAATTTCTGAGGGACTAACCACAACCATTTTGTATTTTTGCCATCTCGATGAGGTTTTTTATAATTTCCTTAACGGAAACGCCATTAATTCAATTGAGACCCTTAGTTAATTTAGTTTAAAAATCACTGTGCCTGTTTTAACTGAATAGGTTTTTTATTAAAAAAGATATGGAAAGAGACACTCAAATATTTGACTTGATTGAAGCTGAAAAAAATCGGCAATTAAACGGACTGGAACTAATCGCTTCAGAAAACTTTGTGAGCGATCAAGTCATGGAAGCTGCGGGCTCGGTTTTAACCAATAAATATGCAGAAGGCTATCCCGGCAAAAGGTATTATGGTGGATGCGAAGTGGTTGATAAAGTTGAACAATTAGCCATAGACCGAGCCAAAACACTTTTTAACGCTGAATATGTAAACGTGCAACCTCATAGTGGATCGCAAGCTAACACAGCTGTTTTCGCTGCTTGTATGAAACCAGGTGATACGTTTTTAGGTTTCGACCTTTCTCACGGTGGGCACTTAACACACGGAAGCCCAGTGAATTTTTCGGGTAAATTATACAACCCTGTTTTCTATGGGGTGGATGAAGAAACTGGATTGATTGATTATGATGAAGTTGAAAAAATTGCCGTAGCCGAAAAGCCAAAAATGATTATTGCAGGTGCCTCTGCTTATTCTCGTGAAATCGATTATAAACGATTTCGTGAAATAGCCGATAAAGTTGGTGCTATTCTAGTAGCCGATATGGCACACCCGGCCGGATTAATTGCCAAAGGAATTATAAGTGATCCAGTACCACATTGTCATATTTGTACAACCACAACACATAAAACATTACGCGGACCTCGCGGTGGAATGATTGTGATGGGGAAAGATTTTGAAAACCCTTTTGGGCAAAAATTGAAAAGTGGCAAGCTTAAAAAAATGTCAACCTTGTTAAATAGCGGAATTTTTCCGGGCAATCAAGGCGGGCCATTAGAACATATAATTGCGGCAAAGGCGATTGCTTTTGGTGAAGCATTAACGGACGATTTTTTACACTACATGGTTCAAGTAAAAAAGAACGCAGCCGTAATGGCCGATGCTTTCATGAAAAAAGGCTACAAAATAATCAGTGGTGGAACCGATAATCATATGATGTTAATCGATCTTCGGAACAAAAACGTGTCTGGAAAAGACGCGGAAGAAGCCCTGGAAAAAGCAGATATCACAGTAAACAAAAACATGGTTCCATTTGATGATAAATCACCATTTGTAACGAGTGGTATTCGTATAGGAACCCCTGCAATCACTACCAGAGGTTTAATTGAAAGTGATATGCCTAAAATTGTTGATTTAATTGATGAAGTAATTACCAATTTTGAAAATGAAGAAACCTTAAAGGATGTGGCTAAAAAGGTAAATTCCTTAATGGAAGGCCGACCTTTATTCAAAAATTAATTCTTGAAATAGATTTTCTATTTATTTAAACGTAAGCAGTATGAACATTAAAATAGTTTTGTGTGCAATTTTTTTAGGACTTGCATTTAACTCTTGTAAAGATAATAAGGTAGCTAAAGAAGAAACACAGCAAACTAATACCGAAGCAGATAAATTACCGGGATTATGGAGCCTTCAAGCTATGGAGCAAAAAGACTCGTTAGGAAACTGGAGCAAGTGGCGTGGAGGCATGCAAGGATATTTGTTGTACGACGGAGACAAGAATATGGCCTTGCATTTACTTAAAAAAGATTATGAAAAAACCGATTTGCGTTTTCCTAACTTTACCGATACCATTTCTGAAGCAGCATTGAAGCATTTAACCGGCTCGTATATTTACATAGGAAACTATAAAATTTTAAAAGATCAAAATATAGTTGAGCATACGCGGCTTTCACATTCCAATCCGGGCGATTGGGGAAAAGTAGTTCAAAGAAGGTTTTCTTTTCAAGGTGATACGTTAATTGTTCAACCAGTTGAAGATAAAAACGCAAGTTTGCGGTTAAAATGGTTAAAGGAAAAATAGTTGTAAAAACTTCGTTGCCCGTAAAAGTCTGATTCTGCCACGATTCGTAATTAATTGAAATATAATTTGTTAAAATGTGCTTTTATAACTTTTAATGCAGTACATTCGCACTTTATTAATTAATTATTTTTATTACAATGCAAAAAGGCACAGTAAAATTCTTCAACGAATCAAAAGGATTTGGATTTATCACTGAAGAAGGAACAAACAAAGAACATTTCGTACACGTTACAGGACTAATCGATGAAATCCGCGAAGAAGACGAAGTAGAATTTGACTTAAAAGAAGGAAAAAAAGGATTGAACGCAGTAAACGTAAGAGTACTATAAATAAATTCATTTTTTAGAAAACAGAAAGCCGCTCAATTTTGAGCGGCTTTTTTTTATACTTATTATTTGACTAACTATTCACTATTCTTCTTCAGGAAAAACAGTGCTTTCGTAGGCACCAGCATCAGGGGCTTGGGTATTTCTATTGATTCCGTTTAAATCTACAGGCACTTGTTGTGCGGTAGCGGTATTCCCAATACCATCAGCCGCTGAAGTTCCGGTTTCAATATTAAAATTGTTCATTTCGGTATTTTGAAAAACTGGGTCTTCGTTAAATATAGAGTTGGTGTATAGGGCATTGTTGCTAAAGTCGTACAATGGATTGTCTTCGAACTCGCCATTCGGGTCTTCAAAACGTATCAAACTGTTACTGAAATTGAAAGTAAACTGTGCTCCGTCATCTTTCAGTAGGGCGATTTCACGTTGTTCATTTCCGAAGATAATACAGTTGTTGAATGAAATATTAAGATCGAAAGCTGTGGTTCCGGTATCGGTTTCAAAAAAATTGTCAATTAAAACAGCAGGGAAATTACGGAAACCATTAATCCAATAATTGGCAAATGATGAATGATTAAATTCATACGTTCCACCAAGTGAAGCTGATAGTGAGGAAAGTCCGCTGTTGTTTATAACCACGTTTTCGCCGTACACATTTCCGGTTCGTGCCAATAACCCGTAATTTGAACTATTATAAATCTGAACATTTTCAAGTCTTAAGGTTTCATCTCCGTCATTATCATCCATTAAAAGCCCCACAGTTCCGTTTTTAATGGTCGTGTGTTTAAATTCGTTGTCGGTACTTCCCGATGTCATCCAAATGGCACCCCATTGTCCGGGTACATCGGCAAAAGCAGGCTCTAAACGGTCTCCTTCAAAAATAATTTCGTTTTCTAATAATTCAGGGTCGTTACTGGGTTCGCCGTTTGCTTTTATGGAGCCGGTATTGGCCACTAAAATTCCGCTACTAGCGTGAAAATGGACACGTGCCCCAGCTTCTACATTGAGTGTTTTTTGTGGTGGAACAGCTGCGTATCCATAAATAACATAAGGTTTTTCGTTGGTGAAGGTCAGTTCGTTATCATCCAAAAAGAAGCCTTCAATTAAAATATCATTCCCTTCTCCGTCGGTGCCTAAGTTTAGTGTTTCAACTATGCCATCACCCAATTGTTCGGGAAACAGAAACACGGCATCTTGAATTAAAGTAACAAGCTCTACATTTTGTTGGTTTCCACCTGTATCAAATTGTAATTGGTCTGTATATAAAAAATTGGTTTCATCGGTTGGGAGTGTCCCAATATCGGCCGTTGTTTCAATAAAGATAAAAATACTGTCCTTGGCCAATACCTGTATATCCTGAAACGATTTTCCAGGGATTCCATCTACATTTAGACGATAGTTAGAGGTCTCGCCATTGGCTAATTGTATAGTTGGAATGCTTACATCTTCATCACTTCGGTTATACACTTTTAGGTTGTACGTGCTAGAGCCGATATTGGTGAAAACAGTGTCTAGATAGACGGTATCTCTTGAAAACTCAAGGTTTCCAGTACTAGGGACACTTTCAAAATCATTTCGGCAGGAACTCCATAAAACGAGGCAAGCAAGTATTGCCAATCCATAAACATACTTCATTAACGATAGTTTTCGGTAAAAATATAACTTTTTATGAACGATATTATTGTTTGGTAAGGGAAAGTTGGGCTAAAAGGTCTTTTTTTGACTATAGAATATGGATAATAGAGTATAGACCTCAGTTGCCATCATATATTTGTAATCGAATTATTGTATCCAAGCTTTTGCTTTTAAGCCTAATATCCAAAGTGTCTTTCTTTTTAAATAAAGAATCGCCAACCTTAACTAACTCAAAAAAGCCTCCATTTTCATGATCAAATAGAACTTTTTGTGTTTTATTACCTCTTTTAACTACAATTGTTCTATAATTATGTTGAAGACTGTCTATATATTTTGCTGAAACGATTCCAGAATAGTTGTCTTCTCGGTAAAATTCAGAAGCTTTTTTATTCGGTATTAAATTATTCACTCCCTTATAAAATTTATAAACAACCACTCCGCTTAAAAAAAGAAAAACAATGATTGAAATTGTCAGAATAATAATTTTACTGTTAGCTTTCAAAAAAGATGTTTTTATCGTTTTCCGACTTCTTACTTTAAATTACTTACTATTTTTCATTATCATGAAAAGTCTATATTCTATAATCTAATAGCGAAGCGATCTTGTATCTATTTATTCCCCTTCATACTTCTCCATATACCGTTTCCAAAGTTCGGTTTGGTGAGTTTCTAATGAAACATTCCGCCCATCAATAAAAGCGTGGGTCAATATATTTGTACGCATATCCAGCGCATCGCCTTCTGAAATAAACAATGTAGCGCTTTTGCCTTTTTCCAATGTTCCGTAGGAATCGTCGATGCCTAATATTTTTGCTGTATTTCCAGTAATTAACTGTAATGCTTTTTCTTTGTCCATTCCTTGACCCACTAGGTGCCCGGCGTAAAATGCCAAGTTACGGGTGTTCATACGTTCCATTTGCCCATTTGCTTGTAAGGCAACCATAACGCCGGCATCGGCTAATAACTTAGGCAGTCTGTAAGGCAAATCGTAATCGTCATCTTCCCGTTCTGGAGTGGTATGAACGCGTCTTACAAGTACTGAAATATCATTTTTCTTTAAGAAATTGGTGATTTTATGGGCTTCGTACCCGCCAACAATAACAACGTTTTTAACACCTTGCTCCTTAGCGGTTGTAACGGCATCGATTATTTCTTTTTCCCCGTCAGCATTGATAAACAAAGTCTTTGAACCATCAAACAATCCTTTCATTGCCTTAAAAGCTTCATTCATTGGTTGTTTTTTTGTGTTTTTATAGGCTTTGGCATTTACAAGGAAATTACTCACATCATCAATATCTTTCGCATACTCCTTGTTAGGCTTGTATCCTCTTGGTTCTCCTAACCACCAGCGACCTCGACGAAAGCTGTTTGGCCAATTCATGTGGATGCCATCGTCAGTCTTAACAGCTGCATCTTCCCAGTTCCAAGCATCTAAATGCACAATGGATGAAGTTCCCGAAATACGTCCGCCTTGTGGTGTAACTTGCGCTAAAAGAACGCCATTAGGGCGCATGCTTTCAACTATCTTGCTTTCGGCATTATAGGCTATTAAACTAAGGATATTCGGAATCATTTCGCCAATTTCATCGTCATCAATTGTAGGGCGTACGGCATCAATTTCTCCAAGCCCTAAAGTGGAAACGGGAGCGATGATACCCGGATATACATGCTTACCTGAAGCGTCAATTACTTTTCCTTTTGAAGCTATATTAGTGCCTATGTCACTTATTTTTCCGTCTTCAAAAACGATTGTACTGTTTTCAATAATAGAACCATTACCAATATGGGCGGTTGCCCCTTTAATTGTAATGGCCTGTGTTTGTTTAGGTGCCGGGGTTTGTTGTGCAAAGCCTACCGATGTGGCTAACACAACAACAAGAGTGGCTATTTTATGTATTACGTTCATGGTTGCTTAGTTTATGGTTTCACAATGAAATTCGCGTTTATCTTTTCCTTTTGGTGGCTTAGTTTTTCCACCGTTCTGTTTTTCAGCCAGCATCATCTTTACTAATTTATTGCGTTCTTTTTTAATAGCATTTCTTTTTTCTTTGTCTTTCTCAAGGTCAAAATAGGTAGTACCTTCAATCAATGTTTTCTCTGCTTTTGCATATACTGAGAGGGGATTGTCGCTCCACAACACCAAATCAGCATCCTTTCCTTCTTTAATACTACCAGTTCGATCGTCTAAGTGAAGTAGTTTTGCAGGGTTAATGGTAACCATGTTCCAAGCTTCTTCTTCGCCCATACCGCCATACTTTACACTTTTGGCGGCCTCTTGATTTAAACGACGGCTCATTTCGCTATCGTCACTATTAATAGCTACGGTAACTCCTTGGCTGTTCATAATAGATGCATTGTACGGAATGGCGTCATTTACCTCATACTTATAAGCCCACCAATCGCTAAAGGTAGAACCTCCTACACCGTGTTCTTTCATTTTGTCGGCTACTTTATAGCCTTCAAGAATGTGGGTAAAAGTATTTATTCGGAAATCGAATTTTTCGGCAACTTTCATCAGCATATTAATTTCACTTTGTACGTATGAATGACAGCTAATAAAACGTTCACCATTTAAAATTTCAGCTAAAACCTCTAATTCTTCATCATAGCGAACGGCTTGTCCACTTTTCTTTTTAGCGTCGTATTCCTTAGCACGGTTAAAGTAATTGGTATATACTTGCTCAACGCCCATTCGTGTTTGTGGAAAACGGTTAAAACTTTGCCAGTTAGACTGTTTTACATTTTCCCCCAAAGCGAATTTTATAAACTTTGGTGAATTGTCGTAGATAAGACCATCTGCATTTTCACCCCATTTCATTTTAATAATTGCCGAACGTCCACCAATTGGATTGGCAGAACCGTGCAAAATCTGAATGGAAGTAACACCCCCGGCAAGGTTTCTATAAATACCGATATCTTCTGGATCTACAACATCTTCTATGGTTACTTCGGCAGAAGAGTTTTGTCCAGCTTCATTAATAGCTAATGCTGCAATATGTGAGTGTTCATCAATTATCCCCGCTGTGAGGTGTTTGCCCGTGGCATCTATGGTTTTAGCTCCGCCCGCTCGTAAATCTGTCCCTATTTCAACGATTTTACCATCTTTTACCAAAACATCAGTGTTTTTGAGAACACCTGCATCTTCGCTGGTCCAAACCGTTGCATTTTTAAACAGTACATCTTCCTGTTTTGGTTTGTTTGTATAACCATATCCAATGTTGGGGTAGGTAATTGGTACAATCTCTGGCTTTTCAGTTTTGTCTTTTTTCTTTTCTGAATCTTCTTTTGAAGCACTCCCTTTTTGTCTAACCGCTGTAAAATCTGACTCGCTGCCATCTGGGGCTACCAATTTTCCTGAGAAATCATCTCCCTGTTTAGGGACAATTCCAGTAGTTCTAAAGACTTCATTTGTTTTTTCATCCATAAAAGAAAGCGTAACCCAGTTTTCAGAATAATCCATTTTTGAAGGATATTCTATTTCACCAGCTTTTACTTTAGCCTTAGGCTTTGCAACATCACCGGTAATGGCAACATCGTAGGTTTTTCCGCCGGATGTGATTTTATAATTACCACGAATATCTTTTTGATCTTTTGTATTGATTACATTTTTATTTCCTTGAACCCAGTTTTCATAAAGTGTGGTTTCTTCATCGAAAATTTCGCCAGAAGTGATTAAAAAATTAGCGTAGCGGCCCGGTTTAAGTGAACCTATTTGGTCACTTTTACCTAACAACTCTGCTGGAACCGTTGTTAGTGAAGCTAATGCTTTTGTTTTATCAAATCCATATTCAAAGGCTTTTTTAAGTTTTTCCGTAAATTCTTTTGGTTTCTCCAACTCGTAGGTTGTCAATGCGAATTGTACACCATTTTCTGAAAGCACTCTTGGGTTCATAGGTGCTTGATTCCAGTCGCGCATATCGGCCAAAGAAATATATTTTGCTGCATAGGGATTGCTAACATCGTAAGCTTCAGGAAAATTTATTGGAATGATAAATTTTGATTGTGTCGCTTTAGTTTCAGTAATCATTTCATACTCATCTCCACCGCCAACTATAATGTAGTTTGCATTAAATTCATCCCCAATTTTATCGGCGCGTAGGTTGTTGCTTTTGCTACCTGCTTCAAAAAAAGCAATTTTGTTTTTGTTTTCAAGAAAGGCTTCTAACGAACGGTCTTTAGTTGCAATATTTCCTTTGCTGTACCAATCGGCATCGTGGTGCATTTGGCGTAGCAATGCCATTGCTCCCATTAACGAAGTTGGATAACTTTGACGGCTTGCAACACTTTTCTCAAAAGAAAAATACTGTCCAAAGGCATCGTCTAAAATTCGTTTGGCATCGCCTTCCTCGTCATTTAAAGTCACCAAAACCCCAGATCCTCGGGCAATACCATCCATTTGTAGTGTGTTTACTGTACCAAATCCAAGGTTGCGCAACTCTTTTGCCAGTTTTTTATCATATTTAAAATCATCAATGGCGTTTTGTTCTGGTTTAATGTGGTCGTTCCAATAAAAACCCTCCCTAGATGGTTTGTACTGAGCAGAACGGCCATTTCGTTCCGCTTTTTTGGGCTCTTTGACCCCAAAATTAGTGTAGGGATCTATAAAAGAAGGATAGATATGCTTCCCTTTTAAGTCAATTATTATGGAGTTTTCAGGAATATCGATTGATTTTCCTGAAGCGACTACTTTTCCATCTTGGATAAGGAGGATTCCGTTTTTAATTTTTTCAGAAGGGGTTACAAATAAGGTTGCATTTGTAAACGCTGTGTAGTTGTTGTTTTGTTCTTTTACTCCATCATTTTTCGGGAAATATTCCTGAGCGAAAATAAAGGATGAAAAAAAACAACAAATGAGGAGGAACGTAATTTTTCTCATTAATGCTTGTTTTTAATTTTTTAGATTTCTAAAGATATATGTACTTGTTACATTTTGATAGTTTACACTTAATTTTAACAAAGCGTTAAGAGTTTTAAAAAGGTTTGTCTTCAAAATAATTTACAACCAACGCAACCATGTAATTGTAGCTCATTATGCCTTTCGATTGGTTGTTGGCCTTTAAAAAGTAATTATAAAAATGTTTCGAAAATACCTCAAACGGATTCTCGTAGCTTGACCAAAAATCACGCATTTCCTTGTAACTGGCTAAAATTCCGGGATTGATGGTTGTAAGCAGATTGTTATAGGTGTCCATATCGCGTCGGGCAATTTCGTTAACACAGTAACGCAAAGCAAAAATATACCCCGAATATTGTATAAACTTGTCATCACTGTTTAAAGTGGCCAAGGTGGCAATAAAATTAGCTTCATTTTCAGCGGCATAGCCTATTTGGTGGGCTTGTTCATGACAACTTACCACTGGAAACTTATAGGTTTTAATAAGGTTGTTTACCTGTGCTTCGCCCGAAAATGGGTTTAAATAACCGCTGTATCCCATATAGGTCAACCCTAAACTCCAGCCGCTTTTTTTAATGCTTTTCGGTGAATATTCTAATTTCGAAAATTGTGCTTCCAAGTTTTTGTACCCATTATCTGAAATATCAAAGACTTCTTGTTGTGTAAACGGTAAATCAATTTTTACACTATCAGCATACCCCAATTGCCTGTGCATTTGGTTCGATTTTGCAATTAAGCGTTTGGTGGTTTCAACAAGTTCTTCCGTAGTATAATCGGCTTCAATGCCAATGGATTTGTGTATTGGTAAGCGATAATAGTTAAAACCCCAAAGCATGTGAAACATAAAATAAACAATTGAAACCGCTGCTGTAATATCCAAGAAGAAACTAAGCGGTTGTTTCCAAAGTCTTTCAAAATTAAAGTAAATCCAACGTAAGGCTACAACGGAAATTAGTACATAAAACAAATCCCCGACCGAAAACGGCACCCAACCAAACAGATACCGAGACGTTTTTGTAATAATAGGGTAGATACCTAAACTGTAATATTTTTCTACAAATTCTGGGAAATACTTCAGTAGTTGCAGTGCAAAAATCTGAACCAATAATAGGAGAGTTAGAATAAGCTGTGTCCGTTTTTGCCGCATCCCTCAAACATACAAAGTAAATTGGTTACCGCATAATTTTTAATACGACTCTAAAACCTTAATTTTGCGTTTTTAACACAGAAATTACTATGAACGAAGAAATAAGAGACTTAGAACCTAAAGAACTTTGGAACAAATTTGCCGATTTAAACGCCGTACCGCGACCTTCAAAAAAGGAGGAACGTGTTATCGCTTTTATGAAAGATTTTGGTAAAAAATTAAATCTGGAAACCATTGAAGATGAAGTAGGGAATGTGATTATCCGTAAACCTGCTACTGAAGGAATGGAAGATAGAAAACCAATCGTTATGCAATCGCATTTAGATATGGTACATCAAAAAAACAACGATACCGAGTTTGACTTTGATACTCAGGGAATCGATATGTACGTAGACGGCGATTGGGTTCGTGCTAAAGGAACAACTCTTGGGGCCGATAATGGATTGGGAGTTGCCACGATTATGGCAATTTTAGAAAGTAATACTATTGAGCATCCTGCATTAGAGGCTTTATTCACGATAGATGAAGAAACAGGGATGACGGGTGCCAAAGGATTAAAAGGCGGGATATTACAAGGTGATATTCTTTTAAACCTAGATACTGAAGAGGATGATGAAATAGGAGTAGGCTGTGCCGGTGGTGTAGATATTACAGCGACTAAAACGTATTCTGAAAAAGAAGCACCTTCCAATACTGAAATGGTTACTATTACTGTAAAAGGATTACGTGGCGGTCACAGTGGAATGGATATTATTAAAGGATTGGGCAACTCCAATAAATTAATGAACCGCGTTTTATATACCACACAGGATTTTATTCATATAGCATCAGTTGCCGGAGGTAGTTTGCGTAATGCAATTCCTAGGGAAAGTGTCGCTGTTGTAGCTGTTACTTCAGATAAAATGGATGCCTTTAAAGCTGAAGTTGAAACGATAACCAATAAAATAAAAGAAGAATATAAAAACTTAGAGCCAGAATTATCAATTACTACGGAAAAAAATTCTGAAGTATCAAAAAAGGTGATGGATGGTGCTTCTCAAAAAGAATTTATTCAAGCTATCTACGCGGCACATAATGGTGTGTATAGAATGAGTCCAGAGATTGAAGATTTAGTTGAAACTTCTAATAACATTGCTAAAATCACGGTTGAAAAAGGAAACATTGAAGTGTTGTGTTTAACCCGCTCTTCGGTAGAATCTTCAAAAGATGATTTGGCTAATACGTTGCAAGCTGTTTTTGAAATGGCAGGCTTTAAAGTAGAATTTTCTGGCGAATACCCAGGTTGGGCACCGAATATGGAAAGTTCCATCGTAAAGTTATTGGATTCTTTATATGAAGAAATGAATGGCGAACGCGCAGAAGTTGCTGCGTGCCACGCTGGATTGGAATGTGGTATTTTGGGTCAGAATTACCCTGAAATGGAAATGATATCATTTGGGCCAACCATTCGCGGGGCACACTCACCAGATGAGCGAGCAAGTATTTCTTCTGCACAAAAATACTGGAAGTTTGTTTTGGAAGCGTTAAAACGGATTCCGAAGAAATAAAACGTCTTTTTACTATAAAAAAAGCCTCTTGAAATACATCAAGAGGCTTTTTTTGTGTGTTATAAATTGTTGTTTATTCTACAACATCTACTAATTCCAGTTCGAAAATTAAATCAGCGTTACCAGGAATTAACGGTGGGTAACCTCGTTGACCATACCCTAAGTGTGATGGGATAAATACTGTCGCTTTATCACCTACACTTAATTCTAGCAAGCCCTCTCTAAAACCGGGAACTAATCTAGCTTCGGTGCTGTATTGTGCTTCAACTGGTTTATATTGTTGAGCAGCTTTTCGCGCTTCATCGACATTTTCATACTGTTCTGAAACCTCTAGAATGTTAGAATCAAATAAACGCCCATCATCAAAATAGCCGGCATAGTTCATTAATATTTTACTGCCTTCTTTTGGTTTTTCCCCTTCTCCTTTTTTATTGTAATAAATTTTAATTCCTGAAGGTAATTCTTCAGCTTTCTCACGAAGTTCGTCAAACTCTAAGGCTTTCTTTTTTGCAACTTTGGCAATACGCTCTTCTTTTTCTTTCTTTTTACGTTCAATTTCTTCCATTTGCTCCGTAAAGTGAGATACCTTCGCATTACCTTTGTTAATGATATTTACCTCTTTCATAAAGATAGAGTCTTTAGGTTTGTCTCCGGGTTTTGTAGTTTCAACATTACCAATGGAGTCTACTACTGCCTGCCCTTCTACTATTTCACCAAAAACAGTATGACGACCATCTAACCAAGGGGTTGGTTTTAACGTAATGAAAAACTGACTTCCATTAGTTGCTGGACCCGAATTGGCCATAGATAGAATCCCTTTCTTGTCGTGTTTTAATGAATCTACAATTTCGTCAGGAAAGCGGTAACCAGGATTTCCCTGGCCGGTACCTTCTGGGTCTCCACCTTGAATCATAAAATCTTTGATTACACGGTGAAATGTTAATCCGTTATAAAACTTTTTTCCTTTATAAATAGAGTCTACCATTCCATTGGTGCCCTCTGCCAAAGAAACAAAATTGGCTACGGTTAATGGCGTTTGCTCGTTGTATAACTTTGCAACAAAGGTTCCTTTATTGGTTACAAACTCTGCATACACACCGTCTTTTAAATCAGGATACTTGCTTTTACATGCTACAAAAGCTAAGGATATTAATAAAAATAATAACGTGAATTTTTTCATGGGTACTTTTAATTTTCTTGGTTTTGTTTGATTGTTTTTAGGGTTACGGTACTTTTAATAGGTATGTTGGTGCCTAATTTACTTTCTATTCCATAATATCCAAATGCTTTATACGAAGGAAATATAAACGTGATGGTTTCGCCTTCTTGCATGAGCTTTATGCCATCACGTATTCCAGAAATCAAATCTTGATTCGTCTGGTCCACTTTATAGCGTTGTAAACCAGTTTCTTCTTTTGAAAGAATTGTTTTGCCAGATAACTCTTTAACATCATAGGTAAATGTAACATCATCACCTAATTTAGGCTTAGGCTCTACAATACTGTCTTTGGTATTATAATAATACCAAAATCCACTATCTGAAGCAATGTAATCTTTGGTTGTATCAGCATCAATTATTTTTTGAATGTGTTCTTTCTCCTCATCATACAATGCTTTGTTGCGTTGTGCAGATTCTTGTATAAAAGTACCGGAAGATTGCTGTACTGGCCGCCGGGCCTCTGGGCTTTTACATGAAAAAGCAACAAGCAAGAAAATGTAAAAAGAAACTATTTTATAAAGCATCTGTAAGTTCATTTTTATATTGAGGCAATATACTAATAAATTCACTAATGGTTTTTGGTAACGAAAGCGTACTTCTGCCCCCAGCTGCATTGGTGTGCCCACCGCCGTTATAATGTTCGCGGGCTAATGTATTTACTGAAAAATCACCCTTACTGCGCAACGACATCTTTATAATTTTATCTTGCTTGTTTTCAATAAATATAACTGCAAATTTCACTCCTTTTATGGATAGTGCATAATTTACAAATCCTTCGGTATCGCCTTTTTTAAAGTTGTGTTTGTCTAGCTCTTTTTGAGAAAGTGTAATGTATGCCGTATTGTAGTCTGGCAGAATGTTCAAATTTTTTAAGGCTACACCCAATAACTTCATACGGTCAGGGCTGTTTACATCATAAATGTTCTCGTGTATTTTCGAGTTGTTGGCTCCCATTTCTATCAAATGAGCAATTACACGGTGCGTTTTTGCGGTGGTAGACGGAAATCGAAACGAACCGGTATCGGTCATAATTCCGGTGTATAAATGTGTAGAAACTTCTAAACAAAGAGCTCCTAGCTCGTCCATAGCATCTATAAAATGATAGACCATTTCGCTTGTAGAACTCATAGAAGGATCGCTATAAGTTACAAGTGGATAGTCTTCAGGTTCTTGATGATGGTCAATCATAATAAATTTGGCATCGCAATCTTCCAGAAACTGTCCCATGTTTCCAGTGCGGTTTAACGCATTAAAATCTAAGGTAAAGATTAAACTTGCGTTGTTTATTGTTTCAATGCTTTTATCGGTGTCTTTATCGTGTATGATTATGTCATCACATCCGGGAAGCCATTTTAGAAAATCAGGAAAATCATTGGGCATGATTACGTCTGCTTTATGGCCTAATCTGTTTAAGAAAAAAGATAAACCTAAGCAAGAACCAATTGCATCTCCGTCGGGGTTTTTATGGCCAACAACAACAATTTTTTGTGGTGAGGCAAGTAGTTTTTTTACTTGTTCGGTAATTTCGGTGTTCATATCCTGCGAAGATACAATTTAATAACATGTAACTTTAATAGTTTCTTTATTTTTGAACCTCAAATAACTTCTACGATGAAAAAAACACTTTTTGTTCTATTGCTTCTAATACTTGCAAGTTGTAAAGAAACGAAGCAAGTTGTTTCTTCAGAAAAAAACAACGAACCCTTTACCATGGTTTTTGCAAGTTGTAGTGATCAAGATCGAGAACAACCTCTTTGGCAACCTATTATAAATACTCAGCCTGACTTATTTATTTGGGGAGGAGATAATGTCTATTCCGATACGGATGATATGGAAAAAATGGCTTCAGATTATGAGAAGCAAAAAACCAATCCTGGCTATCAAGAGTTAGCAAAAAATACAGATATTATAGGAACATGGGATGATCATGATTACGGAAAAAATGATGCAGGGAAAGAATGGTTTAAAAAAGAAGAAGCACAACAAGTTTTTTTAGACTTTTTAAACCTTCCGAAAGATGATCCAAGAAGAAAAAAAGAAGGGGTTTACCATGCGGAAACCTTTACAACCGATGCTGGAAACATAAAGGTAATTTTGTTAGATACGCGCTATTTTCGTGGACCTTTAAAGGTTAACCCCAATCCTAAAAATGAATATGAACGCTATGTACCTTGGCAAGAAGGCGAGGGCGGAAGCATTTTAGGAGCCGAACAATGGAAATGGTTTGAAAATGAACTGAAAGATGACGCGGCCGATTTTACCGTGATTGTAAGTAGCATACAATTTTTAAGTGACAAACATGGATTTGAAAAATGGGCTAATCATCCTTCTGAAGTAAAAAAAATGTACAAAACTTTAAAAAATGCAAAAGCCAAAAATATTTTAATACTTAGTGGCGATCGCCATCATGCCGAAGTTTCTGTAACAAAAGTACCCGGTTTAGAAGATCCATTGGTCGATTTTACAAGTAGTGGATTAACACACACATGGCCGGGAACACCTATGGACAACAACCCGTATAGAGTAGGAGAAGGAACCAAGCAATTAAACTTTGGAGTGTTAAATTTTGACTTTGCTAATGAGAAAGTTACCTACCAAATAAGAGGTGAAAACAATGTTTTATATGAAGAATTTATTCAGCAATATTAAACTATTGTAAATTACTTGTTTTTATGTTGTATTTAGCTACTTTTGCACAAAATTTAAAACACCATGAGAACAGATAGAACGTTTACAATGTTAAAGCCTGATAGTGTGGAAAAAGGACACATTGGGGCTATTCTTGAAAAAATAACCGCTTCTGGTTTTAAAATCGTAGCGATGAAATTAACACAAATGACTACAGCTGATGCTGAGGAATTTTACGCTATTCACAAAGAACGTCCTTTCTTTGGTGAATTGGTTGAATACATGACACGTGGTCCTATCGTTTCTGCTGTATTGGAAAAAGAAAATGCTGTAGAAGATTTCCGTACGTTGATTGGAGCAACAAATCCAGAAGATGCTGCTGAAGGAACTATCCGTAAATTATATGCTGCTTCTATTGGCGAAAACGCCGTTCACGGAAGTGATAGCGATGAAAATGCTGAAATTGAAAGTCAATTCCACTTTGCGGGAAGAGAGATTTTTTAAATTGGTAACTTTATTTAATTGCAAAAGCCGCTGCAAAGCGGCTTTTTTTTATAACTTATCTTCATATTTTAGCAGCCCAAAAACTTCAATACACTCTTCTTTTGGCTTAACTCTGTAAACAATTGTATAGCCTTTGAAAACTAAATCCCTAATATTCTCATCATCAAAATAAATAGATTTTCTGTGCTTATAGGGTAACGCTTCAAGTTCTTTGATTGTTTTTAAGATGTCCTTTTTAAATTTTCTTGCAGCTTGGGGTTTATCTTCTGCAATATATTCAACTTGATCTGCTAATTTTAATGAAAAGCTTTTGAGGACTTTAATTTTCATGTTTAGAAATTCGCTCTTCCAATAATTGATCTAATTCTTCAACAGTAAGAAAGCTGGAACTTCCTTTTTCTATGGAAGAAAGTTCTTCGGAAAGGTATTTCTTTATAGACTCTTTCTCTTGAACAACCCTAACCTCTTCAGGTTTAAACTGCTTTAACAACCAAAGTATTTTGGTGTAAACTTTATTGCTGACTTCCAATTTTATTGTCTTCATAATAAGCTCTCTACGATAAATTTAATAAATTTTAAAAGGCAAGACCTCAAATCAAGCGATTTTTATCGAAGTATTATTTTTTTAATGAGGTCTTTCCCTAGTTCTTCATTGACCAACTTTAATATTTTTTCTTTGCCATAACTTAATTCTTCCCGCAATACCGAAGAGCTTAACTGCACGTACAAAACTTCTCTATCTAATTTTATAGCAGTTGTATAGTTTGAAATAGCACTACCCATAACGGCATGCCAAGCTTCTTTAACCGAAACTTTATCCAGTCCTTTCTGTAATCTATTGGCTTCTATAAAATCCTTTATTACATCACCTAACGTGCTTTCTTCTTTATTTCTTCTAGCCAAAATTGGTCTTTTTGTGGGTTATTCGCTAAAATTAAAGGTACTGAACTTTTTATACTTATAGATGTTTCCGTCCTTGTTTAACACGTGCAATGTGCTGTCTTTAGCTAATAAAACAGTTTCTTTCCAAGTATCGAAAGGAGTTTTGTAATATAGCTGCAAGCTATCTTGCTCTATTTTAGGAGTAAAAGTTTCGGCATCTTTGCTTACTTTAAAAGTACCATCTAATTGT
This sequence comes from Flavobacteriaceae bacterium UBA3356, assembly GCA_002360635.1. Lineage (GTDB taxonomy): Bacteria > Bacteroidota > Bacteroidia > Flavobacteriales > Flavobacteriaceae > Marixanthomonas. The sequence continues at coordinate 320,503 of DEQW01000006.1, read as the reverse complement.
GGATTCACTTTTTTTCGAATTCCTTCTCCGTTTTTCAATTCAATAAAATCGATAGTCGTGCTAATATTGTATTCCTTTTCAGTTCCGTCAGGGAATTCTACTGATTCAATTTCCCAATAACCAGGAAGGTTTTGTAGCTGTTCATCTGATGATTGTTGTGAACACGCTACAATGAAAACAGTAAGTAATATGAATAGGTTTTTTTTCAACATATTTTCTGAAATTTAATTACAACGCAAACATCTTATAGGTTTGGTGCACTTTTTTAATTACGGCTTCAGTTCGGTCTGCGTGAGTATCACTAATAAACAATTGACCGAAATTTTCATCGTCAACCAATTTTATAATGTGCTCAACACGTTGCTCATCTAGTTTATCAAAAATATCATCCAATAATAAAATAGGATTTACATTGCTTTGCGCTTTTATAAAATCGAATTGTGCTAACTTTAAAGCAATCAAATGCGATTTTTGCTGTCCTTGCGAGCCGAATTTCTTAATGGGATGACCATCAATTTCAAAAACAAGGTCGTCTTTGTGGATTCCGAAATTGGTGTATTGTGTAATTTTATCTTTGCTGATATTTTCTTTCAATAAAGTTAATAGATCATTTTCTTTTAACTGACTCTTATATTCCAATCCTACCGTTTCGTTTCCACTGCTTATTGATTTATATCGATTTAGGAAAATAGGGGTAAACTCTTCTAAAAAAGCAGCTCGTTTTCCGTAGATAAGCGTCCCAAACTCGTGGAGTTGTTCATTGTAAATGGAAAGTGTGTCTTGATTAAACGTATTGTTGGCGGCAAAATATTTTAAAAGCGAATTACGCTGCGCCAAAGTTTTGTTATACTTTAATAAGGTGTTGAGGTATTGCGAATCGCCTTGCGAAATCACGCCGTCCATAAATTTCCGCCTAGTGCTGCTACCTTCTATAATAAGGTCGCGATCTGCCGGCGAAATGATAACCAACGGTAAAAACCCAATATGTTCACTGAATTTTTCATAGGCCTTCCCATTGCGTTTTATCATTTTCTTCTGGCCTTGCTTGGCACTCACGATTATTTTTTCTTGGCGGTCATTTTTCTCATAATTCCCTTCAACTACAAAGAAATCGGCATCGTGTTTTATGTTTTGGCTGGTAATAGGGTTAAAATAGCTTTTTCCGAAGGAAAGATGATAAATTGCATCAAGCACATTTGTCTTTCCCACTCCATTATGACCCGTAAAACAGTTAATTTTTGGGTCCATCTGAAATGTGATAGCGTCAAAATTTTTATAATTGAGTAAGGAAAGTGTTTCTAAAACCATAAATATGAGCAAGTTGCGTATTTTTGTATAACTTGATCGTTCTTCAACAAAATTCTGAAAAAACTAACACAAAATATTATAAAATACTAAATAAATTCCCTTTTAAATTCCATTAAAAATTTTATTTTTGCCCATCATTAAACCAAGACTATGGCAACGTACAAAAAACGCGGATACAAACCTAAGACCAAAGCTGAAAAGCAAGAGGCAATAGAAGAAGAAAGCACAACAGCAGAGGTATTTAGTACCTTAGATCAGGGAGCTTCGAGAACAGAAGCATGGGTTGAAAAGAACCAGAATTACATTTTAGGTATAGTGGGTGCAATTGCAATCTGTGTACTTGCTTACCTTGCATATGAGCAGTTTATCCAAAAACCAAAAGAAGCTGAAGCGATGAACGAAATGTTTCAAGCACAGTCTTATTACGAGATGGCGCTTACTGCCGAAGCCAAAGATTCTCTCTATAATTTAGCACTTAATGGCGGTGAAGGTAAGTACGGCTTTATTGATATCATCGATAACTACGGAAGCACAGATGCTGGAAACCTTGCTAACTATTATGCAGGAATGGCATATTTGAATACTCAAAAATATCAAGAAGCTATTGACCATTTAGACAACTTTAGTAGTGATGATGATATGTTGGCACCTATCTCGAAAGGAGCTATTGGTGATGCTTTTGTACAATTAGAGCAAAATGATGAAGCACTTAAATATTACGAAGAAGCGGCTACGATGCGAAATAACGAACTTACGACACCTCGCTTTCTTTTAAAAGCAGGAATTACTGCGTTGCAGATAGGCAAGCAAGATGTTGCTTTAAAGCATTTAAAACAAATTACTGAAGAGTATCCTAATTCTCAAGAAGCTAAAAAAGCAGATCTTTATGTAGGTCAAGCTGAATCAATGCAGTAGTATGGCAACAGAAAATAAAAATTTATCACATTATGATAAAGCAACAATCCCAAACGCGAAGAACTTTCGGTTTGGGATTGTTGTTTCAGAATGGAATGACAATATAACCGAAGGTTTGTTTCAAGGTGCTTTCGATGCTATTTTAGATTGTGGTGGCGTAAAAGAAAATATAGTCCGCTGGAACGTCCCTGGAAGTTTCGAGTTAATTTATGGCTGTAAAAAAATGCAGCAAAGCTACGATATGCTCGATGCCGTCATTGCCATTGGCAGTGTAATTCAAGGCGAGACAAAACACTTCGATTTTGTGTGCGATGGCGTAACCCAGGGCATAAAAGACCTTAATGTGCAAAGCGACATCCCTGTTATTTTCTGTGTGCTTACCGATAATAATATGCAACAATCCATAGACCGTAGCGGTGGTAAACACGGCAATAAAGGAAGTGAAGCTGCCATAGCTGCTATAAAAATGGCCCAGCTTCGTGAAGATGCTAAGTTTTAGTTTTCTAAAAAAAATCGAGACAGCTTAATATTTGACAAAGCATCAAATCTTTGTTAATATCTGATACTATCAATAAGCAATGCGAAGTTTTTGGTATAGATATTGTTTATTTAATTGGTAAGGCTTTTAACTGTTTAAACAGCCTTAATTTATTATATTTGAAATACGTTATGGGGCCAATAAAATTTACAATTATAAAAAAGTTAAAAGGTAATAACCGTTTTAACTATACACCGCGTTATTATAAGGGAAAAGAAGAAATTTCAGAAGGAAAACATGCTACTAAAATTGATGCGTATGCAGATACTTTTAATGAAAGTGATTTTAGCGGACAGTGGAAAAACGTAAGATTAAAAAGTCGCAATCGTAATAATGGTGCTTTTAACTCTACTATTTTGATAATAATAGCCGTCTTAATTCTTCTTTTCCTCTATATCATCGATTTTGACCTGTCAATTTTCTATTAAAGCCAATGACCGACATCATTCAACTTTTACCGGATCACGTCGCCAATCAAATAGCAGCGGGAGAAGTGGTACAGCGCCCAGCCTCTGTGGTAAAAGAATTATTGGAAAATGCAATTGATGCACAAGCAACCTCCATAAAGTTAGTGGTAAAAGATGCCGGTAAAACACTCATCCAAGTAATTGACAACGGTATTGGGATGAGCACGACCGATGCCCGGTTAAGCTTTGAACGGCATGCAACTTCAAAAATAAAATCGGCAGACGATCTTTTTAATCTGCACACTAAAGGATTTCGTGGCGAAGCTTTGGCATCTATTGCCGCAATTGCTCATGTAGAGCTCAAAACCAAAACCGAAGCTGCTGAAATTGGCACGAAAATTACCATTGAAGGCAGCGAAGTGACCGAGCAAGAACCCGAAGTGGTCACCAAAGGCACGACAATTTCAGTAAAAAACCTGTTTTATAACATTCCCGCGCGCCGCAATTTTTTAAAAAGTAACAATGTAGAAACCCGGCATATTATCGATGAGTTTCATCGGGTTGCTTTGGCTCATCCGCAAATAGAGTTTTTAATGTTGCACAACGGAAGCGATGTTTTTAACCTTCCCTCTAGCAACGAAAGACAGCGCATTGTAAATATCTTCGGAAATAAAATGAACGAAAAACTCGTTCCCGTTTCTGAAGAAACCGAAATGCTAAAAATAAACGGATTTGTAATTAAGCCAGAGTACGCCAAAAAAAGCAGGGGCGAACAGTTCTTCTTCGTTAACAACCGTTTTATAAAGAGCTCTTACTTACATCACGCAGTTAATACTGCTTTTGAAGGCTTATTAAAAGACGGGGCCAATCCAGGGTATTTTTTGTTTTTAGAAGTTGATACCAAAAGCATCGATATAAACATACATCCCACAAAAACTGAAATTAAATTTGACGATGAGCATGCTATCTATGCGATGCTTCGAGCGACTATTAAACATAGTTTAGGACAGTTTAGTATTGCTCCAGTTCTTGATTTTGAAAAAGATACAGGCTTTGATACACCTTACGAATACAGTAAAAAATCACCTGTTGCGCCAACTATTGATGTAGATAGAGACTTTAACCCTTTTAGGGGTGAGCCAAAACAAAAAAACATAACGTTTCCTTTTAAGCGAGAGAAAAAAACATCGGCTTCTTGGGAGTCGTTGTACACAGGCTTACATGATGAAACTGCAACAGTAGATAAAAATGAAAGCATTGAATTTGAAAGCGAGGAAGTTTCTGGAAGTCTCTTTGAAACCGATCAAGAAGAAAACTTACGGGTCACGTTTCAGCTTCAGAATAAATACATCATCAGCCCGATTAAAAGCGGAATGTTAGTGGTACATCAACATTTGGCACACCAACGTATTTTATACGAAGAATTATTGAAAAATATTACTGTGCAGGAAGCAGTAAGTCAGCAACTGTTATTTCCGTTGCAATTAAATTTTTCAAATCCTGATTTGGTCTTTTTGGAAGATTTAAAAGAGCAATTGGAGCATACGGGTTTTGTTTTTTCAGAAATAAAAAATGGAAGCGTTGAAATTAGTGGTATCCCTGTTTCAATAGCTGAAAGTCAAGTTGAAAATGTGTTAACGCAATTAGTAAAAGATATTAAAGAAGAAGTGCCAGATGCAGGCTTTAGCCAAAATGATTTATTGGCAAAAAGCATGGCAAAAAATATGGCGGTAAAAACGGGGACACCTTTAAAGCAAGAAGCACAATTGCATTTAGTACACCAATTGTTTGCTTGTAAAGAACCTAGTGTGTCGCCAAGTAACAGACCGGTTTTGGTGACATTAGATGCCAACGACTTTGATAAAAAATTTATGTAAATGGGAAGAATAACCGAAACCGTTAAGGTTTTAATCATTATAAACGTCATTTGTTTTGTAGGAACTTTAATGTCGGGTGATTTGGCGTACAAGTTGTTTTCACTTTTTTATTTTGAGAACCCAAGTTTTCAAATTTGGCAACCGCTTACCCACATGTTTATGCATGGTAATTTTATGCATATTCTTTTTAATATGTATGCTTTGTGGGCTTTTGGTTCACCGTTGGAAATGCGCTGGGGACAGAAAAAGTTCTTGTTTTTCTATTTTTCGGCAGGTTTTGGAGCCGCATTAATCCATACTTTGGTTAATTATTACCAAATACACAGTGGTTACGATGCGTTGATGGCAGCAGGAATGGACCAATCGCAAATAATGACTTTGCTGGAAACCGGACAATATAACTCAGGAATATTGGAAAGTGTTTCAAAGGAAACCATTCAAACATTGTATAATAATTTCAATACACCCGCCGTTGGTGCATCAGGTGCAATTTATGGAATACTCGTAGCGTTTGGGTTGATGTTCCCCAATATTGAACTGATGCTTATATTTCTACCAATTCCTATAAAAGCGAAATATTTTATTCCCTTGATTATAGCTGGAGACTTGTTCTTCGGAATTACGGGATCACCTTTTGGAATTGCACATTGGGCACATATTGGTGGGGCTATATTTGGCTTTATTATGGCCTACTATTGGAAAAAAAATAGTTTTGATTCACATCGCTGGAATTAACAATGGATACGAACAGCTTAAAATATCAATTTAAAACTTCAAGCATCATCATCAAACTGATTGCTATCAATGCAGTCATTTTTTTGGCGGTTCAGCTGTTGGTGTTTTTCTCGGATATGAAGGAAGTTAACCTTACCGAATGGTTTTCTTTACCGGAAAGTTTTGGGGATGTTCTGTTACAGCCTTGGTCCTTGTTTACATATGCTTTTTTACATTCTGGATTTCGCCATATTCTGTTCAATATTTTGTTCCTTTATTGGTTTGGGCGTTTTGTGCTCAATCTCTTTAGTGAAAAACAGTTTTTAACCATCTATTTGTTGGGCGCTTTTTTTGGTGGATTGCTCTATGTAACAGCATTTAGTGTTTTTCCTGCTTTGAAAGAACCCATTGCTACTAGATTGATTGGAGCTTCGGGAGCGGTGATAGCTATTATGGTCTTTATTGCCACCTATACTCCAAATGCAGAGGTAATGATTTTTAGGTTCCGTATTAAATTATGGCAAATTGTCTTGACATTGGTGTTACTTATGGTCTTTTTGTCCAAAAGTGACAACATCGGTGGCCTTTTAGCGCATATTGGTGGGGCTATATTCGGTTTTGTATATGCACGACAGCTTCAGAAAGGGAACGATATAGGTAAGTGGTTTGAAAACTTAATCGATTGGGTAGAAAACTTGTTTAAACCCCGAAAAAAGAAACCATTTACCAAAGTACACCGCAATAAAAAAACAGCTTCAAAAAGAACAACTACCGATGCTAAAAATGATAATCAGAAAAAGATTGACGAAATTTTAGACAAAATTGGTAAAAGTGGCTATGATAGTTTAACGAAAGCCGAAAAAGACTTTTTATTTAAAGCTGGAAAAGACGACTAACAGTGAAAAAAGGGGGGCTGATATCTAAAGTTTTATTCTGGGGTAACTCGCTGGTGGCGTTTTTGCTATTACTATCATTTGTATTGCCATATTTGCCGCCGTCAAAATTCCCGACGCTCTCACTGTTAAGTTTATTAGTTTCTCCTTTAATTCTATTGAATATTCTTTTTGCTGTCTATTGGCTAATAAGAATGAAAAAACAATTTCTGGTGTCAACCATTATTTTAGTGATTGCTTATTTTTATTTCAATCCTTTTTTTGAAATTTCTTCGGAAGAAGATGCTTCCGAAAATAAAAACACGTTGAGTGTACTTTCCTATAATGTACGATTATTTAATGCTTACGAGGATAACCCCGCTTCCGAAGAGGTGTCAAAAACTTTTTCTGAAATTATAAAAGAAGAAAAACCAGACGTTATTTCGGTGCAAGAATATTATATTCAAAACAAAGTGGATTTTTCAAAATACCCTTATCAATATATAAACTTTAAAGAAAAGAATAAATTGGGTCATGCTATTTTTTCAAAGTATCCCATTATAAATAAAGGAGCATTCAACTTTTCTGAAACATCTAATAATGCCATTTACGCAGATGTTGTTAAAGGTGAGGATACACTAAGGGTTTATAATGTTCATTTACAGTCTATGGGCATTAAGCCTAGAGTGAGTTACTTGCAAGAAAATGATAAAACCAGATTGCGAAGACGTATCACCGATGCTTTTGTAAAACAAGAAGGACAAATAGCCGAAATTAATAAACACAAAGCAAAAAGCCCTTATAAAACGGTGGTTATGGGCGACTTTAATAATACATCGTTTTCATATATCTATAAAAGCATGACTGCTAATATGATCGATGCCTTTTTAAAGAGAGGCAATGGTATTGGTACTACTTTTAAATTTGATTTTTACCCTATGCGGATTGATTATATATTGGCCTCAGAAAATTTTGAGGTATTAAAATTCAATACAATAGATAAATCGTTTTCGGACCATTACCCTATAAGCGCAACACTGGGTTGGGAATGAGAAACAAAAACTTAAAATTTTATAAAAAAACAGGGATTAGGTTTTCCTAACCTTATTTTTCAATTATTTTTGCCTATGCAAAACAACGTCCTTATTTTAGATTTTGGTTCGCAGTACACACAGCTAATAGCACGACGTGTGCGTGAGTTGAACATTTACTGCGAAATCCACCCTTACCACAATATTCCAGAAAGTTTAGAAGAGTTTAAAGCCGTGATCCTATCGGGGAGTCCGTTTTCGGTACGCGCCGAAGATGCACCACACCCAGATTTGTCCCGTATAAAAGGCAAATTGCCTATGTTGGCGGTTTGTTATGGAGCTCAGTATATCGCCCACTTTAACGGTGGTAGTGTAGAGCCATCGAACATCAGGGAATACGGTCGCGCCAAACTTTCCATGATAAAAGCTGATGAATCTCTTTTCGATAATATTCAAGAAGGCACTCAGGTTTGGATGAGCCACAGTGATACGATTGCAAAATTGCCAGAAAACGGAATCCGTTTGGCAAGTACCCCAGATGTTATGAATGCTGCTTATCGTGTTGAAGGAGAGCAAATTTATGCCATTCAGTTTCACCCAGAAGTATATCACACAACAGACGGGAAGCAATTGCTAGAAAACTTTTTAGTGCATATTGCTGGTGTTGAGCAAAGCTGGACTCCTGCTGCTTTTGTAGACACGACAGTTGATGCGCTTAAAGAACAATTAGGCGATGATAAAGTAGTGTTAGGGTTAAGCGGTGGTGTAGATTCTACAGTAGCTGCTATCCTGTTACACAAAGCGATAGGAAAAAACCTTTATTGTATTTTTGTTAATAACGGATTGCTTCGGAAAAATGAATTCAGCGATGTCCTATCTCAGTATAAGGATATGGGCTTAAACGTAAAAGGAGTTGATGCTTCGGTACGCTTTTTGGAAGCTTTAAAAGATATAAGCGACCCTGAATTAAAACGGAAAGCAATAGGTAATGCTTTTATTGAAGTGTTTGATGATGAAGCGCACCAAGTGCAAGATGTAGATTGGTTGGCACAGGGGACTATTTATCCCGATGTTATTGAAAGTGTATCGGTGAACGGCCCTTCGGTAACCATTAAATCACATCACAACGTAGGCGGTTTGCCAGATTTCATGAAACTGAAAGTGGTAGAACCTTTACGCATGCTTTTTAAAGATGAGGTACGCCGTGTAGGAGCCGAAATGGGAATAGATAAGAAGCTTTTAGGAAGGCATCCATTTCCAGGACCTGGATTGGCCATTCGTATTTTAGGTGATATTACCGCTGAAAAAGTTCGTATCTTACAAGAAGTAGATGCCATTTTTATTAATGGACTCAGAAAGTGGAATTTATACGATAAAGTATGGCAAGCTGGAGCTATTTTACTTCCTGTGCAAAGTGTTGGAGTGATGGGTGATGAGCGTACGTATGAAAAAGTAGTTGCGTTGCGAGCGGTAGAATCTACCGATGGAATGACTGCAGATTGGGTTAATTTACCATACGAATTTTTACAAGAAACAAGTAATCATATAATAAACCGGGTAAAAGGCGTTAATAGAGTAGTGTATGATATTAGTTCCAAACCACCGGCAACCATTGAATGGGAGTAGGGTTTATTTATAAAACTTAAACAAATCATTTTGAAGCATTTTATATTCCTTTTTTTTATATGTACGCTCAATATGGGTTGTGGTATAGCAACGCAACAACAGCAGCAGTACAAGAGCCATAAAGTAGAAAAAGGCGAGACTGTTTACAGTATCGCTCAACGATACGGAATTTCTGAGAGTGCTATTTACAGGTTAAACCCAGATGCCAAAAACGGAATTGGGACCAATACCATCATTATTTTACCAAACGCTTCAAATGTGATATCGAGTTCAGGTACTAATGATGTGAAATTTAAAATGCACCGCGTTAAACGTAAAGAAACCCTTTTCAGCATTTCGCAGGAATATAATGTTTCGCAAGATGATATAAAGAAATATAATAAGGAGCTATATTCAAGACAGCTTAAAAAAGGCGAGAAAATACGTATTCCTATTTCAAAAAAAATAACTTCAACAACAACTGTTTCTGAAATCACAAAAAATACTGAAACCAATACACATAAGGTAGCACCCAAAGAAACTATTTACGGTATTGCCAGAAAGTATAATACTACCATTGCTGAACTGAAAAAGCTTAATCCCGGTCTTGATAAAAATATTGCAATCGGTACCGTTTTAAATGTTCCGGATGTTTCAACAACAGAATCCGCTAGCATTGATAACGAAAAATACGACTTATACGAAGTACAACCCAAAGAAGGGTTTTACCGCTTAAAAGTAAAATTAGGTCTTTCAGAAGAAGAAATAATTGCCTTGAACCCGTTTGCAAAAGATGGGTTAAAAGATGGGATGATTTTAAAGATACCGAAAGAAAACTCAGTAGGTGTTACTGAAAAAGCCACTCTTGTAAATTTAGAAAATTATATTTCAAATAAATCCGTAAAAAATGTTGCGGTCTTATTGCCATTCGAGCTTCGGGAAGTGGTTTCAGACTCTACAGCTTCTAATAAGGATCTGTTAAAATCTAATTCTGTTTTACGTATTGCACTGGATTTTTACAGTGGTGTACTAATGGCAACAGAATTTGCAAAAGACCAAGGTATTTCTGTAAATCTTCAGGTTTTTGATACTGAAAGAAGTGCAACTAAAGTAGGGAATATAATTGCAAGTAATAATTTTAAAAATATTGACGCCGTAATTGGGCCGCTGTTAAGTAATAATGTTGACAAAGCAGCTGCTAACCTACGAAGCAATAACATTCCAGTATTTTCACCTTTAAGCAATAAAGATATTAGAATGTACCCTAATCTTTTTCAAACGTTGCCTACAGATGATATGCTTCGTGCAAGGATGATGGATTATTTAGTTGAAAAATCAGTAGGAAAAAACTTAATTATCATTAGTGATGCGAAGCACAATTCTGAAAAACAAAAAGTTATTTCTCAAATACCTACAGCAAAAACAGTGTCACCTCGTGAAGGCGGGTATTTATACCAACGTGATATAGCTGCAAAGGTTGATTCTGAAAGAGAAAACTGGGTGGTTCTAGCTTCTAGTGACCCTGTCTTGGTTAGTAACGTAGTTGGGCTTTTAAACGGTATGCCTAATAATTATAAATTACGGTTGTTAGCATTAGATAAAAACAAAGCTTACGATTATCATGATGTGTCGAATATGCATTTGGCGAAGTTGAAATTTACATTTCCGTCGGTAAATAAGAGTTACGATTTCAACGAAAAAGATCCTTTTTTAATCAGTTATAAAAATAAATATGGCGTGCTGCCTAACCGTTATGCAGTTCGAGGCTTTGATATTACGTATGATATATTGTTACGATTGGCATCGGCAGATGATGTTTATAAAGCCAGTGAAAATGATTTTGTTACCGAGTACATTGAAAATAAATTTCAATACAGCAATAAATTACTTTCAGGTTATCAAAATAACGCCGTTTATATTGTAAAATACGACGAAAACCTTCACTTTATAGAAGCAGAATGAGCACCGCAAAAGTAACCTATCTTGGTGACCTTCGTACCGAATGCGAACACCTAAAATCTGGGAATACATATATTACAGATGCTCCAACAGATAACCACGGCAAGGGGGAAGCTTTTTCACCAACCGATACTGTAGCAACGGGCCTGGCTAACTGTATGTTGACGATGATGGGCATTAAGTCACATGATCTTCAAGTAGATTTAAAAGGGAGTACAGCAACTGTTACCAAAACCATGGCGAGCAACCCTCGGCGTATATCAAAAATTGAAGTGGTTTTTACTTTGCCAGTTGTTTCAGAAGAAAAAAATAAAGCGATACTTGAAAAAACGGCTAATACCTGTCCAGTACTTTACAGTTTGCACCCCGACATTGAAAAAGCTATTACGTTTAATTGGGGATAATCTGTTTTTCTAATCAATTCAATAAAGGCAAGATTTTTGCGTTTCAATTTGTATGAAACTTTTTGCTGCACTATTAATATTTACGCTTTCCTTTTTTGTTTCAGGAGAAAATAAGGAGAAAATAGCTTGGAATGAAACCCGTCAGCTCACTTGGGATGATTTTAGAGGTTCGCCTCCGTCTAGCGCAAACTTTGTAGCAAGCACCAATAGCGGAATGTCATTTTCCTTTTCATATTCTGAAAAAAATGGCAACCGAACTATGGAGCACGATGTTACTTGTAATTTTTACCCAGACCAGTCTTGGTTTAAACCAGGTAAGGTTTCAGAATATATTTTGAAACACGAACAAACGCATTTTGATATTTCGGAATTGCACGCCCGTATATTGCGTAAACGAATTGCTGAAACAACGTTTTCAAAGAATGTAAAAAAAGAAATAGGAGCTTTATACCATACTACAGAACAAGAAAGACAAGATGTCCAAAATCAATACGATTTGGAAACGGACCATTCTAAAAATATAGAAGAAGAATATCGCTGGCGGCAAAAGATAGCAAAACAATTAAAAGCTTATGAACGCTGGAAGTAACCCAAACCCCAAACACTTAGAAGAATTGGCAAATTACAAAATGCCCTTTGGGAAATATAAAGGCCAATACTTGGTCAACATCCCCGAACCTTATTACGTGTGGTTTAAGCAAAAGGGCTTCCCGAATGGGAAACTTGGCAACCTAATGCAAGAAATGTATGAAATTAAATTAAATGGTTTGGAGGGGTTATTGAAGAAATTGATAAAAAAATAAATCACAACTATTTAATTGTTAGTTTTTTATCTTTTTGTTTAAAATATGCTTAGTAATTTGAGCTAACTACTACGCAACCAATCTGCCAAATCTCCATCTATTATATGATAATATATACGATATGGGGATTACATTAAGATATATTAAACCTTTATTCTATTGGATGCCAGAATTGTACCTGATTTTGGCAACTATTTTTTATTGGGTATCCACAGCTACCCTTTTAAACCCTATAGCTTTTATCTTGTTGGTTCTTATAGTGTCACAACTAATTTTTAATAAAAAAGGAATGGGAATCTTTTTAAGTTGTGTATTTATACTCTTGAATCTATATTTAATTTTAGCATTACTTTCTGATCTTTTTAAAATTTCAGTTTTCAGTATTTCTATTCAAAAAATGTTTTTTATAGGTGCTGGGTTTTTAACCCTTAATATTATAATGTCCATTGTATTATTGTTTAAGCACATTAACCTAAACTCCAAACGGACAAGAATACTTGGATAAAAGCACAATTCTCTCCTGCTAATTTACCATTCGGATTTTTTTTTAGGAGATAGTTTTTTGATAATTATATTTTAATTGTTGCCTTCCACAATATTTCGCTACCTTTGCATCCCGTATAATTAACTCAGTAACGCTTCAAAATGAGCACTACCAAATACATCTTCGTTACGGGCGGGGTATCATCATCTTTAGGAAAAGGAATAATCGCAGCTTCACTTGCTAAATTACTGCAAGCGAGAGGGTATCGTGTCACAATTCAAAAATTGGATCCCTACATTAATGTGGACCCAGGAACACTAAATCCATATGAACATGGCGAATGTTATGTGACCGATGATGGTGCTGAAACCGATTTGGACCTTGGGCATTACGAACGTTTTTTAAATGTAAAAACGTCACAGGCCAATAATGTTACTACGGGTCGTATTTATCAAAGTGTTATTGAAAAAGAACGTCGTGGCGAGTTTTTAGGAAAAACAGTACAAGTAGTTCCGCATATTACCAACGAAATTAAAGAGCGTGTCCAGCAACTTGGTTCTACTGGAGAGTATGATATAGTTATTACCGAAATTGGCGGTACCGTTGGTGATATAGAATCACTTCCATACATTGAGGCAGTTAGACAATTGCGCTGGGAATTGGGCGATGACAATGCATTGGTTATTCATTTAACCTTAGTGCCTTACCTTTCTGCTGCAGGCGAATTAAAGACCAAGCCCACACAACATTCGGTAAAAACCTTAATGGAAAGCGGTATAAAAGCCGATATCTTGGTATGCCGTACCGAACATGATTTATCCGATGACCTTCGGAATAAACTGGCGCTATTCTGTAACGTGAAGCGTGAAGCTGTAATACAATCCATTGATGCTTCGACTATTTACGATGTGCCAAATATGATGTTGGAAGAAGGATTGGATACCGTTACACTTAAAAAATTGGGGATACAAACTACTAAAGAACCAGACTTAACACGTTGGAACGAATTTTTGAAACGCCATAAAAATCCTAAAGGAAAGGTAAAAATTGGCTTAATAGGGAAGTATGTTGAACTGCAAGACAGTTATAAATCTATATTAGAATCTTTCATTCATGCAGGAGCTGAAAATGAAGTAAGTGTAGATGTGAAATATATCCATTCAGAATATATTAACAAGAAAAATGTAGAAGGAAAGCTTAAAGATTTGGATGCTGTTCTGGTAGCTCCCGGTTTTGGTGAACGTGGAATTGAAGGTAAAGTAGAAGCAGTACGCTACGCCCGTGAAAATAACTTGCCATTTTTGGGTATTTGTTTAGGAATGCAAATGGCAGTTATAGAATACAGCCGAAATGTATTGGGTATTAAAGATGCCAACTCTACTGAAATGAATCCACAAACGCCTAATCCTGTTATTAACTTAATGGAAGACCAGAAAAGCATTACCGATATGGGAGGCACGATGCGATTAGGCGCCTGGAAGTGTGATGTAAAAGCCGACAGTATTATTGGTAGGGTTTATAATGAAAGCACTATAGAAGAGCGTCACCGTCATCGGTATGAGTACAATAACAAATATAAAGAACAACTGGAAGCTGCAGGTATGATTGCAACTGGTGTAAATCCGGACACACAATTGGTTGAGGTGGTGGAAATACCAGAACACCCTTGGTTTGTAGGCGTTCAATACCACCCAGAGTATAAAAGTACTGTGGCTAGTCCGCATCCGTTGTTTGTCGCTTTTGTTAAGGCAGCTCATGAACACGCCGAAAAAAACTAAACCGACAATTTGACGTGCTATGATAGTGGGGCTGGATATTTGCTTTAAGCAATTAAATTTTAAGAAGAAATTTTTCTGAAAAGGAACATTTCAGAAACATATAAATATAAAATAGTTCGTAAAACGGACATTTTTTGAAACAATTCAACGTACATGGAAAAAAAGAATTTTGATGTCAATTCCCTCATAGGGTTTGTGTTGATAGGTGGTATATTGGTGTGGATGCTATATATGCAGAAACCTTCAGAAGAAGAGGTTCAGGCCGAAAAAGCCAAAACCGAGGCTGCTGCAAAAGAAAATGAAGCATCTGAAAACCAAGAGGCACAAGACACTACACTTCAAGAAGCCACGCAAGAAATGGCTGTTGCCAATGCGCAAGATTCAATGGCCATTGAAAAGCTTAAAAATAGGTTAGGTTCATTTGCCTATTCAGGTACTTTGCCATCGGCGAAAGAAAACACTACTGTAATTGAAAACGAAGTACTTTATTTAGAAGTAAGCAATAAAGGTGGTTATATTACAGAAGCCAGGTTAAAAAATCATACAACATACGATTCACTTCAAGTTAGCCTCATCAAGGACGGCAACAGTAGTTTAAATTTGCAATTTTCTTCTGAAAATAGGCTTTTGAACACTAAAGATTTATTCTTTGAACCTTCAGTAAGTACCAATGGGGATAACAAAGTATTATCCATGAAGTTGAAAACTTCTGAAAATGCTTTTATAGAATACCGATACGAGCTATTACCTAATGAGTATATGCTCAATTTTAGTGTTCAATCGCAAGGATTGGATGGCATTATCAATACAACACAACCTATCTACCTAGATTGGCGTTTAAAAGGATATCGTCATGCAAAAAGTATTACTTACGAGAATAGGTACACACGTCTAACTTACGAATATGAAGACGAAGACCACGATAAGCTGTCGCCATCTGGGGAGGATGAAGAGTTAGAAAAAGACGTAACGTGGATGAACTTCCGTCAACACTTCTTTAGCTCTATGTTGTTGACAGATACACCTTTTAAAGAAGTAGCCCTAAGCTCTGTAGATTTAGTGGAAGATGAAGAAGTAGATACAGTTTATACTAAGCAGTACGGAGCAAAAATGTTATTAGAGCCTAAAGCCGGAGGGCTTTCCTATAATATGAATATGTATTATGGTCCTACAGACTATCAAATTTTTAATGACTACGGAAGAAATCTAGACGAAGCCATGCCATTAGGATGGGGTATTTTCGGAATGATTAATAAATACATCATTATTCCGTTATTCGGATTTTTAAGTGGCTTTTTACCTGCCGGAATTGCTATTATCTGCTTAACCATTTTAATTAAGTTATTGCTGTCACCAGTACAATACAAGCAGTACCTATCGCAGGCAAAAATGAAAATACTGCGTCCCGAGATTGAGGAAATCCGTGAAAAGTATGGCGATAACAAAATGAAGATTCAGCAGGAAACAATGAAACTTCAAAATGCAGCAGGGGCTAGTCCATTAAAAGGATGTTTGCCGGCATTGTTGCAAATACCCGTTTTCTATGCACTGTTTACCTTTTTTCCAACAGCATTTGATCTTCGTCAGAAGAGCTTTTTATGGGCAGACGACCTTTCAAGTTATGATACCATAGCGCAATTGCCGTTTCATATCCCTTTTTATGGTGATCACGTAAGTTTGTTTCCAATATTGGCGTCTATCGCTATCTTCATTTATATGATGATGACAACAGGCCAAACTATGCAGGCGCAACAACAGCCAGGAATGCCTAATATGAAGTTTATAATGTACTTATCGCCATTGTTTATGTTGGTGTTCTTCAACAATTACGCAAGTGGATTGTCATTGTATTACTTTACGTCAAATATGATTACCATTGGAATTATGCTGGTAATTAAAAACTTTATAATCGACGATGATAAGGTTCACGCTAAAATTCAGAAAAAGAAAAAGCAACCTAAAAAGCAAAACCGTTTTCAGCGTAAAATGGCCGAAATGATGGAGCAGGCCGAAGAGCAAAAGAAAGCTCAGAAAAGAAAGTAATTTAAAGTCTCCTCTAATCAGGAGGCTTTTTTTCAACAAATAAAATTTATACTTTACTTTTAATTATGACGTTTTAACCTGAAAATATACGTTACTATGAAAAACCTTTTTTCACTTTTCTTAGGAATAGTTTTCTCCTCTCAACTTCTGTTAGCTCAAGAAAAAGTAAACCAATTTGATGCAGATGGAAAACGTGACGGGGTTTGGGAAAAATATTATCCAGGAACCAAACAACTGAGGTATAAAGGGCAATTCGATCACGGAAAAGAAACAGGTGTTTTTAAGTTTTATTGTGAAACCTGCAAGGATCAGCCCATGGCAATTAAAGAGTTTTCTTCTAACGGAAATAATGCTTCTGTACAATACTTCACTATTAAAGGAAAGTTGGTAAGTGAAGGCGAAATGGAAGGAAAAAATAGAGTAGGGGAATGGGTGTATTATCATGAAAAATCTGATAAGGTAATGACACGTGAATTTTACAAGAATGGGGAATTAGATGGAGTGAAAACCACGTATTACCCCGATGGTACTAAAACAGAAGAAACTCACTACCAAGACGGCTTAAAACAAGGAGAAAATAATTACTACTCACCAGAAGGTATATTGCTAAAAAAACTACAATATGTAAACGATAAACTTAGTGGTGAAGCTGTTTATTATGATGCTAACGGTACCGTGACAATCAAGGGCTATTATAAAGAAGGTAAGAAAAACGGACTTTGGAGGTATTATAAAAACGGAAAGATAGAAATGGAAGAAACATACCCTAAACCAAAGAATCCAGGAAAACAATAAATTTTTTTCAGGTACTATAGCGGTATAAATTTTGTTGCTGTAATAATGATAGATTCAATAGATGGGCATCTATAAATAGCCTTGTTTAAAATTGTATCTTTGTAATCACAAAATTAATTTCAGGTTTAAAATAATGAATTCTCAAAAAAGAGTTGTTGTTGGATTGAGCGGTGGAGTAGATTCCAGTGTAACGGCATATCTGTTAAAAGAACAGGGATATGAGGTTATTGGTTTGTTTATGAAAAATTGGCACGATGATTCTGTAACTATCTCCAATGAATGCCCCTGGCTTGAGGACAGTAACGACGCCATGTTGGTAGCGCAAAAATTAGATATTCCTTTTCAAACAGTCGATTTAAGTGAACAATACAAAGAACGTATAGTCGATTATATGTTTAAAGAATATAAAATGGGGCGGACTCCAAACCCTGACGTTTTGTGTAACCGCGAAATTAAATTCGACGTTTTTCTAAAAATTGCCATGGAATTGGGAGCAGATTATGTCGCTACTGGTCATTATTGCCGAAAAGGTACTATTGAAAAAGACGGTAAAACTATCTATCAATTACTTTCAGGAAAAGACCCAAATAAAGATCAATCTTATTTTTTGTGTCAATTATCTCAGGAACAACTTTCAAAAACACTATTCCCTATAGGCGAACTATTAAAACCCGAGGTTAGAAAAATAGCTTCAGAACAAGGATTGATCACTGCTGAAAAGAGAGATTCGCAAGGTTTGTGTTTTATTGGTAAAGTAAGACTTCCAGAATTTTTACAACAACAATTAGCGCCAAAAGAAGGAGTGATTATCGAAGTGCCATCAGAGTATTCAAACTATAACAAAACTGAACCTGAATTTTCTTCTGAAGAGGACAAATTGCAATATCTTTCAGAAAAAAATAAATATACCATAGCAGATGGAACAGAGGTAGGGAAACATCAAGGTGCCCACTTTTTTACCAAAGGTCAACGTAAGGGTTTGGCTGTTGGGGGGACTAAAGAACCACTTTTTGTTATCGACACCGATGTAAAAGAAAACGTAATTTATACAGGGCAAGGAAAAGACCATCCTGGCTTGTACCGTCGTGGTCTTTTTGTTAAAAATGAAGAAATTCATTGGGTTAGAGAGGATTTACGATTAAAAGAAGATGAAACTAAAGTTGTTATGGCGAGAATACGCTATAGACAAGCATTGGAAAAAGCCACGTTACATCAAACTGTCTCTGGACTGTATGTTATTTTTGAAAATCCACAATCTGCTATTACTGAAGGGCAGTTTGTAGCTTGGTACGATAATGAAGAGTTACTTGGCAGCGGCGTTATTTCATAAAATTTTAAAATAAAAAAAGATGAAAAAAATACTTTTACTACTCACATTATTTGTTTCCCAAATAAGTTTTGCACAAGAAGAAGCATTAGTCTTCTTTGCTGATAAAGAAAATGTCGCAGATGCTTTGGCAAACCCGCTTACCATATTAACGCAAGAAGCCATCGACAGAAAGCAAATGCACGGAACGCCAATAGATGAAAGAGACGTTCCTCTTAATGAAAACTATAAATCTCAAATAAATAACAGTACGGGTATAACCGTTCTTGCTAAATCCAAATGGATGAACGCAGTTTATGTAAGAGGTTCTTTTAGTAATATTAATAATCTGCTGAATTTAGAATTTGTAACTGAAGTAGAGTTTGCCGATAAAGATTTGAATTTTACAAAGCCAGCAGGTAGAATATCGGATAAATTCGAAATGGAAACGCAATCACGAGTTGAATATAACTACGGCGATGCTGCCAATCAAACTGAAATGCTTGCAGTAGATTTTTTACATGAGAACGATTTTACTGGTGAAGGAATGGTAGTCGCTTTTATGGATAACGGATACCCCAATGTAATGACCAATCCTGCTTACGCTACACTTAGAAATGAAGGACGTTTGTTAGGAACTTATGATTTTGTATTTAGAGAAGAAAATGCTGACGGCACGGGAAGTCACGGATCAAGTACTTTTAGTGATGCTGCGGCATTTTTAGATGGGCAATTTGTAGGCACAGCACCAGATGCATCTTACTATTTATTTGTTACTGAAGATGGAACACAAGAAAGCCCAGTGGAAGAAGCCCTTTGGGTAGAAGCTCTGGAAAGAGCCGACAGTTTAGGGGTTGATGTAGTAAACACATCTTTAGGGTACCAAGATTTTGATGATCCTGATTATGATCATAGTTATGATGATTTAGATGGGCAAACCACTATTGGAGCTCGCGGTGCCAATCACGCTTTCGATAAAGGAATGATATTGGTTACTTCTGCAGGGAATGATGGTGGCGGATTTACCTATGTGGGCACACCAGGAGATTCACCTGGTATGTTAACAATTGGTGCAGTTGACTCTAATGGTAATTATGCAGGCTTTAGTTCTATAGGGCCAACAGTTGACGGTCGTGTAAAACCAGATGTAATGGCACAGGGAGAATTTGCTGCGATTGTTAATCAATTTGGTAGTGTTAGTTTTAGTAACGGAACCTCTTTTAGTTCTCCAATCATGGCTGGTTCTATCGCTTCTTTTTGGCAAGTACGACCTCAAACACCAAACAGTCAAGTTATGCAGTTGGTAAGAGAATCTGCTTCTATGTATAACAACCCTTCAGCTCAAATGGGTTATGGAATCCCAAATTTTGAAGACGCATACAATATGTTGATAGAACTGAGCATTGAAGATGAAATGTTAGAGAATAATTTTGCAATATACCCTAATCCGGTTACCACTCAAGTAAATATTTCGTTTCCAAAAGGATATTCCGAAGCAACTTTCACTATATACAATGTGTTGGGTGAGCAGGTGAAACAGTCTCGCATTTCAAGTCAAAACAACCAAGTAGATGTATCTTATATGTCTGCTGGGGTCTATATTGCGACTATCGAAACTGGAAACAAAAAAACTTCTTTCAAATTAATTAAAAAGTAACATTACGTGCAAAATAGGATTACGAATCTCTTCGACATACAATATCCATTAATACAAGCCGGGATGATATGGAACAGCGGTTGGCGTTTGGCAAGTGCCGTGAGTAATGCTGGTGGCTTAGGAATTATAGGTGCCGGGTCTATGTATCCAGATGTACTTTTGGAACACATTCAAAAATGTCAAAAAGCTACAAATAACCCTTTTGGCGTAAATGTGCCGATGCTGTATCCAGATATTGATAAGATTATTGAAATTATCATTTCTGAAGGAGTAAAAATCGTTTTTACTTCAGCAGGAAATCCAAAGACTTATACCTCAAAATTAAAAGAACACGGTATAACTGTTGTTCATGTTGTTAGTAGTGTAAAATTTGCTTTAAAAGCGCAAGAAGCTGGGGTGGATGCTGTTGTAGCCGAAGGTTTTGAAGCTGGGGGGCATAATGGAAGAGATGAAACCACTACGTTTACTTTGATACCTATGGTAAAAGAAAAAATTGACATTCCTTTAATTGCAGCAGGGGGCATTGCTACGGGAAGGGGTATGTTAGCCGCAATGGTTTTAGGGGCCGATGCTGTACAAGTGGGAAGCCGTTTTGTGGCGAGTGAAGAATCAAGCTCACATCAAGCATTTAAAAAAATGGTGGTTGATGCTAAAGAAGGCGACACTATGCTTACCTTAAAAGAGTTAGCTCCTGTTAGAATGTTGAAAAATAAATTTTTTAACGATGTTATGGAGCTTTACGCTAAAAACCCTAAAAAGGAAGAATTAATTGAACTTTTAGGGAGAGCGCGCGCCAAAAAAGGAATGTTTGAAGGCGACTTGGAAGAAGGCGAGTTGGAAATAGGTCAAATAGCAGGCCTGATACACGACATTAAGCCAGCTGCACAAATTGTTGCGGAAATGATCTCAGAGTTTGAAACCGCTAAAAAAGAAGTTGCTGAGCTCTAGATTTTTATACCTTCCAAAATGTAGTCTGCTATTTCAATATCTTCTTTGTCCGTATGTAACACTGATACATCACCGGTTGTTTCGAGAATCACAGCTTTTACTTGACTTAAAGTGAGCACGTTTGCTTCGCGTAATTTAGATTGCAGTTCAGATTCTGTTACTTTAGATTTTTTTAAATTTTCTTTTAAAACTACGCCGTCACGCATAATCATTATGGGTTTATTTTCAATTAGCTTTTCTATCGATATACTTTTATATCGTAAATATGTAATTATATAATTAAGTGCGTAAAGGATAAGAAGCAGAATGGCGCCTACCAATAACGAGGGGCTTCCCGTATTTACTGTCATAGCAATAATATTACCTATTGCAACAGTTATTACAAAATCGAACCCCGTCATTTTACTGAAGCTTTTTAAACCAAAGATTCTTGTATATAGAATGATGAGTAAAAAAATAAATGTGGTGCCAATAAATACTTCGGGGATTTCTGTGAGGTTTTTAAAAAAATGATCGAGAGACATATCTTTTTTGTTTTAAGCTTTGCCTTTCAAGATATAACATAAAAGGGAAAGTGGTAAAATATTATTACTTTTAATTATTGAGCATGGGCTTTAGCTCAGGATCTTTATTTCTTAAATCTAATCCGCCTTCGTAAACAGACTTTAGGTTAACTAAATAAAAGGACCATCCATTATCACAGCCTAAGCGGACATTCACTTTGTTTTCATCATCGGTTGGGATATTTTTTTGCGTAAGAGACACAATAGTCCCATTTTTAAAAGTTTCAAAACTAACATCAACCAAACAATCACCTGCAAAAGTAAACTGTAAAAAATCTTTGCCATTGGCTTTGGTAACTTTGCCATGCTCAGTCACAGGATACAAATACCATTGCCAACCGTACGATAATCCTTCTTTAATGGATTGGTTTTTTTCAATCTTTTCTTTTTCTGAAGTATAAAATTCGGCTTTGCTTAAAAACCATCTCTCCAGTTCAATGGGTTTTGTCCAAGCATCGTATATTTTTTGTATAGGAGCTTGTACAGCAATTTTTCTTGTAAATTGAGTCCAATCAAAATTTTTCATTTTCTTTTGTTTTGAAAATCAATTAAATGTACTCAAACATCTTCAGTTTCATTTTAAAAATACAGCAAAGATTTAAAATACCTGAAAGATACGTTTCATAAAAATAAGATGAAAGACAACCTGAAAATACTAGCAAAATTGTTACTTTTGTGCATCTGAAAATTAAGCCATAAAACGCTATTATGAATTTACACGAATATCAAGGAAAAGAAATACTAAACAGTTTTGGAGTTGAAATACAACGAGGAATCGTTGCGCAAACCCCAGCGGAAGCTGTAGAAGCTGCAAAAAAATTAACCGAAGAAACCGGAACCGGTTGGCACGTTATCAAAGCGCAAGTACATGCTGGTGGCCGTGGTAAAGGTGGCGGTGTAAAATTGGCCAAAAACCTTAAAGAGGTAGAAGAAATTGCAGGTGACATCATTGGGATGAATTTAGTAACCCCACAAACTAGCAAGGAAGGGAAAAAAGTAAACCAAGTATTGATTACTGAAGATGTTTACTATCCTGGAGATAGCGAGCCTGAAGAATATTATATGAGCGTATTGTTAAATCGTGCGACAGGAAAAAACATGATTATGTATTCTACTGAAGGTGGAATGAATATAGAAACCGTTGCTGAAGAAACTCCTCATTTAATTTTTAACGAAGAAGTAGACCCATCTTTAGGTTTAATGCCTTTTCAAGCACGCCGTGTTGCATTTAACTTAGGGTTAAGCGGAAAAGCTTTTAAACAAATGACAAAGTTTGTTACAGCATTATACAAAGCTTATACAGAATCTGATTCTTCCCTATTTGAAATCAACCCGGTTTTAAAAACGAGTGACGATAAAATTATTGCAGTAGACGCGAAAGTAACATTGGATGACAATGCGTTATTCCGCCATAAAGATTACGCAGCAATGCGTGACATTCGTGAAGAAAACCCAGTTGAGGTAGAAGCACGTGAAGCTGGTTTAAGTTACGTAGATCTTGATGGTAATGTAGGCTGTATGGTAAACGGAGCTGGATTGGCAATGGCAACTATGGACCTTATTAAACAAGCTGGTGGAGAACCTGCAAACTTTTTGGATGTTGGTGGTACAGCCGATGCCGAACGTGTGGAAACAGCGTTTAACCTAATACTTAAAGATCCTTCGGTAAAAGCTATTTTAGTGAATATCTTTGGAGGAATTGTGCGTTGCGACCGCGTTGCACAAGGTATTGTAGATGCTTATAAAAATATGGGTAATATTGATGTGCCTATTATCGTGCGTTTGCAAGGTACCAATGCAGATAAGGCAAAAGAACTAATTGATAATAGTGGTCTTGCTGTGGAAAGTGCAGTAGAATTTCAAGAAGCTGCAGATAAAGTACACGCAGTACTGTCTTAACAAGAACATACTTTAATTGCGAAAACCTCTTGATTTTATCAAGGGGTTTTTGTTTTTAGTTAAATAAAAGTTAATTTTTTGATTTTTTCGTAACAATTTCTATTGATGGCTGTCTATATTATACATCAATCATTTAATCGAACCGTTATGAAAAAAATTAAAGTATTATTTCTTGCATTATTGGTTACTGCAACTTTTACGAGTATTGCAGCAGTAACTAATATAAATGAACCCTCTAAAGTCGCCGTCAAAGAAATTTTTCGACTTCTAAGTAATCCAAGCTTTTTAATTGAAAAAGATACATTTGCAACCGTGAAGTTTGTGGTAAATGAAAATCATGAACTTGTGGTTTTGTCTGTAAAAACAGAGCGTGAAGAAATCGAAAGCTATATTAAAAAGAGGCTTAATTATAAAACAGTAACCTGTGAGCTAAAAGAAGGAATGGTTTATATTCAGCCCGTTAATTTGGTTAGTCTTAAGTAGCTTTAAGGCAAGTGAAACAAAACCCGGTTTTATCAACTGGGTTTTTTATTTTAGAGAAGCCATCATTTTTATTTTTTGAGCATCTTGTTCAGACTCAAAACTGGCAAGTGCATCCTCTACAAGGTTCTTCAGTTCCTTTCTTACAACGGTATTATATTCTTCTTTATAGGCGGTTATTTTTTCCAGATATTGAAGCATCCACATTAACTTTTGAACGATAATAGGATCGTGTTTGCAATACGTGCGTAAAGCGGCCATTGTATTGTAGAGTAAATCTTCAAAATTTACAATAGCAATTTTCACTATTGCTTTATCGTCTTTAATTAATATGCCTTTGTCTCTTTTTTTCATTCTAAGGGCAAAAAGTTCGGTAAGGTAGTCTATTGCGTTAATTGCCGTTCCAGGATCGTTTATGCCGGGCGACATAGCTTTAACGGCAATTTCGGTTACTTGTTTAAAAGCTAATATGTAATTGTCTTCAACCAGTTCACCTCTTGAAAAATTTATATTGGATAAAATCTTTTTTAAGGTTGAATCGTCCAGCTCCTTTTCAGATTTAATTAAACAGACATTTTTTAAAACAAAAAAACCTTTGGGCGTCGTGATGTGTATTCTCGTTTCCGCATTAACGGCGATTTCTGTTATGTTTTTAAATGAAATATTTTGAAGGTAGCCGCTTTCGTTAGTGGAATATTCAAACCAATTGTCGGTTGAAGGAAAATTTTCAACAATGTTTTTATCTTCATTCTTTTCATTTTCTAGAAGTTCCTCCATTCGCTTTCTCGATTTCTCATAAATCTTATCTAAAATATTGTTTATCTGAATGCTTTGCGAAATGTTGTGGATAAAATAAATAAACAAACAAAGACATAAAATAGTTAAAGCGATACCCAATAAAATGGAAAGCCCTGGCAGGGTATATTTTTCATCATTGGGTTCAATAGAGAAAAGGGTGAATATATTGTATAAAATGGTGGCTAAATACGTCCCTAGAATAATTTGGTGGGTTTTATCAGAAATTAAACCAGGTAACAATCGAGGTGAAAAATTACTCGACGCTTGGCTTAATAAAAGCATGACCATAGAGAAGCTAAAGACCATCATAGATATTAGACCTCCAATACAAGCGCTTAAAACAGTCAATGCCGTATCACCATCCTCCAACAATAATTGTGGTGCTATTTCTATTAAATGGCGGGATACACCTTGGTCCTCAAAAGAAGCCATTACAAAGGAAAATATAAAGCCAGCTAAGGCTAAAATTGTGGGGTAAAAAGCAATTTTACTTTTTATACTACTGAAAAAAGCAAGCAGTTTTATGTACAATTGTTTCATAAAATACAGGGGGTAAATGATTTTATAAACTTAAAAGTAACTTATTTCTTCATCTTCATTCTTAAAATTGAATTAAATAACCAAATTGCCCCTTACATTAAACAGACAAAAAGGCATATATTTTTACTTTATACAGGACAAAATGTCTTTAATTATAATTTGGAATTGGTTTTGCTCATAATGAAATAGAGTTTAAAAAATAAAGTAAAACATTTATAAAATAAAAGGACATGAATTTAGTTAGAAGAAATAGCAATTGGTTTCCATCCTTATTGGATGAAATTTTTACAGAAAACAGATTGGACACTCCCAATTATGAAAACTTTAGCATTCCTGCTGTAAATATTCAGGAAAAAAACACGAATTTTGTAATTGAATTGGCTGTACCCGGTCTAAGTAAAGAGAACTTCAACATAGAAGTTGATAATAATATTCTGAAAGTCTCTGCCGAAGTTACTTCAGGGAACGAAGAAAATACAACCGAAAACGAAACAAAATTTACTCGTAAAGAGTTTAATTATAACGGTTTTAAAAGATCATTTACATTACCGGAAAACATTAACGTTGAGAATGTTAATGCAAGTTACGAAAATGGTGTATTAGAAATTACACTTCCTAAAAAAGAAGAAGAAAAAGTATTAAAGAGAATGGTTGAGATTTCATAATTGAAATTTAATTTGGTTAGTTAGTTGAAATGACCACGTGTTACTCAATCGACACGTGGTTTTTTTATGCTTAAAATTCTACCTTCTTCTACGTTTTCCGCCAGTACTTTTAAAACGATCAGCTTGAGGTACATTTTTAGATTCTTCAACTGAATTTTGCAAACCTTTTAATTCCTCTTTAGTTAAATCCCTCCATTTACCAATTGGTAAATCGCCCAATTCAATATTCATAATCCTAATTCTTTTTAGTGCGGTTACTTCATACCCTAAATACTCACACATTCTTCTAATTTGCCGGTTTAGGCCTTGCACCAGAATAATTCTAAATACAAATCGGCTTATCTTTTCAACTTCACATTTTTTAGTGACGGTTTCTAAAATAGGAATTCCATTGCCCATCCGTTTAATAAAGTCGTTCGTGATTGGGCGGTCCACTGTTACAATGTATTCTTTTTCGTGCTTGTTTCCGGCACGTAAAATTTTATTTACAATATCGCCGTCATTGGTCATTAACAATAAGCCTTCACTGGGTTTGTCTAATCTGCCCACATGAAAAATACGTTCTTTGTGATTTATAAAATCGACTACGTTCCCGTCCACGCGCCTATCGGTCGTGCAGGTAATACCAATGGGTTTATTTAGGGCAATATAAACTAGGTTCTCATTTTCTGTAATAAGCTTTCCATCAACCCGTACTTCATCATCGGGCATTACACGGTCGCCTAAAGTAGCCAAGGTACCGTTAATGGTAACCTTTTCTTTTTCAATCAAGGTATCGGCTTGCCTTCTAGAGCAGTATCCACTGTCGCTAATGGCTTTGTTAATTCGTACGGAATCGGGATGATGTGTCATAGATTACAAAGATACAAATTGTACAATCGTTAAACTTCCATTAAAACAACGGCGTGCTAGTTTAAAAAGTTTTATTTTCAAAAAAACTGAAATAACCATGGCTGTTTTAGGCTCTATTATAAAAAGTGCTATTGATCTTCGCGACAATTTGGTTTCGGAAGATTCCCCAGTAGAAGCACAAAAAAAAGTATTAAAAAACTTATTGGAAAAGGCTCAAAATACGGCCTTTGGGAAATATTATGGATTTAAAAGAATTCTAAATTCTGAAGATATAGAAAAGGAATTTTCTGAATCGATTCCCTTTCACGATTATGATAAAATGACCAAAGAGTGGTGGCACCGCGTACACGATGGTTTTGAAGATATTACCTGGCCCGGAAAACCCCAGTATTTTGCATTGAGTAGCGGTACTACCGGGAAAACCAGCAAACGGATTCCGGTTACAAAAATGATGATGGAAGCCATTAGAAATACCGGTATTAAGCAAGTGGGCGCTTTGACAAATTTTGATTTACCGTCCGATTTTTTTGAAAAGGAAATAATGATGTTGGGTAGTTCAACCGATTTGGAAAAGCGAGATGAGTTTAAGGAAGGTGAAATAAGCGGTATTAGCGCGAGCAATATTCCTTTTTGGTTCCGCGGATATTATAAGCCAGGTGAAGAAATTTCTAAAATAGCCGATTGGGATGAGCGGGTACAAACTATTGCCGAACGAGCCAATGAATGGGACATTGGGGCGTTGAGCGGTATCCCATCTTGGATGGAGTTGATGATGAAAAAAGTAATCGACTATAATAATTTAAATACCATTCATGATATTTGGCCTAACTTACAAGTGTATACCAGTGGTGGCGTGGCTTTTCAGCCGTATGAAAAAAGTTTTAATCAGTTGTTGGCGCATCCCATAACTGTGATAGATACCTATTTAGCTTCAGAAGGCTTTATTGCTTACCAACAACGGCCCGATACCACTGCTATGAAGTTGGTAACCGATAACGGTATTTATTTTGAATTTGTTCCTTTTAAACCGGAATATGTAAATAAAGACGGTTCTATTGCGCAAGAAGCTCCGGTTTTAAACCTTTCTGAAGTAGAAAAGGACACAGACTATGTGTTGATCATGAGTTCAGTTTCAGGGGCGTGGCGTTACTTAATTGGAGACACAATTGCCTTCACAAATATTGAAAAAGCCGAAATAATCATTACCGGGCGTACTAAATTCTTCTTAAATGTTGTCGGTTCGCAATTATCTGTTAATAAAATGGAAACTGCACTTCGGAAGTTAGAACAGCAATTTGATATAAAACTACCAGAGTTTACCATCGCTGCCGTAAAAATTGATAATGAATTTTATCATCATTGGTATTTGGGCACGACTGCAGAAACTGATGAAGAAGAACTTGCTAAAGCACTTGATAACGCTTTACAAGAAGCTAACAAAAATTATAAAGTAGCTCGTGGAAAAGCTTTGAAAGGAGTTAAGGTAACACGGGTTTCAACAGATGTATTCCACGAATGGAACGCGAAAAATAAAAAGAAAGGTGGACAAGTGAAGATGGAAAAGGTAATGGATGAAGAAAAATTTGCAGAATGGGAAGACTTTGTAAACTCTACTCAGCAGTAGCTGCTTCTTCTAATTTTTCATCATTGATAAGCTCCATAACTTCTTCAGGAGACATATAAAAAGAACGAATTCGGTTTTTATAATGTTCTGAAATATTAGCGTGGTCTAAAATAAAATTTTTAGTTTCTAAAATGTAATCTCCCATTCCATGGGCAATAGCAATGGTGTCTGCGGTTCGCTCCACTTCCTTTATATGACGCTTCGAGAATAGATATTTAAACCCAAAAATCAACATTCCAAAGTTATTACGGTCTCTATAATCCATAACGTGACCTAATTCGTGCCCCAACCAGCCCGTTATAACATTTGAAGGGATATCATTTATGGTAAACGCTTCGTTGTCTATTTGAATTTCCCTGCTTATTAAAATTATATACTCCCGGTTTTTCTTTCTTTTTAAAAAACTACCCCAAGTAGGTTGTGCCTGCATGGTAGATTTTTTGATCTTGTCCTTAAACTTAAATACTATGTTAGTATCTTTTAATTCAGGATAATAAGAAAGAGCTGTAAGTGCTTCTTCTTTTATAGTATTAGGAATTATTTTATTTTCTTGTGAAATGGCTTGCTTCGGAATCATTATAATCGAAAAATACAAAAACGTTGAAAACACTTGTGTTAATGGGGTCATAAATTAAATTTTATAGTCATTTTTACTTTTTATGACTTTACTTCTTCCAAAGATTTTTGCAAGCTTTTTATTTTATCACGCAGCTTAGCAGCCATCATAAAATCTAATTCTTTAGCTGATTTTTCCATGGCTTTTCGTGTATCCCGTATTTTCTTTTCAATCTGTGGTTTGGTTAAATAAGAATCTTCCGGTTCTGCGGCAGCTAGTGTGTCAGCTGTTTCAAAAGTATAGGCTTCTTGTTTAGATTTTGCCAAGGTATTCTCAAAGGATTTCTTAATGGCCGTTGGTGTTATATTATGTTGTTTGTTATAAGCAATTTGTTTCTCCCTTCGGTATTCCGTTTCATCAATTGTTTTTTGCATGCTATTGGTAATTTTATCAGCATACATAATCGCTTTTCCGTTAACGTGTCGCGCAGCACGGCCAACGGTTTGCGTAAGTGAACGATTACTACGTAAAAAGCCTTCTTTGTCTGCATCCAAAATTGCGACTAAAGAAACTTCTGGTAAATCTAACCCTTCTCTAAGTAAGTTAACTCCTACTAGCACATCAAACAAACCTAAACGTAAATCTTGCATGATCTCCACACGTTCTAGTGTATCCACATCACTATGAATGTAACGACAGCGTATTTGAACGCGGGTTAGGTATTTTGTCAATTCTTCTGCCATTCGTTTGGTAAGCGTGGTAACTAAAACCCGCTCATCTTTTTCAATACGAAGTTGCATTTCTTCCAATAAATCATCGATCTGGTTTAAACTAGGGCGAATTTCAATAGGCGGATCCAACAATCCGGTTGGTCTGATTACTTGTTCCACATAAACACCGCCACTTTTTTCCAGTTCATAATCGGCTGGGGTCGCACTCACATAAATCACTTGGTTTTGAAGTGCTTCAAACTCTTCTGCTTTTAATGGACGGTTGTCCATCGCGGCCGGTAAACGAAAACCATATTCAACCAGATTTTCTTTTCTACTACGGTCACCACCGTACATCGCTCCAACCTGTGGAATGGAAACGTGGCTTTCATCAACAATCATTAAATAATCGTCCGGAAAATAATCTAATAAACAGAAAGGGCGTGTGCCTGGTAAACGCCTATCCAAGTAGCGCGAATAGTTTTCAATACCGCTACAATACCCCAACTCCCTAATCATTTCAAGATCGAAATTAGTGCGTTCTTCCAATCGTTGGGCTTCTAAGTGCTTGCCTATTTCTTTAAAATAATCAATTTGTTTTACCAAATCATCCTGAATTTCACGAATGGCTCCTTGCAACACATCTGGCGAGGTAACGAACATATTGGCGGGATAAATGTTCAACCGTTCGTATTTTTCTATTACTTCGTTAGTTTTTGGATCAAAAGCTTCAATTTCTTCAATTTCATCTCCAAAAAAATGAATTCTGAAAGCATCATCGGCATATCCCGGATATACATCTACGGTGTCACCTTTTATCCTGAAGTTTCCATTATGAAATTCTGCTTCGGTACGGGCATATAAACTTTGAACCAAACGATGTAGTAATTTGGTCCGCGAAAGTGTCTGGCCCTGCTGTAAACTGATTACGTTTTTCTGAAACTCAACTGGGTTACCAATACCGTACAAACAAGAAACCGAAGCCACCACAATCACATCTCGTCGTCCCGATAATAGGGAAGAGGTGGTGCTCAACCGAAGCTTCTCAATTTCTTCATTTATGGAAAGGTCTTTTTCTATGTAGGTTCCGCTGCTGGGTATAAATGCTTCGGGTTGGTAGTAATCGTAATACGATACAAAATATTCCACCGCATTATTTGGGAAGAAATTTTTAAACTCAGCATACAGTTGTGCTGCCAATGTTTTATTGTGCGCTAAAACCAAAGTGGGTTTCTGTACTTCTTCCACCACGTTGGCGACGGTGAAGGTTTTACCACTTCCGGTTACTCCTAGCAGGGTTTGATATCTTTCTTCGGAATTGAGGCCGTTTACCAATGATTTTATCGCTTCCGGCTGGTCACCGGTTGGCTTAAAATCTGATACTACTTTAAACTTCATAAATTCTTTTTCAATGCCTTACAAAAATAACGAAAATGTAACTAGCAACTTGTGAAAGAAACCTAAACGAAACTCTTTAAATTCCTGTAGTAAAAACTAAGATTATAAGTCTCGTTTCTTCAAGATAGCGAAACTCCAATACACAAATAAGAATGTCCAAACTAATACAATGGCTACGTTTAAAAGTGTAACATCATAATTCTTAGCAAAGTTTTCCCCTAATTGCGTGGCAGCAGATTGCACAGCGCCCAGGCGCGTCATTGGTTCTTTAATCAAGTTGCTCATCGCTTCCAGAGGGAAAAATTGAGCAATGTTTTCAGCAATGTTAGTGTCTTTGAAAAATTGCCATTTTAAAAGTCCGTAGATAAGACTTTCTACAATCCACCAAACCACTAAAAAGCCAATAGCAAAAGCAGAGCGTTTTACTAGAATCCCTAAAAACATACAAAAGGCAAAAAAGCCTACCAATTTAATAAAATAGGCTATTAAGTACTCCATATCACTAAATATGATACCTATCTCATTATAATCTGAAAAACTAAGCCCTAAAATCATCGAAACGATAAAGACAAATAGTGTAGATATTAAAGCAAAACCTATAACTGTTATGAACTTTGAGAGCACAAATTCCTTTTTGCTTAAACCGTCAATTAAGTTTTGTTTTAACGTTCGGTAACTGTACTCATTACTCATCATTGAAACAATAACGATAGCTAAAAATATTTTAAGAATAGCAGCTATATAGGTGTTGAAATGCCAAATAAATGGAAAGTTAAAAATACCTTGATCTGCGACTCTAAAGTTTACGCTTCCGAAGCTAAATTCTATCGAAGCGATTAACGCAATAAATGTTATTAATACGAAATAAACAATTGAAATTACTTTCGCAGAGCGATTATATCTTAATTTTTGAAGTTCTATATTGAGAAGTCGTAACATACGGTTGGTTAGTTTAGGTTTTTAGTCAATTCAAGGAATTGTTCTTCTAGGCTTTCTTTTCGTTTTACTAAGTGTGATAGAATAATTCCTTTTTCCTGAAGCTGTTTGTTTAAGGTTGAAGCGTCCATAGGTTCTTCTAAATAAGCAACGAGCGTGTCACCTTCCTTTTTCAGTTTCCCAAAACCAGCATGATTTGTTAATTCATTTTCCAATAGCTGCATGTCATTTGCTTGTAGAATAAAGAAACCGTGGCTGGCATTCATTTCATCAACCGTACCGGTGTATAAACTTTCCCCTTTCCGAAGAATCACAACATGCGAACAAACCTTTTCAACTTCGTCCAGTAGGTGAGAGGCCAATAAAATTGTAGTTCCTTCCGAAGCAATTTTCTTTATAATTTCCCGTATTTGATGAATTCCTTGAGGGTCCAAGCCGTTTGTGGGTTCGTCAAGTATTAGTATTTCAGGATCGTTCAATAATGCCGAAGCAATTGCCAAACGTTGTTTCATCCCTAAAGAAAAAGTTCTAAACTTGCTATTTTTTCTTTCCAGTAAACCAACAACTTCTAGTTTTTCTTCAATTTTTGAAGTAGGAACACCTTTAATTTTACAAACCAATGCTAAGTTTTGGACTGCTGTCATATACGGGTAAAAGTTGGGGTGCTCAATAATGGCACCTACTTTTTTTAGCGCATTATGGGTAGAATCGGTGCCGTCAAACCAATGGTAACTGCCATCGGTTTTATTGACCACATTTAGGACGATGCCCAATGTGGTGGATTTCCCGCTTCCGTTGGGGCCTAAAATTCCGTACACATTTCCTTTCTCAATGGTAAAAGTGAGGTTTTTTACAGCGGTTATGGGGCCAAATTTTTTGGTGAGGTTGTCAATAGTGAGTATGGGTTCCAAAGAATTCTGTTTTTTGGGTTAGCTATCTATACGACGAATGTACTGAAGATTTGTTACAATTAAGAAAAAAAGAAAAGCAGTATCCAGGTTATGAATACTGCTTTGTATTTGTTGAAGACTAGTGAATTTTACGACTTTTCCTCTTTATTAAAATATACTAAATAATAGTACATCTGCTTTTCTTCGTCCCAACCTTTTTCTACGAAACGTTCAGCACTATCTGGATTTATAAAATCCATTTTTATCTGAATGTTAGTATCTAGGTTAATTACATTTTTAATCTTTTTACGCGCAGCGCTAACTGCGGTATTTGCAATAGGAAAAGTAGTTAAGTCTTCAATTTTATATTTGGGAGCCTTTTCAGTTTTATAATGATTAAATTCTGGCACTAATGCTGGGTTATCAATCACTTCGTTTACAAAAGAACTTTCTTCAAAATTATCGTTTTTGGCAAAGTGGTTTACGGCACGGTTCATAAACATGACCTCTTGTTGTTTATCTTCCGCGGGAAGTACCACGTCTTTTGCAAAATCTTGGCAGAACTTTAAATACTTTTTGGTGAAGAAGTTTTCATCTTCAAAAGCATCAACACCCAAAAAGCTTTCTACCCAATAACGTGCGTCATAGCGGTTACTATCAATGGAAAGTACTTTGTAGCCTTCTTCTTTCTTAACATTAAAAATAAGCGCGCCTTTATCCAGTTTTTTTAGATTTACACCTTGCTGAAGAATGGCGTCCAATTGATCACCTTGCTCGGCAAATTGAAGAAAATCTTGTTTGATTTCAGATTTGAAAATACCAATGCCATCTACTTTTTCATTATCAATCTGTAGGTTTTCCATATACGCAACATATACTTCCCCGTTTTTAATATGCGGATGCATGGACTGATCAAAAAGGTGCTTTGTTATTTTTTTGCTGTGTTCGTGAATGCTTTCTGGATTATCAAAAATTTCAGAAACAGTGTTATATAAATCGTGAAATTCAAGATCGGTTTCGTGACGAAACTGAAAATAGTTTTCTTCTTTATCACGAAATGGTTTCAGAAAAAACTCTTTTAACAAGGGTCTAATCTCATCATCCATTTTGTAAGGAGCCGATGAAAGAAAAATCCCTTCGTTACGGCTTTTGTTTCCTACTCTGTGAATTGAAAGGGATGCAATATGTGCAGCGTATAAGTTTATCATTTGAAATGTAAAAGGTTAAGTGTAAAATTAACTGAAAATTGTAACGGTTAAAGCTACTGTAAAAAGGTGAGAACTCTTGCTATATTAATTCCAGTTTTCGTCAAAATCCAACGTATCATAATCTTCAGGGTCTAAGCCCATTTCGTCTTCCTCATCTTCAGGAAATGCATCATCAAGATCTTCGATGATAAATTCACGTTCTGGAGCTACGGCTGGTATTTGGCCTTCAACATACATAAGGTTTGGGTAGCTCATTCCGTCTTCTGGCTCGACGATATCTGCCAATTCTACCATAAATGTCCACATATTTAGGTAATCGTAAATGTAAAGCAACCGGGTTTGTTCTCGCCAAACGGTATCTTCCAAACGGTTTTCACTCATTACCCTGACAGCACCAGGTTTGTCGCCCATATCAAACAGAGCGATTTCTTCCCCTTGTTCCCATTTCTCATTGCTTACATAAAATGAGGCCATTTCTTGCCCTTCAAAACCAAAGGATTGCAAGATTACATTATGAAGATCTTCTAAGTTGTCTGAAGCTTCAATTTCAATATCTCTAAAAACATCTTCATGTGTGTCAAGAATGACTCTAAACCGGTACACCATAATTGAAAAATTTAGGGGACAAAGGTACGAACTATTCCACTTTTCAGAAGAAGAAATGCGGGTTAAATATTACCAGTTAATTTAGTTTAAATCTGCCGAGTGATAAAATCTGGCCGGTGTCTTTTCCAAGCCTGAAGCACAACATAAAATTGATACCCAAAAAGTAGGGAAGCAATAACCAAATGTAGTGGTTGAGACAGGAAAGGAAAATCAAGATAGTACATAGCAATACCTGTTGCTGCTTCAGCAATGACCAAAAAGAACACCATGTTTATTTTTTTTAGTCCATAGCTATGTTTTTTATTGAAAAACCATAGAGCAAGATTGACCAAAAATATTAGTATTGAAAAGGAACGGTGTACATAAAAATATAAATCTGGATTGTCAAGCCAAAGCGATCTCGCTTGATATCCTACGATATCTACTTGCTCATCTACAAATTGACGTACCTGCGTGCCTGTTACAACTTGTATTATTGTAAGTATAAGAGCAAATATTAAAAGGTTTGTGTACCCTCTCGAAATAGAAAATGTACGTAATTTAGGTCTGGAATAATATAATAAATACAGTAATACGGCTAAAATAACCAATGCCATTACCATATGGACGGTAATGCGTACGGGCGATAAAACGGAGTACACCACAGTGGCTCCAAGCCAAGCTTGAAACCCGAGTAAAAAGACACTTAACCAAGAGAGTAAGGTAATTCGCTTGCTGTGTCTCCATTGACCGAAAGAAAATAGCGCCATAATTAATACAGCTATTCCAGAAAGTGCGCCAAAAAGCCTATTTATATATTCTATCCAGGTGTGCCAAACATTGAAAGTGGCATAATCGTGTTTTGTATAAAGGTTCCAGTTGTTTCTTGAAAAGGTATTGCCTGTTGTAAAGTCTTTAGCAGCTACTTGTAAAGCTTCATCCTTTATAATTACTTGTCCTTTTTTAAAACTGCGTTCTGGTTGCCATTGTAGTTCTGTAACATCTGTAGGTGGAATATAATACCCAAAACATTTAGGCCAATCTGGGCAGCCCATTCCAGAGCCTGTCATTCGTACCATAGCGCCTGCAATTATAACTAGGTACACCAAAACCAACGCTATTTTAACCCATTTTCTGTACATTATTCCACAGGTGTTAAATTTAAATTTTTGCCTTTTTGAAGCATAAAATTTCTTGCTGCTTCATATTCATTTGGGATTTCCCCTTCCAAAATGGCTTCTTTTATCGCGTCTTTAATAATACCAATTTCCCGAGAAGGTTTTAAACCAAAGGTATTCATAATTTCTTCGCCACTAATGGGTGGTTGAAAATTTCTAATATGGTCACGTTCTTCAACTTCTTGAATTTTATCACGAACTTTTTGAAAATTATTATGGTACTTTTTAAATTTCTTTGGGTTTTTAGTAGTAATATCTGCTTCACAAAGCGTCATTAAGTCTTCTACATAATCCCCGGCATCAAAAATTAACCTTCGTACAGCACTATCGGTCACATCGGTAGCTAAAACGATGGGGCGAGAACTCATTAAAACCATTTTCTGAACAAATTTCATTTTATCATTCAGTGGCATTTTCATACGCTTAAAAAGTTTATAGACCATTTTTGAGCCTACAAATTCGTGCGCATGGAATGTCCAGCCAATTTTTTTATCAAACTTTTTTGTGGGTGCTTTTCCAATATCGTGTAATAAGGCTGCCCAGCGTAACCAAAGATTGTCTGTTGTTTTGGCAATGTTATCGACGACTTCAAGCGTGTGCCAAAAATTGTCTTTATGCCGTTGTCCTTCCTTTTCATCAATTCCTTCTAATGCAACTAATTCAGGAAATATAAATGGGAGAAGACCTGTTTTATGAAGCAACGCAAAACCTTTGGATGGCTTATCGGCCAACAAAATTTTATTAATCTCGTCAATAATTCGCTCTTTTGAAATGATTTTAATTCGTTTTGCATTTTTGGTAATGGACTGCAACGATTCTTTTTCAATAAAAAAGTCAAGTTGTGTGGCAAAACGAATGGCCCGTAACATACGCAATGGATCGTCGCTGTAGGTAACATCTGGATTTAAAGGTGTTTTGATAATCTTTTTGTCGAGATCTTCTATGCCATTGAACGGGTCTAATAACTCACCAAAGTTCTTGTCGTTTAAACTTAATGCTAATGCATTAATGGTAAAATCACGACGATTTTGGTCATCTTGTAGCGTTCCGTCTTCTACGGCTGGGTTTCGGCTTTCTTCAGAATACGATTCTTTACGTGCACCAACAAATTCCAGTTCAATTCCGCCGGTTTTAAGCATGGCGGTACCATAGGTTTTAAAAATAGAAACTTTGGGTTTTCCCGGGAGAAGTTTAGAAACTTCTTTTGCTAATTCAATACCACTACCAACCGCAACAATATCTATGTCTTTTGCTTCGCCACGGTCTAAAATATAATCGCGTACATATCCGCCAATTACATAGCTTTCCGTATTTATGTTGCTAGCAGCTTTCGATACGGTTTTAAATATAGGATGTTGTAATGCGTTAGGGTATGTTGGCATAGCTTTTTAATAGCTTTTAAATAAAACCTTTTATAGGTGATATTTAGTCTACATTTTTGAAAATTAAGGTATTACTGTCATTTTTTAAAATAAGCTTTCCTTCAGAAAAAGAAAAATTAAGTGTTTTTTCTGAAATGGCATCAAGAAACAACTTTTCTGTGTCAAGATTTGGACAGGCCATCTTTGTGGAAATAACAGAACCTATTTCGATTGAATCGTTTATAGTTTCTATATTACTGTTAATTCGGTTGCAACCACCAAAACCGTACATTTTGTTTTCAACTAGATTAAATTCAAGGTTAGGGGCTTTAGATTTGCTGTCCATTGGTTTTCCGTCCAGACTTTCTAATACCCATAGGTTATGAAGACGGTAATCTCCTTTATAATCTCCGCAACCCATGTAGTCTTTCATTTCACCATCACCCATCTGTACGCTTGCACGAACTTTATAGCCCGATTTTTCACCGGACATGCTATCGGTGCATTCGTCCCTGATAATCATGATATTAAGGGCTCCACTTTCAATTTGTGCACGATAGGAAACTGCATCTATATCCTGTGGTTTTACAGGGTTGTTTAATGGAGTGACGATTGAATCGCCTTCCATGGTCTTGAATTTCATCTTTTTATTGGCAAAATCAATTTCAAAACTCCAAAAAGGTTCATTCCCTGTAGCTTTAAAACCTATGGCTTTGTTTTCTTCTATAGCTTTCTTGCTAAAATTTTCCGGCTTATTTTTGGTAAGCAAATACATATTAGATAAATCACCTTTAACACGTTTGCCTGAAAGATCTAGCATTTGTAAGGTGTCATTTTTTAGGTTAAATTGGCGCATTCCTTCAGTATCTTTTTTATCTGTCAGAGTAATAGTGCCGTCTTCTGAAACCGTAAAACTCCCGGAATGTTTTAATGGATCAATATTTCTGTCTTGGTAAAACTGTGTTTCAGAATACGTTGAATCTTTTTCAAAAGTTATTGTATAATTAATACCCGGACAATCTGCACACGGCAAAGTACCGTAATAAGTGCCGTTTGGGCTTTCCATTTTAGATTGGTTACAAGAAATTATGAATATAGATACTAATAAAATAAAGATTGGATGTTTCATAATTTTAATTTCGAATCACTTTTACAGTACCATCATTTTTTAACTTAATAATAGCCGATGGTTGCGCCATTTTTTTAGTTTGATGCAAATTTACCACATAGTCAACGCCCTCCAAAATCTCGGGTGCAATGGATTTAAAATTTAACGGGGTTTTAACACCACTAATATTGGCTGAAGTAGACACAATAGGCCTTCTGAATTTCCGGATCAGTTGCTTACAAAAATCATCTTGCACCACGCGAATAGCCAACGAATTGTCTTCAGCGATTAAATTTTCAGCTACTCTAATAGGGTCGTCGTAGATTATTGTCGTAGGTTTTGCAGCATATTTTAAGATATCGTAGGCTACTTCTGGTACGTCTTCTACAAATTCATTCAGCATTTTAAAATCATGAACCAAACAGATTAGCGATTTACTTTCATCGCGTTGTTTCAGTTTAAAAACTTTTTCAATAGCTTCAGGATTGGTAGCATCACAACCAATACCCCAAACCGTATCGGTAGGGTAGAGAATAAGTCCGCCACGTTTTAAAACGGCTATAGCATTGTTTATTTCTTCTCGCATATTGATTTATAAGTTAAGATAATTAGCTGTTTTTTCATAAAAATTAGTATTGATTTCACGACATTCTTCCAGTACGCCAGAATACGTATGAGCTTTTTTTACATCTATAAGACAATCTTTAAAATTTGTAAATATGGGTTTATATTTAAAATCATAAAACTTTGAAGAGTTTGGCACTACAGCTACTTTTTTACCTAATAGCATGGTCCAATACATAGCGTGGTAGCTATCTGTAATTATAGCGTTACATTTTCCAATAAATGATATTAACTCTTCTAAATTAGTTGTGTTTGATGTTGTCGGTAGCTCGCTAAAGGCATTGGTTATTTGTTCTTTTTTTACAGTGTCTTTATGAAAAATAACACCTACCTCTTCTGTTTCAGTAAAAGGTTTGTCAAAAACCTCGTGTAGACAACTTACACACGGAACATACTCACCGGGCATTGTTAAATCACGGGTTCCGGCTAATCCAAATTTTGAAACATCAATATTGTAATTTGTGATATTTCCATAATATTTAGGAGATTTTGCGTTATGGCCAACTCCCCATAAAACGGTTTTTTTAGATTGGGATGCTAGTTTTTCAAAAAGGTTCATTTGCAGCTTAAAGCCACCTCTGTTTAATAAACCACCGCCACCAATAATTAAAGCATTGTCACTAATTTGTTTTGTAAAGTTGTCTGTTACACTTTTATCTTGACTTTTATAATCAAAAATATCTAAATGCTTTCCCTTTAATTTTTCGAAGTAATGATGGGGTACACAGTAATAATCACCAATATTTTTGGTGTCCAATCTATGAATATTTACCACA
The DNA here is from genome assembly GCA_002360635.1 of Flavobacteriaceae bacterium UBA3356. Taxonomy (GTDB): domain Bacteria; phylum Bacteroidota; class Bacteroidia; order Flavobacteriales; family Flavobacteriaceae; genus Marixanthomonas. The sequence goes on along the minus strand of DEQW01000006.1, from coordinate 280,308 downwards.
TCGTTGTTATGCTGTTCTCTAGAAAGAATTGCCTTAACGGTTCTTCTACGTGTTTTTTTTCGTTGTAACGAAGCAATTAGTTTATTGATTACCATAGTGTTATTTTGAAATAATAGATTGGTACACTTTTGCGTATTGCTTAGCGGCTGTATCCCAATTAAATGATTTTGCTCTCTCTACCAACTTTTGTTCAAGCATATTTTTATTATCTGAAAAATGGCGCAATCCTCTTTCAAGCTCGCTAGCCATATAGTCAGGTTCGTAATGCTCCCAATAATAGGCAAGATCACCACCAATTTCGGGCAATGATGTGTTGTTTGAAGTAAATACTGGTTTGCCAAACAACATAGCTTCAATTACAGGTAAACCAAAACCTTCACGTAATGACGGAAATACAAACGCTTCACAGTTAGTGTAATAATATTTTTTTTGTTCTTCTGAAATGTTTCCGATTAGAAAAACACGGTTTTTAACACCTAATTTTTCAGCTTCTTCCAATAACTCTTTAGCTGTTTCGGTAGTGTTTTTTCCTCCTATTACTAACTGTAAATCTTTCAGTTTTGAAAGCATTCTCACTAACGAAATAAAGTTTTTACGAGCCGTTATTTGACCAATGGAAAACAAGAACGGTTTTTTAGGGACAAATTCAGATTTATAATCAGTCGGTAAATTAGTATTGGTTAAAGGGTTTCCGTTGTAAATAACATATTCTGGAACATTAGGAACATGAAAAAACTGATGCGTAGATTGCTTGGCAAATTCTGAAATATAAGTAATTGCAGTACTTCTATTCAGTTTTTGTTGAAACCGTTGATGTACTTTCTCGTGCAAATAACTGTCTGGGTTTTTAATGTGGGTTATGTTATGCACCGTTAACAAATATGGAATGTCGTGATACGGTTCAATTTTTATATTCTGGTTGAGAGCGTGCCAGAGATCATATTTTTTTCTAATCCTAAACGGAGCATATCGACGCAGCGAGTAACTTTTTTTATAATCAAACGCATCACCAAATTCTTTTCGAAGCCAATCTGTGTCTTTTCCGTGCAATGTAATACGGTAACCTGGGTGCTCTAATTTTGATAGGGCAGTGATTAAGTGATAGTTAAATTGCCCAAAACCAAAATAAAGGTTTTTAATATTGTGAGATTCTAAAAAAACAGATTTCATATAAAATTGTGAATACCAAAGGTACTTGAATTATGCGTGCGAGGCAAAATCAAGCTGATAGATAAATTATGGTTTTCTTATCAACCAAATTGTATCTTTGGCAAATGAAGATGTTATTTTCTGAAAAATACAAACCTCAAAAAGAGGAAATATTAAAACTGATTGATTCCTTTGATAAAGAAGGTGAAAATCTAGGTAGAGGTGATCGAAATGTTATTAAAATTTTTCAATTAGGTGATGAGAAGATTAACATAAAATCGTTTAAAGTACCCAACTTTATAAACAAAGTGGTATATAATTTTTTCAGAAAATCGAAAGCCGCTCGCTCTTTTGAACATGCTACTTACTTAATTAACCATGGAATAGGCACACCCTATCCAATTGCCTACTTAGAAGAAAACAACCCTTTGTTTTTCGGTAAGAGTTATTACATAAGTCAACAATTAGAAGCAGATTGCACGTTTAGAGCGTTAATTGAAAATCCTGATTATCCTAATAGAGAACAAATATTACGTGAGTTTACAGCTTTTACCCATAAGCTTCACGAAAATAACATTCTGTTTAAAGACCATTCCCCTGGTAATACGTTAATTAAAAAGAACGGAAACCAGTTTGATTTTTATCTAGTTGATCTTAATAGAATGGACTTTAAAAATTTATCTTTTGAAGAGCGAATCAAAAACTACTCTAGGCTTACTTCAAAAAAAGAAATGGTTGAAATTATGAGTGATGAGTACGCAAAGATTACTGGAAAATCCTACGATAAAGTTTTTGATTTGATGTGGGGCTTAACAGCTGAATTTCAGAGAAAATTCTACAGGAAAAAGCACTTAAAGCAAAAGTTGAAGCTGAAATAACTACGACTTTCTATCAAAAATCTTGTTGATTTTATACTTTCTGAAAAGAGATAGTTTTCTTTTTTCTGGTACTCCGTGTTTTTCAATATACTGTTCAATAGTTTTCACCATTCTTTCTGAAGATTTCCCGTCGTTGTATGGGTGGTATTCAGTAATCACTTTTGCGCGTTTTTCAGCAAATGGGTCAGTTGTAAGGTTTTCTGAAACGGCATTTGGTAATTTACCTTTTTCGGTAAGGTTGTTCCACTGTATGTTTTCATTAATATTTCCGAAGGTAATAACGGGCTTATTCAGCAATAAAAACTCATATATAACCGATGATGTATCACTAATTAGCAAATCTGCCACTATAAACTGCTTGATAATGTCACGTCCTTCTTTAAAATAAACAGTCTCATGTTTAGCAGCAAGATTTTTATAGGCTTCAATATATTTTGAGTCCATTAAATCGTGAAATTTAATGTTGATGATATAATCGCCTTGTTGTGCCAATTGCTCAATTTCAGGTTTTAAAACTTCAGCAGAAGTAAGAGAAGGCGAGAAGGTAGGGGCATATAATAAAACGTGCTTGGCATTGTGTTTTTTGAGCAAATTCTCTTTTTCTGAAAGAATTTCCTCATTGTTTTGTGCATATGCATCAAGCTTGGACCACCCGGTTTCTATCACATCAAAATTTTTGAAACGTGCTTTTAGCTTGTTGAAACCTCTCGTAAAATAAGGGCCTTGCGTTAAATACAAATCAAAATAATGACGAATATGAAAATGTCCCTTTTTTTCGCCTGCCAACCCGTGAAAAATTTGAACTTTTAATCCTCGTAAATAATGTGGAACTTCATTTCCTGGGGCAATGATAGCATCGCTCTTAAAAGCTTCTAATTCAGCAATACTTTGTGTTACAGGGTCGTCGGCAAACGGGAAAAGCGTTGAAAGTTTTGGGGTGATAAACCAAAGATATTCATGACCTCGTTCTTGTAAAACCTCTTTTATGGGTTTCATAATTTCAAAAGCATAGGCATTTTGACAGAACAAAATCACTTTCATAGGTTACAGAAATTTATTGACGTTATCCAAATCTTCTTGAAAATCGATTTCCATACAGTTAAAAGCTGAAATATCAACGGCTTTTACCTTTGCATTATCTTTTTCGATAAGCAGTTCGAGTCCGCGTTCAAAATAATCATTGTTATCACATTCTTCTAGCCGTTCAATGTATTCTGAAAGGTCGTTTTTTGAAATATAATTAACACCAACCGCTTCACCCAATCCGTTTTTCACTTCTTTTGAAAGTTGGTCCACAAAGCCGTTGTTCAAAGTGTATTTTACTTCTTCATCGCCAACAAAGTTGGTGTTTACCGCAACAAATGAAGTGTCTTCTTCTATATGTGGTTGTAGATTTTCAAGTAGTTTTTCATCAAAAACAACATCACCATTAAACCAAAGCACACTTTCCCCTTTACACTTCTTTAATGCTCGTACAAGACTCTTAGCTGTATTGGTTTGGTCAAAATATGGATTGTAAACATAAGCCAACTGAGGAAAGTTTTCCATAATGCTATTTTTCTTAAACCCCACTACAACATAAACGTCATGTTCTGAAAAGTACTTATCAATGTTTTCAATCATCATTTGCATGATGCTTTTTCCGTTTTTTAGTGGTGTAAGCGGTTTTGGAAAGGGGTTGCCCAATCTTGAGCCAATTCCGGCAGCAAGGATTACAATTTTCATGAATGGTTAGGATTATTTTTAATAAGTTGTTTTAATTTTAAATACTTTAAAAAAGTAGTGTAGGCGCTAAAGGTACAAATTATTAATCCGTTGAAACCGTCCAAGAAACCAAGACGCAAAACATATGCCTTAAAAAAGGTCCATGTCGGTTTTACTAAGATATCGAACAGACCAGATTTTCTGCCCAACTTATAATATTCCCTTGCAGCAATAGAAGAGAATTTATGCACTTTAAGGCTGTGTTCCTGATAACTGGTATGTACCCAGTGTAAAATGCTTCCGTTTAACTTGCCCGTTTTAGAGCCAGGTTGCATTTGTATGGTATCGTGCGGGTTAATTCCGCCCCATCGAGCTTTATTTCGGTCAAAAACACGAAGTTTTCTATCTGGATACCAGTCTGAATGGTATATCCATTGTCCACAATAATTATTAAATCGTTTTGCAAAATAACCATCTTTTTTCCAGTTGTCTTTTAACCTTAAAATGGCTGATTGCAGTTCTTTGCTTAAAGCCTCATCAGCATCAAGCGAAATAATCTTGTCATATTTTGCAGCATCGATTGCAGAATTTTTCTGCTGAATATGCCCTTCAAACTTTTGCTGAATAAAACGCACAGGATATTGTTTACAAATTTCCTCAGTAGCATCAGTACTATATGAGTCTAATATTACAATATCATCTGCGACAGGAAGTAATGATTCAATACATCGTGCTATTTTTTGTTCTTCGTTCAGTGTGATTACTGTTGCTGAAAAACGTTTTGTTTCGGGATAGATATTTTCACCGGTTAAAAACTCATGCAACTTTGGAATAATGAGCTCTGGTTTGAAGGCTTCATATTTCAATTTACCTTTAGAACGGGCTCCTTTTTTGTTTGAAAAATGAGGGTTGTAATCTAAATAGTCAAATAAATGTACCGAAGCGTGGTTGTTTCGGTCTTCAAAAATATTCCAAGCTTCTTTTTTAATCCAAGGACAGAATATAGAGAACGTTTTTACATTCAGCGCTTTTGCCATGTTTATGGCACCGCCTTCATTTCCTATTAAAGCATCACAGTGATACGTAAGTGCCATAAACTCCCGAAGGCTTTTGCCGTATAGCTCTAAATAAATATGTTGTTGTGTGTTTGGACTACATAAATTATATAGTTTTTCTACCTCGGGCTTTTGACTCGGAATATAATTGAAAAGCAGTTGACCATTGGTTTTATCTACTATATAGTCTAATAGTTCTGCCAAAAATGGCAACGGGTACGTTTTAAACTCATTGCTTCCCAAAGCACTGACCATAAACAGTTTTTTTGAAGTATCTATTTTGTGATCTTCTAATACTTCTTTTGCTGTCGTTATTTCATCATCAGTAAGATAGATTTTTGGTTTGCAGGTTTGCTCAATTTGTTTAATGATGGGGGAGAGCAACATTAACCTGTTTTCAATGGCTAGCCCTGCTTGGGTTAATGATATAGTATGCCGAGAAAACGTATGGGTATAGGCAAACTGCGTGTACCATTTTTTATATGAAATACGATACTTAGCTCCTGAACTTTTAGTAATCCAGGCACTGCTTATCTTAGCGTATGCATCGATCACTACATCATAATCTTCATTTTTTATCTGTTCCCGTAATGCTTTAAACTTGCTTTTGGAAGATTCCATTTCATTGGTAAACGGAATTATTTTATCAATGACTGGATTGTTTTCAATTACGGGAATAGTGTGCGAATTAACCAAATAATGCAGTTCAGCTTTAGGAAAATGGTTTCGCAATACTTCAAATAGCACGGTGGACGTTAACACGTCACCAATCATTTTTTGTTGTATTACGAGTACTTTCATGTAATTAAACCGCTACGTTATACTCGCGAAGTGCGTCGTTTAATGATGTTTTTTTATTGGTGCTTTCCTTACGTTTACCAATGATTAAGGCACAAGGAACTTGAAATTCACCGGCAGGAAATTTTTTAGTGTAACTTCCAGGAATTACTACTGACCGCGATGGAATTAAACCTTTCGTTTCAACAGGTTCATCACCTGTAACATCGATTATTTTAGTGGAAGCTGTCAATACAACGTTTGCGCCTAAAACCGCTTCCTTTTCAACACGTACACCTTCCACAACGATACATCGTGAACCAATAAAGGCATTGTCTTCTATAATTACTGGGGCTGCTTGTAATGGTTCTAAAACTCCGCCAATGCCAACGCCACCGCTAAGGTGAACATTTTTACCAATTTGAGCGCAACTACCTACAGTTGCCCATGTGTCAACCATGGTCCCTTCATCTACATAGGCACCAATATTTACATAACTTGGCATCATAATCACCCCTTTTGAAACATATGCACCGTGACGGGCAGCCGCGTGAGGTACGACACGTACCCCTTTTTCTTTATAGCCTTTTTTCAACGGAATTTTATCGTGGTATTCAAAAATACCGGCTTCCATCGTTTCCATTTTCTGAATTGGGAAGTATAAAACCACCGCTTTCTTTACCCATTCATTTACTTGCCATCCATCATCAGTAGGCTCTGCACAACGAAGTTTTCCTTCATCGCAAAGTTTCACTACTTCTCTAATAGCATTTATGGTTTCGGTATCTTGTAATAAGGAACGGTCGTCCCAAGCTTTCTCTATTATTTGTTGTAATTGGCTCATATTTCAATCATAATTTAAGCACAAAGATAAAAGTCCAATGCAATTAACTTCCCTTTTTTGGCATACTATTTTACAAACCCGTATTTTTGCAGCCGAATGGGACGAATTTTAGCCATAGATTACGGTACAAAACGCACTGGAATAGCAATTACTGACGAACTACAGTTAATAGCTTCTGGATTAACGACTGTGCCAACAAATGAATTGCTCGATTTTCTGAAAAAATACATCGCTTCAGAAAAAGTTGAATTGATTTTGGTGGGAGAGCCAAAGCAAAAAGATGGAACTGCGAGTGATGTAGAGGTTCATATAAAAGAATTTATTCTGAAATTTTCCGAAGCATTTCCAGAATTGGAACTAAAACGGGTAGATGAACGATACTCAAGTAAAATGGCGTTCCAAACGATGATTGATAGCGGTTTAAAGAAAAAACAACGTAGAAATAAAGCGTTGATTGATGAAATTAGTGCCACTATCATTTTACAAGAATATTTATACAACAAATAGATTTAAATAGATACGAATGATTTTACCGATTGTAGCATACGGCGATCCCGTTTTACGAAAAGAAGCCAAAGAGATTGATGCAGATTATCCAAAGTTGGACGAACTTATCGAGAATATGTACGAAACCATGTATGCTGCAAGAGGAGTAGGTTTGGCGGCACCACAGATTGGGCTTCCCATTCGAATATTTTTAGTCGATGCAAGCCCTTTTGCAGACGATGAAGATTTAACTGAAGAAGAGCGCAAACAACTTGAAGGTTTCAAAAAGACATTTATCAATGCTTGTATTTTGGAAGAATCTGGTGATGAATGGGCATTTAATGAAGGTTGTTTAAGCATTCCGGAAGTTAGGGAAGATGTTTTCCGTCAGCCGGAAATCGTTATTGAGTATGAAGACGAAAACTTCAAAACTCATAAGGAAACACTTTCAGGAATTGCGGCTCGTATTGTACAGCACGAATACGATCACATTGAAGGAATTTTATTTACTGATAAACTGTCGCCACTTAAAAAACGACTGATTAAAAGTAAGTTAAGTAAAATTTCAGCAGGGAAAATCAGTATAGATTACAGAATGCGTTTTCCAAAAGCCAAAAAGAAACGTTAATAGCATTGCAAAGAAGATTGAAACCGTGCATATTTGCACTTTTCAAAAATTGAAAAAGATAGTTTATGAGCTTAGAAAAGATTTTATCAATTTCCGGTAAGCCCGGACTCTACAAGTTAAAAACACAAACTCGAAGTGGTTTTTTAGCCGAATCTCTAATTGATGGCAAAAAAATTAATGTAAGCGGACGTCATAACGTTAGTTTATTGAGTGAGATAGCGATATACACATTAACCGAAGAAGTTCCAATTAGAGAAGTGTTTTCAAAAATTTCTGAAAAAGAAAATGGGGGAGCGGCCATTAGCCACAAAGAACCTAAAATAAAGTTGGAAGAATACTTTTTTGAAGTATTACCAGATTATGATGAGGATCGTGTGTATGCCAGCGACATTAAAAAAGTAATACAATGGTATAATTTACTTGTTAAAAATGGCTTCACAGATTTTTCTGAATCTGAAGAATCTAAAAAAGAAGCTGTTTCGGAAGAAGAATAAGCTTACTAAATATTTAATGAAGAGCGATGTTTTAAAAAACATCGCTCTTTTTTGTTGCTGTTAATCCTTTTTAATAACTCTTCTCAGTTTCAAAAATGATTTCCAGTAGCTTTGTTATAACCTTTTGAAATAATACGCCATGAATTCCAGAAAAGACCAATTACAAGCTTTTGACCGCCTGCTAACTATAATGGACGAGTTGCGCGAAAAATGCCCGTGGGATAAAAAGCAGACGATGCAAACGTTGCGACATCTTACTATTGAAGAAACCTACGAACTGGGAGACGCGATATTAGACAACGACTTGGACGAAGTAAAAGGTGAGTTAGGTGATCTTTTGCTTCACATTGTGTTTTACGCAAAAATTGGTAGTGAAACCAATGATTTTGACATTGCCGATGTGCTGAATCAAATTTGTGAAAAATTGATATCCCGTCATCCACATATTTATGGTGATGTTGATGTGGCTGATGAAGAAGAAGTAAAAAGAAACTGGGAGAATTTAAAACTGAAAGAAGGTAAAAAAAGCGTATTGCAGGGTGTTCCTAAATCATTGCCGGCATTGGTAAAAGCGAATAGAATTCAAGATAAAGTAGCGGGAGTAGGTTTTGATTGGGAAGAACCACAACAAGTTTTTGAAAAGCTAAAAGAAGAACTGGAGGAGTTACAACACGAAGTAACTGAGGATAATGCAGATAAAATAGAAGCCGAATTTGGCGATGTGTTGTTTTCTATGATTAACTACGCTCGATTTTTAAACGTTAACCCTGAAAATGCTTTAGAACGGACGAATAAAAAATTCATCAATCGGTTTCAATATTTGGAAGGCAAAGCGAAAGAAAAGGGCATTGCTTTAAAAGATATGACCTTAGGCGAAATGGACGTTTTTTGGGAAGAGGCTAAGCTTTTATAATTGTCAAGCAGAGAAAATAATCAATCTTCCTTCCATTTTAACTTCAGAAAAATTAAAAGTTTTTTGTATCCACTTAATTGTTTGTTCAGAATAAAAAACAACGTGGGTTTCATCATTCTTATAGTACCATTCTTTAAAGTTTATTTCTGAAGAAAAAAGTTCTGTCATACAATACAGTTTACCTTTAGGTTTTAATAGCTTTTTCAGAAGTATAAATTCTTCGTCTGGATGATGAAAATGTTCCATCACTTCACAACAAACAATAAAATCATACGATTGCTGTAGAGCTTTTTTATTCGAATGAAAAAAAGTATCGTATAAGGTTAATGAATATCCTTTTTCAGAAAGCATTTCGGTAATTACCGGGCCTGTGCCCGCACCAAAATCTAAACCCTCGGCAGTAACAGGGAAATCCTGATCTACAGCGTCTACAATGGGTGATACAAAGCCCTGATAGCCTTTGTCGTCCACATCGTTATTATGATTTAGATAGCGGTATTTTTCTTCTTTTCCTGTTAGAAATTGATCTGGGGTTTTATAAAGTAGCGAACAATAATTGCACTGAAAAACCTCAAAGTTTTCATCGCTATAAAAAATGTGATTGTTGTTAGTATGACATAACGGACAAGAAGCCATTTTAAGCGTCTCTAACAGATTTTATTTTGGAAAGTTTTGCCTTCCAAACCTCTAGTTGTTCTTTATGCTTAGCAATATTATTATGAACTTCTTTTACCAATGGATTGTCGTCCTCAACATGTTTAAAGAAGCTTAAGTTATTCTCTAATTGGCGAATTTCATCTTTAGTTTCGTTTATCTTTTTTGAAATAAAGAAGTGCTCATTTTTAAGTTTTCGCTCATCATCGCGATTGCTAAGGGTGTTAAGTTTATTCTCAAATTTAATTAGTTCAGCATCTTTTTTACTTACATCTAATTTATTGAATAGACTATCTAAGGTATTATTGAACTTTTGTTCTATATTTCGTTTTTTGTAGGGAACACGACCAATTTTCTTCCATTCACTAATATTCGCTTTTATGGTTTTTAAGTCTTCTTTGTGTTCGCCCGAAAGCTCAAGGTTGTTCATTTTTTCAAGTAGCGCCTCTTTAGCTTCAAAGTGTTCTTTCTCTTCTTCTTTCTCTTCGTCGCGTTGGGCGTGTAACCTATCAAAATAATGATTACAAGCACCTTTAAACTGTTTCCAGATTTTGTCACTATATTTTCGGGGTACGTGACCAATTTTTTTCCAGTCTGCTTGGATTTTTTTCATTAAAGGTGTCGTGGCTTCCAAGTCTTCACTGTCTTTGTTGTCCTCGGCAATTTTTACCAGTTCTCGCTTTTTCTCTAGATTAGCGTATTGTTCTTTTTTCTGGTCTTTGTAATATGCATTCTTTGTTCTGTTAAATGTACGCGTTGCATCTTTAAAAGCATTCCAAATACCTTTGTTTAAGGCTCTTGGTACTTTTCCTGCCGCAAAATAAGCATCGCGTAATTCTTGAACCTTTTTTATAGAATTTTGCCAAGCTTGATGGCTGGGCTTTGTGTTTTCGGTAATTTGTTTTATCTGATTTATGAGGTCTTTTTTAACCTCATAATTGGCTTCATATTCTTTTTCTTGCTCTTCTAAGTGAGCGTGACGTTTGTCATGAATTACTTTTGTAGCTTCGCTGAATTTATCCCAAACATCATCCCGATATTCTTTAGCCACGGGCCCTACATCTTCTTTCCACATTTTGTGAAGCATCTGTAATTCCCTAAATGCCTTGTTTATGTTTTTTTCTTGGGCAAGTTCTTCTGCTCGGCCAATTAATTTAAGCTTCTGCTCTAAATTGTGCTTAAAGTCCATATCACGGAACTCACGATTTAAATGTAGGAAATCGTAGAAGTTTTCAACGTGGTGATGGTAATTATTCCAAACAAGGTTGTATTTGTCACGCGGAATTGGCCCCGCTTCGTGCCAACGCTTTTGTATGTCTTTAAAGTGATTGTAGGTTTTACCCATGCTCTCTTCGGCATTCAACAATCCTTTTAACTCTTCAATAAGCTCTTGTCTTCTTTCAAGATTAGCGTGAAGGTCTCGCTTTAAATTTTTGTAATATTTATTGCGCTTTTCCTTATAATCAAAGTAGAGTGAGTTGAACTCTTTTTTTAATGGGGTGGTAAATTGAAAGTCGATAATATTTCCGCCATCTGCCAAAAACTCTTCCTTTTTCTGCTCTAAAAGATCATTGAATTTTGAGTTGAATTCTGAGCGGATTTCATCAACTTCATTTTTTATTTTCTGTACGGGATTATCTTTTAAAAGCGATTTGAATTCGCTAATTAACTCTTTTTTTGAAAGCTCGCTGTAATCTTTTCCGTCATCCTCTTCCTCTTCTTCTTTTTCCTCTTCATCTGAAGAAGCAATTTCATCCTCTTCCTCTTCATCCTCCTCAGATTCTTCCTTTTCAGTTGAACTGGAAGCGGTTTCTTTTTCCTCACCTTCTTTTTGGGGATCGATCTTTGGTTGCTCTTCAGCTTCGGTAGATTCCTCTTCTGCTGTAACTTTTTCTGTTGGAGCTTTAGTTTTAGTAGATTCGTCAACTAAAGCATTTTCCAATACTTCATTGTTTTCATCAGAAGTAGTCACTTCTTCTTTAGATGTATTGTTTGTATTATCAACAGTTTTCTTTTCTTCTTCTTTTGCCGTTTTTTCGTCAGACATATCTTTCAATGTTTAGGTTCGTCTTCTTAGGTTGTCAAGATACTAACAACTAAGCAAACGACAAAGACAGGTTCTTTATTTTGAAGATTTATTGGCCGTTTTTTATGTACGCCAAATTTTCCAAGCCTTTTTTGCTTGGTATTCTAACATTTTTAAGCCATTGGAAGTCCGTGCCCCTTGTGCATGCCCTAATTTTAAAAATTCGGTTTGAGGTGGGTTATAGATTAAATCGAAGAGAACGTGGTCGGCAGTTATATATTGATAAGGAATATTGGGACATTCTGTAACATTGGGCGATGTACCAAGAGGGGTGCAATTAATTATCAAATAATGATTTGCCACAATATCTTTGGTTAAATCTTTATACGTTATGGTGTTTTCTGTTTTTGTACGCGAAACTATTTTATAGGTAAAGTCCATGGTGTCTAAAACATATTTAATAGCTTTTGAAGCACCACCAGTACCAAGTATTAAAGCTGTTTTTTCTTTAATTGGCAGAAAATTAGCAAGTGATTTTGCAAAGCCATAATGGTCTGTATTATATCCTTTTAGACTTCCGTCGTTTTGAAATTTCACAGTGTTTACCGCTCCAATTTCTGCGGCTTCATTATCTATTCTGTCTAATAGTGGAATAATGGCTTCTTTATATGGAATGGTAACATTAAGCCCTCTCAAATTGTCAGTCTTAGAAACAATTTTAGAAAACTCATCAATGCTTTCTATATCAAAATTATGGTAGGTGTCTTGTCGGTTTTCCTGCTCAAATTTTACAGAAAAAAATGTTTTTGAAAAGGAGTAGGAAATGTCTTTTCCTATTAGCCCGTATTTAGCCATCGTATTTAAGTCTTGCTTTTTGATACCAATCTAAACTTAGCACGATTAGTATGCCCACGAAAATAAAGAAAATTGCCCAAAAGGTATCGAAAGAAAATTCTGATGGCCAGTACCGGTCATAGCCCGTTATAATTTCGCGGTCATTGGCATCATATTTAATATTTCCGAAGGCATCTAAGGCATAAATTTTTTCTTTCCAAGGCCAAACGACACCAAGCGAACCTGAGATAAAGCCTATGATAACCGCGTAAGTAGCCTTTTTAAATCGTTTCAAGACATAAGCCAACAGATGTGAAAGCGACACTAAACCAACCAAAGAGCCAAGTGCAAAAGAGCTTAATACCTTTAACAGTTTAATGCGCTCTGTGTTATGTGTAAAACTGAAGTCAAGCTGTACAATCTCTATAAAGGTGTCATAAAGAGCATTTACCGAATCTACCAGTAATAGAACATAATTGCCTAAAAGTATTAAAATAAAAGATCCGGAAAGCCCAGGCAAGGTCATTCCGGAAACACCAATAATTCCACAAAAGAATACAAATATTAAGTTACTGTTCTCTTTTGCAGGCTCTAAAAAACTAATGCTGACTCCAGCAATAATGCCACAAAGGAGATAGGCTACATATTTCCGATTCCAATCTCCAAAATCTTTCGCTATATAGTAAATAGAGCCGATAATCATTCCGAAGAATGCACTCCAAACAGACAACTCATAGTTAAGCAATAAAAAGTCCAGTATTTTTGAAACGCTAAAATAGCTTATAATCATCCCTAAAATGAGAAGCCCTAAAAAACGTCCGTTTATATATTGATAAAAACTCCTAAAACGACCGTCGAACAATAGCCCGATTGCTTTTCGATTGATTTTTTGAAGGGAATAAATAAACTCTTCGTAAAAGCCAGCAACAAATGCAACTACTCCGCCAGAAACCCCCGGAACCTTATTAGCAGCTCCCATAGCCAGCCCTTTTAAGACTAACCACATTTTATCGCTAAACGACCTTTCTTCGTACATTTATTGCCTGTTTTTTGAAACGGCTACACGCTCTAAAATAAAGATACTTAAAAAGCCTAGAATCATAAAAATAAGAGCGTATAGTATTTGTGGATCATTTGGGTATTGCGTAGGCATAATGCTTTGTTCAATAAAAGGTATTTCTTCACCGTGAGAGTTTACGCGGTATTTTAATACTTCTTTCCAAGGCCATATTTTATTAAGTGCCCCTACCATAAACCCGGTCAATACTGCCAAAATCAAATTTTTATGGTTCTTGAACATCCAGTTCAATACACGGGAAAATACTTTTAAACCAAAAATGGCACCAACAGCGAATATTCCAATCTTTACTAAGGCTTGCGATATAAGTTGCCAATTCATATTTGCTATACCTTCACCTAATTGCGAAATGGTGCCAATAATAGCTGTATAGGCTCCAAGTAGTAATAGTATAAAAGCACCGCTAATTCCGGGCAAGATCATTGCTATAATAGCTACAAAGCCGGCAAAGAATAAAAACCAAGTGCTGTCCGCTGTTCCCAAAGGCTCGGCTAGCGTAATACCATAGGCTGCAGCTGCAGCAATTATTAATGCTATACCCGTGATTATACTCCATTTAGTAACTTGTTTGCCAACATATAGAATACTGGCAATTACTAATCCGAAAAAGAAAGACCAAACTAAAATAGGGTGGTTGGCCAATAACCAAGTAATTATTTTGGCAAGCGATAAAATGCTAATTGCAACTCCTGAAAATAAAGCAACTAAAAAGGAAATATTATAGGCTTTCCAAGCATTTGAAAAACTTTCTTTTTTCCAGGTTTTAAAAAAACCGATATCAAGTTTATGAATGGTTTCAATTAGCTCTTCATAAATTCCTGATATGAAAGCTATGGTTCCACCAGAAACCCCAGGTACTACATCGGCAGCACCCATAGCTAAACCTTTTGCAGTAATTACAAGGTATTGGGTAAAAGTACGTTTTGGCATAAGTTTTATTTACTGAAAGCCAAAAATACGCAAATTACAAGGAAGGGTTTTTGTGTTTTTCAATTATTTGTTTAACCGAAGGACGTGCGTAAAAATTAGGAAACAGTTCTTCAATAATAATTACAAATTCCCGATTAAATTTTAAACCATTTTTTAGGTGAAAAATAGCTTTTCTTTCTTCGGATAAAATATTGTAGAGCCCTGCAAACCTAAATTCTATTTCAGCATTTTCTGGATAAAATTCTGATGCTTGCAATAAATTTTTAATAGCAGCTTCAAATTCACCTAATTGCAACAATAAATCACAACGGCTTAACCAAGTGTTAAGCTCGTAATTTCCTAACTCTAGAGTTCTTCGGTAGCCGTGCTCTGCTTCTTCAAACAATTGCAGACTAAAGTTTATACGTGCATAGCGTTTCCAATACCGAACATTTTCACTATCAATATTAATGGCTTTTTCAATAAAATATAGGGCTTTTTTGTAGTCTTTTTTCTTTAAATAATAGTCAGTAATCGCAATCCAGCCTTTGTCTAATAGCCCATCTTCTTCAACACATTTTGTGTAAAACTGAAGTGCCAACTCGCTATCACCTATTTTTTCATAACACTTGCCAATTCGTAATAAAGCAAAAGAGGTAGGGTCATCGAGACCTAAGGTAATACTATAGCTTTCAATAGCTTCTTCGTATTGCTTTAGTTTTTCTTGCACTTTTCCTTTTTCTAAATATGCACCAATGAAACGGTCATCACTTATAATGGCAAAATCGAAAGCTGCCAATGCTTTTTTGTAGTCTTTTAAAATATAATATTGTTTTCCTACTTGATGCCACGCGACTTCGCTGTATGGATTTTTATTAAGGAAGTCGTTTAAATAATCTATGGCTTCTTCGTGTTGCTCTAAAAATTCAAAACAGTATATTATATTATATAAGGCAGAATAATCTTCTTCATCATTCTCTAAACATTTCATAAAAAAACGTTTAGCGTTCTCAAAATCCTCTAAAAACAAATACTCCATCCCAATTAGGGACATAACATCATTTTCATCGTTGGTGATTTCAAGCGCTTTTTCTAATAATTGAATCGCTTTTTTATGATTATCACGTCGAGAAAGAATGTTCGCTTTTTGTATATAAACCTCTTGATTGGATTGTTCCAGTGAATATAAATCGTTCAGTAAAGAATCTGCAACGTCAAGCTCATTTTCAAAAATGTGCATTTCAATCTGAAACAACTTTAAATTAGTAGAGGAGGGGTGTTGTTCCAATCCTAACTTGGTTGCCTTTTTGGCAAGGGCAATTTTACCGTTTTCAAGATAATATTGAATAATGTCCTCAAACTCTTCCGAATCGAAAAAATAGACATCGTTTGTCTTCAACATAGATTCAAAGCGGGAAAGGGAGAAGTTGTCATGCTCGTTTGGAGGTAATTGCATACGGAACGTTTTACGGTTTCTTCTAATTTAAAGATACTAATGTAATGGGGCATTCAATAGTTATGCCGCGTTTGTTGTTAACAGCCTTATTAACAGAAGTTTTTAAATTTAAAACACTGATTAACAATTATTTACGGTGATTTTATTCTTCGGTAATCTCATTGAGTACTGCTGTTATAATGTCACACCCTTCCTTTATTTCTGCATCTGAAATGGTCAGCGGTGGGGTAATTCGGACAGCTTTGGGTTCAAAAAGAAGCCAAAAAAGAATCAAATTCTTGTCTTTACAGCGCAAAATTACTTCGGAAGCAATTTCTGAAGAATCCATAATTAGTGCCAATATCAACCCTTTGCCACGAATTTCCTTTATTAAAGAGTGTTTCAGCAATTTTCTGAACAATTGCTCTTTCTGAAGGGTTTGCGAAATTAAATCGGTTTCGGTTATTTCCTGTAAAGTAGCCAAAGCGGCAGATGCAATAACGGGATTACCGCCAAATGTTGTAATGTGGCCCAATTTAGGATTGTCTTTCAGTAAGGCCATATGTTCTTGGGAAGCGGTGAAAGCACCAATGGGTAGACCACCTCCCATACCTTTTCCCATTACTAAAATATCGGGTACAATATCAAAATGTTCGAATCCAAAAAGCTTTCCAGTCCTGCCAAAACCTGGTTGAATTTCATCTAAAATTAATAAGGTTCCAGTCTCATTACAACGCTCACGAACTTTTTTCAAATAACCATTTTTCGGAAAAATAAATCCAGCACCTCCTTGTATGGTTTCTAAAATAACCGCCGCTGTTCTGGTAGTTATTTTATCTAAATCGCCTAAATCATTAAACTGAATGGGGTGGCAATTAGGGACTAAAGGGACGAAAGGCGTTTTTCGCTCTTCGTAGCCCATTACGCTTAAAGCACCAAATGTATTTCCGTGATAGGCGTTATGAGCATATAAAATTTCAGATCGTCCAGTTACTCGGCGTGCTAATTTTAAGGAAGCATCAATAGCTTCGGCGCCACTATTCACCAAATACGTGGTTTCTAAAGTATCAGGTAGTTTATTGGCTAAAAGTTTGGTCAATTCCACAGCTGGCTGTTGAATATATTCACCATAAACCATAACGTGCAAATACTTATCCAGCTGATTTTTTATGGCTTTTACCACTCGAGGATGGCGATGGCCTAAACTACAAGCCGAAACTCCAGCTATAAAGTCAAGGTGCTTATTTCCATTTGTATCGTAAATGTAACTTCCCTCGGCGTGAGAAACCTCTAAAGCCAATGGATGCGGAGTTGTTTGCGTTTGGTATTTAAAAAAGTCTTCTTTCATCGTCTTTCCAAAATCTGTTACTGCTCTTCTTTTTCTTCGGAAGAATTGGCTTGTTGCCTCTTTTTAGGATCTGGAGGTTTACGCAATGAGTCGTTGGAAATACTGTCCATTTCCCGAGTCATAGGTTTTGGATCATCCTCTCGATTTTGAAGATCTTTTGCTTTCAATTTAGACTGTTCGGGTATTTCCATTTCATCCTCAGGGATTTTCTCGAAAAATTCACCTTCGTCTTCTGGTAACCGAATACCTTTAATTTTTGGCAGTATAGGCGCGGGCTTTCCACTAAATAAATCTTCAACTTTTTGCAATCGTTCTTCGCCCCGCCAATTAAAACCAGGTAGAATACGAGCGTTTTCAGGAAATTGAGAAGGCGGATACAGTTTTCCGTCAACTTTCTTTAAAAAGCGAATTCCGGTAATTTCTTGGCTTTCCAAATACATTTGTATATCACTGGAAAGGGTGTTGTTGATGCCGACTAATTCATCTTCTTCATTTCTGGAAAAATAAATTACTTCAGCATTTTTATGGATGTTGACCGTGTCCAGTTCATTGTCAGTAAAGAGACCGATAAGTCGTTCCCCTTTTACTTGATTATAACCAGCGCTATCCTTTTGGATTAGAAATGCGTTGTTAAATACTTTTAGCGTATCTAATTTTTCTGTTGTAGTATCAGAGAGAATATGAATGGTATCACCTGTCATTTGGTTTTCACCACTCCATAACACAGGATTTCGCAATAGTTTAGTAATCCCTGCTTTTTGATTTACAAAAATAGAATCACACTTACCACTTGTAGGTTGCTCGCCTTCTAAACCTCGTTTAAACATACGCGCACGGTAAAATCCTTTTATAACACGGTTTTCTGGTTTCCCAGTCACTTGTAGGGTATCAGCATGAACGTAAATGGAGTCTTGGTCTCTCAATGTAACCGCTACGGCACGTTTAGTAATAAAAACAGAATCTTTTTCACGGAACACTTCAGCATAATGCCCGCGAATAATACTTTTATTTACGGTATCTAATACTTTAATATTATTGGTTGCAGAAGCAAAGCTTTTGTTTTGGTCAAAGTAAATGCTATCACCATATAGAATTCGGTTTTCGTAGTCAACACGGGAATTTTTAACAAAATGTCCGGTTTTTGCCCGAGTATCATAATACCCCCGATCACAATATATAGTACTGTTTTCAGTCTTTATAGTTGAAGAGCCGTACAAATAGGCTCCTCCGGTTTCAGAATAAAAGTCTAATTGAGATGAGTTTACTGTATAATCTGGGTTGTTGATTACTACATCGGAAAGGAACTGGTATTTTTTTGTTTCAGCATAATAACGTCCAATCCGGCTGGTTAAGGTACTTGCAGTATCTCTAACGGTTCCGCCGGTCCTGTAATACGCCTGTTGTTTTATGCGGTCAAAATAGAGCGTATCGGTTTTTAAGGTTGTTTTTGGATCTTTAAACAAAACATCGCCACTGGCAAAAGCAAACTGAGTGTTACCGTTGTATTCGGCGTATTTACTGTTTAAAGTAACGGTGTCTGCTTGGTTTATCTTTACACTTCCGTAGGCTTTGACAAAGTTCTCTTTTAAATAGACATAGGCTTGGTCACACCACATTTCAACCCCTTCATGTATAATGTACACTTGACCGGAGTCGTCTTTTGTATAGATAGCAGCGTCGGGCAACTCTGGTCTAATTTCAAGATAGCCAGATTCTATATTTACTTTGGCTTTCTCGGGCTCATCTTGGGCGTGCAACGTTATTCCGAAGAAAAAAAAACAAAGTAGTATGTGTAAGGATACTTTCAATATGTAGTTGCTTTTATACGCTTACGTAACGTGCATTAACTTAGAAAAAGTATACTATCGCTCAATAGTCTGGACTCTATCAGGCCCTACGGAAACAATTTTAATTGGGGTTTCCAGTTCTTTTTCCAAAAATTTGATGTAGTCATTAAGCTCCTTTGGAAGCTGAGACGCATCGTTCATTTTAGTTAAATCTTCTTTCCAACCTTTCATTTCGGTATAAACCGGGGTTACGTTTTCGGCTTCTATATTGTACGGTAAATGTTCAATGGTTTCACCTTTATACTTATAAGCGGTACATACTTTTAGTTTTTTGAAACCACTTAGCACATCGCCTTTCATCATCATTAATTGCGTCACACCGTTAACTTGTACGGCGTATTTTAAGGCAACTAAATCTAACCAGCCACAACGTCTTGGGCGGCCCGTTGTTGCCCCAAATTCATTCCCTACCTTGGCCATTCGCTTACCGTCTTCATCAAAAAGCTCAGTAGGGAAGGGGCCACTGCCTACACGGGTGGTATAGGCTTTAAAGATTCCATATACCTCTTTAATTTTACCAGGAGCAACTCCTAAGCCTGTACAAGCTCCAGCTGCCGTTGTATTTGAGGATGTTACAAATGGATACGTTCCAAAGTCAATGTCTAATAACGAACCTTGAGCTCCTTCGGCTAAAATTGTTTTATTTTCTTTTTGTGCTTTGTGCAAATATTCTTCGCTGTCAATGAAAGTTAATGATTTTAAAACTTCGATTGCTTCAAAAAATTCAGATTCCAATTCAGCTAGATTGTATTGAATGTCTACGTTGTAGAATTCAATCATCGCCTCGTGCTTATTGGCAAGTTTGCGATACCTTTCTTTCCAGTCGCTTAGTTCAAGATCGCCTACGCGTATTCCATTACGACCGGTTTTGTCCATATACGTTGGGCCAATACCTTTAAGGGTCGAGCCAATTTTAGCTTTACCTTTTGAAGTTTCACTAGCAGCATCTAATAATCTGTGTGTAGGTAAAATTAAATGTGCCTTACGCGAAATAAGCAGCTTTTTATTGATGTCAAGGTTAAACTGCGAAAGGTTGTCCAATTCTTTTTTGAAAATAACAGGGTCGATAACAACACCATTACCAACAAGGTTTACAGCGTTTTCGTGAAAAATTCCACTGGGAATGGTATGTAATACGTGCTTTATACCATCAAACTCAAGGGTATGTCCTGCGTTTGGTCCGCCTTGAAAACGGGCAATTATATCATAGTTTTTGGTAAGGACATCGACGATTTTTCCTTTTCCTTCGTCGCCCCATTGTAATCCAAGTAGTAAGTCTACTGCCATAATGTATTATTGATTGGTCTGTTTTCGGTTTCCGTAGAAATAAAGAGAATGTTTTGTAATCTCAATATCGAAAACCTCTTCGATTGTTTTTTTAATAGATTGGATGCGTGGATCGCAAAACTCAATTACTTCACCATCTGATAAAATTACGTGATCGTGTTGTTTATCGAAATATGATTTTTCGTAATGTGCCTGATTTTGTCCAAACTGATGTTTACGCACCAAACCGCACTCTAGCAACAACTCAATAGTATTATAGAGCGTTGCACGACTCACGCGGTAGTTTTTGTTTTTCATATTGATATAAAGTGATTCTATATCAAAATGCTCCTTGTGATCGTAAATTTCTTGAAGTATGGCATAGCGTTCGGGTGTTTTACGATGACCCTTTTCTTCAAGGTAGGCCGTAAACACATTTTTAACTATTGCCTGGTTGTTTTTTTCAGTTTTGGTGCTCATAATAAAGATGCAAAGTTACTCATTTTAAACTCGTGTAACTTTATCTATTCCGTTTATTTTTTTCAATTTATCAACGAGGTTATCCAATACATTTTTATTTTTAACAACAACCGTTACTTTCCCGTTGAAAACCCCATCATCACTATCAAAATGGACACCTTTCATGTCAATATTTAAGTTGTTTGAAATAAGTCTTGTTACATTATTTACCAAACCAACAGCATCAATACCTGTAATGATCAATTTAGCTTTAAACTCGCGTTGGGTGGAATCGATCCATTTGGCTTTCATAATACGGTAGCTGAAGTTACTCTGCAGCTGCAACGCGTTGGGACAATTTTGTTTATGCACTTTTATGCCTTCGTTGACCGTAACGAAACCAAATACATCATCACCAGGAATGGGATTACAGCAATTTGCCATTTTATAATCCAATTTTTCTTCTTCTTTCCCAAAAACGAGCTGGTCATATTTTTCAGTGATTTCCTCTTTGTTTACGTCTTGAGGCTTATCAGGTTTCCGAATTTTATTTTTAAAGAAATTTACAAAAGCATTGCTTCGCGAAGCGGCAAATTCTTTCAGTTTTTGGTTATCAATAATACCGGCACCTACGCGATAAAATAGGTCTAAACTGGTTTTTACCTTAAAGAAAACAACCAATTGGTTTATGGTTTTTTCGTCTAAAGTGATTTTTAAAGATTTTAATTTTCGGGCTAAAACCGCTTTTCCTTCTTCAGCTATTTGTTTTTTCTCATCTTTAAGGGACGATTTTATTTTTGAACGTGCTCTTCCTGTGTTTACGTAATCTAACCAGTTGGCCGAAGGTTTACTTTTTTCTGAAGTGATTATTTCTACCTGGTCGCCACTTTTAAGAACATGGCTAAGAGGAACTAATTTACCATTAACCTTTGTCCCCCTTGTGTGCATTCCCACTTCGGTGTGCACTTGGAAAGCAAAATCTAAAGCTGTTGAGCCTTTGGGAAGCGAAAACAAATCTCCTTTTGGAGTAAAGACAAAAATTTCTTTTGCATATAAGTTCAGTTTAAATTCTTCTACAAAATCTACAGCGCTAATTTCTGAATTTTCCAGCGTATCTTGCAATTTGTTCAACCAGTCATCAAGGCCACCATCTTCTTTTTCATTGTTTTTGTATTTGTAATGGGCAGCATATCCTTTTTCGGCAATTTCGTTCATTCGCTCACTACGAATCTGTACTTCTACCCATCGTCCTTTTGGTCCCATTACGGTAATATGAAGTGCTTCATAACCCGTAGATTTAGGGGAAGAAATCCAATCCCGTAATCGCATGGGGTTAGGCCTAAAGTGATCTGTTACAATGGAATATATTTTCCAAGCTAAGAATTTTTCATTCTCTAAATCACTTTTGTAGATAATACGTACAGCAAACTTATCATACACTTCATCAAAGCTTACGTTTTGGGCAATCATTTTTCTACGAATTGAAAATATAGATTTTGGGCGCCCTTTTATTTCATAATTTAACCCTTCGGAATCAAAGGAATCTTTCAGTGTTTTTGAAAAAGCTTCAATATAGGCATCTTGTTCTTCCTTACTGTCCCTTATTTTACTATGGATGTCATTATAAACTTCGGGCTCTGTATATTTTAAGCCCAAGTCTTCCAGTTCGGTTTTAATATTATATAACCCAATGCGATGTGCCATTGGGGCATAGATGTACAACGTTTCAGAAGCAATTTTCACCTGTTTATGCGCCGGCATGCTTTCCATTGTTTGCATATTGTGCAAACGGTCGGCAATTTTAATGATGATCACCCGGATATCCTCATTAAGGGTGAGCAACATTTTCCTAAAATTTTCTGCTTGTAACGACACGTCTTTGTCGTAGGGCATATTGGAGATTTTGGTTAGACCATCTACAATACGAGCTACGGTTTCTCCAAATAATTGCTCAAGGTCGGTTAAAGTGTAGTCGGTGTCTTCCACGACATCATGCAGTAGGGCAGCGGCAATAGAGGTTGCGTCCAGTCCAATCTCAGCAGCTACAATTTTCGCTACGGCAATTGGATGGAATACATACGCCTCGCCACTTTTGCGTCGTTGATCTTTGTGGGCGTCAACGGCTACATCAAAAGCACTTCTAATTAATTTTTTATCATCCGCAGAAAGCGTTCGATAACTAATTTTAAGAAGCTTTTTATATTCTTTGGCAAGTTGTTTTTTTTCGGCTTCTAAAACAGCTTCTGTCATAAATTAAATGTACAATTTCAATATGTATTAAACAACAAAAACCTCGCCATTTCTTTTTATTTTGGCTGTTTTGCTATTGTTTAATATGTTAGTGTTAATTTTCTTCGGAAGAAGAGTTTTGACGGTTTTTTATATTTGCTGAACGGTTTGAAATATCAACGCGAGTTCTGGAAAGATACATTCCATCTTCTAATTGGCAAATGTATGAAACCAATTTTTCTCGTAAGGCACAATGAAGCTTCCAAGTAGTTTTGGCGTCCTTGGCACTACACAGCGCTCTTATTTTTACAGATTCTTCGGTCATATCGACCACTTCAACAACCGCCGGATTGTCTTCGTCCCAATCTTCTTCGGCTTCCAGCATTTTTTCAAATTCCGAACGTATTTTTGAAACATCAACCCGATAATCTGCATATAGTATAATAGGGCGTATTTGATGCGAACTCGTCATGGACCAATTTTCGAAAATATTTGATATTACAAATTTTAAAGGGACTACTAATCGTCTTAAATCCCACGTGCGAACCACCATATATGTAAAGCCAATTTCCTCTACATTTCCCCAATCGTCTTTAATAATAACAGTGTCACCAACCCGAACCGGCTTTGTGATGGCTATTTGTAGGCCCGCAAAAATATTTCCTAAAGTATTTTGCGCTGCAATACCTAAAATTACCGTTGCTACACCTGCTGAAGCCAATAACGAAATACCAACTTTTTCTAATGCCCTGAATTGTGAAATGATTATATATCCGCCAACTACCACCACTAAAAAAGTTACTATGCGTCGTGCTACCGAAATGTAAGTAAGCATTTTCCGGGCCTCTTCGTTTTCTTCTTCTGAAACATCACCAATTTTATTTTCAGCAATGTAAGTCATTAAATAATCAACAAAACTGGTGATAAACCAAGTGATGGAGCCTATGATAAGGATAATTAAACTGGTATAAACAATATTGGCAAACCCTCCAGAAAGAGATATAAGGTTATCTAAAAGAATGTAGAAAAATAATGTCCCGAATAAAATACCAGCAGGTTTTGCAAGCTTATTTGCAATGTGTTTTATCCATGTTCTTTTCGATTTTCGGAGTATCTTTCGCATTAAATAGGTGACAAACTTGCCAAAAAACCAAGCAATAACAAGTAGTAGAATAATGCCGAACAGTTTCCAAACTTGAAATCCTAAAAAATGAATACGAGACCACTCGGGCATCATTTTGTCCAATTTTCTAGGACCATATTCTTCGTATAAAGACTCAATGTTTTCAACTGTATTGGCAGAAATAAGCCAAAGTGCTCCATATTCTTCATATCTAATGCGCTGTACACGCATAACGATATCCCGTTCGCCCAATTCTACTTCTCCAAAAACAACGCTCCTTCTCGGCTTTCCCGCAATCGCTTGATTGGTAGTAGTGCTTATATCAATTTGACCATCTGGGCGGTCAGAAAGCCCATCCCAATCAATACTTACTCGTT
Source organism: Flavobacteriaceae bacterium UBA3356 (assembly GCA_002360635.1). Taxonomy (GTDB): domain Bacteria; phylum Bacteroidota; class Bacteroidia; order Flavobacteriales; family Flavobacteriaceae; genus Marixanthomonas. Next base: position 255,795 of record DEQW01000006.1, on the reverse strand, counting down.
GGTTAATGACAAAATAGAGTTTTTCGGCCAGGATTGCAGCTTCTTCTTTTGTCGTATTTTGTGGAAGTAAATTTAAATTTAAAGCATACAAAGCTTCCTCATATTTCCCACTTCTGGATTTTAAAATAAAATGTTCTAAGGTTGCTTGAGGAGTTCTTAAATTAAATTGTTTGGGAGGTAAACCTACTTGCTCATTAAGTCTATTTACACGGTAATAAGCTTCGTTGTAATCGGTGTATGGGTTTGAAGAATAGTAAGCGCTATCGTCAATAACCCTTTTTTTACTGGGTAATTTACTCTCATCTACAAGTTGTACAGAATCTTGTTCAGATTGCGCAGAAACGTGTGGAATTCCAAAAAAAAGGAAACTTAAAAATAACGTGAGGAAGGGTAAAAGTCTTTTCATTACCTTAAAAATAATGAAAAAGAACCATACCTAAAATCATTTAACCCTTTTTAAATTTCTGAAACGCTCTAATAACGTTGGGTGTGAGTAATGCATAAATACATATGCAGGATGTGGGGTAAGGTTGCTCAAACTGTTTTTAGATAACTTTTTTAATGCTGAAATAAGCGGTGATGGACTAAATGTGCTTTTTGCATAATTATCCGCTTGATATTCAAATTTTCGGGAAAGGTAATTCATCAATAAACCTGTGATTTCTGAAACAGGAGTATATAAAACCCCAAAAGCAATTAACCCAATATGAAAAGAAGGTTGCGAAACATTCAGTGCTTCAGAAAGCAAAGGGCTGCCAATAAAAAGAGATAATATCCAAAGTGTAAAACCCGTAGTGAGAATAGAAGCAAAGAGATTAATGATAATATGGTTCTTTTTATAGTGCCCCACTTCGTGAGCCAAAACAGCGACGATTTCGTCATCTTCAAGGTCATTAATCAACGTATCGTATAGAGTAATTCGTTTTTCTTTTCCGAAGCCAGAAAAATAGGCGTTTGCTTTCGTACTACGTTTAGAACCATCGATAACAAAAATTTTATCCAAGGTAAACCCAACGGTATTGGCATACGTTTCAATTTTTGAGCGAAGCGAACCTTCTTCCAATGGAGTTTGTTTATTGAATAACGGGACAATTAAACGTGCGTAAAACAGATTCATAAACAGAGCGAAAACAGTGATAATGCCCCAGGCCCATAACCAAAAATAACTGCCAGTAGATTGATAAAACCAAATAATGGCACTTAACAAGGCGTCACCAATAATAGCCATCATAAACCAGCCCTTTAGCTTATCTAAAAAGAAAGTTGTTTTGGTTGTTTTATTAAAACCGAACTTTTCTTCAATTACAAAAGTGTTGTAATAGCTAAACGGTGTCATTATAATATCGCTCGCAAATAGAATGATTCCGAAGAAAAGCAAGGCAACCAAAATCTCATTATCTGAAACAGAACGAGCAATCCCATCTACATATGCAAAGCCATCTAAAAAGAAAAATAACAAAGTACCCACAATTGAAACAAAACCTGTTATAAGCCCGAAACGATATTTTTCCTTTTTATAAGCTTGCGATTTTTTGTACTCTGTTTCATCATATACATCATCAATTTCAGCAGGTAAATCATCATTAAAGTGCTTGGCGTTTAAAGCATCAAGGACTTGATCAATTATAAAATTGATAACCAAAATAGCGATGATGATGTAAAATAAAGTTTGTGGAGTCATACGTAAGAGGATGGAAAAGAAAGAGGTGATTATTTAAAATGTCTTTGCCTTTTAGCTTCAAAGATAAGTATTCCCGCAGCTACCGAAACGTTCATACTATCTATTTCGCCCTGCATGGGAATAATGATGTTTTGTGTACTGTGTTGTAGCCACTCTTTAGAAAGTCCAGTGTCTTCGGTTCCTACTACTATTGCCGAAGCTTGAGTGTAATCTTGACTGTGATACGTTTCAGAAGATTGCAGTGCAGCACAATAGATTGAAATGTTATTAGCTTTTAAAAATGAAATAATCTCTGTAGTATTTCCTGTAGCAATATTATTGGTGAACACACAACCAACGCTACTTCGTATAATGTTGGGGTTGTATAAATCTGTTTTCATATCGGCAATGATAACACCGTCTAAATTGGCTGCATCTGCAGTGCGCAACAAAGCACCAATATTGCCTGGCTTTTCGGTCGCTTCGGCAACTAAAATTAAAGGGTTTTGCGATGTAAGTATGAAGTTTTCTAAAGAATGTTCTTTTGTTTCGGCAATAGCGAGAATTCCTTCGGTGGAATTTCGGTAGGCGAGTTTATCATATATCTCAGTTGAAATTTCAATAAAATCCGTTTCGCTGTTGCTCAGGTCTTTAACTACGTACAAATCTTCCTCTGCTATTATTTCAGAAGAAAAAAGCACAGTTTTTATTCGGCATCCGCCTTTTATGGCCAATGAAATTTCCCGTTGTCCTTCAATGGTAAACAGCCCTCTTTTTTTACGTTCACGTGACTTTGACTGAAGTAAAGTAAACTCTTTAATTAGAGGGTTTTGAAGGCTTGAAATATATTTTTCCATAGTACAAAGATACGATGTGAACTATTCAATTTATTTATAAAACTGAAAATTTCATAAAGGTTTCTCAATTTATCTCGACTATAAAGAAGCTTTACTATATTTAATAGAAATAAATACAAACCAATTATGAAAAAACTACTTTCAACCGCAATGCTACTTATTCTATTTCTATTTGTTGCTTGTAAAGACACGGTAAAAGAAACCAGTGAAGAGGTTCATGGAAAGGAAAATACTTCTGAAATGGAAACAGATGCTAAAATGAATTCTTCTGAAGAAAACATGGCTATGACCTATCCTGCAGAACTTACAAATATTTTTAAAGCCCACGGCGGAATGAATGTCTGGAACAAGATGAATAATCTTTGTTTTGAAATGGACGGAAAAAGTGGCAAAGAAGTGCATACAATTTCATTGAAAGACCGTCAATCGAAAATTGAAACAGATGATTGGTCTATAGGATATGACGGAACAGATGTTTGGTTACTTGAAAATGAAGAAGACACGTATGAAGGGAATGCACATTTTTACCACAACTTGATGTTCTACTTTTATGCCATGCCTTTTGTGTTAGGTGATGAAGGAATAAATTATGAAATAATGGAACCTGCTGAATTGGACGGTACTACTTATAATGCGATTAAAATTTCATACAATGCTGGAGTAGGGGATTCACCAGAAGATGAATATATATTATACTCAAACCCCGAAACGAATGCTATGGAATGGTTAGGGTATACCGTAACCTACAGGGACAATAAAAAAAGCGATAAATGGAGTTACATTAAATATGATAAATGGGAACAGGTAAATGGCTTATCATTGCCTAAAAAGTTAACTTGGTATAATGTAAAGGAAGGTAAACCCACCGATGAGCGTAACGACCTTCGCTTTAACAAAATAACGGTTACCGAAACACGATTGGAAAATTCAGTTTTTGCAAAACCCGAGGGAGCGACTGTTGTTACTAAATAAACCTAACTATAAAACAAATTAAAAAGTAGCTTGTAAAAGCTACTTTTTTAGTATTTGAACTTTAAATAATTTATCCCAATATTTCCCAGTAATATATAAAATGTCTTTTTCGCCTTTATATGCAATTCCGTTTAAAACGTTTAAGTCTGGGTGTTGCGTTACTTTTTCTTGAAGTCCGTTGAGGTCAATAACACCTTCTACGGCTCCGTTATCAGGGTTTACAATCGCGATGGAAGATTGTTCCCACACGTTGGCATAGATTTTACCTTCTACCCATTCCAACTCATTAACTTTAGGGATTCTACTTGTATGTGTGTACAATTCAATATAGTCCGTCTCAGCTAAGGTTTCTGGGTTAAGCATCCATATTCTTTCGGTACCATCACTCTTGTAAATTTTAGAGTCGCTGTGGCACAGTCCCCATCCTTCTTTGCTATTTTCATAAACAAAACTACCTGTACGTTCTAAAGTGGTTTCATCATAAATAAAACCTTTGTTGGCTTGCCAAGTAAGTTGGTATATCTTGTTGTTTAAAATAGTAAGTCCTTCGCCAAAGTATTGGTTGTCCAGTTTTACTTGTTGCAATACTTCGCCCGTTTTGTAATTGGTTTTTCTTAAAGTAGATTCTCCTCGTTTGCCAGTACTTTCATATAAAGTATCGCCTTCAAACTCTAATCCTTGTGTAAATGCGTTAACATCGTGCGGATACGTTTCTAGAACTTTGTATGTGTATAATTCTGGTTTTTTTGATGCAAGCAGAGTAAATTCCGTATTAGCTTCATATTCTTCGCCATCTACATAAACTGTTGCTTTTAGTTGCTCTTTGCCTAGTTTTTGTTTTTGTAACGGAATAGTTTGCTCGGTATTTTTAACTGAAACCGCTACTTTTTTATTCCGAAGCGAATAGACAACAGAATCTATTTCAAGGCTTTCTTTATTTGTTATAGAGACCGATAATTCGTCAGAGGGTTTATATGTTTTCTTTGCATTCTTTATTTGAAGGGAAAAAGGAATTTTTTTTGTTCCTGAATTATTTCCGCAAGAGGCTATAATTAACGCTAAAATAATAGCTGCGAATACCTTATGTGTTTTCATTATGTGTGTTAAAATTAATTGTTAAGTAAATGTAAAAAATCATCGTTAAAAACCATTGTTAAATATGTAAAACTACGTATCTTTGCAGTGGCAAGTCCTACACAACCAGCTCCTGTTGAATCCCCCCAGGGCGGGAACGCAGCAAGGGTAAACGGTCGTAGCGGTGTGATGTAGGTAGCTTGCCATTTTTTATGCGCTAAAGTCAAGGGAAAAAAGTTACTGAGTTATTGGTTATTAAGTTGTTTGTTTCCAACTACCAACTACCAACTACCAACTACCAACTACCCTCTAAAAACCACCAACTAATCATCAATTCTATTATCGTTAAACGAAGACGGTAACAGTTTTGGAATAAACTTAATCAATAATGGCAATAAAATGGTGCCGCCCGGTAACAAGAAGATTGTTAGCGACGGGATTGTCTTGCAAATATCCAGCAACTGTGTCTTTACCTTTTGTTTTTCTTTTTCAGAAAGGTCTTTCGTTGTAGATTTACCTAATAATAAAACCAATTCTCCGCTTTCTTCCAGTTCTTGTTGCAATCTTTTTTTGTTCCGAAGGATAAGCAGCTTAACAGTTTCCGAAGATTGTCTATAAAACTGCTTTACAGGATGCTCGTATTCAAATAATTGTATTTTTTTAGAGTGAGTTGCAGAAAAACTCTTCAAATCGTTTAGACAATTTTCAACCTCATTTTCACCAAGTTTTAACATTAAAGCCAATTCCTTTAAAAATTGAAGCTCAGAACTATCAACTTCACCATCGTCCCAAACCGCTAAACAGCATAGGTCTAATAAATAGATTTTGGTTATGTAGTCTTTTTCTGAAAAATAACTCAAACTTTCAACGATGTTCGGTTTGCTATTTTTGCTGTTTATTTCAAAATATTCTGAAGAGGATTCAAAAAGTTCTAACACTAAAGAATCGTACTTATTTTTCTTCTTTTTAGCTTTCAGCGCTAAAAAACAACACGTAATTAAGTTTTTTTCAAGTTTTTCAGCTCCTTCTTTAATATTTGTTGGATCCTTTAAAAAAGTTTTAAACGAAAGTACATCTATAAACAATAGCGCATAGGTTAATAATGAAGCTGCATCTTTTTTTGAAATGAACGTGTTTTCTTGCAACCGAGAACCAATTATTTTTTCTAAGGTTGCCGTTTGTGAATTAGAAACAGAAAACCGCTTTAACCATCCTCTTTTCTGTTTCTCAAGTTGCTTGTAAAAAGCAATAATTGTGTTAAGGGCTTCAGTGTGGTCGTCGCTCTTTTTTTCTTTATAGTATATATAGAGTAAAGAATGTAACAGGTTAACCTTCGCATATTCTTCCTTTGTAAGATTTAACGAGCTAATGGGTTTTAATGTCAAGCTTTTAATTGGAACACCATATATAAACCCAGATTGCTTTAAGGAATTATAAAATGCTTCAGAAGAAGTAAAAAGCATCTTTCTCTCTTTTAAAGAAAAGAAATAGATAAATTTTGGTATCCAGCCTGATGCAGAAGGGTTCATTACTTTTTAGATGTTTATTACTTCTTTAAAATTACATTAACACAAGATTAACAGCCTTGGTAAAACCGTAAGTGTAATTTAGGCGTAAATGTAATAGAACATAAATTAATCGATAAAAAAACAAACATGAAAAAAGCAAAAATTTTTGCAGCAATTGGAGGAGTGGGATTAGCCGTTCTTTCCATATTTTTAATCGCTGCCGACCACATTGATGCGCCGGCTGTAGAAGGAACGAAGTCTGATATTACCGACTTTTATGCCTTCCAGGGTGAAAACACCAATAATCTTGTATTCGTAACAAACGTTCAAGGTTTATTGACCCCAGGAAATACAGACGAAGCAGAATTTGATGAAAACGTATTATTGGAAATCAATATCGATAGGGATAATGACCTTGTTGAAGATTTAGTTATCCAAGCTATTAAGAGAAATGACAGTATGTACTTTTTTGGACCAGTAAATCCTACATTAACTGGATTGAATAGTGAAATTGACACAGCTACCCAAATGGGAAGCGTAAAAATTTCCACAGCTGATGAAAGTGCAGAAACTTCTGAACAAAATGGAATTAAATTTTTCGCAGGTCCACGCGAAGATCCTTTTTTCTTTGATTTTGACCAATACAATGCAGTGTTGGCAGGAAGTGCCCCTGATGGTTTTATGGACCCTGGAACAGACACTTTTGCCGGAACCAATGTGCTTTCGGTTGTAATAGAAGTGCCTAAATCTATATTAGGGCCTGGTTCTACAGGAGTAAATCCTTTTGCACCAGATACACCTATCTATAATGTGTGGGTAGAATCTAAAAGAAAACAACAATAATAATTGCTAACTGAATAAAACATAGATATGAAAACATATAAATATATAACAATACTATTAGCTATCTGTACATCCATGGTTTTTGTACAGTGTAGTGACGACGATGATAACGTAATAGACGTAGCCACGTGTAATGATGAAATAAAAAACGGAGATGAAGAGGGTGTTGACTGTGGAGGTTCTGCATGTGAGCCGTGTGCTGAAGCATTGGACTTCTCAGGAACGTATTCTCAAGAAGATCAAATGGGACGCCCAGGTATTAACACTGTATTTGGCACAGATGGTATGAAAAATGCTTTTAATACTACAATCCCTTCAGAAATGGGAGCACAGTTTCAAGCAGATTTTGAAGCTAAATTATTAGCGCTGAACCCTAATTATACAACAAATGCCCTTGGCCTTGATGCCACGACATTTACAACGGTTTTGGCAAACGATGTACTTTGGGTAGCACAAACCGGCCCAACCGTATATGGAAGCTTGACCGGAAGAACATTAAGTGATGATGTGATCGATACATCCTTAACGCTTATTTTTGGAGGGCCAGATGGAACAGACAATAACAACGATCCTGAAGATGAGCCATTTCTTACCAGTGATGGTGTACCAGCAAATGATGCTAACTTTTCAAACTCGTTCCCTTATGTGACAAGTCCATTCTAAGAATGGTTTAAATTGATATAAAAAAAGAGAACATATATTTGTTCTCTTTTTTGTTTAAAATAAAGTTATACATATATGAAAAATTTAATCACAGCAGTCTTATTGATATCATTAATAAGCTGTAACACAAAACCTGAAAAAGCAATTCTTCAGAAAGAAGACTACAATAAATACTTACATACAGATAAAAATCTTTCCTTAGCAGAAGCCCAAAAAAATAAGGACTTCTGGTCAAAAAGAATTGGGGAGGACTCGACCAAGATTACTGGAATAACAAAACTAGCACCAGTGCACAATGACATTTTTAATGCAACTGGTAATGTTGAAGAGTTGTATGTTTCAGAAAAACTTATAAAAAAGGCACTTTCCCTTGCAGCAAAAAACAAGGATGATTATTTAAGGTCTTTGGCACATAACTACATATCGCAACACCGTTTTAAAGAGGCAAAAACACTTCTGGACACCGCCTATACCTATAATGACAATAAATACGCTACCGAGCTCATGCTCTTTGATATCTCTATGGAATTAGGTGAATATAAAAAGGCAGAAGAATATTTGAAAAAAATTAAAGACAACGGTAATTATAATTACTTAATAAGACTTTCTAAGTGGAGTGACTACAAAGGAAATCTAGATGGAGCTATTAATTATATGGAAAAAGCTGTAAAGTTAGCCGAATCTAGCGGCGATAAGTCCCTAATGGTGTGGAGTTATAGTAACCTAGGAGATTTTTACGGACATGCCGGGAGGATTGAAGATTCCTATAAGTATTATTTAAAAACATTAGCGTTAGACCCTGACAACGCCTACGCAAAAAAAGGCTTGGCGTGGATAGCTTATTCTTTTGAAAAAGATACAGAGGAAGCCAATCGTATATTAGACTCGGTGATGGTAAACCACAAATCGCCAGATTACTATCTGCTAAAAGCTGAAATGGCGGAATTTAATAATGACGCAACTAAAGCTGAAAACTATAGCGAAAAGTTTCTTACCGCTCTTTCAGAAAATGATTATAAGGGAATGTACAATGCCTATTTAATAGAATATTATGCAGAAAACAACCCTGAAAAAGCATTAGAACTGGCTAAAGAAGAAGTTGACAACCGTGCAACCCCTGAAACCTATAGTCTATTGTCGTTGGCTCAACTAAAGGCTGGAAATAAAGAAGAGGCTTTAAAAGCAATTGAACAGCATGTTGAGGGTAAAACCTTTGAACCTATGGCACAATATTATTCAGCTTTGGTATATAAAGCTAATGGGCAAAAAGAGAAAGTAAAACCCGTAAAGGAAGAGCTATCTGGAGCATCTTATGAAATGGGGCCTGTTTTGTCAAAAAAAATAGCACAATTATAAAACCGTAACTGGCTAATCCTCGTACATATATGTAGAAAGGTTGATTACCTATAGACAGTTATAGGATCAACAACTGGTTATGCCGGTTTTTTCAGAGTTTTTTTGTTAGTTAAGCACCTTCTCCATTTTAGAGAGGGTGCTTTTATTTTTCTTAAGTATGTAGCTATAGTCTATATCAATGACTAAGAGTTTCAGATTAATTGAAAGCATTAAAAAAACCATTGCCTTAAACCTATTCTTTTATAAAATATAACCAGTTAGATATATACAGAAAAACTCTGCAGATTATGCAGAGTTTTTAATTTTAAAGATGATTATTTTTTCATTAAGGAGCTACTTGCCCTAACGTATATAATTGATCCATTGTAGGGGTTTCGCTTCCGCCTTCAGGCTCTAAAGTAATACCAAAAGCTTCGGTGCTTGCTACTTGGCTCATATCTACTCTAAAGAGTCTATCTTTAGTTTCTCTACTAGCATCAAGTAACCCAACACTTGTAGGGGTAAGTGGCTGCATGGTTAATGACCATACTTGATATACTTTACCCCGAGGAGCTTCTGGTAAGCCTTTGGCATCTATATAAGCAATTTTATCTTTCTTGTTAAAATATACCTTGGCGAATGCTTGTGGTGCTACAGCTTGATTACCAGGTAAAGTATAACTGTTGTATTCTTTTGAGCGTATAACATCCAATACCTCATTTGCATCTGCTAATTGGGTTTCTGCATTAGTTACTTTTTCTTCTAAAACTGTATTTTGCGTTGTGGTGTACTGTACACGATCTTGAAGGTCGTTTTTTTCTTTGAGCATCCAAAAGATACCGGCAAATGCCAATATAGCTGCAGCCCAGCCTGTAATAGCGCCCCAATTGGTTGAGGGTTTGCTGTCTGAAAGTGATTTCACTTTTCTAATGTTATCTACTATTTGTGACCAAATAAGGGCAGAAAGTGGAGGGGAAACAGCTTCGGCCAATGTAATTACACCAGCTTCTATCATTTCTACTTGTTGTTTTATTTCAGGATGTTTTTCAATGGCTTCTTCTACCTCTCTAGATTCTTCAATAGATAAAGATCCGGCGACGTATAATTCCAAGTTTCCTGACTCTATAAGTTCTTGTACGTTCATGTTATCCTAATACGATTGTTTTTAAATCCTGCATACATTTTCTGTTGCGGGTTTTTAATGTTCCTAACGGAATATCCATTTCTTTGGCAGCGTCTTTTTGCGTATACCCTTTAAAAATTAAAAAGTCTATTATTTTAATACAGGCAGGCTTTAAGGCATCTAAATATTTCTTGATTCCAATAGCATTAGTCTTCCTGTTTAAGTTATCGGACGTAGCTATAATATCTACGAAATTAGTTGTACTAAGGTTTTTCTTAGAGTTTTTATAAGCCTTAGAACGTGTCTTGTCAATGGCTGTATTCCTGGCAATATTGAGTATCCAAGTAAAGAACCGTCCTTTTTTTACATTATAGGATTTTGAGTTGTCCCAAATTTTTATAAATACATCTTGCATTACTTCTTCTGCAACAGCTTCGTCTAAAACGATGCTATAAATAATTCCGAATAAAGCTTCAGAATACATAGTGTAAAGTTTAGAAAAGGCTTTTTCGTTTCCATCCTGCATGGAAAGGATCAATTCATCTGGTTGTTTCATTGTCTAATTTTGAGTCCACGCTAAAATAAATAAATTAATTCAATCCTTTTAGTTATGTAGCAATAATTAAGATTTATAATAAAAAAATGCATCAAATTAATTTAAGTAACCCTAGAACACCTTTAATAAAAAAATATTAAAAAAAGTTAATCACTGAAAAAGTGTTAAAATATAAGCTATAACATTATAAAATTTGGATAATATGTAAATATTCATAGTTTTACAGAAATTAACCTATTTACTAAACTTACTTTTCTATGAAAAAAATTACGCTGAGTTTGTTTTTGTTGTTAAGTTGTGCTTTTAGTACACAATTTTACGCTCAAGACTTTACTCAAAACCTACGAGCTGAGTTTCAGCAAAAACTTGAAAACAGAGAGATTTCACAACAAGACACAAAATGGGAGGTGACAAGCCAACACATTAGTAAAGTTAGTGGAATTCAGCATATTTATTTTAATCAAACCTTAAATGGAATTCAAATAAATGGAACTGAGTCTGATTTGCACATACTACCAAGTGGAAAAACATTGTCGAGTAGTATAAACTTCATTAAAAATGCTTCTGAAAAAGTTATCGGGTCAAAAACCCCTTCAATTTCTGCAAGTAATGCGGTTCAATCTGCAGCTAGTCAATTAGGCTATACCATTAATGGACCTCTTTCCGAACTTCAAAGAAAAAATGGACCAAGCCAAGAGATCTTATTGAGTAAAGGAGGAATTTCCTTGAGTGAGATCCCTGCAAAATTGATGTATGCTCTTACCGATGCGAATGAATTGATTTTAGCATGGGATATATCGATTCAAGAAAAAAGCCAACAAGACTGGTGGAGCTTATGTGTAAATGCTTCAACAGGAGCAATCGTTAATAAAGAAAACTGGATTGTAAGCTGCGAAATCAACCACGATCACAGTAATGATACTCAAGAGCTTAATTATAACACTAACCTGTTCGATATTCCAAACTATGACGAATTAAAAGCGAATGTAGAAGAAGGCGGCTGTACGGAATGTTATGAGGTATTTGCACTTCCATTAGAAAGCCCATATTATGGTTCAAGAAGTGTAGAGGTACAACCGGCAGATGATATTGCTTCTCCATTTGGATGGCATGATACAGATGGAACTCCCGGTGCAGAATTTACAACAACAAGAGGAAATAATGTAAATGCATACGAAGATGGTAATAACCCTGGTTATCAGCCAGATGCAGGAACGAGCTTAGACTTTTCAGGTTATCCTTTTAGTCAAATTTATACTGGGGCAAATCAATATGAAGATGCAGCAATAACCAACCTGTTTTATATGAACAATGTATTTCATGATATAATGTATCAGTTTGGTTTTGATGACGTAAGCGGAAATTTCCAGGAAAACAATTACGGAAACGGTGGATTAGGAAGCGACTCTGTCAATGCTGAAGCACAAGATGGTTCTGGAACTTGTAACGCTAATTTTGGTACTCCTCCAGATGGAGGAAACCCAACAATGCAGATGTATATTTGTGGTGATAAAGATGGTGATTTTGACAACTTAGTGATTTTACACGAGTATGGACATGGAGTTTCAAACCGTTTAACCGGTGGTGCAGCAGCAGCAGGTTGCTTGCAAAATTCAGAGCAAATGGGAGAAGGATGGAGTGACTTTTTTGGAACTATATTAACTATAGAGCCAGGCGATACAGGTGCCGACTCTAGAGCTGTTGGAACCTACCTTTTTGGTCAAGGTCAAGGCGGAGGTGGAATACGTGATTATCCTTATAGCACTGATATGGGAGTGAACCCACAAACCTATGATTTTATAAAAACAGCAGCAGTTCCTCACGGTGTAGGTTCTGTTTGGGCAGAAATGCTTTGGGAAATGACTTGGACATTAATTGATGAACATGGTTTTGATCCAGATTATTATAATTTCACAGGAGACGTAACTCAGGATGCTGGAAATATAATGGCTTTAGCCTTGGTTACAGAAGGTATGAAATTACAACCTTGTAGCCCAGGTTTTGTGGATGGTCGTGACGCTATAATAGCAGCAGATCAAGCTATATATGGAGGTGCCAATGAATGTCTAATATGGGAAGCTTTTGCAAAAAGAGGATTAGGGTTTAGTGCAAGCCAAGGTTCTTCAGGTAGTAGAGGTGATGGTACTGAAGCATTTGATCTCCCTCCATCTGAAGCACAATTTAATGCTCCTGCAGATGTTTGTGCAAGTTCTGAAACACTTACCGATTTAGGAGGAGGAAGCCCAGTTGGCGGCGTTTATAGCGGTCCAGGCGTAACCGATGATGGTAATGGCTTAACATATTCATTCGATCCTTCAGCAGCAGGGGTTGGAGTACATACTATTTCGTACGAAGTACCGGAAGGTCAATGTACAACTGCTTCTACTGATACTGATACTATTGAAGTACTAGCAATACCTGACGGACCTACTACACAAGGTGTTTCAGATTTCTGTATCGGGGATGAAGTTACCGTTACAGCTACACCAAGTGATTCTAATAATGTAATAGGTTGGTATGATGCTGAATTTGGCGGAAACTTACTTTTTGAAGGTGAATCGTATACGTTTACACCAACAGGGACTACAACGGTCTATGCTCAGGAAAACCCTGATGCTCCACTTTCTAAATTGGTTATTTCTGAACTTACTTTAGAAACACCAGATAGATTTGAAATACAGAACGTAGGGGTATCAGAAGATTACTCTAGCTATACAGTGGCTGTAAGTGAAGATCCTTATAACGATATAAATGCAATGAACCCTATTACAAACACTTTAGGGCAAATGAGTAGTAACTCCGTAGTTCAGTTCAATGACGATGGAGGTGCTGATTACTGGGGTAATAACTTATTCTGGGACAATGACGGTACTGGTTGGATTATTATTATAGATGCAGATGGCAATGTAGTAGATTCTGTATTCTGGAACTTTACTGCTGCCCAAATTGCTGGACTTAACGTAACAATCAATGGATTTGCCGTAACGGCTGCCGATTTAGATTGGTCTGGTGACGGAGCATCATTATTAGCAGATTGTGGAGGTTCTTTTAGAAGAACTGGCGATACTGATAGTGCTGCTGATTGGAGTGGTGTTTGCGAGACATCAGATTATGGTGTTCCAAACGATGATATCAATGTATCACCTTTTGAAGGGTGTTTAGCAGCACGCACAGCTGCTGAGGTAACTGTAGAGGATATTGCCCCTGAGGTTACTTGTCCAGGTGATGTTTCAGAAAGCATTAATGAAGGTGAAATGTTCACACTGCCGGATTATACCGGAGATACAACTGCAACAGATAATTGTGTTGATACTCCTTCTATAACTCAAGATCCTGCACCAGGAACTCAAATAGGGGAAGGTACTACGGTAGTGACTATGACAGCCTCAGATGGCGACAATGAAGCTATTTGTACATTTAATGTAGCTATTGAAATCATTTTAGGAGTAGGTGATGCAGAATTTTACAATAATGTGTCATTGTACCCTAATCCAACAAATGGTCAAGTAACACTTGAGAACAAGAGTAATAAAGAGTTAAGAGCTGCTACTATTACAGATGTTAATGGTAGAATAATACAAACCATTAACCTTGAAAATTCAGGAGTAGAAACTTTAATTTCAATGGATCAATACGCCTCAGGCATGTATTTTGTAAAAATTGAAGCTACCGATGCTAATATTGTAAAACGAATTGTTAAGCAATAAGTAAATAACTTGCTTTAATAAAAGCAGAATAGTAATTGACAATAAGCCCCGTATGGATTTCCATACGGGGCTTATTTTGGCATCATATTTGGATTAATTTAAATGTTGGTATATATGAAACATACAGTAAACATTAAAGTCCCTAAAAAGAAACATATATACAGCATAAAAAAGACCCTTTAAACAAAGGGTCTTTTTTTAAATATATACTTATATTTTATTATTCAATAATTCCGCCACAGCTAACACGAGCTCCAGCTGCACCTGAAGGTTGAGAAGTAAAATCATCCGCTCCTTCATGAACGATAATAGATTTTCCTAAAATGTTTTTATTGGAATCATCGCAACCTATACACCACTCGTCGGTTTGCATAGAAATAGATCCATCACCATTTTCATCGACTTCAAAGTTTCCTATGTCACCTTTATGGTACCCTTCTGCATCGCCCCATTTACCATGGTTTTCAAAGGTAGGGTTCCAATGTCCTCCTGCCGATTTCCCATCGGGGGCAGAACAATCTGCATTTTCGTGAATATGAATTGCATGGGTTCCAGGGTTAAGCCCTACTAACTTTGCTTCCATCATTACTACGCCATCTTTTTCTCTAAAAGAAACTTTTCCCGTTGCGTTGCTTTCACTTTTAGATTCTAAATTAAAAGAGACTGTTTTTTCCTTCATCATATCTTCTTTTTCTTTCATCATCTCGTCTTTTTCCATATCAGACTGCTCCATCGTGTCCATCTCTTCACTATCTTTCTTTTTACCGTCATTACAACTTGTAAAAGCCATTACAGCAAGAGCTGAAAATAATATACTTACTTTTTTCATGGGTTATAAAATTTTATGTTTTTGGTTTCAGTTAGATTAAAGGTAAGGGGAATGGCAACCATAGCCAACATTTTAAAAAAATCTTAGCATTTCATTCATTTTTAAAATAAGCTTAATAATGCTTTTTCACCAACTCCCGTTGGTCGATAATACCCATTTTAATGTTTTCAGAAATCATTAAGGCTTTATCAATACGGGTTTGTGATGTTTTAAAACGTTTAACATAATAAATGAGCGAGCGTTTTTTTCCATCAGAAAAATTTTCGAAGATTTCTAAAGCTTCTGGATCGCTTTCAAAAACGGCTTCCATTTCTTTGGGCATTAATACACCGTATTTAGTGGTGTCTTCAAACAATTCCATTTGAAAATAATCGGAAGGGAAAATGCCCAATTCTTTTTGATATCTTTTTCCAAAAGTCATCACATAACGCCCCAATCGTTTCCGTAAGGCAGCGTGAAATTCAATTTCATTTTCTTCAAAAAATGCTTTTACCTTAACGCGAGTGTTATTTCCTTGAAGAAATGGCGTAACTATTTCTTCAGGAAGATAAACAGCGTGGGTACCTTCTACCGTAACTTCAAATCGTTTTGAACTTTTTAAATTCATATTACTTAATCAAAGAAGTAATTATTTGTGTTTCGCTATGCAGCGTTTTATGCACAGGGCATTTATCGGCTATTTGTAATAAACGTTTTATTTGTTTTTCATCCAACTCGCCTTCAAACTTAATCTCACGAGTAAACGTATCGATTTTGGCAGTATCGTCTTCACAGTTTTCGCAGTCGGTAACATGTTGTTTATCGTAACTCGTATGCACTTCTACATTTTGAACGTCCCATTTTTTACGTTTGGCGTACATTTGTATGGTCATCGCTGTACAAGCTGAAAGCCCAGCCGAGACTAATTCATAAGGGGAAGGTCCAAAGTTATTACCGCCAAAGCTTTCTGGCTCATCTGCAAAGGTATAATGATCTCCTATTTTCATTCGGGTGGTAAACCCCTCGTCAATATCTAAACTAGCTACTACATCGTGCTTTGAGGTGATTTTTTCTTCTGAAGGTATTTCAACATATCGAGAAACCCATCCGGCGATTACACTTCCTACATATTCAGAATCTTTTTTTTCGGTTAATAAATGATCGGCACCATCTAGCGAAATAAAGCTTTTAGGATGATGGGCAGCTATGTAAAGCTCTTCAGCATTCTTGATGCCTACTAGTTCATCTTGTGGTGAATGTAACACTAACAGTGCTTTACGAATACTTTTAGCAGTTTCTGGTAATGATTTATTTTCAAGATCGTCTAAAAATTGCTTTTTAATGGTAAAGTTGCGTCCGCTTAATTGTACTTCTGCTACTCCTTCTTTTTCAATAGTTTGTAAGTCACTTTTTAATAAATGCTTAACGTGAATAGGGTTACTAGGTGCTGCAATAGTAGCCACTGCTTGTACAGAACTTAATTCAGCTGCTGCAAAAATAACGGCTGCTCCGCCTAAAGAATGCCCTACTAGTAGGGAAGGGGCTTGATAGTTTTCTGACAGATAATTGGCTGCAGCAACTAGATCCTCTACGTTTCCAGAAAAGTTGGTATCCTCAAAATCGCCCTCACTTTCCCCTAAACCCGTAAAATCGAAACGAAGTACGCCAAAACCTTTGGCGGTAAGTGACCGACTAATATTCCGAACGGCAGATAAATTTTTAGTGCACGTAAAACAATGTGCAAAAAGTGCAAAATTATGCGGGTGCCGATTTGCGGGAAGTTCTAAACGGCCTACTAATTCTTGGCCTTCTTTATTTTTAAAGGATACCTTTTCTACATTCATGGTGTGCTGGTTTGTTTAGTAAAGTCGGGTGTAAACGTGATTCCTATCAAAATTCTATCAAAATCTGGTCCGTCCAAGTGTATTCTCTGGTAACCAACTCTTGATTTAATAAGGTCATTAAACTTGTATCCTAAGCCAAACCCTAACCAATTCTGGGCAAAAGTAGGTTCGTCGCCTACATTTAACCAAATTTCATTATATACATCTGCACTCCATCTATCAAGAAAGGGATAGCTTAATTTAACCATGTACCTAAACCAGTGTCTAGTGTCTGTACCTTGGTCTTGAACAATAAATCTATTTTCAAATCTTGCACGATGATCTACGTTAACATTACCTACGTTATGGTCTAGATAAACATCTTCAACAATTCTATGCTCATCAAAGGAAGGTGGGGCTTCTGATAAATATGAAAAATCATTTCTGAAATAGGCATATCCAACTCCTACAGAAAGTCCTTCCATAATACGGTATTTTGCACCTGTTCTTATTTTAAACTGCTGCAATTCACTTGCAAGCTCATAAAACCTAAATTGGGTTTGTGCTTGAATACTTAATTTTTCTGAAACTTTACTGTTGGTGGCCAAAATATACCAACTCCCTAACTCGTCTTCCGCCGTATTTTGGGCTATTGCAGAAGTAATTGATAAAAAAATAATTGAAATTGAAATAAATCTCTTAAGCATGCTAATCTTTTTTTTTAAAATAATACTGGTGGCAAAACTCTTTTTAGAATTGCACCACCAGTATACTATTTATTAATTAGAAATTGAAGCGTTTTAACTACATTCCTGTATCCATACCTTGTTGGCCTTCGCCTTTTAGGTATTTATCCAAAAAGTCTTTAATTTTTCCATAAGCCTCAATTTGGTTTTCTTTTTTAACAAAACCGTGGCCCTCATCTTCAAAAAGAACGTACTCTACAGGTACACCATTCTTTTTAACGCCGGCAACAATCTCGTCACTTTCCACTTGTAATACACGAGGATCTTGCGCTCCTTGCAATACCATAAGGGGTTTTGTTACTTTATCAGTATGGAATAGAGGAGAAATCTCTCTTAACCTTACAGAATCTGTTGTATTTGGGTCGCCCATTTCAGTATAAAGTGCCTCTTTGAATGATTCCCACCACGGTGGAATGCTTTTTAGCGTTCGTAACCAATTTGTTACACCAAATATATTCACACCTACATCAAATTCTTCTGGGGCGTATGTCAATGCTGCCATCGTCATATATCCGCCATACGAACCACCAATGATTCCAATTTTATCTCCATCAATAACGTCTTGTTCAGCTAGCCAATCTTTCCCGGCAATGCAATCTTTTAAATCTTTATCGCCATGGTTTTGATCGTCCATTTTGTAAAAAGACTTACCATAACCACTACTTCCGCGGTTGTTTACCGCTAAAATTGCATACCCATGGTTTACCAAATATTGAATAGTCGAGTTAAAGCCTTGTCTTGATTGTCCGCCAGGACCACCGTGAACCCAAACCATCGCCGGAACTTTATTTTCGGCACTTGCTTGCTTAGGTTGATAATAGATTGCAGGAATTTCCAATCCATCAAACGATTTAAAACGAACGACTTCAGCAGAGACTAAATCGTCTCCGTCTATTTCATCGTTTAATACATCAGTAAGTTGGTTAAGCTTTTTGGTTTTTAAATTATACGAATACGAATTTGTTGGCGTATGTGATCCTCCAGCTCTAAGTAAAGCCATGGTTTCATCCCTAGAAAAACTAGCGCTGTTAATGCTCTGTCCTTCAATTTCAGGAAAGTCTATTACATCTCCGCTAGCCACTTCTTTCACTTCCATTTTGGTTTCTGCATCTTCATTGGTAAACATAAGCTGGTAGGTGCCGTTATGGGTAAAATAAAAACCAGTAATGTCCCAATCGCGTTCAGCAACTTTTTCCGAAGTATCTTCAGCTATATTATACTTCATAAGCGTACTATACTCACCATCGGCATCGGTTGTGTAGTACAGTGATTTTCCGTCTGGTGAAAAATCCTCAGGCGAATTTCCGCTTAACGAATCATTGATTTTCGTTCTTTCACCTGTTTCGGTATTCAGAATATATAAATCACTATCATTGGTGTTAATGGCTTTTCCTAAGGCGATGTACTTTCGGTCTTCGCTCATTCCGCCAAATTCCATTCCGTCTTCATTTTTATAGATTACTTTAGGTGTAAACGTTTCTATATCCATTTCATAATGATCCATAAATTTGGAATCACGTTCATTACTTCCGTAGAAAAAGCTTTTTCCGTCTTTTGCCCAACCACGGAACAATGCACGAACCTTTTCGGTGGGTGTTAAAGCTTTAATTCCGGTGCTATCTTTCATATAAATCTTGAAAATTTCATCACCATTCCCATCCATACGGAATAAAATACGGTCGTCTTCAGGAAAATATGAAATACCATATACCGAAGCACTATCCGATTGGGTAATAGGCGTCATTTCACCGCCAGTGGCTGGTACCGAGTACATATTGTAAATGCCAGAACGGTTGCTGGTCATTAATACATTGGACTTGTCTGGCGAATACCCATTTGCATAGGCATTCTCGTTGTCCATAAACTGTTCAATGGAATACTGTTTGATTTCTTCCACTTGTGCGGTTTCCTCTTTTTTCTCTTCCTTACAGGAATAGAAAAGAAGCAAACCGAGACTGATTACTAAGAGTTTTTTCATCATATTGGTTGTTTAATTGGTTTCGAAGGTTTTTGTTTCTTTAAATGGGGACAACTCTATACTTTCCATATTAGACTTATATTCTGGCCATTCGGTTACAAAGAAATTGTTGGTGGCTTTTAATGCTTCGGCTAATGCATTTTTGGCGTGTTGCATTAACCGTTGTTCTGTAGCTGTCATTCCATTAGGACGACTGCCACTATACCATCTTGCTTGACCAATGCGTTGCATTACATTAGGCTCTGTACTGCGCACAATACCTTGCCTATCGTCTTCTTTGCCTAAATAGATAGTAATGACTGAGTCTATTTTCTTCACAATCTCTTTACTGGCTTTAATTTCGTCTTTGTATTTTTTTTCTTCTGAAGCGTTTTCTTTTAATTTTTTTCTGAAATCTTCTGCCGTGTTTTTACTTTCCACCAATTGCTTTACTGCATCGGCAGCAGTTTGGGTCATTTTTTCCAATTCTTTTGAAGCAGTGTAAGCCTCGTTAATAGCTTTTTCTGAAACAGTAAGCCTTGGATCGCTTTTTACGGTTATTAAACTGGTTGAGGTTTCATCGTTATATGAAAGCTCCGCTCTGTAAGTTCCAGGCTTTACCGAAGTACCACTCGGTTCGTTTTTTCTATCTCTAATAGAACGAGAAGGACGGTCTACACCGGCTTCATTCATACGCCATCGCCACGTGTAAATACCTGTACTGTCCGGTTTTTTCTGTTTTAAGGTTCTAATTAAACGGGAACCATCGTAAATTCTTAAATACAAGCTGTCCTTGTGTTTGCCATCCATTTTTTCTTCGGAAGCTGTGTCGTCTGTTTCCTCTTTTTCTTCAGAACCCTCTTCATTTTCATCTTTCTCGGTTGTTTCACTGTCATCCTTTTTAAAGTAATACTTAAATAAGGCTCCGCTACTTCTATTTTCTCCATTGAATAGTGCATCTGCACCAAAACGGCTGCCAGTGGGCTGTTGATAAGAAGCTTCGTAAGCGGTAGGGGCTTCAAACAGCTTACTATTTTGATCTAAGACTGATTTGTTACGAGCAATCTCCCGTAATGGACGAATATCATCCAATACCCAAGCCGCTCTTCCGAAGGTTCCTATAACTAAATCATGTTCCCTCGGCTGAATTACTAAATCTTTTACTGAAACCGTAGGAAAACCGTGAGTCCATTTTTGCCAGTTGTTTCCAGCGTCAATTGAAACATACAGTCCATCATCAGTTCCTAAGAATAATAGATTCTTTTCTTTTGGGTCTTCTACGATGCTTAACGTGTAGCTTATAACATCGTCTTCATCAACGATTCGGTTCCAAGTTTTTCCGTAATTAGTCGTTCTATAGGCATATGGGGTGTAATTAAAGCGTCGGTAATCGTTAGCAACCAAAAGCGCTTCACCTTTATTTTTATTGGAAGCTTTTATTTGTACAATCCAGCTACCTTCAGGTAATCCAGGAATATTGTTTGAAACATCTGTCCAACTATTTCTTCCATTTTGTGTGTAATGTACGCGCCCGTCATCAGTTCCTGCCCAAAGCATATTTTGCTCAACTGGGGAAGGCTCAATAACTAAAATAGTAGTGTGATTTTCGGCGCCAGTAGCATCTAACGTTAATCCGCCACTTTCATCTTGTTTTTGTTTTTCAGGGTCGTTGGTAGTAAGGTCTGGTGAAATTACTTCCCAAGCGAGCCCTTTATCGGTACTTTTATGTACAAATTGACTTCCGAAGTACAAAGTGTTTGAATTAAAAGGGTCAATATTTATGGCACTGTTCCAATTAAAACGTAAATGCATATCAGGATCTGGGTGTGTAGGGCGTACGGTATAATTATTTCCAGTGATATGATCGTATCTACTTACATACCCTTGTTGGCTCATCGTCCATCCATATTGACTGTCATCTGGATCTGGAACTACATCAAACCCATCACCAAAACTAATTTCCTGCCAATAGCTGTTTCTAATTCCTTGGTCTTTCCAAACATAAGCTGGACCTCGCCAGCTACCATTATCCTGCATACCACCATATACGTTATACGGAAACTCGTTATCCACAGCAATATGGTAAAACTGCGCAACAGGAAGGTTTCCTATAAAGCGCCACGATTCACCACCGTCGTGAGTAATATTGAGTCCACCGTCGTTTCCATCCAACATAAAGCTTCCATCTTCAGGATGAATCCACCACGCGTGATGATCGGGGTGCACGCCATTATCGACGCCATAAGCCCCCATTAATTGCTCAAAACTCTTTCCGCCATCTTGCGAAACATTCACATACGTAAATACTGAAAACACTCTATTTTCATTTTCGGGGTCTACGTAAATTTCAGCATAATAAAAAGGACGGTTTCCAATTTCGCTCATATCGTTATTGATCATCTTCCAGGTAAAACCACCGTCTTCACTTTTGTATAAGGCATTCTTTTTAGACTCTACCAAAGCATATACAATGTTAGGTTTATTAGGTGCAATGGCTACCCCAATTCGTCCCAAATCACCTTTTGGCAAGCCGTCTTTATCGGTTCGTTCTTCCCAAGTTTCGCCACCATCGTAGGTTACGTACAAACCACTGCCTTCACCACCAGAGGTGAAAAACCACGGTTCGCGCTTGTGTTCCCACATGGCAACCATTAATTTATTAGGATTGGTAGGATCCATCACCATATCGGCAACACCAGTTTTATTATTTACAAAAAGGATTTTATTCCAAGTTTTCCCGCCATCGGTAGTTTTAAAAACACCACGTTCAGGATGTTCACCCCACGGCGAACCAATGGCTCCAACATATATCGTATTTGGGTCGGTTGGGTCAATAATAATACGGTGAATATGGCGGGTTTTTTCCAATCCCATAGATTGCCATGTCTTTCCGCCATTGAGTGATCTATAAACTCCATACCCACCATTTAAACTGTTTCTTGGGTTTCCTTCTCCGGTTCCTACCCAAATTACAGATGGGTTGGATTGTTGAATAGCCACCGCACCGATAGAAGCAGTAGGTTGATTGTCGAAAATAGGATTCCATTTTATCCCTCCACTGTTACTTTTCCATAAGCCACCGGAAGCTGTCCCCACATACATAATGTCAGGGTTGTCAGTTACAACATCAATGGCAGTAACACGACCGGACATGCCACCAGGACCAATGTTTCGAGGTTTCATGTCTTTCATAATATCCATTGAAAGTTGTTGCGAAAATGAAGAGAATGAAAACAGTAAAAATGTAAAAAGGAATAGTTTTTTCATCGATTGGTTTTTTCAGAAATAAAAATTAACTTATAAAGTTAAGAAAATGTGAAAGAGCAAGTCTTAAAAGGCTGTTAATACGTATATTTTTTTCTTTATAAAATTGGTATCTTTAAGGTATGAAGAAGAAAAATAGGCCGACGGGATTTGTTTTTACAAAACATGACCCAAAGGAACAATCTCCCTTTGAACGACTTTTCGAAATTTTTCAGGAATTAATTACGCATACATCAGGTGATTTTGATGAAGCGATTGATTGGTTACGACAGTTGGATGAAGAGTATAATCTCACTACTTCGGAATACACCATAGACGATTTTATTAAAGACCTGAAAAAGAAAGGATACATCCGTGAAGAATTCCGTCCCGATGGAAAAGGTGGTGGTAAAGAGGAAGGCAAAAATTCGATTACCGAAAAATTGGAGCGTTCACTTCGGAAACGTGCTTTGGAACAGATTTTCGGAAAATTAAAACGAAGTGCTGGTGGAAATCATAAAACTAAATATATTGGCCAAGGTGATGAGCAAGCAGGAGAGTTTAGAAATTATCAATTTGGAGATCCGTTAGAACGGATTTCCATGACCGAAAGCTTAAAAAACGCTCAAATTAATCACGGGATTGATGGCTTTAATCTTTCAGAAAAAGATCTAGTGGTTGAAGAGTCTATGCACAAGTCACAAATGAGCACGGTGTTGATGATCGATATTAGCCACAGTATGATTTTATATGGTGAAGATCGCATTACACCTGCCAAAAAAGTTGCAATGGCACTTTCTGAGTTGATTACTACCCGGTATCCAAAAGATACGTTGGATATTCTAGTCTTCGGAAACGATGCTTGGCCCATAAAAATTAAAGACTTACCCTATTTAAACGTAGGGCCGTTTCATACGAATACAGTTGCAGGATTGCAGTTAGCCATGGATATGCTGCGCAGAAAACGAAATACCAACAAACAGATTTTTATGATTACCGATGGAAAACCAAGCTGTATGCAGCTTCCTAATGGTGAGTATTATAAAAACAGTGTTGGGCTCGACCCAAACATTGTAAAGAAATGTTATATGATGGCGCGTCAAGCTCGTAAACTGCACATTCCTATTACCACCTTTATGATTGCCGAAGATCCTTACTTAATGCAGTTTGTGGATCAATTTACAGTCGCCAATCAAGGGAAGGCATTTTACACTGGTTTGAAAGGATTAGGAGAAATGATTTTTACTGATTATGAGACCAACAGAAGAAAAAGAATAAGATAGTACTTAGAAAAAGAAAATATGAAAATAGAGAATATAAAAACCTTCGGTGACTTAAAAAAAGCCAGATTTGAATACAAAACCATAAAAGAAGAATTACGCAGAAATTTACTTCAGAAATTATTAAAAAAAGAAACCGTTTTTGAAGGAATTCACGGTTACGATTATACCGTTATTCCAGAATTGGAACGTGCCATCCTTTCTAAACACAACATAAATCTTCTTGGGTTACGAGGCCAGGCCAAAACCCGTTTGGCACGACAAATGGTTTCCTTGTTGGATGAATACATTCCTGTTGTTGCAGGCAGTGAGATTAATGATGATCCTTTTCACCCTATTTCACGGTATGCTAAAGAAATTGTGCAAGAAAAAGGCGATAAAACACCTATTGAATGGTTACATCGTGATGAACGTTTTTCAGAAAAACTGGCAACGCCTGATGTTACTGTGGCCGATATTATAGGAGATGTGGATCCTATTAAAGCTGCCAATTTAAAACTGACCTATGCTGATGACCGTGTGATTCATTTTGGGATGATTCCACGTGCTAACCGAAGCATTTTTGTTATTAACGAATTGCCCGATTTACAACCACGCATACAAGTAGCACTGTTCAATATTTTACAAGAAGGCGATGTACAGATTCGTGGCTTTAAATTACGGATGCCGTTGGATGTTCAGTTTGTGTTTACTGCAAACCCGGAAGATTACACCAATCGAGGAAGTATTGTAACACCATTAAAAGATAGAATTGGTTCGCAAATATTGACGCATTATCCAGATGATATTGAAACTGCACGAACCATTACCGAACAGGAAACCGCGGAAGCTTCTGCAACCAAAGAAAAAATTTACGTCCCTGAATTGGCAAAAGATATTGTAGAACAAATAAGTTTTGAAGCCCGTAAAAGTGAGTTTATTGATGCTAAAAGTGGGGTGAGTGCTCGACTTAGTATTACCGCTTTCGAAAATTTATTAAGTACAGCTGAAAGACGGGCGTTGCAAAATGGAGAAGAAAAAACTTCAGTCAGGTTAAGTGATTTTATGGGTATTATCCCTGCCATTACTGGAAAAGTAGAATTGGTGTATGAAGGCGAACAAGAAGGCGCTAGCGAGGTTGCTGAACAATTGATTAACAGTGCTGTTAAGTCGCAATTTGAAAACTATTTTCCGAAAATAGAGAAACTACATAAAGAAAGCGATGTAGACCCCTACGCCAATGTTGTCGCTTGGTTTTTTGAAGAAAGCGGTTTTGAACTCTTGGATACGCTATCCGATACTGAATATAAACGTCAACTCAACAAGATTGAACCATTAGAGCAATTGCTGAAAAAGCACGTACCAGATATTTCAGCAAAAGACAGACCATTTTACAAAGAGTTTGTATTATGGGCACTTTCAGAATATAAAAAATTGAGCAAGCATAATTTGGGCGATGGGTTAGAATTTAAGGATGTGTATGGAGGGTACATCAGTGGTTTATAATGGCTCTTTGAACTGAAGTCCGGAAATGTCAAAATGACTTTTCAGAATGAATTTTATTGAAAAAATGACAGACTTAAGTTGCATTTACTGCAAAACATACATTCTTTTTGTTAAAAATGGTTTAATTGGACAGATAAATTTAATTTAGTTTGTTCATGGCAAACAATTTGCAGTATTAACAACAAATTAATTAATGTTGAACTTAAAATTTTTTGATCATGACAACGCTAATGAAATCACCGAAAAAAAGAAGTTTGGCAAATACAAATGCAGGACTTTCAGGTACGTTTCCAACTTGGTCTTCCTGGATGGACGAATTACTAAACAACGACCTGCCAAGTGTTTTCCAATCGAATTTTAACACTGGCTTGAGCCTTCCTAAAGTTAATATTTCAGAAACCGATGACGCCTATGAAGTACAACTGGCTTCACCGGGAATGAAAAAAGACGATTTCAATATAGAGATCGATAACCAAGTCTTGACCATTTCTTCTGATATGGAAATAGAAGACGAAGAAAAAGAGGACAATTATACCCGTAGGGAATTTGGTTACTCCTCTTTTAAACGGAGCTTTACCTTGCCTGAATCTGTTGACGATAGCAAGATACAAGCCAAATATAACGAGGGTATTTTACACATTGAGCTACCCAAACGGGAAGAAGCCAAGAAAAAACCGGCGAGATCGATTGAGATTTCTTAGGTAAAAAATTAAGTTTAAAAGAGGCCGCAAGTTGCGGTCTTTTTTTATGGCTTGTTTTTAAAATATTACCGTGTTTTCTTTTGAAAACACGTCTTTTCATACTTTTTGAAAACCTCATATTTAACGGTGAAACATTAAAATAAACATGTTACATAATTACAAGCAATAGAAACATATCTGCAACTTATTTCTAAAGGCTTCGCTTACATTGGCAATTGTAATTAGGTGTCTTTTTGTGATGAAGCTTTATTAAAAAATTCAATATATAGAGACATCGTAAAATTGTACTGTAATGAAAAATTTACTGTTTTTATTGTCTTTATTTACTTTGTGTTTAATAAGCCCAAATGCTTCTTCACAAATAAATATTTTGGAAGCTATTCAGCAAAATGCGGAAGAAGGGGCATATGGAGAAGAGCATACAGCTGAAAATCAAGAAAACGTACCAGAACCGACTGAGGAACAAAGGGAATTTATGGAAAACCTTAAGAAGTTTCTGGAAGAAGAAAAAAAGAATCTTGATGCATTCAATGAATGGGATTCACAAATGAAATGCATCTACATGATGTCGGCATATGTGTACCATCTTGAAATACTTAATCAAGAAACAGAAGATATTTCTGCTTGTAAGTTAAAATACGACATGTACGGCATGCAACTTTTGGCAATAGCCAGTTCTACCACAATAATGTATTGCCCAGAAGGGATGGCCAACGCAGGCGATGAAGAGATAGGTGAGTTAAGCAGGGAGCTTTACAAGCTATACATGACCGATATAGATACTTTTGGACCGGAAACCCGCCCGGTAATAAAAAACCTAAAAACATGGATTCACGAATTGTTATACGGCCCTTTTAGAACATTATATAATGAAAACGGTGATAATCCATTTGGGTCTTTTATCTCTTTTTTAATAGCACATTTCCATCCTGAATTTGTACTAGGTAAATCCCTAGAAATTGGCCAAAAGATGGAAGCCCTTGGTTGTGGGGGATAATCTTAATTAAAATAATAATCCTTAATTAATATAATTATGAGAAACTTCTTAGTATTAACGATGATTATAATCTTCACTTCCTGTGGTTTTGGCGATAAGGAAAAACAAGAGGCCAAGCAAGAAGATAGAATAGAACAGAGCGGTGAAAAAACAACTTTGCCCATTGCTAAAGAACCTTGGCAGGGTTGGTTGCCACCCAAACAAGTAAATGGATAAACCCTTACTTATTATGAAGCCAACCCTTTTGGCAACAATAATTTATACTCTGCGTCCCTTCGATATGAAAAAGGAGACGTAAAAGTACCCATTAACATTATAGATGGCAGTACCGAAAAAGGACATAATGAAATACGTCAACATCGTGAATTTGCAGAAAAGGAACTGAACCATGAAAGTTCTTTTGGGTATGAAAAAACTTTGGAATATAATGGTGTAAATGCTCGTGAAGAGTATTTAAATGCTACTAAACAGTACTTAATAAGGTTTCTTTACAAGGATAGGTATGGAGTATCGGTAAAAAGTAAAGCTACAAGTTCCGAGGAGCTTTGGGATCTCATAGCGGGTCTTCAATTAAGTAAGTTAGAAGAATGATTTAAAGTAGGTAAATAGGTTTTTTACTAATATCTATAATATTTCAGACATAGCTTTTACTATTAAAACCACCCCACTAATCACCATAATGGCGATCACCCATTTTCTAAAGGCGAGTTTGCTCATACGCTGTAACAACCATTTACCGATGAGGTTACCTACGATGGCACCTAGTCCCATTGCAATTCCGTAAACCCAAAGCTCATCGGTCAATAAACCAAAAAAAGCATAACTGCCTATTTGTGCAATACCCAAAAAGAAAGACTGTGCGGCTTTGGTTCCTACGAGAGATTCTTTATCAATACCTGCATTAAGTAGAAATGGGTTTAATATTGGTCCCATTCCGCCGGTTAGGGTTCCTATTATGGAGATAAAGAAGCCAAGAGGGATAAAATACCAAAGTTTTACTTCAAAAGAACGTTCCTTTTTTCCGAAGCGATATTGAAAAAAGGTGCTTACTAAAAATAGTCCGACGATAATTTGTACCCAATAAATCTTCACTTCAGCAAAAAGCCAGGCAGCGAGAACGGCACCAATCATAGCCGAAGGAACATAAAACCAAAACACCTTCCATACAATGTGCTTCCAGAAGATAATAATACGTGTTGGGCGACTAATAAAAGTACCCAAATTAATAACGGGAGCAGTTTGTGAAGTTCCGATTAAAAAATTGAGAATCGGTATCTGCATTAAAGCTCCGCCACCACCACTAATAGTAGAAAGTGTAAAGGCAGCTGCTCCTAAAAAAAAGAGTCCAACGAGTAAATAAGGGGAAAGAGAATTGATTATTTCCATACCTTAAAAATAGTAGAAATTTATTCTTGTTCTAAACAAAAAAGCTACCCATAAAGAATAGGTAGCCGGTTTTGAATTAATATGGGAGAGTCTACTTGTTAGGTATTTCGAGTTCTTGTCCAGGATGTATTACATCTGGATTATCTAATATATTGCGGTTAGCTTCAAAAATCTTATTGTATTTCATAGGATCACCGTAGTATTTTTTTGAAATTTTACTGAGCGATTCGCCTTTCTCAACTGTGTGGTAGGCATACGCATTTTTATCTGCTACTTTAATGTCTGCTTCAATATCCTGTGGGTTTTCACCACCAGACTTTTTAATTTCATCCCACAAACGGTCTTTATCATATTGGGTATTTGCGGTACCCCAAATTTTTAGTTTCCCGTTTTCTTCTTTTACATCACCATTTTGGATTTTTAATTTTTCGCCTAAATCCAAAACATTTTGATACTTAGCTTTTACCATTTTCTATAATTTTTATAAATGTGCTTTTAAATATACAACTTTTACAAGTTTATCAAGTTTTTTTAATAAAATAACTATTTGATAAAGTTCGCTAAGCTATTAATATGCTAAATATTTAACTTAAAATTAAGGAGGTTTAATACAACCTTATGAAACTCAGTGTTATCTTTGTTACAAACAAAACAAAAATCAACGTTATGAAATTTAAATCAATTATTATGTCACTTGCAGTAGCAACAATGTTGTTTACAGCATGTAATGACGGTAAAAAGAAAGAAGCCGAAGCAAAAGCTGAAGCTGAAAAAATGGAAATGGAAGCTCAGAAAAAGGCTGAGGAAGAAGCTATGATGGCTCAAAAAGAGTTTGAACAAAACACGATTGCATCTAAAGCTATGGGTAATGAAAACCTATCTACATTAGTTTCTGCACTAAAGCAAGCTGGGTTAGCTCAAACATTTATGGAAGAAGGTGAGTATACTGTATTTGCACCGACAAACACTGCTTTTGAAGCTGTGCCAAAAAAATCATTAGATAATTTAATGATGGATGAAAACAAAACTCAACTTCAAGGGTTATTAAAATATCACGTTGTTTCCGGTGAATGGAAAGCTGATGCTTTGGTTAAAGCTATAAATGATAATGACAATAAATACCGTGTAACTACCTTACAGGGTGAAAATATTATTTTATCTGTAAAAGATGGAAACGTTATGATTGAAGATGCCAAAGGTAATAAGGCAACAGTTGTAACTGCAGATGTGGATGCATCTAACGGTGTTGTTCACGTTATTGATAAAGTAATTATGCCAAAAGGATAATCGTTCATCATATAATATTTAAGAAAAGGCCCCATTATTGGGGCCTTTTTTTTATCCTTTTTTGAAACTTCCAGAATCAACATCCTGTATAAACTGAATTAATCCTTGAAAGAAAACTTCTTGGTCATCGTATTGCGAAAGATGGCTTCCGTCGGGGCAGAGATGGAACCTACCGTTTTTAACATTATTGGCGAGCCATTTCATTTCTTCAGGGTTCATTGTGTCATATGTAGCGCCTATTGAAAGTGTGGGGACAGTAATTTCTTGCGCACGGTCTTTTATATCCCAATCTTTTAAAGTGGCATCTCCTTTTATTCCAAATTCACTTGGTCCTTGCATGGTTACATACACATCTGGATTTAAATGATTAAAGCCTCTTTTTAGAGAATTAGGCCATTCTTCCATAGGCATGCGGATTACATGTTTTGGGTAATAATTTTCTATAATTAAATTCAGGTACTCTTCATTACTATAATCTTCAGCAGCTTCATATTGCATAATCTTTTTCAAAACGGTAGAATCTAGCTGAGGTGCTAAAACCTCTTCATTATATTTCAT
Source organism: Flavobacteriaceae bacterium UBA3356 (assembly GCA_002360635.1). Classification (GTDB taxonomy): domain Bacteria; phylum Bacteroidota; class Bacteroidia; order Flavobacteriales; family Flavobacteriaceae; genus Marixanthomonas. Next base: position 225,226 of record DEQW01000006.1, on the reverse strand, counting down.
ATAATCGGGAATGGAAGGAACCATATTTGAAACGATTAGTCCCTTCAGGTTTTCCTGGTATTTTAAAGCGTATTCCATTGCTAAAATACCGCCCCACGATTGTCCAAATAAAAAGAAGTTATCACTGTTTAGACCCAATGCTTTTCGCACTTGCTCAACTTCTTCAACAAAGCGTTCGGTTTTCCAAAGGCTTTTGTCGTCTGGTTGGTCGCTGTAGTAACTGCCTAATTGATCGTAGTAATAATATTCAATTCCTTCCTGCGGAAAGTAGCCGTCAAAACACTCATAAATTTCGTGTGTCATTCCGGGGCCGCCGTGCAATAACAATACTTTTATTTTTGGATTGTTGCCTGTTTGCTTGGTCCAGACATTAAACGTTCCTTTTGGTGTTTCTATAGGAATCATTTTAATACCGCCGGTAAATTGATCGTCCTTATCTGTAAAAGATAGGTAGTCAGTTTCTGAAACAACTGGTTTTGTTTCCTGTTCTGTTTTAGTTTCAACTTTATTTTCACAACTGCTAAAAGCTGCTAAAATTGAAAACAATAAGATTAGCTTTTTCATTTTGATTAGTTTTTAGAAAGGTACTCGTTTTTCTTCAAATCTTCAATAGAGTGTATTTCAATACTTTTACCATCTTTTAGGATAATGTTTTTCGTGGTAATGTCTAACACATCGGTATAATAATGATCAGTGATAATAATGCCTTTTGTTTCTGAAATTTTCAGTAAAAATTCTTTTAATGCTTTCGTTTGAAGCGGTTCTAACATAGAAAAAGGTTCGTCTAACATAAGAAACGGATGCGGCAAATGGCTAATTAAAATCGTTTCAAAAAACTTGCGTTCTCCGTGTGAAAGTTCTCCAACTTTTTTATGAGTTAATGTGGCTATAAAAGGATGATAAAAAAACAGGTTAATAAAATTGAAAACAGTGGAATTGCGATAAGTAAATTAATAAAAAAACTGATCTTTAGTAAGTTCCATTTGGTAATTCCTAAGTTGTAATAAAAATAATATTCACCCTTCTTAAAAACCTGAAAACCTAAAAAACCAAACAACAAACCTATGGTACAAAAAAGGGCAAAAGCCCAAAGTACATCGGTCGCGATAGCACAGACTATCCCAAATGCTGCTATAAAGGGGAAAATATCTTTATAAAATTGCCAATAGGCTCTTACGTTCATAATTTATTGATGGCCTACGTGACATCCACAACCACCTCTCATAAAACTTTCGGTTTCTTGATGCCAAGGAAAAGCTTGATTGTACTTGTTATTTTCCCACCAAAATGGCGCTCGTTCTTTTGGATGGTTACCAATCTCGTTTAAGGTGTTTGCATCGTATAGGCGTCCATTCACCATTACCATTTCTATACTTTGCGTGTTTTCAATATCGTCTAATGGGTTATCTGTTAGCACAATTAAATCTGCCATTTTCCCTTTTTCTAAAGAGCCTACATCATCCCCAGCTCCAATATACTCGGCTGCATTAATCGTGGCAGTTTTTAGTGCTTCTAGATTGGTCATTCCACCTTGTTTAAGCATCCATGTTTCCCAATGAGCACCCAACCCTTGTAATTGTCCGTGAGCTCCCATATTAACTTTTACACCAGCATCACTCAATTTTTTAGCAGTTTCTGAAACTAAAATATGTCCATTTTCATATTCTTTTTCAGGAACCATGGTACGATGGCGCGAACGACTATCAACAATTCTTCTTGGTGTAAATTGCAATAGTTTTTCATTTTCCCAAACATTATCGCGTTGGTAGTAATAGTATTCGCCATTTAACCCTCCATAATTAACTATAAGAGTAGGGGTGTAGCCAACGTTGCTTTTACCCCAAACTTCTAAAATATCTTTATAAACAGGCGCAACAGGAATGTTGTGTTCAACACCTGTATGGCCATCTATTACCATTGAAATATTATGGAAAAAAGTAGATCCGCCCTCTGGAACTACATTAATACCTTGTTCTCGCGCTGCTTGCAAAACTTGCTGTCTTTGCTCTCTTCTTGGTTGGTTATAACTTTTTACACTTTTTGCTCCAAAAGCTTTGGTGCGTCTAATGCTACTTTTTGCGTCTTCTAAGTTATTTATAACAGCTTTAAAATCACCATCGGCTCCATATAGTATAAAACCCGTAGAATATAACCTTGGACCCGTTAGTTTCCCTGCTTTTAATAATTCAGAAATACTAAACACGGTTTCCGTGTTTGCTGAAGGGTCGTGCGAAGTGGTTACTCCAAATGCAAGGTTGGCCATTAACTGCCAGTTTTGTTGTGTAGTTAAGCCATACCGAAATGCACCTACGTGTGCATGTGCATCGACCATACCAGGCATAATGGTTTTTCCTTTTGCATCGTACACTTTTACATCATTTGGAACCTTGATTTTAGAAGCTTCACCAATTGCTTCAATTTTATTTTCATTAATCACAATGGTTCCGTTTTCAATTACTTTGTCGCCATTCATGGTGATAATTCGAGCATTGGTGAAAGCAATTTTTCCTGAAGGGGAATCAACCGGAGCTGTAAGACCGATTTTTGTTCCTTCAAGGGTCATTTCAGGGATTTCTTCAGAAGAACCTGGTAAAAACGTAAACCTGTTTTTTAGTTCATTACTGAAATATTCATCACCCAATGTCCACATTATTTTTTTACTATCGGGAGACCAATGTAAATTAATACCTGCATCTTTTGCGATTTGAGAAACCGGAACCGATTTTGATTTATTGTCTAAATCTATGGTTTGGCCATTCAATACTAACGGAGCGACGTATGCCTTATGAAGATGTGTAAAAGCAATCCATTTATTATCTGGACTTGGAACTAATCTGTTGGCGTATTCAGATTTTATATGTTCTTTCTCATCGTTTCCTTGTAGATTAACGCTAATTAATTTTTTGGTAAGATTTCCGAAATAAGTACCTCCAGTTTGCAAGAAAATACGATCTCCATTCTTATTAAACATAGGGTATTCGCCCTTTTCGGTAACAAATTTTTCATTGTTGCCAGAAGAGTCCATTGTATAGATACCTGGTTTTTTAGTAAATGTAAAACCTTGATCTGTATTTCCTTTTTCTTTCCTGAAAACAATGTGTTTACCATCTTGTGAATAAGAAGGTGTTCGATAAATTGCTTTTTCTTGAGTAAGTTTTATAGGGGTCCCGCCTGAGGTAGAAACTTTAAAAATGGCACCTTTTTCAAGATCGTTCCAAGTGACGAAAACAATATGCTTTCCATCTGGGGAGAATCTTGGTTCAAATTCGAAATCGGTGCCGTTTGTAATTCTCTGTGGGGAACCGTTAGGCAATTCTTTTTTATAGAGAGCGCCCAAAGCATTAAAGATAACGATTTTTCCATTAGGTGAAGTCACTGCATGACGAATTACTTTTGGGGTAAAGGTCTCTTCCTCAACTTTATTGGTAAAATGTACACGCTCTGCAATATCGATTTTCACATCTGCTGTAAATGGAATGTTAGTTAGTTGTTGGGTCTCAGTATTAAGCTTATTAATTTTTCCTTCACTCCAAAATACAAGTTCTGTGTTATTGGGCATCCAGCTAAAGTTAGGATAGACCCCAAAAATTGCCCAAGCTTCCTGTTGGTCTTTGGTAAGTTTATCGTAAACGGGCCATTCTTCACCTGTTTCTAGATTATGTAAATACAATACACTTTTTTCACGTACTCGTTTTACAAATGCTAGTTTCTTTCCGTTAGGTGAGAGCACGGGCCTAGCAGCACCTCCTGGGCCCCCAGTTATAGTTTCGGTGTCACCGGTTTCAAAATTATAGCGCTTAATTACATAAATTTGACTATTTGGATCTTTATTGTATTGAAAATTACCTCCCGGATACATATCTTCGGAATAGTATAAATACTTGCCATCGGGAGAAACAAAAGGTTCATTTACATCTTGTTGATCGTTTTTCCGTTTTGTTAACTGCAACCCTTTTCCGCCAGTAATGTGATATTGCCACATTTCGCCAGCTCCTAAACTTCTTCCAGAGGTAAAATGTTTTCTTGCTATTAAATAATCACCATCTGGCATCCAAACCGCATTGTTAAGCAAACGAAAGTCTTCATCTGTAATTTGTTTAGCATCACTGCCATCGGTATTCATTATCCAAATGTTATCTCCGCCTCCTGCATCGCTAGTAAACGAAATTTTCTTCCCATCAGGGCTAAACCGTGGTTGAACCTCAAAGGGGATTCCAGTTCTAATGGCAGTTGCTTTTCCTCCTGTTATCGGCATTTTGTAAATGTCGCCTAACATATCAAAAACGATGGTTTGTCCGTCGGGACTCACATCGAGATTCATCCATGTCCCTTCGTTGGTTGTAAATGAATGGGTTTTGTAATTAAAGTCTTTTCCGGGACTGGAAACATCCCATTTTGTTTCTTCTTTCTTGTCTTTATCTTTTTTTTGGGCATGTAGTGTTAACGTACAACTTATCAGTATTAAGGAAAGGAAATATCTCATAGCTTATTTTTTTAAAGAAGCTAAAGATAATCAATAACTATAAATCACGAAACAAAGCTTTCAGGAACAGCTACAGTTAGTTTTTCTTCGCATAGTTTCACTTCTACTTTTGTAGTGTTTTCAATAAACTCTCCATCTATTTGCAACGGAACCGATTCCTGTGTTTCTATGATTGCCGAAGTTGTAGCATATTCTTGAGCAAAATCTGATTGAACATTTGCTTTATCGTAGATAGTATTGATTATTTCAGCTATGTTCAGTTCTTTAAAAACTACAACTTCAAACTTTCCATCATTTATTTTTCCGTTGGGGTTTATAGTTGCACCGGTACCAAATTTATTGGCATTGGCAATAGCGAGCATAATGCCTTTGGTTTCTATGGTTTTAGCATCTATTTTTAACGTAAAATTAAATGGGTACTCAGAGGTAAACAAAGTAGGGATGGTCTGTAACACGTAGCCTAATTTTCCACGGATATTAGATGCTTCGTAATTTTTTATCAATTCGGCATTGATGCCTAAGTCGGCCATATGAAAACATACGTGGTCATTCACTAAAAGCTTATCAGCATCAATGGTATTGTGTCCTAAGGCGACATCTAATTGCTTTTGTAGGGTATTGGGAATATTAAAATTTACAGCCAATCCATTAGCTGAACCTGCAGGAATAATGCCTACTGAGACTTCAAAGCCTTCAACAGCTTCGGCAACCATTTTAATGGTACCGTCACCCCCAACAACCAAAACCCTGTCTATTGTGTTTTCTTGTATTAGGTTTTGAATGTTTGTAATATCGTCTTTTCCGGTGGTTTCATAAATGGTCAACAAATAGTTGTCTGTATTGCAATACTCTATTATTTTAGTAATAATATCTTCCTTTGTACTATTTCCAGAAATAGGGTTTACAACGGTTAATATATCCTTAATTGCCTTCATTTATTTTAGATTGTTTTTAAATTTAAGTATTTTGAAAGGATATAAAAGTTAAGAAATTTACAATACGTGAAACTGGATTTACAATTATACCGAGGATATCTCAACGAACAGGAACTCGTGGTTTCGGGCCACGTTTTTAAGTCGTGGGCACCCGATAAATATAGTATCGACAGAAAAGGAGTAAAGCACGCTTTTTCCATATTGCATATGTTTACCATTTCGCCGCTTGAGAATATTGAGATTACTTTACAGTTTTATAGTGCCACAGTAAAAACCAAAACGCTGGAAGACGGTTTTTTTAGGTTTACGATCCCTTTTTCTGAAACTTTAAAAAACGGTTGGCATCCTTATAAAATCACGTGTGCCGTAGGTGATATTGGTATTGTAGAAACTGGCGAAATATTAAAGCCTTTTGAAAGTAAATTCGGAATTATATCAGATATTGACGATACTTTTCTAATCTCACACAGCAGCAACATTTTTAAGAAACTATATGTTATGCTGTCCAAAAATGTAAACAAACGAAAGGTTTTTGACGATGTTGTGGATCATTATAAAGCGTTGAGTATTGCAGGTCAGGACACTGACGATGCTTCTAACTCTTTTTTTTACGTTTCTAGTAGCGAATGGAATTTATATGCCTTTATTGACGAATTTGCGAGACTACACAACTTGCCGAAAGCAGTTATTAAACTTAAAAGTATTAAAACCAAACTAACTGATTTTCTAAAATCGGGCAGAGGGGACCACGATCATAAATTTCAGAAAATAAAGGACATTATCTCATTTTACCCAAATCTCACCTACGTGATGTTAGGAGATGATTCGCAACAAGACCCCTATTTATACGAACGAATCTGTAAAATATTTCCCAAAAATATACGCGCGGTATACATTCGGCAGACTTCAAAAAGGAAGAAAGAAAAAGTGCAAGAAGTGTTATCGAACATCGAAACACTTTCTGTTAAAACGCTCTATTTTAAAGACAGCCATTTAGCAATTGAGCATTCAAAAGAAATAGGCGTTATTTCGTAATCGTTTTTAAAGAATTTTATTACTTCGGAAAAGGAAATAAAACACAGAATTTTCTATTTTTGCACTTCATTTAAAAACAGACTCATGCAAGACGGTATTTACGCTAAAATTACTACAGAAAAAGGAGAAATTTTAGGCCAGCTTACTTATAAAAAAACACCTGGAACGGTTGGAAACTTTGTAGCTTTAGCTGAAGGAAACCTAGAAAACGAAGCAAAAGCACAAGGAAAACCCTACTACGACGGATTAAAATTTCACCGAGTAATTCCAGATTTTATGGTGCAAGGGGGCGATCCTTCGGGCACAGGTGCTGGAGGCCCAGGTTATAAGTTTGATGACGAATTTCACCCAGATTTAAAACATGATAAGCCGGGAGTTTTTTCTATGGCAAATGCTGGTCCTGCAACCAACGGAAGTCAGTTTTTCATTACACATGTTGAAACACCTTGGTTGGATAATAAACACACTGTTTTTGGTTATGTAACCGAAGGGCAGGACGTTGTTGATAGCATCGCGCAAGGTGATACTATGCAAAAAGTTGAAATCATTAGAGTAGGAGAAGACGCAGAAAACTGGAATGCTGTTGAAGCTTTTAGGCAATTTACTGGAGCTAAAGCTGAAAGAGAAGCAAAAGCGAAGCAAGAACAAGAGGCTTTAGTAGATGAAATTTCAGCAGGGTTTGATAAAACCAAAAGCGGTCTTCGGTATAAAATCATTCAAAAAGGAGACGGTACCAAAGCTGAAAAGGGCAAAACCGTGGCGGTACATTACAAAGGCATGTTTGCTGATGGAGGTGAGTTTGATAATTCGTACAAACGTGGTAATCCAATTGAATTTCCCGTAGGAATGGGCAATGTAATTGCCGGATGGGATGAAGGTATCCAATTACTTCAAGTTGGCGATAAAGCCCGTTTTGTAATTCCATCACATTTAGCTTATGGAGCGCAAGGTGCCGGAGGGGTTATTCCACCAAATGCAACTTTGGTTTTTGATGTAGAGTTGATGAAAGTAAAGTAAAGAAAAAACCCCAATATATTTGAAAAAGCCTCTAATTAGAGGCTTTTTTTATTGTTTCCATTTAATATTACAACCCATACTGGGTTTTTGGTCTTTTCGCTGTGGATTATTGTTTAATACATTATCCAATGCTTCCCTAAGGTCACGGCCATTTACCGGAATACTATTTCCAGGACGCGAGTTATCGAGCTGTCCGCGATAAATAAGTTTTAATTCGTCATCAAATAAATAAAAATCTGGGGTACAGGCTGCATCATAGGCTTTGGCCACTTCTTGGGTTTCATCGTATAAATAGGGAAAAGGGTAGTTGTGTTTTCGGGCGGTTTTCCACATTTCTTTTGGCGAATCTTGTGGATAGTTCTCAACATCGTTGCTGCTTATGGCAACAAAACCAAACCCCGTTACCCGATAATCATTACAAAGCCGAACAATCTCTTCGTTTACATGCTTTACAAAGGGGCAATGGTTACAGATAAACATAATAACCGTGCCTTTTTCCCCTTGAATTTGTTGTAAAGAAACGGGTTTCATGGTAACGGCATCCAACAGTGTAAAATCAGGTGCTTTGGTGCCGAGGGGCATCATATCGGATGGGGTAAGAGACATATCGTTTTCTTTTCTAAATTAGTGCGATTATTTTCAATAAAGTTACAATTATTAAACATTTTATAAAGTTTTGCCAGTCTCTTTTAATGACTGTAACTTTATAAAAAAGCAAAAAACATGGAAAATTCATACAATTCACTTTCAGTAGCAGTAGAAGATTTACAAAAGAAAGGATATACAGAAGATTTTAACTTGGTTGAAGAAGGCATTAAATCCAAATCCCTCAAAAAAGAATGGAAAGCCGGTGAGCTAGATGTTATTAAGTTTTATCGATTTGAAGGGATGACAAACCCTGGTGATAATTCAATTTTATATGTGATTGAAACACATGATAATACAAAGGGACTGTTAGTAGATAACTACAGTGCAAAAGGTGATTATATTTCTCCGGAAATGGTAAAAAAACTTAATATCACCCATGAAGAATAATTTATCGTGGTGCGACTTTGAAAAAGTTGATATGCGTGTAGGGACGGTAATTGAGGTACATGACTTTCCAGAAGCTCATAATCCTTCTTATAAACTTCAAATAGACTTTGGCGAGGAAATAGGGGTTTTAAAAACGTCTGCTCAAGTTACTGCATTATACAAAAAAGAAGAAATTATAGGTAAGCAAGTTATCGCCGTCGTTAATTTTCCGAAGAAACAGATCGCTAACTTTATGAGTGAATGCCTAGTTATTGGTGCAGTTGATGACAAAAATGTAACCCTCTTAGAACCTGGTAAAAAAGTTAAAAACGGTTTACGAATTTCGTAAACCGTTTATTTTTTAGACTTCGCTATCCATTACATCGGTTACAACATAATAACGTGGGTCGTCTATATTGTCTTCAATAATAGTTTCAAATTCAGGGTTTCGTTTAATCAATAGGGCTTTACAGTCCTTGCTTAAGTGTGTAAATTTAATTTGCTTTCCGTGTGCTACGTATTTATTAGCAAGATTTCGCAACGCTTCTACACCACTGTGATCGCTTACTTTAGATTCTATAAAATCAATTTCAACTTTTTCTGGGTCGTTTTTAACATCAAATTTCGTGTTGAAAGCCGTTGTGGAGCCAAAGAATAACGGACCCCAAATTTCATATACTTTGGTGCCATCTTCTTTAAAACGTTTCCGGGCTCTAATTTTAGTTGCATTTTTCCATGCAAACACTAACGCGCTCATAATAACCCCGGCGATTACAGCAATTGCTAAATCTTGCCATACGGTAATTGCTGAAACCGCTATCAAAACGATAGCGTCACTCAATGGGATTTTATTCAGAATACGGAAACTACTCCATGCAAACGTGCCAATAACCACCATAAACATAACCCCTACCAATGCTGCGATGGGAATTTGTTCAATTAATGGGGCGCCAAACAATACAAAACATAACAAGGCAATCGCAGCTACCGTACCAGATAACCTACCTCTTCCACCAGAATTTATATTGATAATGGATTGACCGATCATAGCGCAACCACCCATTCCGCCAAATAAGCCATTTAAAATGTTTGCGCCACCCTGTGCAACACATTCACGGTTACCGCTTCCTCGGGTTTCGGTCATTTCATCTACAAGGTTAAGGGTCATTAAAGATTCAATAAGTCCAACTGCAGCTAGTATGAATGCAGTGGAAATCACAAGCCCCCAGTGCCCTTGCAACGTATCAAAAAGACCGAATATTTGAGCTTGAAAGGTAGGTAGGCCGCCTTCTAAACCTGTTCCTCCTCCATCACGGATAAAAGATCCAACAGTACTGGCATCGATATTTCCAAAAATGGTAACACACGCTACCACTACAATAGCCGTAAGGGCTGCAGGTATTTTTTTTGTGAGTTTTGGAAGCCCAAACATAATGGCCATCGTTAAAAACACAAGACCTAACATGACAAATAGGTCAATTCCGGTCATCCAAGTAGGAACACCAGTTGAACTTTCTTTAAAAAAGCCCAATTGTGATAAAAAGATTACGATTGCCAAACCATTGACAAACCCCATCATAACAGGGTGTGGAATTAAACGTACAAATTTTCCTAATCGGAATACCCCTGCTAATATTTGTATCCCGCCCATAATTAGAAGGGTAATAAAAAGCCATTGCAGCCCTAAGTTGTCAATAGGGGCAGCCAAGGAATCACCTACTTCGTTTCCTTTCTGTATTAAGTGAACCATTACTATAGCTGTTGCACCGGTAGCTCCGGAAACCATTCCTGGTCGACCACCAAAAAGCGCAGTTACAATTCCCATCATGAAGGCTCCGTAAAGCCCAATTAATGGGTCTATTCCGGCTACAAATGCAAAGGCAACAGCTTCAGGTACTAATGCTAGTGCTACGGTTAACCCTGAAAGGATATCATTTTTAGGGTTCTGGGTGAAATTTTTGATGGTTTTCTGTAATAACATGGTTTTCCACTTAAAAAGGCGGCAAAGATACAGGAATAATACGGAGTTAAAAATGGTATGAGTTAATTATGGTATTATAAAATTTAAAATAAAAGTAGCATATTGATTGAACCACGACTAAAAAGACCCAAGAACCACGATAGCGTATCGTTGTTGTACGATTATTGCTAAAGGTTATTTTTTTCAGTTTTATAACAACTTTTCAATGGGTTTTAAAAAATAAAATACTGAAATATAAATTATTACAAATTTAGTCTTATGTCTATTTATCAAGAAATATAATTCCAGATATTTTTAAACTTTACCAACTGTGAATACGTATGTTTTATGGGTTTATTCTCTTCGGAAGCTAAAGCAGGGTCGGTTTTGAGCGTTTGCATAGCATAACTTCGTGCTATTTTTAAAATGGCCGAATCTTTCACTATATCTGCGATGCGAAGGTTGAGCACCCCACTTTGTTGCGTTCCCATAATATCACCAGGACCACGCAATTTTAAATCTACTTCGCTAATTTCAAAGCCATCGTTAGTTTGTGTCATCGTCTGTAAGCGGGTTTTGGCATCACTGCTCAGTTTATGACTGGTCATTAAAATACAATAACTCTGTTCGGCACCGCGACCTACACGACCTCGCAGTTGGTGCAGTTGTGAGAGGCCGAAGCGTTCGGCACTTTCAATAACCATAACGGAGGCATTAGGAACATTTACCCCCACTTCAATTACGGTTGTAGCAACCATTATCTGTGTTTCACCGCGTACAAACCGATCCATTTCAAAATCTTTATCGGCTGGTTTCATTTGTCCATGGACAATTGAAATTTGATAGTTAGGCTGCGGAAATTCCCGAACGATACTTTCATATCCATCCATTAAATCTTTATAGTCTAATGCTTCACTTTCCTGTATCAATGGGTAGACAATATACACTTGCCTGCCTTTTGAAATTTCATCTTTTAAAAACCTAAAAACTTTCAGCCTATTCGAGTCAAAACGATGGACCGTTTTTATGCTTTTTCTACCTGGTGGAAGCTCATCAATTACACTAATATCGAGGTCGCCATAAACGCTCATGGCAAGGGTGCGTGGAATAGGGGTGGCGGTCATGACAAGCACGTGTGGCGGCAGCTCATTTTTATGCCATAATTTACTGCGTTGTGCCACTCCAAAACGATGTTGCTCGTCGATTATAGCGAGCCCTAAATTATTGAATTGTACCTTGTCTTCAAGCAGTGCATGAGTGCCAATTAGTATGTCTATTTCGCCATTTTTCAGTTTTTCATGAATTTCTCTTCGTTTTGAAGTTTTAGTTGAACCTGTGAGTATTTCTATCCTGGTATTCAGATTTTTACATAATTTAAATAAGCCGTTGTAGTGCTGTACTGACAGAATTTCAGTAGGCGCCATTAAACAGGCTTGAAAACCGTTGTCAATAGCTATTAACATTGACATGAGCGCAACAATGGTCTTTCCGCTTCCCACATCTCCCTGTAACAACCGGTTCATTTGTGCATTGCTGCCTAAATCATTCCTAATTTCTTTGATGACTCGCTTCTGCGCATTGGTTAATTTGAAGGGTAAATGATGATTGTAAAACGTGTTGAAATTTTCTCCGATTTCTTCAAAAGGATAGCCTTTGATTTTGCTTTTATGCTGTAAATTTTTCCGAAGTAATTGTAGTTGAATATAAAATAATTCTTCAAATTTTAATCGGTATTGAGAGCGTGCTAAAAGCTCTGGACTTTGTGGAAAATGTATGTTTAAAAGTGCTGTACTTTTTGATACTAATTTTAACGAATCGAGAATTGTTTTTGAAAGCGTTTCAGAAAAATTTCCTTTCAGTTCTGTGAACAATTGTTGTAACAACCCGATGATAACTTTATTGGTAATTCCGCTTTTTGATAGTTTTTCGGTAGAAGGATAAATGGGTTGCATGGCAGAGCGAACCCCTTCTTTATGTTTTGAAACTAATTCCATTTCTGGATGCGGCATGGAAAACGTACCGTTGTACCAATTTGTTTTCCCAAAAACCACATATGGAACATTGATTTTTACATTTTCCCGAATCCATTTGTGACCACGGAACCAAACCAATTCCATTTTTGAACTTCCATCGGTAAATGTAGCGACTAATCGTTTGCCTCGTTTTTGCTCAACAGTTTTTAAATGAATTACTTTTCCTACCACTTGCACTTCGGCACTGTTGCGTTGTAACTCTGCTATTTTGTAGTATTTGGTGCGGTCTAAATAGCGGTTTGGGAAAAGGTTTAATAAATCTTGAAAGGTATGAATGCCCAATTCTTTTTTAAGCAAATCAGCTCGGTTAGGTCCTACGCCTTTTAAATAATCGATTGGAGTTTGTAGAAAGCCGCCGTTCATATCACGAAAATACAATATTCCTGTTAAGAGGTGTAAGAGTGGAAGATTTTTTAAAGTTATTTGGTTATTTTGTGAGCTTATTGAAATGTTACGTATGAATAAATTTTGCACTCTTGTTATTATCCTTATTAGCTTCTTCGGAAATGCGCAACAAACACATCTGGTTGATTTTGTATCAGTTAAGGCTGAGGTGGTTCCGAATGCCTCTGAAGAGAGTGTAAAAGGAACAGTTTCGTATCAATTTAAAATACTTCAAAAAACAGACTCGGTGTATTTGGATGCGGTAAATATGAATGTAAGCAATGTAAAATCTAATAAGGTCTCAATTTCTTCGGAAGGAAATAAGATTTGGCTCACGGGAAATTTCAGAAAAGATAAAACCTACGATGTTACATTCTCATACACCGCAATTCCAGAGCAGACGCTGTATTTTACGGGAAATCAAATTTGGACGCAAGGACAAGGTAAGTATACGTCGCATTGGTTGCCAAGTATTGATGATATGAATGATAAGCTGGAATTTGATCTTACGATTGCGGTATCAAAAAATAAGGCAGTAATTGCCAACGGGAAACTTCTAGAGAAGAAGCAAAAAGATAGTTTAGCTTATTGGCATTTTGATATGCAACAACCTATGGCGAGCTATTTAGCAGCTTTTGCCATTGGCGATTTTGATAAGAAAACGATTAGCTCACAATCCGGTATTCCCATTGAATTATATTACAAACCAGAAGATGCTGATAAAGTAGAGCCTACCTATCGTTATACCCAACAGATTTTTGATTTTTTAGAGTCTGAAATTGGCGTGCCGTATCCGTGGCAAAATTATAAGCAAGTTCCGGTGCGGGATTTCTTGTATGCGGGAATGGAAAATACAACAGCCACCATTTTTTCTGAAGCTTTTGTGGTCGATTCCATTGGGTTTGCAGATAGAAACTACGTAAACGTCAATGCGCACGAGTTAGCACACCAATGGTTTGGGAATCTAATTACCGAAACGAGCGGCACCCACCATTGGCTGCAAGAAGGTTTTGCGACGTATTTTGCGCAATTGGCAGAACGGCAAGTATTTGGTGATGATTATTACTATTGGAAACTTTACAATTCTGCGGAACAGTTAAAGGAGTTGAGTGATTCTGGTAAAGGAGAAAAGTTATTAAACCCAAAAGCGAGTTCGTTAACGTTTTATGAAAAAGGAGCGTGGGCGTTGACACTTTTAAGACAGAAAATAGGGGATGAGCCTTTTAAAACCGCGATTAAAAATTATTTAGAAACGTATCAATTCAAAAATGTGTCAACTGATGATTTTTTAGCGAAAGTGCAACAAGTGACTGACGTTGATATTTCAGCATGGGAAAAAGATTGGTTGCAACAAAGTGCTTTTAAAGCAGAACAAGCCTTAGGCTATTTATCACAATCGTCTTTTATAAAATCGTATTTTGAGATATCAGCATTGCGAAATACCCCTTTTACTGAAAAGAAGAATGAATTATCAATAGCGCTTACATTTCCTAATGATTTTATTGGTCAGGAGGCTGTTTACCAACTTTCGGGAGAACCTATAGCACAAACATTGCCTTTGTATAAAAAAGCGCTTAAAAGTGACAATTTATATGTTAGGCAAGCTGTGGCGAATACGTTGTCGCCTATTCCTCAAGGATTACAGACTGAATATGAATCGCTTTTAACTGATAAATCATACGTAACCCAAGAGGCAGCTCTGTATAACCTTTGGTTAAATTTTCCGAAGAAAAAAGCGGACTATCTCAATGAAATGAAAGGAGTTGAGGGGTTTCAGAATAAAAACTTACGTCAGTTATGGTTAGTGTTAGCTTTGGTTACTGAAGGTTATGAAGCAGACAAGAAACAACAATATGCATCAGAATTAATCAATTACTCATCAAAAGAGTTCAGTTTTGAAGTTCGAGAAAAAGCATTTGAGTTTATAAACGAATTAAAAATGTATACTTCAGAAGCGTTAAAAAACTTAGTGAACGCATCGACACACCACAATTGGCGCTTTAAAAAGTATGCACGGAATCTTTTGGACGAGGTTATGGAAAATTCGGTTTATAAAAAACAATTAGAAGGACTTTTAAGTCAACTTCCGAAAAAGGAACAGCAATTTTTACAAGCAAAACTTTCAGAATAAAAAGCAATCACTACTTTTATGTAAACCAAATTTATGCGCGCACTAGTAATTTCAGGAGGAGGAAGTAAAGGGGCATTTGCCGGCGGGGTGGCTCAATACTTAATGGAAGAGCAGCATCACGATTATGATATTTTTGTGGGTACTTCTACCGGGAGTTTGCTTATTTCTCATTTGGCACTTTCCAAAATTGAAAAGATTAAAGAGGTGTACACTTCCGTAAACCAGAGTAACATTTTTAGCATCCGTCCTTTCCGTGTTAAAAAAGGGAAGTTTGGCAGTATGGAAATTGGTATTGATCACTTTAGTGTGTTAAGGAATATGCTACGCGGAAGTAAAACGTTTGGGGAGAGTCAAAACTTAAGAAAACTCATTAAAAAAACATTTACTGAAATAGAGTTCAATCAATTAAAGGAACTAGGAAAAGAGGTAGTGGTTACGGTTTCTAACCTTTCTTTAAATCAAGTGGAATATAAATCGATTAAAGATTTTAATTATCACGATTTTTGCGATTGGATTTGGATTTCTTGCAATTATGTACCTTTTATGAGTTTGGTGCAGAAAGATGGATGTGAATATGCAGATGGCGGTTTTGGCAGTATGGTGCCCATTGAAGAAGCAATAAATCGTGGTGCTACATCGGTAGATGTCATTATTTTGGAAACAGAAGTTACGTATTACAATCGCTTGCCTTCAAAAAACCCTTTTTCACTATTGACCAACATGCATTCTTTTATGTTGGATAGGGTAGAAAAACAAAATATACGAATCGGTAAGTTTGTGGCAGGGAACCATGATGCGATAATCAACTTATATTATACTCCGACGGTATTGACAACCAATTCTTTGATCTTCAATAAAGAAAAAATGACCCAATGGTGGGAGAGTGGTTTTAAATATGCCAAAATGAAAAATAAAGAGCTTAACGAAATAAAGGATACCGAATAGCCAGTTTTTTAAAAAGGCTTTTACCTCAAATGCATGGGGGTTTTACCCCTTTTTTTCAATTGTAAATAATATATATTGCTGGTATTAAGTAATTTATGTTAAATTTACTTAGGTAGGCTTTATAATGGCCTTTTAATTTCAATTAATTCAATCTAATTTTATACTAACAAATAACAACCAAACTATGAAAACATCACACAAAAATTTAAGAAGCATTCTTTTCCTTTTAGTGTTGGCTGGCAGCTTAGTTGCCTGCGAAGGAATTTCAGATCATACAGATGACGATGGTCCAGAATATGACGGCCCACCAAAACAGATTATCTCTGTACAACAAGCTAAAACAATGTACGATAGCTACACAGATCGCCGTGTTTCTATTATTAAAGAATATGAGGAACAAGAAGACACGACCCAAGAATTTTACCCAACCCGTTATGGCCAGTATACTTATGAAACAATGAAACATTATATGGACTTTATAGAAGATGAAGCCAAAATGGCCAAAGTAGAAATTAAGGGGCTACGGTTCTATTTTTCTAATTATCCAGCAGATGGAAGTGTTGGGAACTCAAAATATGCACGACACAACTCATTCTTTTTACTACCAACAGCAGACTTTAATGGAGAAGAACTTGGTTTCTTTATTCGCGTTGATGGAGATGGTAACCGTAACGCTGTACCTGTTCGCGATGTTGTTAAAAGGTCTAGTAAAAAACTACGTAAAAATGGAAATGGTAGCCAACAGCAAGGTAGCCCAGGTTTTGGTAGTAAAATGTTACTCTTGAACCCTGTTTTTCAGGGTGGAAATGGAGAGGACATTAGCTTAACCTTAAATGATGCACAACTGATACCACCACCACCTACTGGAAAAGATGATTTTGGTGATAACTAATTAAAAAATAAAGGTGGACGAACTTTTCAACAGTACTTTTCAGTATATATTATTTACATTTTATGGGATTGCCGCATTAACGGCAGTCCTTTTTTATGACAAGTATAAGCATACTGTGTTAAAGTACTTTGTTTGGATATTGATATATAACTTAATAAACGAATTTTCAGCAAAATATGTGTATTACTGGTTTGGTACAAATGCAATCATGTACAATGTGTATAATACTATTTATTTCCTCTATTTTTTTTATGTGTTCTGGAACTTTATCAAGAGCAAAACCTATAAAAGATGGATTGTTTATAGTGTAATATTGTTTTTAGCGGTTACAGTTGTCAATGTTATTACTATCAATGCTTTTTATGAAAGTCTATTGTACAGTTATATAGCTGGCGCTTGCTTGATTATAATTTGTATAATTTTATATTATATTGAAATACTGTCAGATTCAAGGGTGTTGCACATCAAGGAAGATCTTCTTTTTTGGATTAGCATTGGTTTGTTGCTATTTTATGTAGGCTATATTCCTATTAAAATATCTAGAAGTTTCTTTACCACTAATATGGATTTTTTTGTAACATTATATAATGTACAACGCGCTTTAATAATTGTTATGAATAGTTGTTTTATAATAGGCTTTGTATGGACGAAAAAGAAATAGCAGGTTTGGTTACAGTAATTATTGTTTTGGTTTTGGTAACCATTATAATAACGTTGTTCACTGTTTTTGTACGTCGGAAAAACAAACTGTTAGAAGAGCAAGAAAAAGCAAAAAAAGCTTTTGAAAAAGAACTCTCTGAAACCCAAATAGAAATCCGGGAAGAAACACTGCGTAACATAAGTTGGGAACTGCACGATAATATAGGTCAATTAATGACCTTGGCCAAAATACAAGTACAAATGGCCAAGGATAGGCCAGACACTCTAGATGAAGTAGCAGATACCATTGGAAAAGGCATTACCGAGCTGCGCACACTCTCAAAACTAATTAATCCTGAGGCGTTAAAAAGCCTAGATCTAATTGAAGCACTTAACCTGGAAATAGAACGGTTTAATCGTTTAGAGTTTATAAAGTCCACCTATTTAGTAACCGGTGACCAATACAATGTTGGCAATGAAAAAGAAGTGATTATTTTTAGGATACTGCAAGAGTTTTTTTCAAATACCATAAAACATTCTAAAGCTTCAAACCTTAATGTTCATGTTGAATATAAAAAAGACCGATTGGAAATTTCGGCCAAAGATGATGGGGTAGGTTTTTCAAGCGACGCTGATTTTTCTGGAATTGGTATGAAAAACATGAAAAACAGGGCAAAGGTTATTGGTGCAGATTTAAAAATTACTTCAGAAAAAAATAAAGGAACCACTTTAAAATTAATCTATAAGTATAAAGCTAATGTTATTTAACATGGTTCATAGCACATATTTACGTAAATTAGAAGGATGGAAAACAAAGTTGTAGTTGTAGATGATCATACTTTGTTGCTTGAGGCGATAGGAGGGCTGGTGCGCGATTTTGAAAACTTTGATGTATTGTATTTATGCAAGAATGGACAAGAGCTTTTAGAAAAACTTAAAATACCCAAAAATATACCCGATGTAGTTTTAATGGATATCAACATGCCTTTGCTTAACGGTATTGAAACCACTAAAATTCTGAACGAAAAATTTCCACAAATAAAAGTAATAGCACTTTCGGTTGAAGAAAATGAAAAAACCATATTAAAAATGCTGCGTGCAGGAGCAAAGGGCTATCTTATGAAGGATACCAAAAAAGAAATATTAAAAGAAGCTTTAAATCAGGTTATTGAAAAGGGGTATTACCATACCAATACTATTTCAAAACTATTGATAGGCTCGTTGACCAAAGATGAAACGGCGGTAGAATTAAAAGAAAGGGAAATAGAGTTTATAGAACACGCCTGTACTGAAATGACCTATAAACAAATTGCCGAAAAAATGTTTTTAAGTCCTAAAACTATCGAAGGATACCGAGATTCTATTTATGAAAAGCTAAATTTAAAAAACAGGATAGGGCTTGTTTTGTATGCTATTAGAAATGGTTTGTTCACCCCCTGAGCAAGAAGCACCTTAAAATAATTCGCTCACCTCTTTTTTAATATAAGTAAGTGCCTTCTGTGATGGGGTTACTTCTTCCATAAAATGTCGTAAAATCCATTCGCGCATGGTATCGGCGGTATTTTCTTTTTCATGCATCGCTGCTTGCCTTATAATGTGTATAGTAGCATTTTTAGCAGCTTGTATTATATTCCAACATTCAACCGAAACATAAACTTGTTGGGTAATGTTATGTTCAAATTCTTGTTCAATGTTTTTAATCAATAATTTCTCATAATCGTCGATACTATCTGAATATGGATTTACACGCACCAATAATTTATTAGGGTCTATACGTTCCAATAAAAGGGTTAAGCGCTCGTATGCTTGTAATCTTGTTGGTAATATTTTGTTTTGGGCTTCCTTTTGTATTAAATACCTCCGTCGTCCTTCCTCATTTGCAGTATGGCCTTTAAAAAAATAATAAGCTACCAAACCAACAACAATGGCAGGTAGTAAATAAGCCACGTAACCTATAAGCTGTTCTATTTCCATTAAAAAAATAATTTGGTTAAAAATAAGTATTAATACCGAACCTTATCCTTCTTTTTTAAATCTTTCACTTCTTTTTTGGCCCGCTTTCTATGGTAATTACCACCTAGGTATGGACTATCTTGTAAGTCCTGCATACTTTTAAATGGAACAGGAATTTTTACGTACGTAAAGGTTTGTGCGAGATTCTTCATTAAGTTTCTATCTCCTAAAGTAATCTCAACATCGTCCATAGTAAGCTGGCAGGGATGCTCATAGCCACACGCATGGGTCATCTCTAAAAACTCTTTTCTGAAGTTTTTAAAATAGAAATGCGTCCTAACCGATTTATCCTCAATATTAATACCCCGTTGCAGCCATTTATTTTGAGTGGCTACACCACTGGGGCAAGTATTGTTGTGACATTGCTGTGCCTGGATACAACCAATGGAAAGCATGGCTTCCCGGGCCACATTAATGCAGTCTACCCCCAATGAAAAGGCCATTACCGCACGGGCCGGAAATCCTAATTTACCGCTACCAATAAATACAACGCGGTTACATAGATCGTTTTTTTTAAATATTTGATATACTTCTGCAAAACCAAAAATCCATGGTAGCGCTACGTGGTCTGCAAAACTTGGAGGGGCAGCACCTGTACCACCTTCACCGCCATCTACCGTAATAAAATCTGGGCCTTTGCCGGTTTCTGCCATAAGTTTAGCAAGTTTTTTCCAATCATCTAATTTTCCCACGGCAGATTTAATCCCAACGGGTAGTCCGGTCGCTTCTGCTATATCTTCAACAAACTCAATTAAACCTTCTATGGTGTCAAAAGCAGTATGCGATGGTGGAGAAATCACATCTTTACCCATCGGGACGTGTCGAATTTCAGCAATTTCAGCTGTTATTTTAGAACCTGGTAGAACGCCGCCTTTGCCTGGCTTTGCTCCCTGTGACAGTTTTACTTCAATGGCACGAACTTGTGGGTTTTCGGAAACGAGTTTTTTCATTTTTTCCATGGAAAACTCACCTTTTTCATTGCGGACACCAAAATATCCGGTACCAAAATGAAAAACGACATCGCTACCAGTTTTATGATATGGCGACAAGCCGCCTTCACCCGTATTGTGATAGGCATTTGCAAATGCACAGCCTCGGTTTAATGATTCCACAGCCCGGGCTGAAAGCGATCCAAAACTCATAGCGGAAACATTTATCACCGATGCTGGCCTATAGGGTTTTTTTCTTCTTCCTTCACCCATTACTTTGGCACACGGTAAAAAGTAAGGGTCATTTACATTGGGATGCCCTTTTTTTAATTTATACGGAAGCATGGCATTATTTACAAAAATATAATTGGGCTCATAGATATCCCTATCGGTACCAAAACCTTCATAATTATTTTCATTTTTTGCTGAAGCATAAATCCAACCCCGTTCAATACGATTAAAAGGAAGCTCTTCTCGGTTGTTGGCTACAATATATTGACGTAACTCCGGTCCAATACTCTCCAATATATATCTAAAATGGCCAACAACGGGGAAGTTGTGAAGAATAGTGTGTGTTTTACTGAAAAAGATATCTTTTATGGCAACTAACACCAATACAACAAGCACCCATCCCCACCAAGGAATTGATTTGATAAACTCTAAAACGGAATCCATTAATAAAAATAATTTATGAAGTTATGAAAGCGATAATGTTACAATGCTTTTGAAAACTAAAGATACTTGTTTTTACAGAAAAGACAAGACACCGTTTTGTTTATAAATTATAGGAAAACCGCTTATTGTTTTAATTGATTTTAAGTATTTTTCAGCTTCGGAAATTTTCAGAAAAAACAAACAAAATTGCAAGAGTACCTTGAACAGTTAAACGATGCCCAACGCGCGCCAGTGCTTCAAAAAGATGGTGCTATGATTGTAATTGCCGGTGCTGGTTCTGGCAAAACCCGGGTGTTAACATACCGTATTGCCTACCTTATGTCGCAAGGTGTCGATCCCTTTAACATTTTGGCGTTAACTTTTACCAATAAAGCGGCACGGGAAATGAAAGGACGAATTTCCCAAATTGTTGGTAGTAGTGAAGCTAAGAATTTGTGGATGGGAACATTTCACAGTGTTTTTGCAAAAATACTCCGGTTTGAGGGCCATCGTTTAGGGTATCCTTCAAATTTTACCATTTACGACACACAGGATTCACATAGTGTAATCCGGGCTGTAATTAAGGAAATGCAGCTTGATAAAGATGTGTATAAATACAAACAGGTTTATTCCCGTATTTCTTCATATAAAAATAGTTTAATAACCGTTAAGGCTTATTTCAATAACCCAGAATTAATGGAAGCCGATGCCATGGCAAAAATGCCACGGTTGGGCGATATTTACAATAACTATGTGGAGCGTTGCTTTAAAGCAGGAGCAATGGATTTTGATGATCTCCTGCTGAAAACCAACGAATTGCTTACCCGTTTTCCAGAGGTATTAATGCATTATCAAAATCGATTCCGGTATATTTTAGTGGACGAGTATCAAGATACCAACCACAGCCAGTACTTAATTGTAAAGGCGTTGAGTGATCGGTTTCAAAATATATGTGTGGTAGGGGATGATGCGCAAAGTATTTATGCGTTTAGGGGAGCAAATATCAATAACATCTTAAATTTCCAGAAAGATTATGACGATGTTAAAATGTATAGGCTTGAGCAGAATTACCGTTCTACCAAAAACATCGTAAATGCAGCTAACAGCATAATTGAAAAGAATAAAACGAGACTTGAAAAAATTGTTTGGACTGCCAATGATGAAGGAAATAAAATTAAGGTAAATTGCACGATGACCGATGGTGACGAGGGCCGTTTTGTAGCCAGTTCCATTTTTGAAACAGCGATGAACAATCAACTTAACCATAGTGATTTTGCTGTCTTGTATCGTACCAATGCACAGTCGCGTGCCATTGAAGATGCCTTGCGGAAACGCGATATTCCCTATCGAATTTATGGAGGCTTAAGTTTTTACCAACGGAAAGAAATTAAGGATGTAATAGCTTATTTACGTCTTATCTTGAACCCTAAAGACGAAGAAGCTTTAAAACGCGTAATTAATTATCCAGCAAGAGGAATAGGGCAGACTACTATGGAACGGCTTACCGTTGCTGCCAACCACTACAACCGTTCTATTTTTGAAGTGATGCAAAACCTGGATAAGATCAACCTAAAGATCAATAAGGGGACACAAGGAAAGCTAGAAGACTTTGTGACGATGATACAAAGTTTTCAAATATTAAATAAAAATCAAGATGCGTTTCAAGTTGCAGAGCATGTAGCTAAAAAAACAGGCTTGCTCCAAGAGCTTAAAAAAGACGGAACCCCCGAAGGGATTGCCCGTATAGAAAATATAGAGGAATTATTGAACGGGATGCGTGACTTTGTGGAAGAGCAAAAAGAATTGGCAGATACCACAGGGTCATTAGCTGAATTTTTAGAAGATGTAGCTCTGGCAACCGACTTGGACAATGAAAAAGGTGATGATAACAAGGTGGCACTCATGACCGTGCATTTGGCGAAAGGCCTTGAGTTTCCATATGTTTACATTGTAGGTTTGGAAGAAGATCTGTTTCCCAGCGGGATGAATATGAACAGCCGTGCAGAACTGGAAGAAGAGCGCCGGTTATTTTATGTAGCCTTAACCCGGGCGGAGAAACAAGCATACTTAACCTATACACAATCTAGGTATCGATGGGGAAAATTGATAGACGCAGAGCCCAGCCGTTTCTTGGAAGAAATTGACGAAAGCTTTTTAGAGTATTTAACTCCAAAAACAGAAAACCGCTTTAAACCCCTGATTGATGCTGATATTTTTGATGAAGTTGATAAAAGTAAACTTCGATTGAATAAGCCCAAAACGGGAACACCACCAAAGGGACCAAGTGAAGCTCAACTAAGAAAACTAAGGCGCTTAAAACCTATTTCAAGTGATACAGACAAAAATTTTGATCCCAAATCAGCTAATCTTGATGTGGGCACCATGGTTGAGCACGTTCGTTTCGGAAAAGGAAAAATTCTTTCAATAGAAGGAAAAGGCGCAGATACAAAGGCAGAAATTCAGTTTGAAAATGGAGGCCTTAAAAAATTATTGCTTCGGTTCGCTAAACTGGAAGTTATTTAAGGTATAGCCTCCCTTTCCTATTCAGAAATGGGAAGATGTTCTTTTATGAACGAACTTAATTGTAACTGTAAATCTAAGTTTGAAGAATCACTCCAATTTCCGTGACCACCGCTATATATCGTAAAACTGTTGGTCACTAATTTATTTGATAGTTCGGTATGAAGTTTTTCACCGTTGCTCAACGGCACCAAAGGGTCTTCGTCTCCATAAAATAAAATAGTCGGGCTACTTTTATTGGTTACTTGCAGCGAAGGGCTCAGCTGCTCAGCAAAATTTGTACTTTCGGGATAAGCAGTTTCATCTACTAACGCATTGAGCAATGCTTCAAAACTTGGGTTTTCGGTATAAAATGGATCGGTAAAATCTGTTGGTCCCACAATATCACAAACCATTTTCACCCTATCTTCGGTATCATAGACGTAATCATATTGTAAAGCTATATGTGCTCCTGCACTTGCACCAATTAAACCAAACTCGGGGAGAATTTCCAATTCTTCACTTTGTTGTATTAGTTGCTTTATTACTTGGTCTAAATCTAAAAACTGATTTGGAAAAGCGGGGATTGCAGGTGGGTTTGCCAACACATAATTCACGTTAACTATGGCATGGTCGGGATGTTTTTCCTTTAAAATAGGAATATATGCGCCCATATCTTCCTTATCGCCTTCTATCCAGCCACCACCGTGAATAAGAATAATAACTTTTGTTTTTTCAGAAGATCTGCCTTTAGGTAAATATATATCGTACACTTGTTGTTGGTTTTCACCATACGAAACGTTTAATTCGGTTTTTTCGGCAAGTGGTTGATTATCATTTTCAATTTCAGGGTTACTTTCTCCACTGCAGGCTATAAAAAGCAGGCTAATTGCAAATAGTATAGTGAGGATGCCTTTTTTCATTGAAGTCAATTTAATTTCTATTGTGTTACAACGCTTAATTATATAATAGATTGCATTTATTGAGAATAGATATTTAAGAATAACTTGAAAAAAAGAAAGATTAAAGGTATCTTTAATTTACCCGAAAAAAATAAGCTATGGCAGAATTTATAAAACTATACGAAGAGAACCCAAACCCTAAGGAGGTAAAGAGGATTGTAAAAATTATTAGAGATGGAGGATTGATTATTTATCCCAGCGATACGGTATATGCCTTAGGGTGCGATATTACCAATACTAGAGCGTTGGAACGGGTAGCACAATTAAAAGGTGTAAAACTTGAAAAGGCTAATTTTTCATTTGTTTGTGAAGATTTAAGTAATCTTTCAGACTACGTACGGCAAATAAACACATCTACTTTTAAAATTTTAAAGCGGGCATTGCCGGGGCCTTACACATTTATACTTCCTGGAAACAATAATTTGCCTACGGTTTTTAAAAAGAAAAAAGAAGTGGGTATTCGCGTGCCAGATAACAATATTACGCGTGCTATTGTTAGAGAATTGGGCAATCCAATCATTTCAACATCTATTAAAGATGAAGACGAAGTAATTGAGTATACAACCGATCCAGAACTTATTTTTGAAAAATGGGAAAAGTTGGTCGATGTAGTTGTAGATGGTGGTTATGGTGATAATGTACCTTCCACGGTAATTGATTTAACAGAAGATGAGCCAGTGTTGATTAGGGAAGGAAAAGGTAGCTTGGAAATTTAATTTTTCCCCAATAAATGCTTAAGCCCTATAAAAATACTCTGTTCAGCAGCAGTGTAAGTTCCGTCTAGGTAAAACAGCTCTTTAATACGTTTAAACAGCGTGTGTATCTCTTCCTTGGTGTACTTGTACTTTTCTATCGTATATTCAATTTTCTGAATACTCTCATAGTCACTGTCTTCTTCAAATTCTTTGTGAATTTTTTTATAGTCAACTTCACTTACCTTAGATTTTATATAATCAACTTCCTTTTGGGTTTCAATAAAATCTGCGTGTGCACAGTACAATAAAATATATGCCTTTAGTTCTTCGCGCGTCCAATTTGTAGTTATAGGTTCCATAGTGCTATTTTTTTCTGTTGTTTTGTTCAAATTGAGAAAGACGCATATGGGTTTGTTTGTTGAGTTTCTTTTTAAAAAAAGCGGTCCACCCCAATAAAAAACCTGTAATTCCCATTGATTGTTTAGACCATTTGTAAAGGTTGAAGCGGTCCAGATGGTTGATAATTTTGCCGTCTTTAAACTCAAATTTTGCATTGATTACGTTATGGAC
This sequence comes from Flavobacteriaceae bacterium UBA3356, assembly GCA_002360635.1. Lineage (GTDB taxonomy): Bacteria > Bacteroidota > Bacteroidia > Flavobacteriales > Flavobacteriaceae > Marixanthomonas. Next base: position 199,436 of record DEQW01000006.1, on the reverse strand, counting down.
TTTTCTTTGTTTTTTCCCGAAGGTATAGTACGCTTCCCATCGTGCGGTTCCTTTCTCGGGAGTATATTCTATATGCGTGGTTTTCACTTTAAAATCCTTTCCTTGTTGGGAACTACAAAGCATACGCCACATATTTTTTGCCTTTTCACCTCGTAATACACCAAAAGCTGGATCTTCAAAAGTTACATCGTCGTGGTAAGTTTCAACCATTCGTTCGGCGTCTAAGTTTTCAAATGCCTGATAAAATTGCTCAATGATATTGTCCTCATCCTTTTTCATGTGTATTACTAAAGTAGCTAAAAAAACCCGGCAATTTGCCGGGTTTTAAATTATTTTAAGATTTTGAAAATCTTAGTTAATTTTTGGGTCTTTTAAACCTTCTTCAATCATATTGTAGAATTGGTCAATCTTTGGTAATACTACAATACGCGTTCTACGGTTTTTAGCCTTTCCTGCAGAAGTATCATTGCCGGCAATTGGAACATACTCACTACGTCCTCCAGCTGTCATACGTGCTGGGGCAACTCCAAAGTCGTCTTGAAGTGTTCTTACAACTGCTGTTGCACGAAGTACACTTAAATCCCAGTTGTCTTTAATACAGCCTGTGCTAATTGGATCTGTATCTGTGTGACCTTCAACTAAAAATTCGAAATCAGGCTTGTTTTTAACTACAGTAGCTACTTTACCAAGCACTTCACGAGCTTTGCTAGTGATTTGGTAACTTCCGCTACGGAATAATAGTTTGTCAGATATATTCACATAAACCACACCTTTTTCAACGCTAATCTCGATATCCTCGTCGTCTAGGTTTCCAATCGCGCCTTTTAAACTTTGCACTAACGCAAGGTTTACAGAGTCACGACGTGTAACCGCATCTTGAAGTTTACGAATTGTTAAGTCTTTTTCCTTTAAACTCTCTAAAGACTTTTCTAAATTTTCAGCACCTTTTTTAGTAAGGTCAGTAAAGTCTCCAATTTGTCTTATTAAATCTCCATTGGTAGCATTTAACGAAGCTACTTGGCTCTTTAATGAACTATTTTGAGCTTCTAATCCTGATTTTTCAGAAAGGCAATCGTTTAATTTAACTGTTGCTGTATTTAATAGATCTTGTGTTTTTTCTTGCTTGTCTTGTAACTCAGCATATTTCTTTTTTGAAACACACGAAGTAAATAAAAGACCAGAGCAAACTGCTAGAATCAATATTTTTTTCATAATTATTAAGTTGTTTAATTGTCATCCAAAATTATTAAAAGGAAGAATAGCGTGATAACGATTAACAATACTTTAAGTAAAATTTATTAGAGGTCGTTAAAACGGTGTTTGTTTTGGACAAAATATGACCAAACAACAGATTTTAAGGAATAATATTTAAATTTTGAAGCATGTATTTTTCTCTTTTTCAGAAATGTAAAGAAAAGACGATAAAAGCTAATATGTGCTTTAAGAATTGCAAATATATGTTTAAATTTTCCTTGAAATAAAAATTGGAATGCTGCCAGACCATCTAGAATCATTCTCGTTAGTAGCAAAAAATAAACAGTTGCGCCCCCTACATTTTTAAATAGCATTAATAATGTGTTTCTAAAATTATAGAAGGTTTTTCTTGAATTTGCTGCAGTTAAAGTCGCACCGCCAACGTGATACACTTTTGATGTACCTATATATTTTATAATCCCACCATTGGTTTGTAACCTCCAACAAAGGTCAATTTCTTCTTGATGGGCAAAAAAATCCTCATCAAAACCTTCCGCTTTTTGGAAAGATTCTCTTTTAATGAAAAGACAAGCACCACTCGCCCAGAATATTTTTTTTGTATCATCATACTGTCCAGTGTCCTTTTCAATAGTGTTGAAAATACGGCCACGACAAAAAGGATATCCCAATTTATCAATATAGCCACCTGCGGCACCAGCATATTCAAAATAATCTTTGTTTTTGTAATCAAGTATTTTAGGTTGCGCTGCTACAAGGTCGGGTTCTTTTTTAAAAGCTTTCAGAATAGGGGAGAGCCAGTTTTGAGTTACTTCCACATCGCTATTCAGTAAAACAAAAATATTCTCTTGTAGGTTTTTAAGGGCATCGTTATAGCCTTTGGCATAACCTCCATTTGTTTTATTCTGAATGATTATAACTTCAGGAAAATTGTTTTTTATAAATGAAACCGAGTCATCGGTAGAGGCATTATCTGCTACGTAAACAGTCGCTTCTTCAGAAAAAGAAAGTACTGATGGTAAAAACTTTTGTAAAAGCTCTTTTCCATTCCAATTGAGTATGACTACAGCTACTTTCACTGGTGTAAATTAGAGGTAATATTAAAGTTGAAATAGATAATAGTTACATTTTATCGCCAAAAAATATGGCATTCATTAGTAGTTTATTGGTACCGTACCAAAAAGCCCTGAAATTTGTATTATCAGTAAAATAAAGAACTTCACCACGTCCTAACGATGCTTTTTTAAATGAAGATGTGTTTTTAAGTTCCTCTAAATTTGGTTTAGAAATGTAACCACTCAACAAGGGTGTTTCGGTGTATTGAATAGGGTTGTTGTAACTATTTACATCAGCTTCCATGAAAATAGTGGAATTTCTAAAAACCGGGAGTGTGCTATTGCTATACCCAAATGCAATAGGGTGAGAACGGTCCAATTTTGTTTCGAAAATAGCTCCACCAATTACCTTAGCGCCAAAATAATTGCTTTTATCTTCAAAAGAAATAGCTTGGGCAGTGTCCTTCTTTGTTTTAAACTTAGCCTTTAGAAGTTTATTTTTTTCAAACCATTTACCTGCGTTTTTATAACCTATTAGAGTGCCTCCGTTTCTAACCCAGGTCTTTAGTTTTTGTGCGTCGGTGCTATCCAACGCCTGGCCCCAGCTATTGGGTAAAATAATATCTGTGTAGCGGCTTAAGTCTGTGCGCTCAAAATTGCGGGTATCCAGTTTGGTGAGTTGCATGGCATAACGCGTATCGAATAGGTGCCAAATTTCACCGGCATCATAAGGGTTTATACCTTCGCCTATAATCATGGCTACTTTTGGTATGTCTAACGACCTAAATTGGTTGCTTCCTAAATCAATTCCTTTGGTCAGTCCTGTTTCAACAGCATCGATTGTTGCGTGAGATTCTTTGCTTACGGTTTTTATAAACTCAAAAAGCTCTTTCTTGGATAGCTTTTGATTTTGAACTGGAATAAGAATAGTCCCATAATCATATTTTTGATTCCCCATAGAGAAGGGCTTCATGCCCACTTTTGCACGAATACCTTTTTGTAAGATCATATTCAACGCTTTAGGGGTGTAATAATCGTGCCACTGCATTAAATAAGCGTAGTTGGACTGCTTTGGAAGTATTGTTTGTTTCTTTTCAAGACTGGTTACTTGCGAACCAGCATTCGCCATAGTAGCATTTTCAGTATAATTGAGATTAAAAGCCAAAGGCAGTGTCCACGCGCTAACATCGTAAAACAAACTATCTGTAAACTTGGTGCGTTTTTCAAACATAGCTTTTACTAAGCGTTGCTGCTTTTGTTGCTTCGGAATAAGGTAGGACATCCCTTTTTTATATGTTTTCCCATCCTTTTCAATATCTTGTTTTACTTCGTGAAATGTTATTTTATGACGGTTTAAGATTTCAGCTAAATGATACACTTTTGAAGCGTTGTGCTCGTCTCCAAAAAGAATAGCACTATTCCCTGAAACTTCATTCCTTGCGTTTTTAAAAAATTCTCTTTGGTAATTTAGTAACTCTGTTCTCATATCGACAGCTGCTTCGAGTGTAGAAAGTGCAGCTGTAAATTGATTTCTAATTGTAAAAGGAAAAGTTAATATCCCGTTGTTTGTTTCTTGAGCAGAACCACGCGAAGAAGCTTGTTCAAAAAGAATGCCTATCGAGCCATTTATATCGGGAAAAGTGGAACCTTTTCCGTAGTAAAAATCGTCAAAGCTTTCTTCAGTGTAATAAAAGCTACCAATTTTATCCAATGCTTTTGCATGGAACTTTGCAATGTCACCGGTTAACTCTTGGTTTTTGCTAGGCGTAAGTGGATGCGTACGCGATGGAATTCCCGGCTGAAAAAAGAAACTGGCATTAGAACCCATTTCGTGATGATCGGTCAATATATTTGGGTACCAGTTATGAAACGTCTCAATGCGAGCACGGCTTTCTGGTAATTGTACAGGTAGCCAGTCCCGATTCATATCAAACCAATAATGGTTGGTACGTCCGCCTGGCCAAATTTCATCAAACTCTCTATCGTTCGGATCTGGATTTGGGGTACTACTTTTGTGCATATTTGCCCAATAAGCAAATCGTTGTAAACCATCTGGATTAAAAGCAGGATCTAATAGAATAATAGTGTTATTTAATAAATTATCAATTGCTGCACCTTGAGCAGCGGCTAGATAGTAAACGAGTGCCAATGCTGCATTAGAACCGCTCGGTTCGTTTCCGTGAATGGAAAAACCTTGATAGACAACAGCAGGCATCGTTTCGGTAGTAAGCTTTTCTGAATTCGTTTCAGTTAAACTTACATGTTGTTGTCTAATATTTTCAATGGTAGCTTGGTTGCTCGGTGCTGTAACCGTCAAGAGGAGTAAGGGTCTGCCTTCAAATGTTGTATCTCTATTTTCTATTGTTATACGGTCACTAGATTTTGAAACCGCGTACATATACTGTACTAATTTATCGTGTGTAATATGGTAATCGCCTACTTCGTGACCAATAATACTTTTTGGTGTGGGAATATTGGGGTTGTAGGTAACTGAATCTGGAAGATAATAGTCTAAATCAACCGAATATTCTTGCGAAGTTGAAATTATTGAAGATAAAAGGGCAAACAGAAATAAAATTTTTTTCATAGTAAGTGGTTCTAAACAAAAATTTAAAAGTAGCAGATTTGAGTTACATAAAAAAACCGCCTCGAAAGACGAGGCGGTTTATTCAATATTATTTTAAGAAGATAGGTTTATATGTCATCAAAGCTTACATCGGTAAAGCTTGAAGCTGCATCGTTACCGTTTGCATTCGTTTCTGAATCGGTGTTTTCTTCTTTTTTGAAATCTTTTTGGTGACGTTCACTAATTACTTCTTCTCCTTTTTCATCAATGATAAAATCAGTCATTTCTTCAAGATTGTCCCTAAAGTCTTGGAAATCTTCTTTGTACAAATAAATCTTGTGTTTCTTGTAATGATAAGAACCATCGTCATTTGTAAATTTTTTACTTTCAGTAATTGTAAGATAATAATCTCCAGCTTTTGTAGCTCGTACGTCAAAAAAATACGTGCGACGTCCCGCCCGCATCACTTTAGATTGTATTTCTTCTTTCTCCATCGTATACTGCTCGCTCATTAGTTTAGGTTTTGTTAATGTTTAGCCAAAAATCTAAAAAAAATAGAAATATGGCAAGTAAACGCTACATTTCTTTTTCTGAAAGTTGTTTTGCGTAGAGCTCTTTATAATAACCTTCTTGGTTTACAAGTTGATTATGAGTGCCTTGCTGGATGATTTTACCTTCATCCAAAACGATTATTTTGTCGGCATTTTTTGCTGAAGAAATACGATGGCTCACAATAATGGTTGTTTTATCGCGAGAAATTTCGTGCAGGTTATTCAAAATCTCTTCTTCCGTTTCAGTATCCACAGCCGATAGGCAATCATCGAACAACAATATTTGTGGGTCTTTTATAATAGCCCTGGCAATCGATACACGTTGTTTTTGTCCACCACTTAATGTAATACCGCGTTCACCTAAAACAGTATCATATCCTTTACTGAAACCAATAATATTTTTATGTACAGCAGCTCTTTTAGCGGCTTGAATCACTTCCTTTTCATCAGCTTCTTCTTTACCAAATCGGATATTGTTTTTAATACTATCGCTAAATAAAAAAGCATCTTGAGGTACATACCCAATACTACCGCGTAAACTATCTAAGTTTAGCTGCTTAACCGGGGTGTCATCAATTTTAAGGGTTCCTTTTTGAACATCGTACAAACGGCCAATCAATTCAAGTATCGTAGATTTTCCAGAACCAGTATGTCCAATTATGGATAATGTTTCTCCAGGGTTAACACTAAATGAAACATCTTTTAAGGCCGTAATATTAGTATCTGGGTAAGTGTATGATAAATTTTCGAAAGCAATCTTTCCTTTAATTGGTGTTGCTTTGTGTGTTTGGTTTTCAATTTCTGGTTCTTCACTTAAAAACTCATTGATCCGTTTTTGTGAGGCTTCTGCTCTTTGTATCATTGAACTTACAAAACCAACTACCGCCACAGGCCAGGTTAGCATATTTACATAAATCAAAAATTCAACAATAGTACCCAAGTCAATTTGCCCATCTATAAAACGTTGTCCACCAATATAGATTACCAAGATATTACTTGCGCCAATCAATAGGATCATTAAAGGGAAGAAAAGCGCTTGTACCTTAGCCAAATCTATGTTTTTTTCACGGCTACCTTCTGCGAGTTCAGCAAAACCTTCGTTGGTGCGCGATTCAATTCCGTAGGCTTTAATAACAGCAACACCACTAAAACTTTCTTGCGTAAAGGAGGTTAGTTTAGATAAATACTGTTGAACGGCGGTACTTTTCTTGTTTATTTCCACACTTAATTTATAAATGAGTACTGAAAGTATGGGTAATGGAGCAATGGCATAAGCAGTAAGAACAGGGGCAGTATAAAACATATAGCTTATGGCTACAATAAAAAGGGTTATGGTCCTTGTACTATACATTACGGCTGGCCCAACATATAAACGTACTTTAGAGACATCTTCGCTAATCCTATTCATTAAATCACCAGTGCGGTTCTGCTTATAAAAACCAAGGGAAAGCCTTTCGTATTGCTGAAATATTCTGTTTTTAAGATCAAACTCTACATGACGTGAAACAACAATTATGGTTTGTCGCATAAGAAATGTAAAAAATGCTGAAAGCAAAGTGGCACCAACAATCAGCAAGATATTTTCAAGAAGCTCACTTTTAACATAATCAAGGTCTGTAATGTTACCGTTAATGTAAGCACGGACTACATCTACAGAATCACCAATTTTTTTTGGAACGACAATAGTAAATATTGTGGCGACAATCGTAATTAAAAGCCCTGCTAATAGGCGACCACGGTATTTTATAAAATATTGATTTAGAAACTGTAGTTCTTTCATCTAGGGGCATTAAAATTTATTAACAAATTCTTCTTTTAGTGATATTTTCTTTGTGTGATTATCAATAAACCCGTACTTTTGCACGTCCTTTTTAAGGGATGTTTAAAAATAAAAATATTATGGTGACTGAAGTATTAAATACAAATGAACTTCAAAAAGTTGACCCCGTTTTCGGGCAGATGTCTTTCGACAATCACGAGCAAATCGTTTTTTGCAATGACAAAGATACGGGATTAAAAGCAATAATTGGTATTCACAATACGGTTTTAGGACCTGCTCTAGGAGGTACCAGAATGTGGCAATATACCAGTGAATGGGAAGCCTTGAACGATGTGTTGCGTCTATCAAGAGGGATGACCTTTAAGTCTGCAATTACGGGCTTAAACTTAGGTGGCGGAAAAGCTGTGATTATTGGCGATGCTAAAACACAAAAAACACCAGAGTTAATGAAACGCTTCGGGGAGTTTGTACATTCGTTAAGCGGAAAGTACATTACTGCCGAGGATATTGGGATGACTACAGGTGATATGGATTTAGTTCGTTCGGTTACACCTTACGTTACTGGTATTTCTGAAACATTAGGAGGAGCAGGAAATCCTTCACCCATTACAGCATACGGTGTATTTATGGGGATGAAAGCAGCAGCAAAATATGCTTTCGGAACCGATATACTGGAAGATCGCGTAGTGTATGTACAAGGAATTGGAAACGTAGGGGAAGCTTTAGTGGAAAACCTTACTAACGAAGGAGCTAAAGTGTATATTACAGATATTAACCAAGAACGTTTGGAAGAAGTTCGTGATAAGTACAGCGCAACTATCTATGAAGGTGATAATATCTATGCAGAAGAAATGGATATCTACGCCCCTTGTGCACTTGGAGCAACTGTAAACGACCAAACAATAAACCAGTTTAAGGCGAAAGTTATTGCAGGAGCTGCAAACAACCAGTTGGCAGAAGAGCAAAAACACGGGTTAGAATTACGTGAAAAAGGCATTGTGTACGCACCAGACTTTTTAATTAATGCCGGTGGAATTATAAACGTATATGCCGAACTTGAAAACTATGGTCGTCAAGAGATTATTCGCAAAACCGAAAATATCTACAACACGACACTTGAAATATTAAAGAATGCTGAGAGTAAAGATGTTACTACACACCAAGCAGCCTTTGATATGGCAAACGCTAGAATAGCGGCAAGAAAAGAGAAAATGTAGTTTTTAACTATATTAAAATAGTATATTTGCAACGCACAAGAAACAGCTTGTGCGTTGTTTATTTATAAATGTTCTTTATTTTAAAATATGCTCACAAGAAGACATATTAGAGTTAAGGTTTTACAATCAACTTACGCTTTTTTTCAAAGTGAACACCAAGACCTAGACAAGCAAGAAAAATTTCTATTGTACAGCATGGATCAAATGCATGATTTGTATGTGTTGCTGCTTCAATTAATGGTAGAGGTAAAAGATCACGCTGAAAATTTCCTTCAGAAATCACAACAAAAACACTTGGCAACTGACCAGGAAAAAAATCCTAACCGAACGTTTGTTGATAATAAAGTAATTCAGCTTATTGAATCAAATCCAGCGCTTGCTGAAATATTAAAGAATAAAAAACTTAATTATTGGCAAAATGAAAATGAGTACATAAACATCATTTTCAACTCGCTAAAAGAGCAAGATTTTTATCAGGAATATATTTCAAAAAAAGAAGCTTCGTTTAAAGAGGACAGGGATTTCGTGGTTAAGTTTTATAAAGAAGTAGTTGCGCCCAACGAAAAACTTTATGACTACCTAGAAGATAAACGTCTAACTTGGTTGGATGATTTTCCATTGGTGAACACGGCAATGGTTAAAATGCTTTCTAAAATTTCAGAAAAAAACGTAGCAACTATTTTAGTGCCTTCTTTGTACAAAAACGAGGATGACCGAGAGTTTGCCTTAAAATTACTTCGGAAAGTTATATTAAACAACGAAAAGCTAGACGGAGAAATAGACGGGAAAACACCAAATTGGGACAAGGATCGTATTGCCGATATTGATATGATTATCCTAAAAATAGGCATTGCAGAGTTTCTATATTTTCCTTCCATTCCAGAACGGGCAACTATAAACGAATGTCTCGAAATATCAAAAGAGTATTCAACGCCTAAAAGCAGTAGCTTTATCAACGGAATATTGGACAAACTGGTAAAAGAATACACAAAAGAGGGGAAACTGAATAAATTAGGCCGTGGTCTTCGATAGAAGTAAAAAATTGAGTATTTTAGCGGCGCTTAAACATAAATAATTATCCTATGAAAAAATCAATTTTAATTTTAGCAGTATTATCTGCTTTCGCTTTTACATCTTGTAAAGAAAAAGCTTCAGACAAAGTAAATGAGGAAAATGTAGCTGCTGCTGCAGATCGTGATGCAGAAGCTGCTAAATTTCCAGTCATGAAATTTGAAAAAACAGAGTTTGACTTTGGAACTATTGCTAAAGGTGCCAAAGTAGAGCACGAATTTAAATTTACCAACACTGGCGACGCACCTTTGGTAATCGTTAATGCGACGAGTAGTTGTGGTTGTACGGTGCCAGAATATCCTAAAGAAGCGATAGCCCCTGGAGAAGACGGACAGCTTTTAGTTAAATACGATGGTAGTGGCGTTAACCAAGTAAGTAAAACAGTGACTATCGTTGCCAATACTAAAAACGGAAAAGAAACTTTAAAGATAAAAGCTTTTGTAACACCTAAAGACGGTGCTAGCGGAACCTCAAATATGCTTAAAACAAGCTAAATATAAAATCAAAGAATAGACTATTTTTATGGAACAAATTCAAGGCTTTCTACCTATAATCTTATTATTTGCTGTGATGTATTTATTTTTAATACGTCCGCAAATGAAAAAGCAAAAACAGGAAAAAAAGTTTGCACAAGAGATTAAGAAAGGGGACAAGGTAGTTACCAAAAGCGGATTGCACGGTAAAATTTTAGACTTAAACGACGATGGTACCTGCATTATTGAAACTGGTGCTGGTAAAATGAAGTTTGAACGTTCTGCTCTTTCTATGGAAATGAGCGGTAAATTGAACGCTCCCGCGACCCCTGCAAAAAAGGAAAAAAAATAGTGTATCCTTAACTGAATAAAAAAACCGCAACTTTCGAGTTGCGGTTTTTTTTGTTTAAGAAGTAACAAGAGGTTTAAGACTCTTTCTCTGCGACTAATTGTGCAATGTTAACAATTACTTCAATAGCTTTTTGCATACTTTCTACAGGGACATACTCATAACGCCCGTGAAAATTGTGTCCGCCTGCAAAAATATTTGGACAAGGCAATCCCTTAAAGCTTAGTTGAGAGCCATCAGTTCCACCTCTAATGGGTTTAATGTTGGGTTCAATATTCGCTTGTTTCATAGCTTTTTCAGCAATATCGACAATATGCATAACGGGTTCAATCTTCTCACCCATATTAAAATATTGATCTGTGATTTCTACAGTCACGACTTCTTTTCCGTGTTGGGTGTTTAAATCATTGGCTAGTTTGAGCATCATCTCTTTTCTAGCTTCAAAATGATTTTTATCATGGTCACGAATAATATATTGTAACTTGGTGCTATCAACTTCTCCATTAACGCTGTACAAATGGAAGAAACCTTCTCTGTCTTCAGTATGTTCTGGGGTTTCCATTCTTGGTAAGGAGTTAATATAGTCTGTAGCGATATACATACTATTGATCATCTTTCCTTTGGCATAGCCAGGGTGTACAATTTTACCTTTAATGGTAACGACAGCTCCAGCAGCATTAAAGTTTTCGTATTCCAATTCACCAATCTGGCTTCCGTCCATGGTGTAAGCCCATTCTGCACCAAATTTTTCTACATCAAATTTGTGAGCACCTCGGCCAATTTCTTCATCTGGAGTAAAGCCAACACGTATTTTCCCGTGTTTAATTTCAGGATGATTTACTAAATATTCCATAGCGGAAACAATTTCAGCAATCCCTGCTTTATCGTCTGCACCCAATAAGGTCGTTCCGTCTGTGGTAATAATGGTTTGGCCTTTGTACAGTAAAAGATCGTCAAAATCATCTGGAGAGAGAACTATATTTTCTTCAGCATTTAAAACAATGTCCTTACCATCATAATTTTCTACAATCTGCGGATTTACATTGGCACCGGTAAAATCTGGGGTAGTATCAAAATGCGAAACAAACCCAATAACAGGAACTTCGTGATCAATATTAGAAGGCAACGTCGCCATAATGTACGCATTTTCATCTATGGTCACATCTTCTAATCCAATCCGTTTCAATTCGTCTACAAGTGCATTGGCAAGGTTCCACTGTTTTTCTGTACTTGGTGTGGTATTGCTTTCAGGATCGCTTTCGGTATCTACGGTTACATAGCTAAAAAAACGATCGATAAGGTGTTGTTTTTCTATCATAATTTTTCTTTTGCTCGAGAATCGAGATTTAAATATCTCAAAGTTTGTCTCAGAATCAATGTTTTTATTGTTAAACACCTCCTTGTGGTATTTTGAGGTAGTTTACTTTACAAATTAAAGCATATTCAAAATAATTAATACATTCTTTCTTGCTATTTTTGCCGAAGATTCCTTTCGCCTATGTACAAATCTATAATTCGTCCCATCCTTTTTCAATTCGACCCAGAAAAAGTACATCACTTTACTTTTAAGTTAATTAGGTTTTTAAACAAACTAGGACTTGGAGGTCTTTTTAAAAGCCTATGCAAAGTAAACGACAAACGACTTGAACGAGAAGTTTTTGGTTTAAAATTTCCAAACCCAGTGGGATTGGCAGCGGGATTTGATAAAGATGCAAAACTGTATAAAGAACTTTCTAACCTAGGTTTTGGTTTTATAGAGATAGGAACTGTTACTCCGAAACCACAACCCGGAAACCCTAAAAAAAGATTGTTTAGATTACAGTCTGATAGCGCAATTATTAACCGAATGGGTTTTAATAATGGAGGAGTTGAAGAGGCTGTAGAGCGTTTAAAAACCAATAAAAATGTTCTTATCGGCGGAAATATTGGGAAGAACAAAGTTACGGCCAATGACGAAGCAGTTACCGATTATGTGATTTGCTTTGAGGCTTTATTTGATTATGTAGATTATTTTGTAGTAAATGTAAGTTCACCGAACACGCCGAACTTAAGAGCATTACAGGATAAAGAGCCGTTAACCCGGTTACTGCAAACACTTCAAGATAAAAATGATTTACAATCAAAACGAAAGCCAATATTGCTAAAAATCGCTCCAGATTTAACCGATGAACAATTGTTGGATATAATTGAAATTGTTTCTGAAACTAAAATAGATGGAGTAATTGCCACTAACACGACCATAAACCGAGAGGGATTGGTTTCAGAAAATAAAGCTGAAATGGGAGGTTTAAGTGGAAAGCCCTTGACACATCGTTCAACAGAGGTAATTCGTTTTCTTTCGGAAAAAAGTAATAAAGCATTCCCGATAATTGGAGTAGGAGGGATTCATGGTGCTAATGATGCGCTTGAAAAACTTGAAGCTGGTGCGAGTCTTATACAATTGTACACGGGCTTTATCTATGAAGGACCACAATTAATTAAAGATATAAACAAAGCTATTTTAAAGCAGTAATCCATTTATGACCGAAAACCTGTTATCTTTTGCTCTAGCAACTTTGGCATTAGCTTTTTCGCCAGGTCCCGATAATATATACGTGTTAACACAATCGTTGGTCAATGGTGTAAAAAGTGGCTTGGCAACCACAGCAGGTCTGGTTACGGGATGTATTGTGCACACTACTTTTTTGGCCTTTGGCCTTTCAGCAATAATTACCACTTCGCCAACATTATTTTACGGCATCAAGGTGTTGGGAGCTTTGTACTTACTATATTTAGCGTATGTTGTGTTTAAAAATGATGCAACGATTGCCGTCCCTGTTACTTCGGAAGGAAAAACCAATAGAATACCTACAAAAACAAATGTTCAACTGTTTAAACAAGGTGTTATCATGAACTTGGTAAACCCCAAGGTGATGATCTTTTTTTTGGCATTTTTCCCTGCCTTTCTTTGGAATGAAACTGAAGATACCGTGAGTCAATTTTATATTTTAGGAATTGTTTTTATGGCGGTTTCATTTTTGGTTTTTGGACTAATTGCGGTTTTAGCGGGCAGTATTTCTTCTTATATATTAAAACACAAATCTGTAGGTATTGTTTTAAAATGGTTGCAAATAGTCGTTTTTCTAGGAATAGCCATATTTATTTTAATCCCATGATGGAATAAGAAAAAGCTAAAGTTTGCATTTTAAAATCCTGTATCTTTGGGGTAATGCAAAAAGTAAAATTAATAGAGTGTCCACGGGATGCGATGCAAGGAATAAAAGATTGGGTGCCAACCCAAAGTAAAGTTCAATATATACAATCGTTACTGCGCTGTGGCTTTGATACCATAGATTTCGGGAGTTTCGTTTCACCCAAGGCAATTCCACAAATGAAAGATACGGCCGAGGTACTTTCAAAGTTAGATCTCTCAAAAACTGATAGCAAACTATTGGCCATCGTTGCTAATGTTCGAGGTGCCGAGGACGCTGTAAAACATCCGGAAATTGACTATTTAGGCTATCCTTTTTCAATTTCAGAAAACTTCCAAATGCGGAATACTCATAAAACTATTGCACAATCCATTGATATTTTGAAAGAAATTCTTAATTTGGCTAATGCAAACGAAAAACAAGTAGTTGCTTATTTATCAATGGGTTTCGGTAATCCCTATGGAGACCCTTGGAATGTTGAGATTGTAGCAGAGTGGACCGAAAAGTTATCGGCCATGGGTGTTAAAATCTTGTCATTAAGTGATACGGTAGGCTCCTCAACACCTGATATCATTGACTATTTGTTTTCAAATTTGATCCCCCATTATCCCCACATTGAGTTTGGAGCTCATTTACATACAACCCCCGCGTTGTGGCATGAAAAAATTGATGCCGCATACAAAGCTGGTTGTTTTAGGTTTGACGGTGCCATACAGGGTTTTGGAGGATGTCCTATGGCAAAAGATGAATTAACAGGAAATATGCCGACTGAAAAAATGTTAAGTTATTTCACTACTGAAAAAGCTGATTGTAATATAAATCCTATGGCATTTGAAAGTGCCCATAATGAAGCAACTAAAATATTCAGTAAATATCATTAAGATGAATAGACGAATACTTTTACTACCGGTTTTTGCATTGTTTTTTCTTTACAGCTGTAATCTCTTAGAGCCTATACCAGAGGCACCTTTTTATGGAAAAGGGATAGTGACCATCAAGTTTTTGCAGGTCAACGATGTTTATGAAATAGCACCTTTGCAAGGGGGTAAATATGGAGGAATGGCTCGAGTGGCTTATGTTCGTGATTCTATAAAAGAAAGAAACCCAAACACTTTTTTGTTTATGGCAGGCGATTTTTTAAATCCTTCCCTGCTTGGCAATTTAGAAAAAGATGGCGAACCCATTCGTGGTAAACAAATGATAGAGGTGATGAACGCCATGGATTTTGATTTGGTAACATTTGGGAACCATGAGTTTGATCTTACTGAAAACGAACTGCAAGAACGGCTAAACGAATCCACATTTCCTTGGGTTTCTTCAAATGTGCTTCATGTTACCCCAAGTGGTGTTAAACAGCCTTTTGAAACCAAATTGGAGATGGGTAATGAGCCTATTTCAGAGTATAAAACACTTTTTGTTAAAGACTCATTGGGCAATGAAGTGCGCTTTGGGTTTATTGGTTTAACGTTGGATTCAAACCCGAAGGAATATGTCGAGTATGGAAATATTTATAAAGAAGCGAAAAGAGCGTACGATTTGGTATATCCAAAAGTAGATTTTGTAATTGGATTGACACATTTAACAATAGATCAAGATCATCAATTAGCAAAGGAATTACCCGAAATACCATTGATAATGGGAGGTCACGAACATGTAAGCAACCTTGAAAGAGAAGGGAATACTGTAATTGCTAAAGCAGATGCCAATGCCATTTCCATGTACATTCATACATTGGTATATAATCTACGTACCCAGGTATTGTATGTAAACTCTAAGATTATGTACTTGGATGAAAAGGTACCGCTTCAATCAAATGTTGATAGAGTAGTGAAAAAATGGAACGAAGTGTTAAATACAGAGCTTTCGACTGTAATACCAAATACAAATGAAGTAATTCATATTCCCAAAGTGCCTTTAGATGGTACAGATAGCGCCAATAGAAGCACTCAAACCAACTTGGGTGATAAAGTGACTGAAGCTATGGCTTTCGCTTATAATTACAACGTAGATGCCGCATTGGTAAACAGCGGTTCGTTTCGGGTTGATGATATGCTCTCAGGGAGATTAACCAGCGTTGATATTTTTAGGGTATTGCCATTTGGAGGTAGCGTATTAAAAGTAGATATGAAAGGTAATTTACTAAAGGAAGTCTTAGATTACGGAAAATCACAACGCGGAAAAGGGGCATATTTACAACGCTATAAAATCACACAGAGTTCTTCTGGAAACTGGTTAATTGCAGGAAAACCTCTTAACTACAATAAAGTATATACAATTGCTTTAAGTGATTTTCTTTTAAAAGGATTGGACATCCCTTTTTTAACTCGAAATAACAGTGGCATAGTGAAAATATATGAACCTGAAGAAAGCGAATTAGCTTACGATATAAGAAAGTCCTTAATCAATTACCTTAAATCCATTTAATTACAAAGATTTAAAATTTTGTGGATCACTATAAAGAATTGTTCTAAATAAATATTAGTTTTGCAATTCAAATTTTTAAGTATCCATGAAAATAATCAAGTACACTCTTATAGTATTATTAGCAGCCCTAATAATTATACAATTTATTCGACCAGAGAAAAATAATGGAGGGTATGAAAGTGTAGCCCTTTTTGAAAAGGAAACAAAACCTTCTGCTGAAGTAGCCGTATTGTTAAAGGAAAATTGCTACGATTGCCATAGTGACCAAACACAGTACCCTTGGTATGCCGAAATTGCTCCTATTTCCTTTTGGCTGGACGATCATATAGAACATGGGAAAGGTCATTTTAATGCATCTGCTTGGGATTCTTATTCCATCAAGAAAAAAGACCATAAAATGGAAGAGTTGGTCGAAATGGTTGAAGAAGGTGAAATGCCATTAAAAGAATACACTTGGATTCATGGCGACATAACCGAAGCAGAACAAAAACTCATTCTTCAGTGGGCTGGATTGGTGCGTCTTCAATATAAAAATCAATTGCAAGTTTCTTCTAAGTAATTGATTGTTAGTTCGGTATTTTTTAACGTAAATAATTATTTAAATTTATTCTAAATAAACTTGTCAGAACGCATTCTCCATTTTATATTTGCACTCTGAAAACCTAATTATTTATAATAAGTCTAAATAAAACCTAATGAAAAAATTACTGTTTCCCGCAATTGTTATGAGTTTATTGCTAGCATCATGTTCAACTGATGATGACGCTGGCGATGTACAACAAGATATTGAAATTCCTACAAATTACGTGTTTGAAAGAGGAGGAGAAACTACAGTACAATATCCTGGACAAACTACTAGATTGCAAATGTCAGCAGAGTTAATAGGTTCATTTAACAACTTCGATACTGCGACAGAAGAATCTCTTTTAAATATGTTTGCTCACGTAGAAGGCGCTAACGATTTTGAAAATACTGCCTTAAATGCTTCTGGAAAAAACATTAAAAGTAAAACAGCAGCATCGGCAGATTATTTTTCAGCAAACGCTACAGAAAGTGCTGAAATAAAAGCAGATTTTGAATCATATATTTCTGATCAAGTAAACGTAGTATTTCCTAATGAAAATACGATAGCTGAACCTGGTGTTGCAGGTCAGATTGCAGATGGATCTTCCGTACGCTATGTAAATGGAAAAGGGGTTGAGTTAAACCAAACTTTTGCAAAAGGGTTGATAGGAGCTTTGTTGACTGATCAAATCCTGAACAATTACCTATCAACATCTGTATTGGACGAAGCATCAAACAGAGAAAACAACGACAATCAAATACTTGATGGGGATAACAACTACACCACCATGGAACACAAGTGGGATGAAGCTTATGGATATCTTTATGGAGATCCATCAATACCAACAGCAAACCCAAATAGCGTTTTAAATGAAAGTGATGACCATTTATTGTTCAATTATTTAGGTAGAGTAGATGGTGACGAGGATTTTGAAGGTTTGGCAGAAGATGTTTTCACTGCTTTTAAAACAGGGCGTGCTGCGATTGTAGCGGGAGATTATGACCTAAGAGATGAGCAGGTTGCTATCATAAAAGAAAATATTTCAAAAACTATTGCAGTACGAGCGGTTTACTATTTACAAGCTGGAAAAGAAGCAATAGCCAATAACAATATGGGTGGAGCTTTTCACGACCTTTCTGAAGGTTTTGGTTTTATGTACAGCATTCGTTTTACCAACAACCCTAATACAGGAGCACCTCACGTTTCTGCTTCTGAATTGGAAACTTTTAAAACACAACTTTTAGAAGGTAACGGTTTTTGGGATGTAACTCCAGAAACACTGGATACAATTTCTGAAACTATTGCTTCAGCATTTGGATTTACGGTAGCAGAAGCTGCCAATTAAAAAAAGCGAAAACCAACCGGTTTTGAATGTCGGTTGGTTTTTTAATAATAGAATTATATTACAATGGTTAAAAAAGGTCTGTTTTTACTACTAATAGGAATAATAGCGTTTGCTTGTTCAGAAGACGAGTCAACAAACCCTGATGAAGACAATGATGCTTTTGATAGAAAAGCAATGCTCATAAACTGGGCAGATAATATTATTGTACCTTCCTACACTGCTTTTAATACCGAGGCAAGTAACTTAGTGACAGCATCAAATAGTTTCACTGAAAACCCAACAGTTGAAACGTTACAAGAATTACGTGTCACTTGGACAGGGTCATACCTTGCCTTTCAACGTGTTTCAATGTTCGAAATAGGGAAAGCCGAAGCACTTAATTACCGAAATAGAGTAAACGTATATCCTACCAATACATCGGAAATTGATGGTTTAATTGCTGATGGAAATTATGACCTTTCGCTACCTTCTACTATCGATGCGCAGGGTTTTCCAGCAATCGATTATTTAATCAATGGCTTAGCTTCATCAGATGAAGAAATAGTTGCTTTCTATACAACAAATGGAAATGCTCAAAACTATAAAGACTATTTAAATATGTTGGCCGAAACTATTTCAACCCTTACGGAAACAATTTTAAACGACTGGAACAACGGATACCGTGATACATTCGTGGATAACACAAGCTCATCGGCATCTGGATCTGTAGATAAGCTAGCTAACGACTATGTATTTTATTATGAAAAAGCATTACGTGCAGGAAAAGTAGGTATTCCGGCAGGAGTTTTTTCTAATGACCCGCTTCCTGAAAAAGTAGAAGCATTTTACAAAGAAGATATTTCCAAACAACTTGCTTTGGAAGCGTTACAAGCAACACAAGATTTTTTTGAAGGAAAGCACTTTAATAGTGCTACTAAAGGTGAAAGCTTCAAAACCTATTTAGCCTATTTAAACACGATTAAAAACGGTGAAAATTTAGGGAACTTAATCACGGCTCAATTTGAAACTGCTAAAACTAACTTACAAGGTTTGAATGATAATTTTTCACTTCAAATTGAAAATGACAATACTAAAATGTTAAACACCTATAACGAATTGCAACGAAATGTAATTTTAATGAAAGTTGATATGTTGCAGGCGATGGATATTAGTGTTGACTATGTAGATGCTGATGGTGATTAACCAATGAGTACTGCTTTAAAGACATATTTCACGAAACAAACACAGGCCGCACCACTTGCGGTCTTTCGTGTTTTATTTGGTGTTATGATGTTGGTAAGCATTATTCGTTTTTGGATGAACGGATGGATTGAAAAACTTTATATAAAACCCAAATTTCATTTTTCTTATTACGGGTTTGAGTGGGTAGAGCCTTTTGGCAACTATACCTACTTACTTTTTATTATTTGTGGTTTGTCTGCTCTTTTTGTCGCTATCGGGTTTAAATACCGGATAGCAATTATTACTTTCTTTCTCAGCTTTACCTATATAGAGTTGATGGATAAAACCACCTACTTAAACCATTATTATTTTATTAGCTGTGTAAGTTTTTTAATGATTTTTTTACCAGCCCATAACTACTTTTCATTCGATGCTAAAAACCTTAAAAAGGCTTCGTTTTATATCCCTAATTGGACGATAGACAGTATAAAACTTTTATTGGGTATTGTCTATTTTTATGCAGGATTGGCAAAACTAAACAGCGATTGGTTATTAAAAGCTATGCCTTTAAAAATTTGGCTTCCTTCAAAATATGATTTACCTGTATTGGGTGATCTTATGCAGCAAGAATGGGTGCATTATGCTTTTAGCTGGAGCGGTGCGCTATACGATTTGACCATTCCCTTTTTATTACTATATAAGCGCACTCGCTGGTTTGCTTTTATTTTAGTGGTACTCTTTCACATAATGACTCGGGCGTTGTTTCCTATCGGAATGTTTCCGTTTATCATGATTGTGAGTGCATTGATTTTCTTTGATGCATCGGTTCATCATAAAATACTTCAGTTTATATCAAAAGCTTTTAAGATTGATAAAGCTGAAATGGATAAGAAGATCGAAACAATTTTTTTTCAGAAGAAGAAAAATATATCAATAACCATTATAACAGTCTTTTTATTATTTCAACTAGTCTTTCCCTGGCGGTATTTAGCATATCCCGACGAACTGTTTTGGACCGAAGAAGGCTACCGTTTCTCTTGGCGTGTTATGTTAATGGAAAAAGCCGGTTATGCACAATTTAAAGTAGTTGATGGTAAAACAGGCAAACAATTTTCTGTAAACAACAGCGACTTTTTAAATACATTTCAAGAAAAACAAATGAGTTTTCAGCCAGATTTTATATTAGAATACGCACACTTTTTGGGGGAATATTTTGCATCGCAGGGCCATCAAAACCTTGAAGTGTATGTAGAGAGCTATGTAGCTTTAAACGGAAGGTTAAGCCAGCCATTCGTTGATCCCACAGTAAACTTATTAGAAGAAAAAGAATCATTTAAGCACAAAACTTGGATTTTAGATTTTAACGATGAAATTAAAGGATTATAATATTTTGAAAAACGCACTTTTTATATTTTCAATTCTCATAGGTGTCTCTGCTATGTCGCAAAATGCCATTACGGGTAAGGTGACCAGTTCCCAAACCAATACAATAATCCCTGATGCCGAAATATATATTTCGAACACAGGACACTCAGCCAAAACTGATGCCGATGGTACATTTCAGTTTAATGATGTACCAGATGGCACTTATTATTTTGTGGTGTTTACTTACGAGTATCAAATACAGGAACAAACGGTAGAGGTTTCAGAAGACACAATTGTTACTTTTCAATTAGAGCCGCTTGGCGAAACACTTTCTGAAGTAGTTATAAAAAAACAAAAAGAACGGATTTTTGCTTTAAAACAACTACGGCCTGTTGAAGGTACTGCCATTTACGCAGGGAAAAAGAGCGAAGTGATTCAAGTAGAAAACTTAACGGCTAATTTGGCTACCGGGAATGCGCGTCAAATATACTCACAAGTGGTTGGCCTTAATATTTACGAAAATAACGATGGGGGTCTGCAATTAAATATTGGCGGTCGGGGTTTAAACCCTAACCGAACAGCAAATTTTAATACGCGTCAAAACGGATATGATATTTCGGCGGATGTGCTGGGTTACCCAGAAAGTTACTATACGCCACCAGCCGAAGCGTTGCGTGAAATACAAGTAGTTAGGGGAGCAGCCTCTTTGCAATACGGAACGCAGTTTGGGGGTCTGATTAATTTTAAACTAAAAAAACCCAACAGGAATAAAAAAATAGAATTGGTTTCTAGGCAAACCGTTGGATCGTACAATTTATTCAATAGTTTTAATAGCTTGAGCGGAACTGTCGATAAGGTTGGGTATTATACGTACTTCAATTATAAGAAAGGAAACGATTTTAGACCAAACTCTCAATTTGATTCGTACAATGGCTACGCCCATGTAGATTATCAACTTACCGATAAAACGAAGCTTACGGGAGAATTTAGTTATTTATATTACCTGGCGCAACAACCTGGTGGATTAACTGATGCACAGTTTGAAGAAGATCCAACTTTCAGCAACCGAACCCGAAACTGGTTTGAGGTGGATTGGAAGTTATATTCGTTATTGCTGGAACATACTTTTTCGCAACAAACAGATTTCAGCTTAAACTTATTTGCGTTAGACGCATCTCGAAAGTCAGTTGGTTTTAGGGAAAACAGGGTTTCACAACAAGACGACCTTACTAAACCAAGAGAGTTAATTGTGGGGAATTTTAATAACTGGGGCGCAGAAGCCCGATTGTTAACCAGATATGATCTTTTTGATAAAAACAATGTGTTTTTAATAGGCGGGAAGTACTATCAATCTAAAAACACCAGTAAACAAGGACCAGGCACAAACGGTAGTGATGCAGATTTCAGTTTTGCTGAAAATGAATTCCCAAATTATGAACGTCAAAGTGATTTCGAGTTTCCAAATTTAAACCTGGCTGTGTTTGGAGAAAATATTTTTAATCTTTCAGATACATTTTCCGTAACACCAGGTTTCCGGTTTGAATATATAAAAACAGAAAGTGAAGGGACTTATAAAAACATAAATTTGGATAATGCGGGAAATCCAATTTTAAATGAAACCATACCCGATAACCGAACGTTTGACCGTTCATTTGTTTTATTGGGGGTTGGCTTGAGCTATAAGCCTTCTAGAAGTATTGAATTGTATGGGAATGTTAGTCAGAATTACCGTTCGGTTACTTTTAATGATATTCGTATCACTAATCCATCGTTAACCGTAGACCCCAATATTACCGATGAGGAAGGTTTTACAACAGATTTAGGGATTAGAGGGCGATATGAAAAATACCTTTCTTACGACATTAGTGCCTTCTTTTTGAGTTATAACGATCGTTTAGGTGTTATTCTACGGGAGTTGAGCGATATTCAACAAGAGCGATTTCGCGGAAACATAGGCGACGCCGTAACGTACGGAATTGAAAGTTTCATCGACTGGAACATTTTGAATACATTTTCTTCCGAAGAAAAAAGTATAAGGTTAAACTTGTTTTCAAACTTGGCGTTAACACATTCAGAATATACAAAATCGAAACAGACAAATGTAGAGGGAAATGAAGTGGAGTTTATCCCGGCAATAAACTTTAAAACCGGTATAAACTTTGGCTATAAAAACTTTCTGGGAAGCCTTCAATACACCTATTTAAGCAAACAATTTACCGATGCCACCAATAGCGAACGCGATTTTGAAAGTCAAAGTGGAATTGTGGGAGAAATCCCTGCTTACGATATTTTAGATCTTTCATTATCGTATAGTTATAAAATGTTTCAATTTGAAGCTGGGATAAATAACGTATTGGATAACAGCTATTTTGTTAGAAGGGCAACAGGATATCCTGGGCCGGGTATTATTCCGAGTCAGCCTAGAACTTGGTACACAGGGTTGCAAATAAAACTGTAGTAATTGAAAATACCCCCAAAAAAGTATTGAGGGTATTTATTGGTTATAAATTATAATTTGGATTTGTTAGGCGTTTGCCTGCTGTGGTGCCCAAGCAGCGCAGAGCATTCCAGGAGCTGCTTTATCTGGGTTAGCGCAGTCGCTTTCTTCATACCTTGAACAGGTTACACAATTTCGTTCATCATTCAATTTTGCTTTCATTTCAAAATTATCGCAAGTATAGTGAGTGTTCACCATTACTTTATGTACAGAACATACATCGCCTTCCATTAAATTGTCGCAGTTTATACAGTTGTGTGCTAGTCTAATTGCCATAGTTTATCTTTTTTAGTTATCTAAATGTACAACGGGATTGCTTTAGAAGCAATTTAAATAGGTGATAGCTAGTTATTTTGTTTTTAGATTGAATTAAAATAAAGGTTTCTTTTACTTAGCTGAACTCAACTATTAATTGTATATTTGCACGCAATTAAACGGTAACTAATTTCCGGTTTCTTCGGAATAAAATTTTAATTGCAATGACCGCACACGACAACAAAATTCTTGGTGAAGGCCTTACATATGACGATGTACTTTTAGTACCTGCGTATTCTGAAGTGCTTCCAAGAGAAGTTTCCATCGAAACAAAATTTTCCCGAAATATTACTTTAAATGTGCCTATTGTTTCCGCAGCAATGGATACCGTTACTGAAAGTGCTATGGCTATTGCTATTGCACGTGAAGGTGGGATAGGGGTATTGCATAAAAATATGACCATCGAGCAACAAGCTGCCGAAGTGCGCAAAGTAAAACGTGCCGAAAGCGGAATGATTCTCGATCCAGTTACATTAAAAAAGACCGCAACTGTTGGCGATGCTCAGGCAACCATGAAAGAGTATAGCATTGGCGGTATTCCCATTACAGATGATAATGCCAAATTAATAGGAATTGTTACCAATAGAGATCTTCGTTTTGAAAAAAATTACAAGCGTAAATTAGAAGAAGTAATGACTTCTGAAAATTTAGTGACCGTAGCTAAAGGTACTTCTTTAAAAGAGGCGGAGATAATCCTTCAAGAAAACAAAATTGAAAAACTACCCGTTGTTGAAGACGATGGCACTTTGTTGGGGTTAATCACTTTTAGGGATATTACTAAATTAACTCAAAAACCAACAGCCAATAAAGACCAATATGGACGCTTAAGAGTTGCTGCTGCCTTAGGTGTTACTGCAGACGCCGTTGAACGTGCTGAAGCATTGGTAAAGGCTCAGGTAGATGCTGTAATTATCGATACCGCTCACGGCCATACCAAAGGTGTTGTAACTGTTTTACAGGAAGTAAAAAAGAATTTCCCAGAACTGGATGTAGTAGTAGGTAATATAGCTACGCCAGAAGCTGCAAAATATTTAGCCGATGCCGGTGCCGATGCCGTAAAAGTAGGTATTGGACCAGGTTCTATTTGTACAACCCGTGTTGTTGCAGGTGTAGGGTTTCCGCAGTTTTCTGCGGTGCTAGAAGTGGCTGCAGCTTTAAAAGGTAGTGGCGTCCCAGTAATTGCTGATGGAGGTATTCGTTATACAGGTGATATTCCGAAAGCATTAGCTGCAGGAGCAGATTGTGTAATGTTAGGTTCCTTATTAGCTGGAACAAAAGAATCTCCGGGAGAAACCATTATCTACGAAGGAAGAAAGTTTAAATCTTACCGTGGTATGGGAAGTGTAGAAGCCATGAATAAAGGCTCGAAAGATCGTTATTTCCAAGATGTGGAGGATGACATTAAGAAGCTTGTACCGGAAGGTATTGTGGGACGTGTACCATATAAAGGTGAATTGGTGGAAAGTATGACGCAGTTTATTGGAGGGCTTAGAGCCGGAATGGGATATTGTGGCGCAAACTCTATTGAAGCATTAAAAGAAAACGGGCAATTTATAAAAATTACCTCTTCTGGAATTCACGAAAGTCATCCGCATGATGTTACCATAACCAAGGAGGCGCCAAACTATAGCCGATAAGCCAATAGATAAATGGTTTTAGGTTTATAAAAAACTTTATAATTATCAATAAAAAAACGGGGAATCTCCCCGTTTTTTTATTTTTCTTATTTATACATATTTACCTCTATACCATTTATTCTTCTGTAACAGTTATCCCTAATTCCTTCAATACAAGAATGGTTACATCATAGGAGTCATCAAAATAAGCAAGGGAGTTATTGCCAGTAGTTAGTATTTGTGTGTAGCCTTCTGCCTTTACAACTTTATCTAGAGCTTCTCCTATTTTCGTATAAAGTGGGCGCATTTTTTCATCCCTATTAATGCCGATTAATTGATTACCGTTTTGTCGGAATTTTGCAATATCATTTTCAGCAGTAAGGATCTCCTGTTGCTTTTCTTGCTTTTGGGCATCGGTAAAAGTAGCTTCCCCTGCTTTATAAGCTTCTACTTTAGCTTGATACTCCTGTACCTTCTTTTGAAGATCGGCATCTAGTTTTGTGCCGTATTCTTCAACTTGTTTTTTTACTGTTTCTAGTTCAGGCATTTTAGAAACAATATAGTCTACATTTACTGTCCCAACTTTGGTTTGTGAAAAGCCGGTTACACAGATAAATAAGAATATAATTTTTAAATACTTCATAGTGTGTGTTTTGTTATTTGGCGTAAAACTACATAAATTCTCTTTAAGGACTATAAAATGATTGCGGTGTTACAAATAAAATACAACACTGGTTTTAAGGCTTATAAAGTTGCCCTCTGTTTGGTTTTAGCTGCTCACGTATAAAATCCATCTTTTCTTTATCTATTATCATGAATGCAATATGATGCATTTCAGTTAGTTGCTCAGTATTACAGAAAGTATTTTCCAATGACTCTAAAGTTATAAATTCTTTTAGGTGTTTAACGTGGTGCTTTGCTATATGTAAAGCGCTAGGGCCCCTAAAATCCCAAATTAACTTTACCTGCTCCATTATTTATTGGCAACTGAAATACCTTTTTCAGCAAAATTTTTAAAATCATTCATATATTTTTTAGACTGTTTTTTAAACGCGCCTGGCATGAGCCATCCCATTAGTTTCATTCCAAAACCTGAAAATTGAAATTCACTTTCTGAAATCCATTTGGTGCGAATATCATCCAGTTCTTCAAAGTAGTTGTTTTGTATGTTATGAACCCCTTTGGTATCGTAGGTAGCGTGAAATTCTTCAGGAAAATTGCGTTTTAAGATTGTTTCAATTAAAGTCATGTCCCGCTTGCCCATTTTATATTCCATTTTCATAGTGGCTCCCTCTTGTCCAGGGGTTCCACTTAACATTTCATAATGGATAAGGCCCTTTTGCCAATGTTTCAAATTATCGGGGTTGTCCATCTTTTCTATTACTTCTTCTCGGGGCAAATTGATAATAATTTCAATCGTATATTTCATGACCTAAAAGTTTAAGCACCAAGTTAAGTAAATTTCAGCAAATTTAGTATACGAGGATACACTAATGGCTATATAAAAACGTTAGCAAACAAAACTTGTTTAACGGACGGTTTTTTATACTTTTGCCACACTTCTTATCAAAATAATAAATATAAAAGATGAATAAACACAGCCTATTGTTCCTTTTAATGGTTATAGCATCAGTAACTGTTTTTGGGCAGGATAACAAAGATGTTTTATTGACCATAGATGGTACTCCTGTCTATGCTTCAGAATTTAAGCGGGTATATAAAAAGAATTTAGAATTAGTACAAGACGAATCGCAAAAAAGCGTAGATGGCTATCTAGATTTGTTTGTAGATTATAAATTGAAATCTGCTGAAGCGTATTCACAAGATTTGGACGAGACGAGATCTTTTAAAAGGGAATTTAGAGAGTACCAAGAACAACTTTCAAGAAACTACATTTTTGAAGATAAAGTTACAGAAGATTTGGCCCGTGAGGCATATGAGCGTGGAAAAGAAGAAATAAATGCTGCGCATATTTTAATACGTGTTGGCTACGATGCGGTACCACAAGACACATTAAAAGCGTATAATAAAATAAAGGAAGTTCGCCAAAAAGCTATTAACGGGGAAGATTTTGAAGAGTTGGCAAAACAATATTCTGAAGAGCCGGGCGCTAAAGAAAGAGCAGGTAAGCTTGGTTATTTTTCAGTTTTCTCTATGGTTTACCCATTTGAAACCGAAGCTTATAATACTAAGGAAGGTGAAGTTTCAGATATTGTTAGAACCCAATTTGGGTACCATATTATAAAAGTAATGGACCGCAAAAAAAGGGAACCAAAAGTTAGTGTTTCGCATATTATGATATCTGACAATGTTGGCACAAGAACCTTTAGTCCTGAAGAACGGATTAATGAGGTATATGCCATGCTGCAACAAGGAAAATCTTTTGAAGATTTGGCAAAACAATACTCAGATGATAAAAATTCGGCAGTTAAAGGTGGTAAACTTAATCCTTTTACCAAAGGGGAACTAAAGTCTACGGCTTTTGAAGAAGAAGCTTATAAACTAGAAAAACCAGGTGATGTTTCAAAACCGATAAAAAGTGAGTTTGGCTGGCATATAATACGCTTAGAGAAAAAGCACAACAACCCAACTTTTGAAGATGAAAAACAACGCCTTGAAAACCGAGTAAAAGATGGCAGTCGTTCAAAAATTGTTACCATGGCGGTTAACAAAAAGATTAAAAATAAATACGGGTTTTCACAAAAAAATAATTATGCTCCATTTTTTAATGATTTTGTGAGCGAAGAAGTCTTAAACCGAAAGTGGAAGTATGACACCTTAAGCCCTTCCCAAGATAAAACACTTTTTACCATAGGCGATAAAGAGGTGAAATATAGTGATTTTGCAGAATATATTTCCGAACGCCAACGTAGAATACGTCTCTCTAAAAGTAAATACAGTGTTTTAAATGATATGTACGACGAATTTGAAACGCAAGCTTTAAAAGACTATTTTAGGGAAGTGCTGGAAAGAGAAAATGAAGACTATGCTGCCGTAATAAGCGAGTATCGCGATGGTTTGTTGATTTTTGATTTGATGGAAAAAAACATTTGGACGAAAGCTAAAACAGATTCCATCGGACTTCAAAAATATTATTCAGAAAATAAGCAAAATTACAAATGGGATAGGCGTTTTGAAGCTGAGATTATTTCAGCAACAAACAATGAAATTGCAAAAAATGCTGTAAAGCTTTTCAAAAAGGGAAAAACCGGCGAAGAAATTAAAACACTTTTAAACCAAGATGACAAAATAAACGTAATTCTTACAACTGGTACTTTTGAAGAAGGAGAGCGAGAACTGCCAGAAAATTTTGTTTCTAAAAAAGGAATATCGAAAATTTATGAGCAGAATGACTCGTTTATTGTTGTAGCTGTCAATAAAATTATTCCCGCTGGCATTAAACCATTAGAGGACGCTAGAGGAAGTGTTTTGAGCGATTATCAAAACTATCTTGAGAAAAAATGGATAGAAGAACTGCGCAGTAAATACAAAGTAACCATCAATAAAAAAGTACTTAATAGAGTAAAAGAAGAGCTAAAAGCCTAAGGTTAATGAGAAAAACCGGACTACTTATTTTATTGTTTTCAATTACGGTATCGTGTGATTATTTTAAAAAAGATGCCGAACAAACTCCTATTGCCAGGGTTAATGACACTTATTTATACCAGGAAGATTTAGAAGGAATTATACCCGAAAATGCTACAGTACAAGACAGTGCCTTTATAATGAACAATTATATAAACCGTTGGGCAACGCAACAATTACTGATAGACCAAGCGAAAATAAACCTTCCGCAAACAAAGCTTGATGCGTACCAAAAACTTGTAAAGGATTATAAGAACGAACTATATGCCGAAGGTTATAAAAACGCAATAGTGGCACAACAATTGGACAGTACAGTCAGTAAAAACGAATTGACAGCTTTTTACGAACAAAATAAAGACAACTTTATTTTAAACGACGAGCTTATAAAAGTTCGCTATATACTGCTATCTAATAACTTCACAAACTTAAACAGGGTTGTTGAAAAATTTAGAAGGTATAACAATACAGATAAAGAAGAATTGGAAAACATAAGCATTCAGTTTACCAATTATAATTTCAACGATTCAACTTGGGTGAAAAAAGATGCTTTATTACGTACATTTCCAGCATTAAAGGAGAAAGAAGCCGAATTGTTAAAAAAATCAAATTTTACACAAGTACAAGATTCATTAGGGGTATATTTGGTCAAAATTGAAGACGTATTAAAAACCAACGATGTTGCCCCACTTTCTTATGTTTCTCCAACGATTGAGCAGATTATTTTAAACAAAAGAAAGCTGGAATTAATAAAAAAATTAGAAAAAGACATAACAAAAGATGCACTTAAAAATAAAAATTTTGAAACTTATGAAGAGCGGTAATATATTAATGGCCGTATGTATGCTGTTAGCAAACTTGGTTGTTGCCCAAGAAGTAGTAACCGTAGATAGTACAGGTGTCGTAAAAAATAAAGTTGAAGACTCTTTACAGGTTGTAGCCAAAAAAGCAGACTCTATAAAACCTTTTAAGCGTTATAAGGCCGAAGGTGTTAGTGCCGTGGTAGGAGAATATGTAATTTTAGATAGCGATATTGATAAAAGTTACCTTGAAATGCAACAACAAGGTATCGATATAAAAAATATCTCTCGATGTCAGTTGGTTGGTAAATTAATGGAAGATAAACTATACGCGCACCATGCCAAAATAGACAGTATAATAGTTCCAGATGCTGAAATTAACCAACAAATAAGTCAGCAAATGGATTATATGATCAGTGAGTTGGGCAGTGAAGAAAAAGTAGTGGAATATTACAGAAAAGACAATATTGCTCAACTGAGACAAGAGCTATTTGAGGTCAACAAAACTTTAAAGCTAGCAAGTGAAATGCAGCGTAAAGTTGTAGAAGATGTTGAAGTAACACCAGAAGAAGTACGAGAGTTTTTCTTTTCTATCCCTGAAGACGATCGCCCAGTTTTTGGTGCCGAAGTAGAAGTGGCTCAAATAGTAATTGAACCAGAAATTACCGAAGAAGCCCGCCAAGATGTAATCGATGAGCTTAATCAAATACGCCGAGACGTTGTGGAAAATGGTGCGAGCTTTGCCACAAAAGCAGTTTTATACTCAAAAGATCCTGGTTCAAGTTCAAAAGGAGGGCTTTACAAAGGAATTCAGAAAAAATCACCTCTTGCAAAAGAGTTTATCGACACTGCTTTTTCACTTCAAGAAGGCGAGGTAAGTGAGCCTTTTGAAACAGAGTTTGGTTTTCATATTTTAATGGTAGACAAAGTAAAAGGTCAAGAACTGGATGTTCGTCACATTTTATTACTTCCAGATGTTTCGCAAGCAACTATTGAAAAAGCAAGGGCTAAAATTGACAGTATTCGTACTAAAGTAGTAAATGGGGAGTTAGACTTCGCTGATGCTGCAATGAAATACTCAGATGAAAAAGAAACACGTTTCAGCGGTGGTCAATTGGTAAATCCAGTTTCAGGTGACACCCGTTTCGAGCTTACTAAAATGGACCCTGCATTGAGTGCTCAGGTGTATAACCTTAAAGCGAACGAAGTTTCAAAAATATATTCAGACCGCGATCGTACTGGGAAAACGAAATTCAAATTCCTAACTGTAACCCGTCGATATGAGGAACACGTAGCCGACTTTTCAAAAGATTACGAAAAAATTAAAGAATTGGCTCTAAAACAAAAACAAGTAAAGGCTATTGAAGAATGGCAAGATGAGAAAATAGATGAAACCTATGTGAAGGTGAATGAAGATTACGGAGATTGTGAGTTTTCAAGTAACTGGACGAAGAAGTAGTTTTCAGTAAGCAGTGACCTGAAATGATTAAATTAATAAAGGATTAAAATAACTAGACCAACATGTCAGACGTAGCAGCAGTAAAACAACTCGTATCAAAATACAACGCCTTACGTACCGAAATAAGTAAAGTAATCGTTGGTCAAGACGACGTCGTAGAACAAGTATTACTGTCTATTTTTTCTGGAGGCCATGCCTTATTAATCGGTGTCCCTGGACTGGCAAAAACATTGTTGGTCAATACGGTTGCACAAACGTTGGGGCTTAAATTTAAGCGTATTCAATTTACGCCAGACTTAATGCCGAGTGATATTTTAGGTTCTGAAATATTAGATAAAGACCGAAACTTTAAGTTTATAAAAGGCCCAATTTTCGCCAATATAATTTTGGCCGATGAGATAAACCGTACGCCGCCCAAAACCCAAGCTGCTTTATTGGAAGCGATGCAAGAACGAGCGGTAACCATTGCAGGACAGCATTACAAGTTGGATTTACCTTATTTTGTACTGGCAACCCAAAACCCCATCGAGCAGGAGGGAACCTACCCATTGCCCGAAGCACAGTTGGACCGTTTTATGTTTGCTGTTAACCTAGATTACCCTTCTTTTTCTGAAGAGGTTGAAGTGGTTAAATCGACTACAGCCGGTGTTCAAAACGAAGTTAATTCGTTGTTCACTGCGGAAGAAATCATCGAATACCAGCAACTCATCCGTAAAATACCCGTTGCCGATAATGTTATTGAATATGCGGTGACGCTTGTTGGAAAAACACGTCCTGACAGTCAAGCAGCACCAGAACTGGTGAAAAATTATATTGATTGGGGAGCAGGACCACGAGCTTCACAAAACTTAATTTTGGCAGCAAAAGCCAATGCAGCATTACACGGAAAATTTTCTCCAGACATTGAAGACGTTCAAAAAGTAGCTATAGGAATTCTACGCCATCGATTGATTAAAAACTACAAAGCCGAAGCTGAAGGCTTAACTATTGAGAAAATCATCACAAGCCTCTTTTAATGCAACTTAAAAAGTTTTTACTGCCTATTATTCTTTTTTTGGTGGGGATGGTATTGATTACCATAGGTGCTGCTTTTAAAATATTACATTGGGATTTAGGTTTTATCGATGCCACTATTTTTATCGCTGTAGGATCGGTTGTTGAAGTGGTAGCTTCTATCATTGCCATCGTTAAGCTGATATTGATGTATAGGAAAGGTCAGTAGGCAGTGAGCAGTAGTCAGTGGGCTGAAAAGAATAAAATTTATGGTAAATATTAAATTAATTTATACAGCAGTTTTATTAATGTTTGTTATAAGTTGCCATACTAAAAATGAGCAAAAACACTTCTTGTTCGATGACACCAAAGTTCAAAAAAAAACTGTCAAAGAATTATATGAGTATAATTTAAAAGAATTAGAAAAAATCATGGATAGTGAACATAAAAAAATGAATCCTAAAGCGATTGAACCTATTAATTTTTTAACAAAAATATCAGGTCACGAAAGTAGCGGAGATATGACATATTGGTGTTTTTAATTTTAGTAATGAAGATTTGATGTATTGGAAAGACTGGTACACGAAAAACAAAGACTCATTAAACTATATATATTCATCAAAAGACACTCTTGATTATTAATTTAATTTTTATAATAAAAAATTGACAGTTAAGAACGGTAATGACCCAAACTATTACTCTATAAAAAGAAAGGATTTTAGGAACTAAGCATTTAATTAATTAAAAGAATCTTCCATTTGCTGATGTTTATTGACAAGGAAATTAATAGGTTGCTACCTTCCAATAACCCAATAACCCAAAATCGCTCTTCCCCTTATTTAGAATCAAACTTTTTTATTGTCTTTTTCCTACTTTTCAAACACTTCAAAACCAAAGGATTTTCAAATTCATAATTTTGTATATTAAAAATTACGTAATTGATAGTTATTTATATCAAAAACTATAATTCTTTGTAAAATAAACAGTGTTTAACGCAGTTCGTTAAACATTTTTAAATTATAATGAAATTTTGTAATTTCGCAAGACTTCAAAAAATCAAAAAAATAAAACTATGGCATTTGACATTGACATGATAAAAAAGGTGTATTCCCAAATGGCAGAACGTGTGGATAAAGCGCGTGAGATTGTCGGGAAACCTTTAACCCTTTCTGAAAAAATATTATACAGCCACCTTTGGGATGGTAAACCTTCCGAAGCATTTGAGCGTGGTAAAGACTACGTTGAGTTTTCACCAGACCGTATTGCGTGTCAAGATGCAACGGCACAGATGGCCTTACTTCAGTTTATGCAAGCAGGGAAAGATAAAGTTGCCGTGCCAACCACGGTACACTGTGATCATTTAATACAAGCAAAACAAGGAGCTGAGAAAGATTTAGCAAGTGCCAATAAAAGCAGTCATGAGGTTTTTGAATTTTTAGAGTCAGTTTCCAATAAATACGGAATTGGTTTCTGGAAACCCGGAGCAGGGATTATTCACCAAGTAGTTTTGGAAAATTATGCATTCCCAGGTGGTATGATGATTGGTACCGATTCACACACGGTAAACGCTGGTGGATTAGGTATGGTTGCTATTGGTGTTGGTGGTGCAGATGCTGTAGATGTAATGGCCGGAATGCCTTGGGAACTTAAATTTCCGAAGTTAATAGGAGTGAAGCTTACAGGCGAATTAAACGGTTGGACAGCTTCAAAAGATGTGATACTTAAAGTAGCTGGTATCCTTACTGTAAAAGGAGGAACAGGTGCTATCGTTGAATATTTTGGCCCTGGAGCTAAAAACTTGTCTTGTACCGGAAAAGGAACCATCTGTAATATGGGTGCTGAAATAGGTGCAACAACTTCTACGTTTGGATATGATGATTCTATGGAGCGTTTCCTTAGAGCAACCGAACGTGAAGAAATTGCTGATGAAGCAAACAAAATTAGAGAGCACTTAACAGGGGATGACGAAGTGTATGCAAATCCTGAGCAGTACTTTGATGAAGTTATTGAAATTAACCTTTCAGAATTACGTCCACATTTAAACGGACCTTTTACGCCAGACTTAGCAACGCCAGTTGGTGAGTTGGGAGAAAAAGCAAGAAAGAACGATTGGCCAATTAAAGTAGATTGGGGCTTAATCGGTTCGTGTACCAACTCTTCATATGAAGATTTAACACGAGCGGCATCCATTGCACAACAGGCAATCGATAAAAAATTGAAACCAAAAAGTGATTTTGGTATCAACCCAGGAAGTGAGCAAATTAGATTTACTGCTGAACGTGATGGACTTTTAAATGTTTTTGAAGATTTAGGAGCAACTGTATTTACAAACGCTTGTGGGCCTTGTATTGGTCAGTGGGACCGTAGTGACCGCAAAGGCGAAGAAAAAAACACCATAGTACACTCGTTTAACCGAAACTTCTCAAAACGTGCAGACGGTAACCCAAATACACACGCTTTTGTAGGTTCACCAGAAATGGTTGCGGCAATCGCTATTTCAGGTCGATTGGATTTTGACCCGATGAACGATACATTGGTTAACGAAGAAGGGCAAGAAGTAAAATTGGATGAGCCTAGAGGTATTGAATTACCACCAGAAGGTTTTGAAGTAGAAGAAAACGGATATGTAGAACCGAGAGAAGATGGAAGCGGCGTAGAAGTGAAAGTAGCTAAGGACAGTGAACGACTTCAATTATTAACACCTTTTGAACCTATTCAAGATTCTGAAATGCAAGGCATGAAATTATTGATCAAAGCGTTCGGAAAATGTACAACCGACCATATTTCAATGGCTGGACCTTGGTTACGTTACAGAGGACATTTGGATAACATTTCGAACAACTGTTTAATTGGTGCGGTAAATGCATATAACAAAAAGACAAACTTTGTTAAAAACCAATTAGATGGTGAATATGGTGGTGTGCCAGATGTGCAGCGTGAATACAAAGCAAAAGGAATTAAAACTATTGTTGTGGGAGATCATAACTATGGGGAAGGTTCTTCTCGTGAGCACGCAGCGATGGAACCACGTCACTTGGGTGTTGCAGCTGTATTGGTTAAATCGTTTGCGCGAATCCACGAAACAAACTTGAAGAAACAAGGTATGTTAGGATTGACTTTTGATAACGAAGCAGATTACGATCTAATTCAAGAAGATGATACGTTCAACTTTGTTGACATAGCAGATTTTGCACCTAATAAACCATTGACTATTGAAATAGTGCACAAAGATGGAAGCAAAGACACAATTAAAGCGAACCATACCTATAACGATGCACAGATACGCTGGTATCGCGAAGGCTCTGCTCTTAATTTAATTAAAAAGCAGAATGCATAAGCAACAGTTCAGATTTTATCTGAAATAATAAACTTTTCAAAAAACCTGTCAAATAGTGATTTTGGCGGGTTTTTTGTTATAGATACTGAAAAAAACGATTGCAATATGAACGGATTTTTTAAAAAGAACAAAGGGAATATTTTATTCCTTGCCGTATTGGCTTTGTTGATAATTCCACAAACGCGAACACCCATTCAGGTGTTTGTACAACGATTGATATCCTTTAGTCCTTCGGAAACGGATGCTGCAGAAAGAAAACAGTTTACCGACTATAATTGGGGTTTGACCTCTTTAGAAAAAGAACGTGTTGATTTCACTTCATCTGAAGGAAAAGTGGTGTTATTGAATTTTTGGGCCACGTGGTGCCCGCCTTGTATTGCCGAAATGCCTTCTCTTCAAAAACTGTATGATGAATATGGCGATCGGGTTGATTTTTATCTGGTCACTTCAGAAAAGCCAGAAACCGTACAACGTTTTATGGAAAAGAAAGGTTATACTTTCCCAATATATATTCAACAAACAAAGGCGCCTGAAATCTTATTTTCCCAATCCTTGCCTACGACCTATCTTATTTCAAAAGAAGGGAAAATTGTTATAAAAGAAACCGGAGCGGCAGATTGGAACAGTAAAAAGACAAAGGAAATTATCGATAGGTTGCTAAGCCAGTAAACTATCAATAAACAGTCTTATCATTTTTATCTGCCCATTTATCGAATACTTTAACAGCTTCATTTCGTAGAATACGAACAAAATCAATTTCCCGATTGTCAATTTCTTTATCAATTTCATCATAGATGAATTGATCATCAAAGTTTATTTCGGCTGCATCTTCTCTATTACACGCGTAGAATACTTTTTTAGGCCGTGCCCAATAAATTGCACCCAAACACATAGGGCAGGGTTCACAAGAAGTATAGAGAATACAATCGGTTAATTGAAAGCTATCTAATTTTTCGCAGGCACGGCGTATGGCCACTACTTCGGCATGAGCAGTAGGGTCGTTTGTTGAAGTTACATTGTTATGGCCTTCGGCAATGATTTCGCCATCTTTTACAACCACAGCACCAAATGGTCCGCCAGCGTTGGCGTCCATACCTTTTTCGGCTAAGGTGATAGCACGTTGCATAAACTTTTTGTCTTCTTCTGTGTAGTTGTTTTTGCTCATAATTCAATTCGTTCTGCCCAAATTGTTTTATTCTCAGAACCCACGATGTAAGTTTCTGTTTGCCCGTTTATAATTGTATCCGAAGTTACGTATAGTATTCCGAAATTGTTATTTTCGAAATCTTGATTTTCATCAGGAATGATTGTTATTGTATCCCCCTTTTTAGCATTATATGGTTTTATTGAATGATACAGAACACTTAATTTTTCTGGTAATTCAGAATTTAGAGTTGAGCCTATCAATATATGATACCCGATTCCATAACAGCCTACTGCATTACTTCCTTTATAATTTTTGTCAACTATAAATTCAAACTTACTATTATATGGTATCGTTTCGAAATAATTTTTTGCTATTGTATCAGTTGTTTTTTCCTCATTTGTGCTTATATTTTTAGCTTCTGCTTTTTGATGATTATTGCAACTACAAAAAACAAAGAATAATGCAATAAGAAAAGTTTCTTTCATAATGTTTAATACCTATACTGTAAAGTTACGCTTTGTTGTACCACTTTTCAAAAATTTCGGTACAAACAAAAACGGTCAAGAGCATTCCTAAATTGTAGATGGTATCTTCAATTGGTATGGTGAGTAGTCGAATTCCCATGTTTTCAGCATCGCTGTACCAAACTACTTGGTCTTCAATTCCGGTTCCGGTTAAAATTCCGTTTACTAAAAAGAAAGGGATAAAGATTATAAAATAAGTAGGTAGAAAATCCATCAACCACTGTTTACGATAATTGTAAACTAAACCTAATAGAATGAGCGCGTAGATAAAGTTTATAAGTGGATACCAACGGTCGTAATAATACCATAATAGGATTATTAGGGTACTTGCAAGTAATATATAGAAAATAGAAGTGAATTTTTCAGAAAATGAAAATTTCGAAAATAATTCGTGCAACGCATAATGCGTAAAGATGCAAGCGTAGGGAATACAAATAAAGAAAAGCCACTCTTCAATAGGAAGGTTGAAAATATATAGTCCTGTTAAGTAAGCATCGTTAAAACCCCAAAATTCATTAGCAGTAAATACAATATCCCACGGAATAAAAATAGCCATCATAATAGCAACAGCTGGGAAAAATGAGCGCCACTTTTTATAAAATTGTAGTCGTGGATGAAAACTAAATAAAAAGGGAATACTGAATGACCCAAGTGTGAGCCACAGGTATAAATTATTCATGTATTACTTTTTAAAAAATCGTAATGGAGGGAAAAGCATCCCAAAGCATTCTCCGTCTTCTTTGCCTAAATGTTTATGGTGTATTTTGTGTGCTCTCCTTATTCCTTTGGCATACCAGTTATTGGCATTTCTGAATAATTTAAAACGTTGGTGTATAAAAATATCGTGTACCATAAAATAGGCAACACCATAGGCAAAAATACCTAAACCAATAGGCAGCCCGGCCCAAAAATCATAATATTGCCAAGCTACAAAACATCCAATGCTAACTGCGGCATAAAAAATGAAAAAGAAATCGTTGCGTTCCCACCAACTGCCATGGTCTTTGTGGTGGTGATCTTTGTGTAGTTTCCATAAAAACCCGTGCATGATGTATTTATGGGTAAACCACGCCATAAATTCCATAATGCAGAAAGTTGTTAAAAATATAAGTATCCAAAAAAATGCAGTCATGACTATTTAACTAATTTTAACTGGTATTTTACATAGCTTCGTGTTAACAAACCAAATTTCTCGTAGTTTGGCACTCGAATGCGTGTGTTTTTTATTTCGATTGCTGGTGTTTTTTGCAGCTTTTTTAAAAGTCGCTTATAATAGCGATAGGCCATAAAAACACCAAATTTAGCTTCTGTAGGCAAAAGTAAGATTCCTTCGTATCCTTTTCTGAAATCTTCTTCAATTTCTTCAATTATTTTTTGTTTTGAAACTTCATCCAAGGCGTTCAAATTCGTATTTGGGAAATAGGTACGGCTTAAGTCTTCAAAATCTTCTTTTAAATCACGTAAAAAATTCACTTTTTGAAAAGCAGAACCTAAGTGCATAGCTGAATCTTTAAGTGCTTCATATTTGCCCATATCGCCTTTTACAAATACTTTTAAGCACATTAAGCCCACGACATCTGCAGAACCATATATGTATTCTTTGTATTCAGGTTCGGATATGTATTCTTTTTTTGAAAGATCCAATCGCATACTTTT
This sequence comes from Flavobacteriaceae bacterium UBA3356, assembly GCA_002360635.1. Taxonomy (GTDB): domain Bacteria; phylum Bacteroidota; class Bacteroidia; order Flavobacteriales; family Flavobacteriaceae; genus Marixanthomonas. Next base: position 161,185 of record DEQW01000006.1, on the reverse strand, counting down.
CATAAAAGAATCGATCAAATGCTGTTCAATTTTGTATTTAGTAACCGTATGTTGGAACGAATTTAAAATAGGGTTCAAGCTAATTTTTTCTTCTAAAGAATAATGTAAATCCTTCTCAAACCTGTTGAACAAGGTTTCTTTGTCATATTCATGAAATGAATCTACAATTTCATCAGCAAAACGAACAAAACCATAAATATTGTAAATATCTTGTCTAATACTGGGTGCCAACATTTTGGTGGCAAGCGAAAAAGACGTGCTATAGGCATTGGTCACATTTTTGCTACAGGTTCTGGATACTATGTCGAATATTTTTTTCACAATTTTTTTATTTGTTTTTGAACTAATCCAGCTACTAATTTTCCAGAGATTAAAGAGGGTGGGACGCCAGGCCCCGGAACGGTTAACTGTCCTGTAAAAAACAGGTTTTTAACTTTATTGCTCTTTAAATTTGGACGTAAAAAAGCAGTTTGTAGTAATGTATTTGCAAGCCCGTATGCATTCCCTTTGTACGAGTTGTATTCTTCAATAAAATCGTTAACACAGAAGGACTCTTTAAATATAACGTATTTTTTTGCTTCTTGGTTGGTGAGCGTTTCAAATCTTGCCATTATTTTCTCGAAGTAGGCTTCTCTAATTTCGGTCGTGTCTTCTAAGCCGGGAGCTAAAGGGATTAAAAATATACCGGCTTCTTTGCCTTCTGGAGCGACATTAGCGTCTGTTTTTGAAGGGAAACTAGCATAAAACAACGGTTTTTCTGGCCATTTAGGTTCATCATAAATGGCTTTGGAATGTGCTTCAAAATCAACATCGAAGAACAATGTATGGTGGTCTACATTTTTAATTTTTTTATCAAAACCTACGTAAAACAATAGGGAAGAAGGGGCAAAGGTTTTTTTGTCCCAATATGCTTCGGAGTATTGTCTGTATTTTTTGTCAAGTAACGTTTCCGTATGGTGGTAATCGGCACCACTTAAAATAATATTAGCGACAATGGTTTCGCCATTAATTTTTAAAGCTGAAGCAGTATTGTTTTCAACAATTATTTCCTCAACAGTTTGTTCGGTTTTTATGGTTACGCCTAATTCTTCAGCTAAAGATTTCATCCCTTCAATGACGCTGTACATTCCATTTTTAGGGTGAAAAGTACCCAAACCGAAATCGGCGTAATTCATAAAACTGTAAAACGCTGGGGTGTTGGAAGGTTTGGCACCTAAAAAAAGTACTGGAAATTCTAATATGGAGACCAATTTTGGGTTGTTGAACTCTTTTCTAACCTCTTTACTGATAGTACTGAAAAACTGTCCTATTTTTTTTACTGTAACTGGAGTGACTAACTCAAAAGGGGAAACTCCCGGTCTATATACCAAATCTTTTATGGCAACATCGTAGTTGTTTTGTGCCATCAAAATGAATTTTTTTAATTTTTTGGAGCTCCCAGGTTCTTCTTTTTCAAAAGCAGCACAAATTTTTTCTAGGGTGTCTTCAATTGTGATGCTTTCCTCTTTACCAAAGTAAACACTGTAGGCAGGGTTCAGTTTAATTAAGTTATAATAGTTTGAAGGCTGCTTATTGAAATCTGAAAAGAAACGCTCAAAAACATCCGGCATCCAGTACCAGGTTGGGCCTATATCGAAAGTAAAACCTTCTTTTTTTAGTTGTCTGGCCCTACCGCCAACAGTTTTGTTTTTTTCATAAATAGTAACGTCATTTCCTTCAGCTGAAAGATAACAAGCAGCTGCTAAAGATGAAAAACCCGAACCAATAATTGCAATTTTCTTCATATTTTGTTTAACAAATATACTTAAAAATTAAACAGAATTTATTTTGTATAAAAATTTATGATTTTTTTAAAGTTTCAAGCCTTTTAATCAAGTCACCGTGATCTTTAATTGTAGAAATATTTGCTGGTAAAGAGTTGCTTTCTGTTTTTTGAATTCTTCTGCCCATAAGCCAGAGCTTCTGGTTTTGATACTCTTTTATCGTTTTGCCATACTCTGTAAGGTATTCTTTAATGGATCTTTTTTCCGGTTTTACTGTTAAATAGGACAAGAAAATAACGTTTTTATGGTGTTTTAAAACGTGGCTTAAATCCTGTAAAGGGATATTGGTGCCTAAATAAATAGTGTTAAACCCTGCGTTTAAAATTTCATAATGAGCATATAGCAACCCTATTTCGTGTATTTCTTGGTACGGAAGGTATAAACAAAAAGTAGGAAGTTCCTTAGAGGCCTCTTTTTTCTGGAGAGCTTCAATATTAACTATTATTTTTTGTTTGATTAATTCTGAAATAAAATGTTCGTGGGCAGGGTCTATAGTGCCGGTGTGCCATAATGTTCCCAATTCGACTAAGAGTGGAATAAATACATCAGAAAATAACGTTCTAAAATTCTTATTTTCTTCCAATTCGTTAAGCGTATTTGAAAAAAGAGGGTAATTAAACTCAAACATTGCTGTTTTGAGCACGGTAATGGCGTGCTCTTCTTTATTTTCAGAAATACTTTGTTCAATCTCCTCTTTAATTTCACTTTCTGACAGTGCCGCTATTTTAGATATTTTAATACCAGAATTGTACAAAAAGGCCACATTGAGAAGCTTTTTTAAATTGGACACTGAATACTCGCGTATGTTTGTATCGGTCCTTTCAGGTTCAAGAAGGTTATATCTTTTTTCCCATATACGAATGGTGTGGGCTTTTATACCGCTAAGGTTTTCAAGGTCCTTTATGCTAAACTTTGTTTCTACAGACATCTTAAAAAATGTAAATTACAATGCCCAAATTACTAAAAAGAAAAAGAATCAGGATACTTTTGTTTAATTTAATTTAAAAGAAGCTAAACACCTTGAAGAGAAGAAAATGAAGATAAAGTGAAGATAAAAAGTGCCCAGGATGGGAGTCGAACCCATACGCCCTAATGGACACATGGCCCTCAACCATGCCTGTCTACCAGTTCCAGCACCTGGGCAATAAGGTGCGTTGCAATATACAATAAAACAAAAAAAGTATCGTAAAAAACGATACTTTGTTGTTGTGACCTGGCTGGGGCTCGAACCCAGGACCCTCTCCTTAAAAGGGAGATGCTCTACCAACTGAGCTACCAGGTCATTATTTACTTTAAAATGGTAGTTTTAAAGTGCCATTGCATTTCTTTGCGTTGGCGGGTGCAAATATACTATCATTAATTCTATTTTTCCAAAGGATTTTCAATTAAATTTGGAAGAATTTACAAAGCCTTTGACAATCAATAAAAACCGAGATTTTTTTTATGAATATTATACTAATTGGATACATGGGAAGCGGTAAAACTACTGTAGGAAAAGCATTATCCAGCAAATTAAATTACAGTTTTAAAGATTTAGATGCAGAAATAGAAAAAATAGAAGGAAAGAAAATCACAACCATTTTTTCTGAAAAAGGTGAAATTTATTTCAGAAAGAAAGAAAATGAGGTTTTGCAAAACATACTTTCAAAAGAAAATAAACTTGTACTTTCCACTGGAGGAGGAACTCCTTGCTACGGCACTATTATGGATGATTTATTGAAAACAGAGAATGCAATTCCTGTTTACTTAAATGCATCCTTGGATTTATTGACGGAACGTCTTTTTTCAGAAAAGGAAAAACGCCCTTTAATTTCACATTTAGAATCTAAGGAACTACTTAAAGATTTTGTAAGAAAACACCTTTTTGAACGATCTTTTGTTTACAATAAAGCTGCTATAAACGTTTCGGTAGACGATAAAGAGGTTTCAGAAATTGTAGAAGAATTAATTTTAAAGTTATTCTAAAATTGCTCTATCATTGTTTTTTTCAAAGATCACGGCCACATTTTCGTTAAGCGAGGTGGAAAGTGAAATGCCCTTAAAATCTGCTTTTATAGGATATTTTTTATGGTTTCTATCTACTAAAACCGCTGTTTTAAATTGTTTTAGCGGAACTTCAAGAAAATGTTTTACACCGTAAATAAGTGTGGTTCCAGAATGTAGAACATCATCTACCAGTAATAACGATTTATTGGTGTAATCCTGTTCTTGTATCGAAGTTTTAATGGGGTCGGTTGGTTTCTTTTTGTTGATGGTCACTTCGCAAAGGGTAACCTGTATAGGCGAAATATTTTCAACGGCAGTTTTAAGTTTTTTGGCAAGCGTATAACCGTTGTTTTTTATACCCGCAATAATCACCTCTTTTTCATCTACATTGGTTTCGTAAACTTGATAGGCTATTCTTTTAATTTTATGGGCTATCTGTTTTTTGGTAAGGATGATGGTCTGGTCTTGCATATGGGTATAAAGTTTATTCAAATATAATAAAAGGGGTGGGGATTATTCTTCTTGTGAGTCTGTAAAATCTTCTAGATCCCTTCGGTCTTTTTTTGTAGGTCTGCCGGTTCCTTTTTTTCGATAGTATTTTTTGGCATATTGCAACATTTCTTGCCCTTCAAAGGCTTCTTTTGGAGTTGTGTCTTTTCGGTAAATATCTACCAATTTTGCACCGAGCCTACTTTTGGGAAGGTCCAAAACTTCCAATTGATAGTTAATTTGGTTTTTCCGCACTTTAATTTCATCACCCGGATATACGTCTCTTGAAGGCTTAACAGTATCATTATTTACCTGCACGGCACCTTTTTTACAAGCTCTTGTAGCAATGCTCCTGGTTTTGTAATAGCGAATACACCATAAATATTTGTCAACTCTCATACTACTGTTCTAAAATCTACGTTAATTGATACTGCAAAAATAGCGGAAAATTGTATCTTTCCGCCGCGAAAAAAACAATGATGAGAAAATACAATTTTATACTATTTGCAGCAATAATTTGCAGCATTTTATTAACCTCTTGTAAAAACGATGATGATAATGGAAGCAATACAATTCCGCTTCGTGATAGAGGGGAAGAAGCCATTGCGGCAGAAGCTGAAATTAGAGCTTATTTAGAGACACACTTTTATAATTACGAAGAATTTCAATCTCCACCGGTGGATTTTGATTTTCGAATAAAATTTGACACCATTGCAGGTGAAAATGCAGATAAAACACCCTTGATTGAACAAGTTGATTCTAAGATGGTGAGAGACCGTGTGGATGAAGATTTGAAATATGAATTATTTTTCTTGAAAGTAAATCAAGGAGGCGGGGAAGATTCTCCTGATTTTCCAGATTTAGTAATCAATTCATACGAAGGGCAAACATTAAATGACAACGAAGTTTTTGACGCTTCAGTTTCACCAGTAAGGTTTGACTTGACTCAAATTATAAATGGACTGCAAGATGCCATGGTTGAATTTAATGAAGCAGATCCAGATTTAACCGAACAAAACCCTGACGGTACAGTTACGTTTAAAGATTTTGGTGTGGGTGCTGTCTTTATACCGAGTGGTTTGGGCTATTATGCTGCACCTCCAGCAGGTTCTGGCATTAGTATTTATGATCAGCTTATTTTTACTTTTCACGTGTACAATGTCGAAACCGGTGATCAAGATAACGACGGGGTTGTATCTACATTAGAGGATAGAAACGGTAATAAAATAGAAGAAGATGATGATACAGATGGTGATGGAGTTCCAGATTTTATAGATCCGGACGATGATGGTGACGGTACGCCAACAAGTGTAGAAATAGAATTTGATGATGAAGGAAATATTATCTTTATGGATACTGATAATGACGGAATCCCTAATTATCTAGACTCTGATAGTTAAGTTTATCTATCTTCATAAACATAAAACAAAACCCTTTGAAGTATATAAAATTTCAAGGGGTTTTTTCATATAAAAAAGAATCAAGAAAAACTATAAAACTTAGTATGTTTTTGGTGTAACTTGCATTAAGTGAGTAAAGTGATATATGTCATAGTGCCATATTTTTCTTAAAACTATTTTTGATACTATATAGTTTTACCTATGCTCTCTCGCTATCTTCCTGTTTTTATAATTCTGTCACTTATCGCTGAAATATTAGGAACGGTGGGAGGCTTTGGCTCATCTGTCTTTTTTGTGCCCATCGCCAATTTTTTTCTGGACTTTCAATCTGTATTGGGTATTACAGCTTTATATCACGTGTCTAGCAACATCACAAAGATTGCATTCTTTAGAAAAGGATTAGATAAAAAGGTCATAGTACAATTGGGTATTCCAGCAGTGATCTTTGTAATTATTGGTGGATATTTAAGTCAGTTTCTAGACCCTATAATACTAACATATCTTTTAGGTTTTTTCTTGGTTGCATTAAGCCTTCTTTTTCTTATTTTTAAAAAGCTGGTTGTTAAAGCAACCGCTAAAAATGCCTTTATTGGCGGAACACTATCGGGATTAAGCGCTGGTATTTTAGGAACAGGAGGTGCCATTCGAGGTATCACCCTGTCGGCTTTTAAAATGAACAAAGATAAGTTTATTGCCACTTCAGCAGTTATAGATTTGGGTGTAGATTTTAGTCGTACCATTGTCTATTATTTTAATGGATATATGCGGAAAGACCTTTTATATTTAATCCCTATTTTAATTGTAATTGGAATTTTAGGCACTTGGATTGGAAAACTGATCTTAAACAAGATTTCTCAAGAACAGTTTCGGTTTATAGTCTTATTTTTAATACTAGGAATTGGGTTAACCAGTATTGTAAGTAATTTATAAAACTTATAATTAGCGATTCACCTGAATATTCCTGGCTTTTATTGTAAAAGAATCGCTCATTTAAGTTTACTTCAATTAAAGTATCCATTTCAAGAAAAATGTCATTTTCAGAACTGATTTATATCATTGCTATTTAAAGGCACGAAATCTATATTTACTATAGGAAAATGATGGATATTGGATGCAACTAACTCCATAACGGTAAGAACAAAACGTTTTTTTGAAGAAATAGGCGATATGACCTATTTCGCCTTTCGGTTTTTCAGGGAGGTTTTTACAACCCCTTTTGAATGGAAAGAACTAATAAGGCAATGTTACCAAATGGGAAATCGGTCCTTTCTCTTAGTAGGGGTGACAGGTTTTATTTTGGGATTGGTTTTTACATTGCAATCCAGGCCTACTTTAATGGAATTTGGTGCAGAATCTTGGATGCCTTCTATGGTAAGCATATCTATAGTGCGTGAAATTGGTCCAGTTATTATTGCTCTTATTTGTGCTGGTCGTATAGGTTCTGGTATTGGCGCAGAATTAGGGAGTATGAAAGTAACTGAGCAGATTGACGCTATGGAAGTTTCTGGAACCAATCCATTTAAGTATTTAGTGGTTACGCGAATTTTAGCAACCACGTTAATGCTTCCATTATTAATTATAATGGGTGATGCAGTCGCACTTTTTGGTTCTGCTATTGTAGAAAATTTAAAAGGGGAAGTTTCGTATATGCTTTACTTTAATAAGGTTTTTGATGCGCTCAAATTTAGTGATGTTGTTCCAGCTACTGTAAAATCATTCTTTTTTGGCTTTGCTATTGGACTGGTTGGCTGTTACAAGGGCTACAACTGTTCTAAAGGTACAGTTGGAGTGGGTGAAGCGTCTAATGCAGCTGTAGTTTACAGCTCGATGTTGCTTTTTGTTATAGATTTTATTGCTGTATTTCTAACCGATATTTTCTTTTGAAAAATGATGCAACCCAAAGATTCAAATATAGTATTAGAAATCAAAAATCTTAAGAAGAGTTTTGGCGATAACCACGTACTAAATGGTTTTAATCTCAAACTGTATGAAGGTGAGAATTTAGTGATTATGGGAAAATCGGGCTCAGGAAAATCAGTAATGATTAAATGTTTAGTTGGATTAATGAAGGCTGATGATGGCGCTATTAAAATAAAAGATTTTGATATAATTTCACTTGGCCGAAAAGAATTAGATGTGTTACGTACCGAAATTGGGTTTTTGTTTCAAGGAAGTGCTTTATACGATTCGATGACCGTTCGCGAAAATTTAGAGTTTCCACTGCGCAGAAACCGAGAGAAAGTAGGCACTAATCAAACAACTGAAGAATTGGTCATTGAAGCATTAGAAAACGTGGGGTTAAAACACGCGATAGATTTAATGCCAGCTGAACTTTCAGGAGGAATGCAACGCCGAGTGGCGTTGGCAAGGGCATTGATATTAAAACCTAAAATAATGTTGTATGATGAGCCCACCACAGGCCTCGACCCCATTACATCTAAGGAAATAATTCAGTTAATGCGAACCATACAGCAAACCTATAAAACATCATCTCTTATCATTACGCACGATGTGGATTGCGCCCGGGTTATTAGTAATCGGATGATTTTATTAGTAGATGGAATAAATTATGCAGAAGGCACTTTTAAAGAACTTTCTATTTCTGAAGACCCAAAAGTTAAAGCCTTTTTTAAATCTTAACAATTATGCAAAAATCAACTTCAAATAAAGCTCGCGTTGGATTCTTTGTTATTATCGGCACTTTAGTTTTTGTAGCAGCACTATATTTTATTGGGAATAGGCAACATATTTTCAGTAAAAACATACAAGTATATGCTGTTTTCCGAAATGTAAATGGTTTGCAGATGGGGAACAATGTACGCTACTCTGGTATTAATGTAGGCACCGTCGGTAAAATTGAAATGGTTGATGAAGCCACAATCGTTGTACAAATGATGGTTGAAGAAAAAACAGGATCTTTTATTAAAAAAGATGCGATTGCAACCATAGGCTCCGATGGGTTGGTGGGGAGTATGGTTGTGAATATACTTCCCGGGAAAGAAAATTTATCGGCTATTACTTCAGGAGATACCATACCAACTTATAGTAAAATTGGAGCAGACGATATGCTCTCGACACTTAACGTCACTAATGAAAACGCAGCACTGCTCACAGCCGACTTACTGAAAATTACAAATAAAATATTACAGGGTGAAGGAGCTTTGGGTGCTTTAATTACCGATTCATCACTAACTAAGGATATCAGGGCTACACTGGTAAACTTAAAACAAACCACAGAGGGTACAAATAGGCTAGTAGGTTCTTTAAACCGGAAATTTTCAAAAATTGATATGGAAAATAGTGCTGCGGGTGTATTATTGAAAGACAGCATTGTTGGCGACAAAATAAAACAAATGGTTGCTAACCTGGAACAATCAAGTGTAGTTATTTCCGAAACAACACAGCAATTAGGATCAATTATTTCTGAAATAGATACAACTGAAAACACATTCAATTACCTCATGAAAAATGAAAATTTACCGAAAACAATAGATTCTACCATGTTGGAGATTAAGGAAGCTTCTAAAAAGTTGAATGAAAATATGGAAGCTTTAAAGCATAATTTCCTATTTCGAGGCTACTTTAGAAAGCAAGAACGTTTAGAACGAAAAAATAAAGAAAGAGATTAATTTTTTAAAAATAGATACACTGAATAATTTTATATAACCAAAGTATATTGTAGAGTAAAACCTTTCTAAAGTTTGGTTTCATTATAATCTTTTTATAGCTGCCTCATAACCTATTTTAAAAATAGCATCTATATTTTTCAAGTTTTTTGGGAGCTATACACTTCTGGATATTTCTGCTTAATTTTTATGAGTATTTTATTTACCTCATTTATGCCTTTATAAGAGATAGGTGCAGTTATTAATGTATTATTTAATCTGTTAAGAAATAATATGTAGCTGTTATCAAAAAATAAATAGCACCATTTAGCAAAAGGGCAGTTTTACATTCCGTTTTTCAATGATTTTAATTTAATTTCAACTCTTTTTTAGCCAAGTAAAAATCTATTTTTTCGCAACTATCATCATTAATACGGGCTTCCATTTGCTTCAAGGTTTTTGGCGGAGGAACAATTACTTTATCCCCTTTTTTCCAGTTGAGCGGCAGTGCAACTTTGTGTTTATCGCTAATTTGAAGGGCAATAAGTGCTCGGATAATTTCATCCATATTCCTGCCTACATTAAGCGGATAGTACATTATAAGCCTTATTTTTAATAATGGATCAATAAAGAAAACCGCTCTTACTGCTGCTGTTTCACTTTCGTTTGGCTGCAACATTCCGTAAAGTTTAGCCACTTTCATATCTATGTCAGCAATAATTGGAAAGTCTAAATAAACATCGGTTTTTTCTTTTACGTTGTTCACCCAAGCTAAATGAGAATGAATACTGTCGATACTAAGGCCTATTAACTTTGTATTTAAATCTTCAAACTCTTTTTTCCTTTTGGCAAAACCACTTAACTCTGTGGTGCAGACAGGTGTAAAATCGGCTGGGTGAGAAAAAAGAATAACCCATTTTCCGTCGGCAAAATCTGAAAATTTTAGCTTTCCATGTGTAGTAATTGCTTCAAAATCGGGTGCGTTATCACCAATTCGTGGCATTATCGTTACTTCTTGTTCTGTAGTTTCCATAGTTATTGTTTTTTTAAATTATAAATACTGTAAGTCTTGTTAGCCTCTTTTACCGCGATAAGATTTTCGTTTATGAAAACAGAATTAATAATTGGAGGGTTTTGTTGAATTTTCATCCTATCGAACAATAGATTAATGGGGCCGCGAAGATGTTGAACAGTTTGATTTTTAGTGTCTATCACCAATTCGTTATAACTATGTTTTACAATATTTTTACCTAAGGCGTTAGTACCGCCCATATTGCTTTTATAGTGTTTTATTACTCTGGCGTATCCATTTTCAAAAGGTGTGGCAGCTAAATATTCAGCGGGAATTACTTCTTTCCCTTTTTTATCGATATACCCAAAATATGTAATACCATCGGTATTCTTTTTAAAAAGACATAAACCATTGCTAAAAACTGGAGGTTTAGTGGCTGTTGTTACTAAATCATTTCTAAAGTCTATTACCAATGTTCCACTGTAATCGATAAATCCCCAAGATTTGTTCTTTTTAACTGCTATAAGACCATCTTGGGCAATTCCTATATTTTCAAGTTCAGAGAGTGTTTGACCATTCAAATTAAATAAAACACTAAAAAGGAATAAGGTTGCAAATAAATTTTTCATATCAATTAAATTAAAGGTTATTTAAAGTTTTTGTCCAAAAGCTAAATCCCCAGCATCACCAATACCTGGGATGATATAGCCATTTTTATCTAAAGCATCATCAATGGCAGCAATCCATAATTGAGTGTTTTTGCCAAACACTTGGTCTATATAGTCAACACCTGCCTGTGAACCAATAAGTGAAACTATATGAATAGATTTAGGCGTTCCGTGAGTTTGTATTACTTTATATACATTTTCCAGGGTCTTTCCCGTGGCAAGCATTGGGTCTGTGAGTACCAACACTTTTCCATCTAACGATGGTGCTGCAAAATAGTTTACAATTACTTCAAACTCTGGCTTATTATCTAGGTGTTTTCTAAATGCTGAAATGAATGCATTTTCTGCTCGGTCAAAATAATTTAAAACTCCTTGATGTAATGGTAGTCCTGCACGAAGTACCGAGCAAATTACGAGTTCTTCATTTGGAATATGTACATTCTTTTTCCCCAGAGGAGTAGTAACAGATAGCGACTTATACGAAAGTGATTTACTCATTTCATAACTCAAAATTTCACCAACCCGTTCTAGATTTTTTCGGAAACGCAACGAATCTTTTTGAATGTTACGATCCCTTATTTCTGAAATAAAAGTGTTTAAAATGGAATTAGTGCCATCAAAGTTATGGGTTATCATTAGCTTTATTTTCCTATAAAAATACTTCGTATATATAGGTTTTAAAATGATAATTATCAGTTAGTTGTGTCTTTTTTAAATATGATAATTATCATAGTATAAAAATCTGTTCAGGGTTAACTTAGCTTTATAACCAACAAACGCTATGAAGTTATGCATCACATTGCTTATAGGAGTGCTCTTTGCAAACTGCTTAGCACAAGAAATATCCGTTCCGGATAGTTTATTGCTGAATTCACCCTTAAAAACAGATAAGACATTGGTAGTGTGTTTATCCCCTGTAGAAAGCTTTAGGTCTTCTTTCGAAACCGCTATGCAACAGAAATTACAATTTCACGGTATCCATACCGAAACAAGCAAGCGATATCTCCCAATAGCTTTAAAGCAAGAAGCAGCCACAAAGAATGAGCTAAAAAAACTAATTAAGTCTTTACCTCAAAGTGGTTTTGATAAGCTCATAATTTCTGCAATGAGTGAAGTGGAGCATACTAAAATTGATGCAGAAGGATATTTTGGCGATTTTGATCTTTTTCATTTTAATACATACTTATATAAAGTAGATGAGGATGGATCCTCATTGCTCTGGTCTATTTGCCTTTGTATTTACGATTATCAGGTTCCTCTATTAACTGTAAAAGATTTTGCAAAAGCAATTGTAGATAAAATGATTGAAGATGGTGCACTGAAAACTGATGAGGTACACGAGCTTAAATTATTCAACTTTTAGCTAATTATAATGAGATTAAAACAATAAATAATGGACTTTATTGAGTTTTTAAAAGACTGGTTATCTACACATCCTACTACAGTAAGTATATTGAAGTATTTGGTTTGGTTACTATTTGTAATAGCTGTTATTCAGGTTTTTCGTAGATTTTTAAAAAAACGTATGCCCGAAACGTCTTCACGTTATAAGGCACAAAAAGCAGTAGAGATCTTCGGGTACCTTTTTATCATTGTACTCACCATTTCATATTTTACTGGAAATATAAAAGATCTTACCCTTGCTATTGGTTTGTTTTCTGCAGGTATTGCCATTACTTTACAAGAGCTTTTTCTAAGCATAGCTGGATCTATTTACATATTCTTGGTAAAAGTTTATACACCTGGTGACCGTATTGAAATTAATGGTATTAAAGGAGATGTGATAGATATTGATAGCATTTATACTACCATGATGGAAATTGGTCAATGGGTAACCAGCGACAATTATAGTGGCCGTATTGTAAAGTTGAGTAACGCTTTTGTTTTTAAGGGTCCGGTATATAATTACTCAAAAGACTTCCCCTTTATATGGGACGAAATAGACGTTATGATACGATACAAATCTGATATGGAATTGGCCAAACAAATAATAATCTCTGTTGCTGAAAAAACGTTGAACGATTATACCGCCGCTTCTAAAAAACAATGGAAAGACGTAGTTAATAAATTCTATATTGAAGATGCTGTTTTGGACCCCACGCTTGCCATTACACTTACCGATAATTGGGTGAAATTTAATCTGCGATACATTGTAGATTATAAAAAACGAAGGATGACCCAGCATTTATTACATGACACAATTCATAAAAAAATACAAGAGACCAACGGTGCGATTCAATTAGCTTCTACCACCGTAGAGGTCATCAAGATTCCTGAAATTAAAATTGGCAATAACAAATAACTCAACTGATATATGTCATAGTTTTCCTGCTCATCGCTTCTTATATTTGAAAGTGTATTACTTAAAATATAGTTATGACAATTAATATCCAATACGTAAAGATGAAGTTTAGTGAGAGTATGTCTTCATATGTCACCAAAAAACTTCAGAAAATAGAAAAGAAATATGAATGGGTTATCCGAACTGATGTATTCTTTAAAATGGAAAATGATTCTTCTGAAAAAGGGCACATCTGCGAAATGGAAGTAAGTCTTCCGGGACCTAAAATTTTTGCAACTTCAAATGAAAAAAACTTCGAGTTGGCAGTAAAGGAAACCATAAGTGATATTGAAAGACAGTTAAAAAAGCGTAAAGCAAAATTTACGAATCAAAATATATCTTCTTAGATGAAAAAAATACTCATACCCGTCGATTTTTCTGAACATTCAGAATATGCCTTAAAAGTGGCCGCCACATTAGCAAAGAAACAGGAAGCTTCGTTGGTGGTGTTGCACATGATGGGGCTGTCTGAGGCAGTCTTAACCCGCGATGAATCTCAAGAAATGTTCGAAGCTATTTATTATATGAAATTGGCTCAAAAACGATTTGAAAACTTTCTCGATCGGGATTATCTAAAGGGAATAAAAATTGAAACAACTGTTCAAAATTATAAGGAGTTTCATGAAATTAACAGTGTTGCCAAAAATTTCAATGTAGATCTAATTGTTATGGGTTCCCATGGCGCCAGCGGGCTCAAAGAAGTTTTTGTAGGTTCAAACACCGAAAAGGTGGTACGCACTTCGAGCGTTCCCGTATTGGTTGTTAAAAATAGGCTACGGGATTTTGAAATGAACAAGGTTGTATTTGCGTGTGATTTCAGTAAGGATTATATCGAACCTTTTAGAAAGGCCTGGTATTTTTTCGAAGCAATAGGTACAGAACTTCAATTGGTTTTTGTTAACACTCCAAACAAGTTTTTGAGCAACCAAGAAATGGAAGAACGCGCTTTGGAATTTTTAAATCAAAGCGGTATTGCCAATACAGAAGAGGTTTATGATAAAATTGTATACTATAGCGACCATCGTTTAGATTATGGCATTTATAGTTTCAGCAATAAATTTAAAGCAGATTTAATAGTGATTCCTACCCATGGAAGAAGAGGTTTGGCGCATTTCTTTTCAGAAAATGTAGCCGAGTCTATTGTAAATCACAGTGATTTACCAATAATGACATTTAAAGTTTAGGTTTATATTCTCTATAGTGCTATTAAAAGCAGGAAATTGTACAATCAGTTTTCTGCTTTTTTAGTGCTAGCGATAAATTGACGACATATATTTTTGATAAAATATCAATTATTTCCAACAAATTTATTGAATACAGATATTGATTCTTGAAGCTAAGTAAGTTTGCAATTAAAGCTTCCGCATTTTACCAGTAATTTCTTCTATGTTAATTGTAAATATAATCGGAATCTCGTCTTTGTGGATTTTACTGGAGAATTGGCTTATAAAGTCTAAGTCGCGCAACTCTTTCCGTAAAATAATATCTTTAACGCCTAATGAAAATTGATGCAGCAATGCCTTGGCGGTAGATTCGGTGTGCTCTTCGAAAGTACCATGAACTAAAACCGATTTCCAGTCGTTAACCGAATCTATATCTGTAACACACAGGGATACTAAGTTGTTTTTGCGCAATGCGTTAATCTTTTGTCCCTTTGCTGAATAACAGATAATATTATTTTCTTCTTCATTGTAGAAATACGTAATAGGCACGACAAAAGGTCTATTTTTATACAGATAGCCCAGGCTGCCTACATAATTTGAACTAAGCAGCAATGTTTTTTCTTTATCGTCTAAGGTTTTAATCATAATTAGGTGTTTCAAATATATTTTAAATATAAGGAGCTATAGTTAGAATAAGAAGAACTTTTGTCAATTAACTAAAAGCGTGTTCAAGGCAATTTCAATCATTGTAGAAAAGCTGGTCTCACGTTCTTCTGCTGAGGTTGCTTTTTGTGTGACCAATGAATCTGATATAGTTAAAATGGCCAATGCCTGTACATTGTACTTTGCAGCAATGGTATAAAGGCCAGCTGCTTCCATTTCAACACACAATACACCATAATCTGCCCATTTTTTATAGTTGTTCACATCATCGCCATAAAACTCGTCTGCCGACAATACATTCCCTGCTTTTATGGGAATATCATTGTTTTTTGCATAAGTGGCTGCTTTCATAAACAAATCAAAATCTGCGGTAGGGGAGTAATCTGCGTTTACAAACCGTGTATTGTTAATGCCCGATGTAGACGAAGCAGCCATCGCAACCACAATGTCCCTTAACTTAATGTCTGTCTGGTAAGAGCCTGCACTGCCAACGCGTATTAATTTTTTAACACCATAGTCGCGTATTAACTCGTTGCAATAAATTAAAGCTGAAGGAATACCCATACCTGTCCCTTGTACCGAGATTCGTTTTCCTTTGTACGTGCCGGTAAAACCGAGCATACCTCTTATATCATTATAACAGAAAATCTCCTCTAAAAAAGTTTCAGCAATCCATTTGGCTCGAAGCGGATCGCCTGGCAATAACACACTTTCGGCTATTTCACTTGGTTTTGCATTAATATGAATACTCATCGGCTTCAGTATTTTTTGTTACAATTGCCACTCCAGATGATGTGCCAATACGGTCTACACCTAAGTTGACGTATAGTAAAGCTGTTTTTCGGTCTCGAATGCCTCCTGATGCTTTTATCTTGGCTTTTTCGCCAACAACAGTTTTCATTAATTTGATAGCACTTGGTGTGGCATTTCCGGTACCGAAACCGGTAGAGGTCTTTATATAATCGGCATTTGCTTTCACTGCAATGCTACTGGCAAGCGTGATTTCTTCATCGGTTAGGTAACAGGTTTCCAATATTACTTTTAAAGTATGGTTTCCAATTGCTTTTTTCACTTCGGAAATATCTTTTTCAACACGTTTGTGTAAGCCGCTTTTTAAAAAACCTATATTGAGAACCATGTCAATTTCATCTGCTCCGTCTTCTATGCATTTTTTAGCTTCTGCCACTTTGCTTGCCGTTGCCATAGCTCCCAAGGGAAACCCTACAACAGCCGCCACTAAAATTTTATGATTTTTTAGCTCTTTTGCTGCTAGGTTTACATAGCAACTATTTACACAGACCGCTTTAAAATTGAATTGTTTTGCTTCATTACACAGTTTTTCTATATCTTTTGTAGTTGCTGTAGCTTTTAAAAGCGTATGGTCTATGTATTGATTTAACTTCATTAACTGTGCTGATTGATTATCTTGACAAGATCATTTTTTTGCAACACACCACTTTGTCGCCACAATTGTTTTCCGTTTTTAAAAAGGAGCATGGTAGGTACGCCCCGCACTTGATATTTGGAGGCCAAAGGTTGGTTTTTGTCAACGTCTATCTTAACTATTTTAATAGCATCGCCCAACTCATCTTTAACTTGTTTTAATATGGGGGCTAACGATTTGCAAGGGCCACACCAATCGGCATAAAAGTCTATAAGTACAGGTGTTTCAGATTCAATGATAGAATTAAAGTTACTTTTCATAGTTATAGTTTTATTAACTTTAAGATACCGAAATTTCCTTATCCAAACAATAGGTTTCGTTTGTTTTTCCGAAGTACAGGCAGTAATCTTTCCAACGGAATCTTTATGGAATAACTACCCGTGTAGGAAGGACAGATAACACAATCGTCAAAATAATATTCAATATAAGTGTCATTGATCACAAAGTTATTTTTATACTCAAAAAAGTCATCTGCTGTAATTTCCCAACAGTCATAATATAAATCTCCTGCGGTCATATTTTCAACTAAAAAATTATTTAAAATTTTCCGAAGTTCTTCTTCGCTGCCTTCCACAAAAAAGTCTTCAAAAGTCATAAAAGCAGACTGTTGTAAATCAAAGTTCATACAATCGAAAGAATACGAAGGGTGCAAGGTGCCCCTATAAAAGTTTTCTTTGTAAAACAGTACGCTAATCAACTTGTCGCTTACATTGTATAATTTATAGTCGATGGTTCGTTTTTCTTGAAACCGGTTTGCGGCAATGGTGTCGCAAATAAGTTCTGCGTCTTCAAGGATACCGGCTTCAACACCTGTAATGTCTACATAATAATCATTAATGTATTCGTTGAAATTTGCATAACCGGCTTTTATTTTTTCATTTAATAATGGGTAATGAAAATCTAAAGTGTATAGATCTGCTTCTTTCTTGAAGTTTTTCTTGATGATAAGCTCTTGAAGTTCAAACTTTTCATCAGGTTTTTCTTTTAGTGTTTCTTGCTTTAAAACAATAGATTGTTGTTTTTTTAGCTCTATATCTTCACGGTTTATTGATATAGAATCTTTTACAGTTTCAACCAGATTTTTATCAGTCTCAGTCTCAGATTCTACTTGTTTAGGGTCATTTTTACAGGCAAATACCGTGAAAATGGCTATAAAAAAAAATAGAGCACGCATATTGTTGATTTATATTTGTTAATTGTCTTCTTGAAGCAACATTTTTAGTTTTGCTAACATAATGAGCTCGGCCTTGTTTTTACCGGCAAATGATGCGGCAATGGAGTCTGCGGTTTTCCAAATAAGTTTTTTAATAGTTGTTGTAAATAATTTAGGGTGTTCTTTTTTAAACTCCTTGAAATCTTCAAAACATTCATCTGGGTCTACTTCTTTGTCATCGAGCCAATCAAAGACAATTTCTATTTGGTAAGATGCATCGCTATGAAATTCATCTTCTAGGGATTCTACGTTCTTCCAGTGTGTTTTCACTAAAGTGCGTAAGGTGTCAATTTCTGCTTTTCTAATTACCTTATCGGCGGCTGCAATTGCATAAAACAGTTCACCTAATTTTTGGTACAGGACAAGTTTTGGAGGTTGTTGAGTCATCATCATAACTAAAAATTTATTTCATAAAATTACCAATTGTAATGTTTGTATTAAATGATATAAATCAGGTTTCACTTCTGTTTTAATTTCCTTACTTTTGGTAGGTGAACGTTTTTGAAGAAAAAAAAGGCAATATATTTAAACTGCTTTCCGAAGCTATTTCAGAAGGTATCATTATTGTTAATGAAAACCAGGAAGTTGTGGCCAGCAACGGTGCAGCTAATGCCATGTTTGGGTATGATGAAAACGAACTTTTAGGGGAGGACCTCAATCTTTTAATCCCTAAAGATTACCACAAAAGCCATAGAAAACACTTCAATAATTTTATTGAGGATAGTGATAGACGGCAAATGGGGCATGGGCGCGATTTGTATGGTTTACGAAAGGACGGTACTAAATTTCCTGTTGAAGCTGGGCTCAATCCATTTCAGATTTACGAACATGCCTACGTTATGGCCTTAGTGAGTGATATCACAATAAGAAAAAAACAAGAATTTGAAATTAAAGAGCTTAATGCCAATTTAGAAAATAAAATCGCCGAGCGTACCAAAACGTTAGAAGATACGGTCGCTCAAATGAAAGAAGAAGTGGAAAAACGGCGTGCCGCTGAAAATAAAATGAAAGTATCGTTGCAAAAAGAGCGCGAACTTAATGAGTTGAAAACTAAATTCCTTTCCATGGTTTCGCATGAGTTTAAAACTCCATTAAGTGGTATACTTACCTCCACGACCCTTATAGGTAAATACACGCAAGAAGACCAACAGGACAAACGTGACAAACATTTAAGAACTATTAAGGCAAAGGTTAAGTACCTAGACAATATTTTAAGTGACTTTTTATCAATAGAACGTTTGGAAACAGGAAAAACAGTTTATAAGTATAGCACCTTCCCTCTCAGTAAAGTTGTAAACGAAGTAATTTACGATGCCAATATGTTACTTAAAGATGGACAACATATTGAATACCCTCAAAATATAGATGACATTACTTTAGAGTTTGATGAAAAAATCCTTGAACTAATACTGACCAATTTAATAAACAACGCAATTAAGTATTCTTCTGAAGGAAGCATCATTGAAGTTGAAGTAAAAGCGAGCAAAAACACACTTAATATTGAAGTTACTGATGAAGGGATGGGAATACCTGAGAAAGAACAAAAATTTATATTCAACCGTTATTTTCGAGCAGAAAATGCGTTGCTCAATGCAGGAACCGGTATTGGGCTCAATATAGTCAAAACCCATTTAGAAAATCTTGGCGGGCAAATAAGTTTTACCAGCACCGAGGGTAAGGGCAGCACATTTGCGGTAAACCTACCCTTAAAAGTTAAATAAGAAATTAGTTTTTTAATAAAGAACCATTTATGAATACAATTCTTTTAATTGAAGACGATGCAGCATTGCGCGAAAACACAGAAGAATTATTAGAACTTTCCAATTATAATGTCATTACAGCCCCAAATGGAAAAATAGGCATAGAAAAGGCAAAAGCCGAAATACCCAATATAATCATTTGCGATATTATGATGCCAGAAGTTGATGGGTATGGGGTTCTTAAATCTCTTTCTTTAGACGATACAACAAACCATATTCCGTTTATATTTCTTTCTGCAAAAACCGAACACAAAGAAATACGAAAGGGAATGAACCTTGGTGCAGACGATTACCTTACCAAACCTTTTGAAGAAGGTGAATTGCTAAGCGCTGTTGAAAGCCGGCTTGCCAAAGCAAGTCTACTATCAAAAATGATGGATGAAAAAACAGCTGTTGATAATGAAAATGAAGAAGGTGTTCGAAACCTAAACGAACTTAAAAACTTTTTTGATGATCACGGTAAAATTATAACGTGTGAAAAAGGGGAAACAATATATAGAAAAGGGCAATACGCCACCATGATTTATCTTATTTTAAAAGGAGTTGTTAAAACCCATAAAATGGACGATAGTGCGAAGGAGCTTATTACCGCATTATACAGGGCAGATGATTTTTTAGGGTTTACTTCTTTTATGGAAAGTACTCCTTATACTGAATCTGCCACCGCAGTAGAAGATGTAGAGCTAGCCGGTGTAGCCATAACCGACCTGAAAGAAATATTGGGGAAAAACAAAAATCTTTCCTTAGAATTAATGAACGTCTTAACAGACAGCCTCTCTGATGTAAAAGAACAATTATTGCAAATGGCTTATAGTTCTGTAAGAAGAAAGACCGCACAGACCATCTTACAGTTTGCAGAAGTTCTCAATAAAAAACCAGAGGACAGTATAAAAATTTCCAGATATGATCTTGCCAGTGTAGCGGGAATTGCTACCGAAAGCCTTATCCGAACGCTTTCAGGATTTAAGAAAAAAGGCCTTATTGAAATTGAAGGACGAAACATTCGTATTTTAGACTTAGAAGGGCTTAAACACGAAGATTAACCTTTTTATCACTTATTTAGGCTCTGATTGGTTAGGATGATTTGATATATTTTAGTAAAACTGACCATTGTCATTCTTTACACAAAACCATCACGGTACTTTTGCTTTAAAGTGAAATTAATGTGATGAATGTTTTAATCCCGACTGATTTTTCAGAAAATTCGTGGAATGCGATAAAATACGCCGTGTCTCTATTAAAAGAAGTACGTGTAACATTTCACCTATTGCATGTTAACAACACTTCAACTACTGAAATGGGGCCAGAAATACAAGGTAGTGGAACACTGCTAGCCACACCCGATAAAATAAAGGTCACCGCACAATTACATGAATTAAAAAATAATATTATTACTCAATATTCTTCTAATAAACATACATACAAAACGAGCATTGAATATACATCATTTATAAAAGGCGTACGAAATCAAATTTTTGAAAACGAGATAGGCCTAATCATTATGGGTACCAAGGGCGCATCGGGTATTAAAAAATATACCTTAGGCAGCAATGCCGGCGATGTGATAACAAAGGTTAAATGTCCTGTTTTGGTCATTCCAGAAAATGCCCAATACGAGGAGCCAAAACACATTGCTTTTCCAACAGATTTTAACCTTTTGTATAAAGAACGAATCGTGAAAACCTTAAAAAGTGTTACGCAATTGCATAACTCATTTTTACATGTGGTTCACGTGGGTAATAAAACAGTTTCGTTGACTGATACACAAGAAAAAAATAAATCTTTTTTAACTTATAGTTTAGAAGCTGTACAGCATAAATTTCATTCTTGCAATTCTTTAGATTTAGAAGAATCCATTCAAAATTTCGTTGAGAGAAAACAGATTAATATGATAGCCATGGTAGCCAAAAACCTTAATTTTTTTCAACGTATTTTATTTAGGCCTACAGTTAAAAAAATGAGCTATCAAACCAAAATTCCTTTTTTGGTGTTGCATGAATAGAAGGCTAGAATATTATTCATTTTTTCCGATAGGATAATCTTCATAAAAATCGTCAAATGTTTTGTCGGTTGTGTAATTATCTTTCAATACTTTATAAACCGTGTATACAAGGAGTACTTGCCCTAAAACGGTAAGATAGAATACCCAGCTAAAGGAAAGGCTCATTGTTGAAAAAATTGTTACGGTTAATAAAATACAAGTTGTAATTGCTAACCAAGAAATTGCAGAAATTTTCATCTTTTCTTATAAAGATAGGGCTTATGTGTTAAAATAGTTCTTAAGAATACGCTAAATATCAAAGCTTTACCTGACAAATGTCATAGTATTTTAAGCCGATTCAAGCTAACTTTGGGTTTCACGAAAAGCACTGTTACTTATGCGAAAAATAATCATCCCTACAGATTTTTCAGAAAATGCCCAAAATGCAATGCGGTATGCTGTTGAGCTTTTTAAGTATGATCGCTGCGAAGTTACCATACTCCACGCTTTTGCCGATGAGGTGTATGAAAACAACTTAAATATATCGCGTTCCCTTTTTGAAGAGTACAAGAAAAAAACGAAACAAAGTGCGGAGAAGGAACTTGAGGAACTTTTAGTCTTCTTGAGGGAAATTTCACCTAATCCAAGGCACGCATATAAAGCTAAAGCAGTTTTTTCAAATTTAATAGATGCCGTAAACGAGCATGCAGAAAAGGATAATAGTGATATTGTTGTAATGGGTACACGCGGGCAAACAGATGATCGCGACCTTACTTTTGGCAGCAACACGCTACAGGTGGTAAAGTATGTTAGTTGTCCTGTGTTGGCTGTGCCTTCAAATTATACAGAATGGCACCCTAAAAATGTGTTGTTCCCTACACCATATCTAATGCCTTTTAGGCGCAGGCAGCTTAAACTTTTGAACACCTTATGTAAAAACTTTAACGCGATGGTACATTTTTTATACGTATCAGAATATGATAACCTTTCATTTCGGCAACAAGATAATAAGGCGTTTTTAGATTACTGTATGGAGGAAAACCAACGAAAGTATCATACTACCAAAGGCAAGGATGTTGTAAAAGCAGTTAATAGATATATCGAAAAAATGAAAATAGATATGTTGGTGATGGTAAATCATCGTCATTCATTTTTAGAAGATATTTTACACAGTAATACCATCGATAAAATAGGGTTGAAAATACAAGTTCCTTTTTTAATACTTCAAAATTTACCACGATAAAACTTATAATAAAATGAAAAAAATCCTCATACCCACCGACTTTTCAAATAATGCCTACGCTGCGTTGTTTTACGTAGTGAAACTTTTTAGTGACGAAGAAGTTCAGTTTTACTTACTGCATTCGTTTGCCGATAGTGTGTCTGCACTTACTAGCCGTGTGGATATTGGCAAATCTGAAAAAGTATTGGACAATCTCTATGACAATGCCGATGAGGAAGGCACAAAGCTCATTCACCGTATTAATCTTGATAGTGGAAACAAATCGCATAGCTTTGAGTTTATTTCCACTTCTATGTCTTTAGTTAGGGCTACCAATAAACTAATTGTAAAATATGGAATCGATTTGGTTGTTATGGGAACAAAAGGACGTACAGGGGCAGAAGACGTTTTAATGGGAAGTAATACCATACAGGTTATTAAAAAAATTAAAAACGCACCTTTATTAATCGTGCCTCACGAAATAGACTTTATAATCCCTTCAGAAATAGCTTTTGCCACAGATTACAAAGAAGCGTTCCCAACTGCAGGAATAGCGCCTGTGCTTACTTTGGCCAAAACATACCAATCAACCGTTCATTTGGTGCATATCGGCGAAAAAGCTGAGATGAAAAATGAACAAGAACAACACCTTAAACTTATAAAAAAGAAATTGAGCGACTGCAAGGTAAAAACACATTGGATCGAAAAAGAAGAAAGCATAGCAAACAGTATTGACAGTTTTGTTATTAATGAAGGGATAGACCTACTGGTGATGGTATACCACAGATACAATGCAATTGCCCGCATATTTAGGGAGGCAGTTGTAAAGAAAATTGGAAAAACAACTTCGGTGCCTTATATCGTAATTCCTATAAAATAATGATTTTCAAAATGTTATAATCTAATTTCAATTTATAAGTAACCTATTAAAATCAGTATTATGAAAAAGAAAATATTAATACCTACCGACTTTTCAAAGAACGCTTGGAATGCAATGACATACGCTTTAAATCTTTTTAAGGGAGAATCGTGTGAATTTCATGTTCTAAATGTATTTTACTTAGGGGGTTACTCAACCGAAAACCTTTTAATACCCGAACCCGGCGATGCTGCATATGAGTCAATTAAAGAGTCTTCTGAAAATAGAATGAATAAGTTGAAAACGCAACTTGATTATAGGGAGGACTCACCAGACCATCGATTTTATTTTTATAGCGAGTTTGGTCCATTAACCGAAGTGATTAAGTTGATGATAGAAAAAAAAGATATCGAATTTATTGTCATGGGTACCCGTGGCGAAACAGATTCAAAAGACGTTATTTTTGGCAGTAGTGCCACTGAAGTGATGGAAAACATTCGACTGTGCCCAGTACTGGCAGTACCAGGAACCAGCTTGTTTAAAGAACCTAACGAAATTGTATTTCCCACCAGTTTTAAAACCCACTTTAAAAGAAGGGAATTAAAACATTTAGTGGAAATTGCAAAATTGACTAAAGCTCCTGTACGTATCCTTCATATTAAAAAAGAAGATAAATTGACTGAAGAACAGGAAGAAAATAAAGCTTTATTGGAGGATATTTTAGCAGCAATAGAGTTTAGTCACCATACTTTGGAAAACATTGACGTAAAAAAGGGGCTTCATAGTTTTGTTCAAAGTAGGGAAAGCGAGATGA
The DNA here is from genome assembly GCA_002360635.1 of Flavobacteriaceae bacterium UBA3356. Taxonomy (GTDB): domain Bacteria; phylum Bacteroidota; class Bacteroidia; order Flavobacteriales; family Flavobacteriaceae; genus Marixanthomonas. The sequence goes on along the minus strand of DEQW01000006.1, from coordinate 136,742 downwards.
TTGCATTTATAAACAAAAAACATACATTTTTTGGAAGTATTTTTTCAAAACCTTTGGTAAAAGAGTTAGGTGCACACTCTAAAGTACCAATTTTGGCAATGCATGATATACGCGCATAACAGTCATGAAGCAAGAAGAGAATACTATAGAGTTGATAAAATCATCAGGGAAGCGTGTACGGTTTTCTATCGAAAAACTAAAGGCGTCCCTTAAGCATAGTGGTGCCGATACAGCAACCATAGATAAAATAACCAATACGGTACGCGACGAACTATACCAAGGTATTTCAACCAAAGAAATATACAATCGGGCATTCGCCATGCTCAAAAATGAAAAGCTGGAATACGCTTCAAAATATAAATTAAAGAAAGCAATTTATGAGTTGGGGCCGACTGGCTTTCCTTTTGAAAAATTTATAGCTGCTCTCTACCAATATTCAGGATATCAAGTAACTGTAGGTGAGATTTTGAAAGGAAAGTGTGTTAATCACGAAGTTGATGTAATCGCCCATAAAAAGAATCATCACATATTGGCAGAATGTAAATTCCATAATGAAGAAGGTCGAAATTGTGATGTAAAAATACCGCTATACATCCATTCTAGGTTTCAGGATATATTCGATCTTAAAAACGAAAAAAAAGCAGTCTCTAGAGAAGGGTGGGTGGTTACAAATACACGGTTTACAGAGGATGCTGAACAATATGGACGCTGTGCAGGCTTAAAATTGCTTAGTTGGAACGTTCCCACTGGCGACGGATTAAAAGAACGGATCGATAGGTTGGGACTTTATCCAATCACGGTTTCAACCTTATTGTCAAAGCGTGAAAAGCAATTTTTGTTAAGTCGCGATGTGGTTTTGTGCCGTCAATTATTGAGTGATAAATTTTATTTGGATCATTTGGGTGTTTCAGAAAACAGGAAAAAGCGGATTTTTTCTGAAATATCCATTCTCTGTAACAATAGTTAATCATTATGAAGAATGTAACTGTTCAATTTTTGGGAGCTGCTGGTACGGTTACCGGTTCTAAGTTTTACCTGCAAACACCTGAGGGCAACTTTTTGATTGATTGCGGCATGTTCCAAGGGTTAAAAGAACTGAGGGAAGAAAACTGGAAACCTTTTTCAGTAGATGTTACAAAAATAGATTATGTGCTTTTAACTCACGGCCATTTAGATCATACGGGTTACTTGCCACGTTTATTTAGCGAAGGGTTTAGGGGAAGAATAATAGGAACATCACCAACGTTGGCCATAACCGAAATAATCTTGCTAGACAGCGCTAAAATACACGAAGAAGAAGCTGATCGTGCCAATAAAGAAGGGTATTCTAAACACCAGCCTGCCAAACCATTTTACACGAGCAAGGAAGCTGAGGCCACTTTGCGGTTGTTCGAAAATGCCGAGAAAAATATATGGATAACCTTGACCGAACATATACAATGTCGTTTTCGGTACAATGGTCATATTATTGGAGCTACTTTCATTGAACTGGATGTGTTTGGAAAACGGTTTGTCTTTTCAGGCGATATTGGGCGCCCCGAAGATGCGTTACTGTTCCCGCCTGAAAAACCAAAATGGGCCGATTTTCTATTTTTGGAAAGTACTTATGGCAACCGATTGCATCCTGAAGAAGATATAGAAAGTATTTTGGTACAATTAATTCAAAAAACAATTAAGGAACGTAGCACACTAATAATTCCATCTTTTGCCGTAGAACGTTTGCAAACTTTAATGTATTTACTATGGGTGCTTTATCAAAAAAACAAGATTCCCAATATTCCCATTTTTATTGATAGTCCTATGGGGAATAATGTTTTATCTGTATTTGAACGATTTCCAGATTGGCATAAGTTAAGCCCTAAGCAGTTTCATGCTATGAGCAATAGGATGAATATTGTAACTTCATACAAAGAAACTTGGGAAACCATTGACGACCCAAGGCCAAAAGTGGTCATTGCTGGCAGCGGTATGGTAACGGGTGGGAGAGTACTCACATATTTGAAACAGTTGATAGACAACCCAACAACCAACATTTTGTTAGTAGGGTATCAAGCTGAAGGCACTCGCGGAAGGCAATTGCTAGAAGGTGTGCACGAATTGAAATTCTTCGGAAAATATTATCCCGTAAAAGCTTCTGTTCACCATGTAGAAAGCCTCTCGGCACACGCCGACCAAAACGGATTGTTAAGTTGGGTAAGCAATATTAAGAACAACCCGGAAGAAGTGTTTTTAATTCACGGAGAAGCCACTGCACAAGATTCACTTAGGGTAAAACTGAAAGATACTTTCGGCTGGAGGGTTTCAATCCCAAAACTCTACGAAAAAAGAATGTTTGTTATTGGTTAAATTATTGAAAAACTGATTGTTGTCATTTCAAACTCTATAATTTGAGAATATATTTAAAGTTCAATTCTAAATAAAAAGTTATGAGATACATTGGTGTGGCTTTAGCAGTTTTTATGCTTTTTGGTTGTTCTACAAGCAAAATGGTAAATCAGTGGAAAGATCCAGCTACTGAAACTTTTTTAGCCAATAAAGTATTGGTGGTAGGTATGACGGCTGACAAAGAAATAAGGAGAGCCTTTGAAACCGAACTTTCACAAGAACTTGAAAAAAATGATGTTGTTGCTGTGCGCAGTATTGATTTTTTTGAATCTTCATTTAGCAATGCAAAACAATCTGAAACATATTTGAATACGGTAGAGCAAGAATTGCTCGAAAAAGGCTTTGATGCTATTTTATTATCTAAAATTACTGGTCAATACAGCAAGGTTACGCTCGTAGATGCCTATAAAAGCTTTGCCAAGGCCTATCAATCTTTTAGCGAGTATTATTATTCAAATCAGCATATTTATCAAAAAGAACAATTGCAGAGCTATAAAGTGTATACCAGTGAAACCTCATTGTTTTGTATTTGTCCAGGTAAGGAGCGAGAATTATTGTGGAGGGGACAAATTGAAATTACCGCACCGAGTAGTTCAAAAAAAGGAATTTCAGATTTTGTGAAAACATTGACTGCTGCCTTAAAGGAAAAAGAAATTTTAATGAGCGAATAAAATCTAAATCCATCATTTAAAGTTTTATTTCTTTAAAATAATGATTTATGAAAATTGTCTTCTTCATTCTCCTAACTGTCCATGCTCTCATTCATTTATTGGGGACGGTAAAAGCTTTTCAATGGGCCGAAATCCCACAGTTTACGCAACAAATAGCTAAGCCTATGGGTTTGCTCTGGTTATTGGCGACCATACTGTTTTTGGCCACGGCGATACTTTATTTACTTAAAAAAGATGCGTGGAGCCTACTTGCTATTGCGGCTGTATTGGTTTCTCAAGTACTCATTGTGATGATGTGGAGCGATGCAAAATTTGGAACCATCGCCAACCTCATTATTCTTATTGTAGCAGCTATCGCAATTTTCAATAATAATTTTGAGTATCGTTATAAAACCGATGTTCGCAACACGCTGGAGCAAACGAACTTTGAGAGCGAAATTATTACTGAAAAAGATTTAATCCATCTTCCTGAAACTGTAAAAAGATACCTTCAGTATGTAGGCGTGATTGGAATGCCTAAACCTGTAAATTTCAAAATATTGATGCGCGGAGAGATGCGAAATAAGGAGAAAAGTTGGTTTTCATTCTCTTCTGAACAATATAACTTTATTGAAAATCCTGCAAGGCATTTTTTCATGAAGGCAAAAATAAAAGGTTTGCCTACCTTCGGGTATCATCGGTATTGGAAAGAAACTGCTTTAATGGACATAAAATTAGCATCAATCATATCAGTTTCAAAAATTCAAACAGAAGCGTTATTTACGGCAGAAACAGTAACCTTTTTCAATGATCTATGTTTATTTTGCCCTGGTTGTCTTACCAATAAGAACATTAGATGGGAAAAAGTGGATACCACCTCGGTACGGGCTTTTTTCACGAACAAGCAGACTACTATTTCAGCTGTGCTTAAATTTAATGAAAACAATCAATTGATAAACTTCATTTCTGATGATCGCCTGGATGTTTCGGTTGGAAAAAAGTATCGTTTTTCAACCCCTGTTTCAAACTATAAGAATATAAATGGTTATATGCTACCTACATTCGGAGAGGCAATTTGGCACTATCCCGAAGGTAAATTTACATATGGTAAGTTTACTATTGAAAATGTGGAATATAACATTCCGAAAATTCAAAAATGATTTCCTACTGAAAAAATCGTTGGTAGGCTTCTAAATGTGTTTCTATATCAGCAGTAATTTTTGAACCCTCTGCAACAGAAGTAACCGCCATTAAATTATCTATTTTTTTAATGAGAGGGTATAAAAAAACATGTAAGTTATCGTGCGACGCTCCCTTCATAGTACACTTCTTTACAATATAATTTTTTTCATCATTAAGTTTTGCACCCAATTCTTGAAATTCTGGTATAGTATTAGGATTAACCTTATTAATAGATTGCAACATATTGTTTACGCCTTCGGTGGTTTCTGGGTTGGCTTCCCATTTATTGCCGTTGTTGAGTGATATTTCGTTCATCCAACTTTTTTCCGAGGCATTATCAGCCTTGGGCGGTGTTGAGTTTTTAATTTGTTGATCAGTTTCTGTTTTTTCATTGACCATTTGCTCACTTTTTTGGGTTTCGTTGCAACTATAAGTTATTGCCGTAAGCGCGATGATGAAGAGTATATTTTTCATAAGTTTAAGATTAATAGAAGTATAGCATTTTTTGGTGAAAAATTTTTTACTGGTGCATCAGTAAAAGTGGAACACGTGTTTCATAACTTATTTTTGAAGTTTCCGATCCAAAAATAAAGCGTTCTAGAAAACTTTCCCGTTCTATGAACATAGCATGTAGCGATATATTAAACAATTGAATAAAAGTATTGATTGCGATGGGAGTGGGAATACCAGTAATTGCGTGAAAAGTGTGCTGTTTGCCCTTAAAGGAATCTTGAAGGTTTCTATTTTCTAGCGGATTGGCATCTGCAATGGAGTCGTCATCAATATCTAAAATATGAATATGTGTTTCGTCATGCTTTTCTATCAAATTAAAAAAAGGTTCTAATTTTTCTTTATTAACTACGGACCCGTGGTGCAAACTAAAAAGTGAATACTTCATTTTTTCAAAACTGAAATTTTCCGGAATAGCCAATACCGGACAATCCACATTACGAATAACATTAAGTGTGTTACTGCCAAAAAGTACTTCTTTAGCTCCGGTTGCTCCGTTGGTGCCCATAATTATAAGGTCAATTTTATATAATGAAACAGCCTGTTTTATAGCATCTATAAACACATCATAATCCAATTTTTCGTGAAAAATATATTCTTCGTTTTCATACTCCTTTTTAATGGCACTTATAAATGAGCTGAGCTCTTTTTTATTGTCAGCTATTACAGCATCGTAAAGTGAGTTTTTTAAGGAAGCAGAGCGTACTTCTGCCGTAACGTATTGTGATACTTTCTGTACGTTCAAAAAGTAAAACGTGCACGGCTGCCCTCTAAAAAAATCTAGAGCATATATAATCGCATTTTTTGAATTTTCTGAAAAATCTGTTGGCAGTAATATAGTGTTCATTTTCATCTAAGTTTATTATTATAAAAGTATGGTAATCTAATTTATTTTGAAATGATATTTGTCAGAATACTACGCAACACGCTGTTTTACAATATTTTATTGTTCAAAAGAATAGTTTGTATTTTTTTTAACAAGACTTAAGATATTTAAAAACAATAATAAAGGACAAAAAACTCTTAAATATGATAAAAGTCATTTTCTACCCTCTATTACCTCCCTATTTTTGTTACGTAAAATTTAGCATACTGAGATAAAAAGTTCTTATAAATAACAAAAACAATATCCCATTTTACCTAAAAAATAACCATAAAACCTAAACAATGAAATACGCAATTAAAAGTCTGTTATTAATTACTGTTTTAGCTTTAATGAGCTGTGGCGGTAAAGAAGAAAAAAAGGAAGAAAAAATAAAAATTGGGCAAAAGCCAAAAACCGAAAAGAAAGTAGAAACACCTGTCTCTAACGAGGTGCCGCCGTCCAAACAAGTTACACTGGACAACAAAGGTGTTGGGCCAATTAAAAACTTAGAGCTTGATGCGAATGTAGATCAAGCTATGGCAAAAGCTGGTGGAGAATTATTTAAAAATAAATGTACTGCTTGCCATAAAGCAGATAGAAAGTTTATTGGTCCTGCGCCAACAGGTATTTTAGAACGCCGTTCGCCAGAGTGGATTATGAATATGATATTAAATCCAGAAGTTATGGTTAAGGAAGATCCCGTTGCAAAAGCACTGTTGATTGAATTTAATGGATCACCAATGGCGAATCAAGGCCTTACGGAAGATGAGGCGCGCAAAATTTTGGAATATTTTAGAACCTTATAATATATATTCAACTAACTAACCAAATTATAATTGATAACTATGAAAACAATAACAAAAACCATTCTTGCCTTTTTATTGGTTGCGCTTGTGGTTTCCTGCAAAGACAAATCAGGTTCAACAGATGATAAGGTTACAGTACAAGAAACAGAAAGCACTAATTCAGCCGAAAAAAAAGGCCAAGCATTTATTAGTGACGACGTGTCCCCTCCAAATGTATTAGATATTGCTATGGAGTCTAAAGACCACACAACACTGGTGGCAGCAGTTCAGGCAGCAGATCTTGAAAACGCTCTTGTTAATGCAGGTCCTTTAATGGTATTTGCTCCTACAAATGAAGCATTTGATGCATTACCTGAAGGCACGGTTACAGATCTTTTAAAACCAGAAAACAAAGCAAAACTGGCTTACATTTTAAAACACCACGTAACACCCGGAAATTACAATAAGGAATTTTTAAAGAAATTTAAAAAGCTTGGACAAGCAAGTGACCAAAACGTTGCTATATCCGTAGAAGGTGACGACGTGTATGTAGGCGGAGCTAAAATTATTGCCAGCATCTCTGCTAGCAATGGTATCATTCACGTGGTTGACAAAGTGATAGTACCTGAAGAATAAATTAAATATAATAGTAAATACAAACAACATGAAAAAATCAATCAATAGTTTACTGATGCTTGCTTTAGTAGCTGGAATATTTACCAGTTGCAACAATGGCAAGACCAACAAAAATGGTGACCGTGGAGCATTGGCTTCAAGCGCCGCAGAAAAAGTATATGTAGCACCAGGAGAGCACGATGAGTTTTATGCGTTCTTTTCAGGTGGGTATAGTGGTAACTTAACTGTATATGGTTTGCCATCGGGAAGAATGTTTAAGGAAATCCCAGTTTTCTCTCAGTTTCCTACAAACGGATATGGATATTCTGAAGAAACCATACCTATGTTAAACACCTCTCACGGGTTTGTGCCTTGGGACGATTTACACCACCCAGACATTTCACAAACAAATGGAAAACTTGACGGTCGTTGGATTTTTGTAAACGGAAACAACACACCACGTATTGCAAGGGTAGACCTTGAAACGTTTGAAACTGAAGAAATAATTGAAGTACCCAACAGTGCAGGTAACCACAGTTCGTCTTTCATTACAGAAAACACGGAGTACGTAGTGGCCGGAACACGTTTCTCGGTTCCTGTACCACAACAGGACATTCCCATAAACGAATACAAAGGGAAGTTTAAAGGAGCTTTGAGCTTTATTTCCGTAGAACAGGAAACAGGTAGAATGGACATTAAATTTCAATTGATGATGCCAGGGTTTGATTATGATTTGTCGCACCCAGGCCGAGGAAAATCGCACGGATGGTTTTTCTTTACTACCTACAATACAGAGGAAGCAAACACACTTCTAGAAGTGAACGCCTCACAAAACGACAAGGATTTTATTGCAGCCGTAAACTGGAAAAAAATTGAAGAGTATGTAAACAATGGTGGCGGTACAAAAATGCCTGCAAATTATGCACATAACGTGTATGATCATGGTACACACAATGCCACTACCACAATGAAAAAAGAAGTATTGACGGTAGATCCTACAAAAGTTCCGGGCGCCGTGTTTTTCCTTCCTACACCAAAATCCCCTCACGGTTGTGATGTGGACCCAACAGGAAGTTATATTATAGGTAACGGAAAATTATCCGCAGATTTAACAGTGCATTCTTTCGATAAAATGATTGATGCCATTGAAAATGAAAAGTTTGACGGTGAAGCCTACGGAATCCCAATCCTTAGTTTTGAAGATATCCTAGCAGGAACGGTTAAGCAAGCTGGATTAGGGCCACTGCACACCGAATTTGATGGAAAAGGAAATGCGTATACCACTTTCTTTATCTCTTCTGAATTGGTTAAATGGAATATTGAGACACGCGAGGTGATAGACAGACAGCCTAACTATTACTCAGTAGGGCACGTAATGATACCGGGTGGTAACTCTGCAGAACCTTTTGGTAAATATGCAGTTTCTATGAATAAGATTACCAAAGACAGGTATTTACCTACAGGTCCAGAATTGGAGCACTCTGCACAATTATTTGATATTTCAGGAGAAAAAATGGAGCTATTGTTAGATTTCCCAACTCACGGAGAGCCTCACTATGCAGCAGGTATTCCAGCTGATATTTTAGCACCGAAATCGAAAAAAATCTTCAAACTTGAAGAGAACGAACACAAATATGCTACGCTTACAAGTGAGGATGCACGTGTAGAACGTGATGGAAAGGAAGTCCATATTTATATGTCGATGATACGTAGCCACTTTACCCCAGATAATATTGAGGGTATCAAGGTGGGTGACAAGGTATATTTCCACATCACAAATCACGAACAGGATTTTGATGTACCACACGGATTTGCAATGATTGGTGCTAATAATGCCGAGTTGCTTATTATGCCAGGACAAACAAAAACACTCTATTGGGAGCCTAAGCAAGTAGGTGTATGGCCATTTTACTGTACAGACTTCTGTTCAGCATTACACCAAGAAATGCAAGGGTACATCCGTGTATCACCAGAAAATTCAGATATTGAATTAAGCTGGTCCTTAGGAGAATAGATAATTGGTTGCGGGAACATTCTCTTAGTGATTAATAATGTTTCCAAGTAAAGGCGGGGGTTGGTTGATTGCCCCCGTCTTCTTTTAAATGAAATCACCATAAATCGACAAAAATTTAAAAACATAAAAAAATGAAAAAAGCTGGTATCATAATGATCATTGGGTCACTACTTCTCTTAGGGCTTTTCAAGTTTCCACTTTGGAATATTATGTTGGGCGCACCTCAATATCCTGAACCTTTAGGGATGAATATTTATATTACCGGGATAAAAGGAGTTAGTGAGTTTGATATACAAAATATAGATGGCCTTAACCATTATATTGGTATGCGTACTATTCCTAAAGCGGAAGATATGTGGGAGTTTGAAGTATTTCCATTGGTTATTGGTGGTATGGTCGCTCTAGGTGTTATTATTGGTTTTTTGGGCTTTATCGGAAAAGTAAACCATTGGTGGTTTATCGGTTGGTTTGCGCTTATGTCAATTCTTGGCGTAATGGGAATGTACGATTTTAACCTATGGCTTACCGATTATGGAACCAACTTAGATCCTAATGCTATTATGAAAATGACCAATCCAGATGGTACGCCAATGACCTATAAACCGCCCTTGCTGGGATACCAAAAAATGTTAAATTTTGATGTAGATTCTTGGCCACACATTGGAGCTTATTTAATGTTTGTAGGAATGGTATTGACCGTGATTGCCTTTTTCGTCGGAAAAAAAGAATGGAAAAAGAAAAAGAAAGTTTTTGCAACAACTTAAAAATCTTTTCAAAACCTTAAATCAACAAAAAATGAAATCAACACTTTCCATTTTATTTCTTGTATTGCTCTTTACAGGATGTGAAATAAAACCACAAAAAATTAATTACGGAAGTGATAATTGTCAATATTGTAATATGACGATTGTCGATAGACAACATGCCTCTCAAGTTGTAACCGATAAAGGACGCGCATACAAGTTTGACGCTATTGAGTGTATGCTCAATTACCAGACAGAAAATACTGACCAATCTGTTGCAATTTATTTGGTAAATGATTTTAAAAGCCCAGGGGAATTAATCGATGCTACTACGGCAACATATTTAATAAGCCCAGAAATTTCAAGCCCCATGGGAGCTAACCTTTCTGCTTTTAATTCAGAAGAAAAAGCTCAAAAAACCAAGGCTGAAAACAGTGGTAAACTTTATGATTGGGAAGCTTTAAAAAATCTTTCATTAAAGCAAGAATAGCTAGTTATAGCTAGTTTCTTCTTCGATATATAACTAGGTCTAAAAACTGTATTGTTTTAATATGACAGTAAATTGGTTATGTACAAAACCTGTCAATTATCATAATTTTACATCATTCAACTTTGTATTTTCGCTTTATCATGAAGAACCGATTTTTATATACCATCTTGTTTTTGTTTTGTTCCATAACAACTTTTATGGCACAGACAACAATTGAAGTATGCTCGTCTTGTGAAACCTCAACAGTAACACAAGCTGTTGAAAAAGCACAGCCGTTCGATACCATATTAATAAAAAAGGGAACCTATAAAGAATACAACATAGGCATTACAAAACCCCTAACGATAATAGGGGAGAATAACCCTGTAATCGACGGAGAGAACAAAGGTGAAATTATAACCATACAAAGTGATAGTGTGACTATTCAAGGGCTTACAGTTGTTAATGTAGGCACTAGTTACACAACTGATTATGCTGCAATACGGGTAGTTAAAAGCGAAAATTTTCTTATTAAAAACAATACCCTGGAACGTCTTTTCTTCGGAATCTATCTTGAAAAATCCAACAACGGAAAAGTATTGAACAATTCCATTCAGGGCGATGCGGTGAATGAATATAATTCTGGCAATGGCATTCAACTATGGTACTGTAACAAAGTAGAGGTTGCCAATAACGAAATAAGAAATGTTAGGGACGGTATTTATTTGGAGTTTTCCGACCAAATAGAAATAACACACAACAAAAGCACCAATAATTTACGCTATGGTTTGCATTTTATGTTTTCTAATAATGATACCTACACGAATAACCTTTTTGAAAATAACGGGGCAGGAGTAGCGGTCATGTTTTCAAAATTCATAAAAATGTATGATAATGTATTCAAAAAAAATTGGGGTACAGCTTCATTTGGCCTTTTACTCAAAGAGATAAACGATTCAGAAATAAAAGGAAATATTTTTGAAGAAAATACCGTAGGCATCAATATTGAAGGCTCTAACCGTATAGAATATTCACATAATGATTTTAAAAGTAATGGTTGGGCAGTAAAAGTTAGGGGAGCGTGCTATGCAAATACGTTTACAAAAAATAATTTCTTGTACAATAGTTTTGATATTTCTTATAACAGTAATATAAATGATAATGTATTTGATAAAAATTATTGGAGCAATTACACGGGCTACGATTTGAACAAAAACGGAATTGGCGATGTGCCTTACCGCCCTGTAAAGCTTTTTAGTTACATCGTAAACCGTACGCCCGAAACTATTATCCTCTTGCGTAGCCTTTTTATAGATATAATTGATTTTTCTGAAAAAGTATCGCCTGTATTTACGCCAGACAACCTGATGGATAACAACCCATTATTGAAACCAATTGAACATGATTGAGATAAATAATTTACATAAAAAATTTGGTAAGAACGAAGTGCTAAAAGGCATCGACCTCACCATAAACAATGGCGGAATTTTTGCTGTGCTTGGGCCCAACGGTTCGGGCAAAACAACGCTTATAAAAAGTATTTTGGGCATGGTAGTTCCCAATTCAGGAACCATTAAGCTAAATGGTAATTCCATTAAAAAAAGTTGGGAATACCGTAACGATATTGATTATTTGCCACAAATTGCCAATTTTCCGGGAAACTTAACGGTTAAGGAGCTTATTAAAATGATTAAAGACCTACGTAGCAGCAAGGTTGCAGACGATGTGCGTCTAATCGAGTTGTTTAAACTACAACCATTTTTAGATAAAAAATTGAGCAACCTTTCCGGAGGCACCAAACAGAAGGTGAACTTGGTACTTACTTTTATGTTCGATAGCCCGTTGGTCATTCTCGATGAACCCACAACAGGACTCGACCCCATTTCGCATATTCGTTTAAAAGAATTGATAACGGCCGAAAAGGAAAAAGGAAAAACAATTCTTATCACCTCGCACATTATGAGTTTTGTAGAGGAAATTGCAGATGAAATCGTGTTTTTATTGGAAGGTAAAATCTATTTCCGCGGCAGTATTCCCGAACTTAAAACCAAGACCGAACAACCCGATTTTGAACACGCTATTGCGTCTATGTTATCTTCAAGTTATGCTTAAAATATTAAAATATAGTTTTTTCGATTTAATGCGCAGCCGTTGGAGCTACGTGTACTTTTTGTTTTACTTGTTATTGGGGGTAGTTTTACTATTTCTTAACAACGACCTAAGTAAAGCTGTAATAACCCTAATGAATGTTATCATTGTACTAGTACCACTTATTGGAACTATTTTTGGGGTAATGTACTATTATAATTCCAAAGAATTTACCGAACTCTTGCTCGCACAGCCTGTTAAGCGCAGTTCTATATTTTTAGGGCAATACCTTGGGGTGGCCCTATCGCTGTCCATGAGTTTGATTATTGGTTTGGGATTACCCTTTGTCTTCTACGGGATTTTCAACAGCGGTGCCATCTGGGATTTTTCCTTGCTATTGGTTACCGGTGCATTTTTAACCCTTATTTTCACTGCGCTTGCCTTTGTCATCGCCTTGGCAAACGAAAACAAGATAAAAGGGTTTGGCTATGCCATCCTGCTCTGGCTGTTCATGGCCGTTATTTACGACGGTATCTTTTTAATGTCGTTGGTCTATTTTGAAGAGTACCCTTTAGATACCTTTTCGTTGGTGGCCACTATGTTGAACCCAGTAGACCTGTCGCGGGTGCTCATTTTACTGAAACTGGATATATCAGCTCTTTTGGGTTATACCGGTGCCGTTTTTCAGAAATTCTTCGGAACCAGCTTTGGCTTTATACTTTCCACCCTATTGCTGGTAATTTGGGTAGCAGTGCCTACTTTTTTCATTCAACACATGGCAAAACGTAAGGATTTTTAAAAACAACTTTATGGCCAAAGTATGGAAAAAGAAATGTTCAGGACTTAGTTTTTCTTAAATGAATTGAAATAGGAACATTCTCTTCGTAAATTAGTTCTGCTCATTTTTTAGTGGTAAGCATTCATACCAATATAGGCTTGTAACCTTAACGATTCTATATTCTGAAGGATAGTGAAGCTATTCTCCAAGCTGTATTCGGGTATCCACAGCTGTAATGGCTTTTTGTGTTCCGATCAATGGATTGATGTCCATTTCTGTAATTTCCGGAGCGGCTTCAACAAGTGCAGATAACCGGAGAATTATTTCAACAAATAGCTTTTCATTTACTCCTTGCTGGCCACGGGTGCCTTGAATAAGCTTATAACCCCGAAGGGATTGTACCATCTTCTGTGCTTCCTGTTTTGAAATAGGGGTAAGACCTGCGGCAACATCGTTCAGTACTTCAATAAAAATACCGCCAAGCCCGCATAATATTGTATGGCTGAAACCGGGTTCTTTCTTTACACCTACAAAAAGTTCAAGTCCCGCCAATTGGGGTTGAAGCATTACTGCTGTGGTAGATTCTATGTCCATCAATAGATCAAAGGTTTCTGCTACTTCTTTTTTTGAGGTGATATTCAACACCACTCCATTTTTATCCGATTTGTGAATAGGACCAACCACTTTCATGACTACTGGAAAATCGATGCCCGTCATATTTTTGAGCAATTTTTCTTTTGAATTTTCAATAACTTCCACAACCCGTGGAATGCCCGCTGCATCAAGAAGTTGTTCGGTCTGGGAAGCAGACAGGTATCCTTGCGGAGCAGTTTCAATTACGTTGCGTATGCTTTCGGTGTCAATTGATGGTGTTGTACCTTTTTCTGTGGTTGGTTTGGGAGTATTATAGACTTGTGATAGCGCTTTTCCCAGTACTACTTCATCTGGAAAATTGACATGTCCTTTTTTCAGAAAAGACGTTATTTCCCGTCGAGCATTGACCACAGAAGGTAAAACAGGAAAAATAGGTTTGTTACAGATATCCAACTTTACGCTCAATACATTGTAAGCATTTTCTACATCAAATAATCCCGGGCTTCCAAAAACAACTGCCATGGCATCGATATTCTCAAACTTGTGCTCACAGTAATCAATGATGATCCCCAACTGTTCAGCGGTTCCCGTGGCCAAAAAATCTATAGGATTGGCAACCGAAGAGCCTAGGTGCAAAAATGATTTCAGTTTTTCTGCATCTGCCCCGGTAATTTCGGGAACATTCAGGCCCCCTTTAGATAGCTCGTCTGCCAACATAACTGCCGATCCTCCCGCGTGGGTAATGATAGCGATGTTCTTGCCTTGTAATTTTTTATAATTGAAAATGGAAGCTACACTCAATAATTCTTCCCGGCTGCTGCAATACACAATGCCCGCCTTGTCAAAAAGGGCGCGAACAGTCATATCGCTACTTGCAATGGCACCGGTATGTGAGGTCGCAGCACGACTACCTTCTGCTGTACTGCCTGCTTTTATGGCGGCAATTTTAGCTCCTTTATTAATGAGGGAAGAAGCATGTTTCAACAGTTTTTGGGGATTTGAAATGGTTTCTAAATACAACAGTTTTATTGAAGCATCGATTGCGGGGTCAAAGTGCAAATCCATGTGTTCTAAAATATCTTCCACACTAGTTTGGGCCGCATTGCCCACCGAAAACACATGTGCGAAAGAAACGCCCAGTTGCATTCCGGCTTCCATAATAAAAACGGCAGTGGCACCCGAACCTGAAATTAAATCGCAACCCTTAGGATTGAAATTTGGTACAGGGGCAGTAAAAACACCTTTGTAATTTTCAGTGATGACGCCTATACAATTGGGGCCAATTAAGCAACCATTGATCTTTTCTACGGCTTCCACGATCTGTTGCTCCCAAATGATACCTTTTTCCCCAGCTTCACCAAAACCGGCAGAGATGATAATAAAAGCTTTGGTGTTTTTTTCTTCAGCCAAAATCGTGACCGCTTCTAAGCAATATTTTGCAGGGATGGCAAGAATGGCCAAATCTGTTTCCGGTAGACCCTGTACCATTTTAAAACTTGAGATGCCTTGTACTTTCTCTTCCTTTGGGTTCACAACGGAAAGCGTGCCGTTGAAACTGCCAGAAAGAAGATTTTTCAATAAATGGCCTCCAGGTTTTTTATAATCGTTTGAAGCGCCGATAACAGCAATACTCGAAGGGTTAAGAAGTTGTGTGTTTATCATGGTTTTTTTTGAAGATAAAATAATAGGGTGTTCGTTTTATTTTAATACTAATCTTTATAAACTTTAATTGAAATTTATTCATGCAACGCATCAAAATCTTTTAGGGAAAGCACGGTTCCCCGTTTTTTGATTTCTTCTGCAAATTGCGCTATGGTCTTGCCTTTAAAATCTTTTTTAATTGCCTGCTTAAAAGGGGAAACACTAAAATGTACAGGGCAAGGATTGGTATCGCTGCATGTATGCAATCCTAAGAAACATTGGTTGAACTTTTCGGTACCATCAACAGTCACAATAATGTCCCAGACTGTTTTGTTTCGGTTGGCTTTATTTAAATAAAAACCTCCGGTGGGCCCTTTTGAAGACGACACCAAATCAGCACCGCCCAACCGTTGTAAGAGCTTGGCCAGAAAGGGTTGGGGCACTTCCAAGTCCTGCGATATCTTTTTTGCTCGAACGCGTTGGGTCGCATTACTGTATAAGGCTAAATATAAAATGGAGCGGATGGCGTATTGGGCGGCATTGGATAGCATTTTTTATTTTCAAAGATACAAAAAAAGATAATTTAGTCCTTTATTGGTTTCAAAAACAATCAAGACTATGCACTTTTTATTGTATCTGCTTTGGTTTCTATAAGATAATTTACCCAAGCGATAGGCAGTTTCGGTGGGTTTTCATTCGTTTGTTAATTGAAATTGCCAGCTAATTAGCATGGTTTATTACAACGAATTTCATTCATCGGTTTAAAACACATAGTATTTTAAACCATAGATGTTTAGTTTGCTCCATTCCTTTAAAATGGAAAAATTATTATAACTTCAATATCATCTATTAAAGACTATTTAGTCTTAAAATTGATAATTGTCATATTTAACTCCACATTCTTCACGTACTTTTACGCCAAATTTTCCACCAACCCATTATAATATTGCTATTGCAGTTGTTAAAACGTAAATAGGAAATTTTATACACTATGGATTTAGCAAAAGAAATCAGCTATTTAAAAAAGAAGAAGAATGCCGTGGTTTTAGCCCATTACTATCAAGTGCCCGAAATACAGGAAGTTGCCGATTATGTGGGCGACAGCTTGGGACTTTCGCAAAGGGCGGCCGAAACCGATGCCGACATCATTGTTTTTGCCGGCGTTCATTTTATGGCCGAAACCGCAAAAATACTGAACCCTAATAAGAAAGTGTTGCTACCCGATTTAATGGCAGGCTGTTCTTTGGCAGACTCTTGTCCACCAGAGGCTTTTAAAGAATTGTTAGAAGCAAACCCTAAACACGTGGTAATAACGTACATAAACTGTTCAGCAGAAATTAAAGCTATGAGCGATTTGGTCTGTACCTCTTCCAATGCCGAATTGATAGTCAACTCCATCCCAAAAGAGGTGCCTATTATTTTTGCACCGGATAAAAATTTAGGAAAGTACATTCAGAAAAAAACAGGAAGGGATTTATTGTTATGGGACGGTTCCTGTATCGTGCACGAAGCTTTTTCTTTTGATAAGCTTTTGAAATTGTACCAACAACATCCAGGCTCTAAGATCATTGCCCATCCAGAATCGGAATCACATATTTTGGAAACCGCAAATTATGTGGGATCCACAGCCGGGATGATCGATTATGTAAAAGAGAATCCTTCAGAAAAATTTATCGTTGCCACCGAAGCGGGAATCCTTTATAAAATGCAAGACCAGGTTCCACATACCGTATTGATACCGGCACCTGCCGAAGAAGACAATACCTGTGCTTGCAGCGAATGTGCGTTCATGAAAATGAACACGCTACAAAAATTGTATAACTGCTTATTAAACGAAACCCCGCAAATAGAAGTTTCAGAAACCATAAGAAAAAAGGCCATCTTGCCCATAGAGCGAATGCTTAAACTTTCGAAATGATATGAAAAAAACCAACTTCCTTATTATCGGTTCTGGAATTGCAGGCTTGACCTTGGCGATAAAGTTGGCAGAGCGGTTCCCCAAAAAAACGATTGCAATCGTTACAAAAGCTGGTCAATCGAACACTTGTTATGCCCAAGGTGGCATAGCGGCCGTTTTAAACGAAGAAAAAGACTGTTTTCAAAAACATATTGACGATACCTTAAGGGCAGGCGATGGCCTTTGCAAGCCTGAAATAGTAGAAAAGGTAATCATCGAAGGGCCGAAAAGATTACGAGAACTTATGCAATGGGGCGCCCAATTTGATATGGACACGCAACAGAGCCCTCTTCTGAATAAGGAAGGGGGACATTCCGAAAACAGGATCGTTCATCACAAAGATACCACTGGACGTGAAGTTTTACGTGCCTTGACCCTCCAAGTGCACCAATTAAAAAATATCGAGCTATTGACCAACTTTTTTGCGGTCGATTTAATTGTCCAAAATCTTCAAAACAGCACCGCTGAAAACACATCTACTTGCCGTGGCGCTTATTTATTGAACCAATTAACCGGAACGCTACTTGCCCTTGAGGCAGATACTACAACCCTAGCGACTGGTGGTGTTGGACAAGTTTACGCCCACACTACAAATCCCGATACCGCAACAGGCGACGGGATAGCGATGGCGCATCGTGCGAAAGCAAAGGTTAGCGGTATGGAATTCATTCAATTTCATCCTACGGCCTTGCACGGAAAAAATAAGGGAACCTCTTTCCTAATTTCGGAAGCGGTTCGTGGGTTTGGTGCCTTTTTGCGAAACTCAAAAGGAGAGCGCTTTATGCTCGATTACGACAGTAGGGGCGAACTCGCTTCCAGGGATATTGTTTCAAGGGCCATTCATTCAGAAATGCTAAAACACGGTGATACATGTGTTTATTTAGACGCCACGCACTTAGCTGCGGAACATTTCAAAACAAAATTCCCTAACATTTATAGCACCTGCTTGGGCAGCGGTTACGATATTGCAAAAGACTGGATTCCCGTGGTGCCTGCCGCGCATTACCTTTGTGGTGGGATTGATGTCGATACTTTTGGACAAACCACCATTGAAAACCTGTTTGCTTGCGGGGAATGTTCGTTTACAGGACTGCACGGTGCCAATAGGTTGGCGTCCAATTCGCTTTTGGAAGCCTTGGTATTTGCCCACAGTATTTTTGATTATCATGTAAATTCGCTGCCATTAAAAAAACATTTTGTTTCTTTTGAAAGCATTATTGAAAAAGAACAAATGGCGATGGCCTATTGTAGCGAGTTCAAGCCCGAGCCCAAAAAGATACAAGAACTAATGTCTAATTTCGCCGGTATTGTTCGTACGGATACTGAATTACAGAAAGCAGAAAAACAACTCGATCAATTGGCAGAAGAAGTTGAAATTGCTTATACTTCTAACACTACAAGTACTGGCCTTTGTGAATATAGAAACATGTTGACCGTTGCACAATTAATCGTTGGGCAATCCTTATTAAGAAAAGAAAACAAGGGTGGATATTATAACGCCCAATTAGAAAACAATACTAAAAAAGAATTGATATGAAAGAAGTTTTGAAAAATGCCACATTATCTGGTATGTCCTACAGTGAATACAACCTTTTGTTCAAACAATTAGTGGCAGAAGGTAGAACAACAGGAGAACCTTCCGAAGAAAAAATTAACTACACCAAGTTAAATTTAAGTAGAAGCAAACGTTTGGACAAAACCGGTTTCATCCCAGAGAGATTTCAGCAACCATTTAAAGAAACCTGCGAAAAGCAAACGTGGCTTGCAATAAGTGAGCCTTGGTGTGGCGATGCGGCACAAACACTTCCATTTGTAAATAAAATAGCTCAACTTTCAGAAAATATAGATTTGAAAATTGTACTTCGTGACGAACCCCCTGAGTTAATGGATCAGTTTCTTACCAATGGCTCTAAAAGTATACCAAAATTAGTTATTTTAAATGACCAATTTGAGGTATTAGCTCATTGGGGTCCACGTTCGCAAGCTGCAACAAAATTGGTTATTGATTATAAAACTGAACATGGACAATTGGACGATTATTTTAAAAAGCAATTACAAGTTTGGTATAATAAGGACAAAGGAGAATCTATTGTAAACGAATTGGCCAATATTGTTAAAACCCTGTGCCCTGAAGAAGAGATTGTTTAAGCCCTTTTTTTAAGCTGATAAATGAAAAGCCAAGCAATGGCTAACAGTAACAAGACACTCGCCATGGTTAACCAGAAGGAAATATCCGGTAATGCCGGGAGATTGAAAACATTCATACTACCACGGTAAAATATTAGGGATTCGGTCAATAGAAAACCTATTATGTATAAAATCATGGCTGTATTTGAAAGAAAAACCCATTTAAAATAGTGTAAAAAAGCAGCCAATGCAGCACTAATAAGCCCAATAAACACCCAATGTAGGTAACTAATTACGTAATCCATATTTCCAGAAATTATTTCGGCTGTTTGAGGGAAAGAGCCCATTAATTGTGTTGTTAATTTAACAGCAAGACAAAACCCGGCAAATTTTAAAATAATGCCAGTTTGTTTAGGTATGTGCTTTTGTAAAACAGAGCGTTCCCATAATATTTTTCCGAAGAGAATGCAAAAAGCACCTATTTGCAATATAGCAGCTGTAATTGCTAACATGTAAAACAACCAATGTGGCTGCATCCATAAAATGGAAATAAAAAAGGTCAATACTACACCTGCATTCAATAAATAATAAAAGCGCTCAAAGTTCTTTTGGGAGAGGGTAATACCATTTTGTTCAAATATGCGTAGTAAAACTCCACACAAAGCCACCAAAAACCAACCATTATATTGAAAATGCAGGTAGAAATAGATTGCGTTTCGGTACCAAGGCGAAGAGTTTCCTAAGGTGCTCATAATGATTCCAAGAGCCCAAGGACCAATACTAGAGAATACCATAAACCAAACGGCTGTCCGCATTAGTTTGTAAGAATGAAGCGACTTTAAATTTTCAGGGGTATGCTTCAGAAAAAAGAAAACGAACACATAAGAAGCGATTAAAAACAAGGTGGAAAAAATTATGGAAAACAAGGCATAACCCGTAAATGGAAATGAAAATAACATTCCTAAAATTGTTGCTTGCGTACCCCAAAATAGATAAGTATATTTTTTTGAGATCCCACTTTTCCTTAAATACAGATAATATAAAATTGTGGTCAATCCAGTATAAACCCACCCCAGTAAGGCAATATGCGAATGGCTATGGACAATGTAGCGGTATTTAAAAGGAAGATCGGTTACCGCAAAAAGCCTTAAGACCACCCCCATAATAGCAATTAGCACAAAATAACCCAATGCAATATGGACGTGTTTTTTAAATGAAATCATTATATTAAAGAAAGTAAAATTATATCACAATTTAAAAGTATAGGTGGTTTTTTGATATGATAAAAATCATTTCAAAAAATTTAAGGGCTTTACACCTTTGCATTCTTAAAAAAGTAACTAAAATGAATCATAAAATTGTAAAAATAGTAAATCCACAAGAAGCTGTTTCAGCCGTACAATCTGGAGATCGCGTATTTTTTCAAGGCGCAGCCATGACTCCAAATGTATTAATTGACAGCTTGTGTGAAAGGCATTCGGAATTAAAAAATGTAGAAATAGTTCAAATTCATACGCATGGCGAAGCAAAATATTTGGAAGAACCCTATAACAAATCCTTTCAATTGAACACTTTTTTTGTGGGTGGCAACGTTCGTAAAGGTGTTCACAGCCCTTACGGCGATTATGTTCCTGTATTTTTAAGTGAGATACACTGGTTGTTTAGGCGTAATATTTTACCGTTGGATGTAGCTTTTATTCAGGTTTCCCCTCCTGATAGACACGGGTACTGTTCGTTGGGAGCTTCGGTCGATATCACGTTGCCGGCCATCCTAACGGCCAAAAAAGTTGTGGCGCAGGTTAACCCAAAAGTTCCGAGGACCCATGGTGACGGGATCATACATATAAAAAACATAGACTTAGCGATTGAAGTAGATGAACCTATACACGCATCTATAATTGAAACCCCAACAGAAGTAGAGGCAATTATCGGAAAAAATGTAGCTGGCCTAGTAGAAGATGGTGCAACGTTACAAATGGGTATTGGTAACATCCCCAATGCGGTATTGAATAATTTAACGAACCATAAACGATTGGGTATCCACACTGAAATGTTTAGTGATGGTATTTTACCTTTAGTTGAAAAAGGCATTATTACTGGGGAAAACAAGGAAATAAAAACAGGCAAGATCGTTACCTGTTTTGCGATGGGTACGCAAAAGTTGTACGATTTTATTGATGATAACCCTGTGGTTCACTTTAAAGAAGCTGGATACACAAACGATACCGCAATTATTAGACAAAACCCAAAAGTGACTGCTATAAACAGTGCTATTGAAATTGACTTAACTGGTCAAGTGTGTGCCGATTCCATAGGTACGTATCAATATTCTGGCGTAGGTGGCCAAATGGATTTCATTCGTGGGGCTTCACTTTCTCCAGGAGGAAAACCAATTATTGCAATGCCTTCGGTAACCAATAAGGGGATTTCAAAAATAACACCATTTTTAAAAGAAGGAGCTAGTGTAACCACCACCCGGGCGCACGTTCACTATGTAGCAACAGAATATGGTGTAGTAAACCTTTTTGGAAAAGGATTGGAACAACGAGCCAAGGCGCTCATTACAATAGCACATCCAGATCATCGTGAGGCATTGGAACGAGAAGCTAATAAACGCTTTCGAAATTAAGAATAACAAGTTTGTAAACGTTTGCAGTAAAATTTAAAAGACACTATAAACGCAAGTCTTTATTGTTTTATCACTGATTTATAAGTAGTTAAATCGTATTTAAAACAGTAAATACCGAATGATTAGTTGCACAATTCTTTATTCTGTAAAGCTAATTCTACATACGATAAAAAAACAAAAAAATGGAAACACCAAAACCAATAAAACGCCACGAAGCTTTAAAACCGTTAAGCCGGCAACATCATTTTGGACTGTTGTTTTCCTGGAAAATACGAAAAGGATTTTCAGCGGATATTTCTCTGGAACGTATGAAAAAATACGCAGATTGGTTTTTTGAAACTGAAATAAAACCTCATTTTAAAGCTGAAGAGGAACATATTTTCCCCATTTTGGATAAAGAAGATGAAATGGTAAAACGAGCTTTAAAAGAACACGAACGCATTGAAAAACTATTTAAAGATACTATTGATCCCAAAAAATCCTTACGCCTTTTAGAAGAAGAGTTGCAAGCGCATATACGCTTTGAAGAACGAATTATGTTCAATGAAATTCAGAAAGTTGCGACTGCTGAGCAACTTAAAACCATAGAAAAACTTCATATAGACGATACTCCCAAGACCGATTATAACGACCCCTTTTGGAAATAATAAGCAGTAACTGACAATTATCATTTTTTTAAATACCGTTCAATAGCACCTTTGTAATAGGTATAATGAGCAAATTTTAATTGAATGACAAACTGTTTCCATTGTGGGGATCCGTGTGTAGACACTGTTATCGAACACAAAGAAAAAACGTTTTGTTGCCACGGCTGTAAAACGGTTTTTGATATTCTTCAGGAAAGCGACTTAGGTTATTATTACGACCTGGATGAAAATCCAGGTATTTCCCCGCAGGAAATTGAAGGGAAATTCGACTTTCTTGACAATGCTTCTATTGTGGAAAAACTATTGGAATTTGACAATGGTACCACACAGATTGTTTCTTTTTTAATTCCTTCCATTCATTGTAGCAGTTGTATTTGGGTGTTGGAAAACCTGAATAAGCTCAACAGCGCGGTGAAGACTTCACAAGTCAATTTTCCCGAAAAAACAGTTCGTATCACTTTTTCTGCTGAAAATACTAATTTAAAAGAATTGGTTCTTTTACTCAGTCGTATTGGCTACGAACCCTATATATCACTTGAAAATTCAGAAAAGAAAGAAAAACATATTGACCGCAGCCTTATCTATAAACTTGGTGTTGCGGGTTTTGCTTTTGGTAACGTGATGTTTCTGTCGTTTCCAGAATATTTTGAAGTACAGGAGTTTTGGTTGGACCAATTTAAAAACATGTTTCGATGGTTAATGTTTGCCTTTTCGGTACCTGTAGTGTTTTATTCTGGTCGGGATTACTTTACTTCGGCTTACAAAGGGCTACGGTCTGGTATTTTAAACATTGATGTACCTATTGCCATTGGTATTGCTGTACTTTTTATAAGAAGTACGCTAGAAATTATCATGGATTGGGGCACTGGCTTTTTTGATAGTCTAACAGGTCTTATTTTCTTTTTGTTATTGGGGAAGTTTTTTCAGCAAAAAACATATTCGTATTTGTCTTTTGAACGGGACTACAAATCATATTTCCCAATTGCAGTAACACGTTTAATAAAAAACAAAAAAGGAACTGTTAAAGAAGAACAGGCCGAAGTTTATAAAATACAAAAAGGCGATCGGTTGCTTATTCGAAATAACGAACTCCTTCCTGTAGATGCTATTTTAATAAAAGGAAACGCCCTTATCGATTATAGTTTTGTAACCGGCGAAGCAGAGCCCGTTTCCAAACAATCTGGCGACAAATTATATGCCGGTGGAAAACAACAAAACGGAATACTGGAAGTAGAAGTTTTAAAGCCAGTAGAACAAAGCTATTTAACTCAACTTTGGAGTAATGAAGTGTTCAGTAAAGATAAAACGGGAATCTTCCAATCTTTAACCGATAGCATTAGCAAACGGTTTACGGTGGCGGTATTGAGTATTGCCTTTCTTTCTACTTTATTTTGGATGGTGGTAGATCCTTCAAAAGCATTTAATGTGTTTACAGCAGTATTGATCGTGGCTTGTCCGTGTGCAATTGCGTTGGCCGCGCCTTTTACGTTAGGGAATTTGTTGCGCATTTTCGGAAACAATAAATTTTATTTGAAAGAAGCTTCCATAATTGAACAAATGGCAAAAGTGGATATGGTGGTATTTGATAAAACGGGAACGCTCACCACAAACCGAAAAAATACAATAACCTATGAAGGAACTGAACTCACAAAACAAGAAAAACAACTGTTAACAAGCACCCTGCGTGCATCGAACCATCCTCTAAGCCGGTCTTTATACGATATCTTGGATAAACATAACATTCATACCCTTGACCAATTTGAAGAAGAAGTAGGGAAGGGGATGTTTGCTGAGGCAAATAATGCAACTATAAAAGTAGGTTCCTTTACTTACGTGAAAAATACTTCTGAAAAACAACAACAACTTTTAGAAGAACACAAGAAAACAACAGTTCATATTAGTAGTAACGAGGAATATAAAGGCTGCTATGTTTTCGAAAATGAATACAGATATGGGGTTGCTGAGGTTTTTGAAGAATTGAGTAAAAATAAAGAAGTCACAGTTCTTTCTGGGGATAATGATGGGGAACGTGAACGATTGGAAAGATTACTACCCAGCGGAACAGAGCTTATTTTCAATCAAAAACCAGGAAATAAACTTGAATTTATAAAAAAATGCCAACAATCTGGTAAAACCGTAATGATGATTGGTGATGGTCTAAACGATGCTGGAGCTTTAAAACAGAGTGATGTGGGAGTTGTTATTTCAGAAAACATAAACGTTTTTTCACCTGCTTGTGACGGTATTTTGGATGCTTCGGTCTTTAAAAATTTGGTGCAGTATATCACCCTTTCACAGAAAAGTATCAAGATTATTAAATGGGCTTTTTTGCTTTCGTTACTGTATAATTTAGTTGGACTTTCTTTTGCGGTTACGGGGCATTTAAAACCCGTTATTGCGGCTATTTTAATGCCTTTAAGTAGTATTAGCATTGTGGTATTTACTACCCTTTTTACCCAATATATCAGTAGAAAATTAAGAATGAATATAAATAAGCAAAGCTGACGAATGTCATATTTTTTTTATCGTTCCAAAAGTAGTTTTACACCATAATTAAGATTAGGTATGAGTATTATTTACGTGTTATTGAGCATAAGTGTTCTAGTTGCTATCGTTTTTTTTATCGCTTTCATTATTTCGGTAAAAAAGGGGCAGTATGATGATACGTATACACCTTCAGTTCGCATGTTGTTTGAAGATGAACTTGTAAAAGAAGAACCTTCCATATCAAAAACAAAAGAAAACAAAGTCAATTCAAATATTTAAAAATCTCGCGAAATGCGGGAAGAAACACTAACTATTATGCAAACAGAACAGTTTTATTACGATAACAAAATCGTAAAAAAGTTTGTCAATGCCACTATGTTTTGGGGTATTGTTGGTATGAGTATAGGACTCTTACTAGCCTTCATGTTTTTATTTCCTAATGTTACCGATGGAATTTCCTGGTTAAGTTTTGGTCGATTACGACCCTTGCATACAAACGCCGTAATTTTCGCTTTTGTGGGGAATGCCATTTTTGCCGGTGTTTACTATTCCACACAACGATTATTAAAAGCCAGGATGTGGAAAGATTGGCTAAGTAACCTAAACTTTTGGGGCTGGCAAGCTATTATTGTTGGAGCCGCAATTACACTTCCGTTAGGCTATACCACTTCAAAGGAATATGCCGAATTAGAGTGGCCTTTCGATATTGCCATTGCCTTAATTTGGGTGGCATTTGGGGCCAACTTAATCGGAACTATCTTAAAAAGGAGACAGCGTCACTTATACGTTGCAATATGGTTTTACCTGGCGACTTTTGTTACGGTTGCTGTATTGCATATTGTTAATAGTATCGAATTACCAGTTAGTGCATTAAAAAGTTATTCATTTTATGCCGGTGTGCAAGATGCTTTGGTACAATGGTGGTACGGACACAACGCCGTGGCGTTTTTCTTAACCACTCCCTTTTTGGGCTTAATGTATTATTTTGTACCAAAGGCAGCCAACCGTCCAGTATATTCCTATAAGCTGTCCATTGTTCACTTTTGGTCATTAATATTCATTTATATTTGGGCAGGTCCTCACCACTTATTGTATTCATCATTACCAGATTGGGCGCAGAATTTAGGTGTTGCTTTTTCTGTTATGTTAATTGCTCCATCTTGGGGAGGTATGATTAATGGACTGTTGACGCTAAGGGGAGCTTGGGACAAAGTACGTACCGACCCAGTTTTAAAATTTATGGTAGTGGCCATAACCGGTTATGGTATGGCAACGTTCGAGGGTCCAATGCTTTCACTTAAAAACGTAAATGCCATTGCGCACTTTAGCGACTGGATCATTGCTCACGTTCACGTAGGTGCGTTAGCTTGGAATGGTTTCTTAACCTTTGGGATGGTGTATTGGTTGGTGCCTAGACTTTTTAAAACGAAACTATATTCCATTAAGCTAGCCAATACGCATTTTTGGATAGGTACATTGGGTATTATAATGTATGCATTGCCAATGTATGTTGCTGGATTTGTTCAAGCTTCTATGTGGAAACAATTTAACCCAGACGGAACCCTTACTTACGGAAACTTCTTGGAAACCGTAGCCGAAATCATACCAATGTATTGGATGCGTGCTATTGGAGGAAGTCTATTTATCATCGGAGCTTTTATAGCACTTTACAATATTATAATGACTGCTCGTAAAGGAAGCAAAGTAACCGATGAGCTGGCAGAAGCTGCGCCATTACAAAAAGTAACTAAACATCGTACGGCGAAAGAAGGCTATCACACGTGGTTGGAAAGAAGACCAGTAAAACTAACTATTTTTGCTACCATAGCCATATTAATTGGAGGTGCAGTACAAATAATACCATCTCTGTTAGTAGATGATTATGTGCCTGTAATTTCAAGTGTAAAACCATATTCACCATTAGAATTGGAAGGTCGAGACATTTACATTCGTGAAGGTTGTGTTTCCTGCCATTCACAAATGGTGCGTCCATTCCGTAGTGAAGTGGAACGATATGGTGAATACTCAAAAAGCGGTGAATATGTGTACGATCACCCGTTCCTATGGGGAAGTAAACGCACAGGCCCCGACCTCTTGCGTGTGGGTGGAAAGTATAGTGACAATTGGCACTTAAACCATATGTATGATCCACAGAGTACCTCTTCCGGTTCCATTATGCCTTCGTACAAATGGCTCATCAATGCCGAATTGGATAAAAGCAATACCGAAACCAAAATGGAAGCTATGGTAACCTTGGGTGTACCTTATACTGAAGAAGAAATAGCTAACGCACAACAATCCATGATGGAACAAGGTACCAAAATAGAAAAGAACCTTTACAGCGACCCAGATTTTGCCAAAACGTATGAAGCGGACAAACAATACGCAGAAGAAAACGGAGAAGATTTTGTTGAAATGCGTGATAGGGAAATTGTAGCTATAATAGCATACCTACAACGCTTAGGTACAGATATTAAAGTAAAAACAGCTGAGGAAGCTTCAGCCCAAAACGACTAATTATGTTAAAATTCATCAAAGGAAACCTAGAAAGTATTGATGGGGTTTCAATATACCCCATTATTTCCCTGCTCATATTTTTCATCTTTTTTGTTGCCCTGTTTTGGTGGGTCTTCACAGCAAAAAAAGAGCACATAAAAGAAGTAAGCAACCTTCCGTTGGAATTGCCTGGAGACAGTGTTAAAAACGGTAAAAATAACTAGCCATTATGAAAACAACAGCATCTTATTTACGAATTATAGGCTTTATGGTCCTCGCATTTTTCCTACTGGAATTTACAGTGGAATCTGGTGATACCTGGGCCATTGTTAAATATCCGGTCATTTGGGCGGTCTTGGGCTTGGTCTTCGTTTTTGCCATTGCTATTGAAGTTATTTCAGAAACATTAAAAAGTATTCTGTTTAGGGGATTGAATGAAGAAGCGCAAGCAAAATTTTTAGCAGCTGAAGAACAAAGAAAAGAAAACAACTGGTTTAAAAATACCTATAAAAAGTTACTGGCAAAAAAACCATTGGAAAAAGAAGAAGAAATTGTCCTGGATCACAATTACGATGGTATCCGCGAGCTGGATAACACCTTGCCACCTTGGTGGGTATATATGTTCTATGCAACCATAATTTTTGCAGTGGTCTATATGGTACGGTATCATATTTTTGATGGGATTGATCAAGATCAAGAATATGAAATTGCCGTAGCTGAAGCTAGGGCAGAGATAGAAGAGTACAAAAAGACCGCTAAAGATTTAATCGATGTAAATACGGTAGAAATACTAACAGGAAAACAAGACATTGCAGCCGGAAAAACTGTCTTTGAAGCTAATTGTATTGCTTGCCATAAAGTAGATGGTGGAGGTGGAATTGGCCCCAACCTAACAGATGATTATTGGATTTTGGGCGGTGGAATAAAAAACGTGTTTAATACAGTTTCAGAAGGGGGACGAGACGGTAAAGGGATGGTAGCTTGGAAAACCGATTTAAAACCCAGTGAAATGGCACAGGTGTCAAGTTACGTTTTAAGTTTACATGGTACTACACCTGCAGACCCAAAAGAGCCCGAAGGGGACCTTTGGATAGACCCTAATGCTCCAGTGGAAGAAGTTGAAGTGAAAATAATCGATTCTACTAAAATTCAAATGAAGATTGAGGACCAGCCTGTAACGGGAGATGTTGTAAAAGAATAGCAGGTTTTATATATCCAAAAATACCTACAGGGTTTTAATAAATCTTGTAGGTATCATAAAAAACAAAAATATTGGAAGCTCCAAAAGACGAATCATTTAGGGACAGTATCGGTACAATCGATAAAGAAGGAAAACGCTCTTGGGTGTACCCCAAAAAGCCTTCGGGCAAGTTATATGAGTACCGTAAATATGTAAGCTATTTTTTGTTGGCTTTTTTGTTTGCCGCACCATTTATAAAAATAAATGGCAACCAGTTTCTTTTGTTTAATGTATTGGAAAGGAAATTCAATATTTTCGGATTTCCGTTTTGGCCACAAGATTTTCACCTTTTTGTTATTTCTATGCTCATCGGGGTAGTTTTTATTATCCTTTTTACTGTTGCTTTCGGGCGGATTTTTTGTGGATGGATCTGTCCACAGACCATTTTTCTTGAAATGGTTTTTAGAAGAATTGAATATGCCATTGAAGGGGATAGGGGGAAGCAAATTCGGTTGGATAAACAAGTTTGGAATGCTGAAAAGATTAGAAAAAAAGGATTAAAGTGGTTTATCTTTTTTATCATTTCATTTTTAATTGCAAATGTTTTTTTAGCATATTTAATAGGAAGTGATAAGTTATTGGAATACATTCAGGAAGGCCCAACAGAAAACTGGAACACCCTTATTTCCCTAACAATCTTTACGGGTGTGTTTTATTTTGTATTTGCTTGGTTTAGAGAGCAAGTTTGCATCATTGCTTGTCCTTATGGCAGGTTGCAAGGGGTTCTTTTGGATAATAAAAGTATTGTTGTTGCTTATGACCATAAACGGGGTGAAAAGGAAAAAGGAAGAGCAAAATTCAATAAAAAAGAAGACCGGGAAACTTCTGGAAAAGGGGACTGCATAGATTGTTTCCAATGCGTTCACGTGTGTCCAACGGGTATCGATATCCGTAATGGTACCCAACTGGAATGTGTAAACTGTACCGCATGTATTGATGCCTGCGACAGTATTATGGAAGCGGTAAATTTACCAAAAGGATTGATTCGCTATGCAAGTGAAGAAAATATTGAAAAGAAAACAAAATTTAAATTTACCCCTAGGTTAAAAGGGTACACTGCCGTATTGTTAATTTTAATTGGCGTCTTGGTAGGTATGCTTTTTCTTAGAAATGATGTAGAAGCAAGAGTATTGAGACTTCCTGGGCAATTGTATGAACATAAAGACAATAATATTATTAGCAACGTATTCACTTTCAAATTGATCAACAAAACAACTGAAGAAGTTAACGATGTTCATTTTAAATTGCTTTCCCATAAGGGAACTGTCAAATTGGTAACCCAAGATGAATTTCAGGTTCCAAAACAAGGCTTGGCAGAGGGTACACTTTTTATAGAAATAAATGCTAGTGCTCTTAATGGCGACAAAGATAAAGTGAAAATAGGCGTATATAGTGGTGACGAGTTGATAGAAACCACTACGGCAGCCTTTTTAGGGCCAAGAAGTTATAAGTAATATAAATTGTCAAGGCAAAGCATTGATAAAACAGTGCTATCCTAAAACATATTGAGTTTAATAAAAAAACACCCGGTTTACGGGCACGTATTATGAAAATAAATTGGGGAACAGGAATTGTAATTGGTATCGCAGCCTTTATTTGTTTTATCATGTTTTTTGTGATAAAAATGAGTACCAACGATAAATACAGTTACGATTTGGTAGTGGAAGAGTATTATAAAAAAGAACTCGCATTTCAACAAGAAATAGATGCCGAAGAAAATTTAAAATTATTGACCGAGAAAATAAAAGGAAAGAAAACCGATGAAGGTTGGCTACTTTCCTTTCCAAAAGAAATAAACCCTGAAAACGTTTCGGGGACTGTGTTCCTGTACAGACCGTCCAACAAAAAACTGGACTTTCAACTTCCGTTGAAATTCTCTGGTTCAAATTTGCTCATACCTAACAAGCGATTGTTGGGCGGTCGTTGGAACATAAATATTGCCTGGGATTACGAAGGGAAAAAGTATTTGTATAAAGAAGAAATAGTCTATTAAAAACCTTTTTACCCACATAGATAGGTTTTAATTAATAAATAAAATGCTAGTATCAGCACTCATATTCGGCTTATTGGGAAGCTTCCACTGTGTGGGAATGTGCGGCCCCATTGCATTTTTATTACCGGTAGATCATAAAAAACCAGTGAAAAAGGTAGGACAAATATTCCTTTATCACTCTGGTAGAATTTTCGCATACTCGATAATCGGACTTTTATTTGGTTTGTTGGGCAAAAGCTTTTACCTGTTTGGTATGCAACAACAATTAACCATTGCGATAGGTATTTTAATGGTTATCGTTGTTTTGCTTCCGTATAGAACGTTTCAGAAATATAATTTTTCAAAACCGCTATTTAAAATTATTTCAAAAGTAAAAAGTGAATTAGGGGCTGCATTAAAGAAGAAATCGCCCGATACATTTTTAACTATCGGATTCTTAAATGGGTTTTTACCATGTGGCCTGGTCTATATGGCTGTTTTTGGTGCCATTGCTTCCGGAAATGCACTACAAGGAAGTTTGTATATGGCAATTTTTGGACTAGGCACCATCCCGCTAATGACCAGTGCGATTTATTTGGGAAATTTCTTGAATGTACAGGTTAGACAGCGCATTCGCAAAGCTATACCAGTATTTGTTGTGCTTATTGGCTGTTTGTTCATTATTAGGGGATTGGGCTTGGGAATCCCGTATATATCACCAAAGCCAGCTGTGGAAATGGTAAACGCAAATTATAATTGTCATGTTGTTTCAGAAAACATGAACACTGAAATAAATACTAATCAATAAAAATTTTAATTATGTTAAATACAGTCATACCGTTAGTAGATTGGGGAATGGGAACAGCGATTATCGTAGTTTTTGGAGTTGTTTGTGTCGTTCTTGTTGCTCTTGTTTTCAATATGGTAAATAGCGATAAAAAAAAGTAATTAAAAACATTCAATTATGAAAACAGCAATTTTTATAAATGCTTGGAACGATAGCGGTTTAATACTCACTATCCTTGGTGGTTTGGTACTTCTTGCCGTTATTTTCACTGTTGTAAAACTTGTAAATAAAAAGGATAAAAGCAAAAAGGGGATGGTGCACAACAAGCCTAAAAAAAACGACGAGCCTAAAAAAAACGAACGACCACCGCACAACAAAAAGTGAGGTTGAGCAAGCTTATTAATATCTTTGTTTTTTTTGAGGATAATAATCACTGTTTGGTCATTTAGCCGTTAAAAAACTAAAAGGGAAGTTGAATTATTTTCAACTTCCCTTTTCTACTAAACCAAACTTTAAGTGTAAGCTAGTCAAGCTTCTACTTAATCCCTTAATTCTTTTTCCAATTTTAATGCTTTAGGATGCAAAATGTTGTTTTCTAAATGGATGTGGGTATGTAAATCTTGCTCAAACTCTTCCAGCTTATCATATAAAGCCCTAAATGTATTACAAGCATTTTCTGGTGGCGTGTAATTATTAGTGAGTTTTGCAATCTCCTTACAAATGTCACCGGCATTTTCGTGTTCATCTTCCATCATTGCGATAGGATTCTCTACGGTTCTAAAATGTGGAACATCTAGCGGTATTCCCGCTTTTTCGGCAAGTGTCATTTTTTTAATGAATGGAAAAAGAATCAATTCTTCCTTTTTCATATGTGCAGAAAGCTCTTTAGAAAGTTCAATGAAGAGTTCACGAATTTGTATTAATTCTGAATAATGATGGCCGTGTACTTTTGCCACTTTTTCAGCGTATTGAAGCAGTAAAGGGATATTTTCCTCTACATATAAATGATGAACGGAAACGATATGGTCTACCAATACATCGAGCGGCCAATTAATATAATCGTAATTTTCTTCAACTTCTATATCAAAATGGCGAAGTTCTTCAGCTATAGTTACATAGTCTATGCCTTTCTTTTCACAAGCTTTCTGTACTGATACCCCACCACCACAGCAAAAATCGATTCCGTATTTTTTGAATATGTGAGAGGTTTTAATGTTTTCGGCAACAATATCGGCTATTGTTTTTTCTTCTGTTATACTCATAATTATTAGTTTTTAATGTTATACAGTCATTGAAAATAATTGTGTTTCAGGTTGTTTTTGTTGCAATAATAGATCGAAAGCCATACATACATTCCGAACAAACGGGCGCCCTTTTTCGGTAATATAAAGCGCATTGCTTTCAATTTCAATTAGGCCATCCGTTTCCATTTCTTTTAAGTTTATCAAAATATCCGGAAGTTCTGTAAACCAACCCTCTTTACTGCTCCAAGAGGTTTTTAATTTGCACATTAGGTTTAGAATATGCTTTCTTATGGTTAAATCTTCTTTAGTAAGAATATGACCGCGATACACAGGTATTATGCCATCTTCAACTTGTTTTTGGTATTCTTCTACGGTTTTTACATTTTGAGCAAAACTGTACCAACTATCACTAATGGACGAAACGCCCAGCCCTATCATAGCCTGTGTTTTTGATGATGTATAGCCCATAAAATTACGGTGTATGGTTTTGGTTTCAACAGCTTTGTAGAGGCTATCGGTTTTTAAGGCGAAATGGTCCATTCCTATTTCTACGTAACCAGCTTCAAGCAACATTTTTTTGCCAATTTCGTATTGCTCCCTTTTCTCTGAAGCAGAAGGAAGGTCTTCGTCCTTAAAACCACGTTGACCGTTACCTTTTATCCAAGGAACATGTGCATAGCTGTAAAAGGCAATGCGGTCTGGCATAAGTTCTTTGGTACGTTCAATGGTGTGAATAATGTGCTCTTTTTTCTGAAATGGGAGTCCAAAAATAATATCGTGGCCCACAGAGGTGTACCCAGCTTTTCTTGAGTTTTCTGTCGCTTTTTTCACGTTTTCGAAGGGCTGGATACGGTGAATGGCTTTTTGTACCGTTTCATTATAATCCTGCACGCCAAAGCTTACCCGGTTAAACCCTAGTGAGGCAAGCATGTGTAAATGTGCTTCGGTGGTATTATTTGGGTGACCTTCAAAACTTAGTTCTGCTTTTTCGGCTTTAATGGAATGTTCAAAAATTCCGTCGAGCAATGTCTTTAAATTTTCAGCAGAAAAGAATGTAGGTGTCCCTCCTCCTAAGTGCAACTCTTTTATAATGGGTTTTTCATCAAAAAGTTGTCGATACAACTTCCATTCTTTTAAAACCGATTGCAAGTATGGAGTCTCAACACCGTGGTTTTTTGTAATACGTTTGTTGCAACCACAAAAAGTACATAGGCTTTCACAAAAAGGTAAATGAATGTAAAGGCTTACTCCTTCAGCAGCATTGCTCTCTTTAAAACTTTTCTGCAAGGTCTTTTCCCACTCTTTAGGTGAAAATGATTCATTTTTCCAGTAAGGGACAGTTGGATAGCTTGTATATCTTGGTCCTGCAACATTATATTTTGAAACTAAAGAAGACATTGTGGTTTTTTTGTTTAGAGTAGTCCGTTGCCCAGAATTATTAGTGTGTTAATGAGTATGCTAGCCATTAATAAATTGAATACCAATTCAGCTTTTTGTAGCGTAAGGATAGAGGCATTGTGAATACTACAAGTAGCTACACTTACAAAAACAAGAATCATTTCAAGAATTCCGTTTCCGTTCATTAAAGAAGTCATCACGGCAATTGAACCAATACACGTGGAAAGAATGATTCCCAAGGTAGAATTTGCTATATAATTTTTTGAAAAGTCCTGATTTAATTTTGCGTACAAGGTCATAATTCTAAGTTTTAATTATGAGGCAAAATTACGTCATAGAGATAGCTTAGATTATGATATAAATCAGGTTGTAATTTTTCACGACTTTTATATCGTATTCATATTTTGGAAATACTTGAAAACTGCTTTGTTTTCAGCACTAGTGAAAACTTATTTACTTGAGAATTATCAGTTAGTTATTTAAGTTGAATAATAACTTAGAAAAAATGTGTGCACCAATATGCCCCAAAAAATGAAAAAAGCCCGTAAACATTGCGTTTACGGGCTTTTCAGCGGAGAAAGAGGGTTTTGAACCTATTTTGTGATATTAGCTGTAATGTTAGTGATAGCACTTAATTTTACTGATAATTAGAATAATTGTATTATTTAATATATCTTT
The DNA here is from genome assembly GCA_002360635.1 of Flavobacteriaceae bacterium UBA3356. GTDB lineage: Bacteria > Bacteroidota > Bacteroidia > Flavobacteriales > Flavobacteriaceae > Marixanthomonas. The sequence goes on along the minus strand of DEQW01000006.1, from coordinate 101,761 downwards.
AAATACTATTAAAATACAACATTTATAACACCTAATTCGACACCTACTTATTTTTATGAACTTCTCATTTCGATTAAAATATCCAAATAAAGATGCTAAATCCCTTATTTTTTTTACCGCCTCTTTTAAAGACGAAGGAAAAACTTTTGTGTATTCTACGGGAGAAAAAATTCATCCGAAAGATTGGGATTTTAAAAATAAAAGACCAGCCAATTTATCTGGAAGAAAAAAAGATGCAGAATTACGTAGATCTATAGATACTCAATTGTCCAGATACTCTAATTTTTTTATTGAACTGATTAGTCGATACAAAACCATCAATGAAAAGTTAACCATAGAAATGGCTAAAGAGGAGTTCAATATCGAATTCAAAAAAGTAAGTAAGAATACAAATGACTTCTTTAGAGTTTATGAACTTTTCCTAAAAGATAAAAGAGAGGATAAATCTGATCAAGCAAATACTCAGACTACAATTAATAGGTATGAATACAATAAAAAATTGCTAAAAGATTTTCAAGAGCATAAGTCATTTAAATTACGGTTCAATACCATCGATAAAAATTTTTATAATGCTTTTATAAGCTATTGCGTAGAGGTAAAGGAACATTCAGCAAATACACTCAGTAGGAATGTCGGTCTATTCAAGACATTTATGAATTGGGCGTTTTCAAATAAGTACACTTATAACAATAAATTCAGAGAGTTTAAAAATATAAAGCGTTTCAAAACAGATGAAATTGCTCTCACTAAAAAACAAGTAGATGAAATTTACGAATTTGATCTAGGCGATAATGAAAAGCTGATAAAAATTCGTGACCTCTTTGTTTTTGGATGCTGTTCCGGTATGCGTTTTTCCAATTACTCTAGGGTTAAAAAAAATGATGTTGTAGATGGTTTTATAAATGTTATTGATGCAAAAGATAAGTCAAAATCATTATCTATTCCCCTTAATAAATATTCAAAAGAGATATTGGAGAAGTATGAATATAAATTACCGAAAATTTCAAATCAAAAGTTTAATGATTACTTAAAGGAACTTTTTGAAAAAATGGGATATAATCAAATTATTAAAAAAACGATGCGATACGGAAATGATATAGTTGAAACTGAATCCACTTTTTCGGATCGAATAAGTTCCCATACCGCTAGGAGATCATTTATCACAATAATGAAAAATGAAGGGGTGCCGGATAAGGTTATAATGAGTTATACCGGTCATAAAAGTATTGAAGTTTTTAATAATTATTACAGACCTAATCAGGAACATCGAATCAATTTTATGGAAAGTGTATGGAATTGATATTAAATTTATGATGTGTTTTATTATTGGAGGATACCCGTTCCTTTGAAATTTGTATCCAAATTATATTTGTAATTTTGAAAAAACTTTAAATTTATTAGATTTTTGATAAATTATGAAAGAAACATTTTCTTTCACTTATTGTATCTCTACGGCACATTTGGTTTTTGTCCACACACAGGCAAACACTAAAAAAATCAAAAGAGCTATTTTTATTGTCAAAAACACATTGATTAATAATAAAAATGAGTGAAGAAATAGTATCAGCAAGTGGAGAAAGAGCAGCAATGGGAGGCTATTTGCCGCAATTTGATGAATTCGCTTGGTTTGTCTATTTGAATCTAATAAATAAAAAGCTTGAATGGATACGAATAGCAGACCCCAAGGCTGAAAAACTAGATGATATACAATATTCTACTCATTCAGAAATTCATGCATACCAAGTAAAATGGACAATTGCTGATGCGAACATATCCTTTGCAAAGTTTAAGGAGTTATTACCTCTTATCACTTCTAGTTGGGAGAACTTAAAATCAGCCAATCCCAGTAAAGAAATAAAACCTCACTTAATAACAAATAAACCAGCTTCTTCACATGACATTGTGAAGGATGGAGATACAAACATTGGTTCGTTTTCCGATTTTCTTTCTGAGGCTTGGGCAAAGATCAAATCGAATCAGTTAGTTGATGATAAATGGAAACCAATTCTGGAGGAACTCAGAAAAGAGGCAAATCTCAATGCTTCAGAATTCGAAGATTTCATTTCTTGCTTTGATTTTCAGCATAGTTATCAGAAAAAAGATTTTGAAGTTAAGAAGACACCGTATTCTAAAGAAGATGAAGACTTAGTACGTCTTACTAGATTTTTATGGGAGGAAGCTGGTGGTACTGACAGGAATATTGAGTTTTCACGGCAAAAGATAATTCAACGTTTAGGTTGGTCAGACAGATTTAAAACAATTTTCAATCATGAGTTGATAGTCGATAAACAAAGATATCAACCTATTCAATCAACAATTAACTCATTGAACTCGAAGCTCTCTGAGCACGAAGGCGGCTATCTTTTTTTGCAAGGAGGACCTGGTTCAGGAAAGTCAACTCTGCTTTCAGAATGGTCGAGAAATATAGAATCCCGTGTTATCAAATATTATGCTTTTGATTTTAGAAACCCGTCTTCCCTGATATATCCAGAAAGAGGTAAATCTTCAGTGCTATATTTCGATTTAGTTTTTCAGCTTAAAGAAAAAGGCTTTTACAAGAAGAATATTTTACCCTATCATGACTCTATATTTTTGAAAAAAGTCTTTGAAGAACAGCTTAGAGAACTTGGTGAAGATTTTATAAAGAATAGTAAAAAGACAATTCTAATAATTGACGGATTAGACCATATACCAAGAGAGTATAAGAGAATTTCGGATAGCTTTCTAAAAGAGTTACCGCCACCAAAATTGTTGCCTAAGGGAGTCTTTATTATTTTAGGTAGTCAATCTTATGAATTGGAAGATCTTCAACAAGAAATTAAATCTGAATTTAATAGTGGAAATAGGACTATTCAGATTGATTCACTTAAAAAGGAAGATGTATATAAGTACATTGACAATTTTGATTCCTCTATAGAACTTAATACTTCTCAAAGACTTGCAGTCTTTGAGAAGTCGCAAGGTCACCCATTATACCTATCCTACCTAATGGAAAAAATCTATGCTGCAGATTCTATTGATGATACAATCGAATCTTTTGTATCTATTGATGGTAGCATTGATACTTACTATAAAAAAATATGGGAGCCTATTGAAAATGAACACAGCTTAATTCAATTCTTAGGTTTAATTGCAAGAATTAATGGTTCAATCAACCTTAAGTTTATTCAGGAATGGGGATTTGATCGTAGTGTTTTAAAATCGTTCCATGAAAAAGCTAGAGTTCTATTTAATGAGACTGAAAAGTCTTTGTCTTTTTTCCATAATTCCTTTAAACAATTTCTCCTTGATCAAACTTCTTTGGACTATTTAACAGGAGAGCCTGATCCAAATGTTAATATTGACTTTCACAATCAACTTGCTGAATTTTATGTAAAGTCAGAGTTTGAGAAACCTTGGAAACAGAATCACCATTTATTTCAAGCTCAGCAATATGATAGTTTTATTTCAGTAGTTACACCAGATAGCTTTACTGAGCAACTACTTAACTTCCGACCAGCAGAGGAAATTAAGCAGGATGCAAAATTAGGTGTAGAAATAGCCAGACAAAAGAAGGACATTAAAGTTCTTGTAAGATACCTGTTCTCATTAGCAGAAATCGAAAGGAGGTTATTCAATATTGATCCTGGATCATTTACAGAAGAACTCTTATTCTTAAATAAATTTGACTTAGCAAGAGATTATCTAAGAACTGGTAACACCATACATTGTAACGAATCGTATGCATTCAAAGCGTGTCGTTTATTTATTGAATTTGGACACAAATCCGAAGGAGCAACTTTATACAATTTAGCTTATCCAGAAATCATTAAAGATTCCGGGATACACATTGATGATTCTCATAGATACGAGGAAATAAGAGACTCTTTAGAAGAATGGGTTTATACATCTCCTTTTTTTGAAACGACTGAGAATATTTTCTCAATTATTGAGAAAATTCAATTCTCAGGTAGCATCCGTGAAAACAGGTTTGAAGAAAAAGAATCTGATTTACTGTTAAGGTTGCTCTCGAACCTTGGTTATAGTCTAGTTGATCAAAACAAGTGGGATGATTTTAATAAAGTCACAGAAAAAATAGATTCTACGTCTTCAAGAGGAAGGAATTCTCTTTTCCAACTTTTAAAATACGCTATTGAGCAATGCCTTGACTTAAAAGATAATAGTAGAGCGAATGAATATTTGTCATTGTTAACCACTCTTTTTACTAAAGAGGAGACAAAACCCATTGGCAAAATATTCATTGCCGATTTAGTTTATAAAGTCACCAATGACTTAAATGAAACATATAGTTGGATTAAGGAAGTCGAACAACCATCTAATGTAGGTAAAGACCAGTTGGGATATGATGATTCGTTAGACGCCTTCCTACCATTAATCAAACTTAACAAGTTACTTAATCTATGTGGAAAAGGAGTGTCCATTACGTCTGCTATCCCAACTGTTGCAAAAGGCACTGATGAAGAAGTTTTAGTAGAGTTTGAACGAATGTTATGTATTACAACTCAAATTCTAGCGGAAGGGATTCTTCAAACACCAGTGGTTGGTGATCCGATAAAAAGAGTATGTCCAATAGTTCGGTTTTACTACAAAGAAATATCTCACCGAAACAGATATTGGTATAAGCTGACACAGGCAAAAGGACAATATTTTGATTTTTTAATATTGGCAGTTTCCGAATTGGGCTCTGAAAAACTAGAATTATTAGGAGATTATTTATTTGGCGAGTTTCAAAATTTTCCAAAATATTGGAGCACAAGTATCCAACGGAAAATCATAAAATCCCTTTTGAATAATGGGTTTGATGCTGAAAAAGCAGTAATACAGTTGAAATCCTTGGAGAATTCCATGTTGGATGATCATGATATAGATGGCCGTATAACCGAATGTTTGGCTCACTCAAGAGTGTGGTTCATTCTAGACGAGTTGGAGGAAGCTGAAAAATGGCTCAAACAAGCAATTCAAGAATCTATTGGAGTAGGTTATCGAAAAGACTATCAATTTAGTACATGGATTGAATGGTTAAGAAAAATAAATCATAAAGACCCATTTAAAGCTTCCGAAAGAATAAAGTGGTTTTTATCTCATTTAAATCATATTAAAGAAACCACGGAAGGAAGAGCTTATTGGAAAGCTTCTGAAGAGTTATTAGCAGTCACATATGAACATAATTTGAACGATGGTCTTGAACAGACTATCTGGCAATTAAAAAATGATCTGATTGATTTTAAAGATACCATTACCCTTTTTATCAAACATTTCGTCCTACGAACAAAAAGTGAGGAAGAGTTCAAAAGTATTGTTCAACTATATAGTAATCTATATCTGCTTCTTGCTGAATCTGCCGATTCTTCTCTGCTCAAATCTATCCTAGAAAAAGGGCATGAAATCTTAAAAGAACGGTTTTTATTAGAGTACGCACAAGCCATAATTTCGGCAATAGAAATTAAAGCTTACGAAGAAACCAGACATTACTTACTCTCTGAAATTGATGACTTCTATAAATCAAAAGGACTAAAAGCAGAAGACTATTATTCATCGTTTAATATACCTGCAAAGAATGAAAGAGATAGGTCGTCAAGCTCTTCTAATACATTGGCTTTAAAGACAGATCATGAAAGGATTGATGAAAGTGAAGTGCTAGAACGTGTTACAAATTTTGATGATTTCAAGAAAATTATTCAAGAAGAAGATCAGGCAAATTCATTTTTTAATTGGTCAAAAGTTATTGAAAAAATAACTCCTTTATTGTCTTCAAGTCAAATTGAAGAAGTTACCAAACTAGCTAGAATTGGAAGGAAGGAATCAGATTTCTATGCCAAACTAAGTGAAGCCGCCTTAACGTTAGGAAACACTGAACTGGCAACTAGTTTAGCCAATAAAAGTATTGAGCTATCGAGCGAATCGGGCTGGGTCAAATACTATGATGGAGGAACAAGAATCAATGCGTTTAGTGCACTAAAGCGAATCAATCCCGAAATCTCATCAAATAAGGCATTTAAAGTATTCGCTCATGATATAGTAAGTAGTAATTATCCGAGTTCATATATCGAACATCTTGAAGACATCATTCCACTTCTAACAGAAAATTATGTTGAAGAAGAGCTTTGGCCTGAAATATATGGTTATCTACAAAGACTGATGTCGAATAGTAAACCGGTTGAGAATTTACCTATTCTTCCTTCATTAGATCGACCAATCATGGAAACGTTAGTCGATTACTTGGTCTATTTATCAGATAGCCCTGTCTCGTTAGTAAAAGAACAATCCTTATTGCTATTGGCAAAATATATAAACCAAGATGATGACTATGCTTTTACTCAACTGTTAAATGGACGTTTAGATGATTACGCATGTGTTGATGTGATAATGAAATTATCTGCATTCGATTCTCCAAAAGTTCATTCACTTAAATCAAAGATCAACAGCTTAGCTCTATCAAATGATTATCAATTAAGAAAAAATGCAATAGACATACTTTCCTCGATAAAAGAAGAAATTCCAACTCCAAAAAGCATTCAATTACCTAAAGTTTACTCTTTACATATTCCAGAAAACGGAAAACCAGATTTTAAAAAAGAGATTGACCCTTATTTTCCGGAAGTTGATATTAATGACCCCCGAGACCTTATAAGACCTTTTGAATTTTTGATCAAAATTTTATCAGAGGAGTCTGGAATTGATGAATCTAATCTTATTTATAGAGCCTATTCAATCATGAAAGAAATTGGTCGAGAAGAGGAATGGACGGTTGAGTATGAAAAGAAGCTAAGAAATCATTTAGAAGAAATATACTTAAAATATTCTTACCCTAGACCAAGAGTAATTGCTGCTCGAAGAGCCATAATGCATGTAGCCAATGAATTAATAGATTCTGGAACAATTGATGACAGAAGAATTCAGAATCTTTTAATCTCTCATGATTATGCTGTTCAGTTTTTTACAGAAATAGCTAAACCTGAATTTATTCAAACCATTAAAGAGAGAGATTTTGGAGGTGTTGGCAATGATTGGTTAGATCGAATAGATGAATCAGAAAGATTAAGCGAATCACTATTAGCCTATGATGATAACTTCAAAGTCATAGCAGAATACAATCAAGTTAAAAATTTAGATTGGGGTTCTCCTACTGAAGAATACATGTATCAGATTGCTGTTAAAGAAGAATTGCACGAAGAAGACAATTACATTTTTGGCTCTGTTTTTCATCAACTAAGTAGCAATTATCATGAATTAAGAGGCGGTGGCCATTTTATTATTGTAATTAGAGATCATAGGTTTAATCAATTTGACCTAAAATCCAATTGGATTGCTATAAATCCTGTTTTAGCAAGAAATCTGGGGTGGGAGCCTGAACCAACTAAACTATTTGCATGGAAAAACTCTGAAGGTGAATTAATGGCAGAATCGATTTATTGGTCAAATGGAAATATTAATATGACACCTCGTAAAGATGGAGAAGTTGGAGAAGGATGGTTTATTTTAGTTTCCAAGAAGGGATTAGAACAAATTAAATCTGTCGAGAGGAATTTGTTCCTTCAAAAGAAGTTAACACGATTAAAATACAAAGACTCAGTTCTAATTAATAATCAAGAAACTAAAGTGAGAAGAATTTAAGGTTAAATCCAAACGCTCATATCCATAGAGATTGACTATTGCCTAGAGCAGATATAGATCTAATAGAGAGTATGATTGACAATAGGTTGACAGAAAAAATAATAATTAGCGTCTTTATTGTCAAAGTATGATTGCTTGAGTTTAGCATTATTAATAAAGTCTGTTAAAATACTCATTAACTTTAGAAGGACATTTTTTTAATCTTAATAATATCTTCAGTTATTTTAAATTTCTTTTAAAGTCAAATCCCTTAATTTTATTAACCTTTCTTTTAAAATATGAAACTTCACTTTTTTGTCAGCAATATTATAGTAGGGATTGTTTATATCTGAAGTTAGAACTTCGGCTTTATTTATTTTATACCATTTTGAATCAGAAGATAACTCTTCGATTCCTTTTATTATTAGTTCTTCATCAAAGCCAGATACGCCGAGTTCAATCTCAAAAAAATACTCGTCAAAAACTTTAAACCCTTCCGAGTGATAGAAAGTATTTTTTTTAATCAAATTCTTGAGTAATCCAACTATAACATTATCATTTTTAAAATACAGATTCATTTTGTTTTCATTTTTTTCTTTCTTCATTATTATACCTTGTTTAATATCAAATATAACTAAACTTATGATATATCATAATTAGATGAAACCTTGAAACCATGATATTGTATTTTTCATGGATTCAGCAGACAAAATATTTTTACAGTCTATAGGAAAAAATATTTCAAAAATTAGACGACAAAAGAAAATGACTCAAATTGACGTCTGTGCAATTATTGACATGGATGTTCCTAACTTATCTAGTATTGAAAATGGACGTCAAAATGTTACGAGCTTAACTCTAAAAAAAATTGCCGGAGCGTTAGATGTAGCTGTTGTGGATTTTTTTCAAAATTCAAAATAATACACTTAGCTGTTTGCTAACTAGTTGAAAGCAAGTATAAATACTAGACTTTCTTCAAGAAATTGCTGTTTTTATCTATGATAATATTTCATTAATAATATGGATTCAAATACTTTTTATTTAATAGCTAATATTTTATTCTTGATAATTCAAGTCATATTTATTGGAATGATGTTTTACAAACCTGCTTTGAATTATATTTTAGGAAATATTGTTCATTGGAATATTAAGTCCGATAGGCTAAAAATTTTAACCTCTTTAAGTATATTTTTCTTTAGTTTTTTATTTTTCATTAAATTTTATAGACAGATAGAACCTGATTTAGTCTTTGGCCTAATACAAGCACCATTGTTCTTTACATTGATGATTTCAATGTTGACTTTTATTCTGTTGGGTTTTTATTATTCTACAGAAGAGTTAAGTAGCAGAGAAGAAGAACACCTTCCTGAGTTTTCAAAGTTATTTGTCAACGAGAGGGTTTTTATAGAAACGGTAAAAAAATTAGAAAATAATGACCTTATTAATTCTACTGGCAAATGGAACTTAAATAAAATTAACATAAAAAGATTTATAATGTTTCTATTATGTAGGTTAGAATATCAGGGATTATTAAAAGGAGAATTGGATTCAAAATTTATACATTCCGAAGCCGTTATTTTTTTTCAAACCTCTTTTGATTATTCTGACTACACCCAAATACACAGAGATATTAAATTAAATGTTCTTTCTGAAAAGGATAAAAAAAAGTACAAAAAGTTTGACTTTATCGATGATATTAGGGTATAAATAATTTCCCTATTGGTTCCCTATTGGCTATTTCCTCCCCCTTTCTTGTATAATCTTGTGGTATTAATCTATAAAAATACTACAATGAAAAATCCATTTGAAACGCTTCATTCCGAGATAGAAGAAGTAAAAGGTTTAGTACAACAATTAGTAAATAAACCTAAAGAAGACTACTCAAGTAAACTCTATTCTATAAACGAAGCAGCAGCACTTCTTAAAGTTAATAGGCAGACTATTAGAAACCATATTGATAAAGGTAACATTCAGGCTAATACCATAGGGAGAAGAATTCTTATACCCCATAAGGAACTATTCGATGCATTAAATCAAGTAAAGTCCATTAAATACAAGCGGTAATCTGTAAAACCAACAAAGATGAATTATATAAAAAATCATATTGAAGGTAATTTTACTACGGTACCCAATGGTCTCATTAATGATCCAAATTTAAAGGATCGAGCAAAATTCATTTTTATTTTACTGGCAAGCAAGCCCGATAACTGGAGTTTTCGCACTAAAAATTTAGCTAAAGACGCTGGAATCCACTGGGAAACTTTTGTAAAATATAGAAACAGCTTAGTCAAATATGGATGGATATTAATTGAAGAACAGCTTAGCTCTAATGGTCGCTTTAAACCAAAAAATTATCATTTATTTTCAAAGCCTACTTTTCAAATTAAAGATAGTAAAAACGACGATTTAGATTTAGGAGAAGACCAAAAAAAACCATCCAAGAAAAATTCCGTAATGGAGAAAAGCCGTGACGGAGAAAAACCTTACATTACTAATAAAGAGTCTTACAAAGAAGAAGAAAAAGAAAAAAAAATATTAGATAATAACAGTTTAGGGAAAAATTCGAATTCTTTAAACCCAAGATTATAGAAAGGGGAAATGAAAAATCAAGCTTAGCATATTTTAAAAAGAAATTTTATTACTGAAGCAAACCGTTTGCTTCAGAAAAATGAAAGAAGGTCTTTTGAAGTAGATGATGACAATAGAAAATTTCTAGATATGATGTTTTTATACTTTTCAAAATCTACAGATTTCGAAACTAAATACTCAGGTCGCCTTCATAAGGGACTATACGTATATGGAGTTAATGGAGTGGGTAAAAGTCTTTTTTTCGAAGTTTTAGAGAACTTATATAGGCGTTTTTTACATAAGAGTCTAGCAGTGAAGACTCATAATGTTTTAACAATTGTCGATAGTTATAGAAAGTATTTAAGTAACTCAAATCTAGCACAGAATGACAAAACCCCGTTTCAGTTTTATGCTACATCGACTGTACATTTTGAAGATTTAGGAAAAGATCATAGAATTAACCATTGGGGTAATAAGGTTGATGTAATGGATGAACTTTTATGTATTAGATATCTAGAATTTAGAAAGAGAAGAATGAACACATATATTTCATCCAATTTAACAATAGAAGGTTTAAAAAAAAGATATAGTCCCGAGCTCTACGATCGCTTTTTTGAAATGTACAATTTTATTGAATTACCTGGAAAAACGAGAAGAAAATAGGTGGAAATGAAAATAGTCATTATTGTTAAATTTTCATTTAGCAAGATGTGTTTCGTGCCGTACAAAAAATGTACGCCTCAAAACTTCCTTGCTTTTTGCCCGCTGGTCAAAAAGAACAAATTACTCCTAAGTCGCAATTTTTAAAACCCTAAATATATACTTACATGAAAAAAACAATTGACCTTAGATTTAAGAAGAATGGCAGACCATTAACAAAAGAAGAAGATAAAAGGACCGCCAGGATTGAAATACGATTAACACAAAAAGATAAAAGGAAAGTGAAAAGATTATTGAAGAGAAGTAAATATAGATCTATGTCGGATATGATAAGAGAAATATTATTATATGAAAAATTTACGGTAGTGGAAGTTGACCCAACAGGGAGCACGATGAGAATGTTACTTGCTTCTCGAGCTAAGGCAATCGGAATAAATTTCAATCAAGTTGTCAAAATTCTCAATAGTAGAAACATTCAATCTTTTACCTATAAAGAAAGAGAACAATTGTTGAACCAAGTAGATATAATACAACAAATCCTTTTGAAGATCCACAGGAACCTTTTTTAATAGTAGTAAAGAATATAAGAATGACGTTTATTGGCTGAATATAGCATAGGAACATAAAAATTAAAATAATTGGAATGAACGGTAGAATTAATAAACATTATAAAAACTTATTGAGAAGGTTAAAAGAAGAAACATATACCGTGAAGTTAGTTGCCTCTTTAGCAGTAATTGATAGAAAAAATTTTTAAATTTGAGATATAGATGAAAAGACAACAATGTATAAATGTATAAATGTAT
>DEQW01000006.1:10541-90018 GCA_002360635.1 Flavobacteriaceae bacterium UBA3356 | reverse complement strand
TGTATAAATGTATAAATGTATAAGTGAAGAATTACATTAATATATTATTGTTTTACAACCAGTATATAAAACACCAACCATATGACTAATCAATATCAATTTGAAGAATTTATCTCAAATAGAGAAACGCATCAGGAGTACTATCTCTTGATGGAGGAGTATGCTAATACCGAATTATATAAAGGAATAATCCATTTTATGTATTTGGCATTCCCAAAGTGGAATACAAATAAGGGTATTGGGAATATGGCTGCTGAATTTGTTTTAGATGCTATTTACGATTTTGAAAATTTAATTGATGAAACAGAAAAAATTTCGGCTGAAAGATTGAAGGACATTTATTTATCTTTAGTTGATAATTACAAAATCTTTAAGGATACATTTGATAATTCTCAGATCACAAGAATAATTGATATTTTCCAGCAAGAATATGAAAGCGAACTGGAAGAAATTGACTTTGATCAAAATAACTCTGTGTGGAAGATTCTTTTTGAAAATTTTAAAAAGGAGTACCTTTTACAAATTACGTATGATTTTATTAATGAGGATGATCTCATAACTTGATTAAAAGTATGTCATTAGTAATAATGCTCAGCTAATATGATTAAGTTTCACTCATAATTATATTTAAGGAATAAAAAACCATATTTGGGGAATACAATCTCTAAAAAAAGGTATATTTGGGGAATACAATCCCTGAATATGATAAAAAGAGATTTAGAAGAGAAAATTAAAAACCGTTTTGGTACTGGTAAAGCTATCCTTTTAATTGGACCCAGACAAGTGGGTAAGACTACACTTTTCAATAAATTACTAGAGGATAAAGAATATCTCTTTTTGAATGGAGATGATCCAACAGTAAGAAAATTACTTTCCAATCCCAATTTAGAGCAACTTAAAAATATTATCGGGAACTATAAAATCATTTTTATAGACGAGGCCCAGCGTATAGATAATATCGGACTTACTTTAAAACTGATTACAGATCAACTAAAGTCTGTTCAATTATTGGTTAGTGGTTCATCTGCTTTTGAATTGAATAATCAAACTCAAGAACCCCTTACAGGTAGGAAATGGGAATATCAACTATATCCTATTTCCTGGACAGAATTTGAAAACAATGTGGGATATCTTAAAGCCGAACAACAATTAGACTTACGTATTATCTATGGAATGTACCCAGATGTCATCAATAATTTCGGGGAAGAGAAGGAGATTCTCAAACAGTTAACAGATAGTTATTTGTACAAGGATATTCTAAGTTATGGAGGAATTAGAAAACCAGAAATCTTAGAAAAATTATTGAGAGCTTTAGCATTTCAAATCGGGAGTGAGGTAAGTTATAATGAATTAGCACAGTTGTTAGGCATCGATAAAAAAACCGTGGCTACATATATTGATCTTCTTTGTCAAGCATATGTAATATTCAAACTTCCAAGTTTTAGTAAAAATTTACGCAATGAAATTAAAACAAATCAAAAAATTTACTTTTATGATACTGGAGTTAGAAATATGATCATTGGTGATTTAAATTCAATGGAAGTAAGGCAAGACAAGGGTAATCTTTGGGAAAATTTTTTGATTGCCGAACGGTTAAAACATAATGCTTATAGTGGTTCGTTGGCTAAAGCATATTTTTGGAGGACTGTACAGCAGCAAGAAATTGATTATGTGGAAGAAGAAGCTGAAACTGTAAAGGGCTTTGAAATTAAGTGGAATCCAAAAAGTAAAGTAAAAGTGCCTAAGAGATTCAAAGAAGCGTATAAAACAGAAGTAAAAGTAGTCAATAAAGAAAACTTTAGAGAGTTCTTAAAACTTAATATTTGACTTCAAAATTTAAATAGCTATGCTGATACCATATTAGCATAAAACTATAGATAAGTGGTGGTAATTTTTAAAATGTTAATGTTCTGTGCATAACTAAAGTAATAATGCCAAGTTACTTTTATTATTTTTGGTATTCAATAATACTCTATAGCATTTAATGGCATTATTTCAAACATCTGTACTTAAATCACATCTCGCATTGCTCGATGAAGCAGTAGTAGATAAAGCATATAAGAAATATCAAAAATACTTCTGGAATACAGCTATTCAAGAAAATATCAAAAGCGCCAAGGAAGAACAATATCAGGCAACTTTTTTAAACGAGCTGTTTGTAAATATTTTAAGCTACACTTTATTTCCCAATCCTAATTCAAATTTAACTACTGAGTTTAAAAACGAAAAAAACGCACGTAAGGCTGACGGTGCTATTGTAAAGGATGGAAACGCAATAGGTGTAATTGAATTAAAAGGCACCAATACAAAAGATTTGGAAAGCATCCGCCGCCAAGCTTTTGATTATAAAGCCAATCAAAAAGGCTGTGTGTATGTAATTACCTCCAATTTTGAAAAGCTACGGTTTTATATCAATGATGCCACAGAGTTTGAAGAGTTTGACTTATTTACGCTCTCTAAAAAAAGATTTGAGCTGTTGTATTTGTGTCTTCATATAGACAAAGTATTAAACAATACACCACTAAAAATAAAGGAGGCATCTATTGCGGAGGAAGAAGAAATTACCAAAGCGTTTTACAAAGACTACTCGATTTTTAAACGCGAATTATACCGTGATCTGGTTAAAAACAATTCTAAAACAGTCAGGAAGAAACTGGACGAGGTAGTTGATATTAGCTACAAGGAGGATATCGCTCGCCTCGAAAAGAATGTAAAATTGACACTTTTTAAAAAATCGCAAAAGCTTATTGACCGTTTCCTTTTTATTTTCTTTGCAGAAGATAGAATGCTGTTGCCTTCTAATTCTACACTACAAATACTAAATAAATGGAAGGACGATTGGGATTTTGGCGATGAACGCCCTTTATATGGTCTTTTTAAGCAGTATTTTAATTTTTTGGACATCGGGCGTAAGGGAACAGAAAAGCGTTCCGAAATATACGCATATAACGGTGGGTTATTTAAACCAGATGCAATACTGGATGCTCTCGAAATAGATAATACTCTTTTATATAAATATACCACGAAACTATCCAATTATGATTTTGAGAGCCAAGTAGGTGTAAATATATTAGGCCATATTTTTGAGAATTCGCTAAATGAGATAGAAAGTGTAAATGCAGAAATTGAAGGGGGTGAGTTTGACAAGCAGACTAGTAAACGTAAAAAAGATGGTGTTTTTTATACGCCTAAATACATCACTAAATACATAGTAGAAAATACAGTAGGTAAACTATGTGAAGAAAAAAAGGTTGCGATAGGTTTTAAAGAGGTAGATTATTTTGAAGTTAAAAAGGGCACGCACCAAAATACTAAAAAGCAACTTTTAGAAAGGATAGATATTTATCGTGAATGGTTATTGCAAATAACAATTTGTGACCCTGCTTGTGGCTCTGGCGCTTTTTTAAACCAAGCATTAGATTTTTTAATTAAAGAGCACTGTTACTTAGATGAATTAAAAACGAAAGTTTTGGGAGGCGGTTTGCAGTTCCCGGATATTGAAAACACTATACTTGAAAATAACATATACGGGGTAGACCTTAATGAAGAAAGTGTTGAGATAGCAAAGCTGTCCCTATGGCTACGTACCGCACAGCCAAGACGAAAACTTAATGATTTGAGTAGTAATATTAAGTGTGGCAATAGCCTCATAGATAGCAAAACAGTTGCTGGAGATAAAGCCTTTACTTGGGAAAAGGAGTTTCCTGAGATTTTTGAAGATGGAGGTTTTGATGTAGTGATTGGGAATCCGCCTTATGTCGCTAGGTCGATTGATGATAAAACAAAAACTTATATCAATAATAATTATCAAACAGCTCAATATCAAGTAGAATTATATGTTTCTTTTATTGAAAAAGGAGCTGAAATTTTAAAACGAAATGGAGAAATTAGTTTTATCGTTCCTAATTCTTGGTTGAAAAATTTACGAATGTCCGATTGTCGGAAGTATATCCTTGAAAACCTTAATTTATCAACACTCATACCGAACTTGGATAATGTTTTTCCAGATGCATCCGTAGATACATTAATTTTTGTTGCCAAAAAAGGCGATTCATTAGGAAAAGTTGATATAGTTGATTTTTTAGATAAACAAATTGTTCATAAGCATCCAATTGACCAACATAGATTTCTTAAAAATGAAGGATATATTTTTGATGTTGAAATAAGTGAGGATATATTACCAATTATTAAAAAAGTAAGAAAGGATGTAATAGAAGTGGGCGCAATAATGGATGTTACTAGAGGTGTAAATCCTTATGATAAATATACCGGACAATCTGTTGAAGTTATAAAAGAACGGGCTTACCATTCAAATTTCAAAAAAGATGAATCTTTTGTGCCAGAATTAAAAGGAAAACACATTAAAGCCTATAATTATTTATGGGATCAGGAGCATTATATAAGTTATGGAGATTGGTTGGCTGCACCTCGACAGAAAAAATATTTTAATGGTCCAAGAATCATATTTAGGGAGATTTTAGGTAAAACATTAGTAAGCACCTTGATTAGAGAGGAATTTATAATTGACCGTAGTTTATATATTGCAAGAATTGATAATGAAGAAGAATCAGATTATTTAATTGAATATATTCTGGGTGTTCTGAATTCTAAATTAATGTCTTTTTACTTTCGCTATTCAAACAATGAATTTGATAATCTTTTTCCAAAAATTCGTGTTGCTGAGTTTAAAAAATTGCCTATAAAAATAGTTGGTTCAAAGCATCAACTATTGACGAAAACAAAAGTAAATAATTTACTAGAAAGTAATGCCAAAGCCGCTCAACTTTACTTTAAATTCAAGGATTATGTGGTACAAAAATTTTCTCTTACAAAGATATCGCGGAAACTAGAAAATTGGTACGAGCTAGACTTTAGCAATTTCATCAAAGAACTTCACAAAGCCATCAACAAAGAAAATAGAGCACGCCGTAAAAACAAGGAGCCCGAAATTGATAAACCTACCAAAAAAGACGAATTTGAATGGATGGAGCTCTTTGAAGAAAATAAGAACAAAGCGCAAGTACTTCAAGCTCAAATAGCAAGCACAGAAAAAGAAATCGATCAAATGGTTTATGAGTTGTATGGTCTCACAGATGAAGAAATTGAGATTGTTGAAAATAGTTAGGAGATGGAAAAGGCTTAATAAAACCTTTTAGATTATTATAAATGTGTTAATGAAATTAAAACTTAGAAAATTATGGCAAAAAACAATTTTGAAATAGGGGATATAGTCACTTTAAAATCACACCCATTAGCTTTTCAGGAGGATGGAGAAATAGACGCTTATGTTAATCAAATTCCTCCCCTTATGTGTGTAAAAGAAGTTCACATTGAAAAGAAAAAAAGACTCTATAGCAATGAGGTTAAAAAATCAAAAATTGCCGATAATGTTAAGTATTTATGTGTTTATTTTAATCAATATAGAATGATTTTTGAAGAAAAATACCTCTATCAGGATGTTTTGATATCTTTTAAAGATATTACGTTTCACAGTAAAACTGAGAAAACTAAGAAAGGTCATATAACACTCATTGATGAAGCTTTAAAATATAAAGTAGCTGATTATGAATTTGGTAAAAGAATTTTTTTTAAGACCTATAAGCTAGAAAAAAGAAAAAAATTTAAAAATGCAGGAAAAGATAGTAAATCTACCGTCAAAACAACTATGACACATACCTCACCAGCCTTTATTATAAATGGTTTTAAACCTAATGATCAAAAAACCATTTATAATCCAAAAAACGGCGAACTACAACGTAAATGTTCGGAAGAATTATTTAAGGTAATATGGTACAATGCGTATCAAGAAAAGTTTTCAGAAGAATATTTACCTAAAGAGTTTTTTATAGATGATGAACGTATTTATAAATAACATATAAAAGTTCAGTTAAAGTTATTTGAAATTAAAATTTATTAAGTTTGTTCAACAATGAGGAAGTTCTTTACATTTAAAAGTGACATCTACTGTGCCGAGGTGAGGTAACCCTCCAATCAATCAGACCTTTAAATTTTAAAGGGATAAACCATACGTAGATTGATTTTTGCGTACCATTTCCAAGTAAATGTCAAACCCTACGTAGTGTTCAACATTTACTACCATTGGTATAAGGAGCAGTATAAGAGCATTTAAGAATCTTTGACATATTTTCATACTATTTGGATATTTATTGTTTAAGGATGACATAATGGCTTCTATAAACTGTAGCAACAACAACCGTAACAACAAAAAGTGAACCGAGAATTCGGTTAGTGGTACAGCTAGCGATGCCTAGTGTTATGCACTTTTAGTTAATTAGCTTTGAGAACTTCCTCTTTTTTTAAATCTATGCAAAACTCTTCATTAAACAATAAAGACTGGTTCAAAGATAGAGGGTATCTTCATTTGACTAATCGGATTAATAAAAGAGATAAGAAAAAAGTTTATAAATATGTTTCTAATTCTGAAAAAGTAAGTAAGCATAGATTTTCACCATTTATTTTAAAACAAACAAATAATAGGCGTTATAAATTTTCAGAAGATTTAAAAAGGCGTTCACATAAAAAAGTGAATGATAAAGGTCAAATCACTTCTAATATTAAGGTACGGCCTATTATGTATAGCACACATATAGATTCTCATATCTACTCTTATTATTCCCACAAAGTAATACAGCCCAAATACGAAGCCTATCTAAAAAGAGATGATTTATTAGATGCAAGTATTACCGCTTACAGGCAAATTCTAAGCGATGATGGCGTACGCTATAAATACAATGTTGATTTTGCTAAAGATGTTTTTGAAGAAATAAAGAAAAGAAAGGATTGTGGGGTATTGGCATTTGATATAAAAAATTTCTTCCCTTCCTTAAACCATCGCCAATTAAAGAATATATGGAGTCGCGTTTTAGGAACAAAAAGTTTACCTAGAGATCACTATGCTATATTTAAGTCTATCACCAATTACAGTTATTTTTTTTATGACGATTTACGACAAAGAAGAAAAGGACATTTAGATGAAAAAAAGATTGCTAAATTAAGAAATAAGGGAAAGTTTCAATTTTTTGAAGATTATCAAGATTTTAAAGATTCAAAAATTCAAGTTTATAAAAATCAGAAAAAAAGAGATGGAATCATTTCAGGAATTCCACAAGGACTTCCAATAAGCGCAATGCTTGCAAATTTATATATGCTTCCATTTGATGAAAACATAGTTAATAAATTAGTAAAACAAAGAGACTGCTTTTACAGAAGGTATTCAGACGACTTAGTTATTGTTTGTAAAACTAAAGATATTGATGCAGTAGAAGAAATAGTATTAGAAGAAATAAAGAAAATCAAATTGACTATTTCTTCATCTAAAACCGAAAAATTTAAGTTTAGTACTATAAACTGCAAGCTGACGTGTTCTAAAATTTTAAATAAAAAACTGATACCAAATTCATACCTTCAATACCTTGGTTTTGATTTTTATGGTGATAAAACATTGATAAAATCTGCTAATGTTTCCAGGTTTTATCGTGAAATGAAAGAGGGTATTGCTATGAAAGCAAAGCGTATAAAATCGGTTCAACAAAAATACCTCACGGATGAGGCTATTATTTACAAGCGAAAAATTTATAGACTTTATAGTTTCAGAGGAATTAAATCCAGAAAAATACCCGCGAATAAAATTATATATAAAAAGGGAAAACTTGTAAAAAAAGAATTTTCTAGAAAGTATAGGGGAAACTTTATTAAATATGCCTATCGTGCATCGGAGATTATGGAGGCTCCTGAAATCAAAAGACAGTTAAGAAGACATATGATTGTACTGAAAAAATATATGAGTCAGTATGAATTTGATAATACTTCTAAAAGAGACTAAAATGTATAAATTAGGATAAAATTTAAAACCTCTTTAGTTTGTAAGAAGTTTATTTAAATAATTTAACTTATAAAAGCTGCATTATTTAAAGAGTTTAATATTGGGAAAATAATTGTTATCACAAATTTATAATGAAACCAGAATCTAAAAATATTGATTATCAAAATGACTGGGCATATAATGATGATTTTACTCGACATATTCACATTTCAGAAGCTAAAAGAGGGCTAAATGGTTATTATTGCTTAGGTTGTAAAAAAGAAATGCAAGCAGTAAAGGGTTTAAAAAGAGCTCATTATTATAGACACCATGCAAAAAATGTAGATAAAGATACTACAGAATGTGTTGTGGCCAGTAGAAAATATAGAGAGCTTATTGCTAGAGATATACTTCAAAGACTTAAAGAATTAAAAGTTCCTGATGTCTATAAGTTCCCGCCAAAAGGGCAAGATGGTTCACCTATGTTGTTACAGTCTTCAGAAACTATAAAGGCATATAAAGTAAAATCTGAATTGACTTTTTACGAAGATGAAAATTGTAATGTGAAGTTTGGTCAAAACCCAGAAATAGATAAAAGGTTTTTATTGATACGGCCAGATATTACATTTTTTAACGAAATGGAAGAACCTATTTTACTCATAGAGTTTGTGGTCTCACACAAAATAGATGATGAGAAGAAATTAAAACTGAAACGTTTGGGATTAAATACTGTTCAAATTATAATTCCGAAAAAGCCTGAAACTGAAATAGAAAAAGCATTAAAATCAAGATCAAAAGTAAAATGGGTTTACAATGAAAGCGAAGCCAACACCAAATATATATTCATTTCCGAAACAACTGATAACGGAGTACGGTCAATTGATGACAACCAGAGAGAAATTTTCGAAGAATCTTACAAGTGCAGAGCAAGCCAAATTAAATACCTTATACGAACAGTTAAAAGAGCTTTGGAGTCACAATCGTACAAAAGAACAGAGCAACTCTTTGAATCTGAAATATCAAGAGTTAAGAAATCTACAAGAACAGAACAAAAGAGATTGGAAGAAATGGAAGCTAGAATTGACAAAGAAGTACGAAGTCAATTTAAGGGCCAAAAAATCCCTTATGAGAGACAGAGAGGAGAGCTTGATAAAGCAGAAAATGAATTTCAAGAATACTTTGCTAATCTGGAAAGAAGATATAAATCAAAGAAAAGAGAAATTGGAGCAAAGCAAGAAGCAGTTGATAATGATAAGAGAGCAGAGCTTGAAATTGGATGGTCTGAGGAGACAGTTAGAGAAAGGTTTAGAGAAGATAGCGAACGATTACGAGTTGAGTTTGAAAAAATATCAAAAGAATTTGGACAACTTATCCAAGCAGAAAGAAGATCTATCTCAGAATTATTACTTGAAAAAGAAGAGTTACCTGGAGAACATAGAAAACTTGAAAGAGAGGAACTTGATAGACTTACAAGAAGAAAAAACGAGATTAAGAAAAGTATTGAAGAAGAATTTAGACTTGAAGAAGAAATCATATCAAAAGATATTGAAAAGGAAGAAAGAATTATTGGAGAATTACGAGATAAAGAGCGAGCCTTATCGCAAAAGTTTAAACAACTTGAAGATCGAGAACAAAAAAGCTTTAGAGAAAAAGAAGCAAGAATTAGCGAAGAAGGAGAACTTTCAGAAGAATCAATTTTTAAACGACTTCTTGAAGAAGTCAAAAGCCCCACCAATAGATTACCCAAGCGATTTAAGTTTATATTGGAAGCAAAGCGAGTGGGACACGATTACAAAGATGCTCAACGCCAAGAAAAGCGCTATAAAAGGGCACGAGAATTTTTTAATAAGGGAACTTGGCAAAAAAAATAAAAGCTTAGAATGGTTTTTGGATACTTTTGATGAAGAAATTAACTTTAAATAAAGTTAGATTGAAGTTTTCAATTTTTCCGATAAATTCGGACTATAATAAGTATTAATTTTTAATAATTAATAATTAATAATCAAAAGTTTGAGTATTTATTATTTTGATTTAGTGAAGAGATATATTAATACTCGAAAATTTCCAAATGTAAAGGACAAAGAATAAAAGCTAAGGTATTGTTATTAGTAACGTTAAATATTATTTAGCAAGTGATTTTGTTAATTCTTTCTCTGATATTATAAGTTTGATAAAATAATTAATCCATTTGTAGAATAATAGAATTTTACAGAGAACTTAAGTAAATAATATGATTACTAATAAAGTAAAAATACCGAAAGATGTAGACTTGTTAAGCCTTCATAAAATTTATGTTGAACTTGGTCTAAAAGCTAAACAGGATTTTTTTATAGATCTTATTATACCAATTGAATTAACTAAGAATTACCTAGGGATATCAGTAAGTCTTATACAGTTTGCTGCAACTTGGCTACGTACTGAAAAAGCTAGTAAATTAATTATAGATATAACTACTCCAAATGAAAAACTACTAGAGAACCTTTTTCGCAATGAATATTTACTTCCTATTATAGGGTTAGTTTGGGATGGTATCGGTGTCTATGATAAAGAGGGTAATAATTTAAGAAAGTATTTAAAAAAATCATTAAATGAAGTGTTTATTAAAATGGCTAAAGTTGAAGCTCTGAAAGGAGAAAAATTGCTTCTAACAAACTTTGATCATTTTCCCGAAAGCGTAGGTATTTTACCTTGCTTTGAACAAAATGGAGAATATATTTCAAGTGAAACGGAACTGGCAGTAAGTCTTGAAAATGTTCTTATGAATGATGTTCTTAGAAACTATAGTGATACACATTTAAGTTATAAAAATATAAAAAGATCCTTCAGTAAAATAGTATATGAATTAATGAAAAATACTTTCGAGTGGGCTAAAGCAGATGTTGATGATGTTCCTTTTGACCCTAATATTAGAGGCGTATTAATAAAATTTAATAAAAGAAAGCGTTCTACATTAGTGGAAAACTTTAAATCAAATAAAGGAGTTTCAGAATACTTTAACAATGAAGTTTTAAAAGAAAATAATCAAGGAGAACTTTATTTTTTAGAAATATCCGTTTTTGATAGTGGAGCCGGATTTATATCAAAATATAGATCATTAAATGATAATGCTAGCAAGTTTTCTGATATTGAGGTTGTGAAAAAATGTATGATAAAGCATAATACATCATCTAAAGGATTAAATAAAGGAGATAAGGGTATTGGCCTTGATAAGATTTTGAGAATTATAAGTGGAAAAGGGTTGATAAGAATTAAAACAGGCAATAAGTGTGTTTATAGAAATTTAATTACTGAACCTTATTTGGCTATTAATCGAAAAAATGTGGAAAAAATGAAATTATATGATTGGTCAAATGATTCAGATGTTAACTATACTAATTACGAACCTGTTTCTGGCTCTGTTGTAACAATAATCTTTCCATTATCGATAAACGACTAACGTTATGCAAAATTTCTACATTTATAAATATAATTACAAGGAAGTTAAAAAACTTACAACAAAAATAATATCTACTACTGTTATATTTTGTGATAACACAAAAATTAATAAGTCAAAATTAATAGAAGAAATAGGAAGATTTTATGAGAAGTATTCTCAAACAGATAAAATTTTTGTTATTGGAGGGAACTACTTGAAAGAAGAGTTAATCAAGGTATTTGAAACCGATAAAGAGAAAACTTTTAAACTAATTCCTAAAAGAGATGAAACATCTTTATTTGACAATATATATATTAATGTATTTGATGATAAAGGTGTCATAAAGTCCGTAAATGATAAAGTTATTCCAAAAAAATTTAAAGATGGTTTTCTAAATGAAGGACTGCAAAATATTTTTATCAAAAGAGGAGGTTTAGTAGAGACAGAGGGAACACACCATTATGTTTTTCCTTCTGGAAAACATTGTGATAAATTTTTACGTACAGGAAATATTCTTCTTCGTAGCTGTGAGATTTATTTTATAGCATTTTCCATGTTAAAGTACTTAGATGAAAAGAAACACAATCAAATCTACTGTGATACATCTTCCATAAACTCTTTAGCTTTAGCTTTATCTTCATTAAAGAATAGGTTTATATCTGACAGAATTTTTCAAATTCCTGTTGAAAGTTTTAGTTCTTATAAAGGGCTTTATGAAAATAAAGTAAATTATAAGAATAACGCACTATTATTAATATCAGCTTCTACTTCAGGTAATATTTTAGATTATATTAATGATAAACATAAGGAAATAAAAAGGTCAAATATAGTAGTGATTTTTTATCTTGACTTAAAAGCAAAGTATACAGACATAAAAGATAATGTACTTTGTAATCTTACACATGACAATAATACAAATCCAAATGGTATAAAAGCGTATGATTCTTATGACTCTGGAAATTGTAAATTTTGTGATAGCGGATCTTATCCAGTAGAAGTATCTGGAGATGTGTTTTTACTTGAAAAACCTAAAATTAACCCTATACTAATTAGGATAAAAGATGCAAATACAAAGCTATCTTCTTTTGTACAACAATTTATGTCAGTTAGGAAGGGTAATACTGTTCTAAGGGCTAATTATAAAGAAGGGAGTGAAACCTCTAATAAATACGATATATATATAGACTATTCTGAAATTTTAAGAGGAATTAAAGAAAAAAATGAAAGGTATTCTAGATACCATAAAAAACTAAATGCATATATAGATCAATTTGTACCAAGTAATACTAGGTTTCTAATCCATTTAAATGATAATTCATCTAAAGAGTTAGCTTATTATATATTAGATAAAATTAAGATAAATTACACTAAATCCTCATTGCCTCAAATAATTAGTCAGGATGATTTTCCGGAAAAAATATCAAAACAAGAGGTAGGTAGTGTTTTAGTTGTAGGTTCTTGTATTTCTAACGGTAAGAATTTATTATACTTAAGCAGAGCCTTGAGAAATTATGAAGGACTCAGGATAGTATATTTTGTCGGTATAACACGAATTAATAATGCTGCGCTACATAAGGAGTTAAAATCCAATCTAAAACAAGGTATGTATGGACCAGAAACAAGTACATATATAGAAGTAGAAAATATTTTTTGTGCTAATCTGTCAAAAAATAATAATTGGCAGCAAGAAACAGAGTTTTTAAAAAAGATGCTTACTCTACTTAAAGATGAAGATTTCGATTCTAAATCAATAAAATATTTTGAAGATCGAAAAAATACAATTAATCAAAGTTATTCCAAAGACGTCAAAGGATTGGCTGATAATTTGTTCTTCCCCTTAATCAACGGTAATAGTAATGGCTTAGCTATCAGAAATAACTTTGCTTTTTTTAATTTCGATAATTATGTAAATCAAGTAACTCAATCCGATATTTATTTCACTTTTAATAATGTAATCAATAGTTTAAGGAACTCTAATAACATTGAGCAGTCACTAAAGCAAACTTCTTTTGTAAGAAATCTTCTTTCACCAAATAATTTTAATCGTTTTAATGATGGGATTATACAAGCTTCAATATTGAGAAGTGCTTATCCTGAAGAACTTAGTTATTCCATAGACTTTAATATTTCTCTAGAGATGAAAAATATTTTAGAAACTCTTATTAAATATCATCAGGAAGAGCAAGGTGAGGCCTTACTCGAATTTCTATATGCAATTGCTATTGGGAAACTATCGTTAAAAAAAGAACATCTATTAGAAGTTTTAAAGCTATTAAAGAAAAATACAGAAAGTAAAATTATTAATTCTTTTACTCTTTATATTGAAAAAGTTTTAATGACAAAACTTTATAAATAATTACTTCATATATATTCATTAAGTAAAGTTTAGATATTGACATTTCGTATAATTTAAAACTTATTAATAGTAAAATTAAAGAGATTTCCTATTTCGATACAATATATTATTGACCGCGTAAACACCACCCAATTCACCACCTAAAAATAAAAAAGCCCATAAACAGTACGTTTACGGGCTTTTCAGCGGAGAAAGAGGGATTCGAACCCCCGGAGGTGTGACCCTCAACAGTTTTCAAGACTGCCGCATTCGACCACTCTGCCATTTCTCCAAGTGTCTCATTGGGTATTCCCCAAATGCGAGTGCAAATATAACATCCTTTTTTTATTCTCAAAAGGCTTTTTTAAAATTAATTGTCAATAATCGCAATTGGTTTTTTATCAAGCCCAACGGCAACGAATGTAAAGAATCCTGTCACGGCTTTATCTCGTTGATAGCTATACATATCCTCCATAAAAATATCGACTTTTACTACACAACTACTTTTCCCTACGGAATCAACCCGAGCGATTAATTCTACAATCGTACCTTGTGGAATCGGTGTTGTAAAGTCTATTTTATCGGTAGAAACGGTTACGACACGTTTACGCGAAAAACGGGTAGCACAAATAAAAGAAGCTTCATCCATCAGTTGAAGGGCGGTTCCGCCAAATAAGGTGTCGTAATGATTGGTGGTGTTGGGGAATACGGCTTTACAAATTCGGGTTTCGCTTTTTTCAATTAGGGCTTGTAATTCAGGCATAGAAAGGGTTTTTAGAGGTATTGTGTTTAGTTATCGTTTGGTTTGGTAGATTTTGGCTAGCTATTGTTACTTTTGCAGTACAAAGGTAACTTCATTTATGGCAACAGATATCATTGATCGATTAAAATGGCGATATGCGACTAAAAAGTTTAATTCAGAAAAAATTCTTCCGAAGAAAACACTAGAGCAACTTAAAGAAGCCTTTAATTTAACAGCAACCTCGTATGGCTTGCAACCGGTAACGCTTGTAATTGTAAAAGATAAAGATAAACGTAAAAAGTTACTGCCACATAGTTGGGACCAACATCAAGTGGTTGACGCCTCTCATTTGCTAGTTTTTTGCGTGGAAGAAAAATTAAGCCCTGAGTATATTCAGAAATATTTTAAAAGGGTAAAAACCATACGCAACACACCAGATGAAATATTAAAGCCGTTTGAAGAATTTTTATTGGATTCGTTTGAAGAGCAATCTTCCGATGAAATACGAACCTGGGCTACCAACCAAGCGTATTTAGCTTTAGGTAATTTACTTACCGTATGTGCCGCAGCAAATATTGATGCCTGCCCCATGGAAGGCTTTAATCCAACAGAATATGACCGTATTTTAGGTCTAAAAGAAAAAGGACTGACTTCCGTTTTGTTACTTCCAGTAGGGTATAGGGATGAAACAGACTTTATGGCTAAAGAAAAGAAAGTGCGAAAAGATATGAAGGATGTGATTATTGAATTATAAATTTCATTTTAAAACATAAAAAACCCGAACATGTCGTCCGGGTTTTTCAATATATAGTAGTCTAAAAGTTATTTTATCTCAACAACTTCAAGATCGAATGTCAAATCTTTACCTGCAAGTGGGTGATTCGCATCTACAACAATGCTATCTTCTTTCACTTCAGCTACACGTAACTGACGCTCAGAACCATCAGGGTTTTTAGCCATAAGGCCCATCCCAACTTCTGGTTTAATTTCTTCAGGAAGGTTTTCTTTAGAAACTTCTTGGAAAAGCTCTTTTTGAACATCACCGTAGGCTTCTTCTTTAGGAACATTCACTGTCTTTTTCTCGTTCACTTTCATATCAACAAGCCCTTTTTCGAAACCTGGAATAAGCATACCTTGTCCCAAAGTAATCTCTAAAGGTTCTCTTTCCAACGAACTGTCAAAAACTTGACCGTCTTCCAGCTTACCTGTGTAATGTACTCTTACTGTGTCTTTTTCCTTAACTGTACTCATAAATTTGATTTATCTAATTATCAATTGTTTATCAAGCTGCAAAACTAAGGGATAAATGCCTAAATGAAGAAGAATCCCCAATAAATCCGCCTATTTGGGATAAGCTTAACACTTTTTTGCTGAAATATTACTTCCAAGACATTTTCTGAAGCCGAACAGCGTTTAAAATAGCCAATAATGCAACCCCAACATCAGCGAATACTGCTTCCCACATGGTTGCCAATCCACCGGCACCTAATGCCATTACGATTGCTTTTACTATAAATGCCAAGGCTATATTTTGCCAAACAATATGTCGGGTCGAGCGACCTATTTTTACTGCGGTTGCAATTTTTGAAGGCTGGTCGGTTTGTATAATCACGTCGGCTGTTTCTATAGCCACATCACTACCCAAACCGCCCATTGCCACTCCTACGTCACTAGTGGCTAATACTGGCGCATCATTAATACCATCCCCTATAAAAGCGACTTTGGTACCCGCTTGTTGTTTTAGCTTTTCTACCTCATTCAGTTTATCTTCGGGCAATAACCCGCCTTTTGCCCAATCTATTCCTAATTCTGTTGCGACTTGTTGGGTAATGGAATCTTTATCGCCTGAAAGCATAATAATGTTGGAAATCCCCGCTTTTCGAATTTTTTCAATAGCAGCATGCGCATCCTCTTTCAATTCATCTGCAATAACAACATAACCTGCAAAGGTGTTTTCTATGGCGATCATTACAATAGACTCTACAATCGTTTCTGTTTCCGAAGGTACGTCAATGTTATGCGATTGTAACAACGAAGCATTCCCTACCAACACCTCTTTGTCGTTTACCGTTCCTTTCAGTCCTTTTCCGGCTACTTCAGAAACATCGGTTGCTTGTAATTTTTCTATTTCACCATGATACTCCAAAATAGCTTTGGCAATCGGGTGGGTAGATTGTTCTTCCATCGCCATGAGGTAGGGCATCATTTCTTCTTCGGAAATGTTAGAAGTTTTAATTTCTTTTATTTTAAAAACCCCTTTGGTAACGGTTCCCGTTTTGTCCATCACCACCGTATTGACTTTCGTGACGGCATCTAAAAAGGAAGCACCTTTAAACAGAATACCGTGTCTGGAGGCAGCACCCAAGCCACCAAAATATCCTAACGGAATAGAGATAACCAACGCACACGGACACGAAATAACCAAAAAGATCAGTGCACGATATAGCCAAACTTCAAATATATATTCTGAAACAAAGAAGTAGGGTAGTAGCGTAAGTGCAATGGCTAGGAATACTACAATTGGTGTGTACACCCGCGCAAATTTCCGAATAAATAATTCGGTTTTTGATTTTCGGGCGGTAGCGTTTTGTACTAGATCTAAAATACGAGCAATGGAACTGTCTTTGAATTCCTTGGTGGTTTCAATCTCAATAACACTTTCCAGATTGATGCTCCCTGCAAAAACGGCTGTGCCTTTTTTAACGGAACTCGGTTTACTTTCTCCCGTAAGCGCTGCAGTGTTGACCGATGCTTTTTCAGAAAGTAATACCCCATCCAACGGAATTTTCTCTCCAACACGAACTTGCACCGTTTCACCAACTTTTACGGTATCTGGCGGTACCGAAACAAAATCGTTATTACGTTTTATTAAGGCTTCATTAGGCCGAACGTCCAACAAGGCTTTAATGTTTCCTTTGGCTTTCTTTACAGCAGCTCCCTGAAATAATTCCCCCACCGCATAGAATACCATCACGGCAACGCCTTCTGGATACTCTCCAATGGCAAAGGCTCCCATGGTGGCAATGGACATCAATAAAAACTCTGTAAAAAAGTCTCCGTTTTGGATACTGACCCATCCTTGTTTTAAAACAGGAAGGCCTACGGGTAAATAGGCAATAACATACCAAGCGATGCGCACCCAACCGGTAAAGAAAGAAATTTCAAAATAGTCTAAACAAATACCGACTACCAGTAGTATAAAACTAAATATAGCCGGAATATAAGTTTTGAAATCTAAAGCGCCGCCTTCGTGATTGTGACCGTCATTGGATGTGTGTTCGGGCTCATCGTGTGCGCAACAAGCGGCTTGAGGTTTACAAGTATTGGGATTTTGCTTCATAGCCTAAATAGGTTTTTCTATTTAATTTTAGTGCAATATCCCCATAATTATAGTGCAATGGAAGTGCATTAACTTCCGCTGCAATCGGAACAGATTCCTTTTACCACCAAATTAACATCTTCTGCTACATAGCCATCGGGTAAGCTGATCTGCGGAATCTTATGTTCGGTCAAGCAAACGGTTTTGTCGCAATTGCTACAATGAAAGTGTAAGTGGAGGTCGTTTTCAATTTCACAATTACAACCGGGTTCACACAATGCATATTTTGAAATCCCCGTACCATCGTCTATTTGATGTACAATTCCATTCTCTTCAAAGGTTTTCACGGTTCTATACAGCGTGGTTCGGTCTGCTTTGGTGAAAGCAAGCTCAATATCGGTCAAGGCTACGGCAGTATCTTGTTTCGCCAATTCTTGATACACCAAGCTGCGCATAGCGGTGGGGCGTATACCTTTAGTTTTTAAAGTTGTTGTGATGTCACTCATGCCTTACGGGTATATTTATTAAAAGGGAGCGGTTATAATAGGAATTCGCTCTTAACAAAGATAAAGAAATACCCATGCAATTGGTTTGCAAAATGTAAGATTGCGTATACTGCTTATTTAAACCCCCTATAAAATGTATTGGATAGAAAAGACACTATCAATATTCATACTCCAGTCTATTTTTAATTTCCAGCAATGCTTTTTGCTTATCGGGATGCTTAGCTAACATGGTGTCTAAAAGAGTTTTGGCGGTATGACAGTTTTTAAATTCTTGTTCACATTGTAAACTATAGGCATTTACCAATCTATAATTAACGCTATAGTCATTGGGAAATAGAGCTTTAGCATCCTTATAATTAAATATAGCATTATGCCATCTCCCTTTTTTAAACCATTCGTCTCCTTTTTCTATAAAGAATAAATATTTTGTTTCTTTTTTCTTAAAGGTTGCTATCTGTTGCGTTTTGTTTTGAACTGTAACTGGTTGAATTAATTTAAAGCCGACATAAGAAAATATACCTACCACAATTACTAGTATACCAATAAACAACAGGGCTTCTTTTTTTCTTTCTTTGATTAATTTTTTTCGAATGTTTTCAAGTTGTTCCGGAGTGGCTTTTTTAAAGTCTATTTTTCCATCTGCGGCCTTAAAGTATTCTTGTTTTAAACTAAGAAAAGTTTTTTCTTTACTGAATAACCGCTTTGATCTGAGCAATTTTTTATTATTGCTCAAACTATTGATCATTCCTTGTATACTTCCTCCTCCGGGCATGCTTTTATGATAGCTTTAAAAATAACGCTTTACAATATATAGAAGTCTTAAAAATGAATAGTTTATTATAAATTGCTTTTATAGTAAGCTAAACCTTTTAAAGAAACTGACCACCATATTTTCAGTTACATGGTATCGTAAAATATTTTTTATTTTACTTTTTTAATATTTCCGTAATATATTTCTTCTTTAAAGTTAGTTTTTGATTTATAGACATAGCTCCCATCGTCAAGAATGTCAATGATTTCAACGTATATTTCTTTTCCAATTAAATGTTTTAAGCGTGGTTCGGTCATACGTTTATATGTTAAAACATATGTACAATTAGACAGCCATTTTATATAATAAATTTGTTTGTCTTCTTCTCCAATCTCTCTTTGGACTTTCCTTTTTCGTTTTATTTTTGTGTCTTTGTATAATACGTGCCTGTACTCATAACGTCCAGTTTTAAATTCTTCACAGGCTTTACATTCGTCTTTATCCAAACTCTTTTTTTCGTAAGTGGAATTTATAAATTCAAAAGTCGAATCATAACAGTTGTTTTTTAATTTACTGTCTGGATAATATTCAACTTCAAGAAGATATTGTCGAAGTTGTTCAATATAATATTCATTTTCATATGTAGTTTTGTCTTCAACAACCATTACTTTGCTAATTTTAGCTTCATTATTTACACAGAAATTCACAGTCACATATTCAATACTTTTTACGTCTTCTACAAAGAATTTTTTCTGTATTTGTCCATAAGTATTTGAGAAAACTAGAAGTACTACTAATAATATTTTGTTCAATTTTTTTTGGTTTTGAGTAATCTTATATATCCGTATTCTTTAACAATAGTTGTATTGAAAAAGGGCAACCACTATTTAGTTTTATAAAACTCTAATTTTAATTTTTCTTATTCTGATGTTCCGCTATCTTTTCCCAAGCTTTTCTTTTCATCGTAAATAAGGATTCCTTTTCTAAATTAAAGATCGAAACTTTCTTTTTGCTAATTACGATATGTTGATTCCATTCCACATAATCTTTATATAAAAGTAAAGTACATATATCGGTTGAAGAGATGTACTCCGTTACTACGTGTGAATGAATTGTTTCAACAGTAGGATTTTCTTTATTGCCAGAATTATACTGAAACTGTAATATCGTATTATGAATCTTCATTTTTTCATCAAACCTGTTATTTTTGTCATAACTTAATTTGTAATCATTACCAATCAATACAACACCACCAACTTGTGGTCCTGTCAATATAAATACATTCCGTCCTCTTCCATTAATTACCGGAATAAAGTTTAATGCTGTATTTTCATAAAATGTAAAAAATCCATCTTTATTCGATATCGTTCTGCTTCTTGCATCTTGTCTTATCAAAATCAAACTTTTCTCTAATTCAGAGGCAACATTATTTATAGTATCGATTTTAATAGGCTTTACTTTTGGTAAACTATCAAAAGTATAACGCACCAAAATTTTTTCCGAATCAAATTTGCTAAAAAAGATTGTATTTATCAGATTGCTTTCTGTTTGGTAAGATAAATATCCGCCAATTGAATCCTTTTTCGCTTTAAATCTTGAAAGCATATCATCTGTTCCGTGCCAAGAACCTTTTTCTAACCTAAAAAGCAATTTTCCTTCTTCTAGTATTCGTTCTGTTTTTTTGTTTTGAGAATATGATATTGTTATTGAAATAAATAATAGCAGTAAGATTAACTTTTTCATTTGCTTTTTTTTTTAATTGTACCTAACGGTTCTGGCTATGGCAAGTGCGGGATTTTGAAGCCGGATTTTTATCCGCCAGACCGAATGTTGTTTAGTTGCAATATCTTCATTTTTAAGCAGTCAGCCCGCATTTGCTATAGCCGATGTTGTGCTTAGTTTTTTATTATTTTCTTTTTATTGAAGAAAAATGTCTGTTCATTTCTTATCTCAGAGTTGTTACTCTCCCATAGTCCATACTTAAAATAACTTTCTGCTAAATTTTTCCCTTTGATATTAAAAATCTTAAACACTAAAAGGAAATCTTCGTCTCCCATTTCGAAATCTTCATTTAATAGATTCGATAGTTTGGGATTTTTTGTAGCAAAGTCGTCTCCGTAAACTATTATTTGAATGTTCGGATCTTTCTGTATATCAGTTTTGATACTTTTTCGTCCGAATGAATATTCTGCCCGTCCACTAATTATCAACTTAAAATCCTCAATTGTTGGTGAAACTTTAAGAATAACCGTGACCGCGTTTTCCTGTTCTTCATCAATGACCTTAACCAAAGTCATTTTGTATGAAGACTCTTCTTGTCCCATAACTTTGTTCAATGAGCAACAGGTTATCAATAGCAATATTGAGATTTTCAGTATGATTTTCATGTTTATCATCGGTTTCTTTAAATTAAGCACAAGATGCGTATAAACGCAATTGTATTTATATTTTATAACAGGTGAGGTAACTTCTCCCAAATATACCCAAATATTTCAATTCCTTACCCCATTCACTTCCCCAACATAACAACTTGTCGCTGCGGTAGGGTGTGCTGCTTGGTCGGTAAAGGTCGCCCAAAGCTGTAGGTTTTGTTCGGTAAAACCAGCGGGTATCGTAAGTTGTACGGTGGTATCTTGACGTTCGGCACAGGCTCCAAAAAAATAAAAGGTATGTAACGCTGGGGCGTATGTGGCTACGGTGAGTAAATCGTTTGGGGCAGCGAGGGTTTGTTCGCTGTTATCCTCCCAAGTGAGTTGTAAACCATTATTGGGTAAAGATGTAAGCGTTATGCCCAACACCCCAGGTAACGTGCCTTTGCTTATGAGTACTTTGGGATAGTTCATGTAATACAGTCCGTCTTGTTGTATGTTAGCGTGCTTCCTATGGTAGGACATCGCACTGCCATAAGCCGCTTTGCAGTCTGCATCGGGTATAAAATAGGCGTTGATAAATGAGCGGTACTTTACCAAAAAGGTACTTACCAGCCCAAAGTTACTTTGGTTGCTCAATTGTGCTTGGCTTCGTGGTTTGTTAGAAAGTTGCGGTGCCGAGCGTATAATGTTCTTGTTTCGCCAAGTAGCGCCCACGACCGGACCTACTTTCCCAGAGAAGCCTCCCATGAGGCCATTTTGTAGTGTTCCCATACGGTTAAGTTAGTTAGATTATATAAAGGGTAACGGCTGATATAATAGGTATGGTCCTAATTTGCAAATGGGTAGGGTGATTTTTGTTGTTTAAGCTACATGATTTATATATTACTTTTTTCCATTGATGAAAGACCCTTCGACAAGTTCAGGATAAAACAAGCCAAAAAATCTAGGCTTACGAAACGGTATCTAAATTCATCATTCGGTGCCTAAATTTTAGGAACTCGCTTTTCTAATTTTGCTCGGGTGAACGCTTAGGAATGCTCAAACAGCCTAAAATTCTTAACGGCACACTCATTTCAAATTTTACGATACCGTTTCGATAGGCCAAAACCAGAAATTTTAAAACAAGAATTTATCTATTGGTAAGTAGGCAAGGCTTACCTAACATTGGATTTGGAAAAAATGAACATATAAATTATTAAGCTTAAAATAATATTTCCCCCAGTTTTTACACACACCACAACCAAGCTTCCTTTGGGTTTTATCCCAGTTTTCTTCGAGTGTTCTTCGACTTTTGTTCGACATGAGCCCCCATTTTACGTATAAAAGTCGAAGGAAACTAGGGGTAAAGTCGAAGAAAACCACTAGATAACCCGGTTTTTAATATCGATTCGTGTGGGGTTATTGTATTTTCCTTTTATGTATTTCTTCACTCTTTTTATTTGGGTGTATGCTACTGTTTCAGCTAAAAACTGGGAAGGGGAAGCAGCGGAAAAGGACAAGTGTATTGGTTTGCTTCGGTAAGCATTTCGCCCCCTTCGGAAAGATTTTATCCCACTTTGTCCAAAGGGAGTAACAAGCTATTACTTAATTAACTAACTTTAACAAGCTCCTCAAACACGTTTTCCCCAATAGTATTTTTAATAACACCCGGTATAGACCGGAAACAGGAGTATTATATAAAAATGAGATCAAAATCAATAAAAGCAACTTCAACCGAAGCCATAATCAAGGAAATTGATGCGGTAACTTCCGATGGTTTTACACCAACGTTGGCGATTGTGTTTCTTTCTATACAACAAGATAGGGAGGCGGTCTGTGCTATTTTTGATACAAAAGGAATTGCCATTTTCGGGGCCACTACCTCTGGCGAATTTATAGATGGTGACATAGAAGAGGGCAGTGTAGTGGTGTTGCTACTCGATATAAATCCAGCGTATTTTAAACTGGAATTTCTGGAAACAACTAGGGAGGATACTTTCAAGACAGCAAAAAAACTAGGTGTAATAGCAACCGAAACTTTTACTAACCCCGCTTTAATAATAGCAACAGGGGGCGTGTTTTTAGATGGCGATCAAATTATAGAGGGAGTTTCAGAAGGGTTTGCAAAATCTGGCTCGCAAACAGATAGAGAAGTGACAATATTTGGAGGGATGGCTGGGGACGATTTGGTTGCCGAAAAACCACTTGTTTTTACCAATGGAAAGAGTAGGGACAATGCCTTGATAGCACTCATTATTGATGAAGATAAAATAGACGTTAGAGGCATCGCCTCGTGTGGTTGGAAAGCCATTGGTACTGCAAAAACAGTCACTAAAAGCAAAGGGAATATTGTATATACCATAGACGATAAACCAGCTTTGGATATGTTAATGAAATACCTTGGTGTTGATGTAAAGCACGATGAAGATAAGGAAATTGTAACATTTTTAAACTCCTGGTATTATCCGTTGCAACTGGAACGAGAAAATGGAGATTCTGTTATACGGGCAACAAGGTTTGCCAATAGAGAAGACCGTTCGCTAATTTGTACAGGAAGTGTACCGCAAGGATCAAAAATAAAATTTTCGTTACCACCAGATTTTGATTCCATTGAAACTGTTGTTGCAGAATGTGAGAGTATTAAAGACGACGCACAGCAACAAGCCGATGCCTTAATCATGTTTTCTTGCGTGAGCAGACATTTATCATTTGGGGTTTTAATGAAAGAAGAAATAGAGCAAGTACAACAAGTTTGGAATGCGCCCCTGGTTGGCTTTTTTACCTACGGTGAATATGGAAAATCAAAACTTGGGAAAAATGAATTCCATAACAATGCTTGCTGCGTGGTGGCATTAAAAGAAAAATTAATATGAAAGCTAAATCAATTCACGGTACATCTGTCGCTGATATCCAAAAATCTTTGGAACAAGTAATTGATGAAACATTTAAACCAACCTTGGCCATCATTTTCATCTCTATTAAGCAGGATAGAAAAGCGATTTGCCAATTATTGGATTCAAAAAATATTGATGTATTTGGTGCAACTTCTTGCGGTGAGTTTACCAATGGCCATCAAACCGAGGGAGAAATTGCTATGTTGCTTTTAGACTTATCAAAAGAGCATTACAAAATCTTTTATGAAAACATCCGGGATAGTAACGTGGAGAAAACTGTTTCAAAACTAGCAGAAGATGCCTTAGGCCATTTCAGTAATCCATCCTTTATCCTTTATAGCACAGGGATGACTGTTGAGGGTGAATATTTTGATGGGGAGCCCTTTATTAAGAACATTAACGAAGCTTTTGGCCCCGATCGAATATACTTTGGTGGTATGGCCGGTGACGACTGGACATTTTCAGGTTCTTTCATATTTACCAATAGCGAAGAAACTGATTTGGGTATGGCAGCACTTGTTCTCAATGCTGACAGGGTTTCACTTAGTGGAATGGCCATCACTGGATGGAAACCGATGGGGATATCTAGAAAAGTAACCAAGAGCAAAGGCAACCTGCTCTATACCGTTGATGACAAACCTGCCGTCGAAATGTATTATAAATACCTTGGTGAGACCGAAAGACTGGGAGATGAAAATTTCGATATGTTTAAAGATTTATCCATCTACTACCCATTTATTGTAAAAAGGGCTTCGGGCGAAAATGCCTTACGGAGTCCGTTGCGCGTTGATCAAACAGAGCAAGCACTTGTCATGGATACGGAAATAAAAGAAGGAACGGAGTTATGGTTTACCATGCCGCCAGATTTAGATATTGCTGAAGAAATCATCGATCGAGCGAGTAAACTTAAAGATGAAAAAGTAACCGATGCCGATGCGTTGCTTATTTTTTCTTGCGCCGGTAGGCCACCGGTTTTAGGACCATTGGTTTCGGTTGAAAATGAAGGGTTGGCCGACTTGTGGAATGTCCCGATGGCAGGTTTTTTCACGTATGGAGAATATGGTAGAGCCCCAGGAGGAAAGCAGGAATATCATTCTGGTGCCTGTTGTTGGGTAGCTTTAAAAGAAAAAGAATGAACCAGCATCTTCAAAAAATACTGGATTTTATAGAGCAGTCGGGACATCTTTCCGAAGCAGATAAGAGCACTCTAATTAAAGCGGCCAAAGATACGGACCGTGACTTGACTATTTCAGAATTTAAACTGGAACGTACCGAAAAGGTAAAGCGTACCACTGCCATCCTGTTAGAAGAAACCATTGAAGAGCTAGAGAAAAAAAGAAAGGCTGTTGAAACCCAAAACAAGGAACTGGAAATAGAGGCTGCCTTAGAACGAATGCGCGCCGTGGCATTGACCATCCGTACATCTGATGAGCTTATTAAAGTGGCAGAATCATTATATAACGAACTGCTTCTTTTGGGGTTTACCAATACCCGCAATGCACAAGTAGTGATAAACCTTGGCGAAAACGAGCTATATCTTATTTGTGTCTATACGGAAGGCAGTGCCGAAATATTTAAAGAATCACGCTATGAAACCTCGCCCATTATACAAAACCTGTATGATGAGTTGGACGCCTCTCATGATGCTTTATACCAAAAAGAAATAATAGGGAAAGATTTTGAAGATTGGATGGACTGGCGAAAAACGACTATTTCAAGTTTTGATGAAAAGTTATTAAAAGCTCGTTCGGTATGTTTTTATCTGTATTCTATAGGGGAGGGACATTTAGGTATTTCTACCTATAATTCCATTACGCAAGAGCAATTAGAAATACTAAAGCGATTTAGAAACGTATTTGACCTCGCGTACCGTCGCTTTATGGATATAGCAAAAGCAGAAGAGCAGGCCGAAAACTTGAGAAAGGAAAAAGAGACCTTAGAAAAAACACTGATAGAACTAAAAGCTACGCAATCGCAATTGATTCAATCGGAAAAGATGGCAAGTTTAGGAGAACTCACGGCAGGTATTGCACATGAGATTCAGAATCCGTTAAACTTCGTCAATAATTTTTCTGAAGTAAGTAAAGAGCTATTACAAGAAATGCTTGATGAATTGGCAAAAGGCGATACGGAAGAAGTAAACTTTATAGCCAAAGATGTGATTCAGAACCTTGAAAAAATAAACCATCACGGCAAACGCGCCGATGGCATAGTGAAAGGTATGCTGCAACATAGCCGAAGTAATACAGGTGAAAAAACACCTACAGACATCAATGTTTTGGCAGATGAGTACATACGGTTGGCCTATCATGGCCTAAGAGCCAAAGACAAAAATTTTAATGCAACAATAAAAACTGATTATGATACTTCTATCGGAAAAATAGAAATCGTCCCACAAGATATAGGCCGCGTTATTTTAAATGTAATTACCAATGCCTTTTACGCAGTTTCCGAAGCTTCGGTAAAGGAGTGTGTAGATTTGGATTACGAACCTATAGTTTCAATCAGTACCAGAAAACTAAAAGATAAAGTAAGTATATCGGTAAAAGACAACGGCATTGGTATGCCCAAACACGTTGTGGATAAAATATTTCAACCCTTTTTTACCACTAAACCAACAGGGCAGGGTACAGGGTTGGGATTGAGCTTAAGCTACGATATTGTAAAAGCACATGGAGGGGATTTAATAGTAGAAACACAAGAAGGAATAGGAACAGAATTTAGCCTGGTAATCCCGATTAATACGAAAAAGTATAAGAATTGATCAACCCATAAAAAGTACTAATCGAGCACATTTTAAACCGAAAAGTAAGCATAGGTTTTCATGGGTACCTATTAAAAGATTAACTATATTTATAATTAACTAACAATCAAATTAATACATTGAAAACGGTACTGTTAACCATATCACTTTTATTTTCTTTCTGGATTGGTTTTGGTCAAAACCAAAGTAATTTAGATACGTTGGTTATTGGTGTTACCAATAGTTTAGAATCACACATACAGGATTCTGCTTCCGTTTATAAAAATGCCCACTTAGCGGTTCGGCTTTCAAAAAAGGAAAATAACACAAAGCAATTGGCGGCCTCCTACCGTAACCTAGCCAGTTGGCACAAAACAAACCTTACTAACGACTCTACACTGTATTATTTAAAAGAAGCGAATGTGCTCTATGCCAAACTAAATTTAAATAAGCTACAGGCAGAGACTTATCTTGAAATGGAAGATGCCTTCAAACAGATGGGTGAGTATAGCAAGGCAATGGAGCAAGACTTTAAAGCTCTTAAATTATTTGAGAAAACAAATGACCGTAATGGTATTGCCAAAAGCTATACCCGTTTGTGCGATCTATTATATTATCAGGAAAAATATCAAGAAGGTGCAGATTACTGCCAAAAAGCGATTGATATTCAAAAAGAACTGAACGTACCTGAAGAATTAGCCATTAGTTATCGCTATAAAGCTGATAATCTATTGATATTGGGACAATATGATAAAGCACTTGAAGAAATCAATAAAGCAATTTCAGTGCTAAAAGGCGCGGGCAAAAAGGAAAGGGACATTACCCCAAATTACAATACACGAGGTAATATTTATAAATATATGGAGCGGTACGATGATGCTATTGCCGAATACCAAAAAGGCTACCAAATAGCCAAGGAAAATAAAAATACCAGAGGCATAATTCCGGCCTTGGCGAACATAGGCCACGTGTACCGTTTACAAGAGAATTATAAAGCATCTTTACCGTATACATTAGAAGCCATCAACATCATGAAAAGTACAGGTAACACCCGTAACCTTTTTGAAAACTATATGCACGCTTCAGATAGTTACGCAGCTCTAGGTCAATTTGAAAAAGCATTAGAATATGAACGGTTATTTTCTAGCGCACGTTTCAGGAATATGGAGCAGACCATACAGCAGTTGGAGTCTGAACTTCAAATAAAATACGAAACTGCTAAAAAAGATGAAACCATAGAAGAGCAG
Source organism: Flavobacteriaceae bacterium UBA3356 (assembly GCA_002360635.1). GTDB lineage: Bacteria > Bacteroidota > Bacteroidia > Flavobacteriales > Flavobacteriaceae > Marixanthomonas. The sequence goes on along the minus strand of DEQW01000006.1, from coordinate 61,893 downwards.
GTGGCGACTATAAGCCGTCAACGAAAAATACAATTTCTGTACATAGGCATTGCGATACTTTTAGCCGTTATACTTTTTGGAATGTATTTCACCATTAACAATATTCGGAAAAAAAGAAAAGCTTTGGCTAACCTTAATTTAGAACTAGCCCAAAAACAAAATGCATTAGAAGAGGCAAACCAAAAACTAAAAAACTCTTTAAACGACCTTAAAGCAACTCAAGCACAACTTATTCAATCTGAAAAAATGGCAAGTCTTGGAGAGCTCACAGCGGGGATTGCTCACGAAATACAAAACCCTTTGAATTTTGTCAATAATTTTTCTGAAGTAAGTAACGAGCTACTAGAAGAAATGAATGAGGAATTGGCAAAAGGTAACCTAGAAGAGGTAAAGCTTATTGTAAACGATATAAAACAAAACCTTGAGAAAATAAATCACCACGGCAAACGTGCCGATACCATTGTAAAAGGAATGTTGCAACATAGCAGAACAAGCACTGCCGAAAAAGAACCAACAGATATAAACAAATTGGCAGACGAATACCTGCGTTTAGCCTATCACGGCTTACGGGCAAAGGATAAAAATTTCAACGCAAACCTAGAAACCAATTTTGATGAAAACATTGGTCTTGTGCAGGTGATTCCACAAGATATGGGGCGTGTAATTTTAAATTTAATTACAAATGCTTTTTATGCCTGTGTTGAGCGCAGTCGAAGTGCTTTTAACGAAAGAAAAAACTCAACAACAGAAAATGATTATCAGCCTACGGTTTCAATTGGCACTAAAAGGTTAAAGGAGAGAGTGAATATTTCAATAAAAGACAACGGCAACGGTATACCCAAAGAGGTCGTAGATAAAATATTTCAGCCTTTTTTTACTACAAAACCCACTGGGCAAGGAACCGGCCTGGGGCTAAGTATGAGCTATGATATTGTAAAGGCCCATGGAGGTAGAATTACCGTTAAAACGGAAGAGGGAAAAGGCACAACATTTAAAGTATCGTTACCTGCATCAAAAAAACATAAAAACTTTTAATCGTTTTATATGGATCGACTAAGTAAAAAAATAGAAGCAAAGCCCAATTTGGAGAGCCTCACGCATCAACTAAAACAGCGTGAAGCCGAATTATCCCTATTGAACAGCATACAAGAAGCCATTAACAAAGAAGTTGGTATGCAAGGAATTTACAATATGGTTGGAGATAAAATAAGGGATTTATTTGATGCTCAGGTTGTTGGTATATATACTATCGATCATGAAAAACAAATTGAGATATTTAATTTTTTATATGAAGATGGGGAGTTAATCAGTCCGAAACCTAGAAAATTAGATGCAGTTAGAAAACTTTTAATCGCTAAAAAAGAACTTATTTTAATAGATGAAAAGTTATCTGAAAAAGTTGCTGAAATTTCTGGAAAGCCAGCGAAAGCCGTTCCGGGTACCCGATTGCCAAAATCAATTTTATTTGTGCCTATGGTTGTTAGAAATGATGTGTCGGGTTATGTAAGTATTCAGAATTTAGATCGTGAAAAAGCCTTTTCAAGGAATGATATTAAGTTATTGGAAACCATAGCCAATAGTATGAGCGTAGGTTTGGAAAATGCTAGACTCTTTAACGAAGCCGAACAGCGAAACGCCGAACTTGCTGTTATTAACAGCGTACAACAAGGGTTGGTGGCGCAGATGGACCTTCAGGGAATTTACGATTTAGTAGGGACTCGCCTACGGGATCTTTTCGATGCGCAAGTCACGGGAATATACTCTTTTAACCAAGAAACCGGTATGGAGCATTTTCATTATCTGTTTGAAGATGGCGAACGCTTGTATCCTGAACCTAGACCACTTAATCAAATTCGATATTGGATCATAAAAAACAAGACCCTATTACTTGTAAATGAAGATGCCGATAATAAAATACGCGAAATCACTGGCGAAAAACACGTTGCGGTACCTGGCACGCGTTTGCCCAAAGCCATGCTGTTTGTCCCATTGAGTGTTGGTACAGAAGTAAAAGGATGCTTAAGCATTCAAAACCTTGACCGCGAAAATGCATTCAGTGATTCCGACGTCCGGCTTTTAAGCACCTTGGCCAATAGTATGAGCGTCGCTTTGGAAAATGCTAGGCTTTTTAATGAAGCTGAACAACGAAATGCTGAACTTTCAGTAATAAATAGTGTGCAACAAGGTTTGGTTGCCGAAATGGATATGCAAGGCATTTACGAACTGGTAGGCGAGCGAATACGGTCTCTATTTGATGCCCAAGTAGTTGCTATTTCAACCTTTAATCATGAAGATAGTCTAGAAGAATTCAATTATATTTTTGAAGACGGTCAGCGGTTTTCGTTAAAACCACGTCCCATTGATACACTTAGAAAAAAAATAATCACATCTAAAAATTCAATTTACTTACATGAAAATGTAGACGAAATGTGGACAAAAATTACAGGAGAAGTCCCTACCGTTGTCCCGGGTACCCAATTTACCAAATCTGCTCTGTACGTTCCCATGATAGCAGGGAAGGAAGTGAGAGGATATGTGAGTTTACAGAATGTAGAAAGTGAAAATGCCTTTTCAGAATCTGACATTAGATTGCTGAGCACGTTGGCGAACAGTATGACCGTAGCCTTGGAGAATGCTCGTTTATTTAACGAAACCACTCGTCTTTTAGAAGAAACAAAACAACGTGCCACCGAATTACATACCGTAAACAAAATAAGCCATGCCTTAGTTTCACAACTTGACCTTAAATCGCTTATTAAATTGATTGGTGATCAAATGCTTCAAACTTTTAATGCAGACATTGTGTATTTGGCCATACACGACCGGAAAGCCAATATGCTTCATTTTCCATATATGTATGGTGAAGATGATGCGAATTCGAGGAAGTTTGGTAACGGAATCACAGAAAAAATCATCATCAATAAAGAGCCGTTGCTCATCAATGAAGATATGGAACGGGCTTATGAGGAAATCAAGGCTGAAAAAAAAGGAAAATGGGTACAATCCTATCTCGGGGTTCCCATTGTCGTGGGCGATACTGCAACGGGTGTTATTAGTGTTCAAAGTACAGAAAAACAGAATCGTTTTAATGAATACGACCTACGGTTATTGAAAACGATAGCCGCCAATGTTGGTGTTGCTATGCAAAATGCTGAAGCATATGAGAAGCTTCAAATAGCATTAAAGGAATTAGAGTCAGCGCAAGAACAATTAATTCAGCAAGAAAAACTGGCCTCATTGGGGCAACTTTCTGCAGGAATTGCGCACGAAATTAAAAACCCCCTAAACTTTGTCAATAATTTTTCTGAATTGAATTTAGAACTCATTGATGAGGTGAAAGAAGAACTTGAAAAATTAGCTAGTAGCCCTGAAAAGGAAGAAATTAAATTTATTCTAGAAGATATTGTGGCCAACCAAAAAAAGATTCACGAACATGGCTCACGGGCTGACAGTATCGTTAAATCGATGTTGCTGCATAGCCGGGGAGGCAATGGTATTAAGGAAGCCTCACATATAAATGACATGCTCAAAGAATACGTCAACCTTGCGTTTCACGGTATGCGTGCAGGAAAAAAACCAATGAATGTCTCTTTGGATTTTCAGTTGGATAATTCCATTCATGCTGTGCCGGTTATTATAGAAGACATCAGTCGTGTTATTCTTAACCTTTGTAACAATGCTTTTGATGCTATGTACGAACGACTTAAAAAAGAAGGTAATGAAGATACTTATAAACCTAAATTGACCATCAAAAGTTTTGAAAAAAATAGTGCTGTAATTATAGAAATTGAAGACAACGGGTTTGGTATTCCGGAAGAACTTCAAGATAAAATATTAATGCCATTCTTTACAACCAAAAGAGGTACTGAAGGTACAGGGTTAGGGCTTTCTATCACGAACGATATTATAAAAGCTCATGGTGGCAGCTTAAAAATCGAATCTAAAAAGGGAGCCGATTCATTCACAAAATTCATAATTAATTTACCAATCTAAATATATAGGGACATGAAAATATTAATAGTAGATGACGAACAAGATGTGGAAACCTTATTCCGTCAAAAATTTAGAAAAGAGATTAGAAACAAGAAACTGGAATTAACATTTGCATTTTCGGGTCAAGAAGCTTTGGATATTTTACAAAACCAAGATCCGCCAGAAGTAGTGTATGTGTTTTCAGATATCAATATGCCAGGAATGACCGGTTTGGTATTATTGGAGCATATTAAAAAGAAATTTCCAGACATTAATGTATCTATGATTTCAGCCTATGGTGACACCGAAAACTATACCAAGGCTATGGATTCTGGTGCAAAGGAATTTTTTACCAAACCAATCGATTTTGAATCGTTGCGAAAGGAAATTGGGACGCTTATTAATTGAAAGAAAGTTATTAAAAAGGATAAACTTTAATTCTAAAAATCATGGCAAAGATATTAGTAGTAGATGACGAGGCAGATTTGGAAATGCTTATAAAGCAAAAGTTCCGAAAACAGATTCGCGGGGGAGAATATGAGTTTTATTTTGCCGAAAACGGAAGAGTAGCTCTAGAAAAACTAGATACCATACCTGAAATGGATATTGTTTTGAGCGACATCAACATGCCCGAAATGGACGGCCTTACGCTTTTGAGCAAACTTAACGAACTGAGTCCGCTTATAAAATCGGTGATTGTTTCAGCATACGGCGATATGGAAAACATCCGTACTGCTATGAACCGGGGTGCGTTTGATTTTATAACCAAACCCATCAATTTTGAGGACCTCACACTCACTATGGAAAAAACCCTAAAGCATGCCAAGCTTTTAAAAGAAACCCTTCAAGCTGTAAAGGAAAACAACATTCTAAAAATGTACGTGGACGAAAACGTACTCAATTTTATGGGCAAAAAGGAATTTGAATCTACCATTATGGCCAACGAAACCATTGAAGCGTCTGTTATGTTCGTGGATATTTGTGGTTTTACAGCCATTAGTGAAACCGCCTCGGCAGATACAGTTGTTACGATGATCAATTCATATTTCGATGTCATGGTAAAAGAAATTATGGAACAAAAAGGCTATATCGATAAATTTATTGGCGATGCGATTATGGCAGTTTTTACAGGCGAATATCACTTAGATAGATCTATAGATGCCGCTTTGGCTGTCTGCGCAAAAATAAACAGCTTACCTGCTTTTGGCAGAAAGCTACAATTTAAGCCCAAGGTATCCATCGGGATAAAAAGTGGTGAGATGATTTCGGGGAATATTGGTTCAGAGAGTTTAAAACGGTTGGATTATACTGTTATAGGAGATACGGTAAACACTGCTGCAAGACTTCAAGATGCAGCTGAAGAAAACCAGATTGTCATTAGTGAAGATTGCTACGATAAAGTGAAAGAATCCTTTAAATGTAAAAAAATAGGTGATATCACTTTGAAGAATAAAGCAAAATCAATGACCATTTATCAAGTACTTGAGTAGTATAGATTTTACAGGTTGAATATAAGAAAATTTGATTAACCAGTTTAAAATGAATGAAATGGAAACAAACAATCCAGAAAAAAAGAGACAGGAAATAGAGGCACAAATAAAAAAGCCCTCGCACACCGAAGAATTGGTAGATCATTATTGGGGGAGTATCAATTATGTGTTTAGCCTAATAAAAGCTTCCGAAATAAAAGCTGGACTTATCCTTTCATTCTACGGAATATTATTGAATTTTATCTATCAAAGCCTCAATGTTTTATTAGCAGTAGAGTCTGTGCAAATAGTATTATACATTCTTCTAGGTTTGTGGTTTTGCTGTACCGTGGCCTCTATTTATTTTAGCATTCGTTGCTTTATACCGAGAATTGAAGCCAAATACGATAAAAACATATTTTTCTTCCGAGACGTTATTTCTAAGTTTGGATCTATTAAAGAATTCTCAAAAAAGTTCTATAAAGTAAGCCTTGACGAAGAAGAGTTATTTGATCAATTGGGGCAACAAATTTTCGTGATTTCAAAAATTGCGGCTATAAAATTTAAGAGCGTCCAACGGTCTCTTCAGTTTCTTGCTTTTGGGCTACTAATATTGTTGCTTATTATTGTTTACTACATAATCTTCACGTTTTGATTTTAAGATTTTATTGTCTAGAATTAGCATAACATTCTGGGGGTATAAAATACAATGCATAGCAAACTGCTAAACTGTTTCAATTTTTATTGTATCTTAAATTTCACATTAAAAAAATAATAATTAGCATGAATAGCAATAGAGCATACGGTATCGGTGGTAGCACACCAGAAGAAGAACTTTCTAAGTTAAGCGCCCCAACCGAGAAGCCGACTCCCATCACTGATAAAGAATTTCAAGATAGACTTGACAAAGCCTGTGCCGCCTTAAAAGTAAAAGGGTTGGATGCATTATACATCAATGCCGGCACCAATTTATATTACTTTACCAATACCCAATGGAATGCCTCAGAGCGTTTAGTTGGCGCACTTCTTTTTGCCGATGGAAGCCTACATTATGTAGTTCCTGAATTTGAAATAGGCACTTTTAATGATTTTATAGGAATTGATGGCGAACTTATACCTTGGTTGGAACACGAATCGCCAATTCAGAAAATTTCTGAAGTTGTAGATGAAGGGACACGTTTGGCTATAGATGATTCTACCCCGTTTAACTTAGTTTCTCGTTTTCAAGAACATAAAAAATTTCAAATCAGTAGTGCGGAAGAATTGATCAAGGATATAAGAATGCTTAAAAGTGAAGCTGAAATTGCACACATTCAATACGCTATGAGTTTAACGATGCAGGTGCATAAGGCAACGGCCAAAATATTAAAACCGGGGATTACTACTGCCGAAGTAGAAAACTTTATCCATAAAGCGCATCAAAAACTGGGTATAACAAGTGGTTCTTACTTTTGTATAGTTCTATTTGGCAAAGATTCCAGTTTTCCTCACGGCGTAAAATCACCAAAATCGTTGGAAGAAAATGATATTGTTTTGGTAGATACGGGTACGCAGTATAAAGGATATATTTCAGATATAACCAGAACATATAGTTACGGAAAAGCTACCGATGAGGAAAAGAAAATTTGGGCTATTGAAAAAGACGCTCAATTAGCTGCTTTTGGTGCCGCACAGCTTGGAAAGTCTTGCGGACACATTGACGATCAAGTTCGCGTACAATTAGAAAAAAACAGACTCGGCCCTGATTACAATCTACCAGGATTACCGCACCGAACTGGTCATGGTATAGGTCTTGAAATACACGAACATCCATATATATTGAAAGGTAATGCTATTAAAATACAGACAGGAATGACATTTAGCATTGAACCTATGATTGTTGTGCCAGAAAAATTTGGAGTTCGTTTAGAAGATCATGTTTATATTACAAAAGAAGGCCCTAAGTGGTTTACTGAACCAGCTGACAGCATTGAAAACCCTTTTGGTGTTCGCTAATTGAACAGACTCTTTGATTTTCAAAAGGCATATTTGAAATCTACTTTTTGAATTAAGAAAATTGGTGTAATTTGTATTTGTAAAGTGTTTAAAATGATGAAATTAGTAACCCTATTTTAAAAATATAGATTATGAAATTTGTCGGCAGTCAGTTAGCATATTATTTGAGTGATAGGGATTTTAAGAGAAACTCCAAGATACTTTTTAAATACTTGGCAGTTTTGGCAATTGTTATCATAGTTTACTCTATTCTTTTTCATTACATAATGGAGCTAGAAGGGCAATATCACTCTTGGGTTACGGGATTTTATTGGACGCTGACAGTTATGAGCACTTTGGGTTTTGGTGATATAACTTTTGAATCTGATATTGGTCGTTTTTTCAGTATTGTAGTATTGCTTTCGGGCATCTTTATGTTATTGATCTTGTTACCTTTTGCTTTTATAAGGCATTTTTACGTACCACTTTTAGAATCGAAAAGAAAAAACAGGGTTCCCCGAGAAGTCCCTCCCAAGACAAAAAATCACATATTAATATGTTCGTACGATATTATAGCGAGGGATTTAGTAAAAAGATTAAAGCAAGAGAACACACCTTTCTTTATTATTCAAAATGATTTGAAAGAAGCTATTGAAAAGTATGATACAAACCTTCCTGTTTTATTTGGGGAATTGGATAACGAGATAACTTTTATCCATGCTAATCTTCAGGATGCAAAATTAGTTTTGGTAAATAGGGATGATGTTGAAAACACAAAAATTATTCTTACTATACGCAATATTGCTCCAGATATTCCCATTGTTGCCATTGCTACAGACGATGAATCTGTAGATGTCCAGGAGTTAAGTGGGGCCAATCACGTACTACCAGTTAAAAGATGGCTAGGAGAACAACTAGCCAACAGGATAAATGCTCAACATGCAAAATCGCAGCCTATTGGTAAGTATGAAGATTTATTAATTGCCGAACTTCCTATTAACCATACCTCTTTGGTTTCTAAAACTATCCGTGAAACGAGATTAAGACAGAAGTTTGGAGTCAGCATCGTAGGGATATGGGAACGAGGCAGATTGAAACCGATAACGGGAAATGAAAAACTGTCCGACGATAGTGTATTGGTCATAATAGGAAACAAAGAACAGCTCCAAAGCATTGATGAACTTTTTGAAAATTATCTTGTAAACCCTAACCCGGTACTGCTCATTGGAGGGGGACGCGTAGGATTGTCCGCAGCAAGATCTTTACACAAAAACGGAGTTTTGGTCAATTTAATTGATAAAGATCCAGATGTATGTAAAAAAGTAAAACCCTATTGCAACAAAGTTTTTACTGGAAAGGCTTCCGATTACGAACTGCTTAAAGAGGCTGGAATTCTGGAAGCACCTTCTATATTACTTTCCACCCATGAGGATGCTATGAATATCCATCTCGCATCGTATTGCCGTAAATTGAACAAAGAAGTGCGAATTGTAAGCCGAATATCGGAAGCTCGAAACATTGATATTATACATAGGGCTGGCGCTAATTTTGTATTGAGTAATGCAACTCTAGGTTCTGAAGCAGTATTGTCCATTTCCAAAAATCAAAAACTAAATATACTTGGCGAAGGCATTAAGTTATTTAGTACTCCCACACCTCCTTTTTTAGCAGGCAAATCGTTAGGGGAATCTGGCATTGGTGCTAAAACTGGCTTGTCGGTCATTGCCGTAAAGGAAAACTCTAAAGTGGTGACTTTGTTATCGGCAGATACCATACTTCCCCTTGAAGCTGAAATAGTCATGCTCGGAAATATTGAAATGAGACACAAATTCAATGAAATATATGGTAAACCCGGTTAATGGACATTCCGTATTGGTTGAATTTTTTTAAATAAAGTGTGTTTGTGATGCTTCGGTTCCTTTCAGCATAAATTCGACTGCTCATTTTTTTAAAAGGTATGCTGCCTCACTTACTTCCCGATACAATATGTAACTATTGTTGATATTATTGAGATACGAGAATTTAGGCAACAAATAGGATACAAAGTAATTCAGAAAAGGGATAATTCACGGCAAATAATCACAAACGGTAAACTATCATTATTGGGTCACTAAGATAGAAAATTTAATGAATAGAGCTTAAAAAAACCGCTCACAAAGAGCGGTTTCCTAACTTCAATCCTAAGACTTATTGAGCGGTTCCAGAGCCTAAATAAGTACTGTTAGATACTTGACTGCCATCTGCAGTAATGAAGGCTGCAAACAGTTCTACAGTATCGCCAGCGTAGGTAGTCGGGATGACTACGGTTTGACTTCCTGAAGTTCTGAGGTTACCATCAATTACAGAAATAGATTCTTTCTTTGCAGGATTGTAAACCAATAGCATTGCTTTATCGGTCGTATTGGCATTTCCTTCTGCTGAGTTATCATCCCAGTCGAAGGTTACTTCGCCAGGGTTGGTTAAATCAGTTGTTCCATTTAGAACACCTGAAAGTCCTCCACGGCTAACTAAAGCATCATTGTAATCGACGTTAAAGTTAGGTGCAGTTCCAGTTACCGCATTGTTCAAGATATAAGACATAGCTGCGTTAAACTCGGTTTTCTTAATCGCGAGCGATTTGTAACCTTGCTTGATAAACGGCTTGATTGCCTGTAAAAATTCTAAAGTCACAGTAAACCTGTTTCGTTGGTTTACCTGACCTTCAGTTCGTGGATTGGCTACGCTTGAAGGTTTAATTCTAATGTAGTCAATTCCTTTCCAGCTTCCACCGATAACGTTTCCAACCTTACCTGAAAGCCCACCTAAGATTCCTTGTGCTATTTTACCCATTGTTCTGATTTTTTTGGGTTAAACAAAATTTGATTCGGACTTGGTACGGCTTTGGCCTGAAGCAATACCAGTTCTGCGTAATATATGGCAACTTCTGTGCAAATAGATGTTATCAGTTTCGGTTGCAGACTTTTGCTGTGTTTTGCATTCAACTAAGAAAATGAATACATTTTTTTAAAAGAAAAAGAGAAAAAAGAAAGCCGTTTTGCTGATGGCGTGGCATTTCTGTCAAGCTTTTTGGAAAAAATCGTGCGCTTGGATAGGGTTTTAAAAAAAGTACGCCATTTTGTAGCGTACTATTTTTTTCAAAACCCTTGGGGCTTGAGCTTTACTGCAATATAGCGGTGGGCGTTGGAAGCCATCTATATTTGCCTTCTTTTCACTCTTTCACTATCTTTAGTATTTAAATTAAATTTATAGACAATGGCAAAATTTGAAATTTACAAGGATGCAAAAAGTGAATACCGCTTTAGATTGAAGGCAGGGAATGGTCAAAATATTTTAGCAAGTGAGGGTTATTCTTCAAAAGCTGGATGTGAAAATGGTATCGAATCTGTTCGAAAAAACTCGCAAGATGATAGCCGCTACGATAGAAAAAAGTCGAGTAATGGCAAGCATTACTTTAATTTAAAAGCTTCGAATGGCCAAGTTATCGGTACAAGTGAAATGTACGAAAGTTCATCTGGAATGGAAAATGGTATTGATTCCGTAAAGACTAATGCTCCTGATGCAGAAGTAGTAGAAGTATAAAAACTAACTTCATAAACTTATATCAATCTAATATAAAATCAGATTGTATATCGGTTTTACTCAGTTTGTTGAGCAGGTAATCTTAAAGGCGCGAGCCGACTGCGAGATGAGCTAGGGTGCTGTGAGTGATAGCCTGTAGCGAGTTTGTTCAATTGGGTTTCTACTGTTTGAAAATATTACGGTTGTTTATTAGATTCGAGCGGAAGGCTCTCACGGCTATGTTTATACACAAGGCTGGCGCAGTTTTTTGATGCGTTGGGAAAGGCAAGGGCAACGATTGTAGGAAGCAATTTATTTCGGTGGCGGTAGGTTATCATCTTTCTTAAAAAGGTGATTTAAGGAATTGCGGATTTTGAGGAAATAGATGATTTGTGATTGATATTCATATGTTAGATGTATAACCTTCCGCTTTGCGTTGGCTTAAATTGCTGACGTAATGAGCTGCTCTTGCGAGCGGTTGCAATATGTAATCATCCGCTGTTTAATTGTAGTTTAAATGTCGTTTAAAATTGGTTCGTTAATGCTTGAAATTCAGCTTTTTAAAATGGTTACGGTGATTTCATATTGCGACTTGGGTGCACTCAAAAACTGTGACAGCCTGTAGACCTAAACCCCATAGCAGACTATCTATTCTTAAGTCAAAAAACGCGTCGAACTCAATCGCTTTGCTTCTTTAAAATCCTGCAAGCGTAGTTATCACTATGCTCTTGTCTCTTAAAGATTGATTCCTTAGCGTTTTGACTTTCTCATAACGAAATTCTGCTATGGGGTTTAGGTCGTAGCCCGAAGCGACCCGCAGGCTCGCAAAACATTAAGTAGCGGTAGCACCCCAAAAAAAACACTTGTGCGATAGCGCAAATCCTAATTGGGGTTTGGGGTGATAGAGTAGCTACGGGTGAGGAAGGCGTGAAATGTGTGAAATAAAACAAATAAATAGTGCCAGCGAGGACGTGTCGCCGCAGTGGTGCTATTTGTGGTATATGCAAGGGATGAATAGCACTAAACTTTAATTGTCAACCAATGTTTGTTGGCATATCTGTTTATTGATATTAGCAGAATACCCTTGCAGATATGTTTTATGGAACTAAATGGAACAACTGACGAACACCTTATTACCTGCCTTCCCGAATGTTTAATGCTTGTACTGCTGTTTAATCGAAAGAAAAAAATCGAGGGCAAAGGCAAAAAGCACGAGCAATAGTTTCGAACTACGTTTCTTTAAAAATCCTATGCTTAATAAAACTATTACTGGTGCTGCGCGGAACCGTAGGCTTTTGCGATTGAATGAGTGTAGCGCGCGGAACGAATGAATGAGTAAGTGCCGAAGGTGGGGCTTTTAGTGTGTTTCATTTACTACCAATAGTTTTTCTTTTTAGGTTTTAACGTATCTCTATCAACATCCTTTAGCAGATCGACTTCTTTTTCTATAAAGGGGTCGTACCAATCTGCTTTTTCCTTTGCCCATTTAATCCACTCTTGTTTATCGGAATCAAGCGTTTTTGAATCAAGTGCATATTTTTCAAACTCATTGATGTAGTTTCTCAGATATTGAGATTTATGCCATCGAGATGCGGTATCAAATAATTGTTGAAAACGATTCAATTCATTATCCTTTAAGGCTTGTAGTTGCTTTTCTCTTTCTCTTTCTTCCTCAATTTTTTTACGCCATAGAGCGCTTTGGATTGCTTGTTCCTCATCTTTTTTGGCCCTGATTTCTAACCAAGAAAGAATATCAAGAACTCTTTCTTCTAATTGTTTAGTTTTTGAATCTGCCCATTCTTTTATAGGTGAGTAATCATCAATTTTTAAGCATAATCTACCCGTGGGAACAAAATCGTAAGAGTCCCAACTTCGATTGTCTTCTCGTTTTACTCTCTTTGATTTCTCTGTGATGCGTATTGAGTAGGTCTGCTCTTTTATTGTTACTTCCGTATTAATGTTTGAAGAAATCTTGTAACCTCTTTTGTCAAAAATCTTTAGTAACGTATCAAATATTCTAAGGGCTCTTGGTACTAAGCTTTCTGATACATTTATATTCAAGGCATTTGATGAATCCACATCGCTACTCCAGCCACCACGCTTTTGAACTACTTTTAGCTGTTTGTGATACTCTTTGGTGGCCGTAACATATTTATGAGGTTTTGATAATCGGTCTGGAACTGTAAACCTCAATTCCTCTATTTCCTTAAGTTCCTTTTTCCTTAAAGCCATCTGAGAATTGATATGGTTACCACCAGAAACGACAGAGTTAGACTTCTCTAAAGTGATTTGGGGATTATCGTCTTGCTTAGGCAGTTTTGTTTTAGTTACTTTTTTATTGAATTTAATTTTAGACCAATATCCATTTTTAGGTAATGGAATGTTATACTTTTTGCAAATCTTACGTATACCATTATCAGAAAAACCATATTCCTTGGCAATATGGGTAACTGGTTTACTCCAAACTAAATCATACAATTGTTTTCTATTTAAAACATTTTCTGACATTATAAAATTATTCAATTGATAAAACTTTCATTCTTGCTCTAATTGATTTTGTAGAGCGTTCTAAGGTTGTTGCGATCCCTTTAATAGTAATACCATCATGTAGTCCCTGTTTTAGAATTTGGTCTTGTTCAAACGTCCAAGGTGTAAAGGCTTTTGGGTACTTTTTTTGAATCTCTTTTGCAATAGGGGAATTTTCATCAATTTGTTGATTTTCTTCTACTGGAACGGTGATAGGTTTTATGTTGGGTGATGATTTAAAATAGACGGGAATGTAATTTTCTGGAATTACCAATGTATTCTTCACTCTTGTTATGGCTACATATAAGAGATTTATTTCTTCATTTATTCTATCTGCTAATAAACCTTCGTATTCGTCTTGTAGGTGCTGTATTCTATCTTTATCAATAAAATCTGCTGCCAACTTTACCGCATCATATTCCATACCTTTACTACGATGCACGGTTGAAAAGATGATTTCTGCTTCATCCTTTCTATCGCTATTGATGTGTTTCGTTTTAATTTCCTTAATAATGGCAGGAATTTTATCGCCGTATTTTTTTACTACCTCTACCATTAGGCCCAGTTGGACATCTTCGGTTTGCTTAATATAATCCTCTAAATCCTCAATATCCTTCATTCCCTTAATGAGTACATCTCTAATCAGATGTCTTTTTTCTTGATATAGGTTTAAAACATCGTAGAGCGATGCGCCATCTTCAGCATACGTGTAAGAATTGATATTGCCCTCAAAGTAAATTTTAGATGCTTTATTTTCTTCAACAACATATTCTATTGCATTGACTAATAAACCTAAATTCGTTCGTGCTAATATTGCTTTTGTTTCAATTGTATCACAATTTCCCTTGCCTTGAATTGATACCGCATTGTATTCCACTACATTTCGTTTAAGGTCTAATGTGCTTTTTGCTAAATCTGCTATATCTTGATTGAATCGGAAGCTGGTAGATAAGTTGTATGTTTTAAACTCGGCTTTTTCTAAAGAGTTTACCGCATATCGCCAGGAATAGATTTGTTGATGTGTATCGCCTACAATTACCTTGGTTGCATCTTGGCTCATAAAAATATCGAGCATAGCTGCTGAGGCATCTTGACCTTCATCAAATAGTATATAATCATAGTTTAATTTAGGAAAAGAGAGTTGGTACTTTTTGAGGTAGAAATCGTGTGTAATATCTATTTCACCTTTATCCATCCGTTCAATAAAGTATTCTGCTTTTTCAACTATGGTGTCTAAATACTTTGAAACAAAACCTTTTGCCTTTGGGTCTGTTAGTGTTTCCAAATATTTTAAATCGCTTACTCTTTCAGCATCGCTATTACAGTAGTATGCTGTTAACTTGTTGATGTGATTTGCTAATATGTACGCACCGTGACGTTGCGAATCTTCGAATAAATCTAAAATTGGTACTAAATCGTGGGACTTGTAGCCTTGGTTGACCTTATAATTGTGCTTTCTAACTATGTAACGATGTGCCAGAGAATGAGCGGTCTCTACCTTGACATTGGATAACCCCTTTTGTTCAAACTTGTGTATTGCTTCTGTTTTTACAGATTTATTGAATACCAAATACAGAATTTTAGCTGTTTTGGGTCTGCTTGCAGCGTATTCTATAACTGTAGTAGTTTTTCCAGAACCTGCGATTGCATTGATGCGGATGTTACCATCAGAATTTATGATTGCTTTTTGCTCTTTAGTCAATTTCATACTGAGCAATTTTTTGAATTAATGATTCTATGTGTTTCAGAATGGACGTGATGAAATTTGGATTATCAAACACTATCTGAAATCTATCAGATGAACTTACATATGGCTCAAGAGTAAACCGGTCCTTGCTAAAGCTTTTTATTTTATTGAACTTCTTATCAGTTCCTTTTACAACATCATTATTCCTAATGATGCCATTGTGATGAACTACCTGATTACGTACTACTCTTAAATTATCAAGAAATGACCAGTCTGCTGTTAATTTACTGAAATCAACACCTACGGATTTAGTGAGGTATTTTTTTATTCTATCAATATCATTTTGACCGCTAAGGTCTGTAACTTTATATGGTGTCTTTTTTATAGATGCATAACGACTACATCCTTTCATTAACAAGTCTTCTAAGAAAGAGTATAATTGTATTATTTGTGAATCTCTAAAAGTCTTACGATATACTTTTTTAATCATAAAGAAGTCATCTATAAAAGAATCTTCATAGTGGCTTTTAGCTTCATCAGATAATTCATCTGAATCTGCATTTTTAAGACTTGACATAAATTCGTCATAGTTTGACTCAATAACCTTTAGCTCTTGCTCGAAATGAGTCTCCATATGGTCCACATATTGTTCTCTCAAATGAATTTCGAACTGTATAAAACCATAACCCATTATGGAACCTAAACTTTTATTCTTTTTGGTTCTACTCATTTTTTTTTATAAAAACCAAAGTTTATTTTTTGCTTCCTCATCGATATCGTTTTGGAAACGTGGTACTAATTGCGCAACCATTTCAGGGTACTTAATTGTTATAGGTACATTTTGAGGTTTTAAGGATTTCCAATACAATCTGCTGAACTGAAACACTTGGGTTAGTAACTCTGTAATAATATTGTCATCTTCAAAAGCATCTTCATTGGGGCTGCTCATACTGACTTTAATTGGAAACGGAAAACCATCAGAATCAAAAAAGCGTTCGTCTTCAAACCTACCATTGTTGAATAACAAAAATTGCCGGTCGCCTAACCGTATGAATGTACCGCTATAAGGCATCAAATTATCTACAAAATCTGTGTCGTATGCTATGATGTCTTTTGTTTCAGTCTTATTAATGTTTAGTATGTAAATTGGTTTGTTTTCCAGATTAAGATTTTGCATACCCTTAATGATGGGTTGCATTTCCTTTTTACTCATTTCCTTATAAAAGTGAATCACAATCTTATCTGCCTCGGACTGGTTAAAAAATGTTCGGATTGCTGTTAGGATGCTTCCTGCTAATACATCAGTTTCTGTTTTTGAAAAACAATTGAACCTATTGAAAATACCGTTGTTTTGAAAGCTAAATGCACTTGCTACATAGCGGTGGTTTTTTTCTTGATTAGTAAATGCGCCTACACCAATAACCAATTCTTTCTTTTCAGTAAGAGCGAGTTTCCAAGGTTTACCGCCTAATTTGGCGTGAATGGCCAATGAAATGTTGTTTAAGTGCCATTGATAGTTATTTATGTTGCGTTGTAAATCTTCAAAATCTATAGCTTGGGTCATAATGTCCTCACTAAGGCATAATTCTTTTACTCGATAATAAATATTCTTTAGTTCTGGGTCGGATTCAAAGCGTGTGTAAGGACTGATGTAAAAAGCCAGATATGCAACAGATGGCTCCCATTTTAATTCGCCCATTTTTTGTTCTATTTCAGGAATTGGGTTTTTCTTATTTTCAAATTCTATGAAATGCTTTGGTGCTGAATTGACAGGAATATCGATGAAGCTTTTTAAGCCTTGGTAATATTTACCTGTACCTCTTTTGAGATAACCCCATAGTTTTGTTATCGTTGCTTCGTGCTCTTTGTGATAAATAAAGAAGAATTGGATGTTTGGATTAGGTGGTCTAAAATAAGGTCTGTATCTGTTGAGTTCCAATTTAGGCGTAATACCGGTTTGCTTATTGCCGTGTGCATCTTTCCCGTATTCTAACAGGCCTTTTTCTTTAGGTATATGGCCAATGCGGCTTAATGGGGCATCTATAAACTCTTGACTTTTAAAATCGCATATCTTTTTAAAATCTTCAGTAAATAGGTATTTTTTGGTAAAGACTTCAATTTTTTCAAGATACTGTGTATATCTGTTTTTGGTTTTTTTAAGTTCAAAAGGAATGTTGAGCGCTCTTTGAAGTTTGGGATTTAAACGCGGGAACACTTCATCTAAAATCAAACTGTTGTAGTATTCTTGTTTTTCAGGTGTGTCTGTATTTACTCGCAAATCCACAATTCTGTTTCTGAAAATAGCCTTAGTTGCCAGATGTGTATTTTCCAGTTCCTGTATTGACTTTTTTAGAATTTTTGATGTACCATTATAAGACACTACCAATTCAGGATGTTTTGAAACTTCGCCTATTTGAATTTTAAGAGTGAATCTATCGTAATAGTGATAGTCCTTATGATATCTGTCTTTATCTACTACCCAAACTTGCCTGTCTTTAAGTACTCCGTTCTTGCGATTAATGATGTTTAAGCTGTCAAAATGCTTTCTAATCTGGGCATAAAGAAATTGCTTATATAGATTTAGATTGTAATTATTACAATCTACCTTTAAAGGCTTAAATCCTTCTTTGGGTTTTGTAAAGGTTGTATAAATTTCCTCTCTTTCCTCTAATTCATCATTACTGAATACGTCAGTAATATTACTCGGAAACTTTCTGTAATGAATTGTATCTACGCCTTCTGCTTTATTGAGTGATACATAGAAGGTCAATAGCTTACGAGGCCAATTGAAATTAAGTATGTTGAATTTAATGTGTTCTTGCATAAGCGTATTATCTTTTTCAGTTTACATAAGGGTTTGGGGAATTGGGTTATTTGATTATGGTGCTAATGGTTTCTATGCGTTCTAAAAGTGTGTTTACAAACTCTTCTTTGGTAACGAAATAGTCCTTGTATCGCCCTGTGGTTTTACCTCCAGCCATTGATACCGTGATACTCCAACTGCCATCTGCCAATTGTGCACCAAGTGATGGGATTTCTTGTGATGGTATCAATAGGATTTTATCGCTCATTTTCATTTTGGTTTGGTCATAAATGAAGGCCACGATATAGTATGAGTGATGGGCTTTAAATGTAGTACCCTTTATTCTAATATCTAAACGACTGTTTTTATGGACGTTAAAGCGAGTTTTAATCTGAAGATAAATAGGTGTATAGAGTTTTTCTTTGAGTACGATTAAATCAATGCCTCTATCGTCGATAACTGGTTTGTAAACGTTGAGTAAACCACGGCTGTAGAGCAGAATGATTTCTTTTGCCCAATCTTCGCCGATGTTGCCTTTCATTTGGGCGGATAGTCCAGAGGTATCAATAAAGTTTTCATCCTCATCCTCTTCATTTTCCAGCACTTCATTGATGTTATTGAGCTTAATTGTTACCTGCTCTTGTGAAACCTCTACCTCAATGATGCTATCGGATTGCAAATTGTGCTGACGGTAGAATGCCGTAAGTCCAAAAATGCGGTTGTAATCTGAGTTATAGGTATGTCTGCTTGTTTCAGTAGTATTAGGCAACAACACGTTTAACTCTGCGTTGTCGTTAGGCAATGCACTACGTGCTTCTGCCGGAACATAGAGAAAGCCTAATTCTACTTCCTTGCCTATGAGTTTACGCTGGTATGTGATTGTATTGCTCATAGCTTAACTGATTTTTTGAACAAATGGTTATTATCAATTATCATTTTCGTTAGACTATCGCTTTGCAATTGGGGCGTTGCGTCTCTGACCAAATCCATACTCACCATATTTTGAACCTCCAGTTCGTATTCTGTGATTTGACTGACATAAAAAATGATAATACCGCTATCGTTTTTGGGTTGCAGATTTTTTAATTGAGTAACAAGTTTACTATCAATTTTTCTTGATAATTGGCCCGGCGTTTTATTACCACTTTGGTCATCCAATACTATAAGCAACAGATACGTTTTATGAAACCCTAATTTTCTATATCCTTCCAATTGCTCCCAAGCGTCATCTATCTTGTTTAGTTTGTTGAAGGCACGTTTTAAATCGTATGGATTGTTGATATGCTTATCAAAATCATATTTAATGATTTTGCATTCCACACCTATTGCGGTATCAGGACTTTGCATAGCAAAAATATCGATGTCACCAGGCTTAACACCGCTTACTGTAAAAGGCTTTTTTATTTCTGTGCCATAGACTAACGGTAAATCTTTGTTTGGGAAGATTGCTTGCCACAGCATTTGAATATGGCCTTTTTTAATAAGCCATTCTACAAACTCTGGCTCTTCAAATTTTCGGTCATTTAATTTTAATTGAGTTAACGATGGGTGAGTATCTGTTAAAGAAAGTGTAGTCGTACCATCCGGGTTTTTTACAGCTCGACTAAAGTCCAATTTTTGTACAATGGTAAGTGATGTAGGCACCAACTTATACTTGCTTGGCTTTTGGCCGAGTAGATGTTGCTTTATGTATGTTATAGGATTTTGCATCTTAATATTTCTGAAAGCTATTCATTCTTTAATTGATGTAATTCGTTTAGATAAGAATTTTTCAGCTTCTGAATAGCACCCGCATCAAAATCATATTCTGGATTGTCAATTTTTTCTTGACCATTAGGAATACTTTTAAGCAAACAATATTTTTCAATAAGAGCCTTAAATTTTAAGTCGCTATAAAGCAGCATATTATAAAAAAGCATTTCAAGTTCTTCATCAGACAATAGTGAGCGTACTATAGATGTGTATTCATAGCGTATTTCATAATTATACAAAGCATATTCTCTATCTGGATTTCCGGTGGGATCAAATTTACTTTTAGATACAAACTTCTGTTCGTCAATACGAGAAATGATACGATAAAGAAAGCGGTAATAGTGACCAAACTCTGCACTATATTTTGAATATGCTTTTTTATAAGCTTCAATTTTTGCTAAACCTTCAGGTGCACCACCCAATTCTTTCTTTAGACACCTTACAAAAACATCCCGACCAGTAAATTTTCCTGCGCCGACTTCAGTTATATCTATATCTGCAACAATTTTTAGGTGCGTATCAATCATATTGAAAAACAGGTTTTCAAATTGCTGACGTTTTGCAGTCTCGTTTTGAACGGCCATTTCACGCTGCTGTAGTTGAAGCGTTTCGTTCGTTTGTTTAATTTCTTGTCTATTAAGATCTAACTCTTGTTGTTGATAGATCATTTGTTGTTTTTGACCGAGAAATGCTACATAAATAAAAACAAGCCCAGCAAGCGACCATATTCCTACCATTGTGCCTCCAAGAAAATCACCCACTTCATTCCATTGCATAGGCTCTACGTTTTCATTCTGCCAATGCACCACATAAAGACAAGCAAATCCTAAAATGATCAAACCAAAGGCTATAGCTTTAAACCATTTTATAGAAGCTTCAAGTTTGTCTAAATCCCGTTTTATTCTTGTTTCATCCATTCCTATACTTTGCTACTTTTTTTAATTATTTGGTGTTTCTTAAAATATTTTCATCCTTTAGGTGCTTTTCAAACTTCGTCCGTGTAACCTGTTCATTATATAAGGGCGTCCCCAACAGTTTAAATTCCTTGTTTTCAAATACCGTTTCTATTGTATATAGGTCTGCTAATTCCATTAAGAAGCGTTCTTTAATCTGGCTGTCTTCATTTGACAGTCTATCACCACCTTTGGGTTCTATGAATATTTTGTAGGTGAGTTTTTCTTTGTCTTTCTTATGGCTTAAAAAAAGTACAAAATCGGGTTCCATAGGTTGCCCTTCGGTAAAGGTGTACAGCGTAAAGTGCTTTTGATTGCGCAATAAATAAATCTCATCATACCTTGCTGAAAGTGTAGTGTAGGCTTGTTCAATGTATTTAACTAAATACTTTTCTTGCGATGTCCCATAATTCTCTGTGAAGGCATACCATTCTGCTTTAGATAAATCAATAACCAATTCTGAAGTCTTTGCCGTACTTTGTGGATTCCCATATTCTGCATCACCTTCATTTAGGGCAATGTTCATTACCTTAGGCTTGTTCTCATATTTCACTTTGACTGCTTGAGGCTTAAATAATTTTGTGCCTTTAAATTTATGGGAACCTGAAAGTATAGCTGCTTGTACATTTTCCAATACTTTTAGTGCTGCCATTAATTTGCTTTGCTGACTTAAATTTTCCAACTGCTCTTGCGTACCTGATAATTGCACCTGTATATTGCCGAGAAAATCGGGTGATGTTATAAAAGTCTCAACGGTGGTAAGTGATGGGAAATAAAATTGTAGGTTATTAAAACGAAAAAACGGCAATTTATTCATTGCTTTGCGCAGAACTGGCATACCAAATGAGGCCAGACTAAACGTCTTCGGTTTTTTGGCTATTATAACTTGCTCTTGCTCATTATCAAAAGCAAGACTTTCTGAAACCAAATCGCTGGGTAGGTCTATCAAAACCACATTCTCGCGTACCGAAGTACTTAATTGTGTGTTGTCTTTATGGTCATTTTTAATTCGATCATTAAGAAACAACAAGCCATTTTTGTAAAAAGTACTATCAACAAACCTCTCCTTTAATGTGAGCTGTATTTCCTTTGTTTGCTTGTCCTTTAAGCCGATTTGCTCAAGGGCTTTGGTAAGCTCACTGATATATCTGGGATTGTGCGCACTGTGATAGTACAGTTCTTCACACAGACGTATTTCTTTATCTGTATCTTCATCATATTTCCGTTTATAGCGTTCTTGTGCTTCATCTATCACAAATGGGCAATAGCGTGCTCCACGGCCTATCAACTGGGCTTCCTGCATTGTAGTCTTTCCTACCTTGCCCGTTTTATGGTCTGCATCCCGAGTATCGTATAATCGTACAATATCAAATAGATTAAGAACATCCCACCCTTCATTTAATTTATCTACTGCAAAAATGGCGCGATACTCATTATTTATATCTTCCAAACTATTGATAACAAGCTGCTTTTCTTCGCTATCGTTCTTGCTATCTACAGCTATGCATTTATGTTCTGAAAAGTCAACTTTTAGTTCTTCGATTAGATTAGCAAGGGTAATCCCACTTTTGCGAAAGCCTTTAAACATCCTTGATAGCACATTATCTTTATTTACTTGTCGAATATGTTCCAGATCCTGCACTTTAAGGTTTGCAATACCATCTATAAATTCTTGATAAAAGGCTTGACTTTCAGCGATTGTCTTTGACTTAAATAAAATTACTGGCTTTATTTGCAATTGATGCTTTGGATCTTGAAATATTTTCAAACGGTACTGATTGAGCAATACGGCCTGTAGTGCCCTGTCAAATGGCTCCAGCGTAGCCTGTAACACCTTTACTTCCTTGCTATATTGATCCAGCCTAAATTGCTTGAGCGGATAGTCAAACAACAACTTGTCCTTATAATAATCTTTAAGGAAGGGATTAGAAAGATCTGCCGTGGCGGTAAACTCCAGTAGGTAATTTTCTGGATTTGATTGAAAAATGCGGCTTACCGTCTGTTCCCAGCTGGTCACGTCTTCCTGCTCGCCTTTGTTGAGCTTACCTTTCTTACTGTGCGCCTTATAGTGGTGGGCTTCATCTGCCAGTAAAACGATCTTCTTATTCTCAAAATCCTGATAGGTGAGTGCATTCTCACGAGGCTCGTTTAGGGTGCTGTGCAGGCCGTGTATGGTGGTAAATACGATATTGATATCATCTGTATTGGCGCTTTCAAAATTATCAACTTCTACAATGTTCAGCTCCTGACCGCGATAGTTCAGTTTTTCGTCAAACAGATATTTTGAAGACAGCGGATTTAAAAAATTATCCCGGGTTTTATCTATTATGGCTTTGCTATGTACAAAGAAGATAAAATTGCGGTAGCCCAAATGATATAAGTGTAGCATTGCACCTGCCATAATCAAGGTCTTGCCACTGCCTGTTGCCATATGGAACAGCAACTGTGTAGGCTGTACACGTTCTGGAAAGCGTTCTGAGTAATGGATTAACATTCCAAACGCTTTTTCCTGATAGGGACGTAGTGGGAATTTTGGGTTTAGATTATCCTGTATATAATCTGGTACATCCGGCACCGGCACACCGTACTTAAAGGCTGCCTGTAAACCGTCGTATAATGTTGCTGTTTCGCTCATTTTTAGTTGTATAGATTTGGCTAATTATAGAACTTATCGTTAATAGTAAATATCTGTTGAGCCTTTGCCTTATCCTTATGCAATTTATATTGTACATCTCGCATCTCACTATAATTTATGTACAGCTCGTTTTTGTCCAGTATCTTGATGAGCATCTTCTTCTGGTCATCACGGGATAGGGTGGCAAACTCATTGTTTTGTGCCTTTAGATCTTCTGGGGTGACCTTGTAGCTTATCAAGTGATTATTAGTAAGCTCTTTATATAAATCTCGCAACTCGGTATCACTATCTGCCGCCTGTATGCGATCTATATAGTTCTGGTTGTTTTTTGCAAGTTCTGCATAGACAAAGCTGCCACCACCTTGCCAGTTTACGGCTTTTGATATGCCTGTAGTGTCACCATTTATTACGTTTTGAAGTCTTATAGTACTATCATTTTTACCATAGTTGAGTTGTTCTATACCAATATACTGGCGATTGAGTTTATGAGCTACAGCCGCAGTTGTACCGCTTCCAAGATGGAAATCCAGAACTAAATCTTTTTCATTTGTTGACATTTCAATAATTCTTCTTAAAAGTTTCTCTGGTTTTTTTCCTTTTTTTAATGTAACTCCACCTTCTGATGCAATTCCTTCCCAAGCAATATCTGTCCAAATGTTTGTTAAAAGCGTTGTAGGAACATCTTCACCATCAATTGATTTTATTTTTTTTGAATAGAAAGCCATCTCTTGACCATTATAGATATACCTGTCTGAGTTGTTTTCTCTTTTAACTTGAAATACTTTATTACTCTCTAATTTTGATTTTTCTCTAACGTCTATAGTTTCTTGTCCTGCATCATTTCCAATTGCCGTCAACCTAAAAACACTTTCATTGTTATCAAGAGCAAGCTGCCCTAATTCAACTAAATATCTATCTTCACCTATTTTTTTCTTCAACTTACTATATGGATGATGAGTTTTCTCTACATCTATTCCGTATTTTTCACATAAAATAACTCGAATATCCGAGAGTTTCCAGTCTTTCATTTGGTCATTTATATTTTCAATAAAGCCAGTATAATTTTCGTCATATTCAGTTTTTTCATATTGAATATTAAAACTGCTTTCTTTTTTAGAATTAGCATACATATAAATGAATTCGGCAGTTTCAAATAGACCTGCATTAACGGTTTTAAATCCTGAAGGTGACTTTGTGCGAATTGATATTAGATTGATAAAATTATCAATCCCAAAAATTTCATCTAATATTAATTTGAGTAGTACATTATTATGGTCGTTTATTTGAACGCAGATTTGTCCATCTTTGGTAAGTAATGATTTAGCTGCTTTCAGTCTATTAGTCATAAAAGTTAACCACGTCGATGTATTGAAACTATCGTTGTAACCAAAACTATCATTTCCCGTATTATAAGGTGGATCGATATAGATTAACTTTACCCTGCCGCGGTACTTTTTCTTTAGGCTATGTAGCGCAAGTAAATTGTTTCCTTTAATAATCAGGTTGTCTGTGTCCTTTATCTCCTTTACATCGTGAGTACCATCCTTATCGTAGCGTTTTAGGTTGGTCAGGGCTTTGGGGTCAAATAGTCTATCGATTTCATCTGGGGCAAGTGTCTCGTTCCAGAAGATTTCCTTGCGCTTTTGGTCTTCCTTGGTCTGGCCACCTTCCAATACACAATCCTTGTAGGGAAAGTCTAGGACTACTTCGTTTGCTTCGGTCAAAAATTTGCCGTTTGCGGTAAGTCCAATATTTTGTGAAAATGCCGTAAAACTGTCAGGCAGAAATTCCTTGTTTGATATAAATTGTTGGAATTTGGTTTTGTCAAAAACCGTTACACCATCCACTTCCTGAAAAAAGTGCTTTCTGCTGCGTTCATCATTTAATAAAAGCTTTAGCAGGGTGGGATTTAGTTTTAAACCATCTTCTACAATAACGTTTTTAAAAAGTTTGCCGTCCTTGCTATATTTGGGCACAGTTGCGAGTAGGTCTTTGATGTGGTTGTATAGTTTCATCTTTTTGATGTTTTCTTTTTTATGTATTGTATCTGCTTTTCGGCTACTTTTAAAATTTCAGATGGATTTTTCTGCTCGTATAGCATCTGAGCGATCTGGTCTGCCATCCATTGTTTGGTTAATTCTTGCTCGTTGATATTGAAAGCTTTCGCAAAAGCGGTAACCTGCTCCTTACGTGCATTGCGATGACCTCGCTCTATTTTGCTCAATAGGGCGGTGTCCATATTTGTCTTTGCGGCAACTTCCCGTAATAACCACTTACGCTGTTCCCTTAAATTCCTTAAATACTCACCAAAGCGCATTTTGTTGTTTTAGACTTGTCAATATATGTCAAATTTAATTGAAATGTTAAAGAATAACTAAACAAAGGAAAAAAAGATTTTAACAATACAATTGTGGATAACCGTAAAGAAATGAGAAAAGTGCGGAAGTTGAGAAATTACAGAAACCTTATAGCGAAGACCAATTATTGTATTTGATAATAATCTTGTAGATTTGTCGTGAACCGGTTAGCTGGTAGGTACGTTTATTTCTGGCATTCTTGTAGAAGTGCAAGAGTGCATCCAGCCACGGGCAGTCCGTGGTTTGATTGTACATTCCAAACTGGAACCTGCCATATCTTCCCTTTATAAGGTAAGGTAACAGGTATTCCAGAAGGAACTGTGCGATGCTGTTGATGAGTAAATGTGTCATATCTAATGATGCTTTATTTGTTAATATATCTATATAAATAGATGCAGCAATAAGTATTCTAAATATCGAGGGACGCTGTGAGTAGTTTTTGAAGGAAAGCAGCAAGCCGATGTACCACCTTACTTAAATGAAAAGCGACAATATAGTCCCGGCCGGTTCTTTTTTATTCTAATTTATGGCAGTAAAAAGATGGTTTAAACTTAAAAAGTATCCGCATATAGGATTGCCCCTCATCCCTAAAGATAAGAGTTGGTTAGTACCCTATGTGACCAACCCAAATAAAATAAAAGCGCATAGGTTTACTCCATTTATCAAACGTAGTATCAAACAGCGTAAGTACCGTGCAAAAGATAAAGTTGAGCAAGATGACGGTTCATTAAAGTATGAGATGAATGTGTACGGTAAAAGAGAAAGGGAAACAAAAAGGCCAAAGAAACGCCCCATATTTTATGCCAGTCATCTTGATGCTTTGATCTATGGTTATTACAGTTATGTTTTAAGTGTTCACTACGAATGGTTTATTAGACATAAACCTTACAACCATTGTGCTGTAGCTTATAGAAAAATAAGAAAAGACAAAGGTCAAAAAGGTAACAAATCGAATATTGAATTTGCTTATGATGCATTTTCAGCAGTTAAAAATCTAGATGCAACAAAGGTTAGTGTGATCGTAGCAGATGTTTCTAATTTCTTTGATGAGCTGGACCATAAAATATTGCATAGACAATGGAAACGTGTGCTTAATTGTGTAGATGAAAAGGGTCGGTTATCTATGCCTGACGATCATTATAATGTCTATAGATCCTTAACAAAAAAACGATTTGTAAAGTTGAATGAGCTACATAATGCGTGCTATGGTAGGATATGGGTTGAAAGAAATCTACCAAACAATCCAGACAAAACCGAATGGAAACAGAAAAAGGTTGCCAAGCGTAGAAACTTTAGACGTGAGCGTGTAGTTGCCTTTTGTACTAAAAAAGATTTTTTCAAATACCATTTACCACTTGTACAATCCAAGCGTAGAGGACAAAAAGCTGATGGCACTTATAAAAGTAGTTTTTCTACAAAAGGAATACCGCAAGGAAGCCCTATGAGTGCTTTACTTGCGAACATTTATATGTTGGATTTTGATGAAGCTCTACATCAATTTACTAATGCCTTTGATGGATTTTACCAACGTTATAGTGATGATCTTGTAATAGTTTGCCCGAGGGATAAAGAAAAAGAAACTTTAGAGTATCTTAATGAGAAGATAGCAGATCCAAATAATTGCAACCTGAATATTCATCCCGATAAGACACAAGTCTATAGGTATGAGTGGCAAGGTCGTAGGTTGATAGGCGGCATTGCAGAAGAAACACAGGGCTACAGTACGGCTAAACAATTAGAATATTTGGGTTTTGAATTTACGGGAACTAATGTCTATGTGAAAACTCAAGGTATCTCAAAATACTACCGCAGTATGATACGCAGTATCAAGCGCGGAAAGTTTTATGCCAAAAAAGCGCACCATAGGGAAAAAGGGCTGTTTAAAAATAAACTGTTCAAGCGATTTACAATATTGGGCGGAAAACGTATATTGAGGTTTATACCTGATCCAGAAAATAAAAACAAATACATTCCTGATCCTGATAAGCGTTATAACTGGGGAAACTATTTTAGTTACCTATTAAAGGCAAATGCGGTGATGAAGCCCCTTAATGGTGGCAAGGACACTATTACAAAACAAACTAGGCGATTTGAGCGCAATTTTCACTACGCTCTTAAACATCCTAAAACGAAGTTGAAACAAAGAAAACCCAGAAAGTAATTAAGTTACTGATTAGGTTTCAAATACTCATTGTGCTTATCCCTGTGAATTATTCCTGATTTCACAAAGCCAGTAATGTATCCTTCAGCTGTCTTGTGGGGAATAGTTAGTTCATCAGCCGTTTTTAAATACTGTTGTCGGTCAAATTTGTCGGGTAACTTTTCTAAAAATCGTTCCTTTTTATTTAGCCGTTTTTGAGCCTTTGGCTCCATAGGCAAGTCGTTAAATACCTTACTGCTGTGTTTGACCAATACTTGAATCATCACCAGAGCATTGTGAAAATCTACGTCCTCACATTGCTTTTTCGCATTAACATCGCCATCTTCCATAATGCGCAAGGCCGTAAAGAGCATTGCGATACGAAATGCGATTAAGCCTAAGCGCCTTACTGTTGCAATGTATTCTTCAGGTTGCAAGTTGATATATTTAGTTTGCAAAGCTGCAAAAAACTCATTGAATTGTTCTTGTTGCTTTCGCGAAAGTATCACTTCAATTGGTGGATTGTGTTTGAGTGTTCTATATAGTCCTAAAAAGTCTTTACCGAGTTGCTCATAATGTTCTTCCAAACCGACTTTGGCACGTTTGGCAAATACATCTTTCCATACTGGTTTGATGTTCATATAGTAGAATATAAAACGGCTGAACAATCCATTTTCTGCGTTTGGTACAAGGGATGCAATCTGTTTAGGTGTACCTGATAGTACTGTGCTTAAACAAGGGGTTTCAATATCTACATATTCGCGATCTGTTCTACGGTAATAACTAATTGTTTCGTGATGAAATGCTTTTCTAAAACCATCGCTATAATTACCATAATCACTTTTAAAAGCTTGCGCTAAAGTGTCGCCTTCGGTTTCAAACATCAACCCGCGTCCTTCATTATCAGAAATTAACTGATATACCCCAGTCACACTATTGTTTGCTGGAATAAACAGCATACGTTCTGGCGGTTTACCTGGTTTCTCAAGGTTTTCATTCTTGCCCTTATTCATATTGTAGGTAGCCATTTCACTCTCATACTGCTGTTTAAAGGTTTTGGATTGTTCCCGATGTAGCTTGTGGATAGGGACAACCAACTTTTTGATTTGGTTAAGCTTTCCTTTTCCTGCGCTTGCTGGTGCCGTAACAAATAAGTATAGATTGCTGTACACCTTGCGTTCATCATAAATGCCAAACAGATTAGGAAAGCAGGCACTAAAAGCGGTTAGCGCACCCAATAACATTATGTCCCTTTCCTCATTTCCGTTTGCTGGCACTATGATTTGTCTAAGAAAATCAGGTATTGTATCGTATAAGCTATCGGGAAAAGTAGGTAGCTGCTCTTTGGTTGCTTCTGCAACTGGCAAGGTTGCAACCTCCAGTTGTGACCGTTGCGGTTTTATCCCTGCCTGATGTGCATAATGAAAGAATGTTGCAATTGTGATACCGTGACCCTTAGCATTCAGGCATTTTGTGTATTGCTCGTTACATTCCTTTTGGTCGTAACCTGAATAGTTACGGCTAATTCTATGATAATAGTCTCTACCTTGTTCATTGTATGCTTCCGCAAAAGCGAAACCTATATCACGCCATCTTGCATAATCGGCAGTAATATCTGTGCCTGATTGTTCAATGGCCGTGATGTACGTTTCAGTGTCATTGTTATCAATACCAACCGCAGTGGTTGCTTTTGGGGTTGGTATAGGTTGCTCTGAAATCTTAGGTTGATGCAACCAGTCTTTAGGATTAAAGTTCTTCTTCATAATAATTGATGTCTTTTGTGTAAGTAGGCATTAGCATCGTGCGGTAAAAAACAGGCTCTGGAAACGTCTTTTCCTGATGCGTCAACCTCAAGGTTATAGGTATATTTTATATAATTCGTGATTGCCGAGAAGTTCTCTTGATGTGTGAACTCGTCAAGCTCAATGCGGATAATCCATTTTAAGCCATCGCCAGATGGCGAAATGAAAAGCATTTCGGTTTCGAAATATTCATCATCAAGTAGTTGTTGCCTGACTTTTTCTATGTCTTGCAAGTGGTCAAAATCAATTGTGATGAGGTTGGAATGTCTTTGTAAAAACTTGTCATTTCTTCTCTCAAACACGCCTGAGAATGTGACGTAGTCAAAGCGATTAGCTTTGAACTTTCGTTTTTCTTTACTATCCTTGATTGCCCTAAGTTCTTCAGTTATCGATTTGTACTTATCGCTAACAATTAATTGATGGATTTTGCCCAAACGCAAGGTTTCCGAAGGAAATACATTGCGTACCGGTGCTTTGAAAAAACTACAGTCTGTGTACCACGTGTTATCCGGTTCATCCAACCAGCTTAATTCATCATCTTCCTCAACTGTAAGATTGAGATGCAAGGCATCGTTAATCTTGGTAAGCAATTCGTCTTCTGTTTTGGTTTCAAAATAGAACTGTGCAAAGTCGAAGGCATCGCCCGAGAAACTTTTGTATTCCGTATCGCTGTGAATGGCGTTGTTATTTTCAATGCGAATTGATAAGGTCTCCTTATCTGCATTAAAAGGGTTATGCGTTATCCCGCACGTCCTTCCCGAAAGGGAAAGGACGGTTGTATCGGGATAGAATTGTCTCAACACATAGGCATATATCTTTATGCCATAATGTGTTTTTGCCAAAATGTTCTTTCTACTTAACTCCATCACACTTAAAATTTGGATTGTAGTAATTGCTTTGAAGTAGTTCCTCTATATCAGAAACCTTGTAGTAGAATTTGCCTTTTACTTTGCTATAAGGTAACGTGCCATTCTTGCGAAAGGTTTGCAACGTGCGCTTACTGATATGCAAAGTTTGTAGCACATCTTGGTTGTCAATCCACGAGTCTTTTAATCGCTCTGCTCGTGATTCTTTTAAAAGCTGGATATAGGCTTTTATGTACTTTATTTCCTGTGAGAGCGACAGGATAAGGTCGATTATCTCTTTCATAACTGCACCTTTCCTTTCTTTATTAGATAATCGGCAGCTTGCTGCTCGATTTCGTCCCTTGATTCCATCCGGTTACGTAGCAACCATTGATCAAGTTCCTCTCGTTGGAAATAAATTTTCTTACCGTTAGGCTTGTAATGGGGTACTGCGCTCGTACTTGTCAATTTATACAAGTGAGACTGCGATAATTCCAAATAAGCACAAGCTTCATTAAAATTGAGTACCGTTTTTTGCATTGTCTGTTGTTCCGTCAACAGTTTTTCAATGCGGTTTAATTGTTCTTTAATATTCGTGTCCATCTTCTTTATGGATTAAATTGAAAAAGGACATCAGCGCTAATGTCGCCCTTGCTCGTCAAGGACAGTACATAGGTAATTCAAATAGAAACGGATATGAATTGCGGAAATGGAAACGCAAATAAGCCGTTGAAAAACAACGGCTTACAATTTAAAATGGAAATGGTAATTGGAACTAAACCAATGAATTACCGAATTTTATTTGGTAGGTTTTTTAGGATGTATTCGGTACTTATTAAGTCATTGCGCTCTGCATCATTGTTCTCAAAAGTTTTAAATTGCTTGCGAGCATCGGTATTGTAACGATGGTTTAGGAATCGTACTATATCAGTCGATTTAATCCGCTTAAAAGGATCAGTTGTTATCTTGTTGAAGTAGTCTTTCTCAATAAATAGGAAATAGAGGACGCCCAATACAGATTTGTTTTTATGCTTGGTGTTGGGAATGAAATTGTAATCCTTATCGATAATATCGGCTTCAAACATCATTTCTTCCGCTCTTGCTAAACTCTTTGAATGCTGCACAATATATTTATAGGCAAGTACCTTATCTTTGGGTTGTCTGTGAGGCAAGTCGCTTTCGATTGCATTGAATGCCGGCTCAACTGTTCTTTCTTTGATTGAAGTTTTGCCGATTTCCGAAGGCTTAATTTCGAGTTCATCCAAAACTTCATTAAAATGATATTGATAGATTTCCTCAGTAGTAAGAATATCTTCATCTCCATATTTTCCAAATCGTTCCTGAAGCTCTAAATAGAGCCAAATCATATTAGCCTTTAAATACTGAATTATAAACGTATCCTCGTTACGGATTGATTCCCGATAATGCTCATATTTGTCGATGTAACTTTTTACCCGTTCAAGGTTTGAATAATGCTGATTGAACAGTTTCTGATAATTAAAAACGTGTTCTTCCTCTATGGCGTTTGTAGGGAAGCTTGAAATAATCTCATTGAACTTCTTGTTAGCCTCTTGGTCGATTAAGTTCTTGTAGTATTTGCGTTTGTCGCCTAAAGCTCTTTCAGGAAACTCAATCATAAAAAGTGGCGCTTGCTTGTATTGCATCTTTACATTTTGGTTACGGACTAATTCTCTAAACTCTCTGTCGGTTCGTTTGTCTCTATGAAGTCCTTTAGTAATTGATATTAGTGATGCAAAAACGTCTGTTATCATTATAAATCGAGTTTTATACGGTTAGACGCTTCACGTTTTTTATCATCGATAACTTTAGCATAAATCTGCGTGGTGCGCAATTCTTTATGCCCTAATAGCTTGGAAACTGTATAAATATCTGTTCCTAAAGTGAGTTGTAAGGTTGCATAGGTATGACGAGCGCAATGGAACGTTATCGTCTTACTTATTCCTGCATTCATCATCCATTGCTGTAGCTTTAGATTTGTCCAGGCACTATAATGTAAGCCAGGTAATACTAAATCATCATCATTACCGCGCTCGCCTAATAATTCAACAGCTTGGTCTGAGATAGGAAGGGTTTCTGCTACTTTGGTTTTTTTCTGTCTGAATCGCACGTAGTAACCTCTTTCTTTGGAATGCTGTATTTCTGACCATTTCATTTTTTCAATATCAGACCAGCGTAAGCCAGTAAGAGCAGAGAAAATGAATGCCTTTTTTAGTTGTGGCAATTCACATTCAGTATTTACTGCTTTTTGAAGTTCTTCCAGCGTGAGGAACTCTCGCTGTGGTTCACCTTGTTTGAAATTAGAAACACCATTTGCAGGATTGGATTTTAAGATGCCATCTGCTACGGCTTGCTTTAAAGCTGCATTAAACTTACCATAATAAGAATACTTGGAATTTTGAGATAGTGGCTTGTTTGCTCTTCCAATTGCCTTTTTGTCCAGATAGTCTTTAAAACCTTCTACAAATTCCTTGTCGAGGTCTTGAAAAGTAATATCTGTAGGGCGGTATGCTTTGAAATGTTTTAACATACTGTACCAATTACCATAATTACCTGAACTGGTATTTTTCTTTTCTGCCAATGCGGTGATGTAGGTAGTAAAACTGCCTTTAAGCTTCTCAATGTCATTAAAGCCGTATTGACCTTGCTGAATTTCAACTTGGCGTTGCGCCCAGATAGTTTCAGCTAACTCGCGTGTTTTCTTATTAACGGTGCGCTCATTTTTCGTTTTTGGATTCTGAATGAGATACAAGCTGAGGTACTCAGTCTTGCGTTTGCCTTTATTGTAGTAGTCGAGGTATAAGGCTATTTTTCCGTTTTTCTTTCGTTCTCTGAGTGTGACTTTCATAAGGCTACTAATTAAAAAGGTTCTCTATTTGGTGGCGGGCAACGATATGTTTTCTGCCAAATGGCACAGCTTTAAGCTGGCCACGCTTAATCATTCTTTGAATGGTCCACCTGCTTACACCGATAAGTTTAGACGCATCTGTGATGCTTAAAAAATCCTTGTTGGATAAACTGTCTGTTGAAACTGTTACGGAATCCTGTGCTTCTTGATTTGCTTTAGTTTCTTGAAGCGCAGCATCAACTTTCTCTTTTCTCTTTCGTGCCTTGTAAGCTTTCTTAGCACAACTGTCGCTACAGTATTTGGTAACGGTTGTACGTGCTGTAAAGAGATTGCCGCAATGCTGACAGGTTTTTGGGATGTAAAGATTACTGCTCATAAATGGTGCATTATGTAGCGTTATGGTGCAACGTGGGGCAATATGGTGCATCATTTCGCCTTGTTTCCTAAACCTGAGAATTGGGCAACAAATACCTATATCAGGCAACAGATATACAACAAATATAGCTTAAAAAAAGCAAAAAGGCAACAAAAAAGAAGTAATAATTAACACATAAACCCTTGTATAACAAGTAAAAGCTAATAAAAGGAAAAGTAATTACTTCCCGATACAAAAGTTGGCAAAAATATTCCCTAATAGTTCGTCATTACTAATTTCTCCGGTTATTTCACCAAAATAATACAAGGCTTGACGAATGTCGATGGCCATGAGATCACTGCTTAAATTACTGTCAATACCTTGTTGTACTTTATGGATTTCTTCCAAAGCTTTTAAAAGCGAATCGTAATGGCGCGTGTTGGTAACAATGGTTTCGTTGTTACGCAACGCTCCAGTATTTACAAAATCGAGTAGGGTAGATTGAAGCTCTTCCACACCTTCACCTGTTTTTGCAGAAAGTAGTTTCACATTTGGAATTTCAGTGGTGAGCGTTGTAATTTGTTCTTTAGAAAGTTGATCCACTTTATTGGCAATAATCACCAAAGGTTTTTGAGGAAATTTGTTTTTAATTTTTTCTATTTCTACCTTTCTTTTATGAATGATATTGGTACCGCTTGTTAATTGAATACCGTCCACCAGCAAAACAACCACCTGCGCTTGCTCCATTTTTTGAAAGGTCTTCTTTATTCCTAAACCTTCAATTGTATCGGTCGTTTCACGAATACCAGCTGTATCAATAAATCGGAAGCCTATGCCACCAATGGTGATTTCATCTTCAATGGTATCACGAGTAGTACCAGCAATGTCACTTACAATGGCACGTTCTTCATTCAGCAACGCATTTAACAGTGTAGATTTCCCAACGTTAGGTTCGCCTACAATGGCTACGGGAATTCCGTTTTTCAACACATTTCCGGTAGCAAATGAGTCAATTAAGCGTTTTAAAACGTGCGTAATGCGGGTTATTAGTTTCTGAAATTCATCACGATTGGCAAATTCTACGTCTTCTTCGGCAAAGTCTAACTCCAATTCAATCAAAGAAGCAAAATCCAACAGCTCTTGGCGTAATTGTTTTATTTCAGAAGAAAATCCGCCACGCATTTGCTGAATGGCCAACTGGTGGGAAGCGGCCGAATCACTACTTATTAAATCAGCCACGGCTTCAGCTTGGCTTAAATCCATTTTTCCGTTTAAGAACGCGCGTAATGTAAATTCACCAGCTTGTGCCATTCGGCACCCTTTCCGAAGACATAATTGAATAATTTCTTGTTGAATATAGCTACTACCGTGACACGAAAACTCAACTACATTTTCACCAGTATAACTGTTAGGGTTTTTAAAAACCGTCGCCAATACTTGATCGATTACACGGGTATCGTCCATAATATTGCCTAAATGCACGGTATGCGTTTTCTGCTTCGCCAAATCTTTCCCCGAAACTGAGGTAAATAAATTACTGGCAATTTTAATGGCATCGTCTCCCGAAAGTCTTATTATGGCAATGGCTCCAGCTCCCGAGGGAGTGGCTAATGCAACGATTGTATCTGTGTGCGTCATAAATTCCTCTGTAGGCAGGAATCTTGTACCTGCCTTATTTAGATTGCAAAAATACATAATTCCTTTTTCGATTGGTATGTGTGTAACATTTTATCAAATTTTGCTACATATATAGTATATCATCAAAATCAATCAAAAAAAAAAATGGAAGTAATCAACCACACCGCAAAACGAACCGACAACCAGTTGTTGGTCATAACACACATTTCGCAACTACTAACTTATGTTACGGGATTTGGAGGCCTTATCGTTCCTTTAATTTTATGGCTTACCCAAAGAGATAAAGTTATAGGAATGAACGAACATGGCAAAGCTATTGTTAATTTTCAGCTAACCTTGATATTGTTAACCATCATTAGCATTCCAGCTATATTATTATTGGGTTTAGGAATTTTAATGCTGATTTTTATAGGTATTGTAGCTTTTGTTTTGCCCATTGTAAATGCTGTACGCGCTAGTAATAACGAATCGCCAAGCCTTTTTATGACCATACGTTTTATTTCATAATATAAGGAGCAATATTTAATTTTTAAGATGAAACTAAACTGGAAGAAAGCAACATTTTCAAATACATATAAATTGTATGACAATGGAAGGGAAGTAGGGGAATTAGTGGATAAAACCTTTTCTTCTATTTCTACAGGATCGCTTTTAAACAAAAAGTTTAGGTTTGAAACCAAGGGTTTTTTAAAACAAACAACGGATGTTATTGACGTTGAAACCAATAAGAAAGTAGGAAACATTACATACAATGGCTTTGGTTCAAAAGCAACAGCTACTTTTAACAACGAGACATTTGTTTGGAAATATGAAAATATTTGGAATTCCAAATGGAGCTTCAATCAAAAGGAGAAAGCATTGGTAACCGCAACCCTGTCATCAAAAGGTGGTACGGCAGTATCTAGAACCGAAGAAGCAGTATATTTAATAACAGCCTTGTTTATAAACAATTACTATAAAAAATTGGCCCTGGCAGCAATGATTGCCATTTTTATACCTATTTGGATGGCCAGTATTAACTAAACGCTTTAAAAAGAATACTGAATTTGTAAACTACTATAATAATTACGAGGTAGACCAGGGTAGTAGTACCGAGGTTCGATTCCACCAAAACCAGAAGCATTAATTAAAATTGAAGAAGCATATTTTGAATTAGCTACATTATTAATGCCTGCTGAAAGCCGGATATAAAAAGCATCTGCTATCGCCTTTTTATATTCGGCTTGTATATTTAATAGGGTATAGGAATCACTATACAGCGTATTACTGTCCGTTATTGGCTGACTGCCTAAGTATCTGAAATTTGAAGAAACCCCAACTCCTGAATTATGATTGACTCGTAATCCTGCGGTTATTTTTTTATCAGGAACACCCGTGAGGTCGTTTCCTGAAAAATCGTCTGTTTCATCCACAAAATCAATGAATTTATGAAAGTTGAACGCTGCATTTAAAAAAGGGCTAACCTCAATTTCAGAAGCTATTTTAAACCTGTAATCAGCTTGAAACTCGACACCTCGATGATGTGTTTTACCAGCGTTCCTGCCAATAAATTGATCATTGCCCACACGTTCAGCAACCAATAGATTTGATATAGAGAGTAGATAAACCGAAGACTGAAGGTGTAAATTTCGGTTTAAGAAATGTAAATCGGTTCCCACTTCATAATTCCAACCGGTTTCGGGACCAATATCGGGGTTAATAATCCCCTCGGGCGTCAAGGTTTCTTCTAAACTTGGATAATTAAAACCCCTACTAATATTTCCGTAGAAAGAAGTATTGGGCGAGGCGGTGTATAAAATATTGAGGTTTGGGGCAATAATAGGATCGAAACTTCTATCGGCAGAGGTGTTATCACTTCCAGTGTTAAAAGCATCAGTATAGTCGTAATCGGTTTTATTAATATTTACGCCAAACTCTGCTTTAATAGTAGAAGTAAGCGGTAAGATAGTAGTGGCAAACACATTAAATTGTTTTCTAATTTCTTTGTTCTTGCTAAGTAAATTACCTTCTAAGCTACCTTGATTGTTATTTTCTTCATATAAGTTTTCAATGGTTTCCCACCGATACTCGTCTTGATACCATTCGCCGCCAAAACTTACGGAAGCTTGTTGTTCACTAAAAGTAAATGATTTTGCGAATACCGTTCGAGCTCCATAACCATTGGTTATTTCATCCAAAATATTAAAAGGACGCGGCTCATAATGATCTAAATACGTGTAATATACACTTGTAGTGTTGCTAAACGTTTCAGAAAATCTACTGGAAAAACTAAGTCCGGTTAGGGTTTGACGGTTATCCTCATACCCTTTGGAAGCATCCCAGGTAAAAGCGGCTTGCGAAGGGTCTTCAGTAAAATCTGTTAACCCCAACGAACTAGGTATTTGCGCATTGTTGTTAAGGTGGTTTACTAAAAAAGTAATGCTGTAGTTGTCATTGAACTGGTAATCTGTGTGTAGAAAATAACTGTTCCGGTTATACTGGCTGTTATCACGGTAGCCGTCCTTTTGAAGGTGGTCGTAATTAAAATGAAGCGATAGATTGTCTTCCTTAACAGAAGCGCTTACTGTGTTTTTAAACAGTCCATAAGAGCCCAATGTTACAGTATTTGAAACTTCAGCTCCGTTTTTCAAGAGCTCTTTAGAATTGAGCAGTAACGTACCACCTAGGTTTGTTCCGTATTGTGTGGCTTTTGGGCCTTTAATAATTTCAATATTTTGTATATCGTTAGCGTCATAACTATCAATAGCGGTTTCGCCTACCCCGTTTGTGATGGGAATTCCATTAAAGTACGCTCGTATTTTATTGGTGCCGTACAACGTTCGAGAACCTACACCGCGAATGGTGATTCGGTTGGTGTTAATCGCTCCTTGCTGAATATAAACACCCGGCGTTTCATTAATTGCTGAAACCAAATCTACCGGACTGTAAGTTTCAATTGTTTCAGAAGTCAATTGCGAAGTAGGAATTAATACACCACTTTCTTTTTGAAATTTGGAAGCGAGGATAACTGTTTCCAATTGTTCGGTTTTTTTTATTTTTTTCAGAATAAAAGTGTTTCCTGTTTCTGAAACAGTGATTGTTTCAGAATAATATTCGGGGTGTTGTAAGGTAATGGTTGTGGGAAGCTTAACTTCTGAAGAAAAAGAAAACATTCCATTACTATTTGTGTTAGCGATGATAGAGTCAGTAACCATAACCGAAACACCTTCAATTGGGTTGGCGTCTTGTGAGGTGACAATACCGGTAAATTGAGCTGTACTATTAAAAAAGACGGCTATAAGAATAACCGTCAATATGTGTTTTATTTGCATACTTGCGAATAGTTATTGATTGTAGCTTACTTTCCAAATAGTGTTTCCGGTATCGTCGTTCACCAATAGAGAACCATCTGGAGTTTGAGTAACCCCAACTGGACGTCCATAAACGTTTCCTTCTGCTTCATTGGCGATAAAACCAGTAAGAAAATCCTGTTGTTTACCGGTTGGTTTTCCATTAGAAAATGGTACAAATGTTACTTTATACCCTGAGAATTTTGATCGATTCCAAGAACCGTGTTGCCCAATAAAAGCTCCATTTTTATATTTCTCTGGAAATTGATTATCCGTGTAAAAAGTAAAACCTAAAGATGCAGTATGCGGACCGACAGAAACATCGGGAACTATTGCTTTTTCAACTAACGAATCAGCTTTTCCTTCCATTCGTGGATCTTCAATTTGCCCGAAATAGGAATATGGCCACCCATAAAAACCGCCTTTTTGTACGCTAGTAATATAATCTGGAACCAAATTATCACCTAATTTATCACGCTCGTTAACTGCTGTCCAAAGATCACCCGTAATAGGATTCCAATCCATCCCAACAGGATTACGCAATCCGCTTGCGTAGATAATTTCTCCACTTCCATCTAGATTTACTTCTAGAATATTAGCGCGTCTTATTTCTTCTTTCATCCCGTGTTCGCCAACATTACTAGCTGACCCTACCGAAATATAAATCTTATCTTTTTCGTCGTTGGTAATAATATTTCGTGTCCAGTGGTTATTATATCCACCGGCAGGAAGCGAAACAATTTTAGTTCCTTCTACATCTTTTAATGATGTTTGACCTTCTGTATATGGGTATTTATAGAGACCGTCGGTATTCGCTACATAAAAAGAGTTGCCAATAACCAGCATCCCAAATGGTTGGTTTAAATTCTCTAAAAAGGTTTCTCGTACTTCAAATTTGCCATCATTATTTGTGTCACGAAGTAACGTAACTTTATCGGCACTGCTTCTGGTATTCGATTCTACCACAAAAATATCCTCATTAGGAGCAATATACGTCCACCGTGGATTATCAAAACCATCGGCAAACTTAGTTACGATAAATCCCTCAGGAGCTTTGGGTTTTTGGTTTTCTGGCCAATCTACCAAGTTATAAACCTTAGCGGTAGATTTTGTAGCGTAGGGAGCCGGTAATATTAATTCACCTATAGCGGTTTGTACCGTATCGGCAGTATATTCTTGAGAAGCTAATTCAGGGTCAGATTCTGCTTTCTTTTCTGCAAACTGTTGCTTACAAGAAAGAAATGAGAAACATAAAAAAAGCGTTAGTAAAGTAAATTTTTTCATAGCAATTTTTGTTTCCCCTTAAAATACTATGAAACTTTTTAATAGAAGCTTAGAATAGAATAGTTTAAAATTTATTTAACTATATTAAAAAGATAGTTAAAGTAAAAATCCGCCTTAGTAGACGGATTTTAAAATATTTGGTTTATAATTTTTTCTAGTTATTTAGCATAACCGGCATGACAAGCATCGTAACTCGTTCGCCTTCATCTAGACCATCTACAGGAGTTAATATTCCGGCACGGTTAGGTAAAGACATCTCTAAAGAAACATCATCACTGGTGAGGTTGTTCAGCATTTCGGTAAGGAAACGTGAGTTAAAACCTATTTGCATATCATCACCTTGGTAATCACACGTTAAACGCTCTTCTGCCTTGTTGCTGTAATCTACATCTTCAGCAGAGATATTGAGTTCAGATCCTGCAATTTTTAAACGTATTTGGTGTGTGGTTTTGTTTGAAAAGATAGACACACGACGTACTGAGTTTAAAAACTGATTTCGGTCAATGCTCAACTTGTTAGGATTTTCTTTTGGTATTACCGCTTCATAATTAGGATATTTTCCATCGATAAGTCGACATACCATTTCGGTATTTTCAAAAGTAAACTTCGCGTTGCTTTCATTGTACTCAATGGTTACATCTTCTTCACTTCCGGCCAAGATACTTTTTAGTAAATTCAGTGGCTTTTTAGGCATGATAAATTCAGCCGTTTCTGAAGCAGTTAAATCTTCACGTGTATATTTTACCAGCTTGTGCGCATCGGTCGCTACAAAGGTTAACCCTTCCGTAGAAAATTGAAAAAACACACCGCTCATTACTGGACGCAAATCATCGTTACCGGTTGCAAAAAATGTTTTATTAATGGCGGTTGCCAAAACATCTCCCTGTAAAACTGTAGAAGAAGGATCGCTCAATTCCACAGCGTTCGGAAATTCTTCACCATCGGCATACGCCAAGGCATATTTACCGTGGTTACTGCTTATTTCTACCGTGTTATTTTCTTCAACAGTAAAAGTTAGTGGTTGCTCAGGAAATGTCTTTAAAGTATCTAACAAAAGACGTGCTGGAATACAAACGCTGCCTTTTTCATTACTTTCCACTTCCAGTTTTGAAGAAACCGTTGTTTCTAAATCTGAAGCCGAAACGGTAAGCGAGCTCCCGTCTAGGTTAAACAAAAAATTATCTAAAATAGGAAGTGTGTTGTTATTGTTGATAATACCTCCAAGCACTTGTAGTTGTTTCAGTAAATACGAACTCGATACGATGAATTTCATTCTCTATATTTTGTGGAAATAGTTGATTTTGCAATTTCTGCTGAATTGTATTCAGCTTACGTACAAATATATCTGAAATGCGACGGTTTTGAAAACTAATTTATTAACAGTTAACGGGTATAGCGACGTTTTCTGAAATATTGAAAGAGAATTCCAAACAGGGCAAGTAACCCCAACGGTAACAGGATGTTAATAAGTTGCCACTTGGTGCGTTGCTCTGCTGTTTTTTGCGGATCGAGAAACGGAACGGCAATTTCCTTACTACGAATGTTTATAAGTCCACTGTCGTCTAACAAATAATTTACGGTATTCAATAAAAACTCCTTGTTTCCGTAGAAAGATTGTGTGAATTTATCGAATCCTAATTCCAATGGGCGGTTGCCATCCAATTGGTTTTTTATAAGGTCACCATCACTTATCACCACCATTTTTGTTGGGACAGAGGTTTTTTTGTTTTCAGAATATTGAAATGGCTTTATCCGGTTAGTAAAAGCTGATGAAAATTTTCCCTCTAATAGAACAGCTAAAGGCTTTTCCCCGGCATTGTACTGAGAAGGGTTGGGACCTTTATTTACAACTTTCAGGTTTTCGGGTATTTCAGTATCTAGGTTTATTTCGTAGGGAACTCCTACTACTTCGGTTATGGGTGAAGTAGATAATAAAACTGTTTTTTTCACCTGATTGGGCAATGTATCAATCGTGCTTGCATAATCAAACTTTACCGCTTCAATATTAGTGACAATAGGGTGATTGTTGGCGCTACTGCTCAACGGACTAAAAAACCATGGATACCGATTGTATTGTGATTCCCGTTCGTTGCCTTGGGCCAATACGATAGGAGCGGAATATACATCTCTTACCAAATTTGGATTAATGCGTATTCCATATTTAAAGAAGAAATCATTTAAATTAAGGTCTTTTCCAAAAGCGAATGTTTTACCACTTATGCTGTCCACTTTGTTTTCGGTAGCGTCGACAAGCCACAAGGAACGACCACCGTTCATAGTATATTGATCCAGAATATATTTTTCAGAATCAGAAAAAGCTTCTGTGGGTTTTGCTGCTATAAAGAGGTCAAATTCAGTTAAGGCACGTAAGGTTTTATTAGGTGAAATGGCAGCCGAATCCAGCGTAAAAGGCGCTAAGTAATAATAATCTTTAAGTGTAGAGAGAAAATCAGCAAGGTAGCGATCTGGTAATTCGCTATTACCTTTTAAAACTGCAACTTTTCGTTTTTTTGGAGTAATTAATTTGTTGAAACCATCAGCAAAGGCATATTCTAGATTTTGTATGGAGTTGTTTACACGCTCCTGTGTTGTGGTCCCCAATTGATTTTTAAGCAATGGAATAGCTACGGATTCATCGTTATAATACGCTAACGCCCAAGGAAAAACAGTTTCGGCACTTACTTTGCCATTTTCACGAACTTCCACTTGTGCACCCGTCATTCCTTTAGCAGCAAATTCTTGTTGTAAAGCTTGCGGATTATCCACTTCTAACGGATTGATAAATTCGTATTTAATATTTGGATTGTAGGCAGCAAATTCTTCTAATAATTGTTTGGTTTCAGCTTGTAAACGGTTGAATTCTGGAGGGAAATCACCATCTAAAAAAACATCGATTACAATAGGGGAATCTGCTGAAGCAATGGTTTGTTTTGCTGCTTCAGAAAGAGTGTATCTTTTGTCTTGTGTCAGGTCAAACCGCTTATAAACATAAGATGAAAGTACATTTACAACTATAAATGCAAGCAAGGCCACAATGATATATTGAATAGTTTTTTTATTCATATCAATTGCGTTTTTTCAGGTTTAAAACAGTAAACGATATAAAAAGTGCAGTAATACTCAAAAAATAGATGATATCCCGTGTATCCAGTACGCCACGGGCCACACTGTCAAAATGTGCTTTCATGCCCAATGTTTCAATGGGAAAATCAATACCTAAATTAGTAATACCTTCAAACCCATAATACAATACAAAACATAAAAAGACAGCAATAATGAATGCTACAATTTGGTTTTGTGATAGGGTTGAAGCAAATACACCGATAGCTGTATACGCAAGTACTAAAAAAAGTAAGCCAATGTAAGAACCTACCGTACTACCAAGGTCCCAATTACCGGCTGGATTTCCCAATTCTGAAATGGTAACGATATACAACAAAGTGGGGAGAAGCGCAATAATGATAAGTATGACGGCTCCAAAGTATTTGCCTAGCACAATATTTTTTACTGAAATAGGCTTTGTTAACAATAATTCTAGCGTTCCCATTTTCAGCTCATCGCTAAAACTACGCATCGTTACAGCAGGAATGAGAAACAACAACACCCAAGGTGCTAATTGAAAAAAGGAAGATAAGTCGGCAAAGCCAGCATCTAGAATATTATATTCGCCCGTAAACACCCAAAGGAATAAACCATTAATCAACAAAAAAATTCCAATGACCAAATACCCAATCGGGCTGGCAAAGAAAGCTGTTATTTCACGTCTTATTAATGCGGTCATATTTTATTTTTCATTGTCGGGGCTTCGATACTATTCCGAGGCGCTTTGCTTTCGGAATCACTCAGCCACCTTTTGTTTTGCTTATAATTCTTAATTCTACTGGTTCTTGAGTGTCGCGGCGCAAGGAGAGATGTACCGAAGGCACAGTATTACTCCAAACTATGTAACGTATCCACACTCCAAGCGGCGGCTTTACTTTTAAATTTTGGTTTTGTTTCGGCCCAAACGCCTTTAAATAAATCACTGTTGCGATACGCTTCTAAATCTGCTTCGTTCTTCCAACGGCTATACGTGAAAAAGATTGTTTCATTATGTTTATCACGGTACAATTCTAAAAATTCACAGCCAGGAAAATTTCTTATTTTTTCTTTTATGATTTCAAAATTAACAAGAAAAGCAGGGATTTCCTCTTCTTTAAATTCCATTTTTACAATTCGTGTAAACATATAATTTTGTTATTTAAAATTAACTGAAATAGTATCCCAATATTCCAGTCCAAATAGAGTAGAGGCACTTCCAACAGTACTTGGGTTACTTTTGTAAATTGCCAATTCTAAATATTGGGAAGAGTTCCACAACGCTAATTTTTTTCCGTCCTCTTCACGTTTATCTGCTGGGAGTTCAAAATTAATTGCATCGCTATA
The DNA here is from genome assembly GCA_002360635.1 of Flavobacteriaceae bacterium UBA3356. Lineage (GTDB taxonomy): Bacteria > Bacteroidota > Bacteroidia > Flavobacteriales > Flavobacteriaceae > Marixanthomonas. Next base: position 17,523 of record DEQW01000006.1, on the reverse strand, counting down.
GTTTGTATAGATAGTTCCAAAGGTAGCTCTACGGGCTTGTATGGTAAAATCCCTGCCTTTGCCAACTTCATCAAATAGGGACTTCGTAATGTTGCTCACTACATTTCCGTAGTTATCAATATATATAACGTTTCCTACAATTTGGTTGTTTTCGCTGTTTACAACCGGTCGCAGACCTCTAATTTCTTTTATTTCAGTAATTGGTTTTCCAATCACATCCAGTGTTCCCCCACGGGCTATGTGGCAAGCTACTTTTACAAATACGTCCAGAACGGGAAAATTGGTTTCTACACGGTCGTGAATATTGATCTCCACGATTTTTTCAGGTTTAATTTCTGAGGCTAACAACGAGATAATTCCGTTGTTTGCACAAATAAAATAATGACCGTCCAAATAAACTGCTATATGTTTGTTTTCGGGGTTTAATTCGGAATCAATCCCTATTAAATGTATGGTGTCTTTTGGAAAACTACGGTATGCATTCTGAATAATATATGCTGCCTCAGTAATATGAAATGGCGAAATAGAATGCGAGATATCAACAATTTTCACATCAGGCAATTCACTGTAAATAGCACCTTTTACTGCTCCTGCAAAGTGATCTTTCTCTCCAAAATCAGTAGTAAGGGTAATAATGGGCATTGGCGATTGTTGATATTTTGTTAAAACAAGTAGTACAAAAATAAGGTACTTTTGTTATAGGAAAAACTATATTTACACTTAGTATAAAATCTTATAAACATTCCTGCTTTTGAACGAACTTATTATTGAATTGACCGAAATAAGCCCACGTGAATTCTTCGGGCTACAAAATGCAAACATCGACCTACTGAAAAAGTTTTTTCCGAAACTGAAATTGGTTGCCCGCGGAAGTAAAATTAAAGCGTATGGTGACGAAGAAGTTCTTGAAGAATTTGACAAACGAATTACCATGTTGCTGGAACATTTTGGGAAATACAATAAAATAGACGAAAACATCATTGAACGCGTATTGCAAAGCGATAGTAAGGAAGATTACGAAACCCCTGCAAGTGCTGGAGATGTGTTAGTGCACGGGGTAAGCGGAAAACTAATAAAAGCCCAAACCGCCAATCAACGTAAGTTGGTAGAATTGATGGGCAAAAACGATATGGTTTTTGCCGTTGGTCCTGCCGGAACCGGTAAAACCTATACTGGAGTGGCATTAGCAGTAAAAGCCTTAAAAGAAAAACAGGTTAAAAGGATTATACTAACCCGTCCAGCTGTAGAAGCAGGAGAGAATTTAGGATTTCTACCGGGTGATTTAAAAGAAAAGTTAGATCCTTATATGCAGCCTTTGTATGATGCGCTTCGAGATATGATTCCACATGAAAAATTAGAGTCACACATAGAAAAAGGAATCATTCAAATTGCACCAATGGCTTTTATGCGTGGTCGTACTTTGGACAATGCTTTTGTAATTCTCGATGAAGCCCAAAACACAACCCACGCACAAATGAAAATGTTTCTTACCCGTATGGGAAAAAACGCTAAATTCATGATTACTGGCGATCCGGGGCAGATTGATTTGCCACGAAGGGTAATTTCCGGATTAAAAGAAGCACTACTGGTGTTAAAAGATGTAAAAGGTGTTGGCGTTATTTACTTGGATGACAAAGATGTAATACGACATAGGCTCGTTAAAAAAGTAATCGCCGCCTATAAGGCGATTGAAAATGTAGATTAATTATTTGAAATTTGAAACCAAAATATGAATACCCTAACTTCCACAAACTTCAATTTTCCCGGTCAAAAAAGTGTATATCACGGAAAAGTACGCGAAGTATATACATTAGAAAATAAAACATTGGTCATGATTGCAACCGATAGGTTAAGCGCCTTCGATGTTGTCATGCCAAAAGGGATTCCATATAAAGGACAAATATTAAATCAGATTGCTACTAAAATGATGCGCGACACGGAAGATCTAGTACCTAATTGGTTAACCGCTACACCAGACCCGAATGTGGCAGTAGGAGAAGCCTGCCAACCTTATAAAGTTGAAATGGTAATTCGTGGATACCTTAGTGGTCACGCAGCTCGTGAATATAAAGCTGGTAAACGAATGCTTTGTGGGGTGCCGATGCCAGATGGAATGAAAGAAAACGATAAATTTCCTGAGCCAATTATTACACCCGCAACAAAAGCAGAAGCTGGTGATCATGACGAAGATATTTCCAGGGAAGAAATATTAAAACGGAATATCGTTTCAGAAGAAGAGTACCTTAAATTAGAAGACTATACCCGAAAACTTTTTCAACGAGGAACTGAAATTGCAGCCAAACGCGGATTGATTTTGGTAGATACTAAATATGAATTCGGAAAAACAAAAGATGGGAAAATTGTATTGATAGATGAAATCCATACCCCAGATTCTTCCCGATACTTCTATACAGACGGATATCAAGAACGTCAAGATAATAACGAACCACAAAAACAATTGTCAAAAGAGTTTGTTAGACAATGGCTTATAGAAAATGGTTTTCAAGGACTTGAAGGACAGCAAGTACCTGAAATGAGTGATGAATATATCGAAACAGTTTCAGAAAGATATATTGAATTGTATGAAAACATTACTGGCGAAACATTTATTAAAGCCGATGTTTCAAATATCCAAAATAGGATCGAACAAAATGTGGTGAAGTATATTCAGCTTCAACAATAATTTTAAATTAAATTATCTTCAAACTTTATTATATTTTAATACATTAAAGATAAATTCTTTGCTTTTTATCGAAAATAAATCAAAAATTTTATTATTTCTTTAACAAACCGTAAGCGTGTTTTATTCGTAGGTTAAGTATAAATGTTTCTCTATCCCCAAGAAACGCAAGTTTAATTAATCAAAAAAACACTTTATGGAAAGAACTATTACGCGAAACCTTTTTTTATTGGTTTCTATTTTGTTAATGACATCTTTGTCTTATGGACAATTTGTTGTCATGAACAGTAACGATACAGGACCTGGCTCTTTAAGGCAGGCTGTTATCGATGCTAATGCAGCCGCTGGTCCTAATACGATCACGTTTAATGCAGACTACACGATCAACCTTACCACAGGACAGATAGTAATTAACGATGACCTTACCATTACGGGTACGGGGATAGGAAATACTATTATAGATGGTACAGGTAATGGAACAGCTCGACTTATTGGAGCTAGCAATTTTACTGATTTAACTATTGAAGGAATAACATTCCAAAATGCAAATGCAAATGTAGATGGTGGAGGAGTTGGTATACAAACAGTAGCCAACGCCTCTATTATTGATTGTGCGTTTAATAACAATGCAACAAATGGATTAAATGGTGCCGGGGCATTGGGTTCTCAAGATACAAACCTAATGGTTTCCGGAAGTTTTTTTGACGGAAATACGGCAACAAATGCAACTTCAAGTAGCGGTGGTGCTTTAGGGCAAGCTTCTAGCGGTACTTTAACTGTTGTAAATTCTGAATTTACAAATAATACAACCAACCGTGCTGGTGGTGCGATTGAAGTTAATTCACCAGACCTTATCACGATAACAGATTCAAATTTTGACGGAAATACAGCTGTAGGTCCTCCTGGAAACGGAGGTGCTTTGCATATAACTGGGAGTGCGGATGCTACAATATCTGGTTCAACCTTTACTAACAACACAGCTGAAGAAGGCGGTGGATTGTGGAATGGTTCAGGAACAATGACCGTAACGGATACAGAAGTTTCGAACAATGAAGCCACAGGTGATCTTGCCGAACAAGGTGGTGGTGGTATTTATAATGAAATGGGAACATTGATTATAAATGGTGCTTCAAGTATAGATGGTAATTCAGCAACTGGAACAGCAGGTTCTGGTGGCGGAATCTTAACCAATATGGGATCATTAAATGTAGATGGCCTTACAATATCTGGAAACACAGCTGTTAGAGCTGGTGGTGGTATTGAAGTACGTTCAAATGCAGGAGATTTGTTTGAGTTTAATAATGTAACATTTACTAACAATACAGCAACAGGAGCAACAGCCCCTGGAAACGGAGGAGCTTTCCATATTAGTGGAGCAGGAGATTCTACATTCACAAACTGTTTGGTTCAAAACAACACAGCAGTAGAAGGTGGAGGTCTTTGGAATGGACCCGGAACGATGACAATAACCGGTTTTAATACACAAATGAACAATAACGAAGCTACTGGTAACGATCCTGATCAAGGTGGTGGAGCTTTATTTAATAATGGAGGAACAATGAATATTGATTCCTTTGCCGATATATTCAGTAATATAGCTACAGGAACATCAGGTTCTGGTGGAGCTATTTTAAGTACTGGAGGAACGCTTAACACCAATACTATTTTCCTAAACTCAAATGGAGCGAATAGAGCAGGTGGAGCTATTGAAATTATTGACGGTACAGCTAACCTTATCGATATATCAATTATTCAGAATTATGTTACTGGTAACCTTACCGGTGGAACTGCAAACCCAGGAAACGGTGGTGGATTGCACGTAACAGGTAATTCTGCAACAGTAACTTTAAGTGGAATTGTTTTCTTAAATGAAGCTGCTTCAGAAGGTGGTGGACTTTGGAACAATGGAGGTACAATGAATATAGAAGGTGGAACCTTTTATGGCGATACGTTTATAGATCAAAATATTGCTTCAGGTGCTGCTGCCGATAATGGTGGTGGTGGAATCTTCAATAATGGAGGTACACTTAATGTAGCAAGTGGAACTGTAATTACTCGAAATGTCGCTGATGGAGCCTCAGGTTCTGGTGGTGGTCTTTTCAGTACAAATGGAGATGTAGTACTTGACGGAGTTATAATTACTGAAAACCGAGCTAATAGAGCTGGTGGTGGTATTGAATTAATTGACGGTTCATTGATGCTTACCAATTCAACATTAGATAATAATAACGTAGGTATTTCTCCTGCAGTTGCTGCTCCTGGAAACGGGGGAGGTCTTCACATTACAGGTGCTGCCGATGCCAACATTTCAGGTGGAACAGTTGACAATAATGTTGCTGCTGCCGAAGGTGGTGGTCTTTGGAATGGATCTGGAACGATGACTATTGATGCAACTCCAATTACAAATAACGTTGCTTCCGGAAATGACGCTACCAATGGTGGTGGTGGAGTATTTAATAATGGAGGTACTTTAGATGTTTTAGCAGGCACAGAAATAACAAATAATATTGCTGATGGAACTTCAGGTTCTGGTGGCGGTGTATTTAGTACTGCTGGAGATGTAACACTTACCGAAGTAATTATAACCGATAACCAAGCAAATAGAGCTGGTGGTGGTATTGAATTGATTGACGGTTCATTAACGCTTACCAATGTTACCTTGGACACTAATAATGCAGGAGTTGCTCCCGCAACAGCTGCCCCAGGTAATGGTGGTGGATTGCACATAAGCGGAGCTGCAAATGCTACGCTAACCGGAGGTTCAGTAGACAGTAATGTTGCTGCACTAGAAGGTGGTGGACTTTGGAATGGAACAGGAACAATGACAGTTGATGGAACACCAATTACAAACAATATAGCTAGTGGAGCTGCTGCCGATGACGGTGGTGGTGGAATCTTCAATAATGGAGGTACACTAGATGTATTAGCTGGAACTAATATCACTAACAACTTGGCAAATGGAACATCAGGTTCTGGTGGTGGAATTTTCAGTACTGGAGGTTCAGTAACTGTGACCGATGCTGTAATATCACAAAATAGCGCGAATCGCGCTGGTGGTGGTATTGAAGTTATTGAAGGTTCAGTAACCTTAAATAATTCAGCGCTTAGTATTAATGATGTTAATGGAACTGCAGGGACACCAAATCCGGGTAACGGAGGAGGAATGCACGTGAGTGGTGCTGCAACAGTTTCTATAACAGGTGGTACGGTTTCAGCAAATGAAGCTGCCAGTGAAGGTGGTGGACTTTGGAATCAAGCCGGAGCTACAATGACTGTTACCGATGCGATGGTAAATATAAATACCGCAGCTGGTAACGATGCCGATAACGGTGGAGGAGGAATCTTCAACAATGGAGGTAACTTAGGAATTGTAAACTCTACAGTTCAAAGCAATACAGCTACAGGAACTTCAGGTTCTGGTGGAGGTGTATTGACAACTGATGGTGATGTTACTGTAATAGGAGGAAGTATTGATAACAATTCTGCTAACCGTGCAGGTGGTGGTGTTGAAATTATCGATGGAATGCTTTCTATGGCAAATACGTCATTAAACTCTAACGGAGTAAATGGTTCTTCTGGAGCACCAAACCCAGGAAATGGTGGTGGATTGCACGTAAGTGGTGTTGCCAATGTTTCCTTGTTTGGAGGTACGGTTTCCCTTAATGATGCTGCTGCTGAAGGTGGTGGTCTTTGGAACCAAGCCGGAAGTACTATGGAAGTAGATAATACCATTATAGATAATAATACTGCAAGTGGTAATGATTCTGACCAAGGTGGAGGAGGAATCTTCAACAATGGCGGAACATTGATGGTACAGAATTCTTCAGAAATTACAAACAATTTTGCCGATGGAACTGCAGGTTCTGGTGGTGGAATTCAAAATGTAGATGGAGGTTCTGTAACTGTAAACAATACGATAATTTCAAATAACACAGCAAACAGAGCCGGTGGTGGTATTGAAGATAATTCTTCAGTAACTGCAGGAAGCATAACGCTGTTTAATGTGAATTTAGATAACAATGAAGTAGGAAGCGCACCGGGTAATGGTGGTGGACTACATATAACAGGTCCTGGTACCGCTATGATAACCAACGGAACAGTAAACGGAAACGTTGCAACTGCCGAAGGTGGTGGTCTTTGGAATGGATCTGGAGAAATGACAGTTGATGGAACAACCATTGACGCAAACACAGCCAGTGGAGCTGATGCTGATCAAGGTGGTGGTGGAATCTTCAACGAAGGTGGAACACTATCCGTATTGAATGCAACAATCAGTAATAATATTGCTGACGGCGCATCTGG
>DEQW01000006.1:0-10284 GCA_002360635.1 Flavobacteriaceae bacterium UBA3356 | reverse complement strand
ACTGCTTCTGCTGAAGGTGGAGCGTACTGGAACGGAGCTGGAATAATGACAATCGACGGAACAACTGTTGACGCAAATACAGCTAGCGGAGCCGATGCCGATCAAGGTGGTGGTGGAATCTTCAATGAAGGTGGAACACTATCCGTACTGAATGCAACTGTAAGCAACAATATTGCTGACGGCGCATCTGGATCAGGTGGTGGAATCTTGAACAATCAAGGTACTCTAACTGTAACCGATTCTGAATTAAGTGGAAACACTTCCATGAGAGCCGGTGGTGCGATAGAAGATAATTCAGTTGCTGGAAATGTATTGACACTTGAGAATGTTGATTTAATGAACAATAGTACTGCGTCTGCACCGGGTAACGGTGGTGGATTGCACATTACTGGAGAAGGAGATGCTAACATCACGGGTGGAACTGCAAGTGGAAACACTGCTTCTGCTGAAGGTGGAGCCTACTGGAACGGAGCTGGAATAATGACAATCGACGGAACAACTGTTGACGCAAATACAGCTAGCGGAGCTGATGCCGATCAAGGTGGTGGTGGAATCTTCAATGAAGGTGGAATTCTATCCGTATTGAATGCAACAATCAGTAATAATATTGCTGACGGTGCATCTGGATCAGGTGGTGGAATCTTGAACAATCAGGGAACACTTACTGTAATCGATTCTGAGTTAAGTGGAAACACTTCCATGAGAGCCGGTGGTGCAATTGAAGATAATTCAATCGCTGGAAATGTATTGACGCTTGAGAATGTTGATTTAATGAACAATGCAACTGCATCTGCACCAGGAAATGGTGGTGGACTGCATATAACTGGTCCTGGAGACTCAAACATTACAGGTGGAACGGCAAGTGGAAACACGGCGTCTGCTGAAGGTGGAGCCTACTGGAACGGAGCTGGAATTATGACAATCGACGGAACAGCTGTTGATGCAAACACAGCAAGTGGAGCTGACGCCGATCAAGGTGGTGGAGGTGTCTTTAACAATGGAGGTACATTGAACATTGTTAACGGTACAGCGATTACTAATAATATGGCTACAGGAGCTTCAGGTTCTGGTGGTGGATTACTGAGTACAGCTGGTGATGTAACCATTACTGATGCTACGTTAGACTCTAATGCTGCGAATAGAGCAGGTGGAGCTATCGAATTGATTGATGGTAACTTAATATTCACTACTTCTGAAATGACAAACAACGATGTAAATGGAACGGCAGGAACAGCAGCACCGGGTAACGGTGGTGGTCTGCACGTAACAGGAAACAGCGGATTGATTACTATTTCAGAAAGTACTGTTTCAGGTAACGAAGCAGCTCAAGAAGGTGGTGGATTATGGAACCAAAGTGGAACGATGATGGTTGTTGAAACAACTACAATCGATTCAAATAGCACATTTGGTACTGCTGCCGATGACGGTGGAGCTGGTATCTTCAACAATGGAGGTATAGTAGAAGTTAATACATCTACAGTATCTAATAATATTGCTTCAGGAGCGACAAGTTCTGGTGGTGGTATTCACAATGCCGATGGCGGTGATGTAACTGTAATGGTAAGTACTATTTCAGGAAATACAGCAAACGGTTCTGGTGGTGGAATCCACAACAACGGAAACAGTTTTGACATCAATGCGGCTACGATAGCAATGAATGAAGCATTAGCAAATGGAGGCGGTATTAGTAGTATGACTAATACTTCGCTTAAAAATACATTGGTTGCTTTAAACAGCGCAGCGAATGGTCAAGATGTTTCAGGAACTTTTGTTTCTAACGATTATAACTTGATTGGGACAGACGACGAAAGTGCATTTCCTGAGCAAACAAATGATATAGAAGAAGTAGATCCTATGGTTGGACCGCTACAAAATAACGGTGGTTTAACAAATACACATCAATTATTGGAAGGTTCTCTAGCATATAACGCAGGAGATCCAGTAGATCAGTTTAATGATCAAATTGACCAAGCTGTATTTGATGATGTTCGTGATATCGGTGCTTTTGAAGCACAGGAAATATTGCTTTCTATCGAAGATATAACTGAATCTGGTAATGGAATTGTAATTTACCCGAATCCTTCAAGAGGAATGGCAACGGTAGAAATTTCTGAAACTTTTGGTACAGTTATTCAAATTACGATAGTTGAATTAGGTTCTGGTAAAATTGTAAATAATCTTACAACTTCTTTCGGAGCAACGGAACTTAACTTTAATGCAATGGCGAACGGGGTGTATATAATTAATGTAACTTCAGAAGAAGGAACATCAACACACCGATTGATATTAGCTAAATAAAGTTTTTAAAATTTAGTTTTTGTGAAAAACCTCTTTCATTAATTTGAAAGGGGTTTTTTTATTTTTTGATTGAAGCTATGTACATACCCAAGACTAAGCTCTGTAAAGTCTGCCTGCCCTAAGTTGGAATTTATACTCGCACCGAAAAAGACATTATGTTTAGGTGCTTTTCGGGTACCGATGAGGTAATACTTTAAACCTAAGCGTGAAGAGATTAATTTCTTAAGTTTAAATTTAGTGCCAAAATCGCCCAAAACAATAGCACTATTTTCAGGTATTTCACGAGGTACCACATCCCAACCTTGATTGATGCGCCAATCTATGTTGTATGCAGGTTTATGTATATTAAAACCTATTTGCAAATTTACTCCAAAGTGATTCAGCAAAACTTCACCATTTATAAAAACACCTAGGTTACTAGCACTCCAAGAGGGGTGTTCTTTAAAAGAATCAAACTCTCGTCCATCTTGTACTAACGATTCGTCATTTGTTATATATTCGTAATAATGCCTGTAAAAACGGTAGTAACAATACCCACCTTATATGTATTATTGAAAACCTTCCCATATTCAGCCGATACAATATATACACCTTTTTTATCATTAAAAGGTTTTGCTAACACCTGTAAGCCATAACCGGAACGCAAAGCGAGATAACTATATCTGCTTGTAGAAAAATCAGGGCTCTTTTCTTCAGAATTAAAAGTAGGGTTTATACTGTTCTTTATATCTGCTGAAACACTCAGTAAAAAGGAATTGAAGCCTTGATTGGGTAAACGTGTATGTCCGTTAGAATGATGGGAATAGCCAATTCCTGTGCGCCAATCTATATTTTGTGTTGTAAATATTTTGTAATGGCTAAATAATTTGAACGACCAGGTGAAATCGGTTGTAACTGCCTCATTGTTCGGGTTGGTAATAGGATCGTATTTTTCTGTAAAATATGAAGCTCCTGTTCCTACTAGTAAAGTTAATCTTTTGCTCCTAAAGATATTAAACTCAATAAAAGGCAATACGGAAATGGCGCTACCCAATTTTTTGGTGTTTCCAAAATTGGTATAACCAATACTTATTCCCGTTCTGGGGCCTTTAAGGCGATGTGCCCATTCTTGCGGGTTGTTATCATGTTCCCATCCAAAACTTACAATCGCTTGCGATTGTAATCCACGATCTGGAAAGTAACTATTGGCTTCGGCTGTAATTCCCAGTAATAGTTCAGGAGAAATTATGAAATTGGATTTTTTGGACAAGGAATCGGGTTGTTGCGCAAACACTCCAAATGAAAATAATAAGAAAATGGGTAGTATTGTTTTCTTCATAAAAAACTGCAAGAAACAATATAAATGTTACTTTTAAAAATTTACAACTATTTTTAGCACTACTTTTTTATCTTCTATCTTTTGGAAAAACTGGATTTATTTATTTCTGAAATAGCCTCCCTTGCTTGGGGACTTCCTTTATTAATACTGCTAATTGGAGGTGGGTTGTATTTATTGGTACGCATTCAATTTTTACCTTTTCGGTATCTTGGTCATGCTATAGCTGTTTTACGGGGTAAATATGATATTGAAACAGATAGTGGTGAAATCTCTCATTTTCAAGCTTTGACAACAGCGCTTTCTGCAACTGTAGGTATGGGGAATATAGCTGGCGTTGCTGTAGCTATAGCCTTAGGTGGTCCCGGAGCTGTTTTTTGGATGTGGGTAAGTGCCGTTATAGGTATGTCTACTAAATTTTTTACGGCAACGCTTGCAATTTTATATAGAGGAAAAGATAGTGAAGGCAAAATTCAAGGTGGTCCCATGTATTTTATTATGGAAGGTTTGGGCAGAAAATGGAAACCCTTGGCCGTAATATTTAGTATTGCTGGTTTAGTGGGTGCTTTACCGGTTTTTAATGTAAACCAATTAACTCAAGCCATTAATGATATTTTATTGGAACCTGCCGGATTATATTACGGGTTTTCGAGTGATTTGATAATCGGTATTGTCTTGGTTTTAATTACTTCGATTGTTATACTAGGTGGATTGTCTCGAATAAGTAAAACAGCGTCAAAGCTGGTCCCCGCCATGGTCGTCTTCTACTTCATTATGGTACTAATTATTCTAGGCGTGCATATTGATGTGTTGCCTTATTATTTTAAATTGATTTTTACCGATGCCTTTTCTGCTTCCTTTTATAAAGGCGATGCTTTTTTAGGCGGAATCGTCGGTGGGCTCATTTTATTGGGAATCCGGAGAGGTGCATTTTCCAATGAAGCGGGAATTGGTACAGCACCTATGGCTCATGGGGCTGCAAAAACGAACGAACCCATTCGTGAAGGATTGGTGGCGATGTTAGGTCCGGCTATTGATACACTGATTGTTTGTACTTTAACCGCATTAACCATTTTGGTAACCGGTGTTTGGCAAAGCAGCGATGCCAATGGAGTAAGCTTAACGGCTACTGCTTTTGCTGATGGTATTCCTAATTTTGGAAAATATGCATTATTGCTTTGTATTGCCGTATTCAGTATATCATCATTGTTCTCATACTCCTATTACGGAACCAAGTGTATGTCTTTTTTGTTTGGTGCTAAATACCAAGGATACTACAACTATATTTATATAGTAAGCATTATCATGGGAGCCACAACATCCTTGACTATGATGATTAATTTAATTGACACCTTTTTTGCACTAATGGCTGTACCTACTATGACCGCAACCATTTTGTTGGCGCCACGGGTAATTAAAGAAGCTAAAAAATATTTTAAGAGCTTGAAACTTAAGTAGGAAAATAGTTCAGATTACTCTCCTATTTTCTTTAAAAAGCTGTTTAGTTTTTTAGTCAGTTTTTCTGCTCCCTTTGGATTCAGGTGGTTTTCATTTCTAAAATCTTCAACTATAAAATCTGAATCTTTTTCAGCATTCAAGAAATAAACATTTTCATAAGTGTCCTCAATATAGGTAAGAATGCTATCCCTTCTTCTTAAAACGTTTGGGTTGCGTTGTTGATTATAATTAGAAAATGTAGGAGGACTTAAAACAATTACTTTCAAATTTCTTTCTAAACAGTATTCAATCATTTTATAAAAATACTCACTGTTGTGGGCAAGGACCTTAACATCTTCTCTTTTATATATTTGAACAGGCTTTGTTATAATAGTAGCACTGTCATAGTTTAGTTTTCTAAACTTTCCTTCATAATGATTTAAATCGAATCCGTATTTATTATACACATCGGGTATGGTGTCGCTTAAATAATGCGTAACGAGCATTTCAGAAAACTTACCGGGATGCGACTTAAAAAGAAGGCTGTCAATTGGTGTTACAGCACGTCCAAATGTATTTACATGGTAATATTTAAGAAATATGCTGTTTTTCCAAAAATACTTTGATCTGTGCGGAAGTTCAAAATGACCGTAGGAAACTTCAAAAACAATAGTTTTTAAGTTGGGAAAACGCTCAATTAAGCCTTTTAATAATGTAAAGTCAATGTTATGGTGCTGCCCTCGTGAACTAAAATTAATGGCTGGATCCCCTAAAAATGAAGGATTGATGCCGACTTGAATTTGTGAAGATCCGAAAACCATTGTTTCAATATTTGAGTTTTCAGCATCCATATAATCTTTTATAATGGAAAAATTATTAGGAACCTTGGTAATGGCTATTTCAATAATACCATAAGCTATTATTACTGGTATAAAAAATATACAGCACAGCATTAAAAACCGAAGTTGGCTCTTTTTAAAACTGAAAATAGATGAATTCTTCTTTGGGTCCGGCATAACGTATAATGAAAAAGACAAACATATAATATATGATCCAACGGATGGGTCTGCTATATTTTTCTTCTAAAAATTCAAAAGGATGGTTTCTGTTTCGGGTTAGTACTTCCAGAACAATTAATAAAGGTACAAAAAGTACCCGAAGACCAATTTCTAAAGAAAAGGGTTTGCTAGGGATAAAAGAGCCAATTCTATGAATAATATTTAAAGCCATATCAAAGGTTTCAGCCCTAAAAAAAATACAGGAAGTCATAATTAAGGTAAAACTATATAATATGGTAATAGGTAAAGGCATTTTGGTTAAAAAATAATTGATATTATAGGTCTTGCCTTTAACGGTCATCGGAATCCTTTCAACTGAAATGGTAATGGCCTGAAACACACCAAAAAATATAAATGTCCAATTGGCACCGTGCCAAAGCCCAATGAGGGTCATGGTAATGAATAGAGCAATCGTTCTGGAAACATAACTTCTTTTCCAGCTTTGTATAAGTGGGGCGTACACATAATCTGTAAACCATTTAGTAAGGGTTATATGCCATCGTTGCCAAAACTCAGCAACGCTTCGTGACAAATAGGGGATATTGAAATTTTTACTCAAGTTGAAACCAAAAAGTTTTGCCGAACCAATGGCAATGTTTGAATAGCCTGCAAAATCACAATATATTTGAAAGAAGAATAGGATAGAGGCATATAGCAGGGATAAGCTTCCAAAACTATCCGGTTCAGAATAAATAGTGTTTACTGCCAAGGCGACATTATCGGCCACTACCATTTTCATAAAAAGACCCCAGAGCATCTGGCGGAGCCCATCGACTACCAAAGATCTTTCAAAAACGCGCTGTTTATTGAATTGTGGCAACAATGATCGCGCACGTTCAATTGGCCCAGCGACCAATTGTGGAAAAAAGCTTACAAAACAAAGAAAGTTTAATACGTTTTGTGTAGGTCTAATGCGGTTTCTGTATACATCAATAGTATAGCTCATGGTCTGGAAGGTGTAAAAACTCAAACCGACTGGAAGTATAATGTCTAAAGAATTATAGGTGTACCCTTGTGTGCTTAAATGAAATAAATTTGCAAATCCTTCAGCAAAAAAATTATAATACTTAAAAATAAATAGCACCCCTAAATTCCAAACAATGCTAAGAAATAAATATAGTTTTTTAAATTTTTTAGACCCTGAAGCACCTATTGCTCTACCAGCCAAATAGTCTACGAATGAGCTGGCAATGATGAGCGATAGAAATCGCCAATCCCACAAACCATAAAAAATATAGCTTGCAATTAGCAGGACTATGTTTTGAGCTTTTATACGTTTAAAGCCCACTGCCCAATAGGTAAGGAGCACAACGGGTAAAAAGAGCCCAAAAGAAAATGAATTGAATAACAAAGGCTAGTTTGTTTTGATGCCAAATATAGTAAAAACCATAACCGTAAAAATTTTTAGAGTAAAAAAAGCCCGAAGATTAATTCGGGCTTTTTACTTTTATAGTATACAAGATTATTAGAAATCTCTAATTAATATATTGTCAAACGCAATATCTTCATCACCAGCATTTAAAGCATTGATATACGGATTGAAACTCTGGTTAACCCCGTAGGATTAGTTTCAATTAGTTTCAATATTATTTTTAAAATGCAGCTCTAAATGGTTTAAAGCTGTTTGTAATTTCTTCACCGTTGCTTGTACCATCTAAGTCTGTATCTACTCTAGGGATATTATAAATTTGCTATTATCAACACTACAGGATGTAACCAAAGCAATTACTAGAATTGCATAAAGTATTTTTTCATTTTGAAAATTTAATTTGTGAGGTTATTTGAGTTCTAAGATACAAGTCTATTAATTTTCAGATTATATTAAAACCTGACTGCTCATTAGGTGTTAGTTTACTCAAAATAGCTAAATGTATCTCCATCTTTAAGTTTTAGAAGAGACTCATAAATAAGCTTGATTACGTTTTCCACGTCATCTCTATGTACCATCTCAACTGTAGTATGCATATAGCGAAGTGGAAGTGAAATTAAAGCACTGGCAACACCACTGTTACTATATGCAAAAGCATCAGTGTCGGTTCCGGTAGCTCTTGATAGCGCAGCTCTTTGAAATGGTATCTTGTTGTTTTCTGCAGTATCAGTAATTATATCCCTAAGTTTTTGTTGAACAGCTGGAGCATAGGCAACAACTGGTCCTTTTCCAATCTCGACATCGCCTTGCTTTTTTTGCTCGATCATCGGCGTGCTGGTATCGTGCGTTACATCGGTAACAATCGCTGCATTGGGTTTAATACGTTCGGCAATCATTTGCGCGCCTCGCAAACCTATTTCTTCTTGTACTGAATTTGTAATGTAAAGTCCAAATGGAAGTTCTTTTTTATTTTCATGCAAAAGACGGGCTACTTCAGCAATCATAAAACCACCCATTCTATTATCTAAAGCTCTACAAACAAATTTTTTTTCATTAAGTATATGAAACTCATCTGGATATGTTATAACACAGCCTACGTGAATTCCCATTTTTTCAACTTCATCCTTATCCTTACAACCTACATCAATAAAAATATTATCAGGCTTGGGGGCTGCTTCTTTAGATTTGTTGCGGGTGTGTATCGCGGGCCAACCAAAAACTCCCTTTATAATTCCATTTTTGGTATGGATATTTACAATTTTTGATGGTGCTATCTGGTGATCGCTACCTCCATTTCTAACAACATATAACAGTCCATTGTCACTTATATAGTTAACATACCATGAAATTTCATCAGCGTGGCCTTCAATTACTACTTTATATTTAGCATCTGGATTAATTACCCCAACTGCACTTCCGTACGTATCGGTAATAAACTCATCAACATACGGTCTTAAATAGTCCATCCACAATTTTTGTCCATCCCACTCATAACCAGTGGGGGCTGCATTGTTAAGATAGGTTTTTAAAAAAGAAAGTGATTTTTTGTTAAGAATAGATTTTGCCATAAAGAGTATATTTACTGATGTTTAGTTAAAGCAATCAAAATTAATAATTAAATACGAACTCAAACGTTTCAGAATATATAATTTTGGAACAATTTTCGCTTACTAATAGCAAAAAGAATTTTGAATGAGATTGAAACAAAACACATTGTGCTTATTACTCTTTATTTTTTTTACCGAAGCATCAATTGCACAAGTAGTAGGACCCGTTAATAAAAAGGAAGTCGATACTACCCAGAAACTATACTATATAATAAAGGGGGATACCATACCTCGGGAGTTTATTAACTTAGATGAGGTTGTTTTATTAAATAAATTAAAGTTTAATTCAAAAAATGACCGGAGGCGTTATCTAATATTACGTCGAAAAACCCGAAAGGTCTATCCCTATGCAAAACTGGCAGCAGAGCGTTTGACCACCATGAGCGAAAGGCTTTCCGAGTTTCCTGAAAAACGACAAAAGCGGAAATATACAAAACGGGTTCAAAAGTATATAGAAGAAGAATTTTCAGAAAAACTTAAAAAACTCACCCACACCGAAGGACAGATACTTGTTAAATTAATACATCGGCAAACCGGGCGTACCGCTTTTGAGCTTGTAAAAGAACTCCGTACCGGGTGGCGGGCATTTTGGTACAATACCACAGCAAGCCTTTTTGAAATATCCCTTAAAGAGGAATACCAACCATTCATTAATAAAGAAGACTATATTATAGAAGACGTATTAGAACGCTCATTTCAATCTAATATACTCGAACGACAAGATCCCGCCTTTAAAATTGATTACTTAGACCTCACAGAACACTGGAATACCACTACAGTTAAAAATTAATGTAGTCTTAGCTTGCCCATAAAAAATAGTTGGCTTATCTTTGCTGTTCGCTCTTTTTGGTAGTAGGGGTAAAACCTGAAAATGTAAATGCAGTAGCAGTATTTAGATGGTTCAAATTATATCTGGTTTGATATAAAACTTAAACCTTCGAATAAGTTCAACAAAAACAATCTATTTTTTTTGTTTTCAAAATACTGCAAAACAGCCTCTTAAAAAAAAGTTTAAAAAAACTTCAAAAAAGATTTGGCGGAAAGAAATAAAAGGCTGTATATTTGCACCCGCTTACAAACAGTGAGTGAGTTCTTAAACAGACGAAAGGAATAGTAAACACAGTGGTTCAAGTCCATTGCGTGTAACAAAATAAGGCTTAAATTTTAAGTCGAGTTTAAAGTTCATTGATATATTGAAAT
>DEQW01000005.1 GCA_002360635.1 Flavobacteriaceae bacterium UBA3356 | reverse complement strand
TGAGGTTATTAGACAGTCTGACGTCTCCGTATATGAAACGTAGCGTGTAAAAAAGACACTTTCGTTTCGGATTATACACGAGCCGAATTTTTAAATTTTTCTTTTTATCTTATATTTTCTCAAAAGCCAAATTTTTAAATTTGGCGGACTAAGCAAATATACACAAACCTCTCGGAAAGCCTATAATAGCTATGTTTTATATACATTGTTAGCCACAGTACTTATTCCGTTCCAAATTCGTTCCAGAATAAGATTGTTGACTTTATTTCATCATCATATTGCTCAAACACTTTTGACGCAAAATCAAATTTATTTTTTAATCCTACGATTGCAATACAGTTTATCATCTTAACAACTCTTAGAGAATTTAATATTGATAAGTCATTTTCTTCTGAGCCTTTGTTCAGAGTTTTCGCTCCGTTCATTTGGATTAGAGAAATGAATTCAGAATGAGCATAATTTGAATATAATTTATATGATAACTCAAACATTGATGTCTTTAAAATACTTTGCTCAATTAACTTAGACCAACTTACAAGTCTTGGAAGTCCAAAAGTGTCTAATTTCCATAAATTCTGTTTGTTCAAGTTATTATAGTACGGTGATTTTTCGATAATGGCTTTTAACCTTTTTATCTCTGCTAATTCCGTTTGAAGTTTTTCATTGACTTTTTCCTTTAATAGACCTCTTTCATTAAAGAACCCTTGTCTTGCTTTGTAGCCAGAAATCTGCCAAATATAAAATCTGAAATTTCTTTCCTCAATATTTAAGTCATTGAAAAATAAGTATTCTAATGTTAAAAACGCCTCAATTATTGAACGTGTCAGAATGTTGATTGAAGAAAAATCTAATAATTTAACGTTACTATCTTTAGTTAATGCAGAAACTTTTGTCCCTTTTCCTAATTCAATGATGCTTTTTGTAGTGAGTAAAATCTTTATTGATAAAGTCTCAATAAATACTTCTCCTTCGCCAAGTTCAGGTTTCGAGTCATATATCGATTGGATTAATTCGGTACTGGCTTTCGCAAGCAACTCCAAACTTTCAAAAGTTGCTGGAACAGAATTCAGCAGATGAAATTCTTTTAGTGCAGTAAAAGTTTTTAAATCAATTTCCAATTTTAAATCGTGAGTTTTTTCGTATTGTGGCTAACTTGTTTATATCAACACTTTTTCTCTTAATAGCTTCTCTATTTGGCATGCTATGAGCAATATTGGCTAGGAAAAAAGTATTCTTATTAAATAATTAAGGGAGTTTTTCAAATATACTTAAAAAACCCAATTACCCAAATATGATCGTTTTTGGTATAGCGTGGTAATATAAAGCCATTTAACGGCCTTTAACTAAGCTTTCAGGTTGTTGCAATCGTGTAGTGTTATATGACGGGCGTTGCATTCCTTTGCATTCATATGACGACATATGCACACTTTACCCAAGGTTTAAGGGGTTTTGTTCGGGGTTTCTTCGGGGATGCTTCGGGAATGGGTATGGGCTATGTTCCAAAAACAGACATTACCCCGAACAAAGCTCGAAGCAACCTCAATTAATACCAAAAGAAAAGCCTGTAAATTAGAGTTTTTACAGGCAACTTCTAAGCATATGTAGGTTAGTAATACTTCTTTTTTATTGATTAGGATACCAATCCAATTGGGTTACGGTAATAGCTCCGTTTCCCTTGTTTACCAAATCTTTAAACTTACTAACATCGCTTAGCCCTTCTGTACCCCTAAAGTGATATGGATATACTACGTTGGGCTTAAAGGCTAAAACGGCTTCAGCGGCTTTATCAACTGGCATAGTGTAGGGTAAATTCATACATACAAAAGCAATGTCAATATTGGTAAGGTTGCGCATTTCTGGGATGTCTTCTGTATCTCCGGAAATATATACCCGTTTGTCATCTTTTTCAAGAATATAGCCATTACCGCGTCCTTTTTTATGAAATTTCAAGGCCTCCTCCCGTAGATTGTACATTGGGATGGCTTCAATGGCAATATTAAAATGCATGGCACTTTCACCATTGTTCATCACCTGTACTTTATCTTGAAGGTCTTTTGGCAGCTTGTCGGCTACGGCTTGTGGGGCAATTAGCTTTGTTTTATCGGTTAGTACTGCCTGAATGGTTTCGGCATTCATATGGTCGCCGTGAATATCGGTTACCAATATTATATTTGGACTTGGCTGTCCTTCAAAAGCTTCGGCTCCGCCAACAGGATCAACATATAATACAGTGTCATCCCATTGCAGCACCATCGTGGCGTGTTCAATAGGGGTGATGTCTAAAAATGTTTCGGATGCAGGTTTATTCGTAGTTTCTTTTAGTTCCACTTCCGCAGTCATGGAAGCTTCTTCCGTTTTCTTCTTTTCTGAATTATTACAGGCTGCAAAAAACAGCACCGTTAGGGTAAGTAAAAATATACGTTTCATAATACTTCTTTTTTCCGAAGGTACTATAAAGCACATACTTTCAAAGGCTGTTTTACACTATTTTAAGAGTTTGACCTAAAGGGTAAACGCATTGTTGTTTACAAAAAACAGACTGTTTACAAACAGTAGTTTTCCGTTCTGCCAAAACGAACGGAACAGGACATCGTCCACTAAATATACTACCGATCCTTGACCAATACGGTCTTCACCAAACACCAAAGAGTCGGTCAAGCCTTTTTTTGCTTCATCACCTGCAAATCCGGAAACGTTTTCTGCTTCGCCTTTAATATAGCCAACGTTATAACCAGAATCTAAAAAACGGTACGAAGTGCTTCCCAATTTTAAACTGAAATAGTTGTCGCCGTACCCAAAGGCCATTGGGTGAGAAGGGTCCATGGTTACTTTAAAGATACTTCCTGTTATCATGTTTTTCGTACTTTCCTGCTCACGTTGATCATAGGGGGTAAGGTTGTTGCTTTTGGTTGAATCTGTGCTTTCTTCTTTAGATTCATCACCATTTAATTGAAGAGCAAACCCATCTTTGCCTTTAAAGCTGCGTACAGCATTGCCAATGGCAATTATTTTTCCACCGTTGCGAACCCAGTCTTTTAGCGTATTAAACATGTCATCGTCTAAAATGTCACCATACCAACCGCTTGGCATGACCAATACATCATAGTTACTTAGGTTAATATCATCAAAATCATCGGTGTTGATTGAGGTAATAGGATATTCTAGCTGTTTTTCAAAGAAATGCCAAATGGTACCATAGCTTAACGAAGAAGTGCCTTCACCTTGCAGCACAGCAATACGTTGTTTGTTCACTACTTTAATATCGGGCGAACCAAAATCGGTCATCGTGTCAGCAAAACTGGTGCTGGAAGCATATAACTCACGCTTATGCTTATTGGCAAGTTTGGTTACCGTTGTATCAAAAGCTGAATTGTTTTTATTGTCACTTCGAGTAATAATCAAACTTCCACGGTCAAATGTATTATCATTAAAGCTTAATTTCTTTTCAGAAAAACGCACACGGATGTCATGTTTTAGTAAATCAGCTAAAAAAGTAGCATCGTACATACTGTTCCACTTAGCAATATAACCTGCTGCGCTTGAAACAGCAGTATTGGTTTTAAAAGTAGTAGGCGGATTGTCATTAGCCGAAACCAACGATGTACTTGCTACGGCATCTAATCCATACGCATACGGCAGGCTCCATGCGGTAATATCATACGTTACGGGTGTGGATAGTTTTGTTTTAGGCTCGAACAATACTTTCACCATTTTACCTTTTGGTTGGTTGGTGCTGACCACCAATGCATTTTCGGCTTTCATAGAACCTGTTTGGGCATCGGCATAGTTATATCCCGTTACCGAGCCGCTATTGGTATATCCATATTGTATTTGGTGTATGTCCAATAGTTCAGTTAAAGCACGAATATTATCTTTTTTTCCAGTAAGAACATAGCTTTTATATTTAGAATCAGTAGTAGTAAAAAACTTTTTAAATTCTGAAGTTAATGTAGCCGCATTCTTTGAAGCCACTTCTATGGTAGAAAGACCAGTAGTGGTATGATGCGCTACACGGTCTTTTAACGTAAGCTCAAAGCCTTCGTCGGTATTGACCCCCAAACCTGCAAAACCGTGCCCAGCCTGCTCATAGGTCATACCAATGGCTCCCATAAAAACAGGGTAGGTGTCCCCATAGCTAGGGTATAATAGATCAAAACGCTCGCGTGTAAAGAACAGCCAGCCTTCTTTATCAAAATACTTGGCGTGGTTTTTACCAATCTGTGTTTGAAAATCTCGCTGAAACGGAGTAATGATTTCGTGAAACGGCTCGGCTGCGGGAGCAAAGTAATATGGTTCGTTAATGCCTTGTTCGTGAAAATCTACGTGAACGTGCGGCATCCATTGGTTATAAACTTTTAAACGTTGGCGTGTTTCTACTTGAGAAGCCCACGCCCAATCACGGTTCAAATCAAAAAGATAATGATTAGGACGCCCGCCTGGCCAAGGTTCGTGATGTTCGGTTGCATCTTGTGAAGGGTTGTAAGGTGTTGCCTTTACTTGGTTGTACCAATTTGCATACCGATCGCGACCATCGGGATTCACACATGGATCGATAATTACGATCGTGTTTTGCAACCAATCTTGCTTTTTAGTAATTAATTCGTACAACGTTGTCATTGCTGCCTCGGTACTGGAAGCTTCGTTGCCGTGTACATTGTAACTAAGCCATACGATAGCTTTTTCAGGATTTGCAGATCCCGATTCTATTCCTATACTTTTTAAATTATTGGTTCTAATGGTTTCAATAGTTGCTAGATTTTCTTCTGAAGAAACAATTGCATAAGTCAGCGGACGCCGTTCATTGGTTTTACCGTACGTTTGGTAGGTAACCATATTGCTGTTTTCAGCTACATGTTGAAAGTAATTTACCACATCGGCATGACGTGAAAACTGGGTGCCTATTTTGTATTCTAAAAATTCTTCTGGAGATTGTACTTGTGCAAAAATACATGTTGAAACAAATAAAAAGAGGAGAGTGAAAAGCTTGTTCATTCGTATGTGTTTTTCTTTGAAGCGTTAAAGATAGCTGAATTTATAGAATTGAAATCTCAAAAAAGTTTCGAATTTGAAACCCGCCAACATTAACGTATCTTTAAAATCACAAACCACGCAAAGTGGTTACCTTTGTGTCAATTTTCTAATGTTATATGCCAACTAAAACAATCCCGTACGCCGAAACAGGTTATTTTTCAAACTTAATTTGCGACTATCTTGCTGAAAAAGATAGTTTAACCTCTTTCTACGGAAATTTTCCGAAGATGGGGAACTTCAAAAAACAGATTGAAAAGAAGCAAAGTTTTACACAGGAATCTAGAGATAAATTAGTTGAAGCATTAAAAAAGCAATATATAAACGCTTCCATTTCCAAAGAAACGCGGGATAATATACAATCGCTCGCAGATAAGAATACCTTTACCATCACTACTGGCCATCAGCTCAATTTATTTACAGGACCGCTTTACTTTTTATATAAGATTTTTTCAGTAATTAATCTTTCAGAAAAACTAAACAAAGAACACCCTGAAAACCATTTTGTACCGGTTTATTGGATGGCAAGCGAAGACCACGATTTTGAAGAGATAAACTATTTTAATCTCGAAAGGAAAAAAATACAGTGGAGTAGGGAAGCGTCTGGAGCAGTAGGGGAATTATCTACAAAAGGATTAGAGGAGGTTTTAGGAGCTGTAAAAGCCAAATTGGGAAATAGTGAACACGCACAATACCTAACCGACCTTTTTGCAGAAGCGTATACGAAACATAAAAACCTAACAGCTGCTACTCGTTACCTTGCTAACGAATTGTTTAAAACATACGGACTCGTAATTATTGACGGAAATGATGCTTCACTCAAAAAAGCGTTTATCCCGCATGCTGAAAAAGAGTTGACTGAAAACCTTTCTTTTAAAAAAGTAACAGAAACCACCAAACACCTCACTGATTTAGGTTACACCGAACAAGTACACCCACGGGAAATAAACTTGTTTTACTTGAAAGAAGGGCTTCGCGAACGTATTGTTGAAAGAGACGGATCCTTTTACATTAACGAAACTGAACTATCTTTTACAAAAGAAGAATTGCTTGAAGAGTTAGCGAATCATCCTGAGCGGTTTTCACCCAATGCGTTACTTAGACCACTGTTTCAAGAGGTGGTGTTACCCAATCTATGTTATGTTGGCGGTGGTGGTGAATTGGCCTATTGGCTTCAGTTAAAAGATTATTTTAATGCGGTAGAAGTGCCTTTCCCTATGCTATTGCTTCGGAACTCAGTGTTGCTTCTACCTTCTAAGCTTTCAAAAAAACTTGATAAGTTAAATGTTTCAGTAGAAGACTTATTCCTGAAACAACATGAATTGAAAACAAAGCACACGCATCGTATTTCAGAAATTGATATCGATTTTTCTAAACAGCGTGAGCATCTTCAGCAGCAGTTTAAAGAGTTATATACAATTGCTGAAAAAACAGATGCTTCTTTTTTAGGAGCCGTTGGAGCACAAGAAAAAAAGCAGTTAAACGGGTTAGATAACTTAGAAAAGCGTTTATTGAAAGCACAGAAACGCAAACTAGCAGATGAGTTAGAACGACTAACAAAAATTCAAAACACATTATTCCCCAACCAAAGTTTGCAAGAACGCACCATGAATTTTTCAGAATTTTACTTAGAACATGGAAAGGGTTTACTTTCTGAAGTTAAAAATAATTTAGACCCCTTAGTGAATAAATTTACTGTTTTAGAACTCTAATATAATAAACCTCAAAACTGAACTTCCTGTTGTTGCAAATAATTAAGTGTGTTGGGCCCTTCATTAAATAATAGATCCAAAATAGATAGGTTTGATAGAAACCCGTGGTTAGTTTCAAAAACTTGTTTGTAAGGCTTTAAATTGAATGTTTTTTGGTTTTTTGCTTTCGCTAAATAACGCAAGTCTTTGTTGTTTTCAGGTTCTTTTAAATATTCTTGTGTGTAAGTAATAGGAACTTCTAACTCTATTAATTCACAAACAGTATTGAAAATACGGATATTGTGGTCTAAAAGCCTTTCAGCTGGTTCGTTAAACAACGGATATAGTTCGTCCTCATAAAACTCAAAAAAGGGGGAAGTGCGGTATGCCGTTTCTAATGATTTCCAGTGTTGCGATTGCCAAGGAAAATCATTTTCTACCATAACTTCTTTAGACTTTTGACGTTTTCCTGTATGTTTTATAGGAATGTTGAGCAACAGCTTTCCGTTACTATGTGCAATATACGCACGAGTACGGTATGACTGTTTTTGGTAATTGCCAGCCACTTCAAAAACCAACTTTTCGGCTTGGCTTACAGCCACCATTTGTGCGATGGAAGGAAAATAAGTAGGATGTACTAAAATAGATTCCATTTCAACAAAATTAGCTAAGCAAATAGAGATGCTTTTCTTTTTTACTTACCGCTCTTTTTTCTTCTTTTTCTGAAGAAATCAAAAGCAAACCAAATACCTAATAAAACTAAGAAATAGGAAAGGTATGAAACTGGTTTTCCTTTACCACCAACCGTTGTAAACAGACGTTCCCAACGTATTTTATTCATAATACCTTGTTTGGTGCCATCCCAGCTCATCCAGATAAAAACCGGTTTACCAACTACGTGGTTAAAAGGTACATAACCCCACATACGCGCATCTTGCGAGTTGTTACGATTATCACCCATCATCCAGTAGTAATCTTGTTTAAAGGTGTAGTTGCTCATAGGATTTCCATTGAGCAATACTTGGTTTCCAGAAGTGGTTATTTTATTGTCAATACCTAATTCGCTGCCTTCATATACCTCTATTATGCGACGGTAAAACGGAAGTGATTCAAGGTTTATGTCAACTGTAGCACCTTTCTTAGGAATATAAATTGGTCCAAAATTATCGGCGTTCCATTTATACCGATCGTCTTGCGGAAAAATACCTGCATCAAACATGTCTTTTTCAGATTTATACCTAAAAACCTCAGCTATATTTGGATTCTTCTTCATCTTAGCCAACGCCTCATCTGAAACTGCTGGTAGAATGTATGCTTTTAAATTTTCGTCATACCCAATGCCATCAGTAATATCGTATTGATTCCTAAATATATTAGGGTTTATTTTGCCTTTTGTTCTAAATGCATATGAAAATTGAATTTTAGAACGGTCTGGAAGATCATTTTGCTTTCCGTCTATGTATACATAACCGTCACGTATTTCTAAAGAGTCTCCCGGTAAGCCCACACAACGTTTTACGTAGTTCGATTTTTTGTCAATAGGCTTGTAAGCATGACCTTTTGGTGGTGGTCCAATATCTTCAAACTCATCAATTGGCCAGTTAAACACCACAATATCATTGCGTTCAATATCTTCAAAACCTGGAAATCTAAAATACGGTATTTGCGGTTTAGGAATATATGACTTTGTTTTTACCACGGGAATGGTATCGTGAACCATTGGAAATGAAAGTGGCGTCATAGGTGCTCTAGCACCATAATGAAACTTACTTACAAATAGAAAATCACCTACCAATAACGTTTTTTCCAACGATGCGGTAGGGATGGTAAACGGTTGCATAAAATAGGTGTGTACAATAGTTGCTGCCACTACTGCAAACAAAATAGAACTTACCCATTCACCTGCTGCTGTACGAGGTTTTAGACTACGTTTTTCAATATACGTAACCTCTTGCGTGTAATTTATGTAGTAAATATATAAGCCTAGTGTGATGATAGCAAGAAAAGTATCTGCATTGCTGTTTCGGCCAAAACTTCTAAGAGTTTCTACCCAAACAACGGGGAACATAATTAAGTTAACAATAGGGATAAAAAGTAGAATGGTCCACCACCAAGGACGGTTAATAATTTTCATTAAAACCACAGCGTTATAAACAGGAACTGCAGCTTCCCAAGCTTGTCTTCCGGCTTTAACGTATAACTTCCAAGTACCCAAAAAGTGGATTACTTGTACTAATAGGAAAAATATTAACCAACCTGTCCAACTCATCTTTTATATATTTTCTGAAGATATGTATCTTCTTTTTTATCTAATTTTTTAATAATTACAATGCAATACTACGAAATTCCCAACACATCTTTCATCGTGTAAACACCGCTTTCTTTTTTTGAAAGCCATTCGGCAGCAAGGATAGCACCTTTTGCAAATCCGTCACGTGTATGAGCCTCGTGCTTTATTGAAATAGTATCAATTTTTGAGCTATATTCTACACTGTGTGTCCCTTTTACATCACCTTCCCGTTTTGCTGTAATAGGAATTGTTTTTTCTGAAGCTTCATCTAACTTCCAGTTTTCTTTATCAGAATGTTTTATAATCCCTTCTGCGATGGTAATAGCCGTGCCACTTGGCGCATCTTTTTTTTGCGTGTGATGAATTTCTTCTACAGAAACATCATATTCATCCCACGGCGCCATTAACTTAGCTACATGCTCATTCATACTGAAAAATAAATTAACACCTACACTGAAGTTGGACGCATAAATGAATCTTCCGTTACGCTCTTCACATATATTTAGCACTTTTTCATAATCATCGAGCCAACCAGTTGTACCACAAACAACAGGAATACTTTCTTTAAAACAAAGTGTTATATTTTTTACAGCCGCTTCGGGTACTGAAAACTCTATAGCTGCTTCGGCATTTTTAAGGGTTCCTTCTTCAAAATCACTACCTGATTTATAGACAATCTCGTGGCCTTTTTCAAGAGCTAACTTTTCAATGGTCTTACCCATTTTACCGTATCCTAAAATTGCTAATTTCATTATAATTTAAATCGAAATGATAAACCGTAATTGGCTTGTGTGTTAATTGGGTTTACTTCAAAATTTGGAGTAATTGAAAGGTCTTCTGAAATATTATACTGCTGAAGGTGTGCATCAACATTTGCGTCGACAATATTCAACATATATACAACGACCACAGCAATAATGCTGTAATCTTTGTTTTTTTTAGCGTTTCGTTGTGCGTCTATTAATCGATCGTTTGAGATTCCTTGAAACTCATCATCAGTAAAACCAGCTAAACGTCTTTTGTAGGCGTCTCTAAACTGATTATAATCATCATCGTTCTTCAAATAAAAATAAACTCCGGTTGCCATTCCTGCATAAACAATAGGGATCTTCCAATATTTTTTATTGTAAGCTTGCCCTAAACCTGGCACTACAGCCGAGTAAAACGCAGCTTTTGATGGGGCTAACGGATTGTATGGTTTTTTATCTAAAACAGTATCTTTTATTACGATTCCATTATTCTTTTCAGATACAACCACGCTATCTTTTTGTACAGCAGTAGAATCGGCTTCTTGTGCAAAAGTTGAAATTGCCAGTACAAGAAATAGGATATTTAAAAACCTACTTTTCACTTTTTAATAGCTTGAGAATGCGTAGAAAATCTTCTTTGTTTTTAAAAGGAACAACCAATTGCCCTTTTCCTGACTTTGAAACTTTTACATTAACTTTTGTTTCTAAAAGATCTTCTAATTCTTTTCTGCCTTTATTGGCAAATTGAGGTGTTGCCTTTTTAGCTGGCTTGCTTTGTTTTTCATCACCAGACTTGTAGGTGCGCACCAAAGCCTCGGTATCACGAACAGAGAGCTTGTTGCTAAGAATTTTTTCGTAAATGTCTAATTGATGATCAGCGTCATCAACGTTGATTAAAGCACGTCCGTGACCCATTGAAATAAACCCATCCCGCATTCCAGTTTGGATAATAGGGTCAAGTTTTAAAAGACGTAAATAATTGGCAATCGTCGAACGGTTTTTACCCACACGATCACTTAATTCTTCTTGTGTAATTTCAATTTCTTCAATTAGACGTTGATAAGAGAGTGCAATTTCTATAGGGTCTAAATCTTGGCGTTGAATGTTTTCTACCAAGGCCATCTCTAACGACTCTTGATCGTTCGCAATGCGTATGTATGCAGGAATACGCTCTAAGCCTATTAGTTTTGAAGCTCTATAACGACGCTCTCCACTTACTAATTGGTATTTATTAAAACCTAATTTACGAACGGTTATAGGCTGAATTACCCCTAATTCTTTTATGGAAGAAGCTAACTCACGCAATGTTTCTTCATTAAAGCTGGTACGTGGTTGAAATGGATTTACTTCAATTGTATCCAGTTCCAATTCAACAATATTACCAACTACTTTGTCTGCGTTTTTATCTTCAGCAGATTTTATATCATTTGAGGGATCATTCAGTAAAGCTGAAAGTCCTCGTCCTAAGGCTTGTTTTTTTGTTGCTTTCGCCATCGATCGTTTCTAATTTTTTTCAATTAACTCTTGTGCCAAACTTAAATAATTATTGGCGCCTTTACTACTGGCATCGTAACTAATGATACTTTCGCCATAGCTAGGTGCTTCACTTAAACGCACATTTCGCATAATGATTGTCTTAAACACCATTTCGTCAAAATGCTTTTTAACTTCATCTACAACTTGGTTGGAAAGGCGTAAACGAGAGTCGTACATAGTCAATAACAAGCCTTCAATATCGAGGTTGTTATTATGTATTTTTTGAACACTTTTTATTGTGTTTAATAACTTTCCTAAACCTTCCAAAGCGAAATATTCACACTGAATAGGAATGATAACCGAATCGGCTGCTGTTAAGGCGTTTAGCGTAAGCAACCCAAGTGATGGCGCACAATCTATTAAAATATAATCGTATTGATCCTTTAAGCCAACAATCGCATTTTTAAGCATCGATTCGCGTTTGTCTTGATCAACCAGTTCAATTTCTATAGCTACTAAATCTATATGCGCTGGAATAAGGTGCAAATTTGGGGAAGAAGTTTCCATAATGGCATCGGCAGCAGCTATGGTATGTTCCAATATTTGGTACGTACCTTTTTCAACCTCTTCTACATCAATACCTAAACCCGAAGTAGCATTGGCCTGGGGATCGGCATCAATCAATAAAACCTTTTTTTCTAAAACGCCTAGAGAGGCAGCTAAATTTACCGAGGTAGTAGTTTTTCCTACACCTCCTTTTTGATTGGCAATTGCTATTATTTTACCCATTAAGTCTGTTATGGTTTAAAGGCTAAAAATACGATTAATTCTGCGGACATAAAATCATTTTTGTTAACAGGAAGTGAACATTTTTCAATTTTTGAAGAAACGGTACTTTTTTAATTAAAAAAGGGCTTCCTGTTCGGAAACCCTTTATAATTGTGTGGTAAGTAAATTATTTTTGTTCCTCAGGCATTAAAATACCCAATAAATAATCTTTGTCCAGAATATTATTTGCCATTTTCTGAATGTCTTTTTTGTTCAAGGCTTCGACTGCTTTTTCAAAATCGAGCATTTTTGAAGCATCTCTCTTTTCTTTAGCTGCAGTTACCATAGATGAAAGCCAGTACTTGTTTTGCTTCATGTTTTCCTTGTGTTGCAACAAAAATGTTTCTTTCACCTTGGCAAGGTCTTTATCGGTAGGGCCTTCCTTTTTAATTTTTTCTACTTCAGACAAAGAAGCTTCTACCAATTTATCTACGTTTTCAGGACCGCAAGGAAACGAAATACTAAATGAAGCCTCTCCGTATGGAATTTTACTGAAATTTCCACGGGCACCAGCACCGTAAACTCCGCCTTCTTCTTCCCGTAACTTTTCAATAAGCTTAATGGTAAGAATTTCACCTAAAGCTTTCATTTGAAGTTCTTTTTCAGCTGAATACGTTACATCATCCTCAATCCATGAGATGGTAACTAAACTTTTTGGGTCGGTACCTTTGTTAACCACTTTTTTTCTGAAACTATCATCTTCACGAAAATCATCTATCTTGTATGATTCGTCAGACTTAGTAGCTGGTAGCGAAGCAATGTATTTTTTTGAAAATTCTTTCAATTTTGCTTCATCCACATTTCCTACAAAGTAGAAATGGAAGTCACCCGCATCGGCAAAACGTTGCTGGTATTTTTTGTAAGCAAGGTCATAATCAGCTTTATCCAAAGCTTCTGGGGTTGGAAAGCCTGTATACCTGTCG
Organism: Flavobacteriaceae bacterium UBA3356; assembly: GCA_002360635.1. GTDB lineage: Bacteria > Bacteroidota > Bacteroidia > Flavobacteriales > Flavobacteriaceae > Marixanthomonas. The sequence continues at coordinate 66,672 of DEQW01000005.1, read as the reverse complement.
TTTCCTTTGTTTTTAAATTTTCCTATTTGATCTGAAAAATAAAATTGTGGGTTGGACATTAAGTTGCCTAAAAAACCTTTCTGTTTTGAAATAAATGACTGGTATGCTTCGGCGTCTTTATTTAAATTAGTAAAATACAGGTAAATCATTTCAAACAAGGTCTCCAAGTCTTTTGGTGCAGCTTGACCACTCAAACCTTCGGTAAGGTTCCTTATGTAAGGACTTGCCGATGCAATTTTTCCGCTCATCATTTTAGATAAATCGGTTTTTGAAAGACCGCCAATTCCGGCTTCGGCCAATCCTTGGTTTGCAAAGGCTGTTACAAGGTAATCTTCATCTGAATATAAACTGGTTCCTCCAAAACTGAAAGCTTCAAACAGTACTTCATCGTTTTTAAAATCGGTTGGTTTAACTGTTACCGTTGCCCCGTTGCTAAGGGTGAAGGTCGTTGTGCCAAGGGCTTCATTTTTTTCAGTTTTAACGATTGACCCTTCTGGGTTTAAGTTTTCAACCAAGTTTTGACGCACTTCGGCATCTTTGTAAGGTTCTACTTTAGATGTTTCGACCTCTTTTAGCAAAGCCATTACTTCTGCTTCGGTAGGTTGCTTTAAACCTTCTTTTTCAGGACCGGTTAAAATAATTACTCGGTTGTCTTCGTGTATAAATTGATTTATCAATTCATTTACTTCAGCAAGCGTAATAGTTGGAAGTATTTCTTTACTGGTTTTGTATTCCCATTCAATCCCTGGAATAGGTTCATTTTCAAGGAAATTATTTACAAATTCGTTGACCATTCTTCCACTTTCTTGTTTGTCACGGTCATTGTATTGTTTTTCCATTTGCGCCAAAAATGTTTGTTTGGCACGCTCAAACTCACCTTCTTGAAACCCGTACAGTTTAACGCGTTGGTTTTCTTCAAGTAGAGCTCTGAGAGCTTCCATTTGGCCAGTTTCGCTCGTTGTAGCAACACTTTGATACGCATTCTTACCACGTGCATAGGTGCCTCCGTAATAAGAAAACCCGAAAACAAAAGGTGGTTTGGGGCTATTGCTCAACTCGCGAAGTCTATTGTTAATCATCGTTGAAAACAGGTTTTTGGTCAACTGCTCTTTATAATCTACAACTGTTTCTACTTTTGGAGCTTCAAAACGATCTTTGTACACTACTTGTACACGGGTAAAAGGGGCTTCTTTATCACTTGCTATTGAAACTAAAGTTTCTTCATGGTTAGGAAGCTCAAAAGTTTCACGTTTTTTAGGGTTTTTAGCTTTTGCTATAGAGCCAAAGTGCTTTTCAATCTTTGCTTTTAACGTTTTTACATCAAGGTCGCCAACGGCTACTACGGCCATTAAATCTGGACGGTACCAATCTCTATAGTAACTTCTAACATCTTCGTAATCAAAATTTTCAAGATTCTCTTTGGTACCAATAGGAAGGCGTTCTGCATATTTAGACCCGTACAATAATTTTGGTAAGTAGTCTTGCATCATTCGTTTATCTGGGCCTAAACCTAAGCGATATTCCTCAAGTACAACACCGCGTTCGTCATCGATGGCTTCATCGGTCAAGGTCGCATTATGGGCCCAATCTTCTATAATTTGGAATCCTTTTTCTAGGGTCTCAGGATCATCACTTGGAATTGGTAAAATGTATACCGTTTCATCAAAACTGGTATAGGCATTTAGGTCAGCCCCAAACTTCACACCAATACTTTGCAAGTAATCTACTAATTCGTTTTTCTGAAAATTCTTCGTACCGTTAAAGTTCATATGCTCCATAAAATGGGCAAGACCAAGTTGGTTTTCATTCTCTAAAATAGAGCCAGCATTCACTACTAATCGCAGCTCTACTTTATCTTCTGGTTTTCCATTGTTCTGAATGTAATAGGTAAGGCCATTATCCAGTTTACCTGTTAAAACATCTGGGTTTACAGGAATTTCAGTGGCATCTACTGGTTTTGATTGTTCTTTAACGTCCTTTTGTGCAATTGCGGTTGACGTTACGGTAAGCAACGCAGCAAAAGCCAACTTCATAAAGTTAGATTTCATAGTGTACTGTTTGTTTAATTTGTGTAGTTAGTATTAGTTTTTTCTGAAATGTTACGATTTATTTTTTTTGGAACGGATCATCATTTCCAGCATATCCCACATTTCGTCAGGAACATCTTCTAATAGGTTCATTTGTCCAGCACCTTTAAGCCATTCGCCACCATCAATTACAACTACTTCACCATTTAAATAAGCTGAAAAATCTGAAACTAAGTATGCTGCTAAATTTGCCAATTCTTGGTGGTCACCCACACGCTTTAAAGGTACTTTTTTAGCTAAATCAAATTTCTCTTTTAAATCGCCTGGAAGTAATCGATCCCAAGCTCCTTTAGTAGGGAAAGGACCCGGGGCAATGGCATTAAAGCGAATACCATATTTTGCCCATTCTACCGCTAGCGAACGTGTTAAGGCTAAAACGCCGGCTTTTGCAGTTGCACTTGGTACTACATAGGCAGATCCCGTAAATGCGTAGGTTGTTACAATGTTTAAAACGGTTTTGTTTTCTTCTTTTTTGTCAATCCAATGTTTTCCGAAAGCAAGCGTGCAGTTTTTTGTTCCTTTTAAAACGATATCTATAATGGTATCAAACGCATTGGCTGAAAGACGTTCGGTAGGGGAAATAAAGTTTCCTGCGGCGTTGTTCAGTAAAACATCAACAGTGCCAAACTCTTTAACCGAAGCTTGCACCATGGCTTCTACTTCGTCGTAGTTGCGAACATCACATTGAACGGGTAAAACAGTACCGCCCGTCTCTTCTTCCAGTTCTTTTTTAACGGTTTCTAGTTTTTCAATATTTCGGGAAGTAATCACCACATTGGCACCTAATTCTAAAAAATAGGTAGTCATTGATTTTCCCAATCCGCTACCGCCACCGGTAACGACTATTGTTTTTCCTTTTAGCGCATCGTCGCGAAGCATTTTTGCTGAAGTATCCATAGCTGTTTTTTTTTATAGTCTTGTAAAAATAGGGAATCGCATTCAATTAGTATGCGTGCATAGTAAAATAATTACCAGCTTTTCTTATAAGCCACACAATACTTAAACCGATCATCCCCAATTAATTTAGGATGCTGAAAATCACCTGTATAATTCATCCCAATTTTCTGCATTACTTTTTGTGATGGGATATTTTTATCTGGAGTAAAAGCATACACTTCTTTTAGGTTGAATTTTGGCAAAGCGGCTTCCAAACAGGCTTTGGCGGCTTCTGTTGCGTAGCCTTTTCCCCAAGCGCTTCGTTTTAAACGCCAACCCATATCTACACAAGGTGTAAATCTGCTTTCCCACGTTTGATTCATAAACCCAGTAAAGCCGATAAATTCTGAAGTTTCTAATATATCAACAGCAAAATAGCAGTAGCCGTGTAGAATGAAATGCTTTTGTAATTTCTGAATAAATACACGCGACGCTGATTCTGAAAGTAGGCTAGGGAAGTACTTCATTACTTCAGGGTCTTTTCCCATTTCAGTAAAGGGTTCTATATCTGAAACTTCCCAATTTCGTAATCCTAATCGCTCTGTTTTCAGGATATAGTCTTTCATTAATCTTCCACAGCATCGATTAAAACTTGTAATATTTCAATGGCCGCATCACTTATTTTAGTTCCAGGGCCATACACAGCAGTAGCTCCAGCATCAAATAAATATTGATAATCTTGCGAAGGGATTACGCCTCCCACAATTACCATAATATCTTCACGGTCGTGTTTCTTTAATTCTTCAATAACCTGCGGAACCAAGGTTTTATGTCCTGCAGCTAATGAAGAAACCCCTAAAATATGTACATCGTTTTCAACCGCTTGTTTGGCTGCTTCAGCAGGTGTTTGAAATAAAGGGCCTATATCAACATCGAACCCTACATCGGCATAACCGGTAGAAACTACTTTTGCACCACGGTCGTGACCGTCTTGCCCCATTTTTGCAATCATAATCCGGGGTCGACGCCCTTCTAATTCAGCAAATTGATCGGCCAATTCCCTTGCTTTGGCAAACGATGGGTCTTTCTTTATTTCGTTACTATACACGCCGCTAACTGATTTTACTTGTGCTTTATATCTTCCAAAATCTTCTTCCAAAGCATCTGAAATTTCACCTAATGTAGCACGTTCCCGTGCTGCATCTATGGCTAAAGCTAATAAATTTCCGTCACCTGTTCTGGCACATTCGGTTAGTTTTTGAAGCGTTTCTTTTACTTTTTGAGTGTTTCGTTCTTTTTTAATGCGCTCTAAACGTTCTACTTGAGACGTACGGACCTTTTGGTTATCCACATCTAAAATTTGAAGCGGATCTTCTTTTTCAAGTCGGTATTTGTTAGTCCCAACGATAATGTCTTGACCACTATCAATCCGAGCTTGTTTTCTTGCAGAGGCTTCTTCAATACGCAATTTCGGGATTCCTTTTTCAATCGCTTTGGTCATCCCGCCTAACTCTTCCACTTCTTCAATAAGTGCCCAAGCACTTTTTGCGATGTCGTCGGTCAATTTTTCTACATAATAACTGCCCGCCCAAGGATCGACAGTCTTAGTGATTTCAGTTTCTTCTTGAAGGTAAATTTGTGTGTTTCGTGCAATTCTTGCTGAAAAATCAGTTGGTAAGGCGATTGCTTCGTCCAACGCATTCGTATGTAATGATTGTGTGCCACCAAACGCAGCAGCCGAAGCTTCAATACAGGTTCGAGCTACGTTGTTAAAAGGATCTTGTTCGGTTAAACTCCAACCACTTGTTTGACAATGTGTTCGAAGGGATAATGATTTTGGGTTTTTAGGGTTGAATCGCTTTACCAATTTAGCCCATGACATACGAGCGGCTCGCATTTTGGCAATTTCCATAAAATGGTTCATCCCAATCGCCCAGAAAAAAGATAGACGAGGGGCGAAGGTGTCAATATCCATCCCAGCATCGATACCGGTTTTAATATATTCTAATCCATCGGCCAAAGTGTATGCCAGCTCAATATCACAAGTAGCTCCCGCTTCTTGCATATGGTACCCTGAAATAGAAATAGAGTTAAAGCGAGGCATATTGTTAGAGGTAAACTCAAATATGTCACTAATAATTTTCATCGACGGCGTAGGTGGATAAATGTAGGTGTTCCTAACCATAAACTCCTTTAAAATATCATTTTGGATGGTTCCTGCCAAGGCTTCGGGTGAAACGCCTTGTTCTTCAGCAGCGACAATATAAAATGCCATAATAGGTAAGACAGCACCATTCATAGTCATGGAAACGCTCATTTTATCCAACGGAATTTGATCGAAAAGAATTTTCATGTCTTCAACCGAATCAATCGCAACACCTGCTTTTCCTACGTCACCAAAAACACGTTCGTGATCACTGTCGTATCCACGGTGGGTAGCCAAATCAAATGCTACTGAAAGTCCTTTTTGTCCAGCTGCTAAGTTTCTTCGGTAAAAGGCGTTGCTCTCTTCCGCAGTGGAAAAACCGGCATATTGGCGGATGGTCCAAGGTCTGCGAACGTACATAGTAGAGTAGGGTCCTCGTAGATACGGTGAAATTCCGGCGGCAAACTCTAAATGATCTAAATTCTTTAAATCTTCAGCCGAATACCGGTTTTTAACATCGATTTTTTCAGCAGTGGTGTATGTTTTATTTGCTACGCTAGGTTTCGGACTTTTACTTTCCGTTTTTTTTAAGCTAATATGTTGAACATCTTTTCTACTCATAACTATTAAAACTTCTAAATCCTAAATACACCGCAAATGCTACAAACAAAATAGCGGCAATAATCATTATAATTCTATAATATTTCGATTTGCTTAAAGTGTCCCTTCTTAAAAATAAGGCAAGGCCTATAATGGCAAACCCAATGCCTAAGATTATTTCAAGTGCTTCTCGACTCATGACTCTTGTTTTAAGCGTTCCTGTTCCGTTTGCTCTGCCAATCTTTTTTCAATAATAGGTTCAATAATTGTTTTTCTTGGCTTTGTTTTTACAAAAGGATAGAGGTCTAAATCCTCTTTCATACGATCTTCTGGATTGGTATGGTAGTTTGTTCCTACTAACTTCAGCTTTCCTTCGTCGTAAAGTTTTTGCTCCTTTTTGGCACTTTCTTTAATTTTTTGCTGAATTTTCCCTTCTTTCAACTGTTGTAGAAATCCGCCACCTTTTTCAATGGTTTTAAATAATTCCAGTGCTTTTTCGGCAAGTTCGTCAGTTAAGCTTTCTATATAGTATGTTCCATCGGCTGCATTGCTAACCGTATCAAAATAGCTTTCTTCTTTCAATACCAACAGTTGGTTACGGCTTATGCGCTCTCCAAATTCATTGCTTTTGTGGTACAAGGCATCGTACGGTAAATTACAGATAGTGTCGGCACCGCCTAATACGGCACTCATACATTCCGTAGTGGTTCGTAACATATTCACGTTATAATCGTATAAGGTCTTATTGCGTTTTGAAGGGACGGCAATAATGTGGCATGTTTCAGAAATTTTATATTCTGAAGCTAATGCGGCGTATAATTTGCGAAGTGCCCTGATCTTTGCGATTTCAAAAAAGTAGTTAGAACCTATGGCAACTTTGAAAGTGATTTCAAGAGGTTGCTGTGAGTTTGACCCTTCGACTTTAGCCTGTCCTGAGTTTATCGAAGGGCTCAGGGTGACATTGTCAAAATGATTTAAATATTCATTGGCGTGAGAAAGTGCATAAGCTAATTGTTGTACTATCGTTGCTCCGGCATTTTGATAGCCGGTTGTGTCAACGCTTATAATTGCTTCGGAAGGATTTTCAGAAACAAATTTTTCTAGAATTCTGTGGTCTTCTTTTAAATTATGAAACCAATTTCCATAACGGGTGAGATTCCCTATTAAGTCGATGTTATAATAAACGGTAGCTTTTTTATCAGAAAGATATTGTTTCAATTTACCTAAAAACTCTTCTGAAAGAAATGTTAGCTTGAAATAGATTTTGGTTTTTTTAAAAGGAAACTCTTTGAATATTTTTTCAATATCAAATTCACTTTCTGCTTTAAAAATAATCGCTTTCGCACCTCTTTTAATAGCATCGATTGCTAAATTATTGGCAATTGCTTCGTCATCGATAAAAATATGCTGTGCAATGGACCAGGTTGTTGGCTGCCCGGGAATAGGGGTGAAGGGATCTTCAAAATCGTCTGGATGATAAAACGGTTTTACATGAATACCCTCGCGACTTTGCCAAACGAGCGTTTCATTATAATCGGCTCCTTTTAGGTCAGCTTGTATTTTATGTTTCCATTCTTTAGCGGAAACACTATCAAAATCTTTAAATAAATCACTCATCGTCTTCCTTGTTTTTAAGGCTGTCTTCGTGTTCTATAATATAAATGTCTTCGTTTTCTCTTTTAAGATAGTATTTTTCACGCGCAAATTTCTCTACTTCGTCACTATCTTTCATTTTTTCGATAAAAGCTTTATCTTTTTCTATTTCAGTTTTATAAAATTCGGCATTTTCTTGTAATCCTTTGATGTCTTCATCTAATTCATCGTGAATAAACCACGAATTGGTATCGAAAAAAATCATCCATGTCAGAAATACCAAAATTATGAGCATATACTTGTTGCTCAATATTTTGAACCATTTTTTTTGTTTTATTTCTGAAAATTTCACGATTCGGTTTTTTCCAGTTTTTGATTAATGATGCTACGTATTAAATTAACTGCAACCGTATTGTATTTATTGGTTGGTATGATAATATCTGCAAACTCCTTTGTAGGCTCGATAAATTGTTGGTGCATGGGTTTTAAGGTAGTTTGATAACGTTTTAATACCTCATCCAAATCTCTTCCGCGCTCTGCTATATCGCGTTTGAGCCTTCTGATTAGTCGTTCGTCACTATCGGCGTGGACAAATATTTTAATATCGAACAATTTCCGAATATCAGGATGTGTCAAGATTAAAATCCCTTCCACAATAACCACTTTCCTAGGATGGGTGGTAACAGTTTCGCCTGTACGGTTGTGGTCTACAAAACTATAAACAGGTTGTTCAAATCTGTTTCCTTTTTTAAGTTCTTTTAAATGATTCACTAATAAATCGAAATCGATTGCTTGTGGGTGGTCAAAATTAATTTTAACCCGATCTTCAAACGATAAATGGCTGGTATCTTTATAATACGAATCTTGTGAGATGATGCAAACTTCATCTGCCGGTAATTCTTCAACTATCTGTTGCACTACGGTTGTTTTTCCGCTTCCGGTACCGCCGGCAATGCCAATTATGAGCATGTTTTTTCAGTTTTTACAAAAGTAGGGATTAAAAGGGAATATGGAATATAGAGAAGAGGAATATAGAGTAAAGTGTATAGATAAAAAGAATTTAGAGTATAGAAAACAGAAAAAGGCTTATGAATTTCCATCATCCGTAATATAGCACCTTTACTTCTTTACATTCGTAACTTCTTCTTCGGTTACCGGTTTTTCTTGGGTATTACCCCAAGAAGTCATCACGTAGTTTAAAACATCGGCAACTTCTTTATCACTCAAACCCATAGGAACCATCACACCGTCATATTTTTTACCATTTACTCCAATTTCACCTCGTTGACCATACTTTACAGCGCGAATGCTTTCTTCCCTTTTTTCGGTTAACCAATTAGATCCTGCCAAAGGTGGAAAGGTGTTAGGAACCCCTTTGCCATTCCCTAAATGGCATTGCATACAAAAATCGGTGTAGATAATAGCGCCATTATCTTTACTAGCTTGCTGCGGTGTCCTTTTTTGTTGTGACATTTCAGCAGTAGTATTTTCTGTGTTTATTGGTTTCTTCTCCTTGTTTTTTGAATCGTCACAAGCGGTCATTACTAGAAATATAAATAGAATTGCAGCAATTTTTTGCATAAGCTGAAATGTAAAATAGTGATTGATATTTTTATAAATTTATTGAGGTACAACTTTGAATATTCCTTGTCCTTCAACGGCGATGTAAATATAGCCATCCGGCCCCATTTTTACATTACGAACACGACCAATATCTTGAGCAATTTTTTCACGACCTGTAACTTCAGTTCCGTCCAGTTTTACCAGTTCTACATAATTGAACTTTAATGAACCAATCAATAAATGTCCTTTCCAATCTGGGTAGTTGTCTCCTGTTACAAAATCCATCCCGCAGGGTGCGATAGAAGGAACCCAATAATAAACGGGCTGTTTCATTCCGGGTTTTGATGTAATATCCGTAAACTTGGTACCACTATAATTAACGCCGTATGATACAACAGGCCAGCCGTAATTAGCTCCTTTTTCTACGATATTTATTTCGTCACCGCCCTTGGGGCCGTGTTCGTGCATCCATATTTTTCCCGTTTCAGGGTGTTTAGCCATTCCTTGTGGATTTCTATTTCCGTAGGTAAAAATTGCTTTTTTGGCATTTGCTTTATCTACAAAAGGATTATCCTCTGGAATACTTCCATCGTCATTCAAACGGTAAATTTTACCACCATCGCGGGTAATATCTTGTGGATTTACATCGCGATTACCGCGATCTCCAATAGAAAAATAAAGGTAACCTTCATTGTCAAACTCAATACGAGAGCCGAAATGTTGTCCTCTTGTAGAATTAGGGCTTGCTTTATACAATTCTTCAATACTGGTTAATGCGTTATCTTCCAGTTTACAGCGTATTAATTTTGTGTTTCCACCGTCGCCTTCTCCTTCGGTAGAAGCATACGTTATGTAAATCCAACCGTTTTCAGAATAATTAGGGTGTAATTCAATATCCAATAATCCACCCTGACCTCGATTATATACTTCGGGAACATTTTTAACCTCTGTTTTGTTTCCGTCTTTAAAATGAATAAGCTGTCCAGCTTTTTCGGTAATTAACATGCTGCCGTCTGGCAGCCACGTCATCCCCCATGGGTTATTAAGGTTGTTTACTACTTTTTCGGTACTATAACTTCGTGTTTCTTGCGTTGTTATAGCTACGTCGTTTTCTTTTTTACGTTGTGCACAAGAGGTTAAAACAGTAAAGCAGAGTAAAAGGATTAGTAATTTTTTCATAGTAAATCTTTTTTTGAAAAGATACTAATTTAGAGCGAAATGTAAAAGTCCCTTTGGTTTATAAACCAAAGGGACTTTGCGGGGGGCATTATTTTAAAAGTCTAACCATTCTATCTGATGGATCTCTGACTTCAATTATATATACGGAAAAACTTTAGTGTCGGTTTTATCTTACAGGATGTTTTTTAATCTTCCTCTAAAGCGGCTTCCAATTCATCGGTCATTTCAAGGTTATGAAACACATCTTGTACATCGTCATCGTCTTCAAAAGCATCTATTAAGTTAATAATTTGTTTTGCATCTTCTAAAGGTAAAGACTCTGTGTTTAAAGGTATCCGCTGTAATTCGGCGTTGTGGGTTTCAATAGATAAAGATTCTAGTTTTTCTGACATCCTACCGAAATCTGTAAAGTCTGTATAGATTACAAAAAGGTCTTCCTCATTTTCAAACTTAGTGGCGCCAGCTTCAATTAACTCTAATTGCAATTCTTCCAAATCCCAATCCACCCCTTCTTTTTTCAAAGTAAAAACACCTTTTCTATCAAATAGAAATTCCAACGAACCATTGGTGCCCAAACTACCATTATGCTTTGTAAAAATAGAACGAACCGATGCAACGGTACGGTTGGTGTTATCGGTGGTGCATTCTATATAAAATGCGATTCCGTGAGGTCCGTAGCCTTCAAAAGTTATTTTTTCATAGCTATCAGCATCGGCGCCCGAAGCCTTTTTTATAGCCCGTTCAATGGTGTCTTTAGGCATATTAACACCTTTGGCATTTTGTATGGCGTTACGCAAAGCCGGATTGGTCTCCGGATCGCCATTTTGGTTGTTTTCCTTTATTGCAACGGTAATTTCTTTAATTACCCGGGTAAATTGTTTAGCGCGTTTTTTATCCTGTGCGCCTTTGCGGTGCTTAATATTTGCCCATTTACTGTGTCCTGCCATTTTTTTTAGGTTATTGAGTTGTTTGTTACTGAGATATTAAAAGTATTTATCGGAGGAATGAGCGGCGGTCACTGAGCGGAGTCGAAGTGAGCCGAGGTCCGAGTAACTTACAACTTACTTGTTTTTTCAATTTCTTAAAAATACATTTTCTTAAAGTTTTCTGAAAAGATGAATTTTTCAATTTGCGTTTTTTACATTCTTTGTACCAATTTTTCAAAACCGTATCTTTACGGAAAATTCTTTTCTATGAGTGCAACTTATAAAGCAGTGGTTAACGACTCGTTTGAGTTCTCGATACCTGGCGACGACATAGAAACGTTAGATAGCGTTTCTGAAACAAAAAATAAAGTACATCTACTTCAAAAAAACAAATCGGTCACTGCCGAGGTGATTTCCAAAGACCTTCTTAATAGAACGTATACTATTAAAGTAAACGGAAATAGATATACCGTTAAAATTGAAAACGAACTCGATGCCCTTATTACTGAAATGGGACTTTCCTTGGGGAATGATTCAATTGAAAATGAAATCCATGCCCCGATGCCGGGATTAATTTTAGAAGTAAACGTAAAAGCAGGCGATACGGTGAGTGAAGGCGATTCCCTTTGTGTGCTAGAGGCTATGAAGATGGAAAATGCCTTAGGCGCACCCAGAGATGGTGTGGTAAAAGCCGTACACATTGCCACCGGAGAAACGGTAGATAAAAACGCATTGTTAATTGAATTAGAAGACTAATGGATATTAAAAAAATATTGGTTGCTAACCGAGGGGAAATTGCCCTTCGCGTTATGAAAACCGCTCGAAATATGGGCTTGAAAACGGTTGCTGTTTTTTCGGAAGCAGATCGAAATGCCCCACACGTTAAATTTGCAGATGAAGCCGTATGTATTGGCCCGCCACCTTCTTCAGAATCTTATTTAAAAGGTGACTTGATCATTAAAACGGCGAAAGACTTAAATGTTGATGCGATACATCCTGGTTATGGATTTTTAAGCGAAAATGCAGATTTTGCTGAAGCAGTAGAAAAAGCAGGATTAATTTTCGTGGGTCCAAAATCGTATGCTATAAAAGTAATGGGGGACAAGTTGGCGGCTAAAGATGCTGTGAAAGATTACGATATCCCAATGGTACCTGGAATAGACGAAGCTATTACCGATGTAGAGAAAGCAACAAAAATTGCAAAAGATATTGGATTCCCTATTTTGATAAAAGCCGCTGCCGGTGGTGGTGGAAAAGGGATGCGTGTTGTAGAAGAGGAAAAAGAACTGGCCGAACAAATGAAACGAGCTATTAGTGAAGCCGAATCTGCCTTTGGTAATGGTGCCGTTTTTATTGAAAAGTATGTTGCATCGCCACGACATATTGAAATTCAAGTATTAGCCGATACACACGGTAATGTATTACATTTATTTGAACGGGAATGTAGCGTACAACGAAGACACCAGAAAGTAGTAGAAGAAGCACCTTCGGCAGTTTTAACGCCCCAATTGCGCCAAAAAATGGGTGAAGCTGCCATAAAAGTTGCTAAAGCTTGTGATTATGTAGGTGCCGGAACGGTTGAGTTTCTGCTCGATGAAAATCATAATTTTTACTTCTTAGAGATGAATACCCGCTTGCAAGTGGAACATCCGGTAACCGAATGGATAACAGGAATCGATCTAGTGGAAGAACAAATTAAAATAGCCGATGGACAAGAATTATCGTTCACTCAAGATGATTTAGAGATAAACGGTCATGCTCTCGAATTACGGGTCTATGCAGAAGATTCCCTTGATAATTTTATGCCAAGCGTGGGTACATTAGATGTGTATCAACCGCCAAAAGGAAAACACATTAGAATGGACGATGGTTTTGAAGAAGGAATGGAAGTGCCTATTCAATACGATCCTATGTTGGCCAAGCTGATTACCTACGGAAAAACGCGTAACGAAGCCATTCAGCATATGATTGAAGCGATTGCTGCTTATGAAGTAGAAGGGGTGAGTACTACTTTGCCTTTCGGTAAATTTGTGTGTGAGCACGAAGCTTTCCGAAGTGGGAATTTTGATACGCATTTTGTGAAGAAATTTTATTCCGAAGATTTACTGAAAGAAGAAATAAAAGAAGAAGCCGAAATAGCAGCTAAAATTGCCTTGAAAACCTACCTGAAAGAAGTTGAGCAATTACGAGTGCCAAAACATTAATATCGATAAAGTTTATGAGCGATACGAATAAAGAATTACAGAAAAAGATAGCCGAAGCAAAGTTAGGTGGAGGCGAAAAAAGAATAGCGAAACAACACGAAAAAAAGAAACTCACAGCACGTGAGCGAATAGAATATCTATTAGACGAAGGCTCTTTTGAAGAAATGGGCATTCTCGTTACCCACCGTACCACCGATTTTGGTATGGAAAAACAAAAATACTACGGTGATGGAGTTGTAACTGGATACGGAACAATAGACAACCGACTTATTTACGTATTTGCCCAAGATTTTACTGTATTTGGTGGTGCTTTATCTGAAACACATGCAGAGAAAATCTGTGAAATTATGGATCATGCCTTACGGGTAGGAGCACCGGTTATTGGCTTAAACGATTCAGGTGGGGCTCGAATTCAAGAAGGGGTGCGTTCGTTAGGTGGGTATGCCGATATTTTTTACCGAAACGTACAGTCTTCCGGAGTTATTCCGCAGATTTCAGCAATAATGGGGCCTTGTGCCGGTGGAGCCGTTTATTCCCCAGCGATGACCGATTTTACGATGATGGTACAAGACAGTAGTTATATGTTTGTAACGGGACCTAACGTTGTGAAAACTGTAACGAATGAAAATGTAACTTCAGAAGAATTGGGTGGCGCTTATACTCACGCAACAAAAAGTGGGGTTACGCACTTTACTGCGAGTAATGATATTGTTTGCTTAGAGCAGATAAAACAATTATTAAGTTATTTACCGCAAAACAATCAAACTGCACCAGAATCACTTCCGTATGAAATGGGGGATGAGGTGCGAGAAGAATTGGAAAGCATTGTGCCAGATTCTTCAAACAAGCCGTACGATATGCATACCGTAATCGGCGGGATAATCGACAAAGATTCCTTTTTCGAAGTTCATAAAGACTATGCCGATAATATTATTGTCGGTTTTGCTAGGTTAGGTGGAAGAAGCATAGGTATTGTTGCCAATCAGCCAATGAGCCTCGCTGGCGTCCTCGATGTGGATAGCAGTAAAAAAGGAGCGCGCTTTACTCGTTTTTGTGATGCCTTTAATATTCCGTTATTAGTATTGGTGGATGTGCCAGGTTTTTTACCAGGAACCGATCAAGAATGGAATGGTATTATTCTAAACGGAGCCAAGTTATTATATGCTTTAAGTGAAGCAACGGTACCAAGAGTTACTGTTATTACTAGAAAAGCCTATGGAGGCGCTTATGACGTTATGAACAGTAAACACATTGGAGCGGATATGAATTATGCTTGGCCTACGGCCGAAATTGCCGTAATGGGAGCAAAAGGCGCTAGTGAAATCATTTTTAGAAAAGAAATTGCTGCCGCCGACAATCCTGAGCTGAAACTTTCAGAAAAAGAAGCCGAATATGCAGAGAAATTTGCGAACCCATTTAAAGCGGCACAACGTGGATTTATAGACGAAGTAATTCAGCCAAAAGAAACAAGAAGAAAGCTTTTAAAATCTTTTTCAATGTTGGAAACCAAAAAGGTAGAAAGGCCTAAACGTAAACATGGGAATATTCCGTTATAAAAAGTTGACGTTAATTTTATTAGTAAATGTAAAAACTAGAGCCTTATTTTGTTAAATGTTTTTTAAAAACACCCAAAATGAGTAGGCATTATTTTTAATTCGGAATATGTTTGGTTACCATTGTGCCTTATACATTAATAAATTAAAAAACGGAATAATGTCAAAATTAAAAGCAACAACTTTATTATTATTTGTAACCCTATTAGGTGGTGTATCTTTTGCACAAGCTCAAGATAAAATAAGCGATGCTGAATTAAATAAATTTGCTAATGCTTTTCAAGTAGTGCAAATGGAGAACCAGAAAGCACAACAGAAAATGGCAACGGTTATTACTGATAATGGAATGGAAGTAGAACGCTTTTCTACGATTCAACAAGCAGTTTCGAACCCTAATCAAGAGGCAGATGCTACAGATGCGGAGATGAAGAAACACGATGCGATTATGGCTGAAATCAAGAAAATGCAACCAGCTATTGAGGCTAAAATGGAAAAAGCAGTTGCCGATTCTGGAATTACAATAGAGCGTTATCAAGCTATTGGTACTGCTTTGCAACAAGATAAAAGTTTACAGCAGCGTTTTCAAAGCATTATGA
The DNA here is from genome assembly GCA_002360635.1 of Flavobacteriaceae bacterium UBA3356. GTDB lineage: Bacteria > Bacteroidota > Bacteroidia > Flavobacteriales > Flavobacteriaceae > Marixanthomonas. The sequence goes on along the minus strand of DEQW01000005.1, from coordinate 51,349 downwards.
TGAAAAATGCTAAACAGAACTAACAGAACTAGTACCTAATTACTTATTTACTACAAAGGGCAACATACTAGATGTTGCTCTTTTTTTGTATAATAAAGACACTGTTTGATTTGTAGAGCTATCTTAATTAATTATTTTTGCAGATTAAATTCGGGATGTAGCTTAGTCCGGTTAAAGTGCACGGCTGGGGGCCGTGAGATCGGAGGTTCGAATCCTCTCATCCCGACAAAAAAAGACTGTCGATTTTGGCAGTCTTTTTTATTCTATAAATTTATTATTGGTATTGGTATTAGTTTCTTCTTCTATATTACCAAAAGCATTTTTCACTTTTCCTGTACGAATGACCCCAATAATTTGTTTTTAGCCAACAGATGTCTTTTAGATAGTCTGTAAACGCTTCAATAGTTCGGTGCGCATGGCTTTGCTCATTGGGATGGCTTTTTTTGAAATGACCACGTGTGTCCCGGCAATTTCATCTACACAAGTAAGGTTAATGATGTAGGATCTATGAATGCGTAAAAAATGTTTTGCCGGTAACTTTTCATCTACATCTTTTAATGGCATAACCAAAAGGTATTCCCGGTCTTTTGAAAAAATACGGCAGTAATTACGGTCAGCTTCAATATAATAGATATTCTTGGTGTCTATTTTAACCATTCGCTCTTGGTGTCGTACAAAAATACGGTCGCTCAAGATAAAGGGGTCGTGTTGTTTTTTTTCTGAACTCACTCCATTTTCAGAAGTTTTTTTATGATTAATCCTTTCTACGGTTAATTCAATGACACGTTGCAGGTCTAGTTTTTTAAAAGGTTTAGAAATAAAGCCATACGGGTGGGTTTCTTTGGCGCGGTTAAAATTAGCATCGTCAGCATTGGCTGTAAGATAAATCACGGGAATGTTGTGCTCAACCTGAATAAGGTGTGCGGTCTCTATACCATCTAATTCCCCTTTTAATTGAATATCCATCAAAACAATATCGGGCATTTCCTCTTGAATTTGTATGAGCGCTTCTTCACCTTTTGGTAAAATACCTGTCACTTCATATCCCAAATCACTTAATTGTAGCGAAATGTTGGCAGCGATGACCATTTCATCTTCAACAATCAATATTTTAATGGGTTTTGCCATTATGCCGTTTTATAGTTTTTAAAAGTAAAAAATACGCTGGTTCCTTTTTTGTGCTCCTCAAAAAGGCTTCCGTCAAGCTGCTGTGTAAGTAAACGTATTAGCTGTGTTCCAAATCCAGTTCCTTTGGGTGCTGTGCCTGCTGTTTTGCCAATTCCATTGTCAGAGACTTGTAACTTTAAATCGTTGTTTTCTTCTTTGAGTGAAATATTTATCGTCCCTTCAGACCCTTTTGGGAAAGCGTATTTTAATGCATTGGTCAACAGTTCATTCACTATCAACCCTATTGGTACTGCGGTATCCACATCGAGGTTCAGTTCTTCCATGGCACATTCTATTTTTACCTTATCTTCTGCGTTAAAAGTGTCTAAAACTCCCTCGCTCAAATTAATAAAATAATCTTTCATTTCGATAGCACCGAGATTAGTACCTTGATATAGTTTTTGATGAATTATGCCCATGCTTTGTACCCGGTTCTGGCTAGCTAGCATCGCCTCTTTACTCGCTTTATCGGTAAGTTGCGCCGATTGTAATGCAATAAGGCTTTTTACCATTTCTAGATTATTTTTTACACGATGGTGTATTTCTTTCAGTAGAAGTTCGTTTTGCTTGTTTTTTGCATCCAGTTCTTGATTTGCTTTGGCAAGGGCTTTTCGTTTTTTACGAATGTTTTTTATGGTGAAAAACATGCCGGAAAGAATAATGGCAAGAAGAACGGCGATGCTTATATAGAGTATTTGAATTCTTTTTTGATGTTCTATCTTAGCTTTTTGAGCTCCTATTTCGATTGTTTTTTTTGCTGTTTCATATTTTACGTGTGCTTCGCTCTCAATTCTGGATGTTATTGTGGTCAAATATTCAGCGTGACCTTGTTCGTAAAGTTCGTGGTATTCCAAAGCATTTTTATAATCACCCAGTTGCCGATAAATATTTGAAACGTGCATGTAATTTTCCCAAAGATTTTTAGTGTTCCCGGTACGTTTCATTATTTCTATTGCCTTTAAGTTGTAGGGCAATGCTTCGGCATAATTTCCTTGAAGTATATACACGTGGCCAATGTTTGCCGTTGGGGGCATCATGTATTGTTCCAAACCAATTTTTTTTGCGCCTTCATAACAGTAATTATAATCTGCTATGGCTTTATCGTATTCTTCAAGATATTTATAAATGTTTCCGCGACCATTATAACAAGCTAAAAGAGGAGCGCCAGTTTCACCAATTTTTTTATAGGTGTTTATGGCTTTGTTCATGTTTTTTAAGCTTTCTTCTAAGCTGGACAGGAATAATTGGTTTTCTGCCAATCTACGATAGGAGAGTGCAAGGTCTTCTTCAAAACCATTTTCCTTTTGAATAGCAATGGCTTTTTTACAATATTCCGCTCCTTCTGAATATCTGTTTGAATAATAAAATAGATCTCCAATAGAAGTGTAACACTTAGCAATGCCTTTTCGATCTTTTATTTTTTCATAAAGATCTAAAGCAGCATAAACAGCTTCTGAAGCTTTATCGTACGCTGCGGTACTTCCGTAGTTTGCTTTCAGTAAAAGGTACGTTTCGGCTAATTCTTTTTCTAATCCTTGCTTTTTATAAACAGCAATTGCCTTTTTGAGATTAGCTATTGACGAATCTAGCACCGTATGGTTTTCGTGCCAAATAGCTAAATCGACATATGCTCGTGCAAGTTGTTCGGGTTTGTTGTTCTTTTTTGAAACCGCTATGGTTTTTTTAAATCTCTCATATTCCAAAATGGAATCACTGATAATAGGTATTTGAACGTTGCTATTGCCAACGTTCAAATTAATTGTATCCTCTTGTGCTTTTGAAGAATCCTGGGGTAGACCACTCCATGAAACGCATGACATTACCACAAAAAGTAACAGTAATCTCATAAAATTTGGTTATAGTTATACATAAAGATAGTTTCTTTTTTAAAAACTACCGTACGTATAATCCCTTAAATTTCAGAAATCTATATAAAAATGGTGTGTGAATATTATTCATCCAAAAGATCTGGGCGTAATTTTTTTGTGCGTTGTATAGCTTGATCCTCGCGCCATTTTTCAATCTTTGGGGTATTGCCACTGGTTAAAATATCAGGGACTTTCCAGCCTTTGTATTCTGCAGGTCGTGTATAAACTGGTGGGGCAAGTAAGTTGTCCTGAAAAGAATCGGTTAATGCTGAGGTTTCATTGCCCAACACTCCAGGAATAAGGCGTATTACGGCATCTGCTACTAGAGCTGCACCTAATTCTCCGCCACTTAATACAAAATCACCTACCGAAATCTCTCGCGTAATAAAATGATCGCGCACGCGTTGGTCGACCCCTTTGTAATGGCCACAAAGAATGATGATGTTTTCTTTTAAAGACAGCTCATTTGCAATACTCTGATTAAAAGTTTTGCCATCAGGAGTCATATAGATTATTTCGTCATACTCCCTTTCAGATTTAAGTTGGGTTATGCATTTGTCAATAGGCTCTATCATCATAACCATTCCGGCACCGCCACCGTATTGATAGTCATCAATTTGTTTATAGTTATTGCTTGAATAATCACGTAAGTTATGCAAGTGCACAGAGACGATTTTCTTATCAATGGCACGTTGTAGTATAGAAGCTTCAAAAGGGCTTCGTAACAAGTCTGGTACTACTGTAAGGATGTCTATGCGCATTTCTGTATCTATTTGTTTGCAAAAATACAGTAAATTAGAAGAATTAAACCTCCCAAGTATAGTGAAAGGTATGTTCGTCTTTTTTCCAGCCTAAGCGTTCGTATAAATGTTGCGCCGGGTTGTTGGTTTCTGTTTCCAAGGTGAGTCCTTTACTACCTTCTTTTTTGGCAAATTGCTTGGCGTGGTTTAATAATGCTTCGCCAATTCCTTTCCCTCTGTATTCTTTTGAAACAAATAAATCATTTAAAATGTACGTGCGCTGTACTGAAACCGAAGAAAAACTAGGGTATAATTGTGTAAAACCAACGGCTTCATTTTCTGAAGTAAAAGCCATAAAAATCACCGAATCGTTTTGACGAAAGCGGTCCTTTAAAAATGCTTTGGCTTTATCTGGACTGTCTGGTTGTTTATAGAACATTCTGTAGCCGTTGAATAGTGTTGTCAATTGATTTAGGTGTTCATCGGTGGCTTGCAGTATTTTCATCGCTGTTGTTTCTGAAAAATTAATTAAACTTGAAGGGAGTAGACGTTTTTTCAGTTACTAAAGTTATAAAAAAAGTCCCACAGAAATGCGGGACTTTAAATCATTAAATTTTAGTGGTATACTAATAATACGTATAGCGTCTTACTTCAGCAATATACTTGGCTAAACGAATTACTTGATGGCTATAGCCATATTCGTTATCGTACCAAACGTATAACACAGCATTTTTACCGTCTTCGGTAACAATAGTTGCGTTACTATCGTAAATAGAAGGGGCAGAAGACCCAACAATGTCGCTGGATACCAACTCATTGCTTAATGAATATTTTATTTGTTCAACTAAATCACCTTCTAGGGCATATTTCTTCATAATTGAATTAATACCATCAACAGATGTTTTAGATTCCAATTCTAAATTCAAAATAGCTAACGATCCATTAGGAACAGGAACCCGGATAGCGTTTGAAGTCAATTTCCCCTCAAAAGAAGGCAATGCTTTTGAAACTGCTTTTCCAGCACCGGTTTCAGTAATTACCATATTTAAGGCAGCAGCACGACCTCTACGGTATTTCTTGTGCATGTTATCTACTAAGTTCTGGTCGTTCGTGTATGCGTGGATAGTTTCTAAATGTCCGTGCACAACACCTAATGAATCTTCAACTGCTTTTAATACAGGAGTAATTGCATTTGTGGTACAAGAAGCTGCAGAGAAAATATCTACTTTCTCAGGATCATGTTCTGTATGGTTTACACCATGAACGATATTTGGAACACCTTTACCAGGAGCAGTTAATAATACTTTTGCTGCACCTTTTGCTTTTAAGTGTCTTGATAACGCTTCTTCATCTCTAAAAGCTCCGGTGTTATCAATAATTAAAGCATCTTCAATTCCGTACTCGGTGTAATCAATGTCTTCAGGGGCGTTTGCTGAAATAATATGCACGGTCGTCCCATTGATCACCAATGCTTTGTTCTCTAAATCTACACGAACCGTACCAGGGAAGTCTCCATGAACCGAATCGTTTTGCAATAAAGAAGCTCTTTTTTCTAAAATGGTTTGGTCAACATTACCACGAACCACAATAGCACGTAAGCGTAGTTGGTTACCTTGACCTGTGCGTGTCATTAATTCACGTGCCAATAAACGGCCAATACGACCAAAACCATACAACACAACGTCTTTAGGAGAGATGTCTTCTTTTTCTTTTGCATCTTTAAGCTTGTCGCTTACAAAAGCGATAGCGTTTTCGTACTGATTGTCTTCAAGGTGGTACTCGTAGGTTAGTTTTCCTATATCCAATTTTGCTGGAGGAACGTCAAGCGTTTTTATGGCTTGAGCTATCTCTACTGAGTCGAAAATAGAAATTGGTTTTTGTACAAATTCGCCCGCATATTCGTGAAGGTTTAAAATTTCACTTACGTTACGGTCAATTAATTGGTTGCGGAAAAGAACTAACTCTATAGATTTGTCGTACCAAAGGTCACTAACAATCTTAATAAATTCTACGGAAGCCTTTCGGCGGTCAGTTTGAAAAGAAAGCTCTTTTTCATAAACTTCATCAAAGCTCATGGTTGTGTTGTTTAAGGGTTTAAAAATCGGTGCAAAAATAGGTATTTTCTTCGGTATGTGGAAGTTAATTTTAACCTAAAAAAACCCCTCAGTAAAACCGAACTTACGAGGGGTCTTGTTTAAAAATTACTTTATTGTTTATCTAAATATAAATGAGTTTAGCTCACCACGACGATTTACAAACGTCATTTTAATGGGTGCGTTGTAATCACGGCTGTTCATAATACGTTTGGCATCTTCTATATCATCAATTTTTTCATCGTTTATTTTTGTTATGATGATGCCTTCTAGATTATAGCGGGCCATATCTTTACTTAGTGCTTTTGAAACAACAACACCATTATCAACGCCTCTTTGTTTTAAAAGGGCCGAATTGACATTGCGGACTTCTAGGCCAAGGTCTTCAATTTCATAAACCTCTAGTTTCACTAAAGTAACGGGAATGTGTTTTTCTTTTCCGTTTCGTAAAATGGTAACATCGACAACATCATTGGGACGCTTAGAGCCTAAATAACCAGATAGATCTGAAAATTTACTTACCGAAAGGTCGTCTAATTTTTTAATGACATCGCCTTCTTTTACTCCGCTTTTATCTGCGCCACTTCCTTTTTCTACGCTGGCGACATAAACCCCTTGCGTTTCAGAAATACCATATTGTTCAGCAATGTTTGTGTTGAGGGTGGCTCCGCTTATCCCCAATATGGCACGTTGCACATTTCCATATTCCATTATATCTTCAATTACTTTTCGCGCATTGTTTGATGGCACTGCAAAGGAATACCCTACGTATGATCCAGTTTCAGAAGTAATTGCCGTATTTATACCGACCAATTCACCTCGAACATTCACTAATGCTCCACCACTGTTACCGCGGTTTACGGCAGCATCTGTTTGAATGAAGGACTGGGGATTTCGATCAAATTGATTCAAATCGCGTGCTTTGGCACTAATAATACCAGCCGTAACGGTAGAATTTAAATTAAATGGATTTCCAACAGCTAGGACCCATTCTCCAACTTTTACATTGTTAGAATCTCCAAAAGGAATAAAAGGAAGCTCATCATCGGCATCTACTTTTAATAAAGCAATATCGGTTTTGGGGTCAGTACCAATTAATTCGGCTTTATATATTTTATTATTATTTAGGGTAACTTCCAGTTCTGCCGCATTCGCTATTACGTGGTTGTTGGTTATTATATAACCATCTGGCGAGATAATAACACCACTTCCTGCACCTACAATTTCTCGTGGTTGACCACCACCGTTAAAATATTCCATCAAATTGGTAGGTTGTCTGCTAATGGTAGTGTTTTTTACGTGAACAACAGCGTTTACAGTTTTTTCTGCAGCTTCAGTAAAATCTGCATTGGTACTACTAATGGGTGAAGTTGAATAATTTGTTGGTATAAAGTTATTGGGACTTTCCTGTGAAGTGGTCACGGCAATTTCTTGGTTAGGTTCAACGAAGTATTTGTAGCCACCTAACGTAACAGCGCCGGCAAACAGCGCAACAGCTACTAATCTAATTGTCTGTTTCATTTTAAACTATTTTTTATTATTAACTAACATGATTAAAGACGATTATATTTTTCTGAAATTTCAGTTTTAACGTGTATTTAACAAGAATTAACTATACTATAGCGAAAAAGCTTTTAGTACCTTTGTCGCCATGAAATTTCAGTTTTTTAAATATCAAGGAACCGGTAACGATTTTGTCTTGATTGATAACCGTCAATCTATTTTATCCAAAAATGATACCAAACTGATTGCTAGACTTTGTGACCGAAAATTTGGCATTGGAGCCGATGGATTAATCCTCTTGGAAAACCATCCTACAGCAGATTTTAAAATGGTGTACTTTAATGCCGATGGAAACGAAAGTTCTATGTGCGGCAATGGAGGAAGATGTATTGTTCATTTTGCAAATCATTTAGGCATTATTGAAGGTAGTACAAAATTTGAAGCCATAGACGGAATGCACACCGCCAGTATTACAAACAATACCGTTTCGTTGAAAATGAACGATGTTTCAGAAATTGAAACAAATGACAATTATCTTTTTTTGAATACAGGTTCGCCTCACCACGTTGAATTGGTTGACAGTATTTCAACTTTTGATGTATTTTCAGAAGGAAGAAAACTTCGGAATGAAGCATACGGAAAAGAAGGAGCCAATATAAATTTTGTAGAACAACTTTCAGAAAACACTTTTTCCGTTAGAACATACGAACGGGGCGTGGAAGATGAAACCTTGTCTTGTGGCACGGGTGTTACAGCCGTTGCTATTGCAATGCATAAAAAAGATTTTACAAAGAGTGATAGTGTACAGTTAGAAACCCCGGGAGGGAAACTGACAGTAACATTTGAAAATAATGATGATGGATATACCAATGTCCATTTACAAGGTCCTGCCACTATGGTTTTTAAAGGAGAATGGGAATGACAACATTAAAAGGAGAAAAAATATACCTTCGAGCTCTTGAAAGTTCAGACTTAGACTTTCTCTATCTTTTGGAGAATGACGAAAACGGCTGGGAGGTAAGCAATACAACAACACCTTATTCTAAACATATTTTAGAGCAGTATTTAGACAATGCACATCGGGATATTTACGATATAAAACAACTACGCTTGGTTATATGCAGTATTGAAAAGGAGGAAGCTATTGGGTTTGTCGATCTGTTCGATTTTGATCCTAAACATAGTAGGGCAGGGGTTGGCATCATTATTTTTTCAGAAGAAAATAAAGGCAAAGGCCACGCATATGAAGCTTTGCAATTAATTAACCAATATGCAGTAAAGCACTTGAACATTCACCAGTTGTATGCTAATATTACCGAAGACAACCAGCAGAGCATAAAACTTTTCGAAAAAGCTGGTTATACCGAAAGTGGTATAAAAAAAGACTGGATCAAGTCTGGTAAAAACTATAAAAACGAACTATTTTATCAATTAATTCACGATGTACATTAAAAAAATATTACTGGCCGTTGTTCTTTTAGGCTTAGTTGCCATGGGCGGATTTGCTTGGTATGTTTACAGCACCGTCTTTGCACCTAACACGGCATTTAACAATGATCAGGCCCATATCTACATTCCCACCGATGCTACCTATCAAGATGTGATCTCGGAATTGGAACCATTACTTAAAGATATGGACGACTTTACCGCTGTTGCCGAAAAAAAAGGATATACAAGTAATATAAAAGCGGGACATTATATTTTAAAAAAAGGGATGAACAATAATGATATTATCAATACCATTCGCAGTAAAAACATTCCTATTGAAGTAAAATTTAATAATCAAGAGCGTATTGAAGATTTGGCTGGAAACATTGCCAGACAGATTGAAGCCGATAGTTTGTCTTTGTTGAAGGCAATGAAAGATTCCGTTTTCTTAAAAGAAGCGGGACAAACCGACGCTACTGCGTTGGTATTATATATTCCTAATACTTATGAATTTTACTGGAACAGCAGCGCTGAAACTTTCCGTGACCGTATGAAAACAGAATACAACCGATTCTGGGATGAAACCCGAACCCAAAAAGCCAAAAAATTAAATTTAACTCCTGCCGAAGTAATGTCTTTAGCGGCAATAGTTCAAAAAGAAACCGCAAAAGTAGAAGAACGACCTCGAGTTGCCGGTGTATATGTAAATAGATTGGAACGTGGCATGCCCTTACAAGCAGACCCAACAGTGATTTATGCAAAAAAACGCGCCGAAAACGATTTTGACCAAGTTATAAAACGGGTATTGTACAAAGATTTAGAGTTGGACTCGCCCTACAACACGTATAAAAATACTGGGGTTCCCCCAGGGCCAATTGCCATGCCCGATATTTCCTCTATCGACGCTGTATTAAATTATGAAGACCATGACTATTATTATTTTGTGGCAGATACGCAGCGTTTTGGTTATCACAAATTTGCAAAAACATTAGCACAACACAACCGCAACAAAGCTGAATATGTCCGTTGGATTTCTCAGCAAGGGGTAAACAGATAATATTTTTTAATTTTATTTAAGGTCCAGTTTTGTTTTTCAGAACTGGGCTTTTTTTTGTTAAACCTTTTTAAAACAAGGGGTTAAAGAATGTTAATTCATCTACAAACACTACATATCATCTTATATTCATAATTGTTGAACATCGTTTTCAACAAGAAGAAAAGAAATAAACGCTCTTTGATATACAGGTTTCATAGAACTTATGGCTGGCACACTATTTGTTAAATAGGTGGCTGAACTTAAGGCTATTACGCTTACACACGAAGTGTAAGTGCAATAATTATAAATTTTAAAACTAAGTAAAACATGAGAAAACGTTTTATGAAATTGTCTGTGCTACTGCTTGTAACAATTTTTTGTATTACAGGTTTTTCTTCGAAAGAAGAAATGAAATACAGTAGTTCTATATTTACTACAGACGTCATTGGAGCACCATCTTATGTTCCTTTTGACTTTGAAGTAGATATGAATCCCCAACAGAATATTCCCTTTGTTGGGAAGTCGTACCTTGGCTTTTGTGAAGACCTCGGCTTTAGTGAAAGCAGTGGTAATTACAAGGCTGTAAATAGATTAGGTTATTTGGGAAAATACCAGTTTGGCTGGTCTACTCTTAATTGGGTAGGTATTTATAACAAACGAAAATTTTTAAATTCTCCCTTGTTACAGGAAAAAGCGTTTGAAGCGTTAATTTCTAAAAACAAGTGGGTACTTAAAGATTATATTACTGAATATGACGGCCAAATAATAGATGGTATTAAAGTAACCGAGTCTGGCTTAGTAGCAGCAGCCCATTTGGGAGGAGCAGGAAACGTAATGAAGTTTCTCGATACCGATGGGGAAGTGGTTTTTAAAGATGCCAACAACGTCCCTATCACAAAATACATGCAAACATTTGCAGCGTATGATGTATCATCAATCCTTCCGGATAACAATGCCACGGCGACATTATAATTATTGAAAAAACCAGGTAGACAAGCCTGGTTTTTTCATATTAACAAACTTTAACAGTTTAATTATCAGATTAATAAAAAAGGTGTATATTTGCGCGCTGAAAACAAGAGTGTGAATTTTCTCACTCGAACTTTTAAATAATGAAAAAAAATATAGCAGGAATATTAACCGTACTTATTGTAACAGCATTATTTTTTAGTGGATTTACTACAAAAAATAATGTAGACCTTTCTCACTACATCATAGAAGATGAGGTGATGGATTACACAGTTCCCAATGAAGGGGAAATGATTACCTATACGAAACCTGTTCCAACGCTAAACTATTCTTTGTTTTTAGGGAAATCATACGTAGGATTTAAAGAGGCATTAGGTTTTAAAGAATCACGTGGGGATTATACAATTATAAACCAATTTGGTTATTTAGGTAAATACCAGTTTGCTTCGGCAACTTTGCGAATGATAGGAATTTACAATCCAGATTCATTTTTAAATGACTCTCGTTTGCAAGAAGAAGCTTTTACAGCTTATACTGCCAGAAACAAATGGATTTTACGTAGGGACATTAAAAGGTTTAAAGGAAAATATGTAAACGGGGTAAAAGTAACCGAGTCTGGTATTTTGGCAGCTGCACACTTAGCTGGTGCCGGAAACGTAAAAAAATATCTACGAAGTGGCGGAACAATAGGTTTTAACGACGCCTTTGGTACCTCTATAAGTTATTACTTAAAAAAGTTTAGCGGGTATGACACTTCATTTATACTCCCCAACAGAAAAGCAAAAGTACTTTAGTACTAGTTTTATTTTTGAATAATAAACAAAGTGGGTCTTTTATTAAGATCCACTTTTTTGTTTTTCCAATGCTGTGCTGTATCGGTTTTTATAAACTCAGTAGGCAGGGTGATATCGCAAGCTACACATATTTTGGTTTGTGGATGCAACGCGGCTGTTAAGCTTTCCAACATTTGGTTGTTTCGGTAAGGGGTTTCAATAAACAGTTGCGATTGGTTGTAGTCTCCTGAAAGTTTCTCCAAACGCTTTATTGTAGTTTTTCTTTCTTTTTTGTCAATGGGAAGGTAGCCGTTAAAAGCAAAATTCTGTCCATTAAAACCACTGGCCATCATCGCCATTAATATGGAGGAAGGCCCAACCAAGGGAACAACTTTTATGCCCTGCAAGTGAGCTTGCTCAACAATACCTGCACCAGGATCTGCAATTCCAGGACAGCCTGCATCACTTATAACTCCAACATCGAGACCTTCTAAACAAGGGGCGAGCATTTGCGGTTTTTCACTTGCATCGGTAAATTTATTGATAAGTTGAAAATGCAAATCCGGTTGTGATTTACGCGGAACAATACTTTTAATAAACCGCCTAGCACTCTTTTCGTGCTCTACAATATAATGATCAATATGTTCAACTGCTTTCTTTACCAATAATGGCAATACCTCTAAAGGCGGTGTGTCGCCAAGGGTGCAGGGTATTAAATATAGGTTTCCTTTTTGGGGTTGCATAAGTTCTTTATTGTATCACTAATTTTTTTATGATTTCATTTCCGTTTTCTGAAATAGCTTTCACAAAATACATTCCGTTGCTAAAACTTGAAACGGAAATAGTTTTCGTTTCGGTAGGTTTATTTTTTTCAGAATAAATAACACTTCCTTTAACATCGGTGATAGTTATTTCAGAAATAAGCGCGTTGTTGGCTTTTAACTCTATTATATTTGATGCTGGATTAGGTACTAAAGAAATATCTGAAGCATCATCAATATTGGAGTTGGAAAGAATTTCTCCCCCTTCAATTTTGTAGATATCACCTCCTAAAGCAACAGCGTAGAGTTCACCGTTTACATCTTCTCCAAACGAAACCCAATTATCCGAAACGTCTAATTGCTCTACAATAGTTCCAGATTGGTCAAGTGTGCTAATGGTTCCGTTACAATAATCTGCAAAAATATAAACCCCTTGAATATCGGCGTACACACTTCCTCTATAAACGTAACCGCCTGTTATCGAGCAATTCCCACTTCCTGTGGCCGATGAATATTCAGCGATTGGAAAGGTAAGTTCGCTTTCTGGTGGACAATTGGTAGTATTAAAAGGGTCGGATCCTTCATAACAGCGCCAGCCATAATTTAAACCAGCATCGGTAGCAGTTGCTCTGTCAATTTCTTCCACTTCATTTTGACCCACATCTCCAATCCAAATATCACCGTTTAAAGAATCGAACGAAAATTTCCAAGGATTTCTAAGTCCATATGCCCAAATTTCATCTTTAGCATCAGGATTTCCAATAAAAGGATTATCTGGAGGGATTGCATAATTAGCATTTCCATCTGTATTATCTATATCAATTCGAAGCATTTTGCCGAGCAACAGGTTAAGGTTTTGTGCATTGTTGCTGGTATCGCCACTACCGCCACCATCACCAGAAGAAATATACAAATATCCATCCGGTCCAAAGGCTAAACACCCGCCATTGTGATTAGAGTTTGGTTGATTGTAATCTATAATGGGTAACTCTGAGTTCTCATCTGCTATATCTGCATTTGAAGAGCTAACACTAAACCTAGAAACCTGAGTATCTCCACTATTATTGGTATAATTTACATAGAAGTACCCATTGTTTTCATAATCGGGATGAAAAGCAAGCCCTAAAAGCCCACGTTCGCCGCAACATGAAACTTGAGATGAAATATCTAGGAAAGGTGTAGAATTAACCGTTCCATCAGGATTTAAGATTTTAATAATTCCGTTTTGTTCGACAACAAATAAACGATCGTCACCAGCGTGTTGTAAATTTACAGGGCTATTGAACCCATCTTTAAACAGTTCAATGGTTACTTCCTGAGCGTAACTTTGTGCAAAAAACAGGAATGTGAGGAGGTAAGGGATAAAATTTTTCATGGCTTTCATTTTCCACTAAAATAACGAAAACCATTTAATTAATCGTGTTAAATACGGTTTGCTATTTTTTCACAGGCTTCATCTAGCATGTTATACACATTGTCAAAACCGCTATCTCCACCATAATATGGATCTGGGACATCTACATTTTCACCTGGAAAAATTTCGTCAAGAATCAATTGTACTTTTGCTTTGTCTTCTTCTGTTTTGGCAAGTTTTAAAACGTTTTCTTTATTGGAATTGTCCATCACAAAAATATAATCAAACTCATTAAAATCTTCAGCTTTAAACTGTCTTCCTCTTTGATCGGTTATATTTAAGCCATTTTTCTTTGCAACAGCAATACTTCTGGGATCAGGTTGATCGCCTACGTGCCAATGGCCGGTTCCAGCAGAGGTTACATAAATGTTAGATGTGTCTACTTTAGATTTTAAAAGGCCTTCGGCTAAAGGGGAGCGGCAAATATTACCTAAGCAAACCATTAATACTTTTGTTTTCATTATTTCTGAAAATTTAATCAGTTTATTAACTACAAACGAAAATAAATGATTCGAATTTTAAAGTGAGTTAGGATGATGTTAAAAATCCAGCTGTTGGGCTGGATTGAAATATTATAGGGTTAGTTTTTTGTTGAGATCTTCAACATATTTCCTGAATTGTTTATCGGTACTAGATAAATTATCAACCGTTTTACAAGCGTGTAATACAGTAGCGTGATCACGTTGCCCAATTTGTGAACCTATAGAGGCTAAAGACGCTTTGGTCAATTTTTTAGCAAAAAACATCGCTAATTGACGGGCTTGTACAATGTGGCGTTTTCGGGTTTTTGACTGAAGTGTATCTACGTCCATTTGGAAATATTCACTTACAATTTTCTGAATGTAATCAATCGAAACCTCTCGCTTAGTGTGTTTTACGTAGTTGTCAACAATCTTTTTGGCAAGATCGATTGTGATATCTTTTTTGTTGAAAGAAGAATGAGCAATCAATGAGATGATAGCACCTTCTAATTCACGAATATTAGTTTTGATGTTGTTTGCCAAAAACTCAATAATATCTTCTGGCATTTCTACACCATCACGGTATAATTTATTTTTAATAATCGCAACACGAGTATCGTAGTCTGGGTGATTTAACTCTGCCGACAATCCCCACTTAAAACGGGATAGTAAGCGTTGTTCGATATCCATCATATCAACCGGTGCTTTATCACTGGTTAAAATAACCTGCTTGCCGTTTTGGTGCAAATGATTAAAAATATGGAAGAAAACATCCTGTGTTCCAGCTTTACCAGATAATAATTGAATATCATCAACAATTAATACGTCTATAATTTGATAGAAATGTATAAAATCGTTTCGGTTGTTCTTTTTTACTGACTCAATATACTGTTGCGTAAACTTTTCAGCAGAAATGTATAAAACCGTTTTTTCAGGATACTTATCTTTAATTTCAACTCCAATGGCGTGAGCAAGGTGTGTTTTCCCTAAACCAACACCTCCAAAAATCAATAATGGGTTAAACGAAGTTCCACCAGGTTTGTTGGCCACAGCCATTCCTGCCGAACGTGCCAAGCGATTGCTTTCACCTTCCAAAAAATTATCAAAATTGTAAGAAGGGTTTAATTGCGACTCAATCTTTACATTTCGAATCCCAGGAATGATAAAAGGGTTTTTAAGCTCAGGACTTTTATTCTTTACCGGCACATCAATCTCTTGCGATTGCATATGGCTTCGATTAGAACTAGGAATTTTTTCGGTAAACGGTTGTTTGTTTCCGTAGGTGTTTTCCATTTTAATAACGTACACCAGTTTGGCATCTTTACCCAATTCTTTAGTAAGGGCAACTTTCAACAACTTTACGTAATGTTCTTCCAGCCATTCGTAAAAAAACTTGCTGGGTACTTGTATGCTTAACGAATTGTCTGTGAGCTTTACCGCGTTAATAGGTTCGAACCATGTTTTATATGCCTGCGAAGTAATGTTATCTTCAATAAAGGACAAACAATTGTTCCAAACCGATTTTGCAGTTTTGTTCATAGTTACTGTTGAAGTAATTAATTAGTTTATTTAATTTAGGTTGTGGTTAAGAAGCATAAAACAAGAGTTTGTTTTTTTCAGTATCTTAACGGTACAAATATGTGAACAAAAAAATGAATAAAAAAATAGAAAAGCTATTGAATTTTTAGTTTTTTTTGTGCATACTCCATTACCGATAAAACTACAAAAAAAGATTGGCACCAAAGGCATAAAACTATGAAAAAATCCCTTACAAAAATACGTGTTCGTTATGGTGAAACTGACCAAATGGGCGTGGTGTATTACGGCAACTATGCACAATACCTAGAACAAGGACGAACAGAATGGCTTCGCGAATTAGGCTTTTCATACAAATGGATGGAAGAGAACAACGTGCAGCTTCCGGTTGTTAATTTAAATGTGGATTATAAACGTCCTGCACGATATGATGATGTATTGACCGTTACCACTACCTTAAAAAAAATGCCGACAGTTAAAATTGAGTTTCAGTATGAAATCCATAACGAAGCCAATGAGCTTTTAATTTCAGCAACGACTACTTTGGCTTTTATAGATACCAAAACAAATAAGTTAAGAAAAGCACCAGATTATTTATTGGAAAAATTAGAAGCAGAGAGTTAATCCTCTAATCTTTTGATGGTAATTTTATATGTGTTTTCAAATAATTCAAAAATGCGATCTGCTTCTTTTTGTCTAACGGATAGTTCTATTTCACAAGTCAATTCCATTTTTTGATTCACAATGTTTAAATCTTCATCTTTTATAATTCGCATGACGGTGTTCATTTCAGGATATTCAAATTGCAGTAGAAAAGCTTCGTCAATAGTTCTTTTTACAATTTTTGAATTTTCTAAGGCCATCTGCGCCCCCGTTTTATAAGCTTGAATTAAACCGCCTACGCCTAATTTGGTTCCGCCAAAATAGCGAACTACAACCACAAGAGTATTTGTTACATCAAACGATTGTAATTGTCCGTAGATGGGCATTCCGGCACTGTTTGAAGGCTCGCCGTCATCGTTGGCTCGGTAGGCGTCGTATTCTTTGCCCAGTTGCCAAGCATAGCACCAATGCCGTGCTTTGTGGTGCTTGTTTTTTAGTTCTTCTATGTGTTCTTCAATTTGCGTTTCATTTTTAACAGGAAAGGCATAGCCAAAAAATTTACTACCTCGGTCTTTAAATAAGACTTCTTTTGAAGGTTTTGTAATGGTTTTATATGTGTCTTTTTCTGAAGAAATAGTCGAGTGTTTTAAATGTAAATTATAATGTGTTGATTACGGTATACTTTACCACTTTGCCAAAGCTACCAAAAAGATACTGATCACGGCAAGGATAATCCCGATCCAGTTTTTTCGAAGTAATTTTTCTTTAAAAAAGGTAATTCCCAACAGAGTGGAAAGCATGACAATAGCTACATTGTTAACCGTAAATACCCCTGAGCTCTCTAATATATCACTGCGTAAGGCTTGTATGATATAGTAGATTGAAAAATAATTAGCAAACCCCAAAGCGATACCGCCAATAATGGTTTTAAACTGAAATGTAAACGTGCCTTTAATTGCCTGAAAAATCAAAATAAAAATTCCGATACATGCAGCTGCTGAAAAAATAATAGCTGAAAATAGCGCAACTTCATCTTCAGCCACCATCGTATCTTCCAAATATTTAATACTCGTATCGATAAACCCACTACCTAAAAAAACCAATAATGGATAGATTAAATTCTTTTTTTGAATGGCAATGCCGTCCTTGGTTTTTATAGAGGCTAAATACACGGCGATCAATGCCAAAATTATTCCTAAAACCTTTAAAATACCAAGACTTTCCTTATAGTAAACTAATCCAAAAACGATGGGAATAACCACACTCATTTTAGTGGCTACTGAAACCACGGACAATCCGCTGCGTTGCGTAGTAATTGCCATTAAGTTAAAAATGATTATAAATAAGGCGCCAAGTCCCAATGTGTAATAAAACCAAGGCTGTGCAGGTACGTGAGCCAATGTAAGGTCACCTTTGTAAAAAAACAATCCACAAAAAAATGCGACAAAATAATTGACTACAATGGCATGTAGCGTATTGATTTTAAAACGATCAAAAAGTTTAAAGACCACAAAAATTAAAGTGGAAGAAAGAATACTTAGTAGTAAGGCGATCAAGTAGTTTTGTTTTTAAAAATTTGTAAGGTATCGTTTTGAAGGCTTTCTTCAGAAAGTAAAGAAATGTTAGCTTTTTGTTCTTCTGAAAAATTAGGTGCTTTTACACCGTTTCCAAAAATAGGACTTCCTGTAAATATATGTGCTTCGTCCCAAAGATTTTCGGCAATAAAAGTATTTATCGTCTTTGCTCCGCCTTCAATTATAAGGGATTGTAGATTGTGTGTATGCAACACCTTACAAATTTGTTGTGCTAAGTTTTTCTGAAAATCGATAACTTCATAACATGTGTTACCAGAAGCTTGTTGTGGTTTTTCAGTAAGGATAATAGTTTTGACACTTCCATCCAATATGGAAGCTTCCGAAGGAATTTTCAGTTTTCTGTCGATAACAATTCGAGTAGGAGAGTTGCCTTTCCAGTCACGCGTGGTTAAACTGGGGTTATCTTTTAAAACGGTATTGGTCCCTACTAAAATAGCTTGTTCTTCTGCGCGTAATTTATGCGTACGCTGGCGCGAATAGGTATTGGTAATCCAAACGGGTTGTTGCTCTGTAATATTTTCTGAACAAGTTGAAGTTTCAGTGGGGGCAATAAAGCCATCTTTTGTCTGTGCCCATTTTAAAATAATATACGGTCGCTTTTTATTGTGAAATGTGAAAAAGCGTTTGTTTAGATGAACGCACTCATCTTCCAGAATTCCAACAGTCACATTGCAACCAGCTTCTATTAATTTTTTTATACCGTTTCCAGACACTTTGGGGTTGGGGTCGGTACTGCCAATAACCACACTTTTTATTCCGTTTGCTATAATTAAGTCGGCACAAGGCGGTGTTTTTCCAAAATGGCTACATGGTTCTAAGCTTACATATATGGTAGCTTTCTGTAAAAGGTCTTTATCAGCAACATTATTTATGGCATTCACTTCGGCATGCGGTTCTCCGGCTTTGTAATGCCAACCTTCGCCTATAATTGACTGATTGTAAACAATAACGCTTCCTACCAGCGGGTTTGGGTAGGTGGTTCCCAATCCGTTTTTGGCCAAATCGATGCAGCGTTGCATATATTTTTCATGTACCTTCACGCAGTAAAAATACAAGGAATTGCTTACATGAACACACCTATTATTCGTCTTATTGAAAAGAAAGACAATCCTCAAATTGCCAAGGTAATACGTTCTGTTTTTGAAGATATGGATATTCCAAAAACCGGAACGGCCTACGAAGATAAGGCATTAGACTCTATGTTTGAAGCGTACGATAAAGACAGAGCTTGTTACTTTGTGGTGGAAGCAAATGGAACTGTAATTGGAGGGGCCGGCATTGCAAAACTCGATAATTATGAGGGTAATGTGTGCGAACTACAGAAAATGTACTTTTTACCTGAAGCAAGAGGAAAAGGCCTAGGCGCAACGATGATAAAAATGTGTTTGGTAAAAGCACGCGAATTCAATTTTGAAAAATGTTACATTGAAACCATGCCAGATATGACAGCTGCCCAAAAGTTATATAAAAGCGTTGGTTTTGAGTTTTTAGACGGTCCTTTGGGAGATACTGGTCACCATTCTTGTCCGGTTCATATGTTGATGAAACTTTAGTATTTAAAGATGAAATTAAAAGAACTAAAACATAATTTTACTGAAACGCTTTCAGAAGTTTACCCTTCAGAAGAAATACAATCCTTCTTTTCTATTCTTTCTGAAAAATACCTGAATCTTGCTCGCGTACAAATAACACTCGAAGCTGATAAAAAAATTGATTCAACTACCTTGAAAAAGTTTGAAAAAGCTCTAGAGAGACTCAAAAAACAGGAGCCTATACAATATATTGTGGGCGACACCGAGTTTTATGGACTCACTTTTAATGTAAATAAAAACACGCTAATCCCTCGCCCCGAAACAGAAGAGTTGGTTGAATGGATTATAGAAGATTCGGTTTCAGAAAAAAGAAGTAATTATAGTATTTTGGATATTGGCACCGGTTCGGGCTGTATAGCAATTTCGTTGGTAAAAAATCTTCCTACCGCAAGTGTTTCAGCTTTAGATTATTCATATGAAGCATTACAAACTGCCGAAGAAAATGCAAAGCTAAACAATGTTAGGGTTCATTTTTTTCAAAAAGATATTTTAAAAGTGGGAACCCTTCCGCAGCAATACGATGTGATTGTTTCAAATCCGCCATATGTTCGCGAACTGGAAAAATTAGAGATGCAGAGCAATGTTTTAGACCATGAACCTGCATCGGCATTGTTTGTAAGTAATTCAGACCCGTTGTTGTTTTACCGCACCATTGCAAGGCTTTCATTGCGGTACTTAAAGCCTAACGGAAAATTGTACTTCGAGATAAATGAGTATCTTAGTGAAGAATTAATCGATTCTTTAAAACAAGAAGGCTATCCAATTATCGAATTAAGAAAAGATTTTAGGGGAAAAGACCGTATGCTTCTATGCAGAAAAAATAAATAAATGACTTTTCTTCAGTTTAAAAACCAGTCAGATGAAAGAGTTAACTAGAATATGTGTTTTTTGCGGAAGCAGTAACGGAAATGATGCTGCCATTATAGAAGCTGCTGAAAAAACAGGAAGATTATTTGCAGAAAAAAATGTTACGTTGGTTTACGGCGCCGCTAAGATTGGAATTATGGGAGTGTTGGCAAAAACCACATTAGATAATAAAGGACAAGTAGTAGGGGTTATCCCAGATTTTTTAAAGAAAAAAGAAGTTGTGCACCTTGGGCTCACGGAACTTCACACAACCAAAAATATGCATGAACGTAAACTTAAAATGCATGAGCTTAGTGATGGCTTTATTGCCTTGCCCGGTGGTATGGGAACCCTTGAAGAGCTTTTTGAAATCATTACATGGTTGCAACTGGGTTTACATCAAAAACCTATTGGTTTGTTAAATGTAAACGGTTTTTATAATGACCTTCTAAAACTATTAGAAACTATGGTTCGCAAAGGGTTTTTATCAATGGATAACTATGAACTTCTTTTGGTAGATACTACTATCGATAATCTACTTGAAAAAATGCAGAACTTTAAAGCACCGGATATTCCGCATTGGTTAAACAAGGATCGAGCGTAAGAAACTACTTTCGTATTAAATCTTCATTGCTATAAATAATTGGCATATCTTTAATAGCTGCTAACCAGTTGTTTATTATGGAGTCTTCAAAAAAATATTTTGCAGAAGCTTTAGGGACTTTTGCCTTAGTACTATTTGGGTGTGGTGCTGCCACTATAGCTAGTGTTTCTCAATCAGGCCCTGCGGGCATAGGGCTTTTGGGTATTTCATTAGCTTTCGGTTTTTCTTTAGTGGTAATGGTGTATGCTATTGGCCCAATTTCAGGTTGCCATATTAACCCGGCAGTTTCCATTGCTATGATGGCGGCTAAAAAGTTGTCGTTGAAAGACACTGTAGGATATGTGATTTCACAATGTATAGGGGCTGTACTCGCGGCTGCCATTTTATATGCAATTGTTATTGGTAGTGAAGGGTTTACAATGCCAGAATGGGGGTTGGCCAGTAATGGATGGGGCGACGGATACCTTGGCGAGTATAATATTATTTCTGCTTTAATTACGGAGTTTGTATTATCTTTTTTATTCTTATTAGTGATTTTTGGAACTACTGCTAAAAAAGCATCTCCATTAATGGCTGGTTTGGCCATTGGTATTTCATTGGCTTTAATACATATGGTAGCGATTCCAATAACCGGAACTTCTGTGAATCCAGCACGTAGTTTGGGTCCAGCTTTATTTGCCGGCGGAGAAGCCTTAAAACAACTTTGGCTGTTTATACTAATTCCAATAGCTGGTGGTTTATTTGCAGCGATAGTTCGCAATTTGTTTTTAGAAGATTGATTCTTCTGAAATATTGAATGCTTCTTTGCTTCTGAAAGAAAATCCATCCTTTTTTAAATAATTCTGTAACACAACAAAGGGCTATTCTTTATATTTGTTGGTATGAATACGGAACAGCAAATCAACCAGCTCCGTGAGGAGCTTCGCAAGCATAATTATAACTACTACGTACAGGATAATCCTACCATTTCAGATTTCGATTTCGATCAAAAACTGAAACAGCTTCAAGAATTAGAAGAAGCAAATCCTGAATTTTATGACGCTAATTCCCCTACGTTACGAGTAGGCGGACAAGTGACCAAAAACTTTGAGACCGTAGCGCATGAATACCGAATGTATTCGTTGGCTAATTCCTATTCAAAAGAAGACTTGGAAGATTGGGAAACCAGAATTAAAAAATTGGTCGATGGCCCGGTGGAATATGTTTGCGAACTTAAATATGATGGTGCTTCCATAAACTTAACCTATGAAAATGGAATGCTAAAAAAGGCTGTTACGCGTGGCGATGGGTTTCAAGGAGACGATGTGACTACCAATGTAAAAACAATTAATTCCGTTCCATTAAAACTGAAAGGTGATTTTCCGCCAAAGTTCGAAATACGAGGTGAGATTGTATTACCATTTGAAGGCTTTGCCCAAATGAATGCCGAACGGGTAGAAGCTGGTGAAGAACCGTACCGAAACCCACGTAACACGGCTTCCGGAAGTTTAAAATTACAAGATAGCAGCGAAGTGGCCAAGCGTCCGTTAGAATGTTTATTGTATAGTATTAAAGTAAATCGTTTGCCTTTTGCTACACAATTTGAAAGCCTTGAAAAAGCACGTGAATGGGGTTTTAAAGTTCCCAGTGTTGCCAAACTGACCAAAAGTATTGATGAGGTTTTAAAATTTGTAAATTATTGGGATATTCACCGTCACGATTTGCCGTATGAAACAGACGGAGTTGTTGTAAAAGTAAACAGTCTCTACCAACAAGAAGAATTAGGATACACGGCCAAAGCCCCACGGTGGGCTATTGCCTATAAATTTAAAGCTGAACAAGTTTCCACAAAACTTAATACGATTACCTATCAAGTTGGCCGAACGGGAGCGATTACGCCGGTAGCCAATTTAGAACCTGTTGAGTTGGCTGGCACGATTGTAAAACGCGCATCGTTACACAATGCCGATCAAATTGAAAAACTGGATATTCGGGAAGGCGACACCGTTTTTGTTGAAAAAGGAGGCGAAATCATCCCAAAGATTATAGGAGTCGATTTTACACAGCGTGATCCAAATTCTGAGCCGACAACCTACAGAACTACGTGCCCAGAATGCGACACGGAACTTAGAAGAAAAGAAGGTGAAGCACAGCATTATTGTCCCAATACAGAAGGATGTCCGCCGCAAATAATTGGTCGTATTCAACATTTTATTTCTCGAAAAGCGATGGATATTGAAGGATTGGGTGGCGAGACCGTTGCTTTATTGGTCAACAACGGGTTAATTAATAACTATGCCGATTTATACGATTTAAGTAAAGAAGATGTACTTCCATTAGAGCGAATGGCAGATAAAAGTGCCGAGAACTTAATAAATGGTATTGAGGCTTCTAAGAAGATTCCATTTGAGCGGGTTTTATTTGCTTTAGGTATTCGCTATGTTGGTGAAACAGTCGCTAAAAAACTAGCAAAACATTACAAAACCATTGATGCGCTTTCAGCAGCAACTGAAGAGCAATTGATTTCAGTAGATGAAATTGGAGATCGCATTGCAGAAAGTGTCGTTTCTTTTTTTGCTTCCGAAGAAAATAAAGTCAACATAGAACGGTTAAAAAGCTATGGCGTTCAGTTGGCAATTTCAGCTGAAAAACTGGCAAACCAAACCGATAAATTAAACAGTGAAACTTTTGTTGTTTCAGGTGTGTTTCATAAAGTTTCCCGAACTGAGCTGAAAAAACTGATTGAAGATAACGGAGGGAAAGTATCAGGTTCTATTTCAGGAAAAACCAATTATGTGGTTGCTGGCGATAATATGGGGCCGAGCAAAAAAACAAAAGCGGAAAACCTCGGGGTGCCTATTATTTCAGAAGACGATTTCTTAAAAATGATTTCCTGAAAACCATTTTAAAAATGTAGCTGAAACCCGTACTTTTGTGGGAGAAGCTAATAAGGCTCATGTTTGAAAAATTAAAACATAGATCATTACGTAAAAAGATAGAACACAACCTGAATAAACGGGATGTTTCAGAAATAAATTCACAATTAAAAACATTGGGGTTTTTAGTGGACGAAGCCACCTTTCAGGATTTTGAGCAGCTATACGAGTTTTCAGAATATTTTGGCTTGCAACCTAAGGATGTAAAAGTTTTTTCTTTTTTAGAAGTAAAACGAAAACTTCCTTCGTTACGTCACAACCAGTTGCATAACAAGGATTTTAACTGGAAAGGTGAACTGCACAACCAAAACGCGCAGGAGTTTATAGATAAGCGATTTGATGTTTTAGTTGGGTATTATACTAAAAAAAATAACTTTTTAGATGCTATGGTTGCTGCGAGCAATGCCAATTTTAAAGTTGGTTTAGCTGGGTCTGACCCGCGTTTGTTCGATCTTTTGATAGATATCGATATAAATAACATGGAAGCTTTTAAAACTGAATTAAAAAAATATTTAACTGTATTAAATAAATTACAATGAAAGAATTGATAGGAACCGGAGTGGCATTGATAACGCCTTTTAAAGAGGACTTTTCGGTAGATGTAGAAGGATTGAAAAAAGTGGTTAATTACAATATTCACAACGGTACAAATTATTTGGTTGTAATGGGTACCACAGCCGAAAATGCTACTTTAAGTGATGATGAAAAACAAGTAGTAATCGACACGATTGTTGAAACTAACAATGGCAAACTGCCATTGGTTTTAGGAATTGGTGGAAACAATACCGCAGCCGTAATTAAAGAAATGAAAACTAGGGATTTGTCAGCTTTCACCGCAATTCTTTCGGTTTCACCAGCTTACAATAAACCCACTCAAGAAGGGATTTACAATCACTTTGCAGCTATTGCAAAAGAAGCTCCCTTGCCAATTGTTTTGTATAATGTTCCAGGTAGAACAGCTTCCAATATGCTTCCGGAAACTGTTATTCAATTAGCTAAAGACCATAAAAATATCATTGGTATAAAAGAAGCAGCTGGGGATTTGGTTCAAGCGATGCGGATGATTGACGGAACACCAGACGATTTTTTGGTTATTAGTGGAGACGATATGATTGCTTTGCCAATGACATTGGCAGGCGGTGCAGGAGTGATTTCTGTTATAGGCGAAGGATTCCCTAAGGAGTTTTCTACTATGATTCAATTAGGATTGGACAGAAAAGTAGATGAAGCTTATAAAATCCACTATAAAATAGCCCCAGCAATAAATTATATTTTTGAAGAAGGCAACCCAGCCGGAATTAAAGCCGTATTTAAAAAATTAGGCATTTGTGGCGATACGGTACGCTTGCCATTGGTGAAAGCAAGTAGTTTTTTACAGAACAAAATAGCGGCTTTTGTTGACGAGCTATAGCCTCGCTTTTAGAAAAATACAGTTAATATTTTCTAAAAGACTCTTTTTATTGGTTTTAACACAATAATTTAGCCTTATAATTAGTTTTTGTAATCCCATTTAATTCACTAATTTTGCACGATGTTTTTTAGCACTATGAAGACAAGCTTTTTATTACTTTTTGCCGCAATTATCTTAAGTTCCTGTAGTAACTATCAAAAGGTGTTATCATCTGATGATACAGGGAAAAAATATGCCTTGGCAGATTCATTGTATAAACAAGGAAAATACAAAAAAGCTTTAAAGTTATTTGAGCAGATTGTACCTGTTTATCGTGGAAAACCTCAAGGGGAACGGCTTATGTTTTTATACTCCAATACCTTTTACAACTTAGAAGATTATTATTTGGCAGGATATCAATTTGAACGTTTTGAAACGTCTTATCCGCAAAGTGATAGTGTAGAAGTTGCTGCATACCGCTCTGCAAAAAGTTATTATGAGCTTTCTCCACGCTATTCGTTAGATCAAGAAGACACCTATACGGCCTTGGAGAAACTTCAAAATTATATCAATAAATATCCAGAGTCAGAAAAAAGGCTGGAAGCCAACAAACTGGTTGCTGAATTACAAGGAAAAATTGAAAAAAAGAATATTGAAATTGCCCATCAAAATTTAAAAATAGCCGAATATATAGGCGATTACAGACCGGCAATTGAATCGTATGACAACTTTATTGCAGATTTTCCCGGTTCAAAATATAGAAAAGATGCTTTCTTCGGAAGATTGCAAGCCGCTTATGAACTGGCTTTACTTAGTATTCCTTCGTTAAAAGAAGAACGACTAATCGCAGCAAAAGAATATTACAATAAATTTTTAAAGTATTATAGCGATACCGATTTAAGAGCCGAAGCAGATATAATTGCACAAGATATAACGGAACGCTTAGGCGAGACAGAACCAAAAAGTTAAAACAAGAATTATGATAGATATTAAAAATTCTGAAGCTCCTATCAATACAACGACGATTGATAAGAACAAAATTGACGCGCCAACTGAAAATATTTACGAGGCCATTTCAATTATCTCGAAAAGAGCTACGCAAATTAACGGAGACATCAAGAAAGAACTTCTTGAAAAACTAGATGAATTTGCTACCTACAATGACAGTTTGGAAGAAATTTTTGAAAACAAGGAACAAATTGAAGTTTCTAAGTTCTACGAACGTTTACCAAAACCTCACGCACTTGCAGTAGAGGAGTGGTTAAACGACAAAATTTACTACCGTAACACCA
The DNA here is from genome assembly GCA_002360635.1 of Flavobacteriaceae bacterium UBA3356. Taxonomy (GTDB): domain Bacteria; phylum Bacteroidota; class Bacteroidia; order Flavobacteriales; family Flavobacteriaceae; genus Marixanthomonas. The sequence goes on along the minus strand of DEQW01000005.1, from coordinate 24,763 downwards.
AGGAAGAAGAATTAGATAAGTAAAAAGATGTCTATTTTAAGCGGTAAAAATGTGTTGCTTGGCGTTACAGCCGGTATTGCCGCTTACAAGGCTGCTTTTTTAGTTAGACTATTAATTAAAAAAGGAGCTAACGTAAAAGTGGTCATGACACCTTCAGCTAAGGATTTTGTCACTCCACTTACACTTTCTACACTTTCTAAAAACGAAGTTTTATCTTCATTTACCAATGAAGAAGATGAAAATGCCCAATGGAATAACCATGTTGAGTTAGGCCTTTGGGCAGATTTATTTGTGATAGCGCCAGCAACAGCCAACACACTTTCCAAAATGGCAAACGGTACCAGCAACAACCTATTGTTGGCAACGTATCTTTCGGCAAAATGTCCTGTTTATTTTGCTCCAGCGATGGATTTGGACATGCACAAACATCCCAGTACTACTGAAACTTTCAATAAATTAAATTCCTTCGGAAATATTCAAATTCCTGCTGAAGAAGGTGAACTGGCAAGTGGTTTAACAGGAAAAGGTCGTATGGCAGAACCTGAACACATTGTTTCTTTTCTAGAAAAAGACATTCAAAATAAATCACCTTTACACGGTAAAAAAGTATTGATTACAGCTGGCCCTACTTATGAAGCCATTGATCCCGTTCGTTTTATTGGCAATCATTCTAGTGGGAAAATGGGATATGCCATTGCTGAAACAGCTGCAAAACTAGGTGCTGAGGTGGTATTGGTTTCTGGTCCTGTGAGTTTAAGTTTAAATCATAGTCTTGTTGAGGTGATTTCAGTTACTTCAGCAGAAGAAATGTACCAAGCTGCCCGTAACCATTTTGCTTCATGTGATATTGCTATTTTAAGTGCGGCAGTAGCAGATTATAGACCGAAAGATGTTGCTTCAGAAAAAATAAAAAAGAATGATGCTACATTAACGATTCAGTTAGAAAAAACACAGGATATTTTAAAGTCGTTAGGCGAAATAAAAGAACATCAATTTTTAACTGGTTTTGCATTGGAAACTCAAAACGAGCTTGAAAATGCAAAAAGCAAACTGAAAAAAAAGAATTTAGATTTAATTGTTTTAAATTCGCTCAAAGACAAAGGTGCTGGGTTTAAAGCAGACACGAACAAAGTGACTTTAATCGACAAACACAATAAAGTAGAGGCTTTTGCTGTTAAACCAAAGACCGAAGTTGCAAACGATATTTTACAATACATTATACAACAAATAGATGCGTAGATTTTTACTATTACTTTCCGTTCTTACCCTTTCATTTTCTACACAGGCACAAGAGCTTAATTGTACCGTTGTAGTAGACGCTGAACAAACAGGACAACCCAATTTACAAGTGTTTAGAACGCTTCAGCAAGAATTGACCGATTTTATAAACACAACCACATGGACTATTAAGGTTTATAAAAACCAAGAGCGAATAGATTGTAATATGTCGATTATTATTTCAGATTTTGAATCGAACTCTTTCACGGCAACCATTCAAATTCAAGCGGCTAGGCCTACGTTTAATTCAACGTACGATACGCCAATTTATAACTATAATGACCGTCAGTTCAGTTTTGATTATACTGAGTTTCAACCGCTGAATTTCAATTTAAATACGTTTAATTCAAATTTAATTTCAGTTATAGCTTACCACGTATATACTGTTATTGGGTTAGACGCAGATACCTTTGAGCTTAACGGCGGGCAGGAATATTTTGAAACGGCCAAACAAATTGTAAATACAGCTGCTTCTAGCAATTTTTCAGGCTGGAAACCTACCGATGGTACCCAAACCCGTTACCGTTATAATGAAGCAGTGCTTTCAAACGTATATCAAGAATTTCACACTGCCATGTACGATTATCATAGAAAAGGCTTAGATGTAATGTCGCAAAACCCTAAAGAAGGGAAACAAGCTATTATTGGTGCCATCGAAACACTTGCAAAAATTAATAACCGACGGCCAAACTCATTTATATTACGCACATTTTTTGATGCTAAAAGTGATGAAATACAGAGTATATTCAGTGGTGGGCCCAGTGTGGATATTGTGGATTTAGTTGAAAACTTAAACAAAATGGCTCCTACAAAACGTAGTAATTGGAGCGAAATTAAATTTTAATCTACTTCTTTTTTTCTTGCTGTTGTAAAAAAACCATTTTACATTAGAAGTTGTTTCCAAAACTGTATTTTTACTTTTAGAATAATTGGAAACTTAACTTGATTTACAGCTGTGATAACAACTATTTCCATAAAAAATTATGCCTTAATTGAAGACATCCGTATGGACTTCAATAATGGACTGACGATTATTACTGGTGAAACGGGGGCGGGAAAATCCATTCTCTTAGGAGCATTGTCCTTGGTGTTAGGTAAACGTGCCGATTTGAGCAGTATGAAAGATGCTTCAAAAAAGTGTGTGATAGAAGCTGAATTTGCGATCGAAAAATTCAAATTACAAACTATTTTTGAAGAAAACGATCTGGATTATGATGCGCATACCATCATTCGAAGAGAAATTTTACCCAGTGGTAAATCACGTGCATTTATAAACGATACGCCGGTTACACTTTCACAACTACAGGCGGTTGGCCCACACTTGGTCGATATTCATAGTCAGCACGAAACGCTTTCTTTAGCTGAAGAAAATTATCAAATGAAAGTGATAGATGCGCTTGCGGATAATTCTTCCTTACGAAATACATATTCTGAACAATTACAGCGTTACAAAACTACTTCTGAAGCCTTAGAAAATGCTAAAATTGAAAAAAGCGAAGCTTCAAAAGAAATCGATTACAACACCTTTTTATTTACCGAATTAGAAGAAGCAAATTTAGAAGGTATTGATCAAGACCAATTGGAAGAAACCTATGAAACCTTAAGTAATGCGGAAGAAATACAGGAAACACTTTCAAAAGTAGTTCAGTTGTTTTCTGAAGAGCAAATAGGAACGCTTGAAACGGCAAAAGAAGCACGGGCAGCATTAAACCAGTTAAAAAATTATGGCTCGGTTTATAATTCGCTTTGGGAACGGTTGAACAGCGTGATTATTGAATTAGATGATTTAAGTGAAGAAACCGAACAGATAGCGACGTCAATAGAAGCTGATCCGCAGCAACTTTTAGAAATTAACGAAAAGCTGCAAACACTTCATAAATTACAACAAAAGCATAATGTTGCAACAGTTTCAGAATTATTGGATATTAAAAACGAGCTAGAGACTAGTATCACTAATACAAATAATCTGGATGCCCGTATTGAGAACCTAGAAAAAGAAGTAATTACTTTACAAGGTGAGGTAAGAAAAACAGGTGGGTTAATCCATAATTCTCGTGAAAAGGTAATTCCTAAATTAAAAGAAAAGTTAGAAGCTATTTTAGCAAAACTTGGATTGCCAAATGCGCGTTTCGACTTCAAATTAACCCATACAGAAACTCTTCGTGAAAATGGAACAGATACGCTTGAGTTGTTATTTACTGCCAACAAAGGCACTACAATGGGTTCTATTAAGAAAGTAGCTTCCGGTGGCGAAATGAGCAGGATTATGTTAGCCGTTAAAGCGGTTTTAGCAGAATATCAAACCTTGCCTACCCTTATCTTTGACGAAATTGATACAGGGGTTTCTGGTGAGATTGCAAATAAAATGGCGGCTATTATGGATGGGATGAGCCAAGGCATGCAATTGGTAAGCATTACACACTTGCCGCAAATAGCATCGAAAGGAGCACAACATATTAAGGTGTATAAAGAAGATGTCAATAATGTTACTGTTACTCGATTAAAAACGTTAACCGAAGAAGAACGTATTGTTGAAATCGCGCAAATGATAGGAGGAAAGAAAGTAACCGATTCTGCGTTGGCGCACGCTAAAGAATTACTGAATTAAAACGTATATTTACATAATAAAACATTGAAAATAACCTAAGCAACTAGATATGGCATATAATTTATTAAAAGGAAAACGAGGAATTATTTTTGGCGCATTGGATGAAAATTCCATCGCATGGAAAACAGCCGAGCGTGTACACGAAGAAGGCGGAACTTTTGTATTGACAAACGCACCTATAGCTTTACGTATGGGACAGATAAACGAGTTGGCAAAGAAAACAAATTCTGAAATCATCCCTGCAGATGCAACCAATATGGAAGATTTAGAAAACCTTGTTGAAAAAGCAACTGAAATTTTGGGCGGAAAGTTAGATTTCGTTTTACACTCTATAGGAATGTCTGTTAACGTTCGAAAAGGAAAACACTATACTGATCAAAACTACGACTGGACCCACAAAGGATGGGATATTTCAGCAGTTTCTTTTCATAAAACAATGAGTGTATTATATAAAAAAAATGCTATGAACGAATGGGGAAGTATAGTTGCGTTAACCTATATGGCCGCACAGCGAGTATTTCCAGATTATAACGATATGGCAGATAATAAAGCGTATTTGGAGTCTATTGCTAGAAGTTTCGGATATTTCTTCGGAAGAGATAAAAAAGTGCGCGTAAACACCATTTCACAATCACCTACGCCAACCACAGCTGGAAAAGGAGTAAAAGGGTTTGATGGCTTTATATCCTATGCAGATAAAATGTCCCCTCTGGGCAATGCAACAGCAATAGATTGTGCTAATTATACAATTACCTTATTTAGTGATTTAACTAAACGCGTAACACTTCAAAACTTATTCAATGATGGAGGTTTTTCAAATGTTGGTGTAAGCGATGCTGTAATCGAAGCTTTTGAGGAATAATAACTTTTGACTGATAAAAATGTAAAGACCTGCACGATGTGTGGGTCTTTTTTTTTGTTAAAATAGTAACGATAAGTAGGTTGGTTTATTGTTTTGCTGTCAGTTTCCTTGTCTTTAAGATTTTTTTTGAATACTTTTAAGCTAATATTAACTAAACTCTAATTTTAATTATGAAAAAAATTACCTCACTTTTGTGCGTGATGTTCGGTTTTGCACTGACCATGGATGCACAAGTAGTTCAATCATCATTAGATGATAATTCTCAGCAAGAGATTGAAGCTGCCAAAAGTATTTCAAAAGCGGCACCTTCAGTCACAATTGAAGCACTTTTAACAAGACTTTCTAAAGTGTCTAATAAATCAGGAAGTGTCTTAAATTATTTTTCTACTGAAGAAAGTCAACGTTTAAGACGATATTTCAAACAACAAAACCATAAAGCCTCATTGGCCGACATTATCCCAACTACTGGTGCGACAGAAACGTTTCCAGTAGCCGTTGGAGATTTTTTCTATGACAATGGTGGTCCTGGGGGCACTAATACAGATGGTGATCCAGGAAACTACGAAAACTGCAGTTGTGTGACTACTACAACACTTGATGGTGCAACTGAAATAGAGTTTTTAGATTTTATTGTTTTCGCGACTTTTGATTGGCTAAAAATTTATGATGGCCCAGATACTTCTGGAACAGTGTTGTTTGATAACTCCGATGGAGGAATAAATGAAGGAGATATAGATTTAGCAGATATGATTGCATCTAACGGATCTGCTCTTTTTTCAGGAACATCGGGCTCATTAACATTTGAGCATAATGCTTCTGGAGTAATCAACAGATTGGGTTGGGAAGTTGAAATCCTTGCTACCGGTGGCGGTGGCGGAGGAAATAATGATCCCGTTGCCTATGCTGTTGAAAATGCTGCAGCTATGGTTGGATCATTCGATCCTGCAGATCCATCCGTATTTAATGCAATAGGACCTTCTGCACCAGTAGGAGCAAATTTTGAAGGAGCTGGAGCTGTTGATATTAATGACCCTGAAACAATTTATGTAATTGACAATGTTGGTGAAGCTTACAGTGTTGATGTCGCTAGCGGAACATACACTTCTCTTGGTAACGTAGGTGTAGTAGATATAACCGGTTTAGAGTTTAATCCGGCTGACGGAAATTTATATGCCACAACCACTACAGACTTTTATAGCATAGATATAGGTGGCGTTTCAGGTACTTTAATAGGTACTTTGGGCACTTCTGGCGCAGTAGCTATTGCATTGGCAATAGACGGTGACGGGAATGCATATACTTATGATATCGTTGATGACACTCTTTATTCAATCGATACTGCAACAGGAGCTGCAACATCTATTGGTAATATAGGTTTTGATGCTGCATTTGGTCAAGGTATGACATGGGATGTTAACACTGACCAGGTTTATATGACAGCTTTTAATAATGTTCTTTTCGATTCAGAATTACGTACTGTAGATACTGCAACAGGAGCTACTACGTTAATTGGGGGAATGGAACCTGGAACTTTAACCCAATATGGTTGGGTGACTCTTCCAGAAGCTAACCCAGATCCTATAAATTGTGATAGTACTGCCTACGATTCAACAGCTGTACCTTTTGATATTGATGGGGCAGATACTTCAACAGCAGATTGTGCTAATGCACCAAATGAAATTCCAATAACTGTTACAGAATTTGGTACCATTGGTGAAACAGCAACTTTTGAGAATGTAACCATCGATATTGCACACAGTTGGTCTTCAGACCTTGATATTTCATTAGTATCACCTTCTGGAATTGAAATAGTACTTGCCGAGGATTTAGGTGGAAGTAGCAGTGATGCATACAACGGAACCGTTTTTGAAGACGGAGGTGCTGATATTTCAGCAGCAACTGCACCATTTAATATGGGACCTTATGCTCCAGTAGGAGGTTCATTTAATGACCTTTTTGATGGGGAAAGTATTTCAGGAGAATGGATATTAAAAGTTTGTGACGATGCTAGTGGAGATAGCGGTCAAGTATTGCAATTCTCTATGTCAATTTGTACTCCACCATCCAATGACGAATGCGAATTTGCTGTAGCATTATCTTGCGGAGACAGCATAAACGGCGAAACTGCAAGTGACACAAATTCAGGTGGAAATGATGCACCAGACGAATTTTTCTCTTACACTGGAAGTGGTGATGCAGAAGTAGTGACTATCTCTCTTTGTGGAGGCGGAACTGATTATGATTCAGCTGTTCGTGTTTATGATTCTTGTGACCTTACCAATGAAATTGCATTTAACGATGATTCTTGTGGATTACAGTCTGAAGTATCTTTCTATTCAGATGGTTCTTCAACCTATTTAATTATGGTAGAAGGCTTTGGTACTTCTTCAGGTAACTTCAGTTTAGACGTAACTTGTGAGCCAGCTCTTGAAAATGATATATGTGAAGGTGCATTGCCAATTGCTTGTGGCGAAACTATTACAGGTTCAACAGATGGTGCTACTCCAGATAGTGGTGCTCCAGAATGTAGTGGAGTTTCTATTACAGCTCCAGGTGTTTGGTATTCGTTCACAGATGATTCAGGCTTAGTTACAGATTATACAGTTTCACTTTGTGATTCTGATTATGACACAAAATTATCTGTATACTCAGGAGACTGTGGAACATTGGTTTGTGAAGCAGGTAATGATGACGCTTGTGGAACTACTGGATTACAATCTGAAGTTGCTTTCCAAGGAGATGGCGATGGTACAACCTACTATATATTAGTGCACGGATTTGGAGGTGCTGTAGGAAACTACTCTTTAAATGTAGATTGTCTTCCTGTACCGCCACCAAACGATATGATCGCAAATTCTATCGATGTGGATGAAATAGGAGTTCCTTATACAGATCCAGACGTACCTATGCCAGCAGCAACTACTGAAGGTGGCAACCCAACCGGATGTAATATTGATGGTGCAAACGGTGTTTGGTATAACTTTACGCCAGTAGGGGACGGAGAAGCTACAGCAAGTATTGTTTCGCCTGCAGGTACAAGTGTAGTAACATTCTTTGAAGCACCAGATGAAAGTGCATCAGAAGCAGATCTTACATTGGTAGCGCAAGGAACTAATCAATGTCTTCCAGGAACATCCTCTACAATTACGACTACTGCAGGACAAACATATTATGTGTTTGTTGTAAATACTGGCGGTAGAACTGATATTACGATAGATGGAACCTTGTTAGGTGTTGAAGACAATACCATTGACGGATTTGCTTATTATCCTAACCCAGCAGATGATGCTCTTACATTGAGAGCAATTGATACTATTGAAAATGTAGCTATCTACAATATTTTAGGTCAAAAAGTAGTTGACCAAACTATTGGAAATGTAACTACAGAACTAGATATCTCTGCTTTAAGCACAGGAACTTATATTATGAAGGTTTCTGTAAATGGAGAAATTGGAACCTACAAAGTAATTAAAAGGTAAAAATTTTTTCAAATAAGTTTTAAAAGCCATCCCGGCTAGTACGGGATGGCTTTTTTTTATTCATTACATTTGTGCGATGAATATCCATTTTTCGTTTATTATCCCTGTTTACAACCGTCCAGAAGAAATTAAAGAGCTTTTGGAGAGCTTTACATTACTGAAATACAATAGACCTTATGAAATTGTAATAGTGGAAGATGGGTCTTCAAAATCTAGTGAACAAGTTGTAAATCAATTTTCAGAAAAACTGAATATTTCATATTTCTTCAAAGAAAATTCAGGTCCAGGATTGTCACGTAATTTTGGTATGGAAAAAGCAAAAGGAAACTATTTTATTATTTTAGATTCAGATTGTTTGCTTCCCCCACATTACTTGGCTACTGTTGAAGCATTTCTTGAGAATAATTACTGCGATTGCTACGGAGGTGCCGATGCAGCCCACGAAAGCTTCACAAACCTTCAAAAGGCAATTAATTATGTAATGACTTCTTTTATTACAACGGGAGGTATTCGTGGAAGCAAAAACAGTATAACAAATTTTGAACCCAGAAGCTTTAATATGGGTATTTCAAAAAAAGCATATTTAAAAACGGGGGGATATGGGAAAATTCATCCTGGTGAAGATCCAGATCTTTCTCATCGAATTTTAAAAAATGGATTTAAAACAACCTTTATACCCAATGCGTATGTATTTCATAAACGCCGTATTTCTTGGCAAAAATTTCATATACAAGTAAAAAAGTTTGGTTTGGTAAGACCCATACTTAACAAATGGCACCCTGATTCATCTAAAATAACTTTTTGGTTCCCTACCTGCTTTGTAATTTTTGTAGTAGCATCAATACTTTCTTCTCTTTTAATTAGTTGGTTTGCAATAGTACCATTGTCAATTTATATTTTGTTGGTAGGGATAGGTTCAACAATAAAAAATAAAAACCTATTTATTGGGTTATTATCTATCGTTGCCTTGTTTATACAGTTTTTTGGGTATGGCATCGCTTTTTTAAGATCCAGTTACTATATTAGTTTATTAAATCGGGACCCCAAGAAACAGTTCCCTTCATTGTTTTTCAATTAAATATCCAATAGATAATGGCTACAAAACCAAAAAGAAAATATAATACAGGTAAGATTAAAAAGTTTTTGATCTTTCTCTTTTTGGCTGTTTTATTTTGGGTTCTTACAAAATTTTCAAGAGAGTATACGGCGACTGTAGATGCATCCATACGGTATACAAGTATCCCCAATGAAACTTTATTGGCAGAAAATAACCCAGAAGAAGTTTCTTTTGACCTTACGACAAACGGATTTGAGTTTTTTTACTATAAACTGAAGCAACCTTTAATTACAATAAACATTTCAAAATACTATACAAAAGGGAATAAAACCGTAACTATTCCAGATGCCCAATTAATAGGGTTGATTTCAGGACAATTAAATAAAAACCTTTCTGTAAAAAACGTATCGTTAGATGCTCTAAAAGTTAACCTCGAATTGTTGGTTTCAAAAAAAATACCTGTTTTTTCAAAAGCGGAAATCAGTTTTAAAAAAGGGTTCATGAGTTTGGATACACTTGAGGTTAAACCAGATTCGGTTCAAATATCAGGTCCTTCGGAAACCATAAAAAAGTTTGATTCAATTACTACAAAAGTAAAAACCTATAAAAATATTGACACTAATTTTTCTGAAGATATTGCGCTTGAGCTACCTGAAGTAAACTCATTGTCCGTTACGCCACAAGAAGTGTCAATTTCATTAAACGTTCAAGAGTTTACCCAAAAAGAAATTACGTTGCCTATTCAAGTTATCAATTTGCCACGCGACACTATCATTAAATTAATTCCCGAAGTGACCAAAGTGAGCTTTAATGTTCCTGTAAAAGCTTTTAATTCGGTCTCTAAAAATGATTTTAGGTTATTTTGTGATTATTCTAAAAAGAACGAAAAAGAAAACTTTATGTTAACCCAACTTTCAAAAAGACCAACGGGCATACGGGATGTTGAAATAAAAGACAAGAAAATAGATTTTTTAATATTTAAACAGGAATCCAAAGAATGAAAATAGTAGGGTTAACAGGCGGAATTGGGAGTGGTAAAACAACTATTGCAACAATGTTCAATGAGTTGGGCGTTCCTGTTTATATTGCAGATATTGAAGCTAAAAAGCTTACAAATACTTCAGAAAAAATAAAAACTGAACTACTAAATATATTAGGGGAACAAGCATATAATAAGGATGGTCTAAACCGAAAATATGTTGCCGATAAAATTTTTAATGATGCTGAGCTTCTAAAAAGAGTAAACGAAATTATTCATCCTGAAGTAGCCAAACACTTTAGAAATTGGGCAAAACAACAGTCCGAAGCTTACTGCATAAAAGAAGCTGCTATATTGTTTGAAAATGGAGGTTATAAAGAATGTGATTATACGATATTGGTTACAGCACCTAAAGAAATCAGAATTAAACGGATTCTGGAACGGGACGATACTACAGAAGACGAAATTAAGTCCCGAATGGACAACCAATGGCCTGACGAAAAAAAGATTGAATTGGCAGATTTTATTATTGAAAATACCGATATAAATATTACTAAAGAACAAGTTGTAAAAGTTCATGAACACCTTATAAATACTGCAAAACAGGCCTGAATATTATCTTTTGTTAACATTTGGTTAAATGAAAACTGTGCTAAATGTTAAAATCTTACTTTTGGGCTATGAATAAAAAGCTATTCGCCTTACTTATAGCCTTAATGAGTTTGTCGCTGCTGGGAATTATGTTCGTGCAAGGATACTGGATTGCGAATTCATATCAAACCAAAGAAGAACAGTTTACTTTTAATGTACAACAAACGCTTTTTTCTGTTACCAAGCAGATTAAAGACAGGGAAATAGAAGATTTTTACAATGTTTACAGTAAATATGTTGACAGTCTTGAAGTTCCCGAAAATGTAAATTTTAGTGAACTGGTTTATAAAACCAAAAACGATAGGACAAACGAAATTTTTGTCTATTCAGACGGGATATTAGAAGAAGATTATAAACTGTCCTCTAGTTTTTTGGACATGGATTTTGATAGTATCCAGTTTAAAAGATTAACCAATCGGAAAAAAACAACAAGGATAAACCCAGGGGTTGATGGGGAAAACCCTTCAGAATCTAATGAAATATCTTTTAATAGACTGAAAGATTTTGAACGCAACCAATTTGAAAATGCATATTTCAATATTTCGTCTAAAGTGCCATTGCATAAAAGAGTTGATGGAAACGAAATTGAAAATTTAATTTCTCAAGAGTTAAAAGATAGAGGGGTAGATTCAAAATTTGAATATGCTGTTTACAGTAATAATTTGGCAACTAAAGTACGTTCAGATGACTTTACTTTAAATCCTGAAAGCACCTATGTAGTCCCGTTGTTTAAAAATGATAATGAGCTGAATGGATACCAACTTTATGTAAATTTTTCAGAAAAAGAAAAAGTAGTGCTTAATTCAATTTTAGGAATGGCAGTACTTTCTTTAATTTTTACAGCAGTAATTGTACTGGCTTATGCGAGTGCTTTATCACAAATATTTAAGCAGAGGCAGATTTCGCAGATAAAGTCAGATTTCATAAATAACATGACACACGAATTTAAAACCCCTATTGCTACTATTAACCTTGCTTTAGACTCGCTTAAGAATCCTAAGGTTAAAGATAACAAGGAGTTTTTACAGCGTTATTTAAAAATGATACGTGATGAAAATCGCCGTATGCATGCCCAAGTAGAAAACGTGTTGCGCATTTCAAAGCTTGAAAAAAATGAATTAGATCTGCCAAAAGAGCGGATTAAATTACACGATATAATAAACGATGCCATTACTCACGTAGAATTGATTGTAGAAGATCGTGGCGGTTATGTGGCAAGCCATTTGGGGGCTTTAAAGTCTTCTGTATTGGCCAATGAGTCACATTTAACAAATGTGGTGGTCAATATATTGGATAACGCCATAAAATACTCTGAAGAAGCACCTAAAATTGATGTTTACACTGAAAACGTAAAAGATTACATTATCTTAAAAATACGCGATCAGGGGATGGGGATGAGCAAAACAACCCAAAAGAAAATATTTGAAAAATTTTACCGGGAACACACCGGCGATATACACAATGTAAAAGGGCACGGACTTGGACTAGCTTACGTAAAACGAATACTTGATGACCATGATGCACAAGTATATGTGGAAAGTGAGAAAGGAAAAGGAAGTACCTTCATTATAAAAATACACTTAATATCTTAAATTATGGAAACTGAAAACAAAAAAATCTTATTGGTAGAGGACGATCCCAATTTTGGGACAGTTTTAAAAGACTACCTTGCAATGAACGATTATGAAGTAATCCACGCCAAAAACGGTATGGAAGGCTTTGAAAAATTTAAAAAGGACGATTTCGATCTTTGTATCTTAGATGTGATGATGCCTTATAAAGATGGTTTCACTTTAGCTAAGGAAATTCGTGAAAAAAACGAAGATATTCCTATTATTTTCTTAACCGCAAAAGCGATGAAAGAGGATGTGCTTAAAGGATATAAAGTAGGGGCAGACGACTACTTAAACAAACCATTTGATAGTGAAGTACTGTTAATGAAAATAAAGGCCATTATTCAAAGAAAAGCGACCGATAGTATTGCGGACAGCAAACAATTTGAGTTTGAAATTGGTAATTTCCATTTAAACTCCAAGCTTCGCTTTTTAACCTATAACGATGAAGATCCAATAAAGCTTTCCCCAAAGGAAAACGAATTGCTTCGTTTGTTGGCATTGCATAAAAACGACTTAATGCCTCGTGAACTGGCATTGACAAAAATATGGAGGGATGATAATTATTTTACTTCTCGAAGTATGGATGTTTATATTGCAAAATTGCGTAAATACCTAGGAAAAGACGACGGTGTTGAGATAATCAACATTCACGGTGAAGGATTCCGTTTGGTCGTTAAAGACGAAGTTGACAATTAATTAAGATAGTGTATAAGTGAAAAAACGCCCTTTTTAAAGGGCGTTTTTTAATTTTATCGTTTTAATTATTTCTGAAGCAGTCGTTGTATAGTCAAACCACATAATGGACTCATTTTTTTTGAACCATGTGTTTTGCCGTTTTGCAAACCTGCGGGTGTTTTTTTTAATTTCTGAAACAGCTTCCTCTAACGTGCTGTTTCCTTCTAAATGATCAAAAAGCTCTCGATAGCCAACTGTTTGCAGGGCATTTAAATTTTTATGGGGAACAAGTTCCGATACTTCTTTAAATAAACCTTCTTCCATCATTATATCTACACGTTTGTTGATGCGATCGTAAATAATTTGACGTTCAGCAGTTAACCCTACATAAATAGTTTTAAAAGTTCGTTCTTTTTTCTTTTGATTTAGAAAAGAAGAATACGGTTTCCCTGAAGTACGGATTACCTCCAGAGCACGGATTATGCGGTGTGGATTTTGAATATCTACTTTACTGAAATAAAGAGGATCTTTATCTTTTAATTCTTTTTGAAGACTTTCCAATCCCTTTTCATCTAATTCAGAATTTAGTCCCTCTCTTGTCTGTTTAGAAATCTTGGGAAAATCATTTAGTCCTTTTGTAACAGCGTCAACATACAATCCAGATCCGCCCACCATTATTACCACGTCATTTTCAGTAAATAACTTGTCTAATAACTGAAGTGCTTCTGTTTCAAAATCACCTACACTATAGGGTTCAAAAATTGTTTTATTCTGAATAAAGTGGTGTGGAGCAGCCGCTAATTCTTTAGCAGAAGGAACGGCGGTACCAATGCTCATTTCTTTGAAAAATTGCCGTGAATCGGCCGAAATTATTTGGGTATTAAAAGCTTGAGCAAGTTCAATGGCGAGTTTTGTTTTTCCAATGGCAGTGGGGCCCACTACGCAAATTAGAGTAGCTTTTTTAAGTGACATTAACTGTCTTTTTTTAATTCAGGATGGAGATCTTCTCCACATTTATGACAAAACTTAGCATCGTCACGGTGTTTTTCTGCACCACAATTTCTACAAGATTGTGTGTTTACATGAACATAGTCTTTTTTATTAGCATATTCGGCACTTACAATACCGGTAGGGACGGCAATTATTCCATAACCTAAAATCATAATCACGGTTGCTAAAAACTGTCCCAAAGGCGTAACTGGGGCTATATCGCCAAAACCAACTGTAGTAAGTGTAACGATACACCAATACACACTTACTGGAATACTGTTAAAACCACTTTCTTCCCCTTCAATTAAATACATAAGTGTACCAGAAATAACAGCTACAATCAATACGGCGAAAAGAAAAACCAAGATTTTTGGGCGACTGTCGTTGAGTGCTTTTTTTAATTTATTGGCTTCGCCTATATAGCGGGTAATTTTTAATATCCTAAATACTCGCAATAACCGCAAGGCTCTTACTGTAATTAGTACATTGCTCCCAACCAATATAAAAGAAAGATACAGTGGAATAGTCGATAAAAAATCGATAATGCCATAAAAGCTGAAAATATAAGTGGATGGTTTTTTTACTGTTAAAATACGGGCAATATATTCAAAGGTAAAGAAGATGGTTATGACCCATTCGCCTATATATAAAACGTCGTACACTTTTTCTGGAAGACCTTTAACGCTTTCTACCATCACAAAAAGCACACTAAGCAAAATGAGGATAAGTAAAATAACATCAAATACTTTACCCATTGGGGTATCTGCCTCAGCAATAATCTCATGCAACTTTTGACGCCAGTAACTTCTTTTATCTGTTTTCAAAGGAAATAATCTTTAGCCATAAAAATAACTAAGTTTAATTAATTAATAGCATCGTACGTGAGATTATCGTTTTTTCAAATGGACAACACTTAGTTTAAAGTAGTTTTCTGTGAAGAAAAGTGTCGTTCTTCCGTTGCTCTATCTTTTTCAAGTACTTAATTAGACTACTTTTTATCTTCTGACAAAGGTGAAATCATTATATGTGCTCTATGTGTTCCGGGATTCATAATCCAAGGATGGTTAGAACCTATAGGTTTTTCAGGAAGTCCAGTAGATTCAGCTGTTGCGAATGGTAAATAGACTACATAACGGTAATGGGCTCCTGCTACTTTAGAGGTTTCGGGATCGTACAATTCATCATCTCCAAAATAAATATGCAGAGTAGATCCTTGTTTTCCCATATCCAGCTTGCCCGATTTTACTTCTTCTTCCCTAATATCGAAGATTTCTCCCGCTGTCTTACCCTCAGCTTTAAGTTCTCGACCTCTAGCCATGAACGGCTCCAAATCCTTGTGGTAGCAGGCTGCACTAAACCCAGGTTTATTTGGGTCATCTGCCAGAACAATAAACTCGTTATCCCCTTCCTTAAGTGTCACAAAATCACCGGCCATATTATAGCCTATAACTTTACATTCTGCTCTATTTTCTTTGGGAGCAGCCATTAGAGCTGTTGCAATTAAAGCTTCGTCTGTATCGATAGCAATTAATTGTTTTTTGATATCGTTTGATGTACTGTCACTTACAGTTTCTGTTGCTTGGGATTTCTCTATTGTGTTTTTAGTTTTGTCTGAAGAATTACAGGAAATCAAAATTCCTGTAAAAATAAATGTTATAATAATATGTTTCATATTCTATTCATTCTTAGTGTTATCATATTAAAGTATAACATAAATATAGTCAGAATAAATTAAACCATACCTAATTATTCAAGCTTCATTGTCTTCACTTTTTTATTTTTTCGAAGGTAGTTTTGAATAATATGTTGAACATCCCGGTTGTTTTGCATCGGGTTGATAAGTGTTTTTAAAATCTCTGGATTGGTTATTTGGTGGTTTAAGTTGAAATAACCAAAACCTTTGTATTTCCCTTCCTCAATTAAAACAACCGATCGCTCCTCTACATTTCTACCTCTGTCAATAATTAGCATATGTTGGTTTTTATAGCTTACTTTCTCTAAGAATTGTTGTACCCGATCGTTGTATGTTTCTGGCGATTCTTCGGTTATACAAGCTCCGTTGCATTCCTTAATGCTGTATTGAAAACAGCTTCCTTGTGTTTTGTGCAAGCCATTTAACTTTTGACAAAGCTTATAATCTTCGGTGATTTTAAAAAGTACAGCCTTTGCTTGTTGGTAGTTGGTAAATGTAGTAATGGCTTTTTTTCTGGCATCTGCTTTTTCAATTGTTAGGTTTATGTATCCGTCTTGATCCTTATAGGAAGTAAGCTGGTTATTGAACAATGTTTTTCGTTGAGCCCTATTATAAACAGGTTTGTTACGTTTTATTTCTTCGCTTTCTTTTAATTGGGCAATAAGGTCGCTTCCGGTTTTTTCATAGCTTACACTGGCAACCTCCAACTGTATGCGTTTTGATTTTCTGTTATCGGAAGTGAAATGCTGCGTGAGCCTTTTTTTTATGTTTTTGCTTTTCCCAATGTAGATAATCTCACCATCCTCACGATGCATGTAATAAACGCCTGTTTCGGTAGGGGCATCTGCAATGAAGTCTAATAATTTAGGCTCTAACTGGCGTTTCGGATTTTTGCGAACAGCTGCCTGAATAATGTTTTTGGAAGTATCCTTATTCAGCAACATTTTAAAAAGTGAAACCGTTGCCCTAGCATCACCTTGCGCTCGATGTCGATCGGTAAGTGGAATGCCCAACGATTTCACTAATTTCCCAAGGCTATAGGAAGGAAGGTTGGGAATTAGCTTTTTAGATAACTCTACTGTGCAGAGCGTTTTTTTTGAATAGGTATAGCCTAATCGGTCAAACTCAGTGGTTAGTATTCGGTTGTCAAACTTGGCGTTGTGGGCTACTAAAATACAGTCTTCGGTAATTTCAATGATACGTTTTGCCACTTCATAAAACTTAGGTGCATTTCTAAGCATTTGGTTGTTTATACCAGTCAAATTCACCACAAAAGGCTGTATAGAGCGTTCTGGGTTTACCAAACTGCTAAATTGATCTACAATTTCATGACCATCAAAACGGTAAATTGCTATTTCAGTAATGCCCTCTTCGTTGTACTTTCCACCGGTTGTTTCAATATCTAAAATAGCGTACATGTATCTTATTCTCCTTTTTTACTGAATATAAATTGTAATATGGTTATTAGTAATTCCGTTCACCAAAAATAGCACTTCCCACGCGTACCAAATTACTTCCTTTTTCAATGGCAATTTTATAATCACCGCTCATTCCCATAGAAAGTTTGCTAAAGCTGTATTCGTCTTTTATACTGTCGTAAATGTTTTTTAATTTCTGAAATTCCGCCGCAATTTGTTTTTCATCATCGGTAAAGGTAGCCATTCCCATTAAACCGATAACGTTTACGTTTTCATACTTCTGAAAGGTTTCTGAAGCCAATAATTCTAAAGCCTCTTCTTTATCAAGGCCATATTTACTGTCCTCTTCGGCGATTTTAACCTGAAGCAGACAATCAATCACGCGTTCTTCGTTTTTGGCACGTTTATTAATTTCTTTTAATAATCGTTTGCTGTCCACCGAGTGAATTAAACTCACAAACGGAGCCATATATTTCACTTTATTACGCTGAACATGGCCAATCATATGCCATTCAATATCTTTAGGCATTTCTTGCCATTTGCTTTCCATTTCCTGCACCTTGTTTTCCCCAAAAATACGGTGACCAGTGTTGTAGGCCTCCATAATTTCTGAAATAGGTTTCGTTTTTGAAACGGCAACCAAAGTTACATCTTCGGGCAATTGCTCTTTAAATGATTTTATTTTTTCTGAAATACTCATAACGTTCTCTTTTCTACAGTAAAATACAAATAGGAAGCTTTAGTAAAAACTAAAGTATGTTAAACAATCTAAAACTCGTAAATAGTGACTCCACTGCGTAATTTGGGTAATACGAAGGTAGTTTTTGGAGGCATTTTCAGCCCTTCATCGGCTATGTTTTTCATTTCTGAAACACGAACAGGCAATAACCCAAAGCCTACCGTAAATTCACCCGTATCGATAACGGTTTGCACGTAAGCCATATCACTTTTTCCATCGGTGTATTTTATGCGTTGGTCGTTACGTAAATCTTCAATGCCTAAAATTGGTTTTAAAATGGTAGTAAACAAAATTTGAGCGTCCAATGCATCGAGTGCATTGTTGATGGTGTAGCTGTTTTTCCGAAGATAGAGCGAATAAAACTCTCCATCCAAATACATACTGAAATTCTGTTTCTGGGTAGGTTTGTAGTATTCTAAACCTCTATTTTCTATACGGAAAAGTGCATCCAGCTTAATTAAAAACTCTTCTTTGCTCAATCCGTTTAGGTCTTTTACCAAGCGGTTGAATTCATAAATTTTTAAATCACTTTCTGGAATTAAATAGCTCATGAAGTAATTGTATGGCTCGTTTCCGGTGTGATTGTCATCTGCTTCTTTTAGGTCTTCAGCCAATAAAAAAGAAGATGCACTACGGTGATGACCATCAGCAATATAAAGGCTTTCCATTTCAGAAAACACTTCTTTTATTTTTGAAACAGTGGTTTCATCATCTACATTCCATAAATAATGCGTATCGCGATAGGTAGTTGTAAACTCATACTCCGCGCGGGTTTCCATTACGTTACTTACAATTGCGGAAAGTTCTGCATTATCAGGATGGGTGAGTAGTACAGCTTCAGCATTAAACCCAACTGTTTTTAAATATTCTTTAAAAACAACTTCTTTATATTGAAGGGTTTCTTCGTGCTTTTTTATCACATTATTTTTGTAATCTTCCGTGCTGGCTGCAGCGACGATTCCGTTAAATTCAAGACCATCCCGGTTTACAATTTTATAGATGTAAAAACTAGGTTTTTCATCTTCCATAAAAACACCATCTTCTTTAAATTCCTGATAGCGGTTTCTAACCAACGAATAACGTTGTTCGCCAGAAATTTCTTTATGGTATTTATAGCCAGGATTTACAATGTGCAAAAACGAAAACGGATTATCCCGAAGGCGCGATTCCCTTTGTTCTGGGGTATAACTGTCGTACGACCGTGCAGCAATAAGACTCACTTTATCACGGGTAGGACGTACAGCTTTAAAAGGGATTATTTTTGCCATATTTTTATAAAAAAAGGCTCTTCGACTCAGCTTAGAGCCCGGTTTAGGACTTCAATTTTTGGATTAGCAAGGAAAATTACTTAGCAAACTGTTTTGATACGGTTTCCGCTTTTTTGCTTTCGGCATAATCGTAAAAACCTTCTCCGCTTTTCACTCCCATTTTTCCTGCCATCACCATATTTACCAATAATGGGCACGGTGCGTATTTTGGGTTTTTAAATCCGTCGTACATTACGTTTAAAATAGAAAGACAAACGTCCAGCCCAATAAAATCAGCTAATTGTAAAGGTCCCATCGGGTGAGCCATTCCTAATTTCATTACGGTATCAATTTCTTCAACACCAGCAACTCCATTGTACAACGTTTCAATGGCTTCGTTGATCATTGGCATTAAAATACGGTTAGCAACAAAGCCTGGGTAATCATTTACTTCTACAGGTACTTTGTTTAATTTTTTTGAAAGCTCTTCAACTGTGTTGTAGGTTTCAGCACTTGTACTGTAGCCTTTAATAATTTCAACCAACTTCATTATTGGCACAGGATTCATAAAGTGCATCCCGATTACCATTTCTGGACGTGACGTTACCGCCGCAATTTCAGTAATAGAAATAGAAGAAGTATTACTAGCTAAGATGGTGTCATCTGAACAGAATTGATCAAGGTCTTTAAAAATCTTCAATTTTAAGTCTAAATTTTCAGTGGCTGCTTCAACCACTAAACTAGCATACTCTACACCATCCTCTAGGTTGGTATATGTGGTAATATTAGCAAGGGTACGTTTTTTGTCATCTTCGCTTATTTTTTCTTTAGCGACCATTCTATCCAAATTTTTGGTGATGGTGGCCATTCCTTTATCTAAAGAATCTTGCGAGATGTCAATTAATTGTACTTTATAATCACTTTGTGCAAAGGTATGGGCAATTCCATTTCCCATGGTTCCTGCTCCAATTACTGCTATATTTTTCATAGTATTTATAATGTTTTAAAATTCGAAATTATTTGCATCGCCACTCGCAATGCTTCGGTGCCTTGCTCTAAGCTAACTACTGGAGTTGTATTATTATTGATAGCATCGGCAAAGGTTTCTAATTCGTCTAAAATAGCATTGTTGTTATCTACTTTAGGATTGTCGAAATAGATTTGTTTTTTAATCCCTTCTGCATTGGTAAGAATCATTGCAAAATCATCTGGTTTTTTTGGGGCATCCTTCATTTTCACCACTTCACATTTCTTCTCTAAAAAATCTACAGAAATGTAGGCGTCACGCTGAAAAAATCGTGCTTTTCGCATTTTTTTCATTGAAATTCGGCTAGCCGTAAGGTTGGCGACACAACCGTTTTCAAATTCGATTCGAGCATTGGCAATGTCGGGCGTTTCACTAATAACTGAAACACCACTGGCGTGAATTTCTTTTACTTTTGATTTTACAACACTCAAAATAGCATCGATATCGTGAATCATTAAATCCAACACAACCGAAACATCTGTACCGCGCGGATTAAATTCTGCCAAGCGGTGCGATTCGATAAACATCGGGTTTTTAATCTTATGGTTTACCGACATAAATGCAGGGTTGAAGCGTTCCACTTGACCTACTTGTCCTTTAATGTTGTGGATTTTTGCCAACTCCAGCAATGCTTCAGCTTCTGGAACTGTATGTGTAATCGGTTTTTCGATAAACAAATGTTTACCGGCTTCAATTACTTGTTTTGCGGAATCAAAATGGTACAATGTAGGTGTTACTACATCAACCATATCACAGGCTTCAATTAAAGCTTCCATGGAAGGAAAACTTTTGTAACCAAATTCAGATTCAACTTTTTCTGAAGCTTTTTTGTCTTTATCGTAAAAACCTACTAATTCATATTTAGTAGATTGCTCCAGTAATTTTAAATGAATTTTCCCAAGGTGCCCGGCACCTAACACTCCGGCTTTTAGCATCGGCTTCTGTTTTTCGCAAAGGTAACGGTTTTCGAGGTAAATTACGAAGGTGTATCAAGATTTACAATTTCATAAACAATTGACTGTCTGCCGCTTTTTTCAGATATAAAAGAAACGCTTATTTATTATTGAATTTATGTTGATATATCTCGCTTTTTTACCATTTCTAACTAAAAAGTTTTTTTATTTTGTAACTTAAAAGTTAATTGCCGTGAAAGATACCTATACACATAAAGGAATGCGAAAACGTTTGGTTGAAACCTTAAAAGCCAAAGGAATAGAAAATAAAAGTGTTTTAGAGGCCGTGAATGCGATACCGCGACATTTGTTTATGGATTCTAGTTTTATCGAGCATGCGTATGTTGATAAAGCGTTTCCCATTGCTGCAGATCAAACTATTTCGCAACCGTATACGGTAGCAAGGCAAACTGAATTGTTAGAAGTTACAAAAGGCGATAAAGTACTTGAAATAGGAACAGGAAGTGGCTATCAAACCGCTGTTTTGTTAGAAATGGGAATCACCGTGTTTTCAATAGAACGTCAAAATGAACTTTTTAAAAAAACAAAACGCTTTTTACCAAAGCTAGGCTACCGTCCTAAACGTTTAATTTTTGGTGATGGCTACAAAGGCTTACCAGAAGAAGCCCCATACGATGGTATAGTTGTTACAGCTGGGGCTCCATTTGTTCCTAAACCTCTCATGGCACAACTGAAAATAGGGGGGAAGCTTGTTATCCCTGTAGGTGAGGACGTTCAGATTATGACCGTTTTTACACGTACTTCGGAAAAAGAGTTTGAAAAAAATGAATATGGTGAATTTCGATTTGTTCCTTTGTTAGAGGATAAAAATTAGTCTAAAAACCCTAAAAATTTCAACCCGAAAACGAAGGCGCCATCGCTTGTTCCGTTATAATACGAACGAACATAATCCAATCGTAAAAAACGGAAGTTTCCAATACCAAGATTGTCTATACCTACTGAAAATTCGCTGTACGGCTTGTTGTTTTCAATACTTAAAAGATGCGCTCCCGCCACTAAATTAAAGTTCAGCTGATTAATACCGGGGATTTTTCCTAAAATCCATCCTTTAAAATCGTGTTCTAAATGCCCTTCAAAATAGTTTTTGTTCGTGCTTAATTGATAGTATGGGAGTAAATTAAATACATTGGTGTAGTTTGAAGAAGTACCTATGCGCGTTTGGTTTCCGTTGAAATGTTGGTAATCTACAAAACTGATGTTGTCACCATTAAAAAACGTTCCCCCTTTCAATCGGTAGGCAAACTCACCTTTATTTCCGGTGTTGATAGATTGATATAAACTTGCTCGTAACTGGCTGTAATTATAGTCGTCATTTGATGCGCCCAAACCATTTTCAAAGGTTATAGAAAGTGCCGGGTACTTATTGTTTCCTAAATTATACTTTCCATCTGGGTAGGTCATATATTTTTGACCAAAGGTAATATCGGCTCTAATGCCTGTTTTAAAGATATCATGCTCATCAATCGCCGCATTGCTAAAGTCGGAAGGGTTTAATGGATTGTTTGACGTATATGAAACATCATCATTAGGGATGGTTACATAATAGGTGTTATTAAATAGTGGTTTCCGTTGCTCGTATCCAAAGTTGGTGAAAATACGCAACCCGTTGAAGAGTTCTTGGCTATAAGCAGCTTTGGCGTAATTCAGTTCGTACAGCTTCATATAATTTCGCTCAAAGAAAAGGGTGGAAACTGTATTTACAATAGGTGAAATAGGTTCTTCGGCATTAAACTGTTGTACTTTACTTCCGCCGAAAAGAGACAACCGTAATCTATTGGTGCGATTAAAATTCTTTGTGATTCCACCGGTAAAACGCAATCTGTCTTCTGAAATTCCATAATTCGCATCACCGTAAATGGAAAGCCATTCGGTTTGGTTTTCATCGTACCACTTAAAATATCGAAGTCCGGCACTGGCATTCCACCCTTGAACGGTGTTGAAATTGATACCGGGGAAAATTCCGTCGTAGCTCACGCTCCATTTGTCATAGCTATTTTTATAGGAATATCCGGTGATGATGTCCAGTGGTTTCAGTTTATTGGAAACTGCATCAACCGAGTCTAAATACTTCTTCGATTTCCGAAGTTCTTGTATGCTGTCTTTCTTTATATAATCTTTCAACTCTTCATCGGTGAGCGGAACGGGTCGTGTGCCTTTCCAGAAAAGACTATCTTTTTTATTGGCTTCTTCAGCAAAGGAAAGTACTTCGTTTGTAAAAGACTTTTCAGAAAATTGAGGTTGAAAATCATAATTGCTGTATACGGCAATAAACTGTCCATCCCCCTGAAAACCTAAAAATTTAAAACTAAAATCAATGGTCTGCGATCGTTTTACCCAACTGTCGGTTTTAGGGTCAAATTTAAAGTTTTGCTTAAATAAGAGTTTGTTGACCATCGGTACTTGAATGGCCGAACCCGTAGTGTTAAGTTCGGTTCCGTAGAGCTGCCAATCGTCTTCTACAATATAAATAAATCCTTCCCATACTCGATCTTTTGGACGTTTTGGGGTGACTTTTATTTTGTTGATAAGCTTATCGCCTTCGTAAAAAATTCCGTCGAGTTTGTACCGGTAATAGTTAAAAGCGTTATCAGCAATGGGCGAAACAATGGAAGCGTTAAGGTCGATCGAGTTTTCATAAAACGAAAAATTAGCATCTTGTGCACTGTTAAAGCTAAAGCCATTATCGTTACCACTTACTTTACTGGCAATTATTTTTTCTTTGAAATCATCGGGTTGTTGGTAAGCAATTTCGCTTATCGTTTCAGAAAGATAAATGATTCCCGTTCTTGTAGAATCGAGTGCTCCGTCAAAGTCGCCTATTTCTTGCCCCAGTACTTTTTCAGGCAAATCTTCAACGCGCCAAATGCCACGGGAATAGAAATCTGCGGTATAAGCAGCGATTTTTTCAAGGTTTATTTTACGTTTTGCAATCGTCTCGCGGATAATTCGATAGGCAGGATCTTCGTTGTTAGAGACAACTACTTCGTCAAGACTGACCGATTCTTCTTCCAATCTTACATTTAACACGTATGGAAAAGAAGTGGCGTCAATGGTTTTAGTAAGCGTTTTATATCCTAAAAATTGAAAAATGACTTCGTATTCAATTGTTTCTGAAATATCTAATCGATAATTACCTGAGTCGTTTGTGGTTGTACCTTTGTAAGAGTCTTTTAGATAAATGTTGACAAATGGAAGTGGGTTTTCGTTGGTGTCGGTTACTTTTCCGACTATTTGAGCCTGTGAAATTATTGTTGAAAATAAGGCAATAGCGAGTACAAATCTTCTCATAGATAGATATTTTCTTATAAGACGAGAAACAAATTAGTTTGTTACGACTTTCTGCCTATTTGGAAAATAAGTTATGATATATTGTTTAATTCTTCTCAAGTCTAGCATCGTTCGCGTATAACCGCAGTTATGGAATAAATGTACACAACCTTTCCGCTTTTGCGGTTATACATCTTAAGTTT